>JMMB01000007.1:0-2400000 GCA_000686145.1 Peptostreptococcaceae bacterium VA2 | reverse complement strand
ACTAGATAAAATGATATATGAAAGTAATAGCAAAATAAAAGAATTAGAAGAACTTCAAAGAGAAGATATTTGTGAATGTGGAAATATAATTAATATAAATGATAAATTCTGTGCATCTTGCGGGAATAAAGTAGAGATAGAAGAAAACATAAAAGAATACAATATTTGCGATATATGTGAAGCTGAAATAGATTTAGATTGTAATTACTGTGAATGTTGTGGAGTTAAATTAAAGGATAATTAATAAGGAATAAAAGATAGTATTTCTAAATGAATTTAATCATTAAGAAATACTATTTTTTTATAAAAATATATTATTATATTGCACATTTAAATTAAATAACATATAATAATATATATCGTAGTACGATATAACGATATGCGATATAAATGATGTCGATATAAAATTAAATAAGGCATGACTTAAATGAAGCTTGAAATCAAGTTTATATAATCTAGAAAAATAATAAGGAGAAAATATGAATGAAAAAATAATGCGAAAATATAGTCCATTAACAGAAGCAACATATTATATTTTAATATCAATGATAGAGCCGATTCACGGCTATAAACTAATGCAAAATGTAGAAAAAATGACAGAAGGGCAAGTTAAATTAGGACCAGGAACTTTATATGGAGCAACTAGTAAATTAGTTAAAGATGGATTAATAGAACCTGTAGAATGTGAAGAAGAAAGAAGAAAAAGTTATAAACTAACAGATTTAGGAAAAGAAATACTTAAGATAGAATATAAAAGACTTAATTTATTAATAAAAAACGGTAAAGAAATAATAAATAAATTGGAGAGTTGATTATGGGGAAATATAAAAACATTTTTAAAATATTTTTAGCAGGTCAAGAAGCCCAAGAAACTAAATGGTTATCAGAAATGTCTAAAAAAGGATATCACTTAGTAAATGTTCGTTTTGCAACTTATTATACGTTTAAAAAAGGAGATCCTAAAAATTACACATATATGATTGATATGAAAGGTAATTCGAAAATCGATGATGGTGAATATCTTCTTATTTATAAAGACTATGGTCTTGAATATATAGATAAAACTCAAGATTACTATTATTTTAGAACTGATAGTGAATCACAAATTAAAGACGTAATAAAAAATGAACAAGGTAGGTATTTAGATAGAATAAATTCACATAAAAAAGTACTATTATTTGGAGCAATAGCTAATATTTTGATAGCTATAATAAATTTTTGTAACTTTACTGATAGTGGTGGAAGTAGATATATTTGGATTCCGTGTATAAGTTTAGCAGTAGGTTTATTATGTATATCTCTATATATAAGTATGTTAAAAAAAACAAAGGATATGAAAAAAAATGGAGTTATGACTCCTTATAGCAGTAGCTTAAAAGACTGGAAGGGATTCTTTGAAGTTGAAATTTTGTTTATAATAATTGTAGCTATTTGCTTCTTTACTACATTTCTATTTTAAAAAAAGTAATTAAATTGACAACTTAAAATATAAATTTTAACTAATGAGAGGGACTAAAAGTATGAATTATAACATTAAAAAATTTAGTGAATTAGAAAACAATGAATTGTATAAAATTTTAGAACTAAGATGTGAAGTTTTTGTTGTAGAACAAAATTGTGCTTATAATGATGTTGATAACAAAGACCAAGATGCATACCATTTATTATTAGAAGATAATAAAAAGATAATAGCAGGCTTAAGAATATTAAAAAAAGGTGTTTCTTATGACCAAATATCAATTGGAAGAGTTGTAGTTAGCAAAACTCATCGTGGACTTGGTATTGCAAAAGAAATGATGTTAAAAGCTATAGAATTTATTGAAAATGATTTAAACGAAAAAGAAATTAAGATTTCAGCTCAAGCATATTTGATAGAATTTTATAAGAGTATTGGATTTGTAGAAGTTTCACAAGTATACCTAGAAGATGATATACCTCATATAGACATGTTATATAAAAAGTAAATAAAAATAAATAAAAAATAAGGATAGTAAATACACTATCCTTATTTTTTTGTGAAAAAATGTTAATATTGAATAGGAAAAATTTTACAAATTATAAAACTTTTTATAAAAACAACTCGTTATATAAGTGGAAGGAGGGATAAAGTTGGCACAAAGTGATGAAAATTTAGTAAAACAGATATTGATTGGAAATGAATCTGCAATGGAGATTTTAGTTAAAAGATATTATGATTTAATACATAGTTTTATTTATAGAAGTGTTAGCGATTACAATATAGCTTACGATTTAACTCAAGAAGTATTTATAAAAGTTATTAAAAACATAGATAAATTCAGCTTTGAAAAAGGGAGTATTAAAACGTGGATGTTAAAAATAGCAGTTAATACAAGTAAGGATTATTTTAAAAGTGCTACATACAAACAAAGGAATGAGATTAAAGATATAGATAATCATGAAATAAAAGATGATAAAAATGTAGTAGATATATTATCTAAAAAAGAAGAAGCTTTAAAAATAAAAAAAGCTATAAACAAATTACCTAATCTTCAAAAACAAGCAATAATTCTAAAATACTACAACGATTTGAAAATAAAAGAAATAAGCAATGTTACAGGAGATAATGAAAATACAATAAAATCTAGGCTATTCAATGGTATAAAAGGACTTAAAAAATTACTAGGAGGTGGTATATGTGAAAAAGATGCAAAAGAAGATTCATACACTAAGATGTGAAAATGAATACGATGAAGGATTTGAAAATTTATTAGAAGAAGATTTGTTAGATATAGAAGATTTTTTACAAAGTTATGTAGTTGAAAAAGCAGATGAGAGTAGTGTAGATGAAACTATTGATGTATTAAGAGCATATATGCCCAAAGAGGCTAGTGAAAATTCTATTAATAAAATATCAAATATTATAAAATCACGATTAGAACTAGTTAGATTTAATTTAAGTTTGGTTAGTAAATCATATTGGATATTTTCTTTACTATTAATACTTGGTGGTTTGGCTATTACTATAAAATCAAATGAAAATATATATGAAAGTATACTTATGGTATCACCTGTACCTATATTACTAGGATTAATTGAATTAACAAAAGGAAAAGACGAAAATGTATGGGAGCTAGAACTTAGTTATAAATATTCACTAAAAGAATTAGTTTTAGCTAAATTAGTTATAATAGGCGTATTTTCAATAGTTATAAGTATCGTAATGAGCTTCGTTTTAGTTAGAAATTATTGTGAAATTAATATGCTGAAAATGATTAGTATATGGCTAATTCCAATGTTTATTACCGCATCAGTATCTCTATTTATAGTTTCTATATATAGAAACATTAATAGCATAGGACTATGTGTAGGTATATGGCTAATACAAGCAAACTCAATAAGCAGTAAAGACATAGAAAACTTAATAGCAACAAAGGAAGCTGTATTTTTATTTGTTTTATCAATATTAATAGTGACTATGACAATGTGTTTGAAATTATTTTATAAAAGAACTATCAATTATATAGATTATAAGAATTGTGATTTTTAGGAGGGGTAAAAAATGATATTAACTATAAAGGGAATTAATAAAAAATTTAAAGATAAGATTGCAGTAAAAGATTTTAATGCGATTTTAAAAACAGGAATATATGGGCTTTTGGGTCTCAATGGAGCAGGTAAAACTACTCTTTTGAGAATACTTGCAGACGTTTCAAATGAAAGTAGTGGATGCATTTTAGTAGATGGAAAAAATAAAAAAGACTTAGGAGAAAAATACAGAGAGCTGATTGGATATTTACCTCAAGATGTAGGATTTTATAAAAACTTTAGTGCAGAAAGATTTCTATATTATGTATGTGCCTTAAAGGGGATAAGCAAAGAAGAAGGTAAAATTAAAATTGATGAATTATTAAAGTTTGTAAATTTAGAGAAAGATAGAAAAAGAAAAATAGGTAAATTTTCGGGAGGAATGAAACAAAGGTTAGGAATTGCACAAGCACTTTTAAATGACCCCAAAATACTTATATTAGATGAACCAACAGCAGGTCTTGACCCTAATGAAAGGATAAGATTTAAGAATTTAATAGCTGATATATCTAAAGATAAAATTGTAATATTATCAACTCATATAATTTCAGATATTGAGTTTATTGCAAATGAGGTTTTGGTTATGAAAGATGGAGTGTTAGTAGAACAGCTAACTCCAAATCAAATGATAGAGACTGTTAGAGGTAAGGTATGTAGCATAAATATCAATGAAGAAATGCTACATAATATTCAAAGAGAGTTTAAGGTGTCAAATATAGCTAGAGAAAATGGAAAACTTGCAGTTAGGATAGTTGGGGATGAAAAACCAGATATATTAGGTACAGTTTGTAGAGATGAAGAGCCTAATTTAGAAGATGTATTTTTATATTATTTTAATGATGAAGCTAAATTTGAAGGGGGTCTTTCAAATTGATAGAATTGATAAAATTTGAACTAGGAAAGATATTTTCCAAAAAATCAGTATGGATACTATTAGTTGTAACCATGTTTTCTGCATTAAATGGCATATTTTATGATTTGACAGCTATTATGCCTAAAGAAGTTGATACGGTAAAAGAACAACGTAAAATGTTAGCTAGTTATCAAGGACAGATTATAACAAAAGAGGGTATTGAAAATGTAAAAAAAGAATCAAAAGAGCTTAGAAAAAAAGAATTAAAAGAAGAACTTACAGGTATGGAATATTTAAAAGCAAATGTTATTCCATTTGATTATATATTAAAGATAGATCCTACTTACTTGATTGATAATGATGTTTATAATGTTTACGATATGAAGAAAGAAATAAATAAACTAGAAAAAGAAGGAGACACAGATACCTTTGAATATAAAAATACTAAATATATACATGATTTAGCCAACAAAAAAGAAACTCCTAGATTTTATTTTAAACCTGCTTGGCACTCTATAATAAGCTTTGATTCAACAGCTATTTTTTTATCAACGTTGGTAGCACTTGGAGTAGCAACTATATTTAGCAATGATTATCAAAGTAATAGCGCACCCATAGTTTTAAGTTCAAAAAATGGTAAAAATAAATTAGTAAAAGCAAAAGTAATATCGGCATTAATTTTTAGTACTACTATATTTATTTTTACAAATTTTTTATATTTAATTTATGGCTTAGGGGATAGTTTTAAAGGATGGAATCTACCTCTAAATTTTCTTAAAAATTATGAAAATACTCCGTTAAATGTAAGTTTAATTGAATTTTATATTATAGGATTTGGAATTGGACTTATAGGAATTATATTGTTTACATTATTAACAATAATAATTTCTTTATTTATTAAAAATAATATGATGGCTACTTTAATTACTTTAGGGATATACTATGTTCCAAATTTTATAGCAGATTTTATGCCAACTAAAATGCTATATAAAATATTTAAAGAGTTAAATATATCTAAACTTATGGAAGTAGAATTTATGTTTAAACATACTAATACTTATAATATACTTGGGAACCCAGTATTGTACTCAAATTTGCTTATAACAATAGCACTAATAAGTATACCAATAGTACTTTGTATGACTGTTCATTTTGGGAAAAAGCAGACTTTATAAAAATTAAAAAGCATATGATATATTTAATGATTAAGTTGAAATTTAAGGGAGAGATTTAAAATGATAGAGTTAATAAAATTTGAACTAGGAAAGATATTTTCAAAAAAATCAGTATGGATACTGATTTTAGCAGTTTTATGGGCTGGGATATCTTTGGTCACAAGAGATCATACGATGTTAAAACTTAATGGAATAGATGGGGTTAAAGAAAAACAAAAAATACTAGCTCCTTATGAGGGAGAAATTATAACGAAAGAAAGCATTAAAAAATTAGAAGATTATCAAAGAGTAATTAGAAAAAAAGAAAAACCTTCAAAAGCAGAATTTTTAAAATCAGAGATAATGAATTTTGATTATACTATAGATATTGATCCAATTTATGTTGCTAATAATCAAGAATACAAAGAAGTAGAAATGAGAGAACAATTAGATAAACTAAAAAAAGAAGGAAAAACTGATACATTTGAATATAAAAATCTTGAGTATATACATAATTTAATTAAAGAAAGAGGAATTCCTACGTATCATCAAAAAATGTCATGGAATTATAGTGCTGATTTTATGCGTATATCAACATTTTTATCAACACTAGTTGCTCTAGGAATAGCAACTATATTTAGTAATGACTATCAGAGCAATGTTGCATCAATAGTTTTGAGTTCAAAAAATGGTAAAAATAAATTGGTAAAAGCAAAAATAATATCGGCAGTTATCTTTAGTACTATTGTATTTATAATTGCAAATTTATCGTTTTTAATTTATACTGCGATAGAAAGTTTTAATGGTTATAATGAGCCACTACATTTATTGAGATATTTAGAGGCAACACCTTTTAATATTACTATATTGCAGTTTTATATAAGAGGATTAGCAATAAGTTTTATGGGGCTTATTTTGTTTACTTTTTTAGCTATGTTAATATCTTTATTTGTTAAAAATAATATGATAGCAACTATAACGACTTTAGTTGTATACTATGCTCCTACTTTTATATGTGATTTTATGCCAACTAAAGGACTGTATAAAATATTTGGGCAGTTAAATATATCTGAACTTATGAGAGTAGAATCTATTTTTAGAAATACTGATACTTACAATATATTTGGAAATCCAGTATTGTACTCAAACTTGCTTATAACAATGGCACTAATAAGTATACCAATAGTAGTGTATATGACTGTTAATTTTGGGAAAAAGCAGACTTTATAAATTAAATGTGTCACGATAGCGTGAAAATATAGTATATATATTTTGTTACGCTATCGGGACTTTTTTTATGGGTTTTTTTGATTATTTATAAAATGTGTTAATGTAGTATAATTGTTTATATTATCGTATTAAAAATTATAAAATAAAGGTGAAAAAAATGAAAAAACTTATGGAATATGATATAGCCAAAGTAGAAATATTTAAAAATATAAAAGCAGAAACTAAAGCAAAGCTTATAGAAATTGGGAAATTAAAAAAGCTAGATAAAAAATTAATTTTATTTGCAGAAAAAGAAAAGCTAGAAAAATTATATATTTTAATAGAAGGTAAGATGTCCATTTTTAAAATGAGCGAAAATGGAGAGCGAAAAATAATATTTATATTAAATCAAGGTGAAATGATAAATGAAATATTATTAAATGAAAATAATACTTCAACTGTTGCATGTGAAGCTTTTGAAAATTCTCTTATATTAGAATACAATACAAATGATTTTATGAATATAATAGAAAATGATTTTACATTGACTAAAAATATCTTAAGTTATATGGAAAAAAGGACTAGGAGATTATACCGACAGCTGAAAAATTCTATATCTATAAAAATGGATAAAAAGTTAGCCGCAAAGCTTTATAGGATAGGAAAAGAATTTGGGATATCAAAAGGGCAATGGACTTTTATAAATGTAAATGTAAGCATAACATATATTGCTGATATGCTAGGATGCAAAAGAGAAACTTTATCAAGAGCTATGAAAACTCTTCAAGATGAAGGATTAGTAAAAATAGAAGGAAAAAAGATTTATACAAAACAAAAAGAATTAGCTAAGTATTTTAAAAATAACTAAAATTTGTTTTTTTTTATTTACAACTTCATTTACTCTAAATCTGTGATATTAATCACGGAAATGTGATTGATAAAATGTTAACATTGAATTAATAAGATATAAGAAGAGGTGGTTTTTATGAAGATAAAAATAGATACACAAAAATTTAATGCAGGATTAAAAGCATTAAGTAAAGACTACAAAATACTTGCACCAGTGGCCTTAGAACATAAAGGAACTTGTTCAGATACTAGTGTTGTAAGATATGCACAGGTAAGTACTGTAGAAGAAATGGAATTTAGTAAAAAATCAGACTTTTCGCCAAAGGAAGTAATATTTCCTATAACTCAAATATTATTTTATTTTACAGAAAAGGAATTTAAAGAAAAAGACATAGATGATAAAAAAGTAATAATCTTTTTAAGAGCTTGTGATATAAATGGTATAAAAAGATTAGACCAAATATATTTAGCTAATGGAATGGATAAAGATTATTATTATAAAATACTTAGAGAAAAAGTTAAATTTGTTCTTGTAGTATGTAGAGAAAGTTTTAGAAATTGTTTCTGTGTTAGCATGGATTCTAATAAAACTGACAATTACGCTATGGGAATGAATATATGTGAAGATGAAATTCAACTAGAAATAAAGGATGAAGAATTAAATATATTTGATGGTGAAAACGTTGACTTTGAAATTGATTTTGTAAAAGAAAATTTATTTGATGTAAATATTCCAGATGTAGATAAGCTAAACCTTAAAGAAGTAGCAACTAGCGATATATGGGAAGAATATAATTCAAGATGTATTGCATGTGGAAGATGTAATTTTGTATGTCCGACTTGTTCTTGTTATACTATGCAAGATGTTTTTTATAAAGAAAATGAAAACGTTGGAGAAAGAAGAAGAGTTTGGGCAGGTTGTCAGGTAGATGGGTTTACACAAATGGCAGGAGGTCACGAATTTAGAAAAACTAAAGGTGAGCGAATGAGATTTAAAACGATGCATAAAGTATATGACTTTAAAAAGCGTTTTGGATATAACATGTGTGTAGGATGCGGAAGATGTGATGATGCATGTCCTCAATATATATCATTCTCAAAATGTATAGAAAATGTAGCTGATTTAGTAAACAAGGAGGACAAATAATATGAATTCATATATACCGATAAGTGCAAAAATTATAGATATAGTCAAACATACTGATATAGAATGGACTTTTAGAGTTGAATGTAGTACTGAAGGAGTTCTTCCAGGAAAATATTATGAAATATCTATACCAAAGTTTGGAGAAAGTCCAATATCTGTAAGTGGATATGGAAAAGATTATATAGATTTTACAATAAGAAGTGTTGGTAAAGTAACTAATGAGTTATTTAACTATAATGTTGGAGATAACTTCTTTATGAGAGGACCATACGGAAATGGTTTTGATGTAAATAAATATGAAGGAAGAGAAGTTGTAGTAGTAGCAGGAGGAAGTGGGCTTGCACCTGTAAGAGGAATAGTAGAACATTTTTATGAAAACCTTGATAAATGTGAAAGTTTTAAATTGATAGTTGGATTTAGATCTTTAAAAGATTTGTTATTTAGAGATGATTTAAAAAGATGGAGTGAAAAACTAGACATAATAGTTACTGTGGATAAAGCACAAGATGATTATGAAGGAAATGTCGGCTTAGTTACAAATTATATTCCACAATTAAATATAAAAGATATAAATAACACATCAGCAATAGTAGTAGGGCCTCCTATGATGATGCATTTTAGTGTAGGAGAATTTCTAAAAAGAGATTTAGCAGAAACTAATATATGGGTTTCATATGAAAGAAAAATGTGTTGCGGAATAGGTAAATGTGGACATTGTAAAATGGATGACACTTATATATGCATAGACGGACCTGTGTTTGACTATTCTTATGCTAAAAATCTTATAGACTAGGAGAAAAATATTATGATAAGAGATTTAAATACTAAAAAAACAATGAAAAATGCTTTTAGAATAACTAAAAATAAATATGAAACAGCACTTAGAGTTAGAATACCAGGCGGATGTGTAGACCCTGAAAGTTTAATGACAGTTTCAAAGATTGCAAGTGAATATGGAAATGGTCAAATTCACATAACAACAAGACAAGGCTTTGAGATACTTGGAATAAACATGGAAGATATGCAAGAGATAAATAAACTTATACAACCAATAATAGACAAAATGGATATAAATCAAACTACAAAAGGTAGCGGGTATCCATCAGCAGGAACTAGAAATATAGCTGCTTGTATAGGAAATAAAGTTTGTCCAAAAGGACAGTACAACACAACTAAATTTGCAAAGAAAATAGAAGATGCAGTATTCCCTAATGATTTACACGTTAAAGTAGCTTTAACAGGATGCCCAAATGATTGTATAAAAGCAAGAAGTCATGATTTTGGAATAATTGGCATGGCTTTACCTATTTATGAAAAAGATAGATGTGTATCATGTGGAGCATGCGTTAAAAAGTGTAAAAGTTTATCAACAGGAGCACTTCATGCTGAAAATTATAGAGTAATAAGAGATCATAGCAAATGTATAGGATGTGGAGAATGTGTTCTTAACTGCCCAACAAATGCATGGACTAGAGATTCTAAAAAATATTATAGACTAGCTATAATGGGTAGAAGTGGTAAAAAGAACCCAAGATTAGCAGAAGACTTTTTAATATGGGCTGATGAAGAAAATATTATAAAAATAATATTAAATACATACAGATATGTAGAACATTATATAGATAGAAGTCTTGCAAAAGAGCATGTTGGATATATAGTAGATAGAACTGGATTTATGGAATTTAAAAAATGGGCATTAAAAGGCGTAAACTTTGATGACATAACTATCGTAAATCAAAATGTTTCTTGGAGTGGTGTGAAATATTAAAATTTAAAAAAGGTCATGGAGGCTAAATTATGCATAATGAAACATTAGAAAAACTAACTAATTCGGCAAAGAGTAAAATAAGCATGTTAAATAAAAGTAAGTTGAAATATTTAACATCCGCAGCTTTTGCAGGGCTTTATGTAGGTATTGGAATAATTTTAATATTTACAATAGGAGGACTTTTATCAGCGTCAGATTCTCCTATGACAAAGATAATGATGGGTGCATCATTTGCTATAGCTCTTAGTTTAGTAATAATGACAGGAACAGAGTTATTTACAGGTAATAACTTAGTAATGACAGCAGGTGCTTTAAATAAAGGTGTAACTCTTCGTGACACCGGAAAAGTATGGATTTATAGTTATGTAGGTAACTTACTAGGTTCATTAGTAGTTGCAGGCTTATTTGTAGGAACTGGACTAATTAATAAAGGGCCTGTTATGGAGTTTTTTGGTACTGTGGCAGCTGCAAAAGCATCAGCACCATTTATGGCATTAGTATTTAGAGGAATTTTATGTAATATATTAGTATGTTTAGCAGTTTTATGTTCAGCTAGAACCAACAGTGATAGTGCTAAGTTGATAATAATATTTATGTGTTTATTTGCATTTATAACAAGTGGATTTGAGCATAGTGTAGCTAATATGACTGTATTTGGAGTGGCTTTATTATCACCAGCAATACAAACTGTTACAATAGCTTCAGCAGCATACAATTTATTTGCAGTAACTTTAGGAAATATTATAGGTGGAGCATTATTTATGGGTGTTGGCACTTATATACTTGGAAGTGAGAAAAAGTAAGATATTATATTTGATTATAGATAAAGTTCATTCATTTTGGATGAACTTTATCTATAATCTTTAAGTATCCTTGTTTATTATTTTTTAGAATTTTTAGAATTTTTTCTGTTTTCAGCATCTAGATATGATAAAAATAGTAATCCCTTAGATAAGATTTCAAATTTACTATTTTCTAAATTTCCTAAAGTTTGGATTATGCCTAATGTATCTGCATTTACTATACCTACGATTCTTTGCTGGATAAGAAGTTCATAATAATTATTATAAACTTGTTTTATAGGATAAATTGCACTTGGTGCATCTACATATGGCTCATAATAAGGTTTAACACTACCATCAGATAAATATATTTCATTTAAGTATTGTTTTGGTCTTGAAGATAAATCTATAGAAAATTTTTTAGTTCCACAGTTTACGTGTACTTTATAATTATCTGTATATTTAGCAGTACAAGTATTATCTTCATAAAATTTATCTTGATTAAATATTTCTATTAATTTATTGCCTTCATATTTGTAAATAACTCCGATTTCAAATCCACCAGATCCACCAAATCCACCTCTTACCATGATTTCTGACTTATTATCTCCTGTAAAATCACCTATGAAAAGTTGCATGTTATATCCACCATAATTAAAATCTATAGATACGGGTGAGTCACTTTTAGGATTTAGTATGAGTTTAATATTATCTACATACTTACTATCTGTTGAAGGATGAACACCTACAAGTATTACGTTGTCTTTTGAATGCTCATCTATTATATTCCCTGATGCAACATCTATAATGACTTTGTCAGTATTATTAGCCATATTAATCCCCCCCTGTATTTAAATATTTACTATCGTATTACTTTATGATTTTTGTGAAATTAGTGTTAATACAAAATAAATAATTAATATATAAATTAGTACAAATATAGATTATTGGCATATATAGTTTTTGTTTTAAATGCATTTTTAGTATGATATAATCAAATAGTAAATATTATATTAATATATAAATTGAAAATCTAAATAAAAGCATTAATAACTTTTATTTAGGACTTGTTCGAGAACCTCCAAGTATAAAAAACTAAGGTGTTTATATAGTGGCAGTATATAATACGTATCCTTAGCTATGACTTTTAAGTTGTAAGGTTCTCCTTATTAATAATTTTTAAGGAGGCATTATTATGCAAAAAAGAAAAGTAATAATTGATTGTGACCCAGGGATAGATGATTCTCTGGCAATTCTTCTAGCACTAAACTCACCGGAACTAGAAGTAGTAGGTATAACTACTTGTAGTGGAAATGTACCTGCAAAACTTGGAGCAAAAAATGCTCTAAAAGCACTTCAAATGTGTTCTTCATTACATGTACCTGTATATGTAGGAGAAGAATATCCATTAAAAAGAGAACTTGTAACAGCACAAGATACCCACGGAGAAGATGGAGTGGGAGAGAATTTTTATGAAGAAATAAGTGATGCTCAAATTAAAGATGGAGGAATTGATTTTATAATAGATACTTTAAAAAATAATGAAAAAATATCTATAATAGCCCTAGGACCTCTTACTAATATAGCAAAAGCACTTATGAAAGATAAAGAAGCTTTCAACAACTTAGATGAGTTTGTGTCTATGGGTGGAGCTTTTAGAATTCATGGAAATTGTTCACCAGTAGCAGAATTTAATTACTGGGTAGATCCTCATGGAGCTGATTATGTTTACAAGAACTTACCTAGAAAAATTCACATGGTAGGATTAGATGTAACTAGAAAAATTGTACTTACACCAAATATAATAGAGTTTATTAACAGACTTGATAAAGATATGGCTAAGTATATAACAGAGATTACAAGATTTTATATTGATTTTCATTGGGAACAAGAAAAAGTAATTGGGTGCGTGATAAATGACCCATTAGCAGTAGCATATTTTATAGATAGAAGCATATGTGAAGGCTTTGAATCTTTTGTTGGAGTAGTAGAAGATGGTATAGCTATGGGGCAATCTGTAGTTGATAGTTTTGACTTTTACAAAAAAGAAAATAATGCAGTTGTATTAACTGATGCTGATGAAAAGAAATTTATGTATATGTTCTTAAAACGACTGTTTAAAGGATATGAAGATGTTATAGACTCAGTAAAAGGGGTGATATAACATGAATAAAAAAACTAATGTTAGAACTATTACCTTAATTGGGTTAGGAGTAGCGTTAAATATTATAGGTGCTTTTATAGCTCTTAATTTAAAACTACCAATATATCTAGATTCTATAGGAACTATAATGATAGCTGCTTTATTAGGACCTAAATATGCAGTAATAACTGGAGTCTGTGGAAGTTTAGTTAGTGGTATGACATTTGACATATATTCACTTTACTTTGCACCTGTTCAAATATCAACGGGATTCTTTGCAGGACTTATGTATGAAAAAGGATTTTTAAAAGGTAAAAAAACACCTTTAGGAGTACTTATATTTACAATTCCAACGTCTATAATAAGTGCTGTGATAGCTGCTTATTTATTTGGAGGAGTTACATCATCAGGTTCTTCATATATAGTTCAGATACTTAGAGTTGTAGGAATGCCTGATGTAGTAAGTGTGTTTATAGTACAAATATTTACAGACTATGCAGATAAATTTGTAGCAGTAGCATTGGTAGCATTAGGAGTTAATGCGCTTCCTAAAAGTATTAAGCTATCTATGACAAGCAAATAGATAAAGGAGATATTATGGATAGATATAGTGAAGTAACAAATAAAAATATTAGAGAGATAGTGCTTCTTAAAGGATACCCATGTATATGGGGGAAGTGCAGCTTTTGTGATTATATATTAGACAATTCAACTTTGGAAAATGAAATGAATGAATTAAACTTTGAAGTTTTAGAAAATGTGTCTGGTAAATACAAAGTACTTGAGGTAATAAATTCAGGAAGTTGCTTTGAATTACCAAAGGCTACACTTAATAAAATAAAAGAAGTAATAAAAGAAAAAAATATAGAAAGATTATTTTTAGAAAGTCATTGGTGTTATAAAAACAAAATACAAGAAATGAGAGATTTTTTTGAAATACCAATAACTTTTAAAATAGGAGTAGAAAGCTTTGACTATGAATTTAGAAATACATTTTTAAATAAAAATGCAAAGTTTAAAACTTATGAAGATATTAAAAAATATTTTGATTCTCCTTGTATGATGGTAGGAATAAAAGGTCAAACAAAAGAGATGATAGATAAAGATATGGAAATAGTATTAAATAATTTTGATCATGCTACTATTAATGTATTTATAGACAATACATCACAAATAAAAAGAGATGAAGAAATAGTAAAATGGTTTAAAGAAAAATATAAATTTTTAGATGAAAATCCAAAAATTGAAGTACTTTATAACAATACTGATTTTGGAGTTGGAGATTAATATAGATTAAAAACGTTTGAAATATTTGAAATTAATATAGGTGATTTCTATAATTATGTACGATGATATAGGAATTACCTATATTGCTATACTAATAAATGTTATTTTGGTAATATGAAACAATATATATAAAAATGACAAAAAGGTAGGTAAATGAACTTGAAGCGAACTTTTAAAAACATAGCACTAATAAGTACTTTAATAACAAGTATGCTAACACTATCTGCATGTAGCAATAAAGAGAATGAAAAACCAGAAGCAAGTGAAGTTAAAACTAAGGTTATTTCAACAGAAGAACTAAAAAATAATGTAGATAAAGATGATTGGGTAGTTGTAGATACTAGATTAAATGATTCATACAATGGATGGACTTTAAATGGAGAAAAAAGAGGTGGACATATACCACAAGCAGTAGATTTTTCTTATAATTGGTTAAGTGTTGAGAATAAAGATAAAGATAAAATATTAAAAGAAGCTTTAAAAAATAAAGGAATAGAAAAAGATAAAAACATAGTTTTATATGATACTGACGGTAAAGCTAGCAATGAAGTTGCAAGTTATTTAAATGAAAATGGATATAAAAATTTATATACATATGACATAGACCAATGGGCTGATGATAAAAATTTACCATTAGAAAAATATGAAGATTATAAAATGATAGTGCCTGCAAAGGTAGTTAAAGAAGTTGTTGATGGAAAAAAACCAGAAACATTCGAAAAAGCAAAAAATGTAAAGATAGTTGAAGCGAGTTGGGGAGAAGAGACTGAAAGCTATAAAAAAGGTCATATACCAACTAGTGTTCATATAAATACAGATACAGTAGAACCACCACCAACTTGGATGTTAGCAAGTGATGAAGATTTAGCTAAATTTGCTAAGGATTATGGTTTCACAAAAGATGATACTATAATAGTAACAGGAGCTGAGCCAATGGCATCTTATCGTGTAGCAACTGTGCTAAGATATATCGGTGTGAATGATGTTAGAGTATTAAACGGAGGAAGTGATTCTTGGGTTAGCGCAGGATATGAACTAGAAACTAAAAGTAATCCTAAAACACCAGGAGCTGACTTTGGAGCAACGATACCTGCTAACCCTGATTTAATAGATACTATACCTGAATTAAAAGAAAAATTAAAAGATGATAAATTCACTTTAGTTGATAATCGTATGTGGGATGAATATATAGGGAAAATATCAGGATATAGCTACCACAAGAAAAAAGGGCGTATACCAGGAGCAGTTTATGGATACGCAGGAACAGAAGGGTCGACATCTCTTAATTACTATAGAAACATAGATAAAACTATGAGAAATGCAAATGAAATAAAAGATCTATGGAAAGAATGTGGTATAGATACAAATAACCAATTAGCATTTATGTGTGGAAGTGGTTGGAGAGCAGCAGAAGTTTTAACATATGCTAATGTTATGGGATATGATAAAACTTCTTTATATAGTGATGGATGGATAGGATGGAGTACTGATTCTGCAAATCCTACAGAAACTGGAGAACCTAAATAAAGTATGAAAAAATCAAATTTTAGTATGATTATATATAGATTAGTAGCTTTTATACAAAGTGCTATAATAGTAGCTACATTTATAATACAATATCTAACGAATAAAAAGGCTGGTGTTATGCACCATGTTTATTATAAAAAATACCAATTTGAAAATGGCATTTTTTCACCAGAAAACTTGCAAGTTCAAAAGATAATTTCAATAATATTAATTATAATATTTTTAGTATTATTAGCTTATTTTATGAAGAAAAGAGTATCTAAGTTTTTTAAAGTTCAATTAGCGATAACTACTATATTGAGTATAATGCTTTTTATAGTTATGAGTAGTGGATATTTTGCTAGTAAGTTAGCATATCACTATTTTATAATAGCATTTTCATTAGTACTTGTGATACAAGTGGTAGTAACTATGTTTAGTTATAAAAAGCTAGATAGAAGATAAGATTATATAAAAAAGTATTCTCTTGAAAATATTTAAGAGAGTACTTTTTTGTTTTATATTACTTTAATATTTAAAATAGGATTTTAACCATAATCTTGGCATAAATTAAAATATAAAATGAAAATAAAGAACAATATTGTCACAACCTGAATAATATACATAGATATATATTATAATAGGGAGGAAATTTTATGTTTAATTATGATTACCCAACATCAAAGTCATTTATAAATTCAGTAAATCTAATGCAACAATCTGTAGAAGGTGAAAAATCTGATGCGCTTTTTTATGAATGGCTAATAAATAATATACCAACAGACATACTTACTAAAAAGCAGTCAAAATCAATAAAAGATACAATAGAATCAATAAGAGAAGATGAAATATCTCATAATAAGATGTTTAAGCAAATGTACAAACAGTTAACTGGAATAGATGCAGCCCCAGTAGAAGAAGAGTTTATACCACCAGAAAATTTCACTGAAGGAATACTTAAAGCTCTAAATGGTGAGTTAAATGCAGTTAAAAAATATAGAGAAATAATGAATGGAATGCCGAACCTTTATTTTAGAGATAAGGTATTTAGTATATTAACAGATGAACTAAGACATGGAAATTTATATAATTATATTTATACAACTGTTTTAGATGCTCAAAAACAAACTAAATAATTCTAAAAGTATGAAATTAACTATTGTATTACTTTCTAAAAACTAAGCCTCCAATATAATAAATTAATATAAAACTTTAGGATGAAGATACTCAGATTACAATCTTTTAATAATATAAACTTTGATTTTATTGCATAAGTTAGATATAATGTTAAAAAGTAGAACCTTGAACTTTATAATAATGTAAAAAGTAAATTGTTAGGTTCTAAAATAGGCCTTGATACAGTAAAGATACTAAAAAGATGTACACAAGCTTGATTTTTAATTAACTAATATATTAGGAGGATTTTAAATTGATAATATTAACTATTAATGATGTTCCAGGAAAAAAAGTAACTAAGGTTGTAGGGTTAGTAAAAGGAAGTACTATAAGAGCTAAGCATATAGGAAAAGATATTGGAGCAGGTTTAAAAAACCTTTTAGGTGGAGAACTTACAGGATATGATGAAATGCTTAGAGAAGCTAGAGAAATAGCAACACAACGTATGGTTGAAGACGCTGAGTCACAAGGCGCTAATGCTATAGTAGGATTTAGATTAACTTCAGCAGCAGTTATGCAAGGAGCAGCTGAAATGCTTGCTTATGGAACTGCAGTTGTGGTAGAAGATTAAGACTATAATTAATAAAATAAATACTAAGTAGTATAAGAGTTTATTTAAATTTTTATATTATATGTTTCAAAAAAGCCTTCTTTTCAAATAGAAGGCTTTTTTTATGTTTATATTGATTTTAGATTCTATATTTCAATATATAGTATTATTAAGTATTATACTTTAATAAAAAACAATTGACTTTTAATAAAAATAAATATAAACTTTAATAAAGTTTAACTTTATTAAAGAAACATAAACAAAATTAAAGAAATGAGAGGTAACCTAATGATTCCTAAATGGATAGAAGGTTTAAATGATGAGGATTTAAATTTTATAAAAAAGTTTATATTAGCATCAGGATCACTTAAGGAAGTTGCAAATTTATATAATGTAACTTATCCAACCGTAAGGCTAAGATTAGATAAATTAATAAAAAAAATTCAGATTAATGAAAGTAATAGTGCAGACCCATATGTATCATTAGTTAAGCAGTTAGCATTACAAGATAAATTAGATTTTGATACTGCCAAACTTTTGATATCAGAATATAAGAAAATTGAAAAGGAGAAATAAAACTATGATTCAAAAGATAAATTTTTTAACGATAGTTATATTGCCTATAGGGTTCATATTGGTACAGATATTGTTGTCAAAGAATGATAAAAAATATCCAGGTCTTATCATACCTATACTTAATTTTTTATTTTCTATAGTAGCAATAATACAAACACCTAATTTAAAAAAAATGTTATCTGCTTTTATAATGTGTAATACAACAACAGTAATTGCATTAACAATCCTGTATATATGTCAAAGAAATATAAAGAAAAAAAATCAAATAACTAAGATGAAGATACAAGATTTAGAATAAGTTACAGTTTCAAAAATAGGGGAGCTTTTAAGTTAAATAAAATTTATGAGTTGTTTTTTGATATTTATAAATTTATATAATTAGCTAAAATATAAAAATAAGGGGAATATGTATAATGAAAGAGTTGTTAAGTGTTAAAAACGTAGTTAAAAAGTATGAAATGGCAGAATATAATGCACTAGATAATGTTAGCTTTAACATAACTCAGGGGGAATTTATTGCGATAATGGGGGCTTCTGGTTCAGGTAAAACTACACTATTAAATATTGCTTCAACTATTGATAAAACTGATTTAGGAGAAATTTATATAAAAGAAAGAAATATTACAAATATGTCTGATTCTAAAGCCGCTGAATTTAGAAAAACTGAGCTTGGATTTATATTTCAAGAGTATTTTTTATTAGATAGTTTAACTGTAAGAGAAAACTTATCTATTCCACTATCTTTACTTTCAAAGTCAAAAGATAAAATTGACCAAAAAATCGAATCATTAGCCTCAAAGTTTGATATGTCGAATCAGTTAGAAAAGTACCCATATCAACTATCTGGAGGTCAAAAACAACGTGTGGCAGTTATTAGGGCAATAATAAAAGAACCAGCTATAATTTTCGCTGATGAACCTACAGGAGCGCTAGATTCAAATTCTACTGAAAGTGTTATGGGGCATCTTCATCTTGTAAACAAAGAAATGAATGCTACGATTATGATGGTAACACATGATATTTATGCGGCAAGCTATGCTAGTCGTGTGATCTTTTTTAAGGATGGAAAAATTGTAAATGGAATATTAAAAGGGGATTTAGATGACAGAGATGCTTTTCAAAATCAAATATATAAAATAATGTTAAGTATGAGTAAGTAAAGGGGGATAACTTAGATGTTAATTAAAATTGCAAGTTCAAACATAAGGAAAAATTTTTCGTTTTATAAACTATATATAATATCTTTAACTATTATAATCTCAATGTATGTCACATTTCAGTCATTTGCACATGATACAATAATGTTAAGTAAAATAAGTTCTGATGGTAGAGTTGAAGCAATGTCAAATACTATAAATGTATTTTTTATAGGATTTATTATATTTTTCATGTTATACTTTAATAATTTTTTTATTAAAAAAAGAAGCAAAGAATTAGGAATATATTCTTTACTTGGATTTTCTAAAAAAAAGATAAGTTTATTATTAATATATGAAAGTACTATAATAATTATTAGTTCATTTTTATTTAGTATTTTTGCAGGAAGTATATTATATATATTTATAAATAAAGCTTTATTTATAGCATTAGAAATTAACGATGCAAGTTTAAATCAAATTATAAATAAAACAGCAGTACTCAATTCATTTGTATTAATTATCATTATGACATTTACAATAATCATTTCAAATATATACGAATTAAAAAAGTTCACTCTAATTAATTTAGTTAATTATAGTAAAAAGAAAGAAAAAATAATAAAAAATAGGCCGTTTGTTGGTGTAATAGGACTATTATTATTGATAATAGGATATTCACTATCAATAAATATTATAAAATTGGAAGAATCTATTTGGGTAAAAATAGGACATATGCCAGTTGCATTCTTTGTTTTATGTTCTACTGTATTAGGTACTATTATAGTGGTAAGATACTCTGTATCTTTAATACTATCTAAAATAAGACAAAATAAAAAAATGCTATATACACAAATAAGTAATATTGTAATACCTAGATTTATTTATAGAATGAATAGCAAATCGAAAATATTAATAGTTGTAACATTATTAGTATCAGGAACAATAACTATGCTTTCATCTCAACTTTTAACTGTTTATTATACGCTGAAAGCAAATGAAAGAATCAATCCATCTGCAATTGAATATACTCTAAATAATAAAGAGATAAATAGTAATATAAATAAATTAAGTGATACTTACAACTTTAATTCAAGTAAAACTGAAATTTTACAGTTGAAAGTAGATTCCAAGAATAATGTTCCTTATGAATATACAAAGAAGGAAAATCATTCATTTGATGTAATTTCATATTCAAAATTTAAAGAGCTTTTAGAAAATCAAGGAAATAAATACGATTTTAAATTTAAAGAATTAAAATTAGGAGAAGGTATATTTATAAACTATTATCCAAATGATGAAAGTTTGAACCAAGAGTATAAATTAAAATTAGGTAATGAAAATAAATTTAAGACTGTAAAAGTAGTAGAGAATACAGTTAGTAATCCTATTAGTTTTCAAAATAGTATAGCTACTCTTGTGGTACCAGATATTGACTATGATAATATGAAATTAGATGACTCTATACAAAGAAAAGCTATTTTTTCATTAAATGGTAAGGGGCTAAGAGATAATAAAGAGTTTTATAATGAAATACATAAAATTATAAAAGATACAGATAAAGGATTCACAAGTAGCTATGCAAGAAATGCAATGATTAAGGAAGCAAATGTTTCAACAGATTTACTATTATTATTTATTACTGTACTTTTCTTTATAACAACAGGTAATATGCTATATTTTACAAATGTAGTAGAAACATTGAGCGTAAAAGATGAATATTTTATATTAAGTAAAATGGGATATAGTTTTAAAATGATAAAAAAAATAATAAGAAGAGAAATAGCATTAATGTATAGCATTCCACTAATTTTAGGAATATTAAATGGATTCTTTGCATTGATTTGTTATAGATATATGTTGGTTGATACTTTAATTGGAAACTTCAGCATTCTAAAGCTTCCGTTAATTTACACAAGTGTTATATTTGTAATAATTTATTTAATTTTTTATATTATTACAATCAATGCATGTAAAAAAACAATATTTGAAGCGAGCGCTATATAAAGCTGTGTTAAAAAAATATCAATAAAAACAAAATACCATATTTAGTAATTATAATAAAATATATCACTAATAAGACTACTAATATTACTTCAATAAAAATAAGCATAATTAATTAAAAATTTGATGTTAATTAAAAAAATATATAATATGATATATAGTCTATTAGAAAAATATAATAAAACAATGATAACTTAACAAAATCTTTATATGAATAAGTGTAAAATAAGTAGTAACGTTTAGTCAGGAGGGCAAAAGATGAGAATATTAGTAGTAGAAGATGAAATAGATTTATTAGAAGCTATAGTAGAAGGATTAAGAATAGATGGATATGCAGTTGATAGTAGTGAAGATGGAGATGAAGGATTAGAACTAGCTATTGTAAATGATTATGATCTTATAATTCTTGATTTAAATTTACCTAATATAGATGGATTAGATATTTTAAAATACATAAGACAAAATGATAAGTTAACAAAAATATTAATATTAACAGCTAGGTCAACTATAGAAGATCGAGTAAAGGGGCTTGACCTAGGGGCTAATGATTATTTAGTTAAACCATTTCACTTTGATGAACTAGAAGCAAGAATAAGGTGCTTACTCAGAATGAAATATATTCAAGAAGATAATGAAATTGAATATAAAAATTTAAAAATAAGCATAAAATCAAGAAAAGCTTCCATAAATGCAGAAGAAATAAAATTAACTAAAAAAGAGTTTTCAATATTAGAGTATCTAATGAAAAATATAAACAAAACAATAAGTCAAGAAGAGCTTATAGAACATGTATGGGATAATAGTGTTGATATATTTAGTAATGCTGTCAGAGTACATATAAATTCTTTGAGAAAAAAATTAAAAGTTAAATTAGATGAAGATATAATTAAAAATATTGTTGGAGTAGGCTATATAATAGAAATGCCTATGGAGGAAAATTAATGAATTTATCGATTAGACTCAAAGTAACATTTATAAACACTATTGTGCTTATAGTTTGCAGCTTAATACTAACAATAAGTACTTATTTTTCAACATCTAAATCTATTGATATACTAAGTGATACTTCTAAAAGTAATCTAACACCAAGTATAGACCAATTTGTGTCTAATGAAGACTATAATAAAAATATAGTAGATAGTGGAGAAATACCAGCACAAACTGTAACTGAAGCAGCAAAAACAGAAAAAGCAAAACTGGCAACTACAAGTATAATTTATATGTTAGCGGTAATAGGTTTAGGCTGTATAATAACTTATTTAACAACAGGAAAATCTTTAGAAAGTGTTAAAAAATTAAATGATGAAATAAAAGATATTAGTGAATACAATTTATCTAAAAAAATAAAAGAACATGGACCTAATGATGAAATAAAAGATTTAACTAAATCTTTTAATAATATGTTAGGTAGAATTGATGATGCATTTGAAAGTCAAAAGCAGTTTTCATCAAATGTAGCACATGAACTTAGAACACCTTTAGCAGTTATACAAATGAAAATAGATGTATTTAAAAAAAGAAAAGAAAAGGCAAGTGAAGATTATGAAAAACTAATACAAGTAGTAGAAAAAAATAATAATAGATTATCAAAGGTAGTTGATGAATTACTAAGTATCTCCAATAAAGATAATGTAGAGTTCAAAGACAAGATAAACTTTAATAGACTTATTAAATCGGTTACTAATGAACTTAAAGAAGTTGCATCAGATAAAAATATAAATATATATATAGATGAAAAAATAGACTCTGATAACTCTAAAGATTTTTATGGAAATGAGCAACTTTTATATAGAGCACTTTATAATTTAATAGAAAATAGCATTAAATATAATCGTGATAATGGATATATAAAGATTTATTTAAATAAAGATAATAATTTTATAAATATAGATATTGAAGATAGTGGAGTAGGAATAAAAGAAGAAGATTATGAAAATATATTTAAACCTTTTTATAGAGTGGATAAGTCTAGATCTAGAAAAATAGGAGGTTCGGGTCTTGGACTTTCAATTGTAAAAACTATAATAAATCAACATAAAGGAAATATAAGTGTTGAAAGTTATGACAGTGGAAGTAAATTTATTATTAAAATTCCATATAATTAATATTTCTTAACAGAAACTTTATACTCATTTCGCTATTATTGAGTTAAATATAATAATATATAAGAACGAAAGGGATATAACTATGAAAAAAACACTACTATTAGGAACTGTATTATGTATGAGTTTAGGCTTAACAGCTTGTAGTCAATCTGACAAAGAACAAATAAAAGAAGATCCTAAAATTAAACAAGAACAACAAGAAGAGAAATATGCTACATATGAAGAGATGAAAGTACTTGATGACGAAGTAGTAAGGTTATCACGTGAAAATGTAAGATATAAATTTGGTAAAGTTTCAAGTGTTGACGGAACTAAAATAGAAGTTACGCTTATTGATACACCAAAAGATTATGATGATAAAGGATATAATGATGATTTAGATATAGATACCTCTAAATTAAAAGAAATCGGAGAAAATATGAGTATTGATTTAATAGGTAAAAATACTAATATGCTACCAAAGGAGATAAATGAAGTAAAGTACGTAAGGATAGGAATTTATGAGTCTGATGAGGAAAATGATATTACAAATTATGAACAAGGTCAAGTAATTAGTGTAGATAGAATTAGTTAAAAAATTATAATAATTAAAAAGCACCCTATATAATAGACAAAAATCTATATAGGGTGCTTTTTACATATAAGTAATTTCACTATATAAAAATTTTTATAATAAATAAAATTCTTAACAGAATCTTTATACTAGTTTTAGTATAGTTAAAGCATAAGAAATCAACAGAGTAATTGGAGGAATAGTATGTTAGCAAAAAAGAAACTAATAGCATTAGCACTAAGTGTTTGTGTGATAGGTGGAGCTATAAAATTAATGGCTAAACCTAAGGATGAAGAACCTATAAAAAAAGATAAAGAACACATAGTTGCAGTTGATGATATAAGAGTGGGAATAGAAGGAGCAGGAGCAGCCAAGTTAGAGGGCATTGATCATAGTTTTGAAGTTAGTGGAAATATTGAAAAAATATATGTAAATAAAGGTGATAAAGTAAAAAAGGGAGCTACATTAGCAAAATTATCAGATAAAGAAATTAATTTGCAAATAGAAGAAGCAAAGGTAGAAAAAGATACTAAATTAGAAACACTAAATCAATTAAAAGCTCAAAAGAAAAATGCACCGGATGATGTTTCCATAGATTCACAAATCAAATTGGCACAAGATGAAGTAAATAAAATAGATAAAAAAATTAAAAAACTAAAATCAGATTTAGATAAGTTGTATGTATATGCTAAAAATGATGGAGTAGTTTTAGATATAAAGGGTGAATTAGGAGGAGCTACAACAGCATCAAATCCTATTGTAGTTATAGGAAAGGAAGATAAAATATACTTAGACGTTTTATTATCTCAAACAGATATTATAGGGGTGAAAGAAAATCAAGAAGTTAAAGTAACTTTTGAAGCCTATCCAGATATTGAGGTCAATGGTACTGTAAAAGAAAAAGGTTATGTAAGTTCAGGTCAAGGTGAAGATGTTGACTATAAAGTAGTTGCTGAACTAGATACTAAAGGTTTAGACATATATCAAGGTATGACTGCTGAAATTGAATTTTTAATAAAAAGTAAAGAAAATGTAATACAAGTACCAAACAAAGCAATAATAATGAAAGATAATAAGCAAATAGTTAAAGTGAAAGAAAATGATAAAATAAAAGAAGTAGAAGTTAAAACAGGTTTTTCTGATGGTAAGGTTACAGAAATATTAGAAGGGCTACAAGAAGGCCAAGTTGTAATAGAAGAAAGGTAGGTGGGAGGTTTTGAAGCTTCAGGAGATAATTAATATTACGCTTATAAACCTGCTTGAAAATAAATTTAAGGTAATTCTTACATCACTTGGAATTATAGTAGGAACAGCAACTATTATAATGGTAATCGCTATCGGAAAAGGTGGAGAAGAAGATGTAAAAAAGCAGTTTGAAGGATTGAGTGCAGGAAGTATTTATATAAATCTTAATTATGAAAATCCAGGTTTAGATATAAAAGATATTATTCCTTTAGATGAAGAAAAAATGCAAACAATACGTGAAGATTCAAACAACATAAGTAAAGTGGCTTTAAGCGTAGTAGGTACTACTGAGATAAAAGTTGGAGCTAAGGAAGGGTTTGAGTCGGTAGTAGGAGTTACTGATGAATTTAGTGATATAAATAAGCTTAATATACAATTTGGAGAAGGTATAAATAATGAGCATCAAGAAGGAAAAGATAAAGTTTGTGTATTAGGAGATAGTTTAGCTCAGCAATATTTTAGTGATTCAGAAAGTGCTATAGGAGGGTCTATAAAAATAAATGGAAAAACATATAAAGTAATAGGTGTTTTAGAGAGAAAAGGGGATGGAGCTCAAGGAGTAAGTCCAGATCAAAGTATTTTTATACCATATTCAACAGCATATAAGCATGTATATGATGAAAAAACTTATATACCTCAAGGAGTTGCTTTAGTTGAAGATTTAAATAAGGTTGAAAATGGGATAAGAGATGTTCAAAGTTCTCTAGAATATATATTTGATGAGGGCGCTAATAATTTTAAAGTAGAAGATGCAGGAAGCAAAATAGAAGCAGCATTAGCATCATCAAAAACTATGAATGTACTATTAATGTCTGTAGCAACTATTGTTTTTATAGTTGGAGGTATAGGCATAATGAATGTATTATTTGTATCGGTAAAAGAAAGAACTAAAGAAATAGGTATACTAAAGGCTCTAGGAAGCTCAGGCAAAGATATATTAATTCAATTCTTACTTGAATCTGTATTAATAGGTAGTTTTGGAGGAATCTGTGGAATAATATTAAGCTACTTATTAATGCCATTAACAAAGTACCTAGGGGTACCAGTTTTATTTACAATAGATGGACAAATAATAGCATTATTATTTGCAATTATAACAGGAACAGTATTTGGAATATATCCAGCATACAAAGCATCACAATTAAAACCTGTAGAAGCATTAAGTTATGAATAAATTAAAATAAAAGGAGAAGTTATTATGAAAAAACCATTATTATTAGGATTAGTTATATCATTAGCATTAGGAGCTACAGCTTGTAGCTCAGGAAATGAAGAAAAGAAAGAGGTTAAAAAAGAAAATACTAAAAATGAGCAGGTATTAGAAAATAAATCTAATAAGGAAGAACAAGCTATCTATGGTAAGGTAAAAAGCATAGTTGGAAATGAAATAGAGTTTGAATTAGCGAAAAACCCAGATAAAGAAATAGCAGGGATAGAAAAAGAAGAAAAAGAACCGACAAAAGAAGAAAAAAAAGAATCGACACCAGCAGCTAGTTTAACTCCAGCTATGGAGAAAAAAGATGGAGGGAAAGTGTCTGTTGGAGATATAGCAAAGAATGAACCATTAGTAGAATTAGAGTTTACAGGCGAATTAAAAAATATAACTATACCAACAGGGATAAAGATAAATATATTATCAGCTAGAAGCGGAGAAGGTTTATCAGCTATAAAAGAAGGAACATATTTAAGACTATCAGTTGATGATAATAAGTCAGAAAATCTTACTGTATTATCAGTAGATGTAATATCATAGGAATTAAATTATGAATAATATTATAGATATATCAGACGTGAATAAGTCCTATGATATAGGAAATGAAAAATTACATGTGCTAAAGGATATAAATTTAAAAGTTAAAAAGGGTGAGTTTGTATCTATACTAGGTCCTTCTGGTTCAGGTAAATCAACACTCATGAATATTATAGGTTGTATGGATAACTTAGATGATGGAAGTTATATATTGGATGGAAAAGATATTGCTAGCTTAGATGATAATTCGTTAGCTTTAGTTAGAAATGAAAAGGTAGGTTTTATATTTCAAAAATATCATCTAATACCTAAATATAGTGTTATTCAAAATGTAATGATGCCACTTTTAATAAGAGGTGTAGATAGGAAGATTGCTAAAGAAAAAGCTATTGAAAAGTTAAGACTTGTAGGTTTGGGGGAGAGATTAAAACATAAGCCAAATGAACTTTCAGGTGGTCAACAACAAAGGGTTGCTATAGCTAGGGCGTTGGTTTCTAACCCTGCAATACTTTTAGCCGATGAGCCAACAGGGGCGCTAGATTCACAAACGAGTAAAGAAGTTTTAGAACTATTTAAAGAATTAAAGGAGAAAGGCAATACTATTGTAATGATTACACATGATAATAGCGTTGCAAATTGTGGAGATAGGATTATAAAGATTATTGATGGAAATATATCTAATTAAATAAAATATGATTAAAGTTTAAAAAATTAAAAATCAAAGAAGGATATTTAAAATTTAATATGAGAATAAATATAATTATTATTTTAAGTATATTTATATGTTCATATAAACTTATATTTAAGGTAGATGGATTGTTTCTTAGTATAAATTCAGAAAAAATTTTAACACAGCAATTGAAAGTTTATTTAAATTTGTTGATGAAGAATAACTAAATATTAGAGTTAATTTAATGGTATTTTAAAAGCATCTAGTATACTAGATGCTTTAATTTATTTATTATAGTCAATCATTTTTAAGCATTTTATTATTTTCTAATTTTTTAACCATATTTTTATATCTTTCATTATCCTTTATGAATTTATATCTATCATCATTTATTAATAGTTTTTTCAAACTTAATATAAAATATTCTTTAAACTGAACTCCTTCAAATAGCTCTATTCCATCAAATAGTAGGGGATTATTAAGGCTATAATCTTCGCAAGCCCTTATTGCATTTTCAACACTATCTTTTTCAAATATAGTTTCACATTCTTTCATAAGCTCCATAACTTTTTGATTAGAAATTTCTATTTCATAGCTTAAAAGCATATCTATCCTAGTATTAAAAAATCTAGCAATTGAATATATCTGGATAAGAATTTTTACTTTCCCATTTTGATACAGCAGCTATATATACTCTTACCGTATTGGCAAGAACCTCTTGAGTTACGCCTTTTTCTTTTCTTAATTTATATATAATTTCCCCAATATTTAATTGCATTGTGAACTGCTCCCTTTAAAGTAGGCTATTTAAACTGTGTACCTAATGGGGTTAAGTGTACAGTTTTATTATTTTAATTGTCTACCATAAAGGAAGCATGTTTAAGTTACTCTTTTTTGTTTTTTATTATTTTATTTATTAAACTCCTCAATTATTTCATTTAAACAGTTTTCACAAATAGGAACATTTTTATAATAGATAATATCTTCTTGACTATCACAAAAACTACAAGTACTTATACTTTTTTCAAGTTTTATATAATTTTTAAATAACT
The DNA here is from genome assembly GCA_000686145.1 of Peptostreptococcaceae bacterium VA2. Lineage (GTDB taxonomy): Bacteria > Bacillota > Clostridia > Peptostreptococcales > Peptostreptococcaceae > Romboutsia_D. The sequence goes on along the minus strand of JMMB01000007.1, from coordinate 2,370,939 downwards.
GTATTTTTACCACTTGATTCTTTTGGAAATTTAATGCATTTCTCATTTCTTTTGGTAAAACAAGTCTACCTAAGTCGTCAATAGTACGTTCTATGCCTGTGGATAAATCTTTAGAATTACTTTTCATTACATTCCTCCATAAATAAATTAGTCAATTACATTCATTTTATTAGATATTAATGGAAAAGTAACTGGAAAATAATTACATATAAATTATTAAATACGATATTTTACCCTATTTAATATCTAAATACATAATCGCTAGCTATAAATAATTTTGATAAAATCATATTATAATTTGTCACGTTTGAGGGACAATAAAAATGAATTTTAGATGCCATGTTTTAATATATAATATTGAGGAGGGGAATATATATATAAATTTGAACTTGATTTTACAAAGTATAGTGTCTAATTATAATTAGATACTATACTTTATTTTTAAGAAAATCTCTTATCAGTTTTTGTATTTAATCTAAATAAAGAATTTTGATTTAAATAATTATCGCGTTGGTAAATTTAGAAATAAGTTGTTATTTTAGTCCATGATTTATAGGTTTCAGTCCAAATTCGACAAAAAACTTATATAATATGCTATTCTGATTAGATAATAAAAAGGATGGTGAAAGAGATGTTTAAGTTAATTTGTGGGGTAACTTTAATTATAGTAGGAGCGATGACTATAAACTTAGCATTTAAATTAAAACGAAGTAAAGATATAAATCTAATTTAAAACAATATAGTTAAAGTTGAAAAGATTAAAGATAAAGAAGGTTATTTGAAATTTAATGTGAGAATGAATATAATAATGGGAATTATGTGGCTTATTGATGGCATAGGTTTTATACTATCTAAATACTTTGTATATATGGAGGAAATATCTTCGGCTATAAATATAATTACTATTTTAATTATATTTATCTGTTCATGTAAATTTGGTTTTAAGGCTCCTAAATTTCAAGAATAGAAAAAATATACTCTAAAAATACATTTAAGGTAGATTGACTATTTCTTAGTATAACTTTTCAAGGAGGAATTTATATGTCTAATTCAAAATATGGTGTTAAGTCACAACTTATTTCAGAGTTAATAGCTATAACTTATTTATTTGGTAATGTATTAACAAAAAAATACTTACTTAAAGGTAATGAAACAGGATTTTTTTCTATTATAATTTCGCTAATAATTTGGGGCGCGTTTTGGATTTATAATAAAAAACACAATGATGTGATTGATGAATTATCAAAAAACATATTAGCTAAAGTTAATAATATAATAACTGGGGTTATACTATATAATGCTATGATAATAGGTATATATTTTGGAACTTCATATAGTCAACATGTATCTATATCAAATTTAAATATAGGTATAATGATTTTTGCAATAGTGTTTATACTATCAATATTAAGATTAAGTTTATTTATATACTTTGATAGAAGGGGGATATATAAATAAGTGCCTACTTTAAAAACAAATATAAAAGAGCATAGAGAAAGAGCTCTTATGAATCAAAATGAACTAGCAAAATTAGTGGGTGTAAGACATGAAACTATTGTTCACTTAGAAAATGATAAGTATAATCCTTCTCTGAAGTTAGCTATAGATATTTCAAAAATTTATAACACAACAGTTGAAAATTTATTTGAATTTATTGATGAAGAATAACTAAGTATTAGAGTTAACTTAAGGGAGATTTTAAAAGCATCTAGTATACTTACTAGATGCTTTAATTTATTTATTGTAGTCAAATTTTTAACTACTGTAATATTTTATATCCATCACTTGTAAAGCCAATATAGGGTTTAGAATTATACTTAATAGGCAAAATCGTCATTATAAATTGAATAAAACTAAACATAAGTATACCATTAAATATTATAATTAATAAATATGGTATATTTAGCTTATATAAACAAATAAATGATGATAATGAAATTAATAAAGATACTATTGGACCTCCTGAAATCATTAAAATTGATTTTAATTTACTATCTAGTGGTTTCCAATTAACACATCCATAAGATACGTAGATTAGTGATTTATATCCATTAATATTAATCACTAATCTACGAAACTTTATTTTTTTATTTGAATTAGAATTTCCAATAGAAATACTTACCATATCATTGGTAAATATTAAAGCTAAAATTGCATGACCTAATTCATGGAGTGTAGTTAATATAGGTATAAAAAGAACATACATAATTTAGTATACTATTAAATTTACAAAACTCATATTTCATCTCTAAACTAATTATATTACAATATATATTATGAAAAATCTAAGCTATAAATGTTAGAAATAAATAGTATATCATTATCTTCTATATTATTTATCGAAAAACAAAATAGATTAATAAAAACTACATTTAGAACAACATTACATTTGATTAAGCATTTCAATATCAATTTTTATAGATTTTAGTTATAGACAAGACTACAATTAAGTGTAAATAAGTGTTTATGAAAGGAATTTTATAAAATGGATATAAGAAAACAAAATGAAATTGCTTGGAATAACGAAGTTAAGATAGGAAATAAATGGACATTACCTATAAGTTCAGAAGAAGTAGAAATGGCTAAAAAAGGAAACTACACATTATTACTAACTCCAACAAAACCTATCCCTAAAAAATGGATTGGAAATATAAAAGGAAAAAAAGTACTTTGTCTTGCCTCTGGAGGAGGTCAGCAGGGACCTATATTTTCTGCATTGGGTTGTGATGTTACAGTGTTTGACAACAGCAAAGGTCAGCTAGATAAAGATAAAATGGTATCTGAGAGAGATAATTTGACTATTAATTTAGAACAAGGTGACATGAGAGATTTATCAAGATTTGATAATGAAACTTTTGATTTTATTTTCCATCCGGTTTCTAACTGTTTTATAGATAATGTAGAAAAAGTATGGAAGGAATCTTATAGAGTATTAAAAACAGGTGGAGTTTTAGTATCTGGATTTGGAAATCCTCTTATGTATATTTTTGACTTGTATGAATGGGAAAAAAATAATAAATTAATTTTAAGAAATAGTATCCCATATTCTGATATAGAACAACTTCCTAAAAATCAATTACAAGAGCGAATTCAAAATAAGGATACCTTAGAGTTTGGGCATTCATTAAAAATTCAAATTGGGGGTCAAATTGATGCAGGGTTTATGATAGGTGGTTTTTATGAAGATAATTCTGATGGAGACCTATTAGATAAACATATAGATACATATATTGCAACTAAAGCAATAAAATTATAAATTTATTTAGAGAGGTATTATTAAAATGAGAAGAAAAGACAGAGAAGTAACTAAAATAAACGAGTTAATGGAAATCATTGCCCAGTGTAAAGTTTGTAGAGTTGGTATGCAAGATAAAGATGGGCTTTATATTGTGCCACTGAATTTTGGTTATGCATATGAAGATAATAAATTAGAGTTGTTTTTCCATAGTGCAAAGGAAGGCAGAAAAATTAGTTCAGTAAAAGAGAATAATGATGTATGTTTTGAAATGGATTGCGAACATAAACTTATTACAGCTGATGCAGCTTGCCAATATGGATATTCATATAAAAGCATTATTGGTAATGGGAAGGCTGTATTTATTGATGATGTTGAAGAAAAAAAAGTAGCTTTGTCTGCACTTATGAAACACCAGACTGGAAATGATTTTTCATTTGATGAAAAGATGGTAAATAGTGTTTGTGTATTTAAAATTATAGCTACTAATTATGCTGGAAAAGATCATCGTTAATAATAATGCTTATACATAATCATTAACGATGAAAGATTGATTTGAGAAAGTATCAATTTGTATTAAAAAAATTTCAATGAAAATGTCCCGCAAACGTGAAGTTACTAGTTAGATTTAGATTCATAAAATGTCCAATTTGCGGGAACATGTATATACAAACCCACCAATAGATTGGCCAATTATATCTGCACCAGTAGTAGCTATTTGATAAGATGAGTTTGCTTTAATTAATTTTTCTTTAGGTACTAATTCTGGAAGCACAGATTGTATTGAAGGATTAAAGAAAGATGAACATATCCCAAGTATAATTCCCATCAACATTACCATCCAAATGTTTAAAAAGCCACCTATTGCTGCAAAAGCAATAAGTAACATGCTAATACCCCTTACTATATCTCCTAAAATAATTAATCGTTTCCTATCAGATTTAGCTACTATAACTCAAGCAAAAGGACCTAGTATTATTCTAGGGATTGTAACTAAAGCCATTGAATATAGAGCATCTCAAAAAACTGATACTAATTGACCTTGCCATAGTAGAAAAAAAATTTTATTCCATAATTTTATATATTTATTTAATATCCTCTAAGCAACTTATAGATTAACATTATAATTTATTGAAGAATTAAAATAAATCGTAAAAGCTAATATAGACCATCAATAGCCAAAATCTCTTACAAGTAGTAATATAGTTATAAACGTAGAAAAAAATATATGTGAGGGGAGAATTTTAATCATGCTATATATTTCTTTAGCACTACAGTGCATTTTTATAATTGTTTTCTTATCACCGATAATAACTAATTTAATTGTTCCTCCGTTGGTAGTTGATATTCTTTGGATCTTAGCGATTATAAGTGGAGTTTGTATAGGACTATATCAAGTAATTAGTAAATTTAAAATCAAATCGGACTTTAAAAACAAAATTACTATTAGTCTTAGCCTATTCTTATTAGTATTTTATATATTTGGGCTAGGGTTAGATAAAATGTAATTTTAGTAGTATTTATATTTATCAAGTAAAATAATTACATTCATTCTCAAATATTTTAAAAGTGATTTTTATCTCAAAATTTGAATACATTATATAAATAATAATATGGGGAGATAAAATAATGCATTATCAAAAACTAATAAGTGAGAGACTTTATTTATCACCAATGAATATAAATGACTATGAATTTTATACAAAATAAATTATAATTATAGTGGAAAATAGGTGTAATTATACACCTATTTTTTTTATTTAATTAGAGCCTTAGTTAAAAAGCATATCTATAAAATAAACTTGAAACATGATAATTAGTTTAAACAGTACTCAAAATGATATAATATTAAAATAGTCATTATAAAATATTGATTTAAATATATAGTAACTTTATGAAAGGATAAAACAATATGAATTTAGATGTATTAAAAAAAGTAGCAAAATTATTAAATGAATCAAATTGTACTTGGGCAGTTGGTAGCTCGGTATTATTATATTTTCATGGATTAGTAGACAAGCCAAACGATATAGATATATTAATAGACCCCAAAGATGCAAGTAAAATAAAAGATATTATGAATAAAATAGGTACAAGTAGAAATTCACCATCTAAGGAACCATTTAGAACGGAGGAATTTTTTGGATATATAGTAGATGATATAGAAATAGAATTCATGGGTGGCTTTAAAATCGCACTATTTAATGATAATATATACAGCTTTATTTTAGATGAAGATGCTATTGTAGATAATGTAGTAATAGACGAAATTAAAGTTAATTTAACTTCACTTGAAGATTGGTTAGTTGCATATAAGGTTATGAATGACCCTAAAAACAGACTTCCATTAATAAAGAAATACTTTCAAACAAATAGTATAAAACACAAGGATTTATTAAAAAGAAACTTATATAAAAGCTTGTCTGAAAGTATAAATAAAGAGATACTTGAAGTACTTAATTTATAAAAATAGAAAAAAATATTGCCTATATATTGGTAATACTTTTTTAAAAATAAATAAAAAACAAGATTAGAAGCTGTATAATAGAGGTATATATAAAGATATATAAAAAATAAAAAATAACATTAACCATGAGAGGATAATATATATGAATTTTTATGAATTTTCAGCGACAAAGATGAACAGACAAGAAGTAAGCATGAAAGAGTATAGCGGGAAAGTAGTTTTAGTAGTAAATACTGCTAGTAAATGTGGACTAACTCCTCAATTTAAAGATTTAGAAATACTTTACCAAGAATATAAAGATAGAGGTTTTGAAATATTAGGTTTTCCTTGTAATCAATTTGCAAAACAGGACTCAGGAAGTAATGATGAAATACATCAATTTTGCCAGTTAAACTATGGAGTTACTTTTAATATGTTTGAAAAAATAGATGTAAATGGACAAAATGCTCATCCATTATATAAATACTTAAAAGAGCAGTCTAAATCAATATTAGGAAAAGAAATAAAGTGGAATTTTACTAAATTTTTAATAGATGACAATGGAAATGTAATAAAAAGATATGCACCTACAGTATCACCGTTAAAAATAAAAAGTGATATAGAAGAATTACTAAAAAAATAAAATTATTAAGTTGTATGAATATTTATAAATAAGGTGATATATGAAAATGAAAAATTCGTTTACAAAATCCGACATTGATGTTATCTTTTGATTAATAAAATAATAGTACCTTTAATCCAGTTCAGAGAAGCTGGAAAGGTTTTCGGAAGAAAATTATAAAAAGAAGTGATTAGAATAATAAAAGTAAATTTATAATGAAATTTACTTTGTGATTCTTAATCATCTTACGAAACCTCTTGCTCGCAAGGGGTTTTTCTTTTTAGGTACTTATAATATGAAGGAGAACATAATTATGAGTAAAAAACATCAAGATCATGACTATTCACTAGAGGATATACCAAATAGTGTAAAAAAAGGGTTATTCCCTATGTTAGTTGTTATGTTAGGGTTTACATTCTTTTCAGCTAGTATGTTGGCTGGAGTAACTTTGGGTACAAGCTTAAGTATGAATAAGTTTATGGGTGCAGTATTTATAGGGAATTTAATATGATGTTTTAATAGATGTTTACTGTGATGAAATAGATGATGAGCAATCAAGATTTATAGAAGTATTAGCAACTAAAGCTTTAGAAAATCATATGGGTGAAAAAGTAACTGCAAGTCATACAACAGCAATGCATTCATACAATGGGGCTTATGCATATAAGTTATTTAGATTACTAAAAATGAGTGGTCTAAACGTTTGTTTTGGGCATGATGATATATTTGACCCATGGTATCCACTTGGAACTGGTAACATGCTACAAGTACTTCATATGAGACTTAATGTTTGCCAGATAATGGGTTATAGTCAAATAAATGATTCGATAGATTTAATAAGCAATAATAGTGCAAGAACATTAAACATACAAGATGAATATGGAATAGAGATAAGAAAGCCAGGAAACTTAATAATATTACCCAGCAGAGAGCGGATATGATGCTGTAAGAAGACAAGTTCCAGTTTACTACTCAATAAGAAAAGGTAATGTTATATCACATACAATATTAAGTGAAACTACTGTTACTTTAGAAAAAGATGAAATAGTAGATTTCCAAAAATAGTTTAAAATAAAGAGTATCTTAAAATAATTTTAAGATACTCTTTTAATATGTAATGATTTATATAAATTTTTTTTATAAATTCATATTGACTAATGTATCTGCTACATATCCTCCAAGTGCTATTACTGTTTCAATATGAACTAGATACTGTATAGAAGGATCAAATAGTATAGTGCAATTAGGTGATATTTCCTCATCGCCTTCCCAAATAGCTATGCAAATTGAAATTTTAGGAAGTACTTTAAAAACAAAGGATTTATCTGCAAAACCTGCAGGTATACCTCCTATTTTACTTGAACATTGTACAAAGTTTTCACAATTAGAACCAAATTTATTAATAAGTTCTAGTATTGCACTTTTGTAAAAAGCTGGATAAAACAATGCACCACCATTTGGTATTTCTTTAAGACTTACCCATTCGTTAGATGTATTCATGTATGTCTTTGAAAATGTTAGGTAGTTAAGTATCATTATAGATGCACCTATATTTAAAGGCGTTTTACTATCTTTTTTGTATATAGTTTCATAATTATAATCTAAAATGTATTCCTCATTTAAAAATGTAACTGTAAATTGCTTTTTATCGCTACAATATAATACACCTAATTTATCTACAATATCTTTAGGATCTTTTTCTTTTAACTTTTCCCACTCATTATCATATGCAACTTTGTAATTAGTTTTCATAAATATGCTCCTTTTATTAAATAATAATTTGAAATTTTTAAAGTTGTTTTTACTATAACTTATATATTTTCTATATTTTATTTTAAATCCCTTCATTGTTTTACATATTATTACATTGCAATAAGATATGTATCTAAAAAAATTATATGTGAAAAATTTGATGCAATTACACTTATTTTATATATGAAAATAGATAGACATATACATAAAATACCCTATACTATTATAGGTAAAGGGGGATTAGGATGAATGATATTATAAAAACTATAAATAACAGAGTATCACTAAGAAAATATCAAGAAAAAGAAATAAGCAAAGAGCATTTAGATATAATTTTAGAAAGCGCTATAAAAGCACCTACTGCGGGAAATATGATGATGTATTCTATTATAAAAATAAGTGATGAAAAAACAAAAGAAAAGCTAAGTATAACTTGTGATAATCAGCCATTTATAAAAAAAGCTTCAGTTATTCTTATATTTTTAGCAGATATGCAAAAATGGTATGATTACTTTAAATTGTGTAATATTGAAAATATAAAGTCTTTAGGAATGAATGATTTTATGTTATCAATAAATGATGCTTTAATAGCGTGTCAAAATGCAGTATTGGCAGCAGAAAGCCTAGATATAGGAAGTTGTTACATAGGGGATATAATGGAAAATTATGAAGAACATAAAAAGCTTTTGAATTTGCCTGATTATACTTTTCCAGCTGCTATGATAACTCTTGGCTACTACCCAGAAAATATGAAAAGAGTATATATAGATAGATTTGATAAAGAATACGTTGTGTTTGATGAAAAATATAAGAAATTAAATGAAGATGAGTTAAAAGAAATGTTTAAAAACAAAGAAAAAAATATGCCTAAGACAAGTCTATTTAACGCAGATAGTTTTGGCGAATTAATATATAATAGAAAAACAAGTGCAGACTTTTCTATAGAAATGGATAGATCTATAAAAGAGGGAATTAAATTTTTTACAAATAGAGATAATTTATTTTAAATGACTAAATTAAAAGTGAATAATTAAAAATAGTAAATAAAAAGAGTAAATAAAAATAGATTATTAAGTGTTGATAAAACTTTAGTAATCTATTTTTATATAAAAAATTTGTTAAATTAAGAAAGTTTGTTTACATATTAAGGAAAATGAAAAGAGAAAAGAATAAAAGACTGAGGGTGTATATTTATAAATACATTTATAGAATTATTTAGTAGGCAAAATACTCTTATAGGGGTAACTGTTATAACTGCTGCATTAATGTTATTAGAAAGAGATTTAACAATATTACCATTTGAAAATACATTTAACTTACTGGGAATAAATATATTACTAGGTGTATTATCATTTTTTGCTGCTCAAAATATGTTGGCAGGATTAATCTTGAATTTTATAGCTATATTTATTATGATTATGCAATTTATAGTAAATAAAAATAAGCTTGAAAAAAGTAGTAAAAAAATACTTATAAATACTTGTGATGAACTATTAGTAAAGGTTGAAAAGTTAGAATCAAGTGTTGGATTATCTCTAGAAAGAATAAGTTAAATATTAGATTCTTATATAAAAGAAAATGAAGCTAGTACTAATTTGCTATATAAAGATAATTATAATAAAGATAAGCTACTAAGTGTTATAAAATCAGAAATAAAAAACTTGAAGTTGTATATAAATAAATATGAAGAAATAAAAAATAAATTTGAAACAGAAAACATAGAAGATATTTATTTATATGAATTTTATAATGAATTAGAAAATGTACACAAATATTTAAATGAATATAAAAAACATAGCATATATGAAAATAAAAAAACATATAAAAATAACTCAGAAGCACCAGGTAAGTTTAAAACTATGTCTGTGTATAAGAGAAACTTTGACAAGGATTCATTGAAATTTTCTTATGCATTAAAAGTGGGATTAGCAACATCTATAGCAGGGTTTATAATGGATTATTTTAAACTTACAGAAGTTAATATGTATGCAAAAATCAAAAACAATTCTTATAAAATAAAAAATTTATTATTGATTCCAGTATTAATCGAAAAAAAATTACTACAAATAAATGAAATGTACAAAGATCATAACCAAGAACATTTTATAAAAAAACAAAAACATTTAACAAATAACCTATATAGTTTATATATTAATATAAAGGAAAATAAAATTAAAGATAATAACGTAGAAAAAATACTTAAAGATATTGATTATATATTTAAAGATGAAAATCATCAAAAAGCAAGAAATAGAATATTAGAGGAAATATATCATAGTGAGGATTTAAAAAATAAAATTGTTTATAAAAATCTACTTCATAGTTTAAATGTTTTAAATAAAAAAAATGAAAAAATACTTGCATAAAATAAAAAATTTAAAACATTTACTTTAGTGAAAAATTATCTCAAATATGATAAACTATAATAGTATTTTAAAGTGACGGAGGTAATATATGGGTGAAGATATAGATGTAAAGGAAAATGCAGAGCAGGATACTTTTAGTATAACAATGGAACTTCAAAGACCGTTATTTGTTGATAAAGTAGAAGAAATTAATGAGAAAAATGAGAAGAAATCGAATATAAAGAGAAAGTTATTATTAGGAATAGGTATAAGTGCTGTAATAGCTGTATTAGGAACTTTCATATGGTTAACTCAAACGTATTCACCAAAAGAAACTGCAAAGGCTGCATTGGTAAGCAATAAAAATGTAGACGTTAAAATAAATGATTACATATCGTTTACACCAAAAAATGTAGAAGCTACAAAAGGATTTATATTATATCCCGGCGCTAAAGTAGAACCAGAGGCATATGCACCGTTTTGTGAAAAAATAGCTGAAAAAGGCTATGAAGTTGTAATAATTGAGGCACCTTTTAATATACCGTTACTTGGCAAAAATGAAGCTGAAAAGGTTATGAATGATTACCGTGATATAACTCATTGGGTAGTAGGTGGGCACTCTTTAGGGGGTGTTGCAGCATCGGATTTTGCATCTAAAAACAATATGGTAGATGGAGTAGTCCTTTTAGCATCTTATCCTATGAATGATAACTTAAAAAAAATGGGTAAAGATGTGCTATCTATATGGGGAAGTAAAGACGGAGTAGTTAACTTTAAAGATCTTATTAAATCAAGAGAAAAATTACCTGAAAACACAACATATGTAGAAGTAGAAGGGGCAAATCATTCTCAATTTGGAGATTATGGGCTTCAAAGAGGCGATAATGAAGCTATAATAACTAGTGAAAAACAAATGAATATAACATATAAAAATATAGTTAAATTCTTAGAAGATATAAATTAAAAACATAAAAAGGAGCTATCTCAAAATAAAATAGAGATTAGCTCTTTTTTATATTTATATTAAAAATTTAACTAAAAACGTTTAAATAATCCTAAATCACTTAGCTTATCAGATTTAATATCATTTTTAAACGCATCTAAAAACCACATTATATCGTTTCTTTTAATACAACCTACAATAATAAGTAAAACGAAATAAAATAAAACAACTAAAAGAACTTGAGATATAATCATAGTAGTAATTTGAAGATAATCAAAACTTAATTTCACAAAATAACCAGATAAAGCCACACAAAACATAGGTTTTAAGACCCAATCAAATAATAGAAATTCTAATTTAGTAACTTTTAATAATCTATTTATGCTAAGAAGTGAATTTAGTAAAGTACCAACAAATAATACTATAATAAATCCTGTTACACCATTTCGAGGTATCAAAAATAAGATTAAAAATATCCTAACACCCATGTCAATTAAGTTATACTTTAAGGTACTCATTTGTTGATCAAGTGCATTTAAACTTCCATCAACAACTCTATCTAAATACATAAATGGTATAAGTGGTGCTAATATTTTTATCATAGATCCTACCTCAGTATCATGATATATAGCTAAGCCTAGTTCATTAGAAAATATTATAAACAATCCAGATGCAAATATAGCAATTAATAAAGTGAATTTAAAAACTTTCCCTATAATATTATTTACTCTTTTAATTTGGTTGAGTGCCTTAGCTTCAGATATCTCCGGAATTATGAGTGTTGAAAATGAGGCTAAAAATATTGATGGAAAATATAATATAGGAAGTACCATACCTTTAATCATACCAAAAGTAGATAAAGATGATGATGTTGATGCACCGAATTGTCTAAGAGCACCGGGTATAAGAATATCTTCAACTGTTTTAAGTCCTGTTTGAATGTAAGCACTACAAGCTATAGGAAATGCTATTTTAGAAACAGTAGTTAAAGAATAAGATGAACCTTTACAACAAGCATTTTTATTAATATTTTTCTTTTCAAATTTGTAAAGTATATAGCAAAATACTGTTGAAGCAATTATAGCAAGTGATATAGCAACTGATATTAAAGCGCAAGTATAATCAAGGCCTTTAGGCAAGTATATACTTATAAATGATGATATAATTATCATTAAAGTAGAAACCTCAATAATATCTGAGGTAATGCTTTTTACAACTTTTCTCATGCCATAAAAATAACCATGAAAACATGCCCCCATACCAACAAAAGGTAAGCTGCAAGACAATATTTTAAGTGGTATAATAGCTCGGCTGTCTTCTAACCAGTTCATACTGATAAATTCAGCACCTTGATATAAAACTAAAGCAGTTAATACAGAGAAAAATAAGCTGTATATAAATGCCTTTTTCATGATGCTTTTTATTCTTTGAGAGTTTCCCCGTCCAAGCTCCTCTGCAATCAAGCGTGTAGTAGTTACTCTAATACCAGAGATTGCAAACGTAGAAGTCATTATATGTATACTCATTATTAATTGATATAGGCCAATACCTTCAGCCCCAATTTTATTAGATAAATAGACTCTAAAAGATGTGTTTATAAATCCAAGAGTTACAGTAGTCAAAGTTAAAATCAATGCGTTTATTATTAATTTTTTTCGTTTCATAGTTTTTTGCATAAAGTCCTCTCCCGTAAGTTAAAGTAAATACTTAAAAACAAGCATGTTCATATATATGAAAAGTTAATATTAAATATTATATAAATAAAAATATTAAGCACAAAATTATATTTAAATGTAATTAAATAATTAAAGAATAGCAAAGCTTAATAAAAGTAAAAATATGATTATAAAATATTAAGGAGAAAATAAAATGAAAGTAAGACTAGGATATGTAGCAATAGCATTAAATTTAGAAAAAATAACTTCATCAAGTACAGTAACTTTTAAAAGATACATAAATATAAATAGTGAAGAAGAAAGATTAAAAAAATTAAAACAAGTAACGTATTCAAATATAAAAGCATTAGAGCATATATTAAACTATAATATTGAAAATAATTTACACTTTTATAGATTAACATCAAATTTAATACCATTAGCTACACATCCAGATGTAATGTGGGATTTTAGAAAATATTTTAAAGATGATTTTAAGTATATTGGTAAAATAATAAAAGAAAACAATATTAGGATAGATGCTCATCCTGATCAGTTTAATGTAATAAATAGTGATAAGGAAAATGTAGTCAAAAACACTATAAGAAACTTAAATATTCAAGTTGATATATTTGAAGATATAAATTATGAAGATGGAAAGATGGTAATTCATATTGGCGGTGCTAGAGGTGGGAAAGAACAATCTATAAAAAGATTTATAGATAACCTAGAAAAGTTTCCAAGTCGTATTAAAAATAGATTAATACTTGAAAATGATGATAAAAGCTTTACAGCTAAAGATGTGTTAGAAATATGTGAGAAAACTAATTTGCCGATGGTTTTAGATGTTCATCATTATAATTGTAATAATGAAGGTGAGCATTTAAAAGATTTATTAGGGAGAATTTTTGATACATGGAAAAATGAAAGTTTGCCTCCTAAAATACATTTTTCTAGTCCTAGGGAATTTGAAAATGATAGAAAACATTCAGATTATATAGATGCAGATGCATTTATAGAATTTTTAGAGTTTGCTAAACAAAATGTAGATAAAGATTTTGATGTTATGATAGAAGCAAAGCAAAAAGATTTAACGTTAATAAAACTTGTTAATGATTTAAAACAGAAAAGAAAAGATTTTAGATATATAGATGAAAGTACAATAGAAATATAAAAAACCTGTAGATTAACTTATCTACAGGTTTTTATAATTTTTTTTATTTAAGGTTTATTTAAGGTTAAGTTTATAATCAGTTAAACTTGAAGTTATATACTAATACCATGATAAAGAGAAAGGAGAATAAAAAATGCTTAAATGGGAACTAAAAAAAATAACAAAAGATAAAAGTAATATAATAGCACTAGTTTTAATGATAATACTATTTTTACAAATAAGTTTTATGAAGCCAATGCTAGAAACACAAAATGAATATTTTAATGAAAGTAAAAATGAATATTTCGTAGATCAAAGAAGTAAAGAAGTAATTGCAAATGAAAAATTAAAAAGTAAGGTAGAAGAGATAAGTAGTTTGTCTAAATCCATATCACTTGATAAAGAAGTAAGTGATATGTCAAAGGAAAAACTTAAATTAGATAATGGGGTTAAATACCAGGATGTTAATTTTTATAAGGTCTTATCTCATAGAATAGATTTTGGTCTGTCCATTGTTATAATGACAATAATAATTGTTATGATATCTTCAAATTTATATATAGAAGAGCAATTATCTAATGTTTCAAGTATTATCTTATCGTCTAAAAACAAAGAAAAAGTACTATATTCAAAGTTAGCAATAGCAATATTTCTACCTATAGTACTATATGGTATATATATTGGAGGTACATCTTTAATAACCTATATTCAATATGGTCAGCCTTTAAATGGAAGTTTACAAGCTTATAGAATATCTGATGTAGCAATGTTAATTAAAAACATGACAATAAACCAGTATGTTATAAGCAAAATGATAACATCTACATTAATGTTAACTGGAATATCAATTGTATCCCTATTATGTTCATTCGTAAGTAATAACTCAGTTAAATCTATAGGGCTGTCTGTTGGCTTTATAGCTATTGGAAAAATACTAACAATGTTTAAGTTTTTACCAAGTACAGTATTAACTTTAGTAAGTTTAGGAAATTATGTAGATGTAATGATAGGAATGAGTAAAATTAGTGGGTTTTATAATGTAACTATAAATATTTTATCAAAGTCATTTGACATATCCAGTTTATGTATAAGCGGGTATGTAGCAATAATCTTAGTTTCAGTACTAGGAAATATTTATTGTATTAAAAAAGTTTTAACTAAATAAAATAAAAATTTATATAAAGGACTATTAGGAGGAAATAAAAATGAATGTATTAGAATTAAAAAATGTAACTAAAACATATAAGCATAAAAATGCTAATGAAAATATAGACTTAAAATTAGAAAGTGGTGTATATGGACTTTTAGGCCCAAATGGTGCAGGTAAGTCAACTTTAATGAAGCAAATGGCAACCATAACAAAGCCTTCAAGTGGAAAAATATTATATAACAATAAAGATATAGAAAGTTTAGATGAAAATTATAGGGAGTTAGTTGGATATCTTCCACAAGACTTTGATGCGTACAAAAACTTTAAAGCTAAGGATTTCTTAATGTACATGGCAGCTCTTAAGGGAATGGACAAAAATACAAGTAAAAAAAGAGTTGATGAACTTTTAAAGTTAGTTGGGTTATCTGAAGTTTCAAACAAACTAGTTTCAAAATTTTCAGGAGGTATGAAAAGAAGAGTTGGTATAGCCCAAGCTCTTTTAAATAATCCAAAAGTTCTTATACTAGATGAACCAACAGCAGGGCTTGACCCACAGGAAAGAACTAGATTTAGAAACCTTTTATCTCAAATAGGTAAAGACACTATAGTTATACTTTCAACACATATAATATCTGATATAGAATCTGTTGCAAAAGAAACTATAATGATAAAGGACGGTAAAGTTTTACTTCAAGGGACACACAAACAAATACTTGAAGATATGGCTGGTAAAGTATATACAGTAACTACAACTGATGAAAGTATTGTAAATGAAATACAAAAAAAATATAAAGTAGTAAACATAAATAGAGGGATAGAAGACAAAAGCATAAGATTTATAAGTGAAAATAAACCAAATTATGAAAATATAGAGATAACAAAGCAAAGATTTGAAGATGTATATATGTTTTACTTTGACTTAGAAGATGCGAGGGAGGTATAATCATGTTTTCAGTTATAAAATGGGAAATTAAGAAAAGCTTTAAGCCAGGAGTATTTATACTTTGGGCATTAGGATTATTTTTAGCATATAGTTCAATACGTACTACGTTTAGTTTAAATGATGTTTATGCAGACGTATTTTCTAAATATTATGGATTAGCACCGATAATGGGACTTGCTATGTTTAGCATGTTTGCAGGAAGCTTTGTGTTAGAATATAATTCTAATATGGATGGCCTTATAAGGGCTAGTAAAAATGGGAAAAAACAATTGGTTTTAGGAAAGTTTATAGCTAATGGTATATCTGCTAGTATAATAAATTTATCAATTTTATTTTTAATGGTAGGAAAAGCTATGATGAAATTTAAATTTGAAGGACTAAATTTAAAATTAAAGAGTTTATGGTATTTTGGAAATAGTGGAGTAGATATAAGTGTATTACAAATGTTATTAATAATTAGCTTAACTATAATATTAGGTTCATTCTTATTTGCAGGTTTAGGATTGTTTTTATCATCTATAAGCAAGGGAGCTGCAATACCATTTATATTTGGTGGTCTCTTAATGGGTAGTGCATATTTATTAGAAAATTGGGTTAAAAATGCATATGTATTTACGAACACACCTTTATGGGGGATGTATAGTCAACAACTTATAAGATATAAAGCTCCTATAAGTTCATGGATAGTATTTGGCGTTGTCGTAGTATTAGGGTTAGTAATATTTTATAATTTAACTAAGAAAGTGTTTTTAAAAGAAAGATAATATAAATAGGGTATTTTAAAATATAGTTTTTATGTAATTTAGTTATTGAACTAAAAATAAGTTCTTCTCTAAACTTGATTATAAAATTATTAAATTTTGAAATAGCCTTTTTTGGTATACTAAGTTGTAAAGATAATAAATGGGAGGATATTATGAACGTTAACATAAAAAAAAGTAAAATACTTATAGTAGATGATGAAGTTGAGATTTTAGATTTATTAAAAATGGTATTAAAAAAAGAAGGATTTGAAAATATATATACTGCTGAAACTGGAAAAATGGCAATAGAGCTATTTAAAGAGGAAAATCCTGAATTGGCAATACTTGATGTAATGCTACCTGATATGGAAGGTTATGATATATGTAAGACAATAAGAAAAACTTCTAATATACCAATATTATTTTTGTCAGCAAAGGGCGAGGAGTTAGATCGATTAATGGGGCTTGCTATAGGTGGGGATGATTATATAACAAAGCCATTTAGTCCAAGAGAAGTTGCTTTAAGAGTTAAAATTCAACTTAGAAGAAATATGATGGTAAACGATATCAATAAAGAAAATCAAGAAACTAAAATAAAATTTGGACCTTTTGAAATAGATGAAGAAAAAATTGAAGTAAGAAAAAATGGAATAATAATAGATTTAAAACCAAAGGAATACAAAATGTTTTTATATATGATGAAACATAAAAATCAAATAATAAGTAAAGAAAAATTTTGTGATGAAGTTTGGGGAGAGGATTTTATAGGTTTTGACAATACTATAATGGTTCATATAAGAAGGCTTAGAGAAAAAATAGAAGAAAATCCGTCTAAGCCTAAATATATTGT
This sequence comes from Peptostreptococcaceae bacterium VA2, assembly GCA_000686145.1. Lineage (GTDB taxonomy): Bacteria > Bacillota > Clostridia > Peptostreptococcales > Peptostreptococcaceae > Romboutsia_D. The sequence continues at coordinate 2,353,102 of JMMB01000007.1, read as the reverse complement.
AAATGTAAAAGGATTAGGTTATAAATTAATATTTAAGGATGAGTAATTATGACGATGAAGTGGAAATTAACCTTAAGATATGTTTTAAGTATAGCTATAGTAGCGACTTTAGTAGTTATATTAAATATAGTAGTAGTATTTGCTTTGATGTTTAATAATAGCATTAGCGCACAGAACGAGTACGGTGGAAATTATGTTGCTGAATATTATGTGAGAGAGTTTAAACAATATATACAAATTGATGAAAATAAAGATTTACAAATACAGAATAAAGGAAAAGAATATTTAGACAAAAATAAGTTGTGGATACAGATTTTAGATGAAAATTCCAAAGAAGTATATAGTTATAATAAGCCAAACGATATTAAAGAAAAGCACACCCCAATAGAACTTATAAATGGTTATAAATATGCTAGTGGCTTTGGAGGTGGTTCTCAAATATTAGTAGGAGATAAAACTTTAGATAATAATAATTATACCTATTTAATAGGATTTCCTATGAGGGCGTTACAAAAGTTTATATTTATAACAGAAACCGATGTTATGAAAAACTTTATAAAATACGCTATCATTACTATAATTGCTATGGACTTTATTGTAGCTATTATATTTGGATATATATTTAGTAAGGGACTTACAAAACCAGTTAAAAAAATTATAAGCGGAGTTGATGATTTATCTAGTGGTAATTATGATGTTTATTATAAAGAAAATGGAATATACGCTAAGGTATTTGGTAAACTAAATAATTTATCTGATAGATTAAAAAATAATGAGGTGGAAAGAAAAAAAGTAGAAAAAATGAGAGAAGATTGGATTGCAAATATTTCTCATGATATAAAAACACCACTATCTTCTATAAAAGGATATGCAGAAGTTTTAGAAGAGGATTATGATTTCTCATCAGAAGAGATAAAAGATTATGCTAGTATAATTAACAAAAAAGCTGATTATATAAAAGAATTAGTAGATGATTTAAATTTAACAATGAAATTGAAAAATAACAGATCATCAATCAATAAAGAAGAAGCTAATATTGTAAATATAGTGAAAGATTGCGTTATAGATATATTTAATGATACTAAATATAGTGAAAGAGATATAGAATTTAAGGAAAGTAAGCCATCTATAATGGTCAATATAGATAAAACTCTTATAAGAAGAGTGATAAATAATCTTATATATAATGCATTGGTTCATAATAGCGAAAAAACAAGCATATCTGTTAGCGTTTTTCAAAAAGAAAAAGTGCATATACTAATTTTTGATAATGGAGAAGGTATAAGTGAAGCTGAGCTAAAGCACATATTTGAAAGATACTATAGGGGCACTAATACGGGTGAAGCTCATAAAGGCTCAGGGCTTGGAATGGCTATAGCAAAAGAAATTGTAAGTGCACATTATGGTGAGATAAATATAAGTAGCGAAATTGGAAAAGGTACAGTAATTGAAATAATTTTATAAATTAAGAAATAGCCATCAGACTAATTTACAAAATAGTTTGATGGCTGTTTAAAATTAACACCAGTGGTTAACTAAAAAATTAGCAATATTCTCAAATGGTATTTTTTCCGTTTTAAATAAACCCTGAACAACTAACCCATCTACAATAGATACTAATAAAAATGAAAGTGATTCTGAATCTTTTGTTCCACTTTTTAAAATCTCATTTTTAAGAGTTTCTCGCCATTCAACGTATTTGATTTTTATTTGCTCCTTTAAAGTATCGTTTCCAGTTATTGCTTCACAAAGAATATACATATGTACGCGGCCACGATCTTCAATAGAAGATATATTTTTTAGTATAAGATTTATCATTTGATCTTTTGAATTTTCAGATTCAACACCTTGAACACAATCTAAAACAGTATTAGTGATGATTTCTAAATGCATATTAGCAATGTCACATATTAAATCATCCTTTGAAGAATAGTGATAATAAAGAGTACCTTTACTTATATCTACAGCTTTTGCAATATCTGCTAAACTAGTATTTTTAATACCATTTTTTGTTATTAACTGTGTAGCAGTTAATAAAATATTTTCTTTCATACCACTTGGTTTCATAAAATCAACCTTTCTGCATACAATTCCCATTTTAATAAATTAATTATAAACTTATAAAAAATTATTGTCAATAAAGCTAAGTTTTGTACCAAAGAATGTTTAATATACTTACTGTTAACGGTTTTTTAATTGTTGACTTTTTAAATAACTGAAGGTACAATAAACGTATAAGTCGGTCGACTGACTGATTGATAAAAATGCAAATAGTTAATAATAAATAGATAAAAAATTCATATGTATAAAGTGAGGGAAAAATATGAGTAAAATAAAGATAATAACAGACAGTTCGTGTGATTTAAATAAAGATATAATAGAAAAATATAACATTGGAGTAGTAGGATTAAATGTATCATTTGGAGATGAAACATACATTGATGGAGAAATGGATAACGATATTTTCTATAAAAAAATGGGAGAATCTAAAGAACTTCCAAAAACATCTTGTCCTTCGCCAGATAAGTTTGCTAAAAGTTATGAATGTGAAGAAAAAGAAATTTTAGTTTTTACAATAACATCAAGATTATCAGCAACTTATTCAACTGCAATACTTGCAAAAAATATGTATTTAGAAGAGAATGAAAAAAAAGAAATTGAAGTTATAGATAGTCAAAGTGGCTCTGTTGGTCATGGTCTTTTGGTTGTAAAAGCAGCGCAGTTGGCTAAAGAGGGTAAATCATTAAGGGAGATAGTACAAATAATAGAAAGTATAAAACATAACTTAGTATTCTTTGGTTCACTTGAAACACTAGAAAATGCTATAAAAGGTGGAAGAGTAAATCCGATAGCTGGTAAATTAATAAATGCCCTAAACTTTAAGGTGATAATTCAGGTCGTAGATGGATTAGTTAAGCCAGTTGATAAAGCTAGGGGAGAAAATAATTGCCTTAAAAAGGTAGTTGAAAGTGTTAGTTCAAGAATAGCTAAGGGTGAGAAAAAGGTATTAGCAATAGGCCATTCTAATTGTTTAGAAAAGGCACTTAAAGTTAAAGAAATGATGCTTGAAAATAATAGCTTTGAAGATACTACAATAAGTGAAGTTGGTTCTGTAATGGGAACGTATACTTCAAAAGGAGCAATTTTAATAAGTGTATTATAAGAGAGGGAGACCTCTTCTTTTTTTGCTTTTTTTGTAATGTAGTAATTTAAAATTGATAAAAAATTCACTTTGATTTATAAAAATAAACTTTAGAAAAACGGTTGCACAGAAAAACATAATGTGATACAATTCAACTATAAAAGCAATGCAAACGATTGCTCAAATATTAGGAGGACAATATTATGGGAATAAAGAGAATTTTAAGCTTAGTAACAGTAACAATGTTAGTAGCAAGTAGTGTTGTTGGATGTAGTTCAAAAGGAGGAGATACTGCAAAAGGAGACAAAGTAAAAGTAGATATCTTCCAATTTAAAGTAGAAGCAAAAGATGCACTTGAAAAAGCAGCAGGAGTTTATGAAGAAAAAAATCCTAATGTAGACATAAACATAGAAACTGTGGGTGGAGGAAATGACTACGGAGCAGCACTAAGATCTAAATTCCAATCTGGTCAAGAACCTACTATATTTAATATAGGTGGACCACAAGATGTTCAAGATTGGGAAGCTAAAGTTGAAGATTTATCAGACCAGCCTTGGGTTAAAGATGCATTTGATGGAACTTTAGGTTCAGTAACAAATGACAAAGGAATATTCGGTATGCCATTTAATCAAGAAGGATATGGATTTATATATAATAAAGAAGTATTTAAAAAAGCAGGGATAGACCCAGCTACTATAACTAGCTATGATGCTTTAGACAAAGCAGTTAAAACACTAGACTCTAAAAAAGATGAGTTAGGTCTTGAAGCAGTATTTGCAGTTCCAGGAAAAGAAAAATGGGTTACAGGACTTCATTTATTAAATACAGCATTAGCTAATGAATTTGAAAGTGGAAAGCAAGCTTATGAAGCTAAAAAATTAGACTTTAAATACAACAAGGAATTAAAAGATTTATTAGATTTACAAACTACATATGCATATAAGCCAGATGGAAAAGTTCCATCTATAAATAGTGTTGATTACGCTATGCAAATTGAACAAAAATATTCAACTGGAAAAGTAGCTATGGCTCAAATGGGTAACTGGGCATATGGTGGAATAGAAGGTGTTAATAAAGATATAGCAACTAATTCAGGAATATTACCAATGCCAATTAAAGGTGTCAAAGAAGATTCTGTTCCAGTTGGAGTTCCAATGTACTGGTCTATAAATAAGGATAAAAGTTCTGCAGAAAAAGATGCAGCTAAGGATTTCTTAAATTGGTTATACACTTCTGACGAAGGTAAGAAAATGATAATAAATGACTTTAAATTTATACCAGCATTTAAAGGTTATGAAAGTGATGAATTAAAACCAAAAGATCCATTATCAGCAGATATATTAAATTACGCTAATAAAGGAAAAACTATGCCATGGGTATTCATGGGATATCCAAGTGGATGGGGAGAACTTGTAGTTGGTTCTGATATACAAAAATATATAGATGGAAGTATGACTTGGGAAAATTTAGTTAAAAATGCACAAAAAACTTGGGCAGAAGAAAGAAAATAATAAGCTATTAATGAATAGGAAAGTACGTTAGTACTTTCCTATAATTGAAATTATAACTTTTAATTAAAATCGAAAGAAGTAAAATTCATGAGGAGGATAAGATTATGCAAGAAAAAACTGAAGTAGTTAAAGATAAAAAGCCGACTATAAAGAGAAGATCAAAAAACAACTTATCATATTGGGCTTTTGTAGGACCTAGTGTATTTGCATTTACATTAGTAATATTTATTCCATTAATATTAGGAATATATTATTCATTTACTGATTGGAATGGAATTAGCTCACAAATAAATTTTGTTGGATTTGAAAACTATATAAAAGCTTTTTCTGATGAAGGTTTTAGAAGTTCATTCTTCTTTACAACTAAATTTACTATAGCAGCAGTAATTGCTATAAATATTATAGGATTTGGATTAGCACTTTTAGTTACAAGAGAGTCGAGAATAAGTAATTTATTAAGAACGGTATTCTTTATGCCAAATTTAATAGGTGGATTAATATTAGGATTTATATGGCAATTTATATTTGTTAATGTATTTAATGGTTTAGGTCAAGCATTAGGCCAAGAATGGATGATGGGATGGCTGTCAAATGAAGTTACTGGATTTTGGGGAATGGTAATAATAGTATCTTGGCAAATGGCAGGATATGTTATGGTTGTATATGTAGCAGGACTTCAAAATGTACCACCTGAATTAAATGAAGCTGCAAAGATAGATGGAGCTAACTGGTGGCAAAGATTAAGAAATATAACTATACCAATGGTAAAACCAGCTTTTACAATAAGTTTATTTTTAACTCTTTCAAACTCATTTAAATTGTTTGATCAAAACTTAGCACTTACAAACGGTGGTCCAGGAAATGCAACTCAAATGCTTGCGTTAAATATTTACCAAACAGCGTTTACGCTTAATAAGATAAATTTAGCACAGGCTAAAGCTGTAATATTCTTTGTAATAGTTGCAGTAATAGGATTGGTTCAAGTTTATATAACTAAGAAGGATGAGGTGGAAGCATAGTGAAGAAGAATTTAAGACATTGGTCAATGAATGTTTTGGGGATAGTATTAGGATTAATATGCTTGTCTCCATTTTATATAATAATTGTAAACTCATTTAAAACTAAAGGAGAGCTATTTGAAAGTACATTAGCATTACCAAAGGGTATGAATGTTGATAACTACACAAATGCTTGGGAAAAATTAGATTTTATAAAAGTACTTGGAAACTCTTTATTTATAACAATTATAAGTGTTTTATTTATAATATTATTTGCTTCAATGGCAGCTTGGATGTTACAAAGAACAAATTCTAAAGTGTGTAACATAATATTACTTATAATGGTTGCTTCAATGTTAGTGACTTTCCAATCAATAATGTTACCTCTTGTAAATATAATGGGTAAATTAAAACTTCTTAATATACCAGGAATTATATTTATGTATATAGGATTCGGTAGTGCATCAGCTATATTCTTATATCACGGATTTGTAAAAAGTATACCAAAAGAATTAGATGAAGCAGCATTAATAGATGGATGCACTAAGTGGCAAACGTTTAGATATATAATATTCCCATTATTAAAACCTATATCTATAACTGTTGCAATACTTAATACAGTTTGGATTTGGAATGACTTCTTATTACCTTCATTAGTAATAAATACACCAGAAACAAGAACTATACCACTTTCAATGTTCTTCTTCTTTGGACAATATACAAAGCAATGGGATTTAGCACTTGCAGGATTAGTACTTACTATAATACCAGTATTAGTATTCTACTTCTTTGCACAAAAACACATAATAAAAAGTGTTACTTCAGGAAGTATAAAATAAATTCTTTAAGGGGATCGTGATATGAAAAAAACATGGTGGAAAGAAGCAGTAGTATATCAAATATATCCAAGTAGCTTTATGGATAGCAACAACGATGGTGTAGGAGACATAAAAGGAGTAATACAAAAACTAGATTACCTTAAAGAATTAGGAATAGATGTTATATGGTTAAGTCCAGTATATAAATCTCCTAAGGATGATAATGGATATGATATAAGTGATTATGAAGATATAATGGATGAATTTGGATCTATGGAAGATTTTGATGAACTTTTAAATGAAGCTCATAAAAGAAATATTAAGATACTAATGGACTTAGTAGTAAATCATAGCTCTGATGAACATAAATGGTTTATAGAATCTAAAAAATCTAAATATAATAAGTATAGAGATTATTATATGTGGGCAGATCCTAAAGCTGGAAAAGAACCAAATAACTGGGGGTCATTCTTTGGTGGAAGTGCTTGGCAATATGATGAAGAATCAAATCAATACTATCTTCACTTATTTACTAAAAAACAACCAGACTTAAACTGGGAAAGTGAAAATATGAGAAAAGATATCTACTCTATGATGAAGTTTTGGCTAGATAAAGGTGTAGATGGATTTAGAATGGATGTTTGCAACTTGTATTCTAAAGCTAAGGATATGTTAGATATTGATGAAAATGGAGCTGAAGGATTATATATGAATGGTCCTAGGGTACATGAATATTTCAAAGAAATGAACAAAGAAGTGTTTAGCAAATACGATATAATGACAGTAGGCGAAACTCCAGGGGTGAGTCCAGAGCATGCTAGAGATTATGTTGGAGAAGATAGAGATGAACTTAATATGCTATTTCATTTTGAGCTTATGGATTTACCAAATCAAAGCGATAAATTTTATAAAAAGCCATATAAGTTAATTGATGTAAAAAATATATTTATGAAGTGGTACAATGGACTTCATAATGTAGGTTGGAACTCTTTGTTTATGAATAACCATGATCAGCCAAGAATGGTATCTAGATTTGGTAGTGATAAAGAATATAGAGTAGAGTCTGCAAAAATGTTAGCTACATTAATACATACATTTAGTGGAACACCTTATATATACCAAGGTGAAGAAATAGGAATGACTAATGTTGAATTTGATAATATAAAAGATTATAGAGATGTAGAGACTTTAAATTATTATAATGAAAAGATTGTAGATGAAGAAGAACTAGAATTAATGAAGAGAATAAAAATTACATCAAGAGATAACGCAAGAACACCAATGCAGTGGGATAAGTCTGAAAATGCAGGGTTTACGAAAGCAACACCGTGGATAAATGTAAATCCAAACTATAAAGAGATAAACGTTGAAGATTCATTAAAAGATAAAAATTCTATATTCTATTATTATAAAGACCTTATAAATTTAAGACATGAAAATGATGTAATTGTATATGGAGATGTAGAATTAATCTGTGCTGAGGATGAAAATGTTTTTGCATATAAAAGAAACTTGAAAAATCAGGAAATTATAGTTATACTTAATTTCTATAATAATAAAATAAACTTTGAAATACCAGCATATTTAGATATTAAAGAGTTAGAAATAATGATGTCTAACTACGAAGATAAGATAATTGAAAATAATGTTATAACATTAAGACCTTATGAATGTATAGTATATAAGGTTAACAATAAATAGCAGGATTTAAGTATACAAAGTGTTGTTGTAAGGGAGGAAACTATGAAAGTTACTATAAAGGATGTAGCAAGAGAAGCTAATGTTGCTACATCTACAGTGTCAAGGGTACTATCAGATAATCCAAGGATAAGCGAAGAAACTAAAATAAGAGTTAATGAAGCTATAAAAAGATTAAATTATAAACCCAATCCAATAGCTAGAAGTCTAGCAAAGAACCAAACAAGAATATTAGGAGTAGTACTTCCAAATGAAGCGGATGATTTATTATCTAACCCTTTCTTTGTTAACGCTATGAAGGGAATGAGTATGTATGCACAAAGTAAAAACTATTACATAACATACGCATTTAGCAAAAATGAAGAAAATGAACTAGAAAATATAAAAGAAATGACTCAAAGTCATCTAGTAGATGGAATTATAATGCTAAGAGTTAAAGAGAATGATGAGAGCATTGAATACTTAAAAGATAGTAAATTTCCATTTGTTGTAATTGGAAGACCAGAACATCCAGATGAAATACTATGGGTAGACAATAATAATTTCCAAGCAATGTATAAAGTTGTAAACAAACTTATACAAAAAGGTCATAAAAGAATAGGTTTTGTCGGAGCAATTAAAAACCTTAATATGTCAAAAGATAGATATAAAGGATATGAAAAAGCTCTTGAAGTTAATGGAATAAGCTTAGACCAAAGTATTGTAGTTTATAAGGATGAGTTTAAAGAAACTGAAGGGGAAAGTGGATGTAGAGAACTTCTAAAAAATGAAGACATAACAGCTATAATAGCAACAGATGACCTTTTAGCATTTGGAGTTTTAAAAGAATTAAGAGCTAATAAAATAAAAAATATAGCTACTGTAGGATTTAATAATACTCAATTAGCACAATATCAAAAACCACCTTTAGCATCTGTTGACATAAATGCAGATAAACTTGGATATAAAGCTGCAAAATTATTAATAGAGACATTAGAAGAAAATGATAAAACTAATAGTAATAGACATTATATAGTAAATACAGAGTTCATAGAAAGAGAATCTTTTATGTAAAAAAAGCATACAACAACACTTAGATAAACTAGGCATGCGCAATCGATTGCGTCTAAAGGAGGGAATTATGGTCGAAGCATTTATATTTGATTTGGACGGAGTTATAACAGATACAGCACATTATCATTATCTTGCATGGGAAAAGCTAGGCAATGAAATAGAAATAAAAATAGATGAAGAATTTAATGAAACTTTAAAAGGAATTAGTAGACTGCAATCGTTAGAAAAAATACTCATACTCGGAAATAAGGAAAACGATTTTACAAATGAAGAAAAAGAAAAGATGGCAAATTATAAAAATAGTTACTATGTATCGTTAATAGAAAATATAACATTTAAGAATGTATTGCCAGGAATAGTAGAGTTATTAGAAAAGATAAGATTAAATAATATAAAAATAGGATTAGCATCTGCTAGTAAAAATGCAGTAAAGGTGTTAAATAACTTAGAGCTTACAAAATACTTTGATTTTATAGCAGATGCAGCTATATGTAAAAATAGCAAACCAGCACCAGATATATTTCTTATGGCAGCTAAGGGGCTTAATGTAAATCCTATTAATTGTATAGGTGTTGAAGATGCAAGTGCAGGAATAGATGCAATAAATGATGCTAATATGTATTCAGTAGGAGTTGGAGATAAAGAAATTTTAAATAAAGCTAAAATCGTAGTAGATAGTACAGAAAAATTGAAATTTGAAGCTTTAATAAAATTATTTGAAGTCAAAAACTAATAAAAAAAGTTTAATTTAAAAGGTGGAGAATTTTATGAAACGTTTATTTGAAAACATTAATGAATGGAAAATAATACAAGATAACATAGAGTTTGAAGAAAATAGATTAGCTGAATCAATAATGAGCTTAGGTAATGGATATATGGGGATGAGGGGGAACTATGAAGAAAGTTATTCTAAAGATAGCCATAGAGGCTCATATATAGGTGGCATATGGTATCCAGATAAAACTCGTGTAGGCTGGTGGAAAAATGGATATCCTAATTATTTTGGAAAAGTTCCAAATAGTATAAATTATATAGGTATAGATATTTGTATAAATGGAGAAGTACTTGACTTAGCAAAAGCGGATGTAAAACAATTTTATAGAGAGTTGGATATGAAAAATGGAGTATTAACTCGTAAATTTATAGCTGATGTTTCTGGAAATGAAATAGAAGTAAATGTAGTAAGATTTCTGAGTATAGCAACAAAGGAATTAGGTGTTATAAAATATGAAGTTAAGTCATTAAATTTTGATGGCGAAGTAACATTTACACCTTACTTAGATTCTAATGTTAAAAATGAAGACTCTAACTATGAAGAAGCTTTTTGGGTGAATATATCATCAGAATCTAGTGAAAATAGTGGCAGTGTAGTTGTAAGAACTAAAGATAACGCTTTTGAAACAGAAGTATTTACTGTAGGGGCAAATATGAAAGTTAAATCTAGCAAAGAGGCTAAGATATCTACTAACACAAATAAGGAATATTACAGCGAAAATACTATGGTATTTGATATTAAACAAGGCGAGACTGTAGGTATTGAAAAATATGTAAGTATAACTACAACTAGAGATTATAATAAAGATGAACTTTTATATGAAGGAGAGCAAATATTATCTAATGAGTTTGATAAAGGATATGAATTTTTACTTAAAGAGCATTGTAATGCTTGGAATAAGAGATGGGAAAGTGCGGATATAAGAATAGATGGAGATAAGCTTGCACAACAAGGTATAAGATATAACTTATTCCAATTATTCTCAACATATTATGGAGAAGATTCAAGACTTAATATAGGACCAAAAGGATTTACAGGAGAAAAATATGGTGGAGCAACGTATTGGGATACAGAAGCCTATTGTTTACCAGTATATCTTGGAGTAGCTAAAAAAGAAGTATCTAAAAATCTTTTAGTATACAGATACAATCAATTAGATTATGCTAAGGCAAATGCTAAAAAATTAGGCCTTGAAGGTGCTCTTTATCCAATGGTAACATTCAATGGTGAAGAATGCCATAATGAATGGGAAATAACTTTTGAAGAAATACACCGTAATGGAAGTATGATTTATGCAATATATAATTACACAAATTATACTGGAAACTTTGAATATATAAAAGAAAAAGGAATAGATGTAATCGTTGAAGTAGCAAGATTTTGGGCAAGCAGAGTTCATTTAAATGCTAGAAAAAATGTATATATGATTCATGGAGTTACAGGTCCAAATGAATATGATAATAATGTTAATAATAACTGGTATACAAATTATATTGCTAAGTGGTGTCTAGAATATGCATCTGAAAATATAGCTTACTTAGAAAATGAAGACAGAGAAGCTGTAAATAGAAACAATGTAAGCAAAGAGGAGTGTAAAAAATGGATAAATATAGCATCTAAAATGTATTTACCATATGATAGTGATTTGGATATAATAGTACAACATGATGATTTCTTAGATAAAGAACTTATAAAAGTTAAAGACTTGCCAAAAGAAAATTTACCACTAAATCAAAAATGGTCTTGGGATAAAATACTTAGATCATGTTTTATAAAACAAGCAGATGTATTACAAGGAATGTATTACTTTGGTGATAAATTCACAACAGAGGAAAAGAAAAGAAACTTTGATTTTTATGAACAATATACAGTTCATGAATCTTCATTATCACCTAGTATATACTCAATAGTTGCATGTGAAATAGATAATTTAGATAAAGCTCATGAATTATATTCAAGAACTGCAAGACTTGATTTAGATAATTATAACAATGATACTGAAGATGGTCTTCATATAACTTCTATGTCGGGGGCATGGCTTTCTATAGTGCAAGGATTCGCAGGAATGAAAACATTCAATCAAAAATTATCATTCAATCCAAAACTGCCTAAAATTTGGAATGGATATAGCTTTAATATAAATTATAGAGAACATATATTAAATATTGAAGTTAATAAAGAATTTGTTAAGATAACAAACTTAAGTGATGAAGCTATAAACACTATAATTTACGGGCAACAGTATAGTATAGATGATGAATTAACAGTTTCTTTAGTAGTTAATCCTTAAACTTTCAATTCTTATGAAAAATTAAGGTTTAAGATAACTATGATTTAAATTATGAAATTACACTAACTAAATTTAATAAAAATTACTTGAAAACACTAGCTTAGCTAGTGTTTTTTGCATGTTAAAAATAATCATAAATTGATTTTATTCGTGCATATAGAAAGCTTTTTTTACTAATTTGAGATTTCGTTTTGCATTTGTTAGTTTACTAATTATAAAAATTATCTTATAATTAAAAATATAAAATACATAAGACAAAAATCGACAAAATTATATAAAAATCACACTATTATATGCACTAACTAAAAATATAAAAAATATATTTTAAAAAAATATAAAATATAATTTTAAAAGTGTAAAAAATTAGCAAAGAAGAGGAAAAAGCTACTATGAAAAAAAGACTCAATAAAAAGAAAGTGATAATAGTAATTCTTATCCCACTAGTAGTTGTATTTACTTTATTAACTGTTATTATAGTTGAAGGAAAAAAACATGGAAACAGCAGTAATGAAGAGGTTACAAAGAATAAAGAATCAGATGATAAACATGATATTAATGAAAATATTAAAAATGGAGTATCAGATATAAAAAAATTAGAAGTTAAAAGTGTTGAAAAGATTCAAGTAGAAATAAATAGTATACAAAGCAAAAATCAAGAAGATAAATCTAATACAAATAATGAACGAAGTAAAAAAATAGATTATGATACCTTATTTGAAAATACTGTGATAATGGGAGACTCAAGAACTGAATCTCTTACAGAATATGGTATATTGAGTAGCTCATCAGTAGTTGCTTACAAAGGAAGGACTACAGTAAAGGCTAAGGACGATGTCAGTACAATTGTTGACTTAGTACCATCAAAAATAATTATGACTTACGGAATGAATGACCTACAGTTATATAGCAATTCTGATGATTTTACAAAAAGCTATGAAAAATTAATAGAAGATGTGAAAAGTAAGTTGCCAAATTCTAAGATATACGTAACTTCAATATTACCAGTACAACAAAATGCTGTGGGGAAAGAGCCTAAGTTTAGTGATTTAGAAGAGTTTAATATAGCATTAGAGAGCTTATGTAGTGATTTACAAATTGAGTTTATGAATATTGAAACTTTAAATTCAAAGTATTATGAACCAGATGGAATACATTTTAGAGCAGATGCTTATCCAATATTATTAAATTTAATGGCTAAAAAAGCAAATCTATAAGGGACGTGACTATTTTGAACAAGAAACTAAAAACAAGTTTAATTACATCTATATTTATATTTTCTATGATACTTATGAGTGGTTGTGGAAATAGCCAAGATAAAAGTCTAGGAGATATAGAAAAAGATATAAGCAGTAAAGTTAGTTTAGATAAGATGGAAAAAGGAACTAGCAAAACTTTAAAAAGATACTATGGATTAAATTCAAATGAATTAGAAGAATTTATATTATATACTCCAAAATCCACTATGGATGTAGATGAGATGTTAATGGTGGAAGTTAAGGATGAAAGTCAAATACAATCTATAGAAGATGTTATAGATTCTAGAGTTAACAAACAATTAGAAAGCTTTAGTGGATATGGACCTAAGCAATGTGAACTTTTAGATAACTATGAAATAAAAGTTAAAGGCAAATATATATTCTTTGCTGTATCTGAAAAAGTACAAGAAATGAAGGATGCCTTTAAGGAAAGTAGGTAAAGATGTGGTTTTTAGTAGTATAATTTTCATGTTTACTTTTTTACCTATAACACTAATGCTATATTATATAGCTCCTAGAGGTATTAGAAATTTAGTGTTACTTGTTATAAGTTTAGTATTCTATGCATGGGGAGAGCCTGTGTATGTGTTTTTAATGATATTTACAACTTTATTTGATTTTTTCATGGGATTAATTATAGATAGGTATAGAGGATATAATGTGTCTAAAATGATATTTATACTAACTATAGTAGTTAATTTGGGAATATTAGGATTCTTTAAATATTATGGATTTGTGATTGAAAATATAAATACTTTATTTTCTTTAAATATATCGTATTCACAATTATCATTACCTATAGGAATATCTTTTTATACATTCCAGACTTTGTCTTATATAGCAGATGTATATTTAAATAAGGTAAAGGTACAAAGAAGTATTGTATCATTTTCACTTTATGTATCAATGTTCCCACAACTTGTTGCAGGGCCTATAGTTAGGTACTCTGATGTTGACTATCAAATAGATAATAGAAAAGAAAGCATAAATAAGTTTGGAGAAGGTGCAGAGCGATTTATACAAGGTTTAGGAAAAAAAGTATTATTTGCTAATAACATAGGTATGCTATTTACAAGCATTCAAGCACTAGACGTAAACTCTATATCAATTTTAACTTCATGGTTGGGTATAATAGCTTATACTCTTCAAATATACTTTGATTTTAGTGGATATAGCGATATGGCAATAGGCCTTGGAAAGATGTTTGGTTTTGAATTTATAGAGAACTTTAACTACCCTTATGTATCAAAGAGTGTTACAGAGTTCTGGCGAAGATGGCATATAAGTCTTGGTAGTTGGTTTAGAGAATATGTATATATACCATTAGGTGGAAATAGATGTTCTGTGCCAAGTCAAGTTAGAAATTTATTTATAGTTTGGTTTTTAACAGGATTATGGCATGGATCTAGCTGGAACTTTATAGTATGGGGTCTATATTATGGAGCAATACTTTTTATAGAAAAAGTATTCTTAAAAAATATTCTAGAAAACATTCCATCTATTATAAGGCATGCATACACTATGATACTTGTCATGATAGGTTGGGTATTCTTTGCAAACGATAGTATGGTAAATGGGTTAGAGTATATAAAAACGATGTTTGGATTAAATGGAAATAAATTTATAGACACTACATTTATATACTATTTATATACTAATATAATAATTTTAATTCCTATAATATTATGTTCAACTCCTTTGGTTAATATAGTATATAAAAAAATAGTATACAAGAAAAAATGGGGAAGAATACTTGGGTTAGCTATAAATGCAATTATTTTATTTGTAGCTACTGCGTACTTAGTAAATGCTACCTATAATCCTTTCTTATACTTTAGATTCTAGGAGGATTATTATGAAAAGATATAAAAATAAAATGTATAGAAAAAAGATAATAAAAAATAAGTATTTTAAAATTTTAACATTGTTATTTTTAGTATTCACGTTTGGTATGGTTATTTTAAATGCTATAATTAAGGATAAGGAATTTTCACAATCTGAAAATAGAATGCTAGCTAAAAAACCTAAATTTACAATTGAAAGATTATTAGAAGGTAGATTTAGCACAAAATATGAAAAATATAAAGTAGACCAATTTATAGGAAGAGACTTTTTTATAAATGTAAAGTCGCATATAGATAAAATGCTTGGTAAAAATGAGAATAATGGAGTATATATATGTGATGATGGATATCTTATAGAAGATTTTAAACGCCCGGATGAAAAATATTTGAATGAAAATATAAAAGCTATAAATGCTTTTTCTAAAAAGTATAAGGAAATAAATCAGTATATGCTTATAGCACCTAATGCAATTAGTATATTAAATGATAAGCTTCCGAAGTTTGCGCCAGTTGTAAATCAAAAAAAATACTTAGATGATTTAAACAAATCTTTAAATGCTAAAATAAACTTCGTGGATGGCTATAAGGCTCTTAGCGACCACAAGGATGAGTATATATATTATAAAACAGATCATCACTGGACAACATTAGGAGCATATTATGGATTTTTAGAAAGTGCTAAATCAATGAAGTTAGATATTAAAGGTAATAATTATAATATAGAGCCAGTAACTAATGATTTTCATGGAACGTTATATTCTAAAAGTGGATTTGCATCTAAAGATTCAGATATAGTAAATGTTTATCTTCCAAAAAATAAAAAAGATGAAGTAGTAGTTAATTATGTAGAAGAAAAGAAAAAATCACCATCTATATATGACAGTAAAAAATTACAAGGTAAAGATAAGTATGAAGTATTCTTAGAAGGAAATCATCCACTAGTTAAGATAAATACTACATCAAAAAGTGAGAAAAAATTGCTTTTAATAAAAGATTCTTATGCAAATAGTTTTGTTCAATTTTTAACTCCTTACTTTAGTGAAATAGTTATGATTGATCCTAGATATTTTTATGAAGATATAGAAAAACTAATAAATAAAGAAAAAATAACGGACATACTTTATTTATATAATGCTAATACATTTTTCTCAGATACATCATTATCAGCAGTTTTAAATAATATATAAAATTAAACTCTATTAGAACAGGGCGATTAAAAAAATCACTCTGTTCTTTTTTGATATTTTTAATTATAATATATAGATAAAAGAGATTAATATTATTTATTAAACTTAACAATTAAATAAAATTAGTAAAAAGGGAGAAATAAAAATGCTAAAAAAAATGGGGTTAATAAAAGATTTAGCATCAAAAATAGGTCGTAAAAAAGCTTATGAGTTGTTAGAAATGGTAGAAGGAAGTCAGCCGTTTGTAGCTGAAGTTAAAATAACAAGAGCTGGAATAACTTCTAAAAAAGAAGAAATAGTATTAAAAGAAAATCAAAAAATTATACTTGAATATATTGAAAAATAGTAAAAAGGCTGGTTGACTAATTAAAGTTAATACAGCCTTTTTAATACAATAAAAGAAATATTAGAAGCACATAATGTTGAATATGGTGTTGAAGTTTATGATAAAAAGATAGAGTTCTTTATTGTATTTGATAGTTTATAAAATGTAATATTTATGTAACAGAGTAGTGATAAATTTAAAGAAGATAAAAAAGATTTACTAATAAAAAGTAAATCTTTTTTATTGGAAAAATAAATTCTGATATTTTAAAACTTATTATTTATTTAAATCATTTAATCCGTCGAAATCATTTCCTGTTATAACTAATATATCTTGAGGAAGAATGTTAGTAGATCCATTTGGAATTAATACCTCTCCTTTACGTTTTATCATTACGATAAGTAAATCTTTAGGTATATTAGAATCCATTATGGATTTATTTGCAATCTTGCTATTATTATTAATAGTTACTTCTGTTAACTTTGTACTTGTATCTTCTCTATAGTCATTAAATGTTTTTAATACTTGAGATTCATCATCTATTAAATCGAGTTTTTTAGCAACAAAAGGTAGTAGTGTACCTTGGATTCCAACAGAGAATAAAGCAACAAAGAATACTATATGGAAGATATCACTTTCAATAGGTACACCGTAAGTAACTGCATATATTGCAAATACTATTGAAGCTGCACCTCTAAGACCTACCCAAGATACAAATACTTTTTCTTTTAAAGGTGTCTTAAACCAACTTAATATACTAAAAGTTGCAATTGGTCTTGCTATGAAAATCATAAACATAGATATAGCGAAACCTTCTAATATTATAGATGGTAATTTAGATGGGAATGACAATAACCCTAGTATGAAGAACAACATGATTTGCATAATCCATGATATTCCATCAAAGAATTGAAACATGCTCTTTTTATGAGGAATTTTACTGTTACCTATTATAAGACCTGCCATATATACAGAAAGATATCCGTTACCACCAAAATGCTCACTTAAGGCATAAGATAATACTGCTATTGCCATAACGAATATAGGGTAAAATCCGTCTATTTCGAAATGAACGCGTCTTAATAAATAAATAGTAAGTTTAGCTAATAAAACTGCACATATAATTCCTACTATAACTTGGTTTAATAACATAGGGATTATTGTATCATACCCTTTATTTCCCATTAGTCCTAATATAATTACAGTTAGCATATAAGCAAACGGGTCATTACTTCCACTTTCTATTTCTAATATTGAAGCAAGTGAGCCCTTTAAGTTTAGTTTTTGAGAACGTAGTATAGCGAATACTGATGCAGCATCTGTAGAAGCAACTATAGACCCTATAAGCAATCCTTCTAATAAACTTGTGTTAAATACTTTAAAACAAAAGAAACCTGTTAAGCCGGCGGTTATCACAACACCTAATGTTGATAGAAGTATAGATGGAATAGCAATAGGTTTAGCCATTTCCCAACTAGTACCAAATCCTCCATAAAACATTATGAAAATTAGTCCAATAGAACATAATTGACTTGTTAGTTCGTAGTCGTCAAAATATATTCCGATAATACCATCAGATCCAGATAACATTCCTAAGACTATAAAAATTAAAAGAATTGGAATTCCGAATTTGTATAAAATTTTACTCGAGGTTATGCATATGAGTAGAACTAATGCACATGTAATCATTAAGCTAGTCAAATAATAAGCCCTCCTTATGTTGAATTTTGTAGTTAGATATGGTTTTCTTAGAATATACATTAAAAAATGATTTGTTTGTATAATGTTTCGTATAATTTAATTTTAACATAAATTCACTATAAAAGTATAGATATATTTTAACCTATTGATGTAACACATATGTAACATTAATAAGTTAAAGTTGTTTTAGAGATGAAGAAAATGAGAAAAAAAATATCGGTAATTATGAGTTTAATACTTATAGGAAGTACACTTTCTGGGTGTAATAACAAAAATGTAGTAAATAAAGAATTACAAGAAAATCAAGTTAACAATTTAGACTTTACATTTGATGTAAATCCTAAAAATTTTGAAGTAAATGTAATGGTAAATGGTAAAAAAGAAACTGTGTCTAATCCAATACAAGAAAGAGAAGTATCAAATCTAAAAAAATATGAGAAAGAGGTTTCATGGAGTTATCCAAAAGAAAACATAGATATTAGTATAAAAAAAGAAAAAGCTAAGGATAATAAAAATATTGAAAAACTTTATGGTGCTCCTCATATATATTTTTGGGATAAATCAATAATTGCAGAGGATAATATTAAATGGAAGTCATTGAAAAATAATATACCGAGCAACTTAGGAAATTGGATAAAAGAATTATTAAATACAAAAATAGAAGATGGAAAACAAGCTGCATAAGTATTTGATACTATGAAGACTCAAGATTATATTGATAAATTAATAAAAAAAGGGATTGATAATTTAAATAAAGTAGAACTGATAGAATTAAATAAAATGTTATTAAAGTCACAATTAAAAGACTCAACGACACCAACACAAAATTGGGCTAAAACTAATACTGTAGATGTATTATATGATATGAAAAAATCAGATATAGAAAATGCATGGATAGGGTTTGATTATATAGAAGCTGGATATGTGTCACCAACGCTTGTTGATAATGCTCAGAAGTATGGATATTTAGTAGGACCATATGACTCATACCATTCTATACACAAACCAGGTGAAGAAAAGTAGAGTACAGCTAAATTTGAAGATAAGTCTTTATATGAAAATGCTACAATAGAGAATGAAAAAGGTGAAAAACTACAAGGATTCCAAGGCACAGGCAGAAAATTAAAGTGGAGTTCCAGAAGTTTTTTCTAAAGTAGTTCCAGTAAAAGAATTATATAAAAAAATATTTATAGATGAAACTTACTCTATACCACTATTTAGATTAGTTTATAATGATTCAGTTATAACTTCATATCAATGGTTATGGGGAACTTTTAAAATAAAGGATGAAGTTGAAAATAGAATGATGAGTGAAATTTTATATAATACACCACCTATGTACTATATTGATAAAAACGAGTGGAATAAGTATAAAGATAAAATAATATCTCATAATAAGGTATGGTCAGATTTTAATAAAAATGCAATAAAAGAGCCAATGACAAGCTTTAAAGTTTTATCAAAAGACAGATTAGTTCAAAGTAGTACATTCGGGAAAAATTTGACTGTAGTTGCTAATTTTTCAAATAATAATTTCAAATATAAAGAAGATACAATAAAAGCAAAATCACTTATAATATATGATGAAAATAATAAAATAGTGTATAAACCATAAAGCAATAAAAGCATGCTCTAATATATAAGAGCATGCTTTTATTATTTTTAGAAAATAATTGAAATGCAAAAATAACGTAACAATTATGTAACAAACTAGTAGTAAAATTTAGGTATATTAAAAAAAAATAATTGTTAAAAACATAAAATGAGACATAAAAATCTATTTTGTAATAATATTTGACATATTATTGTTGTATAATAGAAGAGGTGAAAACATCAAAGGGAGAATTTAAATATGAAAAATAAAAAGATAATAATAATATTAATAATAGTAGCAGCAGTCTCGGTAATCGGTGGATATTATGCAATAAAGTTAAAGTCATTACAGGAGATAAATAAAGTAGAAATAAACGTAGATGATTATATAAACTATTCTGACCAAATAAGTGGAAATAAGGTTCAAGTTAATTGGAAGTATGTAGCGTCGGTAATTGGTGTAATTGAGAAAAATGAATTTAAAAATGTAAGTGAGTCAAAGATAAAAGAAGTGGCAAATATGTTTATAAAAAAAGAAAATAAAACTTATAAACTAAACTCTTTAGACAATGTAGTTGAAGAATTAGATTTTAGTAAGAGAGAAAAGAAAAGAGTACACGACTATGTTGAAGATTTAAAATACTATGGTATTAGACCTAGTAAGTTAAAATCAGACACTAAGTACATGAAGTTTATAAACAGCATAAAAGAAGGTGCTATAAAAAATTATAAAAAATATGAAATTTTACCATCAATAACAATAGCTCAAGCAATACTTGAAACAGGATGGGGAAATTCAGATTTAGCAAGTAAATACAATAATTTATTTGGAATAAAAGCAGACAAGTCTTGGACAGGTCAATATGTAACATTAGAAACTAGTGAGTTCTCAAATACAATAATAAATGATAAATTTAGAAAATATGAAGATAAAAATCAGTCAATTTATGACCATGCAAAGTTTTTATATGAAAATAAGAGATATAAAGAAAATGGTGTTTTTGAGGCTAACACATATAAAGTTCAAGCTAATGCATTGCAAGAAGCAGGATATAGTACACTAATGGATGACAACGGAGAAAAAATATATTCTAAAAAGTTAATACAATTAATACAACAGTATAATTTACAACTGATAGATAATGAAGCTCAAAGTATAAAATAAAATTAAATAATTATCATAAAAAATTAAAACCCCCCATATAAAATTATAAAAAGTATTCATGTAGATATTTTCAAAAATAAACTTTTTATAATCTTATATGGGGGTATTATGATTAGTCTAGATATAAAAATAAATGAGATAAAAAACAATCTTGTGGATAAAAATATAAAAGCTATAAGAAATAATAAGTTAAAAAAAATAAAATACGAAAATATAAAAAAAATAAAATTTAAAGATGAAATTTTGATAGAAGAGTACAATTATTATGTTAAGTTATCAAAAAAAATTAAAAAATATATAAATAACAAAGAAAATATAATAACTATATTTGATGTAGAAAACAAAGAGAATAAGATGTTTTATATAGTAGTTACTATAGATATACAAGAGATAAGTGTTGGAATACCAATAAAAATAAATATAATAACTGGAGATACAAATTATACATATATGGATTGTACATATTATGAAAGAAAAGAAAATTCAGTATTATATATAGATGATTTTACATCGATAAAATCTAACAAAGGCTATGGAGGGATTTTGCTTAAAAAATTAGATTATATTATAAGTGAGATAAATAAAAAAATTAGAAGTTATAATTTAAAAGATATAAAAAAAATAGAAGGTAAAATGCTAGCAAATAAAAATGTAATAAGTGAAAAAAACTTAAAACGGTTATATATAAAATATGGATTTGAAATAGATAATAAAAATAATATGAAAAGAAACGTAGTGATTATATGATAAATAATATAGTGAACCTGTTAAAATAATATTAAATATATTTTTATGCTATAATGGATAGTTACATATGAAAAAATAAGGAGCAAAAGATGAACAATAAATTTACTGATTTTAAATTAAATAAAAATATAATAAAAGCATTAAACAACTTGGAATATAAAAATCCTTCAAAGGTACAAGAAAAAGTAATACCAAAGCTTATAAATAAAGAAGATATAATAGTTAAGTCAAAAACAGGAAGTGGTAAAACTGCAAGTTTTGCAATTCCAATATGTGAAAATATAGATATAGAGAATACAAATATACAAGCACTTATAGTAGTCCCAACTAGAGAGCTAGCTCTTCAAGTTAAAGAGGAAATATCTAGCATAGGAAGATTAAAAAAAATAAGATGTAGTGCTATATTTGGAAGACAACCAATAAAAGAACAAATATCAAGTTTAAAGCAAAGAGTACATGTAGTAGTAGCAACACCAGGTAGAATAATAGACCATATACAAAGGCAAACCATTAATATACAAAACATAAATTATTTGATAATAGATGAAGCAGATAAAATGTTAAACAAAGGGTTTATAGAACAAATAGATATAATATTTGAAAGCTCACCAAGTAAAAAAACGATAGGACTATTTTCAGCTACAATAGATAAAGATATACAATATGTAAGTCAAAAATATATGAACAATCCAAGTATGATAGAAATAGAAAATCACGAAGAAATAAATAAAAAACAAATAGATGAAAGTTATGTAAAAGTTGAAGCAAAGGATAAATACGATATGTTAAAAAAGTTAATATACTCTGAAAATCCAAAATCACTTATGATATTTTTAAATACAAGGGAAAGAGTTAGCAAGCTTTACAATCAAATGAAAAAAGATAAATTTTTAGTAAAAGAAATTCATGGTGATATGTCGCAAGAAAAACGTATATATGCAATAAAAGATTTTAAAGAATTTAAATTTAATATATTAGTCAGTAGTGATGTAGCATCTAGAGGTATTCATATAGATGATATTTCTTTAGTAATAAACTATGATGTTCCAAGAGATAAAGAAAACTATATACACAGAATAGGTAGAACAGGAAGAAAAGATAAGTTTGGAAAAGCTATAACTATGATAAATAATAAAGATGAAAAATATATAAATGAAATACAAGATTATATTGGATATGAAATAAAAGAACTAAGTGATATAAGAGAAGAAAAAGCTAAAGAAGGAAAAATTATATTTGAAGAAAGACAAAAAAAGCTTTTAAAAGATAAAAGAGTTAAAAGCGTTCCTAAAAAAGTACATAGTGAAATTACTAGAATATACTTAAACTGTGGAAAAAGGAAAAAGATAAGAAATTTAGATATAGTTGGAGCGATAAGCAATTTAGATGGAATAGAAAGCAAAGATATTGGAGTTATAGAAGTTCAAGATTTATGTTCTTATGTAGATATATTAAATCATAAGGGAGAAGCATTATTAAAAAAATATAAAGACATAAATATAAAAAAGAAACCTGTAAAAATAAAAAGAGATAATCAAAATCAATAAGTTATTATTAAAAAATATATAAAATAAAAAAGCTTAGGAAATTCTAAGCTTTTTTATTTGAAAATATCTGACAATTCTATATTTGTTTGCGAAAAATATAAATATAATTCATTTTAATAAAAAAATATTAATAAAAAGGATAATTATATCTTATGTGAAATTAGTAATATAATAATGCTTTTTTATTAGGCCCCAGTTATATAAAAATAAATCAGTTTTAAGCATAGGGAGGGATTATTTATGAAAGAAGAAATATATAGTGAAGTGATTGAAAAAATAATAGAAAGTATAGATGAGGGAATACACTTTATAGACAAAGATGGCAATACAATTATATATAATAATTCTATGGCAAAATTAGAGCAAATGGATAAAAAAGATGTATTAAATAAACCGTTTGTAGATGTATTGCAAACTATGAAAATAAAAAATAGTACTTTGATTAAAGTTTTAAAAAATAAAAAAGATATAAAAGATAATGTACAAAAATATTTAAATAAAGATGGTAAAGAAATAACTACTATAAATACCACAATACCTATAGTAGTAGAAGATAAACTTATTGGTGCGTTAGAAGTATCTAAGGATATGACTCAAATTCAAATGTTATCAGAACAAATTTTAAAACTTAAAGAGTCTAAACTTAACAAATCAAATAACCCCGATAAATTAGGATATAACTTCGAAGATATAATTGGTGAAAGTGAATCTATTCAAAAATCTATTAAAATATCGAAAAAAGCATCAAAGAGTGATGCTACAGTTTTAATATATGGAGAAACTGGAACAGGTAAAGAATTAATAAGTCAGTCTATTCATTATGACAGTAAAAGGAGTGATCAACCCTTTATAGCACAAAATTGTGCAGCACTTCCAGAAAGCTTATTAGAAGGGATATTATTTGGAACTGTAAAAGGTGGATTTACAGGTGCAGTTGATAGACCTGGATTATTTGAACAAGCGAATAAAGGAACTTTGTTATTAGATGAAATAAACTCAATGCCACTACAACTTCAAGCTAAGTTACTTAGGGTACTTCAAGAAGGATATGTAAGGCGTGTTGGAGGAACTAAAGACATATATGTTGATGTTAGAGTTATAGCTACAACTAATGAAAATCCAAGCGATATATTAAGCCAAGGTAAAATTAGAAAAGATTTGTATTATAGATTGAATGTGATTTATATACAAATACCACCTCTTAGAGAAAGAGGAAATGACATAATATTGCTTTCTAACAAATTTATAGAAAAGTACAACAAAAAACTAAGTAAAAGTATAAAATCTATATGTGATATGGGGGTTAAAAAACTTAGAAATCATTATTGGCAAGGTAATGTTAGAGAACTAGAAAATACTATATATTCTAGTATGAGCATGATGGATGATGAAGAAATTTTAACTGAAGATATGATAAATATAAATGAATACAAAACTAATGTAGCTGAAAATATGTATGTTGTAGATATAGATGCTAGGCCCCTAGATTGGGTTGTCGCAGATATTGAAGAAAGATATATTAATGAAGCATTAAATAAAGCTAATGAAAATGTAACTAAGGCTGCAGCTATCTTAGGACTTTGTAGACAAAACTTACAATATAAAATGAAAAAATATAATATAAGAAGAAAATAGTAATAAAAAGAGCAAAAAATTTTGCGCTAAATGCAAAATTTAATGCTCTTTTCTTATATTTAAGTAAATTCTAAGATTTAAAATTTAAAATTATTTAAAATTGAAAAAAATATTAATGTCAGAAAAATTTGACAATTGGTTCATTTTATAAGGTTTGAAACTAAATATAAAACAATATTAAAATTAAAAATACTTTGTAAATTTAAATTACTAAATAATGGCATAAGAATTGCTTTAATAAAAAGATAGGAAAAATAATAAGGGGGAATTTAAAGATGAGAAATGTTAGAGTTGGTATTTGGGGATTTGGAGCTATGGGAAGTGGAATGGCTAAAATGCTTCTTAAGAAAAAAGGCATAGAAATAGTTGGAGTATGTGATATGCATCCAGATAGAGTAAATAAAAGTATGTATGATGTATTAGGATGTGAAAAAGAAGAAAGACGTGAAGTTATAATAAAATCTGATGCAGATGTAGTATTTACTGATGAATGTGCAGATGTTGTTTTGTTAGCTACCGACTCTTTTACAAAAGGTGCATTTGATAAAATAAAGCTTATATTAGAAAAGAAAATAAATGTTATATCAACAGCAGAAGAGATGGCATATCCAAAAGCTCAAGAACCGGAATTAGCTAAAAAATTAGATGAAATAGCTAAAGCAAATGGGGTGTCAGTTTTAGGTACAGGTATAAATCCAGGATTTGTACTTGATTTATTAATACTTGCATTAAGTGGAACTTGTGAAGAAGTAGATTACATAAAAGCAGCTAGAGTTAACGATCTATCACCATTTGGAACAGCAGTTATGGTAGAACAAGGTGTTGGTGCTACTAAAGAAGTATTTAAAAAAGGGGTAGAAAATGGATCAATAGCAGGTCATGTAGGATTCCCTGAATCTATAAATATGATAACTGAAGGTATAGGATGGAACTTAGAAAAAATAGACCAAACTAGAGAACCAATAATGAGTAATGTATATAGAAAAAGTGAGTATGCAGAAGTTCAAGCTGGAAATGTAGCAGGATGCAAGCAATGTGGATATGGGTATGTTGATGGAGTTATGAAAATAGAAATGGAACATCCACAACAAATACTACCTCAATTAGAAGGTTTATCAACAGGAGATTATGTAAGTATAAAAGGAGTACCAAATATAGATTTACAAATAACTCCAGAAATACCAGGTGGAATAGGAACTATAGCTATGTGTGTAAACTCTATACCTCATGTTATAAATGCAATTCCAGGGCTTAAGACTATGCTTGATATACCAGTTCCTAGAGCTATGATGGGTGATGTTCGTGAGTTAGTTTTATTAAAAGAAAGTGCTAAAGCTTAAAAAATAAAAATATAATCAAAAGTTTAAGCTAATTAAGCAATTTATGAAAAATAGGTAAAATTAAAAACTTAGTTAGCTTAATTAATATAAAGGAGATTGGATAGAATGGATGCTAGACGTGGAGATTGGGTTATAATCCATAATACTGTGCTTGATTCAAGTCAAAGGGCACCTCAGGTTCCAGAGGATACAAAGTTGCATCCTCTAGAAACATGGGTTAAGGGATTTATAGATAGAGATGCAAATATTTCTGATTTAGTTAAAGTAAACACTATTACAGGAAGATGTATAGAAGGAAACTTAGTAAACGTAAATCCTTACTATACTCATGATTATGGTAAATGTATACCAGAGCTACTTCAAATAGGACTTCAAGCAAGAGATATTCTATTTGGGGGTGAATTAAATGATTAAGGACGATAGCTATCAAGCTGTAATGAATAGAAAAAATGAAATAATGAAAAATGCTATAGGTATAGATTATTCATTATTTGAAAATGATGGAGTATCTTTTGAATATGAAAAAATGATGAGAGAAACGGGATACTCTTTAGACGAAATAGAAAAGATTCAATCAAATTTTGCAGTAGGTAATACGCCTATAATAGAACTTAAAAACATAACTGCATTAGCTAGAAAAGTTGCACCAAAAGGAAAAGGAGCAAGAATATTTATAAAAGATGAAGCGGCAAATGCATCTGGTAGTTTTAAAGCAAGACGCGCTGCAACTGCTGTGTATCATGCTAAAAAAATGGGATATAAAGGAGTAATAGCAGCAACTAGTGGAAACTACGGAGCAGCGGTAGCATCACAAGCTGCTATGCAAGGTCTTAAATGCATAATAGTTCAAGAATGTTATGATAGCAGAGGCATTGGTCAACCTGAAATAATAGAAAAAGCAAGAAAATGTGAAGCTTATGGTTCAGAAGTTGTTCAATTAACAGTAGGACCAGAATTATTTTATACATTTTTATTAATGCTAGAAGAAACTGGTTATTTTAATGCATCACTATACTCTCCATTTGGAATAGCAGGAGTTGAAACTCTAGGTTATGAAATAGCTATGCAGTGTAGAGAAAAATTAGGAAAAGACCCAGATGTAGTAGTTTGTACTAACGCAGGTGGTGGAAACTTAACAGGAACGGCTAGAGGGCTTATAAAAGCTGGTGCAAGTGATACTAATATAGTTAGTGCGAGTGTAAACTTAAAAGGATTACATATGGCAAGTGACAATCATTTTAATAAAAAATCATTTACTACAGGTCATACAGGATTTGGAATACCATTTACTACTTGGCCAGACAGATCAGATGTACCAAGATCTGCTGCCAGACCACTTAGATATATGGATAGATATGTAACTGTAAACCAAGGTGAAGTTTTTTATATGACAGAACTTCTTGCTCAACTTGAAGGATTAGAGAGAGGTCCAGCTGGAAATACTTCTTTAACTGCTGCATTTAGTTTAGCACAAGAGTTAGATGAAGACCAAGTTGTATTAGTTCAAGAAACAGAGTATACAGGTGCTGGAAAACATATAAATCCACAACTTACATTTGCTCGTGAAAATGGAGTAGAAATTAAATTTGGAAATCCACAAGATGAAATTTGTGGTGAAAATTTAATATTACCATCTCATCCAAATTTAATGAAAATTAATGATATAAATATGGAAAAAATAAGAAAATCTTATATAAAAAATGCTATAGAAAATAACAATGTCTCTTCTTTAAGTGATGAAGATATAAAGTTCTTAGCTAAAGACGCTAAATGCAGCGAAGAATTTGTAAAATGTATAGCAGAGGAAATACTTTCAATAAAGTCTTGTTAAATATTTATAATGAGTAAACATAAATAAAAAAGTATAAATAGGGGGATTAGCATGAAAAAGAGATTAGATGATTTTGAAGATAGAAGAGTTCATTTAGCAAACTTGAGTGACGAAGAATTAAAAGCAAGATTTTGGGCATTAGCAGGAGAACTAATTGATCCGATGTTAGAATTAGGAAAGAAAAATACTACTCCGTCAATAGAAAGATCAGTTCTTTTAAGAATGGGATTTTCATCTCTTGAGGCTAAAGAAATATTAACTGGAGTTATGGAAAATAATCTTATAAATAAAGGTGCAGGTCATGTTGTTTATAAGTTATCTAAAAACAGAAATATAAATGTACGTGAAGCTGGTTTAATGTTAGTTAATGGAAAATGCTGGGATGAGGTAGTTAGTTTATTTGCTAAGGAGGGCGCATCATGCTAAAAGAAAATAAAAAATTAGATATAGAGTATATACTTAAGGATTTAGAGAATTACAGACCAAAGAGAAAAGGCTGGACTTGGAGAGAAAATGAAAAGGACTTAGAAATGGGACCTTTTAAATATAAAGATTGTTCAGCTCCTTTAACTGAGAGTGTAGCCCTTCCATCAGCAAAATATTTTAACAATATAGACCCACAACCTAAAGCTGTTATAACTACTGAGATAGCTTCAGGAAGATTTGAAGATGATATAAGAAGAATGAGAATGGCAGCTCATCATGGAGCAGACCATATAATGGTTATAAGAACAGCTGGCCAATCTCATTTTGATGGACTTATAGAA
The DNA here is from genome assembly GCA_000686145.1 of Peptostreptococcaceae bacterium VA2. Taxonomy (GTDB): domain Bacteria; phylum Bacillota; class Clostridia; order Peptostreptococcales; family Peptostreptococcaceae; genus Romboutsia_D. Next base: position 2,323,879 of record JMMB01000007.1, on the reverse strand, counting down.
GGTACACCACAAGGTATAGGTGGAGTTCCGATAACTAGAAAACAAGTAAGAGCACAAAGAAAAGCTCTTGATTTTATAGAAGAAGAAGTAGGAAGACCAATAAATTACCATTCTTATGTAAGTGGGGTTGCAGGACCTGAAGTTGCTGTAATGTTTGCTGAAGAAGGAATAAATGGAGCTCATCAAGATCCACAATACAATGTACTTTATAGAAATATAAATATGATAAGATCATTTGTTGATGCTTGTGAAGCTAAAAATATAATGGCGTTTGCTGATATGGCTCAAATAGATGGAGCTCATAATGCTAATGCAACTGCAAGAGAAGCTTGGAAGGTTATGCCAGAATTAATGGTACAACATGCCCTAAACTCAGTATTTTCTGAAAAAGTAGGTATTAAAAGTGATAACATATGCTTATCAACAGTACCTCCAACTGCACCACCAGCTCCATGTTTAACTCTAGATTTACCTTATGCAGTAGCACTAAGAGAGTTATTCTCTGATTACAAGATGAGAGCTCAAATGAATACTAAGTATATGGATTCATCAACTAGAGAAGCAACAGTTACTCATGTTCTTAACTTATTAACATCAGTTTTAACAAGAGCTGATATACAATCTACAATAACTCCAGATGAAGGAAGAAACGTTCCTTGGCATATGTATAACATAGAAGCTTGTGACACTGCTAAACAAGCATTAGTTGGTATGGACGGCTTAATGGATATGATAGAACTTAAGCAAACTGGTGCTTTAAGAGAACAAAGTAGAGAATTAAAAGAAAGAGCCGTATTATATATGGAGGAGATGTTAGAAGTTGGTGGATATTTTGAAGCTGTTGAACAAGGATTCTTTGTTGACTCAGGAAACTATCCAGAAAGAAATGGTGATGGAATAAGTAGAAAAATTAAAGAAGGTGTAGGCGCAGGAAGTGTTTATGAAAGAGATGAAGACTATTTAGCTCCAGTAACTGCTCACTTTGGATACAATAATGTAGCTCAATATGATGGAACTTGCGCGATGGATCCTTCTAAATTAATAGATGGATGTACATTTGAAGATCCTGACAAAATAATATATATAGATGAATTAGATGATATGGATAATGTAAATGTAAGACTTAAAGAAAATGGAGAATTTAGAAATTCTACAAAAATAAAACCTGAAATGGAATGGTGTGCTGACGGAACGGTTATGCTTACTATGATGCTACCAACAGACAAAAGAACTGCAGAATTTGCAGCACTTGAATTTGCTAAGAAAATGAACTTAGAAGACCCAGAAGTGATAAGTAGAGAAGTAATGCACAGTGCTGAAGGTACTAGAATAGAGATAAAAGGAAAAGTTGGATTTAGTATAGATATAAATGACTTAGTAATACCAGAGGAACAAAAGATAATGACAGATGATGAGATAAGAGCTGAGATAGAAGCTAAACCGTTAAAAATAGTTTGTGCAACAGTAGGCGAAGATGAGCACTCTGTTGGGCTTAGAGAAGTAATAGATATAAAACATGGTGGTATAGAAAAATATGGTATAGAGTGTCATTACCTTGGAACTTCAGTACCAGTTGAAAAATTAGTAAATGCAGCAATAGAATTAAATGCAGATGTAATACTTGCTTCAACTATAATAAGTCATGATGATATACATTATAAAAACATGAAAAAAATGCATGAGTATTGTATAGAAAAAGGAATAAGAGAGAAAGTTATATTAGCCGCTGGAGGAACACAAGTTACGCCTGAGATAGCAGTTGAAAACGGAATGGATGCTGGATTTGGTAGAAGTGATAGAGGGGTAAACGTTGCCACTTTCTTAGTTGAAAAAAGAAGAGAGTTAGAAAGTAAATAATGAAAATAGATGTATTAGTTGCTGAGATAGGCTCTACAACAACAGTTGTAAATGCCTTCTCAGGCATACATACAGATAGTCCAGAGTTTATTGGACAAGGGCAAGCACCAACAACTGTATTTGAAGGCGGAGATGTGAGAAACGGGCTTAACGGAGCAATAAAAGACTTATCTAAAAGTTTAGGAGTAGAAAGTATAGAATATGAAGATATGTTTGCTACATCTAGTGCGGCTGGCGGTCTTAAAATGACAGTCCATGGTTTAGTTTATGATATGACTGCAAAAGCAGCTAAAGAAGCAGCTTTAGGAGCAGGAGCAGTAATTCATAAGGTAACAGCAGGGAAAATAAGAAGAACTGATATAAAAGAAATAAAAGAAATTAAACCAAACATTATATTAATCGCAGGGGGAGTAGATTATGGAGAGCGAGATACTGCTCTTTATAATGCGGAACTTATTGCAGGGCTTAATCTTGGAGTTCCTGTAATATATGCAGGAAACATTGAAAATAAAGAAGAAATCAAATTAATATTTGAAGATACAAATTATAAACTTTATATAGTTAATAATGTATATCCTAAAATAGATTTATTAGATATAGAGCCAACAAGACAAGTAATACAAAATGTATTTGAAGAACATATAACAAATGCACCAGGGATGGAGCATGTTAAAGAGTTAGTTAACGAACATATAACACCAACTCCAGGAGCAGTAATGGAATCTGCAAAGTTACTTAAAAGTCATATTGGAGACTTGATAGTTATAGATGTAGGAGGAGCTACAACTGACCTTCATTCTGTAACTGAAGGTAGCGAAGGCGTTAGTAGAATATTAGTAAACCCAGAACCAGTTGCTAAAAGAAGTGTAGAAGGCGATTTAGGGGTTTATGTAAATATGAAAAATATAGTCAACTTAATAGGAAAAGAAGAATTACAAAAAGAATTAGAAGATATTAATATAGAAGAAATTATGGATAACTATTTACCTATTCCAAAAACTTCAGGCCAGATGAAATTTGTAGAGAGATTAACTAAAGAAGCCGTAATCCGTGCTACAAAAAGACATGCTGGAATAATAAGAAATGTATATGGGGCAAGTGGTAAAAGTAAGATAGCAGAAGGAAAAGATTTAACTGAAGTAAAATATATAGTTGGAACAGGTGGAGCACTTACACGCTTACCTCAAAGAGTAGAAATAATGAAGTATATTTGTGAGTACAACAGAAACAATGAAGTGCTATTTCCCAAAGCAAAAGCAGAAATATTAGTAGATAATGATTATATAATGGCATCTTTAGGAGTTTTATCTAAAAAATATGAAGAAGCATCTCTAAAACTTATGTTAAAAAGTTTAAATCTCAAGGAGGATGTTAAATGTATCCAAAATTAGAAATAAATATTTCTAAATTAAAGCACAATGTAAATACACTTAGTCAGATATGTAAATCTCATAATATAGATATGATAATGGTAACTAAATCATATTGTGCAATACCAGAGGTAGTTGAGAAGATAAGTGGTGATAAAGTAGATTATTTAGCTGACTCTAGAGTTCAAAATCTAAAAAAATTACAAGATATAAATATACCTAAGGTTTTACTTAGAATACCAATGCTCAGTGAAATAACTGATGTAGTAAAATATGTAGATGTTAGTTTTAATTCAGAGCTTAAAACTATATACAAATTAAATGAAGAAAGTAAAAAACAAAATAAGATTCATAAAATAGTTTTAATGTTTGATTTAGGTGATTTAAGAGAAGGATATTTTAAAGAAGAAGAACTATTTAGTGCAGTAGAAGAAGTTTTAAAACTAGAAAATATAAAATTATTTGGAATAGCAACTAATCTAACGTGTTATGGAGCTATAATACCTTCAGAAAAAAATTTAGGAAGGTTAGTAAGCTTAGCTAAAGAAATTGAAAATAAATACAATATAACTTTAGAATTTGTATCAGGTGGTAACTCTAGTTCTATAGATTTATTGCAAAATCTTAAAATGCCAAAAGGTATAACTAATTTAAGGCTAGGAGAAGCAGTAGTTCTTGGTCGTGAAACAGCTTATGGTAAAGTTATAGAAAATACTTATCAAGATACATTCAAGATGATTTGTGAAGTTGTAGAAATAAAAGAAAAACCATCATTACCAATTGGTGAAATAGGAATGGATGCATTTGGTAATGTACCTAAGTATGAAGATAAAGGTATTTTAAAAAGAGCAATAGTAGGAATTGGTAAACAAGATATAGATATTGAAGGGATAGTGCCAATAGACAGTGATATTGAGATACTAGGGGCAAGTTCTGATCATATGATACTTAATGTAAGCAATAGCAAAAAGTCTTATGAAGTTGGGGATAAGGTAGAATTTTTAGTAGAGTATGGGGGATTATTAACATCTTGTACTAGTAAGTATGTTCACAAAGAACTGGTTTATAGTGAGTTTACACAAAAACAAATGGCTTATTAAAATTAAAAGAGGAAGTATTTAAAAATGAGATTAATCATTATTAAATACTTCCTTTTAGATTTATATATCTTAAATTATACGCATTGAGGATTTATAAGTTCATACTTATCATCAAGATTATTTTCTCCCCACTCACACATAGCTTCTAAGATAGGATATAAGCTCATACCATTTTGTGTGATGTATGATTTATAAAAGATTTTAGTTCCATTTTCCACCTATAACATTTAAAGTGATTTCCATTTCACAAGTTAAACTACATTTTTTCATGAAATTTCTCCATAAAGCTAAATTAAAACTACTAAAATCACACAATAGTTACTTTCATTTCACTATGTAACTATTATGTGGGTACTTAAAATAAAACATTAGTTTAGATATAATTATACCATAAAAATCATTTTAATAAATGGAAGGTAATTATGAAAAAATTAGTAGTTATAACAGGAGCAAGTTCAGAAATAGGAAAAACAATAGCAAAACAGTTTTCTAAAAATAATAACCCTGTATTATTATTATCTAGAAGATTAGATAAAATGGAAGAATTAGAACTTACAAATTCATTATACAAATCAGTGGATGTTACAGATTTAGAAAAAATGAAAGAAGCTATAAAATAAGCTGAATCTAAATTTGGGAAGGTTGATTGTTTAATAAATTGTGCAGGAATAATGTTATTAGGTGACCCAAAAGAGCAAAGTTTTAAAGAATGGAGTGATATGATAGATGTTAATTTAAAGGGGAAATTTTATGTGTAAAAATAAAGTTGTATTTGTAATCGGTGCAAGTAATGGTCTAGGAAATGCTATAAGCCCTGGGTGGATACAAGTTGATGATTATGAGCTATCAGAAATTGATAAAAAGCAACATCCATCAGGTAGAGTTGGAAAACCTAGAGATATAGTTAATACATGTTTGTTTTTAAGTAACGAAGAAAATGACTTTATAAATGGAGCGAATATAGTTGTAGATGGTGGAATGACTAAAAAGATGATATACATTGATGATAAGTGGAATTTATAAAGATATTAAAAGAGCCTAGTTTCCTAGGCTCTTTTTGTATATTAAAGTGCTTGATTAACTTTTAAAACTCTTTTAGCTATACTAGCAGAGTGGTCAGATATTCTTTCAAGATTAGTTAATAAATCTAAGTAGATTATACCTGAATCTATACTACATGAATGTTTGTTTAATCTGTTCATGTGATTACTTCTGTATAGTTTATCTAAAGCATTTACTTCATCTTCTATTTTTAAAACATCTTTTGCAATAGCAATATTATTTTGTTTCATTGCATCAAGAGATAATGTATATGCTTTTAAAACTTTTTCATACATATCAACTACTTCAGATGTAGCATTATCTGAAACGACAGCTTTAGTTTTGATAGATAATTGAGCTAATTCTGCTATATTTTCAGATAAATCTCCAACTCTTTCTATATCATTTACTGTGTGGAATAATAAATCTAGAGAAAATCTCATTTTATCATCTAAAGTTTTATTAGATAATTTAATTAAATAATCTAACATCTTTTTTTGTTGCTGGTCTAATATTTTTTCTTTTTCAAATGTTTCATTTGCATCTTCTTCAGATTTTTCAAGTAAAGCATTCATAGAACAAGTAAAACTTTTTTTAGCTTTATTTCCCATTCTAAGAGTTTCTCTTATTGTATTACCAAAAGCTATAGATGGAGTTTCTAACATTCTCTCATCTAGATATTTAGTTATACGGCTATCATATTCATCTTCATCATTTTTATCCGGTATAAGGAACATAGCTAACTTAACTATATATTTAGAAAATGGTAATAAGATACATACATTTGCTAAGTTAAATAATGAATGAGAGTTTGCTATTTGTCTAGCTGTGTCTGTTGGATTTAAATGTGTAACTATCATAGTAATAGGCTTGTTAAGTATAAACATAAATAATATAGTACCAATTACATTAAAGCATAAATGCATTAATGCTGCTCTTTTAGCATTTTTATTTGCACCAAAACTTGAGATAAGTGATGTAGTACAACTACCAATGTTATCTCCATATAATATAGGTAGTGCTCCAGCTAAAGGTATTAAACCTTGAGACGATAAAGCTATTAATATACCCATAGATGCGCTTGAACTTTGTAGACAAGTAGTCATCGTAAATCCAGCAAGTAAAGCCAGTAATGGATGGTCTGCAAGTCCTGTTAATATATTTCTAAAACCTTCATATTCAGATAATGGAGCAACAGCATCTTTCATAAATTCCATACCTATAAATAAAATAGCGAACCCTATAAGTATTTCTGAAATATTTTTAAGATTTGGTTTCGATTTTGAACCAATCATGTATAAAACAATACCTACTCCAAGTGCTATTGATGATAAGATACTAGCATCAAATGATACTAACTGAGCTGTTACAGTAGTACCTATATTTGCACCCATTATAACTCCGATTGCTTGGAACAATGTCATTATTCCAGCATTAACAAATCCAACAACCATTACAGTTGTAGCACCACTACTTTGTATAATACCTGTAACAACAGCACCTACTAAAACACCCATAACTACATTGCTAGTTAAAAGTTCTATAGCTTTCTCAAGTTTAGGTCCTGTTGATTTTTGAAGTCCTTCTCCCATTAGGTTCATACCATAAAGAAAAAGTCCAAGCCCTCCAATAAGGCTTATGAATATAGACAATATTGACGCCTCCTAAGAATAAAATAATTTTATTATGTATATTTTGTTTTATTTTTTTGCATACAATAACATAATAACAGAAAATTTGATAAAATATGTTAAGAGAATGTTAAAAATATAGATTATGCAAAAAAATCGATATAAAATTCTAGCTGAATATAATTAAATTATAAAAAAGATTATAATTTAAAATTTTATAAAAAATAATTAATATAAAGTACTAATAAAAAAATCTATATTATAAAAAATCTATATATTATTGTAAGTAGTTTTTATAATAACTATACAGATAAATATTATAAATAAATTAAGTATAATATTTAAATTAAAAATTAATTTACAAAATATAAAAACTATCATAGGATTAAAAGTAAATTTTTTAAATTATAAATACTTTCTAATTATTTAGTAAATATATTATAATAATGTATATAGAGAGGATGATTAATGCATGGAAGAAAAAATATTAGTGGTAGAGGATGAAAAGAGTATTGCAGATTTAATTACATATGCTTTTAAAAGAGAAGGTTACTGTGTTGAGACGGCTTATGATGGAGAAGAAGCATTAAGAAAAATAAAACAATTTAGCCCACAGATATTGATTATAGATGTTATGATGCCTAAAATGAGTGGATTTGACGTATGTAGAAATCTAAATGATAGAGATAATCTAGGAATTGTCATGCTTACTGCTAAAAGTGATATTGTAGATAAAATAATCGGATTAGAGTTAGGAGCCGATGATTATATAACAAAGCCTTTTGACATAAGAGAAGTAATAGCAAGAGTTAAATCATTACTTAGAAGGTTAAATAAAAATATAAATGAACCAGAAGATACACATATACAAATCAAAGATTTAAAGATTATGTTAAATCAAAGGAAAATTCTTATAAAAGAAGAAAAATTAGAATTGACACCTAAAGAATTTGATTTGTTAGTTCTTTTATTAACACATTTAGATAGAGTATATACAAGAGAGGAACTTTTAGATTTAGTTTGGGGGATGGAATACATTGGAGGAACAAGAACTGTAGATATCCATATTCAAAGACTTAGAAAAAAATTAGGCTCGCCTTATGAAAATATAATACAGACAATGTATAGAGTAGGATACAAAGCTATAGGTGAAATTTATGAAAGCTAGTATAAAGGTAAAATATAGTATATTTTTAGCTATTCTTTTAATTTCCACATTAAGTATACTCAGCTTTTTAGTATTAAATGGAATAAAAAATAATCAAAAAAATGATTATGAATCAAATTTAGCACAACAGGCTAAATTTGCAAATACTTATATTAGACAGATATATCTTGAACAATCAAAAAATACAAATCAATTTTTAAAAAGAAATGCACAACAATTAGTTTTTGAGTTAAGCTCAATAAATGGAATGCACACTGCCATTTATGATATGACAGGAAAAGAAATAGCAAATTCTAGGCAGTATAATAATAAAATAGAGGAAAAAGAAATACTTTCTAATGCGTTAAAGGATCAAATTGCGTACCAAGTTGTAGGTGATTATGTAGAATATATGGCACCGATTTATAATGAAGAGCAAATAGGAGTAATTAAATTTACTTATTCTCTTGAAAAAGATATTAATTTTTATAATGATATAAAAACTCTTTTTATAAATATAGGTACAGTTATATTTATTTGTAGTTTTATTTGTGCATATTTTTATATTAATATATTTACTAAAAGTATTTTAAAACTTAAAAAAGATATATTAAATATTAAAATGGGAAAGTATAGTGGAATTATTCCTCTTAGAAGAAAGGATGAACTTGGAGAGTTAAGTGAAGGAATTTATTATATGAGCAACCAAATTGAAACAAATATAAATCAAATGGAAAAAGAGCATGAAAATCTTAGATTAGCAGTACAAAAACTAAAAGCTTTAGAAAATCAGCAGAAAATTTTTATTGGAAATATAACACATGAATTTAAAACACCTCTTACAGTTATAAAAACATATATGGATTTGTTGGATATGTATTCAGATGATGTGAATTTATTAAAAGATGCAAAAGTAAATATAACAAAAGAGACACAAAGATTGTATGAAATGGTAGAGAAGACATTACATTTATCATCATTACAGAAATATGATTTTGAATTTCAATGTGAAAAAGTAGATGTAAAAGATGTATTAGAAGAAATTTGCAATCGAATGCAAGGAAAAGCTAAGAAATTTAATATTAGTTTAATAAAAAGTCTACAATCTGGATTTATTCTAGGTGATAAAGAAAATCTAACATATATCTTTATAAATTTAATCGATAATGCTATAAAATACAATGAAATTAATGGAAAAATATTTATTAATAGTTATATAACGGATAAAAATGTATTTATAGAAGTAGCAGATACAGGAATAGGAATACCAAAAGAAGCAAGAGATAAAATATTTGAACCTTTTTATACGGTCAATAAAGATCGATCTAAAAATCATGGGGGAACAGGGCTAGGACTTTCTCTTGTAAAAGAATTAGTAGAAAAACAAAAGGGAACTATTTTATTATTAGATACAAAAGAAAAAGCAACTACATTTATAATTTCTTTTCCAGCTTTATAAAAGTTTACAGTTTTGAAACAATTGGATATACTTTTGAAAAATGAAGTAGGTATAATAGACTTATATTAGATAAGGAGGAATTGAAAAATGATCAATAGAAAACTATTAGTAGGTGTTTTGGTAATTAGTGCTTTAGGAGGAATAGTTGGATGTGCACAATACAAAGCAAAAGCAAATAATAAAAATATAACTGTCATAAAAGATACAAAAGATATTTTAGCACCTAAGGTGGTTGCATCTAAAATTAATACTTATGAAGGTGTAATAGGACATGATTGGATAGATGATAATAAAATAGCAATTACAAAGGAAAACAAAGCATTACAACCAATAAAAATTGATAATGCTAAAATTAAAGCTGATTTTGAAGTGAAAAATCTTTATTTTTATGATATAAATTCTAAAGAAGAAAAAGGAATTGGTGATCAATCTAAATTTCAAGACGATGCAATTTCTTCACCAAGTAATAAATATATTTTTTATATAAATAAATTTGAAGAAAAAGCTACAGGAAATATTGTTGATTCACAAGGAAATACAAAATTGAAAATTTCTGATAATGATATAGACGAGTATGACTTGAGTGAAGCTCAATGGGTTAATGATGAAGAGTTAATTGCTCCGTGTCATAGTATTAAAGGGTTTGTTATTATAAATATTGATGGAAATATAAAGAAAATAAAAGATGTAGAAAAGGGAATAATGGGAACTGAAGATCCGTTAAATGGACTTAGCATAACAAATCCAATAAAAGTTGGAGATAAAATATATTATGAAACAATACATAGTGGAGCAGAAGATGATGATAAAATAAAAGTTTATGATGTAAATAAAAAAGAAAATAAAGAATTAATTAAGGATGATGTTAATGAATTTAGTTTATCGCCTGATAAAAAAAAGTTCCTTATAGTTACATCAAATCTTGACAAAGATGTAAATGAATTGATTACAATAGATTTAGAAGGAAAACAAAGAGAGGTTTTAGCTGAAGGATATATATTTGGTGCAAGATGGTCTCCTGATGGAACAAAGGTAGCTTATATATCAAATCAAGAAGGACTTTATGTAGTAGATGTAAAAACAAAGAAATCATCATTAGTTTGTGCAGGTGAATATTACGAACCTATTAAATGGAATCCATCTGGTGAAAAAATAATGATGCATAGTGGAAAGTTAAAAAATAATGAAAAACCTTTTGATGAAACAGATGTTACGAATATAATTGATTTAAAACAATTAAAGAAATAAATTATTTAGCCCTAAGCATATGATGTTATTAGGGCTAAATGTTGTTGGTGTGAGCCTAATAATGAAGTTTATTGAGAAGAGAGCTTTGGAGGAGATTGCTTGAAATAATAGTATGGCAATAGGTGTTCTCGCTTTAAGAGATTGAGAAGATAAGTATACTTATCAATAAGAGTGGTAACGCGGAAATTTTCGTCTCTTGGTTTTTATAACCAAGGGGCTTTTTTTATATCTAAATAAGTTAGATCTTGGAAATAGGTATGGATTTAGAAATAAAAGATACGAAACTTTATGGATTATTGCCAGCATTAAAATCTCAAAATATAGATATTATAGTTGGAGGAATGAAACCAATAGAGGAAAGAAAAAAGAGTGCAAACTTTACAGATGTGTATTATAACGGAGAAACGCTATATTAATTAAAAAAGATGATCTAGAAAAATATAAAACTATAGAAAGTTTAAAAAATCTTAGAATATGAGTTCAAAAAGCTTCAATTTAAGAAGGATTTGCAAAGGGTGTTATAGAAGCTACAAATATTAAGGTTCTTTCAAAAATACCAGATGTAATATTAGAATTTAAAAATTCAAATATCGATGCAGTTGTAGTTAGTAAATATGCTGTTACTTGTTATTTAAAAGAATATCAAGATATAGTTTACTCAAATATAGATTTAGATGAATCCAAACACTATAAGTCTGCAATAGCAACTAGCTTATCTCAATAAAAAAATATAATAGGAGGATTAGTATGAAAAAGAAATTGTTTTCAATGTTAGTAGCTTTACTAATAGTATTTAATTTGTTTCCAAGTAAAATGACAGTATTTGCAGAAGCGAGAGTGGGAGATTATGGTGAGTACGCATATGATATTTTAAATCATATTGATAAAAATCTTAGACAAAGAACACCAGGAAGTAAAGTAGAACTTGAAGCATCTAATTACATAAAAGAAAAACTTGAATCGGCTGGATATAAAGTTAGTATTCAACCATTTGAGTTTACTACAAAAACTGGTGAAAAACGAGACAGTCAAAATGTTGTTGTAACAAAACAAGGTGATTCTAACAAAGAAGTTGTAGTTGGGGCTCACTATGACAGTGTGGGAACTGCAGGAGTAGATGATAATGGTTCTGGTACTGTTGTAAATTTAGAAACAGCTATAAGAATGATTAATGTAAAAACTCCTTATACAATTAAATTTGTATTTTTTGGATCTGAAGAAGGAGGCCTTAATGGTTCTAAGGCTTATGTAGAAAAAATGACACAAGAAGAGAAGAATAATACACTTTATATGGTGAATATGGATTCTATTTTAGCTGGAACATTTAGCTATATGTATAGTGGGAATTATAATGAAGCTACTGATAAAGTAGAAAACACATGGCCAATACAACAAGCTATGGAAATAGCAAAAGATTTAAATTTAGATATGCACTTAAATGATACAAAATTAAATTATGATTATCCATCACCTTCAACAGGAAATTGGAGTGACCATGCTAGTTTTAAAAATTTTGTACCATACTTATACTTTGAAGCTGCAAATTGGGAAGTACTAGATGACCCAGATCACCCAGAGGATGGAAGTTCTGGCGCTTATGAAACTGAATCTGGTGAAGTAATGCATAACCCACAAAGAGATGATTTGACATTTATTGAAAATGAATGGGGCGATCATGGTAAAGATACAATAAAAAAATATTGTACCCTTTTACCACAATTATTGTTAAAACTAAACCCTCCTTTAACTGAAAATAAGCTTATAGGGGATACAAGATATTCAACTGCAGTAAAAATAAGCAACAGAGGATGGAGTAATTCTGATAATGTAGTGATTGTAAACTCAAGCGCTATGGCAGATGCTATTTCAGCAACTCCTTTTGCAAAGTCAAAAAATGCTCCAATACTTTTAACAGAATCAAATAAATTAAATGATGAAACTAAAAAAGAAATAAGTAGACTAAAAGCTAAAAATGTTTATGTTATAGGTGGAAGTAGTGTGGTATCAGATAATGTAGTATCACAATTAAAATCTATGAATATTAATGTAGATAGAATAAGTGGAGAAACTAGATATGAAACTTCATTAGAACTAGCTAAAAATTTAGGAGATATATCTGAGATAGCAGTAGTAAATGGTGTAACTGGATTACCTGATGCAGTTTCAATAGCACCAATTGCAGCTAATAAAAATATGCCAATAGTACTATCTTCACCGAATGAAGGAATAAAAGTATCTGAAAGTTTTATAAAAAGTAAGAATATCAAAACTTCTTATGTTATAGGAAAAGAAGGTGCTGTTTCAAATGAAGTCGAAAATAAGTTACCTAATGCAAAAAGATTAGGTGGAGAAAACAGAAGTGAAACAAATGCAGCTATTTTAAAAACTTTCTATACAAATGAAGAATTAAATAATATATTTGTTGCAAAAGATGGAATGAAAAATCAAAGCGATTTAATAGATGCTTTATCAGTAGGTGTATTAGCAGCTAAAGAAAATTCTCCAATTGTTATAGTAGGAAATCAATTAGATAGTACACAAGAAAGTGCGCTATCATCTAAAAATACTAAAAAGATAACTCAAGTTGGAGGAAATGTTAGTGAGGATGCATTTAATAAGTTAGTAAGTATATTTAAAAACTAATCTTAATAAAAAAACATATAGATCTGTTAAAATATAATCTTAATAAAAATATTACTAGAAATAAAAACTCTAGTAATATTTTTTTGTTTAAATTCTTTAGAAACTCTTTAGATTTATATACAATATATCTTTAAAAATTAAATTTATTATATAAATATAGAAAATCTAAATAGAGGAGGTATGAAATTTGATAATAAAAAAGGAACCTATGGTATTATATAATTATGAAAAAATGTAATAAAATGGGGGGAGAAAATGAACAAATATAATATTTTAGTAGTAGAAGATGAACAAGATATAGCAATAGCAATAGAAGCATACTTAATAAATCAAGGATATAAAGTTTTTATTGGGAATAACGGTGTTGAAGGGCTAGAAATTTTAGAAAAAGAAAACATACATTTAGCAATAGTAGATATAATGATGCCAAAGATGGATGGAATAACTTTTACTATGAAAGTTAGAGAAAATTATGATTTTCCAATAATAATGCTGTCAGCCAAGTCAGAGGAAATAGATAAAATAACAGGGCTTAATATTGGGGCTGATGATTATGTAAGTAAACCGTTTAAGCCTTTTGAACTTTTAGCAAGAGTAAATTCACAACTTAGAAGATATAGTAAGTTTTTAAATATGGTTAAAAAAAGCGATGAAAACAAAAATTCATTTACTATAGGCGGATTAGAATTAGATATAAATACTAAAGAAGTAAGTGTAGATGGGAATATAATAAAAACTACTCCAATAGAGTTTAAAATATTAAATTTACTTATGCAAAATCCAGGAAGAGTGTTTTGCGCAGATGAAATATATGAAAGGGTTTGGAAAGAAAGAGCAGTAAACACGGATACAATAATGGTTCATGTAAGAAATATAAGAGAAAAGATAGAAGTGAACCCTAAAAATCCTAAATATTTAAAGGTGGTGTGGGGTGTTGGATACAAAATTGAAAAGCAATAATTACATAATAAATATAGTAGTACTAGCTGTAATATTAATAGCATCTATAGGAATGTGTTTATCATATCCTAAAATACAAAAGAATAGCGAAAAATTTGGATACAATATTTTTGAAGAAGAAGATAATTTTTTAAGTGATATTAATAAAATTAATTATTCTTTGTATTATAAAATGTATGAACAAGATGGTGATAAAAAATTAAGACCATCAGATGTAATAGTAGAGCCAACTTTTACAAAAGAAAATGATGAAAAATTTACTAACTATAAATATGAGTTAGAAAATTTAGATGATGATATATATACTTTTGATAAATATTTAAATTATAATTTTAAAAATTTAGAATATTATGCTGTAAATAAAAAAAATAATCAAGTAAAGCAAGTAACAAAAGGAAAAATAGATGATCTAGCAAGTAAAGAAATTTCTAGTAAAACAATGAGTGAATTAAAAGAAAAATATAGATTTTATATGGTACTAGACTATGATGACAAAGGCAATATTAATATAGAAAAAATATATGGTGCAAATAAAGAATATGTATTAAATTTGATACAAAGTATACAAAGAGAAAATCCTTTAAATAGAGGATATAAACAAGATGGATTTGATATTAAGCCTATAACAAATATGAAGTTTGTATATGCATTTCCTAAAAACATATCTACATCTGATAAAATAGCTTCTTATATGAATATGGAAGAAAATTATGCTTATTCAAGTGCATCTAAAATATATATAAATATAGCAATGATGTTTATAGTATTAGCAGGAGTATTAATTCCGTATAAAGAAATAAAAGAATTAGTAGTATTTAGAAAAATAGTGAACATACCTTTAGAGATAGCAATATTATTGGTAGTTTTAAGTATTAATTTCATATATCAATGTATAGAACTTTTAATAATTAAATCTATAAAAGGAGAACTTTTAAGTTTTGCACAATTACAATTTAGCAAAGATATCATGAATATATTAACTTACTCAATAAATGTAATTTATTGGTTTGTAGGATTTTCAGTAGTATTTGCAGGGATTATGATATTAAAATATATATACAAAAGTGGACTTAAAACTTATATAAAAGAAAAATGTTTAATTTATAAAACTTTTGCGTATATACTAAATAAAATACAAAAAGTGTTTAAATGGTGTACTAGTATACAACTTAACAAAAAGGATAATAAAAAAATCATAACTATATTAGGTATAAATTTTATAATTATAACTTTAATGTGTAGTATATGGTTCTTTGGTATAATAGTTGCAATGATTTACAGTGTAGTATTGTTTATAATGATAAAAAAACAATACTACAAAGTTACAAATAATTATAGTAAGTTATTAAAATTAACAAATGAAATAAGCAAAGGGAATTTAGATGTTAACACAGATGAGGATTTAGGTACTTTCAATGTATTAAAAGATGAAATTGCAGACATACAAATAGGATTTAAAAAAGCAGTAAACGAAGAAGTTAAAAGTCAAAAGATGAAGACAGAGCTTATATCAAATGTAAGCCACGACTTAAAAACTCCTTTAACATCAATAATAACATATGTAGACTTATTAAAAGATAAAAATTTAAGTGATGAAAAACGTGAAAAATATTTAGATACTTTAGATAGAAAATCTCAAAGATTGCAAGAACTGATAGAAGATTTATTTGAGGTAAGTAAAGCCAACAGTGGAAATGTAAATTTAAATATTGTAGATGTAGATATTGTATCTCTTATGAAGCAAACTTTACTTGAAGTAGATGATAAAATTAAAAATGCATCATTAAATATAAGAAATAACTTCCCAAGCGATAAAGTTATACTTAAGTTAGATAGTCAACGTATGTTTAGAGTTTTTGAAAATCTTTTAGTGAATATAACTAAGTATGCTATGGAAGGTTCTAGAGTATATATTGATATATTTGATAAAAGTGACTGTGTAGAAATATCTTTAAAAAATATGACAGCAGATGAAATAAGTTTTAATGTTAATGAACTAGTTGAAAGATTTGTAAGAGGAGATAAGTCAAGAAATACAGAAGGAAGTGGACTAGGTCTTGCAATAGCTAAGAGCTTTGTTGAATTGCAAGGTGGAGAGTTTGATGTAAGTATTGATGGTGATTTATTTAAAGTAGTTATAAAATTTGCTAAATAATATGCTCAAAAGTATTTGAAATAAAACAGCCAATAAAAACAATTAGAGGTGACATCATGGTTGAAGATTATTATTGTCCAAAGTGTAGTTCAAAATTAGAAGTTATGGATAGCTGAGGTTCTGTTAGTTATTTTTGTACGGAGTGCAAAACACTAATTTCTAGAAAAAAGATATTAAATAAGGAACAAGTAAAAGAAAATAAAGAAAAAAAATTATAATATAATTTGAAAAATCTACATCATAAAATGGTGTAGATTTTTTTATTAAAATTATAAATTACAAATATATATTAATCTGATATAATTTACATAAAATTAAAACAATAGGTGGGATTTTATGGAAGAATATATAGGTGTCATCGTTAAAAATCAATGGGATGAAATATTACTATACGAAAGTAGTTTTTATATAAAAATAAAAAAATCAGATGATGTTAAAAATATAATAAAAAAGGAATTAAGTAAAAATTTAGATATAGATATTTTCAAAATAAAAAAAATATATGATGAAAAACTATTACACAAACAAGAAGAGATAACGCTGTATTTAGTTGAGGTTGGCGTATATAATAAAGAATTTGAATTTATAAAAATAGAAAAATTATCACCTGATATATTAAACTTTCAAGATAAAGAATTCTTTGAAAAAAATATAATAAGATATGAAACATATGGATCTTTTTTGTATTCTATAATTAATGTATTTTTACTTATTATTTTAGTTGGTATATTAGAAAGTATAAACAAGCCAATAAGTATGCATAGGTTTGGTGTTATAATAGGGGTATTGGTATTAATATTTGCTGTATTTGCAAAGTTTATAAAACCAAAGCTATTAAATTACTTGATTAATTTTGAAATCAATATAAAATTTGTTGAGTATCTTACAACTATTACAATGATTATTTATTGGGTAAAGATATTAACTATAATTATGTAGAAAAAATAGTATTGAAAATTTAATATGTTCAATACTTTATAATAAAGTAAACATGGGGGTAGAAAATGGAATTAGATAATAAAGAAGACATAAGAAATAAAATAATTAAAGAATCTTCAAGACTTTTTATCGAACAAGGGTATACAAAAACTACCATCAGACAAATAGCTGATGAATGCGATTTAGGCAGGGGTCATTTATATTATTATTTTAAGAAAAAAGAAGATATTGTCTTGTATTTATATAAAAATCTTATACAACAAATACATTCTTTTATAAAGGAAACCAAAAATGAAGCAATAGATCCACTAATAAGTTATGCTATAATTCAATATGTTTACATAAAAGTAATAGTAACAAATAAAGCTTTGTTTAGGATGTATATACAAGCATCAGAAACTACTACAGTTAGGAAAGAATACATAAAAACAATAAAAGCAATATTAAATGAAAATTTGAAAGCATTTAATTGTAATTTTAATCAAAGCGATGTAAATTTAAGCATAATAATAGGTTCAGCGGGAGAAGATGAACTTTTACGAAGTTTTTATAATAAGGATATATTATTAGAATTAGAGGAAATAATAGAAAGTACTATAAAAACAAGACTACTTTTATTAAATATAAGTCATGAAGGTGTAAGTAAAATAATATCTAAATGTAAAGAAGAAGTAAAAACAATCGATATAAATAAAATAATAAAAAATGTTCATATGGTTGAAATATAAATATAAATAAGCTTTGTGATAAAGTTAGATAAATATATTTAGAAATCTTATATAATTAAAATACACATAACAATAAATAAAAGCTGTGATTCTTATTAAAAATCACAACTTTTATTTGTTTAAATTTATTTGATATTATTTTTAAATTTGATTTTAGTGTAATATAAAATCATTATACAACTTCCAGCTAAAGCATCAATCATATCTTGCATAGTATCTTTTAATCCACCAGATTGTGTATCCATCTTAAATAGCACATCTAACACATATTCAGATAATTCACAGATAGAAGAGATTCCCATACTGAAGAATAAAATAATAATAAAAATTAATAGTTTATTATTATTTATATCTGTATTTTTTACAACACTTAACATATTCCATCCAATTTTAACAGATATAAATCCTGATATAAAGTGAAGCAAATCGTCATAATATTTAATTTTATCATAAAGGTTATAACAAGAACCTAGTAAAAATGAAAGGAGTATAAATAAATTACTAGCTATAAATAAATTTCTATCTAGTATAGCTAAATTTTTTGAATAAATCTTACTTAATATGAATATTATAACTAAACAAAGTAAACTTAGTCCAACTTTTCCATACTCGCTTTTAAACATAAAAAATACTATAGAAAAAAGATATATACAATAAAGCAATGTTTTAAATATATTGATTTTTTTATCTTTCATAATTTATACCAACCTTTTGTTTTATTTATATTATGTGTAGTTTAAACAAAAATATTAAAAAATCAATGTTTTAGTTGACATAAAGCTTGTACTAGACCTACAATTTATTTATGAAACTATTTGGGCGTGCCTAATAAGTTAAGGGGGGATACTATATGAAGAGGCTATCCAAAAAAATAGCAGCAAAAAGTAAACTAATATTAGTAATAGCAATAGTATTATTGATACCATCGGCAATTGGATTTTTAAACACCGATATAAACTATGATATTTTGAGTTACTTGCCAGATAACTTATCAACAACTCAAGCAGAAAAAATTTTAAAAGAAGATTTTGATTGTGGTTCATTAGCAATGCTTATAGTTGAAAATATGGAAGACAAAGATGTATCTAAATTAAAAGAAAAATTAACTCATGTTGAAGGCGTAAAAGAGATTATATGGATGGATGAATTTTTAGATTTATCAGTTCCAAAGGAAATGCTACCAAAGGAGATAAAAGACCTTTTATATGCCAAAAATTCAACTATGATGGTTATAAAATTAGAAGAAGGCTCAGCAGCACTTAAAACATTAAATGCAGTTGAGGAAATCAGAGACATATCAGGAAAACAAACATTTCTAAGCGGCATGGCAAGTATAATAAAAGATACAAAAGACATCTCAGATAAAGAAACACCATTATATGTAATAGTTGCAGTAATATTAACTTTAATAGTTTTAGGCTTTACAATGGACTCATTTGTTACACCATTTATATTTTTAACAAGTATAGGATTTGCTATAATCTATAATTTTGGAACGAATATAATATTTGGTGAAATTTCGTATATAACAAAAGCTTTAAGTGCAGTTTTACAGCTTGGCGTTACTATGGATTACTCAATATTCTTGCTACATAGGTATGATGAGGAAAGAGAAAAGTATGACAATCAAGTAGAAGCAATGGCAAATGCAATAGCTAATACTGTAACAGCAGTATTTGGTAGTTCATTAACTACAATAGCTGGATTCTTGGCACTTTGTGTAATGGATTTAGCACTTGGTATGGATATGGGGCTTGTAATGGCAAAAGGAGTTTTATTAGGTGTTGTTTGTACAGTTACAGTACTTCCATCTTTAATATTAATATTTGATAAATCAATTCATAAATACAAACATAAAACAATTTTACCTACATTCAATAAGACATCTCAAATAGTTGTAAAGCATTATAAAAAATTAGTAGTATTATTTTTAATATTATTTATTCCTTCAATAATAGGTAGCAGTAATGCAAAGGTTTATTATAACTTAGATGAGTCATTACCTGATGATTTAAAATCTATTGTTTCAACAAATAAATTAAAAAATGATTATAAAATGAATAGTACAAATATTATTTTAGTAAAGGACACACTACAACCATATAAAGTAGGAAAAATGGTTAAAGAAATAGAAGAATTAGATGGTATAAATTCAGTAGTGGCACTTGAAAAAGTAATTGGACCGAGAGTGGTTCAAGATGTAATACCAGATGAATTATTAAAAGCAGTAAAATCAGGTGGATATGAGCAGTTAATGGTAAATTCAGAATATAGAGCAGCAACTGATGAATGTGGAGAACAAATAGAAGCGTTAAATAAAATAGTTCATAAATATGATAAAAATGGACTTATAGGAGGAGAAGCTCCTTTAACAAATGATTTAATAAAAATTGCAGATGAAGATTTCAAAATGGTAAATATAGTATCAATACTAGCAATATTTATAATTATAGCAGTAGTATTTAAATCAATATCACTTCCAATAATATTGGTTTTAGCAATAGAGTCAGCTATTTTCATAAATTTGGGCATACCTTATTACACAGGTACGGTAGAACCATTTATAGCATCAATAGTAATAGGAACTATACAACTTGGGGCAACTGTTGACTACGCAATATTGCTAACATCTAGATATAAAGAGGAATTAGCTGTAAATAGTAATAAATTTGAAGCTATGACAGTTTCTATTCAAAGTAGTGCAAGATCAATAGTAACAAGTGCATTGTCGTTTTTCTCAGCGACTATAGGGGTTGGGCTTATATCAAAACTAGAAATGATAAGTGCATTGTGCAGTCTTATGTCAAGGGGAGCTATAATAAGTATGTTTATAATAATATTTATGCTACCAGCGATTTTATTGGTTTGTCATAAATTTATTATAAAAACAAGTAAGGGATTTGAGGTTTGTGAAAATAAAGTAGCTGTAAAAAGCGAATAACTATAAACTAAAAGCTAAATTATTAAGATATATAACAATTTAGCTTAGTATTATAAATTTTAATTTTATATAACAAGGGGAGAAATATAAGATGAAAAGAATTAATTTACCTAAAAAATCAATAGCTACATTAACTACATTAATGCTGTTTTTAAACACAGGATTTGCATTTGCTGATATGAAAAAAGATGAGAGTGTATATGTAGTATTAAAGAATAATGGAGATGTTGAAAAACGTATAGTTTCAACATGGATAAACTCAGATGAAAAGCTAGGAAAATTTAAAGATGTTAGTAATTTAAAGAATATAACTAATGTAAAAGGTGATGAAAAACCTATAATAGATGGAAGCAATGTAAATTGGAATGTAGATAAGGAAGACTTATATTATAAGGGAGACAGTAAAAAACAACTTCCAATTGACGTAGATATAAAATACCAATTAAACGGTAAAGAAACTACACCAAAAGATATGAAAGGAAAAACAGGTAACTTCAAAATAACTGTAGATTTAAAAAATAAAGAAAAAAGAACGTGTAAAATAGATGGTGAAAACAAAGAAATGTATGTTCCTTTTTTAACAGCAACAGAGGTATTATTACAAAGAGATAACTTTAAAAATATAAAGATTAATAGTGGAGAATTAGTAGATGACGGTAAAAATTGTAGTGTAACTTTTGCATCTTTCCCAGGATTAAAAGAATCAATAGATGTAAGTACTGATGTAGAAAAATATTTAAAATTAGAAGATAAATTAGTAATAGAAGGAAAAACTACAAACTTTGAAATGCCAAGCATAATGATAATGGCTACACCACAACTACCAGAGCTTAAAGGAATTGATGAAAATTCAACATTAAGTGATTTATCAGAAGCTCTAGATAAGTTAAAAAAAGGTGGAGATGAACTTTTAAATGGTTCTAAAAAATTATTAGATGGAAATAATGAACTAAACTCAAATTTTGATAAATTTGATAAAGGAGTTAAATCATTAGATAAAGGCTCAAACGACATAAACAATGGAATAAGTAAATTAAGTAAGGCTACTCCAACACTAAATCAAGGTGCAAAGAGCATTAGTAGTGGGCTTGGACAATTAAATGAGTCACAAGGTAAGTTTTCAAATGGAGTTGACTCTTTTGTAGGTAGCACAAATAAACTTTATCAAGCATACTCAGGTATCCATAATGGTATAGCAAGTGCTAATGAAGGAGCAAATGCACTTCAATCAGGTCTAAGTAGTGGAGCGGGCGGAGTTGATTCATTAATAGCATCTACTGGAAGTATAGATAAAGTAGCAGTAAACTTAAATAACGTAGCAAGTACATTAGATGAAACTAATCCTGAAGCTGCAGGACAATTAAGAGCGATGTCAGGGTCTTTAAGTCAAGTATCACAAGGACAAAGAAATGGCCTTAGTAGCTTAAAAAGTGGAATGAGTAGTGCAGTGAGTGGAGCGAATAGTTTAAGTGCTGGATTAGGTAAATTAAGTTCAGGTTCATCTAGTTTCTATTCTAATTTTAATTCATTAGTAGATGCAGGTTCAACGCTTAGCAGTAGCTCTAAAAAACTATCGCAAGCAACTAGTTCATTAGAAAATGGAAGCCAAAAACTAGTAGCAGGAACTGATGAATTAAATAAAGGCGCAAATCAATTAACTGAAGGTGGAAAGACGTTAGTAAGTGGAACTAAAGAATTAAATACTAATTCAAGTAAATTATTAAAAGGAACTAATGACTTAGCAAAAGGAAGTAATGACTTGTACAAAGGAGTTAATAAACTAAAAAGTGAAGGTTTAGATAAACTTTATAAAGAAGGAAATACAAAGTTATCTGATATAGAAGGATTAGTAGATGTAAAAGATGAAATTGTAAGATTATCTAAAGAATATAATAACTTCTCAGGCATAAGCAAAGATATGGATGGTAGTGTTAAGTTTATAATGAAGATAAATGAATAACTAATTATTAGCTCTATCAATATATAAATTGACAGAGCTTTTTTTATACAAAATATTAATAGTGTGTAGAAAAAGGAAAGAACTTTATTTAATAAATTTTATAAGCTATTTTAAGAGAAGCCTTTCTTTGTATATTTTATTTTTTTTGTATGTTAAAATGTTTATGACTTATTTATGTTAATTTATACCATAAAAACTATTTTTAGAAAATTAAGTTTATCAAAAGGTAAGTGAGGGGAAATATTTATGAATAAAAAAACAATACTTATAATTGAAGATGATATAACCTTAAATAAAGGGATAATGCTTACTCTTAAGCAAGATGATATAAATATAAAACAAGCATTTGATATAAATGAGGGAAGAAAAATATTTAATGAAAATAATATTGATTTAATAATATTAGATGTGAATTTACCTGATGGAAGTGGGTTTGATTTGTGTAAAGAAATAAGAAAAAACTCTAATGTTTCTATTATATTTTTAACAGCTTGTGACATGGAAATAGATGTAGTGACGGGTCTACAATTAGGGGCTGATGACTATATAACAAAGCCGTTTAGCTTGATGATTTTAAGAGCTAGGGTTATGGTTGCACTAAGGCGATTAGATAATATTATTAGCAATGCATTTACTGTAGATAACATGGTATTTGATTTTGATAAAATGAAATTCACTAAAGACAGCGAACAAATAACTTTAAGCAAAACAGAAGTTAAACTACTTAAAATATTATTAAGCAATAAAGGCCAGGTATTAACAAGAGAACAATTAATTGATAGTGTATGGAGTGATGGAGGAGAGTATGTAGATGAAAATGCATTAACAGTTAGCATAAAAAGATTAAGGCAAAAAATAGAAGATAAAAACTTGAATCATAAATATATAAAAACTGTATATGGAATAGGATACAGTTTTGTTAGAGGTGCAAAAAATGATTAATAATAGCTATTTTAACAAAATATATTTAAATTTTTTGTGTATGTTAGCATTAATATCAATAATTTTTATGTCTTTTATAACTTTTTCACAAATGAGTGGGATAGGTATAACTATAAGTGCAAGTTTTGTTTTTGTTATTTTAGTGATGATTATGGGAATTATGTTTGTTTATACTATAAAAAAGCAATTAGTTAAAGTTATAAATAATCTAGAAAATATAGTAAGTAGCGCTATAAATGAAGAAAGCATGGTTACAGGATATGCGGATAATATATTGTCTTCATTTGAAAATAAAATACACAGATATGTGAAAATAAATAAAGCAAGCAAAGAAATTATAGAAAAAGAAAGGAATAAAATAAAAACTTTAGTAGGAGATATATCACATCAAACTAAAACTCCTATATCAAATATACTTTTGTACAGTCAGCTTATACTAGAAAATAAAAATATAGATGAAAATAGTAAAATGATGGTTTATGACATAAAAAAACAATCAGAAAGACTTAATTTTTTAATTCAATCTTTAATAAAGATGTCTAGACTAGAAAGTGGAGTAATTGAGCTAAGCAAAAGTAACTCAAAAATATATAAAACTATATATAAAAGCGTACAAGAAGTTTATTTAAATGCAGATAAGAAAAATATCGAGATAAAAGTAGATGTAGATAAAAATATAAGTGCAAACTATGATAGCAAGTGGACAATAGAAGCTATTGTAAATGTTTTAGAAAATGCTATAAAATACAGTATGGAAAACTCGAAAATTGAAATATGTATAAAAAGCTATGAATTATTTAAAAGAATAGACATAAAAGACCATGGAATTGGGATAGAAGAAAGTGAAATAAACAATATTTTTAAAAGGTTTTATAGATGCAAAAACGCAAAGCAACATGAAGGCGTAGGTGTAGGGCTATATCTTGCAAGAACAATAATTTCTAAGCAAGGTGGTTACATAAAAGTAGAATCTCAAATTGGACAAGGTTCTAATTTCTCTATATATTTACCGAGTTGAAAATATTAATTGTATTTATCAATTTAATATAAATGTGTCATAACTGTTATATTTGAGACAGTAGTTTGTTAGAATTAATTGATATATTTATAACATAGGAAATTGATAAAACTTTTGATATGCAGAAACTTTAGGGGGAAAAAGATGTTAATAGTACAAGCTAAGAATTTAAAAAAATATTATGGAAAAGATGAAAATCTTGTAAAAGCACTAGACGGAATAGATTTTGAAGTTCAAAAAGGTGAGTTTGTTTCGATTGTTGGAACTTCTGGAAGTGGTAAAAGTACACTACTACATATGATAGGTGGGCTTGATGTGGCTAGTGAGGGAAGTGTGACTATAAGTGGCAATGATATATTTAAGCTAAATGATGATGAACTTACTATTTTTAGGCGTAGAGAAATAGGGTTTGTATTTCAACAATTTAATTTAATACCAATCTTAAATGTATATGAAAATATAGTTCTTCCAATAGAACTTGATGGAAATAAGATTGATAATGATTATGTAGATACTGTTATAAACACACTTGGTTTAAAAGATAAAATAAATAACTTACCAAACAATCTATCAGGTGGTCAACAACAGAGAGTTGCAATAGCTAGAGCTTTAGCTACTAAGCCAAGTATAATACTTGCAGATGAACCAACAGGTAACTTAGATAGTAAGACAAGCCAAGATGTAGTTGGACTTTTAAAAACTATGAGTGAAAGATTTGACCAAACTATAGTTATGATTACTCACAATGAAGAAATTGCCCAAATGAGTGATAGAATAATAAGAATTGAAGATGGAAAGATAGTGTCTGGGGTGGTGAGTAAGTGATGATAGGAAATACTAATAAAGAAATAATAAATAGAATATCTAAAAAATCTTTTAAATCAAATAAAAGTAGAAATATATTTGCAATTATTTCAATAGCACTTACAACATTACTTTTCACATCACTATTTACTGTAGGTATGAGTAATTTAAAGTCAACTGAATATAGTAAAATGAGAGCATCTGGAAATACTTGTCACGGTAGATTTAAGGACTTAACTAAGGCAGAATATCAGAAAATAAAAGAACACAAATTAATAAAAGAATACGTATCATGTGTATTTCTTGGGGATGTAGAAAATAAAGAATTTGCAAAAAGGTCAATTGAAATTAATTATGGTGATAGAAAATATGTAGATGCTTGTTTTTCAACTCCAATTAAAGGAGATGTGCCTGATAAAGAAAATGAAATATTAGTTGATACATTTGTACTTGATATGTTGAAAAAACCACATGAAATAAACCAACAAATAAATTTAACTTATAAAATAAATGAAAAAACTTATAATAAGGACTTTATAGTAAGTGGAATATATAAAGGTGATACTGTAAGTAATGCAAGTAGAGTATACATATCAAAAGAATTTTTAAATAATAGCCTTAAAGGTATAAATGAAAATGAACTCAAAAAACAAAAGCAAAAATGGGGACTAATAGATTTAGGAGTTAATTTTTCTAATTCATTTGATATAGAAGGTAAATTATTAAAAATAATAAAAGAAAGTGGATATGACAGTAAAAATATAGATATAGGAATAAACTGGGCTTATGCTAGTACTAATATGTCTGGAGAAACAGGGCCTATAATAGCGGCTATTTCACTACTTGGAATTATAGGATTAGCAGGCTATTTAATAATATATAATATATTTTATATAAGTGTAGTAAAAGATACTAAATTTTATGGTTTGCTAAGAACAATAGGCTCTACCAAAAAACAAATAAAAAAAATAGTAATAAAACAAGCATTAATATTGGCTATTATAGGGATACCAATTGGTTTGATTTTAGGATATATAGCAGGGGTGATTTTGGCTCCATTAGTTATAGGCAACACAACAATAGAATTTATAAAAATTTCTGCAAGTCCAATAATATTTGTAGGTTCTTCTATATTTTCATTGATAACAGCTATTATAAGTGCTTACAAACCAGCTAAAATAGCGTCAAAAACATTGCCAATTGAAGCTGTAAGATATAGTGGAGTAAATACAGTATCTAAAAAGAAATTTAAGAAATCTTCTAACGGAGCAAAGATTCATAAAATGGCTATTTCTAATATATTTAGAAATAAAAGTAAGGCAATAATAGTTATAGCATCTTTATCACTTAGTATAATAGTTTTAAATACTGTATATACAATAGTATCTGGATTTGACAGTGATAAGTATCTGAAAGACTTCATAGGTACTGATTTTACAATAGGAGATACAAGTTTTTATAGAGCGAAAGCTTTTGAAGGACATTTGGATGCAGTTACTGAAGATTTATGTAAGGAAATAGAAAGTAGAAAAGGTGTTAAAACTGTAAATAAAATCTATTGTAGAGCTGGTGATCAGATGTACGATTTTGAAATACCATTTACACATTCAATGCAAGATAATATAGATAAGTATTTTGAATCTAATGAAAAAGAACAGTATGATATAGATTTAGTTAACAGAATGAAAAAAAATAAAAAAATATCAGCAGATTATTATGGAATAGATGAAGGACTATATAAACTTCTTGATAAGTTTGTAGTTCAAGGTAAATTTGATTATGAAAAATTTAAAACTGGAAACTATATAATATCATTTACTAGTTATTCATTAGGAAATATTGTAAATGTAGGAGATAAAGTAGAAATACCATTTAAAGATGGAAATTCTAAAGAATATGAAGTTATGGCTGTGGTAAATTATTTACCTCTATACTTATATTCAGGATATTCTATTCTAGGATTTTCAGGGTATTTACCATCAGAAGAATTTAAAAAAACAACTGATGAGCATACTGTAATGACTGCTATGTTTGATGTAAATGATAAAAATATAAAAGAAACAGAAGATTACTTCAAAGGATTAAGCACTAGCAATCCATCATTTGAGTATAGAGCTAAATCAACTTATATGAGAGAATTTAATGATATGATTAAAAGCTATGAAAATGTTGGATACGGGCTTAGTCTTGTAGTAGGCATAATAGGTGTACTTAACTTTATAAATGTTATAGCTACAAGTATTTTATCTCGAAAAAAAGAATTAGCTATGTTAAAGAGCATAGGTATGACTAAGAAACAAATAAAAAAAATGCTTATTTTAGAAGCTCTAGACTATTGTTTAATTACAGCAAGCGTCATATTAATTGTTGGAACACCAATAACGTATTTTGGGGTAGATATAATGGCAGGTGCTATAAGTTTCTTTAGTTATAGCTTTAGAATATTGCCGATAATAGTATCAATATTTATACTATTAATAATGGCAGGAATTGTGCCTTGCGTATGTTATAAGAAAATAAATAAACAAAGTGTAGTTGAAGAGTTGAGAGATAATATATAGCAAAAAAGGAATACCTCTTAAATAAATTATCTTATTTAAGAGGTATTTTTTTATAAAATAAAAAAATAACAAGGGATATATCTAAAAATGTAGAATTATAGTAAGAGAATGGTTTACGGGGGTATATTATGAATCAATTTTTAGATAGTATAGATAGTTATATATTTATTTTAAATAAAAAACTCGAAATTATATTTTGCAATAAAAAACTCTTAAATAAACTGGAATGTAGCGAAAGTGAGATAGACAAAATACAAGTAACTAGTGATAACAAAATAGATGATAAGTCTATAAGTTATAAAATAAGTGGTATAAAAAAAGATGAAGTACTAAACTTAGATTTAATATTATACATGAGAGATAGAAAATTTAAATTAAAAAGTAAAATTACAAACGGATATTTTTATAGTAAAGATGTAGTTTTTGTTTCAAGTGATAATATTGAAATAATAGACCATAATTTACAATTTGAAAATAATACTATAGAAGAAAATACAAAACAAGAAATCCAAGGAACTGAAAAATCAATATCAACTTTAATTTGTTTATTAAAAAAGATAGAACAAAGTACACCGATTGAAGAAATATTTAAAGATATAGATATAAAACAATCTATAGAGCAAATACTTAGTGAGATACATAAAACAAAACTAATGAAAAAAGATTTTGAATTACTTTTAGAAATATCAGCGGACATAGTAGGTGTAATGGATAACAATGGATATTTAAAAACAGTAGGCCAGAATTGGACAAGCTATCTGGGATGGAGTGAACAAGAAATATTAGAATCTAATATTTTAAATTTGGTTCATGAGAGCCATAAAGATAAACTATCTGAAATATTAAATAGCGATAATAAAGATGTAGTTGTTATTGAAAATAAAATAATATGTAAAAATAATAAATATAAATGGTTTAGATGGAATTTGAAATTAGTAAAGGAAAAAAGTGTATTTGCATTTACAGCTAGGGATATAACCAAAGAAAAAGAACAAGAAAAACAAAGAAAAAAATTGGAAGAAACTGTGCATTTAGAAAGTATAAAGAATGAATTTTTTGCAAATATGTCTCATGAATTCAAAACACCTCTTAATATAATTTTGGGAACAATACAATTAATAGATAGAAATATTAATGATGAAAATATATTCTGGAATGAAAATACAGACTTGAGCAGACATGTGAAATTAATAAGGCAAAACTCATATAGGCTTTTGAGATTAGTAAATAACCTTATAGACATGACTAGAATTAATAATGGATATTATGAGTTGAAGCTTGTAAATCATGATATAGTAAATATTGTAGAGGAAATAACTTTATCAGTTGCTCAATATATTGAAGGAAAAGAAATAGAACTTATATTTGATACTAATTGTGAAGAAAAGATTATAGCTTGTGATCCAGAGAAAATAGAAAGAATTTTACTTAATTTATTGTCAAATTCTATTAAATATACAAATAAAAATGGAAATATATATGTTGATTTACAAGTTGATGAAGAGAAGATAAATATATCGGTAAGGGATGACGGAGAAGGAATATCTAAGGATAAACTTCCGATTATATTCAATAGATTTGTACAAGATGATAAGAAGTTAACAAAAAATTGTGAGGGTAGTGGAATAGGGCTATCCCTAGTAAAGTCTTTAGTTGAGATGCATGGAGGGAAAATAACTGTGTATAGTACAAAAGGAGTCGGAACTAATTTTGAGTTTTACTTGCCAAATAAAGCAACACATTGTGAGACAAATGAAATAAATAAAAATTATATATGTGATAACAATAAAATTGAAATGTGTAATATAGAATTTTCGGATATATATGGAATGTGATTTTTTTAAAAAAATAGTTGACATTTTTTATAAATCAATTATAATTATATCTATATTACAAAATAATAAAAAGAAATCCTTAGAAAAAGAGAGTAGTATTAAATGGAGTTTCAGCGAGTTGGGGTTTGGTGTGAGCCTAATAATGAAATTTATTACGAAGAGAGCTTTGGAGGAGATTGCCTGAAATAATAGTATGGCAATAGGTGTTCTCGCCTTAAGAGATTGAGAGGATAAGTATACTTATCAATAAGAGTGGTAACGCGGAAATTTTCGTCTCTTGGTTTTTATAGCCAAGGGACTTTTTTAATACAGAAATATATTATTTCTATTTAATTCGCGTATCTATATTATTGTTACTTATCAATAAGAGTGGTACCACGGATAATTTCGTCTCTTAGCCTTTTAGGCTAAGGGACTTTTTAATACCCAAATAAAGTAAATTCTTGAAAATTAGGATATAACTAAAGTTGTATTCTCAAATAATAATCAATAACAAATAGGAGGTAATATTATGAAAAAAGCATCGTTAGGAATTTTAGTAGGTATTTTAAGTTTTAGTTTAGTAGGATGTTCTTCAAAAGAGGAAAGTAGTCAATTAGAATCAATAAAAGAAAAAGGAAAGTTGGTAATAGGTACAAGTGCAGATTATCCACCATACGAGTTTCACAAAAAAATAGATGGAAAAGATACTGTTGTAGGATTTGAGATGGAAATAGCAAAAGAAATTGCCAAGGAAATAGGTGTAGAATTAGAAATAAAAGATATGAAATTTGATGGATTATTGCCAGCATTGCAATCTCAAAATATAGACATGATAGTTGCAGGAATGAGCCCAACAGAGGAAAGAGAGAAAGCTGTAAACTTTACAGATGTTTACTATAACGGAGAAAATGCTATATTAATCAAAAAAGATGATTTAGAAAAATATAAGACTGTAGAAAGTTTAAAAGATGTTAAAATAGGAGTTCAAAAATCTTCAATCCAAGAAGGATTTGCAAAAGATAATATAGGAGCTACAAACATTAAGTCTCTTTCAAAAATACCTGATGTAATATTAGAACTTAAAAATTCAAATGTTGATGCAGTTGTAGTTAGTAAAGAGGCTGTTACTGGTTACTTAAAAGAATACCCAGAAATAGTTTTTGCAAATGTAGATTTAGGTCAATCTAAAGAAGAAGGTTCAGCAATAGCAACTAAAAAATCAGAGGATTATTCTTTAATTAAAAAAACTAATGACATTTTAGGTTCATTAAAAAAAGAAAATAAAATACAAAAATTTGTTGATGAAGCAACTAAGCTATCTCAATAATACAAGGAGGAAGTTAATATGGATTTCGGTTTTTTAAAGGAATATTCGCAATTTTTCATAGATGGAACAAAGATTACTATAATGATATCTTTATCTACTTTAATATTAGGATTTATGATAGGTACTATAGTATGTTTAGGAAGATTATCTAAAGTTAAAATAATTAAATTTATATCTGGAGCATATATAGAGTTTTTAAGAGGAACACCATTACTTATTCAATTATATATAATTTACTTTGGGCTACCTACGCTTGGAATTCAATTTCCAAGTATAGGACCAATAACATCAGATTATATAGCAGCAGTAATTGCACTATCTATAAACTCAAGTGCATATATAGCTGAAATTTTAAGATCTGGTATTCAATCAATAGATAAAGGACAAATGGAAGCTAGTCGTTCTTTAGGTCTTGATTATTCAACTAGTATGAAACATGTAATAATACCACAGGCATTAAAAAATGTATTACCTGCACTTGCAAATGAATTTATAGTATTAGTTAAGGAATCATCAATAGCATCAATAATTGGGATACATGATTTAATGTATAGTGCAGATACAGTTAAAGGAAGCACATACTTAGCATTTGAGCCACTAATAGTTGCATCTATGATATACTTTGTACTTACATTTGGTTTATCAAAGTTAGTTGGAGTCTTTGAATCTAAGTTAGGAAATAATGATTCTAAAAGCTTTGTTTTATTTGACAGTAAGGTAAGCACTAAAAAAGTTATAGAGGAGGCTTAAATATGATAAAGATAAAAAATCTAAAAAAGAAATTTGGGAAATTAGAAGTTTTAAAAAATATAGATATGAATGTTAAAAAAGGCGAAATAGTAGCAATACTAGGACCCAGTGGAAGTGGAAAAAGTACTCTTTTAAGATGTATGAATTTATTAGAAACTCCAAATGATGGAGATGTAATATTTGAAGAAAAAAACATATTAGATAAAAATTGTGATATAAACAAAGCTAGACAAAATATAGGAATGGTTTTTCAAAATTTTAACTTATTTCCAAATATGTCTGTTATCGATAATATAACTTTTGCACCAATTAAAGGTAAAAAAATGGATAAAAAAGATGCTATAAAAATCGGAGAAGAACTTTTACAAAGAGTAGGACTTATAGATAAAAAAGATGCCTATCCATCGCAATTATCTGGAGGACAAAAGCAAAGAATAGCAATAGCAAGAGCACTTGCTATGCAACCTGATGTTATGTTGTTTGATGAACCAACTTCAGCGCTAGACCCTGAAATGGTAAAAGAAGTTTTAGATGTTATGAAAGAACTTGCAAAAGAAGGAACTACAATGGTAGTAGTAACTCATGAAATTGGATTTGCAAAAGAAGTTGCAACTAAAGTTGTATTTATGGATGGTGGATATATAGTTGAAGAAGGAACACCTAGTGAAGTGTTTGATAATACAAAAGAAGAAAGAACTAAAGACTTTTTAAGCAAAGTAATATAAAATATTTTATATTTTAAAAGGAAGTAGCAATTAGCTACTTCCTTTTTATTTGAGTTTATTTAAGCAAAAAGTTCAATTATATCTTTATCAGAAAGACTTTTTAATACATTTTGATTAGAAAGATCTCCATTGATAAATTCGTTGATAAGTTCATTTTTGCTTTCTTGAAGTTTTACTATTTTTTCTTCTATAGTACCTTTTGCAATAAGTTTTATAACTTCAACAGAATTTTTTTGCCCAAATCTATGAGCTCTATCACTTGCTTGGTTTTCAACTGATGGATTCCACCAAGGGTCAAAGTGTATAACAACATCAGCACTAGTTAAATTAAGTCCCGTACCACCTGCTTTTAATGAAATTAAAAATACTTTATTTTCATTTCCTTCATTAAATTCATTAACTAAACTTAGTCTTTTTTTAGCAGGAGTTTTACCATCTATATAAGAATAAGATATATTATTTTTATTAAGTTCATCACCTAAGCTTTTAAGTACTGATGTAAATTGTGAGAATAAAAGTATTTTGTGATTATCAGCTATATAAGTATTTAAAAGTTCTATTGCTGTATCTATCTTTGAACTTTTTTTGTTATAATCCTCTAAAAGTATCTTGGGGTCTAAACAAAGTTGTCTTAACTTCATAAGATAAGAAAAAATTACTATTCTGTCCTTTTTTATGTCTTTGTTGTTTATTTTTTCGCTAAGTTCGGATACATAAGCACTGTATATTTTTCTTTGGTCCTTATTTAACTCAACGAAGAATTTTCTTTCTATTTTATCAGGAAGTTCTTTCATAACTTCACACTTAGTTCTTCTTAATATAAAAGGTTTTATCAATTTTTTTAAATTATAACTATTGTCTTCATTGTATATAAATAAATTTTGAAATTTACTTCTATTATATAAATATCCTGGCATTATAAAGTCAAAAATTGACCAAAGTTCCATTAAATTATTTTCAATAGGAGTACCAGTTAATGCAAATCTAACTTTAGCATTAACACTCTTAACAGCCTCAGTACTTAAAGCAACTGGGTTTTTTATGTTTTGAGCCTCATCTATTATACAGTAGTCAAAGACTGTTTTTTTGTAGCTATCTAAGTCGTTTCTAAGAGTTCCATAAGTTGTTATAACTACGTCATAATTGTCCATTTCTTCAAATGCTTTTTCACGTTCTTTTTTGCTTCCATGTATTAGTAAAACATTCATAGTTGGAGAGAATGTTTCAAATTCATTTTTCCAGTTATATATAAGTGAAGTAGGAGTAATTATTAAACTCTTACAGTTTTTAGGTTTTTTAGACAATAAAAAACTAATAGCTTGTAGTGTTTTACCAAGACCCATTTCATCAGCAAGTATCCCGCCAAATTCATAGTGGTTTAGGGTATTAAACCAATTAAAGCCTGATACTTGATAATCACGTAGTGTAGCATCGAGTTCTTTCGGAACTTCTAGTTTTAATGTCTTTAAATTTTCAAATTTTTTGGAAATATCTTTTACTAATTCTCTTCCAGTTATAAAATCTAAACTTCTATTTTCGAACATATCATTTAGATATAACATTTTGCTGTTATGAATTTTAGATATATTATCAGCACCAATTAAATCTAAATTTTCAAGAAGTTCAAAAAAGTCTTTAGTTTGCTTTTCTTCTAAGTTTAAGAAGTTTCCGTTTTTAAGTTTATAAAACTTGCTTTTATTTTTGAAAGATAATAATATATCTTTATATTCATCTTGATTGATATCTTCTATATCAAAAGAAAACTCTAGATATCCTTCAACACCATCTCTTAAAGATGCTTTAATAGAAGACGCATTGTATATTTTTTTAGCTTTAAATTTATCTGAATAAAAAACATCCCCAAAATTTTTAAGATTTATTATTTCTTCATTAAGTAAAGCATATAACTCTAAGTCATTTCCTTTAAACACATAAGTCTTATTATCTAAAATAAAACTTAAATTAATAAGTTTATTTTTGATATTATTTTCTTTTTCTAAGTCTTTTAAGATGAATTTTTTACCGTTTTCATCATTATAAACAAACTTTAAGTCACAAATTATATTAGATCCCTTTAAATCAAAATAAAACTCTGTGTTAAAATCACTTATTATGTTGTCTTTTATATCATCAGCTATTTTGACATTATTAGAAAATTGAGATATCTTAGGAATTAAATTACTTAAAACCCCTTGAGTATCTTCTTTTTCAAAAATGATATCTTTAGTTTTATTAATAACAGAATATATTCTATTGTAATTTAGCGCTTGTTCTCCATAAAGTAGATATAAATTGTCATTGTATAATAAAACATCACCCTTATCAGTTATTGGAATAGGTAAATCTTCATTAGATGTAAGAAGTATTTTGCCATCATCATTTTTTACATCAAAAGAAATTGGAAGCACATCCTTTATTATCTTAGGACTGTATACTTCATTGTTAAAATTAAGTGTAAAAGGCTTGTTTTTTAAAGTTTCTAAAAATAATTTAAATTCGCTTCTTCCGATACGCATAAGTTTAGGGCTAGAAACAGTTAAATGTGATGCTAAATTATTTCCATAGTTTTCGATAATATCTATTAAATATTCATCATCAGGATAAAAATAATGAATATTTGGATTATAATTAAAGTTTTTACCATATTCTAAAGGTATATTTTTAGACTTTGCATATGCAAAATCTTTTAAGTTCTTTAATACATACATTTTATCTTGACCTATTTTAAAATCTGCATATATTTTATTATTTTCAATTAATATGTTCACTTCTAGATTAACTAACTCTCTTTTAGTATCATCAAAGTAAAATAATAGTTGTTTATTAGGTAATGTAGGGACTTTTATAATAGGATTTTTTTCCTTAATATGAGAAACTAAGCCGTTAGCATACTCTTTTTTTGCAAGCTGTAGTCCATATATAGAAGTTGCAGCTAAGTGCTTGCATATAACGAGGCGGTTGTTTTTAGTTCTTGATCTAAAGTCATCGCAAGTGCATCTAGCCTGCACTATTTTTAATTCTTTAGTATCTACAGCTATAGAATTTGGATAAACCTCATTGTAATATTCCGATTCACAAATTCCTTCAAAACAAATTTTATCTTCATCTATATTAAACGTAACATGATCGACTAATTTTTTGTTGAAATATTTAATTCCTCTCATCCATCGAGTTGGCTCCGTTTTTGAT
Source organism: Peptostreptococcaceae bacterium VA2 (assembly GCA_000686145.1). Lineage (GTDB taxonomy): Bacteria > Bacillota > Clostridia > Peptostreptococcales > Peptostreptococcaceae > Romboutsia_D. The sequence continues at coordinate 2,287,567 of JMMB01000007.1, read as the reverse complement.
TTTATTAAATCTTGTATTTCTTTAAAGTTCAATTAATTTCACCTTACCCTCATTGTGTATATACAATATTATAGTCTATAACATTTTAAATTACACAAAAATATTAAAAACACATGGATTTATTAAAAAGATTATTAGGTGTTTTTAATAAATCCATGAACCTTTAATATACTACAACTTACTATATTTATACAAGTTAAAATTGTTTTGATTAAACATTATATGAGTTTATATAATAATACATAAATTTAAGGGGTAAGATAAGTCGTATAAAATTACAATGTGAATTAGGAGAGTCTTTAACATGGAAAATCTGGTATTAATTTTATCTTGCTTGCCCAAAGTTGGGAAAAAAACTATATTATATTTTATAGAAAATATGATGGATAAACCTAAAGACGAAAGTGATTTATTAGATATGTTTATAGAAATGAAAAATGTTAATAGGCGCATAGTAATCCCAACAATAGAGCAGATAAAAGAATCAATAAATAAAAGTGAAATAATAATTAGAAATTCTCAAAAATTAAATATAAAATATGTAGATATATTAAATAATAACTTTCCAAATAAACTAAAAAGTATAGAAAATCCACCCGTAATGCTTTTTTATAAAGGTAATTACGATAGTTTGAAAAAGGATAATTCTATTGCAATTATAGGAAGTAGAAAAGCTAATTTAGAGGGATTAAAAGGCGCTTATAAATTAGGTACTATATTTGGAAGACAAAACTATAGTGTGGTAAGTGGATTAGCGATAGGGTGTGATGAGCAAGCTCATAGAGGGTGTGTAGATGTGAAAGGAAATAGTGTTGCTGTACTACCATGTGGGCTAGATCATACATATCCAAGTATAAATGAAAAATTATCACAGGATATATTAAAAAATAATGGATGCTTAGTTAGTGAATATCCTATTGGAATTAATATTTTTAAAACAAATTTTATAGAAAGAGATAGAATTCAAAGCGGATTAAGTAGTGGAGTTATAGTATGTGAGACAAATATTAAAGGTGGAACTATGCATACTGCTAATTTTGCTATAAATCAAAAAAGAGTTCTAGCGTGCTTAGATATCGATTGTAGTGGAAATCAAAAGCTCACTAAAGAAAATAGATGCATGGTAATCAAAGATGAGAAAGATTTAAATGCATTTAAATTAGAAATAGAGAAATTTAATAAATCATATAAAACCAATAATACTGTGGAGTATAGTCAACAGCTAAAATTAAAACCATTAAAATAATAATTCAATATAAGTGCTGAAAATGTAGAAAAATGTAGAATAAAGATTTAAAATAAATGGCTTTTGTGATATATTATATTTTGTTACTAGATATTGAGGATAAATTTAAAAGTAATGAAAGGAAACATATCATGGAACCAGTTAGAATTAAGATTAAAGATTTTAAATTAAATAATTTTATAAATTACTACGAAGATAACGCGGTAGAAATGCTATTTGAACATTCTAGTTCAGTTACTAGAGTAAATTTAATAGATAAAGATTATATGGATGTAATAACTTTTGATGAAGATTATGAAGATATAAAAGATGCAGATGATTACAAAGAAGTTTTACTAGATGAAGAATATGCATTATTATTTATAATAGGAAAAACGCATGAAGGTGCTGAAAAGTTTGAATTTATAGATGGTACAAAATACAGTATGAAACATTACGTAGACGATTTGTATATGGATAAAAATCTTATAAAAGATATAGGTGACTTAGAACTTAATTTAGATCACTTAATAGGTCTTTTAATAGATTCAGAAGATGGAGAATATGTAATAAGTATCGTTAATTATGAAAAAGGAATATCTCCGAGAATAGAAGAAGTTGAGGAAACGGGAGACTTAGAAAATATAGTTAAGAGTTTAATAGGTAGATTTAGTATATAAGTAAAAGGTATGACTTTTAAGAAAAAGGTCATACCTTTTTGTTTTTAAATGGGATATTTTAGTAATTACAGAGCTAAAATATGTTAAAATAAAATAAAAAGTAAAAAATAATCAGGAGAGATAAAATGGCAGAAATAAAATTTGAAATACAAGAAGAAATAGGTGTTATATCAAACTCTGGTAAGGGATGGACTAAAGAATTAAATTTAGTTAGTTGGAACAATAATGCTCCAAAATTTGATTTGAGAGATTGGTCACCAAATCATGAAAAAATGGGTAAGGGAATTACTTTAACAAATGAAGACCTTAAGGCTCTTAAGGACTTATTAAATGAAATGAACTTATAAAAGTTAAGTAACAATAACACATAACAAAGGTAAATATATTATAAATGGGGGATTTTATGAAACTAAAGAAAAGTATATGCATGGGGGTAGTTATTAGCGCTATGGCTATTAATAGTATAGTTCCAATAGCTTATGCAAATGAATCAGATGAATATGAAACTTACACAAAACCAACACCAAGAGCAGTTAGCCAAATAAAAGAAATGCCAAAAGAAGTTATAAATGATCTATCTGAATTAGAAAACATGAAATATTTTAAAATGAAAACCGATTCAAACTATGAGGTGGCACTTGCTGATGAAAGTGGAGAGTATACATTTGTAGAAGAAGCTTCAACAATAGAAGAAGCAGTAAATATAGCAGATGGATTAGAATACGAGTACAAACAAAGAAATATTATACCAACGGTTATAGATAGTAAGGGAGTAATAGCTTATACAACTAATTCTATAGGTCGTATTGTTAAAGTAGGAGAAGGTATATCTGAAAGTGCTATGAACTATACAGTGGATTTATATGAAGATTCTAATAAATCAAAAGTTCATACATACATTAATCATGGATATATTGATGATGTTCCAGTTATAGAAGAAACTGATACTATGGTAAAAATAGAAGTGGCAGGGTTTACTGGTTGGATAGAAAAAAGTGATGCAAGTGGTACTAATATAGTGCTGTTACCTATCAATCAAGCTACTAATTTAAGTTATTATGAAAGTGTAAATGGAGAATTAGTACACTATATAAGTTCTAATGTACAAGGAAATAATGGAAGTAAAAGAACTATAGGTAGAGCACCTTCTTTTATGAAAGCCGGAAATAAATATTATAGTTACGATGGAAATTATTTTTATAATGATATAAGCAATTTAGTATCAGATGCAAAAGCTGATAATCATGAAAATGCTATAAATGCAGGCAATGCATATTATAATTACTATCAATATTTAACAGGTAGAAGTAAAACAGTATATAGTGCTAATGATATTGATAAATATTTTGAAGCTAAAACACCATCAGGAAGTGCATTAAGAGGAAGTGGAAAATATTTTATAAAAGCTCAAGATAAGCATGGAGTAAACGCATCATTTATGATAGGGATTGCAATGAATGAGTCAGGAAGAGGAACGTCAACTTTATCTAAAACTAAAAATAATTTATTTGGGATAAAAGCAAATGATTCAAATCCACAAGATGCTATGAAATTTAATAGTGTAGAAGATTGTATAGACGAATTTGCTAAAACATGGATGAGCAATGGGTATTTAAATCCTAAAGACTGGAGATATTCTGGAGGCAATGTAGGAAACAAAGATTCAGGATGCAATGTTAGATATGCATCAGATCCTTTCTGGGGAGAAAAAGCATCTAGCTTTATGAATGAAATGAACGTATATTTATCTTCTCAAGGAATAGGAAATGATTATAATAGATACAAATTAGGTTTAGTTAATAAAACATCAGATATAAAAGATAAAAAAGGAAATAGCTTATACAACGTATCGAAAGGGCAACCTGTTGTTATTTCAGATGATAGAAAATCAAATGTGGAGATAAATCCAGACAGAATAACTCCATCAAATGTAGCAAACCCGATACCAGGAAGTTATAACTGGGGGATGAAAGGGTATATAAATGAAGGTAATATGAAAATTATAAATCAGCAAAATTCTAAAGTGATTGTAGATAAAATTGTGGGTGATGATAGATATCAGACAGCAGCTATGATATCTGATAATCAAAGTTATAAAACTGCTATACTTGTTAATGCAGATAAAACTTTAGTAGATGGACTTAGTGCTAGTGGATTGTCAGGAGCTTCTAATGCACCTATACTTTTAGCTAAAAAAGATTCTCTTCCAAATGAGACTAAAGATAGACTTAAAGGTGTGACTAAAGTTTATATTATAGGAAGTTCAGACGTAGTTTCTAATTCGATAGAAAATGAACTAAAGTCAAATAAAATAGAAGTTGTAAGACTTGGTGGAATTGATAGATTTGAAACTAGCTATAAAGTAGCACAAGAAATAAAAAAAATAAATCCAAGTACAAATAAAGTATTTTTAGTAAATGGGATTAAGGGAGAACCTGATGCTATGAGTGTATCGCCTGTAGCAAGTAGAGATAAGTCTCCAATAATACTAACAAATGGTAAAGACACACCGTTTTCTACTAAAAATATGCAAAGTTATGTAATTGGGTCAAGTAGTGTAATGAATGATAATATAGTTAAAAATACTAACTCAACAAGACTTGGTGGAATAGATAGATTTGCTACTAATAAGTTAGTAGTAGAGAAGTTTTATCCAAATACTAATGAGTTCTATGTTTCAAAAGGAGACGTATTAGTGGATGCACTTACAGTATCACCATTAGCTAAGGAATATCCAGTTGTATTAGCTAATGTTGGTAGCGATAAATCAGTACTTAAAAATGCTACAAAGATTATTCAAGTAGGTGGAATGGATAATAGAATTATAGATGAGTGCGTACAAATTATTAAATAATTAACAAACAAGAAAGATATATTATAGTTTATTGACGTAATGTTAAAAACAACTATAATATATCTTTTTTTTACAGCGTATACCAAAAATTGTCAGATGATAATGCTATAAAAAATACCATTTTAAACTTACATATATTATAATAGACATAATATATAGTAGATGTAGCAGGAGGGGATTATGTTAAATAGAGAGGATTACATAAAAGTAATTTATGATAGCCCTACACCATGTATGTGGGCGAGCTTCATAAAAAATGAAAATGAAAAATCATGTGATATAGAAGTTATAGGAACTAATAAAGAATTAGACAATATTGCTAAAAAAGAAATTTTAAAAAAACATAAATACAAAATAAATAGTGGAAAATATAGTGACTTATTTTCTAAGATAGATAAATTAAATGAAATTAAAGAACTTAGTATAGTTGATTTTGTTGATATACTAGGATCTTTTTATCAGATAGACATAAGACATATATCTGATGATAAATACATAGTATGGTTTACAAAGAAAATAGAACTTGATGAAAATATAAAGCTTTTATTAAATAAAATAGGAACTGCTATATGGTGCAAAGATAAATATGGCCGTTATGTATACTTAAATAAAAGCTTAGACCTATACCCAAATGCTACACCAAATAAAATAGTAGGAAAAACTGATTTTGAGGTATTTCCAGAACAAGAAGCTAATATTTTTGTAAAGGGCGATGAAAAATTATTAGCAGGGGAATTAGAAAGTATGGAGTCTTTAACATTTTTTAATGGAAACTGTTATCGTGGACTAAACCATGTTATCAAAAATGATGATGATATAGTAGGTACAATAGGTATTTGTATAGATACCCTAAGAAGACAAAATTTAATAAATGAAGAAATATCTGATACTAAGATGCTAGAGCTAATAAGCGATACTATACCAGATAGTATATTTTTCAAAGATAATAGTGGTATATTTAGACATTGCAATAAAGTTTTTGCACAAACTATGAATTTGAGAAAAGAAGACATAATAGGAAAATCAGAAGAACAAATAAATAAATCTAAAAGCAAAATAAAAAAATACAAAATAGAAGAAGAACAAATAAGATTATTAAAACAAACTATAATATCAAACCATTCGCAAAAATGCAAAGATGGAAGTACTAAGTATTTAGAAACTGTAAAAGTTCCTTTTTTAGATGAACATGAAATGGTTGGTGGAGTATTAGGCATATCAAGAGATATATCTCATAGAAAAGAAGCAGAACTTGAATTTGAAAGGCTTAGAATGGAATTTTTTGCTAACCTATCTCATGAATTTAAAACACCACTAAACCTTATATTTAGTTCTATCCAATTAATTGAGTCTATGATAGATAGAGGATATGATTCTAGTAAATATATAACTTACACTAATATAATTAAACAAAATGGATACAGAATTTTAAAAATGGTAAATAATTTAATAGATAGTACAAGACTTAACTCTGGTTGTTTAGAATTAAATAAACAAAATTATAATATAGTTGAATTTATTGAAAATATTTGTGAATCAGTTCAAAATTACGCAAATGAAGAAAATATAAATGTAATATTTGATACTAATTTAGAAGAAAAAATTATGGCTTTTGATTTAGAAAAAGTAGAGAGAATAATGCTAAATATGCTTTCTAATGCTATTAAATATACTAAAGAAAAAGGAAAAATAGAAGTTAGCTTAAATTTTGAAGAAGAATATTTATATATAAAAGTGAAAGATAATGGAGTTGGAATACCAAAAGATAAGTTAGATGATGTATTTAAATTATTTAAGCAAATTAATAATAGAATGACCAAATTAAGTGAAGGTAGTGGAATTGGATTATCAATAGTAAAGTCCTTAGTTGATCTACATGATGGAACTATAAATGTATACAGTAAAAAGGGTAAGGGAAGCGAATTTATAATAAAGTTGCCGATAAGTTTATGTGATGAAAAAGAATGTGATAGAAAAATTCCCAAATACAATAAATACGTAGAAAATATTGATATAGAATTTTCAGATATATACACCTCAATAAAATAATAAAATATGTAACAAATGTTACAGGATGATTTGGAAAAAATGTGTATAATAAATTCATAATAAATACTAATAAATAAGCTTAAAAAAGAAATAATAAGTTTGTAGAAAGTAAAAAGGAGATATTAAACATGAGTACATTTTTAGCACCGATACACACTTGGCTTTTTAAAAAAATAAAACTAGCTCAAGATTTAGAGCAAGAAATAGTAAAACTTCATAAAGAAAAGTATAAAGAAGAGGCTTTAAAAATACAAAAAGAAGCAGTTGATATATATGGAGAGTATATTGAAAATCAACCATTAGAAGATTTAATAGACGTAGGAAATATACATGGTTGGTTACAAGAAAAAATAAAAGTAGTAGAAAGTAGAAGTTCATATATAATAACTAAATACTATGAACTGTACAAAGAAGAAAGTAAAAGTATAACGGAAGATGTATACATTTCTCAAGCGAAAGAATGTGCAAATAAAGAAAGTAACAAAATAGATTCACCAGAAAATGTTTATATATCATTGAATAACTATATATTATCAGGAATGCCTTGTGATAGAGCCAACTCTTTAACACAAAAAAATGATGATTGTGTAGTTTATGAACAACAAGGATGTATACACAAAGCTAATTATGAATTAGGAAAAGGTAATTTACAATATCTTTATGAGCTTAGAGATTTATGGGTAAAGACATTTGTAGAAAATCTGAAAGTTAAATATTCTTATGAGAAGCAAAAAAATGAAGACATTACTATCAATACAATAAAAAGGGGATAGTTTGAAATGAGTAATTATGCAAACTTACAAAAAATAAGAGATGGGAAAAGAACTTTTGGAATAACTCCTCATATACCTGGAGGGTTTGTACTTCCAGAAACTCTTATAAAAATAGCTCAAGTAGCTAAAAAATACAATGGAGTATTAAAATTAACATCAGGTCAGAGAATACTTATAACTAACCTTCAAGAAGACGATTTAAAATCTATATGGGAAGAATTAGATATGGAGCCTGCTGTTAAAAACCAAAACTCAGTAAAAAACGTTGAAATATGTCCAGCAAATTTTTGTAAGCGTTCAAAACATCCGACAATAGGGATAGGTATGAAAATAAGTAAAAATTTTCATGGCATGCTTTTACCAAACAGAACTAAAATAGGTGTAGCAGGCTGTAGAAATGCATGCACAAGCATTTATAGTAAGGATGTAGGTGTATTAGTAGACATAGATGGAAAGTTCTTTATAACAGCAGGAGGAAGCGCAGGATTTTATCCAAGATCAGCAGATATAATAACTAAAGGTCTATCTGAAAATGAAGCTTATAATTTGGTAAAAGTAATATTAGAGTATTACAATGAAAATGGTCAGATGGGTGAAAAACTTGGTGATTTTATAGATAGAATAAGCATAGATATATTTAGATCAGATGTACTTAAAATATCAAATTTAAAGGAGTGTTTATAACATGATAACTAAGGATACTATAATAGCAGATATAATAAAAATGAAGCCAGATGCGCCTCAAATACTTATGAGTTTTGGAATGGGATGTATAGGATGCCCATCAGCTCAAATGGAAAAGTTAGAACAAGCTTGTGAAATACATGGATTAAATTTAGAAGAAGTTTTAGCTAAATTAAACCAAAACTAAAATTTAATATATTTATCAAAAAAGAGTAATTAATTAACTACTCTTTTTTAGCGAGTATACAAAATATTTACACAAAAACGAATCACAAATAAGACATAAAGTATATAGTAAAAGTAAATAAAATAAATAAATTTTGATTTTATTTGTTTTTATCTCCATTTTATATTAAAATTAAAGTAGTGAGTTAAATAGAGATAAAAAAAACAAAGGTGTGTGTTAATTTTATGAAGGTATTAAATAGAGGTATAAGCAAAGAAAATATAGTCGGAGTTAAAAAGTATTCTAAGTGGTACAAGGTTATAGATAACGAAATCATGTTAATCATAAGTGAAGAAAAGAAGAACAGTAAAAAAGAATTAGTAAATCTTGTACAATGGAAAAACAATAAAGCGCTTGTTTGCTTAGATAGTGAAGAATACAGAGCTAAATTTTTCAACAAGCACAAAGATTTAAAGGTAAGACTGTTTATAAAATTAGATACAGGATTACTTTATAATGAATATAAGACTATAGACTGGGATTTAAAAGATGATGCTATAGTAATCGAACTTGCTTAAATTTAAAAAATTTACACATTAAAAGTGAACTCTATTAAAGGGGTTCATTTTTTTTGTTAAAATAAAATCTTAAATGTTATGAAAATTTAAGATTTTATAATTAAATGTTGACTCTATACTTACTATAGAGTTTATAATAGGTCAGTAGGAAAATTTAATAAGAGGTGAGAAATATGGTAAATCAATTTTTAAAATATGCTGTTCCATCTTCTTTAGCAATGTTTATATCTTCATTATACACAGTTATAGATGGAATATTTGTAGGACAAGGTGTAGGAGATAGCGCCTTAGCCGCAATAAATATAGTGTTACCTTTTACTGTAGTATTATTTGGTATAGCAAATATGCTTGCAGTTGGAGGAGGAGCATTAGTTTCTAAAAATGTAGGAGCTGGAGATACTGATAAGGCAGTAAATATTTTTAGACAAGTATTTAAGATACTTTTAATAGTGAGTGCTATTACAAGTATAGTATGTATAGTATTTACAGAGCCAATAGTAAAAATGTTAGGGGCAACAGAGAATCTTAAACCTTTATCAGTAGATTATCTTAGATACTATGCAATATTTTGTATTCCTAACTTAGTTGGAATAGTATTAAATAGTTTTGTAAGAAATGATAATAGACCTAAGTTAGCAATGGTATCAACAATAGCAGGAGCTATAACTAATATAGCACTAGATTATGTATTTATATTTATATTTGGACTTGGTATAAAAGGTGCGGCTATTGCAACTGGACTTGGTCAAATAGTTACAGTAAGTATATTACTTCCTCATTTCTTAAGAAAAAAAGGAAATTTAAGTTTTGGAAGTGTAAGCTTAGATATGGGCACTATAAAGAACTTCTTATCAATAGGGTTCCCATCATTCTTTGCACAAGCAAGTTTTTCAGTTATAGTATTACTTCATAATATAGCTTTAGTAAGATATGTAGGAGAAATCGGAATTTCAACATATAGTATAATAAATTATATAACTACAAATATTTATATGGTATTATTAGGATTAACATTTGGTGCACAACCACTTATAAGTTATAGCTTTGGTAAAAAAGATAAACAAACGATGCTTAAGTTTTATAATATAACTTGCAAAGCATCACTTATAGTAAGTATTTCAGCAGCATTAATTTGTTTTGTATTTGGAAATCAAATAGTAGGAATATTTACAAATGATCCTAAGATAATAGAACTAGGATACACAGGTATAAAAATATCTTGTCTAGCCTATATAGTTGGAGGGATAAATTTAAATACTTTAGTTTACTTCCAAGCTATCGAAATACCTAAGTTTTCAAATTTAATTTGTTTCTTTAGATCAATGTTATTTTTACCAATATGTTTAATGGTATTACCTAACTTGTTTGGTATGAATGGTATATGGTTTAGTGTATTAACATCAGAGAGTATAACATTTGTTGTTATGGCATTAATAGCTAATATAAAATCATACACAGATAAATCTATAGATGAACAAGAAAAAGATACTCTTCAAGAAGTTGTAAATATATAATATAATAAAGATAAGTAAAAGCTATGTTTAAGTTAACTTGAACATAGCTTTTAAATTTTAAAAATTATAATAGAGGTGAAGAGTATGGAAAATCATTTTTCTATTGGGCAAATGTCAAAACTACATAATATTTCGGTACAAACACTAAGACATTATGACAAAATGGATTTACTAAAACCTTCTTATACTAATAGTAGTACTGGTTATAGATATTATTCTACAAGAGATTTTTTGACAATGGACTTAATAAAACAATGTAAGTCTATGGGATTAGCATTAGATGAGATTAAAGAAGTAATTAAAAATTATACGTCATTAGAATCTATATTAGATACACTAAGCAATCAGAGAAGACTTGTAGATGATAAAATAAAAGAATTAGAAAGTATAAAATATAAAATTAATTCTCTTGAAGATAAAATAAGGCTATCTTTAAAAAATGGAATTAATGAAGTGTTTATAAAACATAATGAAGAAAGAAAATTTTTGAAATACGAATATACATCTAGATATACTGATGAGTTTGAATTAAACTTAAGAGAATTGTTGTTAGAGATTGAGAAAACTTACGGAGATTCTAATGCTGAAATTGTTTTTACTACATCTTATGATGATATAAATAATATTAATAAAAATGCAAATAATATTCATGAGGTCACTTATAATAACGTTATGATTCATTTAGAAGAAGAAATAGATTATGAAGAAAATAAAGTCATTGTTTTGCCAAAAGGAGATTATATAACCTTGTATTTTGATGATCAGTATATTAATGCTTATAAATATTATAAAAAAGTCATAGATTATATTAAAAACAACAATATTAAAGTACAAGGGGATTTTTATGAAATATATATAATGACTAGAGTTGGAAATGATGGTAGAGAAAAATCATTAGGGCAAATTGAAATAAAAATTTAAATAAAATATATACACTTAGCAAAGTAAATAAAAGCCTTATTTGATAAATTAAGGCTTTTTATGAAAAAAAAGTAAAAAAAGTGTTGACGAAAAATCAATTATATAATATAATTATATTTGTAGCAGAGATGTTAAGAAAAAACTTAATGAGATCTATTAGCTCAGTCGGTAGAGCACCTGACTTTTAATCAGGGTGTCCCGCGTTCGAGTCGCGGATGGATCACCAGTTAAACTCTTAGATATTTAATCTAAGAGTTTTTTTATAGAGAAAATTATATTAATTAAGTATTAAAAATAGTTGACAACATTGATGGATTAATAATAAACTATATTTTATCAATGATATGAAAGAAGGTAAAATTATGGAAGAATTATATAAATTTATAGAAGAAAAAATAGTAGCTGCAGGTTATAATGGAGCTATAAGTGGTCAAGAAATATATGAAGAAATTAGTGATGAAATAGAAGAAAAAGAAAATGGGAGTTATATATTTATGTCAAAGAAAGAAGATGATGTTTTCTTTGAATACCAAATTGATGTAATGGATGATAATTTTAATTTATCATATATAGATATTAATACTGCACAAGGTAAAATACACGTAGACTTTGATGAAAAATAAATTTTAATAAAAAAAGGCTCTATTTTAAAAAAATATAGAGCTTTTTTTTATTAAATAACTGTGTTTCTAGTTTTCTTTGCCTCTAATAATTTCATATCAGCATTATTTATGATATCATTAAAATTAATATTTTTTTCGTTTATAAAGCAAACACCAAAACTGCATGTAGTGTGTATAGGAGTGCCCTTATATACAAATTTATAGTTATTAATTCCTTCTCTTAGATTTTCAGCAATAATATAAGATTGTTCTTTAGAGATATTTTCAACATACATAATAAATTCATCTCCTCCATATCGACAAATCCATCCATTATAATTTTTAATATAAGAGTTTAGTATAAATGAAATTTCTTTTAACATATAATCCCCACAAAGATGCCCTAATGAATCATTTATATCTTTAAATTTATCTAAATCTACCATAATAAGCGCTAAAGAAAATTTACAATCATTAAATTTCTTAAGATTATATGGAAGTTGTTCATTTAAATATCTTCTATTAAATGTATTTGTAAGAGGATCTTTTATGGATAATTGATTTAACTTATATATTTCATTTTGTAGATCTTGAGATGTTTTATCCACATATAAAGACGATAATGTATCATCAGTAATATCTCTTAGTAGTTCTGCGACATATTTATCATCATTTATTTTAATAGGTGCAGCAATCACCATATAAAGTCTATCATCGATATTTTCTACTTTTGAGAAAGAAGCATTTTCATTTAATGCTCTCATGGAAATACAGTTAGGACATGAATTGCCTCTTTCCCAAAAATCAAAACAGGCATGACTTGAGGCTGTAGATAAATCACCGTCAAAATCTATAATAGTTTTATCTTGAGGATTAACTATTCTTTTAATAATAAATATATCTTCTAATATATTTATATAACTTTTTGAATCTAACAAATTGAGCCCCCCTAAATTTAAAAGCCTAAATACTATATACTTATTATAAATAAAATTAAAGTAAAATTCTATGGTTAAATGATGGATAATATTCATTATAATAATGGAAATGTAGTATATGATTTATTAATTTATAAATTTAACATAAATAATATATCATATGAAACGTCATAACTAGCAATCCAGGTACCTAAATCACAAGAAATACTTCAAAATCTTATAAATATAGATTTAAATTAAATTAAATAAATAAATTAAAATGCTGTAGACTAATAAGTACTACAGCATTTATTTTATTATTTAATTTCATTAAGAAATTTTTGTAAATTTCCTATGTATTTACCTACATGAACTCCATCTAAAAGCATGTGATTTACTTGTATCGAGTAAGGTAGGAGTATTTTATCGTTTTTATTAAAATATTTTCCAAAGGAGATTCTTGGTATAGAATCTTCTTTATTCATTATCACTTCATTTGAAATACTAGTAAATGAAACCCAAGGAAGACAAGAAAAATATATTAACTCATCTTGATTCTTATCAATTTTTGGGAAGTATTCTTTTTGATTAATAGAAGCTTCTTTTGCAGCGTTTGAAAATTCTATAATGTTATTTTTAAAAGGTACTGTAACAATCTTAAATAAATCTTTATTGTCTCCTATATCTGTAAAAGATGGGTGTAGTTCATCATGTAAAATAATTTCATTATTTCTGATTTTATAACGGAAATCTTCTGTTTGATTCATTACATATGTACAAGCATAAACCATGCTGTAGTAAAAAGATAAGTTATTATTTTTTACAAATTTTTTGAAATTTGTTACGTCAATATTAACGCAAATATTAAATTGTAGATTATCTACACTCTTAAAAAAATCATAGTGTTCTTTTCCAAGTATTAAAATTAATATATTTTATTTATCCTCCTAGATATAATTTTACAAAATTTTCAACTGATTATATTATAAACCACGTGATAGTTAAAGTAAATTAAATACTATAATCTAAAAATATATACAAGACGTAACATGCTATTTATTTGTGATATTAAGATATACAATAACAATAAAAAAGTAAAAACGATAATTATTTAATGTTTATCGTTAAAAAATTATTACTAAATATTAATATAAGGTATAGCATATAAGCATAACTAAAAAAATAAAAGGGGTGTTTTTATGAATAGTAAAAAAATCAGCTAATATTATATATATAATTTTAAAAATTATGTTTATAACAATTATAAACTTAATTCCAACAGAAACATTGAGCAGTATTTTAAGTTCAGGAGTTATAACAAATTCTGTAAGCCTAGGAAATTTATCCTTTGATTTAGAAAATGCTACTATGGGAGTTAATGATATTATTAAAATGTTTAATACGTCATTATTAATATTAAGTGTATTACTGTTTTTAGTGGGTATGGTAGTTAAACAAATAATAAAGATAATAAAGGTGATTCAAGATGAATATGACTCAACTTTATAGGAGGTAAAAATATGGCAATTGTTATTAGGTTAGATAGAGTGCTTGCAGATAGAAAGATGCAATTAGGAGAGCTAGCAAATGAAGTAGGTGTAACTAACGTTAACTTATCAAATCTTAAAACCGGAAAAGTAAGAGCTATAAGATTTTCAACATTAGAATCTATATGTAAGGTATTGAAATGCCAGCCAGGAGATATTTTAGAATACATAGAGGATTAAACATATAAAAAGAGGACGTAGAATAGTTTGTTTTTATACAAAACTATTCTACGTCCTCTTTTTAAATTGTATAATTAAATTATAAGATTAGATTTGTAACTAGTTTAATAGGTGGATGGTAAAATAAACAATATATCCAATAATGATGTTTTGAGAGAATGTAAGCATGGTATTACTTGTGAAAGTGAAAAATATGATGCTAAACTTTCAAATATTAATAAAAATAAGGTTAATTAAAGAATTAAAGATAGAGTTTATAGTATTAAGAGATTTGAAAATAAGCTTAACAAAAATAAGTGTTTAAATTCAAATATTAAGAAATTGAATTTAATATACTAATATGTAAAATTATGGTAAAATTATTTTGAAATTATTAATGTGATTGAAAATAGAATAACAAAAAACTAGGAGTTTATAAATTTGGTGACTAACTCCTAACTTTGCAGATAATACTTTAGATAAGAGAAAGTCCTCATAAGAAAATTTTAAAAATATTATCATAATAACTTGTAAGTATAAATAGTTTCAATGATTATATACATATAAAAAATAATCTAATAAGTCTCCTTATCTTTAGTGTAAAGTTAAGGAGATTTTTATATATAAATGTAAATCTAAAAAAATATTGAAACATAATATATTTACTGCATTTATTATATATATCCTAGTTAAATTTACTTATTAAAAAATGTGATTAGGAGTCATTAAGGGGGATATTTTTTATGGTTTTGAATATAGGAATTTGTGATGATGAAATAATACATAGAGAAATTCTATTAAGCTATGTAGATAGAGTATTTGCTACTAAATCGTATAAAGTAGTAGAGTTTGATAGTGGGGAGGATCTATTAGATAATTATCCTAAGAAACTTGATATATTGTTATTAGATGTTCAAATGACAGGTCTTAATGGAATCGAAATTGCCAAGAAAATAAGGTTATTTGATACAAATGTAATCATAATTTTTATTACTGCTGTTATTGATTTTATGCAGCAGGGATACGAAGTACGGGCATTTAGATATTTATTAAAACCTATAGACTATAATGATTTTTCAAAACATTTATTACAATGTGAAGAGGATATTAATAAAAATAGCCAAAATTACTTAACTATTAAAGAGGATAATGAGGGGCAAGTTATTATAATACCAATAGATTCTATATTATATATAGAAACAGATTCTAGATCTGTATTAATACATACCAATAATCAACTATATAGAACAAGAGTAAGTATTAATAAATTGGAAAAGCATTTAGAAAATAAAACGTTTTACAGATGTCATAGATCATATTTAATAAATTTAAATAAAGTAAGATGTATAAGTAAAAATTCAGTTTTAATAAAAGATAATGAAATATTAGTTAGTAGATATAAATTAAAAGATTTAAAAATTAAAGTAACAAATATGCTAGGGGATTTGTTATGCTAGATATACATGATTATCTTATAAATATGCTAAGTTTTGTTGATGGATTAGTATATTTATTTTTATTTAAATCAATATTAGATCATCTAAGTTACAAAAAAATTAGCAATAAGCTTATTTATACAATAACTATTTTAACATCTATATCTATATTTATATTTAAATTTGAGAGTCCTATAATATTTGTATTAATCTTTGTTATTTTTTACAAAATTGTTTATAGTGAAGCCTGTTTAAAGTGTTTTATAGTTAGTATTATATATTGGTTTTGTATATATGCACCTATTGAGTATATTAGTTTAGATTTAGCTTTTATTATAAATTATAATAATTTAACTCAGTCTTATTATATAAATTCAAATAGAGTTGAATTAGAAAGCATGATAATTCAAATAGTATTCATGTTAGCATTATTATTTGCCCTTATTTATATAAAGAATTTTTATAGATTTAAAAGAATATCAGATATATTCATATGTATTCCTATTATAATAAATATTTTAACTTTAATATTAGCATTTAGATTAATTGCAATAGATAAGAGTTTTGTAAAAGTTGATATATTTATTTTAATATTCATGCCTATTCTAATTTTAATTTCTAATATATATTTATTTAGCATTATGAAAAAAATTATCAACTGTTATAAAGTAGATCATGAAAATAAAACTCTTAGAGAAAACATACGTAAAGAATACAATTATTACTTAAACATCAATAAAGAAAAGGACAAAGTCAAAGAGTTATACCATGATACTAAAAATCATATGGTTTGTATAAGACACTTGTGTGAAAAGAATGATACACAAAAGATAATAGAGTATATAGATAGTATGGAGTCTAAAGTAATAAAATATAAAAAATATAACGATGAACTTCATACGGGCAATATGATTTTGGATTCAATATTAACAAATAAGAAATTTATATGTGTTGAAAAAAATATTGAATTCGATGCTTATATAGATTTTTCTAAAAATGATTTTATGGATATGATGGATGTATGTACTATATTTTCTAATATAATAGATAATGCTATAGAGGCTTGTGATAAGATTAATAGCCCGGATATATTAAAAAAAATAAAGATTGAAAGTAAATATATAGATGAGTTTTGTATTATTGTAATTGAAAACACTAAAATAAATAAGATTATAAAAAAAAGAAATTTCTTTTTAACTAGTAAAAATAATTCATGTATTCATGGAATAGGTTTAAAAAATATAAAAAAATCAGTTGAAAAATATTTAGGAGAAATTGTTATTAATTATTCTGACAATATATTTATAATAAAAATAATGATTCCGTGTAGGAAGTAGTATTAAGAAATTAACACTACTTTTTTTTATATAAATTGATATTTTATTACCATTTAGTCCAAAAAAGTAACCATTTATGTATTACTTATTGAATTTAAAAGTTTTAAATGGTATTAATAAATTTATAACAATTAGAAAAACAATTGAGATTTATAAGAAAGAAAGGAAAATCCAATATGTCATATTTTATACTTGAGATAGGTAATTATGTAACAATATTACTTCCGATTTATTTAATTGTACAAAAAGTTTTTATATATATAAACAAGTATCATAATGAAAAGATAGTAGAATTAGTTAAAATAATTATATATTCAATATCACCTATGTTGACTTTATTACTTTTAAAATTAAATTATAGAAATTATTTCTGTATATTTTTGCTTATAAGTTTAATCGTGTCAGTCGCTATAAGTTCTTACGTAGGCAAGAAGGTAGTAAAACAATCATATCAAAAAATAAGTGGGCGTGATAAAGTGTTGTATTGTTTAAGTTTATTGGCTGGGAGTGTAATTATATTTTTGCCTTATATAGAAAAATTTGATTTTATATGTGGAGGGTACGATTATAAAATTGATATATTGTACAGAGGTCTATATATGATTTATGGGATATGTTTTATTATATTAAATAAATATACAACTTATAAAGTATTTAATTAATATGAATATTATTTAAAAAATAAGTACTTGCTTATAATATAGATAGATGATTAGTATATTAAGATTGAAGTTTTATAATATTTTTTAGTATATAATAAAATAAGCTATTAGGAAAGATAAGGGGTATATTATGAATAAAAGTAAAGTTTCATTAGCTATAATTGTAATAAGTTTTTTATGTTTATATAGAAAATAATAATAAAAAAGCCGAATGTGTTCAAGTAGATAAAAATAAATTATATGAAGATAATTTAAAAATGCAGGATATAGAAGTGGTCTTTGACGAGTATTTAGATTCTAATAATATTAAAATTAAATTTGGAACACAAGAATACTTTGATTATATACTAGATTAAATGCTTGATAAAGATAAAAAAGACAAAGAATTAATAATGTGTCTTTTAATCATTATCCAAACGAAATTCAACTCCTTACCATATAGCATTAAATTTTATACTTAAGTATATTTCATTATATTTTTCTATATTTCCATTTCAAATATGACATAAGATGTCGACTATTATAGCTTATACTATATTTTGTAGTAAGTAGTTAATATTTATTAGCAAAGTAAATAATACTAATACAATAACTATCGATAAAATATAAATTAGAATATATAAAAAGTGAGGAAAAATAATATGAGTAGAAAGATAATATTAAATTTAGCAATTAGTTTGGATGGATATATAGCGTGTGATGATGGTGGATTTGATTGGATAGTTGGAGATGGAGATAGTAAACTAGACACACAAAACAAGTGGAACTATGGTGAATTTTTAGAAGGAATAGATGTTGTAGTAATGGGTAAAAATTGTTATGATCAAAATTTTCATAATGATTTTAAATATAAAAAAGTATATGTAGCAACTTCAAAGGATATACAAAATCATGGCAATATACATTTTATAAATGGTGATATAGTAAAAATTATAGAAGAAGAAATAAAGAATGAAGGAAAAGATATATTCTTATTTGGGGGTGGAGGTCTTGTTGATAGCTTCATCAAGGCTGATGTAATAGATGAGTATATTATAGGTATAATACCCACTATATTAGGAAAAGGTAGACCGTTATTTTTAGGGAATAACCCTCATATAAATCTTCATTTAGATGAATATTTAACTGATAGTGGTGTTGTTATATTAAGGTATTCAAAAAGGTAAATAATATGGAATTGATATAACTGAGTATAAATATAGCTTTAGTAGATTGATTGTTATAAGAAGACTTTTTCAGTATTTGAATCAGGGGTAATGTAGGATTTTTAAAGTGAAAAAATAGTAGCAGTATAAAAATATTGCTACTATTTTTTTGTTTAATAAAATATTATATTCATACTACGTATTAGCATTGTAATTTACTTTGATTCAAATAATTAGTAATCTAAATTATTATTTTTATATTTATATGTCTAAAAGTAAGTTTTAAAGTTAGATATTTATAAAACGTATAAAGTATATATATTATAACTTTTAAGAGATACAATAAATTAATAGAAATTATTGTAAAAAAATAAAATTAAATAAAATTAAAAAGTTTATATAACTTGAAACTTTATGAGTAGCTACTGCATCTAATATATGTAATATGAATTATTAAGGAGAATAAAATGACAAAAAGTAATATTATAAAAAAAGTACATTTCTTCACTCGAAGTAAAAAGACTTACACCGAAGAAGAATTAGTAAAAAACTCTCAGTATGGGGATGATGATTGCTTTGAAGAATTGATAGATATGTACGAAAAATATCTTTATAAAATGGCTTTTCTATATGTGAAAAATGAACACGATGCCTTAGATATTTACCAAGAAACTGTACTAAAGGCATATATGAACATATCAAAACTTCAAAATGCTAAGTTATTTAAAACATGGGTAACAAGAATATTAATAAATAATATTAATACAAAAAATAGGCATTATAATAAGTTTCAAGATGAAGAAAATGAAGATTGCATAGGTGACTTTACATATTCAAATATAGAAGAAAGATTAGATTTATATGATGCAATTGATGTATTGGAAGAAAAGTATAGAACTCCTATTATCCTACAGTACTTTTATGACTTAACTATTGAGCAAATCTCAGAGATAATAAATTGTAATGAAAATACTGTCAAAACTAATTTAAGAAGAGCTAAGAAAAAAATGTATGATGTTTTAAAGGAGGAGAAAAATGCATAAATTTAATGATATAAAAGTCCCTCAAAATATAAAAGAAGAAACTAAAAAAACTATAAAACAAGGAAGAAGTCTAAAGAAAAAAAAGAAGCATCAATTCCTAAAAATAGCATCGGTAATTATTTTATCAATTGGGGTATGTATTGGGACTTTAAATCCTTCATTAGCAGATGAAATACCTTTTTTTAATAACTTATTTAAAGAGATGGTTTTTCCACCAGGAGCGAAAGATGATTATGCTAAACATAGCCAGGACGTTAATTTAACACAAACTATAAATGGTGTAAGTGTAACTATTGATGAAGTTGTATGTGATGGGCACCAAATACATTTTACTTACACTGTAAAATCAAAGAATAAACTACCTCGTCAAAAGGAAGAAGGATTTTATAAAGATTCTTTACTCTTTGATAGTAAAGTAAGTGTAAAAAATGGAACTGCAACTGAGCATTCATTTAGTTCAAATAATTACATAGATGACTATACATATATAGGAAGCCAATCATATAATTTAGCGTTTAAAGGTAAAAAAGCACCTAAGAATATTAAGGTGAACATTTCAATAAAGAGTATATACATAAATGAACCTGATACTGAAAAAGTAGTCGAAAATATAGAAGGCCCTTTCAACTTTAAATTTAAAATTTCACCTAATACTGATGTCGTAGTAATAGATGTGAATGAAACAAAAAATGGATTTACAGTTGATTCATTAGAAATAACCCCTTACAGCGTAAGTGTTAATATAGAATTCCCTAAGAAATTTATATCAAAGGATGAGGATTTTTTTGGTCAATCAGTAGATATAACAGGATCATATGCATCATCTTTACCGGGAGAAAGTTACACAGAAAGTACTTTGAAAAGAAATGGAGCCAAGATAAAAAGGGGCATAGTTTGCGATAGCATTGTAGCTAGTAATATTGATAGAATAGGGTACTATGATATAAATGAATATTTAGTAATTAAGTTTGTAGATTCTAAAAAACAAGTAGCAGATGATGTTACTGAGTTTAAAATTTATATAGGTAAGCAATTATAATATAAATTAAGTTTAAAATTATTAGATAATAAATCTGAAGAATTTATTTCTTTTTCTTTTTATATAAATGTATACATATAAACACTACTACAATCCCAAAAATAAAATAATATGGAATTGATATAATTGGATCTATCATAGTTTCGGACATTATATATCCACCACCTTTATATCAATTCATATTTAAAAAAAGTCATTCGCATAGTAGTGAAAGTACTGCCTCTATCTGTTATAGATTCTGATTTTTTGTAATGTAGTTTCTTTTTATTGCAATAGATTCTGTTGTATAAATTGAGATATAGAATATAGCTAGTATAAAAAAGATATATTTTTGGTTTGAGTTTAAATTAACAGCAATCAGAATAAATATTGCCATAAGTAAGCATGTAATTATACTGCTTTTAAATTGAAATTTAAAATAATAATCTTGATTAACTTCGAACTTACTATTTATCCATATTGATATTTTTTTATTGTGTAGACACCACAAGTTATAAAATATGAAAAATGGAATAAATATTACTCCTATTAAAATAAAACTGTTCATAAGTACCCCCTACCTACAAAGTATAATTAAATATAGTTTTAATAGACTTGTCTAGTTATTAACAATATAATTATAGCATTAAATCTCTAAAGATTTTAATTTATGTTAAAATATGGTAATATTAAATAATACAACAATTTAAAGGGGGAGATTTTAATATGAGTAAAACAATGGATAATCCAATGGCTTCGGTTTTTAAATACTTAGCTTTATCAATATTATTTATGTTTATCGGATTTGCATTTGGGCAAGCATTTATACCAGAAAGTATAGTATATTATGCTAATTTTATATTAATATTTGTTCTAATTGGATTGCTAATATTAGCAATCATGTCTAGGAAGTCCGCTTTACCAGTTCGATTTTCTATGAATTATGTTTATATATTTACATTTATAGATGGTATATTAATTTATCCTATACTACAAATGTATATAAAAGATTTAGGTGCTGGGATTGTGATGGATACATTAATAGGGACTGTTATCATACTAACAATACTATCAATCGTATCAAATAAAAAAGAAGCGGGGCACTATTTAAATTTAGGAAAAACATTATTATACAGTCTGATAGGGTTGTTGATATTTACTATTATAAGTATATTTATAGATTTCAAATTAATGAATATACTTATAAGTATAGCAGGAATAATAATTTTCTCTGGATTTATTCTATATGATATAAGTTTGGTAAAAGAGGAAATAAGCAAAGGTAATATAGTGGACCGTGAAGATTTATCAATACATGTACTTAATATTTATTTAGATTTTGTAAATATTTTCTTAGATCTTTTAAGACTTCTATGGAACCTAAAAGGTTAGTAGATAAAATTATTATAAAAAAGATATTAATAATCTCTGAGATTATTAATATCTTTTTTTATTAAATAAAATATTTTAAATGAAATTATTGATATGTATGAATTAGGCAAATTTATAGACCACTATAAATAGGAGTGTTTTGTGCTATCATAAGATTAAGAATATTTTTATATAATAGGGGGATTGCTTTTGAAAAAGATACAAATACTTGAATCTAGTAATCAATATCTAGATAGTAGAATTAATATCTTAGAAATACCTAAACCCAGAGAACTAGAGGATTTAAGATTATATGTTTTAGAAGAACTTGATTTCTCACAACTTAGCGAACTAGAAATATTTTTAAAAGTGATGAATTGGGTAAGTTTACGTTGGAAACATGATGGAATAAATGATGCAGGGGATATCTCATCATTAGAGATATTAAATAGAGCTTCAAAAGGTGAAAGTTTTAGATGTGTAGAATATGCAAAGGTAGCAAAAGATATATTATTATCTATGGGATATATTGCTAGGTCTATAAGTATTCAAAGTGAAAATGCAGACTATGGAGGGTTTGGGCAATCACATGTTGTAACTGAAGTTTGGTCTAATGAACTAAAAAAATGGATTTTTTTTGACCCTCAATTAAATTGTTATGCAACTGTAAATAATATTCCACTTAGTTATTATGAAGTTTTTAAAGAATTTAAAGATACATCTTTTGTATTTTTAGATAAAGAAGCAAAAATTGATGAGAAAAAATACAGAGAATTTATTAAAAATTATTTTGGATATATAAAAATAGAGTGTATGCTAAATGGAATTAAATCACAATTATATTTACACTTAAAAGGTGAACGTCAATTATTAGCTTTTCAAGCTATGCCGTTGTCAAATGCAATATTTACTACCAAAATAGGAAATATTTATTTTAATCCAAACAATACATCAATTTTATTTGAATATAAAGATAAAGTTGATGCAGTTAAAATTATAAAAGAAAATAATTTTAATTCATTAGAAAATATAAAAGAAAATTTGCACCTATTTTGTGTGAAACCTAATTTTATTTTAAAATTTATAACAAATACACCTAACTTTGATTACTATGAATTACAAATAAATGAGGATATTTTAATTAAGATAAAAAATAATGAATATGATTGGAGCGTTGAAGAAGGAATTTATAATATTAGTATTTGTTCTGTAAACAAGCAAGGGGTAAAAGGTAGCATTACAACTATGAAGATATTTTATGGTTAAGCTATAAATTCACAAAATTTATTAATTGATAGCTATGGTATATATGTAGCACTAAATTATTTATATATAATAGATAAATTAAAAACTAGTGTAGAGGTTAGAGGTCTCTGCACTAGTTTTTTTACTCATAACAATAAAATATAGTCTAATTTTAATCAAAATATTATTCTACTTGCTTTGCAAAAGGATGGTTTTCTTCAAACTGTATTAAATCCCATAAATTACCGTATATATCTTTAAATACTGCAACTGTACCATATGATTGATCTTTAGGTTCTCTTACGAATTCTATACCTTTTGAAATCATATCGTTGTAGTCTCTCCAAAAATCATTTGTCCCTAAAAATAGAAAAACTCTACCACCTGATTGGTTACCTATAAATGGTTCTTGCTCAGCCTTGGATGCTTTTGCAAGCAAAATTGAAGTACCTTTAGACCCGGGTGGTGATACAACGACCCATCGTTTATTTTGTTCTGGCTGATATGTATCTTCAACTAATGTGAAGTTAAGTTTTTTTGTATAAAATTCTATAGCTTCATCATAGTCTTTAACAACTAAAGCTATATAAGCGATTGATTGTATCATATTTTAGCTCCTGACTATTTTATATATTAAAATTTTTTATTGTAGCCATTATATTATGTATTAGAAATATTATCAATAAATATTATTTTATAATTTACAAAGTATTAAAATAAAAGTTAAGTTAGAGATTTATGTTTTAAGATGATTTTTCTAAAAACTTTTGAATATATAATAACTAAAAAGAATTTAGGAGAGATAATATGAGTACTTTGAGATCTATGAATGATGCAGAGTTCAAACAATATATAGATGAAGCAATAACAAATTATGCAAAAGAAAGAGTTAAGGCAGGTAATTGGAGTGAAGAAGAAGCAATTTTAAAATCAAGAGAAGAATATAATGAATTACTACCTAGGGGTGTAAAAACACAAGACAATTATTTATTTTGTGTAGTTGATAAAAATGAAGTTATTGGAATGATTTGGCTTAACAAAGAGGATGATGAAGTCGGATTTATATGTGAAATGAAAATTTTGAAAAAATATCAAGGTATGGGATATGGTAAATATGCTATGAAAGAAATTGAACTAGTAGCTAAGAACTTAGGATTAAAGAAAATAGAACTTCATGTTTTTGGACATAACAAAACAGCTATTAATTTATATAAAAACTTAGAATATACAGTAACTAATATGTGTATGTCAAAGAGATTACTTTAAGGTTATAATATAGTTAAAGTTTACAATTTCTATAAATTAAGATTTTAATATAACTTTAGGGGGACAAGATTGTGATAGAATATAATATATGTCCCAAATGTGGATGTATATTAGGAATGGAGAAAAGTAATGGGATATACACAAGACTACTTAATTAGAGAGATTGAAGCTATAGGCAGATATATAGCTAAATTAGTATTTAAAAAAGATACAATAGCTTATGAAATAAAAAATCACGATAATTATTCACAGACTGATATTTTATATAACGAGATTCAATTACTTATTAAACAAAATAAAATTTGTGAAGGTGAAAACATACTTTTTAAAAATTTAGAGGCAGATAATGTAGAGTATTTAAAATTAGCTGTGGCTTTTTATCAAGAAATTAATAAACTAGATGATGAAAAATTAGAACAATGTAACTTTTCAAGAGACGAAGTATTAGAGGGATTACATGATATTTTAGGAATTTATAAAATTCCATTTTTTGATCAGACGTTACTACAGTAAAAATAAAAGTATTAGAACAAAAAAGAGCTTATATAAGCTCTTTCTTTATTGCACCAAATATGGAAAAATCACCCCTTAATCAAAATGGTGAATTTAAACCTAATGATCAAAATGTAAAAGGTGAAAATCAAGGGGAACATATGATGTCTAAAAAAGGGACAACAGATTATAGTAAATATATAATTAGTTTAGTTGCTATAATTAGTATGTCTTTAGTAATAGTGTCACTTTTTAAGAGAAGAAGAATTATAAAAGTTAAACGATAAAAAATAATAATGTGTATGGTGATAATACAAAACATAAAGTAGGAGATATTACATATCCCCTACTTTATTTATTTTCAAATAAATAATTAAATCATTTTCATTTAAACCTAAATCATCATTACCATCTATATTCATAGCATATGTAGATTCATCTTTTTTTCCTATACTATATATTGCAATAGGTATTTCTTTGTTTAATTCTATCTCTTTTTCAATATCTAATACGGAAAGAGCAGTTCCATTATCCGATTTATTGAAAAAATTCACTGGAAAATCTAAATAAGAACCATCTAAACCAACGCTTATATTTTTATCATTTTGGAATACTCCTATATGTAAATCATTAATATTATTTTCAAGCTTTATAGAAGTTTTTAATAAATTATGTTTTTCCTTAAGTTCACCATAGTTGTATTCTTTGGCATAAATTTGAATACCATACTTAGATCTGTCTAAGGGACTAATATTATAATCTGTACCCATTCCCACCATACTTAAATTACTATTTTCTTTGTTTATTGTTATTTTATCTTTTATATTTACACTGCTGCATACCACAAATGATATTGGAAGAATGATTAGTAGTAATATTAAAAATAACTTTTTCAAAATTCCACCCCCTTGTAATATATATCTTTAATTATTATCTTTAATTATTATTTTTATACGTATCTTCTAATAGGATATTTCTATTAGGTAACATTTAGAAGGATTAATAAAGTTTATAAAGAATTTTAATAAGTTAAATACGATTATATAAATGAAAATATGAGGAGGAGTTAGGATGAAAGAAATTAAATTGAAAAACGGAGAAACTGCAATTTTAAGAACACCAACAAAAGAAGATGCAAAAGCTATGATAGATTACTTAAATATAATGGGAGGAGAAAGTGACTTTATAACTTTTGGTGAGAATGAATTTACATTAAGTGTAGAAGCAGAACAAGATTATATAGAAAAAACTAATAGTATGGATAATTGTAAAAATGTACTTATTATTATAAATGGTGAAATAGTAGGGATTGCATCTATAAGTTCTATTCAAAAAGAAAGAATGAAGCATAACGCAACTTTGGGAATAAGTTTTAGAAAAAAATACTGGGGGATGGGGCTTGGTAATGAGGTTATGAGTTATCTAATAGAGTGGTGTAAGTCTAATGGCATAACAAAGAAGATAAGTCTTTTAGTTAGAGAAGACAATGATAGGGGTATTAGATTATATGAGAAGTTTGGGTTTGAAAGAGAAGGACTGTTGAAAAAAGATATATGCGTGTATGGTGTTTATTATAATACTATTACTATGGGGTTATATATAGACTAGGCTTATTAATATCTTAAGTTTTTAAATGCATTTTTACAGAATAGTATTTAATTTACTTTTATGTTAACATTATAATATTAGCTTTTTACTTAATAAATATATATACAAAAAAGGAGATTAGTTATGCTTGAATATAAGTTTGATACACAGTTATTAGTTGAGGGAGAAAAACTTTCAGAAGATAAAATTAACGAGTACATTACAAAAAATATTGAAGGTGATTGCTTACTTGCAGTTGGCGATGATGAACTGATAAAAATACATTTTCACACAAATAATCCATGGAAAGTGCTTGAGTATTGTGCTTCTTTGGGAGAAATTCATGATATCGTTGTAGAA
This sequence comes from Peptostreptococcaceae bacterium VA2, assembly GCA_000686145.1. Lineage (GTDB taxonomy): Bacteria > Bacillota > Clostridia > Peptostreptococcales > Peptostreptococcaceae > Romboutsia_D. The sequence continues at coordinate 2,259,936 of JMMB01000007.1, read as the reverse complement.
AATATGGAACGACAAACAAATGGTCTTCAAGGCTAAATAAAACTTAAATATAATAAAAATGGAGGACAGCTGTCATCCATTTTTAATTTAAAGATATTTTTAGTGTTTTATGGATTTATTGTATTTTGTAAATATAAATCAACCTCTTTGGGATTTTTCAAAACCACTATTTTATCTTTGAAGTCTCTTTCTATTTGTTTATAATGATTGCGCCTTTCTTTATTACGACCTTCATGAAGAATCCACCATATAAATTCTAAATCTATTTTCTCTATACATCCATTAGCCACGTCTTCACGAGTTGTATTTTTATACTTAAAATATCGCTTGAAAGCTCTGTAGATACAAATTCTGCGAGGAAAATTCATAAAAATTATTTTATCAGATTGTTCTAATCTTTCTCTTTGAAAAAAATCACCATAGTTCCCATCAATTACCCAAGAGTCATTTTGCATAAAATTAGAAACTATTAAACGTCCATCTTGCCTATCACGCTCAACCCAATTAGGCAAAAAATTTACTGTATCAAGAAATAAAACTGGTATCTCATAATAATGTGCAAGATTTCTAGCTAGTGTTGATTTTCCACTTCCGCTATAACCAAGTATTGCAATTTTCATTATAACACCTCTCAATCTTAATAAAATACAATCAAATTACAGTTAAATTATAATAGTAGTATTAATCAAAGTAAATCAAATACTTTTTTTAGCATAGTATTTAATTTATAGTTTATAATTGTTGTAAATATAAATTTTTAGGGGGATAAAATATGGATATTCGTAAAATACAAATGCAAGATGCTAAAAATTATCTAGATATGCTTTTAAACTTGGATAAAGAAACTAAATACATGTTGTTTGAGCCTGACGAACGTCCTACAGATGTTAATATAACAAAGGGCATAATTGATAGAAGTATAAATGGTGATAACTTGATTTTGGTAGCAACACATGAAAATAGCATAGTAGGATTCATTTCTATACAAAGAGGTGATCAAAGAAGAATTAGACATACTGCATATATTGTTGTTGGAATTCGTGAAAGCTTTAGAGGAAAAGGTATTGGAAGTAGCTTGTTTGATAAGCTGGATTCATGGACTAGAGACAATAACATTAAAAGGCTTGAGTTGAGTGTAATATGTTCTAATGCAGTAGCAAAGCATCTTTATGAAAAAAATGGATTTATGATAGAGGGGATAAAGAAAAACTCTATGATTATTGATGGAGAATATGTTGATGAGTTTTGTATGGCAAAATTATATTAAATATAATTTAATAAATGGGAGAAATACATGGAAAATATAAAAACAGAAAGATTAATCTTAAGAAATATAAATCAATATGATTATGAAGAAATGAAAGTTATTTTACAAGATAAAAAGTTAATGTCTGTTGGATGGGGAAAAACTTATTCAGATGAAGAAGTTCAAGCATGGATAGATAAAATTATAGAACAATATGAGGTCTTTGGATATAGCTATTATTTAGCTATAGAAAAATCAACCAATGAAGTTATTGGCATAATGGGTATACTTCCAGTAACAATAAAACAAGCTGACTATATTGAAGTGGCATACATATTAAAAGAAACATTTTGGGGTAATGGGTATGCAACAGAAGGAATTAAAGAATGTGTAGATTATATATTTAATACCCTTGGTGCTGATAGGTATATAGCACAAGTAATTCCTGAAAATACTAGTTCAAGCAAAGTGGCTAAAAGATTAGGTATGAAAGTTATAGATGATTATATGAGAGAACATAACGGAAAAGAAGTGTTCCATTTAATATATGCTCTAACTAAAGAAGATTATATAAAACAAAGTAATTAACTAAATTTTAATAACTATCAGAAATAGTGATTTAGTAATGCATAACAATTGGCACATTATAAAATAATGTGCCTTTTTCATTGTTAAAATAATATTAAATTTTTTATTAACATTGTTATTTAGAAATATAATTTAGTTTAATAGAAGGACTACTAGTCATTGGATGTTTTTCGCCTTTTTCAATCTTAAAATAATCATTTTTGCCAGGAGTTAAAGTTAAAATTTCATCCTTGAAATCTTCACTATCAAATTCAAAATTATATGGGATTAAATCATTATTCCAAGTTGAAAAATAAACAACTTTATCTCCATCCATAAGCATAACCCTATATGCATCATCACTTTCAGTAATTCTATAGAACTTAGAACCTACAGTATCATATATTTTTTCTCTTGAAGTTCCTGGTTTAAATACATATCCCTTGTCCCATTTTAAAGAACTTATCTTTGATAGACTTACTTCTTCGCCTAATTTTTCACCCATCTCGAATATTCCCGTATCAAGTTTTACCCCGCTATCAAATAATTCTTTAAAGTGTTTTTTACTTTCATCAAACTGAGCTATATCACTAGATTTATCAACAATATCCCAGCCCTTTTTAGTTTTTTCTAGCTTGAAATTAATTTTTGAAATACACTCTCCATGTTTGCCAGGCTCTGTAACTATAACATCTTCACCAGACTTATTTTTATAATTATTTTGTTTGATTTGAACATGATTATGACCTGCAACTATTGCATCAATACCGTCAACTTGCTGTGCCAAATCTTGTATTCTATTTCCTGGATTTTTAGGTTTTTCAGGTTTTTCTCCTGTATGTGCAACTGCTACTATAATATCAGCATCTTCCTTTTCATTCATCACCTTAACCCATTTCTTAGCATCTTCTACTAAGTCATTCATATATAACTCTCCATTGTACTGCTTTTGGTCTTTTAGCTCTAATGATTTAGTAGGGACTAATTTATCACCCACACGTTCTTTACTTTCTCCAACTTCTTTAATAGTAAGACCTAATATACCTAACTTTACAGTTCCCTCTGAAGTTTTAATTTTTTTTATAACATAAGGCTTTGTATAACTATCTCCATTTTTTTTGTATGTATTTGCTGATAAAACACTTATTCCTTGTTTTTCAAAATCAGCTATAATATTATCTAAACTAAGTTTATCATTACATATAAACTCATGATTTCCAAGAGTTATAGTATCATAACCAACTTCTTTCATTTCCTTTGCAATAGGAATTTCTCTATGCTTAACATCTTCATTTTTACGATCTTGATATATTTGTTCTGAAAATTTTTGCATATCTTCAGATGTTCCAAATTCTCTATCATAAAAATCTCCTGCATCTACTAACGTTAAATTTTTATCTTTCTTTTTTTCGCTTGCTACATAATTATTTAGCTCATATGGTATTACTCCGTGTAAATCTGTAGTTGCTAATACACTTATATCAGTTGTTTTTGTAGATGTGCATCCCGATATTAATAATGTACATACTCCTATAGTGCACCCTAATAGTTTTTTGTTCATAAACATTTATGTTCCTTCCCTTGTATTGTAGATTGAAAGTATTTATAATGACGATTTTACAAATTTTTCCAATAATATTAAATATTAAATATTCAACATTAATACCTATAATACCTTTTTTGTTATGATAATAAAGTTAATTATAAAAGGATTATAGTATCCAATTGTCAGAAAAAAACTAGAGGTAGAGTATTTTCCCTAATTAAGATAAAACTAAATAGAGAGAAAACTCAGCACACCGTACTTTGAAAATACTATGGTGATTTTTATGTGTGCCATAAATAGGTAACAAATTTCACTATTTATTTAAGTTATACTAAAAAAATTTCATTATTATATAAAAACATAGACAAAATAATAACAACGTAGTATTCTTTAAGTATAACGATTTGAAAATGTTTTCCGGAAGGTGACTTATGAATAAAGATATAGGGAACAAGATAAAAAAACTAAGGAATAAAAGGAAATTGACATTAAAAGATTTAAGTGGTGGTACTAATTTATCTATAGGTTTTTTATCACAACTTGAAAGAGGACTTACGAGTATAGCGACAGATTCATTAGCTAAGATAGCAGATTTTTTAGATGTTGAACTTTCATATTTTTTTATGAAACCTAAAACCAGTAAAAAAGCAGTTCTTAGAAGCTACGAAAAAGAAGTTTTTAATATATGTACATCTGGTTGCATACAGTACAATTTATCAAATAATCTAAAAAATAAAGAGATGATACCTAGACTTATAGAAATATTGCCTAATAATACAGATGAAAATATCCAAACTTATATACATGAGGGAGAAGAATTTATATATGTATTAGAAGGAACATTGACATTATTTTTAAATGATGAGCAATATGAATTATACCCAGGTGATAGCATACACTATAGTTCAACTACAACTCATAATTGGGCTAACTATACAAATAAAATGGTTAAGTTAGTGGTAGTAGCTACTCCAAATATTTTTAAAGAAGAAAACTAAAATATATGTTATGGGGGATTAAAGTTATGAAAAATCCATTAGTTATAAATATACAAAAGTGTAGTATACATGATGGACCGGGGATTAGGAGCACTGTATTTTTTAAAGGGTGTCCTCTTGAATGTATATGGTGTCACAATCCAGAAAGTCAGGCATATACAAAAGAAATTTTATACAATGAAGAAAAGTGTAGCAATTGTAAGACTTGTAAAAGCAAGTGTCCTGAAGCTGCTATATATGAAGAATGTGACAAAATATATTTAAATAAAGACAAATGTAAACACTGTGAAACTTGTATAGATTATTGCTTAAATAATGCAAGGGAAATAGTAGGAAAAGAATATAGTGTAGGAGAGTTAGTTAAAGAAATTAAAAAAGATATGATGTTTTATGAACAATCACATGGAGGCGTTACACTTTCAGGGGGAGAGGTAATGACACAAAATATAGATTATATACAACAACTTATAAATTCTTTAACTTCAAAAGGAATACATGTAGCAATAGATACATGTGGCTATGCAAAATCTGAAAACTATGAAAAAATAGCTAAAAAAGCAGATTTATTTTTATATGATATAAAGTTTATAGATGAGGAAAAACATATAAAATATACAGGGAAGTCTAATGATTTAATACTCAATAATCTTAAACTATTAAGTCAAAAGGGTGCAAATATAAATATAAGGATACCTTTAATTAAAGGTATGAATGTAGATAACGACAACAAAGAGGTAAAAAAAATAATAGAATTTTTGAAACCTCTTAATATAAAAAAAGTTAATTTACTTCCTTATCACAATATAGGGATGCATAAATATAAAAAATTATATAAAACGTATGAAGGAATAGAACTTGAAAAACCTTCTGATGAAAAATTAGAAGAGATTAAAGCTTTATTTATAGAAAATAACTTTGATACTAAGATTGGGGGATAAGAAAATGCAAAGAGGTACTACTGAAAGAACTAAAAAATTAAGGGAACAAAGTACTATGGCACAACCATTTTTATCAATACAAAGAGCACAACTTATAACACAAGCTTATAAAAAATATGAAGGTAGTGTTGAAATACCAGTACTTAGAGCTTTATCATTTAAACATCTAATGGAAAACAGAACTCTGTGTATAAATGATTGTGAGCTTATAGTGGGTGAAAAAGGAGATTCTCCTCAAAGTACACCGACTTATCCTGAATTATGTTGTCATACTATGAAAGATTTAGACATAATGGATAAAAGAGAAAAAATATCATTTAAAGTAAGCGATGAAATTAAGAAAATACATGAAGAAGAAATAATTCCGTTTTGGGAAAAAAGACAAGTAAGAAAGAAAATAATAGATGCTATGACTCCAGAGTGGAGAGAGTGTTACGAAAATGGAATATTTACAGAATTTATGGAACAAAGAGCTCCTGGGCATACTGTTGGTGGAGATAACATATACAAAAAAGGCTTCTTAGACTTCAAAGCAGAAATAAAAGAAGAATTAGATAAATTAGATTTTATAAATGATATGAGAGCATACGATAAAAAAGCTCAATTAGAAGGTATGGACATAGCTTGTGATGCAATAATAGTATATGGGAAAAGATATGCTGAATATGCAAGAGAACTAGCTCAAAAGGAAAATGATGAAAAGAGAAAACAAGAATTACTATTAATAGCTAAAAACTGTGATGTAGTACCAGCTCATGCTCCAAAAACTTATCATCAAGCACTGCAAATGTATTGGTTTGTTCATATAGGAGTTACTACAGAACTTAATATATGGGATGCATTCAGTCCAGGAAGACTTGACCAACATTTAAATCCTTTCTATGTAAAAGAAGTTGAAGAAGGAACTTTAGATAAAGAAAAAGCTCAAGAAATACTAGAGTGCTTATGGATAAAATTTAATAATCAACCATCACCTCCCAAAGTAGGTGTAACACTAAAAGAAAGTGGAACATATACAGACTTTGCAAATATGAACACAGGTGGTATAACTGCCGATGGTCATGATGGTGTAAATGATGTAAGTTATATAATACTTGATACTATGGATGAAATGAGACTTTTGCAACCTAGTTCAAATGTACAGATAAGTAGAAAAACGCCACAAAACTTTTTAAAAAGAGCTTGTGAAATATCAAGAAAAGGTTGGGGGCAACCAGCTTTTTATAACACAGAAGCTATAGTACAAGAACTTTTAGAAGCTGGAAAAACACTAGCAGATGCAAGACTTGGTGGAACTAGTGGATGTATTGAAACAGGTGTATACGGAAAAGAAGCATACTTATTAACAGGATACTTCAATTTGCCTAAAATACTTGAGATAACATTAAACAATGGATTTGACCCAATAGCTAAAAAGAAATTAGGTATAGAGACTGGAGATTCAAGAAGGTTTAAAACTTATGAGGAATTATTTGAAGCTTTCAAAAAACAGATAAATCACTTTATAAATATAAAAATAGAAGGTAATAATGTAATAGAAAGAATATATGCAAAGCATATGCCAGCACCTCTTATGTCTGTAGTAATAGAAGATTGTATAAAAAATGGAAAAGACTATAACGCAGGTGGTGCAAGATACAATACTAAATATATACAAGGTGTTGGAATAGGGACTATAACAGATTCATTATCTGCAATAAAATATAATGTATTTGATAAAAATAAATTTACTATGGATGAATTATTAAACGCATTAAAAGACAACTTTAAAGGTCATGAAGCTATATACAACATGGTGGTTAATAAAACTCCTAAGTATGGAAATGATGATGATTATGCAGATGATTTAATGAAAGATGTATTCAATACTTTCTACAATGAAGTAACAGGAAGACCTTCTACATTAGGGGGACAATATAGAATAAACATGTTACCAACAACTTGCCACGTATACTTTGGTGAAGTTATGGGAGCTAGTGCAAATGGAAGAATAGCATATAAGCCACTATCAGAAGGAATATCTCCAGAAAAAGGAGGAGATACTAATGGACCTACATCTGTTATAAAATCTGCAGCTAAAATGGACCATTTGAAAACTGGAGGAACTCTACTTAACCAAAGATTTGCACCATCAGTAGTAGACGGTCAAGATGGTCTTGATAATATGGCTAACTTTGTTAGAACGTATTTTAATATGGAAGGTCACCACATACAATTTAATGTATTTGACAAAGAAGTATTGTTAGATGCTCAAAAAAATCCAGATGAATACAAGGATTTAATAGTTAGAGTTGCAGGATATAGTGATCACTTCAACAATTTAGGTAAGTCATTACAAGATGAAATAATAGGAAGAACAGAGCAGACTTTTTAATAAATTAATATACATGAGGGAGATAAATTATGAATAAAAAAATAGGATTTATAGGATCAGGAAATATGGCTAAGGCTATGATAGGTGGCATAGTTAAGTCTAAGTTAGTTAGTCCAGACATGATAACTGCCTCGGATTTAAACCAAAGTATGCTTGATGCTGTTAATAATGAATTTAAAATTAATACTACAACTGATTCTAGTGAAGTTGTAAAAAATTCAGATATAATAATAGTAGCAGTAAAGCCTAATGTGTATGATATAGTTTTAAATTCTGTAAATGAATTTATAGATAGTAAAAAAATAATAGTAACTATAGCAGCGGGAAAAACTATAGAATCTATTGAAGGTGTTATAGGTTGTGATAAAAAAATAATTAGAACTATGCCAAATACACCAGCACTTGTAAATGAAGGTATGAGTTGTTTATGCAAAAATAAAAATGTAACTGATGAAGAATTAAATGTAGTAAAAGATATATTTACTTCATTTGGAAAAGCAGAAATAGTACCAGAATATTTAGTAGACTCAGTAATAGGAGTGAGTGGTTCAGCACCAGCATACGTATTTATGTTTATAGAAGCTATGGCTGATGCTGCTGTACTTTCTGGTATGCCAAGAACTCAAGCTTACACATTTGCAGCACAAGCTGTAATGGGCTCTGCTAAAATGGTTTTAGAAACTGGTAAACACCCAGGGGAATTAAAAGATATGGTTTGTTCTCCAGGAGGAACGACTATAGAAGCTGTTAAAACTTTAGAAGAAGAAGGATTCAGAGCAGCTGTTATAAAAGCTATAGAAAAGTGTATTGAAAAATCTAGAGTAATGAGCAAATAATAAATCTTCCTTGTACATTTATTGGCATAAATCTATGTGAATTTTTGTATATGGCGTTAAATTGTGGAAGTGATAATGTAATAGGATTTATTAGTGATGATAAAAACGTATTTGAAAAGAATTGGAGACATTGGTTATTAAATAAAAGATATATGGATACAAATTAATGATCAAGTAGTATTACACACAAGATGGCTTATTTATGGGTGCATACCATTTATAGGTCATTTTTTAATTTAATTAAAAAAAATGAACCATTTAGCACATATATACATCTAATTAGTGTAAAGCAAAGAAGTAGCGCTACAATTTGCGAGGAAAGGTAGGAAGTTAATTGAACAGAAATATATTTATAGAAAAAGTTCTTGAAGCTGAAAGAACTTTATATCATGTGGCTAAATCTATTTTACTTCATGATCAAGACTGTGAAGATGCAGTTCAGGGGGCAATTTTAAAAGCTTATGATAAATTAGGAACCCTAAAAGAAGAACAATACTTTAAAACCTGGTTAATCAGGATATTAATAAATGAATGTTATAGTTTAAAACGCAAAGAAATTACAAAGGTGCCTTATGAAGACTGTTTTGCATTTACTAAGGCTTCTGATAAAAAAGATTATAGTGAACTATATTTGGCTATTTATAAACTACCACCACGCATTCGTATTACAATTGTTCTTTATTATGTAGAGGGATATTCAGTAGAAGAAGTTAAAAAAATTTTAAAAATACCTTCAGGGACTGTAAAAAGTAGGTTAGCAAAAGGACGAAAATTATTAAAGATAAAATTAGATCATATGGAGGTAACCTATGAATAATTATAATTTCAAAAATGCCTTTCCAGATACACCACTAAGTTTTAAAAATAAGGTGAGTGATACATTAAACAACTTACCTGATAAAAAGGAGTATGGTGAAATGGAAAATAAAACAATATTTAAAAAGATATCATTTAAAAAGAGAGTAATAGTTACGCTAGCAGCAACTTTTGTATTAGGAACAACTGCATTTGCAGCAGGTAAAATATTTTCAATAGTGGGAAATTCTAGCAATATACCAACTTATACTAGTCTACCAACAATACAACAAGTGAAGGATGACTTTGGTTTTAATCCTAAATTGGTTGAAAAATTTAAAAATGGATACATTTTTGACAATGGATATACTTCAAATAATGAAGCATTGGATGAAAAAGGTAATTCTTTAGGTAAGTCAAAATCACTTGATTTTTCTTATGAAAAAGATAATGATGAAGTAATGCTTGGAATGGAAAGTAAAATGCTAGGTGGAAAATCAGAAAAAGAAGTTTTAGTTGATAATTATAAAGATACAGAATTATATTATACATCATATGCTAATAAATGTGTGCCACCAGATTATAAAATGACTGAACAGGACAAAAAAGATGAAGCATCAGGTAAATATGAATTTAGTACAGGAAGTAGCAAGACAGAAATATCTCAAATTCAATATTTAAGTTGGGAACAAAATGGAATATACTATTATATTTTAGCAAGAGATTCTGATTTGTCAAAGGATGAATTGGTTAAAATGGCACATGAAGTTATTGATGCTAAGTAGAATTTTATTATAATATTTGTAACAGCTATAGTGACTTTTTAGGTCATTATAGCTGTTCTTTTGGAGTAGTACTTATTTTACTTTGAGCTTGATTAATGCTATTATATAAATGGAAAATTTTGTATATAAATATAAATATAAAGATTGAAATTTTAAAAATGAGGGGTTTTGAAATGAATAAGAAAAAAATAATTAACAGTTTATTTATTATGGGGTTTGTTTTTTACACAATTTTTGTTTTATCGACTATTGTATTTAAATACGTGTCTCCACTAGAACTATTTAGTAGTGATAGAGATTTTTCACGAACACTTAACTTAATTCCATTTAATGATATACTTAATGGTAACTTTAATAAGTTAGATATAGTAGGAAATATAATTTTATTTGTACCACTTGGAATTTATATAAATATGTTAATTAAGGATATAAAAATATCTAAGAGCATATGTATAATTGCTATAACAAGTTTTGTATTTGAATTTAGTCAATATATATTTGGGATAGGTGCTAGTGATATAACTGATATTATTACTAATACTATAGGTGGAATTATTGGTATAGGTATTTATATGGTAATTAAAAAGATTTTTAGTGATAATGTAAAAGTTAAAAACTTCGTTACTATTTGTAGTACTTTAGTTATGCTTCCAGTTGCAATTATAGTAGTAGGATTATTAGTATATAATTAGATTATTAATATAACTTGTAATAACTTTAGTTTAAGAAGTTAATGCTATAATTAAAAGAAAGGCTGTGAATATTTATGGAATTATTAATAGATGTTGGTGTAATTGTTTCAGATTTAATATTGAGTATATTTTCAGGAGATGAGTGGAAAAAAATTGTTAAATGGATAAAGGAAAGAAACTAAAATATTATATTAAGGAATTAAAGAGAGTAATAACTTTGATGTTATTATTCTTTTTTGTTAGATATGAATTTAATGAAATTAGAATACATATTAGTAAATAGATTTACAATTTTATATAAACTAATTATTATAAGCATATTAAAAAATTAAAAAAGTATTAGTTTGGAGGTAGAATATGGATTTAGAAACCTTAGTATTATATTCAATTTCATATGTTATTTTTATGCCTATATTAACGGCGCTTCATGAGCTTGGTCACGCAACTTTAGCTTTGATATTTACTGATGATATAGTGAGTATTCAGATAGGAAATTCTAATTTAAATAAGGCAATAAAGCTTAATAGATTAGTTATTAATATTAATGGATATAGGTCTTTAATGGACGTATCCTATGGATATATTAATTGTAAACAAATAAGTGGTAAAATAAAGTCTATTTTAATGATTGCAGGTGGTCCAGCAGTATCCCTATTGATTTCGATATTAATGTTTAATTGCTTAGATAATGCAAATCTACCATATATACTAATGATAATATTTAACGCTATATTTATCTTTAGTGGCATTCAATTTATAATTACAATTTTACCTATTAAGTATAATTATGAACCATATGTTGGTGTTACAAGTGATGGATACAAGATATTACAATGGTTAAAAGCGAATGATTATAATAAATAAATTAAATATACATTTATAATTTCATATGGTTTATATGGAGGAGATTTATGAAAAAAATAATCTTTATTATGATTTTTATATTCTCAACAATTGTTTTATCAGGATGTAGTCCCGCTATTGATGGTGAGAAGTCACTTGAAAACAAAAAATGGATACAAGATATAAATTATTTAGATGAAAATATAAGACTGCAACACCCTGATTTATTTAGATACATATCAGAAGAAACTTGGAATACAAACTTAAAAAAACTCAAATCAGATGTAGTAAAACTATCAGACACTAGCATTTCTTTAAGAATAGCCCAAATTATATCCTCAATAAATGATGCACACACAAGCACAGACGTATTAAACTTACTTACACCTATAGGAGAAGACAAAATAGATATTGAAGAAGTAGTTGAATTTCCAATTAAATTTGAATATTTTAAAGATGGATTAAGAGTTATAGAGTGCGATAGTCAATATAAAGAGATACTAGGCTATAAACTATTATCTATAAATAATGTACCTACAGACGAAGTAATAAAAAAAGTATCAACTCTTAATAGTTATGACAACGAGCAATTTGCAAAGGTTAGAGCAAAAAAATGCATGTCTATATATGAATTTCTAAAATTTCTACAAATAGTTGATAGTGATGAAACGCAATATGTATTTGAAAATGAAAACAAAGAAAAAACAAGTATAAAAGTAAAAGCTATAAAAAACAAGGAAGTAGATTATGTAAATTTAGAAAAGAAAGAGTCTGAGATTAGTGAAAAATCAGAGCAGCAAAATGATTTTTATTGGTTTAAAGAGTTTAAAAAAGATAATATATTATATTTTAAATACAATAAAATTCTTACAAAGCAAGGTCTAAATATTGATAAAGAAAATGCTCCTAATTATCCAGACTACTATGAACTTGAAAGAAATCTTATAGATAAAATAAATAACAATGAATTTGATAAGATTGTCATAGATTTAAGGAATAATCGTGGTGGGGCGTTTGCGCTTGTGGATTCACTTATAAGTAAGTTTAAACATAGAACTTATTTAAACGATAAAGATGTAATAGTTATACAAGGAAAAGAAACAGCTTCGGCAGGTGCTGTGTTATCTTGGAGATTGCAAAATGAATTAGATGCAACTGTAATTGGTGAGGAAAGCGGTGGAAATGTAAATCTGTTTGGAACTGAGGGTGAGTTTATAACTCTACCTAATTCTAAGTTGGTTATTAAACATCCTTATTCTGTTGTAACTTATAAAGAAGGTCATGTTGGGGGAGTTAAGCCAGATGTTAATATAATACAAACTTATGAAAGTTATGTGAATGGAATAGATGATTGTTATGAGTATATAAAAAAATTAAAATAGGATTATTGATAAATGGTCGAAAAAAATAAAAATTTTCCATAAATAGGATTAATACTTTATATATGCTAATATAAAATAGTAGTGAAAAGTATGATGAACTTAAGGGGGAACTATGAGCAAAGAAAAGAAAAAAACAGATATTAAAGAAAAATTAACTAAAGGATTTTTATTTACAATACTACTTGTAGCTAGTGGTATAGTTGGAGCGATGTGTGGGATAGCAAGTGAAAGAAGTACATCATCTCAAGGCAGTATTTTAGAAATTTTATTGATTTTTGCTGTCTTTATGATAGCATTTATAGTTCAAATCATTTTACATGAAGCAGGGCATCTAATATGTGGGTTAATATCAGGATACGATTTTGTATCATTTAGAGTTGGAAGTTTAACTCTCGTAAAACAAGATGGCAAATTTGCTATAAAAAAATTTAATATCAAAGGAACGGCTGGACAATGCCTTATGTTTCCTAAAGCAGATAATTATGAAAAGTGCCCATATATTTTATATAACTTAGGTGGAATAATAATGAATGCTATTATAGCAATTTTATGTTTTGTTATATACATGATAGTTGGAGGAAATAGATATGTGGATGGAATTTTAATTGCGATGATAGGTAGTGGTATATTAAGTTTTATTACTAATGGAATTCCTATGAAAATAGGTGGTATTTCCAATGATGGATATAATGTAATTTCTATTATGAAGCATAAGCTTATTAGATATTGCTTTTATATACAATTAAAGGTAAATGGACTTTCAAGTAAAGGGATGAGAGTAAAAGATATGCCCCTAAAATGGTTTGAAATTGACGCGAAATCTGATTTTAGTAATCCATTAGTAACTTGTATTAAATGTGCTGAAGCTAATTATTATCATGATAAGTTAGAGTTTGATAAGGCAAAGGAATGTTATGAGTTTTTATTAAATTACAATCCTAAAATAGTTAAGCTTTATGAATATGAAATAAAATGTGAATTGCTTTTTTATGAGATAATAGGAAAAAGAAACGAAGAGAAAATAAATGAACTATATACAAAAAAATTGAAATCATATATTAAAGCAAGTAAATGCCATATACCTAAATTACGTTTAATGTATGCGCATGCTTTAATTATAGAAAATGATATAAAAAAAGTTGAAAAAATATTAAATGAATTTGAAAAAGCTAAGAAAAAATACCCTAATAAAGGCGAAATAGAAAGCGAACTTGAAATAATTGAATTTATAAAAAATAATTTTGATAGAACTAGTACTGTTAGATAGAGCCATAGCTATAATTTTATAAAATCATAAACCAAGAAGAGTAATTAAATACAATAAAATTCTTACAAAGCAAGGTCTAAATATTGATAAAGAAAATGCTCCTAATTATCCAGACTACTATGAACTTGAAAGAAATCTTATAGATAAAATAAATAACAATGAATTTGATAAGATTGTCATAGATTTAAGAAATAATCGTGGTGGGGCGTTTGCACTTGTGGATTCGCTTATAAGTAAGTTTAAACATAGAACTTATTTAAACGATAAATATATAATAGTTATACAAGGAAAAGAAACAGCTTCGGCAGGTGCTATTTTATCTTGGAGATTGCAAAATGAATTAGATGCAACTGTAATTGGCGAGGAGAGCGGTGGAAATGTAAATATGTTTGGAACTGAGGGGGAGTTTATAACTTTGCCTAATTCTAAGTTGATTATTAAACATCCTTATTCTGCTGTAACTTGTAAAGAGGGTCATGTTGGGGGAGTTAAGCCAGACGTTAAGATAATACAAACTTATGAAAATTATATAAATGGAATGGATGATTGTTATGAGTATATTAAAAACTTAAAATAGCATTAGTTTTGGGAAAAAATACAGTAATAAGTATTTTAGGAATTAAGTTTGTGAAAAATTTATAGAAATAGATGATATATATTGGAAAATAGTGTTAAATATGACATAAATATAAATAAGTAAATACATACGTATTTATATTTATTAGGCAAAGCTAGGGAAATCTAGTGTCGCAAAGCTAAAGGGGCTAAAAAAGAAATTCCATGCCAGCCAGTTGCCAATTAATGTTTATTAATTGTAAGTGTATCCTTAAGTTTTTGATTTAAAAAGACTTAAGGAGAACTTTAGCTGCCTATTGAAAATTATTAATAGGAGGATTAAACGCTATGAAATTGAGAGGAAACCCAAAATTAAGGAAAGCTATTGTAGCTTCTGTTATAAGCTTACAAGAAGGAATGCAAACTCATGCTAATATAGTATATAATAGATAATAATAAATGATTTTTAAGTATATAACACTAAAAAAGGTGGTGGGTATAAGTGAATATTGAAAATAATTCTAGGATAGAAGATATTTCAAAGTATTTAATTGAAAAACTTAGTGCTAAAGAAGTTGCAGGGGATGAATTTTTAGCAAGAAACAAAGATATTTATCAAGGGGAAATTGAAGATATTGCAGCGATTTATAAAATAGAAGATGAGAATATTATTCAAAGCCTACTAAGTGAGAGTGAAAAATCAGAGATAGAAATTATTATAAAACATTTAAATGAAAACAATCACATAGAAGAAGATTGCTCTTTATATATGAATGAAATAAGCACAGGGAAGTTAATAATTATAATTTTAGAAAGCAAAGATAAGATAAATTTATCTGGATTTGTTATGGAAGGTAATGGGCAAAAATTATTTGATTATTTAATGAGTTCGATTGATGAGCCTATTGAAAAAATTTCTAATCAATTAGATGAATTAATTGAAGAATCACGTAATTTCAGACCTTATGGCAAATATTTCAACTAAACATAAAAATGAGTGTATTTAATTATACACTCATTTTTATGTTTAGTACAAAATTGTACAATATATCAATAAATTTATAAAATATTAATCTAAAAAAAGTATTTCCAATAAACAACAATACTTAAAACACCAGAAACAGCAGTATAAGCTAAGGCAACTATAAATGGAATGCTGTTATAAAATTTAAAAAAATGACTATCTGTGCGAGATTCTTTTTCTAAAAAAGGTTTAATATTAGCATCTAATATTTCAGATGTAGGTCCGCCTTCGCTAGAACAAAAGCCTATAGCTAAAGTAAACATTAGACCCGTTACAAAAGATAATTCAAAAAATGGTAGGTTAAAAAATTTAGATACAAATAAATTTGTAAGTAGTATAACTATAAAGCTTAAAAATGCAAAAAGTATTTTTTTCAAATTTAATCCCCCTATTAAACAAGATACTCTTAATTATATTATATATGAGACTATATAAAAAAACTTGTGTATTATCGGGGTTTAATAAAGAATTAGATTTTATATTCCATAGGAGTATATTTTATTCCATCTTTAATTTTAGATGAGCCAGTAGCAATAAACCCTAGTTTTAAGTAAAAAGGAATTGCATATGGTGATAAAATTAAGGTGATTTTATTAACTGTTTTTAAAGTTAGTTCTAAATATCCAATTAGTGTATAATAAAAATAGAATTATATAAAGGAGAAAAATTATGGAAAATACAAAATTAATTAACTTTGAAGAAATACAAAAACTAACTTTGATAGATAAAAAATCATTATTAGAAAGAGCATTAAAATTATCAGAAGAAGTAGGAGAAGTTTCAGAAGCTGTACTAAGCTATTCAAATTCTAATGGGTGTGGATACAAAAACAAATCAAAAGAAGACGTAATTGAAGAATGTCTTGACGTAATAATAGTAGCTAGCTCAATGATAAGCCAAAGCTGTGATAATAATATAAACTTAGAAGAAGTACAAACTATATACAATAAAAAACTTGATAAATGGAAGAGTAAATGTGAATAGAAATTAACTTAATTTTGAATAATAGAGTTTCATATAGATAAATTTATAAAATCAGGTGTTTAAATGGAGGTGATTTGTTTGCAACTTCAACAACTAAGATTCTTAATAGAAGTAGCAGAAACTGGATCTATGAATAAGGCCGCACAAAACTTATTCATATCACAACCGAACTTAAGTAACGCTATAATGAGCTTAGAAGAAGAATTTAACATTAAAATGTTTGATAGAACAAATAGAGGTGTAGAAATTACAAAAGATGGAATAAGTTTTTTAGCACATGCAAAATTTATTATAAATCAAGTTAATAATGTAGAAAACATATACAATGATTTATCTAAAGAAAAGGCCTTTGTACTACAAATATCTAGCGCAAAAATATTTAATTTAGCAAATGTATTAGTCGAAATTTATAATAAGGTTGATTGTAAAAATATCAAAATATCATTAAAGGAAACTCATAAAGAAAATGTTATAAAAGATGTATCTAATATGGAATCAGAGATAGGGATACTTATATTATCAAACATCCAAGAAAAATTATGGAAAAATATATTAGATGCAAATAAGTTAGAGTTTAATGAAATAGCTAAAGAGAAGATGCATATTTATGTAGGTAAAAACAACCCTTTATACGATAAAGATGTAATATACGGTGATGAGCTAAAGGATTTTATTTGTGTAAATTTAGTTGAGGATCAAGTAACATCATCTATTTATAGTATAGAACTAGATTCACTTAATATTTTAAATAAAGAGAGGGCTATATACTTAAATGATAAACAAACTATAGCTAAATTTATATCAAAAACAGATGCATATTCATTAGGTTCAAGATGGAGTAGTGGAGATAAAATGGATGGTATAAAGGCTATACCTTTTGCTGATAATAGTATAGATTTTAGTATTGGGTGGATTAAAAGGAAAAGAGAAGAACTATCAACTGAAGCTAAAATGTTTTTAGAAATAGTATCAGAAAATATTAAAAAATAAAGAACTGTTATATAAAATACTTATAACGCGTAATAAAATATACATATTAACGATAAACTCCCAGTTTTGATAAAATAATAGTATAAAGAAAATGGGAGTGATCAAAAGTGAGTTTAAGCGAAGATAAAGTTAAAATAATGGAAGATGATAATATTGGAAGGGTAATATGGAAATTTGCTATACCAGGTATAATAGCAAGTCTTATAAGTGCTGTTTATAATATTGTCGATACAGCTTTCGTTGGAATGTTAGACAATACACTAGCTATGGCTGCTGTATCAGTTGTATTTCCATTATTTATATTAATAAATGCTATAGGACAAATGATAGGTGTTGGAGCATCTTCTTATATAGCTAGATTGCTTGGATCTAAAGATAAAGAGCAAGCTGATGTCGTAGCAACTACTGCTATATTTACATCTTTATTTTTAGGAGCTATATTTACAACGTTAATATTAGTATTTTTAGAACCGATATTAAGATTATTAGGAGCAACTGATACTATAATGCCTTATGCTATAGATTATGCAAAACCTATCGCTATAGGAGCAAGTTTACCTATAATGATGCCTACATTGGCAAATATTATAAGATCAGAAGGTAATACAAAACTGAGTGCAGTTGCAGTTGCGCTAGGAGCTATTATAAATATAGTACTAGACCCTATATTAATGTTTAATCTTAATATGGGAGTAGTTGGAGCATCATGGGCAACGGTAATTAGCCAAGCAATATCTGTATGTTTATTAGCATCGTATTTCATAAGAAAGAAAAGCTATCTTAAATTAGAAATTAAGAATTTTAAGTTATCAAAGACTATATACAAAGAAATAGTTTCTGTTGGAACTGCTACTTTTTTAACTCAAGCCCTTATAAGTATTTCTATGGGTCTGTTAAATATTGCATCTAAGCCATATGGAGATTCACTAATAGCTTCTTTTGGGATTTCTTTAAAATTATCATCATTAGTTATTTTTGTGGTTATGGGTTATAATCAAGGTTTTCAGCCTATAGCTAGTTATAATTATGGTGCAGGCAATTATGATAATTTAAGAAAAGCTATAAAAATATCTATAAAAAGAACTACTATATTTGCAAGTTTAGCAACTATAGCTCTTATGATATTTGCAGAACCTGCTATAAATTTATTTAGTAATGATAGTAGTGTTATAGAAGTTGGAGCTAAGACCCTACGAGCAACTCTTATAATGTATCCTTTCTTAGGATTTACACAATTATATGCTACATTATATCAGTCATTAGGTATGTCAAAAGAAGCTTTAATAGTTGGTACAGCTAGACAAGGAATTTTCTTTATTCCTCTTGTATTTATACTTCCTAAGTTACTAGGTATGAATGGAGTTTTATATACTCAAGCATTATCAGATTTGTTTACTGTTATTTTAACAGCATGCTTTGCCTATAAAACTAATGAAATATTAAAGTTAAAAAGTGAAGAAGATAAAGATATAAAATCTAATACAATTGAAGTTTTAATGGAAAGCTAAATATATAAATAAAAAGGAAACTACAATCTATTTAATTAAATAGAGCGTAGTTTCCTTTTTACATAAAATTTAAAATTAAAATAATTTTGTTGATTTATCGTTTAATTCAGTATCTTTTTTTCTTATTATTTTTCTTATTTCTTCTTCATTTAAATTAGTTTTAGCTACGATATCTGACATACCAACATTATTCATTAATAAATCTTTTGCAAGTTCTACTGCATCTTCGTATTTACCTTTTTTGAATCTATTATCTTTCATATTTACACATCCTTTCATAAAATTAGATTTCCACATAAATATTCTTTTACTCGTTACAAAATTTGCTATTTAAATTATACTAAAAAGACTGTAGCTAGGTTTTCATAAATAAAAATTATAAATAGTTATTGGAATTTGACAATAAATATCTGTAGTAACAAAATATGGAATAAAAGTTATGTCATTGAACTTTTTAATAAAAGATGAGAATGAACCTGTAATATGGAGAGGACCAGTAGTTTCGGGGGCTGTTAAACAATTTTGGACTGATGTACTTTGGGAAGAACTAGATTATTTAGTAATAGATATGCCACCAGGAACAGGGGATGTGGCATTAACTGTAATGCAATCTATTCCTATTAATGGAATTGTAATGGTATCTGTACCTCAAGATTTAGTTTCTATGATTGTTTCTAAGGCTATTAACATGGCAAACAGAATGAATATTAAGGTTTTAGGTATTGTTGAAAATATGAGTTACATACTTTGTCCAGATTGTGATAAGAAAATAACTTTATTTAATAGATATGTTTTTTTATTCTTTAAATTATAGTTTTATCAAGGATTATTGATAAAGTTAAGTAAAATATCATTTTATTTAAATACTAAATTGGGATATAATAACAAATGACGGCATTATTAAGGGGGAGTATTATGACAAATAAGACTTTAAAAAAAATAATGATTGGTTTAACAGCATTATTTATATTTATGCTAAGTGTTTATAAATCTAATTCAAATAAAATGTTAACTATAAAACAAGAAGATAAGCTACAAGTAGGTATACCTCACTATGTAGATTTTGAAGATGTAAAAACAAATGAGTTTATGAAAAAAAATAATAGTTCACTTTACTCACAGATAAAAATAAAAAACACATCCAATCAAGAATTAGACTATGTTACCATAAATCTTAAAATTCAAAAAGATAAAAGTAATGAAGAAATACTACCATTTTATACTTTAAATAATCTTAAACCAAATGAAACTGCAATATTAACTTATGAGCATGAAAATCTTGAGAAATCAGAAAAACTTAAAGTAGAAAGTTTAGAATTTGACTATAAAAGCGGACGTATAGCTATTATAAATAAGGATTCTAAGTTTAAATATCCCAAAAGAGATAGTAGCGAAAAAATATCAATACATTCAAATGAATATTTTAAATCCTTAGACATTACTAAGGATGTAGATAAACTTGATATAAAAAATATTAAAACTATAAAAAAAGATAATAAGAATTATCTAGAAATAGATATAAAAAATACGTCTAACATAGAAATTAAAAATTTTAGGTTAAACTTCAAAGAATCGTATAAAAATAATGTTATTGGTGACTTTTACGTTGAGATGGGAAAATTAAAACCACAAGAAAGTAAAACTTTAAAAGTAGATTATAAAGAAGATACAAAATTAGAACTTATAGGATATCGTTATGAAGTTTACGATAGTGAAAATAAAATTAGTCACGGTTATTTTTTAGATTTATATAAAAATACATACCACACTTATGAGGAAGAAGATAAAAGTAATATACCAAAGAGGATATTTACTACAATTTGTATAAGTCTAATAATGGGACTATGTTTTTTTATATTGGACAAAAAAGCTAGTAATTTAAAAAAATTAGCTATATCTCAAGTAAATAAAGATTATAAAAATAAAGCTAAAAAATTAAATATAATCAAATACATTTTACTTTTTGTATTTTTAATTCAAATTATAGCATTTAGCTAAATTAATTAATTGATAGTTAAAAAAATATCATTTAATTTAAATACTTAATTAGCATACAATAACAAATGAGGGGATTGTTAAGGGGGAGTACTATGGAAAATAACACAAATAAGAATTTTATCAAAGTAATGATTGGCTTAATAATTCTATTTATATGTGTAGGAGTAGTAAGCGTTTATATATACAATTCAAAAGACATAACACCAAATACAAAGTCAGAAAACAAGATAGAAATAGGAATGCCTAATTATGTAGAATATAAAGATATAAAAACAAATGAATTAAAAAGAGAAAATAAGGACTCATTATACTCACAGATAAAAATAAAAAATATATCTAATCAAAATTTATATAATGTTTATATAGATCTTGAAATTCAACAAGCTAATAATATAGAAGAAGCAATTATGCCATCATATAGTATACAAAGTATTAAGCCAAATGAAAGTGCAATATTAACTTGTGAGCATAATAATATTAAAAAATCAGAAAATCTAAAGCTAATAAGCTATAGTTATACTGATAAAGAAGGTAGCACAACTACTGTAGATAAGCAGTCTAAGTTTACTTCCCCAAAAGAAGACAATGATATAGAAACAATAACAGTAGGTTCATATAAGGATTTTAAAGCCTTGGATATTACTAAGGATATAGATAAAGTAGATATAAAAAATATTAGAACTATAAAAAAAGATGATAAACAGTATCTACAAGTAGATATAAAGAATTCATCAAAGAAAGAACTTAAAAATATTAGATTAAATTTCAAACAATTATATAAAGGTGATGCTATTGGAGACACACTTATTAGTGAAGATAAATTAAAACCACAAGAAAGTAAAACTTTAAAAATAGATTATAAAGATAATGTAGAATTAAAACTTACAGGATATTTCTATGCAATATACGATAGTGAAAAGAAAACTACTTATACTTATGATTTATTTTTAGATGAAAATTTATATAATACTTACGACTATGAAGATTTAAGTGTCTCACAAAAGAGACAAAACATTAGATTAGGTATAAACTTAATAGCAATTTTATGTTTTTATATTTTAAATAACAAAGTTAAAAAATTAAAAAACTTGGCTATATCTGAGGGCAATGAAATTTATAAGTATAAAGCTAAAAAGTTAAATATGATTAAATATATTTTACTTGTTATGCTTTTTATGTTGATAATGATATTTACTTAAGTTAATATAGAAATTAAAAAAGGATGTAATAAATTATTACATCCTTTTAATATACTAGTTATTTGTAGTAACTACTTCATCTTCATTAACAATTTCTTTATAAGCATCTAAGTCAAAATGAACTTCCCCTGTTATTGGGTTACGTTTATGTTTAAATATTTTGTAGAAGTGATATACAAATACTAACACGTTAGCAGCTAAAGCCAATGCACTAACAATAAATAATGCAGTTGTGTTATGTGATGATTTAACTGCAAATATAGAAGAGTCAGCAAATGTTGGGACTGACATTGCAAACATCATCCAAAAAGCTAGCGTATATGCACGATGTTGTAACCAAGCACCTTTTTTTATGAAGAATGCTGATATTGTACATGCTAGCAATAAAGCTGTTCCACCGTAAAATGAGTGGTCTGATACGCAGTTATAGACATATGCAAAGTTCCAAATGTCATAAGCTATGATCCAAAACCAAAGTTGGTCTGGCCATAACATATCTTTATCTTTATCTTTGCTAATAACTATACCAACGAATCCTGAAATAGTTAGGATGTTTAGTATACCTGCTATACCATTCATTATATTCCATGGCCCACCTATAGTCATTACCCCATTAACTATACCGTTAAAATTATAACATTGAAAATCACGAACAACAGCTTCCATGATATTAATAGCTAAAATAATTGCAGGAAACGCTAGAACATATTTGTTTTGGCTTAAATTTTTACTATAACGTAGAGCCATAAAACATAAACAACCTGCTACTGCAGAGTATACCTTAGCCCAGTGAAACCAGCTTCCAACACATGAGTCAGGACCTGCTGTTTGTTTCCATAATGTAAAAGGTAATATAATTGGTAATACTACAAAGAATATAATAGCTATGAACTTATTTTTGCGGGTTACTTCATTAAAGACTATTAACCCACCAAGAACTGCAAACCACATTAAAGCACAATACCAAGGTATTGATTCAAATAAAAACATTTTATAACTCCCCCTATTTTATTTATAATATAGACAATGTTTATTGTGATATAATAAATTCGTTTGTATTATTGATTTTAAGTTAGTTATTTGTGCTAGCTACTTTGCCTTCATTAACAATTTCTTTGTAAGCGTCTAAATCAGAATGAACTTCACCTGTTATTGGGTTGAGTTTATGTTTAAATATTTTGTAGAAGTGATATACAAATACTAACACGTTAGAAGCTAAGGCTAATGCACTAACAATGAATAATGCAGTTGTATTGTGTGATGATTTAACTGCAAACTTAGAAGTGTCAACAAATGTTGGGAATGACATTACAAACATCATCCAAAATGCTAGTGTATGAGCACGATGTTGTAACCAAGCACCTTTTTTTATAAAGAATGCTGGTATTGTACATGATAATAATAAAGCTGCTCCAGCGTAGAATGCATGGTCTGATACACAGTTATAAACATATGCAAAGTTCCAAAGGTCATAAGCTATAATCCAAAACCAAAGTTGGTCTGGCCATAACATGTCTTTGTTTTTTTCTTTACTAATAATGATACCTACAAATCCTGAAATAGTTATAATGTTTAGTATACCTGCTATACCATTCATTATATTCCATGACCCCCCTATAGTCATCATTCCATCAACTATACCGTTAAAATTATAACATTGGAAATCGCGAATAACAGCTTCCATGATGTTAATAGCTAAAATAATTGCAGGAAATGCTAGGACATACTTATTTTGATTTAATTTTTTACTGTAACGTAAAGCCATAAAACATACACAACCTGCTAGTGCAGAGTATACTTTAGCCCAGTGAAACCAAGTTCCAACACTTGACCCAGCGACTGTTGTTTTTTGCCATATTGTAAATGGCAATATGATTGGTAATACTACAAAAGATATAATAGCTATGTATTTGTTTCTACGGCTGAGTTCATTAGCAAGCATTAACCCACCAAGAACTGCAAACCACATTAAAGCGCAATACCAAGGTATTGATTCGAATAAAAACATTTTGTAACCCCCCATCTTATCTTTAATATATTAATTTCCAAGATTCTACCTATTTTATTAATTACCTTTAGATAGACCTTAGTAATTATCTAGTTGTTATTAACTCTGTCTAATACAGACTTTAAAGATTTTAGTATATCATCGACCTCAGACATAGGAACTCCTGTGTTATCTAAGACCTTTTGTGATATGTTCTCCATATTAGCTTTAAGCTCATGTCCTTCTTTAGTTAATTTTATAAACACATTTCGCTCATCACTCAAATCACGAACACGCTCTAATAAGCCTTTGATTTCAAGTTTTTTTAGTAGTGGAGTTGTTGTACCTGAGTCAAGATATAGTCTTTTGCTTAATTCATTGACAGTAATATTATCACCACTCCATAAAACACGCATAGCAATATATTGAGTATAAGTTAATCCTATTTCTTTAAGATATGGTTTATAGTGCTTTATCATTTCTTTTGAACATGCATACATTATAAAGCTAAGTTGATTCTCTAATCCTAAATTTTCATCATTTGTCATAATAGTAAGGCTCCTTATGTTGAATTAATTGGTAAAATTTAAATTGTTTACATTTATATTGTATACAATTTAGTTTAGGACTATATTAATTCATTGTCAATAAATTCCATAAAAAATAAAAAAATATAAAAAAAGGGTAGCATCGCTACCCCTTTTTAGGATTTAAGTATAATCAAAAGTTTAATTTATACTTGTTCAATAATTCCATATCCGTCATGTCTTTTATAAACAATGTTTATTTCTTGAGTTTTTAAATCCCTAAATATAAAGAAGTTGTGGCCAAGTAAATCCATTTGCATTATTGCTTCTTCTTCAGTCATAGGTGGATCTATTTTAAATCCTTTTCTTTTTCTTATAACATTTTCATCGCTATCACAAGCTACATATTCTTCTATATTATCAAATCTAATACTTTCATTTTTCTTGTTTCTCTTTATTAGTTGTGTTTTGTATTTTCTTAATTGTTTATATAATTTATCGTATACTAAATCAATTGCAGAATATAAATCTTCTCTTGATTCTTCAGCCCTTATTATTACACCATCTTTTGCAAATATCGTAACCTCTATTTTCTGGTGTTTCTTTTTAACATCTATTTTTACTTTTACCTCAGTATCATCGTTTATGTATTTTTCTAATCGCTGGATTGTACTTTCTATTTTTTCTTTAATTGCGTCTGTTATAATCGTTTTCTTTGAAACTATTGCCATTTTCATATCAAGTTCCTCCATTTATTACAATTATTTTTTTATATTAACTCCATGTATCCATTTGGATAGAAGTAATAAGCTGAGTGTTATAAGTAATTATTTTGCTTTTTAAATTATATTTATTTGATAAGTTAAGTATAGTTGAAAAACGTTTATTAAAACAGTCTTTTATTTTACAAAATTTTCTGATAAAATAGTAATTAATGGGGTCAAAATAAATTTTAGGAAATTATTTGAATTTATTTTGATTATGTATTTAGGAAAATAATGAAGTATATGATAACGTTATTTTAAAGTTGTAGGGTCTAAAGCGTTGGAACTATTAATGTTAAAATAAAAAATATAATGCTATTTTCCAAAAAATAATGTATAATGCAGATAAGAGACATTTTTTATGTTAAGTTTTGTCACTTGACATGAAGTATGTTTCTTTTTTTATGAAATTAAATAATGAGCTTTAATAAGATTACTTTTAAAGGTAATTTGGGTTATGTGTGGACGAACCACTTAATATATAGAAAAAAGTAATTTTAGAATTTAGAAGCAATAAAAAGGAGACAACATGTTATTTGAAAATTTAGATATAATAAAACCTATACAAAAGGCATTACAAGATGAAGGTTATTCAAAACCTACACCAATACAAGCAAAGTCAATACCTCACTTATTAGAAGGAAAAGACTTACTTGGATGTGCTCAAACAGGTACTGGAAAAACAGCAGCGTTTGCTATTCCAATATTACAAAGAGTATACAATGAACAAAAAAACTCAAGAGGACCAAGAACTATTAAAGCAGTAGTACTAGCTCCTACAAGAGAATTAGCTATACAAATAGAAGAAAGTTTTACAGCTTACTCACAATATATGGACATAAAAAGTTTAGTTATATTTGGTGGAGTATCTCAAAATTCTCAAACAAGAGCATTAAGAGAAGGAGTAGATATTTTAATAGCGACTCCAGGTAGAATGCTTGATTTATATAGTCAAAAGTTTATAAACTTAAGCAAAGTAAAATACTTTGTACTTGATGAAGCGGATAGTATGTTAGACATGGGAATGATTCATGATGTAAAGAGAATAATAAGTCATCTTCCACAAGTTCGTCAAAACATATTCTTCTCAGCAACTATGCCAAATGAAATATCAAAGTTAGCAAACTCTATATTTAAAGATCCTATAAAAGTGGAAGTTGCACCGGTATCATCTACTACTGAAACTGTAAAGCAAAGTATGTATTTTGTTAGTAAAAAGCAAAAAAGAGCTTTACTTATAGATCTTTTAAAAGATAAATCTATACAATCTGTATTAGTATTTTCAAGAACTAAGCATGGAGCAAACAAGATTACTACAGACCTTTTAAAGGTTGGAATAGAAGCTTGTGCTATTCATGGTAACAAATCTCAAAATGCTAGACAACTTGCACTAAGTAACTTCAAAGAAGGTAAGATAAGAGTGTTAGTTGCAACAGATATAGCTGCAAGAGGAATTGACGTAGATGAATTATCTCATGTAATAAACTATGACTTACCAGAAGTTGCAGAAACTTATGTTCACAGAATTGGACGTACAGGAAGAGCAGGACATACAGGTTGTGCTATGTCATTCTGTTCTATGGAAGAAAGAGGATATTACAAGTCAATAGAAAAACTTATAAACAAAAAAATACCAGTAATAAAAGACCACCCTTATGAAGCTAGTTCTAATGATGTAGCTGAAGTGGTTGAAAAAAGAAATCCTAGAAGCAATAGTAGAGGTAACAATAGAGGAAATAGCAACAATCAAAGAAGTAGTTCTTCTAGAAGCAATAATAAAAGCTGGGGATCTAACAATAGAAAAAAACCAGTAAAGAAAACGTCTGATAAATAATAAATAGGAGTTATCTTTAAATTAAGATAGCTCTTTTTAAACTGATTTTAACATACATAGAAGGTTTAAATAAAATTATTGTAGAACAAATATGTTTTACATGAATATACTATATTAAGGTCAATAAATAAATAGCTCAAAGGGGGTCAAAATTATGGATAGAAAAGGATTGAAAAACTTATCAAAACAACAATTAAAAGGTCATTGGAAAGTACCAGTACTAATAACTTTAATTTATTGTGCTTTGATTTTTGCGCTTGAATTTATTCCAAGTGAAGCAACATTTTTAGTTTGTATATCTTTAGCAGTAGTATTCGCTTTAGAGGTATGGGCATGTGTAGGATTACCTAAATTTTATTTAGAGTTTATAAAAAAATCTGGTGAAGCAACATATAGTGACCTTAAGGTTTCAAAGAGTGCAATTTTAAAATCATTAGGATTTACTGTTATTATCTCTATAGTAGGAGCCATAGCAGGAGGAATAATAGGTGTTATATTAATTAGTTCAATTGGATATTCATTAATTAGCACAGGAAGCATAAGTGCATTAGCTTGGATTGCCATTATTGTAGTAGTATTAATATCAATTGCTTTAGTTATATTTAGTTTGGCAGTAGGTTTAGCACCATATATATTTGTTGATAAAGAAGAACTTAAATTATTTGAGTCAATAGGTCTTAGTATAAAAATGATGAAGGGCAATAAATGGAAATTCTTTGTACTTCAACTTAGTTTTATTGGATGGGGATTATTAGCTACAGTTACTATAATCGGGCTTTTATGGTTCATTCCATATTTGCAAATGGCTATAACTAATTTCTACAAATCATTAGATTATTCAAAAGATATAGCTTAATATAATATAGATAAGACTATGACGTTGTTGTAGTCTTATTTTTATTTCTTGACATTAGTACAATACTATAGTTTATTATAGAAGAAGCAGTTTATATTAGGAGGAAATTAATGGACAATTCAATATCTAGAAGTTTTACATTTTCATCACTTATAAAGTTTACAATACCCTCAATAATCATGATGGTGTTTATGTCTTTATATACAATAGTTGATGGAGTTTTTGTATCGAGATTTGTAAATACAGATGCACTATCGGCAGTTAACATAGTTTACCCATTTATAAATATAGTAATAGCAGTCGGTGTAATGTTAGGAAGTGGGAGTAGTGCGCTTATCGCTAAAAAGCTTGGAGAAGGTAAAGATAAGGAAGCTAGAGAAAACTTTACTTTAGTATTATTAATAGGAATTTTATTAGGAGTAGTTATAGCTTTATTAGGTTATATTTTTTCAAAAGATATAATAAGTATATTGGGGGGCAGTGAAGGTTTATATGAGTATTGTATGGATTATTTTTTAGCATCTCTTATATTTATACCAGCATTTATTGTAAATCTAATATTTCAATACTTAACAATTACATCAGGCAAGCCAAAAGTAGGTTTAATATTAACTTTAATAGGTGGATTTACAAATGTAATACTTGATTATGTGTTTATAGTTTTGATGAATATGGGAATAGGTGGAGCATCTTATGCAACCGGAATAGGCGTTTTAATACCTGCAATTTTAGGAATAATATATTTTTGTAAGAAAAGGGGAAGTTTGTATTTTGTAAAGCCAAAGTTTGATTTTGATGTAATACTTAAAAGTTGCTCAAATGGTTCATCTGAAATGGTTACAAACTTATCAACAGGTGTAACTACTCTTTTATTTAATCTTGCTATGATGGAGTATTTAGGGTCAGATGGAGTTGCTGCGATAACTATAGTACTATATGGTCAGTTTTTAATAACTTCGGCGTATATAGGATTCTCATCAGGTGTAGCTCCAATTATAAGTTATAACTATGGAGATGAAAATATTGATGAACTTAAAAAAATTATAAAGTACAGTTTGATTTTTATATTAGTTAGTTCTATAAGTTTATTTGTTATTTCTTTAATAGGGGCAGGTGGCATAGTCGGAATATTTGCAGATAAAGGAAGTAATGTTTTTGAAATTGGTTACAAAGGATTTATGTTATTTTCTAC
Organism: Peptostreptococcaceae bacterium VA2; assembly: GCA_000686145.1. Taxonomy (GTDB): domain Bacteria; phylum Bacillota; class Clostridia; order Peptostreptococcales; family Peptostreptococcaceae; genus Romboutsia_D. The sequence continues at coordinate 2,230,249 of JMMB01000007.1, read as the reverse complement.
GAGCTTTTTAGTAACAGGTGTAAATATATTTGCATCAGCTAAGTTTACAGCTTTTTCAAATGGAAAAGTTTCAGCTACTATATCGTTTTTAAGAACTTTTGTATTTACAGTACTTGGAATAATTATATTACCTAAGTTTTTAGGGGTAAATGGTATATGGCTATCAGTAGGTGTTGCAGAATTTATTACTATGACTATATCTGTAGGATATATTAGAAAATATAAAGACATATATGGATATGGTGCTAGCTTAAAGCCTATATGTAGTAAATAGTTACAATAAATACATTTGTAAAATTTACCAAAAAGCAGTATTATTATGTAAACATAAATTTAACAATAATAAATTAGGGGGTAGCAGATATGATTAAAGAAGAAACCATTTATAAAGAAAAGGACGCAAAGTCAGTTAATGGCTTTATGGCTTTAATATCAATTCTTTTACTTTTTATAGCATCAATAGGACTTGTAATTGGAACAATGAATATATATGCAATAGTTTTAGGGATAGTAGGAATTATTGCAAACTTTATTGCTTTATTTGGACTTAAAGTACTTAATCCTAAAGAAGCATTAGTTTTAGTTTTATTTGGTAACTATTATGGAACTATAAAAAAAGAAGGATTTTACTGGATAAATCCATTTTGCAGTGCAGTAAACCCAACAGCAGTTCCTTCAAATGTTTCAAAACATTCGCCTAATGATAAAACTGAGATAGTAGTTTATGCTAATGGTAAAAAAGTATCATTAAAAACTATGACTCTTAATAATGAAAAACAAAAGGTTAATGACCAGTTAGGAAATCCTATTATAATAGGGGTAGTTGTAATTTGGAAAGTACTAGATGCAACTAAAGCTGTATTTAACGTTGATAATTATAATACATTTTTATCAATTCAATGTGATTCAACTCTTAGAAATGTTTCAAGACTTTACCCATATGATGCATCTGAAGATGGAGAAGAAAAATCTCTTCGTGGAAGTAGTCAAGAAATAGCAGATAAGTTAAAAGAAGAGTTACAAACTAGAGTTGATATTGCAGGAATTGAAGTTAGTGAAGTTAGGATTACTCATCTATCTTATGCACCAGAGATTGCAGCAGCTATGCTACAACGTCAACAAGCAGAAGCTATAATAGCAGCAAGAAAGAAAATTGTTGAAGGTGCTGTAAGTATGGTAGACATGGCTTTAACTAATTTAAGTGAAAACAATATAGTAACTCTTGATGATGAGAGAAAAGCTGCTATGGTTAGTAACTTGTTAGTTGTACTTTGTGGAAACAAAGATGCACAGCCTATAGTTAATAGTGGTTCAGTATACTAAAAATTAAGATGTAGATAATCTAATCTACATCTTTTTTCATTAAATAAAATTACTTGACTTAGAAATTTAGGGGGAACAATGAGAAAAAAGGACATTATTTTATTAATTATTATAATACTATTAGGAGTAATCGGATCATTTATAGAAAATCAAAGCATGCAGACTTTATTAGTAGTAACTATATTTATACTCGCTATAACCATGAAACTTACTGATTATATTTATAGAAAGAAGCTTATAAAACAAATAAATAGTGAAAATATGACTTATATTAAAGTTAAAGAAAATAGCAAATCAGAGATTATAAGTATGGTAGCTATAACTTTTATTACATCACTAGGAGTAAAATCTATATTTGGAAGATATAAAATACAAAATCATAGCGGTATTACAGATATAATAAGTTATATAAGTGGATTTGAGTATTTAGATAAGTTGCTTATTTTTACTTATATCATATTATTTATTTCTATTATTTTAACATTAGCTGAAGTGCTATTTAGCTCTAACATAATAACTGATGATAAAGTTATTTTTTATGATAATTTAGTTTTTAAAATTGATGAGATTGAGGAAATAAAATATAAAGAATCTGTATTATACAAAAATAAAAAGATTATAGTTCTTGGTAAGGGATTTACAGATCGAAAGATGGTAGTTAAAATAGAAGATTTTGATAAAGCTAAGAGCTTGTTAGAAAGTAAAAATACTTTGTAATTGTATTTAAAGAAAGTGGGATCATTAGATTCTACTTTTTTTTTGCAAACACAATATTTCCAGTTAAAGAGGAAAAAGTCTATCTATGATAAAATACATAAAAAAATATATAATAAAGCTGTAAAAGATAGCAAATACATAAATGACATGGAGGGAGATTAAGTTATGTTTAATAAATATAATAATTATGATAAGTACCCAACTAAACATATAAAAGGATATAAAGATCAATCATTCAAAGGATATGAAAACATTTTAGAAGCAGTAAAGCTAAAATGTAGTGATAATAAAAAGCAGGTAGTAGTAGTTGACTGCTATATGGGGGTTGATTTAGAAGAAATATATAATGCATTTTCTAAATTAAATCCAATTCTTACAATAAAATCTGATGATGTCGCTATGAGTAGTGAAGAAATAGATAATATAGCAAAAGATTTTTTAACAGATGATAGAGTATTTGGAATAATGAATACTAAAGTATTATCAGACTTTTTTAAAGAAGAAGATATTGAAAAAGTAAAATTAGAAATAGAAAATATAAACTCTGGAATTGTTTTAGTTTATGGAGTAGGAGCATCATTAATCTATGATGGTGATATAACTGTATTTGCAGATTTAGCAAGATGGGAAATTCAAACTAGATACAGAAAAGGAATGGGAAATTGGAAAACGGATAACGGTAGTGAAGACATACTAAGAAAGTATAAAAGAGGATTCTTCTTAGAGTGGAGAGCTATGGATAGACATAAAAAGTCTGTGTTTGAGAAAATGGACTATCTATTAGATACAAATAAAAAAGACAACCCTAAAATGATAACAAAGGATGCCTTTAAAGGTGCTTTAGAAAAAATATCCAAAGAACCATTTAGAGTTGTTCCATATTTTGACCCAGGTGTATGGGGTGGACAATGGATGAAGTCGGTATGTGGGTTAGATAAAGAAAAAGAAAACTTTGCATGGAGCTTTGATGGAGTACCAGAGGAAAATAGCTTATACCTTGATTTTGAAGGAATAAACGTTGAAATACCAGCTATTGACTTAGTATTAACTAAACCAAGAAATCTTTTAGGAGATAAAGTACATGCAAGATTTGGAGCAGAGTTCCCTATTAGATTTGACTTTTTAGATACAATAGGAGGGCAAAACTTATCTCTACAAGTACATCCTCTTACAGAATATATACAAGAGAAATTTGGAATGCACTATACACAAGATGAAAGTTACTATATATTAGATGGTTTAGATGATGGTGTGGTTTATCTTGGATTAAAAGAGGGAATTGAAAAAGAAGAAATGATTTCTGATTTAAGAAAAGCTGAAAGTGGCGAAATAACTTTCCCTGATGAAAAGTATATAAATAAGTTTAAAGCTAAAAAGCACGACCATTTCTTAATACCAGCAGGAACTGTTCATTGTTCAGGCAAAAACACTATGATACTAGAGATAAGTTCAACACCATATATATTTACTTTTAAGCTTTGGGACTGGGATAGAGTAGGTTTAGACGGATTACCTAGACCAATACATCTAAACCATGGAGAAAAGAACATTCAATGGGATAGAACTACAAAGTGGGTAGAGGAAAACTTAGTAAATGATATAACTGTAATACAAGATATAGAAGGATTAAAAGAAGAAAAAACAGGATTACACGAAAGAGAATTTATTGAAACTAGAAGACATTGGTTCTCAAAAGAAGTTAAACACAAAACACATGATAGTGTAAATATGCTTAATTTAGTAGAAGGTGAAGAAGCAATAGTAGAGAGTCCAACTAATAAATTTGAAAAGTTTGTAGTACATTATGCAGAAACATTTATAATACCGGCTTGTGTAGATGAATACACAATAACACCTTATGGGAAGTCACAAGGAAAAGAAATAGCAACATTAAAGGCATATGTAAGGGGTTAATAAATCCCCTTAAAGAGGAAAAAGATTGACTATGAAAAGCGTTTGCAAAATTATACAATAAAGCTATAAACGAAGCAATCATTTAAAAAACTACATTAAATCAGGAGGCAAACTATGAAACTTTTAGCAATAACATCTTGTCCTGTTGGAATTGCCCACACTTATATAGCAGCTGAGAAGCTTATGAAAATGGGAAAAAAAATGGGTATAGACATTAAAGTAGAGACACAAGGATCAACAGGTGTGGAAAATGAATTAACAGAAAAAGAAATAAAAGAAGCTGATGGAATAATAATAGCAGCTGACAAAACTGTTAACTTAGACCGATTCCAAGGTAAAAAAATTCTAGAATGTCCAATAAGTAAAGCAATAAAAGAACCAGAAAATTTAATACAAATGTTTATAGATAATAAGGTTTCAGTAAATAAATCAATAAAATCTAGCAATGATAATAAAATGAATTCTAAACAACCAGGATTTTATAAGCACTTAATGGGTGGAGTATCATTTATGATACCATTTGTAGTGGTAGGAGGACTGTTAATAGCAATAGCATTAGCACTTGGTGGAAAACCAACTGATGCAGGATTAGTAATACCAGATGGTAGCTTTTGGAAACATATAGAAGCTATTGGAGCTGCAGGATTTACGTTTATGGTACCTATACTATCAGGATATATCGCATACTCAATAGCTGATAGACCAGGATTAGTACCAGGTATGATAGGTGGATATATAGCAGCAAATGGTCATTTTTATGGTTCAGAAGTTAGTGCAGGATTCTTAGGTGGAATTATAACAGGATTCTTAGCAGGGTATATAGCAAAATGGTTAAAGAACTTAAAAGTTCCTCAAATGTTTAAACCAATAATGCCAATAATAGTTATTCCTATAATATCAACATTAGTAGTTGGATTAGCGTTTATATTAGTATTAGGACAACCTATAGCTTCAATATTCTCAGGATTAACAGATTTATTAACAAGTCTTTCAGGGTCTCAAACAATAGTAATAGCAAGTTTATTAGGTGCAATGATGGCATTTGATATGGGTGGACCTGTAAATAAAGTAGCATTCTTATTCGGTGTATCTATGTTAACATCAGGAAATGCTTTGATAATGGGTTCAATAGGAGCTTCAGGAGTAATACCTCCATTAGGAATGGGATTAGCAACACTTATAAATAAAAAATTATACTCTCAAGATGAGATAGATGCAGGAAAAGCTGCACTGCTTATGGGATTTTGTGGGATAGGAGAAGGTGCAATACCTTTTGCATCAGTTGACCCACTAAGAGTTATACCTTCAATAATGGTAGGAGCAGTAGTAGCAGGTAATATAGCAATGTTTTCTGGAGTTACAAACATAGTGCCTCACTGTGGACCAATAGTAGCGTTAATGGGAGCTGTAGATGGTGTGTTAATGTTCTTTGTTGCAATAGCAGCAGGGTCTATAGTAACAGCACTTATGGTTAACTTCTTAAAAGCTAAAAAAATGAAAAAAGTTCAAAATTAACATATAAAAACCAGGAGGCAAAGAAATGTCAAATCAATTATTTAATGCTAAATTTATAGATTTAGATGCAAAAACAACTACAAAAGAGGAAACAATAAAATATCTAGCTTCATTAATACAAGAGAATTTAAATGATAAAGATGAATATATAAGTGCAGTAATGGCTAGAGAAGCAATGTCTACAACAGGTATAGGAGAAGGAGTAGCTATTCCACATGGGAAATCTAGTGGAGTAAGAGTTCCAACAGTAGCATTTGCAAAAATGTCTAACCCAATAGACTGGGAGAGTTTAGATGATGAGCCTGCAAACTTAATATTTTTAATAGCTGTACCAGATGGTGGAAACAATGATCACTTACAAATATTAAAAATGTTAGCTATTTCTTTAATGGACGACGATTTTAAAGAAGAATTATTAAAAGTAGAAACTAATGGAGAAGCAGAAAAGCTGCTTTTAGAAAGAATAGTTGGTTAAGAATTAGTATATTTTTAGGATTTAGGTAAAGTATTTAAAAAAATGCTAAACCTAAATCCTTTTAGTATATTAACATACCTAGAATTAGTTTAAAATAAGTGTATTAATAAATTTCAAAAAGATAAACTAATGAAGAAGTGGGTGTTATTAATTATGGTCATCAATAATAGGCAACAGGAGATACTAGAGATTTTATTTAACAAAAAAGATATTATTACATCTGATAAACTATGCTCTGCTATAAATGTATCATCTCGGACGGTAAGAAATGATATTAAGGAAATTAATAAAACCTTTAAAGATAAAGGAATAAATATATCTTCACAAAAAGGAAAAGGATACAGATTAAATATAGAAGATATAGAACTCTTTAATAAACTTATAAAAAAGAAAGTAAATAATCTTGAAAGTGATTATTTAACTAAAGAGGAAAGATACAACTTTATAATTTTTATACTTCTTAAAAATAATTTAGAAAACACAGAGTATATAACTCAAATAGAATTAGCAGATAGCTTGTTTATAAGCATATCATCTCTAAAAAATGATTTGAAAATCGTAAAAGAAAAACTTGAAAAATACAAATTATCAATAGCTAAAGTTTCTAACAAAGGAATAATGTTAGATGGAGAAGAAGAATATATTAGGTATTATATAAATAAACAATTACAAAAATCTCAATTATTTAAGCAAACGTTTAATAGCATATACGAAAATAAAGTAAGCTCAATAAGTAAAGATGATATATCTCAAATAATAAGAGAAAATATTATAAAATTCAAACTAAGATTAACAGATGTTTCTTATAAAAATCTAATGAACTGTATACAAATCTGTATATTAAGAGAATCATATAATAAAAAAATACAATATCAAAGAGAATATATGGATAAAATAAAGAATGAATCTAGTTCATATATTAGTGAAAAAATATGTAGTGACATAAAAGATAGATTTGATATTTTATTGCCAGAATCAGATATAGTGTTTATTACAAAACATATTTTATCAAGCAATACTATTGTTAAAAGCAAATACGAAATTTTATCTATGTTAAATACACAAGACCTAATGAATTATAAGTTAGTAGAAGAAATTATAAATGCTATAGATATAAACTTTGGTGTTAATTTAGATAGTGATGATATTTTAAAGGATTTTTTAGTGTCTCACATCAAAGGTGCAATAAATAGAGCTAAATATAATATAAAAATCGAAAATGAAATGTTAAATAATATAAAGTCTAATTATCCATTTTCATTTGGAATGGGAATATTAGCAAATGATATTATCAAGAAAAATACAGGAATAAGATTATGTGAAGATGATGTAGGGTTTTTATCTCTACACCTTGAAGCATCTATGAGAAGGCTTGAGATAAATAAAGAAAGAAAAGTCAAAAAAGTAATAATAATATGCTCAACAGGTGCAGGAACATCTCTTTTATTAAAGGTGAAATTACAAAAACAATTTGGAAATCAACTTATAATTGTAGATACGATTCCTTGGTATGAATTTGATGAAAAATTATTAAGTGTACTAGATTTTGTTATCAGTACTATGAAGCTAGATAGCATAAATAAGGATAGAATTGTTTATGTCAAAAATCTATTAGACGAAGAAGAAATACGAAATATAAAAAGTAAAATTAATGATGTCCAAAGTAGTGAAATTTCACTTGATAAAAGATTTAAAGAAGATTTGTTTTTTATGAATTCAAATATAACAAATAAATCAGAAGCTATAAAGTTTATGACTGATAAACTTGTGGATAGAGGATATATAAATAGTGAAATTCAAAGAGAATTTTTCAAAAGAGAAAAAATATCAAGTACAGAAATCGGCGATTTGGTAGCAATACCTCATACTATGCATAGTGATATAAAAGAATCATTTATATGCGTTTTGATTTTGAAAAAAAGTATTTTGTGGGATAAAAAACAAGTACAGATTGTAATATTAATAGGTATGGCAAATCATGAACAAAAAGAGTGGAAGCTAAGTTTAGAAAAGCTTTATAGAAATATAGTTGATATACAAACTACAAGTAAACTAATCAAAAGTAGTGATTTCAATGATTTTATAAACTATATAAAACATATAATATAAATAAAAAGTGACTTATAAAATATTAAAAAATTTCCTGTGCAATAAAAAAAGACCTAATTATTAATATAATTTAGGTCTTTCTTATTTATACAATTTATCTCATTATAGTGTAAGCCATATATAATACATATAGTACTATTAAAATAATACCTTCACCTTTAACAAGAGATTTATCTCTTTTCATAAATATGTGTAAAAGAATAGTTATAGCTAACATAAATATTATGTCAAAAATAGCTAATGTACTTATAGTTATAGGGCTTATAGTACTTGCTAGTCCTAAAATTAAAAGTATATTAAATATATTTGAACCTATAACATTACCTATAGCAATTTCAGTTTCACCCTTTTTAGTAGCTATAACTGATGTTACAAATTCAGGTAGAGAAGTACCTACTGCAACTATAGTTAATCCAACTAAGTTAGGGCTCATACCAAATGAAGTAGCAATAGTAGTAGCTGATTTAACAACCATATCACCACCAAGTACTATACCAACGATTCCAACTATACTTAATATTATAGTAGTTAGCATAGGAACTTCTTTAACTGCCGTAGTTTCTATAGCTACAGCTGTTTCTCCACCTGATACATGTTCCTTGCTAGTAGATTTTTTTGCACTTTTTATAGTCGATATTAAGAAATAAGTAAATACTACTAAGAATAAAATTCCTTCTATTCTACTTATATTAAAGTCTATTGCAAAGAATAATAGCATTGCACTTACAATTATTAAAAAAGGAGAATCTTTTTTTAGAGTATTTTTTTCAACTGGTAATTTTGCGATTATAGATGAAACTCCAAGAACTATAAGTATATTAAAGAAATTAGACCCGACAATGTTAGCAACACTCATATCGTTTTGACCTGCTAGTGATGAGGTAATACTTACCGCAGCTTCTGGTGCACTAGTTCCCATTGCTACTATAGTAAGACCTATAATCATAGATGGGACATTGAATTTTCTAGCTATAGATGCTGCTCCCTCGACGAACAAATCAGCACCTTTTATAAGGAATATGAATCCTAGTATTAATATTAAAAACGTCATTTAAACTGCCTCCTAATGTGATTGAATATATTTTCATATCCAATTAGTATAACATTATGTATACTCTATTGTAAATAATTAACATGCAGGATGTTTTATAGGAAAGGGCATTAGAAATGGAATGGCTTGGAATATCAAAAAAGCAAGTTGAAACTTTTACAGCTAAATATCCTAATATACCAAGTATAACTATTGACGGAGAAGTTTATTACATAAGAGAAGAACTTAATGAATGGTTTATAGATGTATTGAATAATAAGTAAAATATTAAAGTCTTAAATGTATTTTTAGGGTGTAGTTAATAAATACTGATTTTAAAATTCCGATTAGTGTTTTGTCGAACTTTGCATTAAATTGAAAGTCGATTATTATGGTAATTATTGTAAAATTATTACAAACTGAAAGAATACGAAAGGAATTAATCAAATATGTACAATAAATTTAAAATTAGTAACAAAAAAATATATATAACAATATTTATATTAAGTTTTGTCTGTTTAATGATTTCAGCTAAGTTGTTTATTAATGTTGCAATTTATTCAGATAATTTCAATACATCTCCTGTTGCTGTATATGGTGGGGAACTATGGAATAGCTTTAGTTGGATACAAATGGGATTGATATTTTTTATAAGTATAATATCTTTATTTAAAATAAATAATAATTGATTTATTTTGTGTTAATTCAAAAATATAGGAAAATACTAAGCACTTAGAATATCTAAGTGCTTTTTTGTGTTCACTAAAATATTAATAGAAAATGAACCTTTTTATCTTATAAATTTTGATTTTTCACTATTTCTTAGTAATATTAAATACTGAAAATAGTTGGTGGTTGGATTATCTTTATAATCCTTTGAATTTGTTGAAAATGGACTAATAGTTTTTTTATTGAATGGTGATTTTTTATTATTTAATCTAAATATAGTTGCTTTTGATTTTGAGTGTATATAGTCTTTAAATAAACTTTCATCTATATAAGAGTAACTATGATCTAGTTCCAATTCTTTAAAATAATATCCATAGCTTATAGATAATATTTTATCTTTATATTTCTTATCTTTATTTAATAATGATGCAAAAGAGTTTATATCAGATAAATCAACATTACTATAAAATGTATCTTGGAATATATGCGAAGTTCCCCATTGTCCAAAATATACTGCATCTTCTAATTTAGAATCTATTATTTTGAAATTTTCATATATACCCTTATCTCTTATATTGGTATAGTCATTTTTATCACTTATACGTGCTTTGCTCAAATTAGTTAAATTTCTTATTACAAATTTAAATCCCTCAAAATCTTCTTTAAATATATCTTTGTATTTTTCTTCATTATTCTCTATATCTTCAGTAAGTTTATTTAAAATTTTTAATAGATTTTTGTATCCACCTCTTACATAATATTTAAATTCATATAACTGATCTATTAATACTTTTAGCTCATTAGTTAACTTTTCTTCATCCTTTATTACATCAATTATATAATTATAGTTAGCCTGAGAGGCAATATCAACACCTACTACCTTTATATGTTTATCCTTGGGTAAAGTTTTATTAAATTTATAAATCTCAACAAAATCATTATATCTTTCTTTCGTATAGTATTTTTGATTTTTATAAATATCAAAATAGTCTCTTAGTATAGTTTCATCTCCACTTTCTAAGTATTTATTTAAAAAGTGTGCATCAGCATATCCCACTTCTTCTAATGAGTAGTTAACACCTATTTCTTTTTGAAAGTATTTTAAAAGCTTTAACTTTAAATCATGATTTTCAGCTAAATTATGATGTTCTCCTGTAAAAATAATCTTTTTGTTTTTTATATCTTCAGATAATATTTCTAGCCCTGAAAAGTCATCTTCGTCTTGTAAATTTAAATTTGAATAATTTCTTTTTAAATATGTATCTGTGCTTTTATATGCCTGGGCTATGAAAATTGAAATTCCTATTATACTTAAAATTATTGATATTGATATAATTAATTTATTTTTTGAAATATTCCAACAACTCCCCTCTATATTAAATAGTAGCACAATATTCAAGCGTTTATATATACAATATTGATAGATATTTTTATATGAATTAAGAATTAAACTGTTTATAAAAAACATATTTAATATATAGATAATATTTTTTCTACTAAGTTTATTATTATAATGAACTAGTTTAGAAATTAATTTTATAGGCCCTACATTTTGCTTAACTATTTGTATAATAAATAGTATTAGATGCTTATTCTTAATTTATCATTTAGGATAAAAATAAAAAAATATCAATAGTTCTGACTAAATACCATAATATGGTAATATATAATTAATATAAATGTTATAGACTATGTTTTAAATTAGGGGAGATTTAAAAGATATGAAAAATAAGTTTATTTTTGTTGTTGTAGCACTTTTAGTTTGTATAGGGGTATCTTTTATAGTTTTTGATGTTTTAAAGTTTAGAAGTACAATTGGATCTATTGTTTCAGGATTGACATGTGGTGTAATTTTAAATATTTTATATAGAAAAATGAAATTTAAATAGAGCGATAGTATAAAAATTATTGCTCTATCTTGTTTTACATATCTTAAATTATAAGTTTCAACATCTTTGAATTTATAGCCTTTATATATTGCAAATAATGATAGGAGCATAGGTGCTCCTATTTTTCATTCTGTATATTATGCAGTAATATATGTATTTTAAGCATAATGTTATGCGTGACTATCTAAAAATAGCTATAATCTAGTTATATAGGAATGTAAATTCTGATTTTTAATGGGGGGTGTAAATATGGCATTAAGCCTAATAATTCTAATCGTAGGTATTTTAGGTGTTGCACTAGGAGGAATAATTATAAAATATAAGATGGGTTGCCTTGTAAGTTGGGTAAATTTAAAAAAATATGATAATGACAAAGTTGCTAATATTATGGGTTCTCATTTAATGGTATTAGGGATATGCTTAATAGCAATTTCTGGCGTAAATTATGTATTAAAAGATACTTATCAAAATATAATTGCAATTGTACTTATATTATCTTGTTTTGCGGCTGAATTAGGAGCGTACTATAGAATTTATAAATATGCAAAGTTAGAAAATTAGTATATTTAATTGAACAGAGAAACCGAGTAATAAAATAACTATTACTCGGTTTGATGGGTGATTTTATAAAAAATTATTTTTGTAAAACTGATTTAATAGTTATTTTTAGTAACATCAAAGAAAATATAGCAGTAATTATTATACCCATTACAGAAAGAACTGTAATGGTATCATATAAAGTTTTAAATATAATTAAACCAGTTTTTGTAACTTCCTCAGGGTAAATTCTAAACTGAATATCAGATATTATTGCTGTTCCTAATATTTTTAATATCATTAATGAAATTCCACTTGCGATACCCATTAATAAATTTTTGTAATTTTGCATTTTATATCCCCCTATTATGATTTTAGCAGTAACTAAAGCAACTTATAGGACTATTCTAAAAAAACACATTTAATGCATAAATATTATTTTTTATAATAAATTTATTGTTAAGACAACAACCTCTTTATATAAAGGGGGTTATTAATTTTTGAAAGAATAACATATACAACAATGGTCTTGATGACTAGTCAAATGTTTTTAGCTAGCAGGTGATTTACTTAGATTATTAAAAAGGTTATAATTTAAGTAAAGTACAGAAGTTGTTAAATTATCAAGAAAAAAATATCAGGGGGAATAAATGAAAATAAATAAGAAAATTGTAAGTCCAATAATTTTTATAGCTATGTATATGGTGTATTTCTTTTGTATAACGAAATACTTATATAACAATGATTTATTAATTAAACTTAATAGTATTACTGCATCAAATGTTTCAATAAAGTTATTGGATGATTTTTTGACTAGTTTATTTATAGTAATTATTATTATATCTATTACTTTAATAAGAAAACAATCATTAAGTCGTATAGGAATAACAAAAAATAATAGTATGCTTGTTTTTGTATTATTAGCTATATATTTTGGAATATTTTTTATCAAGGGGGATTTTTCATTAATCGGTATATATAAATGCTTTTACTATTTGATAGTTGTATCTTTTTCGGAGGAACTTATTTTTAGGGGTTACTTATTTACATCATTAGATAGAGAATTGCCTACATATTTAGCAGTTATAATTAGTGGTATGATGTGGGGTGCTATGCATGCTTTTATTCCAATTATTATAAATAACTATTCCGTTATAGGGTCAATTAATGCCATCTGTTCGCAACTTGGAGGCGGAATTTTAGCTGGTGGATTATTTATTTTAATATATAAAAAGAGCAAATCTTTAATAATTCCAATTATGATACATGCAATCTTAGATTTTGTAGGAGCTTTATTTTAGAGAAATAATATTAAAAATGTGTTTTTAGGCATAGTTAGGGTTTATTTGGTTGATTTTATAAAAATAAAAATGGTAATATAAAGCTAATGTGTAACAACATAAGGGGAGAACAATAAAATGAAAAGATCACATAAATCCATAATAGTAATTCTAGCAATAATAATATGGGTAATACTATATATATATCCTAGAACATTTAAACATACATATGAAAATGTACAAGTTTATGAGAATGGAAATAAAGTAAAAAAAATTGATGTTAAACTAGATGGAAAGGTATACAAAGATAGATTTGTTTGGCAAAGACTTAAATTTAGCGAAGTATTATATGGAAAGGTCACTATAGAAAACAAAGAATATTATTTATTTCCGATAGATTTATATGAATTTCCAGATGAAGATGGAAATCATACAGATAATGATATCTATTCGTCAATGTTGTCAGCTAATAAAAATGATGGAGGTAAATATGAATATTACTTTGATGTAACACATGACAAAAGTAAACTTTATATAAGCTCTACAAGTTTCCAAATAACAAATCCTTCAAGTAATACAGCAACAAATTCTAAAGAGTTTGTTTATCCAGTAGAATCAGATGAAGATTATCAAAATATAAAAAATAGGATGAATCATTAAAGAAATTTTTAAAGTTAATTCCTTAACCTCAATATTTTTATCGTTATTATCTATGTTACTATTGCTACAACCTGAAAGTGTTAATAATGATAGTATTAACAATAAAACTACTAATTTTTTATTCATCTTTACTCTCCTAATATAAATTATAAAAATTATTTTTGTTATTTTACAATATATAACTGTACTTAAATTATAGCCTTAGTAAAAATTTAAGTAAACAAATTACTATACTCAAAACATACGTTTGAAGAGTTTCAATAATAGAAAAGGAGTGTTACTAATTAAGATTCCTTTAACAATGAGCAAAATTAAATTTAAAGTATAATAACATTTCATTCCAGTTTTCATACATCTTAGTCCGACTATGTAAAATTAATGTAAACTTATGCTATTATAAAAGCATTGTTGAATATATAGGAAATTAAGTCTTGTAGTAGTTAAAACACGAGATATATGAAGGATGGTTATTAATATGAAAAGAATGTATTCTATATTATTGTTAGTTTGTACTATATTAATAATATTTATTTTATTAAATAAATACTATGTATATATGACTGGAAAAATAATATTAGGAGTTTCAGTTGGGTTTGCAGTTTCATGCATTATGAATATACGTAGATATAAATATAAAAGTAAATAGAGGAACTAAGAGTGCTAATTATTATGTACTAAGAAACAGTGATATGAGAGCATGTCTTGTAGAGCTAGGTTTTATTGATAACAAAGGAGATGCTAAAATCCTTACACAAAGTCAAGATGCATTAGCACTTGGAATAGCAAAAGGAATATGCAGATATTTAAATGTAGAATATAAGCCAGTATCAAACTCAACAGAAAATCCAAAGCCACCAGTAACTGATAGTGAGACTTTTTATAGAGTAGTTTGTGGTTCTTATAATAATAAAGTTTACGCAGAAGAAAAAGTAGAAGAATTAAAAGACTTAGGAATGAAAGATGTGTTTATAGTAGGTTATAAAAAACAATAATTTATTTAAATATATGCATATTAATTTTAGTAATGGTTAATATATAATCAGATAGTTAATTAAGGTTAACTATCAACCAACACTTACTATTTAAAAGCTAGATAATATCTTACCTTTTGGTAGTATCTTTTGAAGTGCTGGTGGCTAGATATTTGAAAAAATATCATATTAAATATAATATATCTAGTAGATAACCTCTATTTACTAGAGAGCAATTAGCCTTAGTCTAATTCCAAAAGCTTAGAGTTTCAGCTAATTTGCAAACTATATTTAATAAGAGTCAAAGAGGATTAAGGATGTAGTTAATATTACTCCTTAGAAAAGCACTGAATTTGAAGGCTTAGGCTATCAAATCAGTGCTTTTTTTATGTTTTATAATGTTTTAGTTCCATTTAATTATAGTAAGTAATATACTTATAATATGAAGTGTTATAAATATGTAACTTTTTAAAAGGAGTGATTTTATATGTCAAACTCAGTATATGGTGTTAAATCTAAACTTATTTTTGAATTTTTATTGTTTACATGCTTTTTTATTGCAGTTCTATCTAATAAATTTGTGCCTGGAATTAATAGTTCTGGGATGGTATCCTTAGTAGCTTGGACAATAGTTTTGATTGGATTTTCAATTTATAATAAGAAATTCAATGATATAATTGATGAATCTTCAAAAACTATATTATCAAAAGTTAATAGTATAGGAATTAAATTCGTTTTATACTCATTTGGATTAGTTGGTGTATGCTTTGCAACTCCGTTTACACAACATATAGATATATCAAACTTAGATGTTGGAATAGTTATTGTTACTATATTATTATTGTTAGCAATATTAAGATTGAGCTTATTTATATACTTTGATAGAAAGGGGATATATGAATAAGTGCCTATCTTAAGAACAAGTATCAAAGAGCATAGAGAAAAAAATCTTATGAAGCAAAATGAATTGGCAAAATTAGTGGGTGTAAGACGTGAGACTATTGTACATTTAGAAAATGGGAGATATAATCCTTCTCTAAAATTGGCGATGGATATTGCAAAAGTTTTTGATACTACAGTCGAACATTTATTTGAATTTATTGATGAAAAATAATGAATTATTATTAAGCTTATAATTTATTATTTTTCACAATTGCTATATATTTAGGATAAAAGGGGGATATATTTATATGAAATTTGAAATAATAGGCAGTGGTGGTTGTGTTGCAACTCCTAAGCCCTTATGCACATGTAAAATTTGTAGGGAAGCAAGGACTAAGGGGAAGCCTTATTCAAGATTTGGGTGTAGCTTGTTTTTAGAAGATATAAATTTATTGGTTGATACTCCTGAAGATATAGTACACGCAATTAACTATTCAAATATTAATGAGATTAACAACGTGTTGTTTAGCCATGTTGACCCAGATCATACGCTTGGAATTCGAGTTTTTGAGCAGCTTAGATTAAATTGGCTTGAGGTTTCTGAGGGAAAAGAGTGCAATAATCCTATAAATGTACTGGCTATGGAACATGTGATGTCAGATATGAATTCTATACAATTTGTATTTGGTTCTTATTTAGATTATTATGAAAAGACTAGAAATTTAATTAAAAGAAAAGTCATAAATAAATTCATACATATAGATGGAATAAAGATAAGTTGTGTAAAAGTAAATCATGCAACAGTATTTGTATTTGAAGAAAATGAAAAAAAGGTTATATATGCTCCTTGTGATGTGAAACCTTTCCCTAATGATGAGATATTAAAAGATGCAGATCTATTAATAATAGGAAATACTATTGTTGGTGATATTTTAAAAGATGGATTTGTTTTGAAAGAAAATAACCCACTTAGAGAAGATTTGTTTACCATGGATGAAATTCAAAATATAAAAAGAAAATACAATATAGAAGATGTGATAATTACACATTTAGAAGAGGAGTGGGGCAAATCATACAATGATTATTTAGAATTAGAAAATCACTATGATGGAATAAAATTTGCATACGATGATATGGAAATTAATATATAATATTTTATTAAATTGTAAATTAAGTAGAGTAATCATTATGTTATTACTCTACTTAATTTATATTAGATATCAAGTGGTGCTGTTTCATCAACTTTTTTATATTCTTTAGCAAATAAAAATGGCAAGAAGAATATAGCATTAAGAAGAATACATACCAATAGTGATTCTAATGTGAATTCAGACTCATATGAACCACCCTTAGATATAATAGAAATACAATTATTTACCAAATGTATTAGTATAGGAGCCCAAAGATTTTCACTTTTCATATAAGCATATCCTAAGAATACCCCTAAAGTTGTGCAGAATGCTAAATGGAAAACCATGCAATAAATTGGTGTTTTAGGACTATAAAGTGTCATGCAAAGTGGTAGATGCCAAATACCCCATATAAGTCCTAATATTATTACACCATATCTTTTGCCATAAAGCTTTTGCAGTCTAGGTTGTAAGAAATACCTCCATCCAAACTCTTCACCAAAAAATAAAATAAATCCAAAAAAGATATTAATAAACAAACTCATTAAAATTGTAAAAATACCACCAATAATACTTATTGAATTATCTTTAACAGATAAGAAATCAGGAATGCTGCTAACTATAGTTATTATTAAGAATATTAGTACTACAAGTAAAACTTTTTTGAAATTTTTATTTAAAGATAAATTTAGTACTTCAAAGTCAAATTTATTTGCAAAAACAACACAGATAAGATAACAAGATATAGCTGTATCTATTATTGCAGACATAATAATATTTCCTATAAAAAATACCTCAATTATAGATACAAATATTCTTACAAGTGTAGCTATAGCAAAAACCTTGAAAAATTTATCTACTGATGGAGGAAAACTGTAATTAGAAATTTTCTTTAGAACAACAATCGCCGAAAAAGCAGGAATATACATAAATAATCCAGCAAAACTTCCAACTAAATCAGCGCTATTTGGTTTTGTGGTAGAAATAAGCACAAAAATAGATATAAAGGCAATAAGCCCAAAGTTAATTAATAAGAAAGTATTCACTTCTTTTTTTATAACTTTAACGTCAGTACACATAATAATACCCCCCTTAATTTAAACTGTATGATAAAATAATAACACATTAATTGGTAAATAAATACAATTTTATGGTATTAAATGTATTTTTATAGAACATTAGTATATTAAAAAGGGTTAATTTAATAGAGTTAGAATATATAATATCTATGCAATTATTAAGGAGGGGGAATATTATTTACTTTGAATTTAATGGTTTTTATATAGAATTAATTGATAGTGAAGATTTAAATGATATTGTAAATATATATAATTCAAATGAACTTTTTCTAAAAGTCCATATAGGTAAAGAAAGTATAACTAGAAATTGGGTATGTGGTGAATTAGATATCATGCAAAATGAAGGTTTTTATTCATGTAAAGTTGTTCAAAAAAAATCAAATAAGATAGTAGGGTTAATTGATTTTAAAGTAGATAAAGAAACTTATTTATCTTTGCTTATGATTGATAATAATTTTAGAGGACAGGGTATAGGGATTATAGTATATGAATTATTTGAAATGTATATAAAGTCTTGCAATAGCACTAGTATAAGGATAGATGTTGTTACAAACTATGATAAACATGTTCTTGATTTTTGGCTGAAAAATGGATTTAAAATCATAGAGAATATAACTTTAAACTGGAATGAAAAAGTATTACCTGCTGTTGTTATGAAAAAAGATTTATAGCTTTTAATTTACTCAAATTAGTACAAAAGTAATGATGAAATAAAAAAAGATATTATTAATATATTAAGAAAAATTCATGTTCCTGGAGAAATTTTAAGTAATTCTATAAAAGTATATGGTTATAATAAGGGCGAATTTATTTATTATATATAAATTACGAATATAATAGGGAGACTATCTATGATAGAAAAAAAAGTTGCGGTAATTATTTATCCAGAATTTAGTAGTTATGAAATAAGTATTGTATTAGCTATTTTAAAAAGTTTTGAAAAACAGGTAATAGTATTCTCAGCAGAAAATACTATTGTTGATAGTGAAGAAGGATTACATTTTATTCCAGATAAAACGTTTAGTGAATTTAACATAAAAGAGTATGAATGTTTAATATTGCCAGGTATGTGGTCTTTCCCTAAAGTTCTAAATGATGATAGGTATATATCGTTTTTAAGTAATTTTAAATACAATAAAGATATTATAATTGCAAGTATATCAAGCTCTCCTATATTACTTGCAAAAGCTGGAGTACTTGAGGGTAAGCAATTTTGTGCAGGCTTATTTTAAGAGGATATTGATAAATATAGCTTTATTGATAGAAGGTCAATAATAAGACAACCTTAGTAGTAGATGGAAATATTATCACAGCATTAGGTTTGGCATATAGAGAATTTGGAATAGAAGTAGGTCGTAAATTAAATCTTAAATGTGATGAAAGTTGGTTTTCTGGGATAAAAAAGCCGATCATTGAAGATGATTATATATTTTATAGAAATAAATAATTATTTAAAAATTTTAAATTAAAGAAGTGCTAGAGTTATTGTTATCAAATATGTTCAAAAAAACATCTATTTTAGCGGACACTTACTAAATCAAGTTCTGCTATAATTAAATTAGAAAGTGTAATAAAAAGCTAAATACCATTAGGGAGGGGATAAGTATGAGTATAGAGTTTAGAGTAATAGATAAAAGCAACTATAATCAATGTATAAAATTAAAAACTAGTGAAGAACAAAAAAGATTTGTTGCTACAAATATTTTTTCTTTAGTTCAATCAGCTTATGAATCGAATCTTTACCCATTAGGTGTTTATAAAAATGATAAGATGGTCGGTTTTATTTTATATGATTTTGATGATGAGATTAATGGATGGTCAATGAGTAGATTTATGATTGATGAAAAGTTTCAAAATCAAGGAATCGGAAAAGCAGCATTGAATAAATTTATAAAGTTTTTTATTGAAAAATATGATCATATACAACTATATACAAGTGCAGCAGTTGATAATATTATTGCCATTAATTTGTATGAAGGTATGGGATTTGAAAAAAAAGAAGTATTTGAATATGAAGTTGATGGAGTAACTTATAAAGAGTTTAGAATGGTTGCTCAACTATAGTATGATAATTACAAAGTACTTACTAATAAGAACATCAAATATAGACTATTGATGTTTTTTAGTGTTCAAAAAAACATTTGTTTTCGTAGAAAGATTATTAATAATAGGTTTATGCTATAATTATTTAAAATGGAAGATAGGTGTACTTTTAGGATGGATAATTATAAATTTTGATATTGTAAACTAATGTATATTATACAATTTATATTTTCAAGATATTGTATTGTCAGTGGGATTAGAAATATGGAGTATGTGGTTTTATTAAATTACTAACCAAAAGAGAGTAATAATGTTAAAAATTATTACTCTCTTTTTTGTTCATTTATATATACTAAATATCAAGTGATGCTGTTTCATCAACTTTTTTGTATTCCTTAGCAAGTAAAAAGGGCAAGACTAATATAGCATTAAATAAAAGTAGTTGTATTTTTAAGTTTAATTACCTATAATATGAATATATATATTTAACTAATTAACTAAATATATACAAGACGATTGAAAGGGGTTATCATATGAGCCAAGCATTTAAAGCTTTGAGCGATAAGACAAGAAGGGAAATATTAAAACTGCTTAATATCAAAGATATGAGTGCAGGTGAGATAGCTAAACATTTTGATATGTCTAAGCCATCAATATCAAAGCACTTAGATATTTTAAGAGAAGCAGAACTTATAAGTTCTGAAAAAAAGGGGCAATTTGTAATTTATTCTATTAATACTTCTGTAATTCAAGAAGTCCTTGGGAACTTCTTGGAAATATTCAAAAAATAAAAGGGGAAAATATTATGAAAAAATTTGATTTTACAAAAATTATATTTTTAATTATATCATCTTTAATATTGATTGCAGGCTTTGTAATACTAGATGGAAATATGGCTACTTCTGTTCTAGGAGCATCAGCTATTATTTCATTAGTTGTGTTAGACATAAAAGCACCTAATATAGTAAAGTTATCCGAAGATAATCCTAAAGTTAAGACTTTTAGGTTTTTAAATAGACTTACTATGTTCATTGTTATTCTTTGTTCTATATTAGCTGTATTATTACCAACTGAAAAATTATATGCTTTTAAAAATAATGATATATTACTCATTGCTTTAGTTTCAATATTTATGATGATTTTTGGTAATCTTTCACCTAAAATACCTTTTAATAGGTACTTGGGATTAAGACTTCCTTGGACTATCAGAGATGAAGAAACTTGGAAGATAGCACATAAAATTTTAGGCTACTTATCTTTTCCTATTGCATTAACAATGTTTGTTTCATCATTCTTCTTTAATAGTGATAAAGTGGCAACTATTTGTGGCTTAACTTGGGTTATAGTACCAAGTATATACTCATTTGTATTCTATTATAAAAAGGTAAAGGGTATAAATACATAAAATAACAGATTACTTAGACAAACTTCAGTAAGAAATAATATCAGAAGATATACTACAATAAAATGATACTTAAAAAACACTATATATAGTGTTTTTTTATCTATTTATTATAAATTAACAATAATAATAACTGAATCTTAGTCATTGTAATACATATAATCATTAAGATTCAGCTATTTAATTTAATATTAAGTAATTCTAAATTTTACAAAGATCAAAACATATATCTATCGTAGAATCCACCTATAATAATAGAGATATATGGAACTAATATACATATCCATAACATAAATTTATTTTCCATAGATTTTGATTGTAGAATAATTTTTTTTGAGAATTTAGTAAATAAATTTTTTAAAGCAATAAATACTAAGTATCCTAATATTGTTCCAATTGTATTAAGTATTAAATCATCAATATCAGTTCCTCTAACTAAGAATAGTTGTGTAATTTCAATAAGTAATGAAGTTCCAAATCCAAGTAGCACTATTTTCTTTAATGATTCTAATTTAATCCATAATAATGGAGCCAAGAATCCAATTGGCATAAACATTATGATATTTCCAAGAATATTAATAATCGCATATGTGTTTATTCCTCCTTGTAGCATCTCAAACATTCCTTTAAATGGAATAAAAGATATTTCACCAATTCTTATATCAATATGAAACCCACTCATAGGAGAAATACCAGTTAAAGAAAATATAATAACCATAGTTAAAGAAAATAAGATAATACCTATTGCATATAAAAAGACCCCTCTTTGATTTTTATGCTTAGTGTTTATAAATATTATAATAGTAATAATAAGCAAGCTTATTAAAATATCACGCCCTAATATTTGCACTATAATTCCCCCTTAATTAAAAACTTTTAAATTTAAATATATATTAGTATTTCTTATGTGAAAATAATAGTATACTAATCGGTAAATAAATACAATTTTATAGTGTTTCATGTGTTTTTATACAAGGTTAGTATATTAAATTAAATATTATTCTATAAAAATTTATTTTCTGAATTATTATGTAGATAGTGATACAATATGTATTAAAAGAAGGGGGAGGAGCTAATTGAATGTAATTGGTATAATAGGGGCAATGGCTATTGAAATAAATCTTATAAAGAAAAATATAAATATAATAGAAGAAAAAGAATACGCAGGATTTAAATTTTATATTGGTAAGAAAGAAAATATAAAAATAGTACTGACTTCTTGCAGTATTGGAAAGGTAAATGCGGCGAGTTGCACACAAATACTAATTGATAGATTTGAAGTTACACATATAATAAACACAGGAATAGCTGGGAGTTTAAATAAAGATGTGAAAATTTGTGATATTGTTATTTCTGATAATGTTACTCATCATGATGTGCGTAAAGAACAAATGAAAAGATGGTTTCCTTTTAAAGAATATTTTGAGTCAGATAAGTTTTTAATAGAGACAGCAATAAAAGCATATAAAAAAATAGATTCTAATAAATTCAACTATCATATTGGAAGGATTGTTAGTGGGGAAGCGTTCATTTCAGATTGCAATTTAAGAGATTTAATAATAAAAGAACATTCTCCTTATTGTGTTGAGATGGAAGGTTCTGCAATTGGGCATGTTGCATGTATAAATAATATACCATTTTTAGTCATTAGGAGCATATCAGATAATGCAGATGATAATTGTAGTAACTATATAGATTTTGAAAAAATAGCAGCTAATAATTCGGCTATTTTAGTATTAAATATATTAAATATTTTGAATGAAAGTTAATTTTTTTCTAAAAAAATATTAAAACTTAACTTAATTATAAATATTTTTTTTAAGCTTATTTAAATAAGTTTTTTGAAAATAGTATATTTCATGAGATACAGCAATTAATACATATAATGAATAACAATATAAAAATAAAAGGGAGATATGCCTATGGACTTTCCGTTATCTGAAACAAGCAGATTGTATTTAAGAAAAATAACTACAAAAGATGCAGATGATATATTTGAATATTTATCAAATGATGAGGTAACCAAATATTTAGGTAAAGAATCATTAAACGATATAGGAGAATCTTACGATTTAATTAAAAAAATTGAAACAAATTATATCGATAAAAGAGGTATAAGGTGGGGGATAATACATAAAGCAACAGGACAGTTGATAGGAACTATAGGCTACGATGCAATTCAAATAAAAAACAAAAGAGCAGACATAGGATATGATATAAATATTAAATATTGGAGACAAGGATTTGCAACAGAGGCTATAAATGAAGTAATAAGATTAGGATTTGAAAATTTAGGTTTAAATAGAATAGGAGCAGTAGTATTTCCTCAAAATATACCTTCTTTAAATTTACTTGAAAAGGTTGGATTTACAAAAGAAGGTATTTTAAGAGAATATATTATACAAAATAATATAGAAAGAGATACTGTGGTTTTATCTTTATTAAAAAAAGAATATCTAAGTAATATTAATTGACCTATTTATAGGTCTTTTTATTGTTGTTGTAGTTTTTTCCACTTTCGTATTTTAGTCCTAAATGACTTAAATGGTGCAACAGTATTGATATGAATCCACTTCCATATTGCCCAATTAGATGGAGTTGATGATGACCAATTTCTTCCACCTTGCTCAAACAACTCAACATCTGTATAACTATTAATTAGTTCAATAATTTGTTGTTCTTTTTTCATAAACATATCACTTAACTCTTTAAGAGTATATTTATCGTACTCATTATAAAAACTTTCATATAAACCACCGAGATTGTTCCACTTATAGTTTTTAGCTGGAGTTATAACAGTATGTCCTTGTTGTTCTTGTTTCTCCCAATCAAGTATGAGACTCATCCATCCCAATTGATAAGAAATCATTTGAGCGGGGGTTCTGTCAACTTCATCAATTAATATATCTTTATCTTTTTCATCGATGTCACTAAACTCTTTGATAAATAATTTTGCACGATTTGAAATTTCTAAAATTAATTCTTTTCTATTTTGGTACTCTATCACTTTTACACCCCACTTTAATGTTTATATTTTTTACATTGAAGGTATATCAATATCTAGTTTTTCTGATGGATAAGCCTAAGCATATATATTAAAAATACGACACTTTAGAAGCTAACTCCTTTATATACTTACAGTTTTTATATAAAATTTAAAAAAACTGTTGACAATCTAAAACAAAAATCATACTATAATGTAAATATAATATTAAAAATTCATTGAAGGGAATAGTAAATATTGACTAAGTATCTAAAGCGAGTGGAGGATGGTGAAAGCTCCATGAGAAAAGTAATATTGAAAGACATCCTAGAGAAGCTTATCTGAAAATAATAGTAGGGTAAGTCGGGTTACTCCGTTAAGTGTAATAAGAGATGACTTAGGTTTATTTAGCTTAGTCAAGTAGAATGGCACCGTGAATATACAGCTTTCACTTCTATAATGAAGTGGAAGCTTTTTTTTATATTTAAGATAGAATAGGGCCCATTCTAAGGTGATATTTTACTTTAACAAAAGCTAAAAAACAAGTCTAAAAAGGGTGGTACCGCGAACTTTCGCCCCTTGAGATATTAATCTCAAGGGGATTTTTTAATTAAAACTATAATATATAAAGGAGCGTTAAGATATGAAAAGAATAATGATAGATAAATTAAATGAGTATATAGATAAAGAAGTAAAAATAGAAGGATGGGTGCATCGCATAAGATGTTTAAAAGCGATAACATTCTTAATATTAAGAGATAGAACAGGATTAGTGCAATGTGTTATTGATAATGAACTAGTAAAATCAGATATGATAAAGCTGGAATCAGTTGTAGCTATAACTGGAAATGTAAAAGAAAGTAATAACAAACTAAATAAATTTGAAATTGAAGTTAATAACTTAGAGACAATTAATAATTGCAAAAATGAATTGCCGATTGAAATAAATAAAGAAAACTTAAATATAAATTTAGATACTATGCTAAATAACAGAGTTTTAAGTCTAAGACATGAAAAAATAAATGCGATTTTTAAAGTACAAAACTTAATAGTTAGTGGTTTTAGAGAGTATTTAATTATGGAGGGATTTACTGAAATATTTACTCCAAAACTTGTTGCAGAAGGTGCAGAGGGAGGAACTGAGGTTTTTGAAGTTAAATATTTTGAAAATAAGGCATATCTTGCTCAAAGCCCACAGTTTTATAAACAGATGATGGTTGCAGCTGGATTTGAAAGAGTTTTTGAAATTGGGCATGTATATAGAGCTGAGCAACATGATACAAACAGACACTTAAATGAATATATTAGCATGGACTTAGAGCTTGGATTTATTAATAATGAAGAAGATATAATGAACCTTGAAGAGGATCTATTAAAGTTTATTATAGATAAGGTGGAAAATGAGGCTCAAAAGTATTTACAATTGTTAAATGTAGAACTTCCTAAGATAGAGGATACTATTCCAAGGATGAAGCTTAATGAAGCCATAGATATATTAAGAAAGGAATATAATAAAACAGATTTGGAGGGAGACTTAGACCCAGAAGCTGAGAAATTAATTTGTGAATATGCTAAAGAAAAATTAGGAAGTGATTTTATATTTTTAACTCATTATCCAAGAGCAAAAAGACCAATGTATACTATGCCATGTGGAGAAGAAGAAACTCATAGTTTTGACTTGTTATTTAGAGGAATTGAGATTACTACTGGAGGACAAAGAATTCATGATTATGAGATGTTAATAAATAATATCAAGTACAAGGGGTTATATCCTAATGATTATGAGAGTTATACTGAAATATTTAAATATGGAGTTCCTAAGCATGGTGGCTTGGCAATAGGGTTAGAAAGAATTGTTAGTAAAATACTAGGATTAGAAAATGTTAGGGAAGCAACTCTTATAACAAGAGATAGAACTAGACTAATACCATAAAATTTATAAAAGGTATTATCCTTAAATTAGGGTATTACCTTTTATCCTAATAAATAACTATTATACTCTAACTTTCATTGGGGGGCAATTTTCAAATGTAATAGGTGTGAATGGTCATTTTTTATTAATTTAAATATGGATTCTGCTATAATTTAGTTAATAAATATTATATTAGGGGTGATAGTATGATAAAAGCAATATTAGAAAATAAGTATTTAATTAAACCCATAACGTCTTTTAATCATAGTGAGATTAAATATCTATATGATTTATGTTCGGATTATCATATAATGTGTAATGGCAAAAATGCAACTGATGAGGATATAGATAATATTTTCAAATACAGTGATAAAAAGACATTAGATGATTCATTAACACTTGGAGTATATAATGACTTATTAATTGGTATTGTAGACATATTTAAAAACTATCCTAACAGTGGAACTTGGATGATAGGTTTACTTTTACTTTCACCAAATGAAAGAAATAAAAAACTAGGCAAAATAATACACGAAGAAATAAAAGAATATGCTCTAAGCCAAGGAGCGGACACACTACGAATAGGAGTAGTAGAAGAAAATATTAAGGGAATAAAATTTTGGGATTCATTAGGATACCAACAAGTAAAATCAACAACTATAAGTATGGGAAATGAAAACCATAATTTAGATATATTGAGACTAATCCTTAAATGATTTTAAGTGATTAGAACATAGTATTTTATTTACTATGATTATTACTAAGGTTATAATTTAATTAGAGTTCACGATTGTTATAAATTGCGTACTTAAAATTGTTTATACATATAACTAAGCTAAAATATTATACTATGAAATAGTGGAGGTAGTGGAAATGATAATAGACTTTAATAAGATTGATGAAAAGGTAATGCCAAATTTTCATAAGGGTGAAAAAGAGCTATCGACTAAAATGTATACTGATGAAAACAATAAGATTATGAATGGAAAATTAGTTCCAGGAGCGTCTATCGGATTACATACACATGAAACAAGTAGTGAAATTATTTATATTTTAAGTGGAACAGGTAAGGTTTTATATAATGGGGAGTATGAAGAAGTTAGACAAGGCTTATGTCATTATTGTCCTAAAGGTCATACACACAGCTTAATTAACGATAGTAATGATGATTTAATTTTCTTTGCAGTTGTTCCAGAACAATAAAGTCAGTTAAATTGTTATTAGGACTTTATAAGAAAGTGTGGAGGCAATAAATTAATATGGAGAAAGTAAAAAAATACGGTTATATGTTTATATTTATGATATTTGTAATAACATCTTTATCTATAAATTATTTATTTAAACAAATGGACTCGAGCTTAACATCAATAGAAATCAGAGATAATGAGGTTGAAATTATGTATAATACTTATAATATCAATGATATTGTGGATATAGAGCTGTTAGATGAAGTAAGTCTTTCAGGAGGTTCAGGTAGTAACACACCTAATACGAATAATGGAAGCTATAAAGTGAACGGAGATAAATTTGAATCTAGGGTATACATACATAAAAATATAAGTCCTTTTATAAAACTTACGATAAAAGATTCAGTAATTGTTTTTAATGAAGATAATGAGGATAAAACACGAGATGTTTATAATAAATTGCTAACTAATGTTAAATTAAATAACTCAACCTCGTAGTATATAAAACTCATTGCAAAACTATGATGTAGTAGATTTAATATTAAATATTGAGACTTCAATAAAACCATCACTTTTGAAGTTTTTATTTAAAGATAAATTTAGCACTTCAAAGTCAGATTCATTTACAAAAATAACAAATACAAAATAACAAGATATAACTGTATCTATTATTGAAGAAATAGCAGTATTTCCGATTAAAAATACTTAGGTTATAGATACAACTATCCTCACAAGGGTAGTTATAGCAAAAACCTTAAAAAACTTATCTACTGTTGGAGGAAAACTGTAATTAGAAATTTTTTTAGAACAACAACCACCGAAAAAGCAGGAATATACATAAATAATCCAGCAAAGTTTCCCCCTAAAGCAGCGCTATTTGGTTTTGTAGTGGAAACAAATATGAATATAGATACAAGGGTAATAAGCCCAAAATTGATTAATAAGAAACAATTTACTTCTTTTTTTATAACTTTAACATCAGTACACATAATACCCTTAATTATTAAATCATATGATAAAATAATAACACAGTTATTTAGTAAATAATTACAATTTACTAAATATAAGGAATGTTTTATCAAAAATTAAATAAAATATTTTTTAGATGCAGATAGTATCAGAAGTCATTTTGATAGATTAGAATATATCAAAATAACTTCTGATGATTACTTCTTAATTAAAATAGAAATTTTCACAACAAAATTTTCATATCCATTTACTGATAACTCATCTAAAATAACATCTTCAAAAAAATATTTATCTAGATATAATTTATTCTCATAGGAAAATTTAAGCATTTTCAAATAAGTTTCTTCTATTGAATAATAGCCATTTGTATGGTAAGCAGTTAAGTACTCACCTGAGTTTTTTGAATATATATTAGTATTTGATACAGACGATGAAACTTTTGTATAAAAATATTTGTAGGAATCATAATTACCATTACAAATATTTTGTCGGCTAATCATTTGACCTACAGAATATGGTGAATGAACATTATTATCTGTATAGCATTTTATATGATTTGCAAAAGATAAATATATATATCTTGACTCTGTATCTGGAAGTGCTTCTGTAAAAAGCAGTAGCTCTTTTTTTTCTTTTGATATATATACTTTTTCAGTATCTACATTAAATAGAGATTTAGTAAGTTTTATTTTTTGTGAAACTAGTTGTTTTAAAGCAACAAGTCTAGTGATTTCTTTATCAATTTCTTTTTCATGTGTATTTAAAATAGATATTAGTTCTTTTGGACTTCTTATATCTAAATATGCTTTAATTTCCTTCAATGGCATACCTAACTCTTTTAGTGATGATATAACAAAAAATGGTTCAACTTGAAAAACAGAATAGTATCTGAATTCATTTGCATCTTTTAATTCTGGAGAGAATACTCCTATTTTATCATAGTGAAAAAGTGTATGCTTTGACACTCCTACAATATTTGCAAATTCACTAGTTGTAAGATAAGTTTCTAATTTTTTATCCATAATAAATTCTCCTCTTGCCTATAGTGTAACACTATACCTTATTATAAGTAGCATGGGTGAAAAACTCAAGTACGAGTATACTAAAATATATATAGGAGTGAATAAAATGAATAATATTAATGAAAATAAATTTAGATATGCTGGGGAATTTGAACCACAGAAAGCAGTTATGATTTGTTGGCCTGAAGAT
The DNA here is from genome assembly GCA_000686145.1 of Peptostreptococcaceae bacterium VA2. Classification (GTDB taxonomy): domain Bacteria; phylum Bacillota; class Clostridia; order Peptostreptococcales; family Peptostreptococcaceae; genus Romboutsia_D. Next base: position 2,200,361 of record JMMB01000007.1, on the reverse strand, counting down.
GAATATTCATCAAAGGACTATAATAATCATGATGTTTTTGTAGAGGTTATAAAATATCTTATTGATGAGGTTGAAGTTTTTGTAAACTGTGGTATGGAAGGAGCAATTACAAATTGTAGGGAAAAACTAGTAAATTCAGGAATGGATATAACTAAAATTCATTTTACACAATATGAAGATAGACTAAGCTGGGCTCGTGATTATGGTGCAGATATTCTTATAGATGATGAAGGTAATATGCGTCTTATAAACTTTAAATTCAATACTTATGGAGAAGAAGAAGGAACTGATGAAATTTCAACTGCTGCGGCTAAGATAGCGGCACATCAAGCAATTGATCTTGGTTGTTTTGATATTATAAATTCTAACCTTATTTCTGAGGGTGGTGATAAAGAATTTAATGGTAATGGAGTACTTATTACTATTGAAGATACTGAGGTAAGAAAGCGCAATCCACTATACTCTAAACAACAAGTTGAAGATGAATTTAAACAATTATTTAATGTTGAAAAGGTAATTTGGGTTCCATATCCTACTTTTGAGGACGAAAATATATTTGAAGGGGTGTTAGATGTAGTAGATGGAGAGAATGTATATCGTTCTTTATCAGCAAATGGTCATATTGATGAAATGTGCCGATTTGTAAGTGAAAATACTATTTTACTTGCCCAGATAAGTGATGAAGAAGCAAATACATTAAACTCTGCTAAAATTACAAAAGAAAGGTTAGATAAAGCATATGAAGTTTTAAAAAATGCTACAGATATCAATGGAAATCCATTTAAAATATTACGTATGCCTTGCCCAGATCCAATATATATAACAGCAGAACCTGGAGATATATTAAATGAGACTTGGAACAGCCTTTTGAATCGTCAAAGGTCTTTAGGATTAGTCGGAGATACATTAAGAGATGGTTCTAAGTTCCCAACTGGAAAAATTAAAATGCAACCAGCACTTAGTTATTGTAATTTCCTTATTGTAAATGGTATTGTTTTAGGTCAGAGTTATTGGAAAGAAGGACTTCCATTATCAATAAAGCAAAAAGATGAACAAGCAAAAAAAGTTTTGGAAAGTATTTTTCCTGATAGAAAAGTCATTACTATAAATACAACAGCTGTTAATATTTTAGGCGGAGGTATTCATTGTATTACAAAGAATATTGCTAGTTCAAATATTAAATAAGCTTTTAGTTATAAGTAAGATACATACCAAAGTAATTCATAAATTAATTGTTAAAAATCATAACCTAGCAAATACTATGTTAAGCATTATTTAAAAAATCATAATTTCTGAAATTAAATAAACAACACCCCATTTACTGATATATGACCAGTTAAAGTGGGGTGTTGTTTATTCTATAATCTATATTTAATTTTTTAACTCTGGATATAATAATTTAATTCTTTTTAGTAACTATTTCAAAATAAAACTTAGATGTAATCAAGTAATAAACCACATATATTATTGAGTAAGGTATAAGTGTACATGCCATTACAAATATTATATTTTGACCAAGCATCTACTATAAGAACTATCGATATAATAGCCAATAATTTTAAAAAGTAGCCCTAACGTAAATTTCGAGAATATAATTCTAATTAAAAGTGATGCAACTCCTATCATTAATGTTTCAAAGAATAAAAGAAGTCCTATTTCTTTATTCCTAAAAGAGCATATAATCCTATTTCTTTTTTTCTTTTCTTTATAAAGAAATTATTTGAATAATATATAAATAGCACTGAGAATAGAGCAATTACTACTGAAGCAGCGTTAAATGCAGTAGATACATTGCCACTTCCTAACAATACACTATCTATACTTGGGTTGTATTGTAAGCTTTTAAATGAGTAGTATATACATACCGTAAACACTATAGAGAAAAAGTATAAGAAATATACTTTTAAGTTTTTCTCTACATTCTTTTTAGCTATATTAAATAAGACCCTTTTGCAATAACTAGCTGCAAATGCATCATGAGTAACCATCATTATCGTTGCATCTTTTTCTTGATTTAAACTATTCATAGCATTTAATAAATCGGCAGATGACTTAGAATCAAGTGCACATGTAGGCTCATCTGCTAATATTAATGAAGGTTTTGTAATTATGTAATATAGGTATTAGTTTGTAATTTTACTAATGTAGTAGAAAAAACATCTGTTTTAGTGAACATATGAGAAACTGTAAGTTCTGCTATAATTAAATAAACAATTATTATTAAGTATATAGGGGGTATTTATGAATCATAATGGAACAAAAGTAATAGAGACTGAGAATTTGATTTTAAGAAAATTTGAATTGTCAGATGCAGATGCTGTGTATAAGAATTGGGCAAATGATTCAGAAGTTACAAAGTTTTTAACTTGGGGACCAATGGAAAGCGTTGATGTCTCAAAGGATGTTTTAAAAAATTGGGTTGATGAATATGAAAAAGAAAATTTTTATCAATGGGCTATTGTATTAAAGTTAAATGGAAAAGAACCGATAGGAACTATAAGTACTGTGCGTCAAGATGAAGAAATAGGGATGGTTCATATTGGTTACTGCATAGGAAGAAAATGGTGGAATAAAGGTATTACTACAGAAGCACTAAATGCTATAATTAAATATTTCATAAATGAGGTTAAAGCAAATCGTATTGAATCAAGACATGACCCTCTTAATCCAGGCTCGGGTAAAGTAATGATAAAATGTAAAATGAAATATGAAGGTACAATGAGAAAAGCAGACATAAACAATCAAGGAATTTGTGATTGTGCTATGTATGGATTAATAGCTGAGGATTATAATGGATAGTAATTATTTAAAATTACAAATAAAAGCTAATGATAAATAGCTTAATAGACACTTAAACGTGACTATTAATAAAGAAAGGTGGAATTAGTGAGGGATTGGCATTTACAATAAACGCTCTTACTAAAGATAATATATGTTTAATAAAAAAAAGATAATTTCAATTAGTTTAATAATAATTCTATTTTTATTAATTGCTCTATTAGTAGTTTTTAATAAAAATATTAAGCCTAAAAATTTAGAGGATTTAAGTATTAAACAATTAACAAAAATTAGAGAGAATGATATTGATAAAAATTTAGAAGACCTTAGTAAATATGGAAAAGATACAATTCAAGAGCGTAAAGATTATAAAGATGAAATTTTGAAATCTGATTATGGGTTAGTTGCTTTTATTAATTACCACTACAAAAATTTATCAGAAAAAGATAGGTTAATAAAAGAAATTAAAATTATTGAGTATCTAAATTCTAAAGAAGATATAATGGATCCTTCAGGTGATTTCTTTAAATATGCAAACGAGGATTACCAACTTAGTGAATATTTATTAAAACATGGAAGAGATTCTGATTTTACATCATATGAAAATGCAAAATTTTTAATTAATAATTTTGAAGATGTATCTAATTTTATTGACTATGATTTAGTAGATTTAATATTAAAAATTGAACCTTCAATAAAATCATCACTTTCACAAGATCAAATGTCATCTTTAAGCGAAGATATTGATAACATATTTGCAGAAGATAACTCAAATACAATTAAAAGCATAGTTAAAAAATTACAAAAATACATTAATGATTAAATCAAATCTAAAACACAACAAGGAGAAGTTTATTAATATGATAAGAAATCTAGAAAATAAAGATATAGATAAAATAATGGATATATGGTTAAAAAGCACTATAAAAGCTCATGACTTTATATCTGAAGAATATTGGAAAAACAGCTATAATACTGTAAAAGATATATATATACCAATAGCTGAGACATTTGTATATGAAGATGATGAGGATATAAAAGGATTTATAAGTATTATAAATAATGAATTTATAGGAGCATTATTCGTGGATGTAGATGCCCAAAGCAATGGTATAGGAAGATGTTTAATAGATTATGCACTGCATAAATACAAGAAATTAGATTTAGCAGTATACAAAGACAACAAAAAATCAGTAGACTTTTATATTCATAGAGGGTTTAAAATAATAAAAGAACAAGTTAACGAAGACTCTGCTCATAAAGAATATATAATGGAAAAAATAATTTAAAGATATAGATACTAAAAATGTCTAAATAACTATATTTATAATGTCTAAAGATAAAAGATATTTAAATTTGGGGAGAAGAAGATTATGAAAATAACTGTAATACATGGGCAATTACATAAGGGGAGTAGTTACCATATAACTGACCAAATAATTAATAAAATCCTAAGTGATGACAAAGAAATTTATGAGTATTTTATGCCAAGTGATACCCCTAATTATTGTGTAGGGTGTTACAAATGCTTTAATGAAAGCGAGAAAGCTTGTCCGCAAGCACAAAAAGTGCAAAAGATTGTTAGGTCTATGGAGTTGTCTGATATTATTGTTATTGATTCGCCAACATATTGCTATGGAATGACAGGACAGCTGAAAACTTTCTTTGACCATCTTGGGTATATGTGGCTTTCTCATCGCCCAAAAGAGGCTATGTTTAATAAAGTGGGAATTGTTGTCTCAACAGCTTCAGGGGCAGGAGCAAATAAAGTCACGAAAGCATTAGCACAGCAAATGTTTTGGATTGGAACATCTAAGGTATTTCAGTATAGTAAGAGTGTAAATGCTTCAAGTTGGGAAACAGTTCCTGAAAAAATTAAAGAATCCATTGAAAAGGGCACTTCTAAAATTTCTGTAAAAGCGAAAGCCAAAGTAGGTAAAGCAAGTCCCAACTTTAGGTTGAAATTTATGTTTACCATAATGAAAATGATGCAAAAATCAAACGATTGGAATATGGTTGATAAAAACTATTGGAAAGAAAATGGTTGGCTTGATAAAAAAAGACCTTGGTAAGTAAAATAAGCTAGCCTTTTAGTTATAAGTAGTAAGCTTTTTTAATAAAAGTGGGGAAGTTAATAATGAATAATTATTTATTTAAGATAATAGAGTCATAACTAAGTCTATTAAAACTCCTATAACATTATCTGTAATATTTCAATCTTTAAATATTCAATAAAAATATATTATAGTTTGAGAATTGTGACATATTTTTATGATTTAAACGTATTTTTGAGTATAGTTTAAATTAATTATTGAAAGTTAGTAGAGGATATATTATAAAATATTGAATTTTATAATATATCCTTTTATGTATTCTAGCTAATTATATTAAGGAGGAATTAAGATGAGAAAAATAATAAATTTAATTGTGTTAATCTTCTTATTAACTTTATCAGTTGGATGTAGTAGTGATAAAAAATTAAATGAATTAACTAAGGAAGAAAAAGTAGAGGATTTTGATTACTTTATAAATACGATGAAGAATAATTATTGCAACTTTGATGCGTTTTATAATACATTTAATATAGAATATTTAGACTTATACGAAGTTTTAAAGGAAAAAATAGAAAATAGTGATAATAATAAGGAATTTTATGATGTAATGAATTTTTCAATAAGCTTGCTTAAGGATGACCACACCAATTTAGCAGAGCCAAGTGATATAGATTGGTATAAAAGTGTATATAATGGAACATATCAAGGAGATATTTTAAATGATGAAAAAGTTACTAGTAAAAATGAAGCATGGAAAATGTATTTAAATAAATTTGATAACTTGAACAGTGTATATAAAGAATTTAATGATAAGGCATCAGATAGTAATATAGATAATGTAGAAACAAAAATAATTGATGAAGATATAGCTTATCTTAAAATCAAAATCTTCATGAAGTTTACTAATGAAGATACTGAGAAAATAAAAAAATTATATAAAGATATTAATAATTACAACAATTACATTATAGATATAAGAGGTAATGGTGGGGGTGATAGCTTATTATGGAGAGCGCATATAGTAAAGCCAATAGTAAATAATATATATGAAAGTACAACATATGCACTTCATAAAGATGGAAAAATAACAAATGATTATTATTCAAGTAACCATATTGATTTAAAAGATATAAAAAAATTTCCTAATAAGGATATATTAAAAAAGGTTAAAAATATAGATGATTATAAATATTACAGTGAATATAATTTGAAATTTACAAACGAGAGTATATGGGAGGGTGAAAAAAATAAAAATGCTTACAATGGAAACATATATTTACTAGTGGATAAAGGCTCATTTTCATCATCTGAAGGGTTTGCTGTATTCTGTAAAAATAGTGGTTGGGCAACTGTTGTAGGAAATGAGAATAGTGGTGGTCAAGGTATAGGTGTTGACCCAATACTGTTTTCGTTACCAAATAGTGGTTTAGTTATAAGAAGTACATCAGAAAAAGGATTAAATAAAGATGGAAGTAGCAATACAGAAGAAGGCACATCATTAGACTTATATATGAATTCTTTAGATGATTTAATTGAATATATTAAAAAAGAAAAATAATATTAAAATTACTTAGAAAAAGTAAATCCCGACCTAGAAATAAATCAATCTTGTGATAAATAATTTGGTTGGTAAGTAATTATGTTTCAATATAGAATATGTAGCATATAAAAATCCAGTAAATACTTTATTTACTGGGTTTCATTTTAATATATTTGAAACTTAATTACTTATTTAATTCAACAATAATATCATCTAATACTATTTCTTTTTTAGAACCATCGCCACTTAACTCAGAAACTATAGCTTTTTCTTTTCCATCAGCACCATATTCAACTCCACCGGAATTATCTTTTGTATTAATGCTTAGTTCTACAATAGGAGTTATTATAAGCTTAGTTGCATCATCTTTTGGTTTTTCTAAAGTCTTGCTCCAAGTCATATTACCATATATATCTCCAGAGCCACCATTATTTTCACCAGAATAGTTATTTCCTAAATCATCTTTTATTTTTATATCTAAGTATGTACTATCCCACTTATCTAATATATCTTTTGAAATTTTTTGGGAGTATATTATACTCATAGACATAGGGTTTATATTCAATTCTTTTATAGTAGCTATTGCACCTTCTTTTTGAACACTTTGGTTAACAACTTGAGTATTTCCTTTTATAGCATCTAAAGTAATATCAAATTTCCAATGTCCTTTTATATCTTTTATATTTTTCATATCTTCACCTGATGAGATAAGATTTTTTATATTTAATTGAAGATGTACTGAATCCCTTGGGCTATCAACAAAATTAGATATAGTTAAATTATCTTGTCCTACATAAGTATTTTTAGCAACTTTAACAACTTGTGAACTTCCAGTGCTACCTGTGTATTCATCTCCTTTTATTACAATCGGACTACCAACAAAGGAAATTTTATCTCCTAAGTCTTTATCACTTTCTATAGTATAAGTTAAATTTATAGTCTTTCCATCAAAGACAGCATCATTTACTGTTATACTAATTCCTTTGCTTTCCTTAGTAACATTAATTTCATTGGCATTTTCTTTGTAATTATCATATAATCCCGTTCTATCATTATCTAATGCTCTAAATATGTCGCCTATTATAGGGATATTTTTTGCATATGAAGGAAATATTGTTCCAAAAGTTGCTGTAGCAATAACCCCTATGGTAGCTGCAACAATAGCTTTTTTCTTCCAATTATTTTTCTTTTTTATAGAATCTTTTTTTATAGAGTCTTTTAACTTTCTTTTAACTTTAGTTTTTTCAATATCATTAACTTTCATTTCATCAAATTCACTTTCATCTATATCAATATCATTCAATAATTCATAGATATCCTTCATACTACATTACCTCCAATCTCAAATTTACTAATTTTGTTTTGAGTTTTCTCTTACCTCTGTATATTTTATTGTCTACGCTAGCCTTTGTAACACCAAGCTTTGAAGCTATGAGTTCTGATTTCATTCCTAAAAAAAACTTCATAATGAATATTTCTCTATCTATAGGCTCTAATAAATTAATAACTCTTATTAACTCATTTCTTTCTTCGCTAGCAAGTATCTCATCTTCAACTAAATTATTACCTAATATATCAGTTTCTTCTAAGATAACTTCTGCTTTTTTTATCTCTTTTCGGTAATAATCTATCGCCTTAAACTTAGCAATCGCACATATCCACTTTTTAAAGTCATTAGTATCTCCTGTGAATTTTTCTGAGTTATTCCACACTGAAAGAAATACGTCATTAATACATTCCTCTATTATTCCTTCATTTTTAAGGGGTGAAAGTACCTTGTACGTTACACCTTTTACCAAAGGCAAGTAAATATCTACAATAAAGTCTAAAGCATCTTCTTTCTTCTTTTTTAATCTTTTTATATAATTTGTTTCATTACAACCCATATAAACCTCCTGTATTTATTTCTAGTATTGAATAATTGCAAGTAAAAGCTTTTACACTATATATAACGAACAAAAAAATATTTATTATCACTTAATTTAAAATTTTTTATAAATAAATGATGAAATATATCATCATTTATACATTTTATATTATTAGGGTTTTTTATAGTAGTTGGAAGAGGTATTTTTTTAGGAGGGGGAGAGTATTAAAACATTATTGGATTGATAAAATACTTTGGTAAATAAAATAAGAAATATTATAATTAGCAATAATCTAAACTAATTATAATATTTCTTGTTTTTAATAACCGCGATCGGTAACTTCCCATTTTGACGTTTTACTATCTCTTGTTAGTACCCATTGGTAATCATAGCTAGTTGAGTTAGGCTCAAAGCTGCCGTTTACTCCTGAAGAGTTTACATCAAAATTAGATAGTAAAACAATTGAATTTTCTTTAGTAGAGCCATTTTCATTTCCACCACCATATTTAAGATAATCTTCAACATAAGTGTTGGATTTATTTTCATCATACCATAAGTCAGTAAGAGTACATTCCCTGTAACTTTTAAAACTCTCTTTTACACACTGAACTGCATCATCTATTTCTTTTTCGCTAAACTTTACAGATTTTCCAATAGTTATTGAAGCATCCTTAGTTTTACCCATTCTGTTACAACCAACTACAGAAAATACTATTAAAATTATGATGAAATAAGATATAACTTTTTTCAAATGAAGATCCCCCTTTTTATGACATTAACACCCATTAAATTATATGATAAATCATAACATAAAAATTGGAAAATAAATATAAGTATATAGTATAATGAAGTATTTTGAAAAATAATGAAATGATATTTCATAAATATAAAAAAGTATTGAAATATTATTTTAAATATGATAATATAAAATCATCAAATGAAAACGTATTCAAAAAAATGGAGGAAGACAGACATGGATAAATTAAATTTAGGAAAACTAACAACAGAAAGCAGAAATCAAGACACTTTAGATATAGATAAAATCTCAACAATAGAAATGGTAAAAAAAATCAACAACGAAGACAAAAAGGTAGCATTAGCTGTAGAAAAAGAATTACCTCAAATAGCAAAAGCAATAGATGAAATAGTTGAAAGAATTCACAAAGGTGGAAGACTAATATATATAGGTGCAGGTACTTCAGGTAGACTTGGAATATTAGACGCATCAGAGTGTCCACCAACATACGGAGTTAGTGAAGAATTAGTTCAAGGTATTATAGCTGGAGGGCAAGAAGCAATACTTAGAGCTAAAGAAGGTGCAGAGGATAGCAAGGAACTAGCAATTATAGATTTAAAAGAAAAAAGCTTAAATGAAAATGATACAGTAGTAGGTCTTGCAGCATCAGGAAGAACACCATACGTTATTGGAGGACTTGAATATGCAAATGAAATAGGATCACTTACTGTTTCAGTTACATGTAACAAAGATTCAGATGTATCAAAGGAAGCTAGTATATCAATAGCACCAGTAGTTGGGGCAGAAGTAATAACAGGATCTACTAGATTAAAGTCAGGAACTGCACAAAAGCTAGTTTTAAATATGCTATCAACAGGAACTATGATAAAACTTGGTAAGGTTTATGGAAACTTAATGATAGATGTAAAATCAACAAATGAAAAGTTAGTAGAAAGAGCTAAAAAAATAGTATCAGAAGCCACAGGTGTTAGTATAAGTGAAGCAAGTTTAGTTTTAGATGACACAGAATTTGATGTTAAGTTAGCTATATTTATGATTTTATCAAATCTAAAAAAAGAAGAAGCAAAAGTTAAGTTACAAGAGTCTAGAGGATATATAGCTAATGCTTTAAAAAGTGAAATTTAAATAAAAAATTGATTGGGGGTATTAAAATGTCAAATCAAGAAATTGCTAAAAACCTAATACAGTTAGTTGGAGGAAAAGAAAATATAGCATCTGCACAAAATTGCATGACACGTTGTAGACTAGAAATTATAGATTATTCAAAAGTAAATATGGAAGAGGTAAAAAAGTCAGAAGGTGCTTTAGGAGTTGTTAAAGCACAAGGACAGTTACAAGTTATTTATGGACCAGGAAAAGTTAATAAGGTAACTGATGAGTTAAACAAGATATTAGGAAAGAGAGTAGCATTAGGAGAAGATGCAGTAAGAGAAACTAAAGCAAAATTACAAGAAAAAAATGATACAAAAGTTAAAAATGCACTTAAAAAAATAGGTAGTATATTTATTCCCCTAATACCTTTATTTGTATCTTGTGGTCTTGTTCTTGCTATAAACAATATAGCAGGTGTGTATTTTGGAGATGTTTATAAAACTACAACAATGGCTCAAATTATATCACTTGTTGGTAATGGAGTATTCTCTATACTATCAGTTTTAGTAGGGGTAAACGCTTCTAAAGAATTTGGTTCACAAATGCCTATGATGGGTGGTGTACTTGGTGGTATTTTATCATCACCAGCACTTGCAGATATAACTTTATTTGGAGGGAAATTAACTCCAGGTAGAGGTGGGATTATATCAGTAATATTAGTTGTATTACTAGCTTGTTTTATAGAAAAAATGTGTAAAAAGGTTGTACCAGATGTACTTGATTTATTTATAACACCTTTAGTTACACTTGCACTTTCAGTACTAGCAGCACTATTTATACTTCAACCAGTAGGTGGATTTATATCAGATTCAATAGGAATAATAGTTGCACAAACTGTAGCATCTGATAATATGATAGTTTCTGTTGTATCAGGAACTATATCAGGAGCACTTTTCCTACCTCTTGTTATGACAGGAATGCATCAAGCATTAACACCAATACATGCTGATTTAATAGCTACTGTTGGTTATACAGTATTACTTCCAATATTAGCAACAGCAGGTATGGCACAAGTTGGAGCAACAATAGCAGTACTTAAAAAGACAAAGAATGAACGTTTAAAGAAAACAGCTAAAAATGGATTAATACCAGGGTTTTTAGGAATTGGAGAACCTTTAATATATGGAGTAACACTACCTCTTGGAAAGCCATTTATTGGTGCTTGTTTAGGAGCTGGAGTAGGTGGAGCTGTAATGGCATTTTTCAAAGTTGGAGCAGTTGCACTTGGAGTATCGGGGCTACCACTTGCACTATTAATAGCAGATGGTAAGATGTTAGTATTTTTAGTAGGAGTTTTAGCATCATATGTAGCTGGATACTTCTTTACAACAATGATAGGATTTGAAGATCCAATAGAATAAGAAATAATATATTAAAATAAAAGGGTGATATGTGCATTATATTTAATGTTAGTATCATCCTTTTTAAATAAGAAATACGAATTAAATAAAAAATATAAATTATTAAAATAAAAATTTGGAGGATAAAGATATGAGTTTTGGATTTTCAGTTTATTTTGGATTAGATAATACAAAGGAAGAAAATATAAAGTTACTAAAGGATGCACATAAATTAGGATTCACAAGGATATTTACATCACTTCATATTCCAGAGGCAAACTATGATGTATTAAAAGTAGAAGTAGCAGAGTTTTTTAAGTTAGCTAAGGAATATGATATGGATATAATAAGTGATATATCTCCAAACACTTTTAGTTTTTTAGATTTAGATGATATGGACTTAAAAGGATTGAGAGATATGGGAGTAAAAACTATAAGAATAGATTTTGGTTATAGCGAAGAAGAGATAGTTAAGATGAGTAAAAATAAATATGGCATACAAATACAGTTAAATGCCTCAACTATAACTAAAGAGTTTTTAGATAACTTAGATAGATTTTCACCAAATTATGAAAATATAGATGCACTTCATAATTTCTATCCAAGAATAGGAACTGGTATTAGTGAAGAACTTATGGTACAAAAGAATAATATGTTACATGAAAAAAATATAAAAGTAGCTGCATTTGTTCAATCGAATAATAGAAAAAGAAGCCCTATGAAAGATGGACTTCCAACACTTGAAGACCATAGAGCTGCAAATGTTAGAGAAGCTTCTAATCATTTATTTGCACTTAAAAATCAATCTGTATTTATTGGAGATTCTCTTCCAAGTGAAGATGAATTAAAAGATTTAGCATCACTAAACCCAGAGGCAGTAGAACTAAGAATAAATACATTAGTTGATGATGAGGTTTGCTTAAGGTTACTTAGAGAAACTTATAGTTCAAGAGTAGACTCTGCAAGAGATGCTATAAGAGCTTGTGAAAGTAGATTGATTCTTAATAACGATAAAATAAAAGCAATTAATAATATAGATAAAAAATATGGGGATATAAGTATAGATAATGAGATGTACATGAGGTATATGGGCGAACTTCAAATTTTAACAACTAATCAAAAAGCTGATGTTAGGACAAATGTTGTAGGATTTATTTTACAGAATGACTTTTATCTATTAAAATATATAAATGATGGTAAACAATTTTACTTTAGGAAAATAAACTAAATTTAAAAGTTTAGATATATTTAGGATGTGAAATAAATGAATACTTTAGAGTATATAAAGCAAAGTTATGAAAATTTTACAGATGGAGAAAAGTTAATTGCTGATTATTTACTTTCAAATAAAGAAAGCATAATAAATTTATCAGCAAAGGAAATAGGAGATATAACAAATACATCGGCTGCAACAGTAGTAAGATTTTCTAAAAAATTAGGTTTTGATAGTTTAAATGAAATGAAGCTAAAATTATCTATAAGTTTAAAGGATAACGAAGAAACTTCTAACTTTGAATACTTAGACAAAGACTTAGAAACTAAAGACATAATATATGGAATAAAAAATTCAATTGATGTAGTTATGGAAAAGACCGTTAAACTTATAGAAGAAGAAGAACTTGAAAAAGCTACAGATTTACTTATAGGTGCTAAGGATATATATATTTATAGCGTAGGGGTATCAGCACTTGTTGGACTTGATTTTTATTATAAATTAAGTAGAATAAATAAAAGATGTATAGCACATACTGATACACATCTTCAAATAACATCATCTATACTTATGCAACCAGGAGATGTAGCTGTAGCAATTTCATATTCTGGTAACACAAGAGAGGTTATAAAATGTGTTGAAAATGCTAAAAAACTTAATATACCTGTAATATCAATTACAAAGGCTAGTATGAACAATGAACTTGAAAATTTATCAGATATAACACTTAAGATACCTTTTGTTGAAAAGTCTTTAAGAGAAGGAGCTATGAGTTCTAGAATATCTCAATTAGCAGTAATAGATATGTTATTTATAGGTATGGTTAAAAATAACCTTAAGGAAATAGAAGAAAAACTTATTGTAACAAGAAAAGCAGTTGAGGAACTTAAAGTTTAAACAAATTACAGGTTTTACTGGAGGACGTTTTATGAAGAAGAAAATAGCCATAGGTATCGTGGTAATAATAATTTCAGGGCTATTTTGCTATTATCAAAACAATGATATAAAAATTACAAATATAGACTTTAAAGATGATAAAATATCAAAAGAGATTGACGGTTACAAGATACTACAAATATCTGACCTTCATAATAAAGAATTTGGAAAAGATAATAAAAAACTAGTTAAATTAACAAAAGAGATAAAGCCAGATATAATAGTTATAACTGGAGATATAATAGATAGCAGAAGAACTAACACAGATGTTGTAATTAGATATATAAATCAAATTAAAACAGTAGCACCGATATATTATTCACCGGGAAATCATGAAAGCAGAATTAGCGAATACCAAGATTTTGAAAATAGATTAGCTAAGCAAGGTGTAAATATATTAAATGATAAAAGTGAAAGCATAAAAATAAATAACGATAGTATAGATTTAATAGGTGTTAGGGATATTTCGTTTATACAAAAAGAAAACCGTAAAGAAGAACTTTCAAATATAATAAATAATCTAAAAAATAAAGATGATAGTAAGTTAAGTATTTTATTATCGCACAGACCTGACCTTATAGACTTATATGCTAAAGAGAATATAGATTTAGTGTTTAGTGGTCATGCACATGGTGGTCAAGTTAGACTTCCATTTATTGGAGGAATTTTAGCACCAGATCAAGGTTTATTCCCAAAATACACTAGTGGAATTTATAATAAAGACAATACTCATATGATTGTAAGTAGGGGTCTTGGAAATAGCTTATTCCCACTTAGGGTGTTTAATAAGCCAGAGTTAGTAGTAACGACTTTAAAAAGTAAATAATTATATATTAAAAAATGAGCTTTCTAAATTAGATAGCTCATTTTTTAATATTACTAATAAGGATTTTTCTTAATTTCAAGTAATAATATTAAACTTAACGTGATATATATGTAATATAAGGATACAAATATATCACGTTGAAGGGGAGATGTTATTTATGAAAAAAATAGGTTCAAACAAATATTTAATTCTATTAGTATTATTTAGTTTTTTCGGTTTTAAAGGATTTTCAGGTATAAAAGGGGATTCTACTGATTTATTATGGTTTTCCTTTTTTGGGTATTTTTCTTATTTTTGGTGGTCTAAATTGAGTAAACTTGAGGATGAGCGTTTAATGTCTAATAAACGTAAAGCTGGTTCAATATCTTTTAGAATATGTTTTACAGTAGCATTTGTATTAAGTATATTAAGTTTGTTACAACCAAATTTAAACTTTGAGGTACTTTACAGAACTCAGCTATTAATAGTGGTAATTACTTTTGCAATGTCAGCTAATCTATGGGCATTTTTAACTTATAGATTCGATATGAAAGAATAAACACTATGACAACTTTTATTAGTAACCTAAAAAAATATCGACAATTTAATGAATTAACCCAAGAAGAATTAGCTAATAGGGTTAATGTTAGAAGAGAAACTATAGCTCGTTTAGAAAATGCTAAGTATAATCCTTCACTTGAATTAGCGGTTAGAATATCAAAGGAACTTGATACACCAATAGAGAAACTATTTGTTTTTAGCTTTTAAATTTACTTAAAAAAATACCATTTTGTGTTCACTAAAACATTTGTCTTAGATAACGCAAAATGGTATTAATTTGCAAAATTTTGATACTTAAAATTCTTAACAACAATCCCAGTTAAATAATACATTACTAAAATCTTTATTTTTCAAATCCTCACTATTTATAAAGAAATTACAAACACCACAATCTCCCCATACAATACCTTCATCATCTTCATCTTCTTGTGTATCAATTTGAAGTAAAAGTGCATCAAATGTTCTTAAATGCTTATCGTGAACTCTTGGGTCATCCTGAGTAAAGAAAGGATATCCACCTATTTTATGTTGAGGACAGTCATCTCTTTTTTCATCTTCCTCATCACATATTTCATACATCATATCTTCATCTATGCTATTTGTGAATGATTTATTATATTCATCGCAGAATAGTTTATCAAAATTATAATCTTGCATAGAAATACCTTCTTTGGCAAATTCAAATTCTAACTTATATTCAACTTGAACTGGGAAATCCTCATCTTCATCCCATGATTCAAAATCATCTATTTTATTTATAACATCTTCTTCTTTTATTGATAAATCTATATTTTCATAATAAACTACTCTAAAATCATTCTGTTTAGTTGGATTATCAAGGTCTCTATCATAGATATCGTTTACATAAAATTGTAAAATACCATCTTTAGGTAAAAAACTATTTTGAGGCAAATCCCCAAAATTTATTTGAGATAATAATCTTAATTGTTGCCCATTTTTATTTATTGGCAATTTGTCACATTTCGGCAAATAAGGAACTCCTCCAAATTTACTATCATATAGAGATGTCTTTTTCTTAGTTGTATTAATATTTAATACTTCTTTTAATGTATTTTTTTTTACAGTATTAATAATTTCTTTTACTTGTTCTAAAGCAGCTGATTGATTTTTCATTTTTGATTACTCCTATTATTTTGTAATTATAGTAATTGTGAACTTATTATATTATAAACTTTATTGAATAATTTACCAACTAAAAAATAATAAATATGTTGACATTTATTTAGAAAACATGTAATATGAAGTTAAGTTCATATGAAGTTTGATTCACATGAACTTAATTTCACATTATGTTAGGAGTGATTTGTTTGGAAAATAAATTTGTACAACGTATTATAGTATCAGTAATGCTTATTTTAATAGGAATTATCGAAATGACATTCAATTCATCATCAGGATTTGATTTTGGGTATTTAAATATATTCATAGGTGGAATACTTTTGATAATTTCTATGATTTCTTATATTAAATATCAAAATAATAAAAAAGAAATAGACAAGGACCTATCAAAAGAGTATGACGAAAGAGATGATTTAATAGACGGTAAAGTAGCTAAATTCACTTTAAGAATTTTAATATGTGTAATTTTAATTATTATGTTCCTTTCTAATTGGATTATGATTCAAACAAATATTGCTTTGTCTGCTATTTTGATATCTCTTATAAGTACTGAATTTTTATCTAGACAATATTATAACCATACTATCTAATTAGGAGTGATCTAATGATAAATCGAGTTAAAGAATTACGATTAGAGAATGGATTAACACAACAAGAATTAGCTGACAGAGTATGTGTATCTTCAAGAACAATTATATCTTTAGAGAAACAAAAATACAATCCATCTGTTCTACTTGCATATAAAATAGCTTCAGTTTTTGGTTTATCAATTGAAGGAACTTTTATATTTGATGACGATGACAAATAAAAATAAGAAATGGAGAAATAAAAATGATTAGAGTATTATTTATAATATTTGGAGTATTACTAACACTTTGGGGAATGTATAGAATGAAAAATGATGATGCTTTATTTGGAAAAGACCAAAAAAGTAAAAATATATTCAACCTAATATTATTGGGTCAAGCATCTGGAATAGGACAATTGTTAAGTGGAATAGCATGTATAATTATAGGAATATTATCTTTTATAATTAAATAAGAAAAAAGAGGGCTTAATTTTTAAGTCCTCTTTTTAATTATACTAAATAAAATAGTATCATCCTATTATTTCTTCAAACTTAAAAGGATTAATTCTTATAGCGTTGTTATATAAAAATGGATAAGATTTATTTAAATATTCAAGATAATAAACCCATTGAATAGCAATGTTTTTGTAAGCTCTTAATATATCATCTTCTAAATGACTTATATTTATTTCACCGTTACTATCATTTTTAATAAATATAATCTCATCTTTTAAATGCACAACAGACATAAGTAAATCAGTGAAAATTTCGTGTTGATGAAGACTTTCATTACTTATTAAGTTTATAAAAAAATTACTATTATCTACTAACAGCTTTTCTAAAATATCTAAATCGATACAATCCATATCAATTTTATAGTCATGATTTAGTACAATAGTTTTGATTATATCTAAATCACTAAAAGACTTTATTGCGTTTTTAGCTTCTTTATCAGCACTTATCATTAAGTGCATAAGTTTGCAACCGACTTCTGTAAAGAATATCCCAACGAGCATGTTTAGCTTGTCCATTCTTTGCTTTTTAGCTTTTGAATCTATTAATTTTTCAAGTATTATAGTCACAACTAAGCTGTTTATAGGTATAAAGCATAAGTTCATAAAAGAGTAATAAGCTGTGTTTAAAGCTTGACCAAATACTAAATAATGTATAAAAAACATTATAGCTGATAGAAAAATTAATATGGATGCTATTATAAAATAATGCTTTAAATTTTTCATCATAAATTCCTCCTAGGTTTTAAAGTCTTTAATATTATAGCATAAGGAAACTTTATGAATGGATATAAATAGAAAATCTAAGTATATATTTTCTGAAATTTCATAGATTTATATAAAAGGAAATATTTAAAAGTATAAAACATGAAACTAGGGGGAAAAAAGATGTCAAAGGTATACATAGTAGAATCAAAGAGAAGTCCAATAGGTAAGTTTTTAGGAAATTTATCAACAGTTTCGCCATCTCAATTGGCAGGACAAGTAATTAAAAGCGTAATAAAAAATAACAATATAGATGCAAGTAAAATAGATGAAGTAATATTAGGCAATGTCTTGCCGGCAGGTCAAGGACAAGGTATTGCAAGACAAGCTGCAATATATGCAGATATTCCATGTGAAGTCCCAGCATATACAATAAATATGATTTGTGGAAGTGGAATGAAAAGTGTAATGAGTGCATATTCACAAATAAAATCTGATATGGCAGATTTAATAGTAGCAGGTGGGGTTGAAGTTATGTCACAAGCTCCATATGTAAGTGATGTTAGTATAAGAACTGGTAGTAAAATGGGAGGAATGAATTTTAGAGATAGTTTAGTTGTTGATGGACTTACTGATTCATTTAATGATTATCATATGGGGATGACTGCTGAAAATATAGCTCAAAAACATAATATAAGTAGAGAAAAACAAGATGAGTTTTCTATAAAATCTCAAATGAAAGCAATAAGAGCGGTTGATGAAGGAAGATTTAAAGATGAAATAGTTCCAATAGAAGTTAAAAGTAAAAAGGGAAGTATATTTGTAGATACAGATGAGTATCCAAATAGAAATACAAGTTTAGAAAAGCTTTTAAAATTAAGACCAGCATTTAAAAAAGATGGTACTGTAAGTGCAGGAAACGCATCTGGTATAAATGATGGTGCTAGTATAATCATTGTAGCTTCAGAAAAAGCTGTAAAAGAATATAATTTAAATATAATAGCAGAAATAATAGCAGTAGGTCAAGGTGGAGTAGACCCTTCAGTGATGGGATTAGGACCAGTTGTAGCTGTTAAAAATGCATTAGATAGAGCTGATATGAAGCTAGAGCAAATGGATTTGATAGAGTTAAATGAAGCATTTGCAGTTCAATCTCTTGGAGTTATAAAAGAGTTAAAAGAAAATCATGGAGTAAGTGATGAGTGGTTTGAGGAGCGAACTAATGTAAATGGAGGAGCAATAGCACTTGGTCATCCACTTGGAGCATCTGGTGCTAGGATAATTACAACACTTTTACATGAAATGAAAAAAAGAGATGTGCATAATGGTTTAGCATCACTTTGTATAGGTGGTGGAATGGGAACTTGTGTAATAGTTAAGACTGTTTAATATATAATGGAAGTTATTTATGCTACTTTTTAGAAAATATATTTCACAAAAATGAGAATATGTATAGATTTGCGTAAATATAATTTGGGGTATTATTGTTGTACTTTATGGAGTACTATTTGCAACGTTGCATACTCTTTAATGTTATACAACTTATCATTATTTAACATATGGTATATAAATTTCACTCAACATACTATATTTTAATTATGTATTTTGGGTGAAAAGCCCTCTTATACTTAATATAAAAATATAGGAGGATTCTATGAATCATAAAGGAACCACTTTTGTGGTGATAATCTAATAGACTACTATTTCAGTCTTTTAAAATATTTGTTTAATTTATAAATAATTCAAAGAAATTTCTACTTTTTAGATATAATGAATAATAAGTTTTTATGTTATAAAATGTCATATTTTGTAACAATTATATGAAAGATTCATAATATATATTGTGAGATATAATATACCTCATAAAAACCTAAAAGGAGATAGATATTTTATGGAATGTAATAGAAGAAATGATATAGACCGTTGTAACAGAAATTGTTTCGAAGATAAAGACCATTGTGACAGAAAGCATTGTGAAAGAGAACATTGTGACAAAGACTGTTGCGAAAGAAAGCATTGCGACAAAGACTGTTGCGAAAGAAAGCATTGTGACAAAGACTGTTGTGAAAGAGAGCATTGTGACAGAGACTGTTGTGAAAGAGAGCATTGTGACAGAGACTGTTGTGAAAGAAAGCATTGTGACAGAGAATGTTGTGAAAGAAAGCATTGTGACAAAGACTGTTGTGAAAGAAAGCATTGTGACAAAGAATGTTGTGAAAGAGAGCATTGTAACAAAGACTGTTGTGAAAGAGAGCATTGTGACAGAGATAGAAGAAAGTGGTAGGACAGAGACGATAGAGAGCATTGTGATAGAGATTCGGTAACAATTGGAATAGTTGGGATAGATAGTTATTAAATTTAAGGGTCTGTAAAATAAAGTGTGTATTCTTCCAAAAAGTGGTGATAATTAAGATATTAAATATCATTATTAAGAAGGACGGTACACACTTTTTATGTTAAGTAAAAGTGAAGTTTTAAGAAAATTAATTGAGGAATATGATGTAAAAACAACAAAAGGTGTACAAAAAATGTTAGAAGCAGAACTTCAAGATCACTTAGGATATGAATGGCAAAACAGAACTCTTGATATGGTTTATTAATAGTATCAATTGTCACTTCAAAATTTAAAATTTATCTGGAGAATACACAATCACATTTCCAGACTCCTAACTTCTACACCTTCTTTATTTACATATTTGTAATTAGTGAATAAGCTTTTAGCTTTTCCTCATATTTTTATTTACTTAAGTGTGGTTTGAGGAGCTAACTAATGTAAATGGAGGGGCAATAGCACTTGGTCATCCACTTGGAGCATCTGGTGCTAGGATAATTACAACACTTTTACATGAAATGAAAAAAAGAGATATGCATAATGGTTTAGCATCACTTTGTATAGGTGGTGGAATGGGAACTTGTGTAATAGTTAAAACTGTTTAATATAATTTTGGATATGATATGCTCCCTTTATAGTAGACAGTTGAAATAATAAAAACTGTCACTATGAAGGGAGTATATTTTTATGTCAAGAAAATCTAAAATAGATTTTGAAACAAAAATTAAATCAATTGAAATGTATTTAAATGGTGAAAAGGGTCCAATGGCTATCTGTGAAATGATTGGAGTTGGTAAAACAATATTTTATGAATGGATTCATAAGTATAAAAAGTATGGAGCCGAAGGACTTAAATCATCATCTAAAAATACATTCTATTCAAATGAAGTTAAAATGCTTGCCATTAACGATTATATTTCTGGTAAAGGTTCATTAGAAGATATAGCACTTAAATATAATCTATCATCTAGACGTTAACTTCAAAACTGGATTATGAAGTATAATAATAATCATAGTATAAATAGATCTCATAACAGAAGAGAGGATAAAATTATGATTAAAGGCAGAAAAACAACATATGGTGAAAGAATTGAAATAGTAGCATTTTGTATTGAAAATAATGATAATTACCAATTAACTTCAGATAAATATAAAGTATCATATCAACAAGTTTACACTTGGGTTAAAAAATATAACGAAAATGGGTGCGAAGCACTAGTTGATAATCGTGGAAAGTCTAAAAATACAGAGGCAATGAGTGAGAATAAAAAATTAGAAGTACAAATAAAACTACTTAAAGCACAAAATAAACGTTTAGAAATGGAGAATGCTTTTTTAAAAAAATTGGAGGAAGTAGAAAGGAGGCGAGGCTAACTAATATTAAGAAAAAAACTATATATATTGCAATAAAAGAACTAAATAAAGAAGGCTATTCTATATTAGCACTATGCAGTTTTGCTTCTATTTCTCGCTCTTCATATTATAAATGGTTAAATAAAGTCGAAACAGTTGTAGATAAGGAAAATGTAGCTATTTTAGAGGAAATAATTAAAATATATAATGAAGTAAATGGCGTTTATGGATATAGACGTATAACTATGAATGTTAATAGAACTCTAGGCAAATGCTATAATCACAAAAGAATTTATCGTTTAATGAAGTGTGTAAATTTGCAATCAGTGATTCGTAAAAAGAGAAAAAAATACATTAAAAGTACACCACAAATAACAGCTGAAAATATACTAAATAGGAAATTTATTGAGGCTTCGCCTAATAATAAATGGTTAACTGATGTAACAGAGTTTAAGTTAGCTAATGGGACAAAGGCCTATTTAAGTGCAATATTAGATTTGGGAGATAATAGTATCGTTTCATATGTATTAGGACATTCAAATAATAACCAATTAGTATTTGAGACCTTTGATTTAGCCATTAAAAATAATCCTACGGCGAAGCCATTGTTTCATAGTGATCGTGGATTTCAATACACAAATAAAGTTTTCAAATCAAAACTAGATAGTATATCTGCAACACAAAGCATGTCACGAGTGGGAAGATGTATAGATAACGGACCTATGGAGGGTTTTTGGGGAATTATTAAATCTGAAATGTACTATTTAAGAAAATTTAATACTTTTGATGAATTAAAATTATCAATTGATAATTACATAGATTTTTATAATAATAAAAGATTACAGAAAAAGTTAAAAGGCCTTGCTCCGATAGAATATCGAGAACAGACCTTATCTGCTTAGTTTTTATTTTTTACACTGTCTACTTGACAGGGGGCAGTTCATAATAAATCCAGTAATATTTTTTTATTTAACTAGAAAAATATTTAAAATAATAGTTGCAAAATGGATAAATATGAATACAATTTATAGTATGTGAACAGTGTTTACAAGATGAACTACGTTTATAAAAATAATGATGTTCAAAGGAGGAGTTATGGGGACGAAAGAAAGACGAGAAAATGAAAAACAGAAGATAAAAAAGAAAATATATAAAGCAGCAAGTGAGATAATCATTAATGAAGGATATTCAAAATTATCAATAAGAAAAATAGCTTCAAAAATAGATTATTCTCCAGCTTTTATTTATAACTATTTTGAGAATAAAGCAGATATTGTCAGTTCAATATGGAAAGAAAATGCAAATGAAATTATAGATACTATGAGTAAATTAAAGTTAACTAGTGATAATGAAAAAGAAAATATAAAGCACTTATATAAAACGTATATATCCTTAATTTTAGAAAGTCCTGAGGAATATAGGGCTATAATGCTAAATGATATAGAAGGAATAAGCAGGCTTTATTTTGAGTTTACAGAAGAGGAAAAAGAAAATTTAAGGATAAAAAATATAAAAAAATATTATGATAAATGTTTACAAGTTGGGATATTGAGAACTGTAGATACAGAAAAATATGCATTTTTTTCATGGATTTCAATCAATGGACTTATTTCAAATATAATATTATCTTCTAATAAAGATAAAGAGTTTATAGATAAGATAATTGATGATTATCTAGATTTTATGATATATGGAATATTTAAATATGAAAGATAGATGCTTAAGTGGCGCGACAGCAACTAATAAATTAAGGGGAGAATACAATGGAAAATACAGTAGTTATTTATGAATCAAGATATGGAAGTACTAAAAAGTATGCACAGTGGATAGCAAAAGATTTAGGATGTACATTAATTGAAACAAAGGATGCTACAGTAGAAAAGTTACAAGCTTTTGATACTATAATTTATGGTGGATGGCTACATGCAGCAAATATAAAAGGATTTAAGGTAATATCAAAAGATATTGATAAATTAAAAGACAAAAATATTGTAGTATTTTCAGTAGGATGTTCAACTGGTAAAAGAGAAGAAGACATAAAAGCTGTTGAGAAAATGAATTTTAAAGGATTGCAGGATATAAAACATTTTTATTTAAGAGGTGCATTCAATTATCAAAACTTAAATATAATAGACAAAGTTATGATGAATATGTTGAAAATTAAATTAAAAGGAATAAAAGAAGAAGATAGAGATGAGGATACTAGAGGGATGTTAGATGCTTATATAAATCCAATGAATTTTACCAATAAAGATAATATAAAGTTGCTAGTATCGTATGTTAGAAATTTATAATTAATTAGATCATTTTTTTATATATTAGACCAAAAGGAATATGTAGATGAAGTAGATTTTGAAAGGTAGGTATAGACATGAAATATATTTGTGAAAAATGTAATCACTATGAAGAAGTTACAACACTTAAATCAAAATGTGATTGTGGTGGATTATGGCAACTAGATTTTAATCCACCTATGTTTAACTTAGATTTAGTAGACAAAAGTACATGGGGGATATTTAGATATAGAGCATTTATGCCAATAGAAGATAATACTTGGGAGTTTATAACTCTTGGAGAAGGTATGTCACCTATAGTTTCATTTGATGATGATCTTATGTTAAAAATGGACTACTTCATGCCGACACTATCATTTAAAGACAGAGGAGCTGCTATGCTAATCTCACATTGCAAGTCAATTGGTGTTGATTCAGTGGTTCAAGATAGTAGTGGTAATGCAGGAAATAGTATAGCTGCATACTGTGCAAAAGCAGGTATAGATTGTGAAATATTTGTACCTGAGGGAACATCCCCTAAAAAAATAGATATGATTAAAGCTCACAATGCTAGAGTTAATATTGTAAAAGGTTCTCGTGATCATTGTGCAGATGTATGCAGAGAGGAAGTTGACAAAAAAGGAAAGTACTATGCAAATCATGTATACAATCCTTTTTTCTATGAAGGTACAAAAACTTATATTTATGAGGTATATGAACAGCTAGGTAAAATACCAAATAATATTTTTATACCACTAGGCAATGGGACTTTATTTATTGGAGTTATAAAAGGATTAGAAGAGTTAAAACTAAGCGGATTAATAAAAGAAATGCCTAATATCATAGCTGTTCAAAGTCAAAACTGTGATCCTTTTGTAAAGGCAGTTCTTAAAGGAGATAAAAAGCCTCCAGTAGTAAAGCCTTCATACACGATGGCAGAGGGTATTGCCATAGGAGAACCTAAGAGAGGTATAGAGATACTTGAGTATATTTATAAATATAATATTGATGTTATCACAGCACCAGAGGATCAAATCCTAAAAGCTAGACAAATTCTTTCATCTAGGGGAATTTATTGTGAACATACAACGGCTGCTACATATGCAGCATATATAAAATATTGTGAAATTAACGGTAAGATAAAGGACACTTTAATACCTATGTGTGGTGCGGGTCTAAAATCGGATCATTAGTTAGGTATAACTTATTATTATAAGAGCTATACTAAGAAATAAAAAAGACTTTTAAATTTAAAAGTCTTCTTTTTATGTGTGTTGTATAACTACGATAAGGTGGTGAATCACAGTATGACTAAAGTATCTAAAAGAGGATTTAATGAAAATGATAAAAGATGGTTTTCTTATAAAGAACTAACAAGATTAAAAAAAGCTCAAGAAGAAATTGAATGGTTAATAAACAGAGAATATAAAATAGAGCCAGTAGTAAATTTTGTAGGAGATAGATACCAATTTTCACTAAGACAAAGAGACGCACTAAAAAGAGCTATGTGCTCAGAGGAAAAGAAACTAATAAGACAATCAAAAAAACTTCCTATAGATAAAATAAGTGAAGGTCCTATATATATAGATGGATTTAATTTGATAATAACATTAGAAGTTGCGTTATCCGGAGGAATTTTAATTATAGGTAGTGATGGAAATGTTAGAGATTTAGCAGGACTTAGAGGAACATATAAAATTATTGATAAAACAGATGAAGCACTAAATTTAATAGGAGAATTTTTGAATAAATATAATGCAAAAGAAGTTATGTTTTACCTAGACTCTCCAGTTTCTAATTCAGGTAATTTGAAATATAAAATACTAGATTGTGCACAAAATTGGGAAATTAAAACTGAAGTTGAGTTAGTAAATAATGCAGATGTAATTTTAGAAAAACTAGATAGAGTAGTTAGTAGTGATGCAGCTATAATTGATAAATGTATAAGTTATTTAAATGTAGGGAGAAGTATAATAGAAGAATATATAAAAGAAGCTAATATTGTTAATTTAAATAAATAAAAATTTATTCTAAATTGTTTCGGATTCAACTCATTAAAGTAGTATTTTACTTAATATACTTTAATGGGTTATTTTTAATGAAATTGTCTAAGAGTATACGTACCAGCCTATATTTTGCTATCCTATTTCAAGACTATGTTAAAATATAGCGAATAATCTTAAATTATGGATGCAGGAACTCAAAGGTGTATCTACAAATTTTTTAAAAAAATACAAATTTATACAAAATTAGACATAGCCGATAGCATATACTATAGATAATATGTGTAAATATAAATTAAGGAGTGTAATATATGAAAATTAATAGTAAAATAATTGGTTTAGCATTATGTGCTATGATATCAATGAGCTTGATGGGTTGCTCAAACAAAACAAATCCTACTTCTAAAGAAGATTCTAGTAAGAAAGAAACTACTACAAAACAAGAAACTGTGGCTAAAAAAGATATACCAGAAGGACTTAGTGAAGAATTAGGAAATGGAACAATAGTATTATCAACAGAAGGAGGAACTTCTAAAGATGGGAATGTTCCAGTTTTATTTGCTGATAAAGATTTAATGATGAGCCAAATAGGGCTAGATGCAGAAACTTTTGATGGAAGTAAATTATCATACATATATGTAGATGGTATGCTTAATACAAAAGAACAACTTGGAGAAATGAATCAAACAAGTTTAACATTAGAAAAGGATGCATTAAAAGAAGGAACTCATAAGGTTGAAGTTGTTCAGTATGAAAATGATGATTCAAAAGGAAAGGCTATAACTTATAAGGCTGCAAGTTATGAAATTAAATCTAAATAATAATAAAAGTTAAAAAGTGACAAAAACATATAAAAATAAGTGTTTATCAAAATATCTATTTTAGTGAACATATAGGCAATAATAAGTTCTGCTATAATTAAATTAATAATAGCTATACTTTATACAAAATAGCTCATTAAAATAAGGGGGGGCTAAAAGGTGATAAATATCTTACTTAGTAGATATAATTTTGATGAAAACTGGTGCTATGAAAGCCTAAAAGATATTATTAATAGTAATCATAGAGTATTAGTATTTCCTTTATCATTTGATGATAACCAAATAAGTAGTGATGAAGATTGGCAGAAAGCATACAATCCCAATTATGGAAAATACTATAATGAAGTAGTATCTCCATTTGCTAGTTATGGTATTAGAGAATGTAATATTAGTTGGATAAATTATTTCTTAAATGAAAAAGAAAATATCAGAGAAAGAATAGAGAAAAGTGACATTTTATTCTTTACAGGAGGACTTCCAGATAAAACAATAGATAGATTGGAAGAATTAGGTTTAATAAAATATATAGAAACGTTCAAAGGGATAATAATAGGTGCTAGTGCTGGTGCTATGATACAAACTAAAGAATATCATATTTCTCCTGATAAAGATTATAGTACCTTTTCATACAATAAAGGATTGGATATAATAAAAAATTTTAACATTGAAGTTCATTACAATGAAACTGATATACAAAAGTATTCTATAAATCGAGTATTGGATGAAAAAAAACGAATAGTTTATGCTATTAAAGATACTGGAGCTATTATTATAAACAATAATCACATAGAATTGCTTGGTGATGTGATTGAATTTAATAAAGTCAACTAACTAGATAGACCATCGTTTTATTTTGTTCAATAAAGCATATATTTTCTTGAACATATTTAATTCAGCTAATAAGATATGTAAAAGTATTGATAATGCAATTAAAACTGTACATGAAATTAAAACAACATTTTCGTGTATAGTTTTTAAGTTTTTAAAGTGACATATTCTAGGTAATTTTTTTAATTACAAGGAAATTATAATGATTTAAAATCTGTGAAAAGCTTGCATGTTAAAGTAATATCAATATATTCAAGAAAATAAAAAGTAACAAAAATGGTTGTAAATATAGTGTGTATGATTGGAATGCAAAATTAAAATATATTTGATATCATATAGATAAATAGGAATTTGTAATTGAGATTTAAGTTATAGTAAGAAAGTCTCAATTGTTATATATTGTGAAGTGAAAAAAGGGGAGGATAGAATGAAGTTTTGGATTTTTATATTTACTATGAATTTATTGATCCCACTTACCATGATTATATTTGGTAAGTATTTTAGTAAAAATGCACCCGAAAATATAAATGGATTTTTTGGATACAGAACACCTATGTCAACAAGAAACAAAGAAACCTGGGCGTTTGCTCACAATTATTGTGGTAGAATATGGATTTATATGGGAAGTATTTTATTGCTTATCTCAGTGGTAGGAATGTTACTTTTAATCGGAAAAGAGAAAAATAGTATAAGTAATTATAGTTTAGTGCTTACTTCTATACAAATGTTTTTTTTACTAAGCCCTATAATTCCTACTGAATTAGCATTGAGAAAAAAAATTGATATACAAGGAAATCGGAAAATTTAATATATTACAAAACAAATTCCAACTTGTCGAGCAGATTAAAAAGTGATTTTATAATTCTTATTAATTTAATATTTAATTGGTTTATTGAATTTTGGTTAAGCGAAGAAGATGTTTGTTGTATTCGTTTTGATTGCAACTATGTGGTATAAAATGTAAGAAAGTTTAAAATTGTTATATAATACGAAACAAAGGTACTTTTGATATCATGTAGATAAATAGGAATTTGACAAAGATATGGAGTGATTATAAAAATGAATGTAAGCAATGAACTACTTATAAATTTGGATAAATTACATACAACAGAATTAGGGGTTATTCGAATTAAGAAAAATCTTTCTTTAGATACAGATAGTGTAGTTGACTGGTGTAAAAACAAAATAAAATCACCTCATGCTACTATGATAAGAAACGGTAAAAACTGGTATGTTAATATAGAGGGTGTTATCATAACTGTAAATGGCTATAGCTACACAATTATTACAGCACATAAGGAAAAGAAATGAATTATTCTATACAAGAATTAGAAGATTTTTCAATTATAGGACAAGAAATTGAACTTATAAATTTTCAAAAAAGAAATATCCAAATCAGTACGCAGTTTTGGCGAAAATTTAATGCTAACTTAAAGGAATCGTATTTATCTCAATCTAATAATTGGGTTAAATATGCTTTTATGGAAAGACGACAAAGAAAAAGATTGGTTTATTGAATTTTGGTTAAGGAAGAAGATGTTTGTTGTATTCGTTTTGATTGCAACTATGTGGTATAAAATGTAAGAAAGTTTAAAATTATTATATAATACGAAACAAAGGTACTTTTGATATCATGTAGATAAATAGGAATTTGGAGATGGGATTATTTTATATTAGGGAGTTTTAAAATGAAAATAGAAATAGTAAAGGATAATAAAAAACATTTTTTAGATTTGCTACTATTAGCAGATGAACAAGAAAATATGATTGATAAATACATTGAAAGAGGTATTATGTTTGCAATATATGATGATGGTTTAAAAGGAATTTGTGTAGTGACTAAAGAAGATGATAGAACATCTGAACTAAAAAATATTGCTACTTATAAAGAATTTCATGGTCAGGGATATGGAAAAAAATTGGTTGAGTATGTTTTTGAATACTTTAAAAATGATTGTGACACTATGTATGTAGGAACAGGTGATAGCCCTTTAACAGTACCTTTTTATGAAAAATGTGGATTTATAGAATCTCATAGAATTAAAGATTTCTTTATAGAAAATTATGATAATCCAATTTATGAATGTGGAAAGCGATTAACTGACATGGTCTATTTGAAGAAAGAATTGTAAGTATAGATATACTTACAAATTCCAATTTACCAAGTAGATTTAATAAACAATATTAATTATATTACGTACAATTTACAGCAAATTAAATAAACAACCGCATCTTAGAACTCAAAATGTTAAAAATACTAAGGTGTGGTTGTTTATAGGCTATACTTATCAATGGTTAAAAAGTAATTGGAGGGGAATATATGAAAAATTGTATTGAATGTAATTACAAATTTACGTTTAAAGATAGATTAAAAAGCACTCTAAGAGGAAAGATAAAATGTAAAGATTGTAAATCTGAATATAGAGAAAAACCGAGTATTTATTCATTTATATATACTTTCTTAGTTTTGTTCATAGTAATGATGCTACAAAGTGAAATGAAATTTGAAAACTCAATTTTAAATATGGCTGTTTATATGATAGTTACCGTACCTACTTTACTTTTATTTAGTCTTGTACCTCACAGGTTACAGAGATATAAAAAAATTAACTAGTTATGTATTTAGAATAATTTGATTCTTATTTTTTTCTCAATAATTAGAGTGGTTGCAGTAGAGTATGCAGATATAATTGATACGGCACAAAGTATTGCTACGATTTCTTTAACGATTAAAATAATTTATTGTGCTAATAAATATGGATTAAAAGAAAATTAAGAATATCAAATAAAACAAGGGGCAAATGCTCCTTTTTTTGTGTTTAAAAAAAATATATTTTAGTTTGTAGACTACAATTCGTATATTGAGCTATAATTTATTGCAAATAGGATATTAAAGAGGGGTGAAGAATATTTTATGGAGATGTTAAGCAGCGAAAGACTGATTTTAAGAGAGTGGAGAGAAAGTGATAGTTCTGATTTATATGAATACGCTAAAAGTGGTTTAGTTGGACCAAATGCTGGATGGAAACCTCATAAAAATGAGGATGAAAGTAAAGAGATA
Organism: Peptostreptococcaceae bacterium VA2; assembly: GCA_000686145.1. Classification (GTDB taxonomy): domain Bacteria; phylum Bacillota; class Clostridia; order Peptostreptococcales; family Peptostreptococcaceae; genus Romboutsia_D. Next base: position 2,169,761 of record JMMB01000007.1, on the reverse strand, counting down.
ATTAAAATGTTCACTAGCAATGATGATACTTATGCAATAGTTATAAAGTCTGAAAATAAAGTTATAGGTAGTATAGGATTACATAATAGAAAACCAGATGAAGAACTTTGTGATTTAGAGCAAAGAGAAATCGGATATGTATTAAATCCAGTTTATTGGGGAAATGGTTATGCTCCAGAGGCTGTAAATTGTTTATTAAATTATGGATTTAATGAACTTAATTTAGATTTAATATGGTGTGGGCATTTTGATTTTAATAATAATTCTAAAAGGGTAAATGAGAAGTGTGGATTTAAATATAAATTTACAAAAGATGAAAATTTAAGGTTGTTAGACAATAAAGAAGTTAGGACACTTTATTATAATATTTTAAAATCTGAATATATAAAAAGTAGTATATAGGAGGTATTGAGTTGATTATATCTTAGATAAATAGGAATTTGAAACTTATATTGAAAATACAAGGGGGATACAATGAATAATATTAAAAATGAAGTACTAATTGTATTGACAGAACAATGGAATGATTGGGAAGCAAGTTATGCTATTGCAGTTGTCAATTCTTTTTCAGATTATAATGTTAAGACAATTGCAATTGATGATTTTCCAAAGAAATCAATGGGAGGTATTAATGCATCTATAGACTATACTATAAATGATTATCAAAATTTTAATAACCTTGCAATGGTTATTCTACCTGGAGGACTTTCATGGGAAGAAAATGATTATAGAGAAATAGCAGGGTTTATTAAAGGCATAATGGAATTACATATTCCTATAGCTGCTATTTGTGGGGCAACTACTTTCCTATGTAAGCATGGATTCCTTGATAATATAAATCATACAGGAGATAGTCTTGAATTATTTCAACAACAAAGAGAATATAAGGGAGAAGCGTTTTATATTAATGAGCAGGTAGTTGTTGATAATCAAGTTATCACTGCAAATGAAACTGCTTCTGTTCAATTTGCTTATGAAATTTTTAAAATATTAGAAGTTGATAGTAATGAAGAACTTGAACAATGGTATGATAATTTTAAAAATGGTGCAATTCGCTAAAATTCAAATAATATAATTATGATAAATTATAATACTTCCAAATCTGTGAATATATTGATATTAAAGTAATATCAATATATTCATAAAAGTAAAAGGTGACAAAATGCTATAAATATAGCATATACATTGAGTGAATGCTACAATGAAAATAAGTTCACAATTGAATTATATACACTTAATATAAAATAAAGTGACTATAGAAATAATCTTAATTTTATGTTTATCACTTGCAAGCTTGATTTACATGAAAATTCTGGGGCAGTAATAATGTTATTACTACTTGCTTTTATAATATATTGTTTTGTTTCAATTAAGGTAAATCCATTTATGACTGATAAATAAATTATGATTGATAAATAAAAAGCTGTATATGAAAAGATTATTTTAGTTTCATGTACAGTTTTTTAAGTGACCTATTTTAAGTCATTTTTCAATGGATACATACTAATCTATGAAAGTTTATATAATTAAAAGAGGTGGGTGTTGAGAATGGTATTAGAAACTGAGCGTTTAGAGTTGATTCCATTAACTCCTAGACAGTTGAAACTATGGATTTGTGATATTGCTGTGCTTGAAAAGGAATTAAATTGTTTTTATGAAGCTGAAGCAATGGAAGGTTTTTTTCTTGAAATAGTAAAACAACAGTATGAGATAGCTATAAAAAACTCTGACAGCTATCTATGGCATAGCTTTTTCTTATTAGTTCGTAAGGATGATAGGATAGTAGTAGGTTCAGCAGGATTCAAAGGTATTCCAAATAAAAATGGTGAGGTTGAGATTGGATATGGATTAGGTGAAAAATTTGAGCATAATGGATATATGACAGAAGCCGTCAAAGAAATGTGTGAATGGGCATTAAAGCAAAATAGTGTTATAAATGTAATTGCTGAAACTGATTTAGAAGGCTTGGCTTCTCAAAATATTTTAAAACGTTGTGGATTTAAAAAATATGAAGAAGGGGAAACTCTTTGGTGGATATTGTAAATGTAAATTTATCAAGATATAAGAAATGATAATACTTATATAAATAATTATTCTATCTTACTTTCGCCAATAGTGCAAAAAATAATAGTGACAAGCTAAAGCTTGCCACTATTAATTAATGAGAACCGATGAGTGTTTTAAACTCACTTACTATCAGCTCAAGATACTATTTTTAGATGATAGAATACTTACTCTATATAATGAATACGACTTTTATCAAATCTGTCTTGATGATTCACTTCATTTGCGGGATATCCACATGGAATAATTGCAAAGGGTACTAAATTTTCAGATACATTCAGTATCCTTGCTACTTCTTCTACTCTATCTTGTAGAGGTGCTACACCTATCCAAACTGCACCTAATCCTAGTTCTACTGCTTCTAAAAGTATATTTTCACAGGCAGCACTCATATCCATATCAAGATACATTTCATATTTTAAACCATTTTTTCTATGACAAGGAATTATTGCAAAAGGTGCGTCCTTTGCACATTTTGAATAGGGACTAGATAAAGCTAATTCTTCTAGGGTAGCTTTATTTTTTACTACAATGAATTCCCACGGCTGTTGATTTCCTGTTGACGGTGCAGCCATTGCTGCTCTCAAAATCTTTTCGATTTTTTCATCTTCAACAACTTTGTCTAAATAATTTCTAACGCTAGTTCTATTAAATATACTATTCACGCCTAATCACCCTTTCAAGAATAAATATATACCTTTTTGCCATACCTTCTTCACAAAACAATAACTATTATGTTGTGGTATATTTGATTATGTTGTGTGATTTAAGATTATAATATACTTATACATAATGATAAACAGTACGATTTTTTTGTGAATATTACAGAAAAACGTACTATGACAGGATAGATATAATGAAGACTAGAGAAGAATTATTAGAAATTAAATGCCCTATGACATTAGCTCAAAGTGTTGTAGCGGGCAAACTGCGTTTTTGCTAGATAGATTCTAGTTTAGCAAGTAGATTTAATATGGTGTGGATATACAAATAAGTAGTAACAGGATAGCAATATTATAAATATTGCTCTTTTTTTATGAACACATACTAATCTATGAAAGTTTATATAATTAAAAGAGGGGGGTGCTGAGGATGGTATTAGAAAAATCATTTGGAGAAAAAACAATAGGGATAGAGTATAAAGATAGAGTAGGTGCATACGCGATTATATTAGATGATAAATATAACGTTGCTGTTGTAAAAACGCCAACTGGATACTTTCTACCTGGTGGTGGTTTAGAGGATGATGAAACACATGAGGAATGTATTAAAAGGGAGTGTTTAGAAGAAGCAGGATTATCTATTGCTGTCAAAGAATTTATATGTAAAGGGGATAAGTATCATTGGTCGGATACTTTAGAGTACTATATGCATGGAATTGGATATTTTTACTTTGCGAAAGTATTAGAAAAGGTATCACAACCAATAGAAAAAGATCATGAATTAATATGGTTAAATAAAAAAGATTGCTATGAAAATCTATTTTTAGAACATCAAGCTTGGGCAGTATATCAATATTTTTTATTAAACAATTAGTAATATATAATGGGTGGTTTATACGCCCATTTTTGTGTTTTAAAACATATATTTTAGTGTATGTTTGTAAAAAATTGAATTCTGCTATAATTAACTTACATAAGTGTTAAATGTGTAAGGGGGTAGCTACAATGAGTAATTATGTTATCAAAAATATTGAATTTGATGATATAGGAGAAGCATTTAAATTAGTGAAAAATGTATTTATGGAGTTTGATGCTGATAAAATTAAACTTAATTCATCTTCTTATGCGAGATCTTTTTATAAGAAAATAGGTTTTGTTGATACAGACATAGAGCAAGTTAAAAATGGGATTAGATATACGCCTATGGAACTTAATGTAGGTGATTAGTAAATTAAAATAGATAATATTTAGGGGGTATAAAATTTGAAAATATATATAACTAGGCATGGACAAACAGAGTGGAATGTAGAAGGTAGAATGCAAGGAGCTAAAAATTCAAATTTAACACAACAAGGTAAAAAAGAAGCACTGAATCTAGGAAATAGCTTAAAAGATACTAAAATAGATTATATATATACGAGCCCACTAACAAGAGCATATGACACAGCATTACTTATAAAAAGTGATAGAGAGATAGACGTAGAAATATATGAAAACTTAAAAGAAATGAATTTTGGAGTATGGGAAGGTATGCATAGTGATGATGTTGTAAGAGATTATGAAAAGGAGCATTATAAATTTTGGAATGAGCCTCATCTATATACGCCAATAGGTGGAGAAACTTTTGAATCACTTATAAATAGAGTTAAAATCGCTTTAAGTGATATTATAAATCAAAATAAGGGTGAAAACATATTATTAGTTACACATACAGTAGTTATAAAAGCTATATATGCAATTGTCAAAGATTATGAGATAAAAGATTTTTGGAATCCTCCATATATAAAAAATACATGTGTGACAATATTAGAGTGCAATGAAGATAACTATAAATTTATATTAGAAGCAGATACATCACACGTTGAAAATTAATAAAAAACAAAGTATATATTAGGTGAAATTTATTTTAAAACCTCATAGTAAAAATGAGTATAAAAAAATGAATAGATTATATTGACATCACCGCTACACGGTGATACTATATAGTGGTAGTAAGTAATACTGAATACAAGTATTACTATATAGTGAAGAGGTGAATTATTTGGAAAATATAACAGAAATGCTAAAAGGTGTACTGGAAGGTTGTGTTCTTGAGATTATTAGTCATGAGGAAACATACGGATATGAAATTACTAGAAGGTTAAATAAACTTGGATTTTCAGATGTTGTAGATGGGACAGTTTATACTATATTGGTGAGACTTGAGAAAAATAAGCTGGTAGAAACTACAAAAAAGAAATCTGATATGGGACCACCACGAAAGTTTTTCACACTAAATGATGCAGGACATGAGGAATTGAAGAAGTTTTGGGGAAAATGGGAATTTGTTTCAACGAAGATTAATGAATTAAAGGAGATGAAGTAATGACATTTTGGGATAAAATAACAGGTAATGATATGACAAAAGAATTTAAAAGTTTTGAAGCTAGAGCAAAAGAGTTACCAGCAGATTATCAAGAGGCATGGGAAAAAATCAAGGAAAATCTTTGGTATCATTCTGATTTTACTGGTCGTAACTTAATGCCAATTATGGATAGTGCTCTTTATATTCTTGAAGAGACAGCTGCAGATGGTCAGAGTGTACAAAGTGCTTTAGGTGATGATATCCAAAGCTTTTGCTTGGCGCTAGTTGGTGAAGAAGGTTCAAATACTTTCCGTGACAAGTGGCGTAAGCAATTAAATAATAATATAGCAAAAAAATTAGGCAAATAGGAGGATACAATGGGAATACAAGATATAATCAAAGGTAAAAAAGAATGGAAAGCGCATGTAGCACGTATAAAAGCACTTCCAAAAGATTATCAAATTGTTTATAAAGAAATTCAAAAATATCTTTTCAAGGTGGGCCCTGTTGAGTTAACTGAAGGTATAGATTTACTTTCGGGAATTGTTGATTTCTTTGAAGAAGGTGTATTATTAGGAAAAGGTGTATTAGAAGTGACTGGAAATGATGTAGCAGCTTTTTGTGATGAGTTAATTAAAGATTCAAAAACTTATGCTGATATTTACCAAGAATCTGCTGATAAAGAAGTTAATAAGGCTATAAAAAAGGCTACTGATAAAACAAAAAAATAAACTAAAGAGGGATGGTAGAGTGCTTAAATACGAATGGTTATTATGCCCAATTTGTGGCAATAAAACAAGGATAAAGATAAGTGATGATACGGTTATTGAAAACTTTCCACTATTTTGTCCAAAATGCAAACAGGAAACACTAATAAATGTAAAAGAACTAAATATTAATGTTATTAAAGAGCCAGACGCTAAGACGCAGAGCCGATAACGTGTGAATTATTATATCACAGTTATCGGTTCTTTTTTTGTTGCTGATTAAGTTATATTGAAAAGATTATATTTTTACAGTTTATAAGTTTAAAAAATTAGATTATTTTGTTTTGAATGTAATATAATTAATGTGTATGATTGGAATGTAAAATGAAATTATATTGGGGTGGGGATAAAATGAAAAAAATAATTTTATAAGTAACGCTAAAGAGAAAAGTAAACCTATAATTATAGCTGTTTTTCTAGGGCTTATATGTACTTTAACATTACTTATGACGGGGGATATACAAATTTTCTTTGAAATGAATTCACTAGGTATTTTTCTTTCGGCAATTACGTTATTAGTATTATTTATGTTAGTAGGAAAATTATTTTTCAATGTTAACTACAATGAGTTATTTATAGAAATTAAACTTAGTAAAGATGATTGCATGAATAAATTATTATATTCAATATTTTTTTCTTGTATTTATGGAATTATTTGTGTATTCATATATCAAATTGACTTTATGATTAATCCTGACAAAACACTATCAATTAGTAATTTTATTAAAGATATAAGCAATGAGAATACTTATATAAATAGTTATTCTATTTTACTTTCTACAATTGCATTTACTATTGGGGTTGTAGCCGAGGAAATTTTCTTTAGATTTACTTTGTATAAAGTTTTTGTTAAGAAAAGAGAAGATGTAATAATATTTATTATACTATCATCTATAATATTCGGATTTTATCACGGTTACAGCGTATCTAGAATTCTTGGAACTCTAATCATGGGTATCTTTTTAGCAATTATATATGTAATGACAAAAAGTGTGGTCTATACTTTTATTTCGCATATTTTATGGAATAGCCTTATTTTTATATCTTCAATTTTTATTCCATATTTTAAAAATCTTAATGTGAGCTTAGCTGTTTACAATTGTGGAATTTCAGAAGTAATAATGATTTGCTTATTAATATTATTAAGTGTTTATTCCTATTACAAAAGAGGCTATATAAGACTATTAAAAGTTAGAGATAAAATACAGAGTATGAAAAATAATAGTGATATTTATTGATAACTTTCTATATAAATATTAGATTTAATAATTGTAAAATAAATAATATGCTATAATAATATATATTCTCATTTACCTTTTTATGGTATTTGGATTTGTGTGTTTAAAAGAGAGGTGTGGTTACCTCTCTTTTTTTATTCGCTAAAGATATTGTATGACCCCATGCCTTCTGCCACTACAAGGTTTCTATAATTGCCCTTTTGCAAATCAAAACCTCTCCCAAATTGTTCTACTACATAACCTTCAGACTCCATATAATTTGTAAAATCCTCATAAGATCTGCTTATATATCTTAAAGGTTTATCTGAAATTTTTTCGACTTTTTCATCGCCTACAGTCAACAGAACAATACCTTTAAGCCCTACAAATGGGTTAAGTATTTTAGATGAACCTGAAATATAAGCAAGTATTATAACTACACAACATATTACTAAACTTAAAACTTTTACTATTTTCTTCAAGTAAATTTCCCCTTTGATATTAACTAAATTTTTATATCTATATTATAACTTATTTGCTAGTATCTATCTATTTTAAGCTTTCAAAAGAGGTTATAAAAGACCATTAAAAGTTAAAGATAAAATACATAGTATAAAAAATAATAGTTATATTTGTTGACAACTATAGCTGTCATAGATTATAGTTATTTATGACAAATATAATTGTCATTATGACAATGTAAATAGTCAGGAGGGGTTATATGCCATTAAATAATCGTTTAAAAGAATATCGAGCTAAGATTAATGTAAATCAGACGGAGATGGGTAGTTTGGCTGGAGTGTCTAGGCAAACAATAAGCCAAATTGAACGTGGGGACTATTCTCCTTCAGTAACTTTAGCATTAAAAATAGCAAAGATTTTCAATGTAAGTGTGGAAGATATTTTTAGTTATGAGGAGGATGATGTTAATGAATAACAATCGTGTCAATGAAATCAAAAAAGAAGATAGGAAAGCTTTTAAAGGTTTTGCTATTATGCTAGTAATATTTTTAATTGCCGAAGAAATTTTATTTGCTATGTTTGGAAATTTAAAACAAGCCTTTGGAGAGAGTGTACCTAGTTTGTTAGTAAATACACTAGAGGTAATTACACCATTTGCAAGTCTTGTACTTTCTATACTAGTAATGATAATAAGTAAAATAGTTTATACTAATTCAAAAAAAGAATATGATTTATGGAAACAAACAAATGAAGATGACGATACAATAGACAAAATAGAAGAAAAGTTATCTTATCTAATCTTCTTTACTTCTGTAAATTTAATTTTTGTATATTTCTTCTTAGGAATAGCAAGTATGTTACTACCTTTTGATGATGTAAATGGTGGTATTAGCATTATAAAATATCTTTGCTTCTCAATAGGAACTATACTATGCCTTACTTCTTCTACGTTAATTCAAAAGAAAGTAATTAATTTACAAAAAGAAATTAATCCTTTGCTAAAAGGTAGTGTATACGATATGAAATTTGCTAAAAAATGGTTAGATAGCTGTGATGAATCCATAAAATTAGGTATATTTAAGAGTGCTTATAAAGCATATAAATCTGTATCTATAACATGTATTATACTTTGGGTATTCTGTATTGTAGGATATGATTTATGGGGTTTTGGTATTATGCCTATGGTAATAGTAATAATTATATGGCTAGTTCAAACAATTTCTTATTATATTGAATCAATTAAATACTCAAAAGTAAAGTAATACATATTAGTGTTTGAAATGTATTTTTAGAGGATAGTTTATGTAATTAAAAAAGAGTAAGTTGTGACTATTTATATAAATAGTCACAACTTACTCTTTTTTTATTTAGATATTATTTTAGAATTATAATTATACATCATAGACAGTTTTCACTGTACCTCGCAATAGTTTCATATATATTCGGTCACATATTATATAAGATTTTATTGATTAAGAGAGAATCTTTTTAAAGTGACCTATTTTAGGTAAATTTAAAAACTACACTTGCATTACGAGGTATTATAGATTAGTATATAAATATAACTACCTCGTATAATGAGGTATATCAAAAAAGGAGGTGATACTATGGAATTAAATAAAGAAGTTTTAAAAGGGCATATAGATACTTTGATTTTATCTATTTTAGATGAAAAAGATTCATATGGATATGAAATAGCAAAAATAGTTAGAGAGAAAACAACATTTAAGTTAAAAGATGGAACAATGTATGTATCGCTTAAAAGACTTGAATCTAAGGGGTCAATAAAATCTTATTGGGGTACTGAGCAAGGCGCAGGTAGTAGACGAAAGTATTACAATATAACCGATGAAGGAAAAATAGATTTAGGAATAAAGATTAAAGAATGGGACTTTGTGCAAAATATAATGAACCAATTTTTAAAGGGGAGACGATAAACTATGAAAAAAATTGATGAATATTTAAATTCGTTATATAAAAATGATAAAAGTAAGGAAGTTAAAGAATTAAAAGAAGAGCTAAGAGGGCATTTACAAACGTCAGCTAATGACTTTATTGCTAAGGGTTATTTAGAAGAAGAAGCGCAAATTGAAGCTATAAATCAGTTTGATGATGGAACTGAGATGTTAAAGGATTTACATAAGGCTCTTAATGAAAGTAAAAAGGACAATGAAAAATTAAATAAAAGATTTATAAATATTTTTAGAAATATTTTTGTTGTATCACTAATATTAGGTCTTGCAACTATGGTTTATGGTAATAAATTAATTGCTAAAATAGAGTATATACCAGATAGGCTAGGTGGAGAAGTTTATAAGATTGAACATGAAAAAAATATAAATAAGCCAGAAACATATAAAGATCAAATTGAAAAATTATTAAAAGATAAAGAATTTAAGTATGTAAGATATTTTGAGATTATTACAGATCCTGATAAAAAACCTGTTTATAGCTATAGTGATAATTCAAATCAAAGTCATTATTTAGTTACGAGAGGGGATAACATAGGGGTTCCAAATAAAAATGGTAAATGGGGGAGTTACGAAGTTAGATTAGATTATAGCTCCGTATCAAGAGTTAGGAGCATTTTTAATGGTATTTCATATGTAGCAGTAATTTCTTTGGTAGTTTATATAGTTTTATTAGTAAGATTTAAAATTAAATTTAAAAAACATTTAATATATAAACAAGCTTAGTATATACATATTTATAATTTATATTAACTGTACAATACCTTTAATACCTATAAATTGATTAAGTATTTTTGTGCTTATATTAAGTATTTGCAATATAATCTAATCAGATATATAATATATTCAAAAGTATGCAATTGCTATAAATTAGTTTGAAATTTTATATATCATCAATCTAATTATAGGGGGGCAAATTGTAAATGTTAATAAATATACATAAATATACATAAAACTAAGGAGCAGACATGATAGAGATAATAGGAATGAGCGTAGAAGATGCAAAAGCCATACAAAGATGTGGGGCAGATAGAATAGAACTTGTAAGTGCACTAACTGAAGGCGGACTTACACCAAGTTTTGGGCTTATAGAGAGCGTGGTTAAAAGTGTTAATATACCTGTAAACGTTATGATAAGACATCATGCAAAAAGCTTTGTTTATAGTGAAGAAGATATAGCTATAATGGAAAAAGATATAGAAATAGTTAAAAGTCTTGGAGCTAATGGTGTTGTATTTGGAAGCCTTGATATTAACAACAACATAGAGGAAAAAAGTTTGAAAAGACTTTTAGATAAATGCATGGGGCTAGATGTAACTTTTCATAAAGCAATAGATGAGACTAATGTTTTAGAGAGTTTAAATATACTTAACAAATACAAAAGTATAACAAACATATTAACATCAGGTGGAAAAGGAAAGATAAAAGATAATTCACAAATTATTAAAGAGATGATTAACAAATCTGAGAATATAAACATTCTTTTAGGTGGAGGTCTTGGGTTTAATAATATAGAAGAAGTTAAAGAGACAACTAATGCTACAGATTTCCATTTTGGAACAGCGATAAGAGTTGATAACAATCCTTTTGGGGAAATTGATGAAGATAAACTTAAAGAATTAGTAAAAATAATAAACAAGTAAAGTGCAACTCTATCTTAGTGTATATATTACAACAACTAAGGTAGAGTTATTTTTATGCGTTTATTAGGAACATATTTATGATATATAGAGCAATAGTGAAATTATAGAGAAATATATGTTAAAATTTACTATATATGTTAAAATTTTTAAGTTTTAATTATTATATAAAAATAATAGTGAGTAGGAGTATAGTAAATGAAATATAAAATACTTGTTATAGATGATGAAGCTAGTATTGTATCACTTTTGAAAGATTTTTTTGAACTTGAAGATTTTTTAGTTTATACAGCTTATGATGGAGAAGATGCTTTAAAGAAGATAGATATAAATCCAGATATTATATTACTAGATGTGAACATGCCCCAAATGGATGGAATAGAAGTATGCACTAAAATAAGAAATTTTGTTAGTTGTCCCATTTTATTTTTAACAGCAAAAGTTGAAGAACGTGATAGAATAAAAGGGTTTATGGTAGGTGGAGATGATTATATTCTAAAACCATTTAGTATAGAAGAATTAAATGCTAGAGTTAAAGCTCATTTAAGGCGTGAAGAACGTAGAGCTACAAAAGAGAAAGTGAAATTTTCAAAAGAAATAGTTATTAATTATTCTGATAGAAAAGCTTTCTATAGAGATAATGAAATAAATTTTACTAAGACAGAATTTGATATTTTAGAAATTTTGAGTATGAATAGTGGACAAATTTTTTCCAAGGAAAATATTTATGAAAAACTTTGGGGCTTTGATAAAGATGGAGATAGCAGTATTATTACTGAACATATAAGAAGGATACGCATGAAGATTACTAAGAATGCTGATGATAAAATTATAGAAACAGTTTGGGGAGTCGGATATAAATGGATTGGATAGATGAGCAGTTATTAAAATTAAAAGAGAAAATAAAGGCACAGTCATTAAGAAAAACCATGAGCTTATACATATGTATAGCTATTATAGCTGTAATAGTTTTATATATATCAACCACAGTTTTTTGCGATGGGTGGAAAAAACTCGTATATGAAAAATATTCAATTGATATAAAAAGTTACACAAACATTGAGTCACTTGTTAAGTTAGAACCAATAGATAAAGTTATTTTATATGGATCAAGCATTATTAAAGAGTATTCGATAGTTATTTATTCTATAATTGCGATAATAATTACTTCTAATATGTTTTATAAAAACAAAATTAAAGTTCCTATAGATATTTTAAAAGAAGAGGCTAAGAAGATAAGCCGTAATGATTTGAGTTTCTCATGTGCTTACAATAGTGGAGATGAGCTAGGTGAAATATGTGAAGCTTTTGACAAAATGAGAATACAGCTTATTGTTAATAATGAAAATATGTGGAGTATCATGGAGGCACAAAGACAACTAAATTCAGCTTTTGCCCATGATATTAGAACACCTCTTACTGTTATCCAGGGATATACAGATATTTTGCTTAAGTATTACCCAAAAGGAAAGATAACAGAAGAAAAATTATTAGAAAATCTTACATTAATACAGTCTCAATTAACAAGATTAAAAAACTTTTCAGAAACTATGAAAGATATTCAAGATATAGGAGAGATAGAAGTAAATCCAAAGCTTACAGAATTTAATTTATTAGAACAAAATATAAAAGAAAATATAGATGGAATTACCCAAAGTAAGGATATTGAAATTAATATATACAACAAATTAAAAAAGGATAAAGGATATTTTGATGAAAGTATTATTTTACAAGTTGTAGATAATTTATTATCTAATGCTTTATCATTTACAAAAGATAAGATTGATATTATTTCAGAATGGGAAAATGATGTTTTATATATTTATATAAGAGATAACGGGAAAGGTTTCTCAAAGAAGGAATTATATTTTGCATCAAATCCGTATTACAGCAGTAGGGCTGGTATAGATGGTCACTTTGGTATAGGGCTTACAATATGTAAGTCATTATGTGAAAAACATGGAGGAAAACTATCTTTAAATAATAGCACAAATGGTGGGGCTATTATATGTGCAAGTTTTTTTGTAGATAAAAAATAGATAATTATTAGGTAAAATTTACTTGTATTAGAAAATAAAGGATGGGAGAAAGTTATGGAGACAAATATTATTTTAAAAGATGTAAGTAAATTTTATGGGAAAAAACAAGCATTAAATAGTATCAATTTAGAGATAGAAAAAGGAATGTTTGGTTTACTCGGAAGAAATGGGGCAGGAAAAACTACATTAATGAAATCAATAGCAACTCTACTTTCTTTAAGCTCAGGCAACATTACTGTATGTGGTATAAGCGTAAATGAAGGTAGTAAGATAAGAGAAATGATAGGATACTTACCGCAAGATTTTTCAATGTATAGCAATATGTCAGCATATGAAGCTATGGACTATTTAGGGGTGCTATCAGGATTAGATAAAAAGTCTAGGAAAGAAAGAATACCAGAGATGTTGTCTAAAGTTAATTTAAATAACAATATGAAAACTAAGGTAAAAGCTATGTCAGGGGGGATGAGAAGAAGACTTGGGATTGCACAAGCTATACTTCATAATCCTAAGGTGCTAATAGTAGATGAGCCTACAGCTGGATTAGACCCAGAAGAGAGAGTTCGTTTTCGTAATCTACTTTCTGAAATAGCAGAAGATAGAATAGTTATATTATCAACTCATATAGTTGGAGATATAGAATCTACTTGTGAAAATATTGCAGTAATGGATGAGGGTAAAATAATATTTAAAGGTAGTGTTATAGATCTTTTAGATAAAGCTAATGGAAATATATATGAAGCGAAAATTTCAAGAGCTGAAATTGAAGATGTAAAGAAAAAATATATAGTGACTAATGTGCTTATGATGTCTACAGATGCTAATGTAAGATTTATTGCTAAGAATAAATCTGATTTGTTTGAGGGAGCAGAAGAAACACTTCCAAATGTTGAAGATGCATATATGTATCTTATGAATACAAGTGGGGGGATGAGATAATGTTTAAGACTTTATTTTTGAAAGAGTGTAAGGAAACACTAAAAAGTATAACTTATTATATATTCTTAGCTTGTATAATTATGTTCTTTGTTACTCAAATGGGGAGCTTTGGAGGAATATCAAAACCTATGCCTAGTGATGAAAGTTATGGGTCTAAATATAGTGATGATAAAAATATAATAATGCAGTCTACTGTTGATAGACTAGCATATGAATTTATAACAAATTCATATACAACATATCCATTAACATTTTATAAAGAAGTAAAGCTTAATGATGATGAAATATCTAAAGTTTATAAACTTTTAGAAGATATAACAGGTATAAAAGAAGCTCAACTAATAAAGAAATTTAAAAGTTACCATACTAATGCTATGCATAAGGCAGAAGCTGAGTTTATAAAGGTTAAAGATAATATTACGTTTGAAGAATTTTCAAAATACATAGGTGAAGTAGATGATATTTTAGGTGGATCAAGTTTTTATTTTAATCCTAAACATTTATATGTAAATACAGACGTTGAGATGACTTATGATGATGTACTTAAAGATTATGAAAGCCTTATAAATAATGATAAGATATCAAGAGCTTGTGCAAGATTATTTAGTGATTATATGGGAATTGTCTTAGCTATACTTCCAGTATTTTTAGCAGTAACTAGAGTATCAAAAGATAAGAGAGCAAAGGCACAGCAAGTGATTTTTTCTAAGCAGTGTTCATCAGCTACAATTATATTATCAAGATATTTAGCAATTATAGCTATGATAATAATTCCTTTAATTTTAATTAGTATTACGCCAACATTGCAATCAATTTACTGTGCAAGTAATAACGGAATAAGTGCAGACTATTTTGCTTTTATAAAAGCTATATTTGGATGGCTTATGCCGACTGTATTAGCTACAGTTTCAATGGGATTTTTATTAACAGAACTTACAAGTGGACCAATTGCAATTTTAGCTCAAGGAATATGGTGGTTTTTAACTATGTTAAGTAGTGGTGTTAATTTAGTTGGGAATGTAGGTATGAGATTAGTTCCTAGATTTAATTCTTTCGGGGATTATGATATATACAAAGAAGTTTTTAATGAACTTGTTATAAATAGAGCTTTATATACTATATTTGGGATAGTATTAATAGTTATAACTATATTTGTGTATGACATAAAAAGAAAGGGGAAATTAAATTTAAATGGAAAGATGTTTAAAAATAGCTAAAGTAAATTTAAAATTTAATTTATTTCCTCATATGATAGTTGGAATTTGTTTGTGTTTAGTAACACCATTAATTATGGGTGTGAAAAATTTAGATAGTTTAAATACTGCTAAAATATTAGATGTGTATATATCCTTATTAGGGATAATAGTATTAGTTCCAATATTTATGCCAGAAGAAGATGAGGATATAAAAGATTTGATAAAATCTAAAAAAGAATCTATATCTATAAATTATTTAATAAGAATAACACAAGCAATAATGTTTTTAGTAATTATGGTGTTAGGATTTTTAGTTTATCTTAAGAGTGGAAATTGCACATTTGATTTTTTACCATATTTTTATGGAACTATGTCAACTTGTATTTTTCTTGGAGGATTAGGTATTTTGTCATATTCTATAGTTGATAATATAGCGGTAGGATATATGGTTCCTATATTATATTATATTTTATGTTACGGATCAGGGAAACAATATTTAGGAAAGTTTTATTTATTTTCAATGATGAAAGGAGATATTTTAGATAAGAAGTATTTATTAATTGCAGGAGCATTAATGATAATAGTTGGTGTTTTTTATAGAAGTAAAAAATAAACTAAGAACTATTTTGGGAATGTTGACGAAGATAAACTTAAAGAATTAGTGAAAATAATAAATAAAGTGTAACTCTATCTTAGTATATATATTATAACAACTAAGGTAGAGTTATTTTTATGTTTTACTTATAATAACTCTATCCAACGTGCCTTATTCTTTAAATTTTATAATTTTATATTTGACTCTAATTTTAAAATTGATTCAAGAATTCTTTTTTCTCTAGTTTCTTGCTTCTTAGCACTTGTTATCCATTGATAGTATTTTCTCTTCCCTGAATAAGATAAACTATTATAAAACTGTAATGCTTTTTCATTTTTCTCTAACTTATCAGAAAAATCTAGCGGCAACTCTATTTTACGAATTTCCTCATCTTTTTCTATCTCAACAAATACATTATCTCCAGCATTTTTACCAATTTCTTTTCTTATAACTTTAGTGATGCCAATAACATAACAACCGTGTCCCATATTTACAATAGAACCTCTATATTCAAAACCATCGAATTTTGCTTTTACCTTAACTCTTTTAGCTCCAAATTCTTTTTCAACATCAAAAGGTATTTCAACGAATGTTGCATACTTATCTGGTATCTTTTTTATTATAGTTTGAAAATTATAGCTCATATTACAACTCCATTAATCGTATTTTTAATTTGATTATACCATTTTTTAACCACATATATCATTCTCGGTAATATATTCACAAAACTCTCATAGACATATAGAAAAAGATATTTTTTTTTATAGCTGTAGAAACCTAAAATTATAATGACTTTAGGTTTTTACGGTTAAAAACTATGTGGGAGGGGATGTTATGTTTAAAAAATTCACTAATGGATGTGTCAATTTAGTCCAAAACTATTTACCAGATCCATTTTTATTTTGTATAATAATAACAATAGCAATATTCATATCAGGAATCATATTTACAGGACAAGGACCAATGGATATGGTAGTTCATTGGAGTGGAGGCTTTTGGAGTTTGCTAGCATTTGCTATGCAAATGGCATTAGTATTAGTACTAGGTCATACTCTAGCAAGTGCTCCAGCTTTTAAAAATGTACTAACTAAATTAGCAAAAATACCCAAAACACCAACTAAAGCGATATTAATGGTAACTTTAATATCTTCATTAGCTTGTTTAATAAACTGGGGATTTGGATTAGTTATTGGAGCTATATTTGCAAAAGAATTAGCAAAAGAAGTTGAAGGTGTAGATTATAGATTATTGATAGCTTCAGCTTATTCAGGATTTTTATTATGGCATGCAGGGTTATCTGGTTCTATACCACTTACAATAGCAAGTGGAGGAGATGTAGTTGTTAGTGCTACAGCAGGTGTAATAGGAGCACAAGGTATTTCAACAAGTGAAACAATATTTTCACTATCAAATATTGCTATAGTTTCAGTATTAGTATTGACACTACCATTGTTAAACAAAGCAATGCATCCTGCAAGTGATAAAGTAGTTGAGATAGACAAGAAATTATTAATAGATGATAATATGTTTGTAGAAATGCCAAGAGAACAAATGACTCCAGCAGATAAACTAGAAAATAGTAAAATAGTTAGTGCATTAATATCTTTAATGGGATTTAGTTATATAGTATATTTCTTTATAAACAATGGATTTAACTTAAACCTTGATATAGTAAACTTTATATTCTTATTTTTAGCAATTATACTTCATAAAACTCCAAAGAGATTTTTACATGCCCTAAGTGGCGCTGCTAAAGGTGCTGGACCTATAATGTTACAGTTTCCGTTTTACGCAGGTATAATAGGAATGATGACAGGTGTAAATGCACAGGGAGTATCATTGGCAATATTAATATCAAATTTCTTTGTAGAAATAGCAAATCAATTTACATTCCCAATGCTTTCATTTTTAAGTGCTGGAATAGTAAATTTTTTTATACCATCAGGTGGTGGACAATGGGCAGTTCAAGCTCCTATAATGATGCCAGCTGGAGCTGCATTAGGTGTTGACCCTGCTAAGACTGCAATGTCAATAGCTTGGGGTGATGCATGGACAAATATGATACAACCATTTTGGGCACTACCAGCATTAGGAATAGCAGGACTTGGTGCAAAAGATATTATGGGATTTTGTATAGTAGACTTGTTGTATTCAGGTGTCATTATATCCATGGGACTAATGTTTATAGGTATGTAGATATATTTATTTTTTATAGCATCATTAGTTTGAAATTTAAATAAATAAAAAGCATGTAGATAAACTTTTTCATTAGTTTATCTACATGCTTTTATTAAAAAACTCTATGCTAATTATTTAAATAAATACTCATATTCACCATAACCATTTTCTTTCATTTTATCTCTTTGTATAAATCTTAATGATGATGAGTTTATACAAAATCTTATACCACCTAGCTCCTTAGGTCCATCTTCAAATACATGACCTAGATGATTGTCTCCTTCTTTACTTCTAACTTCTACCCTTTTCATTCCATGAGAGTAATCATATCTACCTATTACATTTTCACTATCTATTGCTTTAGTAAAACTTGGCCATCCACATCCTGAGTCAAACTTATCTTTTGATGAAAATAGCACTTCTCCACTTATAATATCAACATATATCCCTTCTTCTTTATTATTATTATACTCATTTTCAAAAGGTTTTTCTGTCATATTATTTTGAGTTACTTGAAATTGTAAATCAGTTAAATTTTTCTTAGCCCAATTTCGTTTTACAAATTCAAATCTACCGCTTCCCTTATAATATCTATCATAGTGTTCTTTATTCTTTTTGTAATATCCTTGATGATATTCCTCAGCTTCATAAAATGTTGTGGCGGGTATTATCATTGTAGCTATTGGCTTTATATAAATTCCATTTTTTTGTAATTCCTCTTTTGAATTTATAGCCATATTCTTTTGTTCTTCATCATGATAAAATATTGCACTTTTATATTTATGACCTCTATCATTAAACTGTCCTTCTTCATCAGTTGGGTCAATTTGATTCCAAAATATATCTAAAAGTTGTTTATAGCTTATTACTTCATTATCATAAGTTATTTGTATTGATTCTATATGGCCTGTTTTATCTGTACAAACTTCTTCATAAGTCGGATTTGGAGTTTCACCTCCTGTATATCCTGATACAACCTTTTCTACACCATCATATTTATCAAAAGGCTTTACCATACACCAAAAGCATCCACCTGCAAAAGTTGCAAGCTTTCTCATAATATCAACTCCTTAGGTAAATTTATATTATTATATATTCCCTAATAAAAGTTTTACTAACCAATATATTTAATTTTTATTTTTATGATTTTTAAGTAAATATGAACTTGCAATTAAAAGTATTATTATTATAAAGTCTATATGCATAAATCACTACTTGTAAGGCCACTGCTTGTAAGCAAATAAATTAGTGTAAGCAATATTGATAAAGAGTTTAGTTAAGCATAATTTTTTGTATTAAGGATATAATTTTAATTAAGCTAACAATTTATGTTAGAATAAAAGTATTAAAGAAAGTATTAGCAGGAAAGGAATTTTATTATGGAATTAATACTAGGCATTGGATTAGTAGCTTTGTTTGGTAAAAAAATTATCAAAACTATAACCAATACTATAGTTTTTTTATCTATATTAGTTATATCTTTAGTACTAACTTTTATGTACAACATACCATATATAATAAGCATAGCAGTATGTATATTAGTAAAATATGGATTGAAAGATTTTATAATATCTATAAAGGACTTAAGTAAATCTTTAATTATATCTAAAAATAGATATGACCATGGATATATTCAAAAGCTTGTAAATATATTGATAAATTGCAATTATTTCGTATTTACATCATTATGCTATTATTTTTTAGTTAGTGAATTAATTAATCCTAATTTAACAACTAACCAAACAAATCTAATAGCAATTTCTATTATAGCAGTACTTGGTATTAGAATTTTTAGAAAAATATTAGACAAAACTATTAATAAAAAATTATTTTCAAATTAAAATTATAAATTATATTTTTTACTCCAATTATTACTAATGTTATAATGTAACTATAATACTCAATTGTAAAGAAATAAGTAAAAACTCAACTTAATATTAGGGGCTTTTTTAATAAAGAATAAAGAACATCTAGTAAAAAACTAGGTGCTTTTTACTGTACAAAAAAGCATTTGTTTTCATGGATATATGGGAAACTATAAATTATACTATAATTAAATTGACAATTGATCTAACCAAAATAACATATTAGGAGTGATGAAGTATGTTGAAAGAAGTTTGCATAAAAGAATTAATACCTAATAATTTTTATATTAATGAATCAAAATTAAATGATACTAAATGGTAAAAATATAACGATGAAATTAAGGCTAGTTTATTTAAAAAAAAGTGATATAATAAGTAAAAAGTAATCTTCTGTTAATTAAATATGATGAGAAATATTCTCGACTACTTTTATAGGGGGAATGTAATTTTTGATGAAACCATTGTAAACCCTATCGGAGTCGAGATTCAAATGTAAATAAGTTAACAGAACGTAGTTTTTAGAGAGGTGATATAAATGAATCGAATAAATGATAAATTTGTAGATATACAAAAAAGTTTAAATAAAGAGCTTATAGGTCAAAGTGATTTTATAAATGACTTATGTAATTACTTTAGGAATAAGCTTATAAATGGAGAAAAAGGAGTATTAGTTTTAGTAGGAGAAAAAGATACAGCGAAAAAAACTATTATAAGACTAATATTTGAATATCTTAAAGATACAGATATAATAGAAAATTCACAAGTAGATGAAATAGATTTAGGGTCATATAATTTTAATTTAGGGTATAATGCATTCTTAACAGAGTTATATGAAAAGTTAGGATCTAATTCTGCTTGTGTAATGTTTAAAAATATAGAAAAAGCAAGTAGTGAGATAGTAGATGTATTGTCTAGTATATACCCAAACACTTGTTTTAATTTAAATGAAGAATATATTATAAAAAATAAATTTTTAGTACAAGCAGATAATCTAGATACAGATAAAATAGATAAGATAGTTTGTCATAATAAGTTTTTAGTATATACTAGCAATGATGAAGACTTTAATTTAGATAAATACTTTAATAAAACTTTTAAAAATAATATAGATAATGTATTACATACAAAACCACTTAATAGTATTGAAAGAAATAAAATAGTAAAAAAAGAAGTTTTAAAAACTATAAGAAATAAAGAAATAGAATACGATATAAAAGTTACATTAGATATAAATGAAAATTATAAAGATGATGAATATTTTGGGATATGTAGATTCTTACAAGAAACTTATAAAAAAGATTCAAACTTTGGTATAAGTGAATATGTATCATATAAACTATGTAAACCATTGACAAACCTTATAAGAGAAGAACAGTTAAAAGAAGGAACTACTATAATAATATATGTTAAAGATAATGATATATACTGTAAAGTAGATAAAGAAGAATTTAATTTGAATTACTATTCAATGCCAACACTTGAAGAAGCTGAGTATAAATTAAACTCTATAATTGGTATTGAGGATTTAAAAGACTTTCTTACTAATGTAAAAAATAATTATAAAGTACAAAAGATAAGAGAAAGATTAGGACTTAAGGCTTCTAAGGTATCTTTGAATATGATATTTGCAGGTAATGCAGGTACAGGTAAAACTAATGCTGCTAGGATTACGTTTGAATATTTAAATGCATTAGGTATATTATCTAGAGGAGTATACAAAGAGGTTAGTAAAGCAGATTTTGTAACTGAAAATGCTTCAGATACTGCTAAAAGAACTATAGACATTATAAATTCTGCTATAGGCGGAGTGTTATTTATAGATGAAGCTTATTCTTTATGTGAGAGTGACGATGATAAGGCAGGGAAGGAAATAGTTGATGCCCTACTTAAAGGTATAGAAGACAATAGAGATGATTTAATAGTAATCCTTGCAGGATACGAAAATGATATGGAGGAATTTTTAACATTTAACCAAGGTCTTAAATCTAGATTTGCAAATATTATACACTTTGAGGACTATACTCCAACACAAATGTATGAAATAGCTATTAATATAGCTAAATCTAAAGGATATAGAATAGCTAAAAATGTTAAGCATGATTTAATAGATTTATTTGCTAGAAATCAAATAAGTGGTAAAAATGATTTAGGTAATGCTAGGTTTGTTAGAAATATAGTTGAAAATGCGATACTTGATGCTTCTAAAAAATACTTAACTGACGAGTCAAAGCAAATAGACTTATTAGAAAGAGATAATTTTAACTTTAAGGCTAAAACAAAATTTGATTTAGAGGCAAGGTTAAGTGAAATAGTAGGCTTGAGTGAGGTTAAAAACTTACTAAAAAGTCAATATAAATTAATAGTGGCACAAGAAAAAAGAAAATCAGCAGGAGTCAATACAAAAATAGAACAAAATTTAAATATGGTTTTTGCAGGAAATCCAGGTACAGGAAAAACTAGTATAGCTAGATTAGTTGCAGAAATGTTAAATAGCATGGGAATTTTAAAGGTAGGTCAGCTTATCGAAACGGATAGGTCTAGCTTTGTATCAGAAGTACCAGGACAAACATCAAGAAAAACAGAAGAAAAATTTAAAGAAGCTATAGGCGGCGTATTATTTATAGATGAAGCTTACACGCTAGCTAACGATTCATTAGGTAGGGAAGCTATAGAAACATTACTTAAATTAATAGAGGATTATGGACAAGATGTTGTAGTAATACTTGCTGGATATGAAGAAGAAATGGAAGATTTCTTTGATGTTAATATAGGTCTTAAATCAAGATTTCCTATATGGACAGTATTTCAAGACTACAATCCTAATGAATTATTAGAAATGTCTATAAAATTAATAGAGTATAGAGGATTTAAGTTATCTAAAAATGCATATTTATCGCTTAAGAAAAGTTTTGAAGCCATATATGAAGAAGCAGATTCACAATCTGGTAACGGTAGAATGGTTAGAAATTATGTAGAAAGTCTAATTAGAAATCAGAGTATTAGAATTTCTGAAGAAGATATAAGCGTTTATGAAATGAATTTAATAACTGTTAAAGATATAGAAAAAATAAATGTATTAGAATATGAAAGTACATTTAACTTAGAAGAAAAACTACAAGGATTAAAAGGAAACCACAAGGCTAAAGAGTTTCTAAAAAATCAATATAAACTTATAAAACTACAAGAAAAAAGAGAGAAACTAGGTAAAAGAAATAATATAAATAAATATAAAAATATTATATTTACAGGTGATGTAGGAACAGGTAAAAAATCAGTACTTAATATATTATCTGAAATGTACTATAGCAAAGGAATTTTGAAATCTAAGAGTATTGTAGAAATAGACAAAGATGAAATAGTGTCTAGAATAAATAGTGGATTAGATTTGGAAGATATATTAAATAAGTCTATAGGTAAAATAGTTTTAATTGATAAATTTGATTTAATTAGAAATGAACATAATTACAATGAAATAATATCTATGCTTATCAAATTTATAGATAATAATAAAAATAAGATAATATTAGTATTATCTGGAACTAAATATGGTATAGAAAATATAGTTTTAAAAAATCAATCTCTAAATTATAGATTTCCTCTATATCTTGACTTTAAAGGGTATAACGAAGATGAGATATATGATATATGTGTAGATACTTTAAATTGCAAAGGATTTATAATTAGTGATGATAGCTACAGTACTTTAAAAGAAACTATGAATGAGCTATACAAAGATGAAAATATAAGCTTAAAGAATGCTCTTATGATAAAAAGTTATGTAGATAATCTTGTAAGAGTACAGAGTTCTAGGGTATATGATGATGAAATTAACCAAAGAGATATAAATACTATAGAAGAAATAGATATTATAAAAAGTAAAAAAGAATTTAAGGATAAAAATACTTTGAATAAGCAAATATCTATAAATGAAGATATAGAAATTAGTTTACAATGCAGTCAAGAAGAAGAAATACGTAGTAGAGAAAAAGATACTTTAATAGATGAATTGTTAAAACTAAAAAATTTACTTGATTTAAATATTATTGATGAAAGAGAATTTAAATTATTAAAACATAAACTTATAAGTATCATATAAATAAAAAATTGTTAGGCTAAAATAGTCTAACAATTTTTGTTTATTATTTATAATATAATAATAACAAGACAAGATATAGACCAAAAATTACTTGCAAAACTTTAATATCAATATATGAATGTAGAAGAGGACTTTATAAAAGACTTATTTTATATTATTTAGATTTAATCTAATATACTATAAAGTATAGTATTAGCTATTGATAACAGTATAGAAGCACCTATAGCATTTACAAAGCCATATAAATCAACTCCAGGAACTATCATAAATGCTAGCTCTAAAACAACTGCATTAATAACTAGAGAAAATAATCCTAAAGTTAAAAAAGTTATAGGAAGTGATAAAAATTTTATTAATGGCTTAATTGTTAAGTTAAGTAAACCCAATATTAATGTCAATAGTAATATTGATGTAAAAGAACTTATATGCACACTACCCATTAAGTGTGATATTAAATATAAAGATATAGCGTTAACCACAATAAATAATGATATTTTTTTCATTTTCTAATCTCCTTTCAATTGTAATATAAGCTTAGTATATAACCATAAAAGTATATTTTATACTAAGATAAAAAATTATAAAAATTAAGAAAATAAATATATAAGATAATAAAAATGTAGATACTATATATAGTACCTACATTTTTATTAATTAAATTTATTAACATTAATAGCAGATGCGCCTTTATCAGCTTGAACTATGTCAAATGTAACTAGTTGACCTTGATGTAAATCTTTATTATGTCCATCTTCTTTTATATTAGAATAATGAACAAAAACATCTCCACCATCATCTGACGAAATAAAACCATACCCTCTTTCTAAGTCAAACCATTTAATTGTTCCGTTATAATTAGCCATAAAATAAATCTCCTTTCAGATATATATTAAAAACATTAATGTATTTTCTATTATAGTATTTGTATATATGTAAATATTAATAATAGTAAAATTATGAGAAAATAAATATTAATAATCAAAATAATAAGTAGGTGTTTTGAATTGTCTGTAGAATTTATAGAGTGTGTAAATAAGTACATAGAAAATAATAAAAATTTTACTATAACAATAGATAAAAATGGCAAGCTTGATAATCCAAAATATGGGTATATCATAAGTATAACTCCTTTAATAAATATAGAGATGAATACTAACAAGATAATTGAATACATTGTTTCAAATAAAAGTATAAAGATAAATGGTAAGAATCATAAACTATATATAGGAGGATGGTTTGATAAAGGTAGACTAAATACAGACATATCAGTAGTTAGTAAATGTAAAAATGAGGCTATACAGATAGGAAAGCATTGTAATCAAAAGGCTATATATGATTTAAGCAAAAAAGAAATTATAAATATAAAGGATTAATGAGGTGATATTATGAAAATATATACAAAAACAGGAGACAAAGGTCAAACATCATTATACGATGGAAATAGAGTAGACAAAGATAGTATAAGGGTAGAATCTTATGGTACGTTAGATGAATTAAACTCATATATAGGTCTTTGCATAAACTACGCAAAAGAAGAAGACAAAAATATTTTATTTAAAATACAAAAGGAGTTATTCTCTGTGTCAGGAGAGCTAGCTACTCAAAATAAAAATAAATTAAGAAAAGTAGTAGTTGAAGAAGATATAAAAAGGTTAGAAACTATAATAGATGAATATACAAGTAAAACAGAAGAAATAAATGCATTTATAGTCCCAGGAACAAGCTTAGTTGCAGCAAATTTACACATTGCAAGAACTATATGCAGAAGAGCAGAGAGAAGAATAATAACTCTTAGTAAATTAGAAGAAATAAACCCACTTTTAATAAAGTATGTAAATAGATTATCAGATGTTTTATATGCTATAGCAAGATACAATGAAGAAAAATTAATACCTATGGAATTTTAGAATAAAAAAAAGCAATGATAATAAAAATATCGTTATTGTTTTTATTATAAAAGAAATGAGATTCGCTAAAAAATGGGAAGACTTAGTAAGAACAATTACAATGCGATTCCATTTCTAGTGAGTAAATATATAATAGCATAAGAGTTATTAATAGGAGGAAAAGAGAATGACAACAGTTTTATTTGTAAAAGCAAACAATCGTCCAGCAGAGCAGGCGGTTAGTGTAAAATTATATGAAACTTTTTTAGCTAGTTTCAAAGAATCACATCCAAATGATACAGTGGTAGAGCTTGATTTATACAATGAAGAATTGCCATATATGGGAGTAGATATGATTAACGGCACTTCTAAGGATAGTAGAGGACTTGATTTAACAGAAAAGGAAGCAAAAGTATTAGCTGTTGCTGATAAATATTTAGATCAATTCCTTGCAGCTGATAAAGTTGTATTTGGTTTCCCGTTATGGAATTTAACAATCCCAGCTGTACTACATACATATATTGACTACTTAAACCGCGCAGGCAAAACATTTAAATATACGCCAGAAGGCCCAGTAGGTCTTATTGGAAATAAGAAAGTTGCATTATTAAACGCAAGTGGTGGTGTATATTCTGAAGGACCAGGAGCTGAAATAGAAATGGCTGTTAAGTACGTATCAAGTATGATGAACTTCTTCGGAGCAAAAGATATAGAGAAGGTAGTGATTGAAGGTCACAATAAATTCCAAGATAAAGCAGAAGAAATTATTGCTACAGGGCTTGAAAAGGCTGTAAAATTAGCAAGTACATTCTAATTAACAAAACATTAGATAGTAAAATTTTTAAAAATTAAAATATTAAATAATAAATAATAAATGTTAGGAGAAATATATATGACACTAGAAATGAACAAATACTTACAAGTTAGAAAGGCTCAAGCACAAGGAGCTAGAACTATTGAAGAGCTTAAAGAAATATCTGATATAGTTATTGAAAATGAAGAAGAACTTAAGGAAGTAGAAGCTCTTATAAAGAGTGCATGTAAATGTAAAAATGTAGCAATAGGGACAATCGTAGAGGCAGTAAAAAATGGAGCAGATACTGTTGAAAAAGTTGGAGAAGTTACTAAAGCAGGTACAGGCTGTGGAAGATGTAAAAGTATTATATCAAATATTATAGAAAATAAAAGATAATTAGTTTACAATTTTATTATAGATCTAACTAAAGGATATGTTTAAAAACATATCCTTTTCTTATTTTATTGGTAAATAATTTAAAGATGAGAAATTGAATTAGTATTTATAAATTCTGATGCTATGATGGGTATTTTTAATATAAAAATGTAAAACCTCAAAAATTTTACTAAATCTAAATATAATTTTCATTGTGAGAAGCAATATTATAGTAAGAGTAAAGGAGATTTCAATCCTAAGGGCAATTGGAATGAGTACTAAAAATATCAAAAAAATTATCATGATTGAAAGTACGCTATATGGAGTTATTAGATCTATATTAAGTGCTATAGTTGCTACACTTCTTTATAATAGGCATATTTCAGAACTGAACAATATAAGTTTAGATGGAGGTTTTACTAAAACCGTAGCACATAATATCCCTTTCAAATATATATTTAATAATTATTTAAAAGAAGAGATAATGAGTATATAAACTTATAGAATTTAGCAAAATATATACATAATTTGAAAAGGAGAGACTTATGAAGACATATACTTTTAAGACTAGAGATGAAGCTGTAGAATTTTTAGATAAACATAATTTTAAATACTATATTCCAAGGGTAGTAGAGTACATGAGAAATATTAAGGATGAGCTTAAGTATTATTATGTAGAGTTATCAGATTCTGATGAAGTAAAAAATTGTGCTATTATATCTATTGCAGGTGGAAAGGATATCAAGGAGAATTTCTTTGATATTAATAAACTTATTGAGTTTAAAGATACTGCTTACAATAGAGTAGATAGAGATAATAAGTATAAAGAAGGTATTGAGAATGGATATTTTTAAAAATAACATGATATTTTGATAGAATATCAAACAAAGCTACAGTGATAAAATTGAGTATGTAATTAATAATTATAGGTAATATTTTTTATATTAGGGAAATAATATGTTATCTAGTTTGTAGATAAATATCATTTCCCACTCTTTTAGCTTGAAATGTTACATAAACACAAGTCTAAAAGTGAAAAATTAATCATATTATGAGTGATAAGGAGTTACATAAGGGTATACATTTAAATCATATTCTTCTCTATCTTCATTAAAATCACGATTGTGATGGTGATGATGGTGAATATGCATTGGAGGGAAGAAGAAACCAAATGGAAAAAATCCAAACCCAGAAAACATAGGATTAAATCCACCCATCATATGTCCACCCATCATATGCCCAGGCATCATCATAGGATCAGATCCACCCATCATTTGTCCAGGCATCATCATAGGATCAGATTCACACATCATTTGTTCAGGCATCATCATAGGCATAGGTCCACCCATCATCTGTCCAGGCATCATCATAGGCATAGGTCCACCCATCATTTGTCCAGGCATCATCATAGGCATTTGTCCACCCATCATTTGCCCAGGCATCATCATAGGATTATCACAAGACATATCACAACAACTTCTACTATTCATTCTTAAATATTCATTAAACCAATTCATAATTTATAACTAACCCCCTTAGGATAAAATATTTACTGTCTATATAATATATATATACGAGCCTAAAAATGTTCTAAGAAATAAAAATATATTTTATAAAATCTAAAAAGAGAACATAATAAATATTTGGATCATATTGTAAAGTACGTGTTATTACTTAGTGAAAATAGAAATAAGTTAAATTATAATTAGAGAGAGTTTAAGGGGGATTATATATGTTTGATAGAGAAATTAATCAATTGGTAAATGCTATTAAAAATACTAGTGAATATAGAGAAACTGAGTTAGCAAGAAAAGCTATAGATAAAAATAAGACATTAAGAAAACAGCTAGAAGATTATATAAATAATCAAAAGAAATTACAAACTAGATATAAAGATGAACAATTAAAAACAAAATTAAATAGTTTAAATCAGTCTTACGAAGCCATTTTTAATCATCCAGATGTTGTTAATTACAACAAATCTTCTTATTTATTAAATACTATGATTAATAATGTTTATATAGAGATGGAAAAAAATTTAATAAAATAAAAATTCATCGTCTCCAACATTTAAATCCACGAAAAGGCATTGATTATTTAATCAATACCTTTTTTTTATTTGAACTAAAATATAAACATTATTTCATTAATGAAACACAAATAGAACGTATGATTGTAAAAAATATAAAAATATTTAAAAATATGTTGATAAATCATATTAAACATATTAATATTAAACTATAAAGAGAACATAGTTCGTAAAAACAGTTCGATAAAAACAAACTAGGGGGAAAAATCATGGCTTATAGTTTTCATAAAATGAATAAAGACATTTTAAGCTTTGACTGTAAAAATGAAGGCAACAAAATAATTTTAAATCACTACATAATGAAAAAAGTAAACTTCAACAAAATGAATGGTAGCTTACCAAAGGGATATTTTGAAATAACTTCAAGAAGTGCAGCAAAAGACTTGAATTTATCAAAGAGTACTATTAGCAGAATTATAGATGAATTTGTAAACATAGGAGTAATTGATATAGTAAAAAAATCAACTCTTGGAAGGGGTTCATCTATATACAAATATATAACAGAAAGAGAAGGAAAAATTATGCAAACTAATGCGCCATTAAATGAACCAATATATAAGACAGTAGATGGAGCACTTAAAATAAGTGATTTCAAGGATCTAAGTAGTATAAAATATCCAAAAGAAAAGACATTAAAAAATTCGAAAAATGGGACATCTAAAAGAGAGGATATAAAAAGAGAATTAAACAAAAACAATATATATACTAGAGTGATAGATTATTTAAACGATAAATCAAATAAGAGATTTAAAAGCAACACAAAAAAAACTAAAACTGTTATAAATGCACGTCTTGATGAAGGATTTGTAGAAGAAGATTTTTACAAGGTAATAGATATAAAGTGCAACCAATGGATAAATAGTGAAATGGAAAAATTCATAAGACCAGAAACATTATTTAGTAGCAAATTTGAAGGATACTTAAACGAGCAAAGTATAGTTAAAGAAGAAAAATTAGAAGAAATAGAGCCTTACGAAATAAACTTTAATTATTAGAAACAAGGGGATAATATTTATGGAAAATCTTAGTGCCACTCATGTAGAACAATCTATCTTAGGAAGTATAATTGTAGAACCAAAACTTTCATATAAGCTTGAAGAAGTAAATGAAAAAATCTTTAATACAAAACAACACATAGAGATACTTAGCATTATGAAAAGTTTAAATAAACAAAATAAAAGCGTTGATATACCTTCAATACTTAGCAAAATAAAAAAAGAAGAGCAAAAGAGTTATTTAAGATATTTAACAGAAATATGCTCCACAAGTCAAAGTTACGCTATTGATAGCCATATTGAAATTTTAAAAGATACATATATACGAAACACATTAACTAAACTTTCCATAGACTTTTCTTGTAACTTAAACGAAGGAAAAAACATATCAGCAGTTCTTCATCAATTTGAAAGTTGTATAGATAAATTACTTAAAGAAAAAATAGAATATGACGATTCTATATTAGAAATTGCAAGTAAAACACTAGATTATTTAGAAAATGATAAAGAAATAGGATTTAAATTTGGAATAGAAATTTTAGATGATATTATTGGTGGATTGTACAAAGGGGAACTTACAACCATTGCAGCTAGAAGTGGAGTTGGAAAAACAGCTCTAGCACTTCAAATAATGTTAAATGCTGTATCACAAAACAAAAGAGTATTATTTATAAGTAGAGAAATGAGCAACGTACAAGTGTTTATGAGAAATATAACTAAAAAAACAGGAATAAGCAGTAATAAAATGAAATACAAAAACTTAGAAGAGAATGATTGGAAACCAATTATAGATTATATAAATGAAGTTACTAACAAAAATTTGATTTATATAAACGATAAAATAAGTACAGTTGGTGGAATCAAAAAAAGAATTAGAGAAATAAAACCAGATTTAGTGATAGTAGATTATGTACAGTTATTAACGATAGAAGAAAAGCTAAACAATAGAGAAAGAGAAGTAGCCACTTTATCTAGAGAACTAAAAAACATAACATTAGATTTTGAAATTCCTGTAATCCAACTTAGCCAATTAAATGATGAAATGAAAGATCTAAGACCATTTGGAGAAAGACCAATGAGAGATAGTAAAGCAATATTTCACGATAGCAATAACGTTGTATATATTCATCAGCCTTTAGGAAATGATTTTGAAAAAGCTATAGATAAAACCAAACTTGATAAATTTAGAGTAATGCAAATGAAAAATGAAGGAATCAAACTGCTTGATTTAATAATTGCAAAATGTAGAGATGGAGAAACTACTTATAGACACTATTGGTACAATGGACCAAGACTTCATTTTCAGGAAATTAAATAATAGGAGGTTGTAAATTTGGATTTAGATTTTAGATTAGAAGATGTTGATGAGGATTTAATAGCAATAGCAGACTTTATGGGGATGAACTTATTTATAGAGTTTTGTGAAAAATTTGGAGGGGAAAGATTATACTTTCCGTGCAAAAATAGTATATTAAGACCTAGTAGGAATAGACAGATTGAAAAATTATACAATGGATACAACCACAAATACCTGGCCAGAGAGTTTGGAATTAGCGTAACACAAGTTAAAAATATATTAAAGAATGCAAAAAGGAACTGAAAAACTCAGCTCCTTTTTATATCACTTAATATGTAGGATATTTTTGGATAATTCGTTTATACTATCTGTCAAGCTTGACAGTTTTCCTTCTATTCTTATCAACAAATACATTGATATAGAAATAGGAAATCCCACATTAGCTATTAGAGTTTGTAAGTTAGCATCCATATACAAATCCTACTATATAACTAAATCATAGCTGTTAGTGTCAGTTTGAACAATTTTTGCTCCAACCAATTCAACCAAAGATGAACCATCTGGTGCAAATATATCACTAGCTAGGATAACATCCATAGCAGTTTTTATTTCATCCTCAGCTAAGTCAGTTCTTGGGCTATCTATTGATATAGACACCTTCTTATCATTATTAGTTTTAAAAGTCATTAATAATCTTTTTTTAGTTTCCATAGTTTTTATCTCCTTTTATTTTATATTTTTAAATTACTTTTTTATTACTTAGATATTGTACAGTTGTCTATCTTAAGTGCTTCTATTAAAGTATGCTCTTGAAGTGATGCAATTGTATCTGCAACTTCGTATACTTTGTCATGTGTAGCATCATGTCTTATATTTGAAAAGCTCTTACTTTTTACTATAACTTTTCCGTTGTCATTCTTTCCGCAATCGAACCTCATTTTTAAACTTGATGGATTTTTAGTAGTTATTACTGCCATTTGTAAATTCCCCCTTTTAATTTTTTAAAGCAACTTTGCATTGCTTATACTTATATAGTACTAGGGGATATGTATATGTAGTTAAAACAAAGGTGTACAATATTTTTAGGGAAATAAATTAAGGAAAGTTTTTTGTTAGAAACTTTGTTTAGGTATCTATAAAATTATCTTAAAAGATGATTTTATGGAGGTTATATTATGAAATTAAAAAGAGAAGATATTGGAGAGAAGTTAGAACTTTTATTTGAAATTGTAGGTGAGGAAAAGTTTTTAGAAATAGCTAAAATGTATGGAGGAGCAAATTTGTATGTGCCAACTTATGCTAGCGTTATTAGAAACAGTAGAAATAGAGATATTGTTAGTAGATATAACGGTGTGAATGCTATTTACTTGTCTAAGGAATACGGGATGTGCGTTAATCAATTAAATAGGATAGTTTCAGATTTTAAGTAGATAAAATTTAATGCTAAACAAATTAATTATATAAAGTTTGGTCAATTGCTCAAGATTTTTTTATTACAAGGGAATTATAATAGTAAAATACAATGATTTCAACACTTTCATGAAAGATGGGACCGGTTTTTATACGTATCTCGGTTTTCTCATGTTAGGAGGAAAAGATGAGAAAAATATTTTTTTAGTATAAATGGTTAAATCTATGTATACTTATTTTTATATGTCTTACAAGTTTAGCCCAAGTTCTTGTAGCACTATCACTAAGTAATCTATTAAATACGGCTTTATCTAAAAATTTAAATTTATTATTTAAGCCTTTTATTTTAGTTTTTATTATGTGGATGCTATATGCTGTATTTGAGATAATCTATGGAAATCTACAGTCTAAATGTATTTCAAAAATGAATACTGACCTAAGAAATCAAGTAACTAAATCTATTGGTTGTATGAGTTATGAAGATTTTAATAAAAAGGATACAGGTAATTATGTATCATGGCATACAAATGATATTAATGAAATCGAAAATACTGCATTTAAACCAGTATATTCTATAATATTTAAGGTAATTAATTTAGTATTCTTACAACAGCACCTAAGTTGTTTACAAAAAAAATATCCGATTCATCATTTGAACAGTCTATAAATCAAGAGGTATTTACAAAAGATATAAAAGATATATTATCTGGTTTTTCTACCTTAAAAGTTTATAACTCATTAGATATATTCAATTCAAAAGCAAATAAATTGAGTTTTTCACTTGAGAACTGTTAGGAGAGATTTTTATACAAATTCCCCTTATGATACTCACACTAAGCTTATGTGAATACTATGAGGGGGTTTTATTAAATTGCGCTACACATTAATTTATTTTATTATTTAACTTTAAATCTTAAAATAGTTTTTCTATTTTGTGGAATAGTTTTTCTAGGATCTGAGATATAAATTTCTTTATGTGTTTTTTCTATTCTAGTTAAATTATTTTCATTACAATAATTCTCCATTAATTCAAATGACTTTGGTTCATCATCATAACTTCCAAGATGCATCATTTGAACACACATACCTTCTTCTATTTCTTCAAATCTTACTTTATCTAAGAAACTATTATCTTTTTTTTCTTTTACACTTTGTACAGCTTTTTCAAAAAGCTCCTCTGTAACAAAATCTGGCTGTCTTATCATAAGCTTGTACACAAAATGATTTTTATCTAAATAATCAAGCTTTCTTCCTTCTTCATCTAAATCCCAAACGCCTTCAAGTGGAAACACTGTATATTCATAATAACCATCTGGAGTTATCCCTTTTTTAGGCATCATTCTTATAAAATAAGACGTTGAATATAGCGACTCTACAGCTTTAGCAAAGTTTTCATCCTCTGGGCTTCCTTGCCCGTTTACTGTAAAGTATTTTATCTTTTGAATATCTATTTTAGTTGGTTTGTTTTTTGGAAGATATAAAGCTTTATCTTCTTTTCTCCATTCGTATTTTCTCATTTTAGTCTCCTTAAAGTGTGTATAGTAGCATTTTAATATTAACTGATAAAAATGTAAATGCTAAATTATAAAAAAATACATTATATATAAATTATATAAAAAGTTAATTTTTGGATAAAATAAAAATAAATAGATAAAAAACTTAAAGTAGTTTTGAAAAATAGAGAGGGGAAAATATTGTGATTCCAAAATTTAGTGTAAAAAGACCATTTACAGTAGCAGTGGGAGTTGTATTGGTACTGATATTAGGGTTTGTATCATTTAAAAACATGACAACAGATTTACTGCCAAGTGTAGACCTACCTTATGCAATGGTAACCACAGTATACCCAGGAGCAAATCCTGAGAAGGTAGAGTATTCAGTTACAAAACCATTAGAACAAGCACTAGCAACCACTAGTGGACTAGAAAATATAAGCTCCACATCAAGTGAAAACTCTAGTACTGTAATGCTTAAATTTAATAAAAATATAAATATGGATTCAGCAATGATAGATATGAGTGGAAAGATTGACATGGTAAAAGGTCAATTTGAAGAGAGCGTTGGCTCACCAATGATTATGAAGATGAATCCAGATATGATGCCTATAATGATGCTAAGTATTGATATAGAGAAGATGAATATAAAAGAAGTTACTAAGTATGTAAATGAAAAGGTATTACCTCAATTTGAACGTATTGAAGGGGTAGCATCAGTAACTGCAATGGGGTTAGTTGAGGACCAACTTAAGGTTACTTTAGATAAAGAAAAGATAGATAAAATTAATGAAAAAGTACTATCAAGTGTAGAATCTGAATTTAATAAACAACAAAAAGTTTTAGATAAATCTAAGTCAGAAATAAAAAATTCAAAATCTGCCATAGAAAAAGGAAGTAAAGAATTACAAAAAGGTAAAGTACAGCTACAAAGCGCTGTAGATAAAATAGGTCTTTCAAGAAGTGAATTAGTGGATAATATAGACAAAGCTAATATAATTCTTTTACAAAACCAACAGCAAATAAAAGCTTTAAAATATGCATTAGAAAAAATGCCTAATGTACTTGATTCAAAGTTTATAAATATAAGTGAAAAAATAAAAACATTAGAAGATGTTAACACAAAAATAGAGCAAGGAATTAGTTTAGCAAAAAAAGGATTAGAAGCTATTGATGGACTTGAAACTTTAAAAAATAAAGAAAAAGAATTATTAAGTACATCTGCTAAGTTAAAACAAGGAGAAGAAGAATTAAATAAAGCTCAAGTGAAGATGGAAGATGCAAAAGTTAAAGCATATAAAGGTGCAGATATTAAAGATAAAATAAATGCTGATATGATAGGTAAAATACTTGTAGCTGAAAACTTCTCTATGCCAGCAGGATATGTAAAAGAAGGAGAAACACAGTATTCAGTTAAAGTAGGAGATAAATTTAAAAGTGCTAAAGAACTAGAAGATTTGCTTTTATTTAAAGATGAAAAGAGTATCGGTAGTATAAAGTTAAAGGACGTTGCTAAGGTAGAATTTACAGATAACTCCGATAAAACTTACACCAATATAAATGGAAATGAAGGAGTTATGCTTACGTTTCAAAAATCAAGCAACTTCTCAACATCAAATGTAACAAAGTCGATTAATAAAACAATAAAATCTTTATCAAATGAAAATAAAAACATACATATTACGACCCTCATGGACCAAGGCGTATATATAGATATGATTATAGATAGTGTTTTGGATAATTTAATATACGGTGGTATATTAGCTATTATTGTATTATTAGTTTTCTTAAGGAGCTTTAAAACTACACTTGTTGTAGCATTTAGTATACCGATAAGTGTATTGTTTGCAGTAGTACTGATGTATTTTAGCAACATTACATTAAATATTATTTCACTTTCTGGATTAGCACTTGGAGTAGGTATGCTAGTTGATAATAGTATAGTTGTTATAGAAAACATTTATAGGATTAGAAACCAAGGACTGAGTATGGCAAAAGCTGCAGTTTATGGAGCAAGACAAGTCTCAGGTGCTATATTTGCATCAACACTAACTACTATATGTGTATTTTTACCTATAGTGTTTACTAAAGGTGTTACAAAGCAGCTATTTGTAGATATGGGACTTACTATAGCGTATTCACTTATTGCAAGTTTGATAGTTGCACTTACAGTAGTACCTGCTATGTCATCTAATTTGCTTACAGAAGTTGATGATAAGCCACATAAATTATTTGATAAATTTGTAGATAGTTATGAATTTATTCTTAAAAAAAGTTTAGATTATAAATGGATTGTTATTACATTTTCAATGATTTTACTCTTATTTACTGGATACAAAGCATTAGGCATGGGGACTAAATTTATGCCAAGTATGGATTCTACACAAATGACAGCTACAATGAAAATGCCTAAAAACTCTAAAAGAACACAAATTATAGCTACTAGTGATGAGTTTGTAGATAAAGTTCGTACTATAAAAGAAGTAGAAACAATAGGTGCGATACAAGGTAATATGATGGGCGAAAATACAGAGGGTACATCATTTTATATAATATTAAAAGAAGATAAGAAGCTTACAAACAATCAAGTAGAAGATTTGATTTATAAAAAAACAAAAGGAATGAACTGTGATATTAAGGTTAGTGCATCAACGATGGATATGAATGCGATTGGAGGGTCTGGAATAGAAGTAGTAATAAAAGGAAATGAATTCGATAAATTACAAGAAATATCTAAAGAAATATCACAAATATTAAGCAAAGTTGAAGGTACTACGGATGTATCAGATGGTGTTAAAGATTCACAAGGTGAAACACGTATTATAGTAGATAAAAACAAAGCTATGGAATATGGCTTAACAGTAGCTCAAGTATATCAAAGTGTTTTAACATCTATTCAAATAGATAAAACATTAAGTAGTGTTAGGATAGATGAGAATGAATACCCTCTTATAGTTGAAAATGAAACTGAAGTTTCTAAAGATAATTTATTGGAACAAACTATAAAAGCTAACAAAGACAATGAACAAATAGAAGTTAAACTTAAAGATATTGCAAAGATAGAATTTGTACAAGGTCTATCATCTATCACTCGTGACAATCAATCTAGATACATAACAGCAAGTGCAGGTGTAGATTCTAAACATAACGTAGGACTAGTAAGTCGTGATGTAGAATCAGCACTAAAAAATTATAAAGTTCCTTCTGGGTATAGCATAGAAGTAAAAGGAGAAAATGAAACTATAAATAAGTCTTTAAAAGATTTAGTATTTATGG
Source organism: Peptostreptococcaceae bacterium VA2 (assembly GCA_000686145.1). Classification (GTDB taxonomy): domain Bacteria; phylum Bacillota; class Clostridia; order Peptostreptococcales; family Peptostreptococcaceae; genus Romboutsia_D. Next base: position 2,132,110 of record JMMB01000007.1, on the reverse strand, counting down.
GAGTGTTGGCAATTATATTTGTTTATCTGATTATGGTTGCACAATTTCAATCATTGTTATCACCATTTATAGTAATGTTTACAATTCCATTGGCATTTACAGGAGGATTGTTAGCTTTGATAATTACAAATGGCGAGATAAGTGTAATTTCAATGTTAGGATTTTTAGTTCTTTCTGGAGTTGTTGTAAACAATGGTATAGTGTTTGTTGATTATATAAACCAATTAAGATTAGAAGGAAAAAATAAAAGAGATGCTATCATAGAAACTGGTCGTACTCGTATAAGACCTATACTTATGACGGCACTTACTACAATTTTGGCAATGTCTACTATGGCGCTAGGGGTCGGTATGGGCTCTGAAATGACTCAAGGCTTGGCAGTTGTAACTATTGGAGGTCTTATATACGGGACAATACTTACTTTAGTTGTAATACCTGTATTATATGATTTGTTTCATAGAAGGGAAATTAAAAATATAATAGTAGATGATGAGTAGTTAAAAATAATATATAAAAAATAGTGTGTCTAAAACATAAATTAATATATTTTAAGGCACACCGTTTTTATATTATTCTTCTATTTCCATATAATCTTCAACTACATGACCACATTCAGGGCATGTATAAGTATCAACTGCATATTCAAATTCTTCTTTAACCTCATTTTCAGTTCCCTCATTTAAGATTTCAAAATCAGTTCCTTCTTCATGCTTAGTTAAATCCATTACTTCTACTATACATCTTGGGCAATACATTGTATTCATTTTAATTAACCTCCATAAATAATGTGATTTATTCATTTTACCATTATAAGCGTAATTTTACAAATTTCTACGTTTAAATACAATGAAAATGTAAAATGGATGATTCTATTTGAATTTAATTTGAATTTAATTTGGGCTATAATTCTAGCAACGATATTTATGGTTGGAGGGTCAGTAATAGGAAAATTGGTTAAGTTTTGATTATCATAATTTAATATCTTAATGAAATCAAAAGAGATTTAATGAAAAGAAGAGATTTAATGAAAAAAAATAAATTAAGGTATATAATGAAAGTATGAGAATTAATGGAAACTTTTAGAAAGGAGAATTATTAATGTTTGTACAAAAAACGGATTTAGTCGCACAAGCAAGAACAAGTAAAAAACTTCCAAACTTCATCTGGGCTATTACTTTAGCTTTAATATTTATGTTCTTTGGAGAATTTTTTGGAGGATTACTTAGTTATCCTCTAATAAGGTCGTTAGAAAAAACTAATTTGTTTGTAGAAAATAAAGAAATGATACTTTTATTAATTACTTTACTTTCATTTGCATTTACATCATTAGTAGTATTTTTTAGAGTTTCAAAGATAGAAAAAAGAAAAATATCAACTATTGGATTTTACAAAGACAAATGGTTGAAGAAATATGCAACAGGGTTCTTTATAGGTCTAGTTATGATGAGTGTAGTAGTATTAATATTATTTATGCTAGGTTATATAGAACTTGAAAAAAAACCTGTACAACCGGTAGGTATTCAAGCTTTATTAAGTGTTTTGATAGTACTTATAGGGTGGATAGTACAAGGTGGAACTGAAGAGGTATTGACAAGAGGATGGCTTATGAATATATTAGGTGCTAGATATAATATTTCATTTGGGCTAATACTTTCATCTGTATTCTTTGGATTACTACATTTACGGAATCCTAATATAAGTTATATAGCTATATTAAATATTATATTAGTAGGGATTTTATTTGGACTTTGTGTTATAAAGACTAATAATTTATGGATTGCGTGTGGAATGCACAGTGCTTGGAACTTTGCTCAAGGCAATTTATTTGGATTTGAAGTTAGTGGATTAAATGTACAAGTAGGGAGTTTAGTTGATTTAAACTTAGTAGGAAATGACCTTATTACAGGTGGAGTATTTGGACCAGAAGCAGGTCTTGCAAGTACGTTTGTATTAGTACTTTGTATATTGATTGTATTTATTTTAGATAAAAAAGGGTATTTTTTAAAAAGTAGATAAGAAATTGAGTTATAAATTTAATATAAAAATAAGGCTAGATTTAATTATCTAGCCTTATTTTTATATTATTTGATTTCTTCTACTAAAGTTTCAAATGTCACATTATTTATTGTTATGTTAAGACTTCTATTTTTTAATACTTGTTGATACTTCATATTATTTTTAATATTTTCAATTTCTTTTTCATAAAGCTTTAATAATTTATGAGACTCATATATACTTACTTCTTCAAATGATATTTTATCACCTGGTTTTGTTTGAGCAAGTTTGTACAAATCTGCACTTATTACATTTGCTATTTTAGTATAGCCTCCAACAGTCTGTCAGCCATCATTATAATAGGTTTGCCGTGACCAGGTATTTGTATAGCACCTAAATTATATGCTCTATCTGCAAAGACCTCACTAGCTACTCTTAACCCTATGCCTTTTCCTGCTTTTATCATTTGACTATTAGCAAGTCAATTATATCTTTATCAACTTCATATATATCTTCAGCTATCTCAATAGCCAAATCTTTGTCTTTAGCAGCCATATTATAAAGTGCGCCATGTGGCTTAACATGCTGTATTTTAATAATGCTAATGAATTCTCTTTTTTTTCTTTAATTTGATATGAAATAAGTATATTTATACATATGCTTGGACTACGTAACATATTCTATGGTAGAGAAGGTGATTAAATTGGAAAAAAGATTAGTAATAGAACAATCTTGGTGTAAACAATGTGGGGTTTGTATAGAGTTTTGTCCTAAAAAAGTATTAAATATGAATGATGAAACTGTATACGTTGAAAATGAATCTGAATGTATCCTTTGTGGTTTATGTGAATTAAGATGTCCAGATTATGCAATATATATTGCAGAAAATATGTAATTAAAGAGGGGATATTATGGAAATAAAAGCAAAGTTATTACAAGGAAATGAAGCTTGTGTTCAAGGTGCGATACGTGCAGGAATGAAATTTTTTGCAGGATATCCAATAACTCCATCAACAGAAATAGCAGAAATATCATCATTAGTGCTACCAAAAATTAAAGGTACATTTATTCAAATGGAAGATGAAATAGCATCTATATCAGCAGTAATAGGTGCATCTATATCGGGGAACAAATCTATGACAGCAACAAGTGGTCCTGGTTTTTCTCTTAAACAAGAAGCTATAGGGTATGCATGTATAACTGAAACACCTTGTGTAGTAGTAAACGTTCAAAGAAGTGGACCTAGTACAGGCTTACCAACAAGTCCATCACAAGGAGACTTAATGCAAGCTAGATGGGGAACACATGGAGATCATTCTTTAATAGTGTTGTCTCCTACAACAGTAACAGACACTTATCAATTAACAGTTAAGGCGTTTAATTTTGCTGAAAAATATAGAACACCAGTAATTTTACTTTTAGATGAAGTAATCGGACATATGAGGGAAAAAGTAGATTTAGCTGAATTAGAAAATCTAGAGATAGTAAATAGAAAAAAATCTAATTGTAAAAAAGAAGAATTTAAAGCGTATGAAGTTACAGAAGATTTAATTCCTAACATGGAAAAAATAGGTGATGGATTTAAGTTTCATGTAACAGGTCTTGTACATGATGACACTGGATTCCCAACAAATAGTACAAGTGAAGCTCAGAAATTATTTTCTAGATTATCTAATAAGATAAAGAATAATTTAGATGATATACTTCTATATGAAAATTATTTAACTGACGATTGTGAAATGCTAATTGTAACTTTCGGATGTATGGTTAGATGTAGTAAAGAAGTAGTTGATAGTATGAGGGAAAAGGGAATAAAAATAGGATTACTAGCGATAAAAACAGTATGGCCTTTTCCAGAAGAAATAGTAAGAGAATTTAGTAAAAAAGTAGATTACATATTCGTACCAGAAATGAATATGGGGCAAATGATTTTAGAAGTAGAGAGAGTAGTAAGTGGTAACTGCCCTGTAGTTGGAATTAATAAATTTAATGGAGAGATTTTAACACCAGAAGAAATAACATCTAATATAGAGGAGGTAATTATACATGCCAAGTAAAATTATTGAAAACAATTTTAGAGTAAATAGGTTACCTCATATATGGTGTCCTGGATGTGGACATGGTATATTAATGCACTCAATAGCAAGGGCAATAGAAGAATTAAATTTAGACAAGGATAATATATGTATAGTTTCTGGAATAGGATGTTCATCAAGAGCAAGTGGATATTTTAATTATAATACAATACATACAACCCACGGAAGAGCACTTTCATTTGCAACAGGTGTAAAGCTAGGTAATCCAAAACTTAACGTCATAGTTATAACTGGAGATGGAGATGCAACAGCTATAGGAGGAAATCACTTAATACATTCTTGTAGAAGAAATATTGATATAACAACAATTGTATTTAATAATAATATATACGGAATGACAGGAGGTCAGTATTCTCCAACTACTCCTACAGATGATAAAGCAACAACAGCTCCATATGGTAACATAGATAAACCATTTGATATTTGTAGCTTATCATCAGCAGCAGGGGCTACGTTTGTTGCTAGAGCAAGTGTGTATCATGTTAATCAGATGATAGCATATACAAAAAAAGCAATAATGCACAATGGCTTCTCATTAGTAGAAGGAGTTAGTTCTTGCCCAACATATTATGGTAGAAAAAATAAAAAAGGATCTGCTGTTGATTTAATAAAATGCATAAAAGATAATAGTATGATAACTAATGATGTAAATAAAGCTATAGAAGCTGACAAAATACCAATAGGTATTTTTAAAGATATAATTTTACCAGAATACACTCAAGAATATAAAAAAATGGTAGATAAATTTTAATTATTGCTAGGAGAGGATATTTTGAATGATTTTCGAAGAAAGTTGTCAAAATTTAATATAAAAATAAGGCTAGATTTAATAATCTAGCCTTATTTTTATATTAAATTTTGACTAAGACAATAAAAAAATATACAATATAAATATATTTAAAGGTGAATTAGAAAAATATGTTGGAGAGTTTAGAGATTACAATATAAGCAAAAAAGAACCTATACTGGGTGGAGATAGTGTTATATATGGAGATTACAGCGATTAGCTAGATTTACATCTTCAGTATGGCAAGTTCACCCATTTTGTGAAGGTAATACAAGAACGACCGCAGTATTTATGATAAAGTATTTAAGAAGCTTAGGCTACAATGTAAATAATGACTTATTCAAAGAACATTCACTATACTTTAGAAATGCTTTAGTATTATCTAATTATTCAGATGTAAACAGAAATATAAGACCGGAGTTTAAGTATTTAGAGTCGTTTTTTGAAAAATTATTAATAGATAGCAAAGTGAAATTAGAAAAAATGAAATACTAGAGAGCCTGGGGTATTAAGATTAAAGATAATATTAGACTAAAATTATGCAATGAAAATTTTAAGATAGAATAAGAGGGGTAAGATATGAAAAATAAACTTAAATTAATAATAATGGTAATTTTATCAATGGCTATACTAACAGGATGTGGTGGAAAAAGTCCAAGTGACGTTGTTGAATCATACTTTAGTGAAATAAAAACAGGTGAAAATGCAGATGTAACTAATTATATCTCAGATACAATAAAAGAAAACACAGATAAAAAAGAAGAAAAAGCTAAAGAAGATCCTAAAATAAATGAAGCTATGAAAATATTTATGTCAAACATAGATGCAAAAGTATTATCTGAAAAAATAGATGGTAATAATGCTACAGTTGAAGTAGAGTTAAGAGGATTTAATTTTTCAAATATAGTAGTAGAGATACTACAAGAGAACTTATCAAATATGTTTAGTGGCAAAGAACTAAAAGAAGATGAGGTTAGCCAAAGTATTTTAGAGAAAGTTAAGACTGCTAAGGTAGAGACTAGAAAAGGCACAATAAACTTATCTAAAGTTGATAAGCAATGGAAAATAAAAACGGATGATAAGGCTATTTCATTAATATTTGGAAAGACAGATGAACTAGAGAAAAAGGATATTTTAAAAAAATAAAACAACAAAATTATAACATAAAAAGACTATATCAAGATGCATTTTAATGTGTTTTATCCTGGTATAGTCTTTAACTTGTATTTATAGCACCTTTTTTAAATTATACCTTAAATTCATATCTAAATTTAATATACTCATACTTTAAATTGGACTACTTTAAAGAATCAAAGTATATTTTAGTTATTTCGTTGAAAAAATTATCTTTAATCGATCTATCAATAGTACTATTCATAAGTAAGCATTTAGTATAGTATAAAATTTCCCTTTGCCAGTTGAATTCTAATCGTCCGATATTTACATATCTACAGTTACTTACTCCAAGTAAATAATCTATAGATACATCAAAATATAATGCAAACTTTTTAAGTGCTTTTATTTCTGGTGTTTTTTTATTATTTTCATATTGTGATATCGATGATTTTGTAAAAGTATGTTCGTATATTTTATTAAAATCATCTGCTAATTCTTGTTGTTTTAACCCTTTTTCAATTCTTAATTTTTTAAATCTTTCTCCAAATGTCATAATTAATCACCCCCATGTAATTAGAGTCTAATATTAAATTAAAAAAATGTAAATCATAATTTACAAATTATTCCAAATGATAGGTTATTTTACAAAATTCTACAATTAGTGCAAAATAGAATAATACAAAATAGTTTCTATATAATTAGCACTTCTTATAATTAAAAAGAAAGAAAAAATTTAAATATATTTAATAGGTACTATTTTATGCAAAGAATATAATCATTGTCATATTACTTTGTACGGACGTTAGAGGATATTCTTTAATAAAAAGATTAAAAAATACTTACTTGGGTAAACGAAACAATTAAAGTTAAATATATAAATATTATTCAAAATTTAAAGTAAAAAAATTACACTTTTAATAATAAAAGTGTAATTTTATACAATATAGTAAATTTTATTTAATTTTATTTAAAATTAAGTTTTAATACTTTGAATATAATAAAGTAGAATATAACTTCAATTACAATAAGTGATATTTATTTTATCTTAATATATCTTCTATATTATCTAGATGTTTGAGCATCTAAATCTAAATGACCAGATTTACTAAGTGCTTTTCTAAGTACCGTGCTAAGAGGAAGTGCAACAATCATACCCATTGCTGAACTCATCAAAGAACTTGGAATATTTAAAAGAGCAGCTTGATAACTTCCTATAACTACAGTCCAAGCACCAATGTATCCAACTAAAGTCCATAAAGATGCTACAATCAAAGCAAATATATTCAAAAATAAATTCTTTCCTTTATTTCCTCTACAATGAGATATACTTCCAGCCAAAGCACCTGCAATTCCCTTTATAAAGAATGACCATATTGTATAAGGAGAAAACCCTAATAACAAATCAAAGAAAGCAGAACCTATCGCACCAGCAGGAGCAGAGTATTTCCCACCAAATAAAATGGATAATGTAAATATCATTGCACTACCTAAATGCACCATAGCACCATTTCCAAAAGGGACTTTTATAAATGTTGCGACTGTACACAAAGCTGAAAACATTCCTACATAGATTATATATTTTGTATTTTTGTTCATGTTAACCCTCCATATATTTATTATAAAGATACTGGTGATGTCTAGTTAGTTGTGATTGTTATAAAATAATAGTATCATACAATATTTGGAAAAAACAATAAATGTGGATTAATAATGCAAGTGTATGGATACAAAAAACTGACAATCGTTAGGTGCTAGCAAATGCATTTATTTTTAATTCTGAGTCACTAGGAATAGATAAGTTAGCTAAATAATATTGTGATAGTGTACAATAAGAATAGTAAATAAATATAGGAAAGGATAAATAGATGATATTAGAAACTATAAAAACTACTTTTATATTAACCATATCCATGATAGGAATATTTGTGTTGTTTGGTATGATTTATAATTTTATAGAGAAAAAAAATTCTAGTTATATCCAAGCAACATTTGGATTCAAAAGTATTTTAATTACGGGTATTATAGGAACAACTATACATGAATTAAGTCATTACTTAATGGCCTTAATCTTTGGACACAAAATAGTAGAAGTTAAATTATTTAGACCAAGAGCAGCTAAGATTGATGGTGTACTAGGTTTTGTAGAGCATAGGTATAATAAGAGAAGCTTATATCAAAGAATAGGTAACTTTTTTATTGGGATAGCTCCTATGATATTTGGAACAGTAGCAATAAGTATTAGCTTTAGACTATTACTTCCAGAGATGTTTTTAAAGTTAAACATTTCAGAGTACATAGACTTAATTAATACAAATAATCTTCAAGATATATATTTACTTTTACAACAAAATTGTAAGCTGTTATTTAATATGGTCTTTAGTATATCTAATTTAACGAATTTTAGATTTTGGATTTTTGTATTCATAATGTATTCTATAAGTACACATATGTCTTTAAGTAAAGCAGATTTAAAAAACTCTAGTTCTGGGCTAATATGTATATTTATAACTACAATGTTTATTTCGTTGATATGTACAGTATTAAAAATAAACTTATCAGTATTACAATCAATATTTTTAAAATATAACTTATATTTAACTTGTTTTTTAGCATTAGGGGTTATATTTGGTTTAATTAGTTTAGTAATTTCATTCTTGTTTTATAGATGCAAGAGATGATTATTTCTATTTTAATCAATGAAACTTTTCTGTACAATTAAACCTCCTCGTTCATACAATAGAATGAACGATTTTATATAGGGGGAATATACTTTGAATAAAGGATTATTAACAATTAAAGTAATTGATGAAAATACTAAATTTCCTATAAAAACCTAGTTACAAACTCATTTGGTCAAGTAAAAAAATACCTTTAGATGATCCTGACTTAATGTATTCTTTAGTTCCTAACTCTCCAAGAGCATATAGTACTTATTTATTATAAATCTCAAAAGATGGATATGAAACTATTGTTATGTAAGGAGTTCCTTCTTCTTATCCGGGGTATTCGCTACAGGTAGGATCTAGTGGAGAAAATGTAAGAATTATACAACATCAATTAAATGCTATCTCAAATGCCTACCCTGCGCTACCTAAGGTCGTAGAAGATGGAATATTTGGGCAAGGTACTAGAGATAGTGTTATGAAGTTCTAAGAAATTTTTAGAATGCCACAAACTGGAGTAGTAGATTTTGCAACTTGGTATGCTATATCTAAAATTTATGTAGCTGTTACTAAAATCGGTGCGTTTGGAATGTAGGTAAATTGAAAGGGCGTCTTAATTATTAAGATGTCTAAATAGACATAAAAATGATATTGTTTATTCAAATAAGCCTCTTTAACTAGAGGCTTATTTTAGATTATAAAAATTAATGATTTCAAATTAAGTGTAAATAGATACTTATCTACATCCTAACTAACCAACTCTAATATACTTATTGATTTTTCACTACTATCATTAGCATTAATGATAATATATTCAATACTTAATACTATATTAAATATTGTAATTACCACTAAAGCATATAGTAAATGGGGCAATCCATTACCAATACCAATAGGAGATGCGCTCATATATGCATAATTAGAGCCGATTATTTTATTTAATATAAACATTAATATATGGTAAGTATTAATAAAGATTAATACGCTTTTAAAGTCTGTTGATGTCATTCCTATTTTTTTTATAAATAATATATATATAGACCCCCATAATAAAAATAAATGACCGATAAAGAAAGAAAATTGAGTTATATGAGGGAATATAAAGGGATCCATACTAGGGAATAATAAAGCTGATGTTGAACCAAATATACCTAAATAAGAACCGATTTTCATGAGTGATTTTTTATTTGTAATTAATCCTATTCCAACAGATATGATGGCTATTCTACAATGATATAGTGGCAATCCTTCCTTGATTAAATTGTAATTACTTATTAAATACCACGCAAATAATATAACTTGTTGAAAAACTAAAATATATCCGATAAATAGCTCTAGATTTTTATTGACAAGTTTGTATTTAAATAAAAGTAAAACTCCTATTAAAGCTATAAATAATAAAAGTAAATGCCATGTCCCGAAGGTAGTAAAATTACTTTTGGTTGCATTATTTCTAAAAAAATAATAAATATTTTCCATACTAATCTCCTAAAATTATAAATTATGATAATAAAGATTTTGAGATCCTTTATAATACTTGAACTTCCAAAGTAATATTATGTATTATAATAGATAAAAAGTCAACAAAACCTAGTAATAAAGGAACAATCAAGTATTGACTACGGTTCAAGTTCACTTCCATAGTTAATAGTTAAATTAACTGATTTAAAAACAGTTAGTATAGGAGCTTTAATAGCATCAACAGTAGCTCTTATGCTATAGAATAGAAGTATAATAGTAAAAGAAGATAGACAATCTGAGGAAGAAAGTCAATTAGAACAAGTAATAGACGAAATAGAAAACTAGATTGATTATCTAAATGAGAATATAATAGATTTAATAAAAACTAAACATAAATTTAGAATAAAATCGATACATTCTATAAGCTTAAAATATGATAGATATTATCCTTCAAAATCTTTAAACAGTTGTTTTAATGATATACTTGGAATAAGAGCTATAGTAGAGGATTATGAATCTATACCTAAAGATATAGACAATATAAGGTATGTAGATATGACGCAAGGTAAAGTTAATGATGACGTTTATAGAGGCTATCATATATACTATCAAAAATCAAATTATCACTATCCTATAGAAGTTCAGCTATTTACAGAAAAAGATTATATATTTAATGTATCGTCACATAAGTATGTATATAAATATAAAGAGAATTATATTGGTATAAGGTTAAGAGATATGTATGAAAATGGAAATATAAAGAATGAAAATGAGTTTAAGGAGGCGTTAGAAGATGTGTTATCTAGTAGTAAAGAAATTTAGTGATCAAGGTTGTATAGTTACACCAGCTAATCCTGGAAGTGAGGTAGCGGGTCTATCTAAGTTTTTAAGTGCTAAATTATCAGGAACAGACAAGCAAGTTGTTACAATAAGTGATTTAGATACTTGGAAAGAATATGAACCATTTAAAATAATAGAAAATGTAGTTACATTTATAGATGAAGCTATAAAAATGTAGATTAAAAAGTTTGGACTTTATATTCAAACTTTTTTTATAACTTGATTTGTAGAATTAACTGTAACACCATTTATTAATCTTGTTTCATAAAAATTCAAATTAAAACACAGGCTCTAAGAAGTATACTTGATATTGAGGTGGATTTAAAGTAGTACAACCCCTTATAGTAGACACATAAAACAATCACATAGTGAGGGTGATTGTAACTAAGATAAGGGGGCTTTTATAATTCTCAAAATTAATATAAAATTATATATAAACAAAACGTTTAGATGGGGGTAGTACAAATGAAAAAAGACATATACATAAAACTAGATGAACTAAATATAAAATACAAAACATTAAAACATAAAGAAGTATTTACAGCAGAAGAATTTTACGACGTAACTAAAGACATGCCAGGTTATCACTGTAAAAACTTATTTCTAAAAAACTCAAACAAAAGTACAAATTATCTCCTAGTAGCAAAACACGATAAAGCAGTAAACTTAAAGGATATAAAAGCACAAATAGGAAGCACTAGACTTTCATTTGATTCACCTGATAAGCTATATGAACTGTTAAAGGTAACACCTGGAAGTGTAAATCCATTTAGCGTTATAAATGATGTAAATAGCAAGGTTGAGTTATTAATAGATAGTGAATTACTAGATGGTAAAAACCTTAATTTCCATCCTGCTATAAACACAGAAACATTTAACATATCAGGAGACGATTTTAATAAGTTTTTAGAACATATTAGTAATAATGTTATCAAAGTTAATATATAAACTATTTATACTTTATAAACACGCATATTATTTTATTGATATTCCTTGCGATAGATATTTCAGTATACTTTCTCTTTCTTCTATGTTAATATTTGTATGACTAATTATGATTGAGATAGAGAATTACATTTTATCACAAGTTAATTGTAATGAATTTTTTGTTGAATTTAATTATATAATCTAAGATATAAAAAGATTAGAAAGATTTAAAAGTATTATCTAATAAATAAGAGGTGTTTAAATGAGAAATATACCAGAGGAAGTTAAACAATCAATAGTAAATGTATTTCCAAAAGAAAGTACTCTAGCCATTATAGTATTTGGTAGTTATGGAACAGATAGACAGACTTTAGGAAGTGATATAGATATAGCATGGATTCCTAATAAAAAAGTACCGATTACAGAACTTGCAATTAAAACACAGGCTCTAAGAAGTGTACTTGATATTGAGATTGATTTAAAAATTGTTACAGAAAATTATACAATAGAACTTAGAAAAGCTATTTTTGAAGGCGATGTTATTTATGAATGCAGAGATTTCAAGCATTATCTAAATAATTTCTATATTGAAAATAGTGATGTAATAGATATTTTAAATTGGAGAGGATTATAACTGTTAATAAAACTTTATAAAAGACTATTGAATTTTTATAACATCTGTACCTCTCTTAAACAAGAGGTGATACAAATGAAATATTATTCAATAGGGAAGTTTGCTAAATTAATTGGAAAAACAACTCAAACATTAAGAAATTGGGATAGAGAGGGAACTTTAAAACCACATCATATTGCAAATAGTGGTTACAGATATTACTCACAAGAACAACTAAACTATTTCTTAGGTTTAAAACAAGAGAAACAACTTAATAAAAAGACGATAGGCTATTGTAGAGTTAGTTCACATAAGCAGAAAGATGATTTATTAAGACAAGTTGATAATGTTAAAACATATATGTACTCTAAAGGTTATCAGTTTGAAATTATTACTGATATAGGAAGTGGAATTAATTACAATAAAAAAGGATTAAATCAACTAATAGATTTGATAACTAATTCAGAAGTTGACAAAATAGTAATTCTTTATAAAGATAGATTAATTAGGTTTGGATATGAACTTATTGAAAATCTATGTAATAAATATGGTACTACCATTGAAATAATTGATAACACTGAAAGAACTGGTGAACAAGAGTTAGTTGAAGATATGATACAGATAGTTACTGTATTTAGTGCAAGACTTCAAGGCAAAAGAGCAAATAAGGCTAAGAAGATGATTAAGGAGTTTATATAAGATGATATTAGCAAAGAAAGTTAGACTATATCCAAGTCAACTCCAAGAACAAAAACTGTGGCAATCAGTTGGGACTGCAAGATTTATATATAATTGGACAATTGCAAGACAAGAGGAAAACTATAAAAATGGTGGCAAGTTTATATCTAATAATGACCTTAGAAAAGAGATAACTCAACTAAAAAAAAGTGAACTTATTTGGTTAAATAAAGTATCTAATAATGTAGCAAAACAATCTGTAAAAGATGCTTGTGAAAGTTATATGAGGTTTTTCAAAGGATTATCTGATAGACCTAAATTCAAGAGTAGAAGGAAAAGTAAAAAATCTTTCTATAATGATAATCTGAAATTAAAAGTTAAAGAAGGAAATTTAGTTAATATAGAAAAAGTAGGTTGGATAAAAACTAATGAGCAAATACCTCCTAATGTTAAGTACTCAAATCCTCGTATATCATACGATAACAAGTATTGGTACATATCAGTAGGCATAGAGCAAGAAGAAATTAAGGAAGAATTAACAGATGTATCACTAGGGATTGATTTAGGCTTGAAAGACCTTGCCATATGTTCTGATAGCAATATTTATAAAAACATTAACAAGACTTATATAGTTAGAAAAATAGAAAAGAAACTTCGTAGGTTGCAACGTCAAGTTTCTCGTAAATATGAAAATAATAAAAAAGGAAAGGAGTATGTCAAAACTAGCAACATTATAAAACTTGAAAAGCAGATACAACAAATGCACAGACGACTTGCAAATATTAGAAATAACTATCTTCATCAAACCACAACAAATATAGTGAAAGCCAAACCATACAGAGTTGTAATAGAAGATTTAGCAGTTTCTAATATGATGAAAAATAAACATATATCTAAAGCTATTGCAAAACAAGGTTTCTATGAATTTAGACGACAACTTGAATACAAGTGCAAGTTTAGAGGAATTGAGTTAGTTGTAGCCGATAGGTTTTATCCATCAAGTAAGACTTGTAGTCAATGTGGGGAGATTAAGAAAGATTTAAAACTTAAAGATAGGTTATATAATTGTAAGTGTGGATTATCTATTGATAGAGATTTAAATGCAAGTATTAATCTTTCAAATTATAAATTAGCATAATATCACCAACAAGATAATGCTAATATGTAGGATTCGTTGTATCCGAATTTACGTCTTTGGACTACTATATCAAACTAAAGTAGCTTGTTGTAGTTTGACTTGCAAAATAGGGTAGGTTGAAAAAGAAATTAAACATACTTTATAAAGTTTTATAAGGTTTTGGCAACGGGATATGTATGGTGATTAAAAATAAATTAGCATGGAGCTCAATCGATGATGTAAATAGAGATTTTGGTTCTTGCTTATATGATTTACAAAACTTTAAAGTACTATATAGCAAAGAAGAGATGCCTGCATTATGGGGGAGATATATAAAAGAAGGTTTTAAAAATTATATGGTTTCTTTCCTAGAATTAACAAAAGCGATGCTATATTATAAATCAATTGATTTGAACATAAAATCTAAAAATTTTTATGATTATCTCTTAGCGTGTGAGTATCATAATTTATTACCTGCAAACTCTTCTATAGTTGTGGAGACGCTTAGAAAGTTAAGAAATGATGATTCACATGGATATGATATACCGGAGTTTGAAGAAATGTATGAGTTGTTCACACAGAACGAAGATGTGTTTGTTAGTATAAGAAATGCGTGTAAAAAAGATTTTACGGAAAAATTGTTTTAAATAAGTAGATTAAAAAGTTTGGACTTTATGTTCAAACTTTTTTTTACAACAAACCCCTATAAATTAATAATTGCTAAGCGTAAATCACCTCTTTGACGCTTATAAAGTGATAAAATAAATAACTGTTTTAAAAACAACAGTCTAAAAAATTGCACAAATAAATTGACTATTTTTAATCTTCTGTGCAAAATAAAAAGGTAGTATACTTAAATCAAGAAAGGCAAACAAAATGTATATAAATAAACGATTGCAAAATATATTGGAAATATTGACAAAAACCGACTATATAAATACAGAAGAAATATCAAAAATATTAGGTATATCAAAGAGAACTACATATTATGACATAGTTAAGTTGCAAGATTATCTAGAAAGTAAAAATATAAACTTAAATAATATTAGAAGCTTAGGGTATTATTTAGGTCCAATAGATAAGGAAGAAGCAAAAAAATTATTAAGGGTTTCAAAAGAAGATTATATACTTTCACCAAAAGAAAGATATATAAAGATAATAATAGATTTGTTAATTCTCAAAGAAAAACTAACTATAGAAAAGCTTTGTGACAAATTAGAAGTAAGCAGAAATACAATACTAGGTGATATAAAGTATGTAAGAAATTACATAAACAAATACAACTTAGAACTTATTTCATCAAGTGGCTATAAAATAGAAGGCAAAGTAAACAATAGAAGATATTTATTTATAAATTTATATAATGAATATAATTATTTATTTGATGAATATGAATTCCTAAATGAGTATAATTCTATAAAATCAACAATAGAAAAAGAAGAAAACAATATACTCAAATATAGCTCTATAAATTATATTTTAATGTATTTAGCTAGTTTTTATAAATATTACTACAATAAAAATAATGATAGTAATTTCTTATATAAAGAAGACAAAGAGTTTTTTGAAAACAATGATAGCAATAAAGAATCTAAGATTTTGCTTGAGATTATAAAAAAGGAACTTAAAGTTGATATACATGAAAATGAAGTATATTACATACAAACATTTTTAACAAAAGATAAACAAATTAGAGAATTATTTTTAAATGAAAAATTAGCACAAAAGTATATTGGATCTATAAAAATGATGGTTAAAGAATTTGAAAAAATATCTTGTATATCAATTGATGATTATGAAAAGCTTTCTATGAATATATTTGAGCATTTAATGCCAACTCTGTTTAAAGTTAGATATGGAATTTATTATCCAAACTTTATAAAAGATGAAGTTAAAGAAAAGTATAAACCTATATATCAATTTACAAAACAAGTTGTAAAGCATATAGAAGAGGCCTTAGGGATGTTTTTAAATGATGATGAACTAGCTTATATAGCAATGTATTTTGGTGGATACACAACTAAAATGGGAGTTGAAATAAAAACACCTAAGATAATTATAGTGTGTAACTCAGGAATGGCAACATCTCAACTTTTAAAAAATCAAATAGAACAATTATTTGACTTAATAGAAATCAATGATGTGTTATCATTATCAGCTTTTAAACAGTATGATAAAGCTTATGATTTTGCAATAAGCACTGTAGATATAAGTGAAGGAAATACAAAGGTAATAAAGGTAAATCCAATACTTACAGATTTGGACAAGCAAAACTTAATATCACAAATATCAAATACACAATCTAAATTTAACTTAGAACAACAACTATTAAAGAAAATAATGAGTAGTGTAGAAAAACATACAACTATTAATAATAAAGAAAAATTAAAAGAAGAAATAAAAAGTATATTAATATCAGCTAGGGAAAAAGTAGAAAATTATAAATTGACCTTAAGCGATATTTTAAAAGAAGAAAATATAAGTCTAAACCAAAAATCAAGTGATTGGAAAGAAGCAATACAAATCAGTGCTAAAAGCCTTAAAGACTTAGGTAGAATAAATGATGATTATACAAAAGCAATGATAAAAAGTATTGAAAACTTAGGTCCTTACATAATATTAGCGCCAAATGTAGCAATGCCACATGCAAGACCTGAGGATGGAGTAAATAAATTGGGAATTAGCCTTACAACCTTTAAAGAAGAAATAAAGTTTTCTCAAAATGAAAGACATAAAGCTAGATTATTTATAACCTTAGCTCCAAAGGATAAGCAATCTCATTTAAATGCACTTGCATCCTTAAATCAGATTTTATCAAAAAAAGAAAATATAGAGAATATAATAAATGCTACTGATAAAAAAGTAGTATTAGATATAATAAAAAAACATTCATAAAGTCAAACAATGGGGGAAAGCAATGATAGTTAAAGTTAAAGACAGAGTTAAAGATTATAAAGAAGCTATAAAAATATCATGTGATCACTTAGAAGAAAAGGGATATATAAAAAAATCTTACTTTGATGCAATAATGAACAAAATAGAAGAATTTGGACCATACTTTTGCATAGCACCTAAAATAGCGATGCCACATGCAAGACCAGAAGATGGAGCTATAAAAACTGAACTATGTGTACTTAAATTAAACGAGCCAGTTGATTTTTTAGGAAAAGAAGTAAGGTTATTTATGACATTAAGTGCAACAGATAGTACTTCACATCTGGAGTTAATGCAAAGTGTAGCTGGTGTTTGTATGGATGAGGATAAATTAAATAAAATATTAAATTCAAATAATGAAGAAGAAATCATGGAGGTAATGTAATATGAAAAGAATAATGGCAGTTTGTGGATCAGGATTAGGATCAAGTTTTATGGTAGAAATGAATGCAAATGAGGTATTAAATGAATTAGGAATAATCGGATGTGAAGTAACTCATAGTTCATTAGCTGATGCAACAGCAGATCAAGCAGATATATTTATAACAGCTAGAGATTTAGAAGATAGTGCTTCTCACTTACCAAACTTAATAATATTAGACGCTTTATTTGACAAAGATGAGCTAAAAGTTAAGTTACAAGAAAAATTAGGTTGCTAATAAATGAAAATTAATAATAAAGAAGTAAATTAATATTAAATTTACTTCTTTATTATCTAGAACTTATTATAAAACATAGATGGGAGATTAAAAAATGAATGGATTTTTAAAAGTAATCGTAGACTTTGTGTCTGAACCTGCAGTTTTAATAGGAATGATGGTTTTAATAGGATTATTACTTCAAAAGAAACCTATAGAGGATATAATAAAAGGTACACTTAAAGCTATGGTTGGATTTGTTGTAATTTCAGCTGCAGCAGGAATTATAGTTGGGGCATTAGAGCCTTTTGGGAAAATGTTTGAATATGGATTTAATGTAAAAGGTGTTATACCTAACAATGAAGCTGTAGTTGCTATGGCTATGGATGAGTTTGGTACAACAACAGCACTTATAATGACTTTCGGTATGGTATTTAACATATTCATAGCAAGAGTTACTAAGTTTAAGTATATATTCTTAACTGGACATCATACTTTATTTATGGCATGTATGATAGCTGTTATATTAGTTTCAGGTGGAATGAGTGGAGTTCATTTAATATTCACAGGTTCTCTTGCATTAGGACTTATAATGGTATTATCTCCTGCAATATGTCAGCCTTTTATGAAAGGCATAACTAAAAGCGATGCAGTAGCACTTGGTCATTTCTCATCAATAGGATATGCGTTTGCGGCATTAGTTGGAAAATTAGTAGGTAAGGGATCTAAATCTACTGAAGAAATGAAAGTTCCAAAGTCTTTAAGCTTCTTAAGAGACTCAGCAGTATCAATATCTATAACTATGTTAACTTTATATATAGTAGTAGCGTTGGTTGCAGGTAGCGAATTTATAGAAACTAATTTATCTGATGGTAAAAACTTTATAGTATACTCAATGATACAAGCCTTAACATTTGCAGCAGGATTTATATTAATACAAAATGGTGTTAGATTAGTTTTAAATGAAATAGTACCTGCATTTAAAGGTATAGCTACAAAATTAGTACCTAATTCTAAACCAGCACTAGACTGTCCAATAGTATTTCCTTATGCTCCAAATGCAGTTTTAATAGGATTTATAAGTTCATTTGTTGGTGGTATAGTTTCAATGTTAGCACTTGGTGTTATGGGACTTACTATAATAATACCAGGTGTCGTACCTCACTTCTTCACAGGAGCTACATCAGCAGTATTTGCAAACTCAACTGGCGGTAGAAGAGGAGCGATAATAGGTTCATTCTTAAATGGTATAATAATATCATTATTACCAGTAGCATTGCTTCCTGTACTTGGTAACTTAGGTATAGCAAACTCAACATTCTCAGATGGAGATTTTGGTGTGGCTGGTATATTCTTAGGTAAGGTACAAGAGTTTGTAGGCGGAATAGGTCTTACAGCGGTACTTGTTGGTATATTAGTAGTACTGATAGGTGTAAGTTTTAATAAGAAAAATAAAGAAGAAGCAAGCAAAGTTGCTTAAAACTATATAATTTATACTAAAGCCCTCTTATAGTAGACACATAAATCGCTGGTGGTGATTATTGTGACTAAGATAAGGGGGCTTTTATAATTCTTAAAATTAATATAAAATTATGTATGAACTGTTAAAGGTAACACCTGGAAGTGTAAATCCATTTAGCGTTATAAATGATGTAAATAGCAAGGTGGAGTTATTGATAGATAGTGAATTACTAGATGGTGAAAACCTTAATTTTCATCCTGCTATAAATACAGAAACATTTAATATATCAGGGGACGATTTTAATAAGTTTTTAGAACATATTAGTAATAATGTTATCAAAGTAAATATATAAACTGTTTGATTTGATAAATTGTAAAAATAACATAAAACTTTGTCACAATATGATATAATAATTGGTAAAAGATGTATTTTATTGCGGGGGAGTAGCAATGTATAAAAAACATAAAATAACAGGGAATGAAACTACTAAACATGATCATAGTAACTATAAAGTAGCTCCAGAAAGAAGATTTGGTGAAAATACAGATGAGTGGAATAAAAGGCTAGCAGGTGCGAAACAGCCACTTCTAAGAAGACGTAAACTAAATAATAATCAGAATGAAAATACTACACTTAAAGTCGGTGATATAATTTACTTACTTATATTTTTAGGAACTATAGCAATAGTTACAATTCTAAAATAAAACAAATCGAAAAATTCAAAATACCTTAATGTGAATGACTTTATCTTTATTTGTCACCAGAGGATTATTTAGGTAAATACTTGTATTTAACGTATTGAGATTATACTCATATATATGTAGGCTATGACAAAATGTCATAGCCATTTTTATTGTATTTAATATCAATTAAGTGCAATAATCAATTGAAATACAAAGTGGGTTTGTTTGAAGAAAATATTGGAAAAATGGTACAATATGGGTTATTATTATATAGGGTGATAAAATGCAAAACATAGGGGTAAAGGTAAAAGAAGCTAGAAAAAGAAAAAAATTAACACAAAATGATCTAGCAAATAAAATAGGTGTAACAAAACATGCCATTGCAAAATATGAGCAAGGGCAAAGAGAACCAAACCTAGAAATACTTACCAAAATAATAGATGAATTAGAAATAGATCTTTGGGAGCTATCTCCTAATTTAAATATGGAAATAAAAGCAGCAGAACCATACGAGGAAGGAATAAAATTTGCAAAAGAAGTATCCCAAAAAAAGGAGTACAAAGAAACCTTAGACAAGTGGGCAGGAGATAAAGCAGACTACAATATATTAAAAGAAAATTTCTCACTAGATAAATTGTATAGCGTTCATCAAAAGCTAAGAGGTGTTGAGTATGAAGAATACGTAAAAAGAATTCAAAAAAATAATAATATAGATGATGTTGTTATGGATACAAAGACGTTTAGAGAAGATTTTTATAAAGAAGTAAATAAAACACTAGAATTTGTAATAAAACTAAAACTAGAAGAAGCAAAAGAAAAAATAAAAGAGTATTAATATTTAAGAGGAGAAGTAATGAGTAATTTATGGAAATTTAGACCAATTGATTATATAGAAGAATCTACATTCAACAAGGTTTTGGAAAGGTTTTATAACCATGGAATATCAGGGCTAGTAAGAGAAAATATACAAAACTCTTTAGATGGAAAATTACCTGGTAGTACAAAACCTGTTATAGTAACAATAAATACAGGTAAAGTTGGAAAAGAACATATACCTGGGCTTAGTGAAATTAAAAAAAGAGTAAATTGTCTTGAAGGACGTAACAGCTACACAAAAGAAACAATACAACATATGAAAAATAAAATGGATGTAGAAGAAATAAATTACATATCATTTGAAGATAGCAACACAAAAGGCCTTAAAGGTGCAGTTAACGGTCAAAGCGACAATAAAGGAGATACATGGAGTATCTATGCCTACAACAAGGGAGTTCACACAGAAGAAGAGGATCAAACTGTTGAAAAATCAAGAGGTGGATCACATGGTATAGGTAAAATAGCATCTAATGCTGCATCAGAATTATATATGATGTACTTTGCAAACTGTGATGAAGAAGGAAATCAACACCTTGGAGGTACAGTTCAATTAATTGAACATAAATATGAAGATAGATTTTATCGTTCAACAGGATATTTTACTGATGAGGAATCCATAGAAGAATATAAAACTAAATTTCATCCATACAAAAATAATTTTCATAAGGTATTTAGAAAAGATACAAGAGGATTAAAAATAATAATTCCTTACTTAAGAGATCAATTCAATGACGAAAGAGAAATATTAAGAAGTGTATGTGATAGTTTCTTCATAGCAATAATTGAAGGAAAGCTAGAAGTAATTATAAATGATAAAGAAATAAATAGTAAAACAATAAAAAAATATATCAAAGATAATAACTACTACACTCAAGATCTAAGTGAGACTAAGGATATATTTACACCCTTATACTTTGATACTTATGAAAATGTAGATGTAAAAATAATAACTATACAAGACAAGGATAAAGTTAATTACAACTTTAAACTATATTTCAAGTATGATGATTCGATACCTAGCGGGCGTGTTGGTATTATTAGAACAATAGGTATGAAAATAGAAGATAAAAAAATGAAAAACAATGTAAGAAAACCATACAATGCTGTAATGATACCAGAATCAATAATAGAAGATGAGTTTCTAAAATCATTAGAAAATGAATCTCATACAGAGCTTTCTTACGAACATATAAAAGATCAAAAACTACAAAGTAATGCAAAAAGATTTATAAGTAATTTAGTAAAAGCCATAACAAAAGAAATAGAAGAAGCAGTTAAAAAGAATAACCCTACTGATGGAGCTATGAATACATCAGATATATTATATATAGTAGAAAATCAATTTAAAAAAGATCTATCAAAATCTACTCCTACAATAAAACTAAGTAAGGGCGATAAAGAAACAACAGTAGTAAAAGTAAATCCAGAAGTAAGAAAGAAAAAAGAAAAAACTAACAAAGATCCAAAGAAAAAACAAGATCCTACAGATCCACCAAGAGTTAGAAAAGTAAAAACAAAAGGTGATAGCGAAAAAGAATTAGAAAGCTATAGCGTTCATCCAGAAATTGTAGAAAGATTGATAGTTGGAGATAAAGAATATATTAAATTTGACTTGTCTCAAAGTCCTGATATAAAAAAGGCTAGTAAATGTAACTTAGCACTATCTATAGTTGATGGTATGGGCAAAGAATATGCCAATGAATTTAATATGAATGATAATTATAGTAGCGCAACAGATATGTCAAATAAGAATACGTTAACAGTTTCAAAGAACTCAATAAAAGATATTAAAATACAAAAAGGTATAGTACAAATTCAATTGAAGCTAAAGGAATCATATAATAGAGCTTTAAAATTTGTATACTATGTGGAGGTATAAGATGATATATAAAAAAGATGCAAACTTCCCTTATCCAATACTAACAAATACCTCTAATAGTTATGATAGTAGTAATTTTATACTAGATATAGATTTACATGAAAATACAAAAGGCTATAAATTTGAAATAAATTGTGACATTGACTCAGATTTTATTTCAAATTTACTTAGAAAAAATGCGGCAAAGTTAGTATTAGTAATACAATCAAAAGATAATAAATTCTTTGAGATAAATTTAGGACAAAAATATATAGATATTCCTAAGTCTAGAATATCGCTAAGTAAAAGAACCGTATTACAATTATTAATACAATCAAAAGAAAAAATTAATTTTGAACAAAACTTGGACTTAAATTCTTTTTATAATGAATTTAAAAATGAAATAGTAGTACCTAAAAACTCTATATTAGGATTTTCTAATGTAGTTACATTTGATGGAAGCCAATCAAAGCCATTGGATCTATTTGAAAAGAAAGTAGATTCAAGCTTAAAATCTGATATAAAGATAGAATTAAATAGTGAAACAATAATAATTAATTATAAGAACGAAGAACTACAATTTAATGATTCACATATAAGTGGAACTTTAAACAATCCATATATTTATATGGGACTGCAAAAAGCTATATTTAAATTCATTCACACAAATAGTGAAGATGGTGAAGTAGTATACTTAGATGATATAGATGTACCAGAAGAAGGGCTAGATTTAAAGCTATACAATCTAATGAAGGCAAAGGCTATAAAAGATGTTAGCATGGAAAATATGGATGAAGTTATTCATTTAATATCAGATAGAGTAATAGAAAAATATACAGCAGCAGTAAGGGGGTTATATAAGTAATGGAAGTTAGGCTACTTAAGAAAAGCTATATAAATAAAGAAGAATTTTATAATGATTTTCTTAATGATAATATAAAGAATAAAGAAGAGTATTTTACAGAAAATACAGCATTTATTAAAGAAGCACCAAGTTTTCCTATGTATATAGCTAAAGGTAATGAAGATACAAAAAATAAGCTATTTCATGAAGCTTTTGAAATAATATCAAAGTATTATTTAGATACAGATCGTGATGTTCATTTTGATGAAATGTTTTGGTATTCGCTACTTTGTGTTCATAAAAGAGATTACTTGTTAGAAACGTATCCAGAAATTGCTGAAAGTCATAGTAATTTTAAAAATATAGTTGTGAAAAAATTTGACTGGGAGAACTATATTTACAAGTTGATTATAGGCGCACAATACATTAATGATAATGTAGAAGATGAAGATGAAAGAAAAAGGTATTATCAATTAATTATAGATAATTTGGATTTATATAATTATATAATCAAGTATGAGATATTTAGAAATGATAAGTTTTTATTAAATATTTTAGATATTATAGATGATCATGATCTTTGCAAGATTATGAAAGCTAAGTTAAAGAATAGACCAGATCTAGGTAAGGATGAAAGAGTTGGAAGAAGGGTGATTTTTGAGTTTAATAAAAGTTATCCAGTGATAATGTCACCTATGCTAGAAAAAAGCGAGCTTGAGCCGATATTCTTTGAGTACGTTAGTTATTATTATGATTTGAGATTAGTTATGGCATAAAGTATTACTTATTTTGATAAATTTAAGTGGTAATTGGAAATGTTTCATAATGTACTAAATTAGATTCATGAAAAGAGTTAGTGATAGAAATATTATTCTAGACACGAACTCTTTAATTCTAGTTTTAGATTTTTTATTTATACATGTTATTATAAAATCATCAATTTATGTAATTAAAAGTGATTTTGAAAAATATATAAAATGGAAGAGGTAATACTATGCAACAAAAAATAATAGACAACAAACAATATGGTTTGGTAGGGGATTGTCTGAAAGAGCATATAAAAAAAGATTCGAAACTGTCAATAGCAGCAGCACACTTTACGCTTCATGCATTTGAAGAACTTAAAGAAGAATTATGTAAAGTTGAAGAATTTAAATTTATATTTGCTCAACCTACATTCATAGATCATAAAAACAAAAGCATAAAAGAAAAAATAAAAGCTAATGAAAATAAGGTATTTGGAGTAGAAGAAGAAACTACGTATAAAAGCAATTTAAATCAAGCATACATAGCTAGAGAATTAGCCAAATGGATAAAGAATAAAGCTGAAATAAAATCTATGATATCTAAAAGCCTAGGGGAGTCTATATACTATGTTGAGAACAAAGAAGATAAAGACATAAGTATAACTGGAGGATCATCATTTTCAGCACCAGGACTTGGATATACTAACTCAGCATTAATAAATCATAATCAATTTACTGATAGTGAAAAATTGAATAAAGACTTAAAAACTATATTTGATAAAATATGGAGAAGTGAAGAACTTGTTAAAGACGTGAAAAAAGATATATTAAATAAGATAAACCTTTTATATAAAGATAATTCACCTGAATTTTTATACTTTATAACACTTCAGAATATATTTAAAAACTTCTTAGAAGAAAATGAAGATAGAGAAGTTATTCAATCTAGAACTGGATTTAAAGATACTATAGTTTGGAATAAATTGTATAACTTCCAAAGAGATGGAGTTATAGGTGCTATAAATAAAATAGAAAAATTCGGAGGTTGCATAATAGCAGATAGTGTTGGTCTTGGTAAAACGTTTGAGGCACTAGCGGTTATAAAATACTATGAGCTTAAAAATAATAAAGTTTTAGTATTAACACCAAAGAAGCTTAGAGAAAACTGGTCTGTATATAGACAACAAAATGATACTAGAAATCCATTAGGAAATGATAGATTTTCGTATGACTTATTAAATCATACAGATTTATCTAGAGACTGTGGAATGAGTGGAGATATAGACTTAGATTATGTAAACTGGGGGAATTATGATTTAGTTGTAATAGATGAATCACATAACTTTAGAAATAATCAAGCTAGAAATGACAGAGAAACACGTTACACTAAGCTTATGAACAATATAATACAATCAGGTATTAAAACTAAAGTACTTATGTTATCGGCAACGCCTGTTAATAACAAGCTAGATGACCTTAAAAATCAAATAGCATTTATAACAGAAGGTGATGATCAAGCATTACAAAAAACAGCTGAGATAGAAAGTATAAAAAAAACCCTTACAAAAGCTCAATCTACATTTAATAAGTGGGGTAAACTACCAGTTGAAGATAGAACGGCAGAAGAATTGCTAGAAATGCTTAACTGGGAGTACTTTAAGCTTCTAGATTCATTAACTATAGCACGTTCTAGAAAACATATAGAAAAGTATTATGATGTAAGTGATATAGGTGAGTTTCCAAAAAGATTAGAACCTATAAATATAAAAGAAGATATAGACCTAAAGGGAGAGTTTCCTTCTTTTAAATCTATAAATACAGATATATTAAAATTAAATTTAGCTATTTATTCGCCTATGAAATATGTGCTTCCTCATAAGATAGATGCATATGCAGCTAAGTATGATACAAAAGTAAAAGGTGGAAAATCAGTACTAAGACAAAGTGACCGTGAAAGTAGTATTGTTTATTTAATGAAGTCAAGCTTACTTAAAAGACTAGAAAGTTCAGTTAATTCATTTACATTAACATTAGGAAAAGTACTTACAAATATAGAAATCACTTTAAAGAAAATAGAAAATTTTAAAGGTGAGTATTTCTATGATATAGAGGATATAGATAATTTAGATGAACAATTAGAAGATTTTATGATAGGTAATAAAGTAAAAGTTCTTTTAAGTGATGTAGACATGATTAAATGGAAACAAGACTTAGAATATGATAGATTTTTACTAAGTAATTTATTAAATAGAGCAAAACAAATAGATGCAAATAGAGATAAAAAATTAAAGTCACTTAAAAATCAAATAAGTAATAAAATAAATAATCCTATAAACGAAGGTAATAAAAAGGTTATAGTATTTACTGCTTTTGCAGATACAGCAAAATATTTATATGAAAATATAAGTAAATGGGCACTTGAAAATTATAATGTTAACACTGCAATAGTTACTGGTAGTGATAATCCTAAAACTACATTAAAGATTCAAAAGGTAGATTTAAGTAGTATACTTATAAACTTCTCACCAAGATCCAAAGAAAGAGATAAATTAAATATAAGTATGAAATCAGAAATAGATATACTTATAGCAACAGATTGTATATCAGAGGGACAAAACTTACAGGATTGTGATTATTTAGTGAATTATGATATACATTGGAATCCAGTTCGTATAATACAACGTTTTGGTAGAGTAGATAGACTTGGAAGTGTTAATAAATGCATACAACTTGTTAACTTTTGGCCTTCGATAGAATTAGATGAATATATTAATTTAGAAACACGTGTTAAGCAAAGAATGACGATGCTTGATATATCAGCTACTGGAGAAGAAAATGTAATAGCAAAAAATAGCAATGAAATGAAAGATTTAGAATATAGAAAAAATCAGCTAGAACAGCTTCAGAAAGAGGTTATAGATTTAGAGGATGTATCTGGTAATGTATCATTAACAGATTTTACAATGGATGACTTTAGGATGGACCTAATACATCTAATGGAAAAATATGAGGATGATGTAGAAGAAACGCCAACGGGTATATACTCATTAGTTGTAAATAATAATGAAAAATTAGACAATGAAATTAAACCTGGAGTGATATTCTGCTTAAAGAGAATGGAAAGTTATGAAGATGAGCATGATAAAAATCCTATATACCCATATTATTTAGTTTATGTAACTGAAGACAACGAAATATTATATAGCTATACTAATATAAAAAAGATATTGGATATATACAAATCATTGTGCAGTGGCAAAAGTAAAGTTATAAATGATTTAGTGGAAGTATTTAATAAAGAAACTAAAAACAATAAAAAAATGGATAAGTATAAAGATCTATTAACTAAAGCTACTGATGATATATTAGGTAAAGTTGAAGAACAACAAACTATAAGTATATTTAGTTTTGGAGGACTTTCTAATTTAATTAAAGGAAGTAATAATGATAGTGATGATTTTGAGATAATATCATATTTAATTATAAGGTGATAAAATGGAAAATATATTTGAGTTATTAGAAGTAAGTGAAAAAGTTAAATATCTAGGTCAAAAGATAGCTAAGAAGCTATTTTACCAACAAGGGAATTTAAGTAAAGATGATGAAAAGGTATTTACTGAGTGTATAGATAAATTAGAAATGACTTATGTACTTGATAAAAGTAATATAAATATAGATATATTTGTTAATGAAGAATATAATTATCTTGCTATTGGATATATGAAGGTAATATTAAAAAAGGATGATAAAATAGAGAGAATATCTAAAATTATTAATAATAACATACCAAGTCCTTTAGTAATTATATTTGAATATGATGAAAAGATAGTTATAAATACAGCTATTAAAAGAATTAGCAAGTCTGATAAAAACAAGGTTGTTGTAGAACAATCTCATACAACACCTTGGATAGACTTAGTAGATTTAGATGATACAAGTGAGAAGTTTTTAAATTCTATTCAGCTAAGTAGTTTAATACATAGTAATTTTTATGAGTTCTATAAAATGATTGACGATAGGATTTATACCCTACAAAATATAGAGCTAGTTGGTGAATATAAAACTACTGATGATAAGACTAAGATAGAAGATACTAAAGAAATTATAGAAAAAATTAATACATATAATGAAGAGCTTAAAAGAATTATTAATAAGATAAAAAAAGAAAGTCAGTTTAATAAAAAGATGAAGTTTAATGTGGAGGCCAGTAAAATTAAGGAAGAGATAGCGATATTACAGAGTGTATTAAATAAATAAAATTATATCTTATATATTTACGTAAAGCTTTGACATTTAAAATTAGTCAAGGCTTTATATTTTTTTATGTAAAAAATCTGAAAAATGATATAATATAATAGAACATAGTTAAATATAATATTATATGATATAATGTTATGTTTTGAAATTTAAGTCAGATATATAATTAGGAGGTGATAAATATGATAATGCCAGGTAAAAATATAAATATGTCTGAATCATTAATAGGATTGGGAGCCTTCGTATTATCAATATTAGATAATCCTAAAAGTATAGATGATTGTTGGAAAGAATTAAATGAAATCTACATAGATAGCGGAACGATAAAAAAGAAACATACTTTTGATAATTTTATACTTACAATAGATTTACTATACATTATGGGTTCAGTAAATATGAATGAGAGGGGTGAAATATATAATGATATTAAATAAATTATATTGTGATAGAGAATCTTTTAGAGATATTGAATTTGAAGATAGCAATATAAATATAATTTTAGGAAAAAAGACTACAAAGGATAACGGAAAAACATTTAATGGTGTAGGTAAAACTTTATCTTTAAGATTAATAGATTTTTGTTTAGGAAGTAGTAGCATAAAATCACTACAAAAATTAGATGAATGGAATTTTAGCTTAGATTTTAAATTAAATGATAAGCAATATACATCTACTAGAAATAGTACAAACCAGAAAAATATTATACTAAATAATGAGAAAAAGAGTATTAATGACTTTAAATATTTTATGGAAAGTAATTTATTTTACTTTGAACAGGAATATAAAGGCTTATCGTATAGAAATTTAATATCTAGGTTTATGAGGATACCTCCATATGGATATTTAGACTGGGACCAATGTAAAGATAAAGAACAAGTTGATGTTAAATCTTTAAGTAGTGCATTTTTATTAGGATTAAATATAGATTTAGCTGCTGAAAAAGTTAGATTGAAAGAAAAGATAAAGCAATTAAAAGATAATAAGAAGCTAATAGAAAAAGATGAAGATATAAAGGCGATAGTAACCGATGGTATTGATATAAGTGTATCCATAAATAATTTAAAAAAAGACATAGAAGACTTAGGAACGAGTATAAGTCAATTTAATATATCTGAAGAGTATAATGATATAAAAATAGAAATTGACGACTTAAAGTATGAAAAAAATGATTTATTAAATCAAGTAACTTTATATGAAAATAGACTTAAAAATATAAATGAAAGTTTAAAAGTAAAAATAGATGTTAACTCTCAAGAGGTTATAAACTTATATGAAAATTCAAAGTTAGTATTACCTGATATGATAAAAAAGTCATTAAATGAAGTTTCAGATTTTCACTATAAGTTATTAGATAGTAGACAAATAAGACTTAGAAAAGATAGAGAAAAGATAGAGAAAGAGCTTAAAAGCATAAGAGAAGAATTAAATTCAATAAATAAAATAATAAATGAAAATACTAAGTATTTAAGTGAAACTGGTTCTATATCTGAATATGAATCATTACAAAATAAGCTAACAGATATGAAGCTTAAGCTTCAAAAGACAGAAAGCTATAATAAGATGATTAACGGAATAACACAAAAGATAAATGATTTAAAGGTAGACTTTGCTAAAGCAGATGCTCAGGCTGATAAATGGTTAATAGATAATCAGCTAAAAATTGAAAATGTATCAACTAAATTTAAAGAATATATAGATTATATATATAATGATAAAAAAGAAGCTGGTATATCTGTAAAAAATAATACAGGTGATAATAAAATAAGATTTAATATAGAGCCTATGGTAAGTGGCGAAGGATCTATGGGTATAAACAAAGTAAAAGTTTTTTGTATGGACTTTATAAACTTAACGCTTCAAAATAATCATAATGTAAGATTCATATATCATGACAATAATGTGTTTAGTGAAACAGACCCAAGGCAAATTTATAAGATGCTAAAATTAGCTAAAGATATTTGTATAAATAAAGGATATCAATATATTTTGAATATAAATAATGATGTATTTGATAATGTTATAGAGATAGCATTACAAAATGAAGACAATGAATTTGCAGAATATATGAAAAGTAAAATTGTAATTGAATTATTAGATTCATCAGATGAATCTAAACTTTTAGGAACTAAAATAGACATGAAAATAGACTAGAGATAATAAAAATTCTCTAGTCTATTTTTTTAGGTTCTTCAAATATATCACAAGAACTAAAATATTTAGCCATGATAATAAGTATATTTGAAATATATTGATTTTCAGTTTGTATATCTAATGTATTCTTTTTATCGTAAGAAGAATTTAATATGTATTTAAATTGTTCATCGGAGTTATTTGGGTATAATTCTTTGGACTCATTATATAATGTTTTGTATATATGGCATAATTCATTTTTGAAAGTATCAGAGTATGATTCAATAAGAAACTCGTCTAATTTATATACACAGCTATCAGCTTCTTCTAAGGCATTTGAAATTTTACTGCTTAAATTATTAAATTCTATTTTTTTATGAAAGTCTGGAACAATAAGATGATCAGTAAAAATATTTCTAGAAACATTTTTACTAAGATAACTAACTATATCTTGAACTATAGAGAATTTAATATCAGCAAAATTAATGTCAGGAATGAAGCTTGTTAAAATTTGACGCTTATGGTTACTTCTAAGATCCATAAAAATACTAATGATTTCATTAGTGTCAATATATCCAAACTCTATATGAGTATAAGTTTGTGATAGTTCATTTAACTTATCGGCAAGATCAGGATATATACCTTGATTACCTTTTGTATTTATTACAAAATGAAATTCTTTCACAGTTTCATAATGACCATTATTAGTATGAACATAGAGTCCTTCAAAATCTTCTTTTAACTTTGAAATCGCATATTTTTGAGTTTGAGCATTTGAAGCATCTTCAGGTCCGTAAACTTGATAAAATATGCCTTCATTTTTTATATACCCATCACATTTTCTATCTCCTTGAGATCCTTGAGGTTTTATTTCAATAAAATTTTTGTTATATTTTTTCATTACTTGATAAAATAAATTTTGAAATTCATTACCCATACATTTTAGCATTTTATTTTCAAACATTACTTCTGTTAAAAACTCACTATTCATAAAAATCTCCCTTTATCAAATGATTAAATCTAAAATAACTTAAATTACTACATATTTTATATTAATATTAACTTGTATGCAAGTCAATATTAATCCAATAATTGTATATATAAAGCGCATCAAAAGGCGTGAAAAGTAAGATTCTAGTTAATCATTAAATTATGGTATACTATTAATGTAAATTTTAATTACAGTAAGGTATATAGAGGAGGTAACTATGGAAAAATTAAATGGACAAAGCATGAACTTAACAGAAAATAATATAGATAGCTTAAAGCAGATTTTTCCTGAAGTATTTACTGAAGGAAAAATAGATTTTGATAAGCTAAAGTTAATTTTAGGAGATAGTATAGAAGCTAATGATGAAAGATATGAATTTAGATGGAATGGTAAAAATAATGCTATAAAAATAGCACAAACTCCATCAATGGGAACTTTAAGACCAGATTTTGATAGCAGTAAGAACTGGGATAACACAGAAAATTTATACATAGAAGGCGATAATTTAGAAGTACTTAAGCTTCTTCAAAAGAGTTACTTTGGAAAAGTTAAAATGATATATATAGATCCACCTTATAATACGGGTAAGGATTTTGTTTATAAGGATAATTTTAGAGATAATATATCTAATTATAAAGAACTTACTAATCAGACTACTAAGGCCAATCCAGAGACTAATGGAAGATACCATACTGATTGGTTAAATATGATGTATCCACGTTTAAAGTTAGCTAGGAACTTACTTAAAGAAGATGGAGTTATATTTATATCTATAGATGAAAATGAAGTTGCTAATTTAAGAAAATTATGCGATGAAATATTTGGAGAAGATAATCTTGTAAGTGAGATAGCTTGGGAGAAAAAGTATGCTCCACAGAATGATGCGAAATATTTTTCTTTAAACCATGAACAAATATTATGTTATGCAAAAAGTAAGCCT
This sequence comes from Peptostreptococcaceae bacterium VA2, assembly GCA_000686145.1. Taxonomy (GTDB): domain Bacteria; phylum Bacillota; class Clostridia; order Peptostreptococcales; family Peptostreptococcaceae; genus Romboutsia_D. Next base: position 2,099,458 of record JMMB01000007.1, on the reverse strand, counting down.
CTGTTTAATAGAAACCTACTGCCGATGACACAAGAACAAATAGAAAGATATAAAAACCCAGATAATGACGAAAGAGGGCCTTGGCAATCTGATAACTTAACAGTAGCTACTTATAGTGCAAATTATGATTTTCCAATAGAAACGCCTAGTGGTAAAATTATAAACCCTCCACACGGAAGATGTTGGAGAACATCAAAAGAAAAATTTGAAGAATTAGTAAAGGATAATAGAATTTGGTTTGGAGAAACAGGAGAAAATACTCCAAGAATAAAAAGGTTTTTAAGTGAGGTACAACAAGGTAGGGTTCCTATAAGCTTATGGTATTACAGTGAGGTAGGGCATACACAAGAGGCATCTAAAGAGGTAAAAGATATTTTTGATGATAAAAAATTCTTTGATTACCCTAAACCAGTAAAGCTATTATATAGAATGTGTTATATAGCTACAAATAAAGATGATATAATAGTAGACTTTTTCTCAGGATCAGCAACGACAGCACATTCAGTTATGCAACTTAATTCAGAAGATGGTGGTAAACGTAAATTTATAATGATACAACTTCCAGAAATAAACGAAGAAAAAAGCGAAGCATACAAAGCAGGATATAAAAATATATGTGAAATAGGAAAAGAACGTATAAGACGTGCAGGAGAAAAGGTAGTATCAGAAAGTGGAAAAACAGATTTAGATATAGGATTTAAAGTGTTTAAATTAGATGATTCTAATATAAAAGAATGGAACCCAAACTATGATGAGATAGCAGTTACATTAGAAGAAATGGTAGATAACTTAAAATCTGGAAGAACTAAAGAAGACCTATTATTTGAAATGCTTATAAAGATGGGAATAGAACTTACAGCACCTATACAAGAAGTTAAAGTAGGAGATAAGACTTTATTTAATATAGGTAGGGGTTCATTAATAGTTTGCTTAGAAGATAATATAACTGAAGAGATCATAAAGGAAATACCTAAATATAAATCAGAGTTTATGGATATGAAAGTAGTATTTAAAGAAACAGGATTTGGAAGTGATTCTTTAAAAATGAATTCTATGCAAAACTTAAAGCAGTTTGGAATAACTGATGTAAGGAGTGTATAGGAATGAAATTAAAGTTTAAATCAGACTTGAAGTATCAAAATGAAGCTATAAAATCTGTTGTACATATATTTGATGGACAAAGTGTAATGCAGTCTAATTTTACAGTATTAACTGGTAAAAACTTAAATGATGCACAGCTACAAATGGGAGTTGTTCAAAGTTCTACTGGTATAGGTAATAAGTTAGAACTTATCGGTGATGATATACTTGAAAATGTTCAAAAGATACAAATGAAAAATAATCTACCAAGAACTGAAAAATTAGATGGAATGAATTTTACAGTTGAAATGGAAACGGGTACTGGAAAGACTTATGTGTATCTTAAAAGTATATATGAGTTAAATCAAAAATATGGATTTACAAAGTTTGTTATAGTTGTACCATCTGTTGCTATCCGTGAAGGTGTAGATAAGTCATTACAAATAACTAAAGAACATTTTGGTGATATATATGATAATATACCTGTTGAGTATTTTGTATATGATTCATCTAAACTAGAACAAGTTAGAAACTTTGCTACTTCAAGTAATATACAAATAATGATTATAAATATAGATGCTTTTAGAAAGGGATTCACAGATCCTGAGAAAGAAGATAAAGCAAATATTATACATAGAGCACAAGACAAGTTAGATGGACAAAAACCTATAGATCTAATAAAAGAAACTAATCCTATAGTTATAATAGACGAACCACAAAGTGTTGATACTACACCTAAGTCAAAAGAAGCTATAAAGTCATTAGAGCCTATGTGTACGTTAAGATACTCTGCAACTCATGTAGAGAAATATAATATGGTATATAGATTAGATGCAGTTGATGCTTATGAACAAAGGCTAGTTAAGAGAATAGAAGTATTATCTGTAAGAAGTGAGCAATCTTTTAATAAACCATACATAAGGCTTGTAGATGTTAGTGAACGTAAAGCTAAGGTTGAAATAGATGTTCAAGATAAAAAAGGTGCTGTTAAGAGAACTACTAAATCTATAAAACTAGGTGATGATTTATTTGATATATCTGGAGATCGTGAAATTTATAGAAGTTATGTAATTGAGGATATAAGTTGGGGTGAAGATGATGAATATATTATCATTAATGGAGATACTATAGGACTTAACAAGGCTATAGGTGATATTGATGAAGATGTCATCAAAAGATATCAGATAAGAAAAACTATAGAAGAACATTTAGAAAAGGAAAATAGATTAAACAAAAAGGGAATAAAAGTGCTTAGCTTATTTTTCATAGATAAGGTAGCTAATTATAGGGATTATTGCAAAGATGGTGCGATACTTCAAGGTAAGTATGCAACTATGTTTGAAGAAGAGTATGAGAATCTTATAAAGCAAGATAGATTTAAAAATAATATAAATAGAAATATATCTATTGGATCTACACATAATGGATATTTTGCTCAAGATAAAAAAGGTAAGCTAAAAGATACTAAGGGGAATACTCAAGCAGATGATGATGTATACAGTTTGATAATGAGAGATAAAGAAAGATTACTAGATATGAGTAATCCGCTTAGATTCATATTTTCTCACTCTGCTCTTAGAGAAGGATGGGATAATCCAAATGTATTCCAAATATGTACGTTAAAAGATAGTGCTGGAACTTATATAAGACGTAGACAAGAGATTGGTAGGGGTCTAAGGCTTGCAGTTGATCAAACAGGAGAACGTATTAACGATACTAGTGTAAATACTCTGACTGTTATGGCCAATGAGTCTTATGCTGAGTTTGTAAATAGTTTACAAAAAGAATTACAAGAAGATACAGGTGTAAAGTTCGGAGTTATAGAGAAACATTCATTTGCTAATGCAAAGAGATATAATGTTGAAAAACAAAAAGATGAATACCTTGGATATGATATGTCTGAGGATGTATTTAAGATTCTTGTACACAAGGAGTATATTGATAAAAAGGGTAATATACAACCGAAGTTAAAGCAAGCTGTTGAATCTGATAATGTAGATGAGAAGTTTATACTAAGAGGAACTGAATTTGCACAGTGGCATGCACAAGTATTTGATGAATTAGAAAATAGATGTAAAGTATACGAAATAAAAGATGCTACCAAAAAAGAAAGAGTTAGGTTGAATAAAGCCGTTGTAGACAGTGAAGAGTTTGTAGCTTTATGGGGAAAAATAAATACAAAAACTATTTATTCGGTTGATTTTGATAGTGTAAGCCTTATAAATAAGTGTATTGATAGTATATATAAGATGGAAAAAATTCAAGCACCAAAGATAATATCTAGAAAAGATACGGTAGATATAAATAGAGAACTTGGAGCTACTTCTAAGCTAAAAACTGAAGGTGCAGAAGAGGAAACTTATTTTACAAATTACTTACCAGATGTTATAACAGAGTTACAAAATAAGACTAACTTAACTAGGAAGACTATAATAATCATATTGATAGGATCTAAGAGATTGGAAGATTTTAAACTAAATCCACAGAAATTTATAGAAGAGGTTACAAGGCTTATAAAATTAGAACTTAGAGTTTTTGTAGCTAACGGTATAAGGTATGAGAAGTTAGAAGACTACTATTCTGTTGAAACTTTTAATAGTGAAGATGAAACTTTACTTGCATATTTAAATGATAAGATAGTGGAAAGTAAAAAATCACCTTATAATTATGCTGTATGCGATTCTAATATAGAGCTTAAGTTTGCCAAAAGATTTGAAATGGATGATAATGTTAAGGTATATGTTAAGCTTCCAAGTTGGTTTAAGATAGATACACCTCTTGGAAATTATAATCCAGACTGGGCCTGTGTTATTGAAAAGGGTGGAAAAGAGAAACTTTACTTTGTCATAGAGACTAAGGGTACTAGTGATAGGAAGTTATTAAGACCAGAAGAAGATGCTAAAATAACATGTGCTGAAAAGCATTTTGAAGCTTTAGGTACTGATGCTGAGTTTAGAGCTCCAGTATCAGATGTTGAAAAGTTTATGGTTAGTGTATAGAATAAACACCAATACTATTTAACTAGAGTATTGGTGTTTTTCTCTAATTACTGAAATAGAAGAGTTGTAGTTATATCTAATTGCAAATGAGAAAAGATATCAAGGCTTGTTAGCTTATGATATCTTTTTTTATTTTAAATATTACGTAATAGGTAATACAATTAGGATAATTGTAAAAAAATGGTATAATTAATAATGAAGTCATTTTATATAATATGGGGTGAAACAAATTGAAAAAATATCCAATAAAACATATATCACTAAGAGTACCATGGCATGATTCTGGATGGAATGGATGTGTATGTGAAGATCCAAAAAATAACCTAGCATGTCTAAGAATAAAAAATATAACATTAAGTAAAGATGAACATACTGAACAGAATATAAAAGGAATTGAATTTTCTGAATTGAATCATAAAGAAGTACCTCCTTGTTTAGGAGAAAGAGGAAATTTTATGTCTCAAAATGACTATATCACGCGTAAAGAACATCCGTATGTTAAACGAAAAAATCCTAAATATGCTCATTTTCTACCGACAGAATTTATATATAAAAAATATTCAGCAGCAGGTGTACCATATAGATGGATGCTAAAATCTAATATGAATGAACTAGGACGATTATATGGATTAAAAGTTAATCATGATAAAGAACCTGATTTAGGATTTAACACAAGTTGGGTACAATCAAAATATAATCAAGAACAATTGTTAGATTGTTTCTTTGAACATATAGAAGAGGATAAGTCTTTATGTATTTTCTATGCAAAAGAGGTTCCTTTTATAGAAGATTCAAAAAGAGTAATAATAGGAATTGGTAGAGTTAAAAATGTAGGTGGTTTAGTAGAATATAAATACTCTAAAGATGATAAAATGAAATCTGTATTATGGGAGAGAAATATAGAGCACTCAATAAGACCAGACTTTACTGATGGATTTTTAATGCCATATAAAGAAGTTATGCAATTTGGAGATGAAAACATAAACTTTCCAATAAAAGAGATGGTAGCATTTGCCCCAGATGATCAATTTGAAGAATATTCTTATGCAACGGAACATTTAAGTAATGATACTGTAATTGAATCTTTAATAAATTGTATGAAAGCACTATGTATAATCCAAGGAAATATAAAAGTAGATTATAGTAATCAAATTAGATGGATTAATGCTACATTAGAAGCAGTTTGGAGATACAGAGGAGCTTATCCTGGATTAGGATCTGTATTAACTTCATTTGGTGTAGAGCTAGGGAATTTTATAGCGAAATCATTAGAGGATAAAATAGATGATGAAAATCCATGGTATTATATAGATGATTTATTCGAAAACCCAAGTAAGTACTTAGATAAGAATTTAGTAAAAGTAATTACTAATACATTAAAAGAAACTTGGAAATTAATGAAACAAGAAAGAAATCAATATCTAAAACTATTAAGTCGGTTTGATATAAATATAGATCAAGCAAGTATGTTATTAGACAGCTCAGCAAGAAAAAAAGAAGGTATAGATTGTCTTGATTTAGAGATATTAGAAAATCCATATGAATTATTTGAGTTAACTAGAGATACACAGTTTCCAATTGGAATAGGAATAATAGATAGAGGAGTATTTCCAATAGAAGCTATAAATAATAAATTTCCACTAGAAGAACCATCAAGAATAGATGGAGGCAATGATAAGAGACGGATAAGAGCATTAATTATTCATATATTAGATAATGCAAGTAATGAGGGTCACACACTTCTTCCAATTTATGAAGTTAGAAGAAGGCTTGAAAAATTACCACTAGATCCACCATGCATTGTAAGTGAAGATATATTAAATGTAGTTGAAAGTTATTTCAAAGATAAGATAAATATAATAGAACTTAGAGATAAAAATAAAGCGTATCAATTAAATAGTTTATATAAAATGGAAAACTTTATAAAAACTACAGTAGAAAAAAGAATGAAATCTAAAAAGCATGAAGTTAATTCTGATTGGGAAGAAATCATGAATGATGCTTTTGGTATAGTTGAAGATATAAAAGATTATGAAGATAGAACTATAGAAATATTAGCAAGAAAAGAAAAACTAAATGCCTTAGATGTAATGTCTAAAGGTAAAATATCTGCATTAGTAGGGGAAGCAGGTACAGGAAAAACATCAATAATAAAGTTTTTACTATCTAGTGATGAAATCAAAAATGGAGAAACATTACTACTTGCTCCAACAGGAAAAGCTAGAGTTAGGCTAGAAGAAATCAATAAAGATTTAAATTTAACAGCTCATACCGTTGCACAATTTTTAAGTAAGAGCAAGCGATTTAACTGGAAAACTCTTAAATATAGAATGATTGGAAGAACAGATGAAAAAAGCTATGGAACAGTAATTATAGATGAAGCGTCTATGTTAACACTTGATATGATAGCTGCTTTATTTGAATGTATTAAAAAATCAAAAAGAATTATATTAGTAGGAGATACTAGACAATTGCCACCTATAGGTTCTGGGAGGCCATTTGTAGATATTGTAAACTACTTTAGAAGTTATAAAGAAAAAAATAACAAAGAGCTTTTATGCGAACTTAAAGTTTTAAATAGACAACGAAATTCAAGTAATGAAGAAAGATTAGATACTTTGCTTTCCAAATGGTTTGCAGGGGGAGAAATTCATCCTTCACAAGATGAAATATTTGATAAAATTCAAGGGAAAAGAAAAAATGATCATTTAACATTTGTACCATGGGAAAATGAAGATGATTATTATAAGAAGTTGGAAGAAGTATTAGTAGAAGAACTAGAACTTGAAAATATTGAAGATATAAATGGATTTAATAGATCATTAGGTGCAATAGATTACAAGGAAAGTACGTATTTTAACCTGGGTGCAGCTAATAAAATAGAAGATTGGCAAATACTATCTCCTATTAAAAATCCACTATTTGGATGCAACACTATAAATCACTGGATTCATAAAACTTTTAGAGAAAGGACAGTAGAAAACAGTAGCAAGGTTTATAATAGAAAATTACCAAAGCCACTAGGTATAGATCAGATAGTATATGGAGATAAGATAATAAATATTGCAAATAATGCAAGAAATTGTTATCCGAAAGATGGAAATACAGAATACTTAGCAAATGGAGAAATTGGTATAGTAGTTGATGGATTTAATAAGAAAACATTAAATTATACAAATGTAGAATTTTCTACTCAAAAGGGATATAAATATGGATTTAGTAAAGGAGACTTTGGTGAGGAACGTGATGATACTCCATTAGAACTAGCTTATGGTATAACTGTTCACAAATCTCAAGGCAGTCAATTTAACAAGGTCATATTAGTTATACCAAAAAATTGCAGATTATTATCAAGAGAAATGTTATATACAGCGCTAACTAGACAAAAAGAAAAGGTTATAATTTTATATCAAGGTAGTATACATGATTTAAAAGAGTATTCATTAGACAGGTGTTCAGAAACAGCCAGAAGGCTTACTAATTTATTTATGAATCCTAGACCTTATTATGATAAAGATAGGCATAGCTTTTTAGACAAAAACTTAGTACATAGAAACTCGAAAGGGGATATATTTAGATCAAAGTCAGAGCTTATAATATCAGAGCGATTGATAGCAAAAGAAATAAGTTATGATTATGAAAAAGCATTAGATCTAAGCGGAAGAACTAGATATCCTGATTTTACTATAGAAGATGATTATGGAGCTATATATTATTGGGAGCACTGTGGTTTAATGAATGATTATAAGTATAAAAAACGTTGGAAAGATAAGCTTAAATTGTATAAAGACAATAAAATATATGACATTAACGATGGGGGGAATCTAATAATAACATATGAGGATGGAACTAATGGTATAGATATTTGTGAAATAGATAAAATAATATCTAAATTAGAATAAGTTAATATTTGCAGTAATAAAATTGATATGGGGATCAATTTTGAAAGAAAAAATGAAAAGATATCAAGAATTTATTACAAGAATTTATTAATAGATTATATGAGAGCGAAGAGTGGTTAGTTGAAAATAGGTATACAGATTGGGAAGAAGTAAAAAAACTTGAACCAGATAAATATTAATTAAGATTCAATTTAATATATTGGATAAATTTAACTCAAAAAGATATTCATGATAGATTAAATTTAAATAATATTTGGAATTAGCGTAATACTTAAAATGAAAGATATCCATAAAGTAAGTTTTATATAAATGGATAGTATTAAATATGATATAGTAAAAGAGCTAGGTTCAATATAAGAAGCTAACGTAAGATGGGTAAATGTATACTTCTAACAATAGAATAATTAAAGTTCCTTAGAGATTTATTAAATAATATGAATGTGTAATTTAATAACCATGTGTCTTAGAAATAGACACATGGTTATTAAATTTAGCTCATAGAATAACACCTACCTAACAATTCCTTAAGTAGGTGTTATTTTCATATGAAAATTTGTTATAATTAAAAGACATAAACTAAATAGATAAGAGGATTAAGCAATAAATAATAAATTTATATTTATATGCGATAATGGCAAATGGAATTCCTTTGAAAATGTAAAATAACAAGCGTAGATAGAAACATGAAATAATTGCAATAAGAACTGTTATTAGTGATTTGTATATACAAGAAAATGGATTAGTCGTTGATTTAAAGATTGAGAAAATATTTGATATACTAGTATTTAAATTTAAACAAGGTACATATCAAGTACAATCTAGTTGTGGAAAAGTTAGAGATGATATATATTAAAATAAATAAAGAAATAGAAAACTATTTAAATACTAATATATAAAGAATCAATAAAAAATAAGGAGCATAAATGAATGGGAGCAAGTTGGAAGTATATAGACAAAGAAAACTGTATAGGGCGTAAATATATAGATAAATCTATTTTTAAATATGGAGTACACATTCCTGTTGAATATAGGAATGGTTTTACTAAAAATTTAGAAGCAGAAGAAATTGAGTTGGGGAAAGCTGAAAAGATAAAGTTAGTATTTGATGATTATATAGCACAAGTAGAAATAAGAAATATAAACTCAAAAAGTAGATCAGAAACAATTCAGATTAGGTATGATAGTAATAAAGAATTTATAGGATATTTAAAGAAAAAATTTGAACATACATATGGTTTAATAGAAACTAAAATGAATGACATAGACACAGATGAATACATAGAATTTTTCAAAGGGAATGAAAAAAATAGTTTTTATATAAAGTACTGTACGCATAAAAGTACAGATGCATTAGAGGGGATATCAGATAAATTTATAGATGCAATAAAAACTACAAGTATGAGTAAAAGCTATAAAATACCTACATTATTAACTTTTTATAATAGTGGTGATATGAAGTTAAAGGTAGATTATAAAGATATAGCTAAAATGTTTCAAAATTATTATAGTGAAAAGCATCACAGAGAAGATTTAAATAATAAAGAAGAAATTGAAAATTGGGGATTAAATCAATATTTAAGCAAAGCAAAAGAAACAGGTATGAAGTATCTACCACAAGAATATTTTTATGATGATAAAATAAATAAACAATTTTGTATAATAGAGAGCTTACAGAAATATATAAACAATGAAACTTTTATAAATAAGTATAAAAAAGCAATAGACTTCTTAGAAATAAAGTACTTCAAACTTGGATCAAAAGATCAATTTATATTATGGTTAGGCAAAAACACAAAATTATCAAAATCAAGTATAGAAAAGTATTCAGCAGCTATAAGTAAAATATCAGAAATATATTTCAATGATAAGCAATATTTGTATAGCATAGAGAGTATAGAAAATTTAAATGAAGAAATAGAAAAGCTTACATACAGTGAAGAATTTAAAGAAAAGGACATAAAAGGTAATAGAATGTATAGTAATGCATTAAAGAAGCTTAGCGAATTCAGAAATAGCAATGTAAATATAGCTTATAACGAAGTAAATAATAATGTAACTGAGATTAGAGAATTAGATAAAACAGATAAAGAGTTGTTAATAAATATTCAAAATTATATAAAAAGCCAAGGATACAACTATACATACGAACAAATATCAAACCTATACCTATCACTTAAAACAAAACCATTTGTAATACTAGCGGGAATAAGCGGAACAGGAAAATCAAAAATAGTAAGACTACTAGCAGAGGCACTTGGAGCAACGACACAAAACAAACAATTTAACATGATAAGTGTAAGACCTGATTGGAACGATAGCACAGAATTAATAGGATACAAAAACTTACAGGATAAATTTATAGAAGGTCACCTAACGAAAATAATAAAGCAAGCACAACAAAACAAAAACAAACCATACTTTGTATGCTTAGACGAAATGAACCTAGCTAGAGTAGAATACTACCTAAGTGACTATCTAAGTATAATAGAAAGTCGCAAAAAAATAGGACAAGAAATAATAACAGATAACGTTATAGAAGAAACAGAAAACATATATCTACCAGAAAACCTATACTTAATAGGAACAGTAAACATGGATGATAGTACATTTACATTTAGTAGAAAAGTATTAGACAGAGCAAATACAATAGAGTTTTCAGATGTAGACTTAGAAAATCTATTTATGGATGATGTAGAAGAAGTAACAGAAGTAATAGATATAGATAATAATTTTCTAAAAACAAACTACTTAAAAACATCAGATATAGAAAATGAATATAGAGATTATGCAAAAGAAGTAAATACAAAAATAATACAAATAAATGAGATACTAAAAAAATCACAAAAGCAATTTGCATACAGAGTAAGAGATGAAATACTATTTTATATGTTAGAAAATGAAAAAGCAGATCTTTTAGATAAGGATTTAGCATTTGATTATCAAATAATGCAAAAAATACTTCCAGCTATAAGTGGAAGCGAAAGTAGTGTAGGACAAGTTTTAATAGATCTATTTAATTACATTTGTGAAAAAGAAGTTATAAGTAGTATAGACATAGAAGAAGCAGAGGGTTACATAAGTAAAGAAACCATAAGATACAAAAATAGTGCTGAAAAGATATTATATATGTTAAGAGGATATGATAATGATGGATACGTTAGTTACTGGTATTAGTAGTGATATTTTAAAGATAGTGACTGAAGATTTCACACTGTATTTCTCTGGAAATGGCGAAAATAGAAAGTTTAAAGCATCAAACAATAATAAAAACATAGAAGCTAGTTTGATAATTACATCAACATATAAAAGTACTGATGTGTTTAATATAAACAGTTTCAAAGAGTTAGAAATAAATAATAGCAATACTATGTGTCCTAGTTTTTTTGAAGATGGAACATACAATGTATATTTAGAAAATGACACAAAAGATAAGTTTGAAATATACCATCAAAATAAAGAAATTAGAGATAATATAATTTCTAGAAGAAGAGATGTTTATGGATCTTTTAAGTTCAATGGAGATATAGGCTATTCAACATTTATAATATTAAAAAATGGTGTAGAAGTTTTATCTATAACTATTCAAGTATTTCCTACAAAACTTGACTACACAGATGATTATAATGAATTATTAAGAGAAGTTAATGAAGAGCTTACTTCTTTAGTATTTGACTTTATAGGAAAGACTTTTTCTAGTGTCGAAATTGTGGATGCAAAAAAGCAAAGTGGTTTAGAATTTATAGTTATACTTGTAAGTATTTTTGATAAGTTAGAAAAAGCTATACAAAGGATAACACATCATCCCAAGCATGGTGTTTTAAACGAATACAATTTAAAAAATAAAGAAAAATGTAAAAAAATCTCTACCAAAGAAACTTTAAAGCATTTAAGAAAAAATATTAATTCAAGTAATGTCATAGAAATTAAAAAGAAAACCACTTTAGATATTTATGAAAATCAGTATGTAAAATACATTATAAACAGAATTATTAAAAAAATAGATGCTGTAAAAGGTGATATTAGTAAACGAAAAGGTACTGATAATATTTATTATGAAAAATTAGAAGTATTTGAAAAAAAGTTAAATTATCATTTAAAGACTTTTTTTAGAGATATAAGTGATATAAAAACTACTAAGTCTATGAGTTTAGTGTTTAAGATGGCAAGTGGATATAAAGAAGTATATTTTTACTATACCCTTTTATCTAAAGGACTAGATATATTTAGCGGACTTTATGATATTAGCCATAAAAAACTTTGGAACTTATATGAAATTTGGTGCTACATTAAAATAAATAATATTATAAAAGAATTAGGATATAAATCTAAAAGTTCTTCTATTGTACAAGCTACATCAAATGGACTAACGCTATCTCTTGTACAAGGAAAAGAAGCTAAGTGTGTTTATACCAATGAAAATGGAAATAAATTAGAGCTTTGGTATAACAAATCATATCATGGACTTCCAACTACTAATCAAAGACCAGATATTGTACTTTGTCTAAGTGGTGATAATATTCCTGACAGAGTATATATATTTGATGCTAAGTATAGAATTTATGTTGATAATGATGGATGCATTTCTCCTATGGAAGAAGATATAAATATTATGCATAGATACCGTGATTCTATTGTAAGTGAAAACAAACTAGATGAATACTTTAAATACGAATCATGTGGAGCATATGTAATGTTTCCATGCAGTGATGAAAAAAGCTTTGAAAATAATAAGTTTTATAAAAGTATTGAAAAAGTTAATATAGGGGCATTGCCAATGTTACCAGGATCCACTGATCTTATGAAAAAGCATATATGCAAGGTTCTGAATGAATCTTATATTGAAGCTATAAATAATAATCCAGTATTTGATGAAAGTGATGATTATTATAGATTTAAAAATAAGAATGTAATGGTTGTAAATACTAAAGATAAAGAGCATTTTGAAGCTTATAAAAATAACAGATTTTATCATATACCAGCAAGTACACTATCTAATGTTAATTTAGGTATAGAGTACTTAGCATTTTATCAGCCGAAAAGTAAGTTTGGTGATGACAGTGGTATATATTATTATTCAAGGATTAAAGAGTATTATAAATATAAACGAAGTGAGTGTAGTGAGTTAAAAAGCAATGAATCTAATGCAAGTGATATTTATATTAGATTTGAACTTGATGAGTTTAAATATATAGGTTCTATTTCTAGTGTAGAGCATGCTCCTATAGTATTTAACTATACTACATTATATTTATTAAAAAATGCATCTACGATGCACGAATTGTATCTAAAAAATAGAAAAGAAGTTAAAGTTTATAAAGTATTAAAGCAGATTAGTAAAGATAAAGAAATTAGTTTAAAGAGGGGAAAAGATGGATTTAGTATAGGTAAATCTATTGTTACAGTATCTGAAAAGCTAGAAATAAGAGTTAATAATAATTTATGTGATTTGCAAAAATTAAAAAATTTAGTTTGAAAAATTAGTAGATGAGGGTAAGAAGCTACTTGACGAAAAGTACTCACCAGATGGATACAATGTAGGTGTAAATTGTGGAGAGGTATCAGGACAAACTGTTATGCATGTACACGTACATCTAATTCCAAGGTATATTGGAGACACATTATGCCCTAAAGGTGGAGTAAGAGGAGTAATACCTGACAAGATGAAGTATTAAAACACGACGGGGTCACCTTTAACAATAAAATAATAAAAAATGTTTAGACCTAAAAGCCCCGGGTATATATATATCATAATAAAATATAGAGGGTTAAATTAGGAGGAGAAAAATTATGAAAAAGTTTGTTTGTACAGTATGTGGATATATACATGAAGGAGAAGTAGCACCAGAGCTTTGTCCAGTATGTAAAGTAGGAGCAGAGAAGTTCAACGAAATGCAAGGGGAAATGGTATGGGCTGATGAGCACAGAATAGGTGTAGCAGCTGGAGTAGACGAAGAAATATTAGAAGGATTAAGAACTAACTTTGTAGGAGAATGTACAGAAGTAGGAATGTACTTAGCAATGAGCCGTCAAGCAGATAGAGAAGGATATCCAGAAGTAGCAGAAGCTTACAAAAGAATAGCTTTTGAAGAAGCAGATCATGCTGCTAGATTTGCAGAGTTATTAGGAGAAGTAGTAGTAGCAGATACAAAGGCTAACTTAAAAGCAAGAGTAGAAGCAGAATACGGAGCTACTGAAGGAAAGTTAAAAATAGCTAAAAAAGCTAAAGAATTAGGTTTAGATGCTATACATGATACTGTTCATGAAATGTGTAAAGATGAAGCTAGACATGGTAAAGCATTCTTAGGATTATTAGAAAGATATTTTGGAACTAAATAATAGATAAAAGCTAAAGCCTTGGATTATTCCAAGGCTTTTTTATTTTTAGCAATGCGCTATATCATATCTATCTGCATTCATTACTTTATTCCAAGCAGATACAAAGTCCTTTAAGAATTTAACCTGAGAGTCTTCGCTTGCATACACTTCTGCAATAGCACGAAGTTGGGAATTAGATCCAAAAACAAGGTCAACTCGTGTACCTTTCCATTTTAATTTTCCTGTTTCTCTGTCATGTCCCTCAAATATTTGTTCATCTGTAGACGTAGGTTTCCAAACAGTATCCATATCCAAAAGATTTACAAAGAAATCATTTGTAAGAGTTTCTGGTCTATCTGTAAAAACACCATACTGAGATTTTTTATAGTTGGTATCTAATACACGCATACCACCTATTAAAACTGTCATTTCAGGAGCAGTCAAAGTTAAAAGTTGTGCACGGTCAATTAATAATTCTTCACCGCGCATTGAATAATCTGATTGTAGGTAGTTTCTAAATCCATCTCCTTTTGGCTCAAGTACAGAAAATGATGCAACATCAGTATCCTCTTGTGATGCATCACTGCGACCAGGCGTAAAAGGAACAGTAATTTTATATCCTGCTTTTCTCGCTGCTTTTTCAATACCTACGCACCCAGAGAGGACAATCATATCTGCTAAAGATACCTTCTTATTTTTTAACTGTGAAGAGTTAAAGTCTGACTTTATTTTTTCAAGAGCTTGTAAAACATTATTTAATTGCTCAGGTTCATTAACATCCCAAGATTTTTGTGGTTCAAGACGAATTCTAGCTCCATTTGCACCGCCACGTTTATCAGATCCTCTAAACGTAGATGCAGATGACCAAGCTGTATAAACAAGTTCAGATACAGATAATTTAGAATCTGAAATTTTATTTTTAAGATATTTAATATCCTCTTTATTAATTAGTTCATAATCAACTTTAGGTATAGGATCTTGCCATATAAATTCTTCACTAGGAACCTCTGGACCAAGATATCGTGAAATAGGACCCATATCACGATGTGTAAGTTTAAACCAAGCACGTGCGAAACTATCAGTGAATTTATCTGGATTATTTAAATAATTTCTAGCAATTTTTTCATATATTGGGTCAAATTTAAGTCCTAAATCAGCAGTTGTCATCATAGGTCGATGTTTCTTTGATGGGTCATGTGCATCTACAATCAAATCTTCTTCAGAGACATCTTTAGCCAACCACTGATATGCTCCAGCAGGACTTTTAACTAATTCCCATTCGTATTTGAACAATGTTTTAAAATAGCCCATATCCCATGTTGTTGGATTTTGTTTCCATGCACCTTCAATTCCACTACTGATTGTATCTATTCCTTTGCCGCTTTTATAGCTATTTTTCCAACCAAGTCCCTGTTCATCAAGACCAGCAGCCTCGGGTGCAGGACCAACATATGTAGCAGGAGCGGCTCCATGGCATTTACCAAAGGTATGTCCCCCAGCTATAAGTGCAACGGTTTCTTCGTCATTCATAGCCATACGTGAGAATGTTACTCTAATATCTTTTGCAGAGCCAACTGGATCTGGTTTTCCCTCAGGTCCTTCTGGATTTACATAAATTAATCCCATCTGAACTGCAGCAAGTGGATTATCAAGGTTACCACTGCTAGGGTTTTTATTATCTCCAAGCCACTGAGCTTTTGGTCCCCAGTAAACATCTTGTGGTTCCCAAACATCTACACGTCCACCACCAAATCCGATAGTCTTAAGCCCCATTGACTCATAAGCACAGTTACCTGTTAATATCATAAGATCTGCCCATGAAATTTTACTACCATATTTTTGTTTGATTGGCCAAAGTAATCGACGAGCTTTATCTAAATTAATATTATCAGGCCAACTATTTAATGGTGGAAATCTTTGTGTTCCATCACCTGCTCCACCTCTACCATCACTTATTCTATATGTTCCTGCACTATGCCACGCCATACGAATAAACAGTGGTCCGTAGTGACCAAAATCTGCTGGCCACCAATCTTTTGAATCTGTCATTAAATTATATAAATCTTTTTTTAATGCGTAATAGTCAAGTTTTTCGAATTCTTTACTATAATTAAACTTAGTTCCCATTGGATTACTCAAGCTTGAGTTTTGACGAAGAATGTTTAGCTTTAATTGATTAGGCCACCAATCCTTATTTGATGGGCCACTTCCTGAGACAGAGCTGCTTGATCTTCCGGTAAATGGACATTTAATTTCTCTCATTTGATGATGCCTCCTTTATTTTGTTGATGTTTTAAAATTAAGTGATGTATATATCATTACATAATATGTAAATACATTTTTGATTATGTGTTATTTATGCACAGCATTTCAATATGCTTAATAATATATGTAATGCTAACATTTTTCCAAGGTTTTTTGAATATATATACCCTAGCATAAAATTTGTTAATAATAATTAACATAGAAGTTTAAAACTTTTAAGAGAAGATTAAACGTCTATATTTATGTAAGAACAAGGGATGTATTTAAAATATAAGAAAGAAGGGGTAAAATATGAATTTTAAAAAATATGTATCAACATTAGTAGTAGGAGCTATGGTATTCACAAGTGGTGGAGTTATTGCACATGCGCAAACTGATACCACTAATAAAGTAGCACCATCTGTATCAACAGTTTCAACACAAGCAAATGAGAATATAACAGTATTAGATAAAACAGGAAAAGCAACACATGATGTATATATAAGAGACAATAGTAATACAAAAGGAAAAATACTAGGAACACTAAATAAAAATAAAACAATAAAATTAACAGGAAAAACAAAAGACGGCTGGTACAAAGTAGACTACAATGGAAAAGTAGGATATGTATATTCTAGTTATGTAAAAATAGGTGCAACATCAGATAATAACTCAAATAATAACAATGGAAATATAACAGTATTAGATAAAACAGGAAAAGCAACACATGATGTATATATAAGAGACAATAGTAATACAAAAGGAAAAATACTAGGAACATTAAATAAAAACAAAACAATAAAAGTAACAGGAAAAACAAAAGACGGTTGGTACAAAGTAGACTACAATGGAAAAGTAGGATATGTATATTCTAGTTATGTAAAAATAGGTGCAACATCAGATAATAACTCAAATAATAACAATGGAAATATAACAGTATTAGATAAAACAGGAAAAGCAACACATGATGTATATATAAGAGACAATAGTAATACAAAAGGAAAAATACTAGGAACACTAAATAAAAATAAAACAATAAAATTAACAGGAAAAACAAAAGACGGCTGGTATAAAGTAGACTACAATGGAAAAGTAGGATATGTATATTCTAGTTATGTAAAAATAGGTGCATAAAAAGAAATTAGAGATAACTTTATGAATTAATATAAAATAAAGATACTCCTATGTATTGAAGAATTACGAGTAGAAGAAATTGTAATAGCTACTGAAATAGAAGAGTTAAGCAATGATATGTAAAGAGAAATACAAAAAAGATTTGAAAATATGAAAATAACTACTGTAGCTCACGAAGAGTTTAAGGCTATGACAAAAGACTCTATGGCAATAGTTAGAACAGGTGAGTTCACTCCATATGCAAATATAATATTAAAATCAGGAGTAGTATTCTAATAAATTTAATGCAAACAGTTAGCAAAATTAACGTAATATAAATTAAAGCGCATGACTTTAAAATGGAGTAGAAAAAATCTACTCCATTTTATTATGCATATTATTAAATTCATCTTGTACGTATTTATCTAATGCCTTGATTATTAAATTATTTACACTTATGTGATCATCTTTAGCTAATATTTCTAACTTAGATTTTAAATTTTTAGGGATAGTTAAAGACGTCCTTACATTAACTTCCTTATTAATCATATTCTCACCTCAGTTTTATTATATGCAAGATATTTCTATTCATAACAAAGTAGTTTACGTTAAATTTAAATTTATTACCTATAAATTGTATACAAAATTAGAAAAAAATACTATAATATAATTAGAAATCTAAATAAAAAGGTAAGAGGAGTTAAAAAAATGAAGAAAATGTACTTAACAATAGCAGTCATAGCAGTATTATCTTTGACAGGTTGTTCAAAGCATGATGTTGCAGGGGCTCAAGAAGTTAAAAGTGCTTCAGAATCTAAAGAGGAATCTAAATTAGATATAAATAAAAAAGTTAAAGATAAAATAGCAGAATTAGATCTTGATTCTAAGTCAAAAAAAATCGATGAAGCAAAAGAAACTTCAGATGAAGTTTCTAAAAAAACAGCAGGTTCAAGTGAAAAATTAACAAAAGTAAATGAAAAATTAGATTTAGCTGGTAGTGTAGAAGGTAAAATAGCTCAAAAGATAAAGGCTTTTAACAAAGATGCAAAAGATGCCACTGATTCTATAAACAATGTACGAAATAAAGCTGATGAAGCTGCTAAAAAAGCAGAAAAAGATAAACAAAAATTAGATGAAGCTAAAAACGAAATTAATGGTAGTTTAGATAATATAAAAAATAAAATCGATGATATAAAACAAAGTGATATTATTAAAGATCTTCCTAAAAAATAAAAATAAGATCCTATTTAACTGTACCCATAGTAAATAAATGTAAATTTAATACATAAAAATTTGGAAATAGTTAATATTATAAATAAAAAAACAGATGAATTTATCTGTTTTTTTATTTATAAGTGGGAGATAAAAACAATGTTTAATCCAAAACTAGTTATATTTGAAAAATATTAAGATAAAAAGCGTTTAAATAGTACAATGTTTGACTTTTTATTAACAATGTGATATTATTAATATATTCAAAATCGAACCAGTTTTATTTTGACACAATTTTATACCCGGGGGATCTTTAAATGAAAAAAAGCAATAGTACAGTATTTATAAAGAAGTTGATATTTTTCTTCTGTGGTTTATGGATAATTCAAACAGGGGTAGCTATATTTATTAGAACTAATATAGGCTCAGATCCATTTACAGTATTAACACAAGGAATATCTAGGACATTAGGAATTACTACGGGAACTGCAAATATAACAATAACATTTGTATTTTTAATTACTATACTTATAGTAGATAGGAAAACGATAAACATTGGAACAGTATTAGCATTAGTATCAGCTGGACCATTTATAGATTTAATGTTAGCAATTTTACAACCAATAGAATTTAGCAATTTTAACATAATGGTAAAAATGTTATTACTAGCACTTAGTTGCGTAATCATTGCGATCGGTTTCTCGATGCTAAAAGCTACGGAGCTAGGGGTAGCACCAAATGATTTAATTCCACTTATAATACATGAGAAAACTAATCTTACGTATCAGTGGATTCGTATTTCTATGGATTCTATATTTGTAGTAGCAGGATTTATGCTTGGGGGAGTTATAGGAGTAGGTACGATAATAGGAACTTTTTTAACAGGTCCTGCGATACAATTTTTCATGCCGAAATTAGAAAAAGTAATCAAGCCTATAATATATAAAGAAGAATATGAAGAGGAAATTGCTCAAGATTGTTTAAATAGTATAAATTACTAAGAATATTACATATTAACCCTACGCTATTTATTAAAGTGTGGGGTTATTTTATAATTAAATTTTAATTTTTTATATAAATTTAGGCTCAAAATATCTGAAAAAAAATAAATTGCAATATAAAAAAAATTTTATATAAAAAAGCAATTATAGTATAGACTTTGACAAAAAAAGATAGTACTATGTATACATAGACAACAAGAAATGACAATATACTTAAAAAAGTATCACAACACAAATAGTATAATTAATTGTCTAATGACAATGAAACTATACTTTAACCCAAACAAATTTAACAATAAAAATACTCATCCCCCCAAGATGGTATTTTAAAAAAACCCTTTATGACTGCTACGGAAGCAGTCCTTTTTTTTTGGAATAAAATAAAATGAAAATACATAGTTGACTGTAAAAACGTTTTCATATATTGTTATTATATAAACAAAATTTAGGAGATGTGATTATGGTCAAAAAACAAATAACAATAATAAGTGAAACAGGTATACATGAAAGATTAGGAACTATGTTTATAAGAAAAGCATCATCATATAAATCTGAAATATTAATAGTAAAAGGTCATGCAACAATTAGTGCAAAGAGCATAATGGGATTTTTTAGCTTAGGTTTAAGTGAAGGTGATGTAATTGAGCTACAAGCGATTGGGGAAGACGAAGAATTAGCAGTAGAAGAGTTATCAAAATATATATTAGAACTTAAATAACAAAGGGAGAGACATATGCTAGACAACAAAGTATTTAAGGTGATTATAGGTATTGTAATGACATTAGTAGTAGTAGTAATTGGTTATATTATGCTTATGATAGTTACTAATTATAAGCCAAAGAGTGAATTAGATATAAGTATAGAAAACAATCAAAGCAAAAAAATAAATATAGATGATGATATTTCTATGACTACATTTAATATAGGCTATTGTGGTACAGACAAAGATATAGACTTTTTTATGGATGGGGGAACTCAATCTAGGTCTATAAGTAAAGAAAGAACTGTTGAAAACTTAAATGGAGTAATGACAGAAATGAAAAACTTAGATTCTGATATATATTTGTTACAAGAGGTAGACAAAAAGGCTACTAGGAGTTACAAAATTAATCAGTATGAAGAACTTAAAAACAAATTTAAGGATTATGGATTTATGTTTTCAATAAACTATAAAGTGTTATGGGTTCCAATACCACTTTCAAATCCACATGGTAATGTATTAGCAGGACTTACGACTATGTCTAAATATAATATTCAAAGCACTACAAGATACGATTTACCAGGTAAGGAAAGCTATTTTAGGCAACTTGGAGACTTAGATAGATGTATGAGTGTGCATAGAATACCTGTTGAGAATAACAAAGAATTAGTTATGGTAAATGCCCATTTATCAGCTTATGATAAAGGTGGAAACATAAGAAGAGAACAATTAGGATTTGTTAAATCATTTTTAGAAAGTGAATATCAAAAAGGAAATTATGTGATAATCGGTGGAGACTGGAATCAACAAATACCAGGAACTAATTTTAGTGATTTTAAAACTACTCAACAAAAGCCAGAGTGGCTACAAGATATACCAAAGGAATTTAATCCAAAAGGATTTAGTTGGGCATATGACAAGAAAAATCCAACATGCCGTTCTATGGATATAAAATATAAAGAAAATGAAAATCTACTTGCTATAATAGATGGGTTTTTAGTTTCAGATAATATCACAGTAAATAGCGTAAATGGTAAAGATTTAGGTTTTAAAAATACAGATCATAACCCAGTTACAATAAACTTTAAATTAAAGTAATCTAGATTATTTCAATAGAATCATTTAATTAATATAAAGAGGAGGGCATATGTCCTCCTTTTTATATTGCAAATTAATGGAATTAAACAGTAACTTTGATATATAATTAAGCTATAAAAAAGTCTTTTATTTTAATTTTCAAATGATGATTTTTTTTAAAACATACGTATGGAAATTATATAAATTCACAATTTAAAAGGATTATAATTTCTAAAATAATTAAAATTGGGTAATTGGAAAAACTTAGGAGGACTTATATGGTTATATTAAAATCAATGGAGAGTATTTTAAGTATTATTATTATGATAATAATAGGATGTATTTTATCTAACAAGGGATGGTTTGATGAAAAATCAACATCTCTTATATCAAACTTAGTATGTAAAGTAGCATTACCAGCTTATATGATAGAAAATCTTGTCACAAGTTTTACAAGGGACAAACTTTATCAAATGTCAGGAGGACTTATTGTTCCATTTACTTCAATATTTGTTTGTTATTTAATAGCTATATTAGTTTCAAAAATTTTAAATATAGATGAAAAAAGAAAAGGTACATTTCAAAGTATGTTTTTTGTTTCAAACACTATATTCATAGGATTACCGGTTAATTTGGCTTTATTTGGTGAAAATAGTGTACCGTATGTACTTCTTTATTACATAGCAAATACTACATTTTTTTGGACTATAGGAGTTTATTGTATAAGTAAAGATGGAGATGAAAAGAATAGAAAAATATTAAGTAAAAAAACTTTGAAAAAAATTTTATCTCCCCCGTTGTTAGGTTTCTTAGTTGGTATAGTTATTATACTTTTAGAAATACCAATGCCAAATTTTGTTATCAGTACATGTAAGTATCTTGGAAATCTTACGACACCTTTATCTATGATATTTATAGGTATTACTGTAAGTAAAATAAAATTTAAAGAAATAAAGTTTAGTAAAGATATGTTAGCGCTTATAATTGGAAGATTTATTGTATGCCCTATTGTAGTAATAGTTATGGTTTTATTTATAGATATGCCACAAATGATGAAACAAGTATTTATAATTCAATCCTCTATGCCAATAATGACGCAAACATCTATAATTGCGAAACAATATAATGCTGACTACGAATATGCAGCTGTAATGACTACAATAACAACATTATTAGCGGCAGTATCTATTCCAGTGTATATGCTTTTATTAAGTAAAATAAAAATTTTTCTATAAAAATTAATTTAAACTTCTTAGACAAAAAAAAAGAGAGAGAATGAAATTCATGATATATCAGGAATATTATACTATTTATTAGATATCGCAAACAATATTTAAATAGATAAAATCTATATTTGATTATACTCGTATCAGTTATATCTATTTTACAAAATTTTCCTAAATAGTTATAATTTAGACAAGAATAATTTGCAATTTATTACTAAGGCTTTACGGGGGGATATAAAAGCATACGTTTTAAGTAGTTATAACTTTATAAATAAAAAAATAGCCTATAGTTATCTATGGGCTATTTTAACGAAATCAATGGAGGAGTAAGATGGGTAAAACATTAGTTGAGTTTATAAATACTTGACCAACTTGCGATGAGCATGGAATGCTTGTTAAAAAAATAGGGGACAAGTATATTGATAAAGTTGAAGTTAAGCTATATCAAGCAGGTAAGGATTTTTCATACATAAAAAAATATGGAATGATAACAAAGGGAACTTTGATAATAAATCAAAAGAAAAAATACGATAGATTATCAAAAGAAATAATAGAAAAAGCAATATTAGAAGCTATAAAGGTGGTTTAAATGTATATAATAAATTTCATAAAAGATATCTTAATAACCTCTGTAAGTATATTAAATGGGGCATCTGGGTGGTTAGTTATAAGTTTTGTAATAGCAGGACTTCTTCATAACTTAATAACTCCACAAAAATTTCAAAATGCACTAGGTAACAAAAAGATAACATCAATACTTAAAAGTACAGTATCAGGAATGTTACTTCCAATATGTAGCTGTGGCGTTATACCAATAGGTATAAGTATGTATTATTCTGGAGCATACTTAGGTCCAGTATTAGCATTTATGACATCAACTCCGATTATAAATCCGATAGCAGTAGTACTTAGTTTTGGACTTTTAGGTCCACAAATTACAATCATTTATGTAATATCAGGGTTTATTGTTCCTATGATAGTTGGTATTTTAGGAAATGTATTTGGTAAAAATGAGCTTTGTATTACACAAGATGATAATGAAAGCTTAATAGAGTTAGAAGAAGAAAAAAGAAGTTTAACTCAAAATATACTAGATGGTCTTAAATGGTCGTTTGGAGAGTTAGCCCTTACAATAAGTAAATACGTAATAATAGGTATGCTTGTGGCAGGATTTATAACTACTGTATTTCCAACTAGTATTATACAAAAATACTTAGGAAATCCTGGAGTATTGTCATTAGGTAGTATAGCAATACTTGCCTGTATTATGTATGTTTGCGCAGTAGGTCATATTCCATTTATTGCAGCATTAGTTGCAAGTGGGGCATCACCAGGGGTTGCTATTACTTTTTTAATTGCAGGCGCTGCTACAAATTTACCAGAGCTTATTAGTATGTATAACGTTATAGGAAAAAGAGCTGTAATAATTTATTCTACAACTCTTACAAGTTGTGCCTTGATAATAGGATATATTACCAACAAGCTATTAGATGGAAGTTCTATGAGTATGGATATACAAACTTCTAAAGCTTCAATAGACATAGCAAATAAAATTATGCTTAATATACCAGATAGCATGAAATACTTATGTTCTTTTATAATATTCGTATTTTTTATAAAAGCTATGTTGCCAAGCGTAAGAAAGGTTGTTAAGAATGAAGCATAAAAAGCTATTTATAATTATTGGCGTTGTGATATTTATAGTTGGAATAAGCATTTATTCTAAAGATAAAAACACTCATCAAAACAATCTTCCAAAAGTAGATGAAGATTGTTTAAAATATTTCCAAGAAAATTGTGAGTATGAAGAAATAATAACATATGCACAACATGATATAAACAATGACAAAGAAGATGACTTAGTAGTTATTTATAAAAAAGATGCAAAACACAATCAAATGGTTGCTGTTGTAAAAAACAAAGATAAAATGTATTTAACTAAGCCTATATTAGCACCGAGGGAGGATGCAGTTATAACTTTTAAAGATATAGACAAAAAA
Organism: Peptostreptococcaceae bacterium VA2; assembly: GCA_000686145.1. Classification (GTDB taxonomy): domain Bacteria; phylum Bacillota; class Clostridia; order Peptostreptococcales; family Peptostreptococcaceae; genus Romboutsia_D. Next base: position 2,074,589 of record JMMB01000007.1, on the reverse strand, counting down.
GATGAAATGGAAGTTATGATATCAGGTTCTAAAAATGGAAATCTAGGATATGCAATATATAGATTGCAAGATGATAAATTTATTGATTTATTTGGAGAAGATATGGAAGCTTGCTGTTAAGAAGCTAAATATAAAATAAAAAATAGGGGAGGATTTTCTAGTGAAATTATCAAAAAAAGTACAATCACTATTATTAGTCAGTATAATAGGAGGGTCACTTATGAGTGGATGCAGCAATTCTAAAGACGCTAAGGTAGATAGTTCTAAGGGTAGTGAAGATTACACTATAAAATTAGGATATTACAATTGTGACCATATGACTGCTGCTCCAGTTGCAGTAGAAGCTGGTATATACAAAGATTTAGGATTAAAAGTAGAAACAGTTGGAAACGGTAAAGTACCAGAAGCTATGGCAGCAGGACAAATGGATGCTGGATATATAGGAACTAAGGGATTAGTTGGAGCTATTCCAAAAGGTTCACCTATAGTAGTTGCAGCAAACAACCATAAAGGTGGATCAGAATACTTAGTAGTATCAAACGACATCAAAGAGCCAAAAGATTTAATAGGTCAAAAAATTGCAGCAGATCCAGATGGAGATTTATTATGGACTACTGATTACGGTCCACAAACAGGATTACCAGTTGACTCATCAAAATATGAGTGTGTAAACATAGATTCAAGTAAAGATGCATACTTAGCAATGAAAACTGGACAAATAAAAGCATTCTCAACTTGTGACCCATGGGGATCAGTTGCGGAATTTGAAAAAACAGGTAAGATAATAGCAACTACTAAGTACAAAGAAGAATCAACAGGAAAAGAATACAATTGTTGTTCATTTGCCCTAAACACTAACTTTATAAAAGAAAAACCAGAGTTAGCAGAAAAATTAGTTTTAGCTCATACAAAAGCAATAGAATACATATATACAAATCCAGTAGAATCTGCAAAAATATTTGCAAAAGCATATAGTGTAGATGAAGAAGTAGCATTAATGACTATATACAAAAAGACTGTTGGAGAAGGAAGAACTCTTACTTGGAAAATAACTGGAGACGAATACAAAAACAATTTGGCTTTATATAAAGAACACAAGGCATTAGAAGAAATACCAACTTATGAACAAGTTGTAAATGATAAATTATTAAAATCTTGTGGTGCTGATGATTTTGATAAATTTATAAAAGAAAAAGTAAACCCTGTTTTCCCTGAAAAAATGAACTATGAAGATTGGAAAGCAAAGGCTATGGAGATAGATGGAAAAAACTAAAAATTTATTATTAGGAATACTTATTTTATCGATAAGTTTAGGAATATTATTTTTCAATCCTAACGATGAAAAAATAGAAGGCAGTATAAGAATAGGGGTATCAGATGATACCTCTGCATTTGTAATAAATTATATGGAAAATAAAAACTATTTTGAAGACGTAAAAATCGATAGTTTAATAGAAAGCTATTCAATAGCTGATTGTTGAGCAAGTACTACTCAATGGGCTCTGAGTTCAGAGGAAGTTGATATGGCTATTATTTGTAAAGAGGCAGCAAAAGAATTTATAAAAGCTGATAATAATTTTGAAATAGTAAATACATTAGTTCAAAATTCAGATATATTTTTAACTAAAAAAGATGATATAAAAAAAATTGGAACTAGCCAAAATAGAAATTATCAAAATGACTTAGTTAAAGAATATTACAAAGATTCAAAGCCTGTTTCATTTATAAATAGTTCTTTGCCATATGCACTAGAAAGTAACAAAGTAGATGCAATAGTAATTGATGCTATAAAAGCATTAAGTATACAAGGGAAAAAACAATCTACCTCACTAAATAAAGACTATGATACATATGTCTTAGTAGTAAGCAAAGCATTCAAAAATAGCGATTCATACAGAGTATTCAAAAATGTATACAATAAAAGTGTGCTAGATTTAAAAGATAAAAATAACTTTAAAAAGCAACTACAAAGCTATACAGATAAAAATATATCAAAAGAAGATATGGGGGAGTTTGAAAAGTGGAAGTTAAAGTTTCTACCAATAGAAAATTAATAAACAAAAACAATAAAACAAGATTAAAGCCCTTAGATTTTGTATATAGATTAATATTGATTTTAGTAATATTTGCAATATGGCAACTAAGTGCAACAAATATAGGAAGTTCTCTTTTACTTCCTATGCCAATAGATGTAATGAAAGGATTTATAACTTGTATAACTGACCCGGAAATAGTTAAAAATGTACTTATAACATTACAAAGAGTATTAAAAGGTTTTGGATGTGCAATGCTATTTGGACTTCCATTAGGATTATGTATGGGCTTTTCAAATACTTTTGAAAAATTATTTTCTCCAGTAGTAGACTCAGCAAGACAAGTACCTATAATGGCTTGGGTACCACTTACAATAGTATGGTTTGGCATAGGTGATGGACCGACTATATTTTTAATAGCATTTGCTGGGGTATTTCCTATAATACTTAATACAATTGACGGAGTTAGATCTATATCAAAAGATTATTATAATGCAGCAAGAAGTATGGGAGCATCATCATTTTCTATATTTATAAATGTAATGTTACCAGCAGCACTTCCAGATATACTAACAGGTGCAAGACTTGCAATAAGTACAGGATGGATGTCTGTAATTTGAGCCGAGTTTATAGCAACGAGTGCCGGTCTTGGTTACTCAATGGTTCAAGCTCAAACAATGATGAAAACAGAATTGTTAATAGGGCTTATGATATTTGCAGCATTAATAGGATTTATGATAGATAGAATACTAAAATTTATAAACCAAAGCCTTTGTAAATGGAGGTTTAATGACTAATGAACTTAAAAATAGAAAATATAAATAAAACCTTTATGAATGATAAAGTAGAATTAAAGGTTTTAGAAGATATAAATTTAGAAGTGCAAGAAGGTGAATTTGTATGTTTATTAGGTCCATCTGGATGTGGTAAAAGTACAATTCTTAGCATAATAGGTGGGTTTTTAAAGTGTGAAGAAGGACAAGTTTTATTAAATAATAAGGTTGTTAGTAAACCTGGTATCGATAGAGCTTTTGTATTTCAAAATTATGCATTATTTCCCTGGAAAACTGTGAAAGAAAATGTAGTATTTCCAATGAAACAACAAAAAATATGCAAAGAAGAAAGAGAAAAGAAACTAGAAGAACTATTAAACATATCGGATTTAAAAGGAAAAGAGAAATTATTTCCACATCAAATATCAGGTGGGATGAAACAAAGGGTAGCAGTTATAAGGGCATTAGCTTGTAACCCACAAGTTCTTTTAATGGATGAGCCTTTAGGAGCAGTTGATTTTCAAATGAGACAAAATTTACAAGAAGAATTAGAAAATATTTGGATGAAAAAGAAGATAACTGCAATAATGGTAACTCATGATGTAGATGAAGCAGTTTATATGAGTGATAGAGTAATAGTTATGTCTAGGGACAAAGGGAAAATATTAAAAGACTTAAAGATAAATTTAAGCAGACCTAGAGATAGAAAAGCAAAGGATTATGAAGATTATAAAGAAGAACTTACAAATATATTATCAAAGTGTTACGCAAATGCATAAAGGGGTAGATATGAAAAATACTAACAAATATAGAAAATTAGAAAATGAACAAAAGAAAATTAGAGTAGAAATTATGAATATGATTATTGAGAAAAATTCTGTAGTTAGTTTAAATGAAATTTCAAACAATCTATTAAACACATTGGAATTAGAAGAAAGTTATATAAAACAAACATTAGACTACTTTGTAAAAAATAATATTATGGTAGTTGATGAAGAAAATTATGTAAACTTTATTTATCCAGTATCAGCACACGAAACTATGCATAAAGTTACACTACAAGATGGTAGAAAACTAAATGCAATGTGTGCAATAGATGCATTAGGGGTAGGTCTTACTTTTAATCAGAATATAGCTATTGATTCTGTGTGTAATATTACTTCCAAGGAAATAAATATAAAGCTTAAAGATAATAAGCTACATTCTATAAATAATGATAATTTACGCATACTTCATATCAATTTAGACAAACATGAAAACTGGGCTGCAAGTTGCTGAAATATCATGAACTTCTTCTGGACGAAGAATGAATTTGATGCATGGGCATTAGAAAATGGATTTGAAAATAATGAAGATATTTATTGTTTAGATATTGATGAAGCTATGAAAGCATCACATGAAATATTTTCACAATAATTAAAGAAATTAAACATAATTAAAGAAATTAAAATATAATGATTTTACAAATGAGAGGGAAAGATTAAATTCTTTCCCTTTACTTTTGTTTGATAAAGTATTAGTTTTTCAATCTATCTTTAATTTAACATTATACTGACATTTTAGATATTGGGATTACTGAGATTTTAATACAAGTAGATATGTTTTGTATAGGTGTTATTTAGTTTGATTGATAAAGTCTTCCAAAGATTTATTTATAGTATCTCTGCATTCATAAAAAGCTCCATGGCCACCTTCAGGTAAAGGTACTAAAGTAGAGTTTTGTATTGCATCATTCATATACTCTGCAAAAGGATAAGGACAAACCTTATCATGTACCCCATGTAAAATTAATGTAGGTACTTTTATATTTTTTAAATCATCAAATAACTCTTCATCTCTAAGAGCCATTAATGAATTAATAGTTGACCACCCAGAAGCTTCCAAACTCATGTCAAAGAACCAATCTAATATTCCTTGGCTTGTAAACTGATAAAAGAATGATTCAGATGTTGTTCTTATAGATTTTGGTCTGTCATTTCTAAAATTATCTATAAGATCATTAACTTGATCTAGTGTATATCCATATTTCCAGTCAGAAGATTGGACCCATTTAGGAACAGCCGCACTAAGTAGGCAAAGTCTTGCTACACCATGCGCATTGTATTTAGACATATATCTTGTAGAGATTGCCCCACCCATTGAATGGCCCATCAAAGTTATATTATTTAATTTAAGTGACTCAATTAGATGTCTTATATCATTAGCCATCCTATCATAATCATAGCCTGTACTTGGCTTATCTGATTTACCATATCCTCTAAGGTCTATCGCTATACATCTATACCCCTTAGATGCAAAATTTTCTATTATATATTCATACATATTATGGTTTAGTGGCCATCCATGAATAAATAAAATAGTATTCTCAGCATCGGGATTTGTATCTTCAACAAATATTTTTACGTTTTTCTCAACTTTAACATAATATTTCATAATTCCCCTCCAAATAAATTTCTCTTTATATATTATGAAGTTTAGTAGATAGTTGTTAATTTTAGTTATAAAGTTTATACATTTGACTAAAGGAAAAATATACTGTATACTTACCAAGTACCTGTAAGTACTGATAAGTACTAAGCAGTACTTCTGAGTTTCATAAAGTTATTTTGGAGGTTTAGTATGGATATAAAGCAAGAATTAATAATGAATGTAGCGCAAAAATGTTTTAACAGTTATGGCATCAAATATACCTCGATTGACGATATAGTAAAAGAATGCAAAATATCAAAATCAACGTTTTATAAATGTTTTTCAACTAAAGAAAACTTAGTAGGGGAAATGTTAAAGTATTCAAGTAATAAATTTTTAAATCAATCTATATTAATAGATGAAGATAATCAAAAAACACCTAAAGAAAAATTAAAAGAAAAAATAAATATTATATTAGAATATCTAGAATCAAATAGGTATTTCAACGTACATATTTTAGGTGAATTCTCAGAAATAAATGGAAAACCAGTAGAAGAGATAAAAAATATAATTAAATCTAGATTAGTAAAAGTATATTATGATAGCTTAATTGAAGTATATGGAAAAGAGATTAAGCCATTTATATGGGAAGTTATATTTGTAATTGATAGTGTAACCCATGAGTTTGACCTAATTAAGCGTTTAAATAAAAAAGAACTAGATAAAGATTATATATTTGATCTTATTTTAAGACAGTTAGAATTAAATATAGAAAACTTAAAACACAACAAGTGTATCATAACAGAAAATATTTTATACACAGTTGAAAAAGATAATGAATTAGAAATAGAGATAGATTTACATGAGAGATTTTTAGAAACAACTAAAGATATAAAAGTTAAAATAGAAAATGATAACTTAAATAAAAAACTTAATGAAGCTATTTTAAAAGTAGAGCAAGAGTATAAATTAAAAAACTATAATTCATTAATGATGGATGCAATGATAGCATACTTAGAAAAAGAACAAGCATTAAAGATAGAAATAGATAAATTAAAAAGCATAAAGTTTCAGTTAGGGGATGACACCATTGATAGACAATAAAAAAACTAGAAATCGTATCATATTAGTATTAATGATGGGGTCTCTAATAACATCACTTACTCAGACGGTATTAACGTCAGCGCTACCGAGTATAATGTCTACTTTTAATGTAGATGTAGGTACAGCACAGTGGTTAACAACGATTTATCTGCTTGTTTTAGGGATTATGATTCCTTCAACGGCATATTTAATAAATAGATTTTCGATTAAAAATCTATTTATAGTATCAATGTCTTTATTCTTAGCAGGATGCATAGTATCTATATTTGCTAAGAACTTTGGGGTAATGATAGTATCTAGAATACTTCAAGCTATTGGAGCTGGTATAATAATGCAATCAGTTCAAGTTGCTATGATTAATTTATATCCAAAAGAAGAACGTGGTAAAGCAATGGGTATTTATGGATTTGTAATTGGAGTTGCACCAGCTATAGGACCATTAGCAGCAGGATATATAATAGATAATTTTGGATGGAGATTAATATTTTATATATTAGCTTTTATTACACTAGCTACTATAGTATTAGCATTCTTCTTCTTAAGAAGTATAATGGAAGTTAAAAAATCTAAACTTGAACTTATATCATTAATTTTATCTACTTTTGGATTTGGAGGTATTTTAGTTGGAGTATCTGATATAGGTACTTATTCTATATCTAATCCATTAACGTATATCCCATTAACGATAGGGGTAGTATCACTTACACTATTTGTAATAAGACAATTTAAGGTAGAGCAACCTCTATTAGAACTTAGAGTATTTAAAAGTCATAATTTTATAATAAGTACAATTTTAATAATAATAGTATATGTAGCTATGACATCAGCTTCTATGATTATATCTATATATATACAATCAGTAAGAGGTATGTCTGCTATGGTACCAGGAGTAATCATGTTACCAGGGTCTATAGCAATGACATTTTTAAGCCCGATTACAGGTAAGATGCTAGATAAGCATGGATTTAGAGTTTTAGCTATAGTAGGTTTCACTTTATTAGGATTAGGAACATTTGAACTTTCTACACTAAAAGAAACTACACCAATAACAATGTTAGCTATTATGTACACAATAAGAATGATAGGAATAACATTTTTATTAATGCCAGTTACAACATGGGGATTAAATTCACTTAAGCCAGAAGAAATATCACATGGTAGTGCTATAAACTCTACTGTACGTCAGGTATCTGGAGCTATAGGTTCATCTATACTTATTACCACAATGACAATAGTGACAAGAAAAAGCTTAAGTACTTCAAAAGCTTTAGCAGAGATACAAGGCATGAATGCATCATTTAAAATAGCAACTATTGTAGCATTAGTTGGGTTAGCAATTTCAATATTTTATGTAAAAGATAGAAATAAGGAAAATAAAGAGATAGATTATAAAGAATCTGTATTAAATTAAAAAATCTGTAGGGGCAGTTAATTTACCCTACAGATTTTTTTGTAAATAAAAATTTAAGGATTATTTAATGAAAAATTAACACTAATTTAAGTTTAATAAGTTAATATAGTAATAGAGAGTTATTAATTTAAAAAGGAGAATTATTATGAAGCTAGGAAAGAAAATAGTAGTCACGTTAGTGGTATTGTTAGTTCCACTAGGTATAATGAGTTTTAAATATAGTGAAATTGAAAACACGAAAGTATCGTATATAATGGACAAGTTTAAAGATACAAAACTTTCACAGACGTTTTCACAGACTATAGATAATATTAAAGATATGAAGTTATCAGATGTAGTAGACGGTATAGATATAGAAGGTACTGTAAATAAAATTAAAGAGACAGAAGTGGCAAAAGGAATAACTGATTATATAGGCAAGGCTGTAGATAAAATTGAGACTATAAATATAGATGATATGTTTAAATAAATACATAACCTACTTTAAGTCACATATCAATAAGCTCTTTAATAGTAAATAAAAAATGAAATTTATAGCTATATTGAGTTATAATAGTAATTATTAATATTTGATAAGTAGACATATAGGAGGTAGGCAGAATGGTTTCAAAGAAAAGTAGAAATTTATGGATTATAATGGGGATATTTTTCCTTATATCATCAATAGTAACCTTTATAAATAAAAATTCATTAGCTTGGTCAACGCTTCTAGTAAGTGCTATTGATTTTTTCATAGCATATAGAGAAAACGAAAAAATTAAAGTTGAAATAAAAGCAATAGAAGAAGCAAAAATAAAGGCTCAAGGTGAAAAGAGAGGTCAAGGCAAAAAGAAAAAGAAAACTAAAAAGAGAAAATAATAAATAAATCCAAGGGATTAGTTATCTATCCCTTGGATTTATTATATTGATATATATTTTTATAGAAATTAGATTTTGATTTTCTTTTCTTCTTTTCTGCGTTTAGCAAATTCAGCTACAGCCGTAAAGAGTACATCAGTTGATGAGTTAAGTGCAGTTTCACAAGAGTCTTGAATAACTCCTACAACAAATCCTACACCTACTACCTGCATAGCCACATCATTTGGAATTCCAAATAAACTACATGCAAGAGGTATTAGTAATAATGAACCTCCAGCTACTCCTGAAGCACCACAAGCACTTATAGCTGATAATACACTTAATATTATTGCCATACCTATATCAACATGAATTCCAAGAGTGTTAACAGCTGCAAGAGTTAATACTGAAATTGTAACAGCAGCCCCTGCCATATTAATAGTTGCACCTAAAGGAATTGAAACTGAATAAGTATCTTTGTCTAATTCTAATTCTTCACATAATTTCATGTTTACAGGTATATTTGCAGCAGAACTACGAGTAAAGAATGCTGTAATACCACTATTTTTTAAACATTTAAATACAAGTGGATAAGGATTTTTACGCATACCCACAAATGCGATAATTGGATTAAGTACAAGTGCTACAAATACCATACATCCAACTAATACAGCAAGCAATTGTCCATAACTAAGTAAAGCGTCTAGACCTTGTGTAGCAATAGCATCAAATACAAGACCCATAATACCAAGTGGAGCAAAGTTAATTACCCATTTTACTATTTGAGATAGGGCATCTGAAACATTAACTATCATAGTTTTTGTAGTCTGTTGAGCATTTTTAAGTGCAATACCAAGTAATATTGCCCAAGATAATATTCCTATATAGTTAGCATTAAAAAGTGCTTTTACTGGGTTATCAACAATGTTTAATAATAAAGCTTTAAGAACGTCTACAACACCTCCAGGTGGTGTAACATTTTCTGCAACTGCTCCAAGAGTTAATGTTATTGGGAAGATAAAGCTTACTATAACAGCAATAAGTCCTGCTAAAAATGTACCTAAAAGATAAAGAACCAGAATTGATTTCATATTAGTTTGCTGACCACTCTTATGTTGAGAAATGGCAGATGTTACTAAGAAAAATACCAATATTGGTGCAACAGCCTTTAGTGCACCTACAAATAATGAACCAAAGATAACTATTGGTTTTGCTGTATCCGGAATTGTTACAGCTAGTATAATGCCGATGATTAAGCCTATAATAATTCTTTTAACTAAACTCATTTGATTCCATTTATTAATTAAATTTATCATTTCTTAATACTCCCCCTCGAGTTTAATTTCACTAAATCGTAGCACAATACTTAAGCTATGTAAACTAAATTGATTAAATATTTTCAATTGTTAGTATTTTTTAACAATTCAAAGCTAAAAAAGTGTAAAGCGTATTAGTAACATCATAAATATTATAAAATATTAAATAAAAGTATAATTAAAATATATTACATAAGTAATTATTGTATAATTACTTATATAAGTTAAGAGTATACAAAAGGGAGTGAAAGTATGTTAAAAACAGGAGCAGCGATATTTTTTTCTGGAACAGGTAACACAAAACATATAGCTAAATTATTTAAAAAAAGTTTTGAAAAAGAAAATATAAATATAGATTTAATAGATCTACAAAAAAATGATAGCATAAACAAAGAATATGATTTTTTCATAGTAGGTTCACCTATACATGCAGAAATGACACCTAAAATACTTTTAGATTGGATAAATAAAAACATAAAAGAAGATTCTAAAAAGTGTATAGTATATTATACTCTAGCTGATAAAAATCATAGAGAAAATAGAATATATATAGCTAGGGCACTTAAAAATAAAGGATTTGATGTAGTTATAAATACATCTATACAAATGCCAAATAATTATTATCACGTAATATTTAAAAGAGAAACTGACGAAGAAATGAGACAAATTTTATCAACTAAAGAAAATGAAGTAGAAAATATAGTTAAGAATTTTTTAAAAGGAAATAGAAGTGATATAAACTATAAGAAAAGTACGCTAGGTCCTAAGTTAGTATACGATAGCTTTTTAATTTATGCTAAAAAATATGCTAAAAGAAACTTCTCATTAGATGAAAAGAAGTGTATAAATTGCAAGATATGCCAAGAACAATGTCCAACTAAAAACATAGTTATGAAAGATAAAGAAATTGAATTTTTTAATAAGTGTATAGGCTGTGAAAAGTGTATTCATAGATGTCCAACAGATGCTATATTATATAAAAAGAAGCCGTTTGAAACTTATAAAATAGAAGATTATATATAAAAAAATAAGGCTTTAGGTTTGAATCTAAAGCCTTATTTTGAAAAATTTTTAGTATATAGTTTTAAAGCACACATTCTAAAAATTTATCAAAAGTTAATGTAGCTTTAAACAAATCACCATCTATATCTATTTTCATATCACCGTGCTGAAGGTCTACAATACTTTGAGCTATTGATAACCCAAGCCCGGAGCCATCTGTATTTCTAGAAACATCACCACGTCTAAATCTTTCAATCAAATCTTGTGGTTTTATATTTAATTTATGATTAGATATATTTTTAAAAACTATTATAACCTTATCATCTTCGTCAAACATATCTATATAGACCCTAGTGTTAGAAAGTGAGTATTTTAAAATATTTCCTATTAAGTTTTCAAAAACTCTCCAGGTCTTTTTACCATCTATAAAAGTAAAAACACTATCATCTGGAGTCTCTATTATAAAATCAAGGCTACTTTCATCTATCTTGTCTTCTAGTTCAACTATACTTTGGATGAGAAGTTCTTTTATATCTGTTTTTTCAAAATCAAGTTCAATATCTCCACTATTTATCTTTGATGCTTCAAAAATATCTTCTATTAAAGTCTTTAGACGTTTGGATTTTTTATCTAATATGTTTATATAGTCCTTCATAGTATCTTTGTCTAAGTCGTTGTTTTTTAGTATATCAACATAATTTACAATAGAAGTAAGAGGCGTTTTTAAGTCATGAGATACATTAGTCAGAAGCTCACTTTTCATCTTCTCACTTTTAACTTGATTTTCAAGTGCAGTTTCAAGCCCATTAGTTATATTGTTTATACTTGTTGCAAGAGCTGACATTTCATCATTACCAATAACATCTAGCTTATAGTTTAAATCACCGTTTTCTATATTTTTGATATTTATAGCTATAGAGTCAATGTAATTAAATTTATGAGACAATAATTTATAAATAAACAAATAAAACAATATAGTCGAGATAGAATAAAATATAAAACCCGTAGAATAAGGATATGAACAAAAATTTAAAATAAATATAAAAAATATAATTTGTACTATTGTTATAAAAGTTAAGATAAATGCTATTTTTTTATTTAAACTTTCTTTGCTATGTCTATCAAGAAAACAATATAAAAATGATTTAGACTTTATATCATAATTATTTAATTTAGTAGTTTCAAAATAAAAATAAGTCAACCCAAGTAAAAAAAAGTTACAAGATACCAAATCCTCATCGTAAAAAGGCATAGTAGTAGACCAAATATTAAATCTTACAAGTAATAAAGCTAATATAAAAAATATTGGAATCTCTATAGGAAATTTAGATGAAAAAGAAATGATTTTTATTTCAAATTTACTATATGTATTTCTATTTATTTTATAAAAACTAAGACTAATTAAGAATATTAAGGCACAACCTAACGCTATAAGTATATAATCATCTAATAAATCTGATGTTAGATGAGGGTACACATTTCCAAATAGATAAAATTTTGGTAGAAAGTCATGTCTAAAATCAGGTGTAAAGTTATATTTTAAATTAAAACAAGCTTCAAACCCAATAGATAAACTCAGAAACATAACCACTAATGCTATGTATTTAGCTATACAATTATTGCTAATTAATCTTTTCAATTTTATAGCCAATTCCCCACACCACCTTTAAATACTTTGGATCTTTTGAATTTATTTCTATCTTTTCTCTAATCCTTCTAATATGAACAGCAACAGTTTTCTCGCAATTATAAGCGTCCTCATCCCAAACACGCTCATATAGTTCTTTTGAAGAAAAAACTTTACCTTGATTTGACAATAACAGTTCAAGAATTTTATATTCAATAGGTGTAGCTTTAATTTCATCACCGTCAAGTTTAACAATTTTAGTATCTGTGTTAAGTTCTAATCCACCACTTCTTAGTGTGTTTTTCATTTCATATTCATTATTTAGAGTATTATTCATATTGCCTAAATTTATATATCTTCTTAATTGAGATTTAACTCTAGCGCTAAGTTCTAGCGGATTAAAAGGCTTAGTAACATAATCATCAGCACCCATATTAAGCCCCATAATCTTGTCCATATCTTGAGACTTTGCAGACAAAAGTATTATAGGTATATTTTTACTTTCACGAATTTTAAAAGTAGCTTTAAGCCCATCCATATTAGGCATCATAATATCCATTATAATAAGTTGAACGTTATTATCTATCAAAGTCTCCAAAGCTTGTAGACCATCATAAGCTTTCAAAATATTAAATCCATCTGGTTTTAAATAGAATTCAATAGCATCAACGATTTCTTTATCATCATCTACAACTAATATATTTTCATTCATAAATATTACTCCAATCTATAAAATTTCTTACATACTTAATTTACCATATATTGTTAATAAAAGTAACAAGGATTAAATTTAAGCAAATCAATATTAATTAAATAATAACAAATTAAAATTACAAAATAATTTCATAATTATTAAGAATTTATAACAAAAAAATAAATCCAAGAAATTATTTATTAATTCCTTGGATTTATTATGTTTATATATATTTTTAGAAAAGTCTAGATTTTAATCTTTTTTCCTTCTTTACGCCATTTTGCAAATTCAGCTACAGCTGTGAAAAGCACATCAGTTGATGAGTTAAGAGCTGTTTCGCAAGAGTCTTGAACAACCCCTACAACAAATCCTACACCTACTACCTGCATAGCTACATCATTTGGAACTCCGAATAAACTACATGCAAGAGGTATTAGTAATAATGAACCTCCAGCTACTCCTGAAGCACCACAAGCACTTACAGCTGATAATACACTTAATATTATTGCCATACCCATATCAATCTCTATTCCAAGAGTGTGAACTGCTGCCAGTGTCAATACTGAAATCGTAATAGCAGCTCCTGCCATATTAATAGTTGCACCTAATGGAATTGAAACTGAATAAGTATCTTTATCTAATTTTAGTTCTTCACATAATTTCATATTTACAGGTATATTTGCAGCTGAACTACGAGTAAAGAATGCTGTAATACCACTTTCCTTTAAACACTTAAATACTAGTGGATATGGGTTTTTACGCATCCCTATAAATGCGATGATTGGATTAACTACAAGGGCTACAAATCCCATACATCCAACTAATAAAGCAAGTAATTGTCCATAACTAAGAAGAGATTCTATACCTTGTGTAGCAATAGTATCAAATACAAGACCCATGATACCAAGTGGAGCAAAGTTAATTATCCATCTTACTATTTGTGATAGTGCATCTGAAACATTAACTATCATAGTTTTTGTAGATTGAGGAGCATTTTTAAGTGCAAGACCAAGAAGTATAGCCCAAGATAATATGCCTATATAGTTAGCATTGAACAGTGCTTTTACTGGGTTGTCAACAACATTTAATAATAACGTTTTCAAAACTTCTAATACATCCCCCGGTGGAGTAACATTCTCAACACCTGCTCCAAGTGTTAACGTTAATGGGAATATAAAGCTAGCTACAACAGCAACAAGTCCTGCCAAAAATGTACCTAGAAGATAAAGCATTATAATTGATTTCATATTAGTTTGCTGGCCACTCTTATGTTGAGAAATGGCACTCATTACTAAGAAAAATACTAGTATGGGTGCAACAGACTTTAGTGCACCTACAAATAATGAACCAAAGATAACGATTGGTTTTGCTGTGTCTGGAATCGTTACAGCTAATATAATACCGATAATTAAACCTATAATAATTCTTTTAACTAAACTCATTTGATTCCATTTACTGATTAAATTTCCCATTTTATAATCCTCCTCTGTAGTTAAATTATATTGTAATTACATAATATCATAAAATTCGATATTTTCAAACAAAATTCAATGAATATTTTTAATTTTTTTTATTTTCAGATAATTTAACGCGCTTTGCTTATTATTAAAAACATAAAACATATAAATATTTCTATAATTATTAAGAATTTATAACTAAATAAGCTGATTATTAAGAATTTATAACACAAAGTGTACAATGTTACTAAATATGGTTTTTTATGTAAATTTAAATATATACTCAGTTTGTAAAAGACAAAAGAACTATCACAAATTAATGGAGGGGTAAGAGATGAGAAAAAAATTAAACTTAGGCTTTAGATATATAAAAGCCTATAAAAAAAGATCCATTGCAATAATACTTAGTATGGTTTTATCCATAGGACTTATAGTCGGTTTGGGAACTTTAAGTAGAACCAATGATTATGTTGAATTACAAAAAATGAAATACAATAGTGGAATGTATCATGTAGAGATGGATGGGGTAGATAAAGATCAGGTAGAAAAAATAAAACAAAATAAAAATATAGAAAACTTGGGATTATACAATATAGATAAAATTACATCAAAAGAAGAAAATCAAATTGTAGGAATTGTAAAAGCTAATGAAGATTACATAAAAAATAATTCTAGAATAACTGAAGGTAGATTTCCAAAACAATCTAATGAAATTGTAGGTGAAGTTTGGGTTTTAAGAAATCTAGGAATAGAACCTAAGATTAATAAAGAAGTAATCTTAAAAATAGATGATAGAAATGGTGGATATAAAGAAGAAAAATTTAAGTTAGTAGGAATTATGAGTGATAGATTAGAAACTAAATCAATGGGTGCAATGGAATTATTTTCACCTATAAGTTTAGATAAATCAAGTGTTGTACAAGCTAAAATAGCTTTTAAAGAAGGAACTGATATAAATAGTGAAATAAATAAAATTACAAAAAATGCAAACATAGACAAAGAACAAATAAAATCAATGGATGACTTGATAGACATAGAAACTATGACTACTAGTGTAGATTTACAATCTGTAAAACTTTTGGTATTGATAAGTTTAGTTTGTGGAATTGTTATATATGGAATATTTAATATATCAGTATATATAAGAGTTAGTGAATACGGGATACTAAGAGCCGTTGGATCAAATAATTTGAAGATATTTAAAATAGTTTTAGATGAATTATTTACATTGTTTATGATATCTGTACCAATAGGACTTATAACAGGGCTTAGCGGAGCATTAATATTTGGAAAAATTGCTGATAAAGTTGAAACTACGGTAGTTTTAAATGGAGAAGTAACAAAAATTGGAATGAAATTCCCAGTAGAGATAATATTAGGCTCAATAGTATCAATAGCATTAATAGTTTTAATAATTTCATATTTAACATATAGAAAAATTAAAAAATTATCAGTAATAGATTCTATAAAGAAAAACTTAAATTCAAATTCTATAAAAAGAAGTTTTATTAGTATAAAATCATTGAGAAAGTTTATGAAAACATATAAAGCTATTTCTTTTAAAAATATATTTAGAAATAAAAAGAGCTTTGTGATGATTGTGTTATCTATGAGTATTTGTGGAGTTTTATTAATTACTTCAAATTATAGAAGTTATTTGTCTCAAGCTGATGATTTTGTTAGTGAGAGAGCGATGAATATGAATTCTGATTTTATGATAGATGTATTTAATGAAGATATGAATAAAGGTATAAATAAAAAGTCTTTAGATGAAATTTCAAGTATAGATGGAGTTAAGAATTTAGAGACTTCTCAAGTTATGTATTCAAGAATGATTATGGATAAAAAAGATATTTTAAATCAAAAGTACTTTGACATTATAAACAAGGACCCAAGAGGAGAAGGTCTTTTTAAAGGATATTTAGTTGAAGATAAAAAAACTAAAGAGCTTATATTAAAAAACAACTTAAGAGGTTATGATGATAGAGCTTTAGAAAAATTAAATGATTATATTGATAGTGGTGAGATAAATATAGAAAAAATGAAAAAAGAAAACTTAGCAGTAGTTTATGTTCCAAAAGCTAATAAAGATAATGTGGGTAGTATAGGTGGAAAAAATGTAGTAGATGTAGGGGTTGGAGATACTGTTAAGATTAAATTTAGAGAAAATAAAGTATTTAATGAAAGTTGTTATACTATGGAAGATACTGACTCAAAGTATATTTACAAAGAGTTTAAGGTTGGAGCTGTAGTAAATTATGAATATATGAATGCAATGTATCATACAGGCAATAATTGTGTAGATGTAATAGTTAGTCAAGATACATTTAAGAAAAATACTGGAATAAATGAATATAGTGCAGCTAATGTAAATATGGATAAAGGTGCAGACCACAAAGTATTAGAACAAAAAATTTCAAAGGTAACATCAAATGTTAAAGGGGCAATGCTTAGAGACATAGTTTCTGAAAGGGAAAATTCTAATGCTATGTATGAAAAGTCTAGAATATACAACATGGGAATAACTTTTATATTATTTATTATTACTCTTGTAAATGTAGTAAACAATATAAGCCACAGTATAATGTCTAGAAGTAGTGAATTTGGAATGTTAAGAGCTGTTGGGCTTAACAACAAAGATTTTAATAAAATGATAATATTTGAAGGATTACTTTATGGGATAGTTTCAAGTGTAGTAGTAGTCATTGTATCACTTATTATGCAAGTTATAACGTATAATAACTTTGAATCAGCAGATTTTGGTATAAAATTTGCCATAAGATATATAGATTACATAATAGTCATATTTGTAAACTTAATTATAGGGGTTGTAGCCACTTATATACCAGCTAAGAAATTAAACAATAGTAGTATAGTAGAGTCTATTAATATTATAGATTAAGGTTATTTAAAAAATATATAAGATCAAACATTTGGAGGAGAAAAATGAGTATATTAGAAACTGTAAATTTAGGAAAAAGCTATGGCAAAAAAGATGTTAAAGTTGATGCTTTAAAAAATATAGATATTGAGATTAATAAGGGCGAATTTGTTGCAATAATAGGGCCTAGTGGAAGTGGTAAAAGTACAATGCTACATTTATTAGGTGGTTTAGAAAGAGCCAGTAGCGGAGTTATAAATGTAAATGGAATTGATATAGGAAAGTTGTCAGATAAAAATCTTGCTGAGTATAGAAGAAAAGAAGTTGGGTTTGTATTTCAACAGTTTAACTTAATACCTGTTTTAAATATTAAGGAAAATATAGAACTTCCTTTAATGCTAGGAGATGAGGATATTGATGAAGTATATATAAACGAACTTATAGAAATGCTAGGTCTTACAGATAGAGCAAATCACCTCCCAAGTCAGTTAAGTGGAGGTCAACAGCAAAGAGTTGCAATAGGTATGGCTATGGCTACTAAGCCAAGTATAATACTAGCAGATGAACCTACTGGAAACTTAGATAGCAAAACAACTGAAGAGGTTATGAATTTATTAAAGCAATCTATTAAAAGATACAATCAAACGCTAATAGTAATAACTCATGATAAAGATATAGCAAGCAAAGCAGATAGAATTATTAATATAGTAGATGGAGAAGTAAAGTTAGAAAAAAGTATATAAAAAGATGAGGACAAGTTTATATAAACTTGTCCTCATCTTTTTAATTTAATAAATATTTACTTAATTCATCAAAATGACTTTTATCAATTCCTTTTATAGTGCGTAAATCAAAAGTGCTCATTGATTTATAGTGTACTTTTAATTTGAAATACTCACGATTTCTTTGAAAGAAAAGTTGCTTCATACAAATATCATCTAGAGCATTAATACTTATAATGCTAATTTTTTTCTTAAATATGCCACCAGCTAAATACAATATATCTTTGTTATAACCGATACGAGCATATTTATATCTAAATTTATACTTTTTATTAATTCTATGTTTATTACCATTATAAACAAATTTAGGGAATAATTCATTTAATATATCATTTATACTATCTTCGTTTACATGAGGAAATAATATAGCTTCTTCAGTTTTATCGTCTCCATATCCAAAAGTACTGATACTTAAAGTTGATTTTTTAAAGATTATTTGACCTATTGATTGTTTGATTTTAATAGCATGAAGATTATCTAAATTTAATGTATAGTTTTTTTTGGTAAAATATCCATAGTTTATTTGAATTTTACTATTGTCTTTTTTTAATGTGAAATCATAATATTTAAAATAATTAAACGTTATAGCTATTACTTTTAAAATAACTATTAAAATTAAAGAAATAATAAACAAAACAATTATTGGAATATAAAGACTTTCCACAAAATTATTTATTTTATCTTCACCAATTTCTGAAATTAAAGCAAGCAGAGATATTAAAGTACTTATCATGAAAAGGAAACTTCCTTTGATAGTTGAAAAAACTAATAAATCTTTTTTATCTAAATTATATAATACCTCTTCATCAACTTTTATATATTCTGATATGATTTCTTCTTGCATAACTTCTTCATTTTTAATTATTAAATCTTTCTTAAATTCAATAGCATCTTTATTGTTTAGAATAACATCTAAATCTTGCCCATCAGAAACATTAAGTGTATCTATTTTTAAAGTTGCAACCTTAAATAATCGTTGTACAAAAGTTTCCTCAAAATCTACAGTAGCAATATTTTTGAGTGGTATATTTATTTCTTTTTTTATAAATATACCTTTATTATTATATAAAATATTATCTTTTATATAAAATATGTCAGTTCTCCAACTTAATATATTATAAATCAATATTAAGATTGTAAAAAAACAACCTATTAATATTATGTTTTTTAAAGTAAAATCTGAAAATAAAACTGCAAAAATTAATAATGAAACAAAACTCTTTATGTTAGATACAGTATTTTTAAGAAATACGAAATATGAGTTTCTTTTATAGTTCATGATTAGTTTCCTCTTTTTTGACGTTATCAAATAGCATATCTGTTATTTTATCTACTATGTATACACCTTCATCGACAGAAATATTTCTAAGATAGTGGCTACCTGTTGTAGTGGCTATTTCAATTTTAACTAACCCAAGTTTATTTAAGAGTGGATTTTTAGTCATTGTGACATGTTGTATTCTGTTTATTGGTAACATAACTGTTTTTATAAAAAATATTCCTTGAGTGTATTGTATTTTCTTATCACAGATTTCATATTTGTATGTTTTGATATCTATAAAAGGTTCTATAAATGATTCAAATAAAGCAAATATAAATAAAAGTAAGTAAATAGGTTTTATTATATTACTATATGGGATTAATTTTTCTTTAAATATGATCAATAATACAGTTATTATGCCTATTGTGATTGTATATCCAAAGGTATTAGATAAGATATTGTATTTTACGATTTTTTTATTTATTTCATGTTTTGTCAATTTGGCACCTTCTTTCTAAACTTTTTCTTATTCATTATACAATAAAGGTTTGAATTTAGAAAATTTTTTTAATATAAAATTAGAATATAATACCATAAATTAGGTTGACAGGGTGCAGTTCAATTACATAAGCACTTTTCTCAAGATAATCCACTATTTTACTCACAGCTTGCTTTGTAATCCATAAGTGTTCAGCGATTTCTATACCTGCTGCTCCGTCAGGGGTTATGAATTTAAACATAAGACCATGTGCAGATCTAATATCTCCAAATCCTAACTCACTCATTATCCTTTAGTTCATCAATCAATGAACTAAAGGATAATGATAAAAGTGATGTAGGATCAAATTCACTAAATATTTGATTACTCATAAATGAAATCTCCTTAAATAAAATCAACTAAGTTGACTTTATCTGAATTATTTATAGTACAAAAGAAATGAAAAGACCTAGTAAGGACAATTATAATGGGATGCCATTTTCAGTGAGTAAATATACAATAGCATAAGGGTTAATAATAGGAGGAAAAGAGAATGACAACAGTTTTATTTGTGAAAGCAAACAATCGCATCTAAATGATATAGTGGTAGAACTTGATTTATACAATGAAGAGTTGCTTTGGTTTCCAATTATGGAAATAAGAAAATTGCATTATTAAACGCAAGAGGTGGTGTATATTCTGAAGGACCAGGAGCTAAAATGGAAATGGCTGTTAAATCGTAAGGTTTAAAACGGGGGGAGTTTTTATTACTACCCTTTATATAAAGCAATAGTAAGTATACTTAACCAACTATTGATTTAAATCATATAGCTAACTATGCGTAGAATAGAAAAGCATAGAATTAATTATCTAGACTATATTTAGTTATTACCTTTTAAAATCTAATAAATTTATATAAATTAAAAATTATAACCATATAAAAATACATTAAGATTTATTTTAATTGAATCAAGATAGATTTCTTTCTCATTTAAACGATTAAAGTTTTGATAGTCATAAAAACCATAATTACATCTATTATCTGTATAAAGGTATAAAGATTTTACATCCATAGTCTTCATATAATCAAATACATAATTAACTAAAGTTTTACCAACTCCAAGACCCCTAGATTCCTTAGAAATAATAAATAACTGTATACAACCTTGAAAATTATCTTCTTTTCCACTAATAAATTCATCATAAATATCTATAACCTTTGTAAACTCTTTAAGAAACTTTACATTTTCTTCATTAGACATAACAGAATCAAAATCATTAGATGAAAAGTCTAAAGTACCGTTAGAATATGGTACACGGTTTTCATCTTTTTTTGCATTTCCTAAAATAATCCCAATTACCTTACCATCTTTTTGAGCAACTTTACTAAATGAACTCGCTGTAATACACTTTTTTAAATAATCACTTAATAGCATATCTAAACATTTTTTATCTTTAATAAATTCATTAAAGCCAAAGGCTTCACCAATTAATTTTTTTATTGGTTCATAATCTTCTTCAATTAAACTTCTATAAACTACATTATTCATACTTACACTATCCTTTCACCTGTTCTAAATGTCTTATACTTACAATAATATATCCCCTAAGGGGAGAGTCAATTGTAATTTTAGAATATAGTAAAAAATATATATCTAAATGATACAGGGGTTCGGTGAGATTCGTCTCCACCATTGAAATCCACGAAAAGGTATTAGTATAAGCTTATACCTTTTTTAGTTAGATTATAGAAGTATGATTAAAAACTAAAATACTTAACTGCAGATATTGCAATTAGATTCATATAGAAGACAGGTAAAGTATAGAATTATAAATTTAGGAAGAGTATATTAACTTGAATAATGAAATAATAAATCGTAATGGGATTAATCTTCAATATCATAAAGAAATATATAGCAAAAGAAGTGATCTGTGTAATTATCTAATACATTTGACTAAACCTACGCACAAGGATATTGAAAATATAAATGAAAAGAATTTAAATGATAAGGATAGATTAGAGAAATAAACTTAAGAGCAGTTGATAACTTAATAAAGATATTAAAAGAAGAGTGTATTTATGGTAGCGGTAAAGATGGATATATAATAAATGCTAATAACAAGACTGCTGTATGCTTTCAAGATGTACCTTTTAGAAATTTAAAGCGAAATGCAGATGAATCTATAAATAGTTTTATAAAGAAGTCGACAAAAAAATTAAGGTATTGTGGAGTAGGAATTGCATTTAGCAAGTTTATTATTTATAAATATGGTGGTAGGCCAGTTATATACGAGGAAACGCAGAGAGCAAAGGAATTATTAAATTATAATAAAGATGAGTATTGGAGAATCGTGAATTTAAAATTGGATTTTGATGAACATGTGGAGTATGACGTAGATCCTTGTGATATGAATATTGAATTTAGTGAATATGAGCAGCAAAATTCTGAAACACAAATAATTGATTTTATGTATGAGAGAGAGTGGAGAATACCTTATAATTTTAAATCTTTTTAGATATAAGTATGAAGAGATTGAAAAAGAAATAAAAAGTTTAAGAAAAAAACAAGAAATATTTTTTAACAAAATTAATCTTGTTAAAGAAGGTGAAAATCTTAATACTGATATAATAATTGAAGAACAAAAAGAGGAATATATATTACTGAGTAAACCAGCGAATCTTAACAATGAGTCTTATGATTTAAATTGTTATATAGATCATCTAGATTATTGCTATAGAAATGATTTATATATAGGCTACCCTGTTGGTGTTATTATAAATCGTGATAGTCTACATAATAAAGACTATACTAGTTATAACTACTACTATACTAAGGTTAATAAAGATGAATCTAATGAGAATATAATTATAAAACCTAAGGGGATATATGTAGTTGGATATATGAGATGCTATTATGATAAAACACATCTTCTATATAAAAAGTTGATAAATTTTATTGAAGATAATAAACTCCATATAATTGGTAATTCCTATGTAGATGTAATATTTGACGAGGTAGTAAGCAAAAACAACGAGGACTATATCATAAAAATATCTATAAATGTAAGTTATTAATTAAATAAAAAGATTTTTTGCTTCAGACCATCCAACAGAAGACTCGTTAAAATCACCGATTGATACAATGAAAGAAATTGTACTGAAAAAATATCATGAAGCTGTATTTTCTAAACATATTATTAATTTTGGAAAGACGTTTGATTGGTGAGATTAAGAAAGAGGAGAGCTTTTCTCCTCTATTTATTTCCAAACTCTCTTAGCACCAAATATTTCTTGTACGTAACCATATAAAGAAACTGGTGACATAATCATTTGGTAACACAATATAAATAATACAAATCCAAATATATTTCTTCTAACCTTTAAATTTAAATTTTTAAAAACAATGCTATATTGATAATAATACAATATTCCAAAACTTATAAGTGTAAGGGGAAGAACTAAAAGCATGATTGGACCAACAATGGCGAAATTACCTAAAAATAAAGCTGCAAATAAACCTGGTATCCAAAAAAATGTATAACTAAAATCAATATATGGAATAATCAAATCTATTCCTGTAGAAAACTTATAAAATATAGAAGGCTGATCCCAAGGTTTAACTTCTCTAAGACCTTCAATCATACCTCTAGCCCACCTTGAACGTTGTCTTGCAAAATGAGAGAATTTAGTAGGTACATCAGTAAAAGCCACAGCCAATGGTTCAAAATAAACCTTTCTATTTTCAGCAAGCATCTTCCAAGTAAGAACTATATCTTCTCCTATAGCATCAGACCATCCACCTAAACTATAAACAACATCAGTTTTATAAAGTGAAAAAGCTCCTTGAGCCACTAGTGTACCTTGGTACAATCCTTGCATCCTTTTAATTGATGAAATACTTAAAAAGTAATCCCATTCTTGAATTTTTGTTAACAAATTATCTCTACTATTTCTAACAAGCATAGAACCTGCAACAGCACAAACATCTTTTGGTGAAGCTTTAATTCTAGAAACCAAATATCCGATAGAATGTTTATGTATTAACGTATCTGCATCTAAAGTTATGACAAACTCAGTTTTAACAAACTTTAAACCATAATTAAGAGCATTAAATTTTCCTGGATTAGGCTCTTTTAATAGTAATATATCCATATCAAGTTCTCTCATAGCTCGATTAACTTCATTGCTAGTATTATCAGTAGAATTGTTATCAATTACTATTGTGTATATATTTCCACTGTAAATTTGGTTTTTAATATATTTTAACGTATTAAATATTCTATCTTCCTCATTGAAAGCAGAAATCAAAAGTGTTATATCATCACTTACGATAGTAGGGTCTTTTATTTTAGGCTGTCTATCAGATAATAAACTTATTATTAAAAAAGTATTCATAAACCCAGGGACAAGAGCTATACCTCCAACTATAAAAATTGAGGTAATTGGAGAGAAAATTATAGATAAATCACGAATCCAAGGCTTAGAAAAATGAAATGCTATTAAAGTTAATATAGTAGCTATTATTATATTTATGAAGAATCTAGTTTTTACGGTTATATAAAATTTAGAGTGAACTTTATCAACTAATAGATGATTATTATTTAATATATTTTCATTTATTACTTTTTCCATATTTTAAACCTACCTTAAAATTATAAATATTTATATCACGTCAGACATTAAATAATAATTGAAAGTTCTAGAGGATACTAGCGTAAATAAAAACCAAAAAATGCATAAAAAGTAAATTGAATAAAATTTATACAAATATAACGTTTTCATATTAAATAAAGTAAAGTTTTTCAATAAAAATAAAAATGTTTAGAAGATAGATTGAAGGTTATTGTAATTAGGATATAGAAATAGAGTAGTGTATAACTTTTGATCTTGAAATATTAATATTAATTTTTAAAGAGGTGAGTAAATTGATTATAAGGACTATTTAGAAGAAGTTAAAGACCTATTATCGTCTACTTGGGAGACTAAGGAAATTGGATCTAATGAATTTAACCTTATTAAAGAAAAGTTGCTTCAACTATACGGGCAAACTAAGGATTCTGAGTGTTTGGCAATAATATCGGAACTACATATACATAAGTCTAATTCTCATAAAAGACAAGCTAGGGATTATGCTCTAAAAGGTTTAAAAGAAAATTATAATGATACTTTTCTCCATGACAATTATTTAATAGCTTCTAATGGGGTTTGGAGAGATTTTATAAAAATAAATCATAATTCTTTGATTGAATTTTATCGTGAATTTATAAAAAACCATCCAAAGGTATTTATCGCTAGAATAATTTTAATTGAAAATCTAATAGATAATTATAGATTTGAAGAAGCGAATGAGGAAATAGATAAAGCTTGTAAATTAGCTGATGAAAGATCTCATTTATTAGAGATTTATAAAGGTCAGATATTATATAAAAAAGGAAAAGAAGATGAAGCTATAGAGCTTTGGAATAAAACTTGCAAAAATAACCCTAAAAATTATAAATGTTATCATTCAGTTGGAAATCAATTTGCAAACTTTGCTAGATATGAGCAAGCTATTGAGTATTATAAAAAGTCTTTCCTGATACAGGTTGCCCCTAGAAAAATAGATTCATTACTTGCCATAGTTGAAGTTTATTCAATTATGAAAAATTATGAAGAAGCTTTAAAGTTTACAGAGATAATATTAAAGGTATATGAAACAGATTATAATGTTTTAGGTGGAGAGGAATTAAAACCTTATTTAGCAAATAAAGAAAGATTTGAAAAAATTATAAAGTTAGAAAAATAAATAGAAAAAATGAGGAGAACTGCTGGTTACCCTCGTTTTTTTATGGATACTACTTTAAAGATGGGTTGGCTGGGGGAGTTTGAGACAAATAGTTCTTGTGCATAGCCGTATAAAAATAAAATAGGTATTATTTTTATTTAAATTACATATAAAAACATAGAGATTAGGTGGAATAGGAATTAGAATCTAAATATAGCGATAACTTATTTCATGAAGAAAGGAGGAGACATATGAAAGAGAAAAAGATCAAATTAAAAATGATAATAGAATCTACACATGGACTTAAAAAATATTTTATTATCGCAATAATAACCACTATATTAGGCATATTATTTAACTATCTTACTCCACAAATAATAAGGATTACAGTAGACTCTATAATTGGAAATACACCATTTAATTTACCTAGTTATATTTTAAATATAATAGATAACGTAGGTGGACGAGAGTTTTTAAGACAAAATTTGTATATACCGGCAATGATAGGAGTAGTATGTTCTGTTTTATCGGGAATATGTAACTACTTTTACAAGTTATATATGGCAAAAGCATCAGATGGGACTATAAAAAACTTGAGAGATAAATTATACAGTCACATAAGTAAACTTCCATTTAGCTGGCACATGAAAAATCCAACAGGAGACATAATTCAAAGATGTACATCCGATATGGAGGTAGTAAAAAGCTTTTTAGGAATTCAATTACTAGAATTTATAAGAATAATTTTTCTAATAACAATTTCCCTTACACTAATGTTTTCTATGAATGCAAAACTATCCTTAATAGCAGTAGCTTTTATATTAATAGTAATTACTTATTCTGTGATATTTTATAGCCTTATACAAAAGAGGTTTAAAGTTGCAGATGAAGCAGAAGGGGAGCTATCAGCACTTGTACAAGAAAACTTTACAGGAGTAAGAGTTGTAAGAGCTTTTGGTAGACAGTCTTATGAAATTGAAAGATTTGATGAAAAAAATATAGGATTTTCAAGACTATGGATTAAGCTTGGGCATGTACTTAGTTTCTATTGGGGTATAGGAGATTTATTTTCAGGATTACAAGTTATGTCTATAGTTGTATTTGGATGCTTTGAAACAGTTTCAGGGGCATTAACACTAGGAGAACTTTTAGCATTTATATTCTATAACTCTATGTTAGTTTGGCCAGTAAGATCTCTTGGAAGAATTATCTCAGAAATGGGTAAAGCAGGAGTATCTATAGATCGTATTGGAGAAATATTAGATGCAGATGAAGAAAAAGATAGTGAAAATGCTATTACTCCAGATATGAAGGGTGATATAGAATTTAAAAATGTAAAATTTGACTACTACGGGACTAAACCTGTGCTTAAAGATGTTTCATTTAAAATACAAAAAGGAAGTACATTTGGAATTTTAGGTGGTACTGGTTCTGGAAAATCTACAATAGTACATTTACTAAACAGGCTATATAACCTAGATGAAAATTCTGGGGAAATATTAATAAATGGATTAAATATAAACAACATAAAGCTTGATTATTTAAGACATAACGTAGGGGTAGTACTACAAGAGCCTTTCTTGTTTTCAAAGACTATAAAACAAAATATAAATATAGCGTCTAAAATAAATGAATATGAAAACTTTGAAGCTATAAAACATGTTTCTACGGTTTCTCATATTCATGAAAATATACTAGGTTTTAGTAAAGGCTATGACACTATAGTAGGAGAAAGAGGAGTAACTTTATCTGGTGGACAAAAGCAAAGGGTAGCTATAGCTAGAACATTAATAAAAAATAGTCCAATAATAGTATTTGACGACTCCTTATCAGCAGTAGATACAGAAACAGATGCAAAAATTAGACATGAGCTAAAAACTCATGTAAAAGATAGTACAGTAATAATAATATCACATCGTATAACTACCCTTATGAGTTGTGATAATATTATAGTTTTAGATGATGGAAAAATAATAGAGAGTGGTAATCACAAATCTCTAATAAAAACAAGTGGAGTATACAAAAAAGTTTACGACATGCAATCAAGTGTAGAAAGTGAACTAACAGACACCTTTAATGAAGACGTAGGGGGTGAAAAATAATGAGCTACGATGAAGAAGAATATAAAAAAAGTTTTTCTATAAAGATATGGAAAAAACTAAATCCATTTTTAAAACAATATAAAGTACACCTTATTTGTGCTATATCAGCAAACTTATTTGTTGCATTTGTAGATGTAATGTTTCCACTTTTTCAAAAGTATGCAATAGATAATTTTATAGCTCCTATGAGTACAAATGGGATTGATAAGTTTGTGATTGTATATATATTAGCCATAGTTTTACAAGTAATATTTGTAATAATATTTACAAGATTTTCAATGTATTTAGATTTGAACATAGGTAAAGATTTAAAAAGAGCTACCTTCATGCACTTGCAAAAGCTATCATTTTCATACTATAACACTACACCAGTAGGATATATAATAGCTAGAGTAATGAGTGATACTAATAAAATTGGGTCCATGATAGCATGGGGATTAGTAGATTTATTTTGGTCGGCTACATATGTATTGGGAGTATTTATAGCAATGTTTATGCTAAATGCAAAATTAGCTATATATGTAATATCAATAGTACCATTTATAGCGATACTTACAGTATATTTCCAAAACAAAATACTAAATGTAAATAGAGATGTAAGAAAGATAAATTCAAAAATAACAGGAGCATTTAATGAAGGTATAACAGGTTCTATTACTTCTAAAACACTTGTAATAGAAGATAAAAACCTAGGAGAGTTTTCTAAAATAACAGATAAAATGTATAAAACAAGCATAAGAGCTACAAAGCTAAATGCTATATATATGCCAATTATACTATTTTTTAGTTCACTAGCTGTAGCCTTTGTCCTTTCCAGGGGTGGTGACTTAGTTACAAAAGATTTAATGGCGATAGGGACATTATCAGCATTTATATCTTATGCAATAAGTATATTTGAACCAATTCAACAATTAGCTAAAAACATATCAGAATTTATAGCTACTCAAGCAAATATAGAAAGAGTTTTTGGATTATTAGAAAAAGTTCCAGATATAGTTGATAGTGAAGAAGTAATTAAAAAGTATGGAGATTCATTTAATCCTAAAAAAGAAAATTGGGAAGAAATTAAAGGCGATATAGAGTTTAAAGATGTTTATTTTAAATATCCTGATGGAGATGAATATATATATGAAAACTTCAATTTTAAAATACCAGCAGGAACTACTGTAGCATTAGTTGGTGAAACTGGTGCAGGTAAAAGTACTTTGGTAAATTTAGCTTGTAGATTCTTTGAACCTACTAAAGGAACTGTATTAATAGATAAAAAGGATTATAGAGAAAGATCTCAGTTATGGTTACACAATAATATTGGTTATGTTCTTCAAAATCCACATCTATTTTCAGGGACTATAAGAGAAAATATACGTTATGGAAAGCTTGATGCAACTGATGAAGAAGTAGAAAATGCAGCTAAAATAGTATCAGCTCATAAGATAATTATGAATATGGAAAAAGGTTATGATAGTCACGTAGGAGAAGGTGGATCTAATTTATCAACAGGAGAAAAGCAGCTTATATCTTTTGCTAGAGCAGTTCTTGCAAATCCTAGAATATTTGTACTTGATGAAGCTACTTCATCTATAGATACTGAAACAGAACAAATTATTCAAAATGCTATTTCTCATTTACTTAAGGATAGAACATCTTTTTTAGTTGCCCATAGATTATCTACAATAAGAAAAGCAGACATTATATTAGTTGTTAGAAATGGTAAGATAGTAGAAAAGGGAAGTCATAAAGAATTATTAAAACAAAAAAAATATTATTATTCCTTGTATGTTAAGCAGTTTGAAGAGGAAGTTGGAGAAAATATTTTTGGGAAAAAGATATTGACTAAATAGTCAATATCTTTTTTTATGATGTAATTTAAATTAATAAGCTTATTGGAAAGCTGAGTTTATTAGGCTAGGAATCACACTTTTATTGTTATTAAAATATATTAAATAATGACACATTAGAATTGCATAGGCGTTGTTAGCAGGTGTAAAATTAACAAATTTATATTTTTATTAGTTTTGTTAGATCTAAAAAAATTTTATACTACATCGTATAAAAAATAATTATATAAACTATAAAATGGGTATAAATGTAAAAATAAATTAAAAAGGGGGATATACATGAATTATAAAAGGCTTATAGAAAATGGGAAATCAGTAAGAGAGTTTAAAAATAAAAGTATAGAAGAAAAATATTTTAATGAAATAGAAAGTTATATAAAAAACTCTAAAAAGTTATTACCTGAAATAAATATTGAAGTGAAAATATTTGATAATAAGGATATATATGAAAAGTTAAATAAGATAGCAGGATACAATGGATACATGATAGAAGCACCTAATTATGTTGTTATACTATCAGATGTTAAAAAGGGGTATATTGAAAATAGTGGATACATTGGAGAAAGATTAATATTAAAAGCAAGGGATCTAGAGATTGACTCTTGTTGGATAACTTTTAAAGATAGTGATGCTATAAAAGAAAAGTTAGATATTTCATCAGATAAAGAAATTACAGCTATTATAGCGTTAGGTTATGAAGATAGCAATAACACTAAAAATAAAAGTGGCTCAGATAGATTAAGTGTAGAAAAAATTGTATATATGGATGAGTGGGGGAAAAATATAAGTGTAACTGAGTTAGAGGAAAGAGGTATTCTTGATGCATTTAGTTATGCTAGAATGGCCCCATCAACTCTTAATAGACAGCCATGGAGATTTATAATAGATGGTGGGAGTATTATATTAGCAGTGAAAAAAGATGATTTCACTAGTAATTATGAGAAAAGCATAGATGCTGGAATAGCGATGCTGTATTTTGGTTTAATAATAGATACAACTATGTTTGATTTAAAATGGAGTATAGATAATATTAATAAAGATTATAAAATACCTGATAACTATGAAATTATAGGATATTGTAGTATATAGTATCTTGGATTGATTTATTAACAAAAATATTGACAGAATAAATATAATACTATACAATCAATAAAAAATATAAAAATTCGATGAAAAAGAGAGTAACATGAATTAATTTTATAGAGAGCTTAGGATGGTGGAAGCTAAGTATTGAAGTTTATGTGAAAAGAGATTTGGAGAAGACTGCAGGA
The DNA here is from genome assembly GCA_000686145.1 of Peptostreptococcaceae bacterium VA2. Classification (GTDB taxonomy): domain Bacteria; phylum Bacillota; class Clostridia; order Peptostreptococcales; family Peptostreptococcaceae; genus Romboutsia_D. Next base: position 2,043,548 of record JMMB01000007.1, on the reverse strand, counting down.
AACTAAGTATTGCAGTAGGTTTTCTCGCCTTAAGAGATTGAGTGGGTAAGTTTCTTACCAATAAGAGTGGTACCGCGCAAATTCGCCTCTTAGCATATTGCTAAGAGGTTTTTTTATATGTTTTATAGGGTTTATAACAGTAGTTTTACTAATAGGATGATCTTAAAAATTATATTGGAGGTAAGTAATGAAGAATATATTATTAAAAAAAGGACAAGAAATACAAAGTAAACTATGTGAAATTAGTGATTTTATATACCATAATCCGGAGCTTGGAAATGAGGAATATAAGGCTGTAGAAAAATTAACTTCTTTTTTAGAAGAGCATAATTTTGAAATAGAAAAAGAATTTTTAGGTATAGAAACTGCTTTTAGAGCAACTTGTGATAGTAAAAAAGAAGGTCCAACTATTGGTTATTTATGTGAATATGATGCTCTTCCTGAAATAGGTCATGGGTGTGGGCATAATATGATAGGAACAATGTCAGCAGGTGCAGGTATTATTTTAAGTAAGGTTTTAGATAAAGTTGGAGGAAAAATTATAGTGTATGGTACTCCAGCGGAAGAAACTAATGGTGCTAAGGTTATTTTTGCAGAACAAGGAGTATTTGATGAACTAGAGGCAGCAATGATGGTTCACCCATCAGATAAGACAATGGAAAGTGGAACATCTATGGCACTTTATCCATTACAATTTACCTATAAAGGTAAAACTGCCCATGCAGCCTCTTGTCCTCAAGAGGGTATAAATGCTTTAAATAGTGTTATTCAATTATTTAATGGAATAGACGCTCTACGTCAACATGTTACTACAGATGTTAGAATGCATGGAATAATAACTAATGGAGGAGTAGCAGCAAATATTGTTCCAAATGAGGCTGTAGCACAATTTTATTTTAGAGCAGCTAATAAAGAAACATTAGATGATTTATTAGTAAAAGTAAAAAAGATTGCAGAGGGTGCCGCTCTTATGACAGGATCAACTCTTGAGATGACAAGATATGAGTTGCCTAATGATAATTTAAAAACTAATAAAAATTTATCAAAAAATTTTAATAAAAATTTAAGAGAATCAGGAATTACAGATATTAATGAGCCAAAAGATGCAGGATCAAGTGATATAGGAAATGTAAGTCATAAAACTGCTACAATACATCCTTATATAGGTATAGCCAATTGTAGTGTAACATGTCATAGTGTAAAAATGGCAGATTCTACAATAACATCTTTTGCACACGAGAGATTGCTTATAGGAACTTTAGCACTTGCATATACAGGTTATGATGTTTTAACAAATAAAGTAGATTTAAAAGGATAATATAATAAGCAATTTCAAAGACAGTAGAAAAATAAAATTATATATAGCTAACAGAATTTGATGGTTGGTTTGGTATGAAGATTTAAATACATATTGAATATGGAAGAGAGTATTATTAAGGAACTAATTATTGTTTCTAATAACAAATTGGAGGGGTAAACATAAAAATTACTGAAGGATACATGCATTTTGAAGGGTTTAAAACCAGTAAGCAACAGAAGGAAAGAAACCATTAGTACTGCTTCACGGAGGTCCAGGTTCTACACATAACTATTTTGAGGTATTATACAAGATAGCTGAAAGTGGTAGACAAGTAATAATGTATGACCAAATTGGTTGTGGTAATTCATTTGTAAAAGGTCATCCTGAGTTATTTAATGCTGACACTTGGATAAAAGAGCTTATTGAACTAAGAAAACATCTAGGCCTTGAAGAAATTCATTTATTAGGCCAGTCTTGGGGAGGTATGCAAGCTATTTGGTACGCTATTGAGTATAAACCAAAGGGAATTAAGTCATATATTCTTTCATCTACTCTTTCTTCTGCAAAGCTTTGGGAAAAAGAGCAGAAAAGAAGAATATCATATATGAGCGAAGATGATCAAAAGGATTTACTTGATGCAGTAAATACTGGAGATTATTCTAGTAAGGAATATAATGATGCATTAGAAAAATTTATGGAAATGCACTGTGCAGGTAAGGTAACTGAAGATTCTCCAGAATGTTTGAGAAGACCTAAAAAAGCAGGTTCTGAAGCATATATTGTAGGATGGGGACAGAATGAAATTTCTCCTACGGGTACTCTTTCTGGATATGAGTTTACAGACAGGCTACATGAAATAAAGGAACCTTGTTTAATAACTAGTGGAGGTAGAGATTTATGCTCACCACATATTGCAAAAACTATGTATGATAGAATTCCTAACAGCAAATGGGAACTATTTGAATATTCAAGACATATGCCGTTTGTTGAAGAAAATGATAAATATATAGAAGTTCTAACTAAATGGTTAGATGAAAATGATTAAAATTATATAAATTTACATAAAGATTAAGTAATATATATTTGAAATAATATAATTTTATATTATTTCTGAAGTTTTTCTATAACATGTTTATACATATCATGGTCTTGATTGTACTTTTCGTATAATTCTTTTTTATTCATTAGTCTAAGTCTTGAATCTCTTTCAGGTTTTTTGATTACATACTCTGAACAATCTGTAGAACAGAATCCAGCATGAGTTTCTTCACAAGATTCACAGCATATAAATTGGTCATGGCAATCATCATTTCTACAGTTAATATATCTGTCTGAAGGCACACCACAAATAGAGCATTTTGATATTACTATATCTTCTTCAGTTCTATTTATTTGTACGGAAATACGATTATCAAATACGTAGCACTTTCCATACCATAGTTTTCCTTTAACTTCTTCATCTTTTCCGTAGGTAACTATACCACCATCTAAATGATAAACTTCATTAAATCCTTTATTTAAAAATACTCCAGTTAGTTTCTCACATCTAATACCACCAGTGCAATAACTTAGTATTTTTTTATCTTTTTTATCTCCTAAAGTTTTATCAATCCATTGAGGGAATTGTTTAAAGTTTTCAACATCAGGATTTATAGCTCCTCTAAAATGACCTATCTCATATTCGTAATCATTTCTACCATCGACGATGATTACATCATCTCTTTGAAGCATTTCATAAAATTTTTTTGGTTTAAGATAAGTACCTACTATATTATTAGGATTTACTTCATCTTCTGGTAATAAGGTAAGTATACTTTTATGTTTAACATGAAGCTTATTAAATGCATGATTTTCACTTTCATCAATTTTAAATACTGTATCACTAAAGCCAGGATATGATTTTAATGTTTCCATGTATTTTTCAGTATCTTTAACAGTACCAGAGCAAGTTCCATTTATACCTTCATGAGAAATTAATATTCTTCCTTTTAGGTTTAATTCTTTACAAAGAGCTAGGTGATCATTCTTGAACTCTTCTGGATTTTTGATATTTATAAACTTATAATAAAGCAAAATTCTACAATCTTTATTCAGATTTGTTATCTCCTTTGGTGATATATTAATATATGTCTATTAAATATATACCAATAATTTAATAATATTAACATTATTTATAAAATAATAACTTGAAGTATATGTGTTACTACCTTAAAATGTACCTCATAGTAGAGATAGTTTTAGATTTAGAATAATATCAGGTGTACATGATAGACCAGTTAATATAGATAGTAGTGATGATTTTATAGTAGCTAGTAAAGATATCTTAAATAATGGCAAAGAATACTTAAAAAAGATGATAAAGATATATGAGTATACAAACTATTTAGATGAAAAACATATAGAATGGTTAAAAAAATATTTACAAGCTTATGAAAATGCATTTATATTAATATCTCATGATTTAGATTTTTTAAATAGTGTTGTAAATATAATATGCCATCTTGAAAATAAATTACTAACAAGATATATCGGTAATTATGAAAGTTTCATAAAGGTATATGAAGCCAATAAACTTCAATTAAGGGCAGCTTACAATAGACAGCAAGATGAAATCTCCAAGTTGGAAGAATATATTGCAAAAAATAAATCAAAATAAGTATATTAAGTGGAGGAGAGCAATCAAAAATTAGACTATGTAAACTTATAAATAGGCCAAGTAACATATTAATTTTAGATGAACCAACAAATCACTTAGATATAGATGCAAAAAATGAACTAAAAAAAGTATTAAAAGAGTATAAAGGAAGTTTGATTTTAGTGTGTCATGAGCGTGATTTTTATAAAGATATTGTAAGTGATGTACTAAATTATGAAAACTTAAAAATATAAAAACATAAAAGGATGTGCATTATGAATAAAAGGCTAATTGTAATAGACTTTGAAGTTCTATCAAATGCTAACTTCTGGATGTGCTGTATGAAAGATGTAAAAAGTGGATTAGAACATACAATAGTTAATGATAGAAATGAATTTTTAAGAGTGTTTAATAAAAATAGAAATAGTATATGGCTAGGGTACAATATAAGAGGGTACGACCAATGGATTATGAAGGCCTTACTTGCAAACCTAAACCCTTGTATGGTATCAGATAAAATTATTAAAGAAAGACTTTCAGGTTGGAAAATAGATAGATCCTTAAATAGCCAGGAATTATTCTTCTTTGAATTGGGAGATGGATTTAAAAGTCTTAAAGAGCTAGAGTTATTTATGGGTGAGAGTATAGTAGAAAGTAGTGTATCTTTTAATCTTGAAACTTATCCAAATAAAGAAGAGATAGAAGAATTAATAAGTTATTGTCTACATGATGTTAGAATGACTTTAAAGGTTTTTAATGAATTAAAACATGAGTATGAAGCTCAAGAAGCTTTAATAAACTTTTTTAATCTAGAAGAAAGTTTTTTTAATAAATCAAAGGCTCAATTAAGTAGTTCAATACTAGGAGCTAAAAGGCCTAATTTTGAAAGAAATGATGAATTTAATTTTAAAATAATAGATACATTAGAACTCAGTAAATATAACAATGTAAAAAAATGGTATGAAGATTTTAATAATAGAGATTATAAAAAAAGTTTAAAAACTAATGTATATAATGTAGAAACAGACTTTGGATGGGGAGGACTACACTCTGCAAGAAAACAATATATCAAAGAAGGATTTATTGTAAACAGCGATGTAAGCTCATTTTACCCATCAATAATAATTAACTATAATCTATTAAGCAGAAGTGTATCAAAACCTGAAAAGTATAAACAAATAAGAGATACTAGAATAGAACTTAAAAAAAATAAAGACCCTAAGGAATACCCATTAAAGATAGTACTAAATTCAGCTTTTGGAGCATCAAAGGATAGAAATAATTATTTATACGACCCTCAAGTTGGAAATGCAATATGCGTAAACGGTCAGTTACTATTGCTTGATCTAATTGAAAAAGTTGAACTTGAATTTAAAGATAATGCAGAGTTTATACAGGGAAATACAGACGGTGTTATGTTTAGATTTAATAGCAAAGAAGATGTAGATAAATATCTAAAAAATTGTGAAGATTGGTGTAAGAGGACAAAAATGGATTTAGACCATGATATTATAAGTAAGGTTATTCAAAAGGATGTTAATAATTATATATTTATACAATCTGACAAAAAAGTAAAAAGTAAAGGAGCTTATGTTAAAAAATTAAGCTTATTAGATAATGACTTGCCAATTGTTAATAAAGCATTAAAAGAATATCTGATTAATAACGTAAGCATAGAAGATACCATATTAAATTGTAACAATCTAATAGATTTTCAAAAGTGCGTTAAAATAACTGGTAATTATAAATATGCTTTATACGGACAAGAAAAAATAAAATTGAAAGTAATGAGAGTATTTGCAAGTAAATTAGCAAATGATCCTTGCATAATGAAGGTCAAAGATGATTTTAAAAATCCTGAGAAAATAGGGAATACGCCAGATAGAGCGTTTATAGTAAATGATAACATAGTAGATATGAAAATACCATCTAAGCTAGATAAATCTTGGTATATTAATTTAGCAAAAAAAAGATTAGAAGACTTTGCACCTGAACCAGAGATAACATTATTTGACCTATTAAAATAAAGAAATATAAAATACCTGTAACAAATATAAGAATAAAAATTGCATAAAGAAAATTCTTAATGTATACCATATAAAGAATGGAATATTTGAAAATATTTTATATGCAAAAAACATTACAAAAACTGGATTACAACTAAATAATCCAAAAAATAAATCAAGAGTATATTGATAAGTGGAATGTATAAGTTTAGGCAGAAAAATTTAGATAAAGTTAAGACAGGAGGGGTTTTAAGAGGTTCGTCTCCACCATTGAAATCCACGAAAGGATACTAACATGGCTAAATATTAGTATCTTTTTTTAGTATTTAAAGTTTGATGTCATGGAGTTTTACATAAGTGTTAAATAAATAATAGAACATAATAACAAGATAAAGTATAGAAATATTTAAATAATAGAATTCAAAATATGCTAGTAATAGGACCATATATATACAGCCAAAGAATACACAAACGATACAAAAGGTGTAATTAAGATGAATGGTAACACATTTCAATTTTTTAGTAGAAACTCAAGAGGATCAAACTTTAGAGCACATGATCAAAAGAATGTAGATGGATTTGAAGATTTAAGAAAAGTAATAGATATGGGTGAACATAACCACAAGCTAGGAGTATGTATGGACCTTTGTCATGTATTTTCATCAGGTTATGATATTAAAAATCTTCCTTTTTATATAGAGATTACGCTAGATGATGAAGGACATAAAGAAGAAATAAAAATGATAAGAGATATGTTAAGTTATAACTAGTAAAATATATTATGAAATGATAATAGCTATATTTAGAATGAAGAGAAGCTTAGACTCTATGAGATTTCACTAAATATAACTATTTTATATTTAAATTATGATTTTCCTACTTTATTTTGTCTTGCAAAGAAAAATAAATACTGCTGAACAAAACTTGATAAATCGCCGAATTTATCTACCGCAAATAATCTGATTTTCTTTACCGAATTACTTTCGTTGTTAAAGTATATATCTTCCATTATTCTTTTTATCCATACATCAACGGCAAATACATCGTACTTTTTCATTGATAACATGGCAACACAATCTGCGACCTTCTCGCCAACACCACTTAGTTCTCTTAAATTATCTAGACATGATTTGGTATCTAGTTTATTTAGATTATATAAATCGATATCATTGTTACAAATAACTCTTGATGTAGACTTTATATATTTATCTCTAAATCCAACCTTACACTCTCTAAGTTCATCCAATGAAAGGGACGATAACTTGTCAGGAGTAGGGAATGAGTAGTATTTTTCTCCTTCGTATTCGCCTATATAATCTCCATAACGAGAACATAGATTATCAACTACCTTCTCAAGCATTTGCATAGAGTTATTGGCAGATAGTATAAGATTAATTAGAGTCTCCCATTCATCTTGATTAAGAATTCTAAGGCCAGATCCAAAATCTATAATATGAGATAAGTTAGGAGATATGTTCAAAATCTCTTTTTTTATTATCGAATAATTAATATCAAGTCCAAAATAATGGACCCAAAAGTTTTTAACATCACCTAAATTAGTATTTTTTAAATAAAGGGTATCATCTATTTGAGAAACATTTATAATCTTGTCTTTCACTACACAAGTGTAGGAGTTGTCCTTTTGCTTTTTCCATCTAACACTTTGCCCACTGGAAAAGATATGATGTATATCAAAATCTTTAGCATTTTCGATTACAACTGCACTTGAATTTTCGTGAATTCTCATATTAAGAACCTCCTAAATAGTTAGTCAAATATAGTTATATAGCATATAAATATAATACAAGCGAGCTAAAATTTAAAGTATAGATATATGGAAATACAAGATAAATAATCCAATATATAAATCTTTTAAGCTACTAAATTTGACTTCTTTAAATATAAAGAAAGATACTAAAAAATAAGAGCATTAGTATCAATTTAATTAAAAAAATAGACACCTTAATAAAAGGAGGCCACTGAAAAAGTGGCTTCTTTCCATTTTCAAGGTAAATATTACAGTTCAAAAATGTATAATTACACAAATAAAAGTCCGTAGATTCAATTCTACGGACTTGTTTTGTTTTTATTAAATTTCAAAAATTTCTTAGAGAGGGTTTTTCAGTGGCCTCTAATAAAAGGGGTCTATTTTTAAAAATGATTTATTCACTAGCACATCCACTAGAACAAGAAGAACAACCTGATTCACAACCGAAACCTTCAATTGGCTTATATTTTGCCTTTGAAATAAGTTGAGTCATAGTTCCCATTGGACAATAAACACACCAAGATTTTGGCTTATATAATATCATAGACACAATACCAAGAATTGAAGAAGTAAGCATCATACTATAGAATCCAAATGCAAATTGTGTAATCCATGGAGATACCATACTTGTATTAGCCCAATTCCAAGGTACTTTAAATGTCCAAATTAAAGTAATAAATTCTTTTAAATCTTTTACATTGTTAAATACTAAATAAGTAGTATTCAACATAGATACAAACATAGTTAAAAAGAATATTAAGAATCCGTATCTAAACCACTTGCTTTTTAAGAAAGAAGGAATATCCTTATTTCTAGAAAGTTTAAGTTTAGTACCCATTAGTTCTAACATTTGTCCTCTACCACAGTAGATATTACAGTATTTTTTTCCTCCGCCAACTAATGAAATTATTAGTGGAATAGAGAAACATAAAAGTCCTAACCATGCAAATAATATATTAAATAGTCCTAATGTTAAATAAGTTACACTCAAAATCCACATATAATCCGTAAGCTTCTTTTTATTTTTTTCATATATTAGACAACCTCCATAGTTTTAATATCTATAACTGATGCAGGACAAGTTTTAGCACATTTACCGCATCCAACGCATTTATCAGTATCTATTTTTGCAAACACACCTTGTTCTATATTTATAATTTGAAGTGGACATACTTTAACACATGAACCACAAGCGACACAAAGGTCAGTATCAACAATAGCTTTTCTTTTTATTTTAGCCATATATTTACCTCCATCTAAATTTAATATTTTTTTAATTATATAATTAATACAAACTTTATTCTGTGACTTAATCACTAAAAAATATGTTTGAAACTTTTGAGAATAAATAATTAGCAAATTGATGTTATAAATAAAGATATAGTTAAAAATGCATTAAGTAATTAATTAAATAAAAATGTACCTAACATTAATTTTAATAAGCAATCTGTAGAATAATAAATAGTAGATATTGATGTAGAGCTAGTAAATAATCCAGATGTTATTTTAGAGAAATCAGATAGAGTAATTAGTAGTGATGCTATAATAATTGATAAATGCATAAGTTATTTTAATATGACTAGAACTATAATTGAAGAATATATATAAGAAGCTAATATTATTAATTTAAATGATATAATTAACTAAAAAATATTAAGATATTATGATGTAATAGATTTATTTAAATCAAGTTATATAGATGTAAAGAATAATTATAGATACTACACAACAAATCAATTTGAAAAATTAAATACTATAATCTACTTAAAAAATATTGGAATACCTCTAAGAACAATAAAAGTTCACTTAGATAATAGAAGCATAAACAATACTCTTAATTTATTTGAAATTCAAGAAGATGCAATCGAATAAAAAATAGAAGAACTAAAACTTATACAAAATAAAGTGAAAAATAGAATCAGTAAAATAAAAGATTCAATAGACTATGGATGAATAAAATAATGTAATCATAGATACCGAAGATCCTAAGACAATTTTATAAAGAAGTCCATTATTCTCAGTGGCGAAATTATAAGACTGCATTATGGGATATTGGTTCTTGGCAAGTAAAAATGGTGATTAAAGAGTTAGGAATTGGGGAAGATGAAATATAATCGTGGGTATTATCACAAGATTGTGATAATACCTTTTGATATATTTTAATATATAAGATAAGGTGTTATAGTGATTTATATATTAATTTGAATATCAGAAATAGAGTATAATGCAGCTGTTCCGCTGATTTGAACACGTTTTTCGTTGTCTATAAGGAGAAATAATTATGCATATAAATTTAAATAGAAGCTCTAATATCTCTTTATCAAGACAGATTTATCAATATATTGCTGATCGCATAGCCTCTGGCTTATTGGAAAAAGGTTCTAGATTACTCTCTATTAAAAACCTTTCAAAAATATTAAAAGTAAGTTTAGTTACAGTTTTTAAATCTTATTCAATGTTAGAAAAAGATAACCTTATCGTAACTATTCAAGGAAAATGTACATATGTTCAGTCAAAAGCTAAAGATAACAAGAAAATTTCTAACGATTATTCAACTTTCTTTGATTGGCAGCTTTCAATTACTGACAATCTTCCATAACATGAGTGTGCCTTAAACCATGGAATTTTAGAGGATCAATATTATGATGGTTGGTTTGGTGTGGAGATTTTTTACTTTTATGTTACACTATTTATGAAAGCAAGTATAAAGATTAAAATAAATATTGAATATGGATTAGAAGTTTTAAACAGTCTTATTGAGGAACTAATTATTGTTCCTAATGAGAAATTGGAGGGGATAAACATGAAGGTCACTGAAGGATACATGCCTTTTGAAGGGTTTAAAACCTATTATCGTATAGTAGGTGAAGCAACAGAAGGAAAGAAACCATTAGTACTACTTCACGGAGGACCAGGTTCTACACATAACTATTTTGAGGTATTAGACAAGATAGCCGAAAGTGGTAGACAAGTAATAATGTATGACCAAATTGGCTGTGGAAATTCATTTATAGAAGGTCATCCTGAGTTATTTAATGCTGACACTTGGGTAAAAGAGATTATTGAACTAAGAAAACATCTAGGACTTGAAGAAATTCATCTATTAGGTCAGTCTTGGGGAGGTATGCAGGCTATTTGGTATGCTATTGAGTATAGACCAAAGGGGATTAAGTCATATATTCTTTCATCTACGCTTTCTTCTGCAAAGCTTTGGGAAAAAGAGCAAAAAAGAAGAATATCATACATGAACGAATCTAATCAAAAGGCTTTACTTGATGCGGTAGATACTGGAAATTATTCTAGTAAGGAATATAATGATGCGTTAGCAAAGTTTATGGAAATGCACTGTGCAGGTAAGGTAACTGAAGATTCTGAGGAATGCTTAAGGAGACCTAAAAAAGCAGGTTCTGAAGCATATATTGTAGGATGGGGACAGAATGAATTTTCTCCTACAGGTACTCTTTCTGGATATGAGTTCACAGACAGGCTGCATGAAATAAAGGAACCTTGTTTAATAACTAGTGGAGCTAGAGATTTATGCTCACCATATATTGCAAAAACTATGTACGACGGAATTCCTAATAGCAAATGGGAACTATTTCAATATTCAAGACATATGCCATTTGTTGAAGAAAATGATAAATATATAGAAGTTTTAACTAAATGGTTAGAAGAAAATGATTAAAATTATATAAATTCGCATAAAGATAGATATTAAGCAATATATATAGAAAAATGTAAAAATAAATTGTGGGTATTATTCTTGAAATTCGTCTCCATCATTGAAATCCACGAAAAAGGTATTATCATTTATTATGATAGTATCTTTTTTTATGAATTATTTAAGAAATGGATTTATATCCTATACAAAAATATATTTATATTGACTTGGAAAGTGTTTTCTATTAGAATTTTCACAAGGGGTATTGAACTTAGTATTGTTGGAAAATTATCAAAATTAGGTCATTAATGGCGATCAGGAATATTTATACATATATAATACCATCTGCAGATAATAACAATATATAACAAGCCTGTCTTTTTACTTGACGTAAAATTATTAGGATAGAGCTTCTAATCGAAAAAAATAAGCTTACTTCTGAAATCAAAGCAGAATTTTAAAAGGAAGCTGTTGACATTCAACTCTATAATGACATCTACAAATTCGTAAAAGAACTCAACATCTAAGATACAATCATGATTAACAAAATGAAAATAAGTTACGCAATTTACAACAATATTTATAGAAACTCTCTAAAGATTGAAAAATGCAATCCGACAATAATGTTAAAAGCTATTAAAAATTAATTGAAGATCAACTAAAGAACTAAAAACTTACTTTACTGATGCCTTAAGAGGAATGCAACTGGGTATTAACTACAAATGTGGTACGGGCCGTGGGGTGTGGTCTTTACCTAATCTCACATTCACTATCAGTTGAAGAATGAGATTGATTAAAAACATGTACCAGATAAATATAAAAAATTGAAAATTTGGAGGGGGAAATATGGAAAGTGCAGTAAAAAATAAAAAGAAATATCCTTTTGGATTCTACGTTTGTTCCTTATGTTTCACATTAGAACGTATGGCGTTTTATTCTTCAAAATGGTTAATAGGAATATTTATAGTTGCTTCAGTAGCATCAGGAGGGCTTGGATTGAAAGATGCTGATGGTGCAAAAATGATTTCATACTTAGTAGCATTTACTTATTTTACGCCTATATTTGGAGGATATATTGCAGATAGATGGTTAAGTCCGAGATTATGTGTTCCTATAGGAACAATAATTATGGGCCTTGGATATATGTGTGGATGGCAGGCATCAGTTCAATCATCAGTTACATTTGTATGGTTAATGATTACACTTGTAGCAATAGGTACAGGATTCTTTAAAGGAAATATATCAGGTATAAATGGTAGACTATTTGATAACAAAGAAGACCTTGATGGAGCATTCTCTGTACAATATTCATTTGTTAATGTAGGTGCATTTATAGGAACGACTTTCGTATCTTTCATAGCTTACTCTACAATAGGATTTGGAGGTTCATTTTTAATCTGTGGTATACTTTTATTCTTAGATACAGCATGGTTTGTAATCGGTGGAAAGGCTTCTTTTGGAGATGTTGGTAAAAAGCCTTTTAAAATAGATGAAGGAGACCTAATATCAGATAATAAGGAAAAAAATGCTGTTAAGGTACCTTTAACTAAGAAAGAAAAATTAAGAGTTGGAGCAATTATACTTGTTACATTATTTTCTATAGTATTCTGGGTAGTTTATTACTTAATGGCTATGCCAATACTATATCACTGGGGACCTGATTTTGATTATGCTAACAAAGCAAGTTGGATGATAGGAAACTTTGCAGTACCATCTTCTTGGTTTGATTCACTAAATTCTCTTTCTTGTATACTTCTTGGGCCAGTGTTAGCTATGGTATGGGGTAAACTTGCAAAATCTCCAAAAGGAGATTTAAGTATGTTTAAGAAAACTGCACTAGGTATGTTGTTACTTGGGGCATCATTTGCAGTAATGGCATTGGCAGAAGTAGTAAGAGGCGAAGGTCAAGTAAGCTTAATGTGGATAATAATGTTTGGTGTTTTGATGTCACTTGGTGAAATGGTATTCTCACCACTTGGAAACTCATTTATAAGTAAATTTTCACCTCCTAAAGTGTTAGGAGTAATGATGGGTGTATGGCCAATTGCAATATTTGTAGCTTCGTTTACCACTGGTCATTTATATGAGTTCACATTAAAATATTCATTTGCACCTGTTTACGCTATATTAGGAGCAATAGTAGCCGTATGCGGTATCGTATTATGGAGCTTAGATAAGAAATTAAACAAACTTGTAGAAGATTAATATAAATAATAAGATCATTATAATTATAAAACCTGTAGCTGATTTGCTACAGGTTTTAATTATATATTATAAAAATTACTGTCTCTAAGTATCTGGGCATATTTACGGTTAATTAAAAATTGCTTCAATTCAGTTAAGCACAAAAACAAAATAGCTCTATTTTCAAATTCCATTCTGTTTATAGGCAGAGATTGATTTTTCATACTTAGAATTAGTCTATTCAATTCTTCAAGAAGTAGATTTCCAGTTTCAGCTTCAAATGCAGTATGACCTATTTTATGTATAAAAGCAGATATAGTATGAGCTTGTGGTGGTATACAACTTAATTGTGATACATGATTATACAAGCTTTCTAAGATATCCCGTTGGCTTTTTATAATCTCCATATGGTCTAAGAAAAATCTAGTGTCACTTAATAAACTATTATTAATATTATCATAAGCTTCAGAAATACTACTATCAATTAAGACATTTAAAATCTCAACAAGGAAAAAAAACAAAGGGTATAAAAATGCAACAATAGATAATATAGTATCAAAAGCAGGTATCTCAAAAGGTTCTATATTTCAATACTTTAAAAATAAGGAAAGTTTATACATATATATTTGTGATTACCAAATAAATATTATTAAAGAAGAAATCTTTAATCAAAAGGTAATGTTTTTGTGAACACGTAAACTTTTAATAAAATTAAGTTCGTAACTTGCTTTAATAGGAGATTTATTACAAGCATATAAGATGGGAATAAATAAAAATTTTGTATCGGCTAGTCTTGATTATAATAGTGCTAAATAAAGAAAAAGTATCATAGGATATTATAAAAAGTGAATTTAGAGGTGAAGTATGAAAAATATAAAAGACAACAACAAGATTCATATAAGTACACCTTAGCTAATACTAATCTAAGAGAAGAAAAATCTATTTCTTCAAATGTAATCACTGTAATACCGGCAGGGTCTAAGGTTCAAGTTATTGAAGCTGAAGAAGATTGGTATGAAGTATTATATAATGGACAAAGAGGGTATGTATATAGTGATTATTTATCCAAAACAAAATATACATGGACAGATGTTACTTTAAGATCTTATCCATCTGCTGAATCAAATCCAGTAACTATAATTCCTCCAAAATCTATGGTACAAGTGTTATCTGTAAATGGAGACTGGAGTCATGCTATGTATGATAATCAAGAGGGATATATATTTAGCTATTTCCTTTCTGATGATGGAAATCCACCTGAAGAATATGATTTTAAGTACTTTTACACGGATATGACAAAGTTTGTAAATGATAATCAAATTAAAAGCCCCACTATAAATTTAATTACAACAGATTTAGAAAATAAGCTTACTTATATATTTGAAAAAAATCATGATGGTTCATGGAATTTATTGTATAAGTGGTCATGTACAATAGGCAAACCTAGTACACCAACTATTAATGGCACTTTTTATGTTAGCTGTAGAAAATGCTCACTGGATTTATGATAATGTATTAGATAAAACTACTATAATTATAAACTAATTTAATATATAGGCTCTGTTAGGTAATTGTCTAACAGAGCCTATATTTATCGAATTTAAAAAATAACTAGGAAACCGTTGGCATATTTACATATACAGTATAAAATAATGTATTATATAGTAAGAATATAAAATTATATTAATTTAGATAAATTAGAGAGGTTAGAATAAGTATGATAAGAAACATTGTAGAGGATGTATTGTTTTTAGAACAAAAATCAGAACCTGTAACAAAAGATGATGTAGAAGTTATTAAAAAATAGAGGTAGAATATTTAGATATAAATTTCAAAAAGCATAAACAAGTATTTACAGGATTTACTGCACAGATTATTCAGCATGAACTAGATCATTTCGAATGGATAATAATCTAGTAGAGAATACTGTTTGCAGGATAAAGTAGTAATGAAGACGATATCAATAGTTTATATGTCTACCTACTAAAAAATAAAAATAGACAATTGTGGGTATTATTCCATTGATTCGTCTCCACCATTGAAATCCACGAATACTTATATCCTTTTGGATATAGGTATTTTTTTATTTATTTCATGTTTTGTCAACTTGGAACCATCTTTCTGAATTTTTTCTTCTTATTTATTATTGTACAATAAAGGTTTGTATTTGAAAATTTTTTTGGAATATAAAAATAAAATATAATATGATAAAGCAGGTTGACATAAGAACATAAAAGGACTACACTTTAATTAAGTAATTACTTAATCAAAAAGAGGTGAGTATGAAAGATATAGTAAATATATTCAAGGCTATGGGAGATGAAACAAGGCTACAGATATTGCTACTGCTAAATAGTAAAAATGTTTGTGCAAAAGGTATATCTAAGCATATAGGTATATCAGAGGCAGCAGTTTCTCAACATATAAAAATATTAAAACAGTCTAATATAATAACTGGACATAAAGAAGGTTATTACATTATATACAACATAAACAAAGAGGTACTTCAAAAATCTACACAATTTATGAATTTATTAATTGATGAGGACATAGAAAAAAATAATAGTATATTTGGAGTGCAAGAATTTAATATCTTAAATTGTAAGAACAATTGTAAATCAATGAAAAGATGTTGTAAAAAAAAATTAGAGGGGGAAATAAAATGAAAATATGTATACCGGTAGTAGAAAATAATGGAATGAATAGCGTTCCTTTTAACCACTTTGGATCAGCTCCAATGTTCGTTATATGTGATTTAGATAGCAATGAAGTTAGAAGTATAGGTAATGGAGATTTAGGTCATGAGCATGGTAAATGCCAACCAATAAAAGCTTTATCTGGAGAAACAGTAGATGCAGTTATAGTTGGAGGAATAGGTCAAGGGGCTATAGTTAAATTAAATTCTATGGGGATAAAAGTTTACAAAGCTTGTGAAGGTAGTATATCTCAAAATCTTGAAATGCTTAAAGAAAACAAACTTAATGAGTTCCCAAGTAACTATACTTGTAACCATGAAGGATGTTCTCATCATTAAGAAATATTTTAGAAAATATAGTACTAGGTAAATACTTAGTGTATAACTGGATTTATTAGTTTGTGTTAGTAGATATACTGATACTAAACTGACGAATCCAGTTTTTTAATCCCTATAAAGCTAATTTCAATCCATTTTATACCAAAAATCATCTATTTATGTTAAATTATTAAAGAACATTAAAATTATTTGTTATATAGTGCACGAACTTTTGTATTATAATATTTTAATAATTACAATGTAGCGAAATTATAAAATTTTAAGGGGGTTAAAACTATTTTGAGAAAGTACATAGATTTAATTGTAGGAATAGCTATAATTTTTTACTGCATAATAGTTAAATTAATTACTAACAGAACTGTAGCATTTAGTGAAACACTAGGATTTTTAGGTATATTACTAGTTATATATCACTTTGTAAAAGTAAAATTCAAATCAAATACATATTTTATTAAATTAAATAAAATATTAGTAATGATGGTATCAGTAGGATTGATTATATTTATGGCATTCGAGGTTATGATAGTAGGTTATCCAAAGAATAATGAGGAAAGTACAGATTATATAATGATATTAGGGGCAGGTTTACATCATGGTGATCGTGTTAGTTTGACTTTAAAACATAGGTTAGATGCTGCTTTAAAATATATAAAAGAATCAGGTAGTGAATCATATGTAGTTGTATCAGGTGGAAAAGGGTCGGATGAAAAAATACCAGAATCTGAAGCGATGAAGAGATATTTAATAAAAAACGGAATGCCTAGCGATAAAATAATTGAAGAAGATAAATCAAAAAATACTTATGAAAATTTCAAATATTCTAAAGTGAAAATTGAAGAGCATAGTAAAAAAAGTATAGGTGAAAATACTGTAAAAATAGTTACAACTGATTTTCATGCTTTAAGGAGTAGTATGTTAGCTAAAAGAAATGGATACGAAAATATAAATGTATATTCTAGTAAAACTGTATCATATTTAGTACCACTATTTTATGCAAGAGAATCACTAGCATTGGCTAAGAGTTTTGTTCTAGATAGATAATATATTATTAATTTATTTTGTAATTATCAAGGATATTATAATAATTAAGGTTTTAAAAAAGTGTCTCTAGTAATGAAAAAATTCATCTTGAGACACTATTTTTATATTAACTTAGATTGCTAATAGGGCAATCTTCATATGAATCTAGCATACTATTTATTTTTTTGAAATAATTAATCATTAATGGAACTGAAGCAGCAACCCAAGCCACAGGACCAGCTAAACAAATACCAGCATAACCAATTAAAGAAGGTAGTGTAAAAGCAACTACAGTCCTAGCTAAAAGCTCACAAACACCAGCCAGCATAGGTACAAAAGTATAACCCATTCCTTGAAGTGCATTTCTATATATAAATATCAAACTAAGTGGTATAAGGAAAAATGCAACTATAGTAAGATATTGTTTTGCATAATTCATAACCCTTGGGTCAGTATTTGATATAAACAATCCAATAAATGATTTTCCAAAGAATACAAGAACAAATCCAGCGACAACACCTATAATTATATTAATCATAGTGCATTTCTTCACACCTTCTCTGATACGTTCAATGTTTCCTGCACCAAGATTTTGTGCACAGTAAGTTGCCATAGTAACACCAAAGGTAACACTAGGTTGCATCACAAGTTGTTCAACCCTTGAGGCAGCAGTATGTGCAGCAACAACAGTTGAGCCAAACCCATTTACAGCACTTTGAAGTATTATTGTACCAATAGCAGTTATTGAAAATTGAAGTGCCATTGGAATTGCTATTTTTAAATGTTGGCCAATGTATTCACTTTCAAATTTGAAATGTCTTTTTTGAAGTTTTAAAATAGGAAATTTCTTTGAAGTATATATTAAACAAAGTAAGCCTGATACTCCTTGGGCAATTACAGTAGCATAAGCAGCACCTGAGACACCCATATTAAAGTTTACTATAAATACTAAATCTAGAACTATATTTAAAATTGATGAAACTATTAAAAAATATAGTGGAGTTTTACTATCTCCAAGTGCACGTAGTATACCTGATATCATATTGTAGAAAAAGGTTGCAGATGCACCAGCAAAAATTATTATAATATAAGAGGCTGCATCATCTATAATATCAGCGGGGGTATTCATTAGAGTTAATAATGGTCTTGCTGCTACTACACTAACTACAGTAACTATAATTGACATAATAATTGATAGTATAGTTGCACTAGCTACTGCCTTTTTTAATCCTTCTTCGTCATTAGCACCAAACCTTTGAGAAACTAAAACAGAAAAGCCTGCAGATAAGCCTAAAATAAATCCGATTATTAAGAAAATCATAGAACCAGTAGAACCAACTGCTGCGAGTGCATTTACGCCAAGAAATCTTCCAACTATTATAGTATCGACCATGCTGTAAAATTGCTGAAAAATGTTCCCTATTAATAAAGGGATAGAAAAGTATAAAATTAGTTTTACTGGATTTCCAGTAGTCATGTCTTTGGTCATAAAAATTCCTTTCTTTAAATAAAATTTTACTAATCCAAATAGGATAGCATAGGTTTTATGTGTACACAACAACTTATTGATAAGTTATTAAAATATGTAAAAAAATATATATAATGTTAAATTATTATAGATGAATGTTTATGGAATTAATGGAAATTAAGTATACAAGCAATAAATTGGTATATATATATAATAGGCTTTTGTTTTTTTATTATTAACCAACAATACAATCTATGCATATTATATATAGCGTATATAAAAATAAGACAACAGGGGGAAGTAAAATGGATTGTTTCAATATAGAAAAAGATAGCTCTTTTATAAGAGTATTTCATGCAGCACCAAATGCACAAGCAGTAGATATATATGTTGATGATAGTCTTTTATTTAGCAATATTGAATTCAAAGATTTCACTAGCTATGTACCTTTAGAAAAAGGAGAGCATAAAGTAGATGTATACCCTACTAATAGTAAAGAAAAACCAGTTATAAGTCAGATGTTAGATATAAAAGGTGGAGATATGTTTACAGTAGCTGCCACAGGAAATATAGACGATTTATCTTTATTGGTTATAGGAGACTATGTATCAAAGGAAACATCTGACGATTATAGTACATTTAGAACAATACATTTATCACCAGAGGCACCAGCAATAGATGTTTTAGTTGATGGAGAAACTTTATTTAAAGATATTGAATTTAGAGAAGGCACTAGTTATGTAGATGTAAAACCAGATCAGTATAAAATTAAAATTGCTTTAACTAGTAATGGAGAAGTCATTTTACCATTTAAAGTTAACTTAAAGCCAAATAGAATATATACTATATATGTAGTTGGAAATTTAGATGATTTAAGTGCAATTCAATCTGTAGATGGAAATACTTATATTTGTAAATAGTACTTAATTATTAGGCTTAATAAAGATATATCCATATAGGGAATACACAATATGTGTATTCTTTTTTTTGCTTAAATATATTTTTTATAAAAATTGCTTAAAACAATAGACTAATTATAAATGAAATGTTATTATGTGTATATAATATATATACACACTATATACACACATATGCATAGTATATAAAAATAGAGGTGATAAATTGAACATAAATATAAGTAACTCATCAATAGTACCTTTGTATGAACAAATACAAAATCAAATTAAAGCTCAGATATTAAATGGAAACTTAAAATCTGGAGAAGGGCTACCCTCAATAAGAAGTTTAGCCAAAGAATTAAAAGTAAGCATAATAACCACAAAGAGGTCATACGAAGAATTAGAAAAAGAAGGATTGATTCAAACTGTTGTAGGTAAAGGTACTTTTGTAGCAGTAAAAAATACTGAAAGGCTAAAAGAAATGGCTATGTATGAAATAGAAAGTAAGTTAGAGGAGATTATTAGACAAGCAAAGTCGGTAGGAGTAAGTTTAGAAGAGGGTATAGAGATTTTTAAGAGTATTTATGAAGACTTATAGGGGAGGTAAAATATGAATGCTATAGAAATTAAAAATTTAAATAAAAAACTAGGTGATTTTGAATTAAGTATAGATAACTTAGAAATTAAAAAAGGATTTATAAGTGGATTTATAGGACCAAATGGTAGTGGAAAAACAACTACTATAAAATTAATTATGAATATGTTGTTTAAAGATAGTGGAAGTATAAACATATTTGGAAAAGAATATAAAATGGATGATATAAATACAAAAGAACTTATTGGATATGTAAGTGATGCACCAGGATATGTACCTGAAGTAAAACTTAAAGATATAAAAAAAGGAATTTCTGTTTTTTATAAGAATTGGGATGAAAAATTATATAAAAAATACTTACAACAGTTTAAATTAAATGAAAATAAAATATACAAAGAACTTTCTAAAGGTCAGCAAAAGAAGTTTGAACTTATAATGGCACTTTCACATCATCCTAAACTAATAGTAATGGATGAGCCAACTGCAAATTTAGACCCTTTAGTTAGAAATGAGTTTTTAGAAATATTACAAGAACATATAGAAAAAGAAGAAGCAACAGTATTTTACTCAACTCATATAACTTCGGATTTAGATAAAGTATGTGATTATTTAGTATTTATATATGATGGAAAAATAATACTTAAAGGTGATAAAGAAAGCATACTAGAAAATCACAGTATTATAAGAGGAAATAAATCGTTGTTAGACAACGAAACTAAAAAAGCATTAATATCTTACAATGAGAATTCTTTTGGATTTGATGGCTTAACAAATAATATTAAAAATTCTTATGAAATCTTTGGGGAAGAAGTTGTTTATGATAAACCTAATTTAGAAGATCTGTTAATGTATTATACTAGGGGGTAGAAATTATGAATAATATGATAAATCTTACAAAAATGAGCTTTTCAAATTTAAAATCTACATCTAAGCAATTATGGTTTGTATGGGTTATATGGATAGGAGTATCTATATATAATCCGCTATTTTTAAATATGTTATTTGGGTTATCAATATTTATGACACTATATCAAGTAATGGCATATGAAGATGTAAATAGTATAGATAACCTTATAGCATCACTTCCAGTAAAGAAAAATGAATATGTAATGTCAAGATATGTTGCTGGAATTATATTTTTATGTATATCAATAGTTATAATCTGTGGAATATATTTTATATCTAACAAAGTAAATACAAATGAAATTAAATTAGAAATTTTATTAGGAATTGGAATTACTACAGCGTTATTGGCTATGTGTATAATGATACCAATGGTATTGAAATTTGGTGTAAATAAAGGACGATTGTTAATTACAATAATAACTATGTGCATAATAATGATACCATCATTTTTATTAGAAAATATATCAAAAGAACCTCAATTAATGGAGACAATACATCGTTTTATAGAT
This sequence comes from Peptostreptococcaceae bacterium VA2, assembly GCA_000686145.1. GTDB lineage: Bacteria > Bacillota > Clostridia > Peptostreptococcales > Peptostreptococcaceae > Romboutsia_D. The sequence continues at coordinate 2,021,563 of JMMB01000007.1, read as the reverse complement.
GTAGTATCAATGCCGATAATTATAGTAATACTAAATGTAGCTATATTATTAATATCTATTACAATTTCTAGAAAAGCATATAAAAACAAAGAAATTAAATAATATATATAGCGTGCTTATGTACGCTATTTTTATATAAATTAAAGTTTAAATTATAATCATTAAAGGAATATGTATTTTATATTTGATAAAAAAAAGACAAATAAAAAAATAACAATATATGGTAAAAAATGTTTTTTTGTAGTATAATCTGTTTTGTTGCGGGGAAAAAAACAAAAATAAAACAGAAAAAACATAGGGGGACAAAATGTTAAAAGCCATTTTAGGATTATTAGCAATCATAACAACAGGTTTTACTACTGTTTATGCAAGCGATTTTTGGAAAAACAGGGACAAGAGCAAAAACCATATATTTGGGACAGGAATAATTATAGGATTTATAACAGATTTCTTAGATGCAATAGGGGTTGGTTCGTTTGCAACAACTACAGCAATATTAAAATTAAACAATAAAATAAATGTACCAGACAAAGTATTACCGGGGACTCTAAACGTAGCACATGCACTACCAATGATAGTGCAAGCATTTATGTCATTAACAGTAATAAGCGTAGACATGAAAACGCTTATATGTATGATAATATCAGCAGTACTAGGTTCATGGATAGGTGCGGGAGTAATATCTAAGTTACCAGAGAAGAAAGTTCAAATAACTATGGGGATAGCTTTATTTGGAACAGCTATATTAATAGTACTTGGACAACTTGAATTAATGCCAACAGGAGGAGACGCAACATCACTTGTTGGAGTTAAGTTAATATTAGGTATGGCAGGAAACTTCTTATTAGGGGCATTAATGACAGCAGGAATCGGATTATATGCACCATGTATGGCAATGGTTGCTTTACTTGGAATGGATCCAAAAGCAGCATTCCCTATAATGATGGGAGCTTGTGCATTTGTTGGACCAATAGCTAGTACAAAGTTTGTTAAAGAAGGTGCTTACGAAAGAGAAATCGCTATGGGAATAACTGTAGGTGGAGTAGTAGGTTCTATATTAGCATTATTATTTGTAACTAATTTACCAACATATTGGTTAAAATGGTTAGTAGCTGGTGTTGTACTTTACACAGCTATAACTATGTTATCAGCAGGTTTAAAGAAAGATAATAAATCAAAAGACGATAAATCAATAGCGTAAATTACAATACAAAGAAGACCTCATTTTATATAAGATGAGGTCTTCTTTTGCATACAAAAATAAAAAAAGATTCAAAAATTGAATAAATAAAAAAACACATGTCTAAGATACTAATAGACAAAAATATGGAGGAATCTTTTTATGAAATTTAAAAATATAATACTAGGAACTTCCCTATTATTTATTATGTGTTTTATAGTAGGATATATATATATTGAAGCAGGTGGTGGTACTTCTAAAAATAAAAGTGAAATTGTGTTAGACACTTTCTCTGAAGATAAACAAGATAAGCTAATAACAAAAGAAGAAGCTGTGGAAAAAGTTAAAGAATACTTAAATAAAAGTAATGGATATTTACCACCTATTATAGATGTAGATAGTAAAAATGAAAATTATTATATAGTTCATGCTTATGAAATAGTAAAAAATAAAGATGAAAGCCACACCGCTACAACAGGCTGGTATTATGTAAATCTATATACAGGCGAAGTTAGCGATATGATAAATTAAAAATTAAAATCTTAATAATAAATAATAGAAATATTGAGAAATATATGTAAAATATAAAAAAATATATAGTAGTAAAACTGAAATATATGGGCAATTTAAAGATAATGGCAAATATAGAAAGGATAAAATATGAAAACAAAAAGGGAAGAATTAGATAACAATAAAGATATGAAAAAATTGTTAAAAGAGAACACTACTAAGATGGAAATAGGAAAAGAGATTCATTCTAATAAAAAAATATCAGATATAGTTGGTGAAAGATTATCATCTAAAAAACGTTTCCCACCTTGCTAAAAATAAATAAAAAGCTAGAGGAGTGAATTAAATGAGCGACAGCAGATTTTCAAATGGACATTACGAAGACGCCCTACAATACACGAAAGAAATACTTTCAAGTAGTTCCTCTATGGATGAGATAGTAGTTAATTTAAAAGTATTAGAAAATATAAAAAAACAGCAAAGAGATAAAAAACAAACAAAAACATATAAAGTTTAACAAAAAAGATGATTGATTTCAATCATCTTTTTTTATTGGAAATTTTATGTAATTTTATTTTCTTTATAGGTTTGTTTTAATGTTCTTTACAAAGGATAAATGCTATACTATAGTATATAATCAATAGACGTTACTTATTAAAATATATAAATTAAAAAAGGAGGACAAAATTTGGAAAAAATCAAGGTTATGACAGTATTTGGAACAAGACCGGAAGCAATAAAAATGGCACCATTAGTTAAGGAATTAGATAGTCGAGATAGCATAGAAAGTATAGTATGTGTAACTGCTCAACATAGAGAAATGCTAGATCAAGTTTTAAAAATATTTGATATAGTTCCTGATTACGATTTGGATATTATGAAATCTAATCAAACATTAGCAGAAATAACTAGCAATATATTGATGAAATTAGATGGATTAATAAAAAATATAAAGCCAGATATTATATTGGTACATGGAGACACAACAACAACTTATGCAAGTGCGATGGCTGCTTTTTACAACCAAATCATGGTCGGCCATGTAGAAGCTGGGCTTAGAACCAATAATAAATATTCACCTTTCCCCGAGGAAATGAATAGACAATTAGTTTCTAATATTGCAGATATGCATTTTTCACCAACAGAATTAGCTAAAGAAAATTTAATAAATGAAGGTAAATCGGACTCTAGCATATATGTAACAGGAAATACAGCAATAGATGCTTTAAAAACAACAATAGTAAAAAACTATGAAAGTGAAATAATAAATAAAATAAAAAACAATAAACTAATACTTTTAACAGCTCATAGGCGAGAAAATTTAGGTGAAAATATGGAGAATATTTTCAATGCTGTAAATAAGATAACAAATGAATTTGAGGATGTTGAAGTAGTTTATCCAATACATTTAAATCCGAAAATTAGAGAAATAGCAACTAAAATATTTAAAGATAATTCGAGAATTCACTTAATAGAACCATTGAATGTGGTTGATTTTCACAACTTACTAAGTAAGGCTTATATAGTAATGACAGATAGTGGAGGAATTCAAGAAGAAGCACCTTCTTTAGGAAAACCAGTACTTGTACTAAGAGATAGTACAGAAAGAACAGAAGGAATAGAAGCTAAAACATTAAAATTAGCAGGAATAAAAGAAGAAACAATATATAACTTAACAAAAGAATTGTTAACAAATAAGAAAATGTATGAAGAAATGAGTAAATCATCAAATCCTTATGGGGATGGACTGTCGAGTAAGTATATAGTAGACGAGATAATAAAGAAGTTTAAAGATACTAATTAAAGAAATTTAAAGATATTATTAAAAGAAAGATGTGATATTATGAGAAATATTTTAAGAAAAATTGACTTTTATTTCTTAGGTTTATTTTTAGAAATATTTGTAATTATAGCCATATTTACTATTAACAAAGATAGTAATATGGATATTTTAAATTTTGTTATGCTTTGTATAACATTTTTTACAATAATGATAACTTACACGGGTGGAAAAGTTGTAGGGCTTATTTTAAGTTCAATAACTATATTTTTATATGCTAGTTATATTTTCTACATTAACTTAGTTATGAATATAGAAATTAATTATATATGTTATATTTGGATGGCTTGCATACCTATTGTGGCTATTACATCAGGAAGTTTATCAAGTAATATAGTATTATTACAAAATACTAACAGAAAATTAAAAGAGGAATATGAAAACTTAGTTAGGATAGATGAACAAACTGGTCTAGGAAATGTAAAATTATTTTACAGAGATTTAGATCGAGAAATGAGTAAAAGTAAAAGACATAAAGTTCCATGCACTTTGATGTTGGTGAAATTACCTTATTACAAAGAAATCAAAAATATAATTGGAGAAAACAAAACAAATAAATTAATAAAAGATATAAGTAATGTAATTTTACAATGTACAAGAAACGAGGATGAAAGATACACTATAGAAAATGATACTATAGCTATTATTATGCCAAACACAGATATAAATGGAGCGGACATAGTAAGAAACAGAATAAAAGAGGGAATAAGCAATCTGAATTTAAAATTAATGGAAGAAAAGAAATATGTGAATATAGACAATAAAGTATCTATATTACAATATAAAAAAGATATAAGTTCAGCTATTGAGTTTAAAGCATTAGCACAAGAGGAACTCCAATATGACGTATAAAAAAAGAATTTTTGTATTACTTACATTGCTTATATTATTTACTGTTAATACAGTGTCATATGCTGATAGCAATAGTGATAAAAAGACGCTTATAATTTACGAAAATGAAAAATCTTTTGCTTATAATGAAAATAAAGTAAATCATTTAAAAGAGCTTTTATACGTATTTAATAAAGATGTTAGTAAAGTATCTGTAAATGATTATAAAAAGGGTTATATGGAAAAATTTGATTATGTTTTTGTAATAAACATTAGAGAAGATATAAAAAACACTGATTTTTTAACTGATTTAACTAATTTTAAAAATAAAATCTACTGGATTGGAGACAAGATAGAAAGTTTTTTAAATTATTCTAGAAAATATAGTATTACCTATAATTCAAAAAATAATAACATAACAAAATTAATTTACAAAAATAAAGAATTAGCAGTAAATGGAAGCAATTCTTATAATATAATAAATACATCATCATCTACAAATGTAATATCGAGTATGACTGATGGCTACAATACTTATCCATTTATATTAAATGAGAAAAATTTATATTATATATCAAAATGGGATTTACAAAATTCATATATATTTGATGATTCTTTAAATGATTTTTATGAAAGAAAAAAATTTGAAAAGAATGAGATTTTTGTAAGAATAGAAGATGTGCATCCTTTTAGAGATACTAAAAAATTGAGAGAAATAGCAGATTATTTATATAAGGAGAATGTTCCTTTTATGATAGCTTTAATTCCTACCTATGTAGATTCAAAAACTGGAAAAATAAATACATTAGATTATAATACAGATTTTGTAGAAACTATAAAATATATGCAAAAAAAGGGTGGAAGTGTTATATTACATGGATATACTCATCAAATCGGACATAAAGAAGTAAGTGGTGAGGGATATGAATTTTGGGATATTAAAAATGATAGACCTGTCAAAGAAGATATGTACACTTATGTAAAAAATAGATTTCTAAGTGGACTTAGACTTTGTGTTGAAAATGGAATATATCCATTAGCATTTGAAGCACCTCATTATGCTATGAATATAGATGGATACAAAGAAGCTAAAAAATATTTTTCAACTTATGTAGGGCAATATCAAAATAATAATGATAATTTTGCTACTAGTACTTTCCCATATACTATAAAAAATAGCGACACTTTTGAAACATTTATACCTGAAAATTTAGGATTTATAGATGATAAAAATATGTTTGCAGTAGATGAAATAAAAGAAAAGTTTGAAAAATTGCAAATGGTTAGAGGGTATAGTGGCGGATTTTTCTATCATCCTTATTTAGATATAAAATATTTAAAAGAAAGTATACAATATTTAAAAGATAATAATGTCAACTTCTTAGATTTAAAAAGTAAAGAAAATTATGTTAAGATTGATGATATAAGTATTGAATCTAAAGATGGAAAAATTAATTATACTTACGACAAATCAAAGTCTGTTTCAAATAACAAACAAGAACTTGAATTTAAGAATAATATGAAAAGTATAAACAATGCAGTAATAATATTTGTATCAACAATATTAGTATTGTTTTTAATAATATTTATAATATTTAGAATTATGAACAAACGTAAGTTTACAAGGAGATAAATATGGAAAATTTGAGATTAGCAGACTATTTATTTTTATTTTCACTTGCTTCTATATGGGTTATATTGTTAATAAATATAATTTTGGCAATAAGTGGATATGTGTATTATTTAAAAGGCCTCAAATTTAAAGATGAAAAACTACAAGAATATCCTTTTGTGTCAATTTTAGTTCCAGCACATAATGAAGGAATTGTAATAGGAAAAACTGTAGAGTCATTGCTATCATTAGATTATCCAATGGATAAGATGGAGCTTATAGTTATAAATGATAATTCATCAGATGATTCTAAAGACATATTAAATAATATTAAAAATAGATATAGGCAATATAATTTTACTATAATAAATACAGATAATATAACGGGTGGAAAAGGAAAATCCAACGCACTAAATATAGGTTATCAAGTTGCTAAAGGTGATTACATTGCAATTTATGATGCTGATAATACTCCAGAAAAAACAGCTCTTAGATATTTAATACAAACCATTGTAAAAGATGATAGTTTAGGAGCTGTTATAGGAAAATTTAGAACAAGAAATAAACATAAAAATATATTAACAAAGTTTATAAATATAGAAACTCTTAGTTTTCAATGGATAGCCCAAGCAGGTAGAAGACAGTTATTAGGGTTGTGTACAATTCCTGGAACAAACTTTGTACTTAGAAGAACTACCATAGAAAGTCTTGGAGGATGGGATACAAAAGCAATAGCTGAAGATACTGAGATTAGTTTTAGAATTTATAAAATGGGTCAAAGAATAACTTATATACCTCAGTCTGTAACGTGGGAACAAGAACCAGAAACTGTAAATGTATGGATAAAGCAAAGAACTAGATGGGTTAAAGGTAATATTTATGTATTGGTTAAGTATATAAAAAATATATTTAAAGGAAAGCAAAATAGAGTTTTATTTGATATATTATATTTCTTCTCAGTATATTTTTTATTTTTAACATCAGTTGTAGTTTCAGATATACTTTTTATTTTAAGTATATTTAATATAGTAGAAATAAATATACCATTTAATTTTGGTATTATATGGATATTGTCCTATATATTATTCGTACTGCAAGTAAGTATAACGCTTAGCATGGAAAAGGGTGAAGGTGATTTACAAAATATTTTCCTCGTTGCGTTGATGTACTTTACTTATTCACAATTGTGGCTATTCGTTGCTATAAAAGGTATGTTTGGATATTTTTCAGACGCTATAAACAAAAGAGAAGCAAAATGGTACAAAACAGAACGATTTTAGGGGGTTGACGAGATGAGATTGATAGCTATACTAATGACTATAATGATTACTTTTTCAAATGTGAGTATAGGCTTTGCAGACAACAATACTAGTAATGTAAAGACTTATAAATTTGAAAATGATATAAATATGAGCGGTGTAATAAGCGGAAATAGTAAATTTTTTGATGTATCAAAAAATTGGAATGTAAAAAATGTAAAATTAAACTTAGTCTTTACTAAAAGTGAGCTTTTAGATATTGATTATTCTACAATAACAGTGTTTGTAAATGATAAACCGCTACACTCAGAAAGATTAGATGGAAAAAAAGAATATAAGAAAAATGTAAATATAGAAATACCAAAAGATTTATTAAAAAAAGGAAGTAATGAAATACAAATAAAGGCATATAAGACTATATCAGATAAAGTATGCAGAGATGATGCAAATACTGCAAACTGGTTAGTAATTCATAAAGAATCTAATATAAATATAGAATATGAATATAAAGCTTCTGAAAATAAATTAAGTGAATATCAAAATTCATATAATAATACTGACAATGGAGATAGACTAAATAGTACAATTTTATTGCCAGACAATTATTCAAGTGGTGAGTTGAGTAGTGGTATGATTTTAGCTGCTGACTTTGGCAAGAAAATAAAATATGATAATTTTAATTTTGATTTTAAACTGTACTCAGATTTTAAAAGTAAAAACGATAATATCATCTTTATAGGTAAAAACAATAATACACCTAAAGAAATTTTAAATTTACTTACAAAAAGTGAAAAAAGTAATTTAGATGAAAAAGCTGTTATTAAAATGGTAAACTCAACTTTTAACAAAAATAAAAAAATGATAATTATAGTGTCTAACAATGATGATATACTTAAAAAGGCAAGTAAACTTTTAAGTAGTAATGACCTAATAAATAATTTAAATAAAGATAGTATAATTATAGATAAAAATACTGATATAAATGATTTGAGTGATAATGAAAATACTGATAGAATATATTTAAAAGATTTAGGATATGAAAATATAATGCTAACAGGACCTTTTTCTCAAGAAGTTGTAATGGATATAAATACTCCTAAAAACAAAGTGGTTAAAAGTGGATCTAAAGTAAAGTTAAATATTAGATATGCTCAAAATTTAGATTTTGAGAGATCATTAGCTACTGTATATATAAATGATGTGCCTATAGGAAGTAAAAAACTTGTTAAGGAAAAAAGTGATAATGATACTATAGAACTAAGTTTACCTAATGAGGTTGTAGGAAAAAATTATTATCAAGTAAAAGTTGTATTTAACTTAGAACTTTTAGATGTAGCTTGTGTAACTAGAGATACAGATAATCCATGGGCTTATATTTCAAATGAATCTTTCTTAGAATTTGATTATGAAGACAACGATGATTTAAGTTTTAATAACTACCCATATCCATTTATAGAAAATGATAAGTTTAATGATTTAACAGTAGTTGTACCAAATAATTTGGGATCTAGAGAATTAACAAATATTGCAAAAAGTATTTCATATATGGGACATGATATCAAATTTAACGATGGTAACTTAAACGTAGTTAAAGAAAGTGAATTTAATGATAATTATAAAAAAGATAACTTGATAATAGTAGGAACTCCAAGCAGTAACGGTATTATCAAAGATATTAATAAAGATTTGAATTTGAAATTTAATAAAAATTACAATGGATTTGAAGGAAATGATAAAATAAAGTTTGTTGGAGAATTTTCATCAGAGGTAGCTTCTATACAACTAATAGATTCGCCTTATTCAAAAGATAAAAGTGCTATGGTTATGGCTTCTACAGATATAGCTGATTTAAGTTTAAGCACTAAATATTTAAGTGATTTAAGTCTTACAAAGTCACTTAAAGGAGATACTATTGTAATTGGAAGAGATGGATATGTTAAGGATTTAAATTATAATGCTAAAGAACAAACAGAAAAAGAAGAACTTAAAGAAGAGAAAAAAATGAGTAAAGAAACGAAAATATTTATTTTAGTAGCAGTATTTTTATTAGCTACAGTTATAACTTCTTTAGTTTTATTAGTATTAAAATATAGAAAATAAATTAAGGGGAACTATGAAAAAAAAAATATTATTTATTATATTTGCAATCTGTATTTTAGCAATTGGAATTAATTTTTCTAAAAAAAATAAAGTGGAAATAGATAAAATAAAATCTGTCAATTTATCAACTGACTATGAAATAAAACAGGTTTTAGAGGATATAAAAAATTTAGGGGTGAATACTGTAAATGTTCCGGTAGTTATACAAATACCTAATATTAAATCTAATGATATGAAAATAGATGATTATAGTAAGGAAAAAGCTATAAAACTTATAAAAATATTAAAAAAGAAAGATAGAAAGGTAATTCTAGAAGCTTATCCATGGATAAATAATGGTCGTGACTATGAAACAGATTATGATCCATTAGACAAAGAAAAGTTTTTTAAAGATTGGAAGATAGTATTAAACACTCTTATTAATGATGTAGCAAATAAGTACGATGTTGATATTATTATTACGGGTTCTAACTTAGAAAACTTAGAAAAATACGAAGACCATTGGTGTGATATTATTGACTTTGCAAAAGATAAGTTTGATGGATTAGTAACTTACAAAACTTCATGGTGGTATACGGCTTCGTGGGATAATGAAAGCATAGATAGATATAATAAAAAGTTAAATAATAAGCTATTTTCAAAAGTAGACTTTATATCAATAGCATCTTACTTTGAACTAAGTGATAAGGTAGAAAATACAGTAGAAGAATTAGTTAGCTGTTTAAATTCAACTACAATCCATAATAGAAAACAAAATGTAGTAAAAGAAATATATAATTTCCATCAAAGGTATAATAAGGAAATATTCTTTGGAGAATTAGGATTCCCAAGAAAAGATTATGCTGCAAAACATCCTTGGGATGCAGCAGTCTCAAATGTTGAAAATGCCAAAGAACAAAGTAGATGTTTTAAAGCATATAAGCAAGTTTTTGAAGATAAGGATTATTTAAAGGGATTTTCAGTTTTTGCAGTAGGACAAAAAGGAAAAGATAAAAACTTTTATCCTTCTAATGAAAGTATAGATGTAATATATAGTTGGTACGATTAAGTTGTTTTTACTATAAATAAACTTGATTAGAATTTAGAGTAAATGTGTTTGAGAAAGAAGGATAAAATTTGAGCGATTTATTAATATTGTTAGACAAAGATATAAAAAGGTGTGAAGATGTATTAAAGATGAATAATTACTTAGAGATAGTAATAGCAGTGGAAGAACTATTTGATAAATATAAGGGAAGCATAAAAGATATAGGAAGTGACAATGATAGGGTTTGGAACTATAGTAAAAAAGATCTTGAAAATATAATGAATAAATTAAAGCTACATAGAGATAAATTTATAAATGAATATAATGAATCTAGGATTAATAGTAGTGTTAATTTAAAAATAATGATTGATAGTACTAAGGATGAAATAAAAAATAGTAAGACACTTTCAAAAGAAAAAATACAAGAAGTTTTAGATTTATTAAATAGTATTGAGAAAATTAGTAATGAAAAAATAAGTATTGATGAGAAGTGGATTAAGTTAAGATTATACATGAATCTTCTAAGTAAAGAAGACGTAAGTATAGCCTGTAAAATTATTAATATTACAAATATAATATTAAATAATTAATAACTTTAATATTTAAGAGATGATTAAAATTAATCATCTCTTTTTATGTAAATAAAAGAATATTTTGAAGATTTAATGATAAACGAAATTACTAAATGCTATAATTAAATATAGGGATAAAATGTAAAAAAAGGGAAGAGGTGAATGAATGAAAAACTTACTAAATCCATATAAAGGATTGCCTAAAGAAATATATATATTATTTATAGGTAAAATAGTTAATTGCATAGGTGCGTTTGTACATCCGTTAATGTCTTTAATATTAACTCAAAGGATAGGTATGTCAGCATATGAAGCGGGTCAATTTGTTACTATATTAGCAGTTTGCCAAGTTCCATGTATGATATTAGGTGGAAAGCTAAGTGATAGTATTGGGCGTAGAAAAGTTATAATAATATTTCAAGTATTAGGTGCTATGATGCTTATAGTTTGTGGAATAATACCAACTACGGTTACAACAGCTAAAATATTGATACTATCATCGTGTTTTTATGCAATATCATCACCTGCTTATGACGCATTAAATGCAGATTTAACGCATGAAGGAAATAGAAAAGAAGCTTATTCATTGTTATATCTAGGTGTAAATATAGGTTTTTCAATAGGTCCTATATTAGGTGGATTTTTATATAAAAACTATTTGCCTTTAATATTTATAGGGGATGCAATAACAACAGTAATAGCCTTAGTATTATTTATTGTATATGTAAAAGAGCCTAAACGAAATAAGGCTATAGACGAAACTAATAAAAATGAATATGATGAAGAAAATGTTATAGATGAATATAGAGAAATTTCAACTATAAAAGTATTATTTAAAAGACCTATTCTTATTTTATTTCCAATAATGATGCTTTTATATCAATTTTCATATTCACAGTGGGGATTTTCTCTTCCTCTTCAAATGGGAGAACTGTTTGGAGGAGATGGAGCTAAATTTTATGGATATCTAGGAGCATTTAATGCATTTATAGTTATTGTATCTACGCCACTTTTAACTCACAAAACTAAAAAATATAATGCTTTAAATATAATGTCACTAGGTGGAATGTTGTATGGAATTTGCTTTTTAGTTTTGGGTTTTTCAAAAGTAATGCCTATGTTTTTTATAGCAGTATTTTCACTTACAATTGGAGAAATTTTAATTGCAATAAATAGTTCTGCTTTTATAGCAAACAACACACCTCCTTCACATAGAGGAAGAATTAGTTCTATAATTCCTATGATATCGGGAGCTGGATATGCGCTAGGACCTATGATAATGGGTAAAATCATTGATTCAAGTGGTATTTTTTTAGGATGGATGATAGTGACAATTGTATGCTTTGTAGGAGGGATTGGAATGATTTTTCTTAAAAAATTAAATGTTAAATAAAAGTATATAACTATATTAAAATATGTATGTAAGTAGGTAGACTTTAGTCTGCCTATTTATAGTGTAAATAAATAAAATTAAAAAATATACTTGATTTACAACCGTACTATGTATATAATACAGATATAAGGTGTACTACTGAGATAATACGGTGATACGGAGGTGGTTAAATGAACTTTACAGCAAACGAGAAAGAACCAGTATATCTTCAAATAGTAAAATACGTAAAACAACAAATAGTAATAGGTAATTTAAACCCAGGGGAGGTTATTCCCTCTAGAAGAGAAATGGCAATAAAAATAAAAGTAAATCCAAATACAGTACAAAAGGCATATAAGGAGATGGAAGATATGGGGATTATAAATACGGCTAGAAGCTATCAAAGCACTATAACATCTGATGAAAAAATAATAACAAAAGTAAGACATGATCTTATAGATGAATCTTTAAAAGATTTTATAGAAAATATGAAAGCTATAAATGTTGAAAAAGAAGAACTTGTACAAATAATAAATGATAGATATTAGGGGGATAAAAGTGTGATAGAAGTAAAAAATGTGGTAAAAAAATATAAAAAGATTAAAGCTCTTGATGATATATCTTTTAATATAAAAGAAGGAAAAATAACTTGTATACTAGGAATAAACGGTGTTGGAAAGTCAACAACACTAAAAGCTATAGCTGGGCTTATAAGAGTTGACAAGGGGGAAATACTTATAGATAATGAAAAATTAAGCTCTAAAACTTATAACAAACTAGCATTTGTGCCTGATATAGATAGCCATTTTCCACAGCTTACTATAAAAGAAAGCTTTGAATTTATGAAAGAATTTTATGTAAACTGGGATGATGAAAAAGCCTATGAAATGCTTAAAATATTTAATTTAAGTGATGATAGGCTTATATCTAGTTTATCTAAGGGGAACAAAGCTAGGGTTAAGATAATATTAGGTTTTGCACAAAATGCAAAATATACATTATTAGATGAGCCATTTTCAGGAATTGATATATTTAAAAGAGAAGAATTTATAGGGGTTATGGCAAAATATATGAATGATGAGCAAAGTATAGTTATAACTACTCATGAAATAGCAGAAATAGAAATGATAGTGGATGATGTAATTGTTATAGACAACGGTAAAATAGCATTTGAATTTAATGCTGAAGAAACTCGTGAAAATGAAGGTAAGTCTATAATTGATAAGATGAGGGAGGTATATAGGGGTGAATAAAATATTAACTTTATATAACATAGAATTTAAAAGAATACACAAACTATATTTTACACTATTAGGTCTTTTATTAGTTGGGAATATAGGTATTGTAGTAAAAGAATTACATAGTCAAGTAGGCATTGCAGCATCAAAAGCAAAAGCAAAAGCTAGTATGGAATTATTAAAATCATCATTAGTAAAAAATGAATTATTATTTAAGGGTGGAATTGACGATATATATTTATTTACTACAATTATACTAGGTATAGCAGTTATATTTTGTTTAATATATTGTATTGTAATTTGGTATAGAGATTTTGTAGGTAAAAATAAAACTGCATACACATTATTTATGCTACCAAATAACAAATTTGCAATATACATATCAAAAGCTATGACTATAGTAGTTATGATATATGGAGTTATTATGACACAGATATTATCGTGGGCTATTGACGCAAATATAATAAAAATGCTATGCAATATAGATATATATCAAACTAAATATGCAATACTAAATTCATCATCATTGTATTTAATACAGCCGTATTTATTAGACTTTATAATGATAGATGTAATTGGTGTCATATTAGCTGTGTTAGTAATATTTACAGCAATAATGATACAAAAATCTTTTAAAATAAAAGGAATGGTACTTGCAATCATATACACGCTAGCTTCTATATTAATTTATGCGTTTATAATTTCTTATGCAGATTATAGTGATAAAATATTAGTTTTACATAGCATCTATTATATAGCATTATTTACAATATCAACAACATTATCTTATTATCTTATAAATAAGAAAATACATTTGTAAAAGGGGGGAAAGTTGATGAATAAAAGATTATCAAAAATAGTATTAGCATTAACTATAGGGTTGATAGCTACTACTTCTATATATTTAGGAATAAGCAATAAAAGTAATCAAAAAATTGTTGATATAAAAGGAAATAGACAAGCTCTAGAAGGTATGAATATAGTATATCAAGAAAATGAAGGTATGTATAAAACTAAATCAGTAAAAATATCAAAAGATAATTTAGAGATAGAAAATTATGCAAAAGAAGTTCCATATGATATTCCTTCAACAAAAGAAAATATAAAAGATAGAGATTTATTAAAAAATATAAGTTATCAAGAACAAACATATCAAGACGATAAAAGTAAAGGACATGTTCAACTAAATGAGAATTATGATGATTATTCAAGCGTAGTACAACATCAATATACAGCTTATGTAACAGATAAAAACTTACAAACTAATGAAATAACATCTTATGAGATACCTATAAAAGCTTCTATTAAAGATGATAACGAAACAAACTACACTTCAGTAGCTATAAAATATCAAGGAAATTTATATTTAGTAGTTAATATAGATATACAACCAAATTATATTAGCAAAGAAGAAGAGCAAATACATGCTAGCAAAGAATGTTTAATTAATGTATATAAACTTAACTTAGAAAATGAAAGCAGTGAGCAAATTTTTAGTCAAAAAATGAGCGATAAAGAAAAACTAGCATCTATAGGAAATATAACTTTTTCACATAAAGACAAAGTATATATGACAATAAATAGATATAATGAACTTGAAAATAAAAAATACGAAACAAAATATGATTTAGTAGAATATGATTTAAAGACAAATAAAATTAATATCAGAGAAATACCAACATCTATTAAAAATCAAAGTTCATTAGATGATTATTGTATAGATGGTAATAAAGTTAGCTTTATGAGTTATGATTACGATAAAAAAGTAAGCACAGATATATATAAGTTAACTATAGATTTAGATAATAAAAAAATATTATCTAATGATAAATATACTGTAAAAAATGAACAGTCATCTTTTATAAGTAATGTAGCGAAAGTAAAAGTAGCTAATAATAAAATTTATTTGATTACTCAACAATATCCAGATGATGATAAAATTAATTCATCTCAAGTCTATACACAGTATGTACATGTAATAGATGAAAAAACTAAAGAAACTTTATATACAGGGAAAGTATATGAAGAAATAGGTCGTGGTGTAGAAGCAAACATAGTAAACGAAGAAATATAGTATATATAAATATAAAGTAAGGTGTCGTAAATTGCGACACCTTACTTTTGATGAAATTTTTATTTGTTTTTTTACAAGAAAGACCATAAATACATCGATTATCAACAAACATCAATAACTTTCTTTTATTTTTATTGACAAGTATAATTAATGGTAATAAAATTAAAGTGAGTAATCACTCATTATTATTAAAAGGAGATGAGAAAATGTCTACAGCAAATTGTATCCACATTGAAAATATATACAAATCTTATAAAAAGCAAAAGATATTAAATAATATATCTTTTGACGTTATAAAAGGAGAGATATTTGGACTGCTAGGACCTTCAGGAGCAGGTAAAACTACATTAATTAGACTTCTTATGGGAATGGAATATCCAAATAGTGGACTAATAGAAATAATGGGGAATAAAGTTCCTGATTTAAAAACAATAGAAAGTATAGGGTATACAGCTCAGGCAGATGCTTTATATACAGATTTAACTTGTGAAGAAAATATGAAATTTTATTGCCAGTTATATAAAATTCCCAAAAAAGAATATAGTAAAAAGATAAACGAAGCGCTTGAAGTAGTAAATCTAAATGAACATGCCAAAAAAATTGTAAGTACATTTTCAGGAGGCATGAAACGTAGACTATCTTTAGCTATATCCTTAGTAAATTCTCCTAAGATATTAGTATTAGATGAGCCAACAGTAGGAATGGATCCAGTACTTAGAAAACAAATATGGTTAGAATTAGAAAATCTTAAAAATTCTGGAGTAAGCATAATAATAACAACTCATGTTATGGATGAAGCTATGAAATGTGACAGAGTAGCTATGTTAAGAGATGGAAATTGTATATCTGTTGGAAAGCCAAGTGATTTAATAAAAGAATACAATTGTAATGACTTAGAAGAAGTATTTTTAAAATTAGGAGGAGATAAAGATGAGAATTAGTGCAATTATAAATAGAATTATAAGACAGTTTTTTAGAGATAAAAGAACTCTAGCATTACTTATTTTGGCTCCTATACTTATTTTAACTCTTATGAATTACGTATTTAGTGAACAGGATGCAAAACTAGATATAGGAGTTGAAAATGAAAATATACAAAAAACTTTAAGTTCATTAGAAAAAGAAGACAATGTATTTATAATAACTAAAGAACAAGCAGAAACAAAATTTAAAAATCAAGAACTAGATGCTTATATACAAAAGGATAACAATGATATAAATGTTACTCTTAATGGATCAGATAGTTCAATAAATATGAAAGTTTCGAATGTTATAAAAGGCGCTATAAGTAAAAAAATGCCAAATCAAGCTAATGCACCAAAATTAAATATAGATAATTACTATGGTAGTGATGATATGGGAACTATAGATTATATAGGACCTGTGTTAATAGGATTTTTCATATTCTTCTTTGTATTTTTAATTTCAGGAGTAAGTTTTTTACGTGAACGCACAACTGGAACTTTAGAAAGGCTTTTAGCAACTCCTATAAAAAGATATGAAATAGTACTAGGATATTTGATAGGTTTTGGGATTTTCACTATTTTCCAATCAACAATAATATCTGCATATAGTATTTGGGTGCTAGATATATATAGTGCTGGTGAGATAGGTTTGATTTTATTAATTACTGTGATAATTGCATTATGCGCACTTAGCCTTGGAATGTTTTTATCATCTTACGCAAATAATGAATTACAAATGATACAATTTATACCACTAGTTATATTACCACAAGCGTTTTTATGTGGATTGTTTTCAGTAAGAACGATGGTAGAACCTCTACAATGGATATCAAAATTTATGCCACTAACTTATGCATCTCAAGCACTTAATGGTGTTATGATACGTGGAGCATCATTTATGGATATATTGCCAAGTTTGGGCATATTGTTGACATTCACAGTAGTATTTGCTATTTTAAACATACTAGCACTTAAGAAACATAGGATATGGTAAGGTGAGGAATTAAATTGAAAGAATGGATGAAATATATTACAGAAGATAGCAACAATGAGCAAAAACTTACATTAAAACAAAAAAATATTTTGATTGCAGCAGTAGAACTTATTAGTGAAAAAGGATATGAAAAAGTATCAACAGGAGAAATAGCTAAGAGGGCAGGGGTTGCAGAGGGAACTATATTTCGTCAATACAAAACCAAAAAAGATTTGCTAAATGCTATTGTGCGTCCTTCTTATATGAGGTTTATTGGAGATATTATAGCTAAAAGTTTTGTAGAAGAAGTAATAGCTAAAGATTATATAAATTTCGATACATTTTTAAATTGTATTATAGAAGACCGAATTGAATTTGCAAAAAAAGAAACCCCTCTTATAAAGGTGTTAATACAAGAGATTACGGCTCAAGAAGACGTTCGAGAAGATATTAAATCTTTATTTTTAGAAAATGTTTATCCTAGCTTTGAAAAAACAATTAATCTGTTCAAGCAAAAAGGAGAAATAATAGATATATCTTCTAATACTATTTTTCGTATCATAATAACTAATTTATTTGGATATTTGGTGCCAAGATTTGTGTTATATCCAGAGCTTAGCTGGGACGATGAATATGAAAAAAAAATTGTTATACAGTGTATAAAAAAAGCTTTAACTTGATACTAAAATTAAAAAATAGTGTAGATAAATTACAATTAATAAATTTATCTACACTATTTTTATTGAGCGTTTTTATTTAAAACTAAAGAATCTTCTTTAAAAATAAGTGTACCTATAATACCTCCTAATATAGATGGTACTATCCAGTTAAATCCTAAACTATCAAAAGGAAGAGTGTGTATTAAACTTATATTAACACCTAAGCTATCAATAACAGTAAGTATGCTTACTAATAAAGTAGCGTAAGCAGCACCTTTGTAAGTAGAATTTTTAGTAAATACATTTTTGAAAGATGCCATTAAAACTAAAACAATAGATACAGGGTATAAAACTGTTAATATAGGAGCTGCTATAGAAATTATTTTATCAACACCTAAATTAGAAACTACAGCACTAAATACACAAATTAATGTAACCAGATGCTCGTATTTGAATTTTTTATTAGTAACATCTTCAAAGTATTTAGCAGTAACTGAAGTTAAACCTACAGCTGTAGTAAGACAAGCAAAAGCAACAATTATACTTAATAAAACTGATCCAGTATGACCTAATAATTGCTTTGTTATATTAACTAATAGTGCAGTTTGAGAAACATTAGCATCGTAAATCGTAGAAACAGTAGCTCCTAAGTAAGTAAGACCACCGTACACTAATATAAGACCAATACCTGCAACTAAAGATGCTTTTACTGTAAGGCTTGCAACTTCTTTTTTATCTTTGTAGCCTTTAGCTAAGAATGAAGTCATAATAAGTGCAGTAACTCCACCTATTCCAAGAGCATCCATAGTTTGGTATCCTTGAGTAAGTCCAGTTGAGAATAAGCTTTGTGAATCAGTAGCTGGAACTAATTTTCCTATTGGAGAAAGTATTCCTTTGCCTATTAATACGAATAAAGCAATTAGAAGTACTGGAGTTAAAAATTTACCGATAATATCCATAACCTTAGTTGGCTTTATAGTTAAAATAAGAGTTAAACCAAAGAATAAAATAGAGAATATAACAGGGTTTACTGAAGGAAATAATGGGTTAATACTCATTTCAAAAGTTGTTGCACTAGTTCTTGGAATAACAAGAATTGGCCCTAAACAAAGCATCATAATAACTTCTAAAGTAAGTCCAAATTTCTTACCAGCTTTTCCTACAACTCCTTGGTAAGAACCAGCCTTTGCAACAGCGTTAATAGATAAAAGAATCATACCTATATCTGCAATAGCGAATCCTAAAAAGCTTACTAACCAACCGCTACCAGATGTTACCCCTATGAATGGAGGAAATATTAAATTTCCTGCACCGAAGAATACCGAAAATAATGCGAAACCAATAATAATAATGTCTAGATTTTTTTTCATAATTATACCTCTTTCTTTTTTTTTATACAAAAAAGCCACATAGCATACACTATGTGACTATTACAATCCGAGGATATAAAAAAGCCACATAGTATTTATCTATGTGGCCTACATAACAAATTAATCTTAGCCATCACAGATACAAACGTCTAGGGTTTGTATCTATGATTAAAATTTTTATCATAAACACAAACCTAACTAAAATAGCTAAAATAATAATATGTATTTAATTTTAAAGTATTAGTTAAGTTCATGTTAGTTATCATATTAAAAATCTCCTTATCAAGAATATTTGTGAATTTTGTATTGTTAAACGTTATTATACACATATAAATATAGAATGTAAATAAAAAGTTTTAAAATTTATTTTGCAAATTCAACATTAACATCTCCATCATTCACAGCAATATCTATATTACTAGAGCTTAAATTATTAATAGATATATCTCCAGAAAAAGACTGTATATTTGTATTTTCACTATTAATAGAATTTATCTTCACATCTAAATCTTGTGCGTTTATTTTTAAATTTTTAAGGTTAGTAGTGTCATTTATATAATTACTTATTTAAAGCCATTGTAATAATATTTTAAAATAGATATTATATTCTTAGAGTATATAAATAAAAGACACATAAAAATAAATACGTTCCAATTAGAAATAGATCATAAGATATTATGTAGAATATTTTTTAAGAGAGGATAAAGGTTAGATAATGATGAATATAATATTAAAAAAAGTTAATGTAGATAATTATAATGAAATAATCTCTTTAAAAGTAGGTAAAGGACAAGAGACTTTTATTGAAAGTACACAAGAATGTTTAGATGAAGCAAAAGAATTATCTTTATGGAGACCTGTTGGAGTTTATGATGAAGACAAATTAATAGGGTTTGCTATGTATGGTTTCTTTGAATCAGAAGGAACTTGTGGTAGAGTATGGCTTGATAGATTTATGATTGGATGTAAACATCAAGGAAAAGGATATAGCTATGAAAGTTTAAAATTTTTAATAAAGCATATATCAAAAGAATATAATACCAATGAAATTTTTCTAAGTGTTTATGATTGTAATAAAGTAGCAATTAAAATATATGAAAAATTAGGATTTGAGTTTAACGGAGAAGTCGATGCAAAGGGCGAAAAGGTAATGCTAATTAAATTAAAATTAGGAGTAAAATAACATGGAAATATTATAAGAAAAGAATTAGAAAAGGATTTTGATATAGTAGAAAAAGTTGTAGAAGAAGCTTTTAAAAATGCTGAGTTTAGCGATCATAATGAACATAAGCTTGTATCTAGATTAAGAAAAAGTAAAGAATTTATAGAAGAATTATCTCTGGTAGCTGAGGTTAAAAATGAAATAGTTGGACATATATTATTAACAAAAATAAAAATAAAAAGTAATAGTGATTCATTTGATTCTTTGGCACTAGCTCCAGTGTCTGTTTCACCAAAGTTTCAAGGTATGAAAATAGGTAAAGCACTTATAGAAACAGCACTAAAGAAAGCTAAAGAATGTTAGCGGTGTAGTAGAGTATCCAAGTGAATTTATAGATTAATTTATTACAAACTTAAACATAACCATATCAAAATCACATTTTACTCCATTTAAATCACATTTGAATCCATTTGTTCAAAATATATAAAAAAATATGATAAAATATATACAACTTTTGACAATCCTAAAGTTTAAAACAAAATATAAAAGGGGGATTAAAATGATAGAGGTAAATAATTTATGTAAATCCTTTACTAGGGTAGTAAAAGACGAAAGCAACAAGAAAATAAAAAAATTAAAAACTAAAAAAGAAGACTTTTTGGCTGTTGATAATATTTCATTTTCTGTTAAGCAAGGAGAAATATTAGGAATATTAGGTCCAAATGGAGCAGGAAAAACAACATTACTTAGAATGCTAGCAGGGATACTTACTCCAAGTAGCGGTAATATTAAAATTGCAAATCATGATTATTCTATTGATAAAAATGCTGCAAAATGTGAGATAGGATATCTATCAGGAAACACTAAACTATATGGTAGAATTTCACCAAGAGAACTTTTAACTACATTTGGAAATTTATATGAAATGCCAAGTGAAAAATTACAACAAAGCATAGAAGAAGTAAGTGAAGTAATGGATATGGAAAACTTTATAGATAACCGAATTGAAAACTTATCAACAGGACAAACACAACGCACATCAATAGCTAGATGCCTTATACATTCACCAAAAGTATATATATTTGACGAACCAACTCTAGGGTTAGACGTAATTAGTAGTCAATCAATAATAGAATTTATGAAAAATGAAAAGAAAAAAGGAAAAACAGTTATTTACTCAACTCATTATATGGAAGAAGCAGAAACGTTATGTGACAAAATACTAATGATACATGAAGGTAAAATAATAGCAAATGGTACTTCACAAAAATTAAAAGAAGACACTCAAACAACAAATTTAAGAGATGCTTTTATAAGCCTTGCTAGTAAAGGAGGAGAGCTTTATGAGAAGTAAAATAGTTAAACATATTTTCAAAAAAGAAATGTTAGACATATTAAGAGATAAAAAAACACTTTTTATGATGATAATTCTTCCCGTTATTTTATATCCAGTTATGATGATTTTATTTACTCAAGTTATGGTGATGTCTACAAATAGCATGAATGAAAAAGAATTACCAATAGCAATAAAAGGAAATGCAGACTCACAGTTAATATCTATGATTAATGATAATGATAAAAAAGATGAAAAAGGCGACAAAGAAGAAAGTGGAAAATTAAAAATAGTAAAAGTTAAAGATTATAAAAAAGCAATAAATGATGAAAGTATAGTTGCTTACATAGAAGTAAAAGAAGATAACAAAAAATACAATATATACACAAATTCATCAGTATCAGATTCATATACAGCAATGGAGCGAATTGAGAAAGTTTTTGAAGATTATAAACAAGAAAAAATAAATGAAAATTTAAAAGAAAAAGGATTAGATGTAAAACAAACCTTAGAGCCTATAGTTTATAAAAATATAGATATTGCTAAAAATGAAGAGTTAGCAGGTCATATGTTAGGTCAAATACTTCCATTTATTTTAATAATTGGGATATTGCTAGGAGCTATATATCCTGCAATAGATGTTATGGCAGGAGAAAAAGAAAGAGGAACACTAGAAACTCTTTTAACACTTCCTATATCAAACTTAGAACTTGTAATGGGTAAATATATGGCAGTATCCTTTAGTGCCATTGTAACTGCAATTTTTAATTTATTATCAATAGCACTTACTTTGATTTATTTAGTTACAACTAGTGGTCTAGCAGCTTCTGAGCTAGGAGTTGGAAGTTTAGACTTAAATAAGTTGATTTTCCCAATTATAATAACTATAATATGTGTTTGTTTATTTGCAATGGTTGTATCAGCAATAAGTATGTGTGTATGTTCATTAGCAAAAAGTTTTAAAGATGCACAAAATTATATGACACCAATAATGTTGTTAGTTATGATACCATCTTATGTATCAATGGTACCAAATATAGAATTAGATAAATTTACAGCAACAATACCAGTAGTAAATATATCGCTACTTATAAAAAGCGTATTATCTTTTAATAGTGATTTAGGATTAGTAGCTTTAGTTTTAGTTTCAAATATTGCTTTTGTTATTTTGTCAGTGATGCTTTTATCTAAGATGTTTGATTCAGAAGAAATATTATTTGGAAATAAATCAAATTTTCTATTGTTAGAAAAAAGATCAAACATTAAAAAAGGAAATATGCCGAGTGTAAGTGATGGTGTAATTTTATATGCAATAAGCTTAGTACTTCTTATATACGTTGGTTCTATAGTTCAAATGAAGCTAGGATTAGGTGGATTGGCACTTACTCAAATTATGATAATAGGATTGCCTCTACTTTTTGCATTTTATATAAAATTAGATTTTAAGAAAGTATTTAGTATAAAGATTCCTAAAATAAAACATATTATAGCATCGATATTACTTTGGGGTAGTGCATATATTTTAGTTAATTTAAGTTCTCAAGTATTGCTACATATATTCCCACAAAACATGGAGATAATAGAAAATTTAAATCATGCACTATATCAAGAAAAGTTTGGGATAAATTTACTTGTAATAGCTCTTATGCCTGCTGTATGTGAAGAAATGTTGTTTAGAGGGTTTATTTTTACATCATTTAAAAGTAAAAAAGGTGTAAAAATGGCTATAATAGGAAGTGCAATATTATTTGGATTTATGCATATAGACTTTATAAGAATAATACCAACAACTATATTAGGAATCAGTTTTGCATTTGCAGTTTATAAATCAGAATCTATTTTTGTATCAATGCTTATGCATTTTATAAATAATGGATTAGTAGTTCTTGCAATGCACTATCCTAAAAATACATTAATAAAGTCAGTAGAAAATCTAACTATCTTTGATCCTAACTTAAATGTTTTAACATTTGTAGGTCTTCTTGCTATAAGTATAATACTTTTAATAGTAAGCTTGTATTTATTTAAAAAGACTGCAACTGAAAAATCAGAAAGTACTATTTAATTATAAATATTAATTATAAACAAGGATTTTGCTTTATCTAAACAACGCTTTAGCCTGTTTTTAGATATAAAAACTTGATATATTGCCAAATATAGAAAGTTTTATATATAGCTTAGAGAATTTAGAAAAGAGGGGATAATTGTGGCAAAGAAAAAGATAGTTTTAGAGCTAGATGAACGCTATTTTAACAAGAGGGATTTAAGCAATGCAACATATGAATATTTAAAAAATGAAAATCATTCATGTGAGCTATTAGATTCAGATACTATAATTGTAGATGGGAATAAATATCTTATACAAGAATGGAATACTAGTGCAATAGTTCCTCTACAACAAGTTGTGTTAAAGTTAATAAAAGAATAAAATTAAGATTCCCCTTAAAGCTAAGGGGAATTTTTTTGATGTAGATAATTAATAAAATGATTGTTTGTAAAAATAAAAATAAATATTTATTGCTAAACAATAAATATTTATGCTATAATGATAATAAGAAAATAATTACGAGGTGAAAAAATGAAAAAAAATAAGATTTCTAAAATTCTATATTCTATTGTAATAGTAGGTATAGTACTTACATTGTTAGCACTTTTAGTTACACCACCGGTTATAACTGCATATTTTAAAAGATTTCAAATATTATCAACTGAAAATAACGTAGTAACAATTACTTATGCTTGCATATATATATGTGCACTTCCTTATGTTATAGCTTTATTTAAATTAAAAGATATTTCTAAGTTTGTTAAAAATAACAATCCATTTTCAATAGAAAACATTAAATCTTTAAAAAGTATTGCTATATGTACATTTACTGAAGTAATATTGTTTATAGGATGCGTAGTATATGTAAAAAACTTTACAGGATTTTATAGTGAGTTTTTCTATTTACCAATTAGTTATATAGCACCAATTTTTTTAGTAAGTTTTATAGCTATTTTTATAGGATTTTTATGCTTAATACTGGCAAATCTGTTAGAAACTGCCATTGAAATAAAAGATGAGAATGATAAGACAATATAGAAAGGAAATTTATCATGCCAATTATAGTAAACGTAGATGTAATGATGGCCAAGAGAAAAATTAGTTCTACTGAGCTTTCTCAAAAAATGGGAATAACTATGGCTAATTTATCAATTTTAAAAAATAACAAAGCAAAAGCAGTCAGATTTTCAACACTTGAGAATATATGTGAAATATTAGATTGCCAGCCAGGAGATATATTAGAATATGTAAAAGATTAAGGAGTCTAAGATAAGACTCCTTTTTTATTTGTTTAAAATAATATAAGTATGACATTAAGTTATTATTGGTTTGTTTTTTATGAAATTATCTTTATATTGCTTAGAATGTCTTTTATTATTATTTGAGTGTGGAAATAATAATAAACCTCTATAAATATTTTCGCATTTAGGACCGGTTAATTTTACTAAAGTTTGAATTATACCTAAAATATCTGAATCTGATAGGCCAATAACCTTTTGCTGTACCATAAGGTTATAGTAAGTATTAGTAACTTGCTTTATTGGATAAACTGAACTTGGGTCGCTTACCGTTGGACTATCACTTACATTAACAATACCTGATGGAGAATATATTTGATCTAGATATTCTCGTGGTCTTGATGATAAATCTATTGAATATTTTTTTGTATCATAATTTATAAAGACTTTGTAATCATCAAAGTAGTTAGCAATATAAACATTATGCTCACAGAACTTACCTTGATCAAATATTTCTATTAATTTATTATTTTCATATTTATAAACTACCGCAATCTTATAATCACCAATACCTTCAAGTATACCTCTAACCATTATTTCAGATTTATTGTCTCCAGTAAAATCAGCTATGAATAGTTGTAGATAAGATCCATTATATGGAAAAATAGTTGATATAGGGGCTAAGTTGTCGTCTTCTGGTGTTAATAGAATTTCTATTTCCTTTGGATACAGATCATTATCAGAAGTATATATGCCCAAAAGAACAATTTTATCTTTTGAGTATTGACTTATTATATTACCTGATTTAACATCTAGAATTGATTTTTTGGCAGGAATTGTCATTTAATTACCTCCTAACATATTAAGTTTTTAACACTCAGTTATATTATGATATTTATAAAATTAGTGTTAATGATACTTAGACTATGGGTATAAAAAAAGTAAGAAGTTTTTAAAGAATATATAGAATTTACTATATAAAGTATGTAGCAACATATTATAAAAATTAGTAAACATTTAATAAATTAAATTAATATGTATAAGGACAAGTTAAGTTAAAATATAAAATAATAACTACTTTAATTTATAGGGGGCGTTATTATTAATATGTACGAGTACAAATATGTTTCAATATGGGGAAAACCTGAGGCAGTATCTGATAGTTTAAATGATTATGGAAAAGAAGGATGGGAATTGATTTGCGTTTGGAATACTTGGCATTATTTTAAAAGAGTTATTAAATAAAGTAAAAGTCAGTAAGTGAAAAATTAAATTCTTACTGACTTTTATTTTTTTAAAAAACATAAAAAAATTGTAAAAATAAAAGTGTGAAAACCTTCTTCAAGTATTGACAAAAAAATATAATTTGTGCTTTTAAAAAAACCTTGATAGTCCACCATATATAGTATAAAATAATCGTTGTACTACTACATATAGTAATTTAATCTTTAAAAACTGCATAAATAAAATCAAAAAAGTCAATAGCTTTTAGAGATAAATATAATATATTTTTACATGAAATTCCAAAAAAATTAAAAATTAAATGTATACAATATATTAAAGAAGGAGAAATATTATGGTTAAAAAATTAAACGTTATTAAAAGAGATAATAGTATTGCTGAGTTTGACAAAGATAAAATTAAAGAGGCTATATTAAAAGCTATGAAATATGGAAGTGGAATATATGAAGAAGATGTGGCAAAAAAAATATCTGATAATATAGAAATCAACTGCCTAGAAAATCAATCTTCACCAACTGTGTGCCAAATAGAAAATATGGTATATGAAAAATTAATAAGATATAGACATGAATTAACAGCAAAGGCTTATGAAGGATATAGAGCAGTACAATCGTTTAAAAGAGAAATAAACACTACTGATGATAGTATAATAGGACTATTAGATAAAAGTAATGAAGATGTTTTAAATGAAAATTCTAATAAAAATGGTGTACTAGCTTCAACTCAAAGAGATTTAGTAGCTGGAGAAGTATCAAAAGATATAGCGAGAAGAAAAACAATACCTGCACATATAGTACATGCACATGATGAGGGAGTACTTCATTACCACGATATGGACTATGCAATGCAACCAATTCACAACTGCATGCTCATAAACTTAGAAGATATGTTAAACAATGGAACAGTAATAAATAATAAATTAGTAGAGTCACCTAAATCATTTTCTACAGCTTGTACTATAGTTACACAGATAATAGCACAAATTGCTAGTGGTCAGTACGGTGGAAACTCTATAACTATAAAGCACATAGCACCTTTCTTAAGAGTATCGTATGAAAAATATTTTAATAAATACATTAAAAAATATTCAAAAGAAGTATCTAATGAATTAGCAGAAGATAGAATGCTTGAAGAATTAAAATCGGGAATACAAACTATTAGATATCAATTATCAACACTTCACACTTCTAATGGTCAAAGTCCATTTTCAACAATTTACCTAGAAATTGAAGAAGGTAATGAGTATGAAAGAGAAATGGCTTTAATATGTGAAGAAATGATAAAACAAAGACTAGAAGGTATGAAAAACTATAAGGGACAAGTAATAGGAGAAGAGTTCCCTAAGTTAGTCTACTTACTTGATGAACATAACTGCTTAGAAGGCGGAAAATATGATTATATTACAAGACTGTGTGCAGTTTGTAACACTAAGAGACTAGTACCGGATTATCAAAGTGCTAAGATAATGAGACAAAACTATGAAGGAAATACGTTCCCTCCAATGGGTAGATATACTGCCCATGTAAAACCTTGTGAACTGTTATGTGCGTAACAGGTGTGTATTCTACATTTTAGTAGCATCAGGAAATGGATGTTAAAGAATATGCTAACTGGGAAAGCTAAGTCTAAGGATATGCTAATCCAGTGCCAAGCTATATAATCTTCTAGGTAACTAGAGGAGTGATAATATGATAGTATATAAAATAACTTGTAAGGTAAATAACAAACTTTATATAGGTCAAACAAGTGAATCATTAAAACAAAGATTCAGCAGACATATGGGATATCAAAAAGATGAATCAGATACAAAATTTTATAGGTCAGTAAGAAAATATGGTACTGAGAATTTTTATATAGATGAAGTAGATACAGCTAATACACAAGATGAGTTAGATGAAAAGGAATTATATTGGATTAATAAATTAGATACTGTGAACAATGGATATAATTCTAAAGCATTTAAAGGTAAGTGTGGAGGTGATACTTTATCAAATCATCCAAACAAAAAAAATATTTCTGAAAAAATAAGACAAAGTAAATTAGGAGATAAAAATCCTATGAGAATTAATGGTGGTCTTAAGGGTGAAAGAAATGGCATGTTTGGAATAAAAGGTAAAGATAATAAAAACTCTAAAAAGTGTGTATCTATTTCGGTTGATAATCCAAATGAAGTAAGAATGTTTGACTCAATAAGAGAACTGCAAAAATATCATAATGTAACAACGGATACAATGGTGTGTTTTAGATGTAATGGAAGAACTAAATCACCATATAAAGGTTATTATTTTAAATACTATGAAGATTATATAGAAGGTCAACAGACTATCGAAAGTATACCTAAAGAGAAATACTTTGGGAAATAAACGAGTAGAGTACGATAAGGTATGTACTTATCGGAAGTGCAAGGTGCTATGTATATGGTAAAAGTATGTATAGTAATGATATAGTCGAAATGGGTAACCAGTATAGAAATATACATCTCATTTGTGTAGAAGTCATTTATCTCCACATAAGGATGAATTTGGAAATTATAAATGGTATGGAAGATTTAATCAAGGTGTAATTTCTTTAAATTTAGTACAAGTAGCTTTAACTGCAGATAAAGACATGGAAAAGTTTTGGGAAATATTAGAAGAGAGATTAGAACTTTGTAAAGAAGCATTAATGGTTAGACATAATCTTTTACTTGGAACAACATCAGATATATCTCCAATACATTGGCAACATGGTGGAATAGCTAGGCTTCAAAAAGGTGAAAAGATAGATTCTCTTTTAGAAGATGGATATTCAACACTTTCATTAGGATATGTAGGAATATATGAAATGACACAAGCGATGCTAGGAATTTCACATACTACTAAAGAAGGTGAAGAACTTGCTTTAAAAGTAATGAATCACTTAAACAACACATGTGAAAAATGGAAAAAAGAAAGTGGACTTGGATTTGGATTATACGGAACTCCAGGTGAGAGTTTAACTTCAAGATTCTGTAGAATAGATAAGCAAAAATTCGGAGAAATAGAAAATGTAACAGATAGAATGTATTATACAAACTCTTATCATGTTCATGTTTGCGAAGAAATAGATGCATTTGAAAAATTAAAATTTGAATCGCAATTCCATGATATATCTTTAGGTGGGTGTATTAGTTATATAGAAGTTCCTGATATGAGCAAAAACTTACCAGCAGTAGAACAAATAATAAACTTTATTTACCACAACATACAATATGCTGAAATAAACACTAAGCCAGACGTTTGTTTTAAATGTGGATATGAAGGCGAAATAACTTTAGATGAAAACTTAGAGTGGCATTGTCCAAACTGTGGAAATCAAAAGAAAGAAGAAATGCAAGTTATGAGACGAACTTGTGGTTATATTGGTTCTAGTATGTGGGGAAAAGGACGTACTCAAGAAATTGCACAAAGAGTATTACATCTATAAGATTAGGAGTGGATTATATTGAGGTTTTCTAAGATAAAAGATAATGACATAGCCAATGGCCTTGGAATAACTATGTCTCTTTGGACACAAGGATGTCCACATCAGTGTAGAGGATGTTTTAATAGTGAAACTTGGGATTTTAATATTGAAAAAGAGTTTACAAAAGATGATTTAAAGTATATTTTAGATAGTATAGATAAAAACAACATAAAAAGAGATTTGTCTATATTAGGTGGAGAGCCTTTATGTTCTCAAAATGTAGAAGGTGTAATAAATCTTTGTAAAGAATTTAAAAAATATTATCCTGATAAAAAAATATATTTATGGACTGGATATACAGTAGAAAATTTTAATGATATTCAAAAGGAAATATTAAAATATATAGATGTATTAGTTGACGGGAAATTTGAGGAAGATAAAAAAAACCTAGCCATTATGTTAAGGGGCTCTTCAAATCAAAGAGTTATAGATGTAAATAAATCTTTGAAGCAAAATGATATAATATTGTATGACATCAGTTAAGAGGAGAAATTAATAATGATAATTAACGTAAAAAGAACAAGTGAAGATGCTGTAATACCAAAATTCGCACATGATAGTGATAGTGGATTTGATTTATTTACATGTGAAGAAATAACTGTAGCACCTGGGAAAAAAGCTGTAGCTAAAACTGGTTTAATATTTGAAACACCAATAGGATGGGGAATTCAAATAAAAAATAAATCAGGAATAACTGTAAAAGGTGTTCCAACAACTTCAGGAAATAATGCAGATATAACAGTTTTTGAAGGAACTGTAGATATGGATTATAGAGGCGAAGTAGGTATAATGTTTAAAAATGAAGAAGACTTTGAAATAACTATACCAAAGCATACTAAATTAGCACAAGGTGTTTTAAGAAAAGTTTTCTATTGTACTTTTAAAGAAGTAAAAGAAGTAAGCACTACAGTTAGAGGAGAAGGTGGATTTGGTTCTACTGGAACAACTCTAGAAACGAAATAATAATTTATATATATATTATAAAAATCCCCGAGAATATAATTTCTTTGGGGATTTTATCTTAATAAATAACTTTAATTAAAGGTGGTTAACATGAATATAAGCTTAAGAGAAATAACAAAAAATGATATAGATGATTTTAAGCTAATACAAGATTGGGATAATAATGACAATATAAAATATCTACTTAGACCAAATTTTAATGAGAAAGAGATCGAAGATATAACGTATGAAGAAGTATTAGAAAGTTTTAATAGCAGTGAAGATAAGTATATGTACATGATAATGGCTGATAATAAAGAAATAGGATATATAGGCATTGATACAAACTTTAAGATGTTATTTAAAGAAGATAACAATACAGCCTGGATTAGTATATGTGTAGGTGAAGATAATTATAGGGGTAAGGCAATAGGAAAACAAGTTATGGATCTATTAGAAGCAAAGGTAAAAGATTTATATAAAGATAGAATTGAACTAGGTGTGTTTGAATATAACAGCATAGCAAGAAGATTTTATACGAAAAATGGGTATGCAGCAATAGGTGAAATTAAAGATTTTGTATATTATAATGGTAAATGGTATAGCGACATAAGAATGGAAAAATATATATAAAATCAAATAAAATATAAGTATAAAAAGGCTAGGATAAATCCTGGCTTTTTTTGACTTTATTTAAAAAAATTCCATAATACATATAAAATAAAAATTTACAATTTATTTAATAATTGATATCATTAAAAAATGAACAAATGTAGGAAGGTGATGAAAATAAGAAGAAATAGTATTACTATGAAATTATTTTTAATAATATTTGTACTTATATTATTAATATCAGGATTAATCGGTATTTGGGTAATAAATGATACTAATAAAATAATACAAAAAGAAATGTATGAAATGAGAAGCCAAGTTTTAAAAGAAGTTGGTAACAATATTTCAATATTATTATCAAATGTAGAAACTATAGGTGACAATATTGTAGTAGATAATAGGTTAACAGATATTTTATCGACCCCAGAGAGCGAATTTAAAAGTGATAAAAATATTATTAAAGAAAAAAACTCATATGTAGAAGGATTGCTAGTGGATCAAGTTTGGAAGTATGGCAAATTTAATATGAAGCCAGAACTATACATAATTGGCGAAAACGGACTAACTTATAGTACATATTCTAAAACTAAATACGATACTAAAAATATAAAAAATGAAAAATGGTATGATGAAATTGTAAAAGCTAATGGAAAAACAGTACTTATAAATACATATAAAGATGAAAATGGTATAGGACCATACAAAAATATATTTAAAATGGGTAGACTTATAAAAGATTTAATAACTAATGAAACACTAGGAATATTAATAATGGATATAAGTGAGACTATGCTCTATGATAGATATTCAGATATGCTAGACTATGGAACATCTATTTATATAGTTGATTCAAATGAAAAAATAATATCTAGTAAGGATAAACGATTGATAGGAACTAATTATCAGCATGTTATAAAACAAAATAGCGATAATTATAGTGTTACTAAAAACAATATGGAAATTATATCTAATATTGATGAATATGGATGGAGCATAATACAAGAAGTACCTCTAAATATTATGAAACAAGTATCAAATCAAGTAGTTAATAGCACTGTGTTTATAATAGTGTTAGTAAGTATCATAGCATTAATAATTAGTTACACGCTTTCTGTATGGATAACAAAACCAATTATTGAAATAAAAAATAAAATGGATAAAGTAATGTATGGTGATTTAAAAGCCAAAGTAGATGTAGATAGAAGCGATGAAATAGGTCAGTTACAAAAATCATTTAACAGCATGGTAATGTGGCTTGATTCTTCAATTGAAAATATAAAAAAATATGAAAAGCAAAAACGAGTAGCAGAATTAAGCTTTCTACAAGCTCAAATAAATCCTCACTTTCTTTATAATACTTTAAGTGGAATAAGATTTTTAATATCTATGAATAAAACTGAACAAGCAGAAGAAATGCTTTATAGATTTACAAAATTATTAAGAAGTATACTACCAAAATCTAGTGAAATGATTAGATTAGAAGATGAAATAGAAAACATTAAAAATTATGTAGAACTTCAAAAAATGAGATATCCTGATTGTTTTGAGATTACTTATGAAATTGATAATGAAATAAATGATTTTAATGTACCTTCTTTCATATTACAACCAATCGTAGAAAATGCTATTTTATATAGTATGGAAAAAGAAAACAACAAAGGGATAATAAGTTTGGCTGGATATAAAACACAAGAGGGAATAAGAATCATAATAAATGACAATGGGATAGGTATGTCTAAGGATAAAGTAGAAAGTGTGTTAAAAAAAGAAGCTAGTGTAAACAGAGTAGGCGTTATAAATGTACATGAAAGAATTGTATTAAATTATGGAATAAATTATGGATTAGAAATAGACAGTAAAGAAGGTAGAGGAACTAAAGTAACTTTTATACTACCTAACTAGAGGGAGGACATATGTTAGACATATTAGTAGTAGAAGATGAAGCACCTATAAGAGATTGGATAGTATATACGATTTCAAATATTTC
Source organism: Peptostreptococcaceae bacterium VA2 (assembly GCA_000686145.1). Lineage (GTDB taxonomy): Bacteria > Bacillota > Clostridia > Peptostreptococcales > Peptostreptococcaceae > Romboutsia_D. Next base: position 1,987,935 of record JMMB01000007.1, on the reverse strand, counting down.
TAAAGATTTTAATGTATTAGCGAGTGCAACAAACGGAAAAGAAGCATATGAATTAGCACAAAAATTAAAACCACAAGTTATTATAAGTGATATAAAAATGCCTATTATGGATGGAATAACACTTAGTAGAGAAGTTAAAAAAATAATTCCAGATGTTTTTATTATACTGTTGACTAACTATGCAGAGTTTTCTTACGCTAAGGAAGCTATAAGCTGTGGGGTTTATGAATATTTAATAAAGTCAGATATAAGACCGAAAGAGCTAAATGAAGTTCTTAGCAAAATTTATGAAACTATAAAAGAGAGTAAAGACCTGATAATAAAGCAACAAGAGAACCTTTGTACTAAAGAAAGTAATTTGCAAATAGATAGAAATGAAAACAAGTATTCAAAGGCAATAAGAAAAGCTATGGAATACATAGAATCAAATTATAAAGAACATATATCCTTAAATCATATATCAAAACAAGTATATTTATCGCATGAATACTTTTCAAGGTTGTTTAAAGAAGAAGTAGGAGAAAATTTTAGTACTTATCTTACCAATTATAGAATGATAAAAGCACAAGATCTTATTAAAAATACAGATATGAAGATATCTCAAATAGCAATAGAGGTAGGATATAGCAATCCAGGCTATTTTTCAAAAACATATAAAAAGCATAAAGGTATATCTCCAGAGGAAGATCGATATTAAAAGTTAAAAAAACCTATAATATGTCAAAATAATTCAAAAATATCAATATTTTTCATAATTATGCGTTTTATAAGACTAAAAATATCAATATTGTTATATTACTTATCAATAGTGTCCATGGAATGAAAACGTTTAATCAAATATAATATTAGTAAAGCAGAAGAACATAATTAACAAATTGGCTACTTTGCTATGTATAGACATAGGAGGCAAATAATGACATTAAAGAATAAAAAAATAATGCTATTAATTACGCTGGTATTAATTATAGTAATTGCTTGTTTGTACCAATATAATCAAAATAGATTTGAAGTTAAGAATAAGGAAATCATAAGAGTTGGAATTATTTTTAATGAAGCTGGATTAGGAGATAAATCATTTAATGATTTATGCTATGACGGTATCTTAAAGGCACAAGAAAAACTTGGAATTGAATTTGATTATTGTCAATCGAAAACCAAAGATGACTATGAAACATTAGGAAGAGAATATGCAAAGACTAAACAGTATGACCTTATCATCTCAGTTGGAGGAGAACAAGAAAAGGCAATAATTAAAATGTCAAAAGAATTTCCAAATCAAAAATTCACATTGATAGATTCTAATATAGAGTTGCCAAATGTAAGCTCTATATGTACAAGTTGGTCTGAGCAAACGTTCTTAAATGGAGTTATAGCAGGGCTATCTATTACAAATAATTCAAAACAAGAAAAAAATAAACCAGTGGCAGGAGTTATATTAGGTAAAGATCTAGAGCATTTAAGGCAAGGTGCTATTGGATTTGAAGCTGGAGTTAGATATATAAATCCTAATATTAAAACAATGGTAGCTGTAGTTGATGATTTTTCGAACCCAGCAAAGGCAAAAGAAATTGCACTCCTAATGTATAAAAAAGGAGCACAATACATTCAACAACTAGCAGGAGAATCAGGATTTGGAGTTTTTGCAGCGGCAAAAGAAGCTGATAGATATGCTTTTGGAGTCGATGGGAATCAAAATTTTTTTGATCCAGATTACATAGTATCAACAGCAACTAGATACGCAAATGAAATAATTTATAAAGAGATAGAGGGCATCAAAAATTATACATGGAGCCCAGGGGTACATAAGCTTGGTCTCAAAGAAAACGTTATCGGTTATGAAATAGAAGGATCTAATGTAAAAATAGACTCAAAGATAATTGAAACGGTGGAAAAAATAAAAACATCTGTAATAAAAAAAGAGATTGTAATACCTTCAACTTATGAAGGGTTAGATACATGGATTACAAATAATAAATATAAAAGCTAAAAGATAAGGGGAAAATTAAAATGAGACTATACGATATTATATCTAAAAAAAGAGATAAAAAAGAATTATCTAAAGAAGAAATAGAATTTTTTATAGAAAAATATACTAATGGCGAAATACCTGATTATCAAGCATCTGCATTATTAATGGCAATATATTTAAATGGATTCACTACAGAAGAAACAGCAAATCTTACAATGGCTATGGTAAATTCAGGTGATGTTGTAGATTTAAGTATGATAGATGGAGTAAAACTTGATAAGCATAGTACTGGAGGGGTTGGAGATAAAACATCTCTTATATTAGTACCAATGGTTGCAGCAGCAGGTGGTAAGGTTGCTAAATTATCAGGTAGAGGATTAGGTCACACAGGTGGAACATTAGATAAATTAGAATCTATACCAGGATTTAATATATCTGTTAAAGAAGATAAATTTAAAGATATGGTTAAAAATGCAGGGTTAGTTATAGCAGGTCAAACTCAAAACTTAGTTCCAGCAGATAAAAAAATATATGCATTAAGAGATGTTACAGCAACAGTAGATAGCATACCTTTAATAGCTGCAAGTATAATGAGTAAGAAAATAGCATCAGGAGCAGATGCAATAGTACTAGATGTTAAGTATGGTGAAGGTGCATTCATGAAAACAGCAGAAGATGCTGAAAAATTAGCAACTGCTATGGTAAGCATAGGTAAGAGTGTAGGTAGAAACACATCTGCTGCAATAACATTAAATGGAGAACCATTAGGATATGCAATAGGAAATGCACTTGAATTAAAAGAAGTTATAGAAATATTAAAAGGTGAAGGACCAGATGATTTAAGAGAATTATGCTTACAATTAGGAGCACAAATGCTTATGCTTGGAAATATAGAAACAGATGTTGAAAAAGGAAGAGCTAAGTTAGAAGGCATATTAAAAGACGGAAGCGCTTTAGCTAAGTTAAGACAATTAGTAGTTCTTCAAGATGGAGACCCAAGCGTTATAGATAATTCAGAGTTATTTGAAATAGCACCTTTGACTCATAAAGTTAAGGCAACTAAAGAAGGATATGTATATGAATTAAATGCAGAAAGTGTTGGAGTGTCATCTTTACTTACTGGAGCTGGAAGACATACAAAAGACGATGAATTAGATTATGGAGCAGGAATAATATTAGAGAAGAAAATAGGAGACTATGTAAAAGTAGGAGACGTATTAGCAACTCTATATTCAAGTGAAGAAGATAAATTTGAAAAAGCTGAAGAAGAATTACAAAGTGCTTATGCTATAAAAGCTGAAAAACCAGAAAAAGCTTCTATAATACATAAAATAATATAATTAAATATAAAGACTTAGGAGATTAGTTATGGATAACAAAACAATTTTAAGTACAGTAGACCATACTTTATTAAAACAAACATCTACTTGGGAAGATATAAAAGTAATATGTGAAGATGCAATGAAATATGAAGTAGCATCTGTATGTATACCACCATCATTTGTAAAGAAAGCTAAAGAATTTGTAGGAGATAAAATGCAAGTTTGTACAGTAATAGGATTCCCAAATGGATATAATACTACTGCTGTAAAAGTATTTGAAACTAAAGATGCAATAAACAACGGTGCAGATGAAATAGATATGGTAATAAACTTAGGGATGCTAAAAGAAAATAAATTTGAAGAAATAACACAAGAGATAAAATCTATAAAAGAAGCTTGTAAAGATAAAATATTAAAAGTTATAATAGAAACTTGTCTTTTAAGTGAAGAAGAAAAAGTTGAAATGTGTAAATGTGTAACTAATGCAAAAGCTGATTTTATAAAAACTTCTACAGGATTTAGTACTGGTGGAGCAACAGCTAAAGATTTAGCATTATTTAAAGAAAATATAGGTAAAGACGTTTCAATAAAAGCAGCAGGTGGAATCAAAGACCTTGACACAGCTAGAGAGTTTATAAAAATAGGATCATCAAGACTTGGGACAAGCTCAATAATAAAAATGATAAATAATGAAGAAGTGAGTGGGTATTAAATATGAAAAAATATAACAGAGTATTTTTAATAGTATTAGACTCTGTAGGTATTGGAGCTTTAGAAGATGCAAATGAGTATGGCGATTTAGGTGCTAATACTCTTTGCAACTTAGCTCAAAAAGTAGGAGGACTTAATCTTCCTAATCTACAAAATATGGGTCTAGGAAATATAGCTAATATCAAGGGCGTAAGAAGTGTAAATAATCAAATAGCATATAGCACAAAATGTGGAGAATTATCAAAAGGAAAAGATACAATAACAGGACACTGGGAAATGGCCGGAATACTTATAAAAGAACCATTTAAAGTATTTACACAAAATGGATTCCCAAAAGAACTTATAGATGAACTTAAAGAAAAAACAGGTCATAACTTTATAGGAAATATATCAGCATCAGGAACTAAAATTATAGAGGACCTTGGAGAAGAACATTTAAATACTAAAAGCTTAATATTATATACATCAGCAGATAGTGTTCTTCAAATTGCAGCTAATGAAGAAATAATACCATTAGAAGAATTATATAGGGTATGTGAAATAGCTAGAGAAATAACATTAAAAGAAGAATATAAAGTCGGTAGAATAATAGCTAGACCATTTATAGGAAGTAATAAAGATAATTTCAAACGTACTTCAAACAGAAAAGACTATGCTCTAAATCCACCAGCAAAAACAGTATTAGACGCTCTTTGTGAAAAGAATTTAGATGTAGTAGGAATCGGTAAAATAGGTGATATATATTCTTATCAAGGTATAACAAAGAGTATAAAAAGTAAAAGTAACCAAGAAGGTATGGATCAAACTATATCTATAGCAAAAGACGGTTTATACAATGGATTGGTATTTTTAAATTTAGTAGATTTCGATGCACTATATGGTCACAGAAGGAATGCTAACGGATATAAAGATGCACTAGAAAGCTTTGATTGTCAATTAGGAGATCTTGTTAAAGAACTTAAAGAAGATGACCTTTTAATTATTACAGCAGATCACGGTAATGACCCTACTTTTAAAGGGACTGATCATACTAGAGAGTATGTACCTGTATTAGCTTATAGTAAAGTATTAAGTAAACCTAAAGAAATACCAACATTAAAAAGTATGGCAGACTTAGGAATTACTATATTAGATAACTTTAATGAAGAAAAAGATAATTACAATTTCGAAATCGGGAAAACATTTTTAAACAAAATACAATAATAAATATGAGGTGGAAAACATGGAAAATTTATTTGATAAAATACTAGAAAGTGCAAATTATATAAAATCAAAAATAGATATAAAACCTACAATTGGTCTTATACTAGGATCAGGACTTGGTGTTTTAGGAGACGAAATAGAAAATGCAGTAGAAATAAGCTATGATAAAATACCTAATTTCCCAGTATCAACAGTAGAAGGTCATAAGGGTCAATTAGTTATAGGACAGTTAGAAGGAAAGAACGTAGTAGCTATGCAAGGAAGATTCCATTTCTATGAAGGATATGCTATGCAAGAAACAACTTTCCCAGTAAGAGTTATGAAAGCACTAGGAGTAGAAACTGTATTTGTAACTAATGCAGCTGGTGGAGCAAATAAATCTTTCAAACCAGGAGATTTAATGATAATAAATGACCATTTAAACTTAGGAGGAACTAACCCTTTAATAGGAGCAAATGATAATAGACTAGGGCCAAGATTCCCAGATATGTCTAGTGCATATACTCCAGAATATATAAAGCTTGCTAGAGAATGTGCAAAAGAATTAGACATTAATGTAAAAGAAGGCGTATATGCATTCTTTACAGGACCTACATATGAAACTCCTTCAGAAGTTAAAATGGCTAGAATTATGGGGGCTGATGCAGTAGGAATGTCTACAGCACCAGAGGTAATAGTTGCATCTCACAGTGGTCTTAAAGTTGTAGGGGTATCTTGCATAACTAATATGGCAGCAGGAATATTAGACCAACCACTAAATCATGAAGAAGTAATAGAAACTACACAAAGAGTAAAACAACAATTCTTAAGTTTAGTAAAAAGTATAGTTAATAAAATATAATAATCAAAAAAATAAATCTAATTAGCTGTGTAGTTAACTAAACTAGCACAGTTAATTAGATCATCATATGAAAAATGAGGGTGAGAAAATGTCAATAGCATTAAATATATTAGGTATAGTACTTTTATTAGGGACATTATATTTGTTATCATCTAACAAAAAAGAAGTTAATAAAAAAATGATATTAAAAGCATTAGTAATTCAGGTTGCTTTAGCATTTTTATTAGTTAAATTCCCACTTGGAAGAATGGCATTACAAAAAGTATCAGATGTTGTAACTAAAGTATTAAATTATGGATCACAAGGTTTAACTTTTATATTTGGACCTCTAGCTGATGCAGGAGCTCCAACAGGAATGATATTTGGAATACAAGTATTAGGAAATATAATATTTATATCAGCTTTAGTAGCTGCGCTTTATTATCTTGGAATCATAGGATTTGTAGTTAAGGGAATAGGTGGAGTAATAGGAAACATACTTGGAACTAGTAAAGTAGAAAGTTTTGTAGCCGTTGCTAATATGTTTTTAGGTCAAACTGAATCGCCAATACTTGTATCAAAGTATTTAAGTGGCATGACTGAAAGTGAAATAATGCTAGTTTTAATATCTGGTATGGGAAGTATGTCTGCAACAGTACTTATGGGGTATGCAGGACTTGGTATACCTATGGAATACCTTTTAATAGGAGGATCATTAGTACCTCTAGGTAGTATAGTAGTATCAAAGCTTATAATGCCAGAGAAAGTACATGCAGTTTCTCAAGTTACAGTATCAAATAATGATACAAGTGCTTCGCTAGCATCTGCAGAATGTGCTATGACAAGTGTTGCTAATGACGAAGTAACAATAGATAACAAAGGAGATAATGAAAATCTTATAGCTGCTATATCACAAGGAGCTAATGATGGACTTAACATGGCACTTGGAATAGGTGCATCTCTTATAGCTATAATATCTTTAGTTGCATTAGTTAATGGTATATTAGGGGTAGTTGGATTATCTTTAGAACAAATACTATCATATGTATTTGCACCTATAGGATTATTAATGGGAGTACCAAAGGAACATATACTAACAGCTAGTCAATTACTTGGAAGTAAATTAGTATTAAATGAGTTTGTTGCATTTGGTCAATTAGGGGAAATATTAAAAGGATTAGATTATAGAACTGGACTTATGATGGCAATATCTTTAACAGGATTTGCAAATATATCAAGTATGGGTATATGTATATCAGGAATATCAGTATTTTGTCCAGAAAAAAGAAATCAACTAGCAAAGCTTGCATTTAGAGGAATGCTAGGTGGATTTGCTGTAAGTTTATTAAGTTCTTTAATAGTAGGCTTAATAGTAGCTCTATAGGTAATAATTATTATAAATAAAACTAAAATAATTTTGCTCATATATAAAAAATATGTGAGCAAAGTTAGATTATTAAAGGAGAAATTTATATGTATAAAAAATTACAAAGTCATGCTATAAATATAAGAAAAAACATAGTAGCAATGATAACAGAATCTAAATCAGGACATCCAGGTGGATCTTTATCAGGTGTAGAAATACTTACATATTTATATTTTAAAGAAATGAATATAAACAAAGATAACTTAGACAGCAAAGAAAGAGATTATTTTATACTTAGTAAAGGTCACGCAGCACCAGTTTTATATGCAACATTAAGTGAAGCAGGATTTATAGAAGAAAAAGAATTAATGACTTTAAGAAAATTAGGATCTAAGCTACAAGGACATCCAGATAGTAAAAAAATAAAAGCAATTGATGTATCAACAGGTTCTCTAGGACAAGGTATATCAAATGCAGTAGGAGTTGCAATCGGTGCAAAAATTGATAATGCTAATTCTACAATATATACACTTTTAGGTGATGGAGAATTACAAGAAGGTTTAGTTTGGGAAGCTTTAATGAGTGCAGCTCATTATAAATTAGACAACTTAGTAGCATTTGTAGATTACAACAAATTACAAATCGACGGAAATAATGAAGATGTAATGGGAATAAAACCACTAGACAAAAAATTCGAAAGTTTTGGATGGAATGTAATAACTATAGACGGGCATGATTTTAAACAAATAGAAAAAGCTCTACAAAGTGAAAAAGAAACAAAGCAAAAACCAACAGTTATAATAGCTAACACTGTAAAAGGTAAGGGAGTATCTTTTATGGAAAATAATGCAGGATGGCATGGAAGTGCACCAAGCATAGAGCAAAGAGATTTAGCTTTAAATGAATTAGAGAACATGAGAAAGGGGTGCTTATAATGGGATTAGCAACAAGAGAAGCATATGGAAAGGCATTAGTTGAATTAGGAAAAGAAAATGAAAATATAGTAGTATTAGATGCAGACCTTTCAAAATCTACAAAGACAGCAGATTTTGCAAAAGAATATCCAAATAGATTTATAAATGCAGGAATAGCTGAACAAAATCTTTTAGGAATGAGTGCAGGACTTGCAAGATACGGTAAAGTACCATTTGCTAGTACTTTTGCAGTATTTGCAACTGGCAGAGCATTTGAAATAATAAGAAACTCTATATGTTATCCAAAAGCTAATGTTAAAATAGCAGCAACTCATGCAGGTATAACAGTAGGAGAAGATGGTGGATCACATCAATCTATAGAAGATATAGCAATAATGAATTCACTTCCAAATATGAGTTTATTAGTTCCAGCTGATGCAAAAGAAACTAATGAAATAATAAAATATGCTGCAAAGCATGTAGGACCTGTATATATAAGACTTGGAAGACTTAATAGTGAAGATATATTTGGAGATGATTATAAGTTTGAATATGGTAAAGGTGTATGTTTAAAAGAAGGTGATGACTGCACTATAATATCTACTGGACTTATGAGTGCTATGGCAAAGAATGCTTGTGAAACTCTTAAAGAACAAGGAATAAATGTAAGACTTATACACATGCCTACTATAAAACCAATAGATAGAGAAATTATAGAAAAGGCAGCTAAAGAAACTAAGTTTATATTAACTTGTGAAGAACATTCTGTAATAGGTGGATTAGGTCAAATAGTAGCAAGTGTTACATCTGAAACAGTTCCTACTAAAGTTATTAAACTAGGAATAAATGATGTATTTGGAGAATCAGCAACACCAAAAGAATTACTTCAAAAGCATGGATTAAGCAGCGAGAATATAGTAAACATAATAAAAGCAAATATATAAAAATTATAAATATATTTAAAAAAGTAAGGAATAAAGGAGATAAATTTATGGAAAATAAACAATTGTTAGAAATAGCTGAAGAAGCTAAAGAAAATGCATACGTTCCATACTCTAATTTTCATGTTGGAGCAGCCTTAATTACTAAATCAGGAAAAGTTTATACTGGATGTAACATAGAGTGTGCATCTTATGGTGGAACAAACTGTGCAGAGAGAACAGCTATTTTTAAAGCTGTATCTGAAGGTGATAAAGATATAGAGGCTATAGCTATAGCTAGTGATAATTCATCGAAAAATGAAATAACAGCACCTTGTGGTATATGTAGACAAGTAATAGCTGAATTTGGATTAGATATAAAAATAATACTAGGTTACTCTAAGGGTGACATAAAAGAAGTTAGGATAAAAGATTTATTACCACACTCATTTACAGGTAATGATCTAATATAAGGGGGATTATAAAATGAAAATATTTATAGATACAGCAAACATAAGTGAAATAGTAGAAGCAAATAGTTGGGGAATAGTAGATGGAGTTACTACAAATCCATCACTTATAGCAAGAGAAGGTAGAGATTTACAAGAAGTAATAAATGAAATATGTGCAATAGTAGACGGACCAATAAGTGCAGAGGTAATAAGCTTAGAAGCTGATAAAATGGTTGAAGAAGCTATGGAATTAGTTAAATTACACAAAAACATAGTTATAAAAATACCTATGTGTATAGAAGGGTTAAAAGCTGTTAAGGTACTATCTGAAAAGAAAATAAAAACTAATGTAACTTTAATATTCTCATCTCAACAAGCATTACTTGCAGCAAAAGCCGGAGCTACTTATGTAAGTCCATTTGTAGGAAGAGTTGATGATATTGGTGCTAGAGGGGTAGAATTAATAAGCGAAATAGCAACTATATTTGAAGTACATGATATACAAACAGAAATAATAGCAGCAAGTATAAGAAATCCAATACACGTATCAGAGTGCGCATTAGCAGGATCTGATATAGCTACAATACCATTTAAAGTATTAAGTCAAATGGCTAAGCACCCTCTTACAGATAAAGGAATAGAGCAATTTTTAAGTGATTATAATAATAGTAAATAATAAATAATATACAAAAAGCCTTCAAAGAAGATATTTCTATGAGGGCTTTTTTATGTATTTAAATTATATTACTTTTATAGACTTTATATTGTTTTTATCTATAGAAAAAGAACTACCTAGTTCTTTACCAAACATAGTTAAAATATTTACATTTTCATTATTGTTAAACATATCTAACCAGTCAACTAAAGAATTAAAGTTTTTAACATTATCTCTTTCAACAATTTTTTCAAAGCCATTATTAAAAGTTATTTTTATTCTATCAATTTTCAATTATATCACCGTCCTAACATTTAATATTTTATATTAAATAAGTAAATTATAATACTTTTTTATAAAAAATTATTAATTTAGATTATTGTGGGTATAAATAATTAAATGAAAATATATAATGATTAAAGTATTTAATTATTTTATATTATTAATAAAAATAGGTAAATTTGATTAGCATCACATTTTTTAAAAAAATATAGTGATAAAATAATAACTGTATTTTAATGAAAAGTAGAAAGCGGAGGATTTTAAAGTGTTAGAATTAGCAGAAGAACTACAATTATTTAAACCAATAGAAATAGATGCAAAAGAAATATTAGATTCGTACTTTGAATTAGTAGATTACGAGGCATGTGAATATTGCTTTGTTACTTTATATATGTGGAGAAATGTATACAATACACTATATTATGTAGAAGATGATTTTGCTATAGTGTCAGGTGAATATGAAGGAAATGACTTTGTGGTATTACCTTTAGCAACTAAAGAAAACATGCCTAAAGCTATAGAATTTATATTAGATCACTTTAAAGATAAAGATAAAAAAGTTCACTTAAGAGCTATAACTAAGGAAATAGTAGATTTTATGAAAGAAAACTATCCTGGTGAATTTGAATATATAGAAGAACGAGATTATTTTGACTATGTGTATGACGGAGAGGGCCTAAGAACTTTAGGAGGAAGAAAAAATCAAAAAAAGAGAAACCATATAAATTATTTCTTAAAAGAATATGAAAATAGATTTGAATATAAAAAATTAGAAAATAATACTCAATTTGAGGAGTGTATAGAACTTTTAAATGTATGGTCAGAAAACAAAGAAGATGAAGAAAATGATGATTTTAAAAATGAATTTATAGCTATACAAAGTCTATTTAGTAATTATGAAAAATTAAAAGATAAATTAAAAATAGGCGGAATATATGTCGATGGTAAGTTAGAGGCATTTTCAATAGGTGAAATGTTAAATGATAATATGGCAGTTATTCATATAGAAAAAGCAAATCCAATAATACGTGGATTGTATCCATATATAAATCAACAATTTTTAGTAAATGAGTTTAATGAGGTAGAATTTATAAATCGAGAAGAAGATTTAGGTATAGAAGGATTAAGAAAAGCTAAGCTTTCATATCATCCATGTAAATTTGTTGAAAAATATACTGTATTAGAAATATAAAATGGGGCAAAATTAACCCCATTTTTTTTAATTCATAAAGTTTTTCATTTTTTCTAAGTCTTTAACTATTAGCTTTTTCATACTTTCAAACTCGAAAAGCCCATCTTGTTCAAATTTAGATAATTTTCTACTGATAGTCTCTCTAGTTATTCCACAATAACTTGCCATACCTTCTCTATTTAATGGAATATCAACATGAATAACACCATTTTTATTAACGCCATATTTATCTACAAATTCAAGTATCATACATATTATCCTATGATCAACGTCATTGGTAGCTAAACATGCAGCAAGATTTTCAGTTTCCATTAATCTTTTGCTTACTTCATTTAAGATTTTTAAAGTTATATGTGGATTTTTTGACAAAATCCTATCCATATTTGACTTTGATATAACGCATATATGCACATTATTAACGGCAACAGCAGAAAAATTTGTAATATAATTATCATTAAACAAACTAAGTTCTCCAAAAAATTCACCAACTGATAATATGTGAATTATTTGTTCTTTTCCTTCATAAGTTGATTTTGATAATTTGATAGTTCCATTGCTTATTATAATAAGTTTAGATAAAGCATATCCTTCTAAACATATAATATCATCTTTCTTAAAACAATAATGGTCTATAGTATTTAATATTTCTTCTAATTCATGTTCTGATAAAGAAGAAAATATAGGAATTTCTTTGGCATATAATCTACTTTTGCATTTAGTATTTGAATTTATGATATAATCACTCCTAACAATTTGTTATATACAATTGTAACATATTTAACGATTTTGATTAAGTAAAATTAGATTTTTAAGCTAAATTAGTATTAAGATAAATTATGTTAAATATATTTAACACACAAGGAATAATATTATTGAAGTTTAATGCTATAATTATTAAGACAAGAAAATTTTAATAAGGGGATGTTTGTATGGAGTCTTCAATCCAAACAATAGCAAGTAATACGCTACTAATAATTTTTGCAGTAGTAGCTATGACAGGTATTATTTGTAGCAAGATAAGTGAAATATTAAAGGTGCCAGATGTAGTATTGTTTTTAATAGCTGGTATTTTAATAGGTCCATCGTTTTTTAAATTTATAGATATAAGTCAGTACCAAGTTGAAAATCAACTTATATTAACATTTGGCTCAGCATTTATATTGTATTTAGGTGGAAAAGAAATAAGTTTAAAAGTTTTAAAAGATGTTAGGATAAGTGTATTTTTATTATCAACATTGGGGGTAGCAATATCAGCATTTATAGTTGCTAAAATAGTTGGTTTAACATTTGAAGTATCAGCTATGACAGCTTTATTAATTGGTTCTATAATAGCATCTACAGACCCAGCGACTTTAGTTCCTATATTTAATCAAGTTAAAATAAAAGATAGAGTAAAGCAAACCGTTATAAGTGAATCAGCTTTTAATGATGCTACAGGTGCAATACTTACATCAGCAGTTTTATCTATAATATTGTCTGGGAAATTTTCTCTAAGTGCAAATATATACGAACTAGGAATAATGGTAGTAGTAGGGGTAGTAGTAGGAATTGTAACAGGAATTGCACTTTTAAAATTGGTGAATGATCAGCCTTATGGTATATTTAAAGATTTTGCACCAATTATATCAATACTTTCGGTAGTAATAGCTTATGAAGTATCTACGAAGTTTGGTGGAAGTGGATATATGGCTTGCTTTATAGTAGGTATAATAACAGGTAATAAAAAGAACTTTAAAATTTGGCTATCTCAAAAGTCTTACGATGCAGACTTTTATGTGGCAGAAACATTAGGTAATATTTGCCGTATGTCTATATTTGTAATACTAGGAAGTCAAGTTGATTTAGCAGTGCTAGGAAAGTATTTTGTACCTTCACTTTTAGTAGCATTAAGCTTAATGTTTATAGCAAGACCTATCTGTGTAATAGTTTGTACTATATTTGATAGAAATGCAAAATGGAGTAAAAAAGAAATGCTATTTATGATGTGGGTTAGAGAAACAGGGGTAATACCAGCAGCATTATGTGGGATAATAGTAGCTATGAAAATACCAGGTTATGAAATTATTTCATCAGTAGTATTTATGACAATTTTAATGACTTTAATAATACAAGGAAGTACTACTAAACTAGTAGCTAAAAAGCTTGGATTACTTGAAGATCAAATTACAGAAAGCTCTAAGTAAAGTCAAAAATGACTATCGTTTAAGATAGTCATTTTTAATTCAAAAAATTATTAATGTTTGTTAAGTATTTTGGATATTTCACTAGCGATATTAGTATTTTTAGAATTTGAATTTATTAATTCTAGCTCTTTTCCTTTTACACTAACTATCTTTATCAATTCTTGATTATCTTCTATTATAGTAACGTCAAATATTTTAATATCATTTAAATTAAATTTATCAGTATGCACAGTGTCATACAGTCCACCCCAAACAACATAAGATAATTGTTCTATATATAGATTTTTGTTTGTAATTGTTAATTTATATCTATTACAGATTCCAGCTATAGGACATATTAAATTAAGCAATGCACTCTTTGCTATTGTTGATTTTTTAACTTGTGTATGACCTATGAAACTAGCAACTAAGTGTTCGTTGCTTTCTAATTCAAGATTATTTTCCAAAGTGAATCCCCCTTTTTAGATAAATACTATAATTTTAAGTATAGCACAATAAATTATGGATATATTTACATTTTGTTAACACTAAAAATTAGTATAAATAAAAATTGTAAATAAGAAAAATTAATTATAATAATCTTTTGCATTGAAGTAAATTACAATATATGAAATAATATAAATTGAAGAAAATATTGAAAGGAAGTGTAGTTTTATGAAAAAAACTAATTATAAAGAGCTGGGAGTTGTACTTCTTAATAAATAAGGAGTTTAGCTTAAATTAAAAATTCCTTATTTATTGAGTTGATGATAGTACAACTTATAAATAAAGGAGAATTAAAAATTGAAATATAAAAATGCAAAAAATATACTACCAAAAGAATTACTAGAAAAAATACAAACATACATCCAAGGGGATGTTATATATATACCAACTATGGAAAATAGAAAAGTAGCTTGGGGACAAAAAAATGGAACTAAAGAAGCTATTTATAATAGGAATAAAGACATATTTAATTTATATCAAAATGGATATTCGCTAGAAGAAATAGTAAATATATATAATTTATGTGAATCTAGTATAAGAAAAATAATATCTAAAATAAAAAAAGAAAACAACATAAGTAGTGAGCTAGGTTTAGGAGGTTATAAACATGAATAATACAACATTTGAGAAATTGCAGTTAAATGAACTTAAGGAATTGGTGAAAATACACTGTGTAAGCTCTCTTGGAAAAGACCTTATAGATAGACTAAATCCTAGTACAAATATAAACGTAGTAAGAAGAAAATTAAAAGAAAATAATGAAGCTAGAAATATATTATTAAACAGTAATCATATACCACTAGAAGGGCTATTTAATATAACTTCTATTATAGATAAAGTTGAAAAAGGAATGGTACTTGACCCAACTGAACTTATAAAAGTAGAAGACTTTTTAAGAGGATGTAAAAAAATAAAATCATTTATGATAGATAAAGAATTTTATTCACCAACTTTAAGTTCTTATGCTTTGAACATAACAGAGTGTGAAAATATAGAAAGTGAAATAAAATACAGCATAAAAGGAAATAAAGTAGATTCAAATGCATCTAAAGAACTTAAAAAAGTAAGAAGAAATATAGAAGTATGTGAAAGTAAAGTAAAAGAAAGACTTAATAAGTTTTTAACATCAAGTAATAATAAAAAGTATATTCAAGAATTTATAATAAGTAAAAGAGATGATAGATACGTTGTACCTATAAAAGCATCTTACAAAAATGAAGTAGACGGAGTTGTGCTTGATAGTTCATCAAAAGGAAGTACTGTTTTTATAGAGCCAAGTAGTGTATCTAAATTTAGTTTAGAACTTATAAGTTTGAGAAGTGAAGAGAGTATAGAAGAATATAAAATATTATCATATCTAACAGAATTGGTATTTGAAAAAATAATAGAAATTAAGTTAAATATGGAAATAATATCAGAGTACGATATAGTATTTGCAAAAGCTAAGTACAGCCAAAATAATAACTGTATAACGCCTAAAGTAAATAATAGGGGATATATAAAAATAATAAATGGAAAGCATCCATTATTAAAAGGAAATGTTGTACCACTTAACTTTGAAATAGGAAATCAATACAGAAGCTTAGTAATAACAGGACCAAATGCAGGTGGAAAAACTATATCTTTAAAAACTGTAGGAATACTTAGCTTAATGGTACAATGTGGGTTTGATATATGTGCACACGAAGATACGCAAATGAGCATTTTTGAAAAAATATTTGTTGATATTGGAGATAATCAAAGTATAGAAAATGCACTTAGTACTTTTTCATCTCATATAAAAAATATAGCAGAAATAATGAGTTCAAGTAATAAGTCTACATTAGTATTATTTGATGAAATAGGAAGTGGAACAGAGCCTAATGAAGGAGCTGGTCTTGCGATTTCTATTTTAGAAGAATTTTATCAAATGGGATGTATCTGTGTAGCATCTACTCACTATGGAGAAATAAAGCGATTTGCACATCTTCATCCACACTTTGAAAATGCAGGTATGATGTTTGATAAAAATACTTTAGAACCTTTATACAAGCTTACTATAGGTAGTTCAGAAGACAGTAATGCTTTGTTTATTTCAAAGAAGATGGGAATAAAAGGTAAAGTTTTAAAAAGAGCTAAAAATTATATAAATGATAAAGAATATAATTTAGATGTCATTAAGGAAAATAAAGTAGCACAAATAGAAGAGATAGAAGCTAAAGAGATACCTTTGTACGAAATAGGTGATAGAGTTAAATTACTAGATAAAGATGAATTTGGAATAATTTATAGACCGGCTGATAAATTTAACAATATTGAAGTTTTATACAAAGATGAATTTTTAGTATTCAATGTAAAGAAAATAGAACTTTCTTTAAAAGCAGGAGAATTGTATCCAAGTGGATACGATATTAGTAGTTTATTTACTTCTTATGAAGATAGAAAACTTGAAAAGGATATACAAAGAGGTTCTAAAAAAGCTTTAAAGAAAATTCAAAAAGAAATAAAAAATAATAAATAAGAAAGTTAAATAAAGAAGCTATAAAAAGTAGAGAATTAGTCTACATTTTATAGCTTCTTTTATTTTTGAAATTTAATCTGAATCTATTTCAACTTTACCATCTTTAAATAAGTTTACTTTATCATCAATATACAAGCTAGGTATTACAGTTATATTTTTCTCATTTCCTATAAATTCAAATTCTCCACTCATATATTTCTTATCTTTGCGATTACCATTTTCACTATTACTATAAAATATGTAGATTAACTCTTTTTCATCTTGATTTTTAACAACTACTCTAGGCATTGGAGCTATACTGTTATAGGAATCATAATTGTACTTAACTTTAACTGAAACAGGAGACACTCTAACCTCTTCTATAGTAAAATCGACTTTGTATGTATCTTCATTTATTTTAACTGTTTTATTTATTTTATAAACTTTAGTATCCTTTAAATAGGTTTATATTCTTGTCCTTCCCATTTGGATGCCTCATTAAATGAAATCTTTAAATCATAATCTTTGTTATATTTTATTTTTATCTTCTTCCTTTATTTTCTCTGACTCTATGGAACTTCTTTGAGGTGTAAATACAAGGTCATCAATAGTAACAGTAGTAGATGATGGAGTTGAATTTTCCTTATTAATATTATTTGACTTAAATTTATAATTTGAATAATCTAGCGTCATACTAACTATTAACTGTCTATCATCTAGCATTACTTCACCAATATTAAACTTTAACCCCTTAGACTCATCAGTTTGACTTCATTTAAATTTGTATTTATCAAATGCATTATAATCTCTTCCTAAAAAAGAAACGATTTTTTCTGTGAAAACTTCGATATATGCCATATTTGGCAAAGTGTTGGATTATGCAGCGTGGTTTCTCCTATAGTTATTTGACTACTTATATTGACTGAGTGTATAGACATTACATTAATTAGGTTTGATAACTCATCATGCTGTTTTTAAAATGATATACGCCTGTATTAGTATTCATATTGTTATCAGTACTCCTTATATATATAAAATATAAGCTGAAAAGTTACAAAATAGTACAAGAAAATACAAAATATATAATCTATATAAATATTTTAAAGCGCTTTATAGTAAAGGCATAATGTAAAACACAATAAAGTAGCTATGTAAAAAAATATTTATTTTTAAAAAATCAGTTTACAAAACTAAGTTACTATCATATCATATGAGTATAAGTGAATATGATAATATAAAAGAGGTGAAATTTTGGAACTAATACAAATGCTAAAAGCGCTAGGTGATGATACTAGAATAAGAATAATCAATATACTAAGTCACGGATCACTTTGTGTATGTGAAATAGAAGAAATTTTAAACATTACTCAATCAAATGCATCTAGACATTTAAATAAACTAATGAATGCAAAACTAGTAACTTACTACAAAGAAGCAAAATTTGTTTATTACAAAATAGATGAACAAACAATAGAAAACCATCCATTTGTAAAAGAAATTATAGATAGCGAACTGTCAAAAATAGAAAACTTAAAAAATGATCACAATAATCTTAAAGCTTTCAAAAATGAAGGAATGAACTGTGATACTATAGCACAATGCATAAAAAATCAAAAAGACATAGGATAAGGAGAATATCAAATGAGAATAGCAGTTATATCAGACATACACAGTAATATATATGCACTAGAATCGGCTTTAGATGATATACAAAAAAGAAATATAGATTTGATAGCATGTACAGGAGATTTAGTAGGGTATGCAACAAATCCAAATCAAGTAATAGAAACTATAATAAAAAATAGAGTATTAACTATAATGGGTAATTATGATGATGCTATAGGCAACTATAAAATAATCTGTGGCTGTGATTATCCAGATTCTAAAGATGCCGAAAAAGCAGGTCTTTCAATGCACTTTACAGGTCAAGAAACTACTGATGAAAATAAAGCTTATCTAAGAAGCCTTCCTAAAGAAGTTACTCTTACTTTCAACGAGAAAACCATTAGATTAGTTCATGGTAGTACAAGAGTTATAAATGAATACTTAAAGGAAAACTCTAAAGAAGCTGATGAAGTTATGGATGAATTAGTTGAAGATATATTAGTTTGTGGTCATACTCATATACCATATGCAAAGCATTATGGACAAAAGTTACTTGTAAATGCAGGCAGTGTTGGTAAACCGAAAACTAATAACCCTAATGCTAACTATGTAATAATAGATATAAAGAATTCTGATGAAATTAATAAAAAAGATTCTTTTGTAGAAGTTGAAATAGTAGAAATACCTTATGACTTTGAAAAAGCAGCTAAAGAAATAGAAGAAAATGAAATACTACCAAATGACTTTGCAAGACTTATAAGAGAAGGAAGTCCAAAATAAAATAATATGTCTAGTGTTAATATTTTTAGTATTATCCTAGATATAAACAACATATTCATAAATTTGAATATGATTATATAAATAGGAGGAATAATAATGAGTAATAAAAAAGAAAAAAGTGGTGGTCTTGGCTTTTTTGAAAAGTATTTAACTATATGGGTAGCACTTTGTATAGTAGCGGGTGTTTTAATAGGGGTATATCTACCTCAAATACCTCAAACTTTAGATAAGTTTACTTATGCTCAAGTTTCTATACCAGTAGCAATACTTATATGGTTAATGATTTATCCAATGATGCTTAAAATAGATTTTACATCAATAAAAAATGCAGCAAAGCAGAAAAAAGGGTTAGCAGTTACTTGTGGTACTAACTGGTTAATAAAACCATTTACAATGTATGCGATAGCATATTTCTTTTTAATAATAGTATTTAAAAATATAATACCTGCTGATTTAGCTAAGGAATATTTAGCAGGAGCAGTACTACTTGGAGCAGCACCTTGTACAGCAATGGTATTTGTTTGGAGTCACTTAACTGATGGAGATCCAGCTTATACATTAGTTCAAGTTGCAGTTAATGATCTTATTTTGCTAGTTGGATTTGTACCTATAGTTGCACTACTATTAGGTGTTACAGATGTTAGTGTACCAATGGATACATTGTTATTATCAGTAGTGTTATTCGTTATAATACCTTTTATCGCAGGATATTTCTCAAGAACTATGATAATAAAGAAAAAAGGATTAGAGTACTTTGAGAATGTATTTTTAGCTAAATTTAATGGAATAACAGTAGTTGGATTATTATTAACATTAGTAATATTATTTGCTTTCCAAGGACAAAAGATAATAGATAATCCACTTCACATTGCACTAATTGCTATACCTCTTACAATACAAACATTCTTTATATTCTTCTTAGCATACTTTTGGTGTAAGGCTTGGAAGTTACCACATAATGTAGCAGCTCCAGCTGGTATGATTGGTGCTAGTAACTTCTTTGAATTAGCAGTAGCAGTTGCTATTAGTTTATTTGGACTTAACTCAGGAGCAGCACTAGCTACAGTAGTTGGAGTACTTGTTGAAGTACCAGTTATGCTTGCGCTTGTCGCTATAGCTAACAAAACTAAACATTGGTTTACAAATTAAAAATCAAAACTATAAGGAGTGTTTAATATGAAAATAGAAATATTTGAACCTACAATGTGTTGTTCTTCTGGGATTTGTGGTCCTAGTGTAGATGGAAATTTAGTTAAAATAAGTGAAGATATAGAAGTACTTAAAAATGAATTTGAAGGATTAGTTGTTGAAAGATATCAACCACAAACTCATTCAATGAAGTTTATGGCTAATATGGAAGTTGGAAAGTTAGTAAGAGAAAATGGTCAAAAAATACTTCCTATAACAGTTTTAGATGGAAAGGTAATAAAAAGTGGAGCATATCCGAGCTTAGATGAATTAAAATCAAACTTAAGAGGTGAGTAATATGACACAGTTTTTATTTTTCTCAGGTAAAGGTGGGGTTGGAAAAACTTCAATGGCATGTACTACAGGAGTTTATAATGCAGATAAAGGTTTAAAAACTTTAATAGTAACAACAGATCCTGCAGCCAACTTATCAGATGTATTTGAGCAAGAAATAGGTCACAAAATAACTAAAATAAATAATATAGATAATCTTTATGCAATGGAGATAGATCCTGATGAGTCTACTAATGAGTATAAAGAAAGATTACTTGCTCCGATGAGAGAAATCTTTGATGAAGAAATGATAAGAATAGCTGATGAACAATTAAGTGGACCATGTACTGAAGAAATGGCTTCTTTTGATAGATTTATAGATTTTATGGAAGTAGATGAATATGACATTATAATATTTGATACAGCGCCAACAGGTCATACTATAAGACTTTTAGAACTTCCAATTGACTGGTCTAAACATATAGAAGAAAGTGCTCAAGGTAGCGGTCAAACTTGTATGGGACCTGTATCTATGATACAAGACAGCAAAGCTAAGTTTGATAGAGCTATAGCTAAACTTAGAGATACTTCTCAAACTGACTTTATATTTGTTATGCAGCCTGAACAAACTTCATTAGATGAAACTATAAGAGCATCAAATGAATTAAAAGAGCTTGGAATATCAACAACAAAGGTTATAATAAATGGATTTATACCACAAGACGAAACGATAACTCCATTTTTCAAATCAAGATATGAAATGCAACAAAGCTATTTAGAAAAAGCAAGAAAAATCTTTAAAGGTTGGCCTATAGACACTATGGAGTTATTTGATAGTGAACTTAAAGGAGTAGATAGATTTAGAGTAAGTGCTTCTATATTACTTGATGGTAATAAGCCAGCAAAAACTACTAAAGTAGAATATAAAAATATTGATGATATAAAAATAGAAAAAAATGAAGATGCCGCATCACTTATAATACCTAAGAAAGATTCAGTTAGAAACGTATTTTTCTCAGGTAAAGGTGGAGTTGGTAAAACTGTAATGGCTTGTATCACAGCTGTTAAATCTGCTAATGAAGGATTTAAAACACTTCTTCTTACAACAGATCCTGCGGCTCATATAGGAAAAGTATTAGATAAGCCAATAGAAGATAATCCTTCCCCTATAGATGGATGCCCTAATTTATATGCAGCAAAGATTGACCCTAAAGTGGCATTTGAAGAATACAAAGAAATGGTATTAAAAGATGCTAAATCTAAATTTAGTGGACCAACTATAGCTACTATGGAAGAAGAATTAAATTCTCCATGTACAGAGGAAATGGCAGCCTTTCAAAAGTTTATATCATATGCATCAGAGGAAGAATATGACGTAATAGTATTTGATACAGCTCCAACAGGTCATACATTAAGACTTTTAGAGCTTCCTATGGATTGGTCAAAACAAATACAAATGAAAGCTGGAGTTAATGCTGAGATTAGCGAGGAAGATAAAAGACAAAAAGAAAAATTTGATAGAGTTATAGCTACTATGAAGGATAAAAATAAAACTACTTTTAGTTTTGTTATGTATCCTGAAAAAACTCCTATAATAGAGGCATATAGAGCTAGTGAGGAGCTTAGAACTGTTGGAATAGAAACTCAAATGGTTATAGCTAACCTTATAATACCAGAGGAACAAGCATCTACACCTTTCTTTAGAAATAGAAGAAATATGCAAGAAAAATATCTAGGTGAAATAAAGAGTGACTTTAAAAGCTGTGAGGTAGTTAGAGTTCCTATGTACGATAAAGAAATAAAAGGAATAGATATGTTAACAAAAATAGGTAATAACATATTTTAATATAAGTATTAAGCACATAGATATCTTACTATGTGCTTTTTTGTATTCACGATAGTAGGTTAGGTTTTGTCTGTTATTATGTTTTTAGGAGCGTGGATGTTAGTACAACTATATAGACACATAAAATTGAAATAGTTATAATGAGATTAGATAAGAACGTATATGTCTAAAATACTGACATAGACCTAATATCCCTATTTGCCAAGAACACTGGCAATTTAGTGTCTAGTAGTTCAATTTAAAGTAATATTACAATATCTAGAGTTATAAAGCAATGAGGTGTAAATTATATGAAAAGAAAAGTATTATCATTAATAATTATTTTTGTATTTGGAATTTTTATATATATTATTAGTCAGCCTAAAACAAATCAACTATCTACAAAAGAAAAAATCGAGGACTTTGAGTATATGTACGATGTTATAAAAAATGGATATCCTTATCTCGATGTAAATAAAAGACGTAATAATGTAGATTGGATAGAAAACAAGGATAAATATATGAAAAAAATTAAAAACACTAAAAATGATGAAGAGTTTATAGAAGAAACATCATCTATAGTATCTGAATTGGGCAATAAACACACTCAATTAATAGATAATAAAAATCGATATAAACTTTTTAAAAAAGCATATGCTAATAATAATTGGTATGATTTCCTTGATGATAAAAAAGTCGTAGACAGATATAATTCCATAAAACCTAAAATTAAAATATCAAAGAATGATTTCTCAAAAAAAGAGTTGATTTTAAAAGATGTAGTTAAAGATAAAGTTGGATATATGTATTTGCCATCAATGCCATCAAGTAATGGATCTACAGATAAAGCTTTAAGCTATATTAACACTTTAAAAGATTATGAAGCTTTAATTATTGATATAAGGGGCAATGGAGGAGGAAGTGATAGTTATTGGCAAGGAATAGTCTCTAAACTTATTAAAAATGATATAAAAATCCATGGTTATAGGGTTTATATGAATAATAGTGAGATAATTAAAAAATATACTGATGCAAGAAATCTAAACCTAGAACCTATTGGAAATCTACCAGTAAACAAAGAAAAAGCGCCAAAAGAAACTTTTAAAAAATTTAGTAATTTTGAAAAAATATACTATACTATAAAACCTAAGAATAACTTAAATTTCAAAGGTAATATATACTTACTTATAGATGAAAACGTATATTCATCGGCGGAGTCATTTTCTATGTTTTGTAAAGAAACTAAATTTGCGACTTTAATAGGACAAACTACTGGAGGAGATGGTGGAGGAATAGATCCAGTATTGTTTAAGTTGAAAAATAGTGGATTAATAGTTAGGATGGCAAGTGGCATGTATTTAAACAAAGATGGAATATGCGATGAGGAGTTTAAAACTACTCCAGACTTTAAAATAAAAAGTTGTAAAAGAACTAAAAGCTTTAAGCATGATATATGTATAGAAAAGGTATTGGAACTTGAAAATATAAATTAGAATAGCAGCTTTAGGTGATATAGAAACTTAAAGGATATTATTAATACATAAAGAATATATATAATCTATATATTTAAGATGTAAAGGAGAGAATAATATGATTTTAAAATTGAAGGGTGAGCACAAGGACAGAGTCTTAAATTATGTAGCAAAAGAGCCTAGCATAAATTTGTTTATAATAGGGGATATTGAACAATACGGATTTGATAAAGACTTTCAAGACGTATGGGGGAATTTTGATGATGAAAATAATTTAAAAGGTGTCTTATTAAGATATACAAATAATTTCATACCGTACATAGAAAATTTAGACGAGGATGTATCGCAATTCAAAGAAATTATAAAGTCATATAAAGGAAACAAAATTATATCAGGTAAAGATACTATCATAAAAAAATTTAAGGATGTACTAAATAATTATGATGAAAAAATTACATATTTTTGTGAATTAAGAGATAATAAAAAACTTTTATCATGGGATAATAGTATAAAATGTGCAAAAGAAGAAGATGCACAGAGGATATATGATTTATTACTAACAATAGATGAATTTTCTATAAAAGACAGTGTTGATTCAATAAGAGATAGAATTAAAGATAATAGTAAAACAGTTTATTATATAGAAAATGATAAAAAACAAATGATAACAACATCACAAATAGTAGCAGAAAATAGTAAATCTGCTATGGTAGTAGGCGTAGCGACTAGGGAAGGATATAGAGAAAAAGGATACATGAGTAAGTGTTTATCAAAATTATGTAGTGACTTATTAGATCGAAACAAATCTTTATGTTTATTTTATGATAACCCAAAGGCTGGTAAGGTATACCATAAAATAGGGTTTAAGGAATTAGGAATATGGACTATGTTAGTTGAAAACATATAGCACCCTTAGGGGTGCTTTTATAGTGCCATAAATTTGTGGATAACTAGTATTTTATTTAAATAAACATACAAAACATACAGAATTAACAACTATTAACATACAAATGCATAGTATTTAAGTGTAAAGGGAAGAAGGGAGGATATAAAAATGAAAAAAATACGTATATGTATATTTACTATGTTGATGGTACTTATGTTATCAATAACTGTATTTGCAGATGGAAAAAGAAGCTCATCAAACTTATTTTTATTTAGTGATTCAGCCAATACAACAGAAAATGTAGATGGAGATGTATATGCATTTGCTCCAGATATAAAGATTAATAGTCTTGTAGGTGGAGATGTAATATCTTGTGGTCAAGATATTACTATTAAGTCAGATGAGATATTAGGCAATATTAGAGGTGCAGGGCAGAGCTTGAATGTTGATGTTAAAAATACCAAAAACATAACACTTGCAGGTCAAGACATAAGTATTGGGGAAAATACCAATTGCAATGCAGCGTATATAGCAAGTCAGAGCATTGATTTTAAAGGAAATACAAATGATTTATATGTATCAGCTCAAGATGTTGTTATAGATGGAAAAGTAAAAGGAAACCTTGAGGTAAGTGGAGAAAATATACTTATAACAGAGAATGCTAATATATTAGGAAATATAAATATCAAATCTCCTAATGAAGCAGTAGTAAAAGGCGATATGGCTAGCAAAGATATAAATTATGAAAATACAGCAAGTGAAACTAATTTTAATCAAAAACATAAATCTAACTTAGTAAGTGAAGTTATGAGCATAGTAACAGCTATAGTAGTAGCTTTATTATTATTCGTTATATTTAAAGATTATTTTTATTCAGTAGAAAAAAGCATTGACTCATGTTTATGGAAATACATGTTAGTAGGATTTGGAATATTAATACTAGTACCTGTGCTTATAGTATTTTTATGTATAACCGTAATAGGGATACCAATAGGGCTTGTAATATTATTTTTATATATATTATCAATATATCTATCTCCAATGGTCACAGGTATTACATTAGGTCAAAGATTCCTTGCAAATAAAAATATATATTTACAAGTTATATGTGGCGTATTAGTTATAAAAATATTACTTTTAATACCATTTATAGATACTATAGCTTGGTTTGTATGCATAATGTTTACATTAGGTAGTGTATGTATGAAGATAGTAAACTATATTTGTTCAAAGTCTAATAATATATAATTATGCTTTGGTAATCTTTTTTGAGTAAATATCATATAATGATTATCATAGATTGAATTGCTTTATTTAGTATAATATGATAAAATTACTTTAAAACTATTTTTAAGGAGAAAAATATGAACACATTAGAACCAGAACCCGAAAGGCACATTTCAAAATTAAACTTCAAAAGAATACTAGAGTCATCAAACACTTTTTTATCTAGGCTAAAAGGTAACAAAAAAAGTGAATCTACTCAATCAGAAGATCAAACCATAGAAAATACAAAATTCGAACTTAATGACAAAATGGTTAGAGAAATAATGACATCAAGAACAGATACGTTTACCATAAATATAGAAGAAGGTATAGATAGTGTTTTAGAAGACTTAAAAAATACCAATCACTCTAAAATACCTGTATACGAAAAAAATAAAGACAACATAATTGGTGTTTTAAATGTAGCCGATTTAGTTTTTGAAGCTAAAGAAGTAGGATTTGAAAATTTAGATATAAGAAAAATACTGCATAGTCCATGTTTTATTCCAGAAACTAAAAAAGTAAATGAATTATTTAATTCACTGGACTCACAAGTTGACAATTTATTCATACTAGTAGATGAATATGGTGGATTTTCAGGTATTGTAAGTATGGAAGATTTAATCTATGAAATCAAAGGTGTAACTAATAATAGCAGTGATTTAAAACACCACAAGATCAAAAAAATTGATGACAATAACTTTATTGTTAAGGGCTTTTTAACAGTAAGTGACTTTAATGAAATATTTAATGCTGATATAGAAGAAGGAGATTATGATACCTTAAACGGTTATATAATAAACCAACTAGGACAAATTCCAAATGAAGATGAAGATATACAACTTAATTTAGGCAAATTGATGTTTAAACTAATAAAAATAAATAACAGAAGAATAGAAGATATTCAGATTAGCATAATATAATAATCTGATTTTATAAAAGTAGGAACTGTCTAGAATAAAAGATAGTTCCTTTTTAAATTTGGTTTAATATATAAATTGTTAGACTTAATTTAAAAAGGAACTAAATATTACAACTTAGTTTAAACTATTTGAATTTGCAATATATAATATGTATACTAATAATATAAAAATAAAGTAGTTAATATATGGGGGTGCTTTAAATGAATGTAATAGAAATAAAAAATCTAACTAAACGCTATGGTAAGAATAGAGGGATACAAGATGTTAATATATCTGTAAAGGAAGGCGAAATATTTGGATTTATAGGGCCAAATGGAGCAGGTAAATCAACTACGATAAAGACTATATTAAACTTTATATACCCAACTAGTGGATATGGAACAATACTAGGAATGGATATAGTAAAAGATAGTGACAAAATAAAAGAATATATAGGGTATGTGCCAAGTGAAGTTAGGTATTACAATAATGTTAAAGTAAAAGATATAATAAAATACTCACAGAGCTTTTATCCTAAAGCTAATAAAGAATATATAGAGCATGTTTGCAATGATTTAGAATTAGACATGAATAAAAAGATGGGTGAACTTAGTTTAGGAAATAAAAAGAAAGTATCTATAGCTCAAGCATTAGTCCATAATCCAAAACTTTTAATATTAGATGAACCTACAAATGGATTAGACCCTTTAATGCAAAAGAAACTTTTTAATACATTAATTAAAGAAAAAGAAAAGGGCAATACCGTATTTTTATCTTCACATAATTTAGTTGAGGTCCAAAATTTATGTGATAGGGTAGCTGTAATAAAGGAAGGTAAAATTGTAGACATAATAGAAATAGAAAAAGCTGCAAATAAACTTACATTAAAAGTTACTTTAATAAGTAGCGATATTAATGAAGAGATTATTTTAAATCTAGGCGGAAAAATTTTAACTAAAGAAGAAAACTCATATACATTTGTATATTCAAAAGATGTTGATTCTCTTATAAAAGAAATTAGTAACTACAAGATTGATGAATTATTAATAGAAAAAGAAAATCTTGAAGATGCATTTTTAAATTACTATGAAAATGATTTGGAGGAAAAATAATGAATATATTTAAGTTCGAGTTTAAAAGATTATTAAAATCAGCTATTATTTGGTCTGTTATATGTGGAGCCCTGATAGTTTTGTTTATGTCACTGTTTCCAAGTATGAAAAATATGGGTATGCAAGAACTTGTAGGAAGTAAAATGGATGCACTTCCAAGTGAATTATTAAAAGCTTTCAATATTGAAACTACAATGGATTTCACTAATATATTTGATTATTTAAGTTATGCTATTCAATATATTGCTATGGCAAGTGCTGTTTATGGGGCTATATTAGGTGTAAATGCTCTTATAAGAGAAGAAAGCGAAGGTACTATTGAGTTTCTATATTCAAAGCCAATAAAAAGAAGTAAGATAGTTAGTGCTAAATTATGTTCAATAATAGCTATATTTCTTGTATACGTTACTATAGTAGGCTCATTTACAATGATAATGTCTCTTATGGTAAAGCCTGATAATGTTGAAGTTATGGACTTGATTGTAAATATTAAATCTATATTTATAGGAATTGCACTTCTTGGATATATATTTATGGCAATAGGGTTGTTAATATCGTCAATAATAAAATCTGATAAATCATCAATACCTATAGCTATTGGAATATTTTTTATAACTTATTTTTTAGGTATGGTAGGTAAGTTAAAAGAAAGCTTTGATTGGATGAAGTATTTGTCTCCATTTGATTATTATGCTCCAGGGGAAATCTTGAATAATGGATTCGATGTTACTCTAGTCTTA
Source organism: Peptostreptococcaceae bacterium VA2 (assembly GCA_000686145.1). Classification (GTDB taxonomy): domain Bacteria; phylum Bacillota; class Clostridia; order Peptostreptococcales; family Peptostreptococcaceae; genus Romboutsia_D. Next base: position 1,958,932 of record JMMB01000007.1, on the reverse strand, counting down.
GTTGGCATAGCTATAATTGTTATTTCTGTAATTGGAAGCTATATTATATACAATAAAAAAGATATGAATATATAACGAACAGTATATATAAAAGATGGTTTAAAGTGTAGGCTTAATTTAGGCTACACTTTTTGAGTTATTAAGATAGCTTTTGTACTTATAATTACTTACTAGATGTTACATAGAAAAATAAAAAAAGCTTATAAATTGAATAGACTGATAGTGAGTAATTATTACTGTGTATTATTTTCTAGAAATTAAAACTATTATTATTACATATATTGTAGTATGATAACAATGTATAAAAATGGATAAAAATTAACATATGTTGGAGGGGAAATAGTGCTAAAGAAAGTTATATTAAAATTTGTAAGGCTAATAATAGGATTTATTTTTTGCTCATTGGCAATAGCATTTATGATAAATGCTAATTTAGGTTTATCGCCATGGGATGTACTTAATCAAGGTATATCAAATAAAATGGGAATTACAATGGGAAGTGCTACAATTGTCGTTGGTCTTGTAGTAGTAGTAATTGATGTTATATTAGGAGAAAACGTAGGATGGGGTACTGTCCTTAATATGATACTTATAGGAATATTTTTAGATATTATATTATTTAGCAATATTATTCCAGTAGCTGATAACTTAATCGTGGGAGTTATAATGTTATGTATAGGAATGGTATTGATGTCATTTGGGATGGTACTCTACATTGGATGTGGCTTAGGTAGTGGTCCTAGAGATGGTATGATGATAGCTATACAAAAAAGAACTGATAAACCTGTTCAATTAATAAGAGGTGTTATGGAAATTGGTGCTTTAATAGTAGGTTATTTTCTAGGTGGAAGCATTGGAATAGGGACACTTATAACGGCGATAGGGCTAGGATATTTTATACAGATAATATTTAAAAAATTTAATTTCAAAAGCAATAGTATTAATCATAGAGTTATATTAGATGATATAAATTATATTAAATTAAGCATTAGTAAAGATGTAGATAAGGAAATAGAAGAAAAAATTAATTAGGGCATAGTTACCTTTATTTCACTAACTAACTATAAAGTGCCTACTTAAAATAAATGAGTATTTGTTATATAATTGAATAGTGGACTGTATGTGCATATACAGTCCTTATTTTTATGTATAAAGACATAAAAGGGTTTTCATTATCATTTAGCGTAACTATTTACCTTGGAGTTTTACTTCTAGGCGGATATTTGATGTATAATAAAAATATATCTATAAAATGTATTTATGTTTGATGATTCTATAAAAGAGAATATAAAACTATTTTCAAATATTAGTGACGAAAAAGTTTTAAGAACGTGTAAAAGAGCGGGTATTTCAAATTTAATAGATAGATTACCACAAGGGATAAATTCTTTGGTTGGTGAAAATGGTAATAAATTGTCAGGGGGAGAAAAGCAAAGAATTGCAATAGCTAGGGCCTTGACAAATGATACTAAAATACTAATATTAGATGAGTCAACTTCAGAACTAGACAATGAAACAGCATATAATCTAGAAAGTTATTTACTTAACTTAGATGATTTAACCTTAATAGTTGTTACTCACAAGCTTATAAAAAATATATTAATAGACTATGACGAAATTATTGTTATGAAAGGTGGATTAGTTATAGAAAAAGGTTCTTTTGATTATTTGATTGAATTAAAAGGATATTTTTATAGTTTATATTATATACAAAGAGATGATTCAAAGTAAGATTTTAGATATTCAATAATAAATTTTATCAGGAGGATTTTATGTCTACATTATTAATTAGTGCAATAGTATTTATGACATTAGCACTTACGTTTTATACAATAGGTGTATTTGGAGAAAAAAAAGAAGGAACACTTTTAAAATGGCATGCCATAGTGTTTTGGATGGGTTTTATATGCGATACAACAGGTACAACTATAATGACTAAGATATCAGGTGGTGGATTTGATTTTAACTTACATGGTATAACTGGTTTAATAGCATTATTACTTATGGCTTTTCATGCATTATGGGCTACAGTTATATTAGCAAAGAAAGATCAAAAATCTAAGCAAATATTTCATAAGTTTAGTATAGTTGTTTGGGCTATATGGTTAGTTCCTTATATATTAGGTATGATAATAGGAATGAAGGGCTAAAAATATTTATATAAAAATTAAGGTCTGATTTGGATGTTCAATCCGAGTCAGACCTTTTAGCTTTTTATAAAGCTTTTTTATTTTGTTATACCCTTAATAATAGTTTTCAGTTATGATATAATAATTAATTAGATTAAAACTAAATGTATGATTAAACTTTAATAAAAAATATGACTAAACATAATAAATAAAGAATTAAATATAGGCTTAGCAATAAAGGAGACAAAACTAATGAAAATAGATAAAAATAAACTAACGCCAATGATGAAACAGTATTTTGAAGTAAAAGAGAGATATCCAGATTGTATATTATTTTTTAGATTAGGAGACTTTTATGAAATGTTCTTTGAAGATGCTCTAATAGCTTCAAAAACACTTGAAATAGCTCTTACAGGGAAATCATGTGGTCTTGATGAGCGTGCTCCAATGTGTGGAGTTCCATATCATAGCGCAAATGCATATATATCTAGATTAGTTGAAAGTGGGTTTAAGGTCGCAATAGGCGAGCAAATGGAAGATCCACAGATGGCAAAAGGAATAGTAAGGCGAGATGTTATAAGAGTTGTAACTCCAGGTACAGTACTTGAAGGTAATTTACTTGAAAATAAGAAAAATAATTACTTAATGAGTTTATACAAAGAAGGAGAAAAGATAGGATTAGCTTATGTAGATATAAGTACGGGTGAAGTTAATGCAACTAATTTATCAATAGATAAAGTAATTGAAGAAATAGCAAAGGTTCATCCTACAGAAATAATATTAAATGACTTAAGCTTCATAGAAAAATTAAACAATATAGCTACTTTAAGCAACATATATATAAATGATAACTTTAGTGAAAATTATTTAGATATAAAAATATTGGAAGAATATTTTTCCAAAGCTTATTTACAAAACTTGAACTTTGACGAAAATGACCTTATTAAAAATAGTTTATCAATACTTTTAAATTATATATATAACACTCAAAAACAAGTAACTTCAAATATTAATAACATAAACATATATAATAGTAGTGAATACATGGTACTTGACATGTTTACTAGAGTCAATTTGGAATTAACACAAACTATAAGAGGTAATAAAAAAAAGGGTTCCCTACTACATGTATTAGACAAGACATCTACCGCAATGGGAGGAAGATTACTTCGCAAGTATGTAGAAGAACCATTGGTTAATAAAAAACGAATAGAAAAAAGACTTGATGTTATAGAAGAGATAAAAGATGATTTTATGCTTAGAGAAGACTTAAATGAGATTTTGAAAAATGTATACGATATAGAACGAATTTGTGGGAAGATTGCTTTTGAAAAAGTAACACCAAAGGAAATGATACATTTAAAAAATTCTATAGAAAAACTTCCTAATCTAAAGGATACTATAAACTCATCTAGTGCTACTATATTAAATAAGTACATTGATGAAATGGATAATTTAGATGATATATATAATCTAGTACAAGAAGCTATAAAAGAAGAACCATCAATAACAATAAAAGATGGTAATATAATAAAGTCAGATTTTAATGATGAACTTAAAGACCTTCGTGATATATCTAAAAATGGAGCATTCATGATTAAGGAAATAGAAAATCGTGAAAAAGAAAAAACAGGTGTTAAATCTTTAAAAATAAGTTTTAATAAGGTTTTTGGATATTATATAGAGATAACAAAAGCAAACTTAAATACTGCTAAAATAGATGAAACTTATATAAGGAAACAAACTTTAAGCAATGCTGAAAGATTTATAACTCCAGAACTTAAAGAAATAGAAGATAAAATACTTAACGCTGAAGAAAAAATAAAAAATCTAGAATATGAAATATTTGTAAATATAAGAAATACAATTTATGAAAATATAAATAGAATACAAAAAACTGCTAAAATAATAGCGAACATAGATGTATTTGTGTCTTTTGCAACTGTTGCATATATGAACAACTATGTAAAACCTATTATAAATGAGAAAAATAAATTAGATATAAAAAATGGACGTCATCCGGTTGTTGAAAACTTAGTAGGAGAAGAAAACTTTGTTCCAAATGATACTTATCTTAATGTTGGGGAAAATATTATAAATATAATAACAGGACCAAATATGGCAGGTAAATCAACTTATATGAGACAAAGTGCAGTAATATCTTTAATGGCACATATTGGTTCATTTGTACCAGCTGAGTATGCAAATATACCAATACTTGATAGAATATTTACAAGAGTTGGAGCAAGTGATGATTTAAGTCAAGGTCAATCTACTTTTATGGTTGAGATGAGCGAAGTATCTCATATACTTAAAAATGCAACAGATAAAAGTTTAGTAATACTTGATGAGATAGGAAGAGGTACAAGCACTTATGATGGTATAAGTTTAGCTTGGTCAATAGTCGAATATATTCAAAAAAATATTAAATGTAAGACTTTATTTGCAACTCACTACCATGAACTTACTGATTTAGATCAAGAGTTTAATGATGTTAAAAACTACTCAATAGCAGTTAAAGAAGAGAATGAAAATATAATATTTTTAAGAAAAATAATTCCTCAAGGTGCAGATAAAAGTTATGGTATATATGTTGCAAAACTAGCAAAGCTTCCAGATGAGGTAATAAATAGATCAAGGAATATACTAAAAGACCTAGAAAAAAAACATGTATATGAAAATATAGCTATAAATAATAAAGAGGAAATAAATAAAAGTGATTATAGAGATGAAAAATATAAAAATCAATATGAAGCTTTGAAAATCAATCACGCTGAGCTTATCAAAACTTATAATAATGAAAAAGCAAATTATGAAAAGTTATACAAAGAATATGTAAAGCTGGATGAAAAAGAGAATGATAATGATATAGTTAAAGAAGTAGCATTAACTCAAATATCTTTTGATAATATGGATGAAAATAAATTAATAGATGAAATTATAAATTTAGACATACTAAATATGACTCCACTTGATACTATGAATGCTCTTTATAATTTACAAAAAAAAGCAAAAAATAATTAGAATTAAGATTGTAACACCCCATAGTTAACAAAATATTCTGTGGAGGGAGATAATATGAATAGAATTAATATATTAGATGACTTAACTATAAATAAAATAGCGGCAGGAGAAGTTGTTGAAAGACCATCTTCAATAGTTAAAGAACTTGTTGAAAACTGTGTTGATGCAGGTAGCAGCAAAATAATTATTGATATAATTGACGGTGGGAAAAAAATAATTAAAATAACTGATAACGGTAGTGGTATACCATCTAGTGAAGTAGATAAGTCTTTTTTAAGACATGCTACGAGTAAGATAGAAAAAATTGATGATTTATATGACTTATATTCACTAGGTTTTAGAGGTGAAGCATTAGCATCAATATCTTCTATATGTAAGCTGGAGATGATTACTAAGACTAAAGATGAGTGTGTTGGAACTAAAGTTATTGTAGAGGGTGGAAAAGTAGTAAGTAAACAACCCATAGGTGCTAACAATGGAACTACTATGATTATAAAAGATGTATTTTACAATACGCCAGTTAGACAAAAGTTTTTAAAATCAACTCATGCTGAGACTATAAATATTAGTGATTTGATTAATAAGTTAGCAATAGGAAATCCTCATATACAGTTTAAATATATAAACAATGGAAAATCAATGTTAAACACTCCGGGTGATAACAAATTAATAAGTGTTATTAGAAGTATATATGGAAAAGATGTATGCGAGAATTTAATAGAAATAGAAATAGAAATAGAATATGAATGTAAAAATTTTAAAATAAATGGATATATAGGCAATAACAATGTATATAGATCAAATAAAAATTTACAACATATTTATATAAATAAAAGATTTGTAAAAAGTAAGGTAATATTAGATGCTGTAGCTGAAGCATATAAAGCAATTATTCCTATTAATAAACATTGTGTATGTTTTTTAAATATGGAATTGAATCCAGCTAGTATTGATGTTAATATACACCCAACAAAGCTTGAAATAAAATTTGAAAATGAGCAGGAACTTTATATAGAACTTAGAGATTTTTTAAAACAAAAATTATTGAATTCTAAATTAATAGGTAAGTATGAGGTTTATGATAATAAGAAAATTCAACATAAATCTATACAAAATTTAAATGATATAAATCTAAAAATTGATACTAGTGAGGATAAAACTAAGAATACCGATATTAAAAATAATAAATTAGAGTATGTACCTTATAAAACTAGTTTAGATAAAAATATAGAAGTTGTAGAGCTAGATACACAAAAACCTATAGATACTTTTCTATCTGTAAATGATATATTAAGTAATGATAAAACTACAATAGATAATGAAAATATTTACGAGTCTGATGTAGATAAAAATTTAAATAAAAATGATACTATTAAAGAAGAAATAGAAGATTTACAAGTTAAAATAGAAAAAAATACACAAAAAGAACATATTCAAGAAGACTTTTTTCAAGAAAATAAAGAAGATAATAAGTTTTCACTAAGAGGATATAGTGTGATTGGAACATTATTTGATACATACATAATTTTATCTAAAGGAAGTAGTATGTATTTACTAGACCAACATGCAGCACATGAAAGAGTATTATATGAAAAGTATATGGACAAGTTTTATAAAAGTGAAATAAACATGCAGATGTTGCTTGATCCTATAGTATTAGAACTTTCAAATGTAGATATGTTACAGATTGAGAAAAATTTAGAATTATTTATAAAATTTGGTTTTGAAATCGAAATTTTTGGTAATAATCATATAATGATAAGATGTGTACCAACTATATTTGGTGTTCCTGAAAGTGAGAAATTTATACTACAAATAATAGATAATATAGACGATATTAATAGCAACTATGAGTTAAAAGGTGAAAAATTTGCATCTATGGCATGTAGAGCAGCAATAAAAGCAAATGATAAAATACAAAACTTAGAAATAAACAGTTTGTTTAAGCAAATAGAAGAATGTATTAATCCTTTTACGTGTCCTCATGGTAGACCGATAATAGTAGAAATTTCAAAAAATGAAATCGAAAAAATGTTCAAACGAATTATGTAGAATAGGAAGATAACTATGAAAAAAATACCACTTATAATACTTACAGGACCAACAGCCGTTGGGAAAACTGAATTATCAATAAAATTAGCAAAATCTTTAAATGCAGAAATAATTTCTGCTGATTCTATGCAAATATATGAGTACATGGATATAGGGAGTGCAAAAGTAACTAATGATGAAATGAGCGGAGTACCTCATTATTTAATAGATGAAGTTAAACCAGATTATTCTTTTTCAGTATCAGAGTTTCAAGATAGAGCAAATAATTATATAGAAAAAATAACTGAAAAAGGTAAAACAGTGTTAATAACTGGTGGAACGGGGCTTTATCTAAATTCTCTAATATACAATATGGATTTTGCTAAATCAGATTCTAATAATGAACTACGAGAAAATTTAACATTAGAATTACAGGAATATGGCATAGACTATATGCACGAAAAGTTAAGGGCATTGGACGAAGACAGTGCAAATAGAATACACAAAAACAATACCAAGAGAGTTATAAGAGCACTAGAAGTATGTCTTAGTGGAGAACAGATGAATGATTTTTCTAATGACTTGAAATTTAATGAAAAATATAATCCTATAATAATTGTACTAAATAGAGAAAGAGAACACCTATATCAAAGAATAAACAAAAGAGTAGATATAATGATGGATGGTGGACTAGTATATGAAGTTAAAAAATTATTAAGTTTAGGATACACTAAAGATATGATATCTATGCAAGGTATTGGGTATAAAGAAATAATCAAATATCTTGAGGGTGGGTATTCGCTTGATGAGGCTGTGGAAATAATAAAAAGAGACTCTAGAAGGTATGCAAAACGCCAACTAACTTGGTTTAGAAGATATGATAGTGCCAAGTGGTTTAATTTAGATGAGTACAGTGACAAGAAAGTATTAGAAAAAGAAATTTTTAACACTATTGAAAAAATACTATAACTTATATAAAATAGAATAGAGGAATAGTATAAAATTGCCAAATGAAATATATTAATCTTTTAAATTTAATTAAGATCTCGGGAGGATTGTCAAATGAAAAATTCAGTATTAAACTTACAGGACATATTTTTAAATAATGCAAGAAAAGAGAAAATTCCTGTAACTATATATTTAATGAATGGAGTTCAAGTAAAAGGATTTGTTAAGGGGTTTGATAGTTACATAATATTATTAGAAGGTGATAATAGACAACAAAACATGATATACAAGCATGCAGTGTCTACAATACTTCCAGGAAAATACATAAGTTTCCAAAATCCTAATCAACAATCAGGAAATACTTACAACAAAACTACTACTAATAACAATAATTACAGTAACAATAACAGTTACAATAATAATAAATAATAAAGTAAGCTCACAGAATAATCTGTGAGCTTTTTTATTATTTATACTTATCTATTATTAGGTTATAATTAAGATTATAAATATAAAGAAATGAGGGTAAGAAATGAATGGTTTAGAGAGAAGAGAAGAAATCGTAAATATTTTAAAAAATGATACTAAAGCAATAAGTGGAACAAATTTAGCTAATAAGCTAAATGTTAGTAGGCAACTTATAGTAGGAGATATAGCACTACTTCGTGCATCAGGATTAAATATAATATCAACACCAAAGGGTTATATATTAGATAATAAAGGAAATAATGAAGGATATATAATTAGAACAATAGCATGTAAGCATAGTAAAAATTTTATAGCAGATGAACTAAACGTAATAGTAGATGAAGGTGCAACTGTTGTAAATGTAATTGTAGAACATGGTGTATATGGGCAAATAACAGGTGATTTACATGTATCATCAAGACGTGATGTAAAGGACTTTATGGAAAAGCTTAAATGCGAAGATACAAATCCTCTATCTCAATTGACAGATGGTCTACACCTTCATACTATAAGATGTAGACATGAAGAAAGCTTTGAAGAAATAGTAAATATTTTGAGAGAAAAAGGATACTTATATTAATGGATGTTTAATATCCGTTAATATAAGTATCCTTTTTTTAAATGAATAATTGACAAGTTATTAAATAAATATTAAACTGTAATTATAGGTGTAAAGACACCTATAATTACAGTTTAATATAAGGTGGTATAAAATGAATAATAAAAAGCTAAATACACAAGCAATTATATTGTCAGCATTATTGTGCTCTATTGGAATTATAATACCTCTATTTTCACCAATTAAAATAATATTAGAGCCAGCATCATTTACGTTAGCAAGTCATGTAGCTATATTTATAGCTATGTTTATTTCACCAGGGACAGCATTATTTGTAACAATTGGAACTACAATTGGATTTTTCTTAGGAGGATTTCCAATTACGGTAGTATTAAGAGCATTAAGCCATCTGGTATTTGTAATCATAGGTTCACTTTACTTAAAGAAAAATAAAGGAGTTCTAAAGAATTTTAAAAGTTCAATATTGTATTCTTTTTTTATAGCATTAATTCATGCGGTTAGTGAAGTTTTAATAGTTATACCATTTTATTTTGGATCATCGCTTTCAGATGGATACTATGATAAAGGATTTGTTATATCAATACTTGGATTAGTTGGAGTAGGAACTTTAATACATAGTATGATAGACTTTTCATTATCACTTTATATATGGAATATGTTACCTAAATCAGTAACTAAAAAAATTTTAGTACAAACTTAAATTATATAGTATAAAAAGTATAAACAAAAAAGCTGGGATTAATCCTAGCTTTTTTGTTTTAAATACAAATATTGTAAATATTAAAAAATTAACATTGTAAAAATTTGTATACTAAAAGGTTTTCATGGTATAATTAGCTTAAAACGATTATATCAGGGGGAGAGAGATCTAGTTGAATGCACAAAGCAAGGAATACAAGATAAGCAGAAGTATTAAAGTAATAATACTTTTATTTTGTATTTTATTATTATGGGGGGCAAGTGGGTCATACGCACAAGAACAAAAAAAAATTTTGTTTATAAGTTCTTATAGTCCAAACTTTTCATCTTTTGATAAGCAAAAAGCTGGTTTGATTAAAGGGATGGGTAAAGGTGTAAATATACAAATAGAGTATATGGATTTTGGAGAATTTAATGGAGAAGAAAGTAAGCTACCTAAAAATGCATATATAAAAAATAAGCCGATATCTTATTTTGAAAAAAATAAAATGCTTATCATACCTATGGTAATAGTTATCATATGCTTGTTAGTAACAATAATAGGTTTGGTTGTAAACATGAATAAAAGAAAAATATATGAAGAGGAGATACTTAAAGCAAAGGAAATTGCTGAAAGTGCTAATAAATCGCAGAGTAATTTCATTTCAAATATAAGTCATGAATTGAGAACACCAGTAGCTGTTATAATGTCTTCTAGTCAATTATTAGACTTAAATTTAAACAAAAGCAATGATGTCACTAAAAGTACTGATAATATAAAAATAATAAAACAAAATTGCAATAGGCTTATTAGACTTATAAACAATATAATAGACGTAGCTAAGGTAGACTCTGGTTTTACAGACTTAAAATTAAAGAACATAGAAATAATAAGTTTACTAGAAAATATAGTATCATCAATAATACCTTATGCACAAAGCAAAGAATTAGAAATTATATTTGATACTGATGAAGAAGAAATAATAATGGGGGCAGATCCAAATAAAATTGAGAGAATAGTTTTGAATTTGCTATCAAATGCTATAAAATTTTCTGATAATGGTGGTAAAATTTCTGTGAATGTATATAAAAAAATGGATTTGTTAATTTTTACTGTTGAAGACACCGGTATTGGGATACATGAGGACAATTTAGAAAAAATATTTGAAAAATTTATTCAGATAGAAGACACTATGATTAGAAAAAATGAAGGTAGTGGAATTGGTTTATCGCTTGTTAAATCTTTTGTAAAATCTCATGATGGAGATGTCTATGTTGAATCTAAATTAAACAAAGGTTCTATTTTTACAGTAGAATTACCAATAAGAGTTTTAGATGGAGAAAAAGTATATTTTTACAATTTAGACCAATCACAGTCAGATATAATGAGTACTATTATTGAGTTTTCGGATATTTATATTTAAATTTTATAAACAAATACCTTATTAAGCGTACTTTTTTTGTATATACTTAATAAGGTATTTTTTATGAAGTTAAGACAAGAGGGTTATAACAATATTTGCATAAATTCACCTATTATGATAAAATTCTACTGTTAAAATCAAATAAAAGACAGGTGAAGAATATGTTAAACGAAACAAAAGATCTATTAAAAAACTTCTATGGATTAGATGACGAAACATTTGAATTATCAGAAGAAGTTATGAAAGAAATAAAACCTAAATTTGAAGAAATAAAACAAATAAGAGAATATAACCAATATAAGGTATTAAAAGCGATGCAAGAAGCTCATTTAAGTGATAATCACTTTAATTGGACTACTGGATATGGATACAATGATCTTGGTCGTGAAAAAATAGAAGAAATATATGCAAATGTATTTAATGCAGAGGATTCTATAGTTCGTCCTATAATAGTTAATGGAACTCATGCACTAACTTTATGCTTACAAGGAATTGCTAGACCTGGAGATGAAATACTATCAGTAACAGGTAAACCATATGATACATTAGAAGGTGTTATAGGTATAAGAGAAGAAAAAGGATGTTTAAAGGAATTTGGAGTTACATATGATCAAGTAGACTTTTTAGAAGATGGAAATGTAGACTTAGAAGGAATAAAAACTAAAATAAACGATAAAACAAAACTTGTAATGATACAAAGATCAAAGGGATATTCTTGGAGAAAATCACTTACAATAGCTGACATAAAAGAAATTATAGATACTGTAAGGAGTATAAAACCTAAAGTTATAGTAATGGTTGATAATTGCTATGGTGAGTTTTTAGAAACTATGGAACCAACTGATGTTGGTGCTGATATAATGGCAGGATCACTTATAAAAAACCCAGGTGGAGGTCTTGCTTTAACTGGTGGATATATAGTAGGTAAGAAAGATTTAGTAGAATTAATATCATACAGATTAACTTCACCAGGTATAGGTAAAGAATGTGGCCTTACATTTGGAACTAGTAGAACGGTACTTCAAGGATTCTTTATGGCTCCATATGTAGTAAGCCAAGCTGTAATGGGTGCAATTTATTGTGCTAGAATGTTTGAAAAGCTAGGATATGAAGTTCTTCCAAAATATGATGATTTAAGAAGTGATATAATACAAATAGTAAGACTTAACAGTGCTGAAGAGGTTATAGCATTCTGTCAAGGAATACAAGCAGCAGCGCCTGTTGATTCATATGTTAAGCCAGTTCCTTGGGCAATGCCAGGATATGATGATGAAGTTATAATGGCAGCTGGTGCATTTATACAGGGTTCTTCAATAGAGTTAAGTGCTGATGCTCCAATAAAGCCGCCATATAATGTATATTTCCAAGGTGGGCTTACATTTGACCATTCTAAGATGGGTACATTAAAGGCTATTGAGTATATGAAAAAGAATAAATAGTAAATGACCTGAGATTTGATTTAAACCTCAGGTCATTTTTTATACTCGATACTTATATAAATATTAAAAATAAATGTAGTTTGAGTTATTTTTATGAATTAATGTCTCGCTAGGGAAAGATATAGGAACTTAAAATAATTTATATCATAAATTAAATATAGGATATTAGAATATATAAATAAAAGGTTGTTTTTAGGGGGTATATATGAAGGTAAGTATAATAATACCAGTATATAATACTGAAAAGTATTTAGATGAGTGTATATTAAGTGCAATAAATCAAACATTAGATGATATAGAAATAATAGCTATAGACGATAAATCAACAGATTCAAGTCTATATATACTAAATAAGTATAAAGGAAAATATGACTTTATAAAAGTCATTTCAAATGAAAAAAACATGGGTGTAGCTACTACTAGAAACATTGGAATACGCCATGCTAAAGGAGAATATATATACTTTTTAGATAGTGATGATTATATAGATTTAGAAGCTATGGAGATTTGTTACAACAAAGCAAAAGAAAATGATATAGACATAGTTACTTTTGATGCTGAGATGTTTAAAGATAAAGAATATACAGGATATGATTTTAATGAAAATTATGAAAGAGATAAAATAATAAAATCTGAATGTATTAGTGGAGAAGATTTCTTTAATAAATATTATCCAATAGGGGCATACAAACAAGCAGTGTGGTTGAATCTTTATAAACGAGAATTTTTAGTTGAAAATAATCTTTTATTTTATGATGGAATAATAGGACCGGATGAACTACATTCATTGCAGGTATTCTTATTAGCAAAAAAGGTTTTTTATATACCTAAAAAATTGTTTTTTAGAAGAATCAGAAACAATTCTATAATGAGTTCATCTACTAATAAAATAAGATTGGAAAGTACAGAAATTATATTAAGAGAAAGTTGCAAATTTTACTTACAAAATAAGAATTATTTAAAGTCTGAGACAAATCAAAATTTAGTTAATCATATAAAATTTCTTTTTAACATATGTCTTGTTTTTTGTGATAGAGATAATTTAGTAGATGATAAGATTAGAATAATTGAAACCTTTAAGATAGATGATATAATTACTAATCAAGAATTAATAATCAAAGATGAAAATTCAGATAAAATACCCAATAACAAGAAAAATATCTTATTTGTAATGCATCTTCTATTAGATGGAGGAGCAGAAAAAGTATTAATATCTATATTGGATAATCTTGATTATTCAAAGTATAATGTAGAATTAATAGTATTAGCTAAGGAAAAAAGTCATTTATATAATATAAATAAAAATGTAAAGGTAAGGTATATTTATGATACTATGACTCAATTGTATCAAGATTATTCAAATGGAAATTTTAATTTAGATATTGAAAAAAAATATGATGTAGAAATAGGATTCTTAGGTATATTCACAACATGGGTAATTGCTAGATTTGGAAATCCACAAGCAAAAAAAGTAGCTTGGATTCATGGTGATTTTGGTTATATGGTAAGTGGAAACACAGTAGAATATATAACAGACTTATATAGTAGAGTGGATGATATTATATGTGTATCTAATGGAGCAAAACAATCATTTATAGATTTTGTAGGTAATAAATTAGAAGACAAACTACAAACAATATATAATCCAACTGATATAGGTCAAATACGAAAATTATCATTACAAGGTATAGAATATAGAAAAAATAAATTTACTATCTTATCTATAGGTAGATTAGCATGGGAAAAAGCATTTGATAGATTAATTAAAGTTCATAAAAAACTAATAGATGAAGGTATAGATAATGAACTTATTATCTTAGGCAGTGGTGCACAAGAAGAAGAATTAAAAAAATTGGTAAAAAATTTAAAATTAGAAGATACTTGTAAGATTATTGGGTATCAGAAAAATCCTTATCCATGGATAAAAATGAGTGATGTATTTGTATCATCATCTGTTACAGAGGGATTACCTTTGGCAATTATAGAAGCTATGATATTAGAAAAGCCAATAGTTGCAACAGATACCCATGGTTCTAAAGGTTTATTAGAAAACAATTTGGGATTAATGGTAGGCAATAGTGAAGAAGGATTATATTATGGACTTAGAAATATGATATTAAATAAAGAATTAAGAGAATTATATATAAAAAACTTAAAAGAAGTAGATAAATTTGATTTTGATAAATCTATTGTTATGCCACAAATAGAAAAATTATTTGATGGAGGAAAAAGATGATTTCGATAAGTTTGTGTATGATACTAAAAAATGAAGAAGATGTTATAGCAAGATGCTTGGATTGCGTAAAAGACATAGTAGATGAAATTATAATAGTTGATACAGGTTCAACTGATAAAACTAAAGATATAGTAAAAAAATATACTGATAAAATATATGATTTTGAGTGGATAGATGATTTTGCAGCTGCTAGAAACTTTTCATTTAGCAAAGCCACAAAAGAATATATATTCTGGATAGATGCAGATGAAGTATTGTTTAAAGAAGATCAAGATAGATTATTAAAACTAAAAGAAAATTTAAATTCTAATATAGATAAAGTTACAATGACAGATCATAGAGGATTAAATGAAAATGGAGAGCCGTTATTAAGATATAAAAGAAATAGATTAGTTAAAAGGAAAAATAATTTCAAGTGGGTTGGATTTATACATGAGTATCTTGGAGTTAGTGGAAATGTACATGAAAGTGATATAGCAGTCACACATCAAAAACTACATGATGTAGGAGATAGAAACCTTAGAATTTATAGAAATAAACTTAAGGAAGGACATACGTTATCGACAAGAGACATTTATTATTATGGAAAAGAACTTTATTATAATGAATTTTATGATGATGCTATAAAAATACTTGAGCCATTTACTGATATGAACGTTTGGGTAGAAGAAAAAATAGATGCTATGTGTAAGATATCTGATTGCTATTTTTATAAAGGTGATTATATTGAAGCTAGAAAAAGTATATATAAAACTTTTGAGTATACATCTCCTAGGGCTGAAGCAGTTTATAGATTGGCAGATTCTTTCAATCAAGAAGAAAGATATGAAGAAGCAATAAGTTGGTATGAAAGTATATTGAGTTTAGAAATGCCAAAAGGGTGTTATGGATTTATTTCTCCAGAATATTGGACTTGGAAACCACATCTTCAACTTACGGTATGTTATTATAAATTGAATAACATAGAAAAAGCTATATATCATCACAAGAAGGCATACGAAATTAATCCTAATGATGAGTATATATCTAAAAATAATCAATTCTTTAATAGATAAAATTGTGGATATGATATGTAACAACATTAAGGTATACACCATATATTAATAAGGGTAGTAACTAGATTAACTAGAGCTACTAAATATACTAAATATACTAAAGGTGGAGATATAAATGGAGAGATGTCCAAATTGTATGAATAATAGGCATAACCATGATGATGATTGTAACAAGTGTAATCATTCTGATTGTTGTGATTGTATTTGTTGTGAAGGCCCAAGGGGACGTAAAGGTCCAACAGGACCAACAGGCCCAACAGGTCCAACAGGCCCAACAGGCCCAACAGGCCCAACAGGACCAACAGGCCCAACAGGCCCAACAGGCCCAACAGGTCCAACAGGACCAACAGGCCCAACAGGCCCAACAGGTCCAACAGGCCCAACAGGCCCAACAGGCCCAACAGGCCCAACAGGTCCAACAGGCCCAACAGGCCCAACAGGTCCAACAGGACCAACAGGTCCAACAGGCCCAACAGGTCCAACAGGCCCAACAGGACCAACAGGTCCAACAGGTCCAACAGGTCCAACAGGCCCAACAGGTCCAACAGGCCCAACAGGACCAACAGGTCCAACAGGTCCAACAGGCCCAACAGGACCAACAGGCCCAACAGGACCAACAGGTCCAACAGGCCCAGCAGCACCAACAGAATGTTGTTGCCAAAGTGGATTATTTCAAGCACTAGACGCTCTGGATAAAGCGAATTTAACAGTTCAAATTACAACTTTTAATCAAACAATACCGTCTAATAATGGAACTATAAATTCATTAAATAATGATGTAGTTCAAGTAGATGATTTCTATATTTCTATATGTAATATTCAATCTATAACATATAGTGGTACGCTAACAATACCAGAATGTCCTGATGTGCCTTTCTGTTGTTGTAATGAAGGTATAAAGAATGTTTTAAACAATATAACTATACCTGCAGGCGAAACAATAGATATAAGAATAGCAAATAATAATAATTCTCCACTAAAGGTAGCAGAAATAAATAAATTATGTAATGATGTTGTATGGGTTCAATTACAAGGGTCAGGAACAGGAAACAGTCCAGCTGTAATACCATTATGTTCTATATTTAGCATAAATGAATAGTTCAAATACATTACCAACAATAGAGCAAAGAGTAACTAAGTTAGAGGATACAGTAGTTAAATTAGACTAAAGGGTAACAAAATTAGAAAAAAATAAAGAGTGGAAAGATTATAGAAAGAGAAATTGAATTTTAATAAGGCTTTAGAAAAAATAAGTTTATTAGAAATAATAAATATATAAAAATTAGATAAATATTTTTTAGATAATAAAAAATGGGTAGTTTATATAGTATAAGGTATAATTATAAACTACTCATTTTTAATTTTAAAAATGTATGATTATAAATAGTAGTAGGCAATGATTAGTATAAGGTTTACATAATGAAATTTGTATAAAATAATCTATTATGATAAAATCCTAATGTTAAAGTTAACTACACAGGAGGAAAAGATGAACAGTATAAAAAACAACATGAGTGATAGAACAAAAGGTATTGTATGTATTATAATATCAGCATTTGGGTTTGCGATGATGTCTACATTTGTAAAGCTAAGTGGAGATTTACCAACATTTCAAAAGACATTTTTTAGAAACTTAGTTTCTTGTATAGTAGCATTTATAATGGTTGTAAAAGCTAATGAAAGTTTCTTTGGTAAAAAAGAAAATAGAAAACTATTAAATTTAAGGGCAACATTTGGTACATTAGGAATAATGCTTAATTTTTATTCTATAGATAAATTAGTTTTATCAGATGCAAATATGATAAATAAATTAAGCCCTTTCTTTGTAATAATATTTTCTGCAATATTTTTAAAAGAAAGAATAAAGACTAATCAAATGGTAGCTATAGGATTAGCTTTTATGGGAGCACTTTTTATAATAAAACCTGAATTAAATTTAGACATTATACCAGCATTAATTGGTTTAGGTGGTGCTATATTTGCAGCAATTGCATACACTTATTTAAGGGTTCTTGGAGGTCGTGAAAAAGGTAGTACTATAGTATTTTATTTTTCATTATTTTCATTAGTTGTAATATTTCCTTTTATGATAGTTTCATATAAGTCTATGAGTACTATTCAGTTTATTTACTTAATGTTAGCAGGTACATTTGCAACAATTGGCCAGTTTGGTATAACTTGGGCTTATAAATATGCACCAGCTAAGGATATTTCTATATTTGATTACTCTAATATAATATTTTCTGCTATTATAAGTATAGTATTATTTAATGTATTTCCTGATAAATTTAGTATAATAGGATATTTTATAATATTTGGAGCATCTTTTTATATATTTATGAACAATAAAAAACTTGATAAAATTGGATAGAATCTAAAACTAGAGGATAATGGAAGTTTTCCTCTAGTTTTTTGTTATAATTAATATGAAAAGATGGAGGTGGATTTATGGAAAATAGAATTGATTTGACAGAAGGTAAAATAACAAAAAAACTAATCAAGCTGTCATTACCTATAATGGGAACATCATTTATACAAATGGCTTATAATATGATAGATATGATATGGGTTGGAAAAATTGGAAGTAGTGCTGTTGCAGCAGTTGGAACAGCAGGATTTTTCCCGTGGCTTGCCATGGCATTTGTTATGATTTCTAAAATAGGTGGAGAAATTAAGGTAGCACAAAGTATTGGTGAAAATAGTGTAGACAAAACAAAATCTTATATTAAGGCAGCAGTAGAGATAAATATTATATTATCTATTTTATATACTATATTTTTAATTGTTTTTAATAAAAATCTTATAGCATTTTTTAATTTAGGTGATGAATCGGTTATAAATATGTCGAGAACTTACTTATATATAATAGCTTTAGGAATGATATTTTATTTTATTAATCCAGTATTTACAGCAATATTTAATGGAATGGGAAATAGTAAAACACCATTTAAAATTAATACAGTAGGATTAATTGCTAATATTATATTAGATCCGATACTAATACTTGGCTTAGGAGGATTTCCAAAGCTTGGTGTAGCAGGAGCCGCTATAGCTACAGTTTTTGCACAGATTATAGTGTTTTCTTTATTTTTATATACTATTTCAAAGAGTAAACATGAGTACTTCAAAGTTAAATTATTTAAAAATATAGAGATGAAATACTATAAAATTTTGTATAAGCTAGGAATACCAGTAGCAATACAAAGTGGGATGTTTACAATATTTTCAATGTTACTTGGAGTAGTTGTAGCATCTTTTGGACCAATGGCAGTGGCAGTACAAAAGGTAGGTTCTCAAATTGAATCTATTTCATGGATGACTACAGAAGGATTAGCAGTATCGCTTGGAAGTTTTGTTGGTCAGAATTACGGAGCTAAAAAATATGATAGAGTAACGAAAGGGTGTAAGATTGGTATAATTATAGCTATGATTTTAGGGATAATTACTACATTAGTATTAGTATTTGGAGGGAAATATATATTCTCTGTATTTATATCGGAACAAAAGGCTGTACTTGAAGGAACTACATATCTTAAGATATTGGGATATTCTCAATTCTTTATGTGTATTGAAATTATAACAGCAGGCGCTTTTAAAGGTCTTGGAAGAACTTACATCCCA
Organism: Peptostreptococcaceae bacterium VA2; assembly: GCA_000686145.1. GTDB lineage: Bacteria > Bacillota > Clostridia > Peptostreptococcales > Peptostreptococcaceae > Romboutsia_D. The sequence continues at coordinate 1,939,299 of JMMB01000007.1, read as the reverse complement.
TCGATTATAAGTATAATATTAACAGGTTTAAGAGTTCCTCTAGCTTATTTAATATCAAATCCGAGTTTAATGGGATTAAATGGTATATGGTGGAGTATAACTTTAACCACTATACTAAAGGGTGTTTTAATGATAAGTGTATTTATTTGGCTGTATAAAACTAAAAAACTATACTATACTTCAAAGGACAATAATAAACCTATAAAAGAATAAAAATATTAAAAATAAGAAGAATGCAAATAATATAATAAACATTTTTACACATGGTACAGAGATTGAGACTAAAGATAAGGTAACGGAAACTTTATCTAAGTATACTGAAAAAATAATAAATAAAGATAAATCAGTAACTTATACAGAAATACATACAACTTATTTTTTTAAAAATGATAAATGACATGTAAACTTTTTTGGTAATATAGAACAATTTAAGAAACAAGTTGAAGACTATAAATACAACAATAAAAATATATCCTTTTCGTTTAATAATGAGAATATAAATAAGGAAATGAAGTTTATAGTATATAATAAACTATTTTCTGACGAATGGGGATTACAAACAGTTTTAATTGGGCAAAGGTCATATATTAGACGATTAGTAGAATTTATAAATAAAAAATATCCTAATATAAATTAATTTAAAGAATTAGATTTAGAAAAAGCAAATATTCAATGGATAGATTGGATAAATGCTAAAAATATACAAACTATTTCAACTTTAAATGCACTTGGTAAGAAGTATGAAAATAAAACTTCTGTGGCTAATTTTTTAACTTTAATAATAAAATCTTTTAATTCTTTAACTGATGAAAGAGAAGAATGGGAAAAAGATATATGGGATGTAAGAAACTTGGAAAAATACGGAATAACTTTTAATAAAACTTTAGGTCAATATTACTTAAAATTTGGAAAAATAAATAATATAAAAATTAGAAAAGAAATAAAAAAATATATAAAGCAAAGATTAATCGCTAATAATAAATTTTCTTGGAGTTCGGCAAAGGAATTTATTTTAATTGTTCCACATTTTTTAAATTTTATTTGCACCTTAGAGCCTTCTTGGAATGATTTAAAAGGTTTAGAAAGACATCATATATTAAAATATATAGACTGGTTAAATACTTATGCTAATAAAAAGTCGAGCCGAAAGAATACTAATCCTAAAGGTTACGTAGTAAGGTCATTATCTAAAATACAAAAATTTTTATCTGATATACAAATACGAGAATACGATATTGCTCCTAAAAAAAATATTAGAATATTAGTATTTCCAGAAGATAAACCTAAACTTCCTAAGAAGTCTATTGACCAAATAGATTATGTTCCAGACTTTGTGTTAGAACAACTATTTTATAATATAAATAATCTCCATAAAGATGTTATTCCAGTAATTTATACTATGTTTAAAACGGGACTTAGGGTATCTGACGTTTTAGGATTAAAACAAGATTGTTTAGTTAAATTAAATAATAAATTCTGGGTAGAAACTGATATCGAAAAAACTTATGTAGAAGGTCATAGAATACCTATAGATGATGAACTTGCGAATATGTTGGCTATATTAATATTTGTTAGATATAAAGGTTCTAGAAAAGGTAAGCCATATAACCAAGAATGGGTTCAAAAAAACTTAATTTATTAGCAATAGATTACAATATAACTGATGAACTTGGAAATAGGTATCACTTTAAAAATCATGCTTTTAGACATACTTACGCTATAAAGATGTTAAATGGGGGTGCTGATATACTTACAGTACAAGAATTACTTGTTAATGCTTCACCAGAGATGACTATGAGATATGCTAAATTACTTGATGATACTAAAAAAAAGGAATTTAACAAAGTGACAAAACAAGGTGTATTTAGCTTTGATGAAAAAGATAAATTAAAAGAAGAATATAATGGTGAAATACCTTCAGATATTATGGAGATGTTATATCTGAACCACAAATTAAATGCAATTAATACGCCATATGGTACTTGTATGCAAAGAGCAAATGGTAAATGTAGTTATGCAAAACACCCACCTTGCTTAACTTGTAATAGTGGAAGTCCTTGTAAAGACCTATGTGTTGGAGCATTTGAGGGTGATACCATTAAGTATGAAATATTAATAAACTCAACTAAAACTATGATTGAAAATGCTAAAATGTATAATAGAACTGAAATGATAAATGAAAATGAAGAATTACTAAAATTATATAAAGATATTTACTCTAAAATATCACAAGGAAGTATAATTTACAGTAGAATAGATAAGTTAAAGAAAAAGGAGAACTAAAATAATAAATGAGTGATTACAACCGTACAGAGCATTTAAAAGAATTGCATAGTAAACGTAAAGCTATAACTCAAGATAAGGTAGATAAAGCAATACAAAGACTTATAAAGACTCAAAAACCTATTAATTTCAATAGCGTTGCAAGTGAAAGTGGCGTTACTAAAAAAACTTTATATGATAATAAAGATATTAGAGAACGTATTGAAACTCTTAGACATCAGCAATTACAAGTGCCAACTCCATCACAAGTAAAAAGAGAAATGAATGATAATAACAAAGATGCTCTGATAGAAAGTTTAAAAAGAAAAATCAAAAGACTTGAAGAAGAGAATAAAAAACTTAAAGAACAGGTTAAAATTAATTATGCTGATATATATAAACAGTTATAGTATATTGGAAAATATACTATAATTGTGTTATATAGAGTTCTTAAATATTTATATATTGAGGGTGGTTTTATGGGAATAGAACGTATTATTGAAGGATGCATTTTAGGTTTAATTGCTATAGCATTAGGAATTTATGTTTCTTTTACTGTGAGAGAAAAAGGTCCAATTCTTTCTAATACTTATATGTTTTCATCTAAGAAGGAGCGAGAAAGAATAGATAAGAAGGCAGAATATAAATTAGTTAGCATTGTATTTGGATGCTTAACTATATCTTTTTCACTTCTAACATTGTATACATTTACTCTTTGGAAATGGGTATATGGTTTATCTTGGGGAGTTATAGCATTTGTTGTAGTGTATGCAATTATAGATGCTATTAAAACGATAAAAAAATGGTAATAGTATGGAAATCACAAAGAATTTAACACACAATTTGGATACATTAATAAATAAAAACTCCAATAGAATTGGTCTATTGGAGTTTTTACATTTTATATACTATACATAGATAGAATATAAAATATTAGTTTTTTACAATAAGTATTAAAATTTACTCTTGATAATTTTCAACATTCTTCTTATTTTTTTATTTAATTTAAAAAAAATTATAATAAATTAGTAACGTTTAGTTTATTTAAAGCATCTTTGCCGATTTTAAATCTTATAGTTTTAAGAGGGTCAACTACTTGGCAAACTTCAATATCAGCAGCTAAACTTAAAAACATTACAAGATCATTTTTATATAAATTACATTTAGGTAGTAGTATATCAAACATATTTTCAACAGCTACTTGATAAGCTTCATCTAATGTTAAAGCAGAAGCTATAGTATAGTAAGCCTCATCAGTTTCGATTATTGGATTTTCTAAAGTTAAGTTATCAATTAACTCAATGCTAACTTCGATTTTAGCACCTATCTCTGCACCAGTAATACCTATTTCACCATCACCCATAACTGCATGTACATCACCCATTGAAAGTAACGCACCTTCAGTAAATATAGGTAGATATATACTAGCACCTTCAGCTATTATCTTACAATCCATATTTCCACCATGGCTTCCAGGTGTACCACATTTTATAGCATCACCTGATGGAGCAACTCCTATAACACCTATCATTTTATTTAAAGGGAGTTCTATATTTTTAAATATAGCTTTATCATTTTCTATCTTTAAAACATTAGAAGTCATTTTTTCTATCTTATCACCAAGTACACCAAAACCAGGGCCAGTCATTGCAACGGCATTTCCTTGTAAATCTATAGAATTTATATTTACTTTTAAAACTTGGTTAGGTTTAGCATTTTCTATGTACACAGGACCAGTAGCAGGGTTTACTCTATCAAAATCTAGTAATTCTAAATCATCACTATCACATGTGATTTGGTTGCAGTTACAGTCATAAGTTTCAAATACTATAGTATCACCAGATTTTACAGTTTGAACAGATTTGTTTGAACTTGAAAATGTAAAAGTATGATTCTCTTTATTTATAAAATTCATATAAGCTATCTCCTTTTCATTTGTTTATATATATTTTAAATAATTATTACGAATATGTATAGGCGCTTATAATAAAGAAAATTTAGTTTAATAATTTTACTACAAGTAAAATAGATAAGTTAAAACGACATAAATTAAATTTCTGAAAAACTATACTTCTCCATAAGAGGTAAATTTAATATATAAATAACTGTGCCATCACTAAAAACTTCCTTTTTATATTTTGGAAAATCTACAGAAAGGAAGCTTTTAAGAGTTTCTTCTAAATTGTCACTTTCAATTTCATCAGGAAAGCTAGTATCAAAAATGAATTTGCCAGCACAAGGATTATAAATTTCTTTTAACACTTCGTATTTTTTCATAATAATCTCCTTAACAGATTAGACTTAAATAATATATTAGACATAATTATTAAATTTCCTTTTTATTAAATAAAGTGAAATATGCACTCATTATAATAGCTATTTTACTTAAACAAATTATCTATAAAAAGATTATAACTAAGACCAATAATAACTAAAATACCACCAATTATTTGATAAATAGAGATAGACCCATTAGATATATAATCTATTAAAACTCCAGTGAAAAGCTGACCAATAAATAATAAAAGTGTTAAGTAAAAAGAGGAAACCTTAGAAGACAAGAAAGATGATAATGTAACAACTACAACTCCTAAAAGACCTCCAGTATAAGCAAACCATATAGCATTATAGGACTGTGAATTGAAAAGTTGTAAAGTGTTACCACTTATTAGTAATAGTAAAAATGAACCAATAAGTCCAAATACATAATTAAAAAATGTACTTTGGTACATTCCTATTTTATTTGCTAAAACACAATTTATAGATCTAGAAGTTACGATAGTAACCCCTGATAAAATTGCAATAATTATATAAATCATAATGTCCTCCTTATTTAATAGTCATTATACATATACCTAGTATAATGATACCAAGACCGATTGTTTTTTTCTTGTTAAATTTATTTACGGGTAAGTTAAAGTATCCAAAGTGGTCTATTATTATGGATGTAATTAACTGACCAAGTAAACAAACTGATACAGTTAGTGAAACACCTAGTTTAGAAAAGCTAGCATTACTAAATATAACTGTTAAAACACCAATAAGTCCACCTGAATACATATAAAAAGGTACATCTTTGATATTTTTAAATTTTGATTTTGTTGAAATAAGTACAATTATAATCCCTATAAGACCTATAACATGTATTATTACAGTAGAAGCATAATTTCCGGCAATTTCGCCGATAGTACCATTTAGAGACAACATTAAAGATAGTAGTACACCTGTAAAAATTGAGATAATATAATTCATTACTAACCCCCTAATTTATATTCATACTTAATAAGTTATCATAAATAATTAATAAAAAGAATGACATATGTCACATGTATATATAAAATAGAAATTAAATACTAAAAAAATCTAATAAAGTATGCAATGAAAGGAAAGTGAAGATTGAAAATAATAGAAAATTTATATCTTATAGAAAATTATTATAATGAACTAAAAATGAGCAATTTCTTTAGTGAAGATGTGAAAAAATATATAAAAGTTTTTAAATTCGAGAGAAACGAGTACCTATGTACAGAAGGTGAAGATATGTCGTATTTTACATTTCTTATAGAAGGAAAAGCTAAAGTATTTAAAACTTTACCAAATGGGAAAAACTTACTTTTGAGTTTTTATAAACCTCTACAAGTTATAGGAGATATAGAGGCTGTAAAAAATCAGCCAGCATCAAGTACAATTCAAGCGCTAAGTGATTGTTATTGTTTAGGCATATCAATGGAAAAGGTACGAAATGAATTAACAAAAGACAGTAAGTTTTTAAAGTTTATATGTGAAAGTTTAGCAGAAAAACTTTCTGCAATAAGCACTAATAGCTCTGTGAATTTGCTTTATCCATTGGAAAATAGATTAGCTAGTTATATAAATGAAGCATCAGAAGTAGTAAATCCTGAGAATTGTAAAGGTTATATAGATTTTGTTGATAATTTAGTGAACTTAGCAGAACTTTTAGGTAGCAGCTATAGACATTTACTAAGAACTTTTAATGGATTATGTCAAAAGGAAGTAATTGAAAAAGATAAGTTTGGATATAGAGTTATTGATAAACTACTTTTAGAAAAATTAGCAGGCGATTTATACCAAAATTCTAAATTTTTATAGAAAGATAGAGTTGCAATTGACGAATATAATTTTAAAATAATATAATTGAATTTATCATAATGAAAAAAGGTGAGAGAATGAATTTTATAAATAAAGACTTTTTAAACTATTTTAAAAGTAAGCCAAAGGAAGAAGTGAAATTAGAAATAAAGATTGAGCTTGTAGGAGAAGATAGCATAAAAGTTGATTTTAAAATAGGAATAGATAGAATGTATATATTAAAAAATCTAAGGGAGTTTGCATATTCAAGAACAACTTCAAGAGATAAAGTGTATGGAATAGACTTTGTGTATAATGTAGCAAATAATTATTTTTCTTATGATGATGAAAAAATAGTTGAGATGATAGAAGAATATGGAATGGGGCTTTCTCATAATTCATCACCAAGAGAACAAACATCTATGTGTATAAATGGACCTTTAGTAAGACGATTGATGGAATTATTACAGTACAAAGACTTTGAATTTAAATATAAAAATTTGTACTATAATCCAAGAATAATAAAAGGTGGATTACCGATAAATATAGATTTAGAAATGAGAAATAATGAAATTTTATTAAAAAGTGAAGAGGTGCTACCTGTTCCTATATCTCAAAGGGGAGATGTAGTATTTTATAGAGGTGATATATACTTATTAAGTTTTGAGAGTGGAATATACTATAAAAAACTGTATACAGTACTAGAGAAATTTAAAGAAATACGGTTTACAAATAATGAGGCAAGTGAAGTTCTTACTAATGTAATTCCAAAACTAAAAAACATATGTAATGAAGTTAAAATAGATAAGAAAATAGAAACAAATATTTGTAAAAAATTGATAGTAAAGTACTATTTTGATTTAGAAGAAGAAAAAATAACTTGTGATATAGTTTTTGAGTATGAAGGTGAAGATGAAGGTAAATTTATAATTAAAGATATGCAAAAAGAAGAAGATGCAATATATAGGTTATATACTTACTATTTTGAAAAAGAAAAGAGTAAATATATATTTAAAGGTAATGACAGCCAGTTATATGATTTCTTAAGCTTTGAGATAAATAGGCTGAAAAATATAGGTGAAGTTTATTATTCAGATAAATTAAAGGCAAAGAGAATATATACATCGAGTTCTATAAAAGTTGGATTAGGTGAAGAAGTAAATCATTATTTAGATTTTAATTTTAAAATTGAAGGTGTAGATGAAAAAGAATACAAGAATATAATAAATGCCTTTAAAGCCAATAAAAGATTTTATAAACTTGGAAATGGAAGTTTTATAAATTTAGAAGAAAAAGAAACTAAAGAAACATTTAAATTAATGGAAAGCTTAGGATTAACTAATGACTTAAATAATATGAAAATAAATTCAAATAAGGCATTATATATTGAAAATTTACTTATAGAAAAGAAACTACCTTATATAGAAAGTACAGACAAAACTAAAGCTATTGTAGATAAATTTAAAAATTTAGATAATATAAATTATGAAATACCGAAAGACTTAAACGCAAATCTTAGAGATTATCAAATAGATGGGTTAAATTGGATTGAAACTATAGAGTATTGTGGCTTTGGAGGAATATTAGCAGATGAAATGGGATTGGGTAAGACATTGCAAGCTATATCATTTTTATTATCTAGAAAAGGCAAAAATACTTTGGTGATAACTCCAACATCACTTGTACATAACTGGAAAAATGAATTTGAAAAATTTGCTCCAAGTATGAAGATAGGAATATCTCATGGGATAAAAAAAGAAAGAGAAAAAATAATAAATAATATAGAAAATTACGATGTTATTTTAACTACTTATGGTTCTTTAAAAAATGATTTAGAAAAATATGAGCAAATAGACTTTGATTACTGTATTATAGATGAAGCTCAAAATATTAAAAATCCAACAGCTGTAAGCACAGACGCAGTAAAAGCTATAAAAGCTAAAACTAAGTTTGCTCTTACAGGAACACCTTTGGAAAATAATTTGCTAGAACTTTGGTCTATATTTGATTTTATAATGCCAGGATATTTATATAATATAACTAAGTTTAATGCTATATTTATTAGAGACGAAGGCCAGTTAGAAAACTTAAAAAGAATGATAAAACCATTTATATTAAGACGTACTAAAAAACAAGTTATAAAAGAATTACCTGATAAAATAGAAAAAGAATTTTTAGTAGAGTTAAACAAAGAACAAAGAAAAATCTATAGTGTTTATGTAGAAGATATAAAACGCAAGTTAGAAGAAAAAAGAGATGTAGAAAATAAGATAACTGTGTTTGCTTATTTAACAAAGCTAAGACAACTTTGCTTAGACCCAAGCATCATAGTATCTGATTATAAAGGTAAAAGTGCAAAAATAGAAGCTTGTTTAGATATCATAAAGGAATATAGCAAAATAAATAATAAAATATTAGTATTTTCACAGTTTACTACTATACTTCAAAGTATAGGTAAAAGATTATCTCAAAACAATATAGAGTACTTATATTTAGATGGACAAACTAAGGCACTAGACAGAATAAAGCTAGTGGATGAATTTAATGAAGGTAAAGACAAGAAGGTATTTTTAATTTCATTAAAGGCAGGTGGAACAGGTCTTAATTTAACTTCAGCTAATACTGTAATTCATTTTGATCCTTGGTGGAACCCAGCTGTTGAAAACCAAGCAAGTGATAGAGCTCATAGATATGGTCAAAGGGAAGTAGTAGAAGTTATAAAGCTTATATCAAAAGGTACTATTGAAGAAAAAATAGTAAAGTTACAAGAACGTAAAAAAGAATTAATAGATGATATAATAGATGGGAATTTATCTGATGGAGCTAATTTAAAGAATCTATCACATGAGGAAATATTAAGTTTATTTAAGTGATTTATAAATTGAATAAATTATGTAAAGGTAATGACTAAATAATTTAAGTCATTACCTTATTAAATTTCTAGTTAAAATTATAAATATATAAAAATACATCTAGATATTCTTGAATTGTATCAAAATAGACTTTTTTCTCATTTCATATTATTAAATTTAAGTTTAATATTTGTCTTTAAATACCTTATAATAATAGTAATGTGTACTTTAAGGGGAGAGTCAAGAAAAAAATTGAAATATTAAGGATGTGATTTATTATGAAAAATTTATACTCTATTGGAGAGGTATCTAAAATTAAAGAAATTACTATAAAGACTTTAAGATACTATCATAAAATGGGGATTCTTATTCCAAAATACATTGATAATACAACTGGCTATAGATACTACTCTATAGACCAATTTGTATATATAGATATTATAAAAGCATGTAGAACTTTAGGAAGTAGTATTTTAGAACTTCAAGAGATCTTTAAAGAGTGCGATACTGATAAACTAATAGAATTTTTACAGCTAAAAAGGTCTGAAGCTGAAGCAAATATAAATAAAATGGAGGAAGTAATAAATAATATTGACACTTTAAATACAAGTGTAAAAAAATCTAAGGCAATTTTAAATAATGATAAAATTTCTATTCAACCTTTTGAAGAGCGTTATATAATTGTAGCGCCTTTTGGAGAAGAAGGGAGTTTAAAAGAAATTCTTTATTATTCACAGTTAGACAAGGTTATTCAAGATAAAAACGTAGACACATATATGGAAAGAGGTATCTTATATGATTTTGAGTTAGAGGAATATTTAAAGCCAAGATATGTTTTTAATTGTATTAAGGAAAGTTTTGATATGAAAATAGAGGATAATATTAAGATCTTACCTAAGGGTAGGTATGTAACTTTAGCTTATAGCAAGGAAAATGAAGAAGGTAGTATAAAGCAGATAATTAGTTATATAAAAGAAAATAAATTTAAGGTTAAAAATATTGTTGAAGTTGAGTTATTTAATGACTTTTTTAATATAGAATCATATAGCTGTCAAATTCAAGTATTAATAGAAGATGAAGTAAAATTAGCCAAGTATTGCAAGGTATAATCCTTATATTTGTAAGTATGAGAATTTCTAAAAAGGCAATGACTCAAGTTGATATAATGAGAAAAGAAGTGGAAGCAATTTCTATTAGCAATTTAAATAAAAGACTGGATGTATCGGGAAATAAAAATGAGCTAAAAGATTTAGCAAAAATATTCGATTCAATGCTAGCAAATACAGAGAAATCAATGGAAGTTCAAAATCAATTTGTATCAGATGCTTCTCATGAACTTAGAACACCTATAGCTGCTATTTTTTATAAATTTAGAGAGCGTATATCTTTTAAAGGTTTTTTATGCAATATTAATGAAAAAATTAGTATATTTGGATAAATCTACATTATAATAATATATAAGATGAAATTTTAAGAAAGTAGATTGGAGGCAATATATGATTTCAAAAGAAATAGCATCAAAAGTATTAGAAAAATGCTTAATTAGTGGTGGAGATTTTGCAGAAATATTTGAAGAAGATACAATAACTAATTCAATAGGATTAATAGATGAAAAAATAGAAAATGCACTTGGTGGTAGAAACTATGGTGTAGGAATAAGAATATTCAAAGGTTTAAAAAGTGTATACGCGTATACTAATGATAATAGTTTAAACTCATTATTAGATACTGCATATAAAGCAGCACTAGCTTTAGGCAATTTAAAAGGGGACGTAAGTGTTGTTTTAAATGATACTAAGATAATTACAAACATAAACTCTATAAAACTTTATCCAAGCGAAGTAGGATATGATAAAAGAATTGGTATTATGAAAACAGCATACAAAAGTGCAAAAGGATACAGTGAAGACATATCACAAGTTAGCATATCTTATATGGATAAAGATCAAAAAGTGTTAATAGCTAATACTGAAGGATTATATGTAGAAGATAGAAGGATAAGAACAAGACTAGGTGTAAGTGCAGTAGCATCAAAGGGAAGTGAGAATCAAACTGGATTTGAAGGTCCTGGTGGATGCAAGGGGTTTGAGATATTTGAAGAAATAGACCCTGAGTATTATGGTAAAGAAGCGGCTAGAGTAGCACACACAATGTTAAATGCTAAAAATTGTCCAGCTGGAAATATGATGGTTGCAATTGATAATGGTTTTGGTGGTGTAATATTTCATGAAGCTTGTGGTCACTCATTAGAAGCTACAGCTGTGGCTAAAGGAAATTCTGTATTTGCAAATAAGCTAGGAGAGCAAATTGCATCAACTAAGGTTACTGCAATAGATGATGGAACTTTAGCTAATCATTGGGGCTCAGCAAATATTGATGATGAAGGTAATCCTACTCAAAAAAACATCTTAATAGAAAATGGAATTTTGAAATCTTATATGATAGATAAATTAAATGGAAGAAGAATGGATATGAAAACTACAGGTAGTTCTCGTAGACAAAGCTATAAATTTGCTCCGACTTCAAGGATGACAAATACATACATTGCAGCAGGAGATGATAAACCAGAAGATATTATAAAATCAATAGATAATGGATTATATGCAAAAAAAATGGGCGGAGGATCTGTAAACCCTGTGACTGGAGAGTTTAATTTTGCAGTGTCTGAAGGCTATTTAGTGAAAAATGGTGAGATAGTTGAACCTGTAAGAGGAGCTAGTTTAATAGGTAAAGGTAGCGATATACTTATGAATATAGACATGGTTGGAGACAACTTAAAGCAAGCTCAGGGAATGTGTGGATCATCATCAGGTAGTATACCAACGAATGTAGGTCAGCCTATGATTAGAGTAAAAGAAATCACTGTTGGTGGAAGATCGGAGGAGTAGAATATGGAATTTAATTCTTTTAAAAAAATGTTACTAAAAAAAGGTCTAGAGTGTGGGTTTGAAGAATGTGAAATATATTATAGCCAAGGCGAAAGTTTAAGTATTGGTGTTTATGAAGGCGAAGTTGAAAAATATAACCTTGAAAAATCTTTTGGATTATCATTTAGAGGAAAAATAAATGGCAAAATGGGATATTCATATACAGAAATTATGGATTTTGAAGCTTTGAATATGTTAATTAAAAATGCTAAAGAAAGTGCATTAAATATTGAAAATAATGATATTCAATTTATATATGAAGGTGATAAGCACTATGATGAAGTAAGTTCATACTATAAACAACTTGAAAACATAGATACAAGCAAAATGATAAATCTTGTAATAGATTTAGAAAAAGAGACAAAGGCATATTGTAAAAAAGTAGTGAATATTAGTGGCTGTAAAATATCATATAGTTATTCTAGTTATGGGATTTACAATACTAAAGGATTAGAGCTTACCAATAGAAATAATCTACTAATGTCATATGTAGTACCTGTAGTAGAAGATGACGGGCAAAAACAAGATGGAGTTGGATATGTTATTGCAAAGAGCTTAGATGAGGTAAACCCAAAAGCTATTGCAAAGCAAGGTGTTGAAGAAGCGTTATCTAAACTAAATGGAAAAAGTATACCATCAGGTAAATATAAGACTATAATATACAATGAAGCTATGGTATCACTACTTGATACTTTCTCTGATATATTTAGTGCAGATTCGGCTCAAAAGGGGCTATCTTTATTAAAAGATAAAGAGGGAGAACTAATAGCTTCACCAGTAGTTACAATAGTTGATAATCCATTATTAGATGATGGTTTAGCATCTACTCCTTTTGATGATGAAGGGGTAGCAACTTTAAAAAAAGAGATAGTATCAAATGGTAAACTAACTACTTTACTTCACAACTTAAAAACAGCCCATAAAGCAAATGTTAAAACAACAGGTAATGGATTTAAAGCATCATATGCATCACAAGTAGGAGTAAGTCCAAGTAATTTATATATACAAAAAGGTGAAAGCTCATTTAATGAATTGTTAAAAACTGTAGGAGAAGGTATTATGATAACCGATCTTGCAGGTCTACATTCAGGAGCTAATCCTATAAGTGGAGACTTCTCATTAGCTGCTAAAGGTTTTTATATTAAGGATGGAGTTAAAACCTTCCCGATAGAACAGATAACTGTGGCTGGAAATTATTTTGATTTATTAAAAGATATTGAAGTTGTAGGAGACGATTTGAAGTTCCCTATGAGTAATGTAGGATCTCCTTCACTTATAGTTAAGGAAATTTCGGTAGCAGGTAAATAAAGTATAAAAAAACAGCAAAAAACCAATAAAAAGCACTAAAAGAACATGGTATATATAAAAAACAGCACATAAATTGTTGAAAAATGAATATGGAGATGTTATTATAAAATAGCTCAAGTAAATAAAATAATGAGCAACTCTAGTTTGTGTAATATAAAATAAATCATCATCAAACCTTATGTTCCATCTAAATATAAGGGTTGAAAATATCTACATAATTTATTATTATCTAAAAATAAATTATGTAGAATTAGCTATGAAAACCTTATCATACATCTACAATCAAAGATAAGTTTTCAAAAAAAAATTATTTTATCACAACGGAGGAATTTTAAATGTTATCTTTAATAGGTTTTGCTATGATAGCAATAATGATGTATGTTTTACTTAAAGGCAAAGCAAGTGCATTAATATTATTTATAGGGTTACCAGCAATAGGAGGTCTACTTGCAGGATTTTCACCATCTCAAATAGGTGAATTTGCAATGGCAGGAATAGATAAGACTTCTGGAAATGCAGTATTATTCATATTCTCAATTACATACTTTGGAGTAATGAATGATGTTGGAATGTTTGATGTTTTAATTGACAAGTTAGTTAAAAAAGCTGGGAACAGTGTTGTTGCAATAACAGTAGTTACTGCAATAATAGGTATATTAGGACATTTAGATGGTAGTGCGGCTTCAACAGTTTTAATAACTGTACCAGCAATGTTACCAATATACAAAAAACTTAACATAAGAGCAAATGTATTGTTATTAATAGTTGCTTCAGCTATGGGTGTAATGAACTTATTACCATGGGGTGGGCCAACAGTAAGAACAGCAGTAGTTTTAGGAATGGACGCGAATGTACTGTGGAAAACGTTAATACCAATACAAATAATAGGTGTTATAACTACAATAGGTCTTGCTATAATATTAGGTTTAAGAGAATCTAAGCGTGGAGCTGGGATATCTAGCGACTCTAAAGATGTAGCTATGAGTCAAGTTGCTGTTACAGTAGATGAAAAAGTTGCAGCTCTTAAGAGACCAAACCTTGCTTGGTTCAACATATTATTAACTACAATAGTTATAGGTATACTTGTAGTGGATGCTATACCAGCTACATTAGCATTCATGCTTGCCCTTTGTGCAGCTCTTGTGGTTAATTTTAAGACAGTAAAAGAACAAGAAGGACGTATAAAAGCTCATGCTGCATCTGCATTATTAGTTTCTGCTACAATGTTAGCTTCAGGAGTTTTTGTTGGAGTATTAAATGACAGTGGAATGTTAACAGCTATGTCTGAAGCAGTATTAGGATTAATACCAGCTTCTGCAGGACCATTCTTACATTTAATAATGGGTGTATTTGCATTACCTTTAGGTATGGTACTTGGTACAGATGCTTACTTCTATGGATTACTTCCATTAGTTATAAAAGTTGCTGAAACTTACGGAATAACAGCTATAAACGTTGCTTTAACTATGATAATAGGAAAAAACGTTGCTTTATTAATAAGTCCATTAGTACCACCAACATTCTTAGCGTTAGGACTTGCTGAGATAGACATAAAAGAACATATAAAGTTCTGTTTTGGATGGTTATACGCAATAAGTTTAATAATGTTAGTTTGTGGTGTTATATTCGGAATAATAGCTATATAGTTAATATTATTAAAAAATAAAATGAATAAATATAGAGTTGTCTCAAATGATTATAATCATTTTAAAGAGGCAGCTCTTTTTTAGTATGAGGTGTTTTACTATAAAATAAAAACATAATAATGAAAAGAACACTGAAAGAACATTGTTTAAACGTTGAAAAATGGTGGTTTATGAAGTTGTTGTAATAAAATTGTTAAAAAAATATATAAATGATATTGAATAAAGAAAAGAATACTTATATAATAAAAATATGATTTGGTATACAAAATAAAATGATTGTATACCGGGATACTATATAAAGCTGATTGGAGGAACAGTAGCTATGAAATTAAAAGTGGTAGCTAGTGCTGGAACATTAGAGTCAAGTGATATACAAATTATCATAGAACCAAGTGATAATGGGGTATCAGTAGAACTTGAAAGTACAGTAAAAGCTCAATTTGGAGAACAAATTGAAAACGTTATTAGAGAAACGCTAAAAGAACTTAACGTAGAAAATGCAAAAGTATTTGCAAATGATAAGGGAGCTATAGACCCTGTAATAAAAAGTAGAGTAGAAACTGCTATATATCGTTCAGCTCAATGTAACGATTATAAGTGGATATAGGGAGGAACAAACAAATGAAACTAAGACGTTCGATGTTATTCGTTCCTGGAAATAATCCTGGAATAATAAGAGATGTTCATATATATAAGCCAGATTCAGTAATGTTTGACTTAGAAGATGCTATTGCAATAACAGAAAAAGATTCTGCTAGATTTTTAGTACATAATATGTTAAAGAACCTAGGTGATTACTATAAAGAGTTAGGAATAGAAACTGTAGTTCGTATAAATGGACTTGCTACAGAATTCTGGCAAGATGATATAAAAGCTGTAGTAACTGGTGGAGTTGAAGTTGTAAGAATACCAATGACTGAATCAGTAGAAGATGTTATGGCTGTTGATGCTGAAATAGAAAAAGTAGAAAAAGAAGTTGGCATAGAAGTTGGTTCTACTAAGATAATGGTAGCAGTAGAAACTGCATTAGGAGTTATGAACTGCTTTAACATAGCTAAATCTCCTACTAAAAGATTAATAGGTATGGCTTTAAGTGGAGAAGACTTCGTAACAAGTATGAAAACTACAAGAACTCCTGAAGGAGATGAGTTATACGTTGCCAGAGGTATGATAGCTATGGCAGGTCGTGCTTGTGGTCTTGAAGTATTAGATACAGTTTATGCTGATGTAAAGAATGATGAAGGATTCTTAAAAGAAGCTAATCTTATAAAGAGAATGGGATTCGGTGGTAAATCATTAATCCATCCAAGGCAAGTTGAGCTTATACATGATGTTTACACTCCAAGTGAAGTAGAAATAGCAAAAGCTAGAAAAATAGTAGATGCTACTAAAGAAGCTTTAAAGCAAAACTTAGGAGTATTCACTGTAGACGGTAAAATGGTAGATAAGCCAATAATAGAAAGAGCTCAAAGGGTTCTACAACTTGCAGAAGCTGCAGGTGTTTTAGTTGGAGGTGACAAGTAGTAATGAAAACTAAAAGAGTTAGCCAAGAATTATTAAAGAATATAAAAGGTTATGAAGATAGATTAGCTTACGTTGCTCCTTTTGATAATCAACCATATGATAGAATGGTTGAATCTGATAGTGAAAATTTAAAGGAACACGTAAGAAGAGATAAAATAGTTGGATCGTTAAGAGAATCTATAGAAAAATGCAATATACAAGATGGAATGACAATATCTTTCCACCACCACTTTAGAGCGGGAGATAAGCTTTTAATGATGGTTGTTGATATATTAGCAGAAATGGGAATTAAGAATTTAAGAATAGCAGCTAGTTCATTAACTAGTGCTCATGATGGTCTTGTTGCTCATATTGAAAACGGTGTTGTAGATAGAATAGAAACTAGTGGACTTAGAGGGAAATTAGCTACAGCTGTTTCTGAAGGTTTATTAGGAGATAATCCAACAGTTATACGTTCTCATGGTGGTAGAGCAAGAGCTATAAGCTCAGGAAATGTTAAGATAGACGTAGCATTTTTAGCTGCATCTTCAGCTGACTGTATGGGTAATGCAAACGGTGTTGTAGGAAAATCTATATGTGGATCTTTAGGATATGCTAAAGTTGATGCAGATTATGCACAAAAAGTAGTAGTAGTAACTGATACTATAGTAGCGTATCCAAATTTCCCACAAAGTATACCTCAAACAGTAGTTGATTACGTTGCAGTAGTTGATGAAGTTGGAGACTCTAAAGGGATAATGTCTGGTGCTACTAGATTTACAAATAACCCTAAAGAATTATTAATGGCGAAAAGAGTTTTAGAAGTAATGAAAGCTTCTGGATTATTCGTTGATGGATTCTCAATGCAAACAGGTTCTGGTGGAGCTACACTTGCTGTTACAAGATTTGTTAAAGAAGAACTTATAAAAAGAGATATAAAATTAAGTTATGCTTTAGGTGGAATAACAGGACCTATGGTTAACTTATTAGAAGAAGGACTAGTTGATACATTATTTGATACTCAAAGCTTTGATTTAACTGCAGCTGAGTCTGTAGGAAGAAACGAAAAGCATGTTGAAGTAAGTGCAGATTTCTATGCTTCAATAGGAAATAAATCAGCAGCAGTTAACAAATTAGACTTTGTTATATTAAGTGCTCTTGAAATAGATACAGACTTTAATGTTAATGTTATAGCTGGTTCTGATGGAGTTATAAGAGCTGCATCTGGTGGACACAGTGATACAGCTGCAATGGCTAAAGTATCAATACTTGTTGCACCACTTACAAGAGGTAGATTATCTACAATAATAGATAAAGTAACTACTGTTGTTACTCCTGGAAGTACAGTTGATGTTGTAGTTACAGATTACGGTGTAATAGTTAACCCAAGAAGACAAGATTTAATGGTTAAGTTTAAAGAAGCTAATGTTAATCTTATAACTATGGAAGAAGTAAGAGCAATGGCTACAAGATTAGTTGGAACTCCTAAAGAAATAGAGTTTACTGATGAAGTAGTTGCTGTAGTTGAATATAGAGATGGTAGTATAATAGATACGATAAAAAAAATAAAGAAGTAATTTTAAGTTGAATATATAAATTGTAAAAGTAGATATTTGCAATTTTGTATAGATACGTAGATTTATAAAATTATGAAGTAGATGGCATGATTTTATAAAAACTTATTAATAATTTGGATGATAAAGTTTAGTTACAAGAGTAGATGGCTAGTAATTTAACTTACCAAAGAATTTTAATTGATGATTTATTTTATATTTGTAGAGTTAGAAAAGTTTTAATGAATAAATTTATAAGATTATAAAGTAGATGGTATAATTTTATAAAATTTCATAAATGATTTGGATGATAAAGTTTAGTTACAAGAGTAGATGGCTAGTAATTTGACTTACCAAGCATTTTAATTGATGATTTATTTTATAGTTTAATATAACTAGTATAGTTTAAATTAATACATACTCATTTCAAATTCAATAAATAGACTAATGTATTTTATTAGAATCTTGAAATGATATATTTAAAAAGGTATTGTAAATTACAATACCTTTTTCTAATAATAAGTATTTTATAATTAGTTGACTAATTGTTAAAATAGAGGTGTAATAATGTGTGAAAAAAACAATAAAAATAAACAATATATAATATCTAGGTTAAGTGATAGAATATTAATGCTTATAATAATTTTTTTAGGTATAATAGTATTTGCACTTGCTAATAAATTTTTTGGAGTCTAAGGAGGTGATTGAAAATATATTATAATGTAGAGAATGTAAATTTAAAATCAAAATACGAAGTTGGTAAAGTTGAAGAATTTTTAAGCCGATTTGACTTAAAATATGAAGAGGTAGATTATAGTGTAGTAATAAAAGATGTAGAGAATATTATAGCTACTTGTTCAAAAAAAGAAAATATACTTAAGTGCTTTGCTATTGATGAAAATTATCAAGGGCTTGGACTTTCTAATAATTTAATATCAAAGGTTACAGAAAAACTATTTTTAGAAAATAAATATCATAGTTTTATATTTACTAAACCAGAAAATCAACATATATTTGAAGCATTAGCATATAAAACTATATTTACAACAGATAAAGTAAGTTTACTAGAAACTGGAAACAAAAATATAAATAGAAGCTTAGATAAATTAAAAAGCGATTATGAAATAGATGGAAATAAAGAATATGCAGCTATAGTAATGAATTGTAACCCATTTACACTAGGTCATAGATATTTAATAGAAAAGGCAAGTAGTGAAAATGAAAATGTAATAATTTTTGTTGTAGAAGAGGATAAATCAGTATTTCCATTTGAAGTAAGATATGAACTTATTAAGGTGGGGACTCAAGATTTAAGTAATATAGTAGTAATACCAGCAGGAGAATATGTAATATCATCTGCAACATTTCCAAATTATTTCTTAAAGAAAAAAGATAATATACTTAAGGAATATACAAAGTTAGACTGTAATATATTTGGAAAATATTTTGTTCCTAGATTTAATATAATTAAAAGATATGTAGGTAGTGAACTACATTGCGAGGTAACTAATATATATAATGAAACTATAAAAGAAGTACTTCCTAAATATAATGTAGAAGTAGATATTATTGATAGAAAAGAAATATTAGATGATGCAATAAGTGCATCAAGAGTAAGAAAATTACTAAAAGATAATAACATAAAAGAAGTAGAAAAATTAGTACCTAAAACAACATTAGATTTTTTAATTAGCGAGGAAGGTGAAATAGTAATCAATAAGCTTTAGTTTTAAATTAAACTAAGTGGATTTTTTACTAGAACAATTATGAATACAGATTCGATACAAGCATTTTTAATGGATAGAGAAAAAAGAGTATATAATCAAGAAAAGTTAATGGAAAAAAATAAAGATAAAACTTTAGTTACAATAAGAATTAATTATCCTGGACTTGAAAAATCAAATTATATTACAGATGATATAGTTAATATAATATATAGTGATATAATGACTTATCATAAAAAATACATAGTTTATAATGATAAATATAAAAATAGAGAAGGTTTAGTATGCCATCTTTTATTTAGAGCAGACTTTGTAAGCATCAAAAAGCTTATGATAGAGATAGAAGAAAAACATATTCTTGGGCGTTGTATTGATATAGATGTATACACATATAAAAATGACAAAATAATAGGTATATCACGATCAGATTTATATAAAGCACCTAGAAAATGCTTTATATGTGACTTAGATGCCAAAATATGTTCAAGAGCTCAAACTCATAGTATAGACGAAATTAAAAAATATTTTGATGAATTATATAAGAGATATAAAAAAAAACAAGAATTCATAGAAGATATATCGTATAATATTTCTCAACTAGCTCTTAAGGCTATGATAAGTGAGGTATCTACATTTCCATCTTTTGGATTAGTATCCCCAATAAGTGATGGATCTCACAAAGATATGAACTATTATACATTTTTAAATAGCTCAATGGCAATAACACCATATTTAAAGGAAATGGCTAAGTTTTCTTATACATATAAAAGCCCGCAATATATATTTGATATAATTAGAAATATAGGTTTAGAATGTGAAGAAAAAATGTTAGAAGCTACAAATAACGTAAATACTCATAAAGGTATGATATTTTTAATGGGAATTTGTATAAGTGCTACTATGAAGGCGATTTATGAAGATAAAAACTTTTATGATATTAAAGATATAATAAAAGTTATGACAGAAGATATATTAGATGATTTTAAAGACCTTAACTTAAAAAAAGAATTAACTCATGGAGAAAAATTGTACTTATACCATAGATTTACAGGAATAAGAGGGCAAGTAAAAGATGGACTATCTGTAGTTTTCGATAATATAATCAAGGAATATGAAAATACAACTTTAGATGGAAATAATTTGTATACTCAAATATTAATTCATCTTATGTCTGTAGTTGAAGATAGTACGGTAGTTTATAGACAAGATATACAAACCTTAAGAAAAGTACAATCTGATGCAAAAGACTTATTAAAAATAGGTGGAGTTAATACCGTTGAAGGAAAAAATAGAATTGAAAAATTAGAAAAAGAATATATACAAGAAAATATAAGTCCAGGTGGATGTGCAGATTTACTAGCAGTAAGCATATTCTTACTAGATATAAAAAATAAATATATGAATAGATAATAAAAAGGGAATATCTTAAAAGGATTAAGATCACTTTAAGATATTCCCTTTTGGCAACTGATTTGATTTTACTTTATTTCATTTAAAACTACATTTAAAGAAACCTCTAGATGCGCTTTTATAGTTTCTTCAGCTAAAACTTTATCTTTAGACACAATAGCATTCAATATTTGTCTATGCTCATATAAAGCTCTTTCTCTTCTCTTATCATCTAATATAGAAATATTTCTAAATCTTTGTAAGTAATTACTTAAATTAGAAATCATCATAGGCAATCTTCTCATTCTAGAAGCATCACTAATTAAGAAATTAAATTCTGTGAACAATTTATTAACTTCATTTATATTTCCTTGCATATTAAAATCTTCAGTTAAATCTAAAAGTTCTGAGATTTTATCTATTTCATCTGGGGTAATGTTTTCCATAGCTTGACATATAATTAAAAATTCAAGTGATTTTCTAATTCTATATATTTCAATAACATCTTCTTTAGTAACTTTTTTAGCTACAACTCCTAATCTAGGTATATATTCAATTAGGTCCTCAGTTTCTAACTGTTTTAGGGCCTCTCTAACAGGTGTCCTACTTATATTTAATCTTTGAGCATATTCTTTCTCTATTATTCTTTCTCCTACAGGAACTTTTCCACTAATTAATGTGCTTCTTAAGCCCTCATATACGACTTCTCTAATAGGCCTATTTTGAGATAGATCTGTATTATTTACAAATTCATCCATCCAATTGTACATATTCTATACTCCTTTCATAAATTATCCTACTTATATTTTAACTCAAAAGTGTGAAAATGCCAACGAAATTTGACAATATAGTATACAAAAAAACAATAAAGTATACAATTTGTTACAAAAATTGCAAAAGAATACTAAAAAAACACAAAAAGAACTTGGTATACAAAGTATTAAATTATATAATAAATTAGTAAAGAAAATTAAACATAAATAACAAAAATAATGATTTTTTATAGACTGTGAAAACATTTTGATGAAGTAGTAAAGATAGTATATCTAATGTATTAAAAATCTATAAAAAAATTAAATTTTTGTTTAAATAAGTTTTACAGGAGAGTGATATTTAGATGAGTAAGTTAAAAATAACTGAAACTGCTTTAAGAGATGGGCATCAATCTTTAATAGCAACAAGGTTAACAACAGACGAAATCATCCCGATCTTAGAGACAATGGACCAAGTAGGATACCATTCAATGGAAGTATGGGGTGGAGCTACATTTGATGCATGTATACGTTTCTTAAATGAAGATCCATGGGAAAGATTAAGACTTATAAGAAAGCATGTAAAAAATACTAAGTTACAAATGCTTTTAAGAGGTCAAAATCTTTTAGGGTACAGACATTATGCAGATGATACAGTTGAAAAGTTTATAGAGTTATCTATAAAAAACGGGATCGATATAATAAGAGTATTTGATGCATTAAATGATGTTAAGAACGTAGAAGCATCAATGAAAGCTATAAAGAAATACAATGGACATTGTCAATGTGCAATATCATATACGACAAGCCCGATACACACGACTGAATATTACTTAGAATTGATAAAGACTCTAGAAAATATGGGTGCAGATTCAATCTGTATAAAAGATATGGCAGGTGTTTTAACTCCATACAATGCATATGATTTAGTTAAGCGTGTAAAGGAAGTAACTAATCTTCCAATACAGTTACATACACACTGTACAAGTGGAATAGCTGATATGATATATATGAAAGCTGTTGAAGCAGGAGTAGATATAATAGATACTGCTATATCGCCATTTAGTGGAGGAACTTCTCAACCACCAACAGAATCATTAGCAATTACATTTGCTGAAATGGATAGAAATCCAGCACTTGATACTGAGAAACTTTTAGAGGTTGCAGATTACTTTAAACCAATAAGAGATAAGTATATGAGTAAGGGAATATTAAATCCTAAAGTATTATTAACAGATCCTCAAACATTAAAGTACCAAGTACCGGGAGGAATGTTATCAAACTTATTATCTCAACTAGAACAACAAGGTGCATCAGATAAATATGAAGAAGTATTAAATGAAGTACCTAGAGTAAGAAAAGACTTAGGATATCCACCACTTGTCACTCCACTAAGTCAAATGGTTGGAACACAAGCATTATTCAATGTATTAACTGGTGAAAGATACAAATTAATACCAAAAGAAATAAAAGATTATGTAAAAGGATTATATGGACAAGCTCCAGCTCCTATAGATGAAGCAATAAAGATAAAGATAATAGGAGATGAAGAAACTATAACTGTGAGACCTGCAGATTTAATAGCTCCAGAATTTGAAGTTATGAAAAAAGAAGCAGGGGAGTTAGCGAAAAATGATGAAGATGTATTAGCATATGCATTATTCCCACAAGTAGCTCCTAAATTCTTAGAAAGTAAGTACAACCCAAAAGTTGAAGTAGAAGAAGACGAAAATGCAATAAAATATATAACAGTAACTATGTAGAGAACGGGTGATAATATTATGGGAGAAAAACTAACATTAATACAAGCATTATCAGTAACACTATCAAGTATGACAATAGTATTCTTAACATTATTAGTGATTTCACTTATATTAGGTTCTTTTAAGCACATATTCAAAGAAAATCCTAAAGCTGATGTTAAGAAAGAAGTTGCACAAACAGTAGTAGAAGATGATGATAATGAAGAAGAAAAGGTAGTAGTTGCAATAGCAGCTTCTATAATGGCTGGAGAAGGAAAAGTAAATCCAAATCTTCACGTAACAAGCATAAAAAGAGTAAAATAGTATTTAATAAAATTAAAACTTAAATAATTTACGGTTTAAAGGAAGGTAATAAAAAATGAGCGCTAAAACATATCATATAACATTAAATGGAAAAGTATACGAAGTTGAAATAGAAGAAGTAGCAGCAGGAACTACTCCAAAGCAAACTGCAGCACCAGCTGCTAAGCCAGTTGCAAGTAGAGAAAGCGTAACTGCTCCAATGCCAGGAACAATATTAAATGTATTAGTAAAGCAAGGGCAAGCAGTTAAAAAAGGTCAAGTACTAGTTATACTTGAAGCTATGAAGATGGAAAATGAAATAGTTGCACCAGCTGATGGGCAAGTTGCATCAATAAGTGTTGACAAAGGACAAAATGTAAACCTTGGTGACAGCATATTAGAAATAGCTTAATAGGCTATCTGAAGGAGGAAAAGCAACATGGGAGAAATGATAATTCAATTCTTTGCAGAATCAGGATTTGCAATGATGTCGATAAAGAGTTTAATAGTAATAGGAATAGCATGTTTATTTTTATACTTAGCTATAGCGAAAGGATACGAGCCGTATCTATTAATACCAATATCAGTAGGTATGTTACTTGCTAATATGCCAGGAGTAGACTTAATGAATCCAGCCACTGATGGTCAAAATGGTGGATTATTCTACTACCTATATCAAGGGGTTAAACTTGGTATCTACCCACCAATAATATTCTTATGTATAGGTGCAGGTACAGACTTTGGACCAATGATAGCAAACCCTAAGACAATGTTACTTGGAGCAGCAGCTCAATTTGGTATATTCTTTGCATTCTTAGGAGCAATAGCTTTAGGATTTACAGGACCAGAAGCAGCATCTATAGGTATAATAGGTGGAGCAGATGGACCAACAGCAATACAATTAACAGGACAATTAGCACCACATTTATTAGGAACAATAGCACTAGCTGCTTATTCATACATGGCTTTAGTTCCAGTTATACAACCGCCAATCATTAGAGCATTAACAACTAAAGAAGAGCGTAACGTAAAAATGGAACAATTAAGACCAGTTTCAAGAACTGAGAAATTAGTATTCCCAGTAGTAGCAATGATAATAGTTATAGGATTATTACCAACTTCAGCACCACTTATAGGTATGCTTATGTTTGGTAACTTATTAAAAGAATCAGGTATAGTTCCAAAGTTAGTAGAGACTGCTCAAAACTCATTAATGTATATAATTACTATATTCTTAGGATTAACAGTTGGAGCAACTACTAATGCTGAAACATTACTATCAGTACAAACTTTAGGTATAATAGCAATGGGACTTGCAGCATTCTCTGTAGGTACAGCATCAGGAGTATTATTTGGTAAGTTAATGTGTAAGTTAACTAAAGGAAAGATAAATCCAATGATAGGTGCAGCAGGGGTTTCTGCAGTACCAATGGCAGCGAGAGTTGTACAAAAAATTGGACAAGAAGAAAATCCTTCAAATTTCTTACTTATGCATGCAATGGGGCCAAATATATCAGGAGTTATAGGATCTGCAGTAGTTGCAGGTGTATTACTTAAGTTTTTTGCTTAATTAATTATTATTTAATAGATAAAAATATGCACTTTGATGGTATAATCTATCAGGTGCATATTTTTATATGTATAGAAAAAATATATTAGAAATAAATTTTTATCATTGAAAAATACAAAAAACTTAGGGTATAATTTAATAATGACTGTAAATAAGGAGTAATTAAAGTGGAAACGATATTTAATAAAGTAGAAAGCTCAGATTTAAGACCAATGAGAGAAATAGTATTATATGAACTTAGAAATGCTATTTTTGAAAATAAAGTAAAACCAGGGGATAGATTAGTAGAGAATATAATTGCATCAAGTATGGGAGTTAGTAGAACTCCTGTTAGAGAGGCATTGAGACAGCTAGAGATAGAAGGGCTAGCTATTAATATGCCAAGAAAAGGAACATTGGTAAAAGGAATTTCAATAGAAGATGCTATTGAAATATATGATTTAAGAGAAGTTTTAGAAGGGTTAGCTGTAAGACTTGCATGTCTAAATATATCTAGAGTAGAAATAAGAAAGCTAAAAGAAATACTAAGTATTATGGAGGGTAATACAAGTGATATGGAGTATACTAAATATGCAACAGCACATTCAGAATTTAACTCAATAATTCTTCATGCAAGTAAAAATAAAAGATTAGTCGAACAATTAGAGCATATATATGAGTACTTGAAGAGTTTAAGAAAAATAAGCTTAAACAATATTAAAAGAAGAGAATTAGCATTAGCAGAACATATAAAGATTGCAGATGCTATAGCAGAAGGTGATGAAGTTTTAGCAGAAAAAGAATCTAGAGCCCACATCGTTAATGCAAAGAAGAGTTTTATAGAAAGTTATAATTTATAATTTTCTATTATTACAAAGGGTATCTTAAAATGAATTCAATCATTAAAAGATACTCTTTTTTGTATGAAGTTCTAATTATTAAAAGATACATTTGTAGTTGTTTCTTAGCAGAAGCAAAAAGTAAAGACGGTAAGATAAATGTAGGTAAAAGTGCTATTGTAATCGGTGGTGGAGATGTTGGTATGGAGTTTTATGCGAATAAAAAAAGACAACAAAGAGTTTAAACTCAAAGTTGTTAAACAAGTCATTGAGGAAGGTAAAAAAACAACACAAATAGCTAAAGAATTAGAACTTTCTACAGATTTGGTTTGTAGATGGATAAATGAATATAAAACTAATGGTGATGAAGCTTCTAGCAGTCATGGAAATGCTCGTATAAATAGTGAGCTTGAAATAAAAAAATCAAAAAGTTAAATAGAATCTCTACAAAAGGAATGTGAAATTCTAAAAAAGTATTTTACCTTTCTCAAGGAACAAAACAACAAAAATTTCAATATTATAACTATATGTAAAATATTAAAAGTATCACGTGATGTCTATGACAAGTATCTAGCGCATACCCAAATTAAACCAGAAATTGAAAATAAGGCACTAAAAGAAGATATCTATAGTCAATTTGATAGGTGCTTTTTCGTGCTATAAAAATTATAAAAAAAGATTGAATTATTTGGAAATTGGAGATATTCTAGAATAGATTAATTACATTTTAAAGGAGGGTTAAAGAATGAAACTTTGTTTTATTGATCAAATGTCAAAAGTTAGAGAAGTTAATTTCAATATTTCAGCAAGAAAAGCTATTTATGGGATAAGTACGTCTAAAATTAAATGTTTGAATTTATAAAGCAAGTATAATACTTTAACCAAATATAAAATTTATTAAAATTTTATCTGGATAGGGTTTCTTATTCGGATTTTTTTAAAAGTCTGAGCATGTATTTTGCTCAGGCTTTTTTGCGTAAAAATAAAAGGAGGAATGGATGATGATAGAGTTAGAGTTGAAAAATATAAAAAAGTATTTTGGAGCAAATTTAATATTAAATGATATAAGTTTTTCAGTTGAAAGGGGAGAAAAGGTAGCTATAGTTGGAAGAAATGGATGTGGGAAAAGTACTATTTTTAATATTATAACTAATGAAGAAAATTACGATGAGGGGAATATATTAATAAGAAAGGGTAGTAAAATAGGATACTTGAAACAAATAAATTCATTTAATAATTGTACAGTAATAGATGTACTAAATAGTGCATTTAAAGATTTAGTAAAAATAGAGGAATCATTAAAAAAATTAGAAGATAGTATGCATAATAATCAAACTCTAGATAAAACATTAAGCCAGTATGCATCATTACAAGAAAAATATGAAATTTTAGGTGGATATGAAAAGGACACTAGAATAAATAAAGTATGCGAAGGATTAAATATTAAAAGCGAAATGAGAGAAAAGGAATTCAACTGTTTAAGTGGTGGAGAAAAAACAACTATAATGCTAGCTAAAATACTTATAGAAAATCCAAATATATTGTTATTAGATGAGCCAAGTAATCATTTAGATATGAAATCTATAGACTGGTTAGAAGGGTATTTAAAAGAATATAAAGGTAGTGTAATTATAATATCGCATGATAGATATTTTTTAGATAGAACAGTTAGTAAAATTATAGAAATTGAAAATTTAAATAGTAAAACTTATTATGGTAATTTTTCAAAGTATGTGAATACAAAAGAAGAAGATTTAAAGCTGTTATTACACGAATATAATGAACAACAAAAAGAAATAAATAAAATGGAAGAATCTATAAAACGATTAAAGGTATTTTCAAGAAATGGTGAAAATGAAAAATTTATAAAAAGAGCAAATAGTATGCAAAAAAGATTAGATAAAATAGAGAAAATAGATATATCAGCTACTAAGTCAAAGCAAATTAATTTAGATATAAATAATTGTGATAGAGGATCTAGCGATGTAGTAATAATGGAAGACGTAAGTAAATGTATTGGAGATAAAAAACTTTTAAAAAATGCTAATTTTACTTTAAGATATGGAGAAAAAATAGCACTTATAGGTGAAAATGGATCTGGAAAATCTACATTCATAGATATAATAATTGGAAAACAAAGCATTGATAGTGGACATATGAAGATTTCAAGTAATAAAAGTTTAGGATATTTACCTCAAAATATTGAATTTGAAGATGATAAAGTTAGTGTTATAGATTGGTTTAGAGGAAATTGTGAAATATCAGATGCAAATATCAGACATTACTTAGCTAAGTTTATGTTTACCAAAGAAAGTGTATTTAAGAAAGTAGGTTCTTTATCAGGCGGAGAGAAGACAAGGTTAACTGTTAGCAAGATGCTTTATAATAAAGTTAATTTATTAATATTAGATGAACCTACAAATCATTTAGATATAAGTTCTATAGAAGTTCTAGAAAAAGCGATTTTAGATTTTAAAGGAACTGTACTTTTTGTATCTCATGATAGATATTTTATAAATAAAATTGCAGATAAAGTTGTAGAACTTGATAAGCATATATTTAATGAGCATTTAGGCAATTATGATTATTATAAGTCAAAAAAAGAAGAATCTATAAAAATAAATACATCTAAAAACATTAATAAAGAGTATATAAAGAAAAAAGAGAAATCAAAAGAAAAACTAACTCCAAAACAAAGTTTAAAAAATATAGAAAGAGACATAGTTGTGATAGAAAGAGAGATTAAAGAGGTTGATGGTAAGTTGAGTTTATTAGAGAATAACTATGAAGAAATTAATGAATTGTACGAAGCTAGAATATTGCTAAATGAGAAATTAGAAGAATTAATGCAAGCTTGGCTAAATAACCAAGAAGTTTAACTATTTTAAATTTACATCTGTTTTGATACTGATTTTAATTACTATAAATATTAAATGATATTTTTAGTATAGATATATAAGTATAGAAGAAACTATATTTAATATAAACTAAAAATATTAAGGAGTACTTATGATGAAAAAGTCAAAACAAATAACATGTGTAAGTTTGATGAGCGTGCTTTTAAGTACATCTTTTTTATATGCTAATTTAAATGAAAATATAAATATGGAAAAAATACAAAATGTAGAAATATCTTTACTTAAATATAAAAAAATGAATGTTAATGATATTTTTAATATAAAACTAAAAAATATAAATGAAAATACAGAATTTTTCAAGTCTGATATTCGCTATCCTTATTTAAAAATTGAAAATAAATATTTAGAAAATGAAGATTTTAATATTAAAGGAATTGAAAATATTAATAAAATAATGCGTGATTATAGCGTTAACTTTAAAGAAAAGATAAAAGAAGAGTCAAAAGATTATAAAAAACAATATGAAGATATATTTTCAAAATCTAAAGAAAAATATATGAAGTATCAATACGAAGCTTATTCAGATTATAAGGTTACTTATAATAAAAATAATTTAATAAGCATACCTATGAAGTTATATGAATTTACAGGTGGTGCACATGGAATGAGTTATTTAAAAGCATTTAATTATGATTTGATAAGTGGAAAAGAAATAAAATTAAAAGATATGTTTAAGAAAGATATTAATTATAAGACTATAATTGATAAATATATAAAGCAACAAATACAAGAAAATAAAGATATATATTTTAACGAAGAACAAGGTTTTAAAGGAATAAGTGATAATCAAAGTTTTTATATAGAAGAAGATGGTATTGTAGTTTATTTTGGACTTTATGAAATAGCTCCGTATTATGTAGGTATTCCTAAATTTAAACTAACATGGGATGAATTTGGTAAATATTTAAACTATAATAAGTGAGAAAAATAAAAAAACTCTAGCAAAAAGGTGGCATCTTTGATGCCATTTTTTTAATTACAAGGAAATTATAATAGTATAAAAATTGTGTATAAACTATGAACGAAAGTTATACCAACATATTCAAAAAATATAAAAGTGACAAAAACTTATAAAAATAAGTGTACACGAAAGCATCACCTTTTACTACAATTTTAGTAAGAATACATCTTTATGGGGGACTCCCCTACGAAGGAAAGTCTGACGAAGTGCAGACTGACTGGGAACTGTACTCCATAGAAAAAATAATAACTTCATTTGTGGGGCTTTTATTTAGTTTCAATGGCTCTGATAAATCTCCATATCAAATAAAATGTTCCAGATAATAAAAATAATCCAATTGATATACCTATTCCTAAAGACAACGCCATTGCAATTAAGGTTGAAGTATCTATTTTCTGCATAATATTATACATACACGGACACATATTAAACCAAGTAAAATCAAGGCTTTAGATAGTCCCAATTGACCTGTATCAGAATAGTTATTAAGTTTATCAAAAACATTGATTTTTAGTAAATTTGTAAAAAATACTTAAAATGCTAAAACCATTGCAAACACTAGCTTAATTTTGCTTAACGTACGATTTCTGCATTTTCCGGATGCTACCCCCTATAGAAAAGAGCTAAATAAATTATTAAAGGGATGTGGGCTAGAAATTAAGTTTACAAGGCTTACAAATAAGTATCTTTCACTTAGTGAAAGGTCCAAGATAGCAAATAATTTTAAAGCAGATTATTTTTTATCTATTCATGTTAATTCAACTAAAGACAAGAGTGTTAGAGGAATTGAGGTTTGGCAGTATTCAAATGGATATGCAAAATTAAATGAGTTTTCAAGTAGTTTATGTGAAGATATTTCAAAGATTTTTAATGTTAGAAACAGGGAAGTTAAGTTAAGCAAGGAGCTTTCAGTTTTAAAACACACAAAGATGGCAGCGTGTTTAGTTGAAGTTGATTTTATATCTAATATAGCTGCAGAAAGTGATTTAAAAGTTGAAAATAATATTAAGGCTGTAGCTTCTGTAATAAGAGATAATTTGATAGAGTTATTTGGATTAAAAAAAGTTGATACAGATAGACTGTATAAGGTTTGCATAGGTGCTTATAAAGAAAAGAAAAATGCTATAAATCAAATGGAAATAGCTAAGTCTAAGGGATTTTCAGATATATATATTACTTAATATTAAAAGCTATACTTAACGAACTTAAATAATCACAATTATTGGAATAATTTATATATATAATGGAAAAAATATTAAATAAAATAATTTTTTTGAAATATTTAATATATAAGGAGAAGATAAGATAATGCCAATTAAAGAACAAGTTCCACACGAAAAAGGTATAGACCATACTATAGATATGTCCCAGGAGGGATATCTATTTATTAAAAACAGGGTCGATAAGTATAAGTCGGATATATTTGAGACACATTTGCTAGGAGAAAAATCAATCTGCATAATTGGAGAAGAAGCAGCAAGGATTTTTTACGATTCAGAGTTATTTCAACGAAATGGTGCGGCTCCAAAACGGGTACAAAAAACATTATTTGGTATGGGTGGCGTACAATCTATGGATGGTGCAGAACATCTTCATCGTAAACATCTCTTCATGTCATTGGCTAACTCACATCACCAAAATCAGCTTTCAAAACTTTTAATGGATAAATGGATATCATCAGTTAGTAAATGGGAAGATGAGGAGGAGATTGTACTTTTCGATGAGGCAAAGTATATTTTATGCTGGACAGCATGTAATTGGGCTGGAGTTCCTCTATTAGAATCTGAGGTAAAAGAGAGAGCAGAGGATTTTAGCGCAATGGTTGATGGCCTTGGAGGGATAGGACCACGATATTGGAAAGGTAAAATAGCTAGATCTAGAGCCGAAGAGTGGATAGGAGGAGTCATAGAAGATGTTCGTTCTGGTAAGCTTAAGGTTGAAGAAAGTTCACCACTTTATGCTATGGCTTTTCATAGAGAGCTCGATGGTAGTCAAATGGATACCCAAATTGCTGCGGTAGAACTCATCAACATAATACGTCCAATTGTTGCAATATCAACATTTATTATCTTTTCAGCATTAGCTTTACATGATCACCCAGAGTGCAAAGAGAAGCTTTTGTCTGGCAATGATAAAGATTTTGAAATGTTCGTGCAAGAAGTTAGACGCTACTACCCATTTGGACCGTATCTAGGGGCAAGGGTAAAAAAGGATTTTACTTGGAATAAATACGAATTTAAAAAGGGCATGCTTGTTATTCTTGATATCTACGGCACAAATCATGATTCACGAATATGGGATAATCCTTTTGAATTTAGACCAGAGCGTTTTAAGGAACGTAAGCATAATTTATTTGATTTTATTCCTCAAGGTGGGGGCGATCCTGCAAAAGGACATCGATGCCCAGGAGAAGGAATTACTATTGAAATTATGAAAGCTAGTATTGATTTTCTTATTAATAAGATTGAGTTTGAAGTACCTGATCAGGATTTAAGTTATAGTCTAGAAAGGATACCTACATTACCTAAAAGTAGATTTATAATGAGTAATATTAGACGAAAAGTTTAATGTTATATTAATATATCGTAGATGATATTTTTTGATATTTTATTAATTCATTAATATTTGAACTAAACTTTATAGTTTCCCTTCGATACAAATATATATATTGGAGGGATAATGTTAAATGCTAAGTTACTTAGGTTTATTTTATATGAAATTAAAACTAAGTGACTTACCTCCACAATTTGAAAATATAGCTGAGAAGGTAGGTCTTGATAGAGCTAAGATGCTATTTGAAGAATTTGGAGGGACATCTGTGTACTTTCCTACGGAAAAGATGATATATAAAGGGGTTCGTGACAGAGAAATTATGGCTGAGTACAATGGTTTTAACCATAAAGAATTAGCTATTAAATACAATATGTCTGAAAGTTATATAAGATCTATCATAAATAAACAAAAGAAAAGTGCTTAATGCTTAATTGACAAATGTTGATTTAAAAAGGTATTATGGTTTTCCAGTTGAGTTCTAGTTTTTTAATTTTATATTGAAGTCTGTAGCAATAAGTTTTGTTTTAACAGAGATTGTAAAGAGTTCAATAGATATTATTTTTACATATTATACGCCTGCTAAAGAATTGTTCGAGAATGAAACAATTCAAAAATCTGTTATATTAATAATTGCAATATATATATCTTATTTGTATATAAGAAGAGATATAGAAAAAAAATTATTAGATAAGTTTGGTAAAGGAAAAATATCTAATAATGATTATATCAGCACACTTGTAGACAATAACAAAGGTGCTTGGATGAGAGTATATTTAAAAGAAGAACAAATAATATATCTAGGAAAGTTACACTATCATGACGGTAGAGATCAGTATGAAAATAGTTGTATTTCATTAAGTGCATTTATAACTTATGATTATGATGTAAAAGAACTTGAAAATAATTCGGCACAGGATGGTAGAGAAGCAATAGTGTACTATAAACAAATTAATAGAATAGAAATAATGTGATTTTAAGAACTCTCTCGTAGGGTTCTTTTTTATTATCTGAAACAAACAAATGAGGCGGGGTGATAGGAAAATGTAGAAGAAACCTAAGTTTGATAAATGTAAAATAAAGGAACAAAAACCTCTGAATAAGTAGTATTATATACTTTGGAGAGATGTAAATGAATATGAATGAAATGAGTATTAGCGATATGAGAGTAGAAATAGATATACAAGTTTAGTACTATATAACTTGAAACGTTCATACTATAATACTGAATTTTATAAAAGTGTAAAGAGTATTATTTATTTTACAATATTACTTAGTGTAACTTTATGGTGGTTAGCGTTACCTACAAAACAATCTGATTCAAGTGTCAATATCCATAATATATTAAATAGATATTTGGATGGTGTAAAGCTTGAAAGTTTACTTTATGTAATGGTGAACTTACTTTTACTAATAATTATATGGAGTATATGTATTTTAATTAAAAATATTCGTATACAAGTAATTGTAGTTGATTCACTTATTTTAGAATCTAAGCAAAATGAAATTTTTAAGAAATTTATAAAAAAACAACTCAAGTTAAAAAAATATGTAAATCTAATAAAGTTGAAGAAATATTAACTGTATTAACCAAAGAAAGTACACCAGATTTAGTTTTTTCAGTAAATAAATTAGAAATGTATATAGAAAATAAATTATCGTCATGTAATTTTAAATCAAAATTAGGGTTTAACAGTCACTATACTAAACTAATTTTATTAAATCAGTGTATAGATGGAGTTTTAGTTGCAAAAAATGATTTAGAATATACGCTAATTGCAAGTGGAAATTTTTATGTTAATTAAATGATATAATATAAATAAAATTATAAAAAATTAAATGTGTTTATCACGGAAAGTTAAGTTTATAAGGAATTAATATAGTAAAAAACTTATTTAATTTATTAAATTAATATTTCAATAGGGAGATTATAAAATGAAACTTTCAATAGGACAAGTAGCTAAACTATTTGATATAAGTGTAGATACTTTAAGACATTACGATAAAATAGAAATTTTAAAACCAGAGGTAAATAAAGATAATGGATACAGATACTATTCTTTTCAGCACTTAGACCAATTAGCGTTAATACTTGGAACAAAATACTTGGGAATATCTCTTAGTGATATAAAAAGCATAATAGAAAGTGAAGATATAAAAGAATATAAAAATTTGATATTTAGACAAGAAGAAATGATAAATCAAAAAATTGAACATTTAAATAAATTAGCAAAAGAAATAGAAGAAAATAAAGAAATGCTTAATATAATAATAAATTTTAAAAATGAATATGATTTTTCAAAGTTTCAAATAGAAAAAAATACATATAGCTTTTATTGTATAGACTTTAAAAATTTATTAAGCGGAAATTTTTATAAAGAATATTGGGATTCATTAAATGAAGATTTAGAAGAATATTTTTATATTTATGATATTTTAGAAAATAAAGAATTAAAAGAAAATGAAAACTTTTTATGTATAAGAAAAAAAGAACAAAACAGTATTTTTATGGAAAATACGATTAAATCAAATAAATTAGATGTAATAAAAAAGAATATACATGGTAGTGCTGTAGTTACAAAATTTTATGGAAACACAGAAGAAATAGAAAACTATTTGAAGTTACTTATTAAATATTTTAGATGCGAAGAAACTAAAGAAATATTTATTAAATATGATTTTTATTTGCCAAAGAAAAAAGAAAAAGAAAAATATTTTATTGAAATAATATTAAAAATTAAATAAATTTTGTTGACTCTAGACTTACTCCACCCTTTAGAATGTAAGTAGCACAAGAAATAAGGAGGAATAAGTTTTGAATTTATTTAAAAATAAAGTGTTTTTAACAATTTTAGTCACGGATATAATACAACAGATGGCTATTTGGATAAGAAATATAGCTATAATGTTTTTTATAATGGATATTACAAAAAATGATCCTGTAGCAATATCATCTCTGAATTTCATTGAGTATTTACCAATGTTTTTACTTACATTTATAGGTGGAATAATTGCAGATCGATATAATCCCAAAAAGCTGATGCTTTTAGGTGATTTCTTGAGTTTTGTATCATTTATTATATTAGGATTTTTTATTAGTAAAGGGGTAGTCGGTGCTATATTTATTGCAGTATTGATTTCTGCAATAGTTACTCAATTTTCTTACCCTGCCTCACAAAAATATTTTAAAGCATATGTTGAAGATGAGTATGTCGAAAGTGCAATAGGTATATCTCAATTATTAGGTTCTATATTTTTTGTTATAGGTCCTTTTATAGGGTCATATTTTTATTTTACTTTTGGAATAGATAAGACTTTAATAATAATATCAGCTTTATTTTTAATATCTATTGGATTTATTTTAACTTTACCTAATAAGAAATTCACACAAATGGAAAGCAATGGATTTTCAGATGATATAATACTAACTTTTAAGTATATAAAAGAAAGAGAATTATTAAAAGTATTTATAAAAGTATTCTTTATATTATCATTTGCTCTTGGAATAGCTAATAACCTGGATATATTTTTAGTTACACAAAGATTAGGTTTAGAGGAAAGTTTTTATCAATTTTTTTCAGGGATTGCGGGAGTTGGAGTGATTGTTGGTGGATTGATATATTTAATGATTTCAAAGTATAAAGCTAATATGAAAATTTTATACATATTGATGGGTATATCATCTATAACAATATTCTTTGAAGGTTACTCACAGATTCCAGTATTAACTATGATGCTTCAATTTATAGATAATGTAATTGGAGGGATTTTAAGTGGATATATAATGGCACTAGTTACAAAACTTACAGACCAAGAATATTTAGGAAAAGTAAATGGATTAGCATCTACATTGATGTATTTAGGAATTATGATAGGTACAATTTTATCGGGATTTGTGATGAAAGAGTTGTCTATAGTTGTAGCGTTTTTTATTGCGGGTTTAGCATTTTTAGTATGTACTTTCATATTATACAAATCAAGTAGAAAAGGGTTATTTAAAGATATATAACATTTTATAAAAAGACTAATTTTATACTCTACAATTAGTCTTTTTATAGTGATGATAATATAATAGAAGTAGACTTAATATAGAGGAATATAGTATATTATAAGTGAATAAAGAAAAAAATGGAAATTTTAAAGGGGTGTTGAATATGAAAAATAAAATAAAAAATAAAGTAAACTCTCTACAACCACAGATAATATCATCTATCGTAGATTGTGTAAAAATACCTAGTGTAATAGATAATGCTACAGATAGTTGTCCTTTTGGGGAAAATATAGACAAAGCATTAAGACATACTTTAGCTCTTTGTGAGTCTCTTGGGTTTAAAACAGTATATAAAGACGGATATTATGGATATGCAGAAATCGGTCAAGGAGAAGAAATAATAGGGATACTTGGTCACTTAGATGTAGTACCTGAAGGAGAGTTGGAAAGCTGGGAATTTCCTCCTTATGAAGGCGTAATATCTGGGGATAAATTATATGGTAGAGGAACACAAGATGATAAAGGACCAACGATAGGTGCTATATATGCTGTTAAGGCGTTAATGGATTTAGGAATAGATTTTAATAAGAGAGTTAGATTTATATTTGGAACTGATGAAGAAAATCTTTGGAGATGTATAAATAAATACTCTGAAAATAAAGAAGAAATACCTAATTATGGGTTTACGCCGGATTCAAAATTCCCTATGATAAATGCTGAAAAAGGATTATTACAAGTGTTTTTAAATGGATTAGGGAATAATGATATAGAATTACAACTTGGACAAGCATTTAACTCAGTACCAGATAAAGCAGTTTATACTGGTAAATATGCAGATAAACTAGTGCAAGAATTAGATGAATTAAAATTTGAATATACTCAAGATGGAGAAAAAATATATGTACTAGGTAAAGGTGTACATTCTGCTGTTAGTGATACTGGTATAAATGCAATAGCAAGATTAGCTATAGCACTTAACAATATAGGTGTAGAATCTAATTCTATTAAATTTATAGCTAATGTTATAGGTCAAGATGCAAATGCAAATAACATAATAGAAAACTGCATGGATGAAGTTTCTGGAAAGCTTACGTTCAATATAGGAAAGTTAAATATAAATGAAGAAAAAGAAAGTATAGGCATTGATGTTAGAATACCTGTTACATATAAAAAAGAAGATTTTGTTGAAAAATTTAAAGCTAAGGCTTGTGAGTATAACTTAGCTTATGAAGAATTTGATTACTTAGATTCTATATATGTATCAGAAGATAATTTTTTAGTAAAGACTTTAAAAAAAGTGTTTGAGGATGAAACTGGGCTTGATGGAACACCACATTCTTCAGGAGGAGCTACATATGCAAGAGCACTAGATAACTGTGTTGCATTTGGATCAGTATTTCCTGGGAAACCAAAAACAGAGCATCAAGCGAATGAATATATAATTATAGAAGACCTTATGAAAGCTACTGAAATTTATGCACTAGCTGTATATGAATTATTAAAATAAAATATAACTTAAAGAATAAGTATAGGTATTTTGATAATGCCTATACTTATTTTGTTTAAAAAAATAGGAACTTAAAATGTCATATTAAAAGGCTATACAATAAATACATCAAATAATTACAATACAAACTAAAATATTTCAAAAAAATACATATAATTCTATGAAGAAAATCAAATAGATAGCAATAGGATAAAAAACTTTAGACAAATTCCTCATTTAGAAGGAGAATAGACATAATAATCAAATATATAAATAGTATGAAAAGAGAAATTTGGTTTAAAATAGGGGGGAATGATTTATGATTACATTTGATATAAATGGAGCTATTGTAGAGTTTGATGAGAAAATGGATAATTATAATACTGTAAGGACATTATTTAAGTTATATGCAAAAAGAGCAAGTAAAAGTTTTGAAGTAGATTGTATGACTAATATGCAAAACATAAAACAGATATCAGACAAATGTTTAGATATAGGAAATGAATATATTGAAGGCGGTTTGAAAAAAGCCATTGAAACTATGGTCAGTTTTGATATTATAACAATAGATATAGAAATGTTTAAAAATAATTATTGTGATAAGTATTTAAATTATGAGAGGCTATTTAACAATTTGAACAAAGATAAACTTATAAATAATAAAAATAAAAAAAATAATTATTTAAAATTTTATGATGTTAAATCTATTATAAAACAATTAAGTTCATATATATACGATGATTGTTTTAATATACACTATGCTGTGATAGATGCTCTTATAGAAAATGATATAATTACGATAAGCTCATCTATAGATGAGGATAGTAAACAAAAGGCTAGTGCACTTTTTAATAATTATAAAGATGGTTTTATAACTAGACCAGACGAGTGCAGGGTTGTTAAACAAATAATAAAATTAAATCCATATAGAGAAGATGTATATAAATTTTTGATAAAAGAAGATGGAGATTTTAGCAAAGAAATTGAAAAAATAACTAAGTATTTAGGGTATAACATAAGAGACTATAAATCTGATTTAATGAATAGCTATATAGAGGAACTATTAAAAGAGGATATCTGTGATGTTGAAATAGTTCAAGAGAAGGTAAGTAAATATGCAAAATACATAGGATGCAGTAATTGTTCTAAATATTTATCTAGAATAGATGCTATATATACATTTGAAAATGCATAAAAGTTAAAATAAAAAGCTTCTATAAAGTTATATAGGAGTTTTTTATTTTGAAAAAATTATAATAACTATCTATAGTGTATTTAATTTGCATTTTAAAACAAAAAAGAATACTATTAATTTAAAGATGTATTTATCAAAAATAATAATATGTTTAATACAAGTGAAATGGGGGATTAAGTGAAAGAATTAAAAAAGAAAAATTCTATATGTTCAAAAGATGGTAAAGTAAATCAAGAATGTATAGGTTGGGGAAAAAAAGTTTTTTCAAACTGTAATATAGATAGGGGCTATTTTAGAAAAAAAATATGGAATCATTATATGTGGATGAATAAAGATTTTGTTTGTGCACTTGCGATAGTAAAGTTAGACTATGCAGGACTTATATTTATAGACTTTTATGATTTAAAAGAAAATAAAAAAATACATAAAAGTATTACAATACCTTTATGTAACGGTATAATATTGCATAATTCTATAGGTTCATATGCACATTTTCAAAATAAAGAAATGTATTTAAATATAATAAGGACAAATGATAAATTGCATGCTATGGTCAAATGGGATGAAATTGACATAGATGCAAATATTTTTTTAGAAAAAGAATCTTTGAATGTATTAGTACCATGGAGTGAAAAAAAATTCCATTACACATCGAAGCAATTTCCTCTAAAGTCTAGTGGATATATAAATGTAGGAGACGAAGATTATGAAAAATTTGAACTAAACTATTCTATTTCATTTATTGACTATGGTAGAGGTATATGGGAGCGAGAAAAATATTGGTATTGGCTAACTTGTGGATTTGAAAATGAGGATAATAAAGTAGGTTTAAATTTAGGTGCAAAGTGGACAGATAATACTGGAGTTAATGAAAATGGAATTAAAATAGATGCAACATTATACAAATTATATTGTGATGTTGATTTTGAAAAAATAGATGAAAATAATTGGCGTATAAAGTCTATTAATTGTGAAGATATTAATTTGATATTTAATATATCTACTGTAAATGATAAAGTAAACAATAAATTAATAATTAAGTCTAGCTTAAAGCAACACATAGGGTATCTAAGTGGAATTGTTAAAGTAGATGATAAAGAAATCGAATTTAAAGAAGTGCTTTGCTGGTTAGAAGATCATTATGCAAAGTGGTAAAATAAAAAATGGATTAGCTAATTTTAGTTAATCCATTTTGTTTTTATGTAATTTATCTTAGCCACGCAGGATTCCCAGGAACAAATACCCTGCTTCCGAATTTTTTCTTAAATTCATCTAGAGATTTTTGTATAAGTTCAGGATTATCCTTAAAAGTAGTAGCATTTTTTATGGTTTCTAAATTTTGACTAAATGGGCA
This sequence comes from Peptostreptococcaceae bacterium VA2, assembly GCA_000686145.1. Lineage (GTDB taxonomy): Bacteria > Bacillota > Clostridia > Peptostreptococcales > Peptostreptococcaceae > Romboutsia_D. The sequence continues at coordinate 1,898,406 of JMMB01000007.1, read as the reverse complement.
TGCTGATATACACATTCCACAGTCGGTTCCTAGGTATCTCCATTTTGTATAACAAGAATCTACATCAATTCCCCAATTATAAGTTCCATCTGAACTTGTTTTTGCTTCATTGCTAAGTGAGTGAGAAGGGCAGTTAAAAGAACATTTTTTACACATATTACAAAAATCTTCTAGCCCAAAATCAGCAGGTTCATCAAGTTCAAGTTCTAAATCAGTAGTAACAACGCCAAGTCTTAAACGAGAACCATAGTCTTTATTAGTTAATATTGTATTTCTACCGATTTCACCAAGCCCAGCATCTTGAGCTAACAATACTGGCATTACTAAGTAATTTGCATTCATATGATTTCTAGCATCATATCCTAAACTTCTTATAAAATAGCTAAGTATCATACCAACTATTGAAACATCTACATAGCACTTAGTAGTTTCGATTACTTCAGAAACCATAGGTGAACGATTTATCATTTCTTTATCCATTTCACAACCAAATACTATTGCATACTTATGGTTTAAATTCACTTCATCACCATAAGACGATTCCTTACGACCTCTATGCGTATATTGATGAGATTCTTTTAACTTAGTTACACCAACAACAGATACCCCATACTGCTTGGCTAAACCTTTTAATCTTTTAGTTATAGTCTTAGAATCTACTTTTATTTTTTCACTAACTACATCCTTTTCACACAAATGGTCTATATCTGATAAAAATTCAAAAGCACAGTTAGCCATCTTTGAATTTATTTCATTATAGGTCATAGTGCCTTCTTCACATAAATCTGGACGGCTTCTTAAACTGTCATCAAGTTCTTTTTTTTCTGGATTTCTTAAATAGTAATCCTCATAACATTTGCTACCTTTTTGGTAATTTGCTCTAGAAAATATAATATCTCTTTCGTCTATTCTTTTCATATGTATCCCCCTTAATACCTTTGATGTATATAGTATAATTATATAATAAAAAAGCTAGGAAAAAATCATCCGAGCCTTTTATTGTAAAAGTTATTTTATTATATTTAATTCTTTAGTAATTTTGTTTAATATTTCGTGACCATCTTCTGTAACTAATACTAAATCTTCAATTCTAACACCAAATTCACCTGGTAAGTATATACCTGGTTCTACTGAGAATATCATTCCAGGCTTTAATAAATCTTCATTTATAGCAGAAACATCACCAATATCATGAGTCTCAAGTCCGATAGAGTGACCAGTTCTATGAGTGAAGTACTTACCATAACCTTTTTCAGTTATATAACCTCTTGCAGCATTGTCTATATCACAGAATCTCATTCCTGGTTTAACTAATGCGATTGCTCTTTTATTAGCTTCAAGTACTATTTCAAATACTTCACGAGCTTTCTTAGGAGCTTCTTTATAAAATACTGTTCTAGTCATATCAGAGCAGTAACTATCTTTGATACATCCCATATCTAAAATTACAGCATCACCTATTTGTAGTTTGTTGTTTGATGGAGTTGCATGAGGATCTGCACCATTTGCACCATAACCTACTATTGGAGAGAATGAGAAACCATCTGCTCCTAATTCTTCATATATTGTAGCTAACTTTGAAGCTACTTCTTTTTCAGTTAAATCTTGAAGTAGAGTTTCTTGAAGTTTAACCATAGCTGTATCATTTATTTGAGAAGCTTTTCTCATTAGTTCTCTTTCTTCTTCATCTTTACACATTCTTAGAGAATCTATTATAAATGATGAGTTTATGTATTTACAATTAGGACAAAGATCCATTAAAGATAATAAGAATCTTGCTGACCAGTTTTTATCAATTCCTATTGTAGAAGTTTTGTCTATGTAATTTGATACTATTTCTATAGCATTTTGAGTATCATTAAACCAAACTTTTTCGACACCTAAATCTTCATGAACTGGGAATAGCTCATTTAAAAATAGTTTATGTTCTCCATTAGCATTTAAATAAAGAGCCATTAGTCTTGCTCCTGGGTTTATCATTTTACCTGTTAAGTAAAATATAGATAGTTTATCAGTAACTAACATTTGAGGGATATTGTTTTCCTTCATAGCAGTTATAACTTTGTCTAATCTGTTTAATTTCATAGTGTTCTCTCCTTGTATTAAATTTATATGTATATCTAAATAATATAATTAGGTTAATTATATCATAAATATTGATTATATTACATATATTGGCAAATAAGTAAGGGAATATCTATACATTATACACATGTTGTAAGAAGAATAAGGTAACAAACAGCATATCCAAGTAATAGAATATACTATCAAGCTAATTTTATCACAACAATAAATTAACAGGAGGATATGTTATGTTTAAAAAGATTATAGCGCTAGCAAGTTCATTAGCATTAAGTGCGCTTTGTATTACAGGGTGTGGACCTAAATCAAGTGATACAAACCAAACTGAAGACAAAAAAACAGAAAAAGTAACAATAGCAGAAGTTACACATTCAGTATTTTATGCGCCACAATATGCTGCTATAACTCAAGGTTTCTTTGAAGAAGAAGGAATAGATATAGATATTATAAATACTAATGGTGCAGATAAAACTATGGCTGCGCTTATTTCAGGTGAAGCACAGGTAGGGCTTATGGGACCAGAAGCATCTATTTATGTTTATAATCAAGGAAACGAAAACTATGCAGTAAACTTTGCTCAACTTACAAAAAGAGATGGAAGTTTTTTAATATCTAGAGAAGAGATGCCTAATTTTAAATATGAAGATTTAAAAGGTAAAGAAATCTTAGGTGGAAGAAAAGGTGGAGTGCCTTTAATGACTTTTGAATATGTATTAAAACAAAATGGTCTTACAATCGGAGAAAATACGGCTGCTGGAGAAGTGAATGTCAGAACCGATGTTCAGTTTGGAGTAATGACAGGAGCTTTTGTTGGTGGAGAAGCAGATTTTACAACTGCTTTTGAGCCTACAGGAACAGCTTTAGAAAAAGGTGGCAATGGACATATAGTAGCATCTATTGGTAAAGATTCTGGAGAAATTCCATATACTTCATATTCTACTACTAAAAAATTCATGGCTGAAAACAAAGATTTACTTCAAAGATTTACTAATGCAGTATATAAAGGACAATTATGGATTCAAACTGCTTCAGATGAAGAAGTGGCTAAAGCAATGCAACCATTTTTTACTGATATATCGCAAGATGATTTAGTGTCAGTTGTAAATAGATATAAAAAAGTAGATGTTTGGAGTCAAGATCCTGTTCTTAAAGAAGAGAGTTTAAACAAGTTAATGGAAGTTATGAAGGAAGCTAAGGAACTTGACAAAGAGCCTCCTTATAGAGATATAGTTAATACTAATTTTGCAAATAATGCAATAAAAAATGTAAAGTAGTTCATTAAACAAAAACAAATCGAGACTTTGTAAAAAGCCATGTGAGATAAAATTTATATCTTATATGGCTTTTTATTATTTAAAAACATTACAAAACTTATATAAAAAAATATATTTATATGAATTTATATCATATCTATAAAATTCTTTCATATACTTTACTAAATACAGTACAAAGGTGGGAGCTAATATGTTTAAGAATTTAATTTGTGAGAAACAAGAGCATATATATATAATCACCATAAACAGAGAAAAATATCTAAACTCATTAAATGAAGAAGTATTAAAAGAGTTAGATAGTGCAGTTGATATTTTAAATAATGATGAAGATATTTATGTTGGGATAATAAGTGGACAAGGCAAAGCTTTTGTAGCTGGAGCTGATATAGATGCTATGAAGGATATGAATTTTGAAGAAGCTAGAAGATTTTCTAAAATGGGAAATAGCATATTTAGAAAAATAGAAAATAGTGATAAGCCGATAATAGCAGGAATAAATGGTTTTTGCTTAGGTGGAGGTTTAGAGCTTGCTATGAGTTGTGATATTAGGATTGCTTCAAGTAAAGCAAAATTTGGTCAAGTAGAAGTTAATCTTGGAATACTTCCAGGGTTTGGTGGTACTCAAAGATTAGCTAGAATAGTTGGTTTAGGTAAAGCTAAGGAACTTGTATATAGTGCAGATATTATAAAAGCTGATGAGGCATTAAATATAAGTTTAGTAAATAAAGTTGTTGAACCTAGTTTGTTAATGCAAGAGTGCTTAAATATGGCTAATAAAATAGCTTCAAAAGGCCAATTTGCAATAAGATATGCAAAATGTGCTATAAATAAAGGTTATGAAATTGATATTGACAATGCTGTTAATTTAGAAAGTCATTTATTCGGATTATGCTTTGCAAGCCATGATCAAAAAGAAGGAATGAGTGCTTTTTTAGAAAAAAGAGATGCTAAATTTAACATACATGAAGATATAACAAACAAATAAAAAGATAGAGATTGTACTACAAGGAGGAATTTTATGAAAGTAATGGTAATAGGTAGTGGAACTATGGGAAGTGGAATTGCTCAAGTACTTGTAAGTAGTGGGCATAAAGTAATACTTAGAGATCTAAATAATGAAAACATAGAAAAAGGAGTTCTAGGTATAACTAAAAACTTAGAAAAATTAGTATTAAAGGAAAAATTAAAAGAGTTAGAAAAAAATGAAATGCTAAAAAGACTTTCTGCAACTACAGATTTGAAAGAAGCTAGAGACTGCGATTTAGTAATAGAGGCTATAGTTGAAAATATAGAGGTTAAAAAGAGTTTATTTAAAGAATTAGACTATATATGTAAAAAAGAAACAATATTTGCTACAAATACATCATCTTTATCAATAACAGAAATATCTTTAAGCACAAATAGACCTGATAAAGTGATTGGAATGCATTTTTTCAATCCAGCACCAGTCATGAAATTAATAGAAGTAATTGACGGTATGCTCACATCTAAAGAAACTCACGATAAAATTTATAATTTATCAAGTGAACTAGGAAAGACTCCAGTAAGTGTTAAAGAAGCGCCAGGATTTATAGTTAATAGAATATTAGTACCTATGATAAATGAAGCAATATCAATATTTTCAGAAAATATAGCAAGTGCAAAAGATATTGATGAAGCTATGAAATTAGGTGCAAATCATCCAATAGGACCGCTAGCTCTAGGAGATTTAATAGGGTTAGATGTTTGCTTAAACATTATGGAAGTACTTTATAGTGAGTTTGGCGATTCTAAATATAGACCTCATCCATTGCTTAGAAAAATGGTTAGGGGTGGACTTTTAGGAAGAAAAACTAAAAAAGGATTTTATGATTATAAGTAGTTAATTAAGGAGGTCGATATTTATGGATAAATATGAATTATTAAAACAAATGTATAGAGAGTTTACTGTAAACGAGGTAGCTCCTATAGCTCATGAAATAGATGAAGAAGAAAAGTTCCCATATGCAAATGTTGATAAGATGGCTGAATGTGGAATGTTTGGGATTCCATTTCCTAAAAAGTATGGTGGTGAAGGTGGCGATTATTTAGGTTACACTTTGGCAGTTGAAGAACTTTCTAAAGCATGCGGTACCACTGGAGTAATTTTATCTGCACATACTTCACTAGGAGCTGCACCTATTTATGAATTTGGAAATGAGGAACAGAAACAAAAATTTTTAGTACCACTTGCAAAAGGTGATAAATTAGGTGCATTTGGTTTGACTGAGCCTAATGCAGGAACAGATGCATCATCACAACAAACTACAGCAATATTAGATGGTGATGAGTATGTATTAAATGGAACTAAGATATTTATAACTAATGCAGGTGTTGCTGATATTTATATAGTTATGGCTATGACTGATAAGTCTAAAGGAACTCGTGGAATATCTGCTTTCATAGTTGAAAAAGATACACCTGGATTTAGTATAGGTAAAAAAGAAAAGAAACTTGGAATAAGAGGTTCATCTACTTGTGAACTTATATTTGAAAACTGTAGAATACCTAAGGAAAACTTGCTTGGAAAAGTAGGTCAAGGTTTCAAAATAGCAATGAAGACTTTGGATGGTGGGCGTATAGGAATAGCTGCACAGGCACTAGGAATAGCTGAAGGCGCATTGGATGCTACAGTTAGTTATGTTAAGGAAAGAAAACAATTTGGAAGAAGTATATCAGCTTTTCAAAATACTCAATTTGAACTTGCTAATATGAAAACAAAAATAGAAGCTGCAAGACTTTTAGTATATCAAGCAGCAAATAAAAAAGATGAAGGCAAGAACTTTTCAGTAGAGGCTGCTATGGCAAAACTTTATGCGTCAGAAGTTGCTATGGAAGTTACAACTAAAGCTGTTCAACTTCATGGAGGATATGGATATACTCGTGAGTATGATGTTGAAAGAATGATGAGAGATGCAAAAATTACTGAAATATATGAAGGAACAAGTGAAGTACAAAGAATGGTTATAAGTGCAGATTTACTTAAATAGTATTAAAGATTGGAGGAGAAAGAATATGAATATTTTAGTTTGTATAAAACAAGTTCCAGATACTACAGAAGTAAAGTTAGATCCTAAGACTGGAACATTAATAAGAGATGGGGTACCAAGTATTATAAACCCAGATGATAAAGCAGGATTAGAGGAGGCATTAAATTTAAAAGATAAGTTTAATGCTAATGTTACAGTACTTACTATGGGACCACCTCAAGCTAAAAATGCTTTAAAAGAAGCTTTAGCTATGGGTGCTGATAAAGGAATACTTCTTACTGATAGAGCTTTTGCAGGTGCAGATACATTAGCTACATCATCTACTCTTGCAGGTGCTATAAAAAAAATAGACTATGACTTAATAATAGCAGGAAGACAAGCGATAGATGGAGATACAGCTCAAGTTGGGCCTCAAATAGCACAGCATCTTGATATACCTTCAATAACTTATGTAGAGAAAATAGAAATAGAAGGTGATAGTTTAATTGTAAATAGAGCTTTTGAAGATGGATATGCAGTTCTGAAAGCAAAAATGCCACTTCTTATAACTACATTAAAAGAAATGAATACTCCAAGATATATGAGAGTTTCTGGAATCTATGATAGTTTTAATGAAGAAAATATACAAACTTGGAATTTAGATGATATAGAAGTTTGTCTAGATGACATAGGGCTTAAGGGTTCTCCAACTAAGGTTAAGAAATCCTTCACTAAGGGAGCTAAAAGTGCTGGTAAAATTCATGATGTAGATGAAAAACAAGGTGCATCTATAATATTAAATGCTCTTGAAGAAAAATTTATAATAACTAAGTAATTCTAAAATATATTGCTTAAAAGGTAGTATAAGGAGGAGATAAAGATGAGTGTAATGGTTTTTATAGAACAAAGAAATGAATCTATACAAAAAGTTTCTTTAGAATTGTTAGGAAAAGGAAAAGAATTAGCAAATAAATTAAATGATAAAGTAAGTGCTATTTTATTAGGATATAAGGTAGAACATTTATGTAATGAACTTATTCATTTTGGTGCGGATGAAGTTATAGTTGTTGATGATGAAAATTTAGAAATGTATATAAATAGTACATATGCTAAAGCACTTTCAGAGGTTATAAATAAAAAAGATCCTCAAATAGTATTAATTGGAGCTACTACAATAGGTAGAGATTTAGCGCCGAGGGTTAGTGCTAAGATTCATACAGGACTTACAGCAGATTGTACATCTTTAGAAATAGATGAAGAAAGTAAGGGGCTTTTAATGACAAGACCTGCTTTTGGTGGAAATATAATGGCCACTATAGTATGCCCTGACCATAGACCACAAATGAGTACTGTAAGACCTGGTGTTATGCAAAAAATAGAAAAAGATATTTCTTTAAAAGGAAAAATAGAAAAATTTGATGTAGAGTTTGAAGAAAAAGATAAAACTGTAGAAGTTTTAAAATATGTAAGTGAAAATATTAAAAAAATTAATATAGAAGATGCAAAAATACTAATATCAGCGGGTCGTGGTATTGGATCAAAAGAAAATATGAAGCTGTTATATGAATTGGCAGATTTATTAGGTGCTGAAGTTAGTTCATCTCGTGCACTTGTTGATTGTGGGTGGGTAGATAAAAATAGACAAGTAGGGCAAACTGGTAAAACTGTAAGGCCAGATCTTTATCTTGCTTGTGGGATATCAGGTGCTATACAACATTTAGCGGGTATGGAGGAGTCTGAATTTATAGTTGCTATTAATAAAAACAGTGAAGCTCCTATATTTGAAGTGGCTGATGTAGGTATAGTTGGAGATGTAAACAAGGTTATAAAAGGATTAATAGAAGAACTAAAAAATAGATAAAATAAAAATGAGGGTGGGGATATGATGAAATCTACAATAAGACTTAGAATGGGAAGCAATGATGCACATTATGGTGGGAATTTAGTAGATGGTGCTAAAATATTGCAATTATTTGGAGATGTAGCTACTGAGCTATTGATTAAAAATGATGGGGATGAAGGTTTATTTAAGGCTTATGATAATATAGAATTTTTAGCTCCAGTTTACGCCGGAGATTATATAGAAGCAGTTGGCGAAATAGTTGGATTTGGAAATACTTCAAGAAAAATGGTGTTTGAAGCTAGAAAAGTTATAGTTCCAAGAGGTAACATAAATGAATCAGCAGCAGAGTTTTTAGCAAAGCCAATAGTAGTATGTAAGGCTAGTGGAACTTGTGTAGTGCCAAAAGATAAGCAAAGATTATAGGATATTGGGGGACTTTAATATGGAAAAGTTGATAATAAGTGCAGCTATTTGTGGAGCAGAGGTAACTAAAGAACATAATCCAAGTGTACCATATACTGTTAAAGAAATAGTAAGAGAAGCAAAAGGTGCTTATGAAAATGGTGCATCAATAATACACCTCCATGTAAGAGATGATAATGGTGTTCCTACTCAAGATATAAATAGATTTAGGGAATGTATGGATGCTATAAAATTAGCTTGTCCAGATGTGATAATTCAACCATCAACAGGTGGGGCTGTTGGAATGAGTAATTCTGAAAGAATCCAACCTGTTAATTTATCTCCTGAAATGGCAACCCTTGATTGCGGAACTTGTAATTTTGGAGGAGACGATATATTCGTAAATACTGAAAATACTATAAAAGAGTTTGGCCAAAAAATGATAGAACTAGGCGTTAAACCAGAAATTGAAGTATTTGATAAAGGCATGATAGACATGGCTTTAAGACTAAATAAAAAAGGTTATATAAAAGACAATGTGCATTTTAACTTTGTTATGGGTGTAAATGGTGGAATAAGTGCAACTTATAGAGACTTGATATTTATGAAAGAAAGTATACCACAGAGCTCAACTTTTACGGTAAGTGGAATAGGAAAAGCTCAGTTTGAGATGGTAGCTTTAAGTATATTATTAGGCGGCCATGCAAGAGTTGGGTTTGAAGATAATGTTTATATGGAAAAAGGAGTGCTTGCAAGTTCAAATGGGCAACTAGTAGCAAGGGTTGTAAAAATAGCTAATGCTCTTCAAAGAGAAATTGCATCACCTAAACAAGCTCGTCAAATACTAGGTATAGGTGATTTTTAATAAATTAAGTTGATTATAAGGTTAAATAGTAGGTTTTAGGGGGAATTAGATGAGTAAAATTGTTTCTTTAAATAAAGTAAAGGGTCTTTTTAAAGATGATATGACTATTATGATAGGCGGATTTTTAGGGTGTGGGACAGGAGAAATTCTTATAGACGCACTTATAGAATCGGGTGCTAAAAATTTAACAATAATAGGGAATGATACATCTTTTGTAGATAAGGGGATAGGAAGACTTATAGTTAATAATCAAGTGAAAAAGGTTATAGCATCTCATATAGGAACAAATGCAGAAACTGGAAGATTGATGAATGAAGGTAAGTTAGAAGTTGAATTATCTCCACAAGGAACTTTAATAGAGAGAGTAAGGGCAGGTGGATTTGGGTTAGGTGGGATATTAACACCTACAGGTGTTGGAACTTTAGTAGAAGAAGATAAAGAAAAAATAACTGTAGATGGTGTAGATTATTTATTAGAATTACCTTTAAGAGCAGATATAGCACTTATAAAAGGTAGTGTAGTTGATGACTTTGGAAATACAATTTACAAAGGAACTACTAAAAACTTTAATCCAATGATTGCAATGGCAAGCGATATAGTAATAGTAGAATCACAAACCTTGGTAGAAGCAGGAACTTTAAATAAAGATATGATAATGACTCCTGGAGTGGTAGTAGATTATATAGTTAGGGAGGGCAAATAGATGAACCCTAAAGAAATTATAGCTAAAAGAGTAGCTAAAGAGTTTAAAAATAATCAATTAGTAAACCTAGGAATAGGTCTTCCAACATTAACTGCAAATTATATAGATAAAGATATAAAAGTGACTTTTCAATCAGAAAATGGAATGGTCGGGATGGGGAAATTAGCAGTAGATGATGAAATAAAAACAGATGTAACTAATGCAGGTGGTCAATTTGTAACTATAAATGATGAGGGTGCTTTCTTTGATACAGCAATGTCTTTTGGACTTATAAGAGGAGGCCATGTTGATGTAACTGTACTTGGAGCACTTGAAGTAGACCAACATGGTAACTTAGCTAACTGGATAGTTCCAGGGAAAATGGTTCCTGGAATGGGAGGAGCTATGGATTTAGTAGTTGGAGCTAAAAAAGTTATAGTTGCAATGCTCCATACTGTAAAAGGAAAATCTAAAATACTTAAAGACTGTGTTCTTCCATTAACTGCCAAAGGTGTAGTTAATATGATAATAACTGAACTTGCTGTTATGGAAGTAACTAAGGAAGGTTTGTTAGTAAAAGAAATAAGTGAAAGTATAAGTGTTAAAGAATTACAAGATATGACAGATGCAAAGCTTATAATACCTGAAAATTTAGTATACATGAAAGTATAAAAATAAAAACGAAAAATTCGTTATTTAAGGGGGATTAGCTATGAAAGGGTGCAAATACGGAACTCATAGAGTTATAAACGAAAGTGTATTACCACAACCAGCTATTAAGGTTGATAATAATATGAATATTTATGATAATGAAATTTTAATAAATGTTAGTGCCTTAAATATAGATTCAGCTAGTTTTACTCAAATAGAAGAAGCATGTAGTCATGATATAGAAAAAATAAAAAATAGAATAATAGAAATAGTTAGAGAAAAAGGAAAAATGCAAAACCCAGTTACAGGATCTGGTGGAATGCTTATTGGGACTATTGAAGAAATAGGATGTGACCTAAAAGGAAAAATAGACTTAGAAATAGGTGATAAGGTAGCTACTTTAGTTTCACTATCTTTAACACCACTACAGATAGAAGAGATAATAGATATAAAACCAGACATAGATAGGGTTGAAATAAAAGGAAAAGCTATATTATTTGAAAGTGGAATATATGCGAAACTACCAAAAGACATGGAAGAAAATTTAGCATTAGCAGCACTTGATGTGGCAGGTGCTCCAGCACAAACTCAAAAATTAGTTAAAGAAAATGATAGCGTACTTGTACTGGGTGCAGCAGGTAAATCAGGAATGCTTTGCTGTTATGAAGCTAAGAAAAAATCAGGTAAAAAAGGTAGAGTAATGGGATTAGTTAGAAGTGAAAAGCAAGCTCAATTTTTAATAGAAAACAGACTTGTTGATACAGCTATAGTAGGAAATGCTCAAAATCCTAATGAGGTACTTCAAAAAGTGTTAAAAGCTAATAACAACCAAGAAATAGATTTATGTATAAACTGTGTAAACGTTTGCAATACGGAGATGAGTTCAATACTTCCTGTTAAGGATAATGGAGTAGTATACTTTTTCTCAATGGCAACAGCATTTACAAAAGCAGCTCTAGGGGCTGAGGGTGTAGGAAAAGACATAAATATGATAATAGGAAATGGATATACTAAAGGTCATTCAGATGTTACTATAAATGCACTAAAAGAAAGTGAAACTTTGAGAACTATATTTAAAAATTTATATGTATAAATAGGAGGCGCTTATGAATAGGAACATATTCACAGATGTTATAGAAAGAGATTGGAATGATTGGAATTGGCAAGTTAAAAATAGAATTACAACAGTAAAAGACTTAAAAAAATACATACCACTTACAGAAAGTGAAGAAGAAGGAATTACAAAGTGTTTAGAAAACCTTAGAATGAGTATAACGCCTTACTACTTATCATTAATAGATGTAAATAACCCTAATGACCCAATAAGAAAACAAGCAATTCCAACAGCAAATGAACTTGCTAGATCAGATGCAGATTTAGATGATCCATTACATGAAGATGGAGATTCACCAGTACCTGGACTTACTCATAGATATCCAGACAGAGCATTACTTTTAGTGACAGACCAATGTTCAATGTATTGTAGACATTGTACAAGAAGAAGATTTGCAGGTCAAAAAGATGGAGCCCTCCCTTTTAGTCAAATAGATAACGCAATAGAATATATAAAAAATACTCCAGTAATAAGAGATGTATTGTTATCAGGTGGAGATGCTTTACTTATGAGCGATGAAAATTTAGAATACATTATAAGTAAATTAAGAGAAATACCCCATGTTGAGATAATAAGAATAGGAAGTAGAGTTCCTGTAGTTATTCCACAAAGGATAACTGATAATCTTGTTAATATGATTAAAAAATACCATCCAATATGGATAAATACTCATTTTAACCATCCAAATGAAATAACACAAGAGTCAAAAGAGGCATGCGAAAAAATGGCAAATGCAGGTATACCGCTAGGAAATCAAAGTGTTCTTTTACGTGGTGTAAATGATTGTGTACATGTTATGAAAAAATTAGTTAATGATTTAGTTAAAATAAGAGTTAGACCATATTATATATATCAATGCGATTTATCTAATGGAATAGAACACTTTAGAACTCCAGTATCTAAGGGAATAGAAATAATAGAAGGCTTAAGAGGCCATACTTCAGGGTATTGTGTGCCAACATTTGTTGTAGATGCACCAGGTGGTGGTGGTAAAACACCAGTTATGCCAAACTACGTCATATCACAAAGTCACAACAAGGTAATACTTAGAAACTTTGAAGGCGTTATAACAACTTATACAGAACCTGAGCACTATGAACCAGCATGTGAGTGTGAAGTATGCAGAGGAGAAAAATCTGTTCATAAAGTTGGTGTAGCAGGATTATTAAACAATGAAAAAATGGTAATTGAGCCAATGGATCTAGATAGAAGAAAAAGAGAATTAGAAAAGTAAAGGTTAGTGCTATGGATATATTAAAAGAAGTTTTAAGATATAACAGCATATCTATTATAGGAAATTATAAAAATGTAGGAAAAACTACAACTCTAAATTATATATTAAAAGTAATTTTAAAATATAATACTCATCAAAGATGTACTAAAGAGGTAGCTAATAAGACTAGGGGTTATATAACCCTCGGTCTTACCTCTATAGGAGTAGATGGAGAAAATAATGATATTATTACAAAGACTAAAAAGCCTAGAATTTATGTTAGTAAAGGTACATTAATAGCTACAGCTAAAAGTTGCGTGATAAGTAGCGATATAAGTAAGGAAATATTAGAGGCAAGTGATATAAATACACCTCTAGGAAATGTGATTATATTTAGATCACTAAGTGATGGATATATAGAGTTAGCAGGACCATCTATAAATAGCCAAATTAAATATATATGTGAAAGACTAAAAAGCTACGGAGCTAATTTGAGTATAGTGGATGGAGCTTTAAGTAGGAAAACATTAGGTTCACCATCTATTACAGAAGGTACAATATTTTGTAGTGGAGCAATTTTAAATAAGGATATGAGTAAATCTATAGAACAAATTGTATATGAAGCTAATATATTAAATACTAGCAATATAGAAGAAGCTAAATTTTTAGAAATTTATCAAAATATAAAAGAATATAAAATTAGTTTAGTTAACAAGGATTATACGTATGAAATTCTTAATATAAGTACCACTCTAAATTGCTATAAAGAAGTTTACGATTCCATAAATGATAATACTAAGTATGTAGTTATGAATGGAATACTCACGAATAACTTTATAGAAAACCTTATAAGAAGTGGAGATAAATATAAAAATGTAACTATCTTGATTATAGATAGTACAAAAATATTTTTAGACAAAGAGATTTATGATAAGTTCATAAAACTTAACGGACGTATAAAAGTTATAAATAAATTAAATTTAATAGGGATAAGCATAAATCCAACCTCTATAAATGGATATAGCTTCGATGAAGAACAATTTATCGATAGGATACAAAGTAAAACTAAATTAAATGTATTTAATGTTATGAAGTATAAAATTCAACAGCAAAAGTTTTAAAAGTAAGAAGGTGATATTATTAAGGCTTTTATAAATGATGAATTAAACACGTTTACAGCATTTGGTAATGAAGAAAAAAGAAATATAAAGATGTTTAAAAAAAAGAATGTAGATATGCTTAGAAAAGAACTAGATTACATAGAATTAATAAAAATAAATATATTAGAAAATAAATTTATTTTCGATGAAATACAGTATATATTTTGCAAAATAAAAGATATAAAAAATACTTTAAAAAGAATACAAAATAAAGGAATATTAGATGAAATAGAATTATTTGAAATGAAAAACTTTGCAATAAACAATAATGAAATATTTAAAAATTATAAAAGACTAAATCTAAATATAGATTATATAAAATTTAGAAATTTAGATAAAATAACAACTTTATTAGATCCGGATAATTTAAAGTTACCTACCTTCCAAATATATGATTCTTATAGTAATGAATTAAAACAGATTAGAAAAATTAAGTCTACTATAGAGAATGAAATTTTCAAAGAAAGTAATGACAAAAAAATCCAACAATTAAAAACTAAGAGATTAGAAATTGTAGTTAAAGAAGAAAAGGAAAGTCTAAAAATTAGAAAAAATATAAGTGACGAATTATTTAACTATATAGATGATATAAATCAAGACATAAAAGCTATAGGAAAGTTAGATTTTTTAATAGCGAAAGCGAATTTAGCACAAAAATATGGTGGGATAAAGCCCTATATAAATACAAAAAATCAAATATATTTTAAAGATGTTATAAATCCAAGTATGGTAGAAATACTAGCAAAAGAAAATAAAACATATATGCCTATAAGTATAGATATAAATAAAAAAATAACTTTAATAAGTGGTGCTAATATGGGTGGAAAAAGTGTAAGCATGAAAAACATAGCACTTAATTTATATCTATTTCAATGTGGTTTCTATGTTTTTGCAAAAGAAGCTGATTTATGTGTACTTGATTTTATATATTTCATAAGCAATGATATGCAAGATATAAATAAAGGGCTTAGTACATTTGGAGCTGAGATAATTAAATTAAAAGAAATAAGTAAACTTATGAAGCTTCAAGATGGATTTATTGCGTTAGATGAATTTGCAAGAGGGACAAATCCTATAGAGGGAAAATTGCTTTTAAAAGCAGTATGTACATATTTTAAAAAGTTTAACTCTATTAGTCTTATATCTACTCATTATGATGAGATTTTATTAGAAGATATTGATTACTATCAAGTTGTTGGCCTTAAAAATATAAATTTTAATAATTTAAAAATGCAAATAGATTTAAAAAATTCACAAAGTACATCTAAAAAAAGTATAGATATACTTCAAGAACATATGGATTATAGATTAGAAGAAGTAAATAAAGAGACAAAAGTTCCAAAAGATGCAATAAACATTTGCAAGTTGCTTGGGCTTGACAATGAAATAATAGAAATAGCAGATAAACTTAGTGAAAATAATTACAAGGGGGATGAATATGAGTAAATTAAATTTAGATTTTGAGGTTGTTGAAAAGGCTCGTAAATGCGCACAAAATATAGCACTAGATACACAAGAATTCATAAATAAACATACTACAGTAGCTGTAGAGAGAACTGTTTTAAGACTTCTTGGAATAGATGGTGTTGATGAATTTAATGTCCCTTTACCTAATATCATAGTAGAAAATATTAAAAATTCACAAAATTCTGAAGGATTAGGACTAGGAGTGGCGTATTATATAGGTAATGCAATGATTAATACAAATCTTACACCGCAAGAAATAGCGATGAAGGTTTCTAAGGGGAAATTAGACTTATGTTCACTTAAAGAGCATGATATATTTGAAGTTAAACTTAAAATATATGAAATAGCTAAAAAAACTGTAGAAAAAATAAAAGAAAATAGAAATAAAAGAGAAAACTATCTTAGTCAATATGGTGATAAAAGTGGACCATATTTGTATGTAATAGTTGCAACAGGAAATATTTATGAAGATATAGTTCAAGCAAAGGCTGCTGCTAAGCAAGGCGCAGATATTATAGCTGTTATTAGAACTACTGGACAAAGTTTGTTAGATTACGTTCCATATGGTGCTACAACAGAAGGATTCGGTGGAACTTATGCAACTGGTGAAAACTTTAGATTAATGAGAAGTGCGCTTGATGAAGTTGGAGAAGAACTAGGAAGATATATAAGACTTTGTAATTATTGTTCAGGATTATGTATGCCAGAAATAGCAGCACTTGGAGCAAATGAAAGATTAGACGTTATGCTAAATGATGCACTATATGGAATATTATTTAGAGATATAAACATGAAAAGAACTATGATTGATCAATACTTCTCAAGAATAATCAATGGATTTGCAGGTGTTATTATAAATACTGGAGAGGATAACTACTTAACAACAGCAGATGCGGTAGAAGAAGCTCATACAGTACTAGCATCACAATTTATAAACGAGCAATTTGCATTAATTGCAGGACTTCCAGAAGAACAAATGGGGTTAGGGCATGCTTTTGAAATAAGCCCTGACGTTGAAAATGGATTTTTATATGAATTGTCACAAGCACAAATGGCTAGAGAAATATTCCCTAAAGCGCCTTTAAAATATATGCCACCTACAAAGTTTATGACAGGTGATATATTTAAAGGTCAAGTACAAGATGCACTATTTAATATGGTAACCATTATGACAAATCAAAAACTACATTTACTTGGAATGTTAACAGAAGCTATACATACACCTTTTATATCAGATAGAGCAATATCAATAGAAAATGCAAAATACATCTTTAGCACAATGAAAGACTTTGGAGAGGAAATAGAATTTAAAAAGGATGGAATAATGTGCAAAAGGGTTGATGAAGTTTTAAATAAAGCTTGCAGCTTACTTTCTGAAATAGAAAAAGAAGGTCTATTTAAAACTTTAGAACAAGGTAAATTTGCAGGAATAAAAAGACCTATAGATGGAGGTAAAGGGCTCGATGGAGTAGTTATGAAAGAAGTTAATTACTTTAATCCATTTATAGAACTTATGCTAGGAGGTGGTTTTTAATGAGTGGACTATATTCTATGGATACAAAAGAATTTGATAAAAATCTAGATTTGAAAAATGTAAAGCCTTATGGCGATACAATGAATGATGGGAAAGTGCAAGTTAGTTTTACATTACCAGTAAAAGATGATGAACAAGGCATAGAAGCTGCAAAACTTATTGCAAAAAATATGGGACTTAGTGATATTAATGTTGCACATCATAAAATGCTAGATAAGGAATTTACTTTTTATGTAGTATATGGAAATTTAGATCTTGGCGTAAATTATGAGGATATACGTGTAGAGGTAGCACAAGAGGAAATTATGGATAAACATCAAGTTGAAGAATATATAAAAGAAAATATAAAAAGAGATATAGTAGTAGTTGGAGCAAGTACAGGAACTGATGCACATACCGTTGGCATAGACGCTATAATGAATATGAAAGGTTATGCAGGTAATTATGGTCTAGAAAGATATTTAGGAATAGAAGCTTATAACCTTGGTAGCCAAGTTTCAAACGAAGAATTTATTAAAAAAGCAGTAGGAGTTAAAGCTGATGTACTTTTAGTTTCTCAAACGGTAACACAAAAAAATGTTCATATAGAAAACTTGATAAATTTAGTAGAATTACTAGAGGGTGAAGGCCTTCGTGATAAGGTAGTGCTCATTTGTGGAGGGCCAAGAATTAGTCATGAGCTTGCAAAAGAATTAGGTTATGATGCAGGATTTGGACCTGGTAAATTTGCTCAAGATGTAGCTAGCTTTGCAGTAGTGGAAATGATAAATAGAAAATTGGTATAATTTTCAGAAAATTTAATATTATTTAATATACCAAAAAATTAATATGTGTAAAAAACTTAATACATATTACAAAATTAAGAGGGGGAAAAATTTTGGAAAAAAAGCCAAAAGTAAGCAGAAAGGCAACCGTAGGAGAAGCACTAATACCAATATTGTTTTTGATAGCAGTATTAGCTTATTCATTAATTAAGCTAGACGCGGACCCACACATACCACTAATATTAGGAGCCGTTGTAGCAGGAGTTATGGGGCTATTTAAGCTAGGATTTACATGGAAAGAATTAGAAGAAGGAGTACTAGATACCATAAGAATGGCTATGCAGGCAATACTTATACTTATGGTAGTAGGAACTTTAATTGGAACATGGATACTAAGCGGTACAGTTCCATCTATGATTTACTGGGGACTTAAAATAATATCGCCAGCAATATTCTTACCGGCAACGACGTTAATATGTTCAATAGTGTCTCTTGCAACAGGCTCTTCATGGACTACAGCAGGAACTGTTGGTATTGCACTTATAGGAATTGGTCAAGGTTTAGGAATGCCTCTACCACTTGTAGCTGGGGCTATAATATCTGGAGCATATTTTGGAGATAAAATGTCACCACTTTCAGATACTACAAACTTAGCACCTGCAATGGCAGGAACAACACTATTTGAACATATAAAACATATGATTTATACAACAGGTCCATCTCTTTTAATAGCGCTTATAATGTATGCAATAATAGGAATGAAATATGCAGGTCAAGAATTAGATATTACTCAAATAGAGCTTATGAGGAGTACTTTAGAAGGTTCATTTAATACATTATCACCAATCCTTTTAATACCACCAGTAGCTGTTATACTTATGGTAGTATTTAAAATGCCAGCAATACCTGGCCTTATAATAGGGTCACTATTAGGCGCAGTATTTGCAGGTGTATTCCAGGGTTCTGACTTAGCATCTATAATAGAGGCAGCTCATTTTGGATATGTATCAGATACTGGAGTGGCAGCAATTGATGAACTATTA
Organism: Peptostreptococcaceae bacterium VA2; assembly: GCA_000686145.1. Classification (GTDB taxonomy): domain Bacteria; phylum Bacillota; class Clostridia; order Peptostreptococcales; family Peptostreptococcaceae; genus Romboutsia_D. The sequence continues at coordinate 1,879,325 of JMMB01000007.1, read as the reverse complement.
AGCCGTGGTGGCCTTGATGGTATGATGTGGACAGTTTCACTTATACTATGTGCATTAACTCTTGGTGGTATACTTGAAAAAACAGGAATGCTTGAGGCTTTAGCTAATGCATTACTTAGTTTCTCAAAAGGAACTTTTGGTTTAGTATTTGCAACTATAGTATCTTGTTTAGGTGTTAACTTAGCAACAGGAGAGCAATACTTGTCACTTGTTTTACCAGGAAGAATGTATAAAAACGAGTACAGAAGAAGAGGTCTACATCCTAAAAACTTGTCAAGGGCCCTAGAGGATAGCGGAACACTACTATCTCCACTTATTCCATGGAATACATGTGGGGCATATATGTGGGTAACTCTTGGAGTTCATCCATTTGCATATTTACCATTTGCATTTTTAAATTTAATAAATCCTCTTGTTTCACTTTTCTATGCTGCAACAGGTATAACAATGGAAAAATTACCACCTGAAGAAATGGAATTAGTTAAAAAAGAAATAGAAGAAGGCATATTATAGAAAGAATACAAGTAAGACTTTATAATAGTTAAATTTTAAAAATACCCTTGATAAATAAATAGTTATCAAAGGTATTTTTTTGTATGATTTAATCTATAAAATATAGATTAAAAAGTAAAAAATAAAGTTAGAACTAATAATTATGTAGCAATAAGTCGAAGTAAAGTATAAAAATATATTTACAATGCTGCATTGATTGACTATATTATATATAGAAACACTATTTAACTTGAATTAATTTATATTGGAGGGATTTTATGAAAAACAAGGGAAAAAAAATAGCTACAATAGCTATGGCAACAGCAATAACGGGGCAAGCTGTAATGCCAGTAATAGCAGCTGAAAACACAACAAATCAAGAAACAAAAGCAAACCAATCACCAACCGTAGATTTTCGTATAATGGCAACAACTGATTTACATGCAAATATAATGGACCATGACTATTATACAGATAAGCCTAATCAAAACTTGGGGCTGTCAAAAGTTGCAACTCTTATAGAAAAATCAAAAAAAGAAGTTGATAAAAACAAAAATATAGCTGACAAAATAGATAACGCAATACTAGTTGATAATGGAGATACAATACAGGGGAATCCATTAGCTAGTGTATATGCTATGAATAAAGAAACACAGACAAAGCCAGGGGAAAAATATCCAGCATATGAGGCTTTAGATATATTAGAATATGATGCAACAACGTTAGGAAATCATGAGTTTAACTATGGGCTTGATTTTTTAGAACAAATAACAGATAAGTCTGTTATGAAAACAGATGTATTAAATGCAAACGTTTTAAATCTAGACGGAAGCTATAAGTTTAATCCATATAAAGTAATCAATGAAGAAGTTATTGACTCGAATGGAAATAAGCAAAATATAAAAATAGGTATAACAGGATTTGTTCCATCTCAAATATTAAATTGGGACAAGCAAAATTTAGAAGGTAAAGTTAAAGTTGAAGATATAAAAACTGCAGCAGACAAAGTAACTAAAACACTAAAAGAAAAAGAAGGTGTTGATATAGTTGTTGCATTAGCGCATAGTGGTACAGGAGAAGATGATACACATGTAGCGGGGTCAGAAAATGCAGCTTATCAATTAACTAAAGTAGATGGAATAGATGCAATAGTTGCAGGTCATTCTCATTCAAACACAGCAACACAAAAAAATGGTGTACAAATTGTGCAACCAACTAACTGGGGTAAAGAGCTAGGAATAATTAACTTAGAATTAATTCAAAAAAATGGAAAATGGTCGGTACAAGACAATAAAAGCTCTGTCGAAAGAAGAAGTGTGGATGGAAAAGTTTATGGTGAAGGTAAAAACCCAATAAGAACTGAATCACCTGCTGTAAATAATCCTATAATATCAGAAAATAAAGCACTAAAAGCAGCTCATGAAAAAACTGTACAATATGTTAATTCAGGTGTTGGAAAAAGTACACAAGACTTAAATAGCTTCTTCTCGTTAGTTGCAGATGATTCTTCTGTTGAATTAGTTGCGAATGCTCAAAAATGGTATGTTGAAAAGATTATAAAAGAAGGAGAACCAGACTTAGCAGCAGATAAAAATTTACAAATACTATCAGCAGCAGCACCATTTAAAGCAGGTGGAAGAGACTTTAATGATGCAACAAGTTTTGTTGATATAAAAGCTGGAGATTTAAAAATAAAAGATTTATCTAGTTTATATATATATGATAATACATTAAATGTATTAAAAATGAATGGAGCACAAGTTAAAGAATGGTTAGAAATGTGTGCAGGAATGTTCAACACTATAGATGCTAATTCTAAAAAGCAACAAGAATTATTAAATTCAAGCTATAGATCATACAATTTTGATAGTATAGAAGGATTAACTTACGAAATAGACGTAACAAAGCCAGCTAAGTATGATGCTAGTGGAAAAACTATAAATGCTAATTCATCAAGAATAAGTAATTTAAAATTAAATGGAAAAAATATAGATTTAAATCAACAATTTTTAGTTGCAACTAATAACTATAGAGCTACAGGAACTTTTCCAGGTGTTAGAGATGCTAAAATGATACATTCAAGTGTTTATGAAAATAGAGAAGCTATAGTAGATTATATAAAATCACAAGGGACGATAAATCCAAGTCATGATGATAACTGGAAAATAAAAACAGTAGATAGTGAGGCTAAAGTAGTATTTAATTCTCATGAAAACGGCAAAAACTATTTATCACAACATCCATACATAGATGTACAAGGAACAACGGGGGAAAATTTAGTTAAATATTCATATGATCTAAACTATGTAACTAGTTCGATACCAGAGAAAAAATTAATAGGAAATTCAAGATATGAGACAGCAGCTAAGATAAGTCAAAGTGCATTTAAAACAGCTGAAAATGTAGTAATAGTCAATTCAAAAGCAATATCTGATGGCCTTTGTGCAACACCTCTTGCAACGCAAAAAAATGCTCCTATTCTTTTAACAGATGACAATAAATTAGATGACAAGACAAAAGAAGAAATAAAAAGATTAGGCGCTAAAAATGTTTATATAATAGGTGGAAATAGTGCTGTAAATGAGTCTGTAGCAAATGAATTGAAATCTATGAACTTGTCTGTAGATAGAATAAGTGGAAATGACAGATATAAAACATCTCTAGAAGTAGCAAAGAGACTAGGAGATGTATCAGAAGTAGCATTAATAAATGGGAATACAGGATTGGCTGATGCAGTAAGTATAGCACCTGTTGCAGGAAATAAAAATATGCCTATATTACTTTCTTCAAATGATAATAAATCAGAAGATATAAACAAATTTATAAAAGATGAAAAAATAAATAAATCATATATTATAGGTGGAGAATCTGTTATATCAAAAGATTTAGAAAGTAAGTTGCCAAATTCGCAAAGACTTGGTGGTAATAATAGAAATGAAACTAATGCTATAATAATAGACAATTTCTATAAAGAAGAAGAATTGAAAAATATATTTGTAGCTAAAGATGGTATGAAAAAACAAGATGACTTAATAGATGCTTTAACAGTAGGGGTTGTTGCAGCTAAGGAAAATGCACCTGTTGTAATAGGTGGTAAGAATGTAGATGATAAACAGGCTCAAGTTTTATCAACTAAGAAAACAAAGATGTTAACTCAAGTTGGTGGAAATGGAAATGAAGGTATTTTTAATAAATTAAAAAATGTATTGAAAAAATAGTTTAACTAAAAATAAAAGATATAACTGTAGGGGGAATTAAAAATGAGTTACAAAAGAGGGAGTAAAAGATTAGCAGTAATAGCGATTTCAGCAGGATTAATAATACCGGGAATTCAACCAATAAAAGCATCAGCACAATCAAATACTGTAGACGTAAAATTATTATCATTTAATGATTTGCATGGACAATTTGATGCTGACCCTAAATATGGTGGAGGGATAGATAATCTATCAGCTTATCTAAAAAAATTACAATTAGAAAATAAAAATACACTTACAATGTCAGCAGGCGATGCAGTTGGAGGTAGCCCGGCTGTTACAGCGTTAAAACAAGACCAACCAACTCTAGAAATATTAAAAGAAATGAATGTGGATATAGTAACAAGTGGAAATCATGAATATGATGAAGGAACAGATGAATTAGCAAGACTTATCCAAGGAGGAACTCATAAATCAGGTCTTGAGTGGTCAGGATCAGATAAATTGAGCTGGATAACTTCAAATGTTGTGGCAAATAAAGATATGAAATTTGGAAATAAAAGTGTTAAAAAAGGCGAACCTATATTAAACCCATATGTAGTAAAAGAATTTGATGGAGTGAAAGTTGGAGTTATAGGGGTGGTTACAGCTGATACTGTAAACAAAGTTGTTCCAAATGGAATAAAAGATATAGATTTTATTGATGAAGTACAAGCAATAGATAAATATAGTGAAGAGTTAAAATCACAAGGCGTTAAAACTATAGTTGTATTATCACATGTTCCAGCTAAAACAGATAAGGATACTAAACAACTAATAGATTTATCTGGATCTAGTGACATATATGATATATCTAAAAAAGTTAATGGCGAAGTTGATGCTATAATAGCTGCTGACAATCATGATTACGCAAACTCTGTTGTAAAGAGAGAAGGCAAAGACAATATAGTTGTAACTCAAGCTTACTCTAAGGGACAAAATATAGGTGAGATAGACTTAACTATAGATAAGTCTACTGGTGATGTTGTAAATAGTAAGGGAAATGTAATATCAGTGGATCCAAAGAAAATAATTCCAGATCCTAATGTTACTAAAATAGTTAATCATGCTAAAAAAGAAGTAAAGCCAATGCTTGAGAGAAAAGTTGGATTTGCAGAAGAAGAAATTTCTAGATCTATAAGTAATGACAATGGAGAAGCAGAACTTGGAAGAATGATAGCTGAGGCTCAACTTTGGGCAGTTAGAGACAAGGGTGAAAAAATTGATATATCTCTTATGAATATAGGTGGAGTTAGAGATGATTTAAAATCAGGAGATATTACCTATGAAGATGTATATACAATACAACCATTTAGCAATGATTTGACTAAGTTAACGTTAAATGGAGCTCAATTAAAGCAAATATTAGAAAAACAAGAAATACATGATTGGATAGTAGGACAAGAAGAAGGGAAATACAACAGACCAAGAATGTTACAAGTAGATGGATTTACATATAAATGGCATCCAGAAAAGAAAGATAACAAGTGGGTAGTTAAAGTAGATAGCATGAATTTAAATGACGCTAACAAAACACAAATAAAAGATGATAGTAGCATAAATACAGTAGCAAATATATTCTTGGCTCAAGGTGGAGACGGATTTGATACATTTAAAGAAGTAAAATATGAAGTCGTAATGGGCGATTTAGAAGCTTTTGAAAAATACACAGAAAAATTCTCAAAAGAAGATGCTAATAAAAATGGAACTTTAGGATTAAATAAAATTGATGTAGATAAAAATCCAAACATAATAAACACTTATGCTATAAATACAAAGAAGCTTACAGGCTATGATAGATATGAAACAGCAACTAAAGTAAGTCAAAGTTCATTTGATAAGTCAGATAACGTAGTTATAGTAAACTCACAAGGACAAGCAGATGCATTAGCTGCAACTCCTTTTGCAAAACTTAAAAATGCTCCTATACTTTTAACAAATAATAAAGCTCTAGATTCTAAAACTAAAGAAGAAATAAAAAGATTACAAGCAAAAAACATTTATTTAGTAGGTGGAAACGCTGTAATAGAAGAATCTGTAGTTAAAGAATTAAAAGCAATGAATTTAAAAGTTGAAAGAATAAGTGGTGACGATAGATATGAAACAGCTTTAGAAGTTTCAAAAAAATTGGGTGATATATCACAAATAGCTGTAGTCAATGGTGTAACAGGATTATCTGATGCGGTAAGCATAGCTCCTGTGGCAGCTAATAAAAATATGCCTATATTATTCTCATCACCAAGTGAAGGAACAAAAGTGGTTGATAAATATATAACAGATGAAAAAATAAACAAATCTTATGTTATAGGAAAAGAATCAGCTATATCAGAGAATGTTGCAAATAAATTACCGAATGCAGAAAGACTTGGTGGGGTTGATAGAAATGAAACTAATGCTATTGTAATAGATACATTCTATAAAGATGAACAATTAAACAATATATTTGTAGCTAAAGATGGGTCTAAGAATAGTAGTGACCTTATAGATGCATTAGCAGTAGGCGTTGTTGCAGCTAAAGATAATGCTCCAGTAGTTATAGGTGGAGATAACTTAAATGAAAAACAAGCACAAGTTTTATCATCTAAGAAAACAAAGATGTTAACTCAAGTTGGTGGAAATGGAAACGAAGGTGTTTTTGCTAAAATAAAATCAATATTAAAAAGATAGTTTAAAGAAAGGAGCACATAAAATCAAATTGATTTTATGTGCTCCTTTTAATATATTACTCTTGAGTTAATTTAACTATAGCTTCCTTATGTTGAGGATATAAATCTAGTAGATATTGTCTTTTGAAAAGCTCAAAATCTTTAAATTCAAATCCAGGTGAAACCATACAGCCAACTAGTGAAAATCCTTCATTGTTCATTGCAGAACCAAATATGTAATTTTTAGGAACTAAAACTTGAGGCACTTCGCCATTTTTAATGTTTAATCCAAGTTCATGTGTAGTAAGCTCACCTTCTGGACTTATCATATAAATAGTAAGAGGAGAACCAGCATGGTAATACCACATTTCATCTGATTTTAATCTATGGAAATTAGATACCTCTCCATCTCTAAGTAAAAAATAAATACTAGTCCATAGTATTCTTTCACCTTCAAATTTAGTTCTTAGATCATTTGATGTAATATTTTCGCTTGAAGCAAAGTTAGCTTTAAAATAACCGCCTTCAACATGCGGTTGTAAGTCTAATTGTTTTATGAAATACTCTGCTGAATACATATATATTTCCCCCTATATTAAATTATATTATATTTTAAGTAGACTCTTATATATAATGATTCTATTATAAATAAAATAAAACAATTTATCAATTAGAAAAAAACGGTTATACAAAAACAGAAATAGATAAAATACTAAAAGAAGGCAATAGTGAAGTTAAAAGTTTTAATATTATAGGATTTATTGTTGCTTGTTAATTTGGAATTTTAGGGATAGGTACAGTTGTCATTTTAGTATTAAAAAAAAGAATAAAATAACTATACAAAAATAAAACTAAGAGTTATAAATTTTGTATTATTCTTTTGTGCATAATAATGAGAATTTATAATATAGAAAAAGTGAGAACTTGCTATCTCACTTTTCCTATAATTGTTCTTAAGCTAGATGAAGAGTCATAACCTAACGAAAAAGAGCTAATAGCGGTTATTAATGAATCAACATCTTTGGTATTTAAAAATCTTTTCGCATTTATTATAGATATTTTATAGTAATTTAATATAACTTGCATAGCTAAAATGACATCATTATCACTTTCAGTAAGTTTTGAAGTTTTGGAACTTAAATCATTAATTAATGTTTCTACAAATTTAATATCTTTATTAATTTGAGTTTCATTGAAATTCGCTGTAGAAATAGATTTCATTAATACATACATATAATTATCTATAATTTCTAATGATTTAATATATTCATTAGTCATGTCTGTTTTATTTACAGAAGTAGCAGCAAAAGAAATATTACTACTATTTGCAAATATAATTAAAATTATTGCAAATATAATACTTAATTTTTTTAAAATCATAAATTCACCACCTTGACATAAATAGTATTAACAGAAGATAAGTAAATTATATATACAAAATATGGCTTGTGATTAATTACAACTTTAAATCTAAATTATAAAAAGTCTAAATAATCAGATTAAGAGTTCATATAAAGACCAACTTAACGTAGTTAAATCTATAGAAGACAAAATTACATCTGTATATAAACAACAATTAGATGATCGTAAGAAGTTGATTTCTGAAGAATTAGATTTGAAATTAAAAGCATTTGATAAAGAGAAGGAAGCCTATAATGATTCAAGAAAAGAAATGGATTATAAGAATGATTTGAAAGATCAACAAGATTCTATATCTAAATTACAGAAACGAATAGATGTTGCCACTAAAGATGATTCTTTAACTGGGCAGAAGAAGTTACAAGAGTTACTTAATCAAATGAAAGAAGAGCAAAAGAAACTTCAAGATATGGTTCAAAGTAATGTAGATGAATCAGTAAATAAAATGTATGACAATGAAAAAGAAAGATTAAGTGATACTACAGAAAAGTCTATACAAGACTTAGAAAAGAAGTGGTCTGATTCTAATATTGCAGATATGGTTGCAAATGCTTTAGGTAATAATACATTCACAGATATAGACGGAAATGTTACTAGTTTAAAGGAAACTATGATGAATTTCTTAAATGATAGTGGAGAAGCATTTGGGGTATTAGGAAACATCATTAAAAATGATTTAAATTCTAATTTGCAACAATCAATATTACTGAAGATGTAATGCCACAAGTCGAGAAAATGATTAAGAAGTCTCAAGATGAAGTTGTAAAAAATATCGTTAAATCCATTAGATAATAATAAAAGGTGATACAAAAATGAATGAATTTTTCCAAATCTATACTTATGATGTAAATACTAATACGAATTATAACTGAGATGCTGAAACTATTGCAGGTATATCTGGGATGGGAACAATAGCAAAATATCTTGGCAATGAACTTAAAAAATAATATTAACTCTTAAGTTTTCTATACATTTTCTTACAAATAATACAGGGAGTGTCTCAAAGAAAAGGAGCTAGTCTCTATTTTGAGACAGCTCCTTTTCTCTTTTTTGCATGAAAAATTATAGTTTCATAAATAATTTTTAATTCTAATGTTTTATTTCAAAACTTCCACAATCTGTACATTCTTTAGTTGTAGCATTATTTTCATGCTTAACTACTTTAATCTCATTAAGACTACACTTTTCAGCTGTTTGAGCATGATATTTACATTCATGTACAGTACATCCAATACTAGGATTTATATTTTGATGCATATTAACACCTCCTTTAAATCAATCTAAAAATATTATTAGCATTTTTAGATTAATTTATTCTAATAAATAATTTTATAAGATAGCATTAAATTGGTAAATACATTTGTATATCTATTTTGTTTATAAAACTCATAATTTTTAAGAACGTTATTCTATAATGGAATCGAGTTAGATTATTACACTAAACGAACTTTTCCTTTGAGTAATTATAGGTCGCTTGCTCCGACTTGTTTTGGATATAATTTTGTTCTTTCAAGAATACTATCAAGCGTTGATAATTTTTCATTTTCTATCATTAAGTCTTTTTTACGGTCATTTATAGCACCATTTAACTCATCTACAACAGTCTTATAAATATCTATTTCATTATAATTACTATCTATATCATTAATAGTAAATATCTTGTTATATAAATAGTTATCTAACATAGTCTTAATATAATTATATTTCTTAATAACCGATTCTTCACTTGCTTGTATGAATATTTGTTCTAAAACTTCTATACTAAAATAATCAGCATATTTCTTTAATAACTTTAAAGTATGTGGCATTATTCTTTTTTCAATCTTAAAAGTCTTGTATAGTTCTATTACATTATCAGAATGAATAGTTTGCTTAGCATCCTCATCATCAACATTTTCTTTTTTCTTATTTTCTTTATTACCTATTTTCTTTATTACTACGTGATTTTCCAATATGTTGTTGTCCGAAATGGCATTATCACGATTAGGTTCGCACGTTGTATTTTCAATAGGTTTAACGTGAATAATATATTTACATCCAGTTATCTGTCCTATTTCATTTCTTAGAGTAATTCTTTCTATGTATCCACGTTTAATTCATTCATTCATACCATTTCTAACAGATGTCTAACCATCTGATTTTAATTTTCTAAGATTAGACATATAAATTTTATGCTGGCTTGAATTTTGATATTGAAGTATTTGTACATAAATACCTAATGCTTTATAAGATAGAGTATTATCATTTAATATTTCATTAGGTGTAACTGTAAAGCCTTGTCCGAATCCTTGACCAAATTCAAAGTGTGTTTCATTATTAAAATAACTCATTTATAATTCCTCCTAGTTATTACATAGAAGAAACCTTAAAGCCAACACACAATTTATACTTGAATAATCTATATAACTTTTGATATAATAATAGTATCAATTGAATTTATTACACAACTTTTAGATTATTCAAGTAGATTGTTGTGTGTGTGGCTCTTATCTATACCAGTAGATAAGGGCTTTTTCTATGCATATTGTTTTTAAATTTTATTCTAACTAACTAAGAGTTTTAATTAATAACTTGTCGCCATTTTGTCGCCATTTGTCTTCAAATTAGATACAATATAATAATCAGTTAATATATATTACATCTCTAGAAAAATTGCTGTATAGGTTGGAAATACTATCTTCTTGAATTATATATTTTTTCAATAATATTTAAGATTTCATACATAATCCATGCACAAAATGCTAAGACAAATACTCCCATCATAACTAAGTCTAGTTTGAAAACTTGGCTTCCATAAACTATCAAATATCCAATACCAGCTCTTGAAACTAAGAATTCACCTACAATAACTCCAACCCAAGCCATACCTATATTAATTTTTGTAAGATTTATTAAGTTTCCAATATTTGAGGGAATTATTAATTTACACAAAATTTGACCTTTAGTAGCCCCAAAGCTTTTTAACATTTTCATTTTTTCTTCATCTACATTGGTAAAGTAATTATAGGCTGATAATATAGTTACAACTACAGAAATAGTCACAGCAGTAACAACAATGCCTGTTATACCAGCTCCAGCCCACACTATAATGATAGGAGCTAGTGCAGTTTTTGGAAGTGCATTTAAAACTACTAAAAATGGATCGAGTATTTTTGATAATCCATCAGACCACCATAGAGATATGGCAACTAAAATACCAAGTACAGTACCAATTATAAGCCCTAAAAGTGTTTCATAAACAGATATACCAACGTGTTTTAAAAGTTCTCCGTTTTTAAGATAGTCAATAAACAGTAGATATATATCACTAGGTTTGCTAAATAAGAAGGTATTTATTATTTTAAAGTCAGCTAGAACCTCCCACAGAATTATAAAACCTACTAGTAACAGAATTTGATATATAAGAACTTTTCTTTTGTCTTTTTTTACATTTTTTATATAGTTAGTGTACCCTTCAGAATTTTTACTTAGTCTCATAGGAATCTAACTCCTTCCACAATGTGTCAAAGTAATTTTGAAAATCTGGAACTTTACGAGTTTGAAGAGGTGTTAAATTTTCATTTTGTCTAAGGTTGATATCGTACGTGCTTTTTACAGTTGCAGGTCTCTTTGAAAGAACTACTACACTATCAGACATTGATATAGCTTCCGATAAATCGTGCGTTACGAGAATTGCAGACTTACCTTCATTTCTAATGATTTTGTAAACATCATCTGAAATCAATAATCTTGTCTGATAATCAAGTGCAGAGAATGGTTCATCAAGGAGTAGTATATCAGGATTAACAGATAGGGTACGAATAAGAGCAACTCTTTGTCTCATACCACCGGATAGTTCTTTAGGATACATATTTCTAAAATCCCATAAGTCATAAGTTTTTAAGAGTTTTTCAACTCTAGATATATTTTCGGGTGTTTTCTTTTTCTGTATTTCTAGTCCTATAGTTATGTTATCCATTATAGTTCGCCACTCTAATAGATGATCCTTTTGAAACATATATCCTATATTGCCTTTGAGATTTACTTCACCTGAAGTAGGTTGTAAAAGTTTTGTTAATATGTTTAATATAGTTGATTTTCCACTTCCTGATGGTCCAAGGAGTGTTAGAATTTCTCCTTCTTTTAAAGTGAAATTAATATTTTTTAGGACTTCTATTTCTCCTTCTTTGTTGTAGAAGTTTTTGTAGAGGTCTTTTACTTCTAGTATTGTTTTCATGGTGTCACCCCCGTAGATTTTACTTGTATAGTTTATAGTATTAAATTTGGGTGTGTTTTGTACCATTTTGAGCTATATATGTTAACTCGATTAACGATATTTAAAATCAATTTATAATGCATCAAATGAAGAACAAGGTCATTCAATAATGCTTGAAGTTACAGAAAAATGGCAGAGTCATTACCATAATGGTATGAAAAGTTGGTCAGTTAACTGGGATGCTATATGTTCAATTTTAAAATTTTTATCAGAAGTTAGAAAGGTTATATACACAACAAATGCTATAGAGAGCTTAAATAGTAGCTATCAACGACTAAACAGGCAACGTAGTGTATTTCCAAGCGATGTATCTTTACTAAAAGCTTTATACTTAGCTACATTTGAGGCAACTAAAAAGTAGAATCTATCTCTTCGAAATTGGGGTAAAGTTTATGGAGAATTGTCTATAATATATGAAGGAAGGCTATAATAAATATATGCTCAAAAAACGCATTTTCGTAAGGTGTATTTGGTATACAACTAAATAAATTTTTATATTAAGTTAAGGCATAGACAATATTTATTATACTACACCTTAACAAAATTATCATAGAAAGCTATTTACAGAAAAACTTTCACAGTCTCTTTATTTTTTATAAAGAAGTCTCTCTTAAAACTAGATTTTCATTTCTCTCAATTAGATGTCTAATAGCCCATTCATTTTGGAATAACAATACTGGATTTCTATTTTTATCTTCAACTAGTATTGTATCCATTGGCATTGAAAGCTTATCCGATTTGAAAGTATCAGCTTCAATCCAACGTATATGGCGGTAAGGTAGTGTGCTCATTATCATATCAACACCATATTCTTGTTTTAGACGATATTCTAAAACTTCAAACTGAAGAACTCCAACTACTCCTACAATAAGTTCTTCCATACCAAAATTAGGTTGTTTGTATATCTGTATAGCACCTTCTTCTGATAATTGCGTAAGACCCTTTAAGAACTGTTTTCTTTTAAGAGCATTCTTTGTAGATATTTTTGCAAAATGTTCGGGAGCAAATTGTGGTATACCAGTGTATTGTAAATTTGATTGTTTTTCACTTAATGTATCACCAATATTAAATATTCCTGGATCATGTATCCCTATAATGTCCCCTGGGTAAGCTGAATCTATCATAACACGGTCTTGTGCTACAAACTGTTGAGGTTGTGAAAGTTTAACCTTTTTGTTTCTTTGTACATGAGTTACTGTCATACCTTTTTCAAACTTACCAGAGCAAATTCGAAGGAATGCAATTCTATCTCTATGAGATTTATCCATATTAGCTTGAATTTTAAATATAAATCCTGAGAAATTATTAGAATTAGGGTCAATATCACCTAAATTACTACTACGAGGATTTGGTGGTGGTGTTATTTCTAGGAATGATTCTAAAAATGGCTCTACACCAAAGTTAGTAAGGGCACTTCCGAAGAATACAGGTGTTAATTCACCATTTAATATTCCGTCTAAATCAAAATTATCTCCAGCAATATCTAAAAGTTCAATATCCTCTAGTAGTTTTTCATGAAGAGCATCACCTAATAAAGTATTGAATTTTTCATCAGATATATTTCCAGTTGTAGACTTAGCAATAGATTGTCCATGGTTACCATCATCAAATAGTTCAACTTGATTTTTATGACGGTTAAACACACCTTTGAACTCTTTACCAGAACCAATTGGCCAGTTTACTGGACAAGAGCGAACTCCTAAAACATTTTCAATATCTTCAAGTAGCTCAAATGGATCTTTTCCTTGACGGTCCATTTTATTGATAAAAGTGAAAATTGGTATTCCTCTCATTTTACAAACTTGGAATAATTTCTTTGTCTGATCCTCAACACCTTTAGCAGAGTCAATAACCATTACTGCACTGTCTGCTGCCATAAGAGTTCTATAAGTGTCCTCACTGAAATCTTGATGTCCTGGAGTGTCAAGAATATTTATGCAAAAGTTATTATATTCAAATTGAAGAACACTTGATGCAACAGATATACCTCTTTGTTTTTCAATTTCCATCCAGTCAGATACTGCATGTTTTTGAGATCTTCTTGATTTAACCGAGCCGGCTTCACGAATGGCACCACCATATAATAGAAACTTTTCAGTTAATGTAGTTTTTCCTGCATCGGGATGGGAAATGATTGCAAAGGTTCTTCTTCTTTTAACCTCATCAATCAAGCTTAAATTTTGTTCTGTCATTTTTTATCATCCTTTATTCTAATTTTATGATTACCTAAATATAAAAAATTATATTTATTAACAGTTTTAAAATGAACATAATTTTCTATGTACTATAAAAACCTACAATCCTATTGATATTATAACTTTATTGCAAAACTGTCAATATAAAAATCTTATGAGAATAGCTTTACTATTTTACTGTATAGCACAATGCCCTCTTTAAGATTAAGAGGACTTTTTTATAATTACTAGCTCATTAACGCATTAACTGCAGGAATATCAGCAGGAGCCCAAACTAGAGATTCTAAATTCTCACGCTTAAACCAGATAAGCTCAGAATGTTCATTAGAAGTAGGGACCCCTTCAACTATCCTACATTTCATACATATAAGATTAACTATAACATTTTCATATTCATGAGTGTTATCATGAAAAACTTCTAAAGTTTCAACTCTACAATCTAACTATTCCATTATCTCACGTTCAATTGCATCTTTAAGAGAATCGCCCTTTTCAACCTTACCACCAGGAAACTCCCACATATTTGGAAGAGTCATTTTTGGAGATCTTAAAGCGCACAATATCTCATCGTATTCATTTTCAATAATAGCCCCAACTACTTTTAATTTCTTTTTCGTTAGTTTCACCTCGTTGTTTATTATACATAAATTATACAATAGGTTTAGATTTGGTTAAATATGTAATATAATTTAAATAAAAGTATAACTAAGTGGGAGGATTATGTAGATATATTAAACAGCTATGTACTATACAATTCGGTATATATTATAAATTATAAAAAAGTTAAAGTTAGAATTTAAATAAAGGAGATATAAGTTTTAATGAACTGTTGCTATAAAGGATATATAAATGAATATATAGTAACAAATAATTAATAAGGGGTATAGAAAATATGGATGGATTTAAAGATTATGCAGAAGGTATAAAGAGTATGAAGGATATGTAGAGTCAATAGAAAATGAAAACCTACACACATAAACGTCAAATTGAGCTAATTATAACTAGCATAATAAAAGTTATCTCTAACAATTGTACAGAATAACATATGTTTTATTGAACATCAAAAAAGGAGCACGTTGAATTGCTCCATTTATATGTTCAACATATAGTTTTGTACGCATTTTGGCAATAGTATCATCTAAACTCAATTTCACTTTCTAAGTTATATTTTATCATCGAAATATTTTAATGCAAATAGTTCTATCGCATTTCGTAATCCAAGGTAACATACCCCATAGGTACAAAGACGATTCAATGTAAAAGTTATTTCAATATCAAAATTAATCGATATCATTCCTCCAATAAATAAAAATAATATTAATATTATAGAGTTTAACTGATTTACTGCATTATTAGCTTTATTTTGAATTAACTGCCAACGTTCGTCTTTTTTATAAACAATTTCTTTTTTTGACTTCCAGAAAGGAAGAAAAATAGTAATTCCAGCACCTGGAATCAAGAAAAGTAAAAAAATAATTTGTTCATTCATTACGTTAATCCTCCTTGTATTCAAAAACGTTATTTATTGAAACATCAAAAACATTTGCAATTTTGAAAGCTAATTCTAAAGATGGTGTATATTTATATTTTTCAATTGATATAACCGCTTGACGAGAAATACCTACCTTTTCAGCTAAGTCAGCTTGTGTCCAATCACTCTCAGCTCTCAAAACTTTAATTCGATTCTGTATCAAAGTATTACCTCCTTGACAAAATGTAATCGGTTGTTTACATCTTTAATTGTAACTACTTATTTACATTTTATCAATTACAAAATACTTTTTATATTAACATAATAGGCTAACTTGTATTTTTTCATGAAAAACACAAGTTAGCCTATTTATCTAGCATATTATTCATTTCTAAAACTAAATACCAAGATTATACAATATACTACCCACATTAGTAGCATTACCAATTTATTTATTTTAAATATCTTTTCACTAATATCATACTTAATTAAATAGTTTACAATGATTGGTACAATAAATTTATATACAATAGTCATAGGTATTACTACGTATACTAACATATTAATCCAAAAGTTATTCAATAAGGATGGTAACCCAATGTTTAAATTATTAGTAATATAAAAAATTAGAAACAATACAGTAATATATGAATTTATTAGATTATTGTATTTATCATATCTTATAAGATACTTCAAAAAATAGTCTCTATATGAAGGGATAGTTATACTATCTAAAATATATTCTCTATTCTTAAAATTAGAATTATCGCTATACATATAAACTTTTACTAAGTACATAATCATATTCTCTGTACTATTATATTCATTTGATACAGTTAGTTTAGGTATTTTTTTAGAAATTGTATCAATTCTAAATGCTTTTTCTGCTAGTATTTCCTCTAATTTACTTTCTATTGTATATCTTACGTCTTTCTTAGAACTATTTATATCAATAATAAAGCTATTATCGTAATAAAGTATATCATTATAATCATTTTCGACTACTATTCCTATAGTGTTTGTATCCATAATTCCCCTCCGATATAATTTATCCTTTACACAGCACCTTCCATTTATAGTGCAAGAAAATATATTATTTTTTGTAATAATTTTCCAACTAAATGGTAACACAATATTGTAAAAAAGGTAATGAAAAATTTGCTCGCTTGAAAAGTTACTATTATTGAAATAAATTTAAACATAAGAGAAAATGGAAAGTTTATGTTTATATAAATAAAATAAAATTATTCTCAAAAAATTAATCTAATGATATACTAGGAATATTGACAATAAAAAATAATTACAAGCTTCATGGAGGATTTTATGAGTAATAATTTAGCAAAATCAGCATTTTGGCTTATGGTAGTTACTATGCTATCTAAAATATTAGGATTTACTAGAGATATAGTCCTAATGTATTTTTATGGGACTAGTGCACAAAGTGATATATATGTAACAGCTATGAATATACCGGTTGTGGTGTTTGCTGCTATTGGGGTTGCACTTTCTACTACGTTTATACCGCTTTATCAAGAAGCACTTGAAAATGGTGGACAAAAAAGAGCTCAAATATTTGCAAATAATATATTATGTATAGTTAGTATAATAAGTATATTTTTAAGTATATTTGGTTATATATTTGCCGAGCCTATAGTAAAGTTATTTGCTATTAGTTTTACTGGTGAAAAGTTAGCAATGACTGTTGAGTTTGTAAGGATAATAATAGTTGGTGTTTTATTTATAGGCCTTAGCAATATTATGACTGCTTACTTACAAATACAAGGAAACTTCACTATACCTGGTATGGTGCAACTTCCAAATAATATTATAATAATTGTATCTATGGTAATTGCAGGTACTACTGGTAAATTCTATATACTAGCAGTAGGAGCACTTATAGGTATGGCTTCACAATTTTTATTCCAAGTGCCTTTTGCTATAAAGCATGGATATAAGTTTAAGCCTGTAGTTAATTTTAAAGACAAGTATTTTAAAAAGATGATATGGCTAATACTTCCTGTTTTAATAGGTGTTGCTGTAAATCAAGTTAATGCTATGGTAGATAGAAGTTTAGCTTCAAGCTTAGGTAATGGTGTTATATCTGCATTAAACAGTGCGAATAAGCTTAATTTCTTTGTTTTAGGATTATTTATAACTAGTATAGGTTCTGTTATATATCCTACACTTGCAAAGTTATCTACTGATAATGATAACAAAAAGTTTGCAGATGCAGTATCAACTAGTGTAAACTGTGTAAGTTTAATAATACTTCCTATAACTGTTGGAGCTATAGTACTTGCTACTCCTATAGTTAGAATATTATTTGAAAGAGGGGCTTTTGATGAGAAGTCTACTCAAATGACTGCAATTGCCCTTATAGGTTACTCTGTTGGTATGATTGCTTATGGCCTTAGAGATATACTAAGCAAAGTGTACTATTCATTAAAGGATACTAAAACACCTATGATAAATGGGATAATTGCAGTGGGTGCTAATATATTCTTTGATGTTACTTTAATGCAAGTATTTGGACTTGGTGGACTAGCACTTGCTACTAGTTTATCTTCTATAATATGTATATTATTACTATTTAGAGGATTAAAGAAAAAGGTAAGTTACTATGGACAAGATAGAATTCTTAGAACTTTTATAAAGTCTTTAGTAGCTTCTATAGTAATGGGTGTTGCAACATACTTTATGTATAAGTTATCAAGCACTATATTAGGAGCTGGATTTATTCAAGATGTTATAGCTACTGGTATATCTGTGTTAGTAGGTGCAGTTGTTTATGGTATACTTATTAGTAGGTTTAAGGTTAGAGAAGTTAAGATGCTTAAGGATATGGTTATGAAAAAATTAAAAAGAGCATAATGAAAAACAAAGAGATCCACTATGGATCTCTTTTTATATACCAATATGTATTTTTGCATCATATCTAAGAATAATATATTAAATTGCAAAATGATTTTCTAGTTTTGACTTATCTAAGTTACTAAGTTTAAGCTTAACTAAATCAACAGATACACATTCTTCTCTTGCTATATCATATATAGACTCACAAGGATATTTTTCTAATATATCATCACCTAACAAAAATTCTGCTGCGAAAATATTAGCTTCATTTTCGTATTTTGCTAGAAAATGAGGTGCAACCTTTTTTAGTTCAAAGGTATCCACATCTGGATGTAGTATTGAATGACCAAGTTCATGTGCTAAAGTCATTCTTCTTTCAAAATCACATAATTTTGTATTTATATAAATATATTGAATGCCTTCAAATTTTTCATAAGCCACTTTTAAAAGGAGATAGAGGAAAAGTTATTGGATATTATGCAGTTTATCATTTAGAACCAAATGGATATAACTTTGTATTTATGACTTATGATGAAGTTAAAAATCATGGTAAGAAGTATTCTAAAAACTTTGAAGGTGGAATATGGGAAAAAGAGTTTGACTCAATGGCGAAAAAGACTGTTATTAAAAAGCTACTTAAATATGCACCACTAAGTATTGAAATGCAAAAGGCTGTTACATTTGATGAAAGTGTTAAAGGAAGTATTGATAATGATATGTTGTTAGTTGAATCTATAGAAGATGTTGAGGAGATACAGCTTGACACGAATATATAAGTCTTCCTCCAGGCAGTCGCAATGTCGGTGCGACTTATATATTCGTGTCTGCGCTAGTACATGATAAATACTCACTATAGATTTCAACTATGTGGGGAGAAAAATTGAAAGGGGGATTTATATGGCAGTTTACAGACATATACACATAGATTATTGGCAAGATGGCTTTGTACTTGATTTAACACCTGAAGAAAAGTATTTCTATATTTATTTAATGACTAATAGTAAGACTAGCCAATGTGGTATATATGAGCTTCCTAAGAGGATTATAGAAACAGAAACTGGATATAATCGTGAGACTGTAGAAAAGCTTATATGTAGATTTGAAGAATATGAAAAGATTGTTTATTTTGAAGATACAAAAGAGCTATTTTTAAAGAATTGGATAAAGCACAATAAGGTTGTAAGTCCTAAAGTTAAAAAGTGTATAGAAAAAGAGCTATTAAATGTTAAGAGTAAGAAGCTTATTGAATTATTTTTAAAGGAGTGTAATAGGTATGGATACAGTATAGATACACATAATTTAAAATTAGGTACCACTATGGATAGTGTATCTATACCCGTAGTTGAAGATGAATACAGTTTAGAGAACCACTATGGGGAAAAAGAAGAAGAAGAAGAAAAAGAAAAAGAAAAACAAAAACAAAAAGAAAAATATAAAGAAAAAGAAAAACAAAAACTATTTAGTTCAAACTTTGATAGTGAAAATAGTTCTGATAATGAAGATATAGATAATAAGTTTGTAAGTAATATAAGTAAGTTTAAAACTTTATATGAACAGAATGTAGGACTTATAAATCCTATTGTTGGTCAGTGGTTATTTGAAGTGTGTGAAAGTATAGATTATAAACTTTTTAAAAGAGCAATAGAAATTGCCACTGATAAGGGAAAGTGCAATAAAGGGTATATTAATGGAATTTTAAAACAATGGAGTGATAACAATATAAAATCTATTAATGATTTAAAAGCTTATGAGATAACGTTAAAAAATAGGGGTGAGAGCTATGGAAAGTATAAATGTGAGCCTTCAAAATCTAAATATGCCACAACACTTGAAGAAGAGAATGAAGGAATTTATAGAAAACCAACAGATGAAGAAATCGAATCTGTTAGAAGAGAATTGCAGTGCTTTAGAAAAGAATAGTGAGTATAGGTGTGAAAAGTGTAGAGATATGACTTTTATAATAGATGATGGAGTGGCTAGCCCTTGTGAGTGTAGGGCAGTTAGAGAAGCTGAGGATATACTTAAAAATAGTGGTATAAGTGAGGAGTTTAGGAACAAGACTTTTGATAATTTTAATTATACTTATGATGTTCAAACTGTTAATGCTTATAGAGTTGCTACTAAGTATGTTAGGGATTTTGAGTGTATAGAAAGAAGTAGGAATAATTCTATAATGTTTATGGGACAAGTTGGGTCTGGTAAGACCCACTTGTCTTTGGCTATTTGTAATGAGCTTATGGATAGTGGTGTCGGCGTTGTTTATATGGGGTATAGGGATGTTATTGTTAGGGTTAAGCAAAATATTATGGATGAGGTTTATTATCACAAGGTTATGAACAGGTATAAGAACGCTAGGGTTCTTTTGGTTGATGATTTGTTTAAGGGTAGTGTGAGTGGTAGTGATATTAATATTATGTTTGAGCTTGTTAATCATAGGTATTTTAATAATTTGCCTATGATTGTTAATACTGAGAAGAGTTTTGAGGAGATTTTGGAGATTGATGAGGCTATTGGGATTAGGTTAGTTGAGATGTGTAAAGGGTATCGGGTTGAGATTAGGGGAAAGAGGTTGAATTATAGGATGTACGGAAGTTAATATTAATAGTTAATATTAATTTTTTATTACAAATTTAACTAAACATTATACAATATCAAAATATACGATATTCAGTATTGAATGATGTGTATTTAATATAAAAATTAGAATCGTGACAATCTGGTATTAATTGCCAATTTATTACAATTGATTTAAAATAAAGACATACAGATATGACTGCAGGAGGTGTATTATGGAAATTAATTATGATAAGATTAGGCAGTATAAAGATAGGATTAGAATTTTTTTTATTATTTACTTTTTTGGAGACGACTATAATGGAGCTGAATACTCTCAGTGTTGTAAAGTTTTACATACTGAAGTTAAAATTCAAAAGTTAGACTTTTTACTTAGAAATCCAGACTATCTTGCATATCAGTTGCTTGATATTTTAGGGAAAGATGGAATAGATAGCTTAGAGATAAAACATATTGTTAAAGAGATATTTGATGAAAAAGAACCAGAAATACGTAGATTAGAAATGGAAAGATTTTTTTTTCGGTGCATATGAAGATATTGATCAAATTATTGCATTTTTAGTTTCTTGTGAATTTATTAAATATAAAAGTGAACGAGATAATAAACTAAGGGTTATAAAAAAGAGCTATTTTGTTACTAAAGAAGCAGATAATAAAATGAAAAAAAATCTAGAAGAAATTAATGAACTTGGGTGGTATGTTAAAAGGTGTGAATTGATTAAAAAGTATTTTGGTGACTACTCAGGTACTAGTTTAAAAGCACTTCAATATCAAATTGATGAATATAAAAATACCTCTTATAAAGAATATATAAATGATATACAGGATATTGTAAAGAAAAAATATTATGATGAATTTGGAGAAAATTTATAATGAGTGAATTAGATAGATTTATAGATGAAATAAGTCAAAAGTACAAAGACAGTTTTTCAGAAGCTGAAATTAAATCAATCCTTGGATATGATGCTGTATTTGAAGATATGCCGATATCAACAGGTAAAAGACTTATAATTAAGTATTTAAAAGTTATAGGTTACAAGAAAAATGGAGATCAAATTGATTTTCAAAAAGAATTTGGTGAAGGTGTTAACATTATAATTGCAGATAACTTAAAAGGTAAGTCTACAACTTTTAAGATAATAAAAGCAGCATTAGTAGGAGATGTTAGCAGTAAAAGTATAAAGGCAGATGTAAAGCAATGGATTAATAATATTACACTAGGTTTTAAGATTAATGAAAAAGATTATACTATAGAAATAAATTTGGAAGGTAGATTTAAAGGGAATCTTTATAATATACACTGGAGTGATTTTTTAATTAATGGTTCTAATTGTGATAATGTTGTGTTTAAATCGAGTGATAATAAAACCTATGTTTCAGAGATACAAAAATTTTTTTTTAATCAATTTTCTTACTATTCACTTAAATGGACTCAGAAATCATCCCAGAAAGAGAGTAATAAATTAGTAGAAGCAGGGGCGAGCTGGAAAACTTATTATAAATCGATTTATTTAGAGTCTAAAGATAGTGGATCTTTTTATGGTGGTCAAGAGCAAAAAGTATTTCAAATGTTGCTAGGTTTAGAGAATACATACCTAATAAACCATCTAAATGTAAAAAAAGAAAAGTTGCAGTTTGAAATTGCTAAAGAGAAAGAATACGAGAGTAAAACACTAGATGGTAATAAATCTAATAAAAGAGTTATGGAGCTAAGGCTAAATGAGATTCAGAAAGAACTTGATAACCTAAAAAATAATGATGATATGAAGGATCTACTACAGTTACAAAGAGAACATAATATAATCCTAGAAAACATGAATAAAAATAATAAAGAGATAGTAAACCTAAGTGATTCATACAAAATAATAACAGCACAACGTGGAATTAAATTAGATGAAATTGAATTGTATAAATTAGAAAAAAGAAGAGTAGAGAGAGAAATTACTAGAAATAAAAAATTAGTAATTGATCTAAAAGAATATATAGAAATAGATAAATTTTTCTCTAACTTAAATATTAAATGTTGCCCAAGTTGTAATCATGATGTAAAAGAGAATAAAATAAAAGATGATGTTCACATATGCCCACTATGTAATGAGGAAGTTGAGAAAGATGATAAAAATAAAGATAACTATATCTCAAAGATTGAGAACTTAGAAAAGTTATTGAATAGTTTAGAAATAGATAAGAATTTAATAGAAGAAAAAATAACTAAATTAAATATAGAGTTAAAAGAAATAAATACCAATATAAGTTTAGTAAATGATAAGATTAAAATATTAGAAAAACAGAATATAAAAGAAGATTTTATAACTCTTAGTAGTAAAATCGAAAAAATTAAAGAACATAATAATAATTACGATGAAGAAATTCTATTGATAGAAGAGAGAGCTATATTGAAATATAAAGTAGATAATTTAAATGATGATAATGAAAATATAAAAGCAATGGATGATAAATTAAGTTTAATAACGGAAGCATCAGAATTTCTGAATAATAAAAGATATGAGAAAAGCAAAAATATCTTAAACACTTTAGAAAAGATAATGCTTAATGAAATCCATGAATTTGGACTTAAATCAATAACAGATATAAATATTGATGATAAATTTAATATCACATATATACAAAATGGTTTATTTGTGAAATTTGATAATATAGCCGAAGGAGAACAACTAAGAGTAAAGCTAGCATTTTATTTAGCACTTATTCAAATGGATATTGAAAAAAACTTTGGACGTCATACTAGATTTTTAATTATAGATAGCCCAAATAAAGAAGAAGGGGATTTTACATACTTAGAAGGTCTAAAGGAAGTTCTTTTAAATATAGATAGAAGATATAGAAATAATTTACAAATTATTATTGGAACGGCAACTCGTGAACTTGAAAATGTATTAGAAAATCAAACTGTATATCCAAAAGGAGAGTATGTATTTTAATGAATATATATAGTAATTACTTTGAATGGACATTAAAAGAGAAAGTAAATTATTGGGATGATTTTTACATAAATGGATTAGATGAGTACAATGAAAAAGACACATTCAAATTTATTAAAAAAGTTATTATAGATGATGATGAAAAAGTATTTTGTAAAAGAAGGGCATTACAAGAGCTATTAGTATTAGTATATAAGGAGCAAATAAGTGTAAGGAAAATTATAGGATTTTTACTTGATGATTGGGATGGAGAGCAAGATGCTAGTTTAGAGTGCTTGAGGCTAAAATATTTATCATTATTTATTCAAAAGGAAAAAGAGGACATAAAAAAAATATTAGTTGAGAAGAAAGAAGATAAAGATTATGAGATTAAGTCAGAAGCTAATTATCAACTAGGTCTAATCAAGGTATTTGAAGCGAATGATATTTACGTAGAAGAAGAATATAAGAAAAATATGATGGAAGCAGAGCTTTTATTTGAAGCATCTAAGGAAAATGATGACAATCGGATTGATGCTGAGATACTAATGTTAATTTGCAAATATTTAGTCAATAGTATGTGCTTTAATTCACAACAGACTAATGAACTATATAAACAAATAATGTCACTAATATGGGAAAAAGCGATATTTTCATTTAATGAACCTAGTAATCAAGTTTATGTTGGTATTAGTAGAAGTATATCAAAATTAGAAATGATAAAGATGAAAGATGTGGAAAAATGGTTGGATTATAGAAAGGAGTTTAATAATTTATGTTTACAGTTTTATGAATTAAAAAATGTAGATTATAAAGAAGATTTTTATCATAATAAAATTATAAATGATGTCAGTAATAATCTTGTTGAGCATATTGTAGAGCCTATATTTAAATATAATTATAAATCAACTATTTCTAAGATAGATGTTTTATTAGAATTAGACGATATTTCGGATAAAGAAAAAAAATTCTTAATGTATTTAAAACGTACAATTACAAACGATAATATTTCTAGTCAAAACATAAATTTTAATTTTATGAAAAGTATATATCCCAGAGTTAAGGAAGAGGATATAGAAAATTTTAAGAAACAGATTCTAGGTCCAAATAAAGAGGTTGCGATATATGAATTTATGAAGTGCACTAAACGTTATTCGTATGAAGGCTTATTAGATTCAATTATTATAGCCTGTATAAAATTACAAGGAAATCATATGTACAGAAAAGCTTCAGAAGATGACAGAAATGGATTTATAAGAGATTTATTAGATAGTATGGAATATTCAACTAAAGATCAAACTAGATGGGGAACATCTAACACAGGAAAATCAGCTGGAGAAATTGATATAATGGTATATGAAAACAATACACCATATGCAGTTATCGAAGCTATGAATTTGTCTGCTTTAAGTGTAGAATATATAAATACTCATATAAATAAGATATTTGGATATGATACAACCGGACTTCAATATAATTATGTTATTAGTTATGTAACAGCAAAAAACTTCTCTAGTTTCTGGGAAAAATATAAAATACATGTTAGAGAGCATAAATATAAATACGAACTTATTGGATTTGATGATAGCATAGACAATGAATTTCATTATTCGGATATTAAAGTGGCACTAACTAAGCATAATAGATCAGGTAATATAGTAAATCTATACCATATTTGTGTTAAAATTCCAGAATAATATTATGTATGAATAAACATATAATATACAGTTAAATTTTTATATCTGAAATATTTAAAGATAGTGTGAAATTTATATATTACCTGTAGTATTTACTTTGTCTCATACTTATTATATTTTTAGATAATTCATTAATACTATCAGATAGTATCTGAAGCTTACCTTCTATCCTAGCAAGTAAATACATGCTAAGAGCTATAGGAAAGCTTACAGAAGCTATCAATTTTATAAGTAAAAAGACTATGCTAGAAAAAGGGAAGTTTCAAAGCATAGTCTTTTTTGATTTAGATTAAATTTTATACTACCCTATAACTAAGTCATAAGGAGTAGTATCTGTAACAACAACTTTAGCTTCAACTGCTGCTACTAAATCCATTCCATTTGGAGCGAATATATTTTTAGAAACTATTAAATCCACAACTGTTTTTATTTCTTCTTCAGTTATATTATCTCTAGGATCTTCTACAGATAAAGAGATTTTTTTATCATCACTATTCTTAAAAGTCATAAGTAACTTTTTAGTAAGTTCCATATCAAAGTCCTCCTTTCATTAAAATTTAATACAAAGGTTTATGCACCAAGTATTGTATTATCAACTTTGATTATGTCTAAAACACCATGTTCTTGCAGTCCCATTATAACTTCAGCAACATCATATACATCTTGCAAAGAAGCATTATGTTTTAAAGAAGTATAAGATTTAGTTCTAGTTTTTGTTTTTCCATCTACCATGCCTAAATCTAATCTTATTTTTAAGCTTGAAGGGTTCTTTATTTCAACAACAGCCATAAGGTTTACCTCCTTTTAAATTTTATTTAAGAAAAGTAATACTTTGTTTTGATTACTTTCTTAATATGAGTATAGGAGATTTGTTTTTTAAGTTATATTAAAGTATTTTAGAAAAAAATTTATATAAAGTAGTTTATAATATATGTATCAACTATACTTTAAGATATCTTATAGAAAAGATGTATATTTAATGGATAAACTTGCATTAAGACAGCTATTGACCATAAAGGGAATGTATTATAGGGGAGGGAAGAAGCAAATACTTATATTTATAAGGTTTGTACAATATCTTTAATATTTTCTATTGGTATTATTGTATTAACTAATTTAATGAATTTGAAACTTCCAAGTGCAGTTTATTATATAGCAGAAATATTAATTTTATTTGGGCCTATAGTTTTAACTGAAATTCATTTATATAAGTTTAGAATAAGAAATAACATGTTTTAATAATGGTAATCAAATGGAATGCAGTAACTAGTGCATAAAGACAGAGCAGATAGAAAGAAATCTAAAAAAATAGAGTAAATGGTAAAAGTATTAGGGTAGGTTGAAAAAATTTACCCTAATACTTTTCAGATAAATATTAATCAATATCATCTTCATCCATATCTAGTTCTCTTTTAATTTTATCTTGCTTTCTTTTACTAATATAGTGAATAAAATAAGTTCTACATACGAATATAGCGGCAAATATTAAGCCATAACTTAAAAGATTCCAAATATTTTTTTCACCTATTAGTATGGCAAAGAAAATAATAGCTCCTACCCCTGAAAATATGGCATTTTTAAAAATATTTTTACCTGAATTACTCTCATCACCAAAAAGATTATTACCTATATTTAAATTACGAATAAGATTATAAAGTCCAGCACCTATTAAACATAAAAGCTCAACCATATATTGACTAGGTGGAGCTTGTAAAAATATTTGTTGAATTAAAACAGATATAAGCAACGCATAAATTAATAATTGAAATCCATCACTTTGAATTTTTCTTCTTTGAGCTAAAACTCTTTCATCTTGATTTTTAATATTTTTCATTATTATTCCTCCCAAAATAAATCATCTAAGGTCTTTCCTAAAGCCTTACATATTGCAATACAAAGATTTAGAGTAGGGTTATAGTTTCCAGACTCTATTAATCCGATAGTCTGCCTTGTTACCCCTACTGCTTTGGATAAATCATCTTGTTTCATATCACACTCAATACGAGCTATTTTCATTCTTTTATTCTTCATATAAACCTCCTTATATTACATATGGTATGATATATATAACAAAAAGTAAACTATATATTACATTATGTTTTGAAAATTGGCTTTGTTAGCTTTCTTTGTGATAAATTTATAGAAAAGGTAATATACTTATGGGTGCAGTATGTAAAGGAAGAATAACTAGAGATAAAATTAGAAAGGAGGTATCTAAAATATTTACATATAAAATAAATGCTTAACACGTTTTTAAGTGTTAAGCATTTATTTTATATGTTATTTCTTATTTGAATTGTTTGTTTTAAAATTAACTTCATACGTAAAATCTACTGGATTTTTATCATCTGTAGGAGCTGCATAGGATGTAATCATATAGTTGTTTCCATCATGGAATAACTGTCTTAATGTCAATGCATCTTTTTGAGTTACATTAAATGGATCAACTGTAATAACCTTATAATTTGTTTTCTTTCCTTTTTTATTTCCAACTTCTTTTTCATTAATAAATGTTACTGTGTAATTTACATATTCACCTGCTAATTCTTTAAAAGATTTAAAATCATCTATAGAACTTCCATCTTTAATATATCCAATTTCAGGAATTTCAATATTATCTATATACCAGCCAGCTTCATTGCCACCCCAGTCTGTTAAATAACGGAAAGAAACTAATATTTTTTGACCAGCATATGCACTTAAATCAAAAGTTTCCTTCTTCCATCCGTCATAAGTTCCTGTAAATCCAGGAAGATTTTCTTTTATTTTTGGATATCCGTTATCTACAACGTCACTACGTGTATTTTCATTAGCTAAACTTACCCAAGTTTTCCCATTATCCGTAGAAACTTGAACAACTCCAAAATCCCATTGCTCTTCTATATTAATAAGGTTATCAAATTTCAAAGTTGCTTTATCTTTATTAGTAAGATCTGCTTCAAAAATTAAACCATTGTCTGCTTCATCACCTGCATTACCCCACAATACTTTATTGTTTGGATCTTTAGGGTCAGCTACTGATTTCCATGGACTTGATAAGAAATCTACACCATCAAAAGATATACTTCTAATTTTGTCTTTAAAATCTAACATTTTAAAGTCTCCACCCCAAGCTGGAACCCCTGTTTTTTCAAACTGTGCAGCTTTTTCATAGTTTACTGTCATACCACGTTTTGTACCTTGTTTATCTACAGCAATATCTCTAAGATTGATACTGTCAAATTTATAAACTCCATTTCCTGCTCTATCACTATCTAAAGATAATGCAGTTATAAAGTTTTGATAAAGCTCAGTGAAAGTAAGATTAGATCCATGAGCCTTTAATACTTCATTAATACTATTGATTCCTTGATTTTTATTTAATGCTAAATCTTTAATAAAGTCTTTACCAAATTTATCATTCATGTATAAAGTAAATAAATATACCTGACCATAATCGGCAATAGTTTCAGGACCTGTTGATGTTACTCTATGATCATCCCAATTAACAAGTGAATTTTCTGGATGATCTAAATAGAAGTTAATAGAACCGTCATCATGTCCATATCCTCCGAGATATTCAGAAAAAGTAGACATACCTTCATTAATCCATGTTTCTTCAGAAGCATCATTGTCTGCATGAATCAAATGTTGAAGTTCATGGATAGTTGTTCCAAAGAATGTAGATTCTAAACGAGTATCCCAATCTCTTGTATCTATTGTTATAATGTTTCTATCCATATATTTTTCAAGTGTTTGCCAATAAAAACCTGCTACAAAGAATGGATAATTTGGATCATTATAGTTATCATCTATAATATTATCTACTAGCATTATAACTTTTTCGCTACCCTCATAGTAACCTTTAGGAATACCTTCAACCTTTCCAGCTATAGTAGACTTTGAACCATCATGTACATCTGGAGTTCCAAAAAACTCAGTATCTTTTGGATAAATATTTTTATCAAATTCATCACGAAGTTTGTCTACTTGGCTTTGTGTAGCTACAGGATCAGGACGAGAATCACCTTCTGGGAAAGATAAATCATTTGCTACCCAAATTTCAACATTTTGCCCAACGCTACGAAGAGTAAATTCTTTGAAATTTAATTTTCTATTTAAAAATGACTTTGTTCCTCCATCGTATGTGAAGGAATTATTATTAGTCGAATCTTTTGATGACTGGTTTTCATTAAAATTAATTTGTGCTGCGTTTGCCTTGATATCCTTGTCAGCTTGCTTTAGAAATGATGGATCTTTAGATAATTGTTCTAGTTGACTGTCTACATCAATACGATCTCCGTATTTCTCCACATTCCACTGTGGTGTAGTTTGTGCTTCGGCTTCTAAGGGCCTAGCAGACCATGGAGCCAACATAGAAAATGACAATGCCCCCACTGTTATAGTAGATAACAGTTTTTTGTTTTTCATAAAATACCCCCTATTTTATTTTTTTGAAATCCCTCTAATTTCCAATAAATTGTAGCATAATTAAGTTTTAAAACAAATACTTTTCTATTTACAAATTCATACTAAATATATTACATTTTTTCTTATTTCAAAGTATTATCTAAATATTATTTTTAAGATAATGTTACCAAATTTACTATTAAGAAGTATGTTAAAGAATTTTATAAAAGATATGTAGGTGATATAATTTAATTAAGATGGGAGGGATTTTATGCTTAAGTATTTGAGTAAAGAGGATCTACCTGAGTCAGTTTTAGACATTGTTGATACTATAGGTATTGATGCATTTAAGGATTTGGTGAGGCTTTTAGGTGGAAGTAGTTTGTATATTCCTAATGAGAGTAGTCTTGTTAAGTCTTTTAGGAATAAGAAGATTAGGGAAGATTTTAATGGAGATTATAAGGCTATTTCTAGAAAGTTTGGTATTAGTGAGGTTCAAGTTAGAAATATTGTTAATTTAAAAGAGGTATAGATTATATTAGAATTGACTGATAGTCACGAAAAGTTTTAATATAAAATAATTGAAATTAGTCGAAAAAAGTGTTATGCTATCAAAAGTAAATCCAAAAAGAATGTCGTTACTATATATTGAAGAGCTTATTTTTATAAGCTCTTTTTAAATGATAAAGAGAGGTAATAATATGATAAAAATTGACAACTTGTCCTACTCATTTCCGAAAAAAGATCTATATAATAAGATTTCATTTACATTAGAAGAAGGTCAACACTGCGCTTTTATAGGAGCAAGTGGTAGCGGAAAAAGTACACTGATAGATATAATTATGGATCCAGAAAGATATATGTTTGATGGCAAGCTAGAAATGGACTCAAACTGTAGAATTGGATATGTAAGCCAGTTCTCACAACTAGATAAAACAAAAGAAACTACAGTTTTCGAATATATAGCAGAGGAATTTATTAAGCTACAAAATGAAATAACATCTATTTGCACAGAAATGGAAACATCTCCGGATATTGATACTTTATTAGAAAAGTACCAAGAAGCCTTAGACGCATTTGATGCAATAGATGGGGATGATTTTGAAAGCAATATTAACAAGAAACTAAATCTTGCAAACCTAAGCAAGCATAAAGATAGAATGATATCTGAACTTAGTGGTGGGGAATTTAAACTTATTCAAGTGATTAAAGAAATGCTTAATAAGCCAGACTTAATGATTATGGACGAGCCAGATGTGTTCTTAGACTTTGAAAATCTAAATGCTCTTAAAAATCTAATTAATTCTCACAAAAAAACAATGTTAATTATTACTCATAACAGATATTTACTTAATCATTGTTTTAATAAAATTATACATCTTGAAAACACAGAGCTTCAAGAATTTGATGGAAGATATATTGATTATAACTTATCATTACTTCAAACTAAAATTGAGTTACAAGAACTCGCTATAGCTGATGATGAAGAAATTGAGAGAAATGAAATTTTAATCGATAAATTAAGAGAGAGAGCAACTTATAATGCTGAAGCTTCTAATGGTAGAGCTTTAAAAGCTAGAGTTAAAATACAAGAAAGACTAGAAGCACGTAGAATTAAAGCGCCATTTGTAGACATTAAACAACCGAATATAAATTTAGCTACTGATAATGAAATAGAAGAAACGGTTGCTTTGAAAGTTAATGATTATAGGGTTGTATTTGATGAGATGCTTTTAGAAAATGTTAACTTTGAGATTAAATCTACTGATAAAGTAGCTCTTATAGGTTCAAACGGCATGGGAAAAACGACTTTAATGAGAGAAATCTTTAAAAATAATCATGACTGCGTTGAAATAAACAATGAGATTCAAGTTGCGTATTTATCTCAGATGCAAGGAGAAATATTAAATGAGTCTAATACAATACTTGAAGAGTTCTTCGATGCAGGATTTGAAACTTATCGAGAAATTAGATCATATATTTCAAAATATGGTTTTGAGGAAGAAATCATTAATCAAAAGATAGGATCTTTATCTGGTGGAGAAAAAAATATTCTTCAATTGGCTAAAATTTCATCTAGCAAAGCAAATATGTTGCTTCTTGATGAACCTACAAGTCATTTAGACACATATTCACAAATAGCACTTGAAAAAGCCATAGAAAATTATAATGGTGGGATTTTAATGATTTCTCATGATTATCATTTTATAATTAACTGTATGGATTATGTTTTAATGATTGAAGATAAGACAATCAGGAAAATGAGTATGAGAAAATTTAGAAAAATGATTTATGCTACTTATTTTGATAAAGACTATTTAGAAATTGAACAAAAGAAAAAATTAGTTGAATCGAAAATAGCATTGGCTTTAATAGATAGTGATTTTGAACTTGCGAAAACTTTATCTGAAGAGTTAGAAGAGCTAATTAAGTTACTTTAAATCGTGTATTACTTAAAAAAATAAGTTAGAACCCCCTTGAAATTGACAGATTAAATCATAAAGTCTGCAACTTTAAGGGGGTTCTTTTATATTCAAAAAACTGTCTTATAGCATCTGACAATTCTTTTGGATACATATTCAAATATCCTCATAGTCAATAAGTTTTTAAAATCTTTTCGATTTCTAATATTGATTTTTCATTTTTATTATTTTGAATTCCAAGGGCTATTGTTATATTATCCATTCTTATAAGGAAAAGCTTATGCCTTTAAGTACTTCAAGTTCTCCATCTTTAGTGTATAAGGTTTGAAATAGTCCATATATTTTTAGGGTTTCATCTATACTATTGTCTTATTAAGTTGAAAGAATGTTTGTATCAGTTTGGGTTTATTACTTAGAATGTGAGGTTATAAATATAGATAATATTAAAAATATTTAACGTATATAAATCATATATATGTATAGAAGCTAAAACTCGTTGTATGGAAAGGGGAATCAAATAAAACTAGAAAATGTATAATAAAACTTTGGAGGTATTATTAAGGTGAAAAATAAGTTAAATATTACACCGGAAGAATTAAATGAGCCTAGGTTTATAGATTCTTCATTGTTTGTATCTATTATATTTTAAATTCTATAATTAAAAATTTATTTATCTTTTTATTAATTTATAAATAATATTAAAAAAAGAGTATCTATTATCAAAGATATAGTGTATACTTATAAAAGTAGTAAACAATAAAAAGAAAAGCCTTTATAAAAGGTGATGGAGAATTAACAAATGACTAACGGAACAGTAAAATGGTTTAACAACGAAAAAGGTTTTGGATTTATATCAGTAGAAGGTGGAGATGACGTATTCGCACATTTCTCAGCTATACAAACTGATGGATTCAAATCATTAGAAGAAGGACAAAGAGTAAGCTTTAATATAGTTAAAGGTGCTAGAGGACCTCAAGCAGAAAACATAACTGTATTATAATATATAGATTGTTCTAAAAAGACCTTCGGGTCTTTTTTTGTGCTTAAATTATAAAAGTTTATTTAAATAAAGAAACAATAAAAAATACAAAATTCCTAGTAGAAATAAATACTTAAATATTAAAACAAAACCAATCACATTAAAATAATCTTTTGAAATATATTATTAAATAAAATTAAAAAAATGTATCTATTATTAAAAATATAGTGTATAATAATAGAAGTAGTAAACAATAAAAAGAAAAGCCTTTATATAAGGTGATGGAGAATTAACAAATGACTAACGGAACAGTAAAATGGTTTAACAATGAAAAAGGTTTTGGATTTATATCAGTAGAAGGTGGAGATGACGTATTCGCACATTTCTCAGCTATACAAACTGATGGATTCAAATCATTAGAAGAAGGACAAAGAGTAAGCTTTAATATAGTTAAAGGTGCTAGAGGACCTCAAGCAGAAAACATAACTGTATTATAATATATAGATTGTTCTAAGAAGACCTTCGGGTCTTTTTTTGTGCTCAAATTATAAAAACTAGAAAAATAAAGACTATAGATTCAAAGGGGTGAATAATATGAATTTCACATATATTATAAGGTGTAAAGACAATTCATTATACACTGGATATACAACCGATATAAGAAGAAGAATGAAAGAACATGAGACAGGCATAAATTGTAAATATACAAAAGTAAGGGGTTTCAAAAAACTAGAAATATACTTTACTAGTGACAGTAAAAGTAAAGCTATGAAGTTAGAGAGTTATATAAAAAAGCTCTCTAGAACTAAAAAAATATGGGTTATACAAAATGGGGAAATGTTTATAAATGAATTGGAAAATAATGATGATTATGGAGTTGGAAATATGGAAAGCATTTGTGAAATAATATAGAAATTAGAAAATAAAAATTAATTTCTAAAATTGTTTACTTTAGTATATATGATTTATTTTTTTACTATTTTAAAACACTATTATAATGTTAAAGGATTTAAAATATACTACTATTAGATAATAAAGTTTGCTATAAATTAAAAAATGAGGGTAGTAAAATCATTAATGATATAATAGTTCATAAATTAATAGCTAAAAATAAGAGGGGGTATAGGGTATGGTATATAAAAAAAAATATCCGATTTTAGAGATAAACTTAAAAAAAATATATGAGAATGCAAATTACATAGTTGATTTATGCAAAAATCAAGGTATAAATATAGCAGGTGTAGTAAAAGGAGTAAATGCACAGTTAGAAGTAGGTGAAAAAATGTTAGAGGGGGGCTGCAGATATATTGCCAGTTCTAGGCTAGAACAATTAATATATCTAAAAAAAGAAGGCCTCAAAAGTGAAAATATGCTAATTCGTATGCCTATGATTGGAGAAATAGAAGAAATAGTCAAATATGTTGATATTAGCTTGAATTCAGAATTAGGAACTATAAACAAAATAGAAGAGGAATGTAAAAAACAAAATAAGAAGCATAAAATAATTCTTATGATGGATTTAGGTGATTTAAGAGAAGGTATATTGGATGAAGAAGAATTTATAAATACAGCTTTATATATAGAAAATAATTTTCAATATGTTAAATTATATGGAATAGGAACTAATTTAAGTTGCTACGGATCTATAAAACCTACTTATAAAAATTTGAATAAACTATGTAATGTAGCTATAAAGATTGAAAATAAAATAGATAGAGAATTAGATATAATATCAGGGGGAGCAACAACTACATTACCATTGGTATTTGATAATAATATACCTAAGAAAATAAATAATTTAAGAATCGGTGAAGCTATACTAGTAGGACGAGATTTAATAGATTATTGGGGATATGATATAAAACAAATCCATAAAGATACAATAGTGTTAAAAGCAG
The DNA here is from genome assembly GCA_000686145.1 of Peptostreptococcaceae bacterium VA2. GTDB lineage: Bacteria > Bacillota > Clostridia > Peptostreptococcales > Peptostreptococcaceae > Romboutsia_D. The sequence continues at coordinate 1,843,878 of JMMB01000007.1, read as the reverse complement.
AGGTAATAGAATTAAAAAATAAACCATCTTATCCGATAGGGGAGATGTTTATAGATGCTTTTGGTAATAAGCCAGTTTATGAAGATAGAGGGATAAGAAAAAGAGCTATATTAGGTATAGGAAAGCAAGACTTTGTTTTTCCTGATAGCTTAATACCATTAGATGAAGGTGTTGAAATAGTAGGAAGTAGTAGTGATCATCTTATAATAGATATACAAAACGCGATTAAAAAAATTGAAATAGGAGATATTGTAAATTTTGGAATGTTTTATCCTAATGTACTATTTTTAACTGCATCTGACTCTGTTAAAAAAGAATATGTTTTTTAAATAAATAGAATAGCATTATTTAAAATAATAGTATATATTATTTTAAATATAGTGTATAATAGTATATGTAATACACAATAAAAAGAAAGCCTTGTAAGAGGTTATGGAGAATTTAAAAATGACTAATGGAACAGTAAAATGGTTTAACAATGAAAAAGGTTTTGGATTTATATCAGTAGAAGGTGGAGATGATGTATTCGCACATTTCTCAGCTATACAAACTGATGGATTCAAATCATTAGAAGAAGGACAAAAAGTAAGTTTTAATATAGTTAAAGGTGCTAGAGGACCTCAAGCAGAAAACATAACTGTATTATAATATATAGATTGTTTTAAAAAAAGACCTTATGGTCTTTTTTTTTAGTTATAAAAGTAAGCTTGACATAAATATAGATAAAGATTATAGCTTGGTTAAGTATATGATTAAGTAAAATCAAAAAGTCTAATAATAAAAGTGTAATTACTTTATATTAATATAAAGTAATTACACTTTTATTATTACTAAATTGTAAAAAAATAGTAAAAAGTGTATAATAAGTTTAAAGTTTGACGAAAAATGATGAAGGAAATTTTAAAATATAAAAAATCTTTTTGTTTTGATTTATAAATAAATATAAAATAAGGGGAAAAACAAATGAACGATGTTATTAATAAAGAAAGAGAAATTATATCACAAAATAAAATAGCTATAAGATTAATTATATCTATAGCACTTTCAATAGGCAGTATATATATAGGGTTGCTACTTTTTTTGTCAAAGTATCAAGGCATGGAAGTAACAAATATAATATTATTTATTAAAGTATATGATGTATTATTAGCAGGATTAGCTTTTGCAAGTTGTATACTCTGCTATAGTAGCACAAAAAAAGAAGAATTGTTTACAATGTCACTTGTATATATAGTATTTTTTATAGATATAACATTTGGGAATGTAGACAAGATAAGCATTAACAATGCAGTTATAAGTATAGATAATTACATGCTTGTGAGCACATCATTATTTAGGGTAGGAATCTTATTAATAAGCATTTTACCGTTTAAAAAAATAAGAAAAGTAATTATAAGAAATAAAATAAAATCAATAATTATAGTTATGTTAATACCTATGTTTATAACACTATTAGAGCATTATAATATAATATCTTTTTTGAACTTTGAAGATGTATCAAATTTTATAAATTATAATATATTCATAACTTTTTTATATATAGCAGTATCAGTTTCTTTTTTAATGAAAAGTATAAAACAAAAAGAATATATTTATTCAGTTATAAGCGCAAGTACATTTTTATTAGCTATAAAATGGCTATATACAACTGTGTCAGTTGTAAATGATTCATCAAATATAAAGCTAGCCTCAATATCAATTACATATATGGGATTTATTATATTCATATGGGGAATAGTATGTGAGCTTATATTAAGTATTAAAAAAAATAATATATTAGAAAATGAACTTAATATATTTAAAAAATTAGTAGATGAAAGTAAGTACAGTTGTATAGTCATATATGATGAAGATAACAATATAAAATATGCAAATGATGCTATAAAGAATGAATGGAGTAAGGATGCTAGTTATACTGAAAGTGAAGTTGGACTAATAATTAAAAGCATGTATAAAGAAATATGTAAAGCTAAATTAGATGAAATTCAAGATAACTTACTGCAACTTGGATATTGGACAGGGGTTGTAGATATAAAATCCCTAGAACTTGTTATAGATCTTAGTGTTCAAAATATATATTCAACTGAAGGTAAAAAGAATACTGTTATTATATTTAGAGATATATCATCAAGAATAAGAATCGAAAAATGTAGATTAGAATATGAGAAAATGAAGAGTTATGATAAAGTTAAAAATGAATTCTTTGCAAATATAAGTCATGAACTTAGGACTCCTTTAAATATTTTTTATTCAACAATCCAACTATTAGATGTAAAGAGTAAAGGTAAAAATGAAGACTTTAAAATAATATATTTAAATCATCGACAGTGCTTAAAAACAAATTGCCAACGGATGTTAAGGCTTATAAATAATATTGTTGACATAACTAAGATAGATGTAGGGTTTACTAAAGCAAAATTCACAAATTGTGATATAGTTAAATTAGTTGAAGAAATAACATTGTCTGTTGTAAATTATGCAAGCCCTAAAGACATAAATATAGTATTTGACACTGAAATTGAAGAACATGTAATAAGGTGTGATTCAGATATGATAGAACGTGCTATGCTTAATTTATTATCAAATGCGATAAAATTTACTAATGCAAATGGAAATGTTAGTGTAGATATATATATAGATGAAAAATGGGTTCATATTGTAGTAAAAGATGATGGAATTGGTATACCTATTGATATTCAAGGTAGCATATTTGATAGGTTTGTGCAAAGTGATAAGTCACTTACTAGGTTAAATGAAGGTAGTGGAATAGGACTTAGCATTGTAAAATCTATAGTGGAATTAAATAAGGGAAAGATATACTTAGATAGTGATGGAGAAAATGGAACTGAATTTGAAATAGTTATTCCAAATATTAGATTAGAAAGAACTGAAAAAAAAGATAAAATATACGAAGTTGATATTCAAAAGATTGAATTAGAACTTTCAGATATATATGAGATAAATTAAATGGTTCTAAAAAAGCTAGTTTAAAGGTTAAGACAAACCTTTAAGCTAGCTTTTTACTATGCATTCAATTTCTTTATATAATTACAGTTTACTTCTATATGATTTAAAAATAATAGTAATCGTTCATAAAGAGGATGAGAATTTTTGCCATACTTAGATTCTAAAATTTCACCTATTTCTTTGACAGTTTTTTTTTCCATCAATTTGTAAAAATATATAGCTGCCATATTTATCTAATGTGATTTTTTTGTACATAGGTATTTTGAATTTTAGCTTTCTAAACAGATTTTGTATCCAATGATCTTGTTTTTCAAGTATAGTAACTGTTTCATCTTTATTTACTTCGTAATCAATTTTACTAGAAATTTTAAAAATCATATTTAAAATTTCATCATTACTACTCATTATGTTTTACCTTAGATAAGATAATAGGTAATGCAGTAAGGATAACTAAAACTACTAGTAAAAGAATTGCCATACCATTTCCGGCGGCAAATCCAGTTGGAGCACCTACATTTATAACTCCTGTTACTTGTAATATAATACCAATTAATCCTATAATAGAACCACCAGCAACAAGCCCTGAAGATAAACTTATACCATTTGAAACTTTGACTTCTTTTTCGTTATCAGATTTAGCCATTTTTTCAACAAGCACACGGATTAGTGCACCAATTAAAATTATAGAAGTTGTTGCAATTGGTAAGTAGAAACCTATAGCAACAGTCATAATTGGTAAATTTAAGAAGTAGAAAACAATTGCCATAAATACACCAACAATAATCATAACCCAAGGTAATTTACCAGACATGATTCCAGAAGTAAGTGTAGACATTAAGTTAGCTTGTGGTAATGCAAATTGAGCACTATCTCCAACTACTTTAAGTTGATCAGCAAGTAATAAAATTGTACCAACAACTGTAACAACACCAACAATACTAGCGATTGCGAAGTAACGTTGCATTTCATTCTTATTACCACCAATAATATAAGTTACTTTTTGAGATTGGCTGTAACCACCAGCCATAGATATTGCAACAACTATAAATGTACCAAATAAAAGTAATGATTTATTATCTTCTTGACTAGTCCATCCCATTGAAACAAATATCAATGTTACAATAACTAAAGATGCTATTGTCATACCTGATACTGGTAAGTTAGATGTACCTATAGTACCTGTTAAACGACCAGCTACTATAACAAACAATAAAGATAATAAAAGTGAAATAATTGCACCTACAATTGCCATTGTAATATTTCCAGAAATTAAAAATGCTGCTATAAATCCAACTACAATACCACCAAATAAAATTAAAATTTGAATAGATGAACCATCATCTCCATTTGAAGCAGAAGCTTTGGCATTCATAGTTTCTTTAACAGAAGCTATAATAGTTGGGATAAGTTTAATCGCACCAATCATACCACCACAAAGCATCATACCAGCACCTATATATTTTACATAACTACTAGAAATTGCATTAACATCCATTTGATTAAGAGCCATTGAACTATTATTCCACACTGTAACCCCATCAGCTGCTAAATCAGTAAAGTAACCTATTAAAGGTGCAATACCGAAGCTTGATAAAATAGATCCAGCAAACATTGTTAAAGATACTTCAAGTCCTACTATAAAACCAATTCCTAAAAGAAGAGGATTTACTTCAACACTAAATTTCCATTTATAAAACTTACTACCAATAAAAGTTATTACATTGTTAGTTAGATTTAAAAATGAACCTGTTAACACTGTAAGCACACCACCTATTCCAAATCCAATACCCATATACTTTATTGAGTCCCCGCCAGTCTCTGAAGCTACAAGCGTTTCTGAAATAGCCATAGATTCTGGATACATAAGTTTACCATGTTCTTCAATAATTAAGTAATTATGGACAAGTGATGCACATCCAATACCAAATAATACTCCACCAACACCAACAGCCATACCTTCTAAAAATGATATTTGACTACCAATTAAAATAACAGCTGGGAATACGAAAATCATACCACTAGCTACTGATTCTCCACCGCTTGACATACCTTGAATTAGGTTTTTACCAAGAATTCCTTTTTGACGAGCAAATGCGCCAACAAATGCGGAACCTATTATAGAACCAGGAATTCCTGCAGCAACGGTAAGACCAGCTTTCATACCAGAGTATGTTGTAGAAGCTGCGAAAACAATCGCTAGGACAAGACCTATAATTAATACTGCAACATTTCCACCTGATTTAGATTTGTCTGTTATGTAAGGAATATAATCTTTTCCAGATATCCCTCCATATGCTTCTTTAGATAATTTCTTATTCATTTGAAATCCCCCTTTTTTTTATTTGCTTAAGCAAATTATAGCACATATTAATTAAAAAAATTGGGAAATTTTGTTTAAACAGTAAATTGAAATAATTAACTTTTATATATTAACTTACCATTAGATAATGCCTTTTTAGGGATACAAAATAGAATATTAATACAATAAAATGAGATAAAATGTAATTACAAAACTTAATGATCTTCAGGGCAGGGTGAAATTCCCTACCGGCGGTAAAACCCGCGAGCCTTAATAGGCATGATTCGGTGATATCATGAACAATATTGAAAAAAATATGCAGAAATAAATGCTTTAAATAATAGTTTAGAAAATAAGGGTGTAAAAGTAATAATATCTAAATTAAAAGATGATAGGCTAGATTTAGAAGATATGATGATAAAATTAAAAATATATAGTATTTTATTAGAAGGTGAATTTACTAAAAAGTTTTAGTTAAATGTAAAAAAATATAAAGTTTACTTATATAAATATATAATGATATTAATTGGTATAATATGATTCTATTATAGTTATATTATAAATACAGTTAAATTCAATTAGATGTGGAGTGAAATTTATGCAAAGAGAAAATTATCTAGCTATAATGAAGACCTTCTTGATGGCTATAGTATTTTTAGTTTTAGGAAGTATTATTGGGGTGTATTTTATACCACCTTCAGTTAGATATATGATGAATATTGCATTTTTTGTAGTTGTATTATTTTCATTGTTCTCAAGAAAAGGTGGGTTTATTAAAAACAAACCCAGTATGTATATATATGCGCTTGTCTTAGGTATATTAACAGGGTCTACTTATGTATATTATTTTGTGACATTAGGTGAACAGGTATTTCTATCAGCTGTATTTGGAGTACTATTAGTATTTGGGATAGCATACATAGTTGCTAAAAACTCTTCAGAGGAAAAAGTATTTAAATTATCATCAATGGTTTTCGCAGGTATGATTGCTTTAGTAATCCTTGAGTTTATAAATATATTTTTCTTTAAATTTGGAACATTTGATTTATTATTATCTACTGGTGGTATACTTATTTACTCAGTATATGCGGTTATTATAATGAAGTCAGTGCAATCAAGATGTAGATATGGAAAACTATCAGAGGAGGAAGTATCACAACTTTCTTATTCTATATTTATAAGTTTCTTAAATTTACTGCTTGATTTATTGAGATTATTATCTATAATAAATAGAAATAATGATTAACAAAAATCCCCTTATCAAAACATAATAAGGGGATTTTATAATATTAAAGAAGATTATGTTCTTTAATATTACCTATATTCACAACATTACATAAAAATAATAAGAGAAGTAAATATATGTAATTATCAAAGTAATGGGGGTAATGATGAGAACAGTAGCAATTTTTATAATATGTTTAATAATATTTATGACAGTAATCGATATATTTGCAATAATGTTCAAACTAACAGAGTTGAGTATAGAAAAATCTAGATTTCAATTAATACCTCTTCTAACTAGTACTGGATATACAACAAAAGGACGTGAACTAATAGCTCAACATCCAGCAAGACGAAAACTGGCAAGTGCGATGATGATAATAAGCTATGTTAGTACCTTAACATTTATATATTTTTTAGTAAATCTGTTATCAAAGAGCTTAATAAATGTAAAGTCTATAGCTGCTATATTAATATTTATAATATTAGCAGTTATATTTTAAAAAAGTCAATTACTTGAGAGTATAGAAAATATAATAGAACATATAGTAGAAGAGTCATTCCTATGGAGAAAGTTAAATTCAAGATATATAAATTTTATAATAAAGTATAAGGGATATTGTATATGTGAAGTATATTTAAGTGAAAACTGTGACTTAATAGGAAGTAGTATAAGGGATAGTAATTTATTAAATATAGAAATTAAATTACTTAGTATAGACCAAGGGCATGAGCTTATAAATTTTCCTATGGCAGACTATATTTTTAGAGAGAATGGCAAGCTAACGGTATATGGAAATCTGCATAATATAAAACATAAATTCCATTAGTAAAAAAATATTCTGTTTTATAATTTATGTTTGTAGATACTTTTGAAACGAGAACCGTATATGATGTGATTTAAAATGCGAAATATCTCTGTAAATAAAAAAATATATTTAGAGATATTTCGTATTTTAAAGTACTAATTTTTTATATAAGTATAAGAACAACTAAAAGAATTACAAAAGGTAGTATAAATAGTAGCTTGCCCATAGTAGTACCAATGTTAACAGTCCAGCCAACACCGAATCTCTTTTGAACAAACAGCGAGGGGTCATTATTATTATTATAAATACAACCGAAAATCCATAAACAATCTTCATCATCCACAGAATAAACTGCATCCTTACTCTTGCTAGGAGATTTATAATATAAATAAGTTTGATAAATAGCAGCTAATACAATAACAATAGTACATGGCAATAGAATCATTGGGCTTACATCACTAGCATTGTACATAGCAATTAGTATATGTATAACAATTACCTGGCACCCTATTATTAAAATTAAGAAAGTAAATCCAAGCATATTTAAATAATGCAAATGGGATTTTTTACTTTTGTTAATATCATCAATAGAAAGCTTAGCTCTGCTTTTTAGTGAACCAACGGAAGAGATATATATAATAATCCCTAAACCAACCATCATAAGAACTTGAGATGAAATACTTATGAAAGTCTTATTATTAAAAGCATCTGCTTTGCCACTAATCCCCCAATGAGTAGGAATAATATCTGGAATAGAATTATATTGGCTCATAACATAAGCACCAACTAAAACTACTATTATCGTAGGTATCATAAACCAAATAGAAAATTTCTTTACAATTCTATTTTTTTCATTCATAAATTCTGTATCAAATACAACATTAGTTCTTTCTATATCCAAATCAGAAATATTTAAGGCTAATTCCTTTTTTAAAGTTTTTACATTATTGTGAATATATACATATACAAAAAATTGATATAAACAAAATCCTAGTATAGGTAAAATTGATGCAACTGCATAAGAATTAAATATATAAATCAAAACTAAAGTAATTATAGAGAAAACTATAAATCCAAGTGTAATCAAAAGCTTAAAACGCTTATCTAAAACTTTAAATTCATATTTATTAAAATAATTATTATTTAAACTAATTCCATAAAAATGTCTTTCACCACTTAAGTTTTGAGTAAAATAAATCATCAAATAAACTAAAAATAAAATTGGTAAATTGATAAGTAAAGCAACCGTATTATTCATAATCTTTCACCTCGTATTTATTAAATAATTTGTTACTGTAGTCTATAAAATCTTCACGAGACATACCAGTAAGGTAGCTCTGTGCTACTAAAAGGTCTAGCATAGACTTTATTTTGTCATCGGTTAATTTGTTATTAGGCAATGGAAGATTATTGACAATCCCACCTTTTCTTCTATCAATATTTATATACCCCTCATCTTTAAGTAAATTATAAGACTTATTAACAGTATGAAGATTAACACCAATTTCTTCTGCCATATTTCTAACAGAAGGCAAAGACTCATTGACTTTCAAATCACCATTTGCAATAGATTTAATAATTTCTTCTCTGATTTGTGTATATATAGGTATATCACTATTAAAGTCCAAGTTTAAAATCATATAAAACACCTCCCAATATAAAATTAATAGTTTCTATCTACTAATTTCAGATAAAAAATTTGTTATATATATAATATAACAAACAGTATCAATATTACAACTGTTTGTTTTTATACAATAAAAAAACTAGGATTATTTAATCCTAGTTAAATATATAGTTATTTATTTTTATTAAATACAAAATTTTTATATTTACTAAAAAGCCCTATATCCTTATCTTTAATGTTAATTTCATTGTCATCTAAAATTCTCATTTGGTAACAATACATAGCATATTCGCCAAGTTTATCAACTAATTTATTATTAACGTAAGCACCTACAAAAGCACCAATACCTGGAACCAATTGAAGTAATTTAGCTAAATCAATGTAATCTCTATATTCTTGTTGAAACCCTTTCCAATCAAAATCATTTATATCATTAGACAAAGTATTCTTATAATTATCCCAAATTTCCATCTTACTAAATATCTTATTGGAATGTTCCTGACTTGAGAAAGCAAGTTGAAATATATTTAATAGGTAGATTCTTTCTCGATAATCATTAATGTCAAAGCCATAAATACTAGCAAGTTCATAAAGAAGCTTTATTTTTATACTAAGTAAAAGAGGTAAATCAGTAAAACCAATAAGCAGACCGCCAGCACCTGTTCCAGCACCTTCAATCATAGCAGTATTTTTATAATTTTTTATTTTTTCTAAAGCTAAAATATCTCTTGACTCTAAAGAAAGGTTATACATAGGTTTTTTAGTAATATATTTAGATCCAAACAAAACTACTTTTGTCATGTTTTTAATAGCAGAAGTAAGTATATTATGATAATTATCTGGTAACATATTGTTGAATTTATTTTGGGTGGCTTTAGAGGCTTTATTAATAATAGAAGGTTTTTTTCTCATTTTAGATTTCCAATTTTGTAATTCTTGTAACTTTGTATAATTATAACAATTCATATTTATCACCTATTTTAAATATTTTATAGTACTATAATACTATTTAGATCATGATAAGTAAAGCTTGAAAATAGCGTATCAATAGTAAGTATATATATTTAAAATATGTTATTTTAAAAAAATTAAATAATAATTGACAAAGAAGATTGCACACTGTATTATATAAATAAATCAAAAATAAATGCGATGAAAAGGAAAGTAATTTTAACAATACTTTTACAGAGAGTTCTTATTGGTGAGAGAGAGCAAAGGATATTAAAATGAAAATGGCCTTGGAGCGGTGTACCGAGATCTTTTAGATTTAGGCTACAACGGGTTCACCCGTTACAGTGATAAAGTATAACCAAAATTTTTGGCGTACTTGATGAGGTTTGTATTGTGAAATACAAATAAATTAGGATGGTAACACGAAGTGTCAACTCTCGTTCCTAGGATTAAGTTCTTAGGGTCGAGAGTTTTTTTATGTTTAATAAAGTAATTTAGCTACGCGCGGGCTAAATTCTTTATAAATATAATCAAAAAACTTAGAAATAAAATTGAAATTTATCAAAAATAGTATAAATCAAAATATGATTATAAAAAGGAGATATCAAAATGAAAAATGAAATCAAAAAAGGAAATCCATTTGCTTTATTGCCATTAGGTGTATTTTTAGTATTGTTTGTAGGCAGTGGAATTATAACTGGGGATTTTTATAAAATGCCATCAATAGTAGCGTTTTTAATAGCAGGAGGCGTGGCATTATTATTTAATAGAAAAGTAAACTTAGAAGAAAAGATGAATGTATTTTGTAAAGGTGCAGGAGATACTAATATTATCTTAATGGTTATAATATTTTTATTAGCAGGAGCTTTTTCAAATGTAGCTAAAATAATGGGAGGAGTAGACTCAACAGTAAACTTAAGTCTATCAATACTTCCATCGAATCTTTTAGTGCCAGGTTTGTTTATTATAGCATGCTTTATATCAGTTTCTATGGGAACATCAGTTGGTACAATAGCAGCACTTGCTCCTATAGGACTTGGGATTGCACAAAAGACTGGTATTCCAGTATCATTAGTAATAGGTGCAGTTGTAGGTGGTGCAATGTTTGGAGATAACTTATCTATGATATCAGATACAACAATAGCAGCCGTAAGAACTCAAGGATGCGAGTTAAAAGATAAGTTTAAAGTTAACTTTTTAATAGTTTTACCAGCAGCTATAATAACTGTAATATTATTAGCTGTAATAACGTCAGGATATACAGCAATCCCTAACCAAAACTATGAGTATGAATTAATAAAAGTTTTACCATATGTTTTAGTTTTAGTAGGTGCTTTATGTGGAGTAAATGTATTTGCATTACTTGGAAGTGGTGTTTTATTTGCAGGAATCATAGGAATTGCAACAAAATCATTTGATTTATTAGGATTTATAGAAGCTGTATCTGGTGGAATAGGAGGGATGTATGAATTAAGCCTTCTATCTATAGTTGTTGGAGGTGTTGTAGGGCTTATAAAGTTTAATGGAGGCATAGATTATGTACTTTATTTTGTAACTAGTAAGATAAATAGTAAAAAGGGAGCAGAGTTTGGAATAGCAGCATTAGTTAGTGTTATAGATTTATGCACAGCAAACAATACAGTAGCAATAGTTGCAGCGGGTCCTTTAGCAAAAGATATAGCTACAGAATATAATATAGACCCAAGGAAAACAGCTAGTATATTAGATATATTTTCATCTTGTTGGCAAGGTGTAATACCTTATGGGGCACAACTTTTAACAGCAGCAGGAGTAGCTGGAATATCTCCAGTTGAAATATTACCATACCTTTACTATCCTGGTTTAATGCTTGTATGTGGTATATTATCAATAGTCTTTTCAAAACCTATAATTGACAAAGTTAAGTCACATAATGTAGCTTAGCATAATTTCATAAAAAAGGCAGGTTGAGATACCTTCCTTTTTTTATGAAGTTAAAATTTTAATAATGTTAAAATATATAAAACATAACGCTAAGCATTACCTTATAACGCTATCTTATATATTTTAACATTATTATATTATTAATTAGGAATAAAATCAATAACAATCAATAAAAAACAATAAAAAACAATGAAAATAAATAAAAAAACGATTAAAACAATAATAAATAATACTACTTACTATTACAGTTGATTAATTATATGATAATATCTAATAATAATAATAATTTACTTCATGTAATATAAGTAAAGATTAATTACAATATAAGGAGGGTGCTATGTTTGTTGAAGAAAGGCACGAAAGAATAATTTCCAAAATAAATCAATATGGAAAAGTAAAGGTTAAGGCTTTAAGTGAGGAATTTAATGTAACAGAAGATTGCATACGAAAAGATTTAACTTCTCTTGAAAAAAAAGGTTTATTAAAACGTACATATGGAGGTGCTGTTTTAATTAGACAAAATGTTCATAATGTACATATAGATTATAGAAAAAGTGTAGATTTAGAAGAAAAGAAAAAAATAGCTGAAAAGGCAGAGTCACTTATAAAAGATAAATATACAATTTTTTTAGGGATGTCAACTATAAATATTGAATTAGCAAAGGTGATCTTAAAAAAGAATTTATCTATAACTGTAGTTACAAATATGATAGAGATTATGCAAATATTTGCAACCGATTGTAATATAAAATTAATATTTATAGGAGGTACATTCAATAGATATAAAGATGGATTTATAGGAGCATTTTCTATAGATTTAATAAATAGATTCAAATTTGATATTGCATTTTTAGGTGTCGGTGGTATTGATGTATATGGAAATAGTGTATCCACATGTGGAGTAGAAGATGGTATTACTAAAATGGCTGTATTAAAGTCGAGTAAAAGTTGTTATATATTAAATGAAATTAATAAATTTAATAGAGATGGGAATTATAAATTTTCAGAAATAGGAGATTTTACAGGTATAGTTACAAGTGAAATTTCTGATAGTAATATATTGAACAAATTAAGAGAGTATGACTTAGAATTAATTATATCTAAATAACAAAGAATACATCTATAATTAAAATTAAACAAGGACCATATTGATGAAATAATCAATATGGTCCTTGTCTAATTTTAATTGAATTGTCAAATTAATTGCAACACATTTCATTAATCTCATCCCAAAAAACTTCATATGCAGTCCTAAAACCTAGTATTTTTCTAGGTCTATAGTTGATTTTACGTACAGCTAAATCAAGGTCTCCTTTAGAAATATTCTTAAAGTTATATCATTTTGGGAAGTACTGTCTAAGAATAATATTTGTATTTTCATTCCTTATGATTGTGTTTGGGTAGGAGCTACATCTTATCAGAAGTTAATCGTAATGAATTTTTTTGTGGTGCATTTAATTACACAATCTAAGTTATAAAAAAGTAAATAATTAAAGAAAAGTTATATTAATTACTTTTAAATTATATAATTAAATATATAATAATGAAAGAAGTGATGATATGAATTACTTAAGTTATTTAAATATAAAGCATTTCAAAGGGATAGAAGATTTAGAACTAAAAGATTTATCAAATATAAATATAATAGTAGGAAATAACAACAGTGGAAAAACCTCATTGTTAGAAGCAATATCATTACTTCAAAGCCAAGACAGCATGAAAACTATGCTAAAGCATATATCAAGAAGAGATACTACCTACCCAACGAGATTTGAATTATTTCTAGAGATATTTCCGAAAGAACAAGATACCTCAAAGAGTATACAAATAAACTCAACGATTAACGGGCTAAACAGACAATTAAATATAGATGGAAAATTAGATAAAGAAACATTTAAGGGAAGTGTAAGTGTAAAATTAGAAAATGAAAAATTAATAAAAAAAGATATGATTTTTAAACAAAGCCAATTTGTTAGAGATATTAGTAGTAGTTATGATATTATAAAAATTATATATATAACTCCATATGATCATTTTAAAGATGGTCTTATTAATAAAACAATAGAAAATATAAAAGAAAGTGATAAAAATAAAATAATAAACTTATTACAAATATTTGATTCTAATATATTAGATTTTAAAGTTTTATATACAAATAATAAAGAAAATCCTCAGACAACATACATAAATCATAAAAGATATGGTCTTATGCCTTTATTTAGTTTTGGAGATAGTATAAAAAAGGTTTTAACATTAGCATCGGCAGTTATTAGTGCTAAAGGAGGTATACTATTAGTTGATGAGATAGAAACTGCGATACACAAAAATATGATAAATAAAGTTTTTAAATGGTTCATAGATGCATGCGAGGAATTTAAGGTTCAGCTTATATGTACAACACATAGTTTAGAAGCTATAGACGGTATGATAATAGCACTAGAATATGAAATAGATATATTATCTTGTTTTAGAGTAGAACTTTACGAAGAAAAAGTATATGGAACCAAATTTTCAGGTAATAAGTTGAAAGAGATAAGAACTTTACTAGGTCAGGATGTGAGATAGTGAAAAGTTTTATATTCTTTGTAGAAGGTATCCATGATGTAAATTGTGTAGCAAGAGTGTTGCTACTTAATAAGTATATAGAAGCTAAAAATATAAACCAGTTGCCAGAAATATGGAAAGTAAGAGTGCCAAGAAATTATCCTTTTATAAATGACAGACTAGATAGGCATATACCTATACCAGCATATTTTTTTAAAAATGATTTATGTATAGCAATAGTATCATCAAATGGAGCTACAAACATATTGACGGATATTGATCTGTACTTAAGCAATATGAATAAAATTGAGCTGAAGCAAATAAATGGTATTTGTGCAATATTTGATGCAGATGAATACGAATTTAAAGAAGCTTTTGATGAAAAATTTAAAAAATATAATAAAGACAGGATTGTTAATAAAAAGGACTTTTTAATAGGACATTGTAGAGTAAGGGGTGAAATTATACCTTTACATAATTATTTCTTTCCAAATAATAAATCTAAAGGTACTTTAGAAAATCTTTTACTTGAAGGTGCAAACATAGTTTACAGTGATTTACTAAAAAATGTAGATGAATATATACAAAAGATAGATGATAGATATAAATATAATTGGAGTAGGTCTAGTAAAAATAAGGTGAAAGTAGGATGCATAGCTAATGTATTTCAGCCTGGTGGAGCTAATCAGACATCTATAAGATACGATAATTGGATTAGTGAAGAAAGTATGGAATATAGTCCTACGATAAAGAAATTTTATGATTTTATCATAGATATTATAGAATAATTGTTTTTAGTAAAAAAAGTAGTGTAGAATGCTTTTTTTACTAAAAACAATTACTACCCAGTAGGAATAAAACACTTATTAAAAATATAAAATAATTAATTAAATAAAAATTAATACTAACAGGTAAAAAATCAATATATGATATAATTTTAATAAAAGGAGATGTTAAAATGCAACTAATAGATTTACATTGCGATACAATCGATTTACTGATGAATAAACCTAAATCAAATTTATACAATAATGATTTTTCGATAGATATACAAAAATTACAAAAAGCTAATTCTATAGCACAAATATTTGCGCTATATTTTGACTTAAATAACTATAAAAAAGATCCATTCAATAGATTTGAAAATATGGCAAATAAGTTTTTTGATGAAATAAATAGTAACAAAAATAAGATTGCCCTAGCTAGAAATTATGAAGAAATACTTTTAAATACTAAACAAAATAAAATATCAGCAATTCTTTCAATAGAAGAAGGTGGAGCACTTAATGGAAATATTGAAAATCTATATAAAGTGTATGAAAAAGGAGTAAGGCTAATAACTTTGACGTGGAATTATGAGAATGAAATAGGGTATTCTCATAATCAAAAGGGATATGAAATTAGGAAATTAAAACCTTTTGGTTTGGAAGTTGTACAATATATGAATGAATTAGGCATGTTAATAGATGTATCGCATTTAAATGATGGTGGTTTTTATAACATAGCTGAAATTTCTAAAAAGCCTTTTATAGCTTCACATTCAAATGCAAGGAGTATAAAGGATGTTAGTAGAAATTTAACTGATGATATGATAAAAATCTTAGCAAATAGTGGAGGCGTTATGGGATTGAATTTCTGTAATTTTTTCTTAGGCAACAATGATATACCAACTGTCCAAGACATAGTAACTCATATTAAACATATAGTTAACATTGGTGGTATAGATGTTGCGTCTATAGGGTCTGATTTTGATGGAATTCCTAATAAGGTAGAAATAGAAAATATAGGTCAAATATATAAACTTCAAGATGTTCTTTATAAAAATGGATTTAAGGAAGACGATATAGAAAAGATTATGTATAAAAATGCATTAAGGGTTATAAAAGATGTATTATAGATAAATAATATTAATGTATATAGCACAGATAAAGGAGAAAATGATATGATTATTAACATATATACTAATACTTACTTCCTAGATAAAATCTTATCTTCTAAAGAATAAGAATATGAAAATACTTATAACAGAAATTTTCATGAAAAATTTACCTAAAGAAAAAAAAGGAATTATACTAGAAAAAGTAGATTCATTTATAAATGAATTACAAAAAAATAATAATGAAATTAAAAACATGCCAAATAGTTATTCAGTAAGAAAAATAAAAGGAAACGATAAAATATTTAAGTTTAGAGTAGATATATCAAATAGAGTACTTTTTACTTTTGCATCTAAAGTAGTTAATATTAGAGACTCATTTAAAGTTGAAAATTCCTTAATAATACTTGATTATTGCAATCATGATAATCAAATAAAGAGAGCAAAGCATCTAAAAATAAATGTAAGCTATTTTAATATAGAGAAAGATGAAATGTTTGAAGAACTAATAGATAAAAATTACAAAACTTATGCCTATAGTCCAAACGAAGTTGCAACTCGTATAGTAGACAATAAAATCTTATTAAAGCTTATAAAAGAAGATGAAAAAAATGCTATTTATTATCTTAATGAAGAGCAAGAAGAATGTTTAAGACCAAATTTAAATCCACTATTTTTATTTGGAAGTGCAGGTAGCGGCAAAACTACAGTAGGCGTAAATAAAATCTATTCTTTATATAAAGACCAAACTATTAATATTGGATACTTTACATATTCTAAGCTTTTGATGAATGAAATAAAATTAATGTTTGAATACATATGTTCACAAAATGGTAAATCTGATTTTAATAGCGATGTAAATTTTAATTATCTAAGTAAATATTTATATAATGGTTCTAATAAAACAAGACCAATAAAATCCTCGGACTTTAAGGATTGGTTCTATGATAGTGCAAATAGAAACAGTAAAGTAAAGAAATTATCTATAGATGTGTTTGACATATATAAAGAAATAAGAGGTATCATAAAAGGATTAGTAGGAATAAACTGGATGCCATATATTGAATTTAAAAAAACTGAATACTGTATAGATACTTTAGAGTACTTACAAAACAAAGAATTTGCAACATTTAATAATCACGTATTTAGCTTAAATACTAATGTATATATAATTAAGAAAATTTTAAATGGTAATAAAATAGAAAATAAGCTTAACATTTTTAATGATTTAGGGAAAATACAAACCAAAATAGAAGAAGAAATAATAAATCAAAAACTAATAGACAAAGATGTTTACTTAAATTTACCAAATGAGTATTCTATTTATAGCAAAGACGATAGAACTATTATTTATGATATAGCTTCTAAATATCAAGAATGGCTAAATAAAAATAACTTATATGACGAAAATGATATAACTAGAATTGTATTGAAAAATTTAAAAGATAGTAAAATAAAAAAATATGATTTTATTTTGGTTGATGAAATTCAAGACTTAACAGAAATACAAATATACCTTATGTACAAATTAGTAAATAATCCTTTGAATATTTTATTTAGTGGAGATTTTAATCAAACTATAAACCCTACATTTTTTAATACTACTCGTATAGAAAGTTTATTCTTTAACAACGCTTACGATAAATTTTATAAAAAAGTACTAGATATTAATTATAGAAGCTGTAGTGATATAGTTGCTTTAGCCAATAAGATTGCAAATTTAAGAATAGAAAAGCTATTTAAAAACAAAAGAAATGATTGTATAGAAAAATCAATAAGGGAAAGTACTAGTAAACCATTTTTGCTAAATCAATGTGAATATAATAAAAGGAAACTTTTAGAGATGGTAAAAGATAGGCACTACGTTGCAATATTAGTTTGTGATGAAGAAGATAAAGTACAATTGAAACATGAATATGGTATAGAAGAGTCGGTATTTACATTAAGTGAAATTAAAGGAATAGAAAAAGATTATATTATATGTTTAAATATAGTATCTAAGTATAAAGAAAAATGGGATGACATTTTTAGTGGTATAATATACGATAATCATTCTTTGTATAGATATTACTTTAATATGCTATATGTTGCTGTGACTAGAGCTAGAGAATATATTTGCTTTTATGAAGACAAAGATGATTTAACTTTATATGAAGAAATAAAAGATCACATACAAAATATAAATACATTTAATGAAAATGAATTAAGGTTTGATTATATATCAGATGACGATGATTATTTTAATGAGGGTCAATATTTAGAGTCTAAAGAAAAATATGAACAAGCAATATTTCAATATGAAAAATCTAAATCTAAAAATATAAGCCAATGTATAAAAAGGTGTGAAGCACTATTATTAAAAGAAAAGGGTAAATACTCTGAGGCAGGTGCTAAGTTATTAAAGTTAAAAGAATATATTCTTGCTAGTGAATGTTATATAGAAGTTAAAAACTATACAAAAATACTTAAATGCTACGTACTTGGCAATAAACCATATGAATCAATATTAAGTGAATTTAAAGAACTAGGAGTAGATCCTATGCAAATAGTATTTCAAAAATACACTAAGGAGTTATGGATTAAAAAGTTTTACTACTTATACGAAAATTATATAGAAACTAAAATAAATAAGAATAAGCAAAACATAGATTATATAAATGAGACACTAGAAATTTTAAAGAAAAGATATGAAAATTAGGTGATGAATATGAATGAAAATAATATAGTAAAGTTAATAAGTCGATTTGAGAAAAGTTTAGAAGAAACAGAAAAGTTAACTAGTGCGCTAATGGGGCTTGAAAGTGTTTTAGAAAAATTAGATATATCAATGTCGGAAGTTTATGAGTTAACTAAAGTTGAAGATTTAACACAAAAATCAGCATGTTTACTAGAGAGTATAGATAATTTAAATAAAGTTCAAAAAGATGTAAATGATGAATATAATAAATTTATTAATTTAAAACTATATAATGAAGATATAAAACAAGATTTACAAAATTTGACAATGCATTTAATTAGTGTTGATGAAAACTTGATAAGCATTAAGACTGAAATAAAGCTAGAAAGAAAAAATAGACAAGATGAAAATGAAAAATTCAAAAAAGACTTAATTTTATCTATGAAGGATATATTATCGTTAAGTTTAGAAAAAGAATATAAGTCAGATGAATTATCAGAACAAGAGAATAAAAATTAAAAATATATAATAGTTAAAACTTATAAAAGTAAAACGCAATTACTAAATAAGAGCGTTCTACTTTTATAGGTTTTATTTAAAAGGCATGTTAAAAGCCTCTCTAGGGGATAAACATTCTACTTTTAATATTGTGCTACTATCAAGGACCATATATTCAGGTTGGCCATTGCTTTTTATTCTATATCCTTTTATATTTTTATTTTTTTCATCAATCTGAGCAACCATAAAGTTAAATGTTTTACTATCTTTACATATACCCTTTTCTAATTTTGTACATTGTGTTATGCGAATTAGCCCATTGCAATTTTTTATGATTTCAAAAATAGATGGTTTGTCAGGCTTTTGCCCACCTTTAACACATTCTAGACTTAATATTTGGCTAGACTTTAATATTATGTTTTCAAATGGTTCATTATCTTTTAGAATCACACCTTCTACAAATCCACAATTTCTATGGATTTTATTTATTTTGATAATTGCATTTTTACTATTCATACATTTTCCATTTAAGGTTAGTGAGCAATAACTTATTTTAAGCTTCTTGCTATCACATTTTTCTATAGCTTGAAAAACATCTTCTGGTTCTATAAACTTTAAATCTACATCTCTCACAACAATACCTCCCATTAATAATAGTTATATCAATAATAAATAACCACATATTAAACTATGGATAGTTTAGAATATAGGTTACTACTTAGGTTATATTTTAATAAATTTTAAATATAGTACCTACACTAAAAATGTATTTATGAATAAACTAATAATATATCTTTTTAGGAGGAATAAAGTATGAAATGTTGTAGTTACAAAAATGGCGTCATAGTAGAAATATCAAATAGCTCAAATTCTAATTATAAATATATAACCATAGCTAAAGATATTAATGATATTTATACATTTATAAAATTGGTGTATTCTAAAGAAACTATAATACTAAATTGCGAGTACAATGAAATATCAGTATATGATTTAAACATTGGAGATTTTGTTTTTGTATATCACTCAAATATAATGACTATGAGTATACCACCACAATCAGTAGCTTATATAATAGAAGTTAAGTAGTAAAACATAACACATATTTAAAAAATAATAATACATAATAATTATATTAGATATGTGTTATGTTGAATTTATTTTAAAGAATAGTAAATCAATAGTAAAAGGAGAAAATAATGATAATAGAAGATTCTAAGGTAATAAGGGATGAATTAGATTCTTTGTTAATTATATATGGATATGAAGTTACAGCACCAGAGGAATTTGAAAATATATTGGATTATGTTAAATCAGAGAAACCATCAAATACTGTTAGACATAAACTTACCAGTATTTGATGGTTTTTCTATATATCGAGAAGTAAGAAAGACATTAAACATACCTATAATCATAGCAACAAGTAGGAATAGCGATATGGATAATATGGATATACTTACATATAAAGATTTAAAACTAAACTTATATAAAGGTAGTATAGAGGCATTTGGAAATACTTTAGAAATTAGTAAAAATGAACTTAAAATACTAGCATACCTTATGAAAAATAAAGAAACAATAATATCTAGAAATAAAATGATGAACTATATGTGGAACTCTGATGTTTTTGTCGATGACAATACATTATCAGTAAATGTAAACAGACTAAGAAAAAAGTTAGAGGAAATAGGTTTAAATGACTATATCGAAACTAGAAGAGGATTAGGGTATATACTAAAATGAAAATACTAGATTATTTAAAAGATAGAACATTATTTTCAACCATTAACTTGCATATCAATAGGTATAAAAAATATAAGTGGAAATGTGTACAGTGACCCTAAATGGATAAAATTTATGTTAAACCAGATAATATCAAATACTATTAAATACTGTGATAAAAATAATCCGAAATTAATTATATATTCAAAAGAAAATGAAAATAACAAAAGCCTAACTACAAAAGACAACGGAGTAGGAATAAGTGAAAAAGATATAGAGCGAGTGTTTGAAAAAGGATTTACTGGAGAAAATAGAAGAATGTTTTGCAAATCTACGGGCATAGGATTATATTTATGCAAAAATCTTTGTAATAAATTAGAACTAGGAATAGACTTAATATCAAAAGAAAATAAGGGAACAGAAGTTTCAATTATATTTCCAATCGGAAAGAGCGTTTTTAAAACCAGATAATAAAACCAGGGTTATCTCTTAAGGGAAGCTCTGGTTTTAATGTAATCTTACAAAAGTTATATGTAAAGAAGAAATGAATGACGACTATCGTATTATTTATAGGTATATACCTAGGCATAGTATTTTTAATATCAAGTATGGCAGTTTTATCTCTTCAACAACTATCATAAGCTAGTGATAGCATTTAAAGAAAAGTATAAAACTATGTATATATGGAAAAATTAAAGAATAAATGAAAATCTTAAAATAAAATAGTAAGCATTATATATAAGGAGTGCCAAAATGCAAAATAAAAAACAAGCAATAATACAAAGTTCACTAGGATCTGTATTTTCTGTTTTTAGTGAAGATGAATTAAAAAAAATAACAGATAAGGAAACTAGAAATATAGCAATTTCTGGTAAAATAAACAATCCTGGAATAATTGATGTTCCAGATGGAGCTACATTAGCCGATGTTCTAACATTTGCAGGAGGCTTATTAAACGATAGTGGCTTTAAAGCAGCTCAACTTGGAATACCCTTTGGAGGCTTTTTAACAGAAAATAGTTTATCCAAAGAGTTAGATTTTAGTTTGTTTGACAAAGGAACTAGCAGAAATATAATTATATTATCTCAAGAAGATT
Organism: Peptostreptococcaceae bacterium VA2; assembly: GCA_000686145.1. Classification (GTDB taxonomy): domain Bacteria; phylum Bacillota; class Clostridia; order Peptostreptococcales; family Peptostreptococcaceae; genus Romboutsia_D. The sequence continues at coordinate 1,821,665 of JMMB01000007.1, read as the reverse complement.
GTATAATACAATATGCTAAATTTTATGTAGATTACTTAATTGGTAAGATGCATGAAGGAGCAATTGAGCAATATGAAGTTGCAAGAAAAGAAATAATTAGAATATGTAAGCTTCTAGATAAAATAAGTAAAGGTAGAGCTAATATGCGTGATGTTTATTTATTAAGAAGACTTACAGCTACAGTAAAAGAAAAAGTTAATCAAACTCATAATATAATGGAAGAAATTATAGATAAGTTTTATGGAGAAATTGAAGAACATATAGAAGAACATATCTGCTCTACATCACAATGTAATCACCTTGTAAAACTAACCATAACATCAAAGTGCATAGGATGTGGAGCTTGCAAAAGAGCATGTCCTGTAGATTGTATAAATGGAGAGCTAAAGCACCATCATGAAATCGACCATACTAGATGTACCCATTGTGGACAATGTATAGCAGCATGCCCAGTTAACGCTATAACTGCTGGAGATAATACATTTAGATTCCTTAGAGATTTAGCTACCCCAAATAAAGTTGTGATAACCCAAATGGCTCCAGCTGTAAGGGTTGCAATAGGAGAAGCTTTTGGATTTGAGCCTGGAATTAATCTAGAAAATAAAATTGCAGCAGCTCTTCGAAAATTAGGAGTAGAGTATGTGTTTGATACTACTTGGGCAGCAGATTTAACAATAATGGAAGAGGCAGCCGAACTGCAAGAAAGGGTAGAAAGATATCTTAAAGGTGATAAAGATGTCAAACTACCTATACTTACCTCTTGTTGCCCTGCATGGGTTAAATTTATAGAACAAAACTATAGCGATATGTTAGATGTTCCATCAACCTCCAAATCACCTATGCAGATGTTTGCAACTGTAGCAAAAGACCTATGGGGTAGAGAACATGGCCTTGAAAGAGATCAAATTACATCAGTAGCGATTATGCCATGTATTGCTAAGAAATACGAGGCATCAAGACCAGAATTTTCAAGAGGTCTTAATTATGATGTAGACTATGTAATAACAACTAGAGAGTTAATAAAAATATTCGAAGACTCAGGAATTAATTTAAATGAAATAAAAGATGAGCCAATAGATGCAGTAATGGGTGAATATACTGGTGCAGGAGTTATATTCGGTAGAACCGGTGGAGTTATAGAGGCCGCTACAAGAACAGCAGTTGAAAAAATGACAGGACAAAGAGTTGACATTATAGAGTTTGAAGCATTAAGAGGTTGGGATTCATTTAGAGTTTGTGAACTTAAAGTTGGAGATATGGAGCTTAAGATAGGAATAACATATGGATTAAAAGAAGCAGCAAAAATGCTTGATAAAATAAAAAGTGGAGAAGAATTTTTTCATGCTATAGAGATTATGGCATGTACATGCGGTTGTGTCGGAGGAGGGGGACAACCTAAAACAAAAAATAGAATGGCAACACTACAAAAAAGGGCTGAAGGGTTAAATTCAATAGATAAGTCATTAATACTTAGAAGATCATATGAAAATCCTGCTGTTTTAGCTATATATGATAAATATTTAGATTTTCCTCTAAGCCATAAAGCACATGAACTTTTACACACAAAATATTTTGTTAGGGTAAAGAAAGATAAATAATAATTTAAAGTTAAAAGAAATGAGTGTGATTATATGAATGATAAAAAAATCTTTCTACAAGATATAAAAGAAAATGAAAATTTAAAAACATCTCTTATGATAATGAAACGTTTATATAAAGATGGAGACAAGTATTTATGTATCCTTAGTGATAAAAGTGGACAAATAAAAGCTAAATTACCTACAAATAAAAAAATAGAAACAGGATTGGTAATAAATGTGGACTGTAAAAAAAATAAAATACTAGATGTTTCAAATTTCAAAACAGTTTTAAATTATAATATACAGGATTATCTTCCTACGTCGAGTAAGCCTATAGAGGATATAATGAATGAAATAGAAATGATATCTCAACAATGTATTACATCTGAGCAAGGTAGAAAACTAAATGATTATTTTTTCAAAGATGATGAGTTTTTAGAAAAGTTTAAACAATCTATAGGAGGCATTTCAATGCACCATAATTATATAGGTGGTTTAGCAGAACATACTCTTAATGTAATGTATCTAACAAAAGTATTTTGCGAAAGATATGACTGTAGAAGAATAGAAATAGCAGTCTTAAGCGCTAAACTACATGATATTGGAAAAATATATGAACTTGATTATAGCGGTCCATTTAAATACACATTACAAGGCGAACTAGAAGGTCATATAGTAATAGGTATTCAACTAATAGATAGAGCTTTAAATAATATAAATTATTCTTTCAGTGAAGATTTTATAAGAAGAATAAAAGGGTGTATAATACAACATCACGGAAAAGTTGAATATGGTTCGCCAAAAGCTACTAATATGGAAGAGTCTTTTATATTAAATTATGCAGATACTGTTGATGCTATTATGAATAAAATTACTAAACTTAAGAAAAATACTGACTATAATAATTGGTCTGATTACGATAAAGCAATAGATACTAAGCTTTACTTATAGTAACTTATATAAATAATACTAGTAAATAACCACTTTTTATATGATTATTTATTAGTATTATTTTACGTATATCTACTTTTTAATAAACCTGTATAGACAAAATTATATGTATATAGTATTTTAAAGTTAAGATATTAAATAATTTATAAATACATAAGGAGAAAAAATATGGATAAAAAAAATAGGGTTTATAGGCTGTGGAAATATGGCAAAAGCAATCATAGGCGGAATGATAAAATCAAAATTAGTATCATCAAATAATATAATTGCATCTGCTTTAAGTGATAATACACTACAAAGTGTTAAAAATGAATTTAATATAAATACTACTAAAGACTCAAGAGAAGTAATAAAAAATTCAGATATAATAATAGTAGCAGTAAAGCCTAATGTATATGATTCAGTACTGAATTCAGTAAAAAATCTTATAGATAATAAAAAAATCATAGTTACAATCGCAGCTGGCAAAACTATAGCTTCAGTAGAAAATATTATAGGTAATGATAAAAAGATAGTAAGGACTATGCCTAATACACCTGCACTTGTAAACGAAGGGATGAGTGCTATTTGCAAAAATAAAAATATAACAGATCAGGAATTAAATACTATTGAAACTATCTTTGATTCATTTGGAAAAAGTGAAGTAGTAGTAGAGTACTTAATAGATGCGGTAATAGGAGTAAGTGGATCCGCTCCTGCATATGTATTTATGTTTATAGAAGCTATGGCAGATGCCGCAGTTGCTGCAGGTATGCCAAGATCTCAATCTTATAAATTTGCATCACAAGCTGTAATGGGTTCCGCTAAAATGGTGCTTGAAAGCGGAAAACATCCAGGAGAACTTAAAGATATGGTTTGCTCACCTGGAGGTACTACTATAGAAGCAGTAAAAACATTAGAAGCTGAAGGTCTAAGAAATGCAGTTATAAAAGGAATAGAAGCGTGCATAGCAAAATCAAAAGAAATGAATTAATAAACTGTTTGTAATTTATATAAAACTTTATAAAAGTAATAATATAATGTATAATGTATAGGTTATATAAGATTTTATGTATAATTGTTTAGTTAAAAATATAAATAATAAAAGAACTGAATTATATATAGATAAGCAAAGGAGACAATATGAATAAAGTAGAATTATTAGCACCAGCAGGCGATCTAGAAAGATTAAAGATAGCTTTTACTTACGGAGCAGATGCAGTCTATATAGGTGGAGAAATATTTGGTATGAGATCTGCCGCTAAAAACTTCACGAAAGAAGATATGACAGAAGGTGTAAATTTTGCACATGAAAGAGGAAAGCAAGTATTTATAACTATAAACATAATACCTAGAAATGAAGAATTTGAACAACTAAAGAATTACTTATTAGATTTAGATGAAATAGGTGTAGATGCAGTTATAGTGAGTGATCCAGGTGTGTTTGCGTTTGTTAAGGAAACATTACCCAATATGGAAATACATATAAGTACACAAGCTAGTACAACAAATGCATCCGCTGCTAATTTTTGGTATAGTCAAGGGGCTAAAAGAGTAGTTATGGCTAGAGAATTGTCATTTAAAGAAATTAAAGAATTAAAAGATAATTGCCCAGAAGATATGGATATAGAAGCATTCGTCCACGGTGCTATGTGTATGTCATATTCTGGAAAATGTGTAATAAGTAACTATACAACAGGTAGAGATGCTAATAGAGGTGCATGTGCTCAACCTTGTAGATGGAAATATACTTTAGTTGATGAAGTAAGTAAAGGAAAATTTGAACCAGTAGTGGAAGGAATAGATGCCTCATTCTTTTTTAATTCAAAGGATTTATGTATGATAGAGCATGTACCTCAAATAATTAAAAGTGGTATAACAAGCTTAAAAATAGAAGGAAGAATGAAAACAGCTTATTATGTAGCTACAACTGTAAGAGCATATAGAATGGCACTAGATGAATATTATAAAAACCCAGAACATTGGAAATTTAATCCTATGTGGCTAAATGAACTTAAAAAAGGAAGTCATAGAGATTATAATACAGGGTTTTATTTAAATAAACCAAACTCTAATGCCCATAACTATGAATCAGCTTCATACATTAGAAATTATGATTTTATAGGAATAGTAAGAGGGCATGATTTAGAAAATAATCTTGTTATTGTAGAACAAAGAAACAAAATGAACGTAGGAGACCAAATAGAGGTTATAGGACCATTTAAAAATACTATGAAGGCTACTATAATTGAAATGTATAATGAAAGCGATGAGGCTATAGAGTCAGCCCCTCATGCTAGACAAATAGTAAAAATGAAACTAGATATAGAAGTAGATGTAGACTATATGTTGAGAAAGCCAATAGTAACTATAAATACAATTTAATTAAAGAAAATCCCTAATGCTATCATTAGGGATTTTTTTTATATGTTTAAGTGAACTTAATAATGAGTATATTCATAATCTATGTTATAATAGTCAATACATTAATTTGACATAGGAGATTATCATGAAAAAAATTTCTATAGTATTAGTTTTGTTGTGGATGAGTACGATATTTTATTTTTCAAACCAGCCAGCAACGGTTTCAACAACTCAATCAGATAAAGTAATAAACGCTATAAACATTATGGTAAAGGACAATAGAGTAATGAAAGATATAGTTAACAAGTTATATGATTCAAAAGGTGCATCTTTTATAATAAGAAAATCCGCTCATATGATATCTTATGGATTATTAGCTTCTTTACTATTTATTGCGATATACTCTCACAGAAAATATATAAGTGTTTCTTTTAAATATGCATTTGCTATAAGTTTGCTTTATGCAGTAAGTGATGAGATACATCAATACTTTGTACCTGGAAGAGCATGTATGCTACAAGATGTATTAATTGACTGTATAGGTATGTTAATAGGATTAACATTAATATCTATACTATATAAATTTATAATGAATAAAGTGTAAGTACTAAATTGTGATTGCACTTTATTTTTTTGCATATTTTAAAAAAATAAATACTACTTATATAAAGTAGGTACGTATACATGAAGAGGTGATAGTATGAAAAAAATAACTATAGCAGTAATAGGTGCAGGATGCAGGGGAATGTATGCATATACACCATATTTATTAGAAAACCCAAACGTAGGAGAAGTTATAGCAATAGCAGAACCTATTAAAGAAAAAAGAGAACTGTTTAAAACTATGTATAATATAAGTAATGAAAATACATTTGACACATCGGAAGATTTATTATCAAAAGAAAAAATAGCAGATGCCTTAATAATAGCTAATAATGATGAGTCACACTTTGAATCAGCAAAATTAGCTCTAGAAAAAGGATATCATGTTCTTTTAGAAAAGCCTATGTCTAATAATTTAGATAAAATAATAAAATTAGGTGAGTTAGCTAAAAAATACAACAATCAAATATTTATGATATGCCATGTATTGAGATATACTCCATTTTTTAATACATTGAAAGAAATAATAGATAGTAAAGAATTAGGTGAATTAGTAAGTATTCAACATAATGAAAATATAGGATATTGGCATTTTGCACATAGCTATACAAGGGGAAATTGGAGAAATAGCAACGAGACAAGTCCTCTTATACTCTCGAAAAGTTGCCATGATTTAGACATACTATTATGGCTAACGGGGAGCAAATGTAAATACATATCATCATTTGGTAATTTGATCCATATGAGAGAAGACAATTTTAAGGAAAATATGGCATCTCAATGTGTAAACTGTTTAAATGAAAAAGAATGCCCTTATTCATCTATAAAGATATATCTAGAAGATGATAAAATAGTCAGATCATTAAATGTAGTTCATCCTAATCCAACTAAAGAAAATCTACAAAAAGCTATAATAGATGGTCCATATGGAAGATGTGTTTATAAGTGTGATAACAATGTAGTTGATCATATGGTAAGTATCTTAGAATTTGAGAATAAAGTCACAGCTACTTTTAATTTATCTGCATTTACAGAAAACTGCACTAGAACTATAAAGCTTATGTTTACACACGGAGAAGTTGGTGGTAATCATATTAAAAATATTATAGATATACATAAATTTTCAGATGATTTTCATACTGTAATACATCCTAAAGTAAACAAAAGTGGCCATGGAGGTGGAGATTACTCTCTTATAAAAGATTTTATATCTTTTATAGTTTCTAACAATAAAGAAATGAAAACTTCTGCGATACAGTCCATAGAAAGTCATATAATGGCTTTTGCAGCAGAACATTCAAGATTAAACCATAAAGTAGTTAATCTTGATAGGTTTTATCAAGATGCTAAAAAATATTAAAAAAATAATATAAAAGTTGCACAAGAATAAAAAACATAATACGACATAAATAAAACAATAAAAGAATGGTATATATTGTGAGTAAGTAATATTTCAAATCGAAAGTTAGTTTATTATGTAAAAAAGTTGTTTTTTAAAATATATTTAAAGAAAAATGTATAAAGGAGATACAAAATAGGATATTGAACTATATAAAAGGTGAAAAATAGCTATTAAAAAAGCAAGGAGATAAATAATATGAGATTGAGTAAAATAACAGTTAGCTTAATATGTTTATCATGTATGATGTTAGGGGTTGATTCATCATCAAAGATCAACATACTGGATAATTCAAATTTAAGCTCAATGAAAAATATTAATAATTCACATTCAATTAAAAGTAGTAATATCCGAAAAGTCTCTAAGGATAAAGATATAAAAACTATAGAAACTGAAAAACTAAAAATTCAGCACTCAGCAAAAGTCAAATCAGAAAAACAAAGAAAACTAAAAGTAACATATAATAGGGATGATATGACTTTAGTTAGTGGTATAACAGAAGAAGAGTTAAAAAATGTATTTAGAAATTATAAAGGTGCATCTACTATGTCCCACTTGTCAAAGGCATTGGTAGATGCAGAAAAAGAACATGGAGTTAATGCTTTTACTATGGCCGCTATAGTTGCGCTTGAAAGTGGTTTTGCAACGTCTAGAAGAGCTGTAGAGGATAATAACCTTACTGGATATGAAGTTTATAGTAAGGATTCGAAAGGAAAATTATTTAAAACTCAATCTGAATCTATTTTACAAACAGCTAAACATTTATCAAAAAATTATTTAACAGAAAATGGATTATATTATAAGGGCGTGTCTGTAGATGATGTACAATTAAGTTACTGTCCTGATGAGGGAGAAGGTAAAAATTGGAATGGAAAAGTAGACAAATTAGCATCTGATTTCCTTAGAACATACAAACACTTATATGCTTTATAGTTTTAACTGATAATATAATCGTAACTATTTCATATATATTTATTTAAGGGGGTAGTTAAGCATGGATTTAAATTGTTTTATTCCACAACAAAGAAAGGATGAAACTGTAGAAGAAATAGAAATAACGTTAAAAGAGATAAAAGCTATAAATTTTATAGATGTGGAGGGATTAAAATATAAAAAATGTGCTAAAAAAATGAAATTATCAGTAAATGAGCTTCAATGTATAATAATTAATGCCAGAAAAAAAATAGGTAGAGCTTTAATTGAAGGTAGGGTTATTAGAATTATTGGAGAACAACCTATTAAAACGTTATGTAAATTTAGGTGTGCAGTTTGTGGTGAAATATATAATATAGACTATACTAAAAATGAAATAATTTGCCCTCTTTGTTTTTCGAATGCCATAATGACAAATAAAGAAGCTGGATTTTGTAATATATAGTTTATAAAAAATAACATATACATTAATATATATGTTATTTTTAAAAACTATTTAAAATATCTAAATTAAAATATAAAATAATTATATTACAATTAACGTTTTATATTCTGATAAAACTTTTTACTAGAACCCTTAGATTTATTTATAATTTTTTTACAACTAGGTTTACTACTTTTAATTTTAATGTCGTCATCTTTAAGAATGTGTACATTTTGATTGTTAAGTGTTTCAATTATAAAATTTTGTATAACTTTAGCAGTTCCAGATTTATTTATGTAACCAGAAGAAGTTTGAGTTGCAATAGCTAACTCATAAAAGTCTACTCCTTTAATTTCATCTTTAAAGTTTATATGAAATGTATACTTAGAATCTTTGCTTTCTATTATTAAAGTTTCTTGATCCAAACATATACTTTTAAATAAATCTGGATTTGTAAATTGTAATAAGTCCATTAAATCACCTATATCTTTCTATAATTTTCATTTATTAATATTATCATAAAATGAATAAATAGTCTTAATAATATAAAAAAAGTTATATTAAATGCTAAAAAAAATCTTCGAAAAAAATCTATAAAAATAAAATTACTAACAAAAATCGATAAAATATTAACCATATAAGAACATTTATCAACAAAAAAAGTTAACTTATTCACAGAAAAAGATATGTTGTTAACAAAAAATAACATTTAGCACCCTTTTTAACAAAATAACATGCTATACTATATAATATACGAAAAGAATTTATTGTAAGTGTATTAGGGGGATTAATACTAATGATAGATATTTTAAATGCAATTAATGACTATATACTAGTCATTGGCGAAAACGGAGTTACTAAATTTTGTAATAAAACACTATTGAATAAATTAAACTACAAAAATAATGAACTAGACAATATAAATATAAATAATATATTATTTAACAAAGATTTTAATCTTATTAAAAATATAGATACAGAATATAATATGGACTTAAATTTTTACAATAAGGATAAAAATTGTATATCACTAAATAGCAATATAGTTAGAAAAAATTTTAATGGGGAACAAGCTATATTTATCATATCTAAAAATACAGAAGAAATTGCACAAATAGAGAACATAAAAAATGAATTTTTTGCTAATATATCTCATGAATTTAAGACACCTCTAAATATAATACTTGGAACTATGCAACTATTAGAAAGGAATATTCTAGATAATAACATAATATCAAAAAGTGAAATAGACTTAAATAGGCATACTAAATGTATAAAGCAAAATTCATATAGGTTACTTAGATTATCAAACAACCTTATAGATATGACTAGAATAGATACAGGGTATTATGAATTACAACTTGGTAATCATGATATTATAAATATAATAGAAGAAATAACCTTATCAGTATCTAGCTATATGGAAGAAAAAGGAATAAATCTTGTATTTGATACAGATTCAGAAGAAACAATACTAGCATGTGACCCAGATAAAATAGAAAGAATTGTGCTGAACTTACTTTCAAATGCAATTAAATACACAGACTTAGGCGGAGAAATAAATGTTTATATAAAAACTTGTAATTCTAAAATAGTTGTATCTATCAAAGATAGTGGGAGCGGTATTAGTCAAAAAAAATTACAATCTATATTTGAACGATACGTGCAAGATGATAGCCAATATAGCAAAAGATCTGAAGGTAGTGGAATAGGTTTATCACTGGTAAAGTCACTAATAGAAATGCACCAAGGTAAAATATATGTTAAAAGCAAATTAGGTATTGGTTCAGAGTTTATATTTGAAATCCCTATTAGGTTAGTTGAGGAAAAAGATATTAAGTACATAAAAAAAGATAAAGAACATCTAAGAATTGAAAAATGTAATGTTGAATTTGCAGATGTATATAACGTATAATTATATAATATTAAAGCTCTGGTTAAGATATCCAGAGCTTTAATATTATATAATTACAAATCCACCATTTGGGCTTATTACTTGTCCTGTTATAAAATTAGAATTATCACTAGCTAAAAATAATACACAATTGGCAATATCTTCAGGGGTTCCTAATCTCATTAGAGGAGTCTCATCCTTAAGATTTTCTAATATTTCATTACTAACATTACTTAGCATATCTGTTTGTATAGCACCAGGCGCTATACAATTAACTTGAATATTAGACGGTCCTAGTTCTTTAGCAAGAGCTTTTGACATACCTATTATAGCAGCTTTTGATGTTGAGTAATGAACTTCGTAAGACCCACCGACAAGCCCCCATATAGATGAAATATTTATTATTTTACCGCTATGTTCAGGTATCATATATTTAAGAGCTATTTGAGTAGCATAGAAAACACTATTTAAATTAACGCTCATTATTTCATTCCAATCTTCATTTGTTATATCTGTAAACAGCTGATCCTTAGCAATACCAGCATTATTAACTAAAACATCTATACGTCCAAACTGTCCAATGCAAAACTTTACCATTGAGTTAACTTCATTTACATTAGATACATCTGCTTTATAAATACTTACAGAGCACCCTTGAGACTTTAATTCATTATAGAGATTCATAGCCTCTTTTTCAGATTTGTTATAATTTATTAATACATTATAGCCGTTATTGGCAAGTAGTTTTGCAGTTGCACGACCAATGCCACGAGATGAACCTGTTATTAAAGCTGTTTTATTATTCATGTATTTATCCTTTCATCTTAATTTTATAATTTATTTTAAAAGACTCTCTACTTCTTTAGGTGTTAACTTTCTCCATTTGCCAGGGGCAATACCTTTAAGCGTTAAGTCCATTATTCTAATTCTTTGAAGTTTCTTAACTTCATACCCAAAAACTTCACACATTCTACGTATTTGTCTATTAAATCCTTGTGATAAAATTATTTTAAACGTAGTATTGCTAACCTTAGTAACTTTACACTTGTTAGTCACTACATGCTTATTAGTAACAGGGTTAAATATTTTAACACCATTGCTCATATTGTCTATGAATTGTTGATTAATATTTTTATTAACAGTAACAACATATTCTTTTTCATGATTATTTTCAGATCTTAATATTTTATTTACAATAATTCCATCATTAGTAAGTATAATTAAACCTTCAGATGGTTTGTCTAATCTACCAACAGGGAATATGCGCTCAGGGTAATTTATATAATCAATAATGTTACCTTTTATGTGGCGTTCTGTTGTGCAAGTAATTCCAACCGGTTTATTTAAAGCTATGTACACGTCATTTTTCTTTTGTATTAATTTTTTACCATTAACCTTGACAATATCTCCAGGCTCTACTGCTTGACCAACTTGAGCTATCTTACCATTTATTAATACTTTTTTTTGCTGAATTAACTTATCAGCTTCTCTTCTAGAACATATTCCAGTTGAGCTAATATAGTTGTTTAATCTCATTTTTGTCTCCTTTTTCTACATCTTAATGAACACTTTTAAGTATATTATAGTTACATATCTTAATCAAGGTATAACTTAGTGTTTTGTAACTATATAGGTCAAGAGAATAATATGGAAGTACACCAAATAACAATTCAGAATATGTATTAATTCAATAGGATATAGTATCTATAAAAGATAATAAATGCAAATTTAGTATTAATTTGTATTTATTATCTTTATATTAAAATTTAAGATATATAGTATTTATTAATAATAGAAGTTTTATTATGTGTTTTTATTTTTAATGTAATATCAAATAAAGTAATTACAATTATACTAGATGTTATTGAGAGGCAAGATGATAATAAAATAGACATTTTAGCAATGATAATAAAATTAGTATTATTTGCAAAAGCTATTTCAGATACAAATATAGACATAGTAAATCCTATTCCTGCAATTAAAGAAACTAAGAATACAGCAGTCCAGCTTATATTCTTTGGTTTTTCAGTTATTTTAAGTTTGCATCCAATGAAGCTAAAGAGCATAATACCTAAAGGTTTACCCACACAGAGTCCCAAAATGATCCCATAAATCAAAGTATTTGTACCTGCCGTGTCTACGTTATATATAATTGATATACCTGTATTCGCAAATGCAAATAAGGGGATGACAACTAAACTATTAAAAGGTACTAATATTTTCTGAAGCCTTTCAAGAGTACTCATTCCATTTAATTTTGATGTAGGAATGGTTATGGCTAATAGTATACCACTTATAGTACAATGAACCCCGCTTAAATATATAAAATACCATAAACAAATTCCAGCTAATAAGTAGTATGTAATACTATTGATCTTGAATATTTTATTAGCTACAATAAGTATCAATGTAATTAAAAATGCAATTGATAAGTAAATTATATTTACATCTAGAGAATAAACGATTCCTATTGCGAGTATAGATACTAAATCATCTATAACTGCTAAAGAAAGTAAAAAAATTTTAAGTGATGGATTCATCTTTTTTGCGAAAATCAAAAATACACCTATTGCAAAAGCAATGTCTGTAGATATAGGAATACAAAATCCACTTAAAAAAGGAGTATTCTTATTAATAAGCATAAATATTAAAGCTGGAATAATAACCCCACCTAAAGAGGCTATAAAAGGAAAAGAAGCTTTTTTAAAAGAAGATAAATTTCCATGAAGTATCTCATGTTTTATCTCTAATCCTGCAACTAAAAAAAATATTGACATTAAAAAATCATTTATAAACATATGTAAAGAGAAACCTTCTTTAATATAAATTTCTTCAAATATATGTACATAAATCTCTTTTAAAGAGCTATTATACATAAATAGAGCAGAAATAGTAGCAATTACGAGAAGTATACTTGTCAATAGTTCTAATTTAATCGATTTTCTATATGTTCTTAATAATTTCAATATATCACCAACTAACTAAAATTTATTCGTAAATATCTTTTTAGATAAGCATTTAATTAAGTTTATGAGGTTATATATTGAAATATGTATAAAGATATTAAATCATTTTTCAATATATAATTAAGTTTAGTGGAATATAGTAAAATTATACGAAATATTTAGAATGATAAAACTTAAATAATTCGTAAAAGTGCAACAAAATACGGGGTTTAGACTTTTGAAAAATGATAAAATGTACGTTATTTTACGAATATTATCATTAAGTAAAGAAATGGAGCTTTTAAGTAACAATTTATGTTTTGATATCATATTATTTATTAATACTATTAAACATTCCCTACAATAACTTTAAATATAAAAGTTATATTATAAGTTTATAGATAAATCCAATAATTTAAAATCAAATGTAGGCTAATAAAATAGTTTATAAAGTAGCTTGAAATCTCAAGCTACTTTATTATTTTTTGTATTATAATTAATTATCTAACATATAAATTGAATATACGAATAAATTGCCAAAATGGCTAGAGGAGGAGATAAATTGAATAGCTTAGTTATAAATTGTATAACAGGTATTTTTTTAACAATCACTATTATATACTCAATAATAAATATAGTAATAAATAAAAGCTTATACAAACAAATAAATACAGATTATATAAGTTTAACTGAAGATTATCAAGGAACTATATTGTACAATAATATAAAAGTTAAATATAACACATATTTAAATAAAAATCCTTATGCTCAAATAAGTATAACTTCTTTTATAGAGGAGGTATGCACAGGTTTTACATTTAAAAATAAACCTATACTAGAAAAAATCAAATCAATAAAAAATTCATCATCAACATGCATATTACTAGGCGTTTTAGGAACCTTTGTAGGTCTTTCTTTGATGCTTTTAACTATTAACACTAGTGATATAATTAATTCGCTCCCAGCTACTATAAGTTCAATGCAAACAGCTTTTATAACAAGTATCTGTGGAATTGTATGTTCTATAATAATAAATATATTACTTGGATATAACGATTGTGAGCAAGCTTTAGTTCAATTGATGCTAAAATTAGAAAATTTACTTACAGCAGAGATAACACATGAAAAGTCACAAGACATAGATTCTAAGATAGAGGATGTTAAAAATACAATAAATCAAATAAGTAAATCTATTGAATCAATAGAGAAATTTGACCAAATATCGAAAGATTTACATGAATTTAATAACGAATTTATAAGTGGAATAGAAGTTCTTAAAAATTTATTGTTAGGGTCTAAAGATTCGATAAATACGTTCACTCAAAATATTAGAAAATTAGATAATCAATTCAGCATAATGAATATAAAATTCACAAAATTATTTGATAAATATGATAATCAAGAAGATATAAACAAAGAAATTCTAATAGACATAAAAGAAACTTCTAAAACTATCTTTGAATCAACTGAAAATCAATATAGAATAAAAAATTATCTAAGAAATTTGTCAGCTAGCTTTGGTTTATATGAAAGAAGTGCTAAAGATTTATTATGCAAGTTAATAGAACATGAAAATAAAATAACAGATACACAAGCAAATTTAAATGATGAACAAATTAACTTAGATACAACTGTAAAGCATTTGGCTTCTGTTATTGCAATATCATCTCAAGACATAGAACAAAAACTTAACTTGATATTTGATTACATAGATATATATAAAGAAGCTGCTACAATGGCTGCAATGCAAGATGATAATTATCAAAAAAGAGCAGAGGAAGAAATATATGACATGGATAGGTATGATGAAATATTAAAATATGAAAAAAATCTAAATGAAATGACTAAATCATCTAAAGAAATGATAGTTCCACGAAAAAAATATAATAATCATAAAAAAAAATTTAAAAATACGTCATTAAAATCTTTGCTTGGAGATGAGAATAATGATAAATAAATATAGAAGAACTGTAAATAAAGAATTTGAAAAAAGTAGTTTTTGGCCTACTTTTACGGATATGATATCTACAGTTTTAATGGTTGTTATGCTTATGCTATTTAGTTCTGAGTCTATTACAGGTTCTGTAGAAAAAGACTTAGCTAAAAATATAGATGTATCTGTTAATCAAACGTTAAAAGAAAGTGGACTTCCATTTATTATAGATCCAAATACAGGCCAAGTAACTTTTGGAGAGAAAACTATGTTTGATGTAGACAGTTCAATATTAAAACCCGAAGCTAAAGAAATGCTCAAAATACTTATTCCTAAATATGTAGAAAGCATTTATAAGGATTATGGTGATAATATATCTAAAATAGTAATAAAAGGGCATACAGATGATGTAGGAAGTTATTTATACAATTTAGATTTATCACAAAGGAGAGCATTTAGTGTTGCAGAGTTTATTGTTGGAAATGAAATAGGAGATTATAAATATAAAGATAAAGTACTAAAGAATATAGAAGCTATAGGTCGTTCTGAAGCTGAACTTATAAAAAGTTCTGATGGTAGTATAAATAGAGATTCTTCAAGAAGGGTAGAAATGAAATATGAGATAAATGTAAATAAATAAAGAAGGCGGTTTAATTACCACCTTCTTTATTTATATGTCACATATATCTATAAACCATTTAGAATAAGAATTTTTTCGATTTAAGAAAAACCATGATTCATAAACACCGTATTTGTATTTATCTTCAGAAGAGTTGTTATTATATGAAACTTCATAGTTAACTTTATATACTTTAAGATTTTCATTTTCTATAGATTTCATATATTAAATTTTTATGACTAGAAAATATATCCTTATTTATAGTATACTATCAACTAAGTAAAAAATGAATTACAAGTTAAAAATTTGGGAGGTAATATAATGAGTAATATACCAACGCCACACAACAATGCAAAAATAGGAGAGATAGCAGATACTGTTTTATTGCCAGGGGATCCACTAAGAGCTAAGTTTATAGCAGATACATATTTAGAAGATGTTATACAATACAATACAGTAAGAGGAATGTTTGGGTATACAGGGTATTATAAAGGGAAGAGGATATCTGTTCAGGGAAGTGGAATGGGAATACCATCAATAGGAATATATTCATATGAACTTATACACTTTTATGGAGTTAAAAATTTAATAAGAATCGGATCTGCCGGTGCTATAAATGAAAGCTTAAAGCCTCATGATGTCGTAATTGGAATGGGAGCATGTACTGATTCGAATTATGCTTCTCAATATAACTTACCTGGTACTTATGCGCCAATCGCAAGTTATGAGTTAATGCAAAGAGCAATAGATATAGCTAATAATCAAGGTACTAAAGTAACTGTAGGAAATATACTTTCAAATGATGTGTTTTATTCAGATGCAGGGCTTGATAATTTATCTAAGTGGAAGAAGATGGGTGTTCTTTGTGTAGAGATGGAAGCTGCAGCACTTTATATGAACGCAGCAAGAGCAGACGTCAATGCATTAGCTATACTTACAATATCTGATTGTCCATTTACAGGAGAGGAATGTTCAGCTCATGACCGACAAGTTGCTTTTACTAAAATGATGGAGATAGCTTTAGAATTAGCATAAATAAATAAAAAAGATATGAAATGTTTCATATCTTTTTTATTTATTTAAATATTCAATTTATAAAACTCTAAATACACCTGTTACAATACCAATAACTTCAACATCTTTGGCATTTAGAACTATAGATTCCATAAAATCATTTTCTGGTCTAAGTCTTACTATATCTTCATCTTGTTCAAATCTTTTTACTGTAGCATATTCCTTATGTATAAGAGCTACAACTATTTCAGAGTTGGATGCAGAATGTTTTCTATCTACAATAACATAGTCTCCATTTAAAATCCCTGCATTAACCATGCTATCACCTTTGACTTTCAATATAAAGTTATCAGATCCTTTAACTAAGTTAGCAGGTAAAGGAATATATTCTTCAATATTTTGTCTAGCAAGTATTGGCGCTCCAGCTGTTATTTGTCCGACTAATGGCAATTGAAGTATTTCTTGTTTACGTCCAAATGCATCTTCAATTTTATTTGAGTCTAAAACTTCTATTGCTCTAGGCTTAGTTGCATCACGTCTTATGTAACCTTGTTTTTCAAGTTTGTTTAAATGAGAATGAACAGTAGATGTAGATTTTAAACCTACTGCTGTACAAGTTTCTCTAACTGATGGTGGATATCCTTTCAAGGCAATTTGTTCTTTAATAAATTCTAATATCATTACTTGCTTACTACTTAAATCTAAATACATAAAATCTCTCCTTTCTAAACTTAAATTAGTTTAATAAGAGTAGATAAATACCTTATTAATAATATTTTATATTTATATTGTAGCATGATGATTCTATTTTTACAAACGCTTGTTCCTAAAAATGGTCTAATCTAAATTGCTATCATCTTCAATCCATTCGAAATTGTTTACAATATCACGTTTAACATGTTTTTTATGTGCAGCATAAAGCTGAGTTGTTGTCACGTTGTCGTGATCTAGTAAATTTTGAACATCATATATAGAAAAACCATTTTGAATTAAAGATGTAGCAGCCGTAGCACGTAATTTATGTGGACTATATCCACCATCTCTCGAAGTTTCCATCGAAATAGACGTATATTTTTTAACCAATTGTCTTATAGCTTTAGGGTTAAGACGTTTATTTTGTAAAGATAAAAAGAGAGCATCCTTATATTCTTCTATTAACATTTCACTTTGAGGTCTTTCATTAAAAATATAATCTTTGATTACTAACTCACAAGTATGATTAATAGGCATCAAAACTTCTTTACCTCTTTTTCTATAAATCTTAAACTCTCCTCTAGAAAAATTGAATGATGAAATATTAAGTTCTCTAAGTTCATTGAGCCTAAGGCCATACGTGACAAATAAAGCTAAAATAGCCTTATCACGAAGCTTAGTTTTTCTCCAATAGACTTTTTCTTTCTCAGTAAGTCCATAGCCACTTTCAACAGAATCTAACATTTTATCAACTTCATCTATCTCAAGTCGTTTTATAGCGTCTGGCTGAGGCTTAGGAAGCTTTATAGGATTAAACCCATCTGTTATATTATCAACTAACTGTTCGTTCCTATAGAGGAATTTAAACAGAGTAGAGATCGATGATTTTTTTCTAGCTAAAGCACGATTGTTATTTTCATATATCAAAGTAGTGTTAGAACTTTGTTTATAATACCTTGTACAATAATCACCTAGAAACAAATTAACATCTCTTGCCTTAATATCCTCAAATTCTTTTAATGAGATTTCTGAGATTTCATAAGCATTTGTAAGTTCTTTAGTTTCTATTAAATACGAACAGAAAAATTTTATATCTTCCAAATAAGCAAGTCGAGTAGAAACAGCAACAGATCCTTTTAAATAAATAAAGTAATCTTTCATAAACTTTGGAAGTTTTTTTTCAATTGATATACATCTTTCAATTAAATCATTATTACGAGTGACAATATTGTCAGGTTTATCTGATTTATTATGTATTTTTAAAGTTTTATTATCTATCAAAGTGTACCTCCAATTAAATAGTTATTACATAATTATAAAATAACATAACATTTTTTTGTTTTCAACTATTCCTTAAAAATATAAAAGAAGCTTTAGTTTTATAAGAGATGAAAGTGCATTTTAAGATGTTTGGAATAAAAGATAAGAAGCTTAATAAAAGATAGAATTAATTTAAATAAATAGTGTTAAAATCATAAGATTTTATTATTTATTTAATAAATTCACATATAATTAAATAAATAATAAAAATCAAATTAAAACTTTATTAAAAAGATAGTAATTAGAGCAAGATAAAACTTATATAAGGATTATGTATATTAACTATAAAATAGAATATAAAATAGTAATATATAACTTTATAATTTACAGCACACTTACTATACCCAAAATATACATTTAAAGACTAGTTGAATATTACTTAAATATGTATCTATATATATTATATACTACTACTTTTTTGTTATATATTTAAATCTGCATGCAGATTTAGTATTTTTTTATAAAATTATATATGCATGCAGATTTAAATGATTTTAGTTAAATTCACATAATACACACAAATGTTCTAATTAAATTTAGATATATTATGTAAATTACCTAAATATAAATTAGTTATATTTAGGTAATTTAATATTATTACTTTAATTCACTTAATTGTTCTAAATCAACTTCAAATCTACTGTTTCCATCTACTGATTTAACACATGCTGTACCTATGTTATTATCAACGCTAACTAAAGTTACTGGCTTTCTTTCATAATAAACTATTGTATCATTATTTTTATTTGAATTCATTATTTCTGCTGCTCTTCTTAATTGCATACCGAACCTCCTAAGTTCTTTTAAATTTATATTAACCTTTTATATTGTAAAATATGCTATATAATAAAATTTCTAAAAATAAAAACCATTAGGTGGTGCTTATAAAAGCGTCACCTAATGGTTTTTATTAAAATTATAAACATTTACCAATTTCTCTAAATTTATTATATCTTTGAGTAATTATTTCAGCTTCACTAAGTTCTTTATAGTGATTTAATCTTTCTATGATAAATGATTTTATATCTTCTGATACTTTTTCAACATTTGCTTGAGCACCTTTAAAAGGCTCTTCTATAATTTTATCTATGATTTTTAATTCTTGTAAGTCTTGACTAGTAAGTTTCATAACTTCACTCGCCTCTTTTGATTTAGATGGATCTTTAAACAAGATACTAGATAGACCTTCTGGTGATATAACAGAGTACACCGAGTGTTCTAACATACATATATCATTTCCTACTCCAATACCTAGCGCTCCTCCGCTTCCACCTTCTCCAATTACAAAACAAATTATAGGAACTGCTAATTTGCTCATTTCAAATAAATTTTTCGCAATAGCTTCTCCTTGGCCACGTTCCTCAGCTTCTATACCGCAAAATGCACCTGGGGTATCTATAAAGGTTATTATAGGTCTTTTAAACTTCTCTGCTTGCTTCATAAGTCTAAGTGCTTTTCTATACCCTTCTGGATGAGGCATTCCGAAGTTTCTCTTTATATTTTCGTGAACATCATTACCTTTTTGATGGCCTATTATTGTAACACTAAATTCATCTATATTACCGATTCCGCCTATAATAGACGGATCGTCCTTGTAAAGCCTATCTCCATGAAGTTCTATAAAATTTGAGCAAATTTTACTTATATAATCTTTAGTTGTAGGTCTTTTAATGTCTCTACTTAAACTTACTTTTTCATACGGAGATAAATTTATACAAGCCTCACTAGTAAGCTTTTTTAATTTCTTTTCTAAATCTGTAATTTTATCACTTAAATCTATTTCATTTGAAGAAGATATTAATTTAAGCTTCTTTATATCGCTCTCTAATTTTTCTATTTTTTCTTGAATATCAATTGTAAACAATGTAAATCCTCCTTATCTAAAGATAAATTAAACTTTTTTATTTGAAATTTGGTTTACCTAGATATAAAATCAACGAATAAATTATTATTATTTATCCGTTGATTCGTATCTAATCTTTAACTTATTGAAATTATAAGTTTAGTAATTTTTTATTTAATGTAAAGACAATATATTAGAAATCATATCTTTCATATCTACTCTATTTACAATTAAGTCTATAAATCCATGCTCTAATAAAAACTCTGAAGTCTGGAACCCATTTGGAAGTTTCTGATTTATAGTTTGTTCGATTACTCTAGGTCCTGCAAACCCTATAAGTGTATTTGGTTCTGATAGTATAATGTCTCCAAGCATAGCAAAGCTAGCAGTAACTCCTCCTGTTGTAGGATCTGTTAGTATAGATATATATGGTAGTGATTTCTCTTCTAACTTAGATAGTGCCTGAGACGTTTTTGCCATTTGCATAAGAGATATCATACCCTCTTGCATTCTAGCTCCACCAGATGCCGTACAAATCACTAATGGTAAATTATTATCGGCTGCATACTCTATTGAATATGTAATCTTATCGCCAACAATACTTCCCATGCTTCCCATCATAAAATCAGGATTCATTACACATAAAGTAATTTTAATATTATTTATAGTGCAAACTCCACATATAACAGCTTCAGATTCATTAGTACTCTTTTTATATGTATTTATTTTATCTACATATTTCGGGAAATTTAAAGGGTCTTGAATATCTAAATCAAATTCAAATTCATTAAAGCTTCCTTCGTCTGATAATAAACTAATTCTATCTCTAGTTTTAAATTTATAATGAGTTAAGCATTTTGGACAAACATTTAAGTTCTCATCTATATCTTTTTTAAATACATGGTCTTTGCATCCTTTACAATAAATCCAAAATCTATCGTCTACACTGTTTTCCTTAAACTTATTATTAAGTGAAACTGTTATGTATTTACTTTCCTTTGAGCGACGGCTAGATGAATCAGCTGAGGACAAAAATTTTTTTATCATAATTATTTACTCCCTTTGAGCCACATTTGGGCGAATAATTTTTTATACTATAACTGATATTTATATATCTTCTACAATAAATTCATTTTCTATAAACTTAGTGTAATGACGGTCATTTAAAAATGCGTCACTGTTGATAAGCAATTTTTGAAACTCAATATTTGTATCAATTCCTTCTATTATAATTTCATCTAATGCTCTATTTATTTTCTTGATACATTGATTTCTGTCTTCATCCCAGCAAATAAGCTTTCCTATCATAGAATCGTAAATTGGTGGAATTGTATACCCTGCGTATACAAAAGTATCAAATCTAACTCCGAATCCGCCTGGTATATTTATTGAAGTTATTTTACCAGGACAAGGTCTAAAATCATTATATGGATTCTCAGCATTTATTCTACATTCAATGGCATGACCTCTAAATACAATTTCTTCTTGTTTAAAATGTATAGGTTTTTTATTTGCAATAGAAATTTGGAGTTTAATAAGGTCAATTCCTGTAATCATTTCCGTAACAGGATGCTCTACTTGTATTCTTGTATTCATTTCTATAAAATAGATATTTTTATTAGCATCTACTATAAATTCTATAGTTCCTGCACCTAAATAACCTATTCCTTTTACTACATCGACTGCTGTTTTATATAAATATTCTTTTTCTCTTTCATTCAAATATGAACTAAGAGATTCTTCTAATACTTTTTGATTTCTTCGTTGCATAGAGCAGTCTCTTCCACCTAAGTGAACAGCATTTCCAAAACTATCTCCAAATATCTGAACCTCTATGTGTCTAGGATTTTCTATGAATTTCTCCATATATAACTCATTACTTCCAAATGCTGAAAAAGCTTCTGAACTAGCTATATCAAAACTTGAAAAAACTTCATCTTCACAAGTTATAATTCGCATACCCTTTCCACCTCCACCATTAGAGGCTTTTATAATAACTGGATATCCGATTTCAGTTGCTAAAAGTAGTGCTTCTTCTTTGTTTTTCAAAACACCTTTAGAACCTGGAACAACTGGTATATTAAGTTCTATCATAGTTTCACGAGCACGAGATTTATCTCCCATTAAAGTCATTTGTTCCATTTTAGGACCTATCAATATTATTCCGTTGTATTCGCATTTTTTAGCAAATTCTGCATTTTCTGATAAAAATCCAAATCCTGGATGTATAGCATCACATTCAAGCTTAAGAGCAAGGTATATTATATTATCTATATTGTTGTAGCTTTTACTTATATTATTAGGTCCTATACATATAGACTCGTCTGCTAAATACCTATGAAAACATTCCTTATCAACATCTGAGTATATAGCTACGGTTTGTATATCTAATTCTTTGCAAGTTCTAATAATTCTAACAGCTATATCTCCTCTATTTGCAATTAGTATCTTTTTAATCATATTATATACCTCCTGATTATAATGGTTTTATTTTAAATAGAGGTTGGTTATACTCCACTAATTCTTGATTCTTAACTAACACTTCAACTATTTCACCAGCTATATCGCTTGTTATTTCATTCATAAGCTTCATAGCTTCAAGAATACATAAAGTATCTCCTTTATCTACTATATCTCCCACTTTAACAAAACTACTTTCATCAGGATTTGATGAAGAGTAAAAAGTTCCCATTAAAGGAGCAACGATAGTAGAGAATGTTTCTTCTTTATCTTCATATGTACAATCATAAGCTTCATTTATTATAAATTCATTTGAGTGATTTCTAATTTCGTTATTATTTGTAGATAAAGTATTTATAGAATTATTTGTTTTTGAAACTTCTAGTTTTATGTCACCACTTTCTAGCTTTACATATTCTAAACTAGTTTGATCTATAACTTTTAATAATTCTTTTATTTCATTTATTTTCATTTGTGTTACCCCCTCGTATTATTACCTGGTACTAATATTATATCATAAAAAAAAATTTTGTAAATATTTTTTAACTAACAGTGTTACTATAATTATAAATACTTATATACAAAATAACAGTAAGTATTTATAGAATCTATATAAATACATCGAATTGTTTTTATATAAACAAAAAAGTGTCGATATTTTCTATCAACACTTTCTTATTTATATGATATAGTTTAGTTACTATAAAAAACAGTTATTTTTTTAGTATGAACAGCAATTAATTTAAATTCTAGTATCGCTTTTTAATTCCTCTTCCAATCTTTTTAATTCTTCTAATGATAATCCTGCAATTTCCATTATAAATTGAGTTTGTGCCTCTTTTAATAAAAGATCTACAGCAATTTCTCTTTTTGTAGTTAAGATTTTTAGTTCTTTTTCATTAACAGTGTCTAATTCTAAAGAATAAGTTTTCTTAAAAATCATAGTTGTTTCATCGTTAAAATTATCTTTAATTATTTCTGTATGAATTGTTTTTTTGTAAGTAATTAAATTAAATAATATAAATACAGCAGGAATACTAAAATATATTCTAGCACCCATGAAACCTATTATAACTGTGGCCACAATTATTGCTATATTTATATTTTCAATTGAAACATTAAAAAAAAGTTTACTAGGATTGTATGATTTTACAATAGCTAACAAAAAAGTTATTATACATAATGGTAATAAAAAATAACTAGATATAATACCTCCAAACCACAAACTATCAAAGTAAGTATCTATATTGCTATATATAATCATAGAACCATTTAAATAAGAGTATATACATGCCATTCCACCTAAAATAGCGCCTAATGCTTGAGTATACCAATTAGCAAATCTTAAATTCATAATATCACTCCCAAAATACATATATATAATTAATATGCAAGCTATGTGTTAAATATATATAAATTATACTTAAAAACATACAAAAAAGCTTCATAATTAAATTATAAAGCTTTTATATGTATTATTTAAAAGAATCAGTACTATCTATATTTTCTTTAGATGATTGAATTGAAATTAACTTTTGTGTAAGTTTGCTAACATTCTCTATATCATCGCATTCTATACATTTGTAAATTTGATTAATTAATTCATACTCTTCAGTATTTAAAATATTATTAGTTTGAAACTTATTATTATAGGTATACATGCACATATCATATCTCCTTAAAATCATAATACTTATATATTAATCATTTATCATACTTAATATACCTTATACTACATATTAAGTTTTTTCTATTTATTTTTACATAAAAAAGTATTATAATACTAAAATACGTATATTAAATATATTAATGCATTTTGATATTAATGAATAAAATTCAATTTACATAAAAATACTTTGATGAAAGGAGCATTTTTATTATGTTAGACACTCTAGAGTTTATTCTTAAAATAGTATTTTTTATTTTATCTGTTATTTGGATTAGTAGAATTATGATTTTGAGAACAGACAAACAAATAGTTATAAATCCTGTGCTTATAGGCATAGGTGCAATTTTAGCTGTATTTCCCCAATCGAATAGTTATATAGAGGTAATAGGCATAAGTATGCAAAGTATAAGAATTGTACTTTACTGTATCTATTCGCTTGTAGTCATATTCGGAATATATGCTACCAACCAAAAAAATGGTATCTTTTAATTAATTTAAAGCATAATAAAAAGGTTGTAAATTAACACAACCTTTTTATTATATTGGAAAATAATTAAAATATATTTTTAAATTTCTTTATTTTTATTAGCTTCACATCTAAAGATTTTCATACCGTAAGACATAAATTTATCCTCATATTCAGTTGTAACATTTTCAAATTCACTCTTAGCTAAATCTAAGCATATGTTTTTCAACATCCAATTATTAGAAGCTATTTCATTCAAACTAAACTCGAATAATTTTTCATTATCTGTTTTAAAGTGAAGCTCTCCATCTTGGCTAAGTAAATTTTTGTACATATTTAAAAAATTAGTGTGAGTTAATCTTCTTTTTCTCCATCTTGTCTTAGGCCATGGATCACAGAAGTTAACATAAATCCTATTCAATTCATTTTCTTCAAAATAGTCTAATATATTGTTAACATCAGCCCACGCAAATAATATATTATTTAAATTAGCTTCAACTGCTTTTTCTACTCCTTTTATTATAACTTCTTCTTTTATTTCAAAAGCAATATAATTTATGTTAGGATTTTCTTTTGCTAATGTTGTTATAAACTTACCACGACCAGTTCCGAATTCTACATGTATAGGATTATTATTTTCGAATTTTAAATTCCAATTTCCTTTTAACTTATTTATATCATCTCTAAGAACATAATTCTTATAGCTTAATAATTTTTCATCTGCGCCTTTTACTTTTCTTCTTCTCATGTTTTACTCCTTATATATAATTAAAGTCTAATGTCTATTTTGCATATAGAATACTTTCAAGCTATACTTAATTAAATTATATATGCAAATTTGTTGTTCTTTTATAATACCTTAATATAGTAAAAAAATAAAGGGTATTAGCTAAAAGCTAATACCCTTTATTTTTATTGACCACAGCCAGAGCATCCTCCGCCACAACCACCGTCATCTTGTGCATTTTCAGGACCTACTTTAAATCCATAACCAGTGTCTTCAATAACTATGTCTCCATACTTATTGAAATCATCACTGCTCATTATAAAATGTAATCCATCAATATCATATTCTAAATCTTCAGCCTTTTGCTCATCCAGAGCAATTCCAAATGATGGCCCGCCTCAGCCAATACCTGCAAAATAAACTCTTATATTATTTGGTCTATCTTGGTTGTCTTTTAAAATATCTTTTAATGTATTAACTGCTGTTTCTGGTAAAGTAACCTTCATAAAATCATTTCCTTTCAATTTTTCTTAAATTCATATATATATTATATACTTTTAATAGGTATACAATCAATTTATTTTTACCATTTATTATAAAAAAATACTAAAAATACTTTAATATATACAAATTAACCATTAATATAATTAATTATATTAATAAACATATGAAAAGTACTTTATTTTTTTTGATAAAAATTTTCACATATAAAAGATAAAAAAGTAAATCTTCTTATTACCTTTATAATGTAAAAAAATACTGTTATAATGTATAATTATGCCAAAGCATATTCAAAGGTGATTTAGGAGGGTAATTATGAAAAAAGAAAAAGTGTCGTCTTTAATAGAGATGATCGGATTAGTAGTTGGTTGTATATCGATGAGTATTGGGATCAATGTATTTTTGAAACCGTATACAATAGCACCAGGTGGCCTTAGTGGTTTATCGGTAGTACTAAATAAAATTACTAACATACCGGTTTCAACTATAATGTTAATGATAGGTGTTCCGTTAGTAATTTTTGCATTTAGAATTCTCGGTACAAAAAATTCGATTAAAACTTTATTTGGAACAGTATTGTTTTCTGTAATACTAAATGTAACTTCACCGTTAGCTGGAATAAGCGCTACAAATGATTTATTATTATCTGCAATATCCGGAGCTATTTTAGTAGGTATAGGTATAGGAATTATGTTCAGATGTGATGCATCAACAGGGGGGACTGATTTAATAGCACTTATACTTAGCAAGAAATTCCCTGGTATTAAAGCAACTAAATTCATGATAGTTCTAGATTCATTTGTAGTTATGTCATCAGGTATAGTTAGTAAAAATATAGAGATTGCACTTTATTCAGCAATGTCGCTTTATATAGTTGTTAAAGTGGCAGATGCTATAATGGAAGGCTTTGATTATTCTAAGGCATTTTTTATAATTTCTAACCAAGCAAACGATTTAAAAAAAGTTATAACTAATGAATTAGGCAGAGGTTTTACTATTCTAGATGGTAGAGGCGGTTATACAGATGATAAAAAACAAGTATTGTTAGTCGTTGTTTCTAAGAATCAAGAAATTTATCTAAAAAAACTTGTTAAATTATCAGACCCTGGTGCTTTTATAATTGTTAGTAATGTGCATGAAGTTTTAGGGGAAGGGTTTAAAAAATTCGAAAATTAGAAAAGCGGCTTATACCGCTTTTTTATTTTTTAATTAATGTTGAGTTTACCGCTAAATTTTCACCTTCATTTAGATTGCAAATATGTAATGATGGTGTCACATATTCAAATTTATCTAAAAATGGAAATAATACAGTATACCTTCCTTTTTTTAAGTTTGAAAATTTATACTCACCTTTTTTATTAGTTAAGCAAGAAATTTTTTCCCCGTCGGCATTAATTATAGTTAAAAGGTTATTTTTAAGAAAAAAATCATTTTCAAATATATCCTGTGTAGTACTTTCTATTTTTATCTTTCCATATATGGATCCTAGAGTATTTTCCTTATTTATTTTCAAAATGTTGAATTGTGAACATGTAAACTTTATATTTATGGGTTGTATTAATACTCCGCTTAATATACCTGACTTTAAAAATGAAACTTCGTGATAAAAATCTGCCTTTAATATACATTCAGAATGTATATTTTTAATGATTATTTTTGAAATAGAATATAGAAGTGAAGGTCTTTTATTAGTTTTTACGTAGTCATACATTCCCTTAACTTGAATGTTATCTAGTGATACTATAACCTCATCACTCCAATAAATAGGGCTTTCAAATAAATAGTCATCTCCATAGTTTACACTTATTGGATTTAAAACAATACATTGTTCGCTAGCTATAACTTTTATATTTTTAGAATATAATGTACTAATAAATGATAAATCTTTAATATTGTTATTAGATAAATTTATTAACACTAAATTTTGTAAATTACTAAGGTCATTTACAAAAGAAATATTATTACTATCAAGACCTATACTTTTAATATTTTTAAGTTTATTTAAAAAAGTTATATCTTCTATCTTATTTTCTGAAAGTTCTAAAATTGTAAGCTTATTTAGTTCTGATAATAAACTAGCATCAAATATTTCATTTTTACTTAAGTTTAGACTATTTAAATTAGCGGCGTATTGTATTCCTTCTAAGTCTATAATTCCAGAGTCTGATAAATCTATCTCCTTTAATGTCTTTAAAAAATCTTTCGTTATTTCACTTGGTTTTTTTTTGAATAAGCTAGCTAGTACAAATCTTAAATGCGTATCTATCCAATTATTTCTTACATTATTTATCAAAATGATCATTCCTTTTTATATAATTTAGAAATTATTTTTAATTGATATTATATAGTCTTTTTTTAACATTTCGTATTTATGGCATTTTACATAACTACCTAATTTTTTAGAATGAAGTTTTTTGTTGAAAGATTTTACATAATGAAACCCTAATTTTTGTAATGGTTTCTGTGAATATTTATTATCCTCAAAAGTTACTGCAGTTACTTTTTTTAAGTTTAAATCATAAAATCCATATCTAAGCATTTCTTTAGCTAGTTCAGAAGATAAATTATAACCCCAGTACAATGGATTTATACATATACCGATTTCGCCCTCTTGTGAAGATGAAGATATGTTATTAAATCCAATATTTCCTATTACCTTATTTTCTTTTTTAAATACAATAGCATAGTGCCCTATTTTACCTTGGGAATAGTGCTTGAGGAAAAACAACTTTATAAAATTTTCTGTATCAGATATGGTTTTGTGCTTCTTGAAAGGTAAATACTTAACAACTTTATCATACTTATAATATTCAAATAAGTGAGGTGTATCTTCTAATGAAATAGGTCTTAAAAGACAATTTCTAGTTTCTAAAATTTTCATTTCGAATCGATTAGAGTTATGCATGGTTTATATCTCCCTTAAGAAATTTCGTAAATGTTATCTATATAATTTATGAAATTAACCTATTAACTGTGATTAGTAAACATAAAATATATACTTTTATGCCAAAAAAATATACACCAGTATTTTCAACAGATATAGCTATATTAATATAAAAAATGTCAGTTATATGTCAGATATTTTTATTTTTTATTTTTAAACTATGTTATAATAAATATATAATTGTTATTTAATGGAGGTAATGGATGAGTTTTGCATTTATAAGAAAAAGAAGTAAAAACTACATAGTTTATTTAGAATACAAAGACAGTGAAAGTGGCAAGAAAAAACAAAAGAATATGGGATCATTTGAGAAAAAAAGAGATGCTTCTAAAAAACTAAATGAGTTAAAAGATAGTATTTATAATGACGAATTAGCACTGCCAAATACTATGAATATAGAAAATTTTTTAATGGATTTTTTAGAGAAATACAAGGTGAATTTATCAATAACGACTTATAGTTGCTACTTGAGAATCTGCAAAAAATATCTAATACCTATGTTAGGAAAGTACAAATTAGAGGAATTAAAACCAATCCATTTGCAAAATTATGTAGATGATTTAATGGAAATTTTAGCTCCACAGACTATAAAAATACATATAAATATATTGAATTTAGCGTTAAAAAAAGCTTATAGATTAAGATTAATTAGGGAAAATATAGTGGAATGTATAGAAGTTCCAAGAATTAAAAAGTTTAAAAATAACATATATAATAAACAAGACATGATTAAATTACTTCAAATTTGCAAGGGAACACCCATCGAACTACACATATATTTAGCAAGCGGGTTGGGTTTAAGAATCTCAGAAATATTAGGATTAACTTGGGATAATATAGATTTTAATGAAAATACTATAACTATAGATAAGATTACAGTAAGAAATAAAGGCTTGGTTATACTCAAAAATCCTAAAACCGAAAGCTCAGAAAGAACAATTTCAGCTCCAAATGAGATAATTTTAATGCTAAAAAATCACAAAAAAAAGCAATTAGAATCTAAGTTAAAAGGAGAAATAATCAATAAAGCAAACTTATTATTCTTTGATAAAAACGAAAACCCAATAGCTCAAGATGTATTAAGTAAGAAATTTAATACATTTTTGAAGGATAAAAAATTAGATCATATAAGATTTCATGATCTTAGACATTCACATGTTACACTACTTATAAATTCAAAAGTACCTATAAAAGTAATTTCTGAAAGGGTTGGACATTCAAATATTAATACCACACTTAACATATATGCACATACACTTAAAGAAATGGATTCTGAAGCTAGTGATAAAATCTCAGAAACTTTATTCAAGTTGGGATAAATTAACATATTATACAAACAAAAAACAACCTTTTATACACTTATATAAAGGGTTGTTTTTGTTTGTAAATATAAAAGAATGTAAATTTGTTAATTCTTCTTAAAAGGGATTTATATGGTTTTTAGTGCGTTTTTATAATACGAAATGAATTAAGTTTGATTTAATTAAATTATGTAAACTTAATTTGTTTTACATACATTTTGAGATTCAAAATAAAAGCACTTGTTATATCAATAAAATAAATACATTAATATTTTATAGATACGACAAATATACTATAAAAATAATTACAGCTTCAATGTATACTTATTTATAAACAAATATTTATTTCAAAATTCAAATACTTTAATTTAGTTATGTAAGGTATTTTTTAACTGATTTATATTTAGTGTTATATCTTTTGAATTGTATACATAATATATCTAAAATAAATTTACTACTAAGTTAATAATTTTATTTTAAAACAAGGTAAAAACGTCTAAATATATTCGATTTTAAGATGTTTAAAATCAAGCCGCAATATATTTATTCGTTTTAATATAAAATATGCTTATATTTCAATCTGATTCATTTAATTGTAATAGTTATAAATAAACTAAAATAAGTTCACTTTAATTAAATTATGTAAACTTAATACCTACATTATTTTTTCTAATTTATTAAAAGCATAATTAAGTGCCGTTTCTAAATTACCATTATTTTTTCCTCCTCCTTGTGCTAAAGAAGAGCTTCCTCCTCCTTTACCATCAACTAATGTCATACTATCTTTTAATAAATTATTCATGTCAGAATTTTTTAAGTCTTTAGAAGATGCAAATATCAAATTGACTTTGTCTTCATATTGAACACCTATTAAAGCTATAGTATTTTCTATTTCGGTTATTTTAGATGCAACCTTAGATACATATTTTATGTTTTCATCTTTATAAATTTTTATAACGACAGATATATCATTTACTTTAGATGAACCCTCTACCATATCTCTTATTTCATAATTAGCTATCTCTTCTTCTAACTTTCGATTAGTAGCTGATGTAAGCTCTACTTTTTCATGTAAACTTTTTATACCTTTTATAGATTCTTCGCCACTGCACTTTAAGTATTTGCATATATTACTTAAATATAAATCTCTTTTTAAAGAATAATCAATAGCTCTTTTTCCGGCTAAAAATTCTATTCTAGTGGCACCTCTATTTTTTTCCCATCTATTTATCTTTATCATTCTCAATGATAATGTAGATTTAGGATGGACTCCGCAACAAGCATTAGAATCTAAGTCTCCTATTCTCAATATTCTAATTTCAGATGATGTATCTGGTAAGTCTCTTCTTATCCAGACTTTTTTTAGTTCCTTTTTAGAAGGAAGAAGTGTTTCCACTTTTATATTTTCGCTTATTATATCATTGGCATAAGCCTCTGCTTCTCTTATTTGCTCTGAAGTTAAGAAACCTTCAATATCTACGGTACTCACTTCTTTTCCTAAATGAACAGCTACGGTATTAGCTTTAAACAATGTATAGAAACATCCTGATAATACATGCTGTGCAAAGTGTTGATTCATACCATCTTCTCTACGTTTCCAGTCTATAGCACATTTAACTTTGTGTATCTTTATAGGCTTCTTTTCTACTACATGATATACTATATTATCTTTTTCATATACGTCTATTACATCATGTACACCTATATTACCTAAGTCACAAGATTGTCCCCCTCCACCCGGAAAAAATGCTGTTTGATTTAATAAAATATGAAACTTATTATCTATTTCTAGCACATTCTCTATCTCCGCTGTAAATTCTTTTATGTATTGATCTTTATAATATAGTTTTTCCATATTACCTCCTATTGAAATTATTAGTCATAATTGTAATTTTACACTATTTAATGATAATTATAAAGTTATTAAAGATAAATTTCATACCACCTTATTCTAATTTGTTAATATAATCTAATAATATGTATAATCTATTGCAATTTAAATATGATGCTAATATAAAAAAATGTTAAACTTTATTTTTAAATATATATTGGCAATTCACTTAATTATCTAAAGCAAAATGCGATTTGTTCATATGAGGTGACTTTAAATAATTAAGTGAATTAAACATTTTGTACATTTACACTATTAGCTTTTTAATATTAAACTTTATCTTATAATATAATAACTAATAATGTAATTATGCATTAATTATTAACATAAAAAGCCTTCTTTTTTAAGAAGGCTTTTTATGTTAATAATTTTTATTTGGTTTTTATAAAAGCTTTTTTATTTTAAACACTATAATTCCAATTATTATTATTAAAATCATCACAAAAAGTGTTATAGGATATCCATAATACCAATTAAGTTCGGGCATATATTTAAAGTTCATTCCATACAACCCTGTTATTATAGTAAGAGGTGCTGAAATACCAGTGAATAGTGTTAATTTAGTTATTAAACTATTAGTTTTTTCGGCTACTTGAGAAGAATAAATATCTAGCAACTTATCAGCTAATTCACGTGTTGATAAAGCAAAGTTATATAATCTATCTATTCCAAAATCAAGACTTTGCAAGTTATCAGAATTATATTTTTTGACATCATGATATTTCAAATAACGAATATTTTCTTTTAATATTCTATCACTTATATATAGCAAAGGTCTAATAGTCTTTACTACTGTTCTTGTTACATTCCTAGCATAGTTCACCTTAAATGCATGATTATCTACTACACCTTCCAATATTTCATCTTCTAGCTTTAAAATAAGATCTTCAACATTTTCTAGACTTTTAAATTCATGAACCACAATATGTTTAAATATAAAATAGTTAATTTTGAATAACTTTACCATGCTAGATGTATTTTCCATACTAGTACTATTAATTATCATTTCTTTTACAAAGTTAAATAAAAAATGATTTTCATTACAAACAACTAATATGAAATTATCCGCTAAATAAATATTAACTTCTTGAATTCTAACTTTATTATTAACAATTTCAAATGTATTAATACTTAAAAAATCGTAGTTCTCTAATGAATCAAACTTTATATCTGTATCGAAGCTAAGACATTCTTCAAATGTAGTTTCATCTATATTTAATATATCTTTGATATTTACTAATTCATTAGGATTACTTAAAATCAAATATGAGTCATTTATTTTATAAAAATCACTTTTAAACACATCTTGTTTTTCTCTAGTTTCTAAATTCAAAATATACATTTTATCACCTTGATTTATTATTTCTTAAAATCAAGGTGATAATTCATTATATACGTAATTTAATTTAATTTATATAGTTTTTCTATGAATTTTTGATATAACTTTTGCATGTGTGGTTCATTTTTAACATATTCATTTATTTCATTAATCGGAATCCACATAACACCGCTGTTTTCATCTTCTTTAATTGTTAATTTTTCATCTTCCTTAGCTTCAATTAAATATGCTACTGATAAATGAAGGTGGGGTGATACATATTTCCCTTTTTTTATATGGCTTTTGACATCTAATACATCTAATGAGTATATTCCATCTCTCAGTACTTTTATATCACTTATACCAGTTTCTTCTTGCAGTTCTTTTATTGCAACTCTTAGAAAGTCATTATCTCCATCATTATGCCCCCCCATCCATGACCAAGTATTGTATATGTTATGGTGTACCATAAGCACTTTATCTTTTCCGTTATTTACTACAAATGTAGATGATGTCATATGAGCTAATTCATTTGTTCTACTTAAAACATCATCAAATATATTTATGCAGTTTAAAATTATCTCTTTATCTTTGCTTTCTTGTTCATTATATGGTATATATTCTTTTATTAGGTTTATCCAATTCATGATATTTCTCCCTTTTATAATATATTTTATTATTATTTTACCACACTTTTAATTTTACTGATTTAATGTCTGTTAAAAATAAAATATATATAATAATTAATATTCACCATTTATATATATTTTCCATATATTATAGTAAGATTTTTCTATCTTATAAAGGAATTGATGGTATGTACGAATATGCATTAACATTCTTAAATGAGTATGTTGAACTTTACACATATTTATCTCAACACAAATTATACGGAGAAATTATCGAAGTAACTTCTACTGATTTGATTTTACAAAGAAAACATATGGAAAAAGCATCTAATAAAAATTTCAACCTTTTTATACCTCTTAATTCTATAATTACAATAAAAAAATTATAAAAATCAAAAACCACAGTGAATTGACACTGTGGTTTCTTTTACTATGTTAAGCTATTTTATTAACTTAATTATGGGATAAAATAATTTATTATATATTTTTTCGAAAATCTTATGAGATAAAATATAAGTTACAAAAAGTGGACTAATCAAAATTATCCAATTTGTAATTATATTCATATTCCATCTTGGTATTAAATAAAAAATCAAAAGAACAATATAAGTATGAAATACATATACATACATTGTAGATTTTCCAACATGAGTATAGAAAGTTTTATGACTAGGCGTAATAACACATACAAATATACTTAGAGCAATACTACATATATATAATATACTTCTATATAATACGCCTTGCCATATACTTATCCCTAATTCTGAATAGGAGTAAGAACCATATAGAAATTTATAATTAATAAGATTTTTATCAGCAATAAATAATGCAATTCCCACAAATAAAGTAAGCCCTAGAAGAGCAACCCAAATATTTATATTATCGCTTATTTTTTTCAGTTTACTCATATCAGTATAATAACCTAGCAAGAAAAAAGGTAAAAATACTATAGTTCTTGAAAATGACAATATAGCACCATTAGAAATAAGTCCTACAATAAGCCCTAGTAAAAAACTTATAGGCAATATATATTTTATCTTAACTAGATATTTAAGAGAAACTCTCCAGAAAAATAAACTAAGTAAAAACCATAAAGTCCATCCTGGATAAAGCAGTGGGGAATTAGTTTCTCCTGTATAAAAATAAGCTAATGTATACCAAATTATATTTAATATTACATAAGGAACCAATAATGTTTTTAAAAGTATTTTCTTACTTTTATTTATATTTTTAGAAAGAAATCCTGATATAAATATAAACAATGGCATATGAAACACATATATAAACATATAAACACCCATTAGTGTAGTATTTCTATCTATGTATCGTTCTATTAAATGTCCAAATACCACAAAAAAAATAAGTATACATTTTATGTTATCAATAAAGCAATTATCTTTAGTATCTTTCATAAATTCACTTCTTCCTCATTATATTATTAGGTTTAAGAATTAATTATCTACTTCTTTCAAATCATTCACTTCTTTTATAAAATTCCAAATATATTTAGAATATTTGTTCCCATCTCCTCTTACAAGATCTATAGTATCTTCATGCTCTGCTTTCTTTATTATTTTTAAGATAGTATTTTCATCTAGATTATTAACTTTATCTATAAACGAAATTGATGCATTTACATCTATAAGAGAATCACAATCACCATGTATACACATTATAGGTATATCAACTTCTTTATTAAGTAAATTTATAGGATTTACTTTATTTATTTTACCTTTATAAATATAATTATTAATAAGTATCTTAGAATATGTAGAGTTACATTTAAAAAAATCTAATACCCCTGATATAGATATAAACCCTTTTAAAATGTTATGATCTATATTATATTCATCTTGTCTTTTATGATCAAATACAAGATGAGAAGCTAATTCGCCTCCTGCAGAATATCCTGCAATTATTATATTTTTTGCATTTTGGTTATTTTTTATATAATGATTTAAAGCTTGAAATACATCTTCTATTTGTGCAGGATATCTATGAAATGGAACTAATCTATATCCTGCAAGTATAGTGGTATATCCCATCTTATAAAAGTATTTTCCGACTCCACTGTATAAAGAAGGACTACCATGCCACCAACCACCTCCATGAATAAAAAATATTACAGACTTATTTTCATTGTTTTCATGTTCTTGCTTATATACTTTATAGTATTGTTTTTTATTATCACCATATTTTATATTTTGTCCCTTTATAGATAAATCTTTTATATAACTATATGTTATTGTTCTATTAACGTTTATTACTTTTTTCTTAAGTTTACTAAACTTAAATTTTTTCATATAATTTACCTTTCTTTTAAAACTATAATTTTCTTATATGTAAAAAGACATGAATCTTTGAAACTCATGTCTTTTTATTTACTATTATATATTATATGCTTATTTTGGTTTTTTATAGTATAATATCTTTTTATTTACTAAGATTATTTAATTTTTATAAAGCTTTTAAAGCAGCTAAATTTAATAAACTCCACGGCTTATTAAAATGTGGTTGGAAGAAGAAATCAGTCATTGCTAATTCTTCTATAGTCATTTCATTTTGTATAACTACTGATAATGTATTCATATACTGAGTTAAATCTATTTTTGAAATAATTTGACCACCTAGTATTTTTCTGCTATTTTTATCAAATATTAATTTTAAAGTAGCTTCTTCAAATGTTGGCATAAATTCAGGTCTATAATTATCTCTAACTATAACAGAGTCTACATCAAAATCACTTGTATTTTTAGCTACTTCTTCAGTAAGTCCAGTTGAAGCTATACATTGATCATATATCTTAATCCCTGAAGTACCTTGTGTTCCCATATATTTAAGAGTAGGATTAACTAAGTTTTTACCAATTAAAGTACCCATTCTTACAGCATTAGTAGCAAGTGGTATATATCTAGTATCTTTAGCTGGATTAAATTTAACAACGCAACAATCTCCTGCAGCAAATACATCCTTAGCACTTGTTCTCATATATTCATCGATTATAATAGCTCCATTAGGTAATGTATCTAATTTACCTTGAACTAGTTTAGTACTAGGAGCAAACCCTATACATAGTACTACTAAATCAGCTTCAAATTCATCTTGGTCTGTTTTTACTTTATATACTTTATTACTACCCTCAAACTTTTGAACCTTTTGACCTAATATTAACTTAACACCTTTATTTTTAAACTCAGTCTCAGCTATATCTGTAAATTCTTTATCTAAATATTTAGCCATAATTCGCTCTTCTGCATCTATTAATATAGTATTTTTTCCTTGCATTTCAAATGCCTCTGCAAGTTCTACACCAATATATCCTGCTCCTATTACAACTACATTTTTAGCATTTTCACTTCTTTTAATAATATCTTTTGCATGGTCATAGTTTTTACATAAAACTATATTATCTAGTTTCCCACCCTCAAAATTAGGTACTATTGGCCAAGAGCCTAATGTAAGAACTAATTTATCATAAGTATCTTCAAATACTTCACAAGTTAGTAAGTTCTTAACTGATATCTTTTTATTATCAAAATCTATATCTAAAACTTCATGTTTCATATTAGTTTTAATACCAATAGACTGTAAGTTTTCAGGAGAGCTATAAAATAATTTTTCTGTTGTATCTATAACTTTACCAACATTTAAAGCTATCCCACAAGATAAGAATGATAAATTATCATTTTTTTCATAAACTACTACTTCACTTTCTGGGTATTTCTCTTTTATGTTGGTAACTGCAGCAGTTCCTGCATGTGTACATCCTATTACTATAACTTTCATAATTACTACCTCCAAATATGATAATTTATTAACATGTTATATTTATACCCCTTGTGTTAATTTTAAAACAAAATTATGAATTTTAAACTATATATATTTAGTGTAGTAATTATTTTTACACATAAAAAAAGACCATAAGGTCTTTCTTCTTAAACAATCTATATATTATAATATAGTTATGTTTTCTGCTTGAGGTCCTCTAGCACCTTTAACTATATTAAAGCTTACTCTTTGTCCTTCTTCTAATGATTTGAATCCATCAGTTTGTATAGCTGAGAAATGTGCGAATACATCATCTCCACCTTCTACTGATATAAATCCAAAACCTTTTTCGTTGTTAAACCATTTTACTGTTCCGTTAGTCATTTGTTAATTCTCCATAACCTTTTATAAAGGCTTTTCTTTTTTATTTACTACAAATATGATTATATACTATTTTTAATATAATATGCAATCTTTTTATATATTTTTATTATTACGATGCTAGCTATTTATGTTAATTTCTTATTATCTCTAAAAAATTTTCAAGAATAGTTGCTGTTATACCCCAAATGATATAATTATTATATTTATAAAATAATGTTTTATAAGATCCAATTTTAAATTCATAGTTTTCTTTACTAGGTATAATATCATAAGGGAAGTTTTTATGTGGTATTATATGAACTTCGTTATGGTAGGAAATAGGATTTTCTCTAAGTAAAGTAGATATAGGCACATAGAAAATATGGTCTACCTCATCTTTATTTATATCTAATTTACTTAAATCTTTAATATATACAAGGTACGGGTATATCATAAGTTGTGAATAATTTATATATAAATCAAGTTCTGTAATTAGTTCTATATTAGAAGCATGAGTTCCGAGTTCTTCACAAGTTTCTCTTATAGCAGCACTTAAGGGATCCTCATTAAAATTATGTTTTCCACCAGGAAATGAAATTTCACTTGGTTGAGTTCTTAAGTTTTTAGACCTTACCTCGAATAATATATTGTAAGTATCTTCTATTTTTACTATTGGTATTGTGACAGATGCTTTTTGCATATTTTGGGAACCATTTATAGATGGCTTAAAGTCTTTAAATTTGTCTTTCAGCTGATTAATCATAATTATAACTCCTTTAAATGATATTATTTAATTTATTGAATCCTTTATTTATAAAATATTCTATATTTTAGTTATTAGTTTATCATAACAATAAAAAGGTTTTTCTTTTCCTAAAAAGTTCATTTCACCTATAAACTTAAATTCTTTTTTATTAAATAGTGAATTCATTTTTATATTTATTGAATAAGTATCTGTTTTTAAATAGTTAACATTATTTTCAATTGCTAGTTCGTCTGCAAATTTCATGAGCATGCTTCCGATACCTTGGTTTCTGTATTTTGGATGGACTGCCATTCTATGAATTACCATACACTTTTGATTAGATGTCCAATTTAACCCATTATATTCTTTAGGCTCTATATAATTAACACATATAAATCCCTTTATGTCTTTACCTGTAGATTTAATATACAAGTCACCTTTTTGAATATCTATTATAAAATCATTACTTTGAGGGTAATTTTTATCCCATTGTGTATTGTTATAAGAGCTCATTTCTTCTATCGTTAAATCTATAATATCCATTATACTGTCTAAGTCACTTATTTTTGCTTTATTTATCATTAGTATGTCTCCTCTATTTTTTTATTTTAATCCACTCGTTTTCTATATTTTTAGACATTTTAGTTATCAATTTATTTATTGACTTTTTATCGTCTTCCGTGAAATTTTTAAAGCATATATTTATATTTTTATTTTCCTCTTCTATTATTAAGTTATATATTTCTAGAGCTTTATTTGTCGGATTTAAATTATACCCTCGCTTATCTTGTTCATCTCGTTTTTTTTCTATATAACTTGCCTCAACTAGTTTTTGTACTGCTTTTGTAGTTGTTGCTTTATCTACTTTTAGCATATTTGATAAGTCTATAAAGTTTATACCTGGATTTTCACAAATACGCGTTAAAAACGTAAATTGACCTTTTTGAAGTTTGAGCTCTTTGTATTTTATATCACTTATATAATGTACTGATCTAGATAAAGTTCCTATTTGTCTCAATAGGGTGTTACTTAATTCTTTAATAATTCTCACCACCTTTAAATAGTTGAAAGTTCAACTATTTAAAGCATACATTATTTTAGTTGAACTTTCAACTATTTTTAAGTGATCTTTTAATTTTTATATTGTTGGTTCTTTACTCAAATTAACATATAGAATTTAATTCTCATTAATATCAGGGTATAAAAAAAGACCCAGAAGGCCTTTTTTACAATC
Source organism: Peptostreptococcaceae bacterium VA2 (assembly GCA_000686145.1). Taxonomy (GTDB): domain Bacteria; phylum Bacillota; class Clostridia; order Peptostreptococcales; family Peptostreptococcaceae; genus Romboutsia_D. The sequence continues at coordinate 1,781,152 of JMMB01000007.1, read as the reverse complement.
TATATATTATAATATACAAATCTAGTATCTTATTATTTATACGGACATTATATAAACTATCACTCCAACTACTACAGCGGGTATGGTTGTAAGTATAGTTGCCCAAAGTGCAGACTTTTTATCCATTGCTATAAGTGGGAACAATGCATCTCCATCTTGAGATATAGAATTTGCAATTACCGCCCCTAAAGGAACATTTCCTTTTAGATAAAAAGATAAAAGTACTATTTGTACTCCACATCCAGGAATAAGACCTAATAATGCTCCTATTAAAACACTTCCTATCCCTGTGTACAGAACAAAGTTTGATATATATTCTTCTCCGCCAATTAGTATAACACTTAAATCATATACAATATACGCTATAAATATCCATGTTATTACAAACGATATTTCTCCTACAGAGTGTATAAGTACTTCTTTTAAAGAGCCTTTTTTATTTTCTTCTTCTACTGAGTTAGAGTTTTTAAATACCTTCTTAAAGCATACCATATATATAACTGATGATACTATTCCTAGAATTGCTATTAGTTCTTCGAGAGAATGTATTTTTTCTACAATAGACGAATTAATACCCGAATGCGCTATAGTCATAAATGCAAAACCAATTAAAAGTATAGCAATGTATAATTTATATCCAACCCCATGAGTTATTATATATGCAAATTTATTTATATTCCCATGATGATGAGCTACTCTATCTAGTTCATCATATTTATTATAGGATTTTGAAGCTAAACTTCCTCTTCCTAATGTCTTACATTTTGGCGATTTCAGATTTAATTTTAGTTCTAAATTAAATAAGTCTACTATATATCCAGTTATTACACCAGTTATCAATCCTACCACTGTTACGAATATGTATAATTTTAAATTAGATGCTATTAATATAAACGCAGCATCCCCCATACTTGATATCAAACTTGCTATTATAGCACCAAAACTAAGTTTTTTTTGTATGTACAGTGGCATTATAGCTAAAGTTCCACCACACCCAGGAATAGAACCTATTAGTCCGCCTATTAATGGTTGTAATTTTTTATTCTTTGATATAATATATGTAAAGTTTCCATTGGTTTTATAATTTATATATCCAAATAATAATATAAAAAATCCAATCATAGAACCTACATGTAAAAAAGCTTCTTCAGCTGATGATATAAAAATATCCATTTATTTCCCTCCTATATATAATATATGCACTTTATACTATATACTTAAAATGTGATTTAAATACTTATATAAATTACTTTTTTTCATAAAAAATATGATTATTTTTTATGAATTAGATATATCCTAATCACCTTCAATTGAAAATGATTATCAATGATGTTTTTATTATATCATTTATGAATATTTTGTCAATGTTTTATTTGTTATAAAGTAAATTCAAATATAAATGGCTATAATGAAAATAGTTCATTATAGCCATTTGTATTTGAATTTATATTATATAGATTCTATAAATTCTACTACATCTTCTATTATCCAATCAGGAGTAGAAGCTCCTGCTGTTATTCCGATTAGTTCATATTCTTTTAATTTAGCTATATTCAAATCTTGTTTTGTTTCTATAGCAAAAGTTTCTACAGCTTCTTTACATATATTAACTAATTTTTGAGTATTAGAGCTATGCTTTCCACCTACAACAACCATACAATCAACTTCTTGAGATAACTCTTTGGCTGCTAGTTGTCTTACTTTTGTTGCCGAACAGATAGTGTTATTAAATATAATATTATCTAATTTCTTCTCTAGCTTACTTATTATTTCATTGTATAATTCTAAATTTATAGTTGTCTGAGCTACAACAACATGTTTTTTAGAATGATCAAATTTAGTAACATCTAAATCATCTAAAGTCTTTATTATTTTAGCACAATCTCCACACCACCCATTTATACCTATAACTTCTGGATGTTTGCTATCTCCTATTACGATTATCTCATATCCTTTATCATGATAAGTTTTAACTATCCTATGTATTTTCTTCACATATGGGCAAGTTGTATCTACAACATTGATTCGCTTTTCATTTGCATCTTTATATACTTTTTCACTAACACCATGTGATCTTATTATCATGTTTTTAAAGTTTGGAATACTGTCTATTACTTCTACTGTTTTCAACCCTTTTTCTTCATATTTACTAACTGCTTGTTTGTTATGAATAATAGGTCCTAATGCATATATATCATCATTTGCTTCTAATTCATTCCAAGCCATTTTCATAGCTCTTTTTACACCAAAACAAAATCCTGCTTCTTTAGCTATTTTAACGTTCATATTATTTCTCCCTATATTAAAATATTATTATATTTATTAAAAATCACTTTGAATTTATATAATAATTTTCTTTTATAACTTCTAGTACATTTTGAGCTAATTTTTCATTTTCTTCACTAGTAAGTTTTTGCTTATAATATTCCTCAAAAGATATTGGTTTATCTATATAGACAGTAACTCTATTAAATAATTTATAATTAGAAATTATAGATACCGGAATAACTAAGGCCTTTCCTTTTATAGCAAATACAGAAAGTCCCCCTTTAGCTTGGCCGAACCCAGGTTCTTTAATTCTTGTTCCTTCTGGGAATATACCTAAGACATATCCTTCTTTTATAGCTCTTAAAATGTTTTTTATAGTTGATACATCTGGCTTTTCTCTATTTATAGGTATAACATTTAATTTTTTTAATATGAACCCAAGTGGTTTTATTTTAAAAATTTCTTTTTTTGCAATTGCTGCAACCTCTCTGTTTTCTATAGCTGCAGCTAAGAATATAGGGTCAAGATTTGATTTATGATTTGCTGCAATTATTATATTACCCACATCTGGAATGTTGTCCCTACCAATTACTTTGTATTTGAAAAATATACTAGAAAAACATTTGAATGCTTTTATTACAAATTTATAAAAATTCACAATTATCTCCCTTCATTACCACTATAAGTAAGTAAAGCATCATATTAAGCTTTACCTACTTATAATAAGTTTTATATGTTTATTTTAGATACTACTAATTCTACAACTTCATTTATGCTCTTTCCTGTAGTATCTATCTCAATAGCATCAGTAGCTTTAACAAGTGGTGCAAATTCTCTGTTTGAGTCAATCTCATCTCTTTTTATTATATCATTTATTATTTCGTCAAGCTTAACTTCATATCCTTTTTCTATTAATTCCCTATGACGTCTGCTTCCTCTTTCGCGAGGTGTTGCGATTAAGAAAAATTTATAATGGGCATTTGGGAATACATAAGATCCAATATCTCTTCCATCTAATATAACAGAGTTTCTTTTTCCTATCTCTCTTTGAACGTCTACCATTAAATATCTTACTTCTTTTATTTTAGCAACATTAGATACATTATTACTAACTTCCATAGTCCTTATTTCTTCGTTTATTATTTTTCCATCTAAATATATATTATTGTCTTTAAAGTCTATATTTGTATTTTTAGCTATATTTTTTACTTCTTCTTCATTATTTATATCAACTTTATTTTCAAGACACTTGTAAGTTATAGCTCTATACATTGCGCCAGTGTCTATATAATTTATATTTAATTTTTCAGCTACTATTTTGGCTATTGTACTTTTACCAGCACCTGCTGGTCCATCTACTGCTATTACTAAATTATTCATAATAATTTCTCCTGGTTTTATATTATATAAACTTCATCTTTTATTTTATTAAATCTTTTCTCAAATCCTTAGAATTATTTAAGTAAATATGTTTTATGCTTGATTTAGATTTATCAGTATTTATATAGATCATTACTCTTATACACATACTTAAACTTCCTTGTATATATTTTTCTTCAAAATTAAGCATTGGAATATCTGTTATATTTAATATCGTCCTAATACCTACAGAAGGATATACTTTATCTAAGTCACTTGTCATTGTAAAACACATACTTATTATATCGTCTATATCTAATGAATTTTCTATTATTATAGCTTGTACTAGTTTTGTACTTTCATTTAATATTTCATCTTTATTATTAGATTCTACCGTCGTAGCACCTCTTATTGCTAATACTTTCATATTTAATCACCTACACGCTTATTCCAGCAAGATACCCCGTTGAGAAAGCTATTTGCAGATTATATCCACCAGTTTCTGCATCTATATCTATTACTTCCCCTGTAAAGAATAGATTTTTTATTATTTTAGATTCCATAGTTGACGAATCTATTTCTTTGACCGAGATACCACCACATGTAACTTGAGAGGTTTTTATACCTTTAGTTCCATTACATGTTAATTTCATACATTTTATATATTCTACTATTTTAAGCTCATCAGCTTTTGATAACTCATTAGCTTTTTTATCAGTTAAAGATAATAAGTTGAATATCTCTTTTAAAAAGTTTTGTGGTAATAACCCTTTTAAATTATTTATTACATTTTTATTAGGGTTTTCTCTTATTATATTAGAAATTTCCTCATTAGTCTTACTTGGTAAAAAGTCTATATTTAACTCTAACTCATTTTCAGATATATATTTAGTTATATGTGATGATAACTTTAAAACACATGGTCCTGTTAATCCAAAGTGTGCAAATAACATATCACCTGTTTTTGATATCTTTTTCTTTTTAATTTTACAATATATTTCTACATTTTGCATAGATATGCCTTGCAAATTTTTAATCCATGCTTCTTTTACTGTAAGTGGAGTAAGTGCTGGATATATTTTATTTAATGTATGATGATTTTTTAATATATCATACATCATTCCATCAGAACCGGTGTGTGGATAGCTTTTACCACCTGTAGATATTACAACTTTATCTCCTAATATCTTTTCACCATCTTCAATTTTTACTCCATTAATCGCTTCATTTTCTATTATGAGATTTACAACTTTTTTATTATATAGTATTTTAACTTTATTTTTTATTAAATCATTTTTAAGTGTATTTATTACCTCTTCTGATTTATCCGATTTAGTATATACTTTATAATCGTTATCTTTTTCAATTTTATACCCTAAATTATTAGACTCAAAATATGATAATAAGTCTGTGTTTGTAAAAGTATAAAAACTGCTATATAAAAATTTTCTATTAGTTACTACTTTTTCAAAGAAATCTTCTATTTCTCTACTATTAGTTATATTACATCTTCCACCACCAGTTACTTTAAGCTTTTTTCCTAATTCTTCATTACGCTCTATTAATATAACTTCATGATTATTCTTTGAAGCTGTAAGAGCCGCCATCATTCCAGACGATCCTCCTCCAACTACTATTACTTTAGACATATAATTGCTCCTTATTCTAGTGCTGAATTATTTATTTTTTCATTGTTTTTTAAATGAGTAGTATCATTCATTTTTATTATTATTGGTCCATAGTCTCTATACTCTACTATATTTAAAGCAGTGTTATCTTGCTTTATTCTGTATATATTTTCCATTCCTGAGTTTAAGAATGATAATAACATAACTCTTACTGTAACAGAATGGCTTACAAGTAATATATGTTTATTATCGTATTTTTCATTTATTTCTTTTATAAATTTATCTATTCTTTCCTTTATTATATGAAGATTTTCGCCTTGTTCTATATTTACTAAATGTGGCTCATTTCTCCAAATATCATAAGTTTTAGGATGGCATTTTTTTATTTCATCTATCAAAAGACCCTCCCAAACACCGAATCCCATTTCTCTTAAATTTTTAGTTTTTTTAACTTCTATATTGATTTTTTCTCCTATTATTTGTGCAGTTTGTACAGCTCTTCCTAAATCACTACTATATATACGGTCTATTGGATAATTAATCATAGAATCTGCTAATTCTCTAGCTTGTGATTCTCCACTTTCTGTAAGGTCAGAGTTTCCATGCCCTTGAGTTTTGCCTAATATATTCCAATTAGTTTGTCCATGTCTTACTATATAAAATGTATTTGCCACTTTAAATGCCCTCCTAATATTGTATTTATTTTAAGCTTTCATCAAAATTTTATTATACCATAAATACATATTTTAAAAAAGTTAAAAACAACGTGCAAATATCTAAAGGTAAACTAAACGCTAATGTTATATATTTAATAGAGTACTTTTTTTAAAATAATAAATAATAATATATAAATAGCTTTTTAATATATATTGGAAATTGTATACAAAAATTTTACTATATTATGTATAATAGTTATTATCTAAAACTTTAATAATATACTTTTGTATGTCATTCTTAGTAATTTTTTTAGAAAGGAGTATTTTTTATATGTTTACAAATTTTTTAATTAGGACATTTGTTAAAGACAGTGAAAATACACAAAACGAAGAAGTTAGAAATAAATATGGCTATTTAGCTGGAATCGTAGGCATAATATCTAATTTATTATTATTTATAGTTAAAATATCAGTGGGGTTATTAACAGCTAGTATAGCAGTAACTGCCGATGCTTTTAATAACCTTTCTGATATGGCTTCATCTATAATTACAATAATCGGATTTAAGCTTGCTAGTATCCCTCCTGATAAGGAACATCCTTTTGGGCACGGAAGGCTTGAATATATCTCAGCTTTAATAGTTGCTTTTATGGTTATGCTTGTTGGAATTCAATTTATAAAATCATCTGTAGAACGAATTTTAGATCCAGTTCCAATTAAATTCCAAGTAATTCCTTTTGTACTTTTACTTATATCTATATTAGTGAAATTTTGGTTAAGTACATTTAATAAGGTTGTAGGTAATAAGATAGACTCATCTGCACTAAAAGCTGCAGCAGTAGATGCTTTAGGTGATGTTTTTACTTCAAGTTGTGTTGTAGTTTCATTTTTTGCATCTAAGTTTACAGATTTACCTATAGATGGTTACATAGGTGTTGTAGTTTCTCTAGCAATACTTTATGCTGGTTATTCATTAGTAAAAGAAACCATTAGTCCACTACTTGGAGAAGCACCTTCACCACAACTTGTTCATAGTATTAGCGAACGTGTTTTATCTTATGATCATATAAATGGAGTCCATGATTTAATAGTTCATAATTATGGTGTTGGGAGATGCATAGCTTCTATACATGCTGAAATACCTTCTAATATTGATATTATGACTATACACGATGTCATAGATGAAGCTGAAAGAGAAATATCTGATGAGTTAAAGGTACACTTAGTTATTCATATGGATCCTATATGTGTTGAAACTGAAGAGATTAGCACTGCACGTGAAGAAGTTCAAAAAATAATTGAAAGTCACCCTAGCCTTAAATCTATGCATGATTTTAGAATAATAGGAACTGGAGAGAAAAAGAATTTAGTTTTTGATATTGTAGCTTTTTATGAAAATACCATACCAGATGAAGAACTTAAAAGTTATATGGCTGAGTGTATAAGAAAAACTCATCCTCATTATAATTGTATAATAACTGTAGATAAAGACTATATTTAAAAAAAGCAAAGTGAAATAATTTTCACTTTGCTTTTTTTATTTTTATACTATTCTTTTAGACCATAAATATGCATTATTCCAATAAGAAGAATTTATACTTATCTTTTGAACATTTTCTCCTGGTTTAGGAGCATGTATCATCTCATTGTTTCCTACATATATAGCTACATGACTAACATTTCCACTTCCGTCAGTACTCGAGAAGATTAAATCTCCAGGTTGTAAATTAGATTTACTTACCGTTGTTCCAACTTTTGATTGATCTCTTGATGTTCTTGGTAATGTAACTCCTGCTCCATTTTTATAAGCATAATACATTAAGCCTGAGCAATCAAATGAATTTGGACCTTCTGCACCCCAAACATATGGTTTTCCTATTTGTTGTTTTGCTAAATTAACAGCAGCTTGCGCATCATCAGTTGATGGTTTTTCAACAGATCCTGAACCGTCTGAACCAGAATCAGGATTGCTAGTTTTACTTATATAATCACCACTAGCCCATCCTATTTGTCCATTTGATAATTTTATTTTATACCATCCATTTGAACTTGATAGTAATTCTACTTTATCGTTTTTATAAACTTTTGCTACTACAGAATGGCTTGTACTTGCTCCACTTCTTACGTTTAGACTGCTAGTCGTTATAAATCCATATCCAGATTCAGTTTGTCCACCAGAATCTGGGTTGCTAGATTTGCTTATATAATCACCACTAGCCCATCCTATTTGTCCATTTGATAATTTTATTTTATACCATCCATTTGAACTTGATAGTAATTCTACTTTATCGTTTTTATAAACTTTTGCTACTACAGAATGGCTTGTACTTGCTCCACTTCTTACGTTTAGAGTGCTAGTTGTTATAAATCCATATCCAGTTTGTCCACCAGAATCGGGGTTGCTGGATTTGCTTATATAATCACCACTAGCCCATCCTATTTGTCCATTTGATAATTTTATTTTATACCATCCATTTGAACTTGATAGTAATTCTACTTTATCGTTTTTATAAACTTTTGCTACTACAGAATGGCTTGTACTTGCTCCACTTCTTACGTTTAGAGTGCTAGTTGTTATAAATCCATATCCAGTTTGTCCACCAGAATCGGGGTTGCTGGATTTGCTTATATAATTTCCACTAGCCCATCCTGTTTGTCCATTTGATAGCTTTACTTTATACCATCCACCTGAAGTTTCTATTATTTCAACTGTATTACCTTTATGTAATTTACCTATTACAGAATGATTTGTGCTTGCGCCACTTCTTACATTCAGTACATCAGTATTAACTATTCCTTTTTCTGCTGCATATGAATCTATGCATCCCATTGCAAGTGCCATAGTACTTACTCCAACTGACACTACTATACTTTTTTTAATCATACACTACCTCCATTTCAATTATTAATTCAAAAAAATTGCTTTTTCGACAATTAATTCCTATTTTAATAGTACTACATATAATCACCTTTGTAAATAATAAGTTACAAATAAGTTACAAATATGTTACATTTTAGGAGATAGTTTTAAAACTTATCTATTTGTATTATTAGTTTATATTTCTAAAATTTTTTTTATTAGGTTCAAAAAGCTCTTCTTTATTTCTATCATGCCTAAACCTAGACATTTCTTCATATATTTTAATTCTTGCTATATTTATATCTCCAATAGGTCTATGACTAACTAAAGAGTGAGCAGGAGAGAAAGAAAGTACTTCACCTAGTTCTTCTCTTTCTTTAGTTGTGAATTCTTGAATAGGTATTTTTAAAGTAGCTAATTTTATAAATGGAGACTTACTTTCACTCCATTTAACAGAAGCATCATTTATTGGCATTCCTTTAGTTTGAAATTGTACCATAAAATCAAAGATAGCTTCATGGCTATCTAGGTGTATCTTCATATTATTAGTTAAATATGTCGAACTCATATCTTTTGGTAGTTTACTTTTGTATATAGATCTTGGTACTAAGCTATATTTAACCTTTTTCTCTCCAAACATATATGGAGTAGTACTAAAATATCTTATATCAAGAGGACTACTATCGTGTTTTTGGTTTTGTCTTATGTCTTTTAGTATTCCTATCTTACCACTAAAAAGAAGCTTAACTCCGAATATAAATGGATTAGATTTAGTTGTATAATAAATAGCATCATGAAAAAGCTTCAGAGTCCCAATTGGCATTGTTTCATTGTTTATAAATAAGAAATCTTGTGTTGTTTTTTCATCTTTACTGCATCTTGGACCATGTACATCTAATAATTTCAAAGAAAAACCTCTAAAATCTTTCATTTTATCGCTGTTTATTTTAGGGCTAGAATTTGATATACGAATAAATGTTGAATAAGTTTTTTCTTCTTTAAATATACCTACTTTATATTTCGATGGTAAGTTTTTTTCTACTATAAAATATGCTTTTAATAATCCTAAACTTTTAGGATGTGCATCTCGTTTTGTGCTTCCTGGAGAATAATCTTTTTGTAGTTTTTCTTTAAGCATATTTATAATATTTTGAGTTAATTGTTGTTGAGTATATTTAGGCAAGTAAAGCCCTCCTTTTATTTTTAATATATGTTTAAATCTTAAACAATAAAAAGGACCTTTATACATTTATATAAAATCCCCCCTATAACATATAGACATTTTTACAATTACCTAATGTGATAGGGGGATAATCTACTATATTATTTTACATATACATTTATACTTTCATCATCTGCATCAATTACTACATTGCATCCATTATAAATGTCTCCAGCTATCATTTTCTTAGCTATTATAGTTTCTAATGTATTACTTATATATCTCTTTAATGGTCTAGCTCCATATACTGGATCATAACCTTCTTTTACAAGTAAATCCTTAGCATTCTCATTTACCTCTATACTTATATCTTTTTCTTTTAATCTATTTCTTAAAGAAGACATAAATATATCGATAATTTTTTTTATTCCTTCTTTATCTAATGTTTTAAACATTATAATATCATCAACTCTATTTAAAAATTCTGGCTTAAATTTATACTTCATTTCATTCATAACAAGATCTTTAGTAGAATCATCTACATTTAAACCAGCTTCTAAGAGATAATCACTACCAATATTTGATGTCATTATTATAAGTGTATTTTTAAAATCTACCACTTTACCCTTATTATCAGTAAGCCTTCCATCATCTAATATTTGTAAGAATAAGTTAAATACATCTTTATGCGCTTTTTCTATTTCATCAAATAATATTACCGAATATGGGTTTCTTCTTACAGCCTCTGTTAATTGTCCGCCCTCTTCATAACCTACATATCCAGGAGGGGGTCCTATAAGTCTAGATACAGAGTGTTTTTCCATATACTCACTCATATCTATTCTTATTATATTATCTTCACTATTAAATAAATTACGTGCTAGAGTTTTAGCGAGTTCTGTCTTACCAACCCCTGTAGGTCCAAGGAATATAAATGAACCTATTGGCTTATTTTCATCTTTAAGTCCTGCACGAGCACGAATTACTGCATTAGATACAGCTGTTACTGCTTCATCTTGACCTATTACTCTTTTGTGAAGCTCATCCTCTAGTTTTAATAACTTTTCTCTTTCGCCTTCAACTAACTTAGTTACAGGAATTTTGGTCCACTTAGCAACAATTTGTGATATTTCATCTTCAGTAACTTCTTCTTTTAGTAATGCATTATCATAATTTTTTGCTATTTTAATTTCATGTTCTTGTATTTGTTCTTCAAGTTTTGGAATAAATCCATACTTAACTTCAGATGCTTTATTAAAGTCATATTCTCTTTCGTATTTTTCTACATTTCCTTTTGCTTCATCTAATTGTGCTTTTAAGTTCTTAATATGAAGTATTTGATTTTTTTCTTTTTCATATTTAGCGCTCATTTCATCATTTTTAGATTTAAGCTCTGAAATTTCTTTTATTAATTTCTCTAGTCTTAATTTACTTTTTTCATCATTTTCTTTAAGAAGTGCTTCTCTTTCAGTTTCTAGTGTGAATAATTTTCTTCTTACCATATCTAGTTCAGTAGGTAATGAATCTATCTCACTTCTAATCATCGCTCCTGCTTCATCTATTAAATCTATTGCTTTATCAGGTAAGAACCTATCTTGTATATATCTATCTGATAATTTAGCTGCGGCTACTATAGCACTATCATGAATTCTTATTCCATGATGTATTTCAAATCTTTCTTTAAGACCTCTTAGTATAGATACTGTATCACTTACACTTGGTTCATCAGCAATGACCGGTTGAAAACGTCTCTCTAATGCTTTATCTTTTTCTATATATTGTCTATACTCGTCAAATGTAGTTGCACCAATACAATTTAACTCTCCACGAGCAAGCATTGGTTTTATTAAGTTACCGGCATCCATTGCTCCGTCAGTTTTACCAGCACCAACTATAGTGTGTATTTCATCTATAAATAATATTATCTTTCCAGCCGAACCTTGTACTTCTTTAAGTACTGCTTTTAGTCTTTCTTCAAATTCTCCTCTGTACTTTGCACCTGCAATTAAAGAACCCATATCTAGTGAAAATACAATCTTATCTTTAATTCCTTCTGGAACATCTCCTCTTACAATTCGTTCTGCTAATCCTTCAACTATTGCAGTTTTACCAACACCTGGTTCTCCTATTAATACTGGATTATTTTTAGTCCTTCTTGATAAAATTCTTATTACTCTTCTTATTTCTTCATCTCGTCCTATAACTGGATCTAACTTATGTTTTTTAGCTAACTCTACTAAGTTTGTACCATAGCGAGCTAAAGCTTCATAAGTTCCTTCTGGATCTTGAGTCTCTACTCTTTGATTTCCTCTTACTTGTGACAATATACTTAAAAATTCACTTTTATTTATATTATATTGCTTTAACACTTTTCCTAAAGAAGTATTGCTTTCTGTATCTATGATAGCTATCATTACATGCTCTACACTGATATAGGAATCTTTAAATTCCTTAGAAATACTTTCAGCTTTGATTAATACTTCATTTATTTTTCTTGTAGCTACAACGCCTTGTGAATTTATTCCTTCTCCATGTATTTGAGGTAATTTATTAAGTTGTAAATTTATACTATTTTTTAATGAGTCTACAGACACATTCATTTTTTCTAATATATTTGGAATAAGTCCATCTACTTGGTTTACTAAGCTACTAAAAAGATGAATTATATCAACTTGTTGGTTATGATTTTTTACAGCTATACTATAAGCATCATTTAAACTTTTTTGTACTCTCACTGTCATTTTTTCTATATTCATTTTAATACCTCCGTTAATGAGCTTTATAAAATTATTGTTTTAATAAAAGTAATAATTTTTGTTAGCACTCTTTAATGCTGAGTGCTAAGTAGTTATCTAAATATTATATCTATAAATAATTTTTGTCAATACTTTTTTAAGAATCTATTTTTTTATTAATAAAACTACTATTTTAGTTTATAATTGATGTTATATAATATAGTAGTAACATAGAATTACGAAAGGGTGATACTTATGAATCAACCGGTTATCTCTATTGAAGAAATGATAAATTATATTCATGAAAAATGTATTGCGAATGGATATAATTTATCTCATGAAGCTATAGAAGTTATATTAGATTATGAAGAAGAATTTTTAGACTCTAAAGGTTTAATAGAAATTGAAGAAGATGATATTTATTAAGAAAAGACACAGGATATAAAAAATAATACTATATCTCGTGTCTTTTTTATGTAATTTTTATATTTATTTACTATTTAATTTTTATATTCATAAGTCTAGTTAAATCAAGTGCCTGTACTACACTAACATTTGCTCCACATATATCACTGATTCCAAGTTGTATATCTTCTATATTGCAAGTACTAAAATCAATTCCGCTTAATTTACTATTATAAAATATAGCATTACTTAAATTTGTATTTTCAAATGTCATTTTTTTTATTTTAACTTCTTGAAATACCGCACTTAAAAACTCACTTTCAACTATATTTACACCATCAAATTTAGCATATGCTAAGTTTACATATTTTCCCACGCAACTATCAAATAATACATTTTTCATTAAACACTCATCAAATCTAGTACCTGTTATCTTACATTTGATAAATTCTGTTCTATATATACTACCTTTGCTAAAAGGTATGTTAGATAAGTTACAGTTTTCAAATACAACATCCATCATATCTACTTTTGTTAAATCACAATATTCAAAAGTAACGTTTTTAAATATACACTTATCAAAACTAATTCTTATGTCATCCAGTCCACTTATAACTACATTTTCTATAATTTTATTTGACAGTGAATTTTCATTATATATTTCACTAACAACATCTTCTACTTTTTCTAAAGTACCTATTATTTTAGGTTTTTGAAGCTTACTTAGTTTATTCATATTTTACCACCCTTAATATATTAAAGTTAATTTTTATTAAATTTATTTTGTACGTATTAATTCTATTATAGATATCAATTGAATTCAAATATTAATTTATTATTATTTTTTATTTAATAAGAAACTACTTATATTTATTAGGTAGTAACAAGTATATTAAGGGACGATGTAGAGAAAATAGCTCATTAAATTAGATTACAAAGATTTAATATTAGTAATCTATTTACTAAAAAAGGATACAATACATAGTATTTAGTATACTATGTATTGTATCCTTTTTTATATTAAATTAACTCTTAAACTTATTTTTTTATTCTCCTGCATGAGCATAACTTCTGTTTAATCTACTATGTTTAGCTCCATATAGGAAATAAACTATTACTCCTGCTAAAATCCATATTCCGAATTTAATCCAAGTAATTAAAGGTACACTAAGTGTTATATATAAACAAAATCCTATAGCTACTAAAGGAAGTACTGGAACCCATGGACATCTGAATTTTCTTTCGATGTCTGGCATAGTTTTTCTTAATACTATTATTCCTGCTGATACAGCTATAAATGCAAATAATGTTCCTATATTACATAAGTCAATTATTGCTGTTAGTGGGAAAAATCCAGCTATTACACATGTTACGACTCCTGTTATTAATGTGCAAGTTGCAGGTGTTCCATGTTTTTGGTTTATAGATGCAAATGCTTTTGGAAGTAAACCATCTCTTGACATAGCCATGAATATTCTTACTTGACCGTATAATGTAACTAATAAAGTAGATATCATACCTATTACAGCACCTGTAGCTACAAGAGTAGATCCCCAACTTATCCCTATTTGTGATAATGCATTTGGTATAGCATTCATTACATCTATAGATTTAAAAGGTATCATTCCTGTAAGAGCTAATGCTACTCCTACATATAATATAACTACAGTAACTAAACAAATTAATAATCCTAGTGGTACATCTCTTTTAGGATTTTTAGTTTCTTCTGCAGCTGTTGATACTGCATCAAATCCAATATAAGCAAAAAATATAACTGCTGTTGCTGACATTATTCCACCCATGCCATATGGTGAAAACGGTATATAGTTTTGAGGTTTTATATGAGTAAGACCTAAAAATATAAATAAAAGTATAACAAAGACTTTTATTCCAACAATAATATTATTTACTTTAGCGCTTTCAGATACACCTACATAAAGTAGCCAAGTTATTACACACGTTATTAACACTGCTGGTAAATCTATAAATCCACCTGCAATTAATGACTTTGTGAGTGCTTCTGGTAAAACAATTCCATATGAGCTGAACATTCCTACTAATGTGCTCGACCATCCTGATGCAACTGCAGCTCCTGATACTAGATACGTTAACATCAAGTTCCACCCTATAATCCATGCTACAATTTCGCCAAAGGCTACATAAGAATAAGAGTAGGTACTTCCTGATACTGGAAACATTGTTGATAATTCTGCATATGTCAATGCGCATAGTGCACTAGTTACGGCTGCAATTATAAAGGATATTATAATTGCTGGTCCAGCCATCATAGCGCCTTGACCTGTGGCTACAAATACCCCAGTTCCTACAACAGAACCAATTCCTAATAAAGCTAAATCAAATGCTCTTAGATTTTTTTTGAGTCCGCTATTTTCAGAAGTCTCTTTGAAATCTGCTACCGTCTTTTTCCTAAAAAAATCCATTTTCATACTTATACTCCCCTTCTAGGTTTTAAATTTAAAATATATTTAGATTTGTTTGAATCTTTTTATTTTTAAATATATTCTTAAACATATTATAGTGACTTTATCGTTAAAAAGTAAATTTTTTTAATAGCACAATAAGTCATATTTCTATTTGAAAAGCTTTTTTTATACATAAAATCCCATTTTAAAAAGTCTAAATTAAACGTTTTTAACAATGTTAAGTTTTTTTAACATATGTTGAATTTTTATGTAATTAAAAAAGTTGCTTTTTATATTAAGAAATTATAATTTAAAACATATAACTGCAAATAAAAAATAGAGAATTTATTGTTGTAAAATTCAACTTATAAATTCTCTATTTTTTATTTAATTTATAATTATGGTACTTCCTTTTGGTACACTGTCATAAACCCATTTAGCGCTGCTTGTTGCCATTCTTATACAGCCATGACTTATTGCTACTCCTAGTCTATCATCCTTTACATTAATTCCCTTTGCATCATAAATTATTGAATGATAATAATATTCACCAGTAATGTTAATTGCGTATTTAACAGAAGAGTTTTCATCCCCTATAGATGGGTATTTTTCACCAACATAAAATACACCTTTTATAGTTGGTGTTTGGGGTTTTCCAACTGTACAGATGAATTTAAATTGTAGCTCCCATAAACCATTAATTTTCTCATATATATAAGTAAACTTGTTATTAATTGATGTTGTTATTAAATAATTAGTTGTACTTTTTATATTGTTACTATTAACAAATGATGTCATGTCTAAATCGAATTTTTCATAATTTATAGAATCTTTATTTCTTTTTATTTTGCGTAATTTCATATTAAATATTGCCCCTTTCATAAATAAAAATCTTATATCTTTATTTATGAAAGGTTGTTTTATAAGGTGATAGTTTATATATATTTTGCATATTAGTAACTAAATTCAATCTTTTTAATACGATAATATTAGTTATTTAAATTAGGGGGTGTCATCGTGCTACAATCTTTACTTCTAGTACTTTCACTATGCATTGATACTTTTGTAGCTAGTATTGCTTACGGTAGCGATAAAATTAAAATACCTTTTACTTCTGCTCTTATTATAAATGGGGTCTGTTCTTCGGTCTTAGGGATTTCTTTATTTTTTGGGTCATCATTTAAGGATACTTTATCTTCAGATATAGCTTCTACAATGAGTTTTTATTTGCTATTACTACTTGGAGTTTATAGGTTATTTGAATCTTTTTTTAAAAATTATATTAATAAATTTTCATATAAACAAGTTCCATTAACTTTTAAACTATTTGATTTTAAGTTTGTTCTTGAAATTTATGCTAATGAAACTAAAGCTGATTATGACAAATCAAAGTTGCTAAATAGTAAAGAAGCTTTTTATCTAGCAATTGCTCTCTCATTAGATAGTTTAGCTGTTGGGTTTGGTAGTAGCTTAGGAAATGTTCGTTATGTAGAAGTACTTATACTTTCATTAATTATTGGTATTTTTTCACTACTCTTAGGTTCTCACTTAGGGAGCAGATTCATTGAAAAGGTAGATATAAATTTATCATGGATCTCTGGAGCCATCCTTATATTTTTAGCCCTAATAAGATATTTTTAAATGGCTATTTTAAGCCATTGTTAACATTGAAGTTACCCTTTAAATTTAACTTTGGGCAACAAAATGGCAACAAGTTATTAATTAAAACTCTTAGTTAGTTAGAATAAAATTTTAAAACAATATGCATAGAAGAAGCCCTTATCTAATGGCAATAGATAAGAGCCACACACAAATTACTTTAACAATTCACTTTGTACTATTATTATATCAAATGTTTGATAGATTATTCAAGTATAAAATGTGTGTTGGCTTTAAGGTTTCTTCTATGTAATAACTAGGAGGAATTACATATGAACAAATCAGGAAGATTCAGAACTAAGAAAATTAACTTTTCACAAGTAAGTAATATTGCATTAAGAGACGAGAATTTAAGTTTAAAGGCAAAAGGTTTATATTCTTTAATACAAAGCTATGTAACTTTAGAAACTTTTACAATATATAAAGATTTCCTTGTATCAAAATGTAAAGAAGGTATAAAGGCTTTTGATGGTGGATGGAAAGAGTTAAAAGATAATGGTTATTTGAAAGTATATAGAATACCTTCAAGTGAAAATAAAGGTAAGTTTGAATATGAATATGACTTATTAGATACACCTGATACTGATGCTCCAAGTTTAGTAAATTTAAAATCAGATGGTAGCTTCTCTTCTAATAATGAATCTAAAACGTTGGAAAATGGACAAGTTAACCATACACCCCAAAAAGGTAGTAATGGTGAAAGTACCATACACCCCAAAAAGCACCCTATGCTAAATGGGGGTAATATAAGTAATACTGATTTAAATAATACTTATTGTATGTATGTAAGTATGTATGAAAAGCATCTAGCCATTACAAATCAAGTTAAGAAACTTATAGAGGATGTATATAAAAATATAGATATAGATTTATTTGAAAGGATACTTGTAGAAATTATAAATAACAGTAATGTATCTAAGAAGGACTCATACTTTATAAAAGCTATCAAAGAAATAGTTAAGAAAAATATATCAACTATAATTCAATACGATGTGTATATAGATGAATATAAAAATAATAAAAAAGATTGCAGTAAAACACTTATTAAAAATAATTCTAAAAGTAAAGCTCCAACTGTTAAAACTAGATTCCATAATATAAACGAATCGTTCAGTAAATATAGTCCTGATGAGCTAGAAAGAATACTTCAAGAAAGTCAAAAAGGTAAATTTTAACCTATAGATAACTAAACTGAAAGATTATGGAGGTATTTATTATGGAAGAACCTAGTATAGAAAAGTATTTCTTGAGTACTTGTTTATTTACAATCGATGAATTTAATGAAATGTACAAGTCCTTATCTAAAGAAGAGCTTAAAGAAATTGCTGACAATGAATATAATGAAATGGATATATGTGTTAAAATAGGCTCACCCTTTAAAAATGTTCACTACACCGTTGGAGATGGTAAAAAAGGTAAAATCAAGGTCAATCATGACTTGTATATAAAGTCTAAGGATTTTAAGGTAGAAGTTAAATACTTGAAAAACTGGACTGCTGGAAATGGTGGTAAATGTGCAAGTAAGAGTTGGACTGAATATCAGGATGATTTTGACTGGTTGGAAGATGAACTAAAGAAAAATAAAGGTAAAAGAGCTTTTATTATTGGTTGGTTTAATTGTGTAGATAAGTTTAGCCAATTAATTCAACTTGGTGGTACTAGAGGTGGTAGACCATTAGTAGATGAAAGCCGACTTGTATATTTTCCTTTCTTGCAGAGAGCATCTAAGCCTACATATACAAAAGACCTAGTCTACAACTATGATTGCTCCTATGAAGAAATAAAAGTTAAGCTTAAAGGTAGAAGACGACACTGCATGAACTGTATCTTTTTAGGAAATGAACATGATAAGTTCCACTTTGCTATATACTATTGATTTTTAAGTTATATAATAAAAAATGGATATATCAAGAATAATATATCCATTTTTCAAACTATGCTTTTATTTATTTTATATTATCAAATATATGCACTAATATTTTATATCTGTATTATTAAACTAATTATTTCAATTAATATATATTATTATTCTATTGTTATAGCTACTGAGTCGTGTATTAAATTCACTTTAGCTTCTAAGTCTACAAACAATTTTTTTATTTCTTTATATAGTGTTTTTAAATGATGGTCTGATAAATCTAATAACGGCTCGTACATAAATGAATTTATATGTATATTCTCAGATGTCATTAAATTAACTTGCTCCATCTTTTTAATTACATCTAATTCAGTTTTAAAGTTTTTAGTAAATTCTTTCAGCAGTTTCCATGTTTGGTCACTCTCTTGTTCTAGTCCGATAATAAATTCATTATTATTTATTCGTCCTATCATATACTGCTCTGCTTTTAACCTTATTGCAATTGACATTACTATTTTATCTTCTAAATTTACAGTTTCAGTTAAATTTTCAGATATACTATCTGCATTTTTAAATATTAAATCTATAACTTTCATTTCTTTATTATCTAGATTTAATTGTTTTTCTTTTGTCCATACATTATTATATACAGATTCTAATTCTCCAATTGTTATTTTATTTGTTCTAGATTTTATATGTAACAGATTTGTTAAAAACATATAATTATCAGAATTTTCTTCTTGTATATATTCACATATATTCCTTACAAATGTAATTGCCGATATAAAAATTTTTTCATTATTAAATACATTTTGTCTAGCATCATACTTCCAAGTATTAAATATATTTTTTATATAACCACCTTTTAGTAAAGCTATATTATTTTCATCTTTTGATGTCATTAATGTTTTAGCTCCAACTCTATTTGCAACAGTTCTATAAAAATCAAAATTATGAGTTAATATTATTATATTGAATAATTTTTCTTCTATATTATATAATTTATCTTCTTTTATATCCCTAAGATATTCTACTATCGCATATTTATTTTTATAATCAAATGAATCCGCAATATCATCAAGTATTATAAGTGTTTTTTTATTTTGTTTTTTTATACCCTCTATTTCAAATATAATATTCAATAAATATAATGCTCTTTTCTCTCCTTGACTTAATATATCTATTAATTGATTTTTTTCTAAGTTCTTTTCAGAATCTTTATCTTTATACTTAAATTTCAACGTAGGAGCACTTTCCTTTAATATTACGTCTTCTTGATTTTCTACTTCAACTATAAAAGGAACATTAAATCTACTATTGAATATATTCACAACATTATCCCAGTCAGTTTTTTCTTTTCTTGCTTTTTTTAGTATTTCTTGTATTTTTTCTTTAGAACTTCTATATAATAATACAAGTGATTCAAACGAACTTTTTATATTAGCATCACTATTTAAATAACTAATCCATATTTTTTTCTTTAAATTGTTATAATCAAATAATTCGTTTATAAGTTCTTGATTTATTTCTAAAACTTTTCTTAATTCAGTTAAATCTTTGTTTTTTATCTGTGTATCAATTTTGTCAAACTTAGATTTTAATTCATCATCTTTTAATATTTCTTTTTTTGCTGTTTCAATTAATTCGTTTAGTTCCTTATGACTCTTGATTGTTTGGTTATCATTTCCCATAATTACCTTATACTTAGCATTGAAGAATCCATTAGCTTGTAATTGTTTGCTTATAACACTTGCATTACTATGATTAAATATTCCCTTTTTAAATAAAAGAGATTCTGACATGAGTTCATTATATTTTTTCATATATTCACTAAGCAATGTTTTTACATCTTCGTTTTCTAAAAATTTCTTTACAGTATCGTTAATTACTATCTTATATTTTAAATACGATAAATCTTCATAGTCATTTGTATAATTATCTGTATATATCTTATCTAGTGTTTCCATAATTTTTTTATGATTGCTAGTAAAGTCATATGAAAACTGACCTTCTACATTTTTTGCAGTTAATCCTGATGTTTTAGCTAAAAATTTTAAAAGTAATTCTTTACTCGATTCTATACTTTTATTTATTTTATCATATTCTTTTTTTAATTCTTTACTTGCTAATAAACTTGTAATTTTGTCAGACTCAAAAGTTTCTCTATATGACTCAACTATAAAAATTTCAGACTTATCTAACTGTGAATTATCACTTTTGTTTATTACTCTTTTTGTTTCTCTCTCTGGAAAAATCCTATCTTTACTTGTTCTATCTTCTTTTAAATCTAATAAAGTCCTTGTAAATGAAGTTTTCATAGTTCCATTTGGTGCGTAAACTACAAAGGCGTTGTTTCTATTAGAAAATTTGAAATCATAATCTAATTTATTAATACCGTAGCAATTTTTTAAATCTATTTCTATTTTATTCATAACCAAATCCCCCTCTTATTAATTTTATCCATATTATACCATTTAATCGTATTTTAATACATATTTTAAGATTTGTAGTTTAAATGTTTTAGAACTAATACAAACTTTATAAAAGTACAATTTTAATTATCACATTACATAGATTTAAAAGGTGGTAATGAGATTACCACGTTGGTATGAAACGTATCGGTGAGGTCGATATGTTGGTGTGCATGAGATGCACACGTTAGTGCTTATGAGGTAAACACGTTGGGATATAGCATAAGAATATAACGCATTTAGTAAATATGGTAGATGATGAATAAAAGCTGACTTACACAATATGTAACTCAGGTCAAAACAGAGATGTGTGGTTTTTATCAGAATATGGTTTATATAGATATTAAACGTATCCTTGAAACGGATACGTTAGTGTGTATGAGGTGCACACGTTGATAGAAACGTTAGGATATGTTAAGGAAAATAGGAACACATTCAGAATATATTCAACGTATGAGAACAGAGAAATCAACTTTGATTTTTCAAAGATTTATAAAATAGACCAAGTTTTAACCAACGGAAAAGTTCGTTCGTTAGATTATTGGAAGTAATCAAGATATGAAGATACAAAAGGAGAGTTTAGAAGAGAATACTTAGTATCTAAAAAGGGATGCGATAGATAAGATAAATAGAATTTTACTAAACGGAAAAGTTCGTTCTCAAGATTATTGGGTTGAAGATTTTTGGTGAAGCCAAAGTTGGTTCGGCTAAATAAAATAGACGAAGTTTTGAACAACGGAAAGATTCGTTCTTCAGATTATTGGGTTGAAGATTTAGACAGCACAATTTCGTTTATGTCTAATGAACATAAACCAGTCATACCAACGAATTGAGTGTTTTTTTAAAATCAATTTTAAGCTTTATCAGTATAAATACAAGGCAAACTATTTACAAGAAGCTTAGAATGGAATATAGAGCTTCGCTATTTATCAAAATATTATACAAACTAAACTCATTTACTTTGAAGTATTATAAACAAGAAAAAGGGCTATAGATATACAAATAAATGCACACCTATAGCCCTTTATACTACTTACTTAATATAATATCTTTTAAATCATCTATATCATCCTTCATAACTTTTACAATCTCAAAACTCTTAGCTTGTTCTAAAATTACATCTTGATTCTTAGATATAGTATCTTGATACCTTAATTCTCTTTTACTATTTTCTGTCATTACATAGAATAGTAAACAAGTGAATATAGCTCCTACAAAGCCATACTCACTTAATATCATTTGAAAAAATTCATTCATTTTTGCTATTTACCTTTCATTTATTATCTTATAGAACTTACTATACTTTTTACAACTTCATCTTGAGCTTGCTTAACCATTTTTTCAACTTGTGGCATTATATCTTCAGATACATTACCTTGAACAGTTACCAATGGTTGATTGAAGTTTACCTCTATTGTCTTGTTGTTGTTATTAGTTGTATCAGTTCTTAATGCAGAAGGATTATATCTTTGTGAGCTATAATCCAACTTAGGCATATCTAAATTTAATTTACTGTATATTCCATCTAAATTACTAAAACTATCTATAGCTTGCTGTAAATTAGAATTTAAGTCATTTTGAATTATACCACCTAATACTCCAAATGCTTCACCACTCTCGTTTAAGAAGTCAATCATAGTATCTTTTAAACTAGTAACATTTCCATCTATATCAGTAAAAGTGTTATTGCCTAAAGCATTTTTAACCATATCTGCAATGTTAGAAGCAGACCATTTATTTTCTAAATCTTTAATAGATTGCTCTGTAGTATCTGATAATCTATTTTTTTCATTGTCATACATTTTATTAACTGATTCATCTATATTACTTTGAACCATATCTTGAAGTTTATTCTGTTCTTCCTTCATTTGAAGCAATAATTCTTGTAACTTCTTCTGACCAGTTAAAGAACTGTCTCTAGTTGCAATATCTATTTTACTTTGTAACTTTGATACAGCATCTTGTTGCTCTTTTAAGTCATTTTTATAATCTGCTTCTTTTCTTGAATCATTGTAAGCTTCTTTTTCTTTATCAAATGCTTTTAATTTAGCATCAAGTTCTTCGTCAATTAATTTTTTTCTATCGTCTAGTTGTTTTTTATAAACAGATGTAATTTTATCTTCTATTGAATTAATTACGTTAAGTTGGTCTTTATAAGAAGCTTTAATCTGATTATTAACTTCTATTATATTACCTTCATATTCAGGTATTTTATTTATTAACAAATCAAGATATTCAGAAATTAATTTTTCAGCTCTTTCGTACTCTTTATTTTGTTCTTTAAGTTTAACTATCTGTGAATCATAGTTAACAATATCTCCGTTTTCTCTAAAATTAAAACCAAATTCTTGTAATAATCCTTTAGTATTATTCATTTCATTCTTAGCATAATTTTGCATCTTTTGGAATTGTGCTATTTGTTTATCATAAAGGTCTATTTTATTCTGTATTAGTCTCTCTTTATCAGAACCGAACGCATTTTCCATTAAAGAATTTGTTTTACTTAGTTCATTGTTATATTGTTTAACTTGCTTATCCATAGAAGTCCACATAGCATCAAAACTTAGTTTTCTTAATTCATCTTTTAATAAGATTGCTTCTTTTCTAGCATCCTCTATTGCTTTATTAGAATCTTCAATTGCCTTTTTATTATCTAATATAGATTTATTTATATTAAGAAATTCATCTTGTACTTTTGGTAAGTCAGTAAAAGCTACTTTTATATATTCTTCTAGATACTTTTTAGTACTAGCTAGCGATTCATTATATTTATCAGATTTATTTTTAGCTTCCTCGTAGATATTAGATAACCAATTCTTATGACCTTCATCATCGCCTTTGTAATCGTTAGATGCTTTCTGTTTATTCTCTGCAATTTGTTCTAATAGTTCTGACTCTTTTTCCATAGCAATTAATTTTTCTTCATAGTTAATTAAATTACCATCTTGATTAAATTGGAATCCTTCATTACTTAAAAATTTTTTATAAACAGATAACATCCTTGTTAGTTTATTCTCTAAGTTTTTCTGTAACTCTAATTGTTCTCTGAATAACTTGTTTTGTTCTTCTAAGTATTTAATCTTTTCATTTCCAATAGCATTATCCATTTTCTTATCAGTTATAGAAAGTTGATTATTTACTTTTTGTATTACAATATCCAACTCTCTTAATAAGTTAACGTCATATTTAAAAGCATTATTTATGTCAGAGCTCCACATTGCTAAATTAGAGTCCATTGCTTGACTTGTAGTTGCTCCAGTAGTCATTGGAGTTTGAACTGGAGTTGTAGAATCACCAGTAGCCATTGGAGTTGTAGTTGCTCCCGTTGTCATTGGTGTTTTAATTGGATTAATATTTACTGGAATAGGTGCTTTTCTTTTTATAGGAGCAGAATTTAACTTAGATACATTACCAGCACCAGTTACTCTTTTACCAGCACTAGCAGGTGTTGGGCTACCTTGTGTGCTGTACTTTGTAACTACTTTAAAAGTCGTTGTAAATGTTCTAACAAATCTACTTACAAAACTACTTATATTATTTTTTAATCCAGTTACGTTCTTACTAGCACCAGCAGTATTAGCAGTAAAGTTTGTTTTCTTAGTCTTATTACCATGTTTCCTGTCATAGTCAGACATATTACTTTTTAATCCAGTTACGTTCTTACTGGCTTGTGCAGTCTCTACTGATATTTTAGATTTAGAACTCTTACCGTTAGCATTCTTAACCTCTTTATTTACTTCTTGAACCTTTTGTTTACTATTTCCAGTATCTACAGCAACCTTAGATTTAGAACTCTTACCGTTAGATGATGCTAATTCTTTAGTTACCTCTTTAACTTTCTCTTTGCTATTACCAGTATCTACATCAACTTTAGCTTTAGTTTGTTTAGGTACATCTTCAACATCTTTCTTTACGTCTTTTACTTTATCGCCGTTATTTATTTCGGCTTCAACTCTAACTCTTTCTTCATTAGGAAGTGATTTAAGTAGCTCTTCTAATTCTTTTGGTGGCATGTTGCCTTTTGTTGCAACATCAGTTATTAAAGCTACTCTTTTTTCAACTGGAATATTAGCTAATACATCTTTAATGCTAGTTGCTCCGACTAATGCTTGGTAATTATCTGCTTTAATATAAGTCTGAATTTCTTTTGGTAATTGCTCGTATAGATTATATACTTTTAGAATTTCAGATTCAGATTCTATACCATTACTTTTTAATTGAGTTACAACCTCTTTTGGTATCTTATCAAATGATTGAGTTATATTAGCAGTACTAGTATTAGCATCTGTTTCCATGCCTTTCCAATGGGTAGCACTTTCATTTCTAAGCATACTTATAACATCTACACCGTTCTTTTCTAATGTAGACATATTATTCATAACTGTATCTTTCATTTGTTGAGTACTCATAGAACCATCTAAATTTATTCCATTAAATACAGATTTCCAAGTTGAACCCATAGAAGTTAATTGAGTTAGAGTTTCTTGATTCATACTTCCAAGTTGCCCTACTACATTAGAAACGGCTTCATCCATCCCTATTTTACTAGAATCTTTAATACTATTAAACATATCACTAGCACTTTGTTTTACTTGTGTAGAACCATCTGAAACATTTCTATTGATTAAATCCATAGCTTTAGCTACATCTTCTTTAACACCGTCTAACTTTCCACCTTTATTCATACTTTCTAAGTTGGCATTAAACTTTTTAGAAGCATCATCTTTAGACATACCTTCATATATACCTTCGAATAACATAGCCATAGTATCAGAAGTACCTCTTAATATTGTTAATGAATCATTGTCTAATTTACTAAAATTGTCTGCAAATTTTTTCGAAACTTGGCTTAAATTTTTTTCAGTAACATTAGGTAACTCTTTAAGAGCCATATCAAATGCACTTTTAACACCAGTTAATTTTTCTTTTGTCGTATTCTCTAATAAATCTAATGCTCTACTTGATTCCATGCGTGTATTAGACAAAGCTTTAGCAGTATTATTTTCTACACTAGCCCAAGTTTCAGACATTATATCGTCTACTTTCCAAAATTCACCACTGAAAATAGCACTTATACCTTTAGCTACTCCACCAACTAAAATTAATAAATTACCAAATGTTAATTGAAATTGACCTGCTATACCTTCACATACTCCACCTATCACACTTCCTACAACACCGAATTTATCTTGTAAAAAGTCTAAAGCAGTTTCAGATTCACCTATCGTACCTGCTAATCCTAATAATGCTACTGGTAATGCAAAAGTAGCAAATATACCACTTAATACACTAGTACCACCAGCTAATGCACCGAATGCAGTAGTTGCTGTTCCAGCTAAATTCATTATTGAACCTAGTCCAATTAAAACTGGTGCAATTGCCATCGCAACGCCTGCTAATTTAACTATAGTCTTTTGTTGTGATTCATCTAATCCACTAAATTTCTCACCTAAGCTTGCTATTTTATCCATAACATCTGCTATAACAGGTAAAAGTATTTGACCTATTTTCTGACCAGTCTCTATTAATCTATTTTTAGCCATAGCTATTTTAGATGCAGTAGTTTCATATCTTACCTGTGCTTCTTTAGTTAAAGCATTGTTTTCACTCCACGCTTTACTTCCTATTCCTAATGCTTTACTAAATAAATCAGATGCACCACTTGCTCTAAGTAATGTATCTCTTAATCTAACTTCTGAAATACCCATACTATCAAGTATTCCGATAGCACTCTGTCCGTTTTCTTCTGCTTTACCTAATCCTTCTATGAATGCCATAATAGCAGTAGGAGCATCTTCTTTAAACGCTTTACTAAATTCACTAGAACTCATACCAGCTACTTTAGCAAAGTTTTCTAATTTTTCACCACCAGTTTCAGTAGCTAGTTGCATGTCTATCATAACTTTTGAGAATGCAGAACCACCTGCTTCGGCTTCTATACCAACACTTGATAACGCAGAAGAGAATGATAATATTTCATCTTCACTCATACCAACTTGACTACCTGCACCTGCTAATCTTAACGCCATAGCAGAAATGTCTGCTTCTGTTGTAGCCATGTTGTTACCAAGTGCGACTATAGTTGAGCCAAGTCTATCAAAGTTTTCTTGTGGCATACCAGTTATGTTCGCCAACTTTGCTAATGCACTAGATGCTTCATCTGCACTTAAATTAGTAGTATCACCTAACTTAACCATAGTTTCAGTAAATCCTAATACATTCTCACTCTTAATTCCTAACTGTCCAGCATTTTCTGCTACTTTAGCTATCTCTACTGCCGATGTAGGCATACGTTTAGACATTTCCATTATGCTTGATTTTAAGCCTTCAAATTTCTTATCTGCTTGTTCTGCACTTAAACCACTTGTATCCATAGTTTTTCTTACACCAGCAAATGCACTTTCTAAATCTAATGCAACTTTAGCAGAGCCTGCACCAACTGCACCTATACCATACGTTAAAGGTAATAAAGAATAACCAGCACTTCTAATTCCATTACCAACATTTTTAAGTGAGTTACCAACTCTATCAAATGGCATTGTTCTTAAAGAATTTCCTGCTCTAATAACACTTGCTTCAGTTTGATTTAATTCTGTTTGATATCTATTTAATGCTTGAGTATTCTGTTCAATCTCATGTTCATTTCTATTAAAATCATCTTTAAGTCCTAATAATTTATTAGACAACTGTTGTGCTTCTTGACTTGTATTACCATAGATAGCACTAACTTGCATTAACTCTTCTTCTACTTGTTGTATTGAAGTTGCTAACTCTAACTGTCTTACACTATTTTGTTGTAATTCTCCACCTAATTTATTTAACTCGGCTTCATATATTGCAATTTTTGCTCCACCTTGTTGTATTTCATTTGATAGTCTTTGCATATCGTTACCAAGACGGTTCATAAAATTACCAGTTCCAGCTAATTCTGCTCCCAGTCTATCAAATTGACTATTTGCTAAATCTGCTCGTTGTCCTACACTTGCTAATCTTTGCTCTATTGTTAGAGTTTTATTAGCCATCTTTTCCATGTCTCTAGTAGCATCATTTAATTCTGTACCTAATCTAGTTAAATGTGAATTAGTTTGTGTTATCTGACTATCTAAAGTTGTCATTTTACTAGCAGTCTTTTGTATTAATTGTTCTTGTTGTTTATATTCTTTAGATGTTCTGCCTAAACTAGTTTCTAATTCTGTAAGTTTATTTCTTTGTCTATCTAATGTTCCATTTAATCTGTCATATTCTTTTTTCTGTGAATCTAATTTCTTGTTATATAATTCAATTTGATTAGCAGAGTTTTGAACTTTAGAATTTAATCCAACGAATGAATTTTCAAATCCCTTAACACCATTACTAGCACTCTTTAAATCTCTATCCATGTTCTTTATCTGTTTATTTATGTTAGAAACTTGACTACTAAATTTTGAATCATTTAACCCAATCCCAATACTTAATTCTGCAATTTCGCCTTTTGTCGCCATTTATAAACCACCACCTATAATTTAAGTAAAAAAATAGGGAATAACCAATTTTGGCTACTCCCTAAGTTAGTTACTATTTATTTTTTAACCACATTCTGTTCCGTTAACTACTTCTCTATTACTATCTTGTTTATCTAAACCATTAAATCTTTTATGAGCATCCCATTGTTTAAAGAAATATTTAGGGGTAATGCTCCAAAAATCATTATTTCTTTTTAATACAGAATAATAAATATATTCCATTTCGCTAAAATCCCAGTCTTGAACTTTCTTATACGGATTAACTACTCCACTTGTTTTTTTTTTATCATCATCTGTAGAAGGTAAACTTGCAGACATCAATTCAAATACATAAGCCACTATTCTATTTTTATCATGTAACTTCATATTTTCAAGTATGTTTTCATCTTTTAAAGTTGGATGACATCTTTTTATTGATTCTATTATTATGTTATTTACAACTAAATAATTTTCTTCTTTAACTTGGTCTAACATTTCAACTACACCGATATTCTTTTTTAACTTTTGTAATTTATGTTGACATTCTGCTATTGCTCCCATGTCTAATCTTGCACTATATGCAACATCATTTATTTTAATTTCTATAATATCATTTATCATTTATTTTACCACCTTGTTAGGTATCTGTAATTCCTTAAAAAAACTATCTACCTTATTTTTGTTACCTCGTTTTGTATCTAGTGTAAAGTAAGTTAATCTCTTATCTAAATCAACAAGTACATCAAATTCTAATACTTGAGTGCTATTGTCCATTTCCCCTTGAGTTGTATGGGCACTATTACTAGGATTTTTAAATATGCACTTATAAGCTACCGTGTATAATTCACTTCCATCTACCTTTTGTCTAGCAAATAGTAAGCTAACAGGTTTTGGGCTATATACATCAGATACATATAATTCCCCATCTCTATACTCACACCCTAATAAATCTGCTTCCTCTTCTAAAGTTAATCCAAGTAAGGTTAATTGCCCTTTCCCAGTTATAGCACTATTAAATCTTATTGCATCAAATCCTTGTCTCTTCCCGTATTGATATTGTTGTTCTAAGTTTATTTCTATATCTAAAGCTCCACTCAATGGTTTTATAACTCCATCCTTGCAATAATGTATCTTATCTAATCCAAAGAGAATTTTATTTTCATAATTAATTTTCATCACCTACTTTACATTTTAATTTTATTGGTGATAGGTTTTGAGAGAACCTATCAAACTCTTATTGAAAACTATTTACTTATTTTTGTAGCTTGAGCACCAGTTGGAACGGAAGTTTTCTTAGGCATTTGAACCTTAGTAAACCAAGCATCAACCATAGTTTGGTCTATATTAGCATCTTTAGTATCAACAGAATAATAGTAGTATCCTTCTGCTAATTCAGGTGAACATGTAAATTCTATTTCTGCTATTTGTTCTTCCATTTCTTCTTCAGTAGTTACTGCATTTATACCAGGAATTGAGAATTGAGAATTATAAACAACAGTTAATATTTTACCTCCATCGGCTTTATCTTGTGAGAATAATAAAGCTAAGTTAGGAGCGTTTGTATTTTTATTTAATGCAAATCCACCTGACATGTTTTCTCCACCAGCTAATAAAGCTTTTTCTGTCATTGTTAATCCTAAAACTCCTAATTTACCTTTACCTGAAGAAACTCTCTTATCTACATAAACTGTGTTGTTGTCTGCATATATTTTCTTTTCAGATGATTCAAATGTTGCTTCAACTGTTTTAGCTCCAAGTATAGCAACTGGAGCTCCAAAAGTACCATCATCTGCAACTTTTGCAACATGTATTTCATTTAATCCGTAAACTATTTTCTCTTTATATGTACCAGCCATAAATTTTACCTCTTTATTTTGCTAACTCGACCATTAGCACCATTTAATTTGTTTGTTTTGTTAACCTTTATAGGGTTTTTGAGTATTAAAAAAAGAACTACTTATATAGTTCTAGTTCCATTCTTTATATATAAAATCAATGTTCTTGCAAAAATGAGTTGTACCAACTAAGTCAGTACATCCATCATATTTGAATCCATTTGATTTCATTGCTTCTTTTATTATCTTGTATTTATCTAAGTGTTTACAAGATTTATCATACCAATAATTTATCGTCACATAGTACAAAGTTGAATTACTAATATTATCTGCTATTTCGGTATCTTGTTCCTTATAAATACTAAAAATAACATAATTATCACTCTTATTTGTACATTCTTGATAATAAGAATTGATACCTAAACCTTTGAATATACTCATTAATTTCTTATTAATACTATCACCTTCTTATTATTGTGATAAATCTTGCACTATTGATTGTTTTATTGCTTCTATTGCTTCATCTTTACTTTCAACAAAACTTCTTTCCATGAACTTTTTCCCAATCATGGATTCAGTTCCAAAGTTTTGTGCATTTCCATATCTAATAACGTCTGCATCTGCATCAATTAAACCAACTTTTATTTTTGGATTAACTCCACCTTTTGCATTGCTTTTGTCTATAGCTTCCTGTAGTCTACCAGTATCAATTGGTACATTACCTTTAATTGTAGATTTCATAATATCAGCACCTTTATTTAGTGCATTTTTAGACATATCACCTTTTGCTTTTTTTTCTAATTTCTCTAATGCTTCCAATACTTTAGATGTATCAAATGTTAATGCCATGTTTACACTATCCTTTCACAAGTTAGTTCCATAAATGTTCTATCTTCAAATGGGAAAACATGCTTTATACTGTATTGTTCATTTTTAAATGTTACTATATCGTCATTAGATACTTTTCTAACTCTTATTATAAACTTTACAACATATTTTACAGTTTCTGAATTTGATGTTATATACTCTTTTGTAGACATATATTTAACTTTTGCTCTAGGAGTACATATTGTAATATGTTGATATTCAGTTCCTCCCATATCATTTACAACTTCTTTTACTGATTGTATAGATATTGGCTCTCTTAATTCACTAGCATCCAACATTATAACCACAACCTATTCATATCAAGTATAGATTTAAGTGCAAAACTTAATTTCTTATCAGTACTTCTACAATCATAGAAATCTGATGTCAACATTAATAATGCAATATTAATAGAAGGTATTTTATCTAGTTCTTCAATAGTTAAAGAAGTATAATCTTGTATATGTCGTTTAGCAGATTTCAAACATATTTTTATAAAATCATCATCATCTTTAAAATCATCTTCTATATTAAGATGTTTTTTGCACTCATTAACACTTAAAGAACTAAAATTTAAATCATCCATGTTAATATCCTCCTATTTATCAAAATATTCAGATGTATCTTTAGACCTCTGAATTTCATTAATCAATGAATTAGGTAATAACTCTTTAATGTCTTTATTTATCTTAGTAGGTTGAATATTAGGAACTATATATTCTTCTGCTAAACCACCATCACAAATTTTATCGCCATAACTTTTAGGAACTTCGTATATTTTACCTTCTACAAAATTACCAAGTGTAGAATGCGAAAAACTTTGTATAATTTTTATTACGATTGAATCAACAAATTCATCCAATATAATCTCACCTCATTTAGTATTACAACTAATTATTTTCTTCTTGTTTTTTTACCTTTTTCTTTTTAACAGTATTTTCACATACTAAATTGCCTTCTATCCATATGTTGGCTATATCTTCTTCTATTTCTATGTGTTGATTTTTTATAAATGAGCCTCTATTAACATCAACAAAACTTTTTAATACTATTACCTTTTTCAAACTCACTGAATCACCCCTTTAATAGTTAATATAGTGGATAAATTAGTATTATCCACTATATATATTTTAAAATTATTTACATTCTAAGAAAGAAACAGCAGACTCATTTAATTTCTTAGAGTCAAGTCTAGCATTAGCTTTTATAGCTACACCATCTTGTAAGAATAATGCAGAAGTATCTTTTTGTATAGTTAAATTCTTTCTTAATCCAACTACCATTGCTTGTTCTAAGTTAGCAAGGAATATAGATTTCTTACCAGCACCACCATCTAATTTATCAACATAGTTGTTTATTATAACTGGTCTACCCATTAATGTGTAAGTAGAACCAAACGCATCATTATTAAATGATTCAACTAATAATGGTCTTTCTTGACCATCTCTTAATTTAGTTAATGCTTTAGCAGTATCATCATTTAATATCCAAGTAGCCATCTGTCTATATTGTATTGGTAATTTAAAGAATACGTCTATTATTTCATCTGTAGTTATAGTACCTGCTACTGCTTGAGCAACTTTATTATCAACAAATGAATTTAATCCTTCTGCTAATGCACCATCACCTTTAACTATTAATTCATCCATAGTAAATGCAAATGATTCTGTTAATTGGTCTTGCATTTCTTTTTCTAAATTATAATCATTGTCATTTAACACTTCTTCTGATAAAACTACTAAATTAGTGTATTTTTCAGCACCTAATTGAACAGTTGCGAAGTTAGATTTTTGAGCAGTATAATCTGCTAATTCAGCAGTTTTTACAAACTTACCTAATTTACCTTTTGCAACTGGTATGTTGTGAGGACTTGAAGTTATTATTTTTCTAACTTGAGCAAATAAAGGAGATATGTATTCCATGCCTTTAAATATTTCTGAAGCATAATCAGTTTGTATTAAATCTTTTCCAACTACAGTATCAGTACCATTAGTTATTGCTCTTTCTTCTAATTTAACTTCTTTACCATCCATTAAATCTTTTCTTAATTCCATATTATCTTCACCTTTTCTTTCTTCGATTTTACTTTCAACTTTAACTAATTTTTGAACCTTTTCTAATGCTCTTATTTCAACATCTATTTCTTCTATTTCAGACTCTTTAGTAGAAAATAATTTAGCATCAAATCCTCTTTCTTCTGTAGTCATTTTTTGCATTTCTAATATTATCGAATTTCTTTTCTCTTTTAATTGTTTTATTTTCATCTTTTACCTCTTATATTTTGTAGACTCGACCATCTACACCGTTTAATTTTAAGCACAAAAATAACACTCTAAATTGAGTGCTTTCTATTTTAATTTATATAGTTTTACTTTAGCATTATAAAAATCTATATTAACTTTATCTTCTTTTGTTGGTAATATATCAGCTAATTCAATACTTCTAGCTTGGACTTGAGTATTATTATAAGCACCAACAGAAACTAATGATATCTCTTCTAAATTTAAATCTGTTATAGTTCTTATCATCATATCATTTTCATCATATGACCATGAATCAGTTACACCATAGAATCCAAATGAAAACTCTCTTAATATATTAGACTTTATTAATTCATAGCAGTCCTTATTAAGTTGCGTATTTGGAAGTTCTGCTTTCATCCATAATCCTTCTTCTCTTTCTTCTAATTGTAAAGTTTCAGACTTCATACTAGCCATCAGATTGTTTGAGTTATGATTGAATAATAAAAATATATCTTTATTGTTATCTTTACTATTTTGTATCGCTCTTTCAAATACACCTTTGGATATTATTTCTTGAAATTCACCAAATATTACTTTAGATTTTTGACCTATAGTATTAACTATACCTTCTATAATCATCTTATTTTCGGTATTATCTATAGCTCTAAGTTCAATAGATAGTTCATTTCTAAACTCTAATTTATTCATTTATTCACCACCTTTTGTATTTTTATTAACTAAATTATTATTAATGCTCTCATTAGACACTAATCTTATTACTCCATCTTCAAGTATCATCATATTTGAAGGTATTTGTAATATATCTCCACCTTTGATAGATGGTAAGTTAAGTTTCTTTCTTGATTCATTAAGAGTCATTAATCCACTATTTACAGCAGTTTTAAGATATTCCATTTGCTCTTTAACAGTCATTCTTAATAATTCTTCTGCTTTAAATTCAAAGAAATATCCTTGTTGTTTTTCAACTTCTGTTAAGAGATACTTATTAAAGTTTTCTTCAATCAACCTTATGTAAGGATTTAATGTTACAGTTAAGAATCTTAAAGCTTCTTCTTGACTATTATTGTAACTACTTGAGCTGTCAACTAGATAACTAAATGGTATATTTAATAATGATGCTATTTGTTTAATTGTAAATTCTTTGCTTTTTATTAATTCTATCTCGGCAGGCTTTAAATTGAGTTGTTTAAATTCTAAGCCCTCCTCTAATAGTGGAGTTGCAGTTTTATCAGAACCTGTATAGAATTTTTTCCAACTTTCCTTTAAATTTTTCTTTGCAGTTTCACTTAACTTACTAGCACTATATAAAAAACCTTTTATATTTACACCAGTCAAATTAGATAATGAGAATTTACTTTCTTCTTTAGCAATATTTATTAATTCTTGACCAGTTTCTAATATGCCTGTGCCTTCATAACTTCCACTATCCTTGTTATCTTTAATTAAATTTATTACTTCATAATGTTGTGCTACAATATTCATTTCAGAATTATCTTTAAATTTATATTCATAACCAATAGAACCATCATTATATTTAATCTTTTCAACATTCATATCATTGTAATCAATATATTCTAGTCTTTTTATAGTACCTAAATTATCTTTTTTAATATAAATGTATCCATTTCCTTTTAGTATTAAGTTTTTAACTATGTTGTACTTCAAGTTCATAGCAGTAGTCGTATTGTTTGGACTAGCATTGAGTAAGTAATTTCTATCATCATTAACTTTGAGTCTTTCACCGTTTTTATCTCTTTTATACAGATATATCGGTAGTGTTGCAATAGAATTTCCTATCAAATTTATGCCTGAATTTAAGGCTACTATCTTTTTAGCATCTGCTTCTTTAATGCTACTAAATTTAACTCCATCAGTTTCAGTTACTGTACCATTAGTTAAATCTACATCAACACTACTAACACTACTTTGTTTAAAAAAGTCACCTAATAATCCCATTTATTCACCTCCTTATATAATAAATATTCCTCTATCCTCATAGACCGAGGTTTCTTCTATTTGTTCTATTAATGCAAACCCATTTAATAAGCTTGCTAGCAAGTCTATCTTTCCTTTACTCGCTTTTTTAGCAACCATAGTTAATTGTTGTGCGTTTGTAATCTCTCTTGCATTTGCAACGTTTAAAGTGAACAAATCATTCTTTACATATGCAAATTTCTCAGTTAAAACTGATTCTTTCATTAGCTTACATGCAGGGTGTAATGTCATATAACCTTGAGCTACTTCTGTACACTCAAGTCCTGCATCCTCTAGTTTTGATACTGTACTTGAAGCATTATATTTGTCATAGCCAACCATTTTTACTTTGCAACCTAATTTATTTTCTATAGATATAATAAAATTTTCTATGAATCCATAGTCTATAATTCCTTTGTTGCCACAGCCGTAGCACCATCCTCTTCTTATGTACTCATTGTAAGGTACTTTCTCTTCCTGAGTCTTAACCTCAATTTTAGATGATGGAATAAATCCCCAACTTTGAGCTACATATTTCTCTAAATCATAATCATAAGCAAGAATAGAAATAGCAGTGTTATCGCCACTCAGAGCCAAATCAAATGATAATACTACGTCTTTATTAGACCAATCATAAGTATCTATTTCACATTTCTTTAAGTCATTTATGTCTATAAATACATCTTCTTTTTTACAACTTACAAATATATTAAGATGTTTAGTCTTAAAATTGGTAGTCTCAGAAGGCATTTCTATTGCTTTATTTCTCATCTTAAATAGTTCTTCTAAATTTTCAGAGACATCTAAAGCAAGAGGATTTGCTTGATATAGAGCTAAATCGTTAGTCCAATTTTCTGTATCATCAGGCTTATATAGCAAAGCAAACACAGTATCATCTTCTATAAGACCATCTAATACCTTTTCACAATACTCAACCTCTTCAACCATTGGATTTACTTGAGATTCATATGCTGTTGATATCAGAACTCCTGTCCTATTTAACATGTTCATTTGAGAAGACCTCATAGCTGAGATGGGATATCTATTTTTTAGTGCACCTACCTCATCTGCAACAAAAACATTTGCTTTTCTACCATCCATTCTGTTAATTGAGTTAGCTAATGGAACAAACTTATTGCTAGTTAGATTACAAAGTATATCCGTATTTCTAATCTTGAATCTTTTAGTTAATGCAGGACTTGATTCTAATAATTTTGCTACTTCTTCTTTAACTATTTTAGATAACTCTCTGTCAGGAGCTACTGAAAAGAACTGAGAATACTTCGGCTCTATTATCATTAGAATTAAAAAAATAAGCCCTATCAACATGGACTTACCTGATTTTCTAGCTATTAATAATACTGAAGTTTCATATCTTCTCTTCTCATGATTCTCTTTATATTTCCAACAAAGCATGTTAATTAAAAAGAACCATTGGAAACCTACCAACGATTCATATACTGGTGTACCTGCCTTAAGTCCATCTGCCATATTAATTAATTTTGTTATACTAGTTATTCTTTCTAATTCATCTTCATCAATAAAATATTTGCACTCTTTATTTTCTATATCATTTATAAACTTTTTACATTGTTTAATAATGTATTTTCCTTGTTTTATAGAAGTGTTATTGAGTTTTATATTATTATTAACTACATCTAAAGCATATTTGTATGCTGGATGTTTATAAATACTCATATAATTACCTCCTATTTTTATTTAGTACTTATTCCTACTAGGTATTTTATTTGTTTAATATAGCTAATAATGGGTCATTTCTATCATCTTCAGCATTAGTATTTATAAGACTTAATTTAGCTCTTGATGAAGGACTTAATCCTATCTCTACTAAATACTGTTTGTATATAGTGTTATATTGTCTATATACTTTCATAGCAGGATGTTCAACTATATTCTCTGAACCTCTGTCAGATACTTTTTTTATAAACATACCTTCTTCTATAAGTATATTGTTTGCTTGTGCCATCTTAACATAAGCATCTGCAATTATGGCTACAACTGGTATATCTATATTAGTTATTATTTCAGAATCTTTTAACTCTGCAATTAATTTCTTATACTCTTTCTTTGCATCCTTACATAGCCACTTTGGTGCAATATGTACTTTATCAGTTGAGCACTTTAGCCGTTCTTCATTTTCTTTTCTTTGTTGTATTTCTTCTTTAGTTCTATGTCCAGTTGCTAACGTAACTGGTTTGCTCTTAGCCATCTATTATTCACCTACCTTTGTTATGGGGGTTGAAAATCTCTCTGTGGGAATTTTGTGTAAGCGAATCACCCCTTGTCTGTTCAACCCCCTTAGAAGCGAATGTTAGAAGCCCATACCCCTTCTCTCATTACTTACTCTTCAACTCTTCAACATAGCTTACAACCTCATTTAAATTCATGCCTTCTATTTGTCTATGATGTTCTCTACATACAACTAACAAATTAGATTTATCAAACATTAATTCATCGTTATCAATTATCTTAGTTATGTGATGAACTTGTATATCTGTATAATTTACTATTCCTAACTGCTTGCATACTTCACAACAGTAATCATTATCTTTTAATACTTCAGTCCTTACTCTTTTCCATTTTCTAGAGTTATAGCATTTGTCATATTGTTTATTATATTCTATCTTATACTTACGTTCATGATTAGTCTTCGCATGACAGTCATACTCTCTCTCGTGTACTTTTAAACAATGCTTACATAGTATCTTAGGCATTATAATCACCTACTTATTAGCTTGTATATATAAATCTAATAGCAATTCTAAATGTTCTGCATCTAACTTATATAAGTCTTCTATCACTAAGCTCTTTCTGTCTCTTATAGAGTAGTACATCATATGAATAATAACTACTAAGTCTTGTCTATTTAAATCATCTCTAAGCTCTTCTATACTAATGTCTAATGCTTCACATACATTAGCAAAGACATCTGCATCTACAGCTCTGAAGCTATACACATCTTCATTCAGTATGAAGCATGTCTTGTTATTACTACTCATAAGTTATACCTCACTCTCTGTGTCTTCTGTATCTAAGCAGAGTATCATATCATATACCTCTACATCACTTATAACCCTTAAAAGAATACATATAATAATACCTAAATCTTCTTCTCTTAATGTTATATCTTCTTTCTGCATCTCTTCTTTAATTAGAAGAGTTAGTTCTTTTATTGCTCTGTTCATTTACTTTCCTTCTCTTCTAATTTATTTAATTGGAGCTAGTGATAGGAATCGAACCTACAACCTATTGCTTACAAGGCAATTGCTCTGCCAATTGAGCCACACTAGCATATTGTTTATTGGATTATATTAGATTGTAATTAGATTGAATTGTGTTATTGAATTGTTAGGAGATAGGAGCTGAAAGTAATCAACTCCTAACATTATAAAAAAATATGTAAAACTAAAAATAAGAATTGGAGGATATGTAATCTACCTCTTAGAACTCTCTATACTCTATCTAGCTTGTGAAAGAAGGTAATAGAATAACAA
Source organism: Peptostreptococcaceae bacterium VA2 (assembly GCA_000686145.1). Lineage (GTDB taxonomy): Bacteria > Bacillota > Clostridia > Peptostreptococcales > Peptostreptococcaceae > Romboutsia_D. The sequence goes on along the minus strand of JMMB01000007.1, from coordinate 1,741,732 downwards.
TGTATAGAGAACTCTAGGAGATAGACTATATAAAAATATAGTCTATTAAAAATAATTAACAAAAATAAATAACAATAATTATTCGGTTTGTATATATAGAAATACACCAATCCTCATTGGTCTATATCTATCATTGGTATACTTACATACTCGTATAGGTTTACCTATTTTCCATTTATGTAAACTATTATAAACATAAATAATTTACATAAATTACACACATAATAGATATCGCAGTTATAGCAAGTGGGTTTGGAGAAGGTAAAATATGTCTTACAGATAAGCAGATAGCAGAGATACACAATATGGAAACAAAAAATGTTAGAGCTAGGATATCTAGCAACATAAAAAGATTTAAAATTGGAATATATTACATAGATTTAAAAGGGGTCGTTCAGAACGACACGTTGGTAGAAACACTGGGATATGCTAAAGCAAGTGTTACTCAAGCCAATAATATATATCTTCTAAGTGAAAGAGGATATGCAAAATTAATAAAGATTATGGATAGTGATAAGGCTTGGGAGATTACATAGATTTAAAATCAACTATCGGTGAGAACGATAGTGAAAAAACGTTGAAATTACTAAGGTATTCATATGTATCTATTAGAAATGCTAGTAGTATATATCTGTTGTCTAATGTAGCATAAAAGAAATACTACTAATCTATTTTCCTTTTGACTTATCAAAATAGTGAAGCTCTCAGTGCCATTCTAAGCTTCTGTAAACTAACACTAATGTATTTGTACTATGTATTCATAGGCTAACAAGCTTGTTCCAAGCTCACTAATCTTAATCCTTCTTTTAGAATATTCTTACTTGCATTTATATCTCTATTTATATATTTAATCAAGTGCTATTTTTATATTTATACTACTTGATTAAATATATATATATCTTAATTAATATATTAATTTTGATAAACTAAGATATTTAATCTCTAATTTGAAATATATTTTTCTAAGAAAAAATACCTACATGTATTAATTTCTTGTTTACATTTAGGACAGATAACATCCCAATAGTTATAAAACATATATTTTTCAGGTTTATTGAGTTTAACGACTTCTTTACAATTTTCACAAATTAGATTTAAATTACCATCTTTGAAACTTGATATTATATCAGCAAAATCTCGTGTACTTTCTTCAACTCCAAAGAACTTTCCCATTATTAGTGAAAAGTTATACTTTTTACTAGTTTCACTTATACTTCTGAAATACTTGTCAAATATATTTTCAACAACCCCTAGAGTATGTAAAAGTAATGTTGGCAGTTTACCGTATAAGTAACTCCAGTATTCATCGTAATCATTCATATCATGATATATAAAATTAAAACTTCTAGATTTTATTTGTCTTCCTGTTGTAACTAGGTGAGTAGCTTTATTCCAAACTAACTCTAGGCTATTTGGACTATCATAATTATATCTGATATCATAAATTTCTTGCTCAAATTCTTCGCTCCTGAATGCATTTATAAATCTATTTTGAGATACATTATATTTTACTATTTGCTCGACATAGTTTTTACTTAAACCACTTCTTCCCATAGCATATTTGTCTATCTCTTCATTATAAACTAGGTTACTCAATTCGCTATCATTAAATAATATCCACTCAATATATAATAAATTATCTTTAAATGGCTTTCTTAGTAAATCACAAGCTATAGTTATTTTTCCTCTTTCTAAATTTGATAGTACTTCATGAATATAATTTAAAAAATCTCCTATTAACCTCATAGATAAATCTTTACAAAATATTGTAGTAAACTCATTATCTCTTCCTGAGTTCTTTAACCATGCATATACATCTTCACAATCATCCAATATATCTGTATTTTCTTCATTAGTTAAATCTATTTTAGTATTTATTAAATCTTCATCTACTACCTCTAAAAATATAGACATAATTACATCGTGAAGATACCAACATAAATTTTGATTTGCCCAATACTGTTTTGGTAACTTACTATAATCCCTGTTTATTAATTCTTGATTTAATTCCATAAAAATTCCTCCATCAAACATACTATATTACTATATATTTTAACATAATTTTACATTTTATTTTTTAGTTTAAATATTTCTCCATTCTGAATTTCTATCCTATTTTTTAACTCTTTATTTTCTTTTTTTAATTCTTCTATTTTTAATTCTAACCCTTGATTTATAGCTTCCAACTGACTAATTGTAACATTATTTCTTTTTTTTACACGCTTTAAAGTTTCACCATCACGAACACCTTTAATTTTATCAGCTATTTCAGGATATTTATAAATTGTTACTGTTGAAACTCCAGCTCTTTTTGCAACAGCTTAATTAAGAGATAAATCCTTTATATATCAATAAGTATCTAATCTTATGTCTAATTAGCTTTACTATGACACTAGTATTAGTCTTGAATTAACTGCGTTAATTCGCTTTACATTCGCTTTGCTCATGTCTCTAATGGTTTTCATTTTTCATAGGTAGCCCTAAGCATTACAAGTAACAAGTCCTTTGGTGTACCCCTTTCCCTTTAGCTTGGTTTGTGCTGACTTACACACAGTCCACATAGCCATCAGGCTTCCTTCCAACAACTCCCCTTTTACTACATTGGCAACGTTGATTCCTACTAAAGAATCTTGTTACTGAAGTCTTAAAAGGTTTTCTATTACAACTAGTGTGTCTAACAACAAACTCTGAAGAGTCTTCTAGACTCACTAATTCATATGTGTTATGTGTAGCTCCTTTTATTCTAGCATCCAACTCTTCAAAAGTTATGCTAGGTCTACCTTTTTTAACGCTATCACACTTGCTACAATGGACTGTACGACCATTTGTAAAAGTCGTAGCCCTACTATACCTTTTAATTGCACCACACTTATGCTCAAGAGCTACAGGACTTCTCTTGTCTGTAAACTCTAATACAGTCCACTCACCTTCACCATATTTTACATCAACCTCTTCTTGAAAATCTTGCATATCTATTATTTTATTTGCCATTTTACTCATCTCCTTTCTTAACATATCTTTCATTCATAATTTTTATTGCTACAAGTGATATAATAAACCCACCTGTTAATGCTCCCATAAAAGACATAAATCCTGTCATAAGTATACTCATGCTACCACGCTCTTAGTTGTATTTTCCTGATTTTCTACTTTTTCAAGTTCTGAAACCGTTGGTATGACTAATGTTGAAAAATCAAAGTTCCAGTTTAGAACTTTGTTCTATTTTGACCTGAGTGTGATACTATCGCCTTCAGCTTTTCATTTTCATAAATATTTCAAAATAGATACAATATATAAAACTTGATGAATCATTTATAGTGAACCTTTTTTTTGGAAAACTGTATATAAGAAATCCAAAATTTTAGTTCACCTATATTATTTATATTATCAAGTCTATAAATAAGTATTACTCATCTAAAGAACTGACTTGCATTTGATATGTTGCTATGTGACCTCTAAACTCTAACAGAGCACCTTTAAAGCTTTCTAAGTCTCTATCAAGTTTATTCTCTTTGTATGCTTTTCCATACTTAATCATATCTTTATGGTTTTTTTGAGTTAAAAGTAATAACTCCATAGCTTCCTTTACATGCTCGTCATCCATAAAGTCTTTGCTCTTAGTAGTTAGCTCACTTAAGTCTAAATCCTCAGTTCCACCAAAAGCTTCAGCTAATCCTTTGAGATAATCATTATCTATATCTCTTGTCTCTCTTATTGTACTATTTGGTCTCTTGTACTTATTCATTTCATCGTTGATACATTCTAGAAGTGCTTGAGTAATGTATCCTCTAGAAGTGTTTACACTCTCTTTCATCTTATCTAGGCTTTTAAACTCAACATCATATTTCTTACCTGATTTATACTTTTCATCAACATCCATTGTAGTCTTGTTATCTTTCTCAGTAACCTTAGCTATCTGTACTCCTTGGATATTGTTAACTACTACCTCGGTATCCATATTCTTATTGCCTATTCCATCTAAGATTTGGTTTAAAGTGTTGTTGCTAATTTCATTTGCATTAACATTAACTTCTATACATTCTTTAATTCTATCCTTAGTCTCTGATTCAATGTAATAACTATCAAAGTTAACATCTAGCTTTTCTTTGCTACATCCTACTAATGATAAAGACAATATTGCCATTGCCCCTATTGCTACTTTTTTCCTATTCATAAAACTCATTCCCCCCTATTTACTTATAATTTTATATATAATCTCTCATCCTCAGTAGGTATTATACCAAATTTTTCCTTATTTTGTCTTGTGAATTAGGAAAACCATCTAATTTAGGCTTTCTGTTCTACTTCCTATACTTCATCTACTTCAAAAAAAATTAAATACTAGAAGAAGGGTGTTATTATAAGGTTTTATAAAACTTGATGATATGAAAATGGTGGTTTGAAAACGGTGTAGAAAGATATAGAGATGTTTTAACTTTAAATGACAAAAACTACTACTCGAAAACGGTGTAGTAAGTGTAAGGCTAAATTATTTTAATTTCAGAGGTCAAAAGTACCATCTCGTGTACAAGATTTAAGTATAGAGATATTTTAAAAAAATAAAAAAAAGTTTGTAAGTTTTTATTTGAAAATGATAAAAATGAAGATTTAGTTTCGGTGTATTAATATGTAAGGATTAAAAGACTTGAAAAAAGTTATAAACTTTTGTCAATGTTAGTCAAAAACTACCATTTTGGATTGTACTTATAAGTGTAGATGAATTTTAAAAAAGTTAGTCTTAAACTAAATAAAATTTTTACATCTATAAAAATGGTATTAACATAACGATTACAAATTTGAAAATGATAAAAATGGTGTTTTCGTGTCGTAGATAATATTAGATAGGAATTTTTAAAAAATAAAAAAAAGTTTGTAAGTTTTTATTCGAAAATGATAAAAATGAAGATTTAAAAATGTACTTATAAGTGTAGGGGTTAAAAAAGAATTAATATTAATCTTAATAACCCCTACAATATTTTTTAACTTTATACATATCAAAAAGAGATAAATAAAAGGAGGATTTTACAAATGAACATATTACAACAAGCAAGACTTAGACAGAGTATGTCTAGAGTACAAATGGCTGATAAGCTTGGATTAAACACCCAAACTATTTATCAGTATGAATCAGGAAGAAGGCTTTTAAGAGCTTGTGAGATACTTACAGTAGCTAAAGCCTATGGAATGAATAATGAAGAGATATTAATTTACTTAGAACAAGTCCAAGCCTAGTAGTAGAGATTTAATAAAGAACTAAAAAGTTGAACATTAATTTTTTGGTATAGTATAAAAAAAAAAAGAGTATTATACCAAAAAATTAATGTTCAACTTTTATAAATGAAAAATAAAAATAAGAAAAGGTAGGTAAATTAAATGAAAATTGAAAACTTAACACAAGGACAAGTATTAAAGAATTATAAGGAGTTATGTTCGGTATTAGAGGTTAAAGAGAAAGCAGGTAATAGTAAAAAATCCCAACTAAAGGAGCTTGATAGATATGTTAGAAATCATAAAGAAGGCAATAAATTTGTTATTGATGAGATTTATGAAGTTGCTCACGAGAAAACTAGAAGTGATAAAGGGACTACAAGAGATGAGTATAACACTATAAAAGAGCAATTTAAACCTCTTATATATGGCTTAGTTGTCAGTAAACCAAACAACACTTATACTGGTAGCTTCAACAATTGGATGGAGTATTCAAAAATTACAACTCAAGCTTGGGGTTATATGAACAGAAAATTCAATGAAGGTCAAATTACAAATAAAGACATCAATGATTTCTTTAGAATCGAAGGAAAAAGTTTAAATTACATGTTCCAAAGTGCTCTAGATAGTATGGTGAATGAAGGCTCTATAGTTAAATACGATGTCAGAATAGCAGTAATAGACAATAGAGACATAATTGAGGAATTTGGAAATGAAGACAAAGAAATACCTTTTAATAGTTACAAAATACTAGAAGGTAGTGAAAAAAAGGAAATTGATGATATAGAAGATGAATTACTTAAAGGCTTTGGAGTAGAAAAACTTTCAGATTTAGCATATGGAAGAAAAAGCTCAGATAAAAAAATCAAAGATATTCCTAGAGATTTATTTAAACTAAAGAAGTTTAAAAATGAATTTAATTCAATCCTATTAAAGAAATATGGCTATCATATGTGTTTCAGAGCCACTAAAGTCTGTGCAAATGATGTAAATGAAATTCAAGAGTTCAAAGAAAAATATGGAATTACAGATGATATGCAGAAGGTTGTAGCACAGTGTAAGCAAAAAATATATGAAAGTCGATTAAAAAAAGCAATAGATAGATATGAGAAACCTATAACTACTGCAATAGGCTCTTGGTATGAAACAGATGAGTTGATGAAAGAGCTAAAAGATGAAAGAGACAATAACTTATGTACTTGGAATGGTAATTACAAGAGACACATTTACAATGGAAAATAATTCATGAAAATCAAAAATAATTTCTAAAATATGTTTCATTTAGTAAACAAATCCGAGTATAAAAATATAAAGAAAATTAAACTACTGGGAGGTAAAATGATGAATTTAGAATACTTAAATGAGAAAATAAAAGAAAGCTCATACACAACAATTGAAATTTCAAATATGTTAGACGTATCAAGAACTATTTTATGGAGATACAGAACAGGTGCAGTTCAGATGAGTTTTTCCACTGCTGTAAAGCTAGCTAAAATATTACAAATAGAACTAGAAGATTTAATAAATAAGGAGGATTTATAGAATGTTAAAATATGAAGAATTAGAGAAACAAATTATAGAGCTTAGAGGTAACACAGAAAAAAGAGATAAGATGTATCAACTTATAATGGATATTACAAAAGATGATTTTGATAATATGGATTTATGTAGGAAACTTCTTAAAGGTAAAGACATCAACAAGATGAGTGAGAATAAGCAGGCTCAGTTGTTGAGTAAGATTAAAGGTATATTTGGAAGACAATCATCTAATTGTGATGCTAACTCCTCTTCTCTACTGAACTGGATAGAATACATACAAGATTAAAATTAATAAGAATTAATAAGAATTAATAAGAATTAACAATAAAAAATAATAAAAATAATAAGGAGATTAATAAAAAATGTTAAAAATTAATAATTATACAAATAGAAATGGACTATGTGATATGTCTAAAGAAAGCCTTTTTAGAGCAACGATTGATGAAAGCATAATGATAAAAAAGGTATCGAAAATAAAAGGACTTTTGCCTTACAGCAATTACTTAATACTATCTGATGGTAGACTATACAATTTCGAGACAGAAAGATTCTTAACAGGTCGTACTTCACAGTCTAAAAAATACACGATGTCAGGTAAAACTGATGAAGGAAAATCAGTACAAAAAAGTATGGATGCACAAAGATTAGTAGCCCTAGCTTTTGTATTAAATGATGCTCCTGAAGTTAAAACAGTTGCTTCTCATATCGATAGAAATAGACTTAATAATAACTACTCTAACTTAATTTGGATAACTAAAGAAGACTCTCTTAAGAGAAATAGAACAAAAAGATGTAGTTATTCCAACAAAAAGAAAAGAGTTATCGCAGAAGATGTTGTTACAAAAGAAAAGACACTATTTGATTCTATTACAGAAGCATCTATACAGCTTAAAGTAAACAAAAATGGTATTAATAGATGTATAAATGGATACGCAAAAACATCTAACGGATATAGATTTACATTAGCATAATCGATAATAAAATAAAATGGAGGAAATCAGAATGATAAATAATAATAAAGAGGTTTTAACTAAGAGAGTGAGTGAAATTGAAGGATTTGAACATTATACAAATTTTACTATTTTTAGCGATGGTAGATTATATAACGAGATTACAAAGAAATTTTTAAAGGGAAGTAAGTCGAGCGATTATTTAAAATACACACTTTCTCATAGTGGAATACAAAAAAGTATAGAAGCACACAGATTAGTAGGATTAGCTTTTGTAGAAGGTTACTTTGAAGGTGCAGAAGTTGACCACATCGATAGAAATAAATCTAATAATCATCATTATAATCTTAGATGGGTTACTAAGATGGAAAATCAGCAAAATAAAAAATATTTAAACAAGCAAAAAAAGCGTTTCATAATAGCTGAAAAAATCGGCTCTGAAGCACCTCAATTATTTAAAACTATCTTATCTGCTAGTAGAAATTTAAAAATTAGCCACCAAGGAATTTATAAATGTTGTTATGGTACTAGACATACCACACATGGTTATAAATTCTATTTTGTAGAAAGATAGAAAATCATATTAAAATTAGAATTGTAGATTAAAGTTTGCGACTCCTCTACTCTTCTGATTTTAAACTAAGCGTAACTAAAAGTCAACACCAAAAATAATTAAAATCGGAGAAAAAACATGAATAACAATAATAATAACAAAAGAATAAATTTAGAAGTAATACAAGAAATGAGCACTTACAAATCAATAATAGATTATATCGTTGAATGCTCATATGAGGTTAAGGAAGATAATCAGCATGAGAAATCATACAATTCTGTAGGATGGTCTAAAGCATACGGACACTATTTAGTAGCTAAGAAGGTTAAGAAAGAAGACAAACAAACAGATTTAGATATATTATTCTTATCAGCAGAAAAGAAAGCAAGAACAATATTCACTAGAGAACTACAAGCTAACAATGATAATGAAGAATATTCTACAAGAGGTAGATTAGCAGTGCTTGAGATATTAAATAGCATATATGAAGGTAATCACAATAAATATCCAATAAATAAAGATATCAATAAATTTAAAGCCTTATTTGCTACTAAAGAAAGTGTGAATATGCTTGTTGCAAGTATATTAGCTACGATAAAAAACAAGTTCATATCTGAGCTTAGGAATAATAAAACGACTAATATTGAATATAAGAGAGTTTACAATGGAGACGGAACATACAAGGATACTTATACCACACTTAATATGACTACTTTCGATGCTCCTATTACTACTAATGATGATAAGCAAATGACAGCACTAGAATATGCAACAATGAAGAGTATTAATACAAACGATATCGATGCCATGAGTAATTTTGTTATAACAGATAGTAAGCCTACTGAAAGAATAGAAGGCATAACAAAGTATATATCGCAAAATATAGATACACTTACAACAAAACAACAAAAGATTTTCATGGATAAATATAGCTCTCTTGGACTTGGAGAAGAAGAAATAAAGTATGTCCTAGAACACTCTGATATCAAATCTATATCTAAACAACTCTATTCGCAATCTTCTAAAAAGACTTATCGTGATAATATCCAAAAGAACATTATAAATAAATTGAAAGAAGATAAAAATGTAAAAATCGAATTTGATGAAAATGGAAATTTAATACATATTTCTAAACAGTTTAACGAGAAACATTCTAGTATAGAGTCGATACTAGCTTGTAAGGATAACAAATCTAAATTAGATAAATTAGTATCTTACCTTTCAAAAAATGATTATACAGCTAACCTACTAAGTGACGTTATCTACTCTCTCCTTTCAGATGTCTATAGACCTATCGTATCTTATATAAATTCAGGCTTCGTAAGCAACAAGTATGTCTACATAAATTTCAAAGAAGTAATTAAAGCATTAGAGCAAGCAAGAGGTGAAAAATAGATGATATTACTTATAGAAGATTTAAAATCATTTTTTGCAATAGATAATGAGGATAAGGGTCTAAAGGTTGAGAAACTTATAGAGCTTTTAGATAATCCTACAATAGCTAATTACATAGACGAAGATATTGTATCTCTTCTACTAGATGAGGATGCTCAATCTGATAATAGCTTTATAGAGAATATTATAGAGAATTATTTAGATGATATTGAGAATACTCTACTAGATGTTCTGAACAGTTTAGAGAACATTAATGAGTATATAGAGTATTTGGTTTATGACAGAGATAATGAACCTACAGATAGCTACTATGAGCTGATAGACACTAGTGTTGATATAGATGAACTAACAATAGAATAAACATAATTGAGAGTAGGGCTAACTCCCCTACTCTATTTATATTTTTTGATAATAAATTAGGAGAGATTGAGAGGAGAAATATAAGATGTTAATTAAAATAGATGAATTGAGAAAATGTAATACAGTTAAAGACACAATAAATAAAATGTTTGAAATGTGTTATACAACTACAGAAATTATGGATATGAATGAGAACACTGGAAAGAAGGAATTGTATTCAGGTAAGGTTGAAAGCTTTATGGGTAAGACATGTAAAACCTTTGGCTACTATATGAAACATAGAAAGATGGATATGAAGGAAAGAGAAACACGATTTGATACATACTTCAAAGCTTGTGAGAACATATATGTGAAATTATTCAATACAAACATAGAAAAGAATGACATGGAAGAACATTTACAAGAAGCTAGATTGCAAGGACTGCAAGCATTTTATAATTATGTAGAAGACTGCATGAGATTGCCACAAGGTATAGATATAACAACTGTAGATAAGCTATGCGATGTTCTTGTAGATGAAGAAAAATGTGCAATGTTATATAGCTACCTACTGAGGATTGTAAAGTCTACTGCATATAAAAGTTTGTATCAAGAAGGTAAACGCACATCTTCTAGTCGAGATTGTTATAGTAAAAGAGTTACTGTAAATGGAGTGAGAAAAGTAGTAACTACAAAAGTAAAGTCTGTTTCTATAGATAAATACTCACAAGCTGTAGAAGGAAATGAATTAAATAATTATACTCTACTAGATGCTCAGAATGAATCTGAAGGTAAGAGAATGGATGTAGAGGGTAATATATTCACTGAATCTTCATCTACAGGAATATTAAAATACATTTTATGTAATAAAGATAGAATATTTACTAAGAAGCAGTTAGAAAAATTAGAACTTTTACTTAATGAAGGAAAAACGTTTGGTGATGTACATAATAGGAGAAAGTATGAAGCAACTTTTCGAAATAAAGTATTTGAAATATTACAAAATGATAAAAATTGTTATATTGAGAATGAACAGTTAAGACTTAAAAATATAGATTTTATTGATGCAGTAGAAAGTATCATTAATGCCCCTACTCCATTAGAACAATTTAATATAATAAAAGATGTTTTTATAAATAAAAGCGACTTTACTAATACCCTTTTTATAGACCTTATATATGGTCTAGAAGAAGATATCATTTATGATTTAGTATATTGCTTAACAGAGGAAGTTGATGAGAACTGGCTTGAATCTGATGGATTTAATGAAGTTATAGAAGTGTTAGTAAAAGAATATAACTATCAGGTTAAGAATGCTAAATTAATGTATCAATATAATCGTCAGAAAAGGATTAGCAAAGAAGACAAGGTTATAAATTACATAGAAAAGAAATGTTTCTTTGTAGAAGGTCAAAAATTTGGCTTGGCATCTAAAAGCTCGAAGGGTGGAGATTTCATCCCCAATAATCAAGAAATAGCTGACTTTATAAATAGAGTTTATGGTGAGACTTTTGATAAGAAACAAATGAAAGTATTTTTAAAGGATTTTGGATATGACATAAATACAAGCAAGAGAACTGTAAAAAACAATATTCCTTGCTATAAAGTTTTTAGATTAGAAAAATAAATTTTAATTTTAATTTCGAAAATATCGAAGCTCTCATTGCCCCTTACACTCGTCACTCTGCTCCTCTTTATAGTAAAGCTTGCCCTCTAGGGTTTGCACTCCTTAGAAGGCTATAATTCGTTCCATACGAGCTATGCTTGTCTAGAACACCAACTTTTTAAAACTGTGGTTTTAATAATCGATAATAAATAATAAAGGATGGTAATTTTATGAATAATTTAATTTTAAATTTAATGGTGATAGGTTTAATAGTCTCTGCTATGAAGGCTAAAAGTACAACAACTAAGAAAATATTTTTCTACTGTTTATTTTTAGGTGGATGTATTAATTTAGTTTTTTAAATAGTTTGATTGGTAATAAATTTAAGGCGTATAGATGATATTAACATATTGTCTATACGCCTTTTTTTATTTATCTTATGCTTTGTATGTAAGTTTTACCTTTTTCGGTTATTCTTACATAATTAACATCATCTATGAATAGCTTATGTGTTTCAGGTGTATAAGTGACATATCCTTCTTGAGCAAGTTCTTTAACAGCGTTATTAAATATTTCTCTATCTACACCAACTATATTATATGTCACCTTTAAACCAAACTCTAGTTTTCTTAATATTTCTAATTTTAATTCATTCATACTTAACTCCTCTGTTCACTTTTTTTTGCTAGTTATATATTTTTACCACTAATGTATAATTCTACAAAAATATACAAAATCCTTTATTTGGTATATTATTATACTTGTTAAAAAATTATGTTATTATAATTATATAATTTTATTCTAACTAACCAACTTAAAAATTAGGAGGTTAGTATATGCCAGTTAGAAAACGTGGAGACAAATGGTCTTGGTTTATTGAATTAGCTAAAGTTGATGGTAAGAGACAAAGAAAATCAAAAGGTGGATACAAAATTAAGAAGGAAGCTGAATTAGCTTTAATTAAAGCACAAGAGGAATATGAAAATTGTGGTAAAATTACAGTAGAATCTAATATGAGTATGTCTGATTATATGGATTCCTTCTATGAAACTTATAGTCTAGTAAAATTAAAATATTCAACTCAAGTTACTCATGAAAATGCTATAAAGAACTTTATAAAGCCACATTTAGGAGAATATAAATTGAATAATATAACTCCTGCTCTTATACAAGATTTATTTGATGATATGTATAAAAGAGGATATGCAAAGCAATATTTAAAAAAGATACACAATGTATTAAGCAAATCTCTGAAATTAGCCGTATATCCACATGAGTTATTAAAGCAGAATCCTATGCAGTATGTATCGTTAAGAGATTATAGATATAATGATAATGATGAAATAAGCACCATATCTATAAGTAACTTTAAGAAAATATCTAATTATTACAAAGGTGAAGAACATTATTTCTATATTCCTATATCAATAGCTTTTCATACTGGAATGAGACGTGGTGAAGTACTAGCATTAAAGTGGGAAAATGTAGACTTAGATGCTAAGACTATAAATATAACCCATAGTATAACTTATAAGAAAGGTGGAGAATGGGAACTAAACTCTCCTAAAACTAAGACCTCTTATAGAACAATATCAATCGGAGATACTTTAGTTAATATTCTCAAAGAGCATAAAGAAAATATGAATAGATTGCATCCTAATATAGACTTTGTATGTATTAAACCTAATGATAGTGGCAAGATAATAACTGCTTATGATATAAGGTATATGAATAGAGTTACTAGAAGTAAGTTTGGTATGTACTTCTCTATTCATACATTAAGACATACACATGCCACCCTTATGTTAGAAGGTGGTGTTCCTATGAAGGTAGTTTCTGAAAGGTTAGGACATAAAAATATATCTACTACTATGGATATATACACTCATGTCACTAAGAAATTAGAAAGAGATAGTACAAATATTTTTGAGTCTATGTTATAATTATTTTTAAATGGGCAACAAATGGGCAACAAAATTAGTAAAATAGATAAATAAGAGTTTAATTAACAACTTGAAGTAACTATAGAATGAGTATATTGCTTAGGTTCTCACTTAGGGAGCAGATTCATTGAAAAGGTAGATATAAATTTATCATGGATCTCTGGAGCCATCCTTATATTTTTAGCCCTAATAAGATATTTTTAAATAAAAAAAGATCTTATCTGAAATAAGGAGATAAGATCTTTTTTTATTTATGCTATGTTTCCATTTGATAATTTGATAACTCTTTGTGCTATATTTACAGAATGATCAGACACTCTTTCTAGGTTACTTATTATATCCAAGAATATCACTCCATTGTCTATAGTACATAAATTTTCATTCAGTCGTCTCATATGATTTTCACGACATGATTTTTCCATCATATTTACTTGTTCTTCCATTTTAATAACTCTACAAGCTAAATCAATATCATAGTTTTCCATACATTTAAGTGCATAAGTATAAGTAGAAACAACTCTCTCATACATTTGATTTAATTCTTCAGTACCTTCTTTAGATAAGCTTAATTGTTTTTCTAAAATTATTTCGCCTAATTCAGCTATATTTTCAGCATGATCTCCTATTCTTTCGATATCATTTACGGTATTGAATAATGCATCAACATTTTCTCTAGACTCATTATTTAAAGATACTTTAGATAATTTTAATAGATAGTTTAATATTAACTTTTGTAAATTATTTACTACCTTTTCTTCTTCTAACGATTTCTTAATCTTATTTTCAGATTGTTCTAATAAGCCTTCCATAGAATTGATAAGTGCATTTTTAGCTTTATTGCCCATTCTTAAAGTTTCTTTAACTGTATTAGATAATGCTATTGATGGCGTCTCCATCATTCTTTCATCTATATATTTAACTGTTTTCTTATCTTCTATTTCATCTTCTCTCTCTGGTACAAGTTTCATAGTAAGTTTAACTATTAGCTTAGAGAAAGGCAATAATAATATTACATTAGTTATATTAAACAAAGTGTGTGAATTTGCTATTTGTCTACTAACATCTGTGGGATCTAGATGAGTTACTAACATAGTTATTGGCTTAGTTAATACTAACATAAATACCATAGTTCCAATTATGTTAAATATTAAATGCATTGTTGCCGCTCTTCTTGCATTTTTACTAGCACCTATACTAGATATTAATGAAGTTACACAAGTACCTATATTTTCTCCATATAATATAGGTAATGCTGCTCCTAACCCTATTGCACCTGTTGATGAAACTGCAAGTAACATTCCCATTGAAGCACTTGAACTTTGAACTATTGCTGTTATCCCAAATCCTAATAGTACTCCAAGTATTGGATTTTGGCCTAAACTGCTTAATGCCTCAATAAATATTGGGAATTCAGTTAAAGGTTTAACGGCATCTTTCATAAAATCCATACCTGTAAATAATATACCAAATCCTATTAATATTTCCGCTACATTTTTAGTTTTTGGTTTACCTGAGAATAAGTAAAATATTATACCTATTCCTAAAGCTACTGGAGCAAGACCTACTAAATTTAGTGATACAATCTGTGCTGTTATAGTTGTACCTATATTAGCACCCATTATAACACCTATTGCTTGAGGTAGAGTCATTATACCTGCATTAACAAATCCTACTACCATTACAGTTGTTGCACTACTACTTTGTATTATTGCTGTAACTAAAGCACCGACTATAACACCCATAAGTACATTACTAGTTAAAAGTTCAATTATTCGCCTTAGTTTAGAACCTGCTGATTTTTGTAGTCCATCTCCCATTAGATTCATACCATATAAGAATAATCCTAGACCACCCATTAAATTTATTGCTATTTCCACGTTTTATTTCCTCCTTAAAGTATAAGCATGTTTATTTTATTATTTATTATTACAAAATAATTCTATCAAAGAAAATGTCATATAGTGTTAAACTAAAGTTAAAACAATGTTAAGTAAGTGTTAAATATTAAAGTTGTATTAATAAATCTTTAAAATTAGGTTAAATTTCAATTGATTTAATTTAATAAGTGTTTATTCCTACTAGGAATTTTATTTGTGTCTATAATAAAGCCCTAAGTATATAGGGCTTTTGTTTATTTGCTAAAATCCTTGATATTATTTTCTATACTTAAACTTTGAAGTATATTTTGTAGCGGCAATGCTCTAGTTTCTATTGCCATTCCAAATTGTTTAAAACTTTCTTCAATCTCTTTACTATATGTTTTTAATACACCTTGTTCTAGTTCATTTAAATGTATATATACATACTCTTTTAAATCTTTTTCACTTTTTAAATTGTTTATTTCTTCACCTCTTAGAACATGTTTGAAAATTTCAAATCCCTCTCCTTTTGAACTCCATATAAATATTCTATATGTTATTAAAGACATTTCACAGTATAACCCTGAACTTATAGAGTTCATATGGTTTATGTCTTCGTATAATTCTTGGTTAAAATCAAAAAAATTACTTCCAGCTATTTCATACGTTTTTTGTTTATCAAATTCTATATTTTTCTCTACTATATTTTTATCAAATTCTTCATATCCATTACTGGCAAACACTACTTCTACTAGTTTACTAGTATTTACGAATAATTTTTCTTTATTTAAAAATTGATTAGTCATCTAATTCTCCTTTTCTTATGTTATATATTAATTACCTTTAATATTATAACTATCTGTATAATTTAAAACAATAAACATTTTATTTATCTACAATTCAAATATATAATTTATTAAATTATCTTGTTTATTTCTTCAACTAAGTATTTTCTATTATTGATAAAATAATGTACAAGCTTACAATAAAAAACCTCTGATAGTTGTAATGTGCTTTTTATTTCCAAAATATTCTTATTAAATGCTTCTTTTGTTACATAGCCTACTATATAACTTATAAGCATCTCTATAAGTGAACTCGTTAAAATCACTCCATCATCTTTATCTTTAAGCTTTATTTGCACATACGGTATTAAGCTTATATAAGTCGCTATTTCACCAATGCTTTTTTCATCATATGTATTTATGTTATTTTTTGCATTAACTTTCAAAGTTTCTTCCATTGGTATATGTTGTAATAAATCACATATTACATTTATTACATATTTATTTAAGTTTAGATCACTATCTTTACACATTCTATCTATTACAGATTTGTCAAATTCATTTATACTATATTGCTTTAGCTGCATTAATTTCATATTACTCTCTCCTATTTATAAATCTAATTTAATTCCATTCTCTTTAAGCCACTTATGCCTTAATTCATAATCAGGCAGTATTAAATACACACTTTTCCAATAGTCTTTCGAATGATTTTTATGTTTCATATGACACATTTCATGAACTACAATATAGTCAAGTACATCACTAGGAGCCATTATACACCTCCAATTAAATAAAATATCATTTTTAAAAGTGCAACTAGCCCATCGTTTTTTTTGTTCTTTCACCTTGATATTCCCAACTTCGTGTTCAAAATATGATTGATAATAATCTATTTTTTCTTTAATTTTAATTAAAGCTTTTTCTCTATACCAAAGTTCAAGCGCCTTTTTTATAATTACTTCATCACTAGTATAAGTATTAACTACAAGCTTTCCTCTAAATAACTTAACATCGATGCTTGAAATATCATTATTATATACAACCTCTAAAGAATAGTTTCTTCCTAAGTACATAAAAATTTGACCATTTACAATACTTCTCTTAACCTTTTTATTTTGTATTGAATTTATTTCATTCTGCTTTCTAATTATCCAACTAGCATTAGATTTGACTTTATCTAAAATAAATTCTTTTTCAACATTAAATGGAGATAATACATTTATTTCTCCATTTAATTTAACTTGTATACTCAATGTTTTTCTTTTTTTATATATTAAGTTAAAATTAATGTCTTCATTTATATGTTTAAATACCATTTTCATAACGTACCTCTAATCTAGAACTGCATAATTTTTTATTAACTTCATATGTATATTCGTATTTCTTACTTATCTTTTGATAGTTCTATTTTAACATATTTAATTTTGTTTATCTGTAATTATAAACAAAAAAGACTAGAATATTATCCTAGTCTTTACTTAATATTTATTCTATGTCCCACAAAAAGTTCTATAATTATGATCTGAAACCTTAGGGAGTTTTGAATACTCTTCTTGATCTTTGGAGTGTTCATATGGTCTTGAAACTACATCAAGAAGTTTTTTCATTACATCATAATCACCTTTATTAGCCGCTTCTATTGCATCTTCTACCCTATGATTTCTTGGTATTACCGCAGGATTAGATTCCTTCATCAATTTAGTCACTGTTTTTTTTGACTCTGGTTGCCTTTTTAGTCTTTCTTGCCATACTTTATACCAATTACTAAATTCTTTACTATTGAACATCTCTTTATCTTTATAGTTATCAAAAGTTAATGAAATAAAAGTGTTAGTATAATCCTCACTATACTTTTCAATAATACTAAGTAAATCTTCAATAATAACTTTGTCTTGTGCCTCTTCATTAAATATACCAAGCTTAAATCTCATCTTCGATATCCAATTAAAATAATATAAATCAGAGAAATTTGAAATAGCATCTTGAGCTATTTTTATAGCTCGCTCTTTATCTTGATCTAATAAAGGTAATAAAGTTTCAGCAAATCTGCATAAATTCCACTCTGCCATAATAGGTTGATTTTTATATGCATAACGCCCTTGAATATCAATAGAGCTAAATACAGTATTCGGATTATAATTATCCATAAAAGCACAAGGACCGTAATCAATAGTCTCGCCACTAATAGTCATATTATCTGTATTCATAACACCATGTATAAATCCAACAGCTTGCCATTTAGCAACAAGACTCGCCTGAACATTTATTACTTCATTAAGTAAATTAAGGTACTTGTCATTATTATCTTTTACATATGAGAAATGTCTTTTTAAACAATAATTTGCAAGTTCCTTAAGTTCCTGGTAACTGCCCATATAAGATACATATTCAAATGTACCAAACCTAATATGACTAGATGCTATACGAGTTAATATTGCACCCTCTTCTCTGCTTTGTCTAAATACAAATTCACCAGTTTTAACGACTGCCAAACTACGTGTAGTTGGAATACCAAGACCATGCATACCTTCACTTATTATATATTCACGAAGCATTGGGCCAAGAGCAGCCTTACCATCCCCACCACGAGAGTAAGGTGTTTTACCAGATCCTTTAAGCTGAATATCAAACCGTTCACCCAAAGGTGTTATTTGCTCTCCTATTAATAGTGCTCTTCCATCTCCCAGTATTGCAAAGTTTCCAAACTGATGTCCAGCATATGCTTGAGCTATAAATACACCTTCTTTTATCCTTTTATTTCCTGCAAGTAGCGACACTCCTTCTTCACTTTTAAAATCATCACTATTTAGTCCCAATAATTTTGCTAAAGAATTATTGAAAATAACTATCTTTGGTGAGGGCACTATATTTAAATTAACTTTACTAAAAAGTAATTTAGGCAAATTATTATAGCTATTGTCTAAGTTTAAACTGCTTTCTAAAGTTTCTTTTTTATTAATCATTTTTTCTCCTTTTTTAATCCTTATACAGATAAAGTTAAAGTTTTCTCGTTTTATATTTTTTAGCATATTCTTTATATTTAATTAGTATACCCTTACTAAAGCTTTATAATAATTTTATTTTTATTTATAGTATTTTTATTCCTACTAGGATATTTTTATAAATTCAACTTATATAATAATTATATAAGCTATTGTTTGTATCCATCAACTACAACATCTATTTTTCCTGTTTCGGGACACATAACTAGGCCATGAACTATAATTTCTTTAGGAACTAGTGGATGGTTTTTAACAAGACTTACACTATCTTGTATAGATTCTTCTACTGACTCAAATCCATGTAAGAATTTCAATATATTTATACCTGCGTTAGAAAGTGTAGTTACCGTCTCTCCTGGTATTCCTCTCTGTAAAATTTTATTCAATAAGTCTTCTGTATTCAAGTTGCACATTCCACATCCATAGTGACCAACTATAAGTACTTCATCAACTTCAAATTCATAAATTGCTACAATAATACTTCTCATTATACTACCAAATGGATGCATTATAGTTGCCCCTGCATTTTTAATTATCTTAGCATCTCCATTTTTAAGGTTCATAGATTTTGGTAATAGATCTGTTAGTCTTGTATCCATGCATGATAATATTACAATTTTTTTATCCGGATCTTTTGAAGTTTCATATTTTTCATATTTTTTATCTTCAACAAATGACTTGTTATATTTTAATAGTTTATCTAATTTTCTTATTTTGTTTTTCATAATACTATCTTTCCTTTCAAACTAATTATTTTTAATTTCATTAGATTTAGTATTTACAGTTTATAGTATTTATCAACGGTATTATATTATTTAACTTACTAGATAAATTTTTATGAAATTCATTTTTTATATCTATTAGGATATATTCATTTGAAAGAGTTAATTTACCTATTTTAGTAAAGCTATACTTTTTAATACATCTTTGTATGTACTAAAAGTATAGCTTTAACTTATTTTTTTATTAAACTATTCATTCCTAAATTTTCAAATCTTTTATTCATTATATTGTAATTTATATCTAAAGCTAATTTAGCTAAATGTAAATCTCGAATTTCCTCAATATCAGTTTTTATAGTTGCTAATTTTTTACTTATAAAAGCATCCTCTTTGTATAATAATAAGTTTTTTAATGGAGATCTTTTTATACCTAGCGTTTCTTTAAAGAATGTTAAAAGTTCTTTTTCACTTTTAGAATCAAGATTTTCTATATTATTATATATTTCTTCTATAGATCCATAATGTGCAATAAGTGGTCTACTAGATACAGGCCCAACATTTTTAACACCTTTTATATTATCTGATTTATCACCTTCTATAGCTTTTGCATCTATTATTTGAATAGGTTCGATTCCTTTAAAGTGCTTGACATAACTTGGTGTATATTCAAATACGCCTCTTGGAACATTTAAATTGGTTCTATCTATTTCAATTTCACTATACATATCTTCTGCTTTACCTGTAACCATCCATAACCTAGTATACTCTGAAACTAATTGGATATAATCCTCATCCTTTGTATGAAGAAATATCGGTATATCTTTTTCAAACTTTTTAACTAAGCTTCCTGCAAAATCATCTGCTTCATAATTACAGTGAGAAAATACTGGAATGTTTATTTCTTGTAATAACTCTGTCAACAACTTAAATTGACTTTTTAGTGGATGAGGTGTCTCACTTCTGTTAGCTTTATATTGCGAGTCTATTTCTCTTCTAAATGTGTCTCTACTTCTATCCATTACTACAGCTAAATGAGTTATATCTTGATTTTTCAATAATGGAAGCAATGTTTTAAAAAACATATATATTCCATTGGTATATTCTCCATCTGGGGACATCATTAGTTTTGTATATGCAAATTGTTTCTGTTCATCAGTTTTTGCAAACAATAAATCTCTAGCAGTCGCATAAAAACTAGTAGATAAAAGTGATGATCCGTCTACTATTAGAAACTTATCTTCTTTATAACCAAAAATATCCTCATCAATAGATACAGCTTCTAATTGATCTATTGAAAATACTTGTGTTTTATTAGACTCTAATTCAGCTTCTATATTTTTTCTTGAACTGCTTTTGCCTCTTAAATCTGTATCAAGCCTAGACCCAACGTAACTATTTAACCTTATATAATCTCTTTTTTCTAAACCAGGTGACTTTATAGTTTCTTCGTTTGCTAATGTAGCCTTTAGTTCTTGCAAGTATTTTAAGTGTTTTTCATCGATTTCTTTTTTAGCTATTTCTATGTTAAGTACTTCAGTTTCTACTACTTCTTCAGTAATTTGAATTTCATTTTCTGTCCCATTTTCTATTTTTATTTTTTTTTCTAAAAAGTCAAATAAATTTTCCATGAATTGCTCCTTTTGTTGCTTATGCATTAATGATTTTAAGCTTTATTTTATTTTTTGTAACAACTTCTATTTTATGTTATTTATCAATAATTGTACACACTAAAAATAACCTACTATATAGAGTATTTTTAGTGTGTACAATACTTATCTATAAACTTTATATATATGACTTAACTTTCTTCATATATCTCTTTATACCTTAAATACCTTCTTTATTCTATAATGTACTATCCTTAAATTCTGCCTCACAGGATGGTTTAATATTCTTTGCTGATGCATTTATTTACTAAATACAAAAACACCTTATAAAATAGTTTTTAATCTATTCTTTATAAGATGTTTTTATATTTATGTATTTTTTAAATAGATATATCTAAATTTCCATAATCTTCATTTATTACTATACCTTTTTTCTTAAACTTTACTTCTTCCTTAAACAGAGGTCCATCTACAACAAATGTATGATACTCTCCATTTTCACCACATACATCGCATCCCAAGTCTTTTATTTGTTTAACTATATCATAGTTCAAAACTTTTCCTAAAAAATCACTAGGTAAATGTTTTAAATTAACAGTCTTTATAACTGTTCTAAATCCACTATCTATAAACTCATAAACTAAATCTTCTCTATCACCTTGCCATAGAGGAAGTATCGCCTCCATTCCAACTTCATTACATCTTTCTTCACACCACCTTCTATGGTCTAATATATCTATATCTCCAAATACACAAGAAGTAGCTCCCATTTCTTTAGCTTTTTTAAGAGTTTCTATAAACTTAGTTTCATACTCACTAACTTCGCATTCCACTAGCATTAGTGGTATTTCTAAACTTTCACTAACTTTGTTTAATAACTCTTTAGTTATACTATGTGTCCATGAAATATTTGTATCTTTTTTTACAGTTACAAGTAATCCAATAGGTGTATATCCTTTTTTAATCATTTTATAAAGTGCTAAAGTGCTATCTTTCCCCCCGCTAAACGACATAATAAATTTTTTACTCATATTTTCTCCTCCTCAGCTTATTGCCATTTTTCCAACACTTCTACCATAAATTTTTTGATATCTATTCCATAAACATTTTTAAGCTTTTCACTTTCTAAAACCTCTTTAGCACTACCATATGAAACAACTTCACCGTCGCTTAACATAATTACTTTATCAGAAAAATACTGAACTAAATTTAAGTCATGAAGTACCCCTATTACAATTTTTTCATTATCTCTAGCCCAACTAACTAAGTGTTGCAAGAGCTCTATTTGATGTTTTAAATCAAGATGATTAGTTGGTTCATCTAAAAGGATTATATCTGGATTTTGTGCAAAAGTTCTTGCTAAAAATACTCTTTGCAACTGTCCACCCGATAGTTCACTTATCATTTTATCTTTTATATCATATAAGCCAACTTTTTCAAGACTATCTAATATTATTTCTTTGTCTTCACCGCTAATCGAATTAAATACACTCTTAGAATAAGCATATCTCCCAAGCGCTACGCTTTCATATATAGTATATGGAAAATAAATTTGTGATATTTGGCTCATTAAAGCCACCTTAGTTGCCAGCTCTTTTCTATTATAAGAAGAGACTTCTTTATTATCTATCTTTATATTTCCTTTATATTCTATAATATTTGCAATAGATTTTAAAAGCGTACTTTTTCCACATCCATTTGGGCCTATTATACAAAGGTTTTCACCTTTTTTAACCTTTATATTAATATTTTTTATAATATCAACTTCATCATAACCACAATAAAGATTTTTAATTTCTAACATAGTTTTATCTTCCTTTCTTAGACTTAAAGTATACATATGCAAAGAATGGTGCTCCTATAAGGGCTGTTATTGCTCCTACTGGTAATTCTGATGGTGATATTATAGTCCTTGATATCAAATCAGTAATAACCATCAAAGATCCACCAAATAAAAAGGACATTGGTATGACATAACTATGTTTTGAACCAAATATTTTTCTAACTATATGAGGAGCTATTAAATCAACAAATCCTATTGTTCCACTTAAAGCTACTGCTGAACCTGTTAGTGTTGTTGAAAATATAAACAAACGCTTTTTAACTTTAGTAGTATCTACTCCTACAGCTTTTGCTTGTTCTTCTCCAAAAGTTAAAATATCCATTTCTTTACTATATTTTAACACGCCTATAATACCAATTATTAAAAACGGAACAAGCGCTTTAACGTATGACCACCCTTTCATAGAGAAGCTTCCCATTTGCCACATAGTAATACTTTGTATATCTTCACTAAATAAAGCAGTTATAGTTGTTAATATTGCATTTACAAAAAGTGAAAATACCATACCTGCAAGTATTATAGTGTTATTTGACATAGTCTTATCTATCTTTGCACTAAATGTAATAACCGAATATACTGTTAAAAGTCCAAATAAAAATCCAACTATTGGTAGTGTTAGTCCTCCTAAAAATGGTATTGATATCCCAAGAACTATAACAAGTCCAGCACCTAATGAGGCTCCAGAAGATACACCTAGTGTATATGGTGATGCTAATTCATTTTTAAGTATAGACTGAACTACTGCTCCACTCACTGCCAGGCATCCCCCAACCATAAATGCAAGTAAAACTCTAGGTAATCTAATACTCCATATTATAGATATATCTTTTGGATTTATACTTTCTCTTAAAGGAATATTTAGCATTTTATTTAGTAATATATTAATTGTATCTAATATATTAATGTTTGAGCTTCCTATTGAAATTCCAAGACATATAATTAAAAATACTGTCGGTATAGTTAAAATTATTAAATTTTTATTTTTATTCATTCTCCCTTTTATAAATAGCCCTAGCTATCTACGTCTCCTTTTGTTTGTCTAAGTTTTTGTATGAAGGCTTGTCTTTAATTTACTATGTACTAAAAAAAAGCATACTTTTGAGAGTATGCTTTTGTTTCATTAAGTAAAATTCTAGTAGTCCCACCCTCAGAAGGTACTAGTTAAATATTAGGCAGTTCTCCCGGCTCAACTTCACTCTACTTTCTTACCTTCCCGATTGCTCAGTGGTATATAAGATTTCGTCAGTATTACGGTTACTGGGGTAGCTTAGACTTTTAATCTAATTCCCTATTAAGTCATCGACACCTAATATATATTTAATTTTGATTATACATTTATTATATATAATAAATATATATACATCAACTTTTATTATAACTACAATTTATCTGAGTATTTTATTAAGAGCCAAACCAATTGTAACTATTATTATAGTCCAAGCTACACCCATAAATATCCACGCTGTTGTAGTCATTTTTAATCATCTCCTATTAGTATAATAATATGTTTATAATTTCACTTCCCTTACTTTTTATAAACATATGCTCTATGCTAATAAAATGTATCATATTTTACATGATCTTAATATAGTTTACATATTCTTAACTCTAAATTTTAAAGTATGCCTAGTTATTTATATCTTTACTTTTATATGTCTTATAGCTATGCAATAATTCTCTACTATTAAATATGTATTTTCCACCTATCTGTGTATAATATGTTCCTGTAGAATCATATATTTCTTTTACTTTTTGAGTTAAATTTTTATGGTAATATCTAAGCTCTTTAAATTCTTTTTTTAGCTTATCCGCAGTCATCCATACCTTATTACAACTAATATCTGCTAGTTTAATATTTTCAAAGTTAGCATCATTTTTATGAGCATATACATATATTTCTGCTAAGATTTCTTGTAAATTTTCATTACTAAGACTGTGTTTAAGTTTCATATAGCTTATAGCCCCCATAGAGTCTATACCTTTTTCTTCTAGTTTTTCTTGTTTTATAAGAGCTTCTAAAGGTTGCCTTTTTATGTATACATAAGAAGTATTTTCAAGTAAATATTCCCCTCTATGATATTTTGCAGGTCTATGAATTACAAGTATTGGACTATATTCTCCATTAATTTCCTCGTCATTAAAATCATTTACATCCTCTTTGTTTTTAAGTTGATATTCACTAGATAAACTACCATATCTAGATTTTGAGTTTAAAGAATACATACTAGAGTTTTTAATGTGTTGTATTACTTCATTTACGTAATCCTTTTCCACGACATCATCGTTGTGTGAATTATTTACATAATTATTTACTAGTTCTTCTTTAATAGAATTTACTTCATCTATTGTGACACAAAAACAAGCACATATATTTTTTAGTCTTTCTTCTATTTTATTTATATCTGTATAAATATATTGTAGTACCTCTTCTAAATTCTCTTCACTTTTTATTTTCATAAGTTGCTTATTTATAGAATCATTAGTAACTATACTATTTTTATCAAACAAATACTCATTTATATTTTCTTTTAATTTTTCTATATTGCTATATATTCTAATATAATCATTCAGTAAGTTTACATCTTTTTTTAATATTGATTTTGGTATATTTATATAAATGTCATTTTCTTTTACACATAAATTATAATCATTTTCTTTCATTATATCTTCTACTACAGTGTCTTCTATCATTTTGATACTCCTTACCATTTTATAAGTTTAAACTTGAAGTCATTTATAATTATAACATGAATTATAATACTTAGTGATATTTTTCACTTAAGTTTCCATTTTAAAGTAATAAGAATTAAAATTGTAAAATTATATAGATTATATTACTGTACTAAGTATGGTTTTATTATTACTTTATAAATATATACAAAATTATACATACTCACTTAATCTTTGTACATAAAAAAAGCATATGAAATTTAATTTCATATGCTTTATACTTACAATAAACTAATTATATCTTTTTTTAATTTTATAATATTTTCTAAATTCTCATCATTATAATAATTCTTATCTATTATAAATTCATTTTTAATAGTTGCAGGCTTTTTTGATATAATATAAATTCTATCAGATAAAGTTATAGCCTCATCAATATCATGAGTTATTAAAAGTATAGTAGAATTCACCTTGCCTTTAACTTCTAATAACCACTTTTGCATAGATGCTTTAGTAATAGAGTCTAGTGCTCCAAATGGTTCATCTAAAAGCATTATATCATTAGAATTTACAAACGTTCTTAAAAAATTAGCTCTTTGTTTCATTCCACCTGATAATTCACTTGGGTATTTATTTTCATATCCAGTCAAACCAAATGTATCAAAGTATTTTTCAACTTTTTTACGAGCTTCTTTTTTCTTTAAGAATTTATTTTTATGCCCCTTTTCTTTTATCAATGTCAGCGGTAAGCTAACATTGTCTATTATACTTTTGTGCGGAAGCAATAGATCCTTTTGATACATATAACTTAGCTTTCCATCTACATTTATCTTTCCACTATCATAGTCTATTAAATTTGAGATTATATTAAATATAGTACTTTTTCCACATCCACTAGGCCCTAATATACTTACAAACTCACCTTCATAAACATTTATACTTATATTTTTTAATACTTCTACTTCATTATAGTTTTTATTTATGTTTTTTATATCTATTTTTAATTTTTTATTTTGGCAAGAATTCATTACTGTAAGCCTCACTAGGTTTTAAGTCTTTAGTTATTAACTTATATTCTTTTAAAAACTGCGTATAATTATTCCATACATCATCTTTCATTTCGCCCCATCTATCAGCGTCATCTATATACTTACTAGCTAAATACTCTTGGCTTTTTATAGCTAATTCTTCATCTATTTCCGGAGCATGTTTTACTAATATTTTAGCAGCTTCAACAGGATTTTCTATTGCATATTTATAACCCTTAGTAGCAGCTTCTAAAAATTTCTTAGCTGTAGCTGGATTTTCTTTTAATAATTTTTCATTAGATATTATAAGCGGTGTATAATAATCAAGTCTTTTATCCACTTTTCCAATAGGTATAAAGTTTAAATCAATTCCTCGTCTATTAGCTTCTACAACGTCCCAACCTTCAAATATCCATGCAAAATCTATATTTTTACTTGTTGCGCTAAAGAAATCATCTTGTCCAATATCTACAACTTTTAGTTTATTAAAATCTTTACCTTCTTTTTTCATAACTGCATCTAATATAGCATCCTCAGAAGGAGACCCCCATCCACCATAAGTTTTATTTTCAAAGTCTTTAGGTGAAATTATACTTTTACTCTTAGGTGAAGCAAATCCAGAAGTATTATGTTGTATCACAGTTGCTATTGCTTTTATTGGAAGTGGATCTTCACTAGTTTTAGCGAAAGTTACTTCTTCTTGATAGCTTATTCCAAAATCAGCTTTTCCCGTAGCAACTAAAGTTGCCGCTCCACCATCTGGTGGTTGTACTATTTCAACATCTAATCCTTGTTCTTTAAAGTACCCTTTTTCAAGTGCTACAAATAATCCTGTATGATTGGTATTTGGTGTCCAATCTAGTACCATTGTAATTTTTTCACTTTCATTTTTAACTTCATCTTTGTCGTTTTTATTTGAACAACCACTAAGTACACTCATTGTAAGCATACTTACAAGACCTAAACTAACTAATTTTTTAAATTTCATAAAGTCCCCCTTATTTATTATGCTTTAAAGTCACTTTTTTGATAGATTGTACTACTCCTACAAATATCAAACTAAATATTATTACCAATATAGTTGAAGCAAAAACTTTATCTAGTGCATATGAGCTCTTTGCTCTTACCATATATACACCTAATCCATTAGTTCCACCCAACCATTCTGCTACTGTTGCTGCGACTACAGCATAAGTTGCAGATATTTTGAGGCCCGAGAAAAATTTATCCATCGCCATTGGAAATTTAAGATGTATAAATATAGATAATTTACTACTATTCATTGTTTTAAATAAGTTCAAATAGTCTTTATCTATATTATCTATTCCATCTACGAAACTTATAAGTATCGGGAAAAAACAAGTCATAGTTACCATTATTACTTTAGGTAATATATCAAATCCAAACCAAATTATTAAAAGTGGTGCTATTGCAATAGTTGGTATCGTTTGCGATACGACCATTATTGGATATACACACTTTTTTAATATAGGCATAAAATCCATAAGTATTCCCATAGTCAAAGCTAATATTATAGCTACTATGAACCCTATTATTGCTTCATTTAAAGTTGTTACAGCGTTAGTATACAGATTTAAATAATCAGTATAAAATACACCTATTATATCACTAGGAGCTGGCAATATATATTGAGGTATATCTTTGACTACTACGACTAATTGCCATATAATTAATAAAATTAAAAATGTTAATATAGGGTATAAACTATTTTTAATTTTATCTATGGTTTTTAAGTTTGTCATCTATAGTTATTCCCCCAGCTTTTTCGTCTATCCTAGCTATTGTTATAACTCTTTCGCAACCAAGATTAAATGGAATTTTATGAACTACTTTTAAAAGATCAAATACTTCATCAAATTCTCCTTCTATTGTTGTACTCATTGCACCTATTTCGTGCTTAAGACCACTCTTTTGTATTTCTTCTATACATGCATCTACTACTTTGTACATTTCTTCTTCGCCTTCAAAAGGTCTTAACGGCATTACTGCTACATCTGCTATTACCAATTCTTTCACCATCCTCATGTTTTTATAACTAATAATTTATACTCATACTAAAAAAGCCTTACCCTTATAGGATAAGACCTTATAATTTTTATATAAGCTTACTTCATCTCCCTACGGTGGCATTATCCAAACAGGTTTAAAGGGTCGAGATTTAAATCTCCTCTCAGCTAATTGCTCCCCTGAATTATGTATTTTCAAGTTAATTGTACTATAATTATCAAATTTTAGCAATTGTTATATTTTTATAGCAACTTATTTTTTTTAACTCTTGATAAATTTATTTTTTTATTATAATAAAAATACCCCGAACAATAGATTTTTATTATCTATTCTTCAGGGTATTATTTCACTTTTAAATTCTATTTTTTATACATCTACTCTTTCGATATAGTTGCAATTAACTTCAATATGATTTAAAAACATTAGTAATCTTTCATAAAGAGGGTGACA
The DNA here is from genome assembly GCA_000686145.1 of Peptostreptococcaceae bacterium VA2. GTDB lineage: Bacteria > Bacillota > Clostridia > Peptostreptococcales > Peptostreptococcaceae > Romboutsia_D. The sequence goes on along the minus strand of JMMB01000007.1, from coordinate 1,712,202 downwards.
TTCCTCACCATATTTAAGTTCTAAATATTCACCAATCTCCTTGACAGTTTGTTTCCCATCAATTTGTGAAAACACAGTACTGCTATATTTATCTAGTTCCATTTTTTTATACATTGGAATCTTAACTTTTAATTTTCTAAAGAAATTTTGAATCCTGTGATTTTGTTTTTGTGATATAGTGACAATTCCGCCTTTATTTATTTCATATTCAATATTATTAGAAATTTTAAATACTATACCTAAAACTTCATCATTATTCATCATGCTTTACCTTAGATGAAAGGATAGCTACTGTTGTAGATACAGCTAACACTATTAGTAAAATGATCGCCATAGTATTACTTGCTGCAAATCCAACTGGTACATTTGGTTTTATAATCCCTGTTACTTGTAATATGATTCCTATTAAACCTATTATAGAACCACCAGCAACAAGACCGGAAGATAAACTTATACCATTTGCAACTCTAACTTCTTTTAATTCTGTATTCTTAGACATTTTTTCAACTATTACACGTATTAAAGCTCCAACTAATATTATTGAAGTTGTTGCAATTGGTAAATAGAAACCTATAGCAATAGTCATAATTGGTAAATTTAATAAGTAAAGTACAAATGCCATAAACACACCAGCAATAATCATAACCCAAGGTAAGTCACCTGACATAATACCTGAAGTTAATGTTGACATTAAGTTAGCTTGTGGTAATGCAAACTGTGCATCTGCCCCAGTAACTTTAAGTTGGTCAGAAAGTACTAATATTGTACCAGTAACCACTATTACTCCAACTATACTAGCAATTGTGAAATAACGTTGCATTTCACTTTTACTACCTCCAACTATATAAGTTACCTTTTGAGATTGAGTATATCCACCAGCTGTAGCTATAGCAACAACCATAAAAGTAGCAAATAAAAGTAATGATTTGTTGTCAGTATTGCTTTTCCATCCCATTACAACAAATAACAATGTTAATATAACTAAAGATGCTATTGTCATACCTGAAACTGGTAGGTTTGATGTACCTATTGTACCAGTTAAACGTCCTGCTACTATAACAAATAATAAAGATAATAACATTGAAACAATAGCTCCTAATATAGCCATCATAATATTTCCAGAGAATAAAAATGCTGCTACAAACCCAAGTATAATTCCACCTAATAAAATTATCATGTGGCTAGATGAGTTTTCTCCATCATTTCCACCATTCGATTTTGCTTTAAGTGTTTCTTTTAGGGATACTACAATAGTTGGTATAAGTTTAACTGCACCTATTATACCACCACAAAGCATCATACCAGCACCTATATATTTTACATAACTACTAGAAATTGCATTAACATCCATTTGATTAATAGCCATTGAAGTATTATTCCATACTGTAGCTCCATCAGCAGCCATATCAGTAAAGTAACCTATTAAAGGCGCTACACCAAAGTTTGCAAATATAGATCCTGCAAACATCGTTAAAGATACTTCAAGACCTACTATGAATCCAATTCCTAAAAGAAGAGGGTTTACTTCTATTGAAAACTTCCATTTATAGAATGTGCTTCCCACAGCAGTCATAACGTTATTTACCACGTTTAAGAATGAACTTGTCAATAAATTAATAATTCCACTTATTACGAATCCAATTCCCATGAATTTTATAGCATCTCCACCAGCATCTGAAGCAACAAGTGTTTCCGATATAGCCATAGATTCTGGGTACATAAGCTTACCATGTTCTTCAACTATTAAGTAATTATAGACTAATGTTGAACACCCTACACTAAATAGGACACCACCAACACCAACAATCACTCCTTCAATGAAGCTAAATTGACTACCAATTAAAATAACAGCTGGTAATACGAAGATCATACCACTCGCAATGGATTCACCACCACTTGACATACCTTGGATTATATTTTTTCCAAGAAGCCCTTTTTTGTTTGCAAATGCTCCAACTAATACTGAACCTATTATAGCTCCAGGTATTCCTGCCGCAACTGTAAGTCCTGATTTCATTCCAGAATAAGCTGTTGAAGCTGCAAAGACAGCTGCTAAGATAATACCTATAATTAATACAGCTACATTTCCACCTGTTTTAGACTTGTCAGTTATATATGGAACATAATCTTTTCCATGTACACCACCATATGCCTCTTTAGGTAATTTTTTCTTCATTGAAATCCCTCCATTCATTTATTTAATAATTAGACAATAGGAGAATTTATGAATAATGTATCATTCAAACGCCTATTATTTATAAACAGTGATATACAGCGTTTTCCTAGGATTTTTTTTATATTTATATAATACTATTTTATTCGACATAAATCAACGTTTTTCTCGAATATTATCAATTTTAAAACAGTATTTTAAATATTTTTAAATAAGTAAACTTATATGAACAGATTTTTACGTATATCATTTAATATACATGTTTATTATGTGTTTAATTTTTTCACTTTATACACTTGTTTTATCGTTTTTGTAGAAATATAAATTTTATATTAATCAACTATTTTATTCAAATAAAAAGGTGTAGATAATTTATTTTTAAATAAATCATCTACACCTTTTTTGTTTTTTACTTAACTATTAATCCATTTAATGAAAAGGTATTAGCACTAGTTATGTTTACCATAACTAATTTTCCTGCTAATTCTATTTCGTCAGCTTCAAAGTTTACTAATTTGTTTTGTCTCGTTCTACCAGTAAATTTAGTATTATCATTTTTACTTTTTCCTTCAACTAATACTTCAACTGATTTTCCAATATAATTTTTATTTATATCTGCACATATTTCATTTACTTTATTTAATACTTTATTAAATCTTTCATGTTTTATATCCTCTGGTATTTGGTCTGGCATCTGTGCAGCAGGAGTACCTTTTCTTTTTGAGTATATAAATGTAAATGCGGAGTCATATCTTACTTTTTCTACTACATCTATAGTATCTAATAAATCTTTTTCAGTTTCTCCAGGGAAACCTATCATTAAATCTGTAGAAAATGCAATATCTTTAACTTCATTTTTAGCTTTTTCTATTATGTCTAAATAATATTCTTTAGTGTAATGTCTATTCATTCTTTTAAGTAATGGAGTACTTCCACATTGAATTGGTAAGTGTAGATATTCACACACCTTATCACAATCTCTCATTGCATATATAACTTCATCAGATATATCTTTAGGATGAGATGTCATAAATCTAATTCTTTCTATTCCTTCTACTTCATTTACCATTCTTAAAAGTTTATCAAATGTTATAGACTCTTCTAATGTCTTTCCATAAGAATCGACATTTTGACCTAATAATGTAATTTCTTTTGTTCCATTTGCCGCTAATTCTTTTATTTCATTCATTATGTCTTCAGATGTTCTACTTCTTTCTCTACCTCTTGTGTAAGGAACTATACAATAGGTACAGAAATTATTACATCCATACATTATATTTACAAAAGCTTTAAGTTCAAATTTTCTAGTACTTCTAAGACCTTCTACAACCTCACCATCAACATCCCATACGTCTACTAACATTTTCTTAGTATCCATTGAGTTTGTTAATAATTCAGGAAATTTATATAAATTATGTGTCCCAAACACTAAGTCTACGTGTCTATACTTTGATTTTAATTCTTTAACAACATGAGGTTGCTGCATCATGCATCCACAAACAGCTATTTTCAAATCAGGATTTTTTCTTTTTTCAAGTTTTAATTGCCCAAGATTTCCATAAACTTTAAGTTCTGCATTTTCTCTTACCGCACATGTATTGTATATGATTAAATCACATTCTCCAGCAGTGATTCCTCTTTCATATCCCATTTCCTCAAGCATTGCACATAAATTTTCAGAATCGTGTTCATTCATTTGGCATCCAAATGTTTGTATTAAATATCTTGGTTTGGAACTATGTATAGCATAATATCTTGAATTTTGCTCTGCTATTGCTTCTATGAATCTATCTTGTTCTTGAATTTTTTCTATAGGAACTTGCACTTGTTTTCTTTTACTCATTTATCTTCCCCCCATTATTGCTTTGTTTACATTAAATCTCACTTTAATCATTTTATATTACTTAAATATAGTATTAAAACTTATTATATCAAATTTACATCAAATTTTAAAGATATTCAGTTTAAGTTTTGTGCATCAATATTTATATATAGGCCATACTAATTTATTATATGATTTCGAAAGGATGCTAATAATGATTGTAGTCTTAATAAGAAGTATTTTGCTATACATAGTAGTTTTAATAGGCTTAAGAATTATGGGAAAAGGTGAGATAGCCGAAATGAACTCATTTGATTTAGTTATAACACTTTTAATTGCTGAAGTTGCTGCTGTACCTATGGAAAATAACAACATACCTATAGTCAACGGTATTGCTGCTGTTACTGGACTTGTATTTATGCAAATAGTAATTTCATATATCGCTTTAAAAAGTAGAACAGTTAGAGTGTTTTTATCTGGAAAACCTTCTATCCTAATTGAAAAAGGTAAAATAAACTTTAAAGTACTAAAAAAGGAAAGAGTTACAATTGACGAACTATTAGAACAACTTAGAGTTTTAGGTTATTTTAAAATTTCAGATGTTCAGTATGCAATACTTGAAACTGATGGTAATTTAAGTGTACTTCCTAGTTCTTCATACAGTAGTACTCCCGCTTATGAATTTAATCATCTTCCTTTATCTTTAATCATAGACGGCCAAATTATAAATCATAATATTAAGATTCTTAATAAAGATATTAATTGGCTATTTGAAGTTTTAAGTTCTAATCAAATTGAAAATGTTAAAGATGTTCTTCTTTTAACTATAGATGAAAATGATAAAGTGCTTATTCAAAAAAAGAAAATTTAAAATATATTGAGGTGAATATTTTGAAGTCTTTAATTTATGCAGTAATATTTACATGCTTATTTGTAGTATTTGGACTACATATAAATAGTGAAATCCAAGAATTTACAGATATATATATTTCTAGAGCTGACACTATAAAAACTTATATAAAAAAAGATGATTGGGAAAACACAAGAATAGAATTAGATAAATATCATAAAGACTTTAATCAAGAAAAGGAAAGATGGTATAAAATACTACATCATGAGTATTTTGATAATATATGTTTATATTTAGATATTTTAGATAATTCCGTTTTTTGCAAAGATAAATCTATGTCTCTTGAGCAACTAGTTCATATAAAAAAAACTTTGCGTAATATATTAGAAAGTGAAAAATGTGACTTAAATCATATTTTCTAAATTTATAATAAATGTGCATAATTTTATAAATATAATCTTGAATAGCTTATATTACTGGAAATAATGATATGCTCCCTTTATAGTAGACAGTTGAAATAATAAAAACTGTCACTATGAAGGGAGTATATTTTTATGTCAAGAAAATCTAAAATAGATTTTGAAACAAAAATTAAATCAATTGAAATGTATTTAAATGGTGAAAAGGGTCCAATGGCTATCTGTGAAATGATTGGAGTTGGTAAAACAATATTTTATGAATGGATTCATAAGTATAAAAAGTATGGAGCCGAAGGGCTTAAATCATCATCTAAAAATACATTCTATTCAAATGAAGTTAAAATGCTTGCCATTAACGATTATATTTCTGGTAAAGGTTCATTAGAAGATATAGCACTTAAATATAATCTATCATCTAGACGTTCACTTCAAAACTGGATTATGAAGTATAATAATAATCATAGTATAAATAGATCTCATAACAGAAGAGAGGATAAAATTATGATTAAAGGCAGAAAAACAACATATGGTGAAAGAATTGAAATAGTAGCATTTTGTATTGAAAATAATGATAATTACCAATTAACTTCAGATAAATATAAAGTATCATATCAACAAGTTTACACTTGGGTTAAAAAATATAACGAAAATGGGTGCGAAGCACTAGTTGATAATCGTGGAAAGTCTAAAAATACAGAGGCAATGAGTGAGAATAAAAAATTAGAAGTACAAATAAAACTACTTAAAGCACAAAATAAACGTTTAGAAATGGAGAATGCTTTTTTAAAAAAATTGGAGGAAGTAGAAAGGAGGCGAGGCTAACTAATATTAAGAAAAAAACTATATATATTGCAATAAAAGAACTAAATAAAGAAGGCTATTCTATATTAGCACTATGCAGTTTTGCTTCTATTTCTCGCTCTTCATATTATAAATGGTTAAATAAAGTCGAAACAGTTGTAGATAAGGAAAATGTAGCTATTTTAGAGGAAATAATTAAAATATATAATGAAGTAAATGGCGTTTATGGATATAGACGTATAACTATGAATGTTAATAGAACTCTAGGCAAATGCTATAATCACAAAAGAATTTATCGTTTAATGAAGTGTGTAAATTTGCAATCAGTGATTCGTAAAAAGAGAAAAAAATACATTAAAAGTACACCACAAATAACAGCTGAAAATATACTAAATAGGAAATTTATTGAGGCTTCGCCTAATAATAAATGGTTAACTGATGTAACAGAGTTTAAGTTAGCTAATGGGACAAAGGCCTATTTAAGTGCAATATTAGATTTGGGAGATAATAGTATCGTTTCATATGTATTAGGACATTCAAATAATAACCAATTAGTATTTGAGACCTTTGATTTAGCCATTAAAAATAATCCTACGGCGAAGCCATTGTTTCATAGTGATCGTGGATTTCAATACACAAATAAAGTTTTTAAATCAAAACTAGATAGTATATCTGCAACACAAAGCATGTCACGAGTGGGAAGATGTATAGATAACGGACCTATGGAGGGTTTTTGGGGAATTATTAAATCTGAAATGTACTATTTAAGAAAATTTAATACTTTTGATGAATTAAAATTATCAATTGATAATTACATAGATTTTTATAATAATAAAAGATTACAGAAAAAGTTAAAAGGCCTTGCTCCGATAGAATATCGAGAACAGACCTTATCTGCTTAGTTTTTATTTTTTACACTGTCTACTTGACAGGGGGCAGTTCATAATCAATTCCAGTAATATAAGCTATTTATTTTAAATGATGATAATGTTGCTATTTATCAAACTTTTATGTTTAATTTTAAAGTTAATATATTTAACTTTAAAATTATTACTTCTTTATAGTATATATTTTTTTATCCCTTTATTTAAAATATTTTCATAATCTATAAATTCATATATATCTTCTTTAAACACTTCACAGAATTTACATAATTCATCTAAACATAACTCCTCTATAGCCTTATCATTATCTTCACAATAAATTACAATACTTCCAACAATACCATGTGCATCTCTAAAAGCTACACCATTTTTAACTAAATAGTCTGCAACTTCAGTAGCATTTAAAAAACCACGACTTACGGCTTTTTTCATATTTACTTCATTCACTGTGATAGTAGCTATCATTTTTTCCATAACCGAAATACACATTTCTATTGTATTTATACTATCAAAAAATCCTTCTTTATCTTCTTGCATATCTTTATTATAAGCAAGCGGTAACCCTTTCATAACTGTAAGTAACCCAAATAAATTTCCATATACCCTACCAGTTTTTCCTCTTATCAATTCTGCACCATCAGGATTTTTTTTCTGTGGCATTATACTGCTTCCTGTTGTATACAAATCATCTATTTCTATAAATCTAAATTCTTGACTACTCCATAAAATTAACTCTTCACTTAATCTACTTAAATGCATCATTATTATAGAAAAATCACCCATAAGCTCTAATAAATAATCTCTATCACTTACTCCATCCATATAATTCTCTACTATTCTTTTAAATCCTAGTTTTTCTTTAGTTATATTTCTATCTATATTATGAGTAGTTCCAGCTAAAGCACCACATCCTAAAGGGCATTCATCTAATATTTCTAGTGCATTTTTCAATCTTTTTTCATCTCTATCAAACATACTATAATACGCCATAAAATGATGCTTAAAAGTAACTACTTGAGCTCTTTGAAGATGTGTATACCCCGGCATAATAACACAGTTTTTATCTGCAACTATTTTTACAGTTTTTTTAAGATTTGAAATTAATTCTATTAAACTAATAGTTTTTTCCTTCGCATATAATCTCATATCTGTTGCTACTTGATCATTTCTGCTACGTGCTGTATGAAGTTTTTTACCTATGTCACCAACTCTTTGTATTAGATTTATTTCTATAAAGCTATGTATATCTTCATAATTCCCCTCTAACTTTACCTCTCCATTATATATATCTTCTTGTATACTATTTAATCCATCAATTATAGTTATCCCTTCTTCTTCTGTTAATAGGTTACAATGAACTTGCATATATACATGTGCTATACTTCCTTCAATATCTTTTTTATATAAAATATTATCATAATCAAATGATTTATTAAATTCTTCCATAAGTTTATTTTCTTCTTTTCTAAATCGTCCGCCCCACAGTTTCATATTCATCACCTCTTAACTTATCTCTTCATATTTATTTTCTTTATTTATTTTTTTCATAGCTTTAATTTTAAGAGGTAATGTAAATAAATTTATAAATCCTTGTGCATCTTTATGGTCATATAATTCGCTATCTCCAAATGATGATATAGAATGATCATAAAGGGCATTTTCTGTAAATATACCTGCAGGTTTTATAAAGCCTTTGTAAAGTTTCATTTTAACAGTTCCAGATACATTCTCTTGTGTTTCGTCTATAAATGCATCTATTGCCTCTCTTATCTTTGAATACCATAAACCATTATATATAAGTTCTCCATATTTTAATGACACCATCTGTTTAAAATGTAGAGCCTCTTTATCTAGAGTTGCACTTTCTAATATATTATGTGCTTCATAAAGTATTGTACCTCCTGGAGTCTCATATATTCCTCTTGATTTCATCCCAACTAATCTATTTTCAATTATGTCAATTACTCCAATTCCATGCTTTGAACCTATCTCATTTAAGACTTTTACTATTTCTACAGGTGAAAGTTCTTTGCCATTTACTCTTGTTGGAATTCCTTTTTCAAAATCTATTTCAATATATTCAGGTGTATTGGTTGTTTCTTCTAATGGTACGCATTTTTTATATATATGATTTTGATGTTCATTTTCTAGATATTCTATATCTCCACCTTCAGTAGATGTATGCCAAAGATTTGCATCGACTGAGTATATTTTTTCTTTAGTTACAGTTATAGGAATATTGTTCTTATTTGCATATTCTATAGCATCTTCTCTTGACTTTATATCCCATATTCTCCATGGTGCTATAATTTTTATAGTTGGATCAAGCGCCGCTATTGAAGCTTCGAATCTTACTTGATCATTTCCTTTCCCTGTGCATCCATGACATATATATTTTGCATCTTCTAAATGTGCCACTTCTACTAATCTTTTAGCTATTATTGGTCTTGCTAATGATGTTCCAAGCAAGTACTTTCCTTCATATTTTGCCTCAGCTTTTATTGCCTTAAAGATAGTTTCTGTCACAAATTTTTCACTTAAATCATCTACATATACCCTTGCTGCGCCACTTTTCAAGGCTTTTTCATAAACTTCTCCCATATTATCCTCTTGACCTACATTTACAGATACTGCTATTACCTCTATATCATAGTTTTCTTTTAACCATGGTATTATTATAGATGTATCTAATCCTCCTGAATATGCCAATACAACTTTCTCTTTCATTGTTTAGTCCTCCAAAATTATTATTTTTAATCAAATTTTTATTTTTTAAAACTCTATTATAATTTATTAAACTTTATAAAAAAACGATTTCTTTAACTCTAATTAATTTTTATATGATTTGCGCAAATCAATATGGTATTTTGTATATTGTATTCAGTAAATAATTACTTTTATCTTGATGATTAATCAATATAATTAACATTCTAATATTATTATGAATACAAAAAAACCCCTTAGTATAAAATACTAAGAGGCGAATTTCCGCGGTACCACTCTTATTGATAATAATCCTTTCAAATATAGAAAATAACACTAAATAAAAATATAAAAAAACGCCTCTTGGTTAAAACCAAGAGACGAATATTATCCGCGTTACCACTCTAGTTGATAAAATTTAATTATCCACTCTTTCTCTTAAGGCGAGACTATCCTACTGCCATACTATAATTTTCCTGCAGTATTCTCCAAAGTTCTCTTCACTTAAATATTTTTACTAGGCTTCCACCATCCCCAGCTCTCTATAAAATTTATTTAAATTACTTTCTTTTTCATAGAATCTAAATTATTTAAATTTCATTTGTTTTTTAAATAATAACTTAGTTCGTTTAAAATGTCAACTATATTTTTATATTTATATAAATTAATATTTTACTTTATATAAATATAAACCTTTTGCAGGTGCTGTTTCAGATGCTACAGTTCTATCTTTAGCTTCTAACATATATTTCACATCATTCACACTCTTTTTTCTTAATCCAGCATCAATTAATGTTCCAGATATAATTCTTACCATATTGTATAAGAATCCATCACCTTCAACATAAATTTCTATTGTGTTATTATTTTCTTGTATTTCTATTGAATGTATATTTCTCACATTAGAATTTTTCTTAGATTTCGATGAAACAAAACTAGTGAAGTCATGCTCTCCAACTAATTCTTTACTAGCTTCTTTCATTAAATTTACATCTAACTTCCTTGATATATGAGTAGTATACTTTTTAGCAAATGGGTCATGAGCTTCATTATTGTATATTTTGTATAAATATACTTTTGATTTTGCATTATATCTAGAATGGAATCTTTCTTCAACTTCTTCTAAATTTATTACAACAATGTCTTCTGGTAAGTATTCATATAAGTAAGTTTTAATTTTCTTTAAAGATAATTCAGTATTTGTTTTAAAGTTTGCAACTTGCCCATAAGCATGAACTCCCATATCTGTTCTTCCTGAACCTACTATTTCTATAGGTTCCTCAGTCATCTTTCTAAGTACACTTTCTATTTTCCCTTGTATTGTCATATCATTATCTTGAAGCCTTTGGAATCCTTTGTATCTTGATCCATCGTATTTAATTGTCATTTTTATATTTCTCATCTAGTCCTCTTTCTACTAATAACTATTCATTATAAATCTTATTTTATAATATATTATTTTTATATTTTATTTTTGCAACTAAAGTTTCCTATACTATGTAGTTTTAAAATTCACTAAAATAACATATAATTATCGTTATTGATAATTAGTAAATTATTAAAGTTAGTTTTTACATTACAAAATAGGATATACTCTTTTCAGTATATCCTATTTTTCTACAATTTAATACTATATTGATTCAATTAATTTATTTTTTATAGTAATTGTTATAGTTGTACCTATATCCTTTTGACTTTGTAATATCATATTCCCACCATGAAGTTTAACTATTTCATGACTTATTGCAAGCCCTAAGCCACTTCCAGCCTTATTATAATCTTCTTGGAAAAATTTATCTAATACTTTATCTAAATTTTCAGTTTCTATTCCACAGCCATCATCTATAACTTTTATAGTTGTAAATTCCTCACCTTGAGATGCTACAAGTTTTACATATCCACCTTCACTAGTGAATTTTATAGCATTTTGTACTAAATTTATTAAAACTTGTCTTAATCTATTTTTATCGCCTTGTATATTTTCAATAGCTTCATCTTCAAATTCGAAACTCAAACTTATATTTTTCTCTGCTGATTTTACTTTAAGCTGATTTACAACACTTACTACTAAGGTTTTGATATCAACCATATCTATTTGAAGTTTGATTCTATCAGATGACAAACGTGAAAAGTCTAGTAACTCTGTTACAAGCTTTATAAGCCTTTCCGTTTCATCTTGAATTATTCCAAGACCTAAATCTAGTTCATCTTGTGTTATACCTTCATATGCTAAAGTTTCACTCCATCCCTTTATAGATGTAAGTGGTGTTCTAAGTTCATGTGATATAGAAGATATAAATTCTTCTTTTAATTTCTCACTTTTATCAATTTCTGCTGCCATATGTTCAAAGGTTTGAGCTAAGTCTCCTATTTCATCGTCTGATATATTTGTATTTTTAAGTTTTATACTATAGTTCCCATGTGCTAACTCATTTGCAAATTGTTTTAACTCTCTAAGTGGCTGGATTAAAGTTTCTGCAAATCTAAGACTTAAAGATATAGCTATAAGTAAAATACATATCCCTGCTAATATAAGACCTAATGTTAATTTAAATATTGTATTATCTATTTTATCTAAAGATACTGTATACCTTACAGCTCCTTCTATTATATTATTTGTCTTAAGTGGAACAGATATACTCATTACGTGTTCCTTTGTAGATGCCATTCTATACGTGTGTGGCGTTAACTCTTTAGTATCATTTAAAGCCCTCTCTACATCTTCAAAGTCAGCTTTTTCTTTCACTTTAAAACCATATGAATCTAATATTATATTTTTATTTTTATCTATTATTTGAATAGCATATTTAGATTTAGCCCCTACATTTTCTTTATCAATTATATTCTTTACTTTTATTTCAAAACTACTTCCTTCTTGTGTTATAGTGTTATACACCGCATTTGTGTAATCTACTTGACCTTTTAAACTTTGTCTTACATAGTCATAGTAGTAATTTTGAATATAAAATATAAATAAACCTTCAAATAATGCTACCGTTATAATAATTATTGTAAAGTAATTTTTAATTATCTTTTTTCTTAACCCTTCAAAATGTAACAATATTAGTCTTCCTTTCTAAAACAATATCCATACCCCCAAATAGTTTGTATATACTTAGGTTTTGATGGGTCATCTTCTATTTTATTTCTTATTCTTCTTATATTTACATCTACTATTTTAAAATCATATAGATAGTTAGTTCCCCAAACTTCATCAAGTATTTGGTCTCTACTTAATGATTGTTTTGCATTTGTCATTAAATATTTTACTATTGAAAACTCAGTTGGAGTAAGTTCTATTTCATTGCTATTTTTAAATAATTTTCTCTTATCTAAGTCTAATACAAATGGTGCTGATACTATTTCACTACTTTTTGTAATATTTTCATCTTTTTTAATTCTTCTAAGTAACGCTGATACTCTTACTAGTAGTTCTTTTATGCTAAATGGTTTTATTATGTAATCATCTGCACCAGATATAAATCCTTCTATTTTGTCGTCTTCTTGAGCCTTTGCCGTAAGCATTATTATTCCAACTTGATCAAAGTTTTGTCTTATAAATTTGCATACATCTATTCCACTCATATCAGGAAGCATTACATCAAGTAGTGCTAGTTTTATATCTTTTTCACTAGTCATTTTTTCTATAGCTTCTTGTCCAGTTCCTGCTTCTATTATTTCATAACCTTCTCTTTTTAAGTTTATACTTACAAAACTTCTAATTCCTATTTCATCTTCTAATATTAATATTTTTTCCTTCATTTATTAATCCTCCCAATAAATATTAGTATATTAATGAGAAATTTTCTCTTAACGCCTCTGTATTTATTTTTAATTTTTTTAATTCTTCTAAATCATCTTGGTATAAAACAAAATTATATTCATCAGTTTCCTTAAGAATCATACCATTTGCATTTGATGAATCCTTTTTGTCTTCTATAAGATTGTTATTTATTACAGATATAGTAAATAAATTTTTACGTTCTACGTTTACTACATCATAATAATAAAATTTAAACAGCACTTCGTTTCCTTTGTTTTGTGGTGCCTGTTGTACATCAATTTTATTTGCTAGGTTATTAGGTATAAATACTTTATAATTATATTGATAATTATAATATATTTGACTTACAAACACTAATCCTGATTTTTCTTTTTCTTTTCCATTCCACTTATACCAACTTATCTGAGCTGATGTCTTTTGAGTATAAATATTTCCACTTCCCTTTACTATAGGTATATCCACTACATTATCATCATCAATATCTTCTGTTGGTATATAATATGGCTTCATTAAATTTTTATCGTTATAATTGAATGCTTTGTTTATTTTTTTATCCTTAACATATATTATCTGCGTCATGTAATTATTTTCTTGAATCATTGGTATATCTAGGATTACACCTTTTTTCTCTTTTATAACATCTCCTAAGTTTTCTTTTGCGATAGTTCCTATTGTAATATACAAATTATTTAATCCTTTTACATTATCAAACTCCGTAGAATCTATTAATTGTAATTCTTTTGTAAAATTAGCTAAACTTGTATATACTTTGCTACTTTTAGAGTCATAGTGAAGTAATAAAATATCTAGTTTATCATCATCATCAATATATCCAATTTTTATTTTTAAATCTAATAAATTTTCTCTTTCTTTTATCCACGTTGGGTCTAAAGTATATATTTTCTTAAGTTCATCGTTTTTAAAAGAATATATGTGCATATTTGTTTTATTTACATCTTTAATTAATAATATTATTTCTTTATATCCGTCATTGTTTAAATCATAAAAATCAGCATATTCTATAGAATCTCCACTTTGCAATATATTGCCTTTATCTGTATAAGCCCCATTTTTATTTTTACTTAAAACTACAAATCCCACTTCATTTTTATTTTCACTTAAATTTTCTTTTTTTTCAAAGGCTACTAACTCATTTACTCCATCCCCATCTAAATCTACTTCATTTATTTTACCAACTTCACTTGAATTAGATGGTAACATTAATGAAGAATTTTGTGGAAGTAGCTGCTTTATTCCTTTGTACAGTATTTCATTATTTTCATCACAAATAGGTTTATCTTTAATAAGCTCTTCCGGAGATTCTGAATTAATACTACACCCAGTTGTTAAAAGTACTAGCAAACTAGCACAGGTTATTAACTTAAATAATTTCATCTATTATCTCCTATTCCATCTCTTCTTTACAGTACTCCTCAAATCTTTCAATATTTTGTTTTTCTTTTTCAATAGCTTGTTCATTCAATTTACCTCTTCCTAATCTATCACAAAATGAAAGTAGTGCCACTTCTTTATATTCTACATCATTTAACATGTTTTGTGGTTCAAAAAATGGAAGATTTTTATCATAAAATAAAGGTTGCATATGCCATCTTATTAATTTAGAAACTTTTTCATTAAATTGTTGATCATTTGTTAGTGATTTTAAAAAATTTAATCCTATTTTTTCTCCTTCTACATCATGGTTATAAGATGTAATTCTGCCTTTTCTTATTTTAGTTGTAGTCAACTTTCCTATATCATGAAGTAATGCTGACCACATAAACACTTTTTGATTTTTTGATAATTCTTTTACCTCACTTGCCTTGTCTACTACTAATAATATATGGTTTAAAACACTCCCTTCAGGATGGAATTTAGGGTTTTGATCTATTAGTCCTAAGCTTTTTATATCATTGAAAGGCTTTTGATTAAATTTACCTTCCTTTATTAGACGCTTAATATCCTCAGAAGGTTTCATACTTTTCAATAAAATTTCGTTAACTTCATTAAATATTTCATTAGATTTCATATATTTTACCTCTTCTTTGGTTTTATTTTGATATTTTTTTACTTATTAAATCTATTTTCTCATATATTTATGCAAAATAAAAGCCTAGTATTTTTACTAAGCTTTCATTTTATATTTTCTCACTATTTAGTTAAATTATTTAGTTTTTAGGAAATTTATCTTCTGACCAAATTAAATTTTCAAATTTTTTTTTTGCTTTTTCTTCAACTTCTATTTCTTCTTTTATTTCTTGTGCTTTTCTTATTTGTATTTCTTCTGCATCTTCAGTGTTTCTAAATGTAACAGCATTAAAATTATCTTCAGTAATATAATTTGTTTCACTGTCTTCTTCTATATTTCTTTTTGTTTCACTGTTATTCTCTTTATTAGAATGTCTAACTCTTTTTTTCTTAGATCCCAGGCTTGAGTTCTTATTACTTTTAATTACCTTGCTATTTTCTTCTACTATTGAATTTTCTTTAATTTCCTCTATATTACTTTGTGAGGCTTTTTTTGACTTATTTGTTTTGTTTGTTTTTGTATTCTTATTGTTTTTTTTATTTGATACTTTTTCAGTTGCCTGCTTTTCACTACTATGTTTTTTATTTTTTTCTTTATTATTGTTTTTTATATCTTCGTGGCTATTGCCTTTGTTTTGTTTATTCTCTTGTTGAGAATTTTTGCTATCTTTTTTAGGTTTTGACTTGGAAGATGATTTTTTACCACCTAATCCTAAGTTTAGTTTTATTCCAGATGATTTTTTAGATTTAGGTTTTGATTGTTCTTTGCTTTCTAATCCAAAATCATGTCTCTTTTCTTCAGGTACTAAGTCATTTAATATTATTTCATTAAAATCTTCTTGGTATTTGGTTTTACTTGCTAAATTTTTTTCTTTAGATGCCTTTTTTCTATTTTTGCCATTCATTCTAAACATAACGACACCCCCTTAAAATACTCTTTCTATTATATATATTATATTAAGGGGATAAATATCATCATTTTATTAACTTTTTTTAGGAGGTCTTGGTCCTATATATTGATACAAGTTAGTTTTTAACATACCATTGTATAATTTTCTTCTTTTGTCTGCTTCTCTTCCAAATTCATCTTCAAATTCTTCGTATGAAGTTATCAGATAGTAAGACCAGTTTTTAAGTTCTCTAAATGTATAGCCTAAATTCTTATAAAGAGCTTGAACTGTTTCTTTATCTTCAAGTCTTTCTCCATATGGTGGATTCGTAACTATAAATCCATATTCTTCATTACTTTTAAAATCTAGGGCATTTGCTACATTAAACTCTATATATTCACTTACACCCGCTATTTCCGCATTTTCCTTTGCTATCTCTATAGCTTCTTCATCTATGTCATATCCGTATATTTTAAACTCTACGTCTTCATCTATCTTATCATAAGCTTCTTTTCTTATATCCCACCAAAATTTTTTATCTAAAGTTCTCCACTTCTCAGATATAAAATTACGATTAAGCCCTGGTGCCATATTTATTCCCATCATAGCAGCTTCTATTAAAAGAGTTCCTGATCCACACATAGGATCAACTAATGTTCTTCCTGGTCTCCACGGGTTTAAATACATTATCCCTGAAGCCAAAGTCTCTCTTATAGGTGCTTTATTAGCTTTTTCTCTGTATCCTCTTTTATGAAGAGCATCTCCTGTTGTATCTATAGATATTGTTACTTTATCTTTATGTATAAATACATATATTGGATATTTCTCTTTATCTTCTTTTATAAGCCCATCTTCTAAATAACTTTTCTTTAAACTTTCAACTATTGCTTTCTTTACAATTGATTGTATATCTGATGTACTAAATAGCTTTGATTTTATTGAAGATGCTTTAGAAACCGGGAACTGTGCTCCATATGGAATATACTTTGACCAGTCAATTCTTTTAGTACCTTCAAATAATTCATCAAAACTCTTAGCTTCAAATTCTGCAACTTTAAGGTTTACTCTTTCTGCACATCTAAGCCACATATTAGCTTTTGCTATACCATCTTCGCCTGTTTTGTATGTAATTCTTCCATCTTCTGTTTTTAATATTTCAAATCCTAATTCTTTTATTTCTCTTGCTAACATCTTTTCCATACCAAAAAAGCAAGGTGATAATAATGTATAGTTTTTCATGTCGTCCTCCTATTTTTGTATCGCTTTATTCATGCTACCCATTTCGTATCCTGCCATATCTAGGGTAACATATTTAAATCCGATTTCTTTTAACTTATTATTAGTTTTATTTAATTTATCTTCACTAAAGAATTTGTGTATTTCATCTTTGCCTACTTCAATTCTAGCTATATCTTCATGAATTCTTACTCTGAATTGTTCAAACCCTAGTTCTATTAAGTATTCTTCACTTTTTTCTATTTTTCTAAGCACTTCTTTTGTAATTTTTGTTCCATATGGAATTCTAGTTGCAAGACATGCAAAAGCAGGTTTATTAAATGTTTTAAGATTCATTTCTTTTGATAATATTCTTATATCTTCTTTAGTTAAATTACACTCTTTTAATGGACTAATTATATTGAGTTCTTCTAGTGCCTTAAGTCCAGGTCTATAGTCTCCTAAATCATCTAAATTAGTTCCATCTACTACATATTTTATATTATGTTCTTTTGCTACTGATTTTATTTTTTCAAATACTGTTTTTTTACAGTAATAACATCTTTGTATATTATTTTCTATAAACTCTTTCACTTCAAAATTTTCAACATTTACTACAATATGATTAACCCCAAATTCCTTAGCATATTGTCTAGCTTCCTCAATCTCTCTTTGTGAGTGCATCATAGCATGAAGGGTTACTGCAACAACATTATCTACTAATGTATCTTTTGCTACCTTAAGTAAGAAATTACTGTCTACCCCACCTGAGTAAGCAACTGCTATACTTTCTAATTCTAATAGTCTAGCCTTAAGTTTTTCTAGTTTTTCACTTACTTCCATAATATTTAACCTCCAAAAAAGCATAATAAACTAATTATATAAAATATATGAATATAAATCAAATTTTAATTTGTAGATAATGTTCAAAATTGAAATTTATGGGTAATTATTGTATTATATAATTAATTAGGGGTGATGACAATGAATATTAATTACGACATATTACAAAACTTACTTAGATGTAACAAAAATTTAAAATTAAAATTTAGGGGAGATAGTAATATTTTAGATGTACTACTTTACACTGAAGTAATATTAACTTTAGAATTAGAGTCTACTGATTTAACTAAATATAGTGAACTTATTTATAAAAGTATTATAAACCTAGAAGGTATAACTATTTATATACCTAAAATATATATCAAACAAAACCAAAATAAATAGCGTACATTATGAACTGCCCCCTGTCAAGTAGACAGTGTAAAAAATAAAAACTAAGCAGATAAGGTCTGTTCTCGATATTCTATCGGAGCAAGGCCTTTTAACTTTTTCTGTAATCTTTTATTATTATAAAAATCTATGTAATTATCAATTGATAATTTTAATTCATCAAAAGTATTAAATTTTCTTAAATAGTACATTTCAGATTTAATAATTCCCCAAAAACCCTCCATAGGTCCGTTATCTATACATCTTCCCACTCGTGACATGCTTTGTGTTGCAGATATACTATCTAGTTTTGATTTAAAAACTTTATTTGTGTATTGAAATCCACGATCACTATGAAACAATGGCTTCGCCGTAGGATTATTTTTAATGGCTAAATCAAAGGTCTCAAATACTAATTGGTTATTATTTGAATGTCCTAATACATATGAAACGATACTATTATCTCCCAAATCTAATATTGCACTTAAATAGGCCTTTGTCCCATTAGCTAACTTAAACTCTGTTACATCAGTTAACCATTTATTATTAGGCGAAGCCTCAATAAATTTCCTATTTAGTATATTTTCAGCTGTTATTTGTGGTGTACTTTTAATGTATTTTTTTCTCTTTTTACGAATCACTGATTGCAAATTTACACACTTCATTAAACGATAAATTCTTTTGTGATTATAGCATTTGCCTAGAGTTCTATTAACATTCATAGTTATACGTCTATATCCATAAACGCCATTTACTTCATTATATATTTTAATTATTTCCTCTAAAATAGCTACATTTTCCTTATCTACAACTGTTTCGACTTTATTTAACCATTTATAATATGAAGAGCGAGAAATAGAAGCAAAACTGCATAGTGCTAATATAGAATAGCCTTCTTTATTTAGTTCTTTTATTGCAATATATATAGTTTTTTTCTTAATATTAGTTAGCCTCGCCTCCTTTCTACTTCCTCCAATTTTTTTAAAAAAGCATTCTCCATTTCTAAACGTTTATTTTGTGCTTTAAGTAGTTTTATTTGTACTTCTAATTTTTTATTCTCACTCATTGCCTCTGTATTTTTAGACTTTCCACGATTATCAACTAGTGCTTCGCACCCATTTTCGTTATATTTTTTAACCCAAGTGTAAACTTGTTGATATGATACTTTATATTTATCTGAAGTTAATTGGTAATTATCATTATTTTCAATACAAAATGCTACTATTTCAATTCTTTCACCATATGTTGTTTTTCTGCCTTTAATCATAATTTTATCCTCTCTTCTGTTATGAGATCTATTTATACTATGATTATTATTATACTTCATAATCCAGTTTTGAAGTTAACGTCTAGATGATAGATTATATTTAAGTGCTATATCTTCTAATGAACCTTTACCAGAAATATAATCGTTAATGGCAAGCATTTTAACTTCATTTGAATAGAATGTATTTTTAGATGATGATTTAAGTCCTTCGGCTCCATACTTTTTATACTTATGAATCCATTCATAAAATATTGTTTTACCAACTCCAATCATTTCACAGATAGCCATTGGACCCTTTTCACCATTTAAATACATTTCAATTGATTTAATTTTTGTTTCAAAATCTATTTTAGATTTTCTTGACATAAAAATATACTCCCTTCATAGTGACAGTTTTTATTATTTCAACTGTCTACTTGACAGGGGGCAGTTCATTAAGTACGCTATTTATATATTTTTCCCTTTAGATTGCATTTTCTATGTTTTATAGTAATTTTTTTTCCCATTCATCTGGTTTAAATCCTATAACAACATTTTTCCCATCAAATGCTATAGGCCTTTTTATAAGCATACCATCACTAGATAATATATCTAAAAGTTTGTCATCAGATTCACTTTTAATTATATCTTTTAAACCTAATTCTCTGTATCTGACTCCACTAGTATTAAAGAATTTTTTTATCTCATATCCACTGATTTTATACATTTCATTAAGTTCTTCTTTAGTAGGAGGTATTTTTACCATTTCAATATCTTCAAATTCCAAATTATTTTCTTTAAGCCAATCCTTAGCTTTTTTAACAGTAGATCATTTTGAGTATCCATAAATTTTTATCATTTCAATCATCCTTTGCTATTTATTATATTTTATTTATACCCACGCTTATTTTTTTTAATCAAGCCTATTAGGAAGAGCTACTTCAACTTCTCCATTATTAATATTTATTATTTTATCACATACTTCATTTGCAAAATCAACATCGTGTGTAATTATTAATATTGTCATACCATTTGATTTTAGTTTGTTCATTATATTGACAACACTTTTTATAGTATCTTTGTCTAGTGCTGAAGTTGGTTCATCAAAACAAAGTACTTTTGGCATTAGTGCACATGCTCTTGCTATTGCTACTCTTTGTTGCTGTCCGCCTGATAACTCACATGGATATGAATCTATCTTATTTCCTAAATCTACTAATTTCAAAAGTTCTTTTGCACTTTTTATAGCTTCTTGCTTTGGGATTTTAAATACATTTACAGGTGATTGTATTATATTTTCAAGTACAGTTAAATGAGGAAATAAATTAAAATTTTGAAATACCATTCCTATCTTCCCTCTTAACTTAGATATATCTTTGGACGTATCTATAGTTTCTTCATCTACTATAATTTGTCCACTATCAAAATTTTCAAGCCCATTTATACATCTAAGTATCGTAGTTTTACCTGCACCTGACTTACCAAGTAAAACTCCTATTTCACCTTTATTTAATTCAAATGAAATATTATTAAGAACCTTATTTTTATTAAATGATTTATTTAAATTATTAATTTTTAGCATATATACTACCCCCTATAATATGAATATTTTTTTTCAATAACCTTAAATATCTGAGTTATAATTCCTATAAATAAAAGATATATTAATGCCGCGTGCATTAAAGGAAGTAGACTAACTTCCCTATTAGATGCTATTTGTGCTACTCTTAAAATATCATTCAGTCCTAGTATATAGACTAATGACGTATCTTTTACTAGTGTAGTAACTTCATTTGTCATTGCAGGAAGTATTCTCTTTATAACCTGAGGGAATATTATTCTTTTATACATATTAAATTTATCAAAACCTAATACTAAAGACGCCTCATATTGTCCTTTATCTATAGACTGTATGCCACCTCTAAATATTTCAGCAAAGTATACCGCATAATTTAAAGAAAATGCAATTACTGCTACGGCAAATCGATCAAACACTATTCCTATTATTGGCAACCCAAAGAATATAAAAATCAACTGTAATAGTAAAGGCGTTCCTCTAACTATAAGTATATATCCTCTACTAATTATACTTATTAATTTATTATTAGAATTTCTTAAAAAAGAAATTATTATGCCTAGTGGTATTGAAATTACTAATGTTAAAACAAACACTGATAAAACTATTTTAATTCCTTCAATCATTTTTTGTCACTCCTTCATATGCTTATATTATTTAAACCATTTACTATAAATTTTATTAAAAGATCCATCATTTTTTACATCATTTAGGGTCATATCAACCTTGTCTTTAAGTTTAGAGTTGTCTTTTTTAAATGCTACTACATAACTTTCTTCTCCAAAATTATCTTGTAGTATATTGTACTTTTGATCCCCCTTCTTGCTTATATAATATCTAACTAAATTTTCATCAGATACTATTGCATCAGTTCTTCCTACTTCTAAATCTCTAATAGCGTTGTCATACGTATCATAAAGTATTGGGGCTCCATTATCTAATTTATTAACAACATCTGCTTGTTTTTCTATAGCTTCTAATGCACTAGACCCTTGCTGAATTCCTAATTTTTTACCTTTTAAATCTTTTTTTGTTTTTATATTAGAATCTTTCATTGTAACTATAACTTGTTTATTTGCTAAATATGGTTTTGTATATGCTACAACCTTTTTTCTTTCATCTGATAAAGAGTATCCATTCCATATGGCATCAATATTACCTGAATTAAGTTCAGTTTCTTTCATTGCCCAATCTATAGGTTGGAATTTAACATTCATGTTTAACCTCTTGAATACTTCTTTTGCTAAATCAACATCAAATCCTACTAATTCTCCATTTTCATCTGAAAATCCCATGGGAACAAAGGTATTATCTAGTCCTACTATAACTTGTTGTTTATTTTTAGAATTTGTATTATCTTCACTTTTATTTTCCTTCGCACACCCCATTGCTCCAAATGTAGATACTGCAATCATTGAAATTACAGCTATTTTTTTTAATATATTTTTCATATCTTTTCCTCCATTTTTTAATTCAATTTATATTTAGTAAACTTTTATTTATTAATATAAAGTCTTCGCGCGCGTAAAGAATTACATTAAAAAAGCTCCCGCCTATAGCTTAATAGCTAAAGGACGGGAGCTAACTCTCGTGGTTCCACCTTTTTTTATTAGTACCTCACAGCACTAACCTCTTTGAGTACGACAAATAAATGTTTATACTCTAGCACTATAACGGGTGCAGGGATTCCGGAAACAGCCTACTAAAATATAATTCTTTCGGTGTTCTGCTCAAAGATGTGTTCAAAATAAAATCTAATGCTCCTCTCACCAACCGGAAACTCTCTTTTTAAGATTTTTACTTTTACTCTTTCTTATCATTACATTTTTTATATTGTATAGAAAGTGGATTTATCTTAAATCTATTGATAAATATAATTTCTATATATAATAAAAAATATTTTAAATAAAATATTTTTTACTTAATTCTTTATTATAAAAATAAATTATAGAGTATTGAACAACATGTGTCAATATATTTTCAATATTTCCATTTAATTCCAAGGTACTACTTCTACTTCTCCAAACCATCTTTCACTAAGTCTATTTGAATATTCACCTTTATATCCTATAAAAGCTAGTAATATCAATTCTACATATTTAGTTCCAATTTGAATTATATTCCACATATCCTCAACATTTAGGGTAGCTCTATTATCTCTTCTTGTTGGGTGAACTATTTTATTTCTAAAATAAATAACTAAATCTACACCATCATCAAACCTAGACTTTATCCAATCATCGAATAATTCTAGTTCATCATTTCCATATTGAATTTTACATATATCTAAAACCATTTTAATATTTTTAGATGCACTATTTAAATCAAAGGCCTCATCAGATAATAAAGTTTCTTGTTCCACTAAAATAATATATGATAAAGTTTCTAGCGCAATTTGTATAGATATTATGTTATTTTCTATCGTAATATCCCCAAGTGATTCTATGTACCAATCTATAACATGTTTTATTGCAGGCCCACAATATCCATCTTCTAGCTTTTTACACATAAGCGACATATATTTTTCTATATTATGATGGTTGGAAAGTGTATCTGTCCATGTAGGAACAAACTTAAATGGAGTTATTATATTTTCAGTCCAAAGTCTAAATACATTGTTATTATTTTGATATCCTTTTACTAAACAAATTCCAACATATCTTCCACACATAAAACTAAGTGCATATGATATACGGTCTATAAAATCTATCATGTTGTTAGTTCTAAATAATTTGTTATCTTTCCTTTTAATTCTTCCAATATGGGTTATTATAGTACCCGATCTTGATTTTAGCTCTTCATTTAACTCTTTTCTATAATCATATCTTTTATCTATTATTATTGTAAAATCATTTATATCAAATTGTATTCTTCCTGCGAACAACTTATCCACGTGTTTTATAAGTGTTCCTGGAAACTTGTCCAAATTAATTATATGAAAATCAATATACTCTACATAAGAATTTTTAGATTTTATATAATTATCATTTGTGTATCCTTCTATGTTAAAATCATTTATAGAGTTTACTGTTATAGACATAGGCTTATACCCATACATTTCAAGTATAGCATTATCATAATCTAGCTCTAAATCAATCTCTTCATCTTCAACCGATACTATCTGAGCTTTAAAATTTATAGATACTGGAGGTGTCATTTTGTAATATATAATTCCACTACATTTATACTTTTTGTCTAAATAAATGCAAAATCTACCTTCATAAATACTGATATCTTCGTCTACTTTATACCTAAAATAATCCGATGATATAGCATTGTTAACTGCCTTCATAACTAGCCCACCTTTACTTTCATATAATACTATTTCATTATATCATAATAGGTTAAACAATATCTAATTTAATAAAGATTTAATTATTTATTAAAAGTAAAAGCTCCTATTAAAATGATTAGGAGCTTTAATTATTTTTAAATGCAGTTGAAAGCATTAACTTTATTCTATTTAACTGGTTAGTCTCACTAGCTGATGGATCATAATCTATTGGGATTATATTTGCTTTTTTATAAATTCTTTTTAATTCTTTAATCTGTCCTTTTCCAGTTATGTGATTTGGTAAACATCCAAATGGTTGCATGCATATAATATTGTTTACTCCATCTTCTATTAACTCTATCATTTCGCCTGTCAAAAGCCATCCTTCACCAGTCTGATTTCCAATAGATATTACATTTTCTGTATTTTCAGCTAATGCATTTATACTCTTAGGTGCTGTGAATCTTTTACTTTTACTAAGCTCTTTTTTGTATGTCTTTTGATAAATTTCCATAATGTATATAGCACTTTTACCTAGTTCTTTACTTATCCATTTTCCTTCTAAATATTTATACTTGTATGCTGTATTTAAACAGCAACTAAAAAAGAAATTTATAAGTTCTGGTACTACAGCTTCTCCGCCTTCACTTTCTATAATATTTACTAAATTGTTATTTGCAACTGGATGAAATTTAACTAGTATTTCCCCTACTAGCCCCACCTTTGGTTTTTTAATATCTAATACTTCTAGATTATCAAAATCCTCAACTATATTTTTTATATTTTTCTTAAATTCATATATACTAGCTTTTTCTAAAGAATCTTTACACTTTTTAACCCAGTTTTCATAAAGTTTATTGCTACTTCCAATGTTTTTTTCATATGGTCTTACTTTATGTAGAACTTTCATAAGTAAATCACCATATATTATTGACATAAAAATTCTATTTATTAATTTCAAGGTTATACTTTTTATAACGCCATTATTTTCAATCCCATTTAAACTTAAAGATATTACAGGTATATTTTTAAAGCCAGCATCATATAATGCTTTTCTTAAGAAACCTATATAGTTTGTTGCCCTACAACCTCCCCCTGTTTGAGTTATTACAACAGAGGTATTTTCTAAATCATATTTTCCAGATTTTAATGCACTTATCATTTGCCCGATTACAATTATAGCAGGGTAACAAGCATCATTATTCACATATCGTAGTCCCTCTTCTATTATCCTAGTATCTGTACTATTTAAAATTTCTATATTAAATCCACTTAGATTAATCGCTTTTTCAAAAAATTGAAAATGAAATGGAGACATTTGTGGGGCTAAAATAGTATCTTTCTTACTTAACCTTCCTTTCTTATATTCTATCCTTTTATCTTCTGTATTTTTTATTTGTATATTGTTTAATTCTCTTTGTATCATTGCAGCTTTTAAAGATCTTAACCTAATTTTTGCAGCTCCTAAGTTATTGCCTTCATCTATTTTTATAACTGTATAAATTTTTGAACTTTCATTTAATATCTCTTGAACTTGGTCTATTGTAACTGCATCAATACCACATCCAAAAGAATTTAATTGTACTAATTCTAAATTTTTAGTTTCTTTAACAAAACTTGCAGCTTTATATAATCTTGAATGATATACCCACTGATCTACAACCCTTAAAGGTCTCTTTAGATTTGCCAAATGGCTTATGCAGTCTTCCGTTAAGACTGCCAAATCTAGAGAATTTATAACTTCCGGTATTCCATGATTTATTTCTGGGTCTAAATGGTAAGGTCTACCACATAAAACTACACCTTTTAATCCTTTTTCATTTATTTTTGCAAGAGCTTTTTCTCCTTGTTCCTGGATATCTTTTTTAAACTGATCTTGTTCATAGCTTGCTTTGTCCACTGCTTCTTCTATATTTTTCTTTGATATTTGATTGAAATATACTGAAAGTTCTTTATATAATCTCTCTTTTAATTTATTTTTATTATTTAAGCTTATAAATGGATTTATATAAGTTATATTATTTTCTCGTATTTCTTCAATATTGTTTTTTATAACTTCTGAATAAGATATTACTACAGGGCAATTATAATTATTATTTGCAGATAAGTCTTCTTTTTTTTCGTTAGTTATGCATGGATAAAATATATAGTTTATTTTTTTTTCTATTAAATTTGATATATGTCCATGCACAAGTTTAGCTGGATAACATACTGTTTCAGAGGCTATAGATGTTATTCCTTTTTGGTAAATATCCTTTGATGACCTATCTGAAAGTACTACTCTAAACCCTAATTGTGTAAAAAATGTATGCCAAAAAGGATAGTCTTCATACATATTTAAAACTCTTGGTATCCCAATTTCACCCATTATAGCTTCTTTTTTAGATAATGATTTGTACCTAAATAACCTATTATATTTATATTTAAATAAATTTATATTTTTATTACTGTTTAGTCTGCTCTCATTATCATGTATTAATTGGCCCTTTTCACATCTATTTCCTGATACAAATACTTCACTGTCAGCAAACTTATTTATAGTTAGCAAACAATTATTCGAACATCCACCACATCTGCTGACATTGACACTAATACTTATATTTTCCAGTTGGTTTTTATTTAGAAGTTTAGTTTTATCCCCTTCTTTATATCTTTCCTTAGAAATTAATGCGGCTCCAAAAGCTCCCATTATTCCGGCTATAGACGGTCTTGTAACATCTTTACCTATTAATTTTTCAAAACTTCTAAGAACTAAATCATTATAAAAAGTTCCACCTTGAACTACTATATTTTCACCCATATCATTTATATCTCTTATTTTTATAACCTTAAACAATGCATTTTTTATAACTGAATAAGACAACCCTGCTGATATATCACTAATACTAGCCCCTTCTTTTTGAGCCTGTTTAACTCTAGAATTCATAAATACTGTACATCTCGAACCTAAATCTACCGGAGATTTCGAATAGATTCCCTTATTTGTAAATTCTTTTATGTCCATAGATAATGATGTTGCAAAAGTTTCCAAAAATGATCCACACCCAGATGAGCATGCTTCATTTAAAATGATACTATCTATAACCCCATTTTTTATCTTTAGGCACTTCATATCTTGCCCACCAATATCTAATATAAAATCTACATTCTCATTAAAGAACTTTGCGCTCTTATAATGAGCTATAGTTTCTATTTCTCCATAGTCTACCTTTAGAGCCTTTTTTATAAGACCTTCTCCATATCCAGTAACCGTCGATGCCACTATCTTACATTCATTTGGTAATACATCATACACGTCCTTCATTACCGTTATAATTGTTTCTAATGGACTGCCCTCATTGCTACTATAATGAGAATAAAGTGAATTTCCATGTTTATCAATTAAAATAGCTTTTGTAGTTGTAGATCCTGCATCAATTCCTAAAAAACAATTCCCTTTGAAATTTTTTATGTCTTTGTAAGTAATATCATTTTTTTCATGTCTTATTTTAAAGTTATTGTATTCTTTTTCACCCTTAAATAATGGCTCTAACTTATTTACATTAAGCATCCCGTCGTTATTTAAACTTTGTATTTTATCTATTAACGTGTTTAAATTTATAAATTGCTCATCTTTTGATAGTAAGCTTGCTCCCATAGCTATGTAAAGCTGAGCATTTTCTGGAAGTATTAAATCATCTTCCTCTAAATTTAATACATTTTTAAAAGCTACCCTAAGTTGTGATAAAAAATATAAAGGTCCACCTAATAAAGCAACTTTTCCTTTTATTTTTCTTCCACAAGCTAATACACTAACAGTTTGAACAACAACAGCATTAAAAATACTCATAGCTATATCGCATCTTTTGGCTCCATCATTTATTAATGGCTGAACATCAGTTTTCGCAAATACACCACATCTTGATGCTATTGGATAAATAACCTCATATTTTTTTGCTAATTCATTAAGACCTACTGCATCTGTTTGTAGTAGCGATGCCATTTGATCAATAAATGCTCCCGTACCACCTGCACATATGCCATTCATCCTTTGATCTATTCCACCACTTAGATAAGTTATCTTTGCATCTTCTCCACCAAGTTCTATAACCACATCGGTTTGAGGATAATAATGCTCTACTGCCTTTGTAGATGATATGACTTCTTGAATAAATTTCACATTAAGATTTTTAGATATATCTATTCCACCCGAACCAGTTATTACAACCTTAATTTTTGAATTTCCAATACTATTATATATATTTACTAAGGCTTCTTTTACAGATTTTTTTATATCAGAATAATGCCTTTTATATTCTTTATATACTATTTCATCATTACTATTTAATACTACTATTTTTACCGTAGTTGATCCGATATCAATTCCTATATGGAATATTTCTTCCATTACATATTCCCCCCATAATGCATATGTATTTTTGGCTATTTTAATATTTAAAGAAGTAAATTTCTTACTATTAACATTTATGCTTAAATGTATATTTATATGTTGTATAATTTGCATCATATCTATTTTTATAAGGTTATATAGTATATTTTATACGTTTTAATACATACTATATTTGCAACAAAAAAAGCGTATTTAAAATACGCTTTTTATATTAATTTAATACTCTTTTTGCTACATTTGCACAATGGTCTGAAATTCTCTCTAAATTAGTTATCAAATCTAAATATAAAATCCCAGCATCTATTTTACAATCATCATTATTTAATCTGTATATATGATTTCGTCTTATTGATTTTTCTATTTTATTAACTTGTTCTTCCGTGTGTATTATCTTATTTGCTATAGTTGTATCTTTATCTTTTATTACATTAATAATATCTTCACAGTTTTGTTTTACTTTTTCATACATCTCATTAATCGCCTTTACCCCATCTTCTGAGATATCTGCATCTTTTTGAATTGCAATTTCTGCGAGTTCTGATATATTTTCACAATGATCACCTATTCTTTTTAAATCATTTATTGTATTGAATAAATTATCTATATCTCCTACTAACTCAGTAGTAATAGATGTTTTTGATAATTTCAAGAGATAGCTAAGTAAATTTATTTGTAAATTTTTTATACTTTTTTCATTCTCAATTGTTTTGTCTATATATTTTTGTGATTTATTTAAAAATCCATTCATCGAATTGTTTAGACACTCTTTAGATAAATTAGCCATTTTCAAAGTTTCTTTTATAGTATTTCCAAATGCTATAGAGGGAGTTTCTAAAATCCGTTCATCAAGATAAGTCTCCTCCTTCTTTTCTTCTATTCCTTCAGGTATTATCATCATAGATAGCTTTACTATAAATTTAGCAAATGGTAAAAGAATTATTACTGAAATTATGTTAAATAATGTATGAGTATTTGCTAATTGTCTAGCCACATCGGTAGGGTCTATCTTAGTAACTATAGCTATAATAGGTTTATTTAAGAAAATCAAAAATATTGCTGTGCCTATTATATTAAACAACAAATGCATTATAGCTGCTCTTTTAGCATTTTTATTAGCTCCAATACTAGATATTAATGAAGTAACGCAAGTACCTATATTTTGCCCATAAAGTATAGGAAGCGCTGATGATAATGGTATAATGCCCTGAGCTGCAAGTGCTATAAGTATACCCATTGATGCACTAGAACTTTGTACAATAGCCGTTATGCCAATTCCTAAGAGCAAACCTAATAAAGGTCTTTGTCCTAAACTTATAAGTGCATCTGTGAAACCTTTAAATTCTGCCAATGGCTCTACTGCATCTTTCATAAATTCCATACCTGTAAATAAAATCCCAAATCCCAATAATATTTCTGCTATATTTTTAATTTTTCCATTTGATGCAAAAAGATATAACACTATACCTATTCCTAATGTTATTGGTGCTAGTCCATCTAAATTAAAACTAACCAATTGAGCTGTAACAGTCGTTCCGATATTAGCACCCATTATAACCCCAATTGCTTGAGAAAGTTGCATTATTCCAGCATTTACAAAGCCCACTACCATTACAGTTGTCGCGCTACTACTTTGTATTACTGCTGTAACTAAGGCACCTACAAAAACACCTATTATTATATTACTAGTTAAAAGTTCTACTATTTTTTTTAATTTATCTCCTGCTGATTTTTGTAATCCATCACCCATAAGACTCATTCCATATAAAAAAAGTCCTAAGCCCCCAATAAGATTTATCGCTATATCCAAATTCATACCTCCTTGACACTTAAATAACCTAGATATATCATTATCTATTTTTACCTTTATAATGCACTACTAGCTTTTAATTTATAACATACCCTAACGAAGAATATTAATTGTTTATTTTGGTTAAAATATTGTTGCTAGATAATATTTTATTTAGGAGGAATTATGGCAAAGAATAAAAACTTAAAAAAACCAAAAAAATCTAAAAATGTAGCTAATTCAAACTTAGAAATTGCAGAAGAGCTTAATATCGATCCACAACTAAGACCATCTAAGACTGGTTCTGTTAGTCAAAATACTGCTAAACCAATAAAACCTAGAAAAAAATAACTGAATTTACATTCAATATAAAAAACAATATAAAAAAACAGACTTGAACATTATATTCAAGTCTGTTTTTTTATATAATATATTATCCTACAAGCATAAATATAAAATGAGATGCTACTCCAGCACAGATACCTCCTATAGTATGTGAAAAGATTTCTTTACTTGTTAATTCTCTTGCATTTAAAGCATCCATCATACCTACATGTGCACTTAGATATCCACTCCAATACATACCCATAGCTGTAAATATTTATACTCATATTCAGGTAATACAAGTATCTTGAAATTACTTATATCAACAACTGTAGAACTTGACATAGCTAAACTCACTCTTGATATTATATCTTTGTTGATATTTAAATAATTCTTATCCTTCATTTCCCCTAATTTATTTAAACTAACTATATCTTCAAATTTAGCTTTGAAATCATATACTTCTTTATTTATGAATAATGCTTGACCATGATTCTTTTTTAATAAAGATGGACTTGTTATGAAGTATTTATAATTACAACCTTCATATGTAAAACCATCTGTTAGTATTTTTCTACAATGTTCTTCTTTCTTAGGTAATAAAACTTTAACAAAATTAGATATATCAACATTTTCTAACTCTACTATTTTAAGTAACTCATACATCAGTTTTACAGATATATCTGATACTGATGTTCGATACCTATTGAAAGTCACCGTTCCAATTCCTAACATTTTCGCACATTCTTTAAAAGATATCTTCTTTTCTCTAAGTTCCATTTCGATTAAATTCCATCTAATATACATTATTGTATCTCTCGTTTCATTTTTGAATCGTTTATATCAATAATTATATATTTTTGTTATAGAAAAATTAATATCTTTTAAACATAACTTTTAATAATTACAATCATATTCACCTTCATCATCAGAGTTAAAATAATAATTGTACGATTCAAATATATCATTCTCATTGTTTTTATAACTCACACTATAACTAAAATCATAATTTTCTAATTGTAATCTCATCTCTAAATATGCTAATTCTTTTTCTAATACTTCATTACTTCCTGTGTAATCTAATTTCTCGCTTATTGTGTTGTATCTTCTTACTAATTCTTCCATTTTGTGAAATCTCCCTTGTAATTTTATTTTTTTGTATATTAAAAAAGAGCTATCAATTAAGATAGCCCTTACATTTTTTTATTTAGTTCAACATAGCCTAGCGAGGTGGTAGAACCGCCGATGCTATATAGATATACACTTACATTATTACCCTATAACTGAACTTTTTCGTGACATATTTACTTGCATTACATTACACTTACATATATATATTACCTTATAACTTGAGATTTTCGTGAAATTTTTTCCAAAATAATTATTATTATCTTACATTATTATTAAGTTGAAGGAAATTGTATATCAAAGAATAATTCTACTCTTGCTGTTTGAGCTCCTGAAATTATTTGAACTGATACAACATTTAGAGCAGCTACAGTAATCGCTGCTTCATCATTTGGTCCTACAACTATATTTGAACCATCTACTACAAAATTAATAGTTGCTCTATTAGATAAATTTCTCAATATTACTGTACCACGTACAAAAGCAGCACCAGGATTAGCTATATAAACCGTTTTAACGGCCATAGTAGCAGTTGTTCTTAAAGTAAATTGTTCTCTAATTAATGACCCAGGGTCACAGCACACACTCTCAATTTTATTATTCACATGATTATAATCTGGATTTTCTGAATTTTCATAGCAATAATCATTACAATCTTTATTCATTATTATATGCCTCCTTATAATAAGGCGAGTTATTACTCACCCTTAATATACAATATGTTTCATTTAAATTTTGGTTACACTATAAATCGACATTTTTGTATTTTTTATCAAATTTTTTTTAACTTAATTACTTTCTATAAGATACTTTATTATTTTATAAAAAGTTTTAGGAGTAACATTATGGATAGGTTTTATCAATAATGATAAATAAAAAGTCCTAGAATACTAATTATTATATTCTAGGACTTTCTTTAATACCATTATTTAGGTTATTTATTATTAAGCGTTAGATCCTTCTTTATACATCTCTTTTAATTGAACTTGTATATCTTTGTTTTCTAAATACTCTTCTAAAGTAGTTTTTCTATCCATTATTCCACCAGGTGTTATCTCTATTATTCTATTTGCAAGAGTTTGTATCATCTCGTGGTCATGAGAATTGAATATTAATACTCCTGGGAACTTTTCTAAACCTTTATTTACAAAAGTTATAGATTCTAAGTCTAAGTGGTTAGTTGGGTCATCAAGAACTAAAACGTTAGTATTTGATTCTTACTATTTTAAAACCTATTCGCTAAATTTAAGTTTGATAAATGTATAGCATTTCGTGTATATGACGAATTTACAGAGGATGTTACCGAGGACTAGCAAGGTAATTTATATGTGCGAACTTATTTGCCCGATAATGATGTGTTATATAGTTTTTTGCTTTCTTTTGATGATTATGTAGAAGTTATAGAGCCGTAAAATGTAAGAGAACTGATAATCAAAAAACGTAGTGTTGGGGTAAATTTTTCATGCGCACAACCAAGTGAAGATAGCCTAACGCGGTATCAAGTAAGAATAATTTATATTCACATGGACATAATAATCATACAATAAATTTTTAAAAGGAGAATAATATTATGGTTTTTCCAACTTCATTTACAAAGCAACATCAAAATTGTCAACCAGGGCTTGAATATGAGATGGTACCAAGTCCTATATATGACAGTCCCTTATATAATAAACAAAATGATAGATTAAAAGACAAAGTAGCTATTATTAGTGGAGGAGATAGTGGAATAGGAAGAGCAGTTTCTATTGCTTTTGCAAAATCAGGATGTGACGTAAGTATAATCTATTATAATGAAGACGAAGATGCTATGGTTACAAAGAAAAGGATTGAAGATGAAGGTAGAAAATGCCTTTTAATTAAAGGTGACATAAAAGAAAGTAAGTTTTGTAAAGAAGCGATAGAATCTACTTTAAAGGAATACAAAAAAATAAATATATTAATAAATAATTCAGCAGTACAATACACACAAGAGAGCTTGACTGACATAGATGATGAGCAATTTGATAAAACTTTTAAGACTAATGTTTATGGTTCATTTTATCTAGCAAAAGCTGTACTACCTCATTTAAAATGTGGTGATAGTATAATAAATACAACATCTGTTGTTGCATATCATGGACATGAAACATTATTAGACTACTCTATGACTAAAGGGGCATTAACAACATTCACTAGGTCTTTATCTATGCAATTAGCAACAAAAGGAATAAGAGTTAATGCAGTAGCACCAGGACCTATATGGACACCATTAATACCTTCAAGTTTTGATGAACAAGAGGTTGCAAAATTCGGTAGTAATAATCCTATGAAAAGAGCAGGTCAGCCAGTAGAATGTTCTGGTGCTTATGTATTTTTAGCAAGTGACGAGTCATCTTTTATAACTGGACAAACTATACATATAAATGGCGGAGAAATAGTAAATGGATAGTTATAGTAATTAATAAGTATATAATAAAAATTATAAAGATTTAAAAACTGTAAGGTAAAATAGTTTTTAAATCTTTTTAGATATAACGATTTTATCATCTTCTAAAGTTACTTCTACTTCTCTATCTTCTGGACTTATACCTAACTCCTCATCCACGTTATAGGAATATTTATAATAAAATCAAACAGTTTAAAATTATTAACTTGACATACAATACTAATTTGTTTAAAAATATTCATGAGGTGATTATATGAAAGGAAGTGTAAGATTAAGAAAAAATGGTAAATGGAAATATTATTTTGATGTAGGAAAAGTAATTGATAAAAATGGTAATCCTAAACGTAAAAAAATTAGTAAATCAGGTTTCTCTACCGAACAAGATTGCAGAAAAGCTCTTGAATATGCTTTAGATGAATTTGAAAATAAGGGTGAAGTTTTTAAAGAAACTAATATGAGTATAAATGATATGCCAAAAGCACAATGGAGCTTTATATAACATTGCTAAAACATTCTTTAAGCATGGCTATACATCCATACGGTCTTATTAAAGAAGATACATTCTCTAAGGCTAGATTAAATTATAAGTCTGATTATAAGAAACAAAGAAATCTAACAAAAGAACAATTATATAAAGTTTTAGATTTTCTTAAAGAAAACAACTATGAGTATTATGTATTATATATTATTTATGCTTGCATGGCACACTGGAATGAGACGCTCGGAAATATAAATACAAAGGGTAACTGGATGGTTAAACATAATGTAGCAAATATATAAAAAAAGATAAAAGATGAATTAGGAATCCATATAGGATTGCATGATATAAGACACCTACATGGTACACTCTTATGCCAAGAAAATGCCAATTTAAATGGTATTAGCCAACGTCTTGGGCATAGTAACACTGCATTCACATTAAACGTCTATGTAAAGACTACAGATGAAATCAAAAAAATACTGCTAATATATTTGAAGAATCTGTGTTATAATAATTTCAAAAGAAAAAAGACACCCTAAAAAGGATGTCAATTGACAATTAAATAATTTTATTTCGCATGCTGAGTATAATCTGTTTTTTTATGTAATATATTATCCTATAAGCATAAATATAAAATGAGATGCTGCTCCAGCACAAATACCTCCTATAGTATGTGAAAAGATTGCTTTACTTGTTAATTCTCTTGCATTTAAAGCATCCATCATACCTACATGTGTACTTAGATATCCACTCCAACACATACCCATAGCTGTAAATACTGCTATATCATTAGGCGTTACAACTCCATCTACTATGAATTTAGGTACTAAACTCATTGCAGCTCCAACAGCTCCTAAAGAAGTAATTGGAAATGCTATTGCTTCTGGTGATGTAAATCCAAATAATGGTTCTAATATAAAACTAAGTTTTTCTCCTATTATAGGTAAAAGACCTATACCTTCATATGCAACACCTGTATACACAGATTTACCTGTTTCTGGATCTATTGATGGTCCAAAAGTTAATAGCATCACTAATGTACACACAATTAAAACCCCTGGTATTATAGCTAGTCCTAAATCAACCCCTGATTTACCACCTTCTAGCATAGCATCTAATACTCTTTGGAATACACTTCCATCTCTAATTTCTCTATAATCTTCACCTTTATTTATTTCAGCTTTTATAGTGTCTTTTTTATCATCTTGTTTGTAAAATTTCTTAGTAAAATGTAGCATTATTCTAACACTAATTATACTACCTATTATAGCACCAATATTTCCTATTACTGCTGGTAATACATATTGACTTCCTTGAGATATCATAAAAGTTGTTACTACGAGTCCCATACCAAAAGATGTTCCTAAATTACATAATGCTGGTATTTGGTAGTTTTTAAAATACCTAGTAAAACTCTTATCTTTGCTAAAAGATATTATTGCTGGATTATCAGATAAATAAGTTGTTACAGCTCCAGCTATACTAGCTCCAGGTAATCCATATAACGGTTTCATGAAAATTGCAAACATCTTATTTAAAAGTTCTATAACTCCAAATTCTGAAAGCAATGCACTTAAAGCCCCCGCAAGTACCGCCATCGCCATTATTAAAAATACTGTGTTTAAAAGTAAATCATGTGCCGTATTCATTATTACTTTGAACATTATTCCTGCACCCATAATATTAGCTATATAGCTAAACCCAGCTATTAAAACTGTTATAAATACAAATGTTTCTATTCCTATAGGTTTAACTCTTCTCTTTGTAAGCCTTTCTTGCGTCATAAGTATTCTCCTTGTAAAATATTGTATTTTTATTTTGTTTATAAGCCAATACGTTATACTTAAGCTGATAAATATTTCCTATGATTACAATATTATATAACAAAAAAAAGTATTATTCTACAATAAACGCTTATTTTGTTTTTTTTTTATCATTCTTTTTTTATTAAAATGAAATTTATAATTTAATATTTTTATATGTTATTCATTGTAAGATAGACTCATATTTTTAGCCACATAGTTTACTAAGTCAACAGTTCTTGTTGAGTATCCCCACTCATTATCATACCAAGAAACTACCTTAACCATGTTATTTTCTAAAACCATAGTTGATAATCCATCTATTATAGATGATCTTGAATCTTGCTTATAGTCTATAGATACCAATGGCTTATCGCTATATCCTAATATTCCTTTTAATCTAGTTTCTGAAGCGCTCTTTAAAGCATTATTTAATTCTTCAACAGTAACATTTTTTTTCAATTCACAAACTAAGTCAACTAAAGAAACTGTTGGTGTTGGAACCCTTACTGAAAACCCATTTAATTTACCTTCTAATTGAGGTAGTACTTTCGCTACAGCCTTTGCTGCACCCGTAGTAGTTGGTATCATTGACTCTCCAGCAGCTCTTGCTCTTCTTAAGTCTTTATGATTCTTATCTAATATCTGTTGATCATTTGTATAAGAATGTATAGTTGTCATTAATCCTTTTTCTACTCCGAAAGTATCATCTAAAACTTTAACAAATGGTGCTAAACAATTTGTAGTACAAGATGCATTCGATATTATATTATGTATGTTATTATCATACTTGTCCTCATTAACACCCATAACTACTGTTAAATCTTCATTCGATCCAGGTGCTGTTATTATTACTTTCTTAGCTCCCGCATCTATATGTTTTTGAGATTTTTCTCTTTGAGTGAATAGTCCTGTAGATTCTATTACTATATCTACACCTAACTCTCCCCAAGGTATTTGTGCTGGATCGTTATGTCTTAATATCTTTATTTCCTTACAATCAATTAATAAAGTATCATTATCTTTAACTTTTATATCTCCTTTAAATGTTCCATAGCATGAGTCATACGTAAATAAATGCGCTAAAGTCTCAGCGTCTGCTCTAGCATTTATAGCTACTATCTCAACATTATTATCTAAATTATTTCCTGCTATTCTTAAAACTGATCTTCCTATTCTTCCAAATCCATTAATTCCTACTTTTATCTTCATATTTAAATCCCCCTCATTATAATTTTTATACTTTAATTTTTATTTTGTACGTCTTAATGAATCATTTTTGATTATAAAGTATACATTAATGATTCATTTAGTGTACGCTTTATATATTATCATCTTTTTTATTATATGTAAACACAAAAATAGTGCGGAAATATTCCACACTATTTAATGAATTAACTTTTAGTTATATAATACTGAAAATATACTTTCTATACATTTTCAATAATTTTATTATTATTACTATGATAATATATAAAATCTATTATTTTTCCACTTATAGTAACTGCTATTAGCGAATAAAACACATCATATGCTGATAGATAAAAAAGTGATAAAAGTAAAACTACAACATCACCTAATAAATACACCATACCTATATTTAAAGATGTAGTCTTAGCAATCACTAATGCTAAAGCATCGTCTCCTCCAGCCGCTCCTCCTGATCTTACTATAATACCTACCCCTATACCTACACTAATACCTGCTAATATAGTAGATATCAACATACTTTGTATATTAGGTAGTATAGGTCCTATATATTCAAAGCATTCATAAGAAAATGAAAAACTTATAGATGCAATTATAGAATAAATAAAGAATTTTTTTCCGAAAAACTTATATCCTATTAATAGAAGTGCACCATCAATTATAATATTTGCTATAGAGGGCTGTATACCGAACAAATTCTTTAACAGTAGTAAAAGTCCTAACACTCCACCTTCTGTTATATTATTTAAATAATAAAAATTGTAAAATCCAAAAGCTAATATAACTGAACCTAATAATATACTTACTAAACTTTCTAAAAATCGCCGCCTGGCCATGATATCCCTTCCTTTTTTTCTTAATTTACTACATTATATTCTATAAATAATGGTTTGTATACTGCGATTTTTTAATATTAAATTATACATTTTTTTTATTTCTTTTTCAATACTTTTTTTGTTATTTTTTTTAGTTTTTTTATTTATTCATTCAACCTCAGTATTTTCAAGCTATACAAATATAAACTAATTTTAGAAAGTTTATATTAGCTACTTTTATAATTTAGTATACATAAATAGTTGTTTATATATTTTTTTTATTTGTTTACAAATACTATTCCTAATTTTTAAATAAAAAACCATTTTATCTAACGCTTCTTGCAAATATTATTTAGATAATTTTATAAAATCATAAAAAAATTATTTTTAATATTAATATAATTATCCGTAAAATAATAACTTTATAATCTTCTAATATAAAAAAAACATTATCTGTTTAGATAATGTCTTGTTTATTTTTCAATTTTTATTTATTGTCTATTATAGTTCTTGTAGTATCTATATCTTTACCTAAACATCTTTGGCTGTTTATTCTTTCATTTACTAGTAAGTAGTTACTTATTCCCTTTAATGTTGTTGCTAATTTATTTAAAAATATCATATTTATCTCTCCTTTTGTTTTCTTATTATAAGTACATTGTATACAATATACTGTATAAAGTCAACTTTTTTTAAAAACTTGTTTTTATTATATTAATTTATTAAATTTTATAGAGTTTCAAACAATCATAATGGTTATAATATTTAATGTTGCTCTTTACAAATTACATTTGTAAAGTTAAAATATAATAAGTATATATAGCGAGGAGTTGTTTAATATGTCATGCCCTAACTGCAAATGTGGTAAATCTAAACAGGCACAAATAGACCAAGATGAATATAATGAACTAAAAGAATATTTCCAAGATGAAATACAAAAATATAACGTAGTAGACTATATAAATGAGCAAAATGAACATTGCACTTATGTAGAAGTTGAGTTTGAGGATTACATAATCGAACTAGAAAATTTGGATACTAATAATCTAAACTTAGATATGATTATAGATACTATAATAAGAAACAATATGAAATAAACAATCTTTAAACAAATCAAATAATAAATTTGTTTAAATGTTATTTCTTAAAATATAAAAAGTACTATAAAAAATAGAGACCACTAAGTATTTAAATACTTAGTGGTCTCTATTTTTTGTTTATATTTTTAATTATTATTTTTTGAATTTATGTTTATTTTAATAATCTCTAGCTGAGCTTTATGTTGATCTATCTTTTGATTTACAGATTCTATTTTTAATTTAATTGAATTTTTGTCTTTTTCAGTCTCAGCATTTTCCATTTCTTCTTCCATTTTAGAACTTAAAGCTTCTAATACATAAATTCTTTTATTAATCTTTTCATATATTATTTCTGGATTTTTATATACATTTTCTTGTTTCTTTTGCAACATAGAAACTAATTTATAGTAAATAAATGCAACAAAAATGTTAATAATTATATCAAATATTATTAAATTCATATTTTTACTTACAACAGACACAAGCATAAAAGTAACTAAGTTAAATAAAAATAAATTAGTTAATATTTGTTGATTTAGTTTATCTTTAGTATCATCTTTATATTTCATTAAACTATAAGCTATAGCTATAGTAATTATAGGTGTTAAAAATACTACGTTCTTTTCTAAGGCAGCGTACACAACGCTTAATGCTGTCAAAAGAGTTATTGTTTTATTAGCTAAGTTCAACCTTTTCATCATTATAATCTCCTTAATTTATTTGTATTACTTTATTCTTATATTTTAAGTTTTATGTAACTTATCTTACATAACTTACTATTTTTTAAAATATAAATAAAGTATAACAAAATCTTCTGTAAATATTTTGCTATAAATATTTCAAATGATGATTTTGTTGAAATTACACTCAAAGATGTAATTATCTGCAATCAGATAATTTATTATTACTTGGTATTATAAAAATACCTCCTTGTTCAAGAAAAGATTAAAAAATATAAATTTCTAATCTTTCCTTTTACTTAGAGGATATTTTAATTACTATTTCTTTTTATCTCCATACATTTCTTTTAATTGCTTTTGTATATCTTTATTTTCTAAGTATTCATCTAAAGTAGTTTTTCTATCCATAAGTCCTGATGGAGTTATTTCAATTATTCTATTTGCAATAGTTTGAATGATTTGGTGGTCATGAGAGTTAAATAACATTACTCCACTAAAGCTTTCAAGCCCCTTATTTACAGATGTTATACTTTCTAAGTCTAAGTGATTTGTTGGGTCATCTAATATTAATACGTTAGAGTTTGCAAGCATTAACTTAGATAACATACATCTAACTTTTTCCCCTCCAGATAAAACTTGAGCTTCTTTTAAAGCTTCTTCTCCAGAAAATAACATTCTACCTAGGAATCCTCTTATAAAACTTTCACTTTTTTCTTCAGAGTATTGTCTTAACCAGTCAACTAATGAGTATTCAATACCATCAAAGTATTTGTTATGATTTTTAGGAAGATAAGCCTGAGAAGTAGTTACTCCCCATTTGAAAGTTCCACTATCTTGTGTATCTTCTCCCATTAATATATTAAATAATGTAGTTATAGCTATCTCATCACCCATAAAGGCTACTTTATCTTCTTTATCTAATCTAAAAGATATATTATCAAGAACCTTAACTCCATCTATAACCTTAGTTAATCCTTCAACTTCTAAAACTTCGTTACCAATTTCTCTCTCTGGAGTAAATCCAACGAATGGATATCTTCTTCTTGATGGTTGTATATCTTCTAATTCTAATTTTTCTAATTGTTTTTTTCTTGATGTTGCTTGTTTAGCTTTAGATGCATTTGAACTGAATCTAGCTATAAAGTCTTTAAGTTGAGCCGCTTTTTCTTCAGTTTTTTTGTTTTGATCTTTAGCTAATTGTAGTGCCAATTGACTTGACTCATACCAGAAATCATAGTTACCAACATACATTTGGATTTTACCAAAGTCAACATCAACTATGTTTGTACATATTTGATTTAAGAAATGTCTATCATGTGATACTATTATAACGATAGAATCTTCTAAATCCATTATAAAATTATTTAACCAGTTTATTGATTGGAAGTCTAAGTGGTTAGTAGGCTCATCCATTACTAATATTTCAGGCTTACCAAATAAAGTTTTAGCAAGTAAAACTTTAACCTTTTCCCCACCAGTTAATTCTTTCATTTGCTTAAAGTGTAAGTCTTTAGTTATACCAAGACCCATTAATACTCTCTCTGCATTAGTTTCTGCATCCCATCCGTCAAGTTCAGCAAATTCACCTTCAAGTTCAGCAGCTTTTATACCATCTTCTTCTGAAAAATCTTCTTTCATATATAATGCATCTTTTTCTTTCATTATAACAGAAAGTCTTTCATGCCCCATTATAACTACATTTAATACTGTTTCTTCCTCATATTTAAAGTGGTCCTGTCTAAGTACTGACATTCTTTCTTTATCAGTTATAGAAACATTCCCTGTATTTGGTTCTATATCTCCAGCTAATATTCTTAGGAAAGTTGATTTTCCTGCTCCATTAGCACCTATTATTCCGTAACAATTACCTTTAGTGAATTTTAAGTTAACATCTTTAAATAACTCTTTGTCACCAAATCTAAGACCAATATTTGTAACTTGTAACATTCGTGTATTTTCCTTTCTTATTTCTAATTTAATTTTTCTATTATACAACATTATTTATAATATAACAAATATTTATTTTAGTCAACTAAGTATGTAGTTATTTACGTACCTTTTATCCCCTATATCTTTCCAAAGTTACATGCCGGGTATGTACATATATCACAACTCATGCAAAGCCCTCCATGACCATATTTCGCTATATCTAATTTTGTTAATTTTTCATCTATTAATATTCTAGGTAAAATAATGTCAAATACAGTGATTTCATTATACATTGCACATCCTGGTATACCCATTATAGGTACTTCTCCGTAATAGGCAAGTAAAAACATAGCACCAGGTAAAATAGGTGATCCATATGTTACTAACGCTGCTCCAGTTTCTTTTATAGCACTTGGTGTAACGTCATCTGGGTCTACACTCATTCCACCTGTGCAACATATAATTTGTGCACCTTGATTTACAAAATCATTTATAGCTTTTTTTATACTTTCTTTATTATCTTCACAAATATCTTGTCCTATAACTTCGCACCCAAACTTTTCTAATTTATCTTTTATTACTGGGCCAAATTTATCTGCTATTCTTTTGTGATAAATTTCATTTCCAGTTGTGACTATTCCAACTTTTTTAGCTTTAAACTTCAAAACATTTACAATTTTTTTATTTCCTACGACTGTTTTAGCTTCTTTTAATTTATTTTCATTTATTAATAAAGGTATTACCCTTGTTCCTGCAACTTTAAGTCCTTTTTTAACTACAAAGTTATTGTGTAGCGTAGATAACATTATATCATCAATTAAATTTAATTTCAGTAAATTATCTACATCTATTTTCAAAATACCATCTACTTTAGATATAAAATCTATTTTGCCTTCTTCTATTTCACTAAACTCTAAGTTATGTCCACCCGTTAAACTTTTTAAAAACAACGCAGCAGCATTTTCATGAATCATGTCTTCTTCTTGCTCTCAAACATATAAATTATCTTTACCTAAAGATAAAAGTAATTCTATATCTTCTTTTCTTACTATATGCCCTTTTTTAAAAGCTCTTCCCTTAAACTCCCCACGTATTATTTGTGTAATATCATGGCATAATACATGCCCTATACTATCTACAGTTTTAATTTTTTTCATTTTACACCCCTAATTTTTTATAATCTTCTTTTGTATCAATATCAATTAACATATCTTTTGAAACACTCACATACTTAATTTTATCAGCTTCACTTATAATCATTTTACCTTTTTCATCATTTTTCAACTTCAACAATTTTTCTCTTTTCCCCCATGGAAATATCACTGGATTTCCATTTATATAATTATGCCTTGGTATAATTATA
The DNA here is from genome assembly GCA_000686145.1 of Peptostreptococcaceae bacterium VA2. Lineage (GTDB taxonomy): Bacteria > Bacillota > Clostridia > Peptostreptococcales > Peptostreptococcaceae > Romboutsia_D. The sequence goes on along the minus strand of JMMB01000007.1, from coordinate 1,667,911 downwards.
TATTGTTTATCTTTGTTAAATGTATTAATCATTTCTTTTATGTACTTCATCTCTAGAAATGGCTGGTCTCCTACGAAAAAAAATATATCCATCGCTATTTTTACTGTTTAATACACCTAATTTAATAGACTCACTTTGACCTAAGTTTGCATTTTCGTTATATATATATTGAAAATTATAGATTTTTGATAGTTTCATTATCTCATCATATTTGCTTACAACTATCACTTGTTCAAATTTCAACTCTTTTATAAGCTCAAATGTATATTCTATAATCAACTTATTTTTATACTTTAATAAAAGTTTATTCGTACCCATCCTCGTAGATAATCCTGATGCCATTATTATAGCTGTAATCATTTTTATCTTCCATTCTTTTTAATTATTTTAAAACAATCATTTTTTATACTTCCATAGATAATATTTAAATTGTGTTTATGCTCATTTATTTTATTTGTCAAAATTTTAGCTATTTCTTCATTTTCTTTATTTTCAACTTTGTTTATAAATAATATTTTTTCTCCACATGAATTTTTAAATAATCCATTTTTATTTAAAATTATATCTACTAAATTATTTATATTTATTTTAATATTATTTATATCGGTTATTTTTTTAAACTCTTCTAACCTATGTATATTGTTATCCTTTATAGACATACCATAAGATGTTATATCTAATACCCCTATAGTTTTTGTGCTATTATAATAAACCACTGGCTCTTTATTATTCCATCCTTTAAGCTTTTTTCTTCTCGAACCATCAGATTCTATGAGAATTAAATCAAAATTAGGTATTAGTTCTCTTAAATCTTCAAAATTTACTCCTACTATTTTTTCTTCTCTTATATATTTGCCCACTACTGTTATTCCCACAGTCTTTGGTATCATTATCCCAGCTTTTGCACCTACCATATACATATCATCATATACATCTTTATTTGGTATATAAATTTTAGTAGTTGTAGTTATTAGTACTTTTTTATTATATCTATATCTATTTGCTATATAATTTATAAGAGATGTTTTGCCTCCTGCTCCAACTACGCTTATAACTTCGTGTTTATTTAACTGAAGTATATCAACAAAATCCATTGTTTTTTATTCTCCTCAATATAAAAGCCCCTAGAAATATTATATCATCATTCTAGGGACTTACATATATTAGTTATAAACTAATCCTATTTTTATTTTTCCTTCATTCTTTTCTCTTATATATAATGAGAATATACCTTCATAAGTATCTTCTCTATTATCTTGTATCTTTAGTAATAATTCATTTAAACTTACAAGCATCTCTGATTCATTTTCACAGTAATTTGAATCCATTTCTACAAGTATAACTTCTTTTTTACCACTAAGTTCTTTAGTTGTTTTCACAGTAGTTTCTAATAATTCTTTTATTATCTCATCATTACTTATAGTTTTATCAAATTCACGTGATGAATACTTTATACCTTGTTCTGTGCATAAAGTTTCTTTAAGGTCACTTAAATCTATGTTTATCATACAAGAATCAGATATAGAATCAAGTAGCATATTTATTATATTTAATAAAGTATCTAAATTTTCATCATTTATTTTAAACTCTCTGTTTAAGTTTATTTCATCGTTGTTTTCTTTTACTGCTAAATCAAGTCCTATATTTAAAACTCTTCTCTCCTCGGCCATATAACCAATAGCATTTACTATTTGAATTGCTTTTTTATCTTCACTGTTATAAGTTAAAAATAATATATCTACTCCATCTAGTAAGTTTCTCACGTAATCTTTATCTACTTCTTGATTTATATTTATTTTCTCTAAATCCATGTTATGCTCTATTTTTTCAGTTATAGAATCTAATAGTTTTATACCATCATCACCTACACCTATTATTTTAGCACTTTGTACTTTTTCTAATTCGTCCATATTATCTCCTTACTAATTAGCTAAATATATTAAGATATATCCTTTAGCAATTTTGCATATTTATTGTTGAAAAATTTAAATAAAGGAACACCTATTATAGTTATTACCACAAATTGACCAAATCCTACCTGTAATACAGAAAGAATTAATGGTAGTCCCATAAATAAGTGCAATACAACCCCACCTATTATTATAGCATTTACTATGGTTGGCCACAATGACGCGATTAATATATATCCACGTTTACCCTTCATAGTCTTGCCAGTTAAATATACTAAGTATACACTTATAAACGTAGCTAACGTACCAAATATTATGTCAGGTAATCCAAATCCTCCTACTATATTAGACAAGAAGCATCCTATAGTTAAAGCTATTATATATTCCTTTCCTATTAAGGGAAGTAGAGTCATAACCTCAGCTATCCTAAATTGTATAGGACCATAGCTTATAGCCCCTAATGCTATAGTAAGTGCTGCATACATCGCTGAAACTAATCCTAATCTTACTATTTTCTTTGTGTTACTTTTCATATTTTTTCTCCTAATGTTAATTATTTTTGAGCCTATATTACTAGGAAAAATTGTATTTATACAAAAAAATAAAACCGTAGCCTATATCTACGGTTTTTTGAACAACAATTACAACATTGTATAAATGTTTTTCACCGTAGTTTTATTTTTAGACAGGAGGCTTACGAACTGTCTCATTAAGTTTACTAAAATATTATATATCAAAATACGATTAAACTCAAATTTTTTACAATATATTATTAGTTGTATTTACTTTAAAATCTTTTTAGCTTCATATATTCTTTGAAATGCTGTTATAAGTATTATAATTGAAAATATATTTATTATAATATTAACATAATTTTGGCTTAACATAATAAGTGAAAACATGATGAAACCTTCGCTTCTTTCAGCCATTCCAGCTTGATAATAAAATGATTTTATTCCATTTTTTTCACTAACTGCACCAACAGTTAAAAATATTACCATAGATAATAAAATTGATGCTAACAAAACTATTAAGCTAAATCTAGTATCTACAAATTTAAGTCCTACAACAAGTATTATACCTATCTCAACAACTCTATCAAACGTTATATCAAGTACAGTTCCAAAGCTTGAAGAAGTACTTGTTTTTCTTGCTATCGCTCCATCTATTGCATCTAAATATCCTGATGTCCATAATATAACTACTGCAAGAACATTTTTATCAAAATACAAAAATACAGATGATATTATTCCAAGTATTAAAGCTAATGTTGTTACATCATTAGCACTAAGTTTTAATTTTATAAAAAAGTTTGCTCCACTTTCTATAAATGGGCTAACATATTTTCTTGCATGTGTATCTAGCATATTTGTTCCTTTCTTTTAGTCGATTTCTTTTAATTTTTTATTTAAGAATTTATTTTTAAGTATTATAGATATTATAAAAAGCAATATAAGAATTGCTATTGATGTATAAAATCCTGTTGTACTTATATTTACTGATTTTGCTCCTATGTTTGTAAACACAGCTATACCGGGTATCGTTCCAAGTAAAGTAGCTCCTATGAAATGTTTATATTTAACACTTGTAAGACCTGCACCATAACTTATTACATCAAATGGGAAAAGTGGTATTAACCTTAATAAAAATATTATGTAAAAACCATGGTTGTCTATTAGTCTTTCTATTTTAGATAGCTTGTCATTAGAAAATTTTTTAACTAGATTGTATCCTAAATACCTAGCTATAAAAAATGCAATACTACTGCCTATTAAAGCTCCTATAGTTGTATATATATACCCTTTATAAAATCCAAATACAAGCCCTGATGCTATGGCTAGTATTGAATCGGGGAAGAACGTTAAAGGTACTATAGAAAACATTATTATATATATTATAGGTGCTAAAATTCCAAACGAACTTATATATTTTTGTAAATCGTATATATCTAAATTTTTACTAATAAATTTACTTCCTATTAGTATTACTATACCTATAAAAAATATCAATATCAATTTTTTCAACTTATTCTTCATATTTTCTCCTATTATTTAGTTTATATCTATTTTTCCACGATTGTATAGCGGATTGATTTTCTTGACTAAAGTAACTTTTATTTATAACTTCTTTATTAAAAATTAAATCTAATATATGAATAGATTGTTTATTTCCTTCTATCATTGATTTTGTACATGTTTCACAGTAACATATTACATGTTTTTCATTAGTTTGTGAGCATCTTCTTTTTATTTGGCCGATTTTTTTGGTATTATCTACAAATATTGCACCACAACAATTTGAATTTTTTCTATTTTTTTCAAATTCTACATAGTCAATACCAAGACTATCTAATATAAATCTTGAACTTTCATATATAGAATTTTCACCTCTTATAGCACATGAATCTTGTATAGCAAATTTTATATTTATATCTTTATAATGGTTTAATAAAAGTTCATCTATTCCTTTTTCTTTTATCACATCTAGTAAAAATGTAACTTTAATATTTTTACTATTAGCTTTGACTGTTTTATAACAATTAGGGCATGCTGTTATAATTTCTTTTATATTGTTGTTTATAAAAGTTTCATTTAATTTTTTATAATACTTATTAAAAGAATTATCATCACTTATCATAAGACTTGGTCTATAACAACAAGAGAAAGTTATTCCTATATTTTTTATATGTTTTTTTAAATAGTCATATATATTTAAAATCAGTTCTTCATTATATCCACTTAAACTACATCCTGGCATAAAAATTATTTCACTACTTTCTTTTATAAAACTTTTATTGAATATTTTTTTACTACTATTTATTTGATGAAACTTAAAAGACGCTTTACTCATTTAATTTCCTCCAACTAACAAATATGGATTGACATAAGCCAATCCACATTTATAATTACTTTAATTTAATATCTATAGAATTATCATTTTTTTCATTGTACACCTTTTTTAACATAAAAGCTAATACGCTTAAAGCAAATAGTATCATAATTCCCATCATAACAAGCTTAGCAGAACCAGTTAACATATCTCCTACATATGAGTATATAATTGTAGCTGGAAGTTGTCCTAATCCTGTTGCTACAAAAAACGATATAAAACTCATAGATGTAAATCCAGCCGCATAACTTACTAAGTCAAATGACATAAATGGTAGTAGCCTAGCTATTAATATAGTATGTTTTCCGTATTTTTCAAAGAATACATTTACACTATCTAGTGCGTATTTACTAGTAAGTTTTTCTACTGATTCTCTTCCTAAAAATCTAGCAATATAAAAACATAATGCCGCACCTGCCATAGCACTAACCCACGATAAAATAGCTCCGTATACCCATCCAAATAAAGCTGCATTTGCAAATGTAATCAAAAATGCTGGAAGTGGTGCTGCTACTGATTGAAGTAACATTAATAAAAATGATATTATTGGAGCCCAAGCTCCAAAAGAAAGTATGTATTCTTTTATGGCATCTAAGTTAAGCATACTTAAATAAAATACCATTTGATTTATATTTTGTTTAACTTGTGGCACAAATAAGTATGTACTTAAAATAATTAGCACTACACCTATCTTTATTAGTATTTTTTTTGTTTTATCTTTTATTTTAATCACTCCTAAAATTACTTAACTACCTCATTATTCTTGTCTGCTGCCCATTCGTAGTATGACGCGTCATAATTTCTAACATTTTCATATCCTGCATTTTTAAGAGCTAGTCCCATATGTGCTGATCTTATCCCGGATGTACAGTATGTAACTATTTTATCAGTTTTTTCTATTTTATTTTCTTTCATTACCTTTTCTATTTCTTCATTTGATTTTATAGTTCCATCTTCATTATAAAGCTTATTAAATGTTATATTTATAGCATTAGGTAGATGTCCTCCTCTTGCTTCACCAAAGTTAGTAGCACCTTTATATTCGTCCTCTTCTCTAGTGTCTATTAATTTCACATCTTTAATTTCTTTTTTAAGTTCATCTGTAGTTATATTGTTATCGTTCGTTATTTTTTCAACTTTAAAATCACTTACTTCATTTTTAGAAATATCTTTGCTTACTTCTTTATTTTCTGATTTCCATAAATCAAATCCGCCATTTAACATTCTTGCATCTACTCCTGCTCTTTGCAGACACCAAACTATTCTTCCATCTTCTCCCCAAGCACCTTTAGTTGCATAAACTAATACTTGGCTATCTTTAGTTATTCCAATTTCTGATAGTGCTTTAGATAAAGCATCTTGTTCTAATAACGTACCCCAACCTTTGTCTCCAGCTTTACCTTCCATTTGTGCTAGGCTTTGCCATGCTACATTTATAGACCCTGGTATATGGCCTTTTTGATAATCTTCTTTACTTCTTGCATCTATTATTACTAAATTTTTATTTTTTTCAATATTTTTTTCTAACCAACTTATGCTTGTAAAGTAATCATTACTTTCGTATGTATAATCATCTTTAGTACTTAATTTTATTGCTTGTTCATTTTTTTTAGGCTCTGATGTAGTTGTTGATTCATTTTTATCTTTTGCACATCCTACAAATGTACTTCCCATCATTAGCATAGCTACTATTATAGATATTTTTTTATTATTTTTTATATGCATTGTGTCCTCCATAATTTTTTATTTTAGCATTTCTTACATATTGTATCATAATTTTCTAAGAATTATTATGTCTACTTCAATTTCTAACTATAGTTATTTTGTATAAATTTAAGCTTAGGTATAGATTTTTTCTATATTTAAGCTTTTTCTTAGCCAATTTATTTATAAAATAAAGACTATAGCTAATAAATGCTATAGTCTTCATTTTATTATATTTAATTTTGAGATGACCAATCAGCTGGATATGTTACATATATAAATCTAGAATAGTCCTTAACTGAGAATTGTATTTTACTTCCTTTTGGTATAAGTATTAATTCACCCGCAGATGCAGATACTTTTCTTCCATCTATTATTATATCTAATGTTCCTTCTATTACATAATCTATTTCATCATAGTCTAATGTCCAATCAAAAGTTGTTTCTTTCATTTCCATTATTCCGCAGCCTAGTCTTTTACTTTCATCTAGTGAGAATAAGTCTTTAGTGTAAACTACGTCATCAGGGTTTCCTGTATCTAACCTATTTGATTCATCAACTTTTACAGTAGGTAGTTTTACAGATGTTACTCCACTTATATCTTTGTTTCTTACAAAATCTACACTATCCTTAACTCCATTTATTTTTTCTTCTAGTATTTGTCTTACTAATACTTCTAGAAGTTCTTTATCTATATTTTTTATATCCATTTTAAGCATTCTCCTTTTTTAATGTCTTATTTGCAATAACCATAGCTAATGCTACTGCACTTATTCCTCCAACTAATTTTGCAACTATCATTGGAGTTATCATATCTGCATTAAATCCTGCTGTAAATCCTAAATGATCTCCAAATACAAATGCCGCTGATACAGAAAATGCTACATTTATTATTTTACCTCTATCATCCATATCTTTCATCATACCAAACATAGGTATACAGTTAGCTAAGCTTGCAACTAATCCAGCTGCTGATATATCATTCATTCCAAGTAATTTTCCTAAAGCCATTAAAGGTTTGTTAAATACTTTAGTTATAACAAATACTAGTGGGAACGCTCCAGCTAATACTATTGCTATATCTCCAACTATTGCTATCCCTTCATGTATTGGCTTCATCCCTGGTATTACAACTATTCCTGTTAATGCTTCAACGATAGCAGCTGCAAGCGCTAGTGTTATAACTATAACCACACCTTTTCCAAAGTATGTAAACCCTTTTATCATTGCATTTTCAAATTTCATTAAACCTAGAGCTATTATAACTGCAAATATTATTATAGGTACTAAGTTCTTAATAATCATTATAATCGGGAATCCTGCTACTAATCCTCCTACAAATGCTCCTATTGGGATAGTTATTATACCTGCAAGTATCCCTGTTGCTAAGAATTTCTGGTCTTCTTTTTCTATTATTCCAAGCGCCACTGGTATTATAAATACTATAGTAGGTCCCATCATAGCCCCTACTATTAATCCCCCAAATAAACCAGCTTGAGGATCTTTTGCAAGTTCCATTGCAAGTGGTGCCCCACCCATATCATTGGCAAGTAAACTCCCTGCAAACATGGCCGGATCTGCTCCTAACATATCAAATACTGGTACTACTACTGGTCTTAAGACATCTGCTAAAACTGGTGCTAGACATATAACCCCAACCATGGCTACTGCCAATGAACCCATAGCCATTATACCTTCTTCGAACTGTTCCCCTAATCCAAACTTATTTCCTAGGCATTTATCTATAGCTCCAAGTGCCATAAATGCTGCCATTACATAAATTATAATTTCATTTATAGTCATAGTTACCTCCACTATTATATTAAATTTTTAATTATTTGCTTATCTACTGACGGTATTATTGATGTATTTATTATCTCTTTAGGGTTTATTATACTTTTACCTTCATTTATACATACTTCTACGCTACTTAAATCTCCAGCTACTATATATACTAGTTTACCTCCTATTGCAAAAGATAATTGTAGTTTTAAAAGAACTACATCACTAGATTTTAAAGCTTTATCTAGTGATTTTATCCCAGCACATACTTTAGTGCTTTCCATTACTCCAATAGATGTTATGTTATCTATTGCTTTATACTTATGTTTAAATCCATTTACTATATCTTCGTGTACAGAATTTATTATAAAGTTGTCAACTATATATTCAATACCGTTGTCTACCCCATAGTTTATACAATCTTTTACTTGAGATGTGTCTCCAGCTACTATTATTAAAAATTTACCTGGACATATGCTTTTTAAATATAAAATCTCAACAAAAGACTTTTTTACCATAGCATTAGATACTTCTATTCCTTTAGCTATGCTTTTAAACTCTACAGCTCCAATACTCTTACTCATCACAAACCTCAAGTGAATCAACTATTCCAACAATTGTTGCATCTACTGGAGTGTTTTTGTTTTCTAATGACTCTCTGGCTGCAGATCCTTTGCTTACAAGAACTAAGTCGCCATTTCCTGCACCTGCATTATCTGCTGCAACTAAAAAACCATCTTTGTAGGTATCTTTAGTTGCTAGAAGCTTTACAATTAAAAATGTTTGTCCATTTAATTTTTCGTCTTTTCTTGTTGCCCATACATTTCCTACTACTTTTCCTATTTCCATAAAATTATCTCCACTATATTCTTTTTAATTTTAAGTGATGTATTCTTATGAAATCTGTAGCTAATGGAGTTATTATACTTTTTTTGCTAACTATAATACTTTTAACTCCATTCATTTGAGGCTTTCTCAAATCAGATTCAGATATTAGTTTTTTATTCTTTAAATCTAAACTAAATTCGTCATCCATCTTAAAGATTTCTGTTTTGCAATCATCTTTTTTTACTTCTTCATTTTGAACAAAGTTATTCTTTTTACTAGTTATACAATTTAAATCTTTTATAATTTCTATCCCAAACTTTTTAAGTTCATCTTCATAAGCTAAGTATTTATTGTATAAAGCTTTAGGTGCAGTTTCTTTATATCTTTTGTATTCTATTCCTTCATCTAAGATATAAACTTTTTTGCCTTTCATAAGCATTTTTAATATAAATCTTTCTTCATCTGATGTAGAATTTCCAATTGCTAAATTACAAATGCCTCTCATACAAAGCTTAGATACAATAAGTATTTCACAGTTTCTTACATTTTTATCAAAATTAAATATATCAAATTCATTATTTAACATATCAAATTTAGCTTTATCATCTTCCCATAATAAAACAGCTTTAGGTTTGTTAGGAACTTCATTATTATTTAATTTTTTGTATATCTCTTCTACTATAAGATTTACAACATTATCATAGTTCACAATTTTTCCTCCCTAGAGGTTATTTTTTAATTATCTTTGCAATACTTTCTTTAGTGTATCCACAAGCATTAGCTTCATCATAGTCTATATGCATATTAGTTTTAAAGTTTTCATTTACTCTAACAACTACATCATCAAATATAAGAGGTCTAGATCCAAATACTTTAACTTGAACTATTTCATTATCACATACATCAAATTTAGTTGCATCCTGTGGTGTTATATGGATATGTCTTTTGGCAATCATAAGGCCTTTGTCTAAAATTACGTCTCCATGTTCTGTAGAAATTTTTATTCCTAATGTTTCATTTAAATCTCCACTTTGCTTTATAGGAGCCTTTAATCCTAATGATGAACTATCAGTTAAGGATACTTCTACTTGCGTTTCTTTTCTACAAGGTCCCAAAACTATAACATTTTTTATACTTCCTTTAGGCCCAGATAATGTTACTCTTTCTTTACAAGCATATTGCCCTGGTTGAGATAAATCTCTTAACTTTGTAAGAGTGTAACCTTTTCCAAATAAACTTTCTACTTCTTTTTCACTTAAATGCACATGTCTTCCTGATGCTTCTACTTCTATAAACGCTTCTTTTTTAACTCTCTTTACTACTTCTTCTACCACTTCATTTAATAGATTTTTCATAAATGTCCTCCAATTACTTGTATTTGCCCGTTCTTACTTTATAAATCATAATCCAGAACACTGATGATAATCTATTTAATGCTCTTATTAAATCTTCTCTTTCGACCTGTCCATATTCCCCTTTAAATGCTTCATATGCTGCAATTTCAACTTCTCTAGTATTACTTCTTATGCTATTTATACAAATTGCAACTTCTCCCATTTCATAAGTTGGAAATTCATGATCTATTCCAAAGTATTTTTTAGGATTATGAGACTTTTCTCTTAATTCTTTAGGAGTCATTCCTAAAAGAGTAAAGTCATCTAAATCTTTTTCTAATACTTCACATCTCATTATATTTCTTACAAAATCTAATATTTCTTGTAGGTCTTTTACTAGCTTGGGCATATCATTTTTTTGACATAATATTTGAGATTTTAAAATTTCAGATTCTAAAGAATCTATTTTGCCTCTTAATACTATTCGTTTATGATCCTTAAATACTAATAAATTACCCTTTAAATGTGTCATATGTTCTGGTTTTTCGTCTAAATCAGCCCCAAATAATGTGGTATATTTATATGTTTTTTCTTTTATAACTTCTTTTATAACTTCCTTTACAGTATCATTATTTTCACTTAAAATATCATCTACATATTTTAAAACAATGTTTTTTTCTGACAAGTAAGATTTTGCTGAAGGAGTTATTATTTGTCCTTTTTGAATACAAAATTCAGTCATTTTTTCATCTCTATTTTTACCTATTACTCTTCTTATCTCATTTTCTGTTAAAACACCCATTTATCACATCTCCTATCAGATGGATAAAATGTGCTACCGTATTTGGTAGCACATTTTTATCAAAATTAACTTCACTATCATTTAGAAATTTTTATTTTTATATGATTTAATGAAATAAAATTATATATTATTTTTTAATTACTCAGCAGATACTTTTGGTAATATAGCATCTACTTCAAAGTGTGGTCTTGGTATAACGTGAACTGATACTAATTCTCCAACTCTTTCAGCAGCAGCAGCTCCTGCATCTGTAGCAGCTTTAACAGCTCCAACATCTCCTCTTACCATTACTGTTACTAATCCTCCACCTACTTGCTCTTTTCCTACTAATTGAACATTTGCAGCCTTAACCATTGCATCTGCTGCTTCTATTGCTCCTACTAATCCTTTAGTCTCTATCATTCCTAATGCGTTTGCATTTGCCATAACAATTACCTCCAAAATTTTATATTAATATTTTTTAATTCTTCACTATCGTTTATATATTTTACTAGTTTAGTTCTTGTACTATTTTTTTTACTAATAAGTTTATTAATTCTTCTTTATCCATTGATTCAAACATTGATGCTTCAACCTTAGGCTCATTTCCCCTAAGTTGTTCTATTTCTTTAACTCCATATGCAATCTTTTTTATATTTATAAGATCTAGTGGTCCTATATTGTTTGAAGTTGAACTTCCACCAATTGCTCCACAACCTAATGTTAAAGCTGGTATTAAATTAGTTGAACCACCTATTCCACCAAGTGCTGACGGAGTATTTACAAGTATTCTAGATACTGGCATATTAAGTGCAAATTTCTTTACTAATGATTCATCATTTGCATGCATTGAAAAAGTATGTCCTGCACCTTCGTTCAATAATATCTCTTTACTTCTATTCATTACCGCTTCTACATTTTCTTCTACATAAAATGCAAGAATTGGTGTAAGCTTTTCTCTAGAATAAGCTACATTATGTCCAACTTTATTTTCTCTAGCTATTAAAACTCTGCTATTTTTAGGTACATTACTTAATTTAGCTAGTTCACATATGGTTTGAACACTTTTGCCAACTATTTGTGGATTCATACTTCCATTTGCTCTCATTATAAACTTAGATAAACTTTTGCTTTCTTCTTCATTTAGGAAATAAGCATTTTGACTTTTAAGTTCATTTACAACAGTTTCTTCCATAGACTTTTCTACTACTATCGATTGTTCTGATGCACATATAGTACCATTATCAAAAGTTTTTGAATCTAATATTCTTTTAACTGCTAATTTGACATCTGCACTTTTATCTATAAACGCTGGTCCATTTCCTGGTCCAACACCTATTGCTGGTGTTCCTGATGAATAAGCTGCTTTAACCATTGCTTCTCCACCAGTTGCTAATATTAAATTAGTATCTTTATGCTTCATTAATTCATTAGTTCCTTGTAAACTTGGTACAGTAATACATGCTATAGCATCACTTGGACAACCTGCATTTACTGCAGCTTCACATATTAATTTAACAGTTTCAAGTATACATTCTTTTGCATTTGGATGTGGTGAAAAAACTATTGCATTTCCTGATTTTATAGATATCATAGTCTTGTATATAACTGTTGATGTTGGGTTTGTTGAAGGAATAATTCCTGCAACAACTCCAACCGGTGTAGCTATATCAACAGTTTTATTTTCTTTATCCTCACCAATTATTCCAACAGTTTTTGTATCCTTTAAAGCTTCATAAACTACTTTAGATGCAAAAGTATTTTTTACTATTTTATCTTCCCATTTTCCAAATCCTGTTTCTGTATTAGCCATTTTTGCTAACTTAGTTGCATTTTGATACCCTGCATCAGCTATTGACTTAACAATTTTATTTATTTGTTCTTGGTTCATATTAGCTAATATCTTTTGGGCATCTTTTGCTTTTCTAACAAGAGTTCTAACTTCTTGTATAGATACTAAATCTTTATCTAGAAGTGTCATAATTATTTATCCTCTCTGTTAAACTTTTCAACCATATCTATTAAATCTTCTTTTCTTAAAGAATTTAAATTCTTATGAGTAATTGAATTATCTAATTTTTTAATTAAGGTTTTAAGTTCTTTAACACTCATTTTAGATAAATCATCTTTATCTCCATTTGTGTTATTTTCATTTATTTCTTCATTTATATTTTCTAATTCGTTATTTAAAACTTCACTCTCAATTTCTTTTTCAAGATCCTCTTTAAGTAAAATTTCTTCATTTATTTTAATTTGAGTAGTATCTTCTTCACTAAAATTTTCTTTATTTTCCTCTTTTTTAAATAAAGCCTCAACTACATCTTGATGTAATCGTGGTATAACATGAGTTGATCTTAGGCTTCCAATTCTAGATACAGATACTTGGGCACTTTCTACTGCTGACTTAACTGCTCCAACATCACCTGTTACACTTACTGTCACAATCCCGCTTCCAACTTTGTCAATACCAACTAAGTGTACATTAGCAGACTTTAAACAAACATCACACGCTTCTATCGCAGCAACATAACCTATTACTTCTACTAAACCTAATGCATTAATCATTTATTCTAGAATCCTGTTGGGTTATCTGCAACAGCTTTTACTGCTTCTGCAAAAGCATCACATGCTGCTTTACAAGCTGATTGAGAACCTGTAAGTAATGCTCCACCGAAGTTTGTTTCAGTTGGAGGTGCAAATAATTCACACATAGATACATCCGCTGCTTTAAGAGCTGCATCTAGTGCATACATTGCTTCAAGTGGTGGTGCTACTAAATAAGCTAGTGCTTCACCTTCTTTTATTCCTGCTACTTTAGAAAGGTATGTTCCCGTTCTTGATACACAATGTGAATAATACGCTATTGAATCATCATCATTAGCACTTATAAATGCTGAACCATATTCCATAAAGTCCATTACTGCATTTAATCCACTTCTTACTTCAGCCGGACTTGGTCCTGCTATTATACCTAAAACTTCTCCTGCAAGCTTAGTTGAAGCATTAGCTGCTCCTGCATACATCGATTTTGCATACACAACATCAACTTCAGATGCTTTTGTTGCTTCATCTAGTGCAGTATAAGTTACATCATCACAATCCGCAGTTATTAATCCTAAACTTTTTTGATGTGGTTGCAATTCTAACTTTTGTGCCATTTCTGGACTTATATTTGAAATTATTTTAACTCCTAGTATATTAGGACGAATTACATCATTTTTCATAATTTACACTCTCCACTTAATTATTTAAGGTCTATTCCTGAAGCTTTTTTATCTAACATAGTTTTTATAAGTTCAGCTATATGAGCCCCTGCTTCAACAGCAGTTGTTCCACCTTTGTGGATATTTGATATAACTGTTCTTTTAGCTTCTGCTATTCCTAACTTTGGTTTGTATGCAATATATGCTGACATAGACTCAGCTGTAACAAGACCTGGTCTCTCTCCAACTAACATACATACAACATCACAGTCTAATTCTTCACCTATATGATCCATAGCTCCAACTCTACAATGTTTAACAAATAACAACTCTCCAGCTTCTATTCCATACATCTTTAAACCTTGTTTTATAGATGGAACACAATCTTTTAAGTTAGCTTCTATAGCAGCTGAACTTAATCCATCACCTATCATAAGTAATACCTTTTGATTAGTACCAAATTTAGACTTTATAGTTTGTATTGTTTCACTAGAGAATTTTCTACCAAGATCTGGTCTTGTTAAATATTCATCTTTATCACTACATAGTGTTTCTACTGCAAATAAATTATTTTCTTTTATAAAGTCTTCACTCACATAAGAAAATACAGAGTCTTGTGCTGCTGCATGGTCAGCTCTTACTCTTAGTGCAGTTATAGTTTTATATCTTGCTCCGCATCTTCCAGTTCCTAATCTTGCTGGAGTCTTAGCTTTCATATCTAAATAAGCTTCTTTATCAGCTGGATTTTCAACTAATAATTGCTTTTTTATATCTATTTCTGTTATATCGTCTATACAAGCACTGTTATCAACTATACTTTCACTAACTTTAGTTGCAACCTCTTTTATAGAATCTGTATCAACTTGGCCAACCATTTGACCAACTAATTGTTCAACTAATGCTTTTAAATCCTTCTCATTCATAAATCAGATCTCCTATCCTAATAATATAGATGCATCTCCAGCTTTTTCAGTTAACTTACCATTTTTACTGAATTCCATCTTTTCCATCCACTCATCAAACTCTTTTATTGCAGTTAAACCAAACATTTCTCTTAATGCTGCTGTTTCATGATATCCAGTTGTTTGGTAGTTAAGCATTACATCATCTCCATGAGGTATTCCCATAAAGTATGTACATCCTGCTGCTGTTAATAATACTGCTAAATTTTCTATATCATTTTGATCTGCTTTCATATGGTTTGTATAACAAGCATCAACACCCATTGGTAATCCGCTTAATTTACCCATAAAGTGATCTTCAAGCCCAGCTCTTGTAACTTGCTTTGCATCATATAAGTATTCAGGTCCTATAAACCCTACAACCGTGTTAACTAAGAATGGACTAAATCTCTTTGCAAATCCATAACATCTAGCTTCCATAGTAACCTGATCTATTCCATGATGTGCTTCTGAAGATAATTCTGAGCCTTGTCCTGTTTCAAAGTACATTACGTTTGGCCCTGTACAAGTTCCTTGCTTTAACATTAATTGTCTAGCATCTTCTATTGTTTGTGCATTAAATCCAAAAGCTTCATTTCCTTTTTCAGAACCTGCTATAGATTGGAATATAAGGTCTGTTGGAGCACCTTGTTTTACTGCTTCCATTTGAGTTGTAACGTGTGCAAGTACACATATTTGAGTTGGTATATCAAATTTACGTTTAACCTCATCAAATCTTTTAAGTACTTTATTTACACTCTCAACTGAATCATCAACTGGATTAAGTCCAAGCACAGCATCACCTATACCATAAGTTAATCCTTCAAGTAATGATGCAAGTATTCCATCTGGATCATCTGTTGGATGATTTGGTTGAAGTCTTGCAGATAAGGTTCCTGGCTCTCCTATTGTTGTATTACAATGAGCTTTTACTACTATTTTTTTAGCTGCATATACTAAATCCATATTTGACATTAGCTTAGTAACTGCTGCTATCATTTCAGAAGTTAAACCTCTTGATATTCTTGATAAATCAGCAGTAGTTGTATTGCTATCTAATATCCATTCTCTAAATTCTGACACTGTAAAGTCTTTTATTTCTTCATATATCTTTTCATTAACATCATCTTGTATTATTCTAGTTACCTCATCTATTTCGTAAGGAACAGCTGGGTTATTTCTTATATCTTCTAATTTTATCTCAGCTAAAACAACTTTAGCTGCAACTCTTTCTTCAGCAGATTCAGCAGCAACACCTGCTAATTTATCTCCTGATTTTTCTTCATTAGCTTTGGCCATTACATCATATAATCCTTTAAACTGATAAGTACGTCCAAATAATTTTGTTTTTAAAATCATTTACTTACCTCCTCTATTAATTAAAAACTAATGTTTTTATTACCACTGGTAAAACTTTGCCTTCAGCTATTGGTTTTCCAATGTCAATGTAATCACCATTCTCAACTTTAATACTGTCTATACAAACAATATCTTTTTCATAATTTAGTAGTGCATATATGGCTTGTCCTAAAACTTTTGCCATATCACTTTCAACTATTACTATAAATGGTAATTCATTTTCTAAAAGTTCTTTCATTCCATTTACAAAACCACTAGCATATTCTTGTATATCTAAAAAAGTAGGATTGTGCTTGCCTTGTATAGCAATCGCAACTTTTTGAAGATCATTTTCTAATTTAAACCAACTAAGTTTATTTTTTATAGCCTTACTTATTCGTAATGAACTTCCAGCTTCTTCATCTAATGATAGTTTTAAAACTGGTAAGTTCTTAATAGGAAAAGCTTCATGTGTATAGGTTATAGTGCTTCCACTTACTTCTGTAGTGTGAGACCCTGCCCCTACTACAGTAGCTCTTATAGTTTCTAATGACTTAATTACGTTTACTCTTTTAAGTTCCTCACAATTTTTAATGGCTTGTCCTAGTAAAATGCCTAAATCTCCATATTTAAAATAGTCATCTATTGGTCCATCAAAGTAAACATAATCGGCTACTCCACCCGAGAATGAAATATTTTTTATTTCATCTTCTAATTTTATAGACTTATTAGTTACTATAAAATCAAATAAGTTATCCTTTTCCTTAAGTCCAATACTTTGTATAAGTAAATCAACCATCATGTCTATTATTGGCTTTGTATTTTTAATAGTAGCTATAGTTCCTATTTGAAGATTTAAATTTTTATCATTTATAATGTTTTCTATTTTAGGTGATATATAAGTAATTTTTTTGCTACTTTTATCTACTTTTATAAGTCTTCCACCTATATCAAGGCATCCAGTATCAATCACTTCACCTCTTTTAAATGATGCTATATTACTAGTTCCACCGCCTACATCTATATTTACAACAGTTGTTGAATGTTCTTTTGAATATATATGTGCTCCTGCACCTTTTCCTGATATTATGCTTTCAAGGTCCGGTCCTGCTGTTGCAACTACAAAATCTCCTGCAAATCCACTTAAGGTATGCAATACATCGTTAGCATTTTCTTTCCTAGCTGTTTCACCAGTTATTATAACTGCTCCAGTATGTATATCTTTTTTGTTTATATTTGCTTTTTTGTATTCAAATTCAACAATCTCTTTTATCTTTTCTCCATTAATTTCATTGTTTGAAATAAGAGGAGTAAAGTAAACTTCACTTTTGTAAATTATTTGTTTATCTACAATACTTATTCTAGGTACTGAAAAACTAGATGCAGTGTTTTCTACTATTAATTTAGAAAAAATCAATTGAGTAGTACTTGTCCCAATATCAATTCCAACACTTAATAACTCTTCTCTCATTTTTTCACCTCCTAAGATTTAAAGTATGTTTTAAACAAGCAAAGAGGCTCAAAGTTATAATAAATATAAGTTAAATTTAAATTAGAAATTAATATAATTTCTTTTAAATTCACTTACTCTATTAACAACCTTAAGCCTCTTTGCTCAATTAATACTACTACTTTGTAGTTAAGTTATTAGTTTTAAATATTGATTTGTGATGGTATTTTAAGTAAAATCTTTGTACCATTTTCATTTGAAATTCTTTCGATACTTCCTTTTAATACTTGATTTATATAGCTATCTATTATAAAAGTTCCTAGACTTTTTTCATCTAGATTTACATTAGTAAATCCTATTCCATTATCTATTACTGCTATGTTTTTATATTCATCTTCTTCATTTATTAATATCTGTATGTTGCCTTTTTCTTTATCTAAAAATGCATGGTCATAACAGTTTTGTATAACCTCATTTATGACTAACAAAAGCGCAGTTGCTTTTTCTCCACTTATTTTGAAATCTTCACCACTTATATAGATGTTTATATCTTTATTGTCACAATAGCCACCTTGGATATTGCTTACTAATAAATTTATAGCATCTATCACAGATATATTATTATCAAGTTCTTTAGATAATAAATGGTGTGTTGATAATATTGCAAATACTCTATTGGTTATATTATCTAAGCAATGCTTAACTTCTTCATTATTAGATATTCTACTTTGTTTTTTAAGCAGTGATATAACTGTATAAAGATTATTTTTAACTCTATGATGTGCTTCTCTTATAGCCACTGATTTAAGTACAAGTTCAGCTTCCTTTTGTTTTAAATCACTTATATCTTCTATTATTTTTACAATCTTAAACTCATCATCTTTGATGTGTATTGTCTTTATTTTAAAAAATAATGTGTCTATACAAACCTCATTAGTTTCATCATAGTTTTCATTCAACAAAATTTGTTCAAATTTTTCAGGTTCTATATATAAATCATTATAATGCATATCTTGTATATCACATATAAATCCTAGTTTCTTATACATTTGAACTGCATTTTTATTTTTTATCTTTAGCGTTCCATTTTTATCAAATATAAGTATCGCAGAATTTAAATTATCAGTTAAAAAATTATTATTTTTTATTAAGTTTATAAATTCATGTGACTTTTCACTTTGAGTTTTGTTATTTTGATTTATATCAAATTCATTTTTCAACTCATTACTTATATCTTTTTCTACAATCAATACTCCTATAACTTCATTTTCTAGGACTATTGGTTGAATGGTCTGTTGTACTAACTTATATTCTTGAGTTAGCGCTTTTATATCCCTTGTTGTAATTCCTAAATTTAGAGTTTTTATTACTCCTGGTTCATTTTCATTTAATGCCTTCTTACCTACAACATTTTCACTATAAAGTGACCTGTTTTGTGGTTTACCGTGACACACTACCAAAGCTTCATTTTTATTTTTGCTTAACACATCTATAAAAACATCACTTTCATAGAAATTTGCCATAAGTTCTAATGATTTTGAAACCTCTATAATTTTTTCAACTTGCTTTTCATTCAAATAGGTGTTTTCTATACATATTTTGCTTATTGTATTATTCATCATATCCTATAATAATCATTTTAGCTATTTCAAGCATAGTGGTCCTTTTGTCCATACTAAGTTTTCTAATTCTGTTATAAGCTTCATCTTCACCTATTTTAAATTCTCTAGTAAGTATGCCTTTTGCTCTTTCTATTACTTTTCTTTCTACTAATTTAGAATTTATATTATCTAAATCTTTTTTCATTTTCTCAAATTCATTTACCTTTGATAAACACATTTCTATAGTAGGTATAAGTATTTTTTCATTAGCAGGTTTTACTAAGTAACCAAATGCGCCAATGCTCTTAGCTTTTTCTATGTATTCACTATCCTCAAAGGAAGTTAGTAAAAGCACTCCACCGGCTAGATTTTCTTTGGCTATTATTTTTCCTGCTTTTATTCCATCTAGTATTGGCATATCTATATCCATGATTACTAAGTCTGGATTGTATTTCTTACAACTTTCAACAGCTTCAAATCCATCGCAAGCTTCTCCTACTATTTCATATCCTCTGTCTTCTAATAAATCTTTTATATCCATTCTTATAAGTGGTTCATCATCCACTAGCAATATTTTTTTAGCCATATATTCCACCTCACTTAAAGGTATTAACAACACTTCTGTTAATGTGTATTTTTAAAATCACTTAGATATTTAAGTAATTCCTCTATACCTATATTATCAATAGTGTCTACTTTAAATATTTTATTAACTCCTGCCATTTCTAATCTTTCTTGTGCTATGTTAATATCGTTTTCACTATCAGCATTATTAATCTTAGTTATAATACCTATTACTTCTTTGCAAAACATACTTGCAAAACCTGGTGCTATATAATTTTCTTCTTGTGTGCAGTCATATACTATCGCTATAACTTTTGCATCTACTGATGTTGTTATTAAAGCATTGTACAATGATCTGTTTTCCATGTATTCACCAGGAGTGTCTATTGCATTATTGTAAATTTCTACTGATTGTGTTTTTTTATATTTAAGCTCTAACTCATCTAGCTTTTGGCATAAAGTAGTTTTTCCACTACCTGTCTTTCCCATAAAAATTACATTTTTCATTTTTAAGTCCTCGTTATCTTAGTAGACGTAAAGTTTAGCATATTTCCTAAAACTTGTAATACTTCATCAAGTGCAGACTCTACAGAGCTTACATCACCAGTAACCACTAAAGATCCACTGAATCTATCTATAAATCCTAATGATACTCCCGATGCTTTTGTTGCAACATCTGCTGCTATTATTGACGCTTCACTCGGAGTTATTGTAAGTATTCCAATTGCATCTTTTTTATCTATTATAAGACCTAATTTCTTGTATATTTCTTCATTTGGATTTGCTATTATATGAGCAAGTGTAACTTGTTTACCTGGCACATATTCTTGAATAACTCTTTGTTTAGTATCTTGTGTCAATTTATTCCCTGCTTTCTTTACTAACTTTTAGTTGATATTAAATAAATAGAGGCTTCTAAAAGACACATAAAAACATATCCTTAAGAAGCCTCATTGCTTTTTTATAAATTATCACGCCTTTGTGATACTTTTATTATAATTTTTCGTTTTATATTTGTCAATATTTATTTTATCTTTTATAATAAACATTTTCCTTGACTCTTTATGTCGCTATTTGATTTTATTTAATATGTTTATTATATCTTCTCCTGTCGGTTGTTTAGGATTAGTTTTAGTACATGCATCTTTTATTGCTAAAGCTGCTATTTCTTTTTCTAAATCAGTTATATCATTAATGTTTACCTTACACTCACTTAGCTTAGTTGGCATATTCATTTCTTTTTGCATTTTTTTAATTTCATTAACTAAACTTTTTACACCAACTCTTATATTAGATGAATTTAACCCTAAAAAACTAGCTATGTCTGCATACTTCTTTGCAGCTAAAGAGTAATTTGTATTATTATATCCTACTATATCTGCATTATATTCTATTACATAGGGAAGTAATATTGAATTTGTTCTTCCATGAGGTACATGGAATTTACCACCTAGCACATGTGCTATAGAGTGGTTTACACCAAGAGATACATTATTAAAAGCCAATCCTGCTAAGCATGATGCATTATGCATTTTTTCTCTAGCCTCAAGATCTTCTCCATTTTCATATGCTTTAATTAAATATTTGTACACCAACTTTATAGCTTTTTCAGCAAGTGCATCAGAAAAATCATTTGCATTAGTTGATACATAAGCTTCTATTGCATGAGTAATCACATCCATACCTGTATCTGCTGTTATAAAGTTAGGCACTGTTTTTACTAATTCAGGGTCTAGTATGGCTATATCAGGAAGAAGTTCATCTGACACTAATGGATATTTTGCTCCTTTTTGATTATCTGTTATTACAGAAAAAGATGTTACCTCTGATCCTGTTCCACTTGTAGTTGGAATTGCTATAAATTCTATCTGCTGTGTTTTTAATATTTTTTTTGAAAAGTCCATTATAGCTTTTGCTGCATCTATTGCAGACCCTCCGCCCAAAGCTATAATAACTTCTGGCTTTACTCTATCACACACTTCTACTCCACTTACTATAGTTTCTATTGGTGGATCTGGAACTATATCACTAAATATCTCATAGCTAGATTCTTTAATATTTTCTAAAATTTTATCTATCATTTTAGATTTAATCATAAATGGATCTGTTATTATTAATATTTTCTTATCTTTTATTTCACTTAGTGATTTTAAAGACCCTTCTCCAAATTTTATCTTTGTTTTAATTTCAAAATTATACACTTTTATCTCTCCCTCTTTGTGTAATTATTAATATAAAAACAAAAAAGCTCCATAGATTTAATTCTATGGAGCTCCTTTGCTCTTTGAACACGCCTTTGTGTTATTGCTTTTAATATACTATTTGTATAAAATATTGTCAATAAAATTTAACTTATCTTATTACAAGTTCATTTTGCTCTCTTGCTGTTTTTTGCTTGCTTTGCATATTTCTGTGCTTAGTCATAGTTTTATTAGTGTGCTCAGGCTCTCCTTGAGATGCTATTTTAACATTAACTTCACTACTATTAGCACCATTTATACCTAACTCTTTTGCTATTTCTAATTTTTCTTTTTGATAATTTTGCATTTTTTTTATATTTTCTTGTTTCTTATGAGTCATGCTGCCACATCCTTTTGATTTATTTCTATTGTTATTATTACACTTATTACTTTTTAAAATTCTTGTAAAAATTTTCATATTTTTAGACTATTTAATTTTTTATTGTCCATGTATATCTTTAAATTTTTCTTTATCAACCATAACATCACTTTTTCCATAAGCTGCCTTGCTAAATATCTTTTCAGCTTCAATTAAATCTATTCCTTTTATAGTCATACTTTCAGGTTTAGCTTCTCCTATAACATCTGCTGCAAGAGAGTCTGTAGATGCTATTATAAGCCCAGGTGTGTCTACTGCCATGCCATTAGTAGGTCCTGTTCCTATCATAGCTTTATCACAGCTTATTATACTTAAATCTATAGGAACTTTATTTGCAAAGCTTCTTATAAATCCATGTAAGTCTTCATGTATCCCTGTATCTTTTTAGGATATCCATGAATTTCTGCTGGTAGCCACCCCATTGCTATATTTTTTATAGATGCGGTTACTGTTGCTTCTTCATGTTGTTTTAATTGGGTAAATGATATTATAACATCAGGTGTTTTAGCTCCTCCTGATCCAACTGCTATATATATCTTACCTGGTTGTTTGTCCTTTACATATTGTATAAGTTTTCTTAATGTTTTAGGACCCACTACTACTCCATCTTTAGGTTATTTATCCTTTACCCAGTTTGGAGTTATTATTACAATATCTCCTTTTTGTATTACTTTATCCATCGGCAATAAATCTAATGCTTTTTCTAAAGATTTACCTTCGCTAATTGCTTTTGTTATTGCAACAATTGGCTCTTTTACTTTACGTTCTCTTATCATCTACTCACCTTCCTTATTGTTTTCATTTATCTATTTTAAAATTCAATTTTAGGTTAAATTTGTTATATATCTTTAATTTATTAAGTTATTTTTATAAATAAACAATATAAATATTTTTTATATTATATGTAACTTTTTCCTATAGTCTGAAATATATTATAGTACATAGGTTATCAAATCACCTATGAATTATGTAATTTAAGGAGTATAACTATATGCCTAATTGTGAATCAAATAGAAATGGTTGGAAAGACGGTAAGTCTAAATGTAATTGCTGCGGCAAAGAAAAAGATTCTTGCTGCTGTGAATCAAAAGATTCTCATTGTGAAAATGATAGACATGAACATGAACATGATTGTCATAAAAAAGATTCTTGCTGCTGTAAACCAAAAGATTCTCATTGTAAAAATGATAAACATGAACATGAACATAATTGTCATAAAAAAGATTCTTGCTGCTGTGAACCAAAAGACTCTCATTGTAAAAATGATAAACATGAACATGAACATAATTGTCATAAAAAAGATTCTTGCTGCTGTGAACTAAAAGATTCTCATTGTAAAAATGATAAACAGGAACATGAACATAATTGTCATAAAAAAGATTGGAAAGATAAAGAACATGAATGCAATCATCATGATAAAAAGAAAGAATGTTGCTGTAAAGAAAGTATGAAAGAAGCTTTAGAATTATTATCAAATCACAGAATAAAGCCAGATATTAAATTTGATGAATTTGCATTTATAGGACACAATTTTTTAGTAGGAGCTAACATTCAAGAAAACCTCGGTGACAATGATAATATAAGTAGTCCTAACGCTCAATTTAAAGGTTTTGAATCTTGTACTTGTGATTTAATAAAATTATTTGCTGACAGGGCATTTTATCCTATTCCTAATAATAATGCTAATGAGGTTGATATACCAAACTTTGATAATATCAACTTTGCATCTTTATGTGATATACAGGCTGTTGTATTTAACTATGATGGTGATCAAACAGATTTCGAGGATGATTTAACTAGATTACTTGACGAATTTAATAATAAATGTAAGATTAAATGCGATGAATGTTGCTGCAATGAAGGAATACTCAATAAAATATTTAATCCATGTAATCCTAATGACACAGTTAGCTTAACTGCTAGTTGGCTAGCTGTAAAAGATGCTAAAATATTAGGCAAGATAGGAACTATTTTAGTTCTTTCTAGTACTGTAGCAAAAAGAATATACTTTGTTTGTTTAGATTCTGTAGGATTTATAAATTTTTAAGATGCTCAGATTTTTTAATTAAAAATTAAACCTATTTTATAAAGGCTATGATTGTAAAATCATAGCCTTTATGTTTAAGTATAAAATTTTTGCCTATCTTTTATAAATTTACAGAATTTATATTATCTGTAGAATAAATAGTTATATCTGAATCACCATTATTAACAATCATTATTCCATCTCCAATATATTCTATATTTCCATTTATCTTTTGTTTATATGAGTTAAAATCATTCTTGTCAACAGTTTCTATATCCTTAACTACATTTACATTTATTTTACTTAATTTAATATTTTCTGTAACTCTTTTATAATCACTTATAGGTTTCACTGATTTTATAACTGGTGTTGTTTTTATATCCTCTATTTGTTGTATAGAGTTTTCACTTATATTTATTATATCATTTATCAATTCTGTTTCTTCTTTTGTAACAACATTCACTGTATCATATTTATTAGTTATAGAATTTACAATATCTTTTGAAGTATTTATAATATTTTTTATAGACTCTAAATTTTCTGATTTATATTCTAATAAATCATCTGTATATTCAATATCTAATGATTGTATTAAATTTGCTTTGTGCTGACTAATATCCTTAACAACTTTACCTATTTGGTTATTAATATCTATATTTCCTAATAAGTTGTTAGAGTCATCTTCTAATACAGTTATTGTCTTTAATTCTATTTTTAATGGTTCAAATGTCCCATCATCTAACACAACGCCTACATATCCGTCTCCTGTAGGATCTACTATTAATGATTTTGAATTTATCTCTAATTTATCCACATATTTATTTAATGGTTCTAAGCCTAAAATTTCAATAGTTTTTGACTTAATTATATGATCTGTAGTATTTATATTCCCTATAACGCCATCTATGTAATCTGGTGCTATATCTATAACAACGTCAGACTGATTTTGTTTTATATCTTTTATAGCACTTGTAGTAGATTGAGCTACTACTACATCACAATCATCTATATCTATGTTAGTTATTACTTTTACAGGCTTTGTTTGTACCGGTCTAGCTACTTCTACCTCTTGTGCATTATTTGTTAAAACTTCTTTTTCTTCAACCTCTATATTAGTTATTATTTCTTGAGGATGTGTTTTTATATAGTTAATAGCCTCAGTTTTTTGTACATCTATATTTACACTTTGTAGCACTTCTACTTGTTTTGAATCTAAATATGTTTCATTGCTTAAAACATCTTCTTTTGTTATCTCTTCGTATGTTCTACCTTTTGTATGCTTTTCATCTACAATACTGTTAAACTTTATTGAATCTATATTTTTATAGTTTTCTTTTATATAATCTTCAATATTTTTATCATTCATTTTCTTGCTATATCTTCTTTGGTAATTTTTATTGTATACACTTCTTGAACTAGGTACATCTGTATTTTTAAATTCCATAATTAATTCATCTTTAATTTCATTATCAGTTAATATTTTCACTTTTACTATATCACTTATCGCTATTGCTACGTTATCATACACTATTATATTTTTACTTATGTTTACATTTTTTTCTTCGTTGTTTGATAGTTCCATATATGTTACAATTCCATCTAGTGTCGTTATTTCCAACTTTACAAAAAAATCATATTCATCATATAAATTAGTTATCATCTCATTGATTTTTATAAATATTTCTACTATAGTTTTTTTATCAAATTTCTCCATTTAATAATCCCCTCTCATCAGCTACATAAATGCAAACACTATGCTTATATTTATGTATGATAGGGTATTGTTATTACTTTTTTGGAACTTTAAATATCTCATTTATAGAATTTTATTACTTTCTAAAAAAATTAAGAAGCTACTTTATTAAAATAGAACTTTGAATGAATATAGATTTTATCTTTCTAATTTTACTGCATAAGAAAAGCGCCAATTTTAATATTGACGCTTTGAAAATTTTATTTTTTATACTGTCCACTTAATGGATAGCAGTTGAGAAAAACATTATTTACACTATTTACATTTATTTGATGTTATATTCCCATCGTTACACTTTATGCGGCATGGTGATGTATATACTACCAATTCTTCTTTCACTATAGCATAAATCTTTTCAGTCACTAAAAGAGAAGAGAATATATCTGCTCTAAATTCTCTATTTGGATTAGTACAAGGATCTGGGTTGAACTTTTCCTGTGGTGATACACAATCAACGTCTATACATCCATCAAATTTAAGTTTCATATTTAAGCAATACTCATCCGAAGGCAAGCATATTTCACCTATAAAATCTAGGGGTGTTGTTTTTCCATCCATTATATTTAATATTGGCCCACTATATGTTGTGCAAGCCTCAAAATCTTCACATCCAATTTTCCCTCTTATAGTTATAACTAAATTGCAAACATAAAATTCTACTCCAATTTGAGCTATTCTAGTCTTTTTGCCTCGTTCACAGCAACTAGAACTTGTTGATATGCTATATTTGTTTTTATATGAGTTATAAAGACTAACATCCCCACATTCAAACTCTGGTGAGCATTCATCTGGTATAAACTTAACTTCTTTTTTGTCTATATATGATTTTAATCTTGGTTCTTTATCCTCATTCATTAACCCTATAGAATCAAATTCTACAAGTACATCTTTAACACATATTTCATTAGCTCCATATTTTGCTCCACGTCTTTCCTTTACTCTAAATGACAAATCTTTTATTAATTTCATAGTTCCTGATTTAAGACATACATAATCATATATTCTTTCTGTTAGCACCGGTACACATATTGCATTTGATATGTCTGCAGGACATCTTAGTTCTATTGGTTCACAACATTGATTCGTACACGTATTTGGTTTTGGCTTCGAAGGTGTATTTTCGCATTCTTCGCAGCAATTTTTTTCTTGATTACATTTAGTTTCTTCCATGTCAAATATCCACTCCTGTTAATTATTTTAGAAAAGACTACTTTCTCTTCTTATTAAAATATATGGCTATTTCTATGTACCTGTTACTCTTTGAGTACATATTTTATTATTTTTTTTAAATTAGTGTATAAAATGCATTATTTAAAAGTATAAATATTAGTATAAGTAATTCTCGGAGGTATGTTATGTATTTTTTTAATAAAACATATATATTTATTAGGAAACTAGATGAAACAATAAGTATATTAAATTTTGATAAATCTATTGTTTGTAATACTATGGATTCTAATTTAAATGATTTATATTCTATTGATATAATAGATGGGAACTATTCTTTTGTTGATATTTGGTTTGAAATAGATAGTAACGATAATATATACGGAATTGTAAATAATAAAAAAGGTAAATTACTTTATATTAATATCAAAGATAAGAATATAGAAGAAAATACTCTTTTAAAGTACGATTATAAAAACTTCTTTATTAAATTTCCTTTTATAAAAAATATATCAAATGAAACTCATGCTATTTACTATTCAATGAATAAAAATAATTCAAATTTAGCAACTATAGTTCATATATATATGCATGATGATATATGCATAAAAAACTCAATTGATCTTATAAATTATAATATACTTACTAATTTTATAATAACTTGGAATAACAACATTCCAACAATATTTTATTTCAAAATTATAAATGGATTTGAAGAATTGTTTTTTTGCACTTATGATTTAAAGGAATTTAAATGGCTGAATCCTATTCAAATAACAAATTCAAAAAAAAGTAAAATCTACTTATCAGTTATAAATAAAGATAATAATTTTTATAATATAGTTTTTTCTGAAAATAATGATGGCAAATATTATTGCACTTATTTAAATGCATATATTAAAGATGACAGCTTTAAAGTATACAATCATATTTATATAAGTTCTAATATAATGTGTTTATTTCCTAATTTAATCGAGTATAATTCTATTTTATATGCTCAATGGGTTGAATATTTTAATTTATACACTTGTAAATCTGTTGACGGTGGCAAAACATGGACCCAGCCTATCGCTTCAAGGCATTTGTCAATGTCACCTGCTTTAATATATCAGTTTAAATCTAATTTTAAAGATGATAGAATATACAATTTGTCCTCATTATTTACTTTTGAAAATTATTTTGAAATAGATAAATTAATACCCAAATACTAAAACTTATAATATTTTTATATAAACGCATATTTTCCATATAATATAAAATAAGTAAGTGAAAAATCACTTACTTATTTTATATTATTTAATTTTTGAATTTTACGTATTAATAAGGCTTTCTAAATTATCAATACTGCTATCATATTCTATAAATATTATTAAGTTCTTTATACATACATTAATTACAACACAAATAGAAAAACACAAAATCAATGAAATCATTACTAATCTAACGCTAAATATCTCTCCTAATACGCCACCTAGTGCTAAAGCTGTCATATCAAATCCATATCTACTAATTCCTAGAAACGGAGTTTCTTTAAAATACGGTACCAATAAAATAAAGGCTGAGAACAAATAAGAAATGCCATTAAATAAAAACATATAGGGAGCACCTATTGTCACATATAACACACCGCCTATCGCATTTCCTATCATATCCATTCCAGACCTCGTATACTAGGATTAAAAAACGCAGAACATATTCCACAATTTAGTTTCTTTCTTTTTTATACGTTCCAATTTAGCTCCCTATATTTAACCGTATTTAAAAAGATAATATCTATAAATATATTAAACTTTACCTTAATTAATCTCTAATTTATATTTTTATAAATTGATTTTAGTATAAATCCTATATAAAACAAAAGAGAAGGTTGATTTCCTTCTCTTAAGCTTAATTTATAATTTTTTATTATAATATATCTTTAGCATTTCCTGATTTTATTATTTTTCCATCTTCAAGTATAATCACTTTATCTGCAAGAGCTTTGGCATCCTCTTTATCGTGAGTTACAAATATAGATGTTATATTTGCTCTTTGTATTATTTCTTTAAGTTCAGTTCTTATCTTTTCTTGTAAATTAGCATCTAAGTTGCTAAAAGGCTCATCTAATAAAAGTATAGACGGGTTTGGAGCTAATGCCCTTGCTATAGCAACTCTTTGTTGTTGACCTCCACTAAGTTCATGAGGATATTTATCTTTATGTTCTTCTAAATTTACTAACTTTAACATATCCATCATTCTTTTTTCTTTATCAGTTTTATTGATTTTCTTTAAGCCAAACATTATATTTTTAGCTATAGTCATATGTGGAAATAATGCATAGTCTTGAAATACCATTCCTATTCCTCTTTTTTCTGGTTCTACAAACTTATTTTCATTGTATACTATATTGTCAGCTATACTAATACTTCCTTTGTAAGCTTGCTCTAGGCCTGCTATTATTCTTAGCATAGTACTTTTCCCACTACCACTTTCGCCTAATATACCTACGATTTCACCTTTATTAATTTTCAGATTAAAATTTTCTATGTTATCAATTTTAGAATTTTTATATTTAAAGTGTAACTTATTTATCTTAAGCATTATAATCCTCCTTATCTACTACTTTGTATAATACAAATATAGCAATAAAACTTACAAATATTATTATTAAAGATGGTACAGATGCTTCAACTATCATTTCATCATTAGCGTATTCAAATACCTTAGTTGCCAACGTATTAAAGTTAAATGGTCTAAGTAAAAGCGCTAATGGAAGCTCTTTTATTATATCTACTAATACAAGCGAAAAAGCACTTAGTATTGCAGGTTTTATCATAGGTAAATCTACTAAATAAAATGTTTTTGTTCTTGAGTATCCTAATGTTCTAGATGCTTCATAGAATTTTTTACCTATCTTATCAAATCCACCTTCTATACTTTGATATCCAACAGCTAAAAATCTTACTAAATATGCAAATACTAACATCACTAAGCTCATACTCAAAATAAGTGCAGGAGCATTTGGGTCAAATAATTTGTATAACCAATGCAACTTTTTATCCATATCTACAAAGAATAAAACCATAGTTATTGCTATAACCGCACCTGGTATTGAATAACCTAATAATGTTATTTTTGAATATAGTTTAGATAAAAAATTATCATTTATTCTTGTATAATTTGCTATTATAATAGCCATAACTACTATAAGTAAGCTTGATACTACAGCTACCCATAAGGAATTATATATAAGTATAAAGAAATCTGAATTTAATATACTTGAATAACTCATAATACCCCATCTTAGAAGTTGAGCTGTAGGTATTATAAATCCTAAAGATAGTATTATAGCACAATATAAAAATGCTAAACTTCCATAAAACTTATCAAGTTTCTTTTTAGTTACAGGCCTTATTTTAGTATTCGTAGAGCTATATTTCTTTCTTCCTCTTAACATTTTTTCACTACTCATAACTATAAATACTGTTATTAAAAGTATAGATGCAATTCTTATAGCAGAATCTATATCACTCATACTAAACCAACTCTTGAAAATTGCTGTTGAAAATGTTTGTATTCCAAAGTACGATACAACTCCATAATCACTCAATACCTCAAGTACTACAAGTGTAACCCCTGCTACTATTACACCTCTACTTATCGGAACGACTACTCTAAAAAATACTCCTATTGAGTTTTCTCCTAGTAATCTAGCATTTTCTATTAATGATGCCGATTGATTTTCTAAATATGATCTAACTACCATATATACATAAGGAAGTAAGAAGATTGTAAATATAAATATTGCACCAGGAATGCTCATTATATCAAAATAAATTTGATTAACTTGTATTCCTAAGTTATTTCTTAAAAAGGTTTGTATAAATCCTGTATATCCTAGCATTCCAGAATAAGTATATGCCGCTATGTAAGGTGGTATTGCAAGTGGAAGTATTAATGCCCACCTAAAAAATTTTCTCATTGGAAATTCATATGCAGACACTAACCATGCAATACTAGTTCCTATTATCATCGTAAATAAAGCAGTAAACACACATATAATCAAAGTGTTTACAATATAATCATTTAATAAATATTCTTTTATATGATACCAATTTTTATTTGGTTTTTGGAATAAATGTAAGATAACATCTATGTTAGGTACTACTATCATAAGCATGAAGATTGTACTTAATATTGCCCATCCATTAAATTTTATTTTTTTCATATTTTTACCTTTCTTTGTTATTAAATACTACATTCATTGATAATATTTATCATGTATTTATTTTTATTTTAAGATATTAATTATCATTTGTCAATTCTTTTCATTATCAATTTGATAATAAAAATATAATTTTCTATTTATAAAAAAAGACATCATCATAAATTTATGATAACATCTTTTTTTATAAATATTACTTCCATCCTACTTCATTGAATATTTCAACCGCTCTTTTATTGTATTCTCCAATTTTAGTTATATCTATTTTTTGAGGTGTAAATTCTCCCCAAGATTTTAATAATTTATTTGCTTCAATCTTTGGATTTGCAGGATATTCATAGTTTTGATCTGTTATTGCTTGTTGTGCTTTTTCTTCTGTTAGAAATTCTATGAATTTTATAGCATTTTCTTTATTTTGAGAGTATTTGCTAAGTACTATACCACTCACATTTACATGAGTATCTTTTGGTAAAAATACTCCAACCTTTTGTGCTGCTTTTACTTCTTCTGCATCTTTTGAATTTAACATCTGTCCTACATAGTATGTGTTAACTATTGCAACTTTACCTTCTTTAGCAGCTATTGCTTTTACCTGATCTCTGTCATTTCCTTCTGGTTGTCTAGCCATATTATTTACTATTCCTTGAGCCCATTCTTTAGCTTTTGCTTCACCATTTAACTCTATAAATGATGCTAATAAAGACTGATTGTAACTAGATTCTGAAGATCTTGTTAATATTTCACCTTTCCATTTATCACTAGTTAAATCTTCATAAGTAGATAATTCTTCAGGTTTTACTGTTTCTTTATCATAAGCTACTATTCTTGCTCTTGTCGTAAGACCTATCCATTCGTTATTTGCTCCTCTTAAATTTTCAGGTATATTTTTATTCACAACTTCCGATTTTACAGGTTGTACTAAATCAGCTTCTACTGCTTGATAAAGATTTGCTATATCAGCACTAGCAAATACATCTGCTTGTGTGTCTTTATTTTCCCTTTTTAATCTTTCTAATAGTTCTGGTGCTTTACCTTCTACTACGTTTACTTTTATTCCTGTTTGTTCTTCAAATTCTTTGTATAATTCCTTATCTACCTCATAATGTCTTGCTGAATAAACGTTAACTACTTCTTCTCCTTTAGACTTTGATGCATCACTCTTAGGAGCACATCCTGTCATAAGTCCTAATGCTAAAACCGCGACCCCTGCTAATGATATTATTGATTTTTTCTTTAAAGCCATTTGCTTTACCTCCGCCTATTTATGATATGTATGTATTTGGTAGTGATAATCTTTATCAATTCCGTATTTTTATAATATAATATTAATTATCAACTGTCAATATATTTCATTATCATTTTGATATTTTTTATTGTATTTATTTTTTAATTATGAAATTTTCTATAATTTAAATAAAAAGTAGCTACTAAAAAACAATTATAGCAACTACTTTTCATATTAAGGAAACTTATAATGTTTCTAATTAAAATAATTATTTTTATACAATGTATTATATACCTTGTTGTAAACAGCTTTTTAAATCTTCTTCTGCATTACTTATAGGTCTTATATCAAATGTATCAACTAAGTATTGAAGTACATTAGGTGTTATAAATGCAGGAAGTGTTGGTCCTAGATATATTTCCTTTACTCCTAATGATAAAAGTGCAAGCAAATCTGCTACTGCTTTTTGTTCATACCAAGATAATATTATTGATAATGGCAATCCATTAACATCAGTATCAAATGCATCTGCAAGTGCTAAAGCTATCCTAACAGCAGAGTATGCATCATTACATTGACCTACATCTAATAATCTTGGAAGCCCTGCTACTTCACCAAAGTCTAATTTATTAAATCTATATTTACCACAAGCTAATGTAAGTATCACACAGTCTTTTGGAACTTTTGTAGCAAATTCCGTAAAATAATTTCTGCCTGGTCTTGCTCCATCACATCCACCTATTAAGAAGAAATGTCTTATCTTACCATCTTTTACTGCATTTACTATAGTATCTGCATGACTTAATGTTGCATTATGACCAAATCCAACCAATATTTCTTTAGTATCTTGATCTTCTTTAAATCCACCAAGTTCTAATGCTTTATTTATCATTTCGCTGAAATCTTTTTCTCCATTCTCTTTTTTACATATATGTTTAAGTCCATCCCAGCCAACGACACTCGTAGTAAATATTCTATCTTTATAACTATCTCTTGGTTTCATAAGGCAGTTTGTAGTCATAAGTATACATCCTGGTATGTTATCAAATTCTTTTTGTTGATCTTGCCAAGCACCCCCAAAATTACCCACTAAATGAGCATATTTTTTAAGATCTGGATAGCCGTGCGCAGGTATCATCTCGCCATGAGTATAAATGTTTATACCCTTACCTTGTGTTTGTTTTAATAACATTTCAAGGTCTTTTAAATCATGTCCCGATACTACTATAAATGGACCTTTTTTAATGTTTACATTTACCTTTTGAGGTGATGGGTTTTTATAAATAGTAGTGTTAGCTTCATCAAGTTTTTGCATTACAGCAACACTCATATCCCCTGTTCTCATAGTCATTTGTATCATCTCTTCAAGTGATAAGTTATTATTAGTAGTACATTCTAATCCTCTAAAATAAAATTCATCAACTTGGTCATTATAATATCCCATTTCTCTACTTTGATGCCCATAAGCACTTATTCCTTTAAGTCCATATACAATTGTTTGTCTTAAAGAACGTATATCTGCATCTATATTTTGGTCATACATTATGCCTGCTTTTTTAGCATCAACTAACATTTCTTCTTTAGTGTTGCTTAACTTATATGTAGCTTGTTCAGTTTCATCACTACAACGCCCTACTGTATTTTTTATTTCTTCTTTTATTTGTTGAGATTTTTTTAGCATATCAACATGAACTTCTGCATCAAAGTTTACATTAGTTAAAGTTGTAAACAAAGAGTTTTCTACAAACTTAACTATCTCTTTATCTATTTGTTCGCCTTTTTCTATAAGTCTCTTAGCATAAAAACTTATACCTTTTAATTGATATATAAGCAAATCTTGAAGTCCTGCTATTTCTGGTGTTTTTCCACAAACCCCCATTTTAGTGCAGCCCTTACCACCCGCTGTTTGTTCACATTGATAACAAAACATTGAATTTTCCATTTTAATTCTCCTTTACATACAAAGTATCTTACACTTAATATCATTTCCATAATTTATGATTATTATTTATTG
This sequence comes from Peptostreptococcaceae bacterium VA2, assembly GCA_000686145.1. Taxonomy (GTDB): domain Bacteria; phylum Bacillota; class Clostridia; order Peptostreptococcales; family Peptostreptococcaceae; genus Romboutsia_D. The sequence continues at coordinate 1,632,578 of JMMB01000007.1, read as the reverse complement.
CAAACAAAAAACTAAGCTATTTACTAGCCTAGTTTTAAACTTCTATTATACGTTTTAGATACATTGATATAACATCTGCAAATCTATCTATATTGTTAATATAAACAAAATCTCTTCCGTATATAAGCTTCTCTGCTTCTAAATCTTCTTCTTTGCCTGTAAAGATACCAAGTACTTTTATACCTTGCTTTCTAGCTTTCCTAACTTCACTTGCAGTATCTCTTATTCCAACAATACCTTTGTAGCTAAGTTCACTCTTCGTAGTTCTTTCGCTCTCTTTTCCTACTTTAACGTCATTGGGTTTTCCATCGCTTAGTATTATCATAATCTTATTTTCTTCTTCACGTTTTAATAACCCATCATAAACAGACTTTATAGCTAACCCATCTCTATTATTTCCTGCACAAAAATATTCAAATATATTTTCATTAAAACTAATTGGAGAATTATAATCTCTAAATCGTCTTATTATAGTGTAATCTAAAAAACTACAATATCCCATAACTCTATTTGAAATACCTAGCTGAGTAAGTGCTTTAGATACTATATATCCTTGTGCGCTTACTTTACCTTGATTTCGTCTTTGAGAACCACTAGAGTCTAATAATATATCAACTACATATCTTCCTTTATCATTGTTTATGTTTTTATAAAAAACCTTATTATCCTGACTTTTTCCTACTTTCCAAAGCTTATTAGCTACTACACTTCCATTATCAGAATATATAATATCTCTTTCTTGTTCCTTTATTAACATCCTACTTATATTATCTTTAAGTTTTTTTATATTTCTTTTATATACTTTTATGTTATCTCTATATACATTTAAATTATTTTCTTTTTGTCTTGTTACGTATTTTATTTGAAATATATTTTCACATTCACTTCTAAGTACTCCGTCTGTTAAATGTACTCTACATCCTTCGTGTATGTCTCTACAATTAATTCGCTCTAATTTCTTTATTTCTTCTTTATCTAAAAAAGACTTTCCATAATAATATTCTATTTTTGTATATATCTTAGCTACATTTTCTTCATCTATGTATATTTTTCTATTAGACGAGGTTTTATTGTCTAAAATACTTCCTTCACCTATAGAATCTACTATCCTACTAGACATTATTTCTTCTACTTCACTATAATCACTATAAAGTTCTTCATTCATAAAGTCAGAGAAAGTGTCAAAATCTATATCTGTATTTTTTCTATTATTTTCATGCTTATAGCTTTCTTCTAACTCACTTACTATATATCCAAAATGAGTGTTGTATGTATCTTCTACTATTTTTAATAAATCTAAAGTATTATTGCAATTTCCAGCTTTTTTTATATCATTTATAATTTTCCTTATCTTTGGACTTACAATTGGATGTTTGTCCATATTTTCAAGAATTAAAGTATATTTTACCTTATCTAATACAGTATCATCTTTTATTTTAAAATAATTTGAAATTATATCTTGATAAGCTTTTTTTCTTATATCATAAACTCCAGGTCTTTCTTGTATAATTTTATCATTTATTGCTACATCACTACATATTTGAATTAATTTTATTAATACTTCTTTATTTAGCCCACTTTTAACTCTACTGTTTATGTATTTTTTTATAGTATTAAAATCAATATATTTTCTTCTTGCTCCTGCATTTATAGAATAATACAAGGCTACATTTTTTGATAAATAATCATTTTCATAGTTTTCTATTTCTACATTATAATCACCGCATATAGTCCAGGATAAATTGTTAAGTCGATTTTCAAATTCAAAGTTTTCATATATCCATTTCATAACATCACCTATATTATCTTAGCTTTTACTTTAAAAATATCTTCACATCCCCAGCTATCAGGTATTCTTGTACTTATTACATCTCTTACTATTTCTTTTTCATATACATCAAAGGTCTTATCAGTAATTCCCATATCTATTGCAAGCTTTGGATTTAAACCTCTTTTTATAGTTTTTAATGATGCTATTATACCTCTTAAATCGATTGATTTAGTAGATATTTCAGAGTTTTGAGATTTAGTTTGTAAATCTAAAAATAATCCAGCAAATTGATTTAACTTATCTTCATTTGCATCTTCAAATTCATTCTTAAGTACAACCATAAGAGTTTCTTCGTCTATAGAAGGTATATCTATAACCATAAATCTAGAAACCAAAGCCTCATTTAACTCTTTTGTTCCTGCATATTCGTAGTTCATAGTACCTATAAACCTAGTTGCCTCGTGTAATTTGATTTTTTCATAGCCTGGTACATCTATTATTTTTCTATAATCAAGAGCACTGTGAAGTACTACCACAGCATCATTTTTAGCCATATTTATTTCATCAAATACCCCAAATCCTCCATTAAGTGCACATTCATACACACTCCCTCTTCTTAGCTTAACTTCATTATCTATAAATGTGTCCGTCCCTATAAGAGAAGTGCTATCTGTATTTACATGAAATGATGTGTTCCATTGAGGTCGGTTAAATATTTGAGATAAATTATCTGCTAATATATTTTTTCCTGTTGCTTTAGGACCACTAAGTAATATATTCTCCCCTTCAAGAATTGCTGAAATACTCTTCGATAATATATCTTTTCCATAAAAATATGTTTTAGGACTGGATATTCTACTTGATAACTCTTCATTTAATTTATAATAATTTCTAAAATATATTATATCTTCTATAAGTTTTTCGCTTATCCCCTGATTTCTTAAGTTCTCTATTATATTCATGTCTATTCCCCCTAAATTTCTTTTTTTACATTTTTCTATAATACTATTATATATAATTTATGCCAATATTTGTTATTATTTTAAACTAAGACTCCTAATAAGCATAATATATATTTTTTTACCAATAATAAATAAGTATTTAATTTATAATCTGAAAGGAAAAATTTTATGAAAAAATATGTTTGTACAGTATGTGGATATATCCACGAAGGAGATGCACCTCCTCAAATTTGCCCTGTTTGCAAAGTAGGAGCTGAAAAATTTGATGAACTTAAAGGTGACCTTACATGGGCAGATGAACACAGAATCGGAATAGGAAAAGACATTGATTCAGAATTAATAGAAGGCTTAAGAGCTAATTTTATAGGAGAATGTACTGAAGTAGGAATGTATTTAGCTATGAGCCGCCAAGCTGATAGAGAAGGATACCCTGAAGTCGCTGAAGCTTATAAGAGAATAGCTTTTGAAGAAGCTGAACATGCCTCTAAGTTTGCAGAATTATTAGGTGAAGTAGTTGTAGCTGATACTAAGGCAAACTTATCTGCTAGAGTTGAAGCTGAGTATGGTGCTTGTGCTGGAAAAAAAGATTTAGCTACGTTAGCTAAGAAAAATAATTTAGATGCTATTCACGATACAGTTCATGAAATGTGTAAAGATGAAGCTAGACACGGTAAGGCTTTTAAAGGTTTATTAGATAGATATTTTTCTAAATAAAAATACGGAGGTATATAATGATTAAAATAAATTGTAAGGTAGACAACTGTTCTCACAATAAACAAGGGAGTTGTTATTCAAATCGCATAAATGTAGGTGGAAAAGGAGCTAAAACTGACTGTAATACTTGTTGTGGCTCATTCCTTGATAAAGATAACTATTCAACATTAACTAATAATACAAACAGCAAAGGTGAGTGTAATTGTTTAGTTTGTGAAGTTAATACTTGTGCTTATAACGATAACAAAGCATGCAGTGCTAAAACTATATTAGTTTCTGGAAATAATGTTAATGTATATACAGAAACTAATTGTTCAACATTCAAATTAAAATAATATATATTTTACAAATTATATACATAAAAAGACATATTATAAGTTTTATAATATGTCTTTTTATACTTTTTTAAAAACAATCCATTCTTTTGCTACATCCACTACAATTACCTATACACATCTCTACTCTTTTCATACATTCTCTAAAAGCCACTTTACTACTACTATGACTTCTTAATATGGGTATATCTTTCTTTTTAGCTTGTTCTTCTGCTTTCATACTCATCTTATGAGACACAGTTGTTGTAAGTATTATAATAGCATCTGGACTTCCTATTCCATTATTTAGTTTTTTAGATGCCTTAGTATATACTTTAGTTTTGTATCCAAAAGATAACCCTATTGATTTATACTGACTTTCCATTCTTTCATGACCACCAATTATTACTATACTCATTACTTCGACCCCTTTTAAATTTATAATTCACACTTAAATACATGCAGTATAAATTTGTTATATAGACACATAATACTTATTGTAGTAATTATAATCCTACTATGTACTTTAATTAGTATATTATTACTAATGATAACTATTGTCAATTGTTTTTTATTTTCATTTTAAAATAATATATATAGTTATTGATATTGATTATCATTAATGTTAAAATGTTCTTATACTAATTAATAATAATTATCAATTAAGGAGGATATTATGAATAAAAAATGTAACTACCATAGTTGTGAGAACACAGTAAATTCATCATATATAAAATGGAATTTAGAGGTATTAGGTCCAGTAATAATGGGATCAAAACCCAGTGAAATACTTAATATTTCTTTCAATGATCCCATGAAAGAAAAAAAACTTTTTGAGTTAAAATCTCATTTTTGTAATTGCAAGAAAATATCATTTAAAGTGATCGACCAAAGAGAAAAAGGTATAAAAATTTTATTTTTAAACTACTCTACTTTAAAAAACACTTTAAATAATAAAAAAGCTATCAATTTTTTAAAATTCCTAGGATATCCAAAGGATTATAATTTTGATAGATATCTAGATTTTTTAGTAAAAAAGCTCGAATCTAATTTATTACCAGATGAGATAGGAATATTTTTAGGTTACCCTCTTAAAGATGTTTTAGGGTTTATGGGATACGGAAACTATAAATTTCAAAATACTAAATATTGGAGAATTTATGGAGACCCTAATATCTCACAACAAGTTTATGATAAATTCTTAGAACATAGAAAGCAAATGCGAGAATTAATAGCTGCAAATAGTACAGAATATATACTAAAAGCGATATAAACTCACATAAGTTTATATCGCTTTTTTTATTAATTATATTAAATATTTTATTATTTAGGTTTATACTATAAAATTCAAGCTTAATAAATTATATAGTATAATATACTGAATTGTTGAAATCTATACATATATTTACTTCATCATCCACATTGTAACTATCATTAGGTGAAGTTATTTTAAACTCATAGCTTGTAGCGCTTACAGTATAATAAGTTCGATCTCCACCATACCTCTTCTTAACAATTTTACCTGTAATTTTATTAGAATAGTTAAATTTATAATCTGAATCACTATATATATCTATATTCTCAGGAGATATCATAACACTTATTTTATCTGTATCATCACAATTCACTTTAAACTCACCTATATCACTTTTGAGTATATTTTCTTTTACAGTTCCCCTTATATAATTACGCTCTCCAAAAAAATCAGCAACTTCTGTACAAGATGGATTTTTATATAAAGTTTTAGGACTATCAAACTGTTTTATTTCTCCATCTAGCATAATAGCCACTTTATCACTCATCATAAGAGCTTCTTCTTTATCATGAGTAACAAGTATAGTAGTTATATTGAGTTTTTTTTGGATTTCTAGTACAAATTCTCTCATTTCATCCCTAAGAATTATATCAAGGTTACTAAATGGCTCATCTAACAATAATATCTTTGGTTTTACAGCTAAAGCACGTGCTATTGCTACTCTTTGTTTTTGTCCACCTGACAGTTCTGATGGGTATTTATTTTCCATTCCTTCAAGTTTGACTAAACTTATAAGGGTATTTACTTTTTCTTTTCTTATTTCTTTTTTTTCTTTCCTTATCTTAAGACCAAAGTCTATATTGTCATATACATTCATATGAGGAAATAATAGATAATCTTGAAAAACTATTACAGCTCCTCTTTTTTCTGTATCCACATTTAAAACAGATTCATCGTTGAAAAGTATATCTCCACCATCAGCTTTAATAAGTCCAGCTATTAGCTTTAATGTAGTACTTTTTCCACATCCCGATGGACCTAAAAGTGATACTAATTCACCTTCTCCAATTTTTAAATTTATATTATTAAGTATTTTCTTATTATCAAATTTCTTAACCAAGTTGATAAGTTTTACTTTTGACATATGTTTTCTCCTATTTTTATAAAAATGTAGTTTGTTCTTCATTATAATACGATTTTATCTTTTTTTCTAATATAAAAAGAACTATCACACTTACCACTAAAAATACTAAACTATATAAAGATGCTATTGTTCTGTCTCCACTTTGTATGTACGGAAACATTATCATAGGATAAGTAACTACTGCCCCCGATCCTATTAAATAAGTTAAAAAATATTGTCCAAATGATATTATAAAGCACATACTGCTAGCACTTACTATGCCTGGCATTATAAGTGGCAAACTAATATATTTAAATGTATCAATTTTGTTAGCTCCAAGTACCTTTGCTTGAACTTCAAGCTTATTTCCTACAATATCATACACATCAGTTAATATCCTTACAGCATAAGGAATACATGGCACTATATTAATTATTACTACTCCTATAATAGTGTTTGCTATTCCTATTTTCATAAAAGCTATGTGAATTCCCATCGCCACAGATATAGTCGGAATTATTATAGGTGACATTATTAAAAGCTCAAAAAATCTTTTACCCCTAAACTCATATAAACTAATAGCCCTCGCTGCTGGCAAACTTATTATTATAGTTATTATAACTACTATTGTTGAAATAGATAAACTAGTTATAAGTGATTTTATACTATCTGCTGTTATTAAGTATTGTAGTCCTTTTAAAGAAAATTCACTAGGAAAAAGACTTGGCCAAGTCCACGAATTTGTAAAACTCCATATTATAAGTATGGTAAGTGGCAATATTAATAGTCCTACAAAGCTATTTAATAATGTTTTATATATTTTTTTCATTTTATCACCTACAACTTATATTTATATATTTTTTTTAATAATTTATTGTATATTATCAAAAGTAGAAAACTAAAAGTAGTTAAAATAATATTTATAGCCATAGCATACGGTCTTTGTGTTAAATCACTACTGCTATATCTTATATATGCTTCTACTGGCAATGCTCTTGGAGTAGTTGGTCCTATTAAGTAAGGTACTTCAAATGAACCAAATGAAAATGCAAATATTATTATAAACGAAGAAACAATTGTAGGCATACAAAGTGGAAGCAATATGTTTAAAAATGCTTGAGATTTGCTCGCACCTAAGTTCATAGCTACTGATTCCAATTTATCACTAAAGTTTTTAAGTATACTAAAAGTCATAAATGCTATAAATGGAATACCTTTATAAATATAAACAAGCATTACACCAATTCCATTTTTATCCATAGTTAATATTGGAAAATTATTCGTATCGTTTATAAACCCTATATTATATAAAATTCTAGCTATTACTCCACTTTGAGAAAATATCATAAATATTAAAAGTACTACTACAATGTGAGGTATTATAATAGGGAGTCTAATCAAACTTTTTCTAAATTTAGAGTATTTATTATCTCTAATTAACATATAAGCTATCATAACTCCACCTACCACAGACACTATTGATGATATAGCACAAGTACTTAAACTAAATAAAAATGATTTTATAAATGTAGTATCTATTAATATTTCTTTATAATAATCTAAGGTTATTTCATTTAATCCTATAAGTGGAAAACACCCTACGCTTTGAAACATGCATACTATGATTCCTATTGAAAATATAGAAAACAATAGCAAGAATATAGGTGCTAAAAGTATATATGGCTTTAATTTTGCTTTCATATTACTTTGCCTCTAATACTTCTTGTGTCCATATTTTTTCAATTATAGGAATTATACTTGCAGGTAATTCGGGTAATGTATTTTCTATATTAACAGTTTCCATAAATTCAGATTTTTTTTCTTGTGGTATTTTATCTATACTTAATACGGTGCTGTCTCCCCAGTTTTTAGAATCGGTTTTAGAACCTTGAGCATCTACACTCATTAAAAAGTCTATAAGAACCATTGCTCCTTCTTTATTTGTAGCATTGTTTGGTATAGCTAAAAAATGAGTATTACTTATATTACCTTTATCAAATTCTACTATCTTAGTTCTTTTAGGTATTATATTTTTTTCTATTTTATCTTTAAGCGTATTTGGAGCGTAAGTCATCATTGCACATACTTCTTTATCTGCATACATATTTTCAAGTTGAGAAGAAGTAGATGGATAACTCTTTCCTTCTTGCCATAAATACGGTTTTAATTGTTTTAAATAATCTATAGCAGGCTTTATAGCTTCTTTAACTTTTTCTTCATCTGGTTCTATGTTTTTTATATTTTCATATCCCACAACATCATATATTATATTTCTTACAAATGCACTTCCTGTAAAATCTGGAGGAGCTGGATATGTAAATTTACCTGGATTATTTTTTACCATCTTCATAATTTCATCACTATTGTTTAAAGTGCTTTTTATAGTATCACTGTTATATGCTATTGTAAACTGAGCTTTACCCCAAGGTGCTTCCATATTATCAACAGATGTTCCAAAATCATTAGTTATCTCTGGTGCTTTTTGATCTACATATTTAATATAATTAGGTGTTTTTTCACTAAATGGGCCAAATAATAATTCATTATCTTTTGCAACTTTAAAGTTTTCTCCATTTAACCATATTACATCTATAGTTCCTTTTGAATTTTTAACCTGTTTCTCAGATAAAAGTTTATTCATTATTTCATCTATATTCATACCTACTCTTTTAACTTTTATATCATATTTGTTCATTTCATTTACTACGTATGTATCAAACCATTTGTTCATAACTTCATCCCCACCATATCCATAGAAGTTTACAGTAGTTCCTTTTGCTTTTTTTAATATTTCTTCATAACTAGATTTTAATATTTCTTCATTTGATGCTTGTGGCACATTAGATTTTGAGCATCCTACTACGTTAAATATTAAAAGCATAGTTAACAATAAAACTATAATTTTTTTCATATTAAGTCTTCTCCTTTTTAATCTATCTTATATAAAGTAATCACAAGATATTATAATATTGATTGCAATGTATTACACTATATTACTATATATATTTTTTTTATACCATACATCTTATACTTAATTCACATATAGATTTTTTCTATTTAATTTCTTTGTATTATTGATAATTTCAATATCATAGAACATATTTGTTTTTTATAATCTATATACTACTGTATAATATTGTAATATAAAATCGTACTTTTAGTAATACATAATATAAACTAAAGTTTATAACTCTATAGATGGTGTAAAAAAACATGAATTTAAATTAGTTAAATAATTTTTTAATAATTAGGATAGCATTTTCCTTACTAGTAATAAGGCTATATGCTATTTTTATTTGTATAATTAATTACATTAAAAAATATATTCATTTTACTCATTAATAATTTTGATATATAATAAGAATATAAGTTATAATTCTTATTATTTATTGAAACTCATATATATAATTAAGTTATATATATTTTGAAAGGAGAGATTGACTTGGCAATAAAAATAATTACTGATAGTACCTCTTACATACCAACTGAATATATTGAAAAATACGGTATTTCTGTAGTATCACTAAATGTGTATATGGATAATAAGAGTACGCGTGAGTTGGATATAGATAATAAATTTTTCTATGAAGAAATGAACTCTTTAAATGAAATTCCAAAATCCTCTCAACCAATACCTGATGAAATGTTAAATACTTTTGAAAATATAGTTAAAAATGGGGATTCTATAATAGGTATCTTTTTATCATCTAGTATGAGTGGTACTTTCTCAAGCGCTAATTTAATTAAAAATATGGTTTTAGAAAATTACCCACAAGCTGATATAACTATAATTGATTCTAAAACTAACTGTATGCAAATGGGATTTGCAGTTATAGAAGCGGCAGTAGCTTCTATTGGAGATAAATCTAAAGATGATATAGTTAATATAGTTAATAATGTTTTAAATAATAGCAGATTTCTATTTTCACCAGATACTCTAGATTATCTAAAAAAAGGTGGAAGAATAGGAAGCGCATCTGCTCTTTTAGGAACTATACTTCAAATAAAGCCAATACTTACTGTTAATGATGGAACAACTTCCATTTTCACTAAAGTTAGGACTAGAAAAAAAGCTATTGATACTATAATTAACTCAGTATTTGAGGATATTGAAAAAAATGGATTAGGCGATGTTATTGTTCACCACATAAATTGTGAAGATGAAGGTTTGAAACTTGCCAAAAGATTAGAAGAAAAATTACATATACCTGTTAAAATACAATCTATTGGTCCCGTTATAGGACTACATGTAGGTCCTGGAAGTATCGGTATTGCTTATTATACAAAATAAACAAAGGCATGACATTTTAAATGTCATGCCTTTTATATTTGTAAAAGCAAAGTCTTTTTTAAAGACTTTAAATGATAATTTCATTAAAATACTATTTCAAACATAATTATATATTAGGGCGGTATTGTAATAACTTTGTATTATAAAAAATATTATTTATTTAAACATGCTATTCCTAAAACACTAGGTCCAGAGTGACAAGCTACACAAGAACCTATTTGTAATGTATGTATATCTTTTGGTGATAATTCTTCTTTTACTTTTTTTATAAATTTATCACGCTTGCTTATGTCATCTCCATATCCAACATAAATCTCTTTATCTGAGAAGTCATCTCCAATTTCTGATTTTAATTGTTGTATCAATGCCGGAACTATATTTTTACTTCCTCTTACTTGAGTTTTTTGTTTAACTAACCCATCTTCTATTTTTAATACTGGTTTTATATTAAGTAATGTTCCTATTGCAGCCTTAGTCCCAGATATTCTTCCACCTTTTTGTAAATAATCTAAAGAGTCAACTGAAAAATATACATCTACTTTTTCTTTAAATTCTTCTAATTTATTTATTATGTACTCTATATCATGACCTTCTTCAACCATTTTTCCAGCTTCACTAACTAAAATTCCGCCACCTATACTTAATTGATAAGTATCAAATATATGAATTTCACCATCAATATCATTCTTTGCTAAAGTGGCAGATTGATACGTTCCCGATGCAGCTGATGAACCAACCATATATAACACTTTTTTACCTTCATTTACATACTTTTCAAATATTTCTTTATATGTTGTATAAGTTATTTGAGATGTTGATGGCATTTGCTCTGAATTTCTAAGTAATCCATAAAACTCATCACCACTTATATCTACACCTGCTCTATATTCTTTTCCTTCAAACATTATAATTGTAGGAATTACTTCTATATCATACTTATCAACTACTTCTTTTAAAACATCATTCATGGTATCACACACTATTTTAATATTACTCATTTTGTAAGCTCCCTTTTCTTTCTATTTAAAACACGTTGTTCCAATAAAACCAGGCCCTGAATGTGAACACATTGGAGGATTTATTGTTAATAAAATTAACTCCTTCGGATTTAGTTTCTCTACTACTAATTGCTTTAATTTTTCTCTATCTTCTAAGTTTTCTCCACAAGCTAGTGCTATAGTTTTTTCACTAAAACTTGGTCCACAAACTTCTTGTATACGATTTACTATATTCGGTATTATTTTCTTATTTCCTCTTATTTTACCTTCTTGATAAATTAATCCATCTTTAACTGTAAGCATAGGCGTTATGTTTAATAAATCTCCAACTAGTGCTTTTGAGTTTGAAATACTTTTAGATTATATCATGTTTTGCGATATTTTTCCTTATTTTAATATTTCATATACAATAATTCATTAAAACACCTAACTATACACAGTAAATTGAATATACAAAAAGTCATAGAGATATCTTAACTCTATGACCTTATATTTATAGTTATATCTACTTTTGCTTATTTTCTAAATTTTTTCTTCTGTTATCTAATGGATTTAAGTTTATATGATGTACTCTCATATTTTCACTTGGCTTCATTATAACATCTTCTAGGTTTACTTTACCGTTAGGAGTATGAGCAATTACTTGAGGTTGCTTATATCCTTTATGGTATAACCAAGTATACTTTTTATTTATAACTCTGTCTAAATCCTTAGATGATATTAAAGCTTTAGCTTGTTCTTTTCCATATCTATCTTTTAATATTACTGCTATAGTATCGTTATCTATAGTTTCATATTCATTTTTTTCTTTTCTATCTACTAATTGTAAGTTGCATTTTCTATTATCTAATGTATCTCCATTTATATGTTTAATTGGAGCCTTAGTTTCAGTATCTAGTATTACAGATTGGATATTTCTTTTATTGCTTTTTAATCTCTTATCTACTTTAGTTACAGTTAAGTTTTGAACTAAGTAACTATTGAAATCTTTGTGCCATTCTGCGAACCAAGTTCCCATAGCTTGAACTTTTTCTAAGTCTTCTGTATCTATTTTAGCAACAAGTTCAGTATTATTCTTTTTAAGTATATTTATAAAAGTAACATTACCTTGAGTTTCATACTTATTTTCTTTAGTTTTATAATTATCTATGATAAACACCTCTTTCTTTATTAAAGCTATTTTATTATAACAGAATTTTATAATAAAAGCGACTAAGTTTTAGCAAACACCTAATTATATATTGCAACATAATAATTTATTTAAGTATATTTAAAATATCTATTAAAGTTTTTTCTAAGTGATTTTAACTAATTCTATATTTACTTAAATATACTATTTTCTTGTGATACTTACCTCTAATCCAAATACTGTGCCTGCAGTAGGAGTTCCAAATACTACTCCAAATCCACTACTTACACCACTTATTATAAGTATAGTATGGTCCATACCTTTTAAGTTTATTAGTCGTCCTAACTTAGAAGATATGCTAGCTCCAATTTGTACACCATATTTAAAAATGCACTAAATAAGTTTATATTATATAAGAATCAGGATTATCATACATTCCTTATTATACCATATTGTTTATATAACACTTTTTCTTTGTGATTTTTACATATTTTTATAGGCTTGAACTAAAAAAAGCACCTCTATGGTACTTTCTTAGTCAAATACATTTTATCTATCTTTTTATAAATTACATTTCTGCTTTAGTAACTCTACGTGGTCTACCTTTTATATTTTTAGTTTGTAATTCTTTTAGTACAATTTCGCCTTTATTATTTAATACTTCTACAAAAGTTGATACATCAAGTACATTAATAACACCTATATCATCAGCAGTTATACCATCTATACTACAAAGAGTTCCAACTATATCAACTGGTCTCATTTTAGTTTTCTTACCTGCATTTATATGAAGTTTAATAATCTCTTCACTTAGCTTAGAACCCTTATCTTCTTTAACTTGAGGCTTTAGTTTTAGCTTGTACTCAAAATCTTTTCTTAAGTCTTCTACTAATTTTTTACTTGGATTTCTTTTTAATGTAAGTTCTTTTCCTGTATACTCATGTATATCACTTAAACGACCACTATCTCTGTTAGTTACAAAAGTTATAGCTCTACCACTTTTTCCACCACGTCCAGTTCTACCTATTCTATGAACATAGTTTTCTTTTCCTTTTGGTACATCATAGTTTATTACATGAGTTATGTTATCTATGTCTATTCCTCTAGCTGCTACATCTGTAGCTATTAAATATCTAAAATATCCCTTTTTAAAGTTAGACATAACTTTTATTCTATCATCTTGTTCCATTCCACCATGAATTTTATCACATGGATAACTAGCTTTATTTAATTCACGGCAAAGTGTATCTACTTTTTCTTGGGTATTACAAAATATTACACAACTGTCCGGATTTTCTATTATAGTAACTTCTTTTAATAAGTTTAATTTTCCTGTTTCTTCTATCTTATATCCATCTTGCTGTATTCTATCTACTGTTACAGTTTTTGATTGAATTTCTATCTTTGTAGGATTGTTCATATATTTTTTAGATAAATTGTCTATATCTTCTGGCATAGTAGCTGAGAATAACATAGTAACACGTTCTTTTGGTAGTGAACTTATAATTTCTTCTATTTGTTCAATAAATCCCATATTAAGCATCTCATCAGCTTCATCTATTACAAGATATTTAATATTATCTGTAAATAACGTACCTTGAGTAATATGATCAATTACTCTACCTGGAGTTCCAACTGCTACGTGAGTTTTTTGCTTAAGTTCTTTTTCTTGCATAGCAAAAGAAGATTTTCCGTAAAGTGCTGGTACTTTTATTCTTTTAAATCTACCTATATTAAATACGTCTTCTTTAACTTGAATTGCAAGTTCTCTAGTTGGCGTTAGTATTAAAGCTTGTGGTTTATTTTCATTCCAATCAACTAATTCACAGACTGGTATTGCAAAAGCTGCTGTTTTTCCACTTCCAGTTTGTGATTTAACAAGTATATCTTTCTTTTGAAGCGCAACTGGTATAACTTGTTCTTGTACATTTGTTGGGTTTTTAAAATTTAATATGTCAATTGCCTTTAATATTTCATTGCTTAATTTATAATCTTTAAAATTTACTTTTGTCATTTATTACTCTCTTTCTTATAGTCATTATAGTATTATCTATTATAACACAGTATTCTATAGATATATAAAAAATAAGATGGCAGCATATTTTTGGCTACCATCTTATTTTTTATATATTTAATATTTTTTAACTATATATTTTAATGCCAATATGAATAAGTTTGCTTCTTCTATAGTATTATACAAACCTAAGCTTAATCTTACCATCCCAAAGTTTTCTAATTCTTCATCAGTAGAATGTATATACGCATCTGCATCACTTAAGCCTAATAATCTATTTACATAAGGGTGTGCACAAAACTTTCCATACCTTAAAGCTATTCCAAATTTATCAGCAAATATACGTGCTAATTCATCAAATGGTATTTTTTCTACATTAAAAGTTATTACACCTAGTCTATCTTCACTATTTTCAATATCTCCATAAATATTTACACCTTCGATTTTTTTCATATTTCTTATCAAATAATTTTTAATTTCCATTTCATGATTATATATTTTTTCAAATCCAATTAGTTGTAAATTCTCTAAAGCCCTTACCATTGCCATAACTCCTAAGAAATTTGAAGTTCCAGCTTCATGAAGTTCTGATGGTGTATCCCATATTACATCATAATCAGATACAGTATCTACACATCCTCCACCTCTTAAAAATGGATTTATATTTGACAATTCTTCAGTTAATCCTACTATTGCACCACTTCCAAAAGGTGCATAAGCTTTATGCCCTGAGAACACTAAAAAATCGATTCCTTCTAAATGATTTTGACCTTTCATATCTATTTTCTTATGAGCTATAAGTTGTGCACCATCCACAATTATTTTAGCATCATGTCTGTGACAAATTTTAGCTATATCATGTATAGGGTTAATATAACCTGTTACGTTAGATGCACCAGTTATACTTACATATTTTATTTCCCCTTTATTTGCAATTAATTTAGCTTCTATATCTTTTATATTTATTCTACCTAATTTATCAACATCAACATACTCAACTGTTGCAGTATTCCTCCAAGGTAGATCATTTGCATGATGTTCCATTCTAGTCGTTAATACTTTCTCATGTTTATTTTTTATTAGTACATTCGATAATAAGTTTAAAGATTCAGTTGTATTTTTTGTATAAATTACTGTATGCGTATTGCTTTGTTTTAAATTGAAAAAATCTAATACTTTTTCTCTAGATTTCTCATACTTTTCAGTACATAAATCTCCTTTTTGACCAGCACCTCTAGCTACTGGTCCGTATGTTAGTGCATTTTCCATAATTTCTTTTACTACACTTTTTAATGGTGGCGTTGTAGCACCATTATCAAAGTTTACAGGTATTTGTAACAACCCATTTTTTAATTTCACAGGTGTTTCTATTCCCTCAAATAAATATCTATAGTTCAAAATAAAACCTCCATTAATATATCTTTATATCAAGTTCTATAAAATAGGACTATCTTATTATATATATGAAAGAGGCTTAAAAATGTTTATGATTTAAACTATGCTCAATTTCACAATCTTACCTATCATTGTAATAATCCCAACTTATTACCCCTTAGTAATCTTTTTTAACTCGTCTACAAATCCCATAACAACTTCTTTATTTGTAGCCCAAGAAGTTACAAGTCTAATAGACGAATTTTCTTCGTCTTCACTTCCCCATATTATAAAAGAATACTTTTCTTGAAGTTTCTCAATTACCGTATTAGGCATTATTGGGAAAATCTGATTAGAAGGTGAATTCACTAAAAACTTATATCCTAACTCATTTATTCCAGCTCTTAAAATATCAGCCATATCATTTTCATATTTTCCTATTTCAAAAAATAAGTTATCTCTAAATAGTTCTGTAAACTGTATTCCTAATAATCTTCCTTTAGCAAGCAAAGCACCTCTTTGCTTTAAGTGATATCTAAAGTCTTCTTTAAGATTATCATTGCAAATTACTAATACCTCTCCTATGAGAGCACCATTTTTAGTTCCACCTATGTAAAAAGCATCTGTTAACTCTGAAAAATCACAAAGTTTTAAATCGTTTTCTTCACAAGCCAAAGCAGATCCAAGTCTAGCTCCATCCATGTATAATAATAATTTATTTTCCATACAAACTTCTTTTAATTCTTGTAGTTCTTTTTTGTTATATATAGTTCCTATTTCTGTTGAATTTGAAATATAAACTAACTTTGGCTTTACAACATGTTCATTTGTATACGATTTAAGAACAGATAAAATATTTTCTTTTCTTAATTTTCCATCTTCAGTATCAACAGCAATTACCTTATGCCCTGTAGCTTCTATTGCACCAGTCTCATTTGCAAATATATGTCCAGTTTTTGCAGCAATACATGCCTCGTGTGATTTTAAAAATGCTGCTACAGAAATCAAATTTGTTTGAGTTCCCCCTGGAATAAAGTGAATATCCACATTATCATTTTGTAATTTTTCTTTTATTAATTCGATAGCTTCTTGACAATATTTATCTTCACCATAACCTGCATCTTGTTCTAAATTTGTTTTTACTAAAGCTTCTAGTATTTGAGGATGAGCCCCTTCGCTATAATCATTTTTTAAGCTATACATGTAATTTTCTCCTTTTCCAAATTTGTAGCATTTTTTATATTTTAATTTTTACTTAAGTTAATAATATCATTTTTTATGTATTTATTACTATAATTTTCTACTTTTAATTTCACGTTTGCGTGAATTTTAAAAAGTCTCCTTTGATGTCAAAGGAGACTTTTTTATAAGAATATAAATTTACATATGAATAATATACTTAAAACTACAAGCGACAAGTTAACTTTTTCCTTTTGACCACATACAAATTTAAGTATAGTGTAAGATATTATACCAAATATGATACCATCGGCTATACTATAAGCAAGTGGCATCATTGTAAATGTCAAAAATGCAGGTATTGCATCTGTTGGGTCTTTAAAGTTTATTTCAAGTACAGAACTTGCCATCAATACTCCAACTAATACCAATATAGGCCCTGTTGCTTGAGGTGGTATTGCTGTAAATATCGGTGCGAAGAATAGAGATACTAAAAATAAGAATCCAGTAGTTACTGCTGTAAGTCCTGTTCTTCCACCCTCTGCTATTCCTGCTGAACTTTCAACATAAGATGTAACTGTAGAAGTCCCAAGAAGTGCTCCCACTGTTGTTCCTATTGCATCTGCAAGTAAAGCTTCTTTAGCACGAGGTAGAGTCCCATCCTCATTTAAAAGATTTCCCTTTGACGCAACTCCAACTAAGCAACCTACAGTATCAAATAAATCAACAAATAAGAACGTAAATACTACTACTATCATATCAAAACTAAATATTTGTGATGTATTTACTGAAAATGCTTTTAAAAATATTGGTTCTAAAGATGGTATAGTTGAGACTAAAGCTTTGGGAATTTCTACTAATCCACATACCATTCCAATCGCAGCTGTTATTACCATAGATAATAAAAATGCACCTTTTACATTTTTGCACATAAGTACTGCTGCTATTATAAGCCCTAATACTGACAATAATACTAATGGTGTTTTCATACTTCCAAGGGTTAATATGGCACCCCCTTGTTCTACAATTCCAGAATTTACTAATCCTATAAAAGCAATGAATAGTCCTATACCTGCAGTAACTGCATGTTTCAGTAATGGTGGTATGCAGTTTATTATTTCTTCACGTATATTTGTAATTGTAAGTAATATAAATATTATCCCTTCAATAAATACTGCACACAATGCAAATTGCCAACTGTGTCCCATTGATATAACTACTGTATAAGCGAAAAATGCGTTAAGCCCCATACCTGGTGCTAGTGCTATTGGATAATTTGCAAGTAATCCCATAAGCATAGTACCTATAAATGCTGATATTGCAGTTGCTGCAAACACCGCACCTTTATCCATGCCTGCATCGCCTAAAACATTAGCATTTACAACTAATATATATGCCATTGTCATAAATGTTGTAATACCTGCTAATACTTCAGTTTTTACATTCGTATTGTGTTGTGTGAGCTTAAACTTTTTTTCTAAAAACTCCATATACACAAATCCTCCTAATTTTATTACTATACTTAAACTCTCACTTTATAAGTAAGTAGTTTCAGCTAGCTATTTATAGTATATAAATTAAGTTAATATAACTTAAACAACTATCTTTATTTATTCAGTATAAAATATGCTTTAATGGTAATTATCAACAACGAGATAATTTATAAATATTTAATCTTATCAAGATTTAAATTTTCATTTTTTCTTTTATATTTTTAATTATATTATCAGGTGTCGCAGGTAATTTTTTCACCCTAATTCCACTAGCACTAGAGATTGCATTTAAAATTGCAGGGGCTACATATACCATTACTGGTTCACCTATTCCCTTTGCTCCAAACGGTGCAGAACTTTCCTCATCTTCTACTATTATTTTCTTAAAGTCTATTGTATCTAGTGCTGTTGGTATAATATATTTAGATAATCTGTTATTTTTAATTTCTCCATTTACAACATTTAAATCTTCCATTAAAGTATACCCAACACCCATAGCAAAGCCTCCATCTATTTGACCTTCTATTAAATGAGGATTTATTGCTTTTCCTACATCTTGTGCTACAACTGCATTTAATATTTTAATTTCTCCAGTTTCTTCGTTTACATCAACTTCAACTCCACAAGCTCCAAAAGTATATGGCCAATATGGGTTTCCAATACCCGTTTCTTCATCCATCATTGTTGAATATGCTTTAAAAGATCCTTCTTTAATTAAAAGTTCTTTATCAATATTCTTATATACGTCTTTTAAATTACAGTTGTTTATATCATATTTTTTATTTATTTCGTCTTTTAGCTTTTCACAAGCTATTTTTACAGCATTTCCACTATTGTAAGTTTGACGACTTGCCGCTGCTGTTCCAGAGTCTGGAGTTATTTCTGTATCTTCGTTTACAAATATTATATCCTCTACATTAATTTTTAAAACCTCTGCTCCTATTTGACTCATTATAGTTTTTGCACCTTGCCCTACTTCAGTTGCTCCAATATATATTTCTACTTTTCCATCTTGATTTATTTTAGCTATTGCATTTGAAACGTCCGGAAATCCATTCCCATATCCTGTTCCATAAAACATTATTCCTATACCGCATCCCTTTTTACTAAAATCCATATGTTTTTTAACTTCATTTATACATTTTTCAAGTGGTACACTTTCTTTTAATATTTGATTAGTAGCTGTTTTGCTTCCTTTTTTAAATATGTTTTTTAGTCTAAATTCTATAGGGTCTATATTTAGCTTATTTGCTATTATATCCATTTGTTGTTCATAAGCTATTGGAACTTGTGTTGCTCCAAAGCCTCTCATAGCGCCACTAAATGGATTATTTGTATATACTGCGTAACTATCTACACATACATTTTCTATTTCATAAGGTCCAGTTGCATGTACTCCTGCTTTTCTTAATACATTTATTGCCCAGGATGCATAGGCACCAGTGTCCCCTATTATAGTAACTTTTAATGCTTTTAATTTTCCATCTTTAGTTGCTCCGGTTTTATATTTCATAATCATTGAATGTCTTTTTGAATGTGCTATAAATGACTCTTCTCTAGAATAGGTAGTTTTAATTGGTCTTTTTAATACTTTTGCTGCAAGAGATAGATGAATTTGCATTGTTATATCTTCTCTTCCTCCAAAAGCACCTCCAACTGCACAGTTTATTATTTTCACTTGTTTTTCATCCATTTGCAATGCCTGTGCTATTTCACATACATCAAAATGTGGATATTGAGTTGCAGTGTATAATATTATTTTGCCTTTTTCATCAATTTTTGCTACTCCACTTTCAGGTTGTAAAAAAGCATGGTCAACCTGTGGAACAACATATTCGTTTTCAACTATTACATCACAATCTTCAAACGACCTTTCAACATTTCCATTTCTAAGTTTAAAATGATGAACTATGTTAGTATCATTGTCATGTACCTTTGGGCTATTTTCTTTCATTGCTTTTATTGGATCAAATACAGCTTCTATTTCTTTATATTTTACATTTATATTCTTTAACGCTTTTTTTGCAATTTCTTTATTTATAGCTACAACAAAAGCTATCGGATCTCCTATCCTTCTTACCTTTTTATCACAAAATACCTCATTGTCTTTAAATACTACACCATGATGATTATAAGGTACATCCTTTGCTGTAAATATCTTTATGACGCCTTCTATCTTTTTAGCTTCACTTATATCAAGTTCTATGTATGCATGAGGTTTATTAGACCTTAAAGTTTCTCCATATAGCATATCTTCAAAATATATGTCTTGCGGGTATATGGCTTTTCCATTAACTTTGTCGTAAGCATCTACTCTTTTTATATTTTTTCCAACACTCTTCACTACTTATCTCTCCTTACAGTTGATGCTAAATATATAGCATCTACTATCTTATTGTAACCTGTGCACCTACACAAATTACCTGATATACCAGCTCTTATTTCTTCTTTGCTTGGAGAAGCATTTTTATCTAATATAGATTTTCCACTAAGTATCATACCGGGCGTACAAAACCCACATTGTACTGCTCCTCCGTCAATAAATGCTTGCTTTATATACTCATCTTTTACACCTTCAATAGTTGTTATTTTCTTCCCATCTGCTTGAAAAGCAAGTACCAAACAAGAGTTGACTAGTTCTTCATCCATAATAACAGAACAAGCACCACATTCGCCTTCCCCACAACCTTCTTTGGTTCCAGTTAGTTTTAGGGTATCTCTAAGAACATCTATAAGCCTATCATCCTCTTTTATATCTACTTTATATATAGTTTCATTTATATTTAAATTAATATTTTTCATGAATTTTCTCCTACTATTTTTAATTAATATTATATAAGCTTATGCCTTCATATATAGCTTGCTTTAATACACCTTTAACTGCATGAGATTTAAATCCTACACTTCCTCTATTTTTTAATCGCTCACTAATGCTTTCCTGCACTATATCTAATGCTTTATTGATAGTATTTTGATTAATAGATTTTCCTTTTAAATATAGTTCAACTTCATGTTCTCGCATAGCTATTTTACTTAATGCACCTAATGCTATATTCATATTTTCGAATTTATTTTCTTCTATTTCTAGCAATACACTGCATGAGATTTTAGATATTGATAATGATTTTCTAAAACCGAGTTTAACAAAAGATAGCACTTGATTTTGATTTAAATTTTTAAATTCTATGTACTTTAAAATTTCATCTTCATTTAACTTGATTTTGTTTTTATCTAATAATATATCCTTTAAGTATGCTTTTCTCTTAGAATTTTTACTTTGTATACATACCTTAGCATCTAAAGCTAAAAGTGGAGGTATTAAATCTGAACTTGGTGATGAATTGCATATATTTCCACCTATTGTGGCTCTACTTCTTATTTGAGGTGAACCCACTAAACTACATGCTTTTTTTAAACCTTGTAAACTAGAGTTTATCTTTGGCGATTTTATAATTTCATTAAGTGTAGTACACCCACCTATTTTCATAATATCGCCTTCATCTTCTATAAACTTAAGCTGTTTTATATCTGATATATCAATTAAAATCTCTTTATCAAACTTATTATTTTTTATATCAACAACTAAATCGGTTCCACCCGCTATAACTTTTGCTCTATATTTATTGACTTCAAGTATATGTAGCGCATTTTCTAAACTTTTAACTTTAAATACTTCTTTAACCATATTCTCCTCCAAAATAAAATTTACTTCTTTTACTATACTAATCTCATATTGATTAAATTTTTGGTTACTTAAAATATATGATTTTTTAGTTTTTTATAGTACCTTTTAAAAACTTTTTTGTACAACTTTAAAACTTTAATTTATAAGTAATTTAGAGGTATATTTGATATTGAATATTTATTGAGCAATAATCATATATATTCAATATCAAATATAATAAATTGTTTAAGAGGTGTTTAATGAAAATTATTAAAGGAAACATTATTTTTACTCCTACATATGATAAATTTGAAATAATAAAAAATGGGTATATTGCTTTATCTAGTAATGAAATAGTTGGTGTTTATAATGAAATTCCCAAAGAATACAAAAACTATGAATTAATAGACTACAAAGATAAACTCATAATACCTGGAATGAATGACTTACATTGTCACGCTCCTCAATTTAGAAATGTTGGCATCGCTATGGACAAAGAGTTACTTCCTTGGCTTAACGATTATACATTTCCCGAGGAATCAAAGTATAAAGATATTAATTATGCAGAAAAAATGTATTCTAAGTTCGTAAAAGAAATATATAAAAATGGAACTACTAGAGTAGCTGCATTTGCAACAATACATAAAGAATCCACAATGAAGTTGATGGATATTTTAATAGAGGCTGGCATCGGTGGTTATGTTGGTAAGGTAAATATGGATAGAAACTCGTGTGATAGTCTTTGTGAAGATACATTAACTTCGCTTAATGATACTTTAGATATTATCCAAAGATATATAAATAAATCAGAATTAGTTAAACCTATTATAACACCTAGATTTGTACCAACTTGTAGTGAACATTTGCTAAAAAGTCTAGGTGAAATAGCCCTAAAATACAATTTACCTGTCCAATCTCATTTATCTGAAAACATAGGTGAAATAAATTGGGTAAAAGAACTTCATCCACGTTCTAAATTTTATGGAGATGTGTATGATAGTTGTAATTTATTTGGTGATACTCCTACACTTATGGCACATTGTGTTCATTTGGCAGATGATGAAATAAATCTTATGAAAACTAAAAACATTTATGCAGTTCACTGCCCTACTTCAAATGCAAATTTAGGTAGTGGTATAATGCCTATAAGAAAGCTTTTAAACAATAATGTTAAGATAGCATTTGGAAGTGATGTAAGCGGTGGTCATAGTTTTTCAATTTTTAAGGCTATGGTTTATGCTATAGAATTTTCAAAACTTATATGGGCTCAAAATAAAGAGTATAACTTTTTAACTCTCAGTGAAGCTTTTTATATAGCTACTAAGGGTGGTGGTTCTTTCTTTGGAAATGTTGGAAGTTTTGAAAAAGATTATGAATTTGATGCTCTTGTTATAGACGATTCTGAGCTTAATTTTGATAATTACAGTTTACTTGAAAGATTGGAAAAATTCATTTATTTAGGTGATGATAGATATATTTATCATAGATATGTAAGTGGTAAATTAATATAATTTCCTATACACTATAAAAAAGAGGTAGATTTAATTTTAGTATCCTTTTATCATCTTCTGCAACTAATATATTTATCATCTAACTATCCTCTATGTTAATGTTTATTGTAAACAAAATTTGTCATTTGCATAATTATATCAATAGCTACTTGATTTGTATATTATTTAAAATATATAAAATAAACAGTAGCCTAGAAATATAACCCTAGAGCACTGTTTATTTTATGTATGCTTTAATTTTTTGAATTTAAGCCCTGACTTTAGACTTAAATGCTTTTACATAACTTACCTTACTTAAATAATTAGAAAGCACAATAGCTATGACCATACTAACCATACCTTGGACAATATTAGATGGAATAGACGCTGCAGAAGCTATAAAACTTCCATTTAATATTCCACCTGCTAAAAAATAACCTGTAATCATTACTAGAGATCCAATTCCTGTTGCAAATATATTTTTTATAATTGTATGGTTACTTCTTATGATTACACCTACTAAATATCCTTCAAACCCTTTTATAATAAGAGTAAATAATGCCCAATGAGAATATCCACTTAAAATATCTGCTAATGCAGATCCAATCCCTCCTGCAACCATACCTGAAGCTGGTCCAAATAAAATTGATGAAATAAATATTATAGCATCCCCTACGTTAATGTATCCATTTGTGCCAGGTGTAGGAATTTGAATAACCATTGTAGCTATACATACTAAAGCTGTTAATAGTCCATTTAATACAATTTTTCTAGTTTTATAATTCATTTCTATCTCCCCTTATTAATTCTTTATAATTAGATTATAATTAAATATATAATAATTAACAACAGAAAACGTACCCATACAATTTAAGTTTATTATTTATTGTATTTTTAAAACCATACCAATCTGAATTAAGTTTGGGTTACTTATATTGTTTAATTTTATCAAGTTTGAAACTGTAGTATTACATCTATGCCTTTTAAATTATATAAATCCACAAAATAAGGTTGCCTTTTTATTAAAAGGCAACCTTATTATATTTTTATATATTTAATTTTCTATCTAAATAATTGGGCTTAGTATCTCAAAATTGTTAACATCGATAAGCCCTTTATCAGTAATCTTCCACTTAGGGCTTGTAGATAGTGCTAAGAAGGATAAATGCATGAAAGGTGCATGTATACTTCCGCCTAAGTCTTTGCTTACAGTTTTTTCAAGAGATACTATTTTTTCACTAACTTCGCTACCAGTAAGTTCATCAGTTATAAGCCCTCCAACTGGAAGTCTTAATTCTTCTAGCACTCTTTGATTATTTACAACAGCTATTCCTCCACCCATTTCTATAACTTTATTAACTGCAACTACCATATCAGCTATGTTAGTTCCAACAACAGTTATATTATGAGTATCATGTGCAACACTTTCTGCAAAAGCTCCTTTTTTAAGTCCAAAACCTTTTACAAATGCCTTACCTATATTATTATTTCTTCCATATCTTTCAACACAAGCTATATATAATAAATCATTAGATACATCAGCTTCTACTACACTATTTTTAACAGTAGTTGCTTCTTCTAAACATTCTGTCAAGTTTTGGTCAGGTATTACTTTTATAGCCCTTACAATTACTTTCTTTTCATCACTTCTTATTTCTAAATCTTTATTTACTAGTTTTTCTCTTTTTACAGAATTCTTAACAGAATCTGGATAAGTATATTTTGGCATAGGAACTAAAAGTTCTTTGTCTGATGCTACTAATTTTCCTTCTATAAATACAGCCTCAACATCCATTTCTTTCAAGTCATTTATTATAGCTATGTCTGCAACTTTCGAAGGTGATAATATACCTCTATCTTCTAAACCAAAATATGTTGCTGGGTTTATTGTTACCATTTGTATCGCTTCAATAGGATCTACCCCTTGATTTATAGTTCTCTTTACGATTTCATTCATATGCCCTAATTTTTCAAGGTCTTCTGCTACCATATCATCAGTTGCTAATATACATCTTCTAGAATCTAATTTTTCTTCAGTTATAGCTTTTATACATTCACCCATATTCTTTTGAGTTGAGCCTTCTCTCATAAATACATACACACCTTGTCTTAGTTTTTCTACACACTCTTCTTTGGTTGTAGTTTCATGACAAGAACATTTTCCACCAGTACACACTATATGTGCAGCAAGTTCTTTACCAAACAAATCAGGTGCATTTCCATCCACTACTTTTCCTATACTCTTTGCATATGTAGTTGATGCTAATAAATCAGTTATTATTTCTGGTGTATTTTTGTATACATGTTTTGCATTGCTAAATCCTTGAAGTTCACCTATACCTATTATATTTTTATAGTTTAATAAGTCCTCCATATCCTTAGAACTTACATCTACGCCTGCTGTTTCTAAATTTGGACAATCTGGAGTAAGTGCTGGCACTACAAATCTAACATGATTTGGTAATACATTCGCTTCATCAGCCATAGCTTTCATTCCAACCGGTCCTAATGCATTTCCTATTTCGTGAGGATCTGCTATTAGTGTTGTTGTTCCTGATGGTATTGAAAGTCTAGAAAATTCAGTTACCGTTAACATACTACTCTCAAAATGCATATGAGAATCTATAAACCCAGGAGATAAATATTTACCAGATACGTCTACAACTATAGTATTCTCACCTATTAAATCTTCACAATCTCCAACTAATAATATATACTTTCCCTTTATAGCAATATCTGCATTATATACTTCTCTAGTTAATACATTTACTACATTTCCTCCATACAAAACAATATCTGCATGGTGTTTATCGCTCATAAGAGTATCTATTAACTCTTTATATTCCATTGCTTGCTTTATATACTTCAATGTTACTCCTCCCATACATCTATGTTATCAACAATTCCTATTATTGCAGCATTTATTGATGAATCATATTTTTTAGTTGCATTTCTAGCAGCTGTTCCTTCTGTGTATATAATTAATTCACCAATTCCTGCTCCTACTGTATCTACTGCAATCAGGGGTTTTCCCTCTATTTCATTTCTAAAATTTAACGGTTGAGTTATCATTAACTTGCTACCTACTAATGACTCATCTTTTCTAGTTGCAACTACTGTTCCTATTATTTTTCCTATTTGCATAATTTCTCCCCTATTGTTCTTTATTTTCAGTAAAAATCACTTTTATTTTCTTTTGTTTTATATAGTCTTTTGCCATCGGTGTTATTATAGAATATTTTGGTATAATTAATTTTTCTTGATTAGAGTTTAATATATCACTTAAAGTTATTACGGATTTTTTAGTTTCTTCTTTAATGTCTTCAGATACATTATCTTCTTTAAAATTGTTTAACAGTTTTAATATTTCATCTATGTTATGGTGATTTGTAGGAACCATTATAAATGAATTTGACTTAACATCTTCATTTTTTATAAATTTATTTGTTGTAGCAACATTTTTTTTTAAACTCTCTCCTATATTTTTTAATATTGAATCGGTTAAGTTTTTTTTATTTTTCATTTACTTATTCTCTGCTTAACATAACTCTTTCAATTTCAGAGTGTGGTCTTGGTATTACATGAACTGAATGAAGCTCTCCAACATTTCTTGCTGCTTCACTTCCTGCATCAACTGCTGCTTTTACAGCACCTACATCTCCACTTACCATAACTGTTACTAACCCAAATCCTATTTTTTCATATCCCATTAAAGTTACATTTGCAGATTTCACCATAGCATCTGCTGCTTCAACAGCACCTACTAATCCTTTAGTTTCTATCATTCCTAATGCTTGACCCATAATATATACCTCCTATAATTTTATTTACTTTTTTTAGCTTCTTTTTCTTTTAAATTCTTTTCAAATTCTTTTATTAAAAAATCTACTTCTTCATGTGGTCTTGGTATAGTTTTACTACAAACAACTCTTCCCACTTTGTTTCCTGCTTCTACCCCTGCTTCTATTGCTGCGTTTACTGCTGCTACTTCTCCTGCTATGTGAATGGTAATACTTACTGATTTTTCTACACCAATAACTTTATCAAAACCAATTAACGTAATATCTGCTGCTTTGCTCGCACTATCTAGGGCAGCTATTGCAGTTGTAATTCCTATAGATTCTATCATTCCTAGGGCTTTTCTCATCGTTATCCCCCTTATTTAGCTAACTCTTTTAAGCTAATCATATTTTTATTTTGTTTATCTTTAGGTTTTTCTTTAACAGAGTTGTTATTTGTTTTTTCACTAAAGCTTTTTAGACTTTGAATTGTTATTTTTGAATTGTTATTTTTAGGTTGTTGCTTATTTTTTATAGAGTTTAAATTTATTTTAGTATTATTTTTATGTAGTATATTTTTTAAAAACTCTTCTTCTTTTTCATTTATATGATTAACGCTTACGCTATTAGTTTCAAAATATTTGCTATCATTTTTATTAAGAGCCTTCTTTGATATATTATTCATTATCGTTTTAGTTAATGAACTCGCCACTTGCTTCACCACCTATAATATTTTGCTTACTTCATCATGAGGTCTTGCTATGACATTTGTTGATATTATTTGTGCTACTTTACTAGCACTTTCTTTTCCATTTTCAACTGCCGCTTGTACTGCTGCTACGTCGCCCCTTACTATCGCTGCTACTATACCTGATCCTACTAAATTTATATCAATTAAATCTACATCTGCAGATTTTAACATAGTATCTGCTGCTACTATCGCTCCTATCATACTTTTTACTTCTACTATCCCTAAAGCATTCAAATTCTTCACCCCTCTTGAAGTAGGTTTTATTTATTAGTCTTAAAAATAATCATTTATATTTATATTTTCATATTCTGGTATTATAGCTCTATCAAACAAATCTACATCTAATGGTTTTGTGGCATCTATTCCTATTTTATCACTAAGACCTTTATAAACATGAGATGCTTCAAGACCACTTCCTAATGCATTTTTAATTATAACTACATCATCTGAACCTTGTACTCTAGATGAAAGTGCAAATTCAATATCTTTACAATTATATATATCAACATCAGTATCTACTACTACTACATGTTTTAAATCCTTACTACTTCCAAGTGATGATAAAATTGCACTTTTTCCATCACCTTCATTATTTTTATTTATACTAACTATTGCATGAAGTCTACATCCTCCTCCAACAGTTACATTTACATCATCTACATCTACAACACTATTTAATATACTATACATCTCTGCTTCTCTTATAAGCCCATTTGATAAGTGTTCTTCTCTACAAGGGAATGCATGTTGAAATATTGGTTTATCTCTATGCATTATTGTTTTTATTTCCATAACCGGATTAGGTGCTACTTCACCATAGTATCCCATTAATTCTCCAAAAGGACCTTCTACTACCTTTTTGTTAGGAACTATTTCTCCTTCTAACACTATTTCACAATAAGCTGGAACTTCTATATCTACACTATGGCACTTTACAACTTCTAATTCTTCACCTTTTAGGGCACTATACACCTTGTGCTTATCAAGTCCATATTTTGAAGAACTTATTTGAGATGCTATTAAATATTCAGCATCATAACCTAATACCACTGCACATTCTATAGGTTTATTATTTTCTTCACTTTTTTTTATGATTTTTCTTAAATGAGGAGACGCCCCTGATACTAATGCACTTATATTTGTTTTTGAATTTACTTGAAATCTTCTAACTGCCATATGAGTATCATTAGTTTCTGGGTCTTTTACAATAAGCATTCCAGAAGTTATAAAACTTAACGAGTCTTTTTCATGTGATGTTGGAATTGGAAATAATTTTTTTACATCTATATTTTTAGTTATAATATTTTCTTTAATAGGGCCAGTACTAATTTTTCTTACAGATTTAGGATTAGCTATCGCATCCATAAATTTAAATATCCTATCTTCTTTATTCATATCCATTAAATCATAAAATATTTGTCTATTTCCATAAAGACCTCCAACCAAAGGCACTTTATGTTCTTTTATATTATTAAATATTATTGGAACTTCGTTATCAAAGTATCTTAGTACTGCTCCAAGTTCAAATTTAGTATCTACTTTTTTAGTACAAGTTTTAATATGCCCTAATTTTTCTAACTTTTCTAAAGTGTACCTTAACATTTGAGTTTCCATATTAATCACCCCATCTTTTAAGTAAATCATGTTCTATATATAATAAATCTAAGCTTCTCCCAACTATTGAAGTTACTATATCACTTAAATCTTGTGGGTGATTATAAAATCCTGGTGTCGGTGGCATTATAGTTACACCTAAGTTTGAAAGTCTAAGCATATTTTCAAGATGTATAGAACTAAGTGGAGTTTCTCTTGGTACAATTACAAGCCTTCTCTTGTCCTTAATGCAAACATCAGCAGCTCTTGTAAGTAAACTATCACTATATCCCATAGTAATTGCTGCTAGTGTTTTCATAGAACAAGGTACTATAATCATTCCATCAGTTTTAAATGATCCACTTGCAATTGGAGCTGCTAGATCATAGTTTTCATGATAACAATCAGCCATTTCTTTTAGCTCGTCT
Organism: Peptostreptococcaceae bacterium VA2; assembly: GCA_000686145.1. Taxonomy (GTDB): domain Bacteria; phylum Bacillota; class Clostridia; order Peptostreptococcales; family Peptostreptococcaceae; genus Romboutsia_D. The sequence continues at coordinate 1,602,256 of JMMB01000007.1, read as the reverse complement.
ATATTAACTCCGCACTCATGGTTTATTACATATTCTCCCATATTGGATACTACTAAATGAGTTTCAACATTTAAATCCTTTAAAACTTTTAATATTCCAAGTGCATAAATTGCACCACTTCCTCCTGATATACCCACTATTATTTTCATAAAACTTCTCCTTCCAAAGTTTTATTTTTAGGTAATTAAAAAGCCTAAGCTTAATAATTACCTAATTAAATTTATTACTTCACTTTATTTTCTTGGTCTCCACCACCAACCCATGGATCAAGTCCGTTCTCCCAAGCCTGTATATATTCATCAATTGGCATAACTTTTGTAAATATACTTAAATCTCTAAGACCAGCTTCGTGCATTTCATCATTCTTAGAATGTACACCATCACTTAAAGTTATAACTTTGTAAGCATTATATAATGCATCACTCGCTGTACTTCTTACACATACATTAGTCCAAACACCAGTAACTACTACTGTATCTAAATTTTCTTCTCTTAAATATAAATCTAAGTCAGTATGTGCAAATGCACTATGTCTTCTCTTTGGTATAGTATATTCCTCGCCTTGAGGATATAACTCTTTTATAAAATCAGAACCCCAAGTTCCTTTAACTGCGTGGCGTGGTCTTACCCTAAAGTCTGCATCATTTTTTCTATGAGCTTCTTGCACATGTATTAATTGAATATCATCAAGCCCTCTTGCATTTCTTTCTCTTACCCAAGTAAATAATTTTTGTAACTTAGGTACTATTTGTTCTCCTCCTGGACATCTTAAAGAAGCATTCTCCCCAACAAAATCATTTAACATATCTATAACAACAATCCCATGTCTTGGCATTTTTATTTCCCCCTATAAACCTTATTTCCATATAATTTTCAATTTATTTTTAATAAGTTATTTTTTTATCTAATTTCATTATTTGTACTCTTTTTGTAAATTTACCAAATCCAGGTTTAACCATTATCCCTTTTATATTTTTAATATGGTCAACTATAACTTCTGGATGTTGTTTTCTATAGCTAACTTTGTATTCCGCACTAGTTAATTCTTCTGGGTTATTAAATACCACATCATAATTTTCTAATTTACTTAAAATTCCCTCTTCTTCGTCTTGGTACACCAAGTTACCTCTAACTACAGTTTTATAAACCTTACCTTTTAACTTCATTCCTTCAAGTGGAGTGTATCCACACATAGATACCATAGTTTTAGGGTCTATAGTCCATTCTTTTTCTAAATCTAATATTGTAAAGTCTGCATCAGAACCTATATTTAAAGCACCTTTTTTAGGATATAATCCATAATGTTTAGCTACATTTGTACTTAATATATCTACTAACTTGCTTAAAGATATTCTTCCTTTATTGTATCCTTCACTTACAACAACTGGAACCATAGTTTCAACCCCTGGTATTCCTGGGAATGAAGTCCATATATTCATTCCGTCTTTATGCTTTTCACTTTCTATTTCATATGGAGCATGATCTGTAGCTATAAAATCTATGCTTCCATCATTTATACCTTTCCAGTGTTCCTCATTATCTTTTTTAGTTCTTAGTGGTGGTGCTATTTTTGCAAGTGGTCCATATTTACTCATTGATTCTTGATAATTTAATGTTAAGTAATGAGGACAAGATTCACTTGTTACATTTATTCCTTTTATCTTAGCTTCTTTTACAAGTTTTGCACCTATTCCAGTACTCATATGAACTATATGAAGTCTAGCTCCACTAGCTTCTGCAAAACTTATTCCAAGTTCTATAGCCACTTTTTCTGCTAACTCCATTCTAGCTTCTGCCCAAGCTGGGCCATCTAGTCTTCCTTCTTCTCTAAATCTATTTACATAAAAATCGCACATAGCAAAGTTTTCTGCATGTATACCTATTGGTAAACCAGTTTTAGCTACTGCCTTAAAGCATTCAAACATTTCAGGATCTGTAACTCTTGGATAAGTTGGAACAGATGGAGTCATATAAACTTTAAATGCAACTACTCCATAATCTGCTTGTTCTTTAACATTGTACATCCAACCTTCTCTAACATCCTCTCCTGTAACTCCACCCCACATAGCATAATCCACAACTGCTTGTGGTCCACATATAGAAAGTTTTGTTTCTAATTGTTCAACGCTTCTAACAGATGGTACTGAACAACAAGGCATATCTATTATAGTTGTAACCCCTCCTGTAGCAGCTGCAGCTGTTCCACTTAAGAAATTTTCTCTATGTGGAAATCCTTGATACATAAGATGAGTATGAGAATCTATACATCCTGGAAGTGTTAAATTTCCATTTGCATCTATAACTTCTTTAGCTTGTATCATGCTTATATCATCTGAAAATCCTGTTATTTTTTCATCTTTAACTAATATATTTGTAAGTACACTTTCATCACCTTGAGGTATTCTTGCATTTTTTATAATTACATCTATCATTTTTTCTCCCCCTACATATCCATTAAATGAGTTTCTAAAATTTGTTCTTTATTAAATCCTTCTAATCTAAAGAAGTATTGAAAACTATCTAATATATAATCTAATTTTATCGGTCCTACAAGTTCAGTTCCTGTAACCATAACCCCATATCTTTTAGCTTCTCTTTCTACAAATTCAAAAGCTCTGTGCATAGGAGTTTTTGAACAATCAAGTAAATTCATTGAGACTACTACGCCTTCCCTTTCAGGGAATTTTATTCCAACAGCTCTTACTGTAGAAAAACCTCCAGTAGGTCCTCTAAGTCCCTTAGCTATTTCTTTAGCTATTTGAATATTTTCAGTTCCTAAAAATATATTATAAGCAGTCAAGCCATCACATTCTGCGCTACATATAGTGGCTCCTGCGCTTTCACTTATTAATCCATCTATACTTAAATCTGGTTTTCTATTATCGTACTCATCAATTCTTTCTTTATTATTCTTAGTTTCTTTTAATAAATCTCTTAAGCCTTCATACTGACCTTTTCTTATATATGCAAATGCTTTTCTATCTTCATTACTTGCAGCTTCTCCTGCAAAGAATACTGGTATTTGTGTTTTTTTATGTAACTCATTTCCTATTTCTTTTGCTAAAGTAACACATTCTTCTATTGTAATATCCTTAAATGGAAATATAGGAAGTGTATCTTGAGCACCTATTCTTGGATGAGTTCCTTTATGTTTTCTCATATCTATAAGTTGTGCAGATTTTGCTGCCATATTAACCAATGCTTCTTTTACAGGATCTGGTTCTCCTATAAAAGTAACAACAGTTCTATTAAAATCTGCTTCTGGTTCATAGCTTACTAGTTTTACACCTTTAATTTTTCTTACTTCATCAACTATTTTTTCTATAATGTCTTTTCTTCTACCTTCGCTAAAATTCGGTACAGCTAATACAAATTGTTTTTTTTCCATCTTTTCACTTATCTCCTTATAATTTTTTTAATTTTTAAGTAGATAAATTATTAAAACAAGCAAATCTTCATTTATCCTAAATTCATAATTTTATTAAAATATAACTGCCGTATAAAATATAACAGCTTTATAAAAAAGCTTGTAAAACTTTTTTCTGTAAGTGCTTGTTTAATAAATTATATTTTAATAACTTTATGAATATACCTTACTAAAGAATTTTTTTTATAGGAGGTATTTATATGAGTTTAAAAGTTATTGATTTATCACAAGAAATATTTCAAGGGATGTCTGTTTTCCCTATGCATCAACCAACCTTTATAATGACTAATATGACACACGAGGAAAATATGAAACAAACAGGAAGCAAAAGTTTAGGATTTTCAGCTAGAAATTTACTTATAAGTGAACATGGAGGTACTCACTGTGATGCAGTATGGGAATATAAACCAAGTGGTGAGACTATTGAAAATATGCCTTTAGAATACTTTTTTGGAAGTGCTATTTGTATAGATTTATCAAATATTCCTTACAGTAGATACATAGAAACCGATGATATAAAAAATGCTTTAAAAAGTGCTAAAGAAGAATTAAGTAAAGGGGACATAGTATTGATGTATACTGGTCACTATGATAGAAATTTTAAAACTGACAAGTGGCAAACAGAGTATTCTGGTCTTAGCTATGAAGCTGCTAAATATTTAGCTGATTGTGGTGTTGTAAATATAGGTGTTGACGCTCCAGCTATAGACCATCCTGATGATTTGAATTTTTCTGGCCATTTAGTTTGTGGAGAATATGATATAACCAATAGTGAAAATTTATGTAACTTAGACAAAGTTGTTAATAAAAGATTTTTATATTTTGGACTTCCCCTTAAAATAAGAGGCGGATCTGGTTCCCCAATAAGAGCAATTGCACTTTTAGAAGAATAAAATGTGTCATTAAAATTAGTTAACACTCCTATACTATAAATATCAGTATACGTTTATCACTACTAAAATTTTAATATTTAGGAGGAATATTATGAGTAAAATTGATTCTTCTCAAATGATAAAAGAAGTAGAAAGTTGCGAACTGCTTTATCAAATTAATGATAAACCAAATCTACAACTTTCTATACTTCTAGGATTTCAACATATTGTAGCAGCTTTCGGAGGTATTGTTGCCGTTCCGTTAGTTGTTAGTAGCTCACTAGGTCTTGATATTCAATCAAGTGCTATGATGGTAAGTGCTGCAATATTTGTAGCAGGCATTGCAACTATAATTCAAGCTAGAGGAGTTAGAAAGATAGGTTCAAGGCTTCCTTGTATAATGGGTACTGACTTTACATTTGTTGGTCCTTCTATAGCTGTAGGTAGTACCCTAGGACTTGGCGGAATATTTGGTGCTACAATACTGGGTTCATTCATTGAAATTATTTTAAGTAGGTTTATAAAACCACTTATGAAGTTTTTCCCACCTGTTGTTACCGGTACTGTTGTTACACTTATAGGACTTACTTTAATTCCTGTCACTATGGATTGGTGTGCAGGTGGCATTGCTTCCCCTACATATGGAAATATAACTAATATCAGTGTATCCTTAGTCGTTATGATTATAGTTGTGTTATTAAACAGATATGGTAGAGGCATATTTAGTAGCGCATCTATTCTTATAGGTATGTTTTTAGGATACTTAATTTGTATTGCTTTAGGTCTTGTTGATTTTACACCTATAAAAGAAGCTAGCTTTATAGGTATTCCAGGTATTCCATTACTATTAGAACACGGAATCAAGTTTAGCCTAGCAGGTGTTGTTCCTTTTATAATAGCCTACTTGGTGACTACTATAGAAACAGTTGGATGTTTGATAGCTGTTGGAGAAGCTTCACAAAAAACACCTACTAGTGAAGATTTAAGTAGAGGCGTTTTGGCTGATGGTATTGGAAGCTTCATAGCAGGATTTTTTGGAGCTGGACCTAATACTTCTTTCAGTCAAAATGTTGGACTTATTCCTATGACTAGAGTTGCTAGTAGACATGTAGTTATTATGGCAGGTATTATAATGATGTTACTTGGAATATTTCCTAAACTTGGTGCTATAGTTGCCTCTATTCCTAGTCCCGTATTAGGTGGAGCTGGTATTGTTATGTTTGGTGTTGTTGCTGCTAGCGGTATGAAAACTTTAAGCAGAGTTAGTATGAATAATAGAAACCTTCTTATTATAGCCGTTTCTATTGCTTTAGGTCTTGGAATAACTACTAGACCTGACTTATTATCTAATTTACCAAATAGCCTTCAAATGCTATTTGCATCTGGTATAAGCACTGGTACTATAGCTGCATTAGTGCTTAATATAGCCTTAAAGGAAGAAAAGTAATAATTCTAAAATATAATATTTTTAATTAAAATCCCCTGATTATTGAATTTACTAATTAATCAGGGGATTAAATCTATATTATGTTTTTGTACTAATTAGTGTACTCTTCTAATATTATTGGAAAAGATACTATATGTTATTATATATGTTTACTATACTATCTTCTTTTTGTAATTTTCTTAGTTTAGGTGCTATATCTTTAAAATGTTTTGTATTCATATGTCTATCTAGACTATTTTTACTTTCCCATTCTTCAAAAAATGTTAGTATATTTTGATTATTTATATCTTGATATAAATTATATGAAATACATCCATTTTCTTCTCTTGTTTTTTTATTAATGTCTCTACGATTACTTTAAATTCCTCAGTTTTACCTTCTATTAATATACATTTTGCAGTTACTATAAACATTTTTTATCTCACTTTCTATAATTTTATTTTTAATATTCTTATAGTTACCTAAAAGTTAGTATTATATTATTTTTTAAAATAGTTTAAAATATAAAGAGTTCTTATTAATTAATTTGAGGTGATTTTTTGATTACTAGAGATGGTAAAAAGTATGTATGTAAACTTGATTGGGCATTTGAAATTATTCGTGGTAAATGGAAAGCAGTTATACTTTGTCATCTATTAGATGGAACTAAAAGATTTTTAGAGTTGCAAAGAATCACTAGTGGTGTTAGCCATAAAGTTTTAAATGAAAAACTTAGAGAACTCGAAAATAGCGAATTAATATGTAAAAAAATATATAATGAATACCCTCCAAAAGTAGAATATTATCTTACAAATAAGGGTTTTGAATATGCTAAAGTTTTAAAAGAAATTGAGTCTTTAGGCGAAAAATATTTTTAAAGACTAAGTTTATTAAGAGGCTATCTCAAAATAGCAGATACCCTCTATAAAACTTAGTTATATAGTTGCTTCTTTTTTTAATGCTACTTCTTTTATAGCTTCAACAACCCCATTTTCATCATTTGTTTTTGCAACAAATCTAGCTTTATCTTTAATTTCTTCTTTAGCATTTTCCATTGCATAACTATAAAATGCCGATTCCATCATTTCTAAATCATTCATATGATCTCCAAATACCATAGTTTCATCATATTTAATATCAAATTTTTCTTGTAATATTTCTATAGCTTGTTTTTTATCTCCACCTAGTCTACATATGTCAAAGCAAGCTTTTCCTGAAGGTGTTATCATAAATTCATCCTTCAATCCTTTAAAAGCCTCTAAAGACTTATTTATCATTTTTTCTTTTCCAAATGTAGTTACTTTTATTATCTTATCGTCTATTTTGGTAATATCTCTAACTACTTGAATTTTAAGTTTATATTTTATTCCTATTATCGCCGGCATTATACTTTCACTGTATATATTATCTTTACCACAATACATAGTAAATCTTCTTGAATTTTTTCTTACTATTTGTGCTATTTTAATTATTTTTTCTTTTTCTATATAGTTTTCAAATAATAATTCATCTTTATATACTATTAAATTGCCATTATTTGAAGCTAGTATTATGTCTTCATCGATATCTTTAAATACATTTTTTAAAGAAACTATATCTCTTCCACTTACAGCTGCAAATATTATATTTTTATGTTTTAAATCCTTTAAAACTTGGTGAAACTCTGGATTTATATTTTTATTTGAATCTAATAAAGTTCCATCCATATCAGATGCTATTAATTTTATCATTATACTATCTTCTCCCTTTAGTTTAAAATATTTATAAATACTTACTCGCTTCCTTAATACTTAAACTACTTAATTTATTATTGTTAATAAAATTTCTAACCCATTCTTTATTAGTTTTAGAATATTCTCTAAGCGCCCATCCTATTGATTTTCTTATAAAAAATTCTTTATCATTTATATTAACTTTTATTACTTTTTCTAAATTTTCTGTATCTAAATTTCCCTTGTATTTCAATTGATATAGTATGGATGTTCTTCTTAACCACATATTTTCATCTGTACTCCATTTTAAAATATATTCATCTACAAGGTCTGGATACATTTTACATATCTCTCCTACTAAATGACTAGCTATAAGGTCTACACTATCCCACCATGACTTAGTAGTTATTAATTCCTCCATAAAGGTTATATCTTCTTTTTGTAATTGTTTTTTTACTTTTACTAAATAATCCATTGCTAAATATTGAAATTCCCTACTATTTTCATTCCATAATAATTTTACTAAGTTTTTATTTATTGATGCTTCCTTATCTATGTTTTTTAAAAATTCTTTTTGTAACTCTTTTCTTAGCGGGCTTTTTATTCCCAGAAATTCAAATCTATCTTTCATATAAGCTTTCATAGCCAAAGAGTTTTCTTCATTCCTATGTTCTTTAAACTTATTTATTATTTCCATTTGTAATAACCTTCCTAATTCTAAATATGCTTAATTTACATTATACTCTATTATTTTAAATTCACCAATTTTACATATTAAAAAGGATATAAATAAATTTGTATCTACACAAATATATCTATATCCCAATTAAACATAAAAAATATAAATCAAATATTACATTAATTCAAATAAATCCACATCAAATAATCCTATATCTGTTAAACGTATTTGTGGAATAACTGGTAATGCCATAAATGATAATGTTATAAATGGATCAGTATGTTTGGGTACTCCCATATTTCTTGCTGTGTTTATCATTTGGCTAGTAATTTCTTGAACTTCATGTCCGCTTAATTGACTTATAAGCCCTCCTATTTGAAGTTCTAGTTCTCCTACAACCTTTCCATTAGAAGTTATGACATATCCCCCTTGTATTTCATTTAAATGATTAATAGCTAACAATATATCTTCATCATTGTCACCAGCTACAATAATATTATGTGAATCATGAGCTACAGTAGTTGCAATCGCACCATTTTTTATTTTAAAACCTTTAAGAGGTGCTACAGCAACATTGCCTGTGCCTCTATGTCTTTCTATTACACAAATTTTTGAATATTCTTCGTTAGGCTTGAAATATCCATTTTCTTGTGGCAGTTCCTCAAATAAGTGGTTAGTAAGTATTTGATGTGGAACTATCTCTATAATGTGATTTTTATCTTTCGCTTCTAATTTTAATTTATCAACTGTTATTTCTTTAAAATACACAGTTTTTAACATATCTAAATCTTTAATATCATATCTACATTTATCAAATGTAGTATCATCTACTAAGTCACCATCTTTATATACATCTAAAACATCTATATTTTCTAAGTTATCTAATATAACTATATCTGCTTTATATCCTGGTGCTATAGCTCCCATTCTTTTTAGACCATAAGTATTAGCACTATTGTAAGTAGCCATCTTTATTGCTTTAATCGGATTCATGCCTAAATCTATGGCACGCTTAATATTATGTTTAATATGTCCTTCTTTTTCTATATCATCTAAATGCTTATCATCTGTACAAAACATAAAATTATCTATTGGTAAATTAGATTTAAGTAACCCGCTTACTATAGCATCTAAATTTTTAGCAGCACTACCTTCTCTAATCAATATCTTTAATCCTGCTTGAACTTTTTCATAAGCTTCTTCAAAATTAGTGCACTCATGATCAGTTTCTACTCCAGAACATGCATAAGCTTGCAGTCTTTTCCCATGTGTGTTTGGAGCATGCCCATCTGAAATTTTATCTTTACTATAAGAAAGCTTTGTTAATATTTCTGCTTGTGCATCTATTACATCGTTAAAACACATAACTTCTCCTAGACCCAATACTCTAGGGTGATTTATGAATTTTTTTATTTCATCGGATGTAAATTCACTTCCGTTAGTTTCAAATTTGGTAGCTGGAACTGATGATGGTAACATAATATAAATATTCATAGGAATGTTTTCTGTTGCATCTAACAAGAATTCTATTGCAGATTCACCATTTACATTAACCAACTCATGTGGGTCTGCAATTAAAGTTGTTGTACCACTTTTGATAACTCGCTTTGATAATTCTATAGGCATTACCATAGTAGACTCAATATGCATATGAGCATCTATAAAACCAGGACATACATATTTGCCTTTACAGTCTATTTCTATTTCTCCGTCATAACTCCCTATCCCAACAATAGTATCATCTAAAATAGCGACATCCCCTATTATTATTTCTTCTGTAAATACATTTATTATCTTAGCATTTTTAAGCACTTTACTCGCCTTTTCTTTTCCTGATGCTACATTACACATTTTTTTTGATTTAAGCATATTGCTATCTCCTTATAATAAATTCTATAATATTGTATTTTTGTATAAAAAAATAACTAACATAGTTTTTCTAAATATCCAATATTTAATTAGATACTTATAATAAACATTATGATAGCTACTTATGAATGTTTAATATACTCTTAATTTTCTATTTATTATATAGTTAATATAAAACGATGTCAACATGTATTCCTAGATATTAATTTTATATATTAAAAATATATTATAATCCTATTAAGGTATCAATTTCTTTATTAGGATTATATTTTCCTACTATATAATCTATATCAAGCAAACTATCTGATTTAGTTATATAAGTCAATAATTTGCTATATAGTGCTAATATATGTTCTTCCTTATATCCAAACTTTTTTATATTATCGATAATATCTTCAATCATATCTAGCTTATTATCATTAAATATCGATATCATATCTAATATATATTGTATTTGTTGTAATCTATCCTCTTTCATTATTCCATCATTTAACATTTGAATATATAAATACTGCATAGCTTCATTTACCCGATTTCTTGCGCTCATAATTTTTATTCCTCCATAAATTGTCTTCACTTCATAATTCGACAATTTTAAAGAAATTCCTTTTCTCTATAATAAAAAAGATTATGCATATTGTGCATAATCTCTTCTAACACTATCTAGCTGCATAATTCATATATATCTGATAGTTCTAATTCTATTTTTTGAACATCTATTTTATAATCCTCTTTTTCTTCAACATATCCTTCTAGTATCTTATTAGGTAAAAGTACTTCAAATTCAGTTCCGTTTTCACCATCACTGTCTATATATATTTCACCTTCATTTAATCTGGTTATAGATTTGTAACTTTGTAAAAATCTATAAAATATACTTCCTTGTATTTCTATTCCATCATCTTTTACACTTATATGTACCCACTGACTATCTACACTAATTTCAACTAATATATTCCCTTTTTGTCTTGTGAATTTTATAGCATTTGATAATAGATTAAGCATAATACGCTCTATCATATCTATATCACATTTTATTATATGTTCTTCAATTTCTGTATCAAATAAAATATTAATCTGTTTAGGCTTTGCATAATTAACTATTGACAAAGTTATATCCTCAACTAGCCTTACTATATCATAATTTACAAATTTAGGTTGTTTAAATCCTACATCTATTTTAGTTATATCAATAATATTGTTTATAAGTCTTAACATACGTTGACAATTGCTTTTTAGACATTGCTTATGATTCGAGTATACTTCTGTAAAATCCTCTGGATTATTTTTACATTTCATATCTAATAATTGTATCGTTGAATAAAAAATATTTAATGGAGTTCTTAATTCATGAGATATGTTAGCAAAAAAATCATTCCTAATTTGTTCTTGATTTTTCATTTTTTCATATTCTAATAAGTATCTTTTAGTTTTTAGTCTTTCTGATATATCATTAAATATAATTACAATATTCTTTTTATCGTTACTTGTATATACTCTTCATATTTTATACTCTTTACTAAGTAAGTTATTGTTACAATAGCATAAATTACTATCAGAAATATATTATATTCTACAAAATGTTTTATATCTTTAAAATCAAAATTTATGATATTATTTTTTATATATTATAGTAAATGCTAATCAAAGTTTTTTATATTATTTCATAACTCTTCTCACTAAATTTATTTTTTCATTGTATGGAGGAAATACTAATTTAATATCTATCTTAGATGATTTTTTAACTATCCCTTTTTCATATGTAAAAGTCTTAAAACTACTTAGTCCATGATATTTACCTATACCCGATTTACCTACTCCACCAAATGGAAGATACACAGATGCCACATGGCTTATAGTATCATTCACACAACCTCCACCAAATGTGAAATTACTTATTATTTTTTCACTAAAAGTTTTATCTTCTGAAAATACATATAATGCAAGTGGCTTTTCATATTTATTTAAGTAAAATTCTATATCTTTCATATCTTTATACTTTATAACTGGCATTATAGGACCAAATATTTCATCTTGCATAACTTCATCTAAATATGTAACATTACCTAATATTGTTGGGGATATATATCTTTTTTCTAAATCAATTTCTCCTCCAATTATTATTTTTTCTCTATCTTTTTCAATAATATTACTAAGTCTCTTCATATGCCTATCATTTACAATTCTTCCGTAATCTTTGTTTTGTTTTATATTTTCACTATAAAATTCTTTGACCATAATTTTTGACTGTTGTATAAACTTTTCATACACACTTTCATGAACCAAAATATAATCTGGAGCTACACAAGTTTGGCCTGCATTCGATAATTTACCCCATATTATACGTTTTGCTGCTATATCTAATTTCGCAGTTTTATCAACTATTACAGGCGACTTACCTCCTAATTCTAAAGTTATAGGAGTTAAATGTTTACTTGCTTTTTCCATTACTATTTTACCTACATTTACACTACCTGTAAAAAATATATAATCAAAATGTAAATCAAGCAATTGACTATTTACAGTGTAATCTCCACTTACTATATCCACATATCTTTTATCAAAAGTTTCTTTTATTATTTTAACTAAAACTGCTTCTACTTTAGGAGTAAATTCTGATGGTTTTATAACCGCTGTATTTCCTCCTGCAAGCGCTCCAATTAGAGGCTCTATAGTTAATTGAAATGGGTAGTTATATGGCCCTATTATTAATACACATCCGTATGGACTATTGTAAATATATGATTTGCCTGGAAGTTGAGCTACATCATTTTTGACTTTCTTGACTTTGTTCCATTTTTTTATATTTTTTATAGTATAATTTATAGATCTATATATAAACCCTACTTCACTTGTAAAAGCTTCAAATTCTGATTTCCCTAAATCTTCGTATAATGATTTTATTATTTCTTTCTCGTATTTTTTTATAGTATTTTTCAAATTTTGTAAAGCTTCTATTCTATTTTCTACACTTATATTTCCTAAATCTGATCTATATTGTTTTTGGTATTTTAACATTGCTTCATAATTGTTCAAATCTATCATCCCCTAGTTATATTTATATATTTAATTATATACTAAAAACCGTGTTAAGAAGTATATCTCAGCACGGTTTTATATTTTATAATACATAGAAAATTATACTCATTTTAAAATAATATTAAAGAATTCCTTCTTCTTGGTATTTTTGTAAAGTTTTTATTATATAACTTAATGTACAAAAATCTTTATCTAAGTTTTCTTCAATAATACCTAATCCTTTTATTAAAGTTTCTTCTTCAAAGTTTTCTAATAATATCATCATACTTATAGGACTAACCGCTCCTGTTTTTGTATCTAATACTCGTGCAGCTTTTACAAAACTGTTATTCATTGCAGATTTTGCAGCCTTTTGTAAAGACTTGCTAACTTCTAACTTTGGCATTTCCTCAAATATTTTAATATCATCTGATAAATTTAAGTTTATAGCTTTAGTAATGTCTGTAGATACAAATATAACATTTTTAAAAGTTGCCCCATTAAAATCTACACCCTCTAAATTAGCAGAATCAAATATTGTATTTTCAAATTTAGCTTTTTTAAACTTACTCTTTTTTAAGTTTGTAGCAACAAATTCAGCTGAATCAAATGTAACTTCGTAAAAATTACATGACTTAAATTGCGCTCCTCTAAAACTTGCAAAATTAAAGTTTGAACCTGAGAAGTCACAATTATAACAGTTGCTTCTTCTTAAGTCTTTATACATAAAATTCTTATTTATTTTTTTTATATTGTTATAGTTAAATTTATCATTTACAGTTTTCTTTTTATCCATTTCTTCCTCCATCTAAAATATGTGCTATTTTAGTTCACTATGCTTTTATTTTATTCTTACATAAAAAACTCTCATATCAAAAGATATAAGAGTTTGATTATACTTTATTGGTTGCGGGGGCAGGACTCGAACCTGCGACCTTTGGGTTATGAGCCCAACGAGCTGCCAACTGCTCCACCCCGCGTCATTATTTTATTCTTAAATCCTATATAGTTTTATTATGCTTTTGGTTGCGGGAGTAGGACTCGAACCTACGACCTTTGGGTTATGAGCCCAACGAGCTGCCAACTGCTCCATCCCGCGTCATTATTTTATTCTTAAATCCTATACAGTTTTATTATACTTTTGGTTGCGGGAGTAGGACTCGAACCTACGACCTTTGGGTTATGAGCCCAACGAGCTGCCAACTGCTCCACCCCGCGTCATTATTTTTATCTGTTGCTTTATCTATTGCCTAAGTACTATATTAACTCATATAAATAATTATGTCAACACTTTATACGTTTTATATTTCAAAATAGAAAATAAGCATATTTTAAATAAATATATATATCTAAATAATACTGCTTATTTTCTTAGTTAATCTACTTAAATCACATTATATTTTTCTTTACTTATATACAAATAAACTCCACATAAGCCGATACCCATTATTACAAAGCAAATCATGAATGCATATTTCAAATATATATCTGCACAAAATCCTATAGCTATAGATATAAATGCACTAGCTACACTTCCAACCATAGAATAAACAGAAAGCATCGTTGCTCTATTTTTGCTTATAGATTTATTTTTAATATCTAAAACTATAGGCGATATCATAGATATTAGTCCGCTTAATCCAACTATAGCTATAATACTTACAAATATGCTTTTAGTAAAGATCAATATACCTATACAGATTAGCATTCCCATAATCATAGCTTTTAACGTTTTATACTGACCAAATTTATTGCTTAATATATATGTTTTACAATAAAGCATACCTAAAAGTTCTGAAAATGCACTTATATACCCTAAGTACTTAATTTCTAATCCAATACCTTTAAAATGTAGTTGACCTAAATTTATACTTATTCCATAAGATATGTCTGCTATTACTGTTGTAGCTATTACAAATATGAATATATGTTTAATAGATTTTAAATTTTTAAAGCATTTTTTAATACTAATATCTTTCTTATCGCTGGATTTTTCTATATCTATATCTTTTGTAAAGCATATCATTATAACACTTAATCCATATCCGATTACAGTTAAAAACACTGCGAACCCCATTGATTTTGATATTATAAAATAAGAACATATAGAGGCTAAAAAAAATGCAAAGCTACCAGATGCGCTATATCTTCCAAATACTTTTTCCTTATTTTCACTTCTACATGAGTTATATAAAAAGGCTATATCACATCCAGATATCCCTGATAAAGAAATTGCCATTAAAATTGTTTGACCCAAGAAGTCATTAAATCCATTACAAAATAACAAAGCCAATCTACTTAAGAAAAACAATGAATATGATATTACTAATGTTTTTTTATAACCATATTTATCTGCAAAGTATCCCCAAGGAACCTCTGTAACTATCCCAATTATCGTTAACAAAAAATCTAAAAAGAAAAACTCTCCTACTGAAAGTCCTCTTTCTATCCTAAACAATAAACTTACTGGACCATAAAATACAAGCCCTTGCAAGAACGCTGTTATATACATTAAATACAAATTTCTTTTCATAAACTCCCCCTGATTTACTAATTTATTAATTAATCAAGGGATTATATATGCAGCTGCATTCTATTGCCCACCCCCATATGTTTTTATGATTTAATTGTAGTGTATTAACTATTGTTTATCAAACTAAAGAACTCCCATTTTGATATTTTTATCAAAATGGGAGTTCTCTTGTATTTTAATTATATATTATCTATATAGCTATTATTAAGCCTACAACTAACGCACTTAATAAACTTACTGTAAATCCACCTAACATTCCTCTGAATGCAAGTTTTGCTAATTGATTTCTTTTTTCTGGACAGAATACTGATATTCCTGATATACATATACCCATACTAGATATGTTTGCAAAACCTGTTAAAGATATTGCCATCATAAGTCCCGTTCTATAATCTAAGCTACTTAACATTGGCCCTAATTGTCCAAATGCAACAAATTCATTTAATACTAACTTACTTCCAAGTAATTGTCCTGCAGTTAATATATCTTCTTTTGCTAGTCCCATTAAGAATCCTATTGGTGCAAATATATATGATAATATTTCTTCTAATGATAATCCAAAAATACCTAATGTCCCATTAACTAAAGCAACTAAAGATATTATAGCTATAAGAGATGCACCTATACCAAGAGCCATATTAAGACCGTCATTAGCACCTTGTGATATTGCTGCTATAAGATTTGCATTGTCACCTTTATTATCTATTTCTACACTTTTCTTTTCCGCAGAAGCCGCAATTTCATCTAAGTCTGCATTTAAATCTAAATCTGCTAATGATGGCTTTACTTCTGGAAGTATCATCTTTGATACTATTATACTACCTAGTGGAACTAATGCTCCTCCTATTAAAAGATATTCCATTGGTATTCCAAGTCCTGCATATCCCATTAAAACAGTTGCAGACATACTACCCATACCAGATATTAAAACTAACATTATTTCACTTTCGCTCATATCACTTAGATATTTTGCTACAAGTATTGGAGATTCAGTTTGACCTAAGAACATATTCGCAACTGCCACGAAACTTTCAACTTCACTAGTTCCAAGTATTTTCCCTATAACTCCACCTATTGCTTTAACTACAAATCCTATAATTCCAAGATAGTATAATGCCGATACTAATGCTGATATAAATATTATATTACCTAATACTTGTATCGCAAATATCATTCCAGTTGGTGCTCCTGCATCTGCTAACGGACCAAATATAAAGCTTAGTCCTTCAGCCCCATAACTTAATATGCTTGTTACTACATCAGATACTTTCTGTAAAGCTACTCTCCCTAGTGGAAACTTTACTAATAAAAATGCCACTGCAAGTTGAATTAAAAATGCTTTTATTATCAATTTTTTATCAATTTCTTTTTTGTTAGATGATAAAAGGTATAATACTCCAAATAAAATAGCTATACCTAATACATTTATCAATATTGTCATATTTTTTTCCTCTATTTCTTTAATATTGTATGTTGGGTTTAATTTTTATGATATATAACTCTTAAGCTCATTAATTAAGCTTAAATCTAGGCTTTAAATACACTATAATATTTTTTATTATTCAACTATTTTTATTTTGTATGCACCGAAGTTTTAATTATGTACTACTTCATAAGTATTTTCATTATATAGGCTACTTACGTTAATATAAAAAAATTATGATTGAAGTTCTTATAAAAATGTATCGTATACTAACTTTTATATTTGAATAGTTCATTAGTATTATAAAGATGCATTTAATAACCCTTCTACATATACTGACTTTTATAATTAAAAATCTAATTTAAACACCGTATTATATTATAACGCTTATCCATTTGTCATTACAAGAGTTTTTAATTTTTTCTGACTTCTATTATAGCTTTTTTATAAATAATAATTTTTAAAATATATTAAAGTAAAATTAATTCAAATAAAAAAACATTATATAAGAATTCCTATATAATGCTTTTTTGTTCATTATTTATTATAATTTTCATCTCTTTGTATTGATTTATTTATGTCTTGTAATAAAATTCTAAATTCAACTATATTATTATAAACTTCTTCCCAACTTTTACCTTTTATTCTAACCATATCTCCTACATCTTCTTTTATTACTTTTGTTACATATCTAAAATTACCTAGTGATTTTAGTTCTTCAACAGATTTTACATTAATCCATCTCATTTTATACCTCCCTATACTTATTCGGTATAAATATATTCATCACTAGCGGTTTAAATAACATTTTTTTATATTCATAAATGTAACTATAAATATAAAATGTAAAATCAAACTTGTATAATAGTTATTTATTCGCTATATTTACCTTGCAGCTATATACTTTATTCAACTGTTCAACTACATTTCCTGTATCTTCTTCAATATCTATCATACTAAAAAATATACTTCCTTCAACTTCACAGTAATCTCTATTTATATTTATTTGTTTTTCTATTTCTTTAGCTATATCTATATTCCCTATATTTTGCCCAATATATAGTCTAACATCACTACCTCGAACTATATCACTCCACCAGTTTACCGAAGTTTCATAAGCACTAGTTTTATTATCTATGCTCCAGTAGATTTGAGGTGCTACATAATCTATAATACCTTCTTCTATCCATGTTAAAGTATCTGCATAAACGTCATAATAACTTTCTAAATTTTTTGTATCAGATCCCCTAGAATCACTACTTTTATTTTTCCATACTCCAAAAGGACTCACTCCAAATTGAACACATTCTCTCGTACTTTTTATAACCTTGTTTACTAACCTCATCATATCATTAACAGCTTCACGTCTCTTATTTGCTACATTACCTTCTCTATTTTCTCCTTTTGGCAACGGATAATTATATGGATAAAAGTAATCATCAAAATGAATTCCATCTACATAGTATTTTTTTACTATCTCAAAAACTGTTGTCGCAATATATTTGATAACTTCTGGATTTTCTGGATTATAAAATAGTGCATCTTCATATGATAATACCCAGCTTGGGTTTAACCTTGCCGGATTAAGCTTGTATAATTTATCTAAATCTGTTCCACTAGTAGTTATTCTATAAGGGTTTAGCCATGCATGAAACTCCATATCTCTTTTATGAGTTTCTGTGATCATAAATTTAAGTGGTCATACCCTGGATTTTGCCCCTGCGTGCCTGTAAGATACTCTGACCATGGATTTATGTATGATTTATACAAAGCATCAGATGATGGTCGTATTTGAACAAATACCGCATTGAAGTTTAAATTTTTAAGGTTATCTAATATCTCTATAAATTGTTTTTTTTGATCTTGTATATTATTTTTTTCTTTAGGCCAATCTATCCCATATACTGTTGCTACCCACATACCCCTAAGTTCACAAATTTTACAACTATTATTCATTTTATTCCTCCCATAAAAATCAACTTTATATATATTAAAATCTACATATAACTATTACAAGAATATGGTTTATATACTTCTATTGTGGATTTTTTATAAAATATTAAACGAACGTAAAGTATTAAGTAACTAATTATATAGAAACTTACAATAAAAAGATATTTCACAAAAATAAAAGGCCTGACTCCTATTGAATATGGAGAACAGACCTTAGTTATTTATTTTCTATTTTTTGCACTGTCTAGTCGACAAGGTGCAGTTCATACATTAAATTTTATATAAGTTTTGAATCAACTAAGAATTTATGTGCTACTTCTTCTGGTGACTTACCAAGCACATCTACCTCATAGTTAAGATTTGTCATAGTTTCTTCATCAATTTTTCCTGCTAATAAATTGAACACATCTTCCAACTCTGGATGTTTTTCTAAAGTTTTTTCATTTACTAAAGGTACTGCATAGTAAGGAGTAAAGAATTTTTTATCATCTTCTAATACTTTAATTCCCATTTTTTTAATTAACCCATCAGTTGAAAATAAATCTGTGACTTGAGATTTATTTTCGCTTAATGAAGTATATCTAATAGCTCCGTCCATAGCTTTAATATTTTCAAATTTCATATTATAGTGTTTATTTAAACCTACTAATCCATCTTCTCTTACTTCAAATTCTAAAGTTGGTGATAAAAGTACTTCACTTGTATGTTTTTTTAAATCTGATATAGTGTTTATATTATATTTTTTAGCAACATCTGGCATCATTCCTAAAGCATACGTATTATTAAATCCTAGTGGCTTAAGTACATCTAAATTATGTTTATCTTTCATTTCTTTTTTTACAGCGTCATAAACCTGTTTTTCATCTCTCATTGGTTCTTTTTTTAGTATGTTTACTAACATAGTTCCTGTATAATCAATATACATATCTAAGTCGTTACTTTTAATTGCATTAAATGCAATCATTGTTCCACCTAAATTCAATTGTTTTTCCACATTTAAATCGGTATGTTCCTCTACTAATTCTGCATATATATTTCCAAGTATAAGTTGTTCTGTATAATTTTTAGAACCTATTGTTATACTATCTTTTTTATTTGAAAACATTGCTATTGTTCCTGTAACTAATGCTGCAATTAATATTAATATCCCCATTATTTTAAGAGCTTTTAAGTTCTTTTTAGGAGCTCTAGGATCTAATCCTTTTGCAGATACTGCTTTTTCAATTTTTCCAAATATATAATCTACTACTAGCGCAAGTATACATGCTGGTATTGCTCCTTGTAGTATCATAGTATTATTAACGGTTCCAACTCCTAAGAATACTAAGTATCCTAATCCCCCGCCTCCAATAAATGCTGCTAATGTCATAAGACCAACAGCTGTAACTGCTGATATTCTAACTCCTCCCATTATTATTGGAAGTGCTAATGGCAATTGTATTTTAAATAAAGTTTGATTTTTAGTAAGACCTATTCCTTTTGCTGATTCTAGTATTACAGGGTCAATGCCCGAAATCCCGATATATGTGTTTTTTACTATTGGAAGTAATGAGTAAACTACAACCATAAATATAGCTGGCTTACTTCCTATCCCAAGTACTGGTACAAGTAACCCAAGTAATGCCATTGATGGTACTGCTTGTACTAAATTTACAAATCCTAATATTATTTTTCTAAGCGGCTTCACTCTACATATAATTATTCCAAGTGGTACACCGATTAGTATAGCTATCAAAATAGCTCCTGCTGTAAGAGTCATATGTTGTATTGTTAGTTCTATAATTTTATCCAAGAACACTCACCTCCATTTCTAAAAATTGCTCACTTAAAACTGAAAGTAAACTGCTTCTTGTTATTAATCCTGCTAATTTATATTCATCTGTAACTACTGGTATATATCCTACTGAGCGTTCATTCATAATGCTCAATATATTTACCAAGTTATCGTCTTCTTTTACTACTAATACTTCTGATGACATTATACTTCCTAATGATTGTGATTTACTTATATTTGATTTCATATCCTTTACAGTAACTATTCCTTCTAACTTATGATTTTTATCTGTTATCAACAAACTATCTACCTTGCTAGTCCTCATTATTTCAATTCCTTGAATTATAGTTCTAGATGGCTTTACTGAAACTGGGTCTTTTATCATAATATCTTTTGCTTTTATATATTCTGGATTATTCCAAACTCTGTCTAATCCTATAAAGTTTTTTACAAATTCATTTACTGGGTTTCTTAAAATATTTTCAGGAGTATCATATTGAGCTACTTTACCGCTATCCATAATACAAATTTTATCAGCTATTTTTAAAGCTTCATCCATATCATGAGTTACAAATATTATTGTCTTTTTAAGCTCATCTTGAAGTGTAAATAATTGTTCTTGAAGAGATGTTCGAGTTATTGGATCTAGTGCACTAAATGGTTCATCCATTAGTATTATTTCTGCATCTGTGGCTATTGCTCTTGCAACACCGATTCTTTGTTGTTGTCCTCCACTAAGTTGTGATGGATATTTGTCTATATAGTCTTCGTATTTAAGTCCTACCATTTCTAAAAGCTCTATTGTAGTTTTTTCTATTTCTTCTATAGTTTTTTCTTTTTTTAATCTTGGAATTAATTCGATATTTTCTTTTATAGTTAAATGTGGAAAAAGACCTGTATTTTGAATAACATATCCGATTTGCCTTCTAAGTTCTATAGTGTTTTCTTTTGATATAGGTTTATCATCTATATAAATTTCTCCAGATGTAGGTTTTATTAATTTATTTATAAGCTTAAGTGTAGTGGTTTTTCCACACCCACTAGAACCTATTAAAACTACTAATGTGCCTTTTTCAATGTCTAAAGTTATATCATCAAGTATGACTTTAGTTCCTACTTTTTTTGTTACATTTTTGATTTTTATCATCTATTATCATCCCCTTAATTTGTATCAATTTAGACTCAATGTGCTATATTGCTACAACTCAGTATAACATATTTTCTGAAAAGTGCAAAATTTGATATATTTTATTCATATTTTGCAATAAACAAAAGCACCGTAAAATACGGTGCTTGCAATGTTTTATAAATTTTATTTTATTTTTTTAGATAAGCTGTCTATTGGCATTAATCTGTCTAAGTAATACCACTTACATTCTCCATCTAAAAGCTTAGCAAATTCATCTTTTGATGAGTAATTAGAAGCTTTTTTATTATAGAATTTAAATTCATTTTTTCCCATTTTATTTTTAGTAGTTTCATATTTAAGTTCATTTATAAATTTATAATCTAAATATCCAAAGATTTGAATTTTTTCTATTTTATATAAATCTTTTATTAAATGTCTTTTTATACGATCTTTTTTATCTTCCATTTCTAAATTTAAGTGTATACCTACATAATAATTTTTCTTATTTTTCTTAGCTTCAAACTCTTCTTTACCTATTATAAGTCTAGTGTGTATTTCATTAGCTATTGCCGTTTTTATTCCTATTTTATGTTTTTCTATTACACTTTCATCTAAATTTCTTTCCATTAAATAGTTTAAAAATGCACATTCTGCAATCTTTTCTACAAATAATCTTTGCATTCCTACTTCTACTTGAAGGTCTTTGTCTTTTATATCTTTAGGTACTAATTTTATATAATCCTTAGAGCTTTCAACGCTTTCTTTTGCAAACTCCATACACCCTTTTACTTGATCACGAGTTATGTTTACTGATTTAGTCATTAATTTATCAAATTTTTGTTTTATAGCTATATTCTTAACAAATACTTCTTTCTTACTATCTACTGTTATATAATTCATTTATTTTTCTCCTGATTTTTAAGCTTTTTTAGGTCTTAAGTCTGATTGACTTAAGTGTTTTCTTATAATATATGATGTATTATCTTTTTTAAATTCTGCTTCATATGAAAATCCATATTTCTCTATTTCATAAAAATCTAATATTTTAACAGCATCTCCAGTTCTTAAAGATATGTTTTTAGTATAAGTGTCACTTCCATCAACGTGTACCTTTATTCTTCTATCTTTAGCAAGATATGCTATATCATTTATTTCAAATTCTCTTTTTATCATATTATCTCCTTAAGTATGTATTTTACAAGTATTCGTACTTAACTATTATACACATAATTACTTTCAAAAGCTAATTTTTTGTACCATTTTATTTATTATCTTCATATACTATACTTTTCAATCTATAAAAATAAATACTTTTTATTAAGTGCTATAAAATTTGAAAAATATGTCAATACTATTTCTTATAAAACCTATAAGGAGGATTAGTAAATGAATAATTTTATAATTTTTTTAAAATCCAAATTAGACTTGTCTGATTTTACACTATTAAAAACTACCCCTAACAAATTAGTTATCTTTAAATGTTGTACTAAATATACAAAATGTATTTATATAAATTTTTTCGAAGAAAATATAGAAATAAAAATAGACAAAGTATTTGATTTTAAAGGTATAAATCCAGGAATCGAAAGATTAATGATCTCTAAGAAGGTATTTAATGATATGGATAAAACTTTAAACTATATTAGGCAAAATATGATAGTTTAAATATGGCTTATAATTACTTTTTTAAAATTAATTACTAGCTATAAAAAATAACCTATATGATAAAAATATATTTGATGATATTCATCTAGGAGGTTATATTTATGAGAAAAGGATTAATACCTGTAGCTTTAGGAACTGCTGTTACAGCAGTAGGAGTTACTTTAGATTCTAGTCAAAGTAAAATTAATTTATGTAGAAGAAATGATTACACAAGTTTGTTAGGAACATTTTTAGTGGGCTTAGGTGTAGCTCATATATTACTTGGTAGTATAGATATGGTAAAGAAATAAAAAAAAAGACAGCAAAGCCTGTCTTTTTTTATTGGATTATATCTTCTAGTCTACTACATAATCCACCCCCTGTTTTATTCTCCATATCAATCATTTTATTTCTAGTATTTTTATTTAAAATATTTTCTATCATGTAATTTAAAAATTCTACAGGCTCTTTTAAACTTATCCAAAATCTTGTCATGTTAAAGTCTGTAATTGGCAACTGTGTACATCCTTGCTCTATTAAGCTTTTTAAAAATGGTATTACTGATCCTCTACTTCCTGCATCAATTACATTTTGTGCAGCATGTATTATATAGTCAACACCATCAAAGGCTCTATACAATCTTTCTTTATCTCTTACATCACCTATGAAAAATCTCATTTTATATAAACCTACTTTTTCAAGTTAATTATCATTTAATATAATATATCCATGGAGAATCTGATATGCTCCCTTTATAGTAGACAGTTGAAATAATAAAAACTGTCACTATGAAGGGAGTATATTTTTATGTCAAGAAAATCTAAAATAGATTTTGAAACAAAAATTAAATCAATTGAAATGTATTTAAATGGTGAAAAGGGTCCAATGGCTATCTGTGAAATGATTGGAGTTGGTAAAACAATATTTTATGAATGGATTCATAAGTATAAAAAGTATGGAGCCGAAGGGCTTAAATCATCATCTAAAAATACATTCTATTCAAATGAAGTTAAAATGCTTGCCATTAACGATTATATTTCTGGTAAAGGTTCATTAGAAGATATAGCACTTAAATATAATCTATCATCTAGACGTTCACTTCAAAACTGGATTATGAAGTATAATAATAATCATAGTATAAATAGATCTCATAACAGAAGAGAGGATAAAATTATGATTAAAGGCAGAAAAACAACATATGGTGAAAGAATTGAAATAGTAGCATTTTGTATTGAAAATAATGATAATTACCAATTAACTTCAGATAAATATAAAGTATCATATCAACAAGTTTACACTTGGGTTAAAAAATATAACGAAAATGGGTGCGAAGCACTAGTTGATAATCGTGGAAAGTCTAAAAATACAGAGGCAATGAGTGAGAATAAAAAATTAGAAGTACAAATAAAACTACTTAAAGCACAAAATAAACGTTTAGAAATGGAGAATGCTTTTTTAAAAAAATTGGAGGAAGTAGAAAGGAGGCGAGGCTAACTAATATTAAGAAAAAAACTATATATATTGCAATAAAAGAACTAAATAAAGAAGGCTATTCTATATTAGCACTATGCAGTTTTGCTTCTATTTCTCGCTCTTCATATTATAAATGGTTAAATAAAGTCGAAACAGTTGTAGATAAGGAAAATGTAGCTATTTTAGAGGAAATAATTAAAATATATAATGAAGTAAATGGCGTTTATGGATATAGACGTATAACTATGAATGTTAATAGAACTCTAGGCAAATGCTATAATCACAAAAGAATTTATCGTTTAATGAAGTGTGTAAATTTGCAATCAGTGATTCGTAAAAAGAGAAAAAAATACATTAAAAGTACACCACAAATAACAGCTGAAAATATACTAAATAGGAAATTTATTGAGGCTTCGCCTAATAATAAAT
The DNA here is from genome assembly GCA_000686145.1 of Peptostreptococcaceae bacterium VA2. Taxonomy (GTDB): domain Bacteria; phylum Bacillota; class Clostridia; order Peptostreptococcales; family Peptostreptococcaceae; genus Romboutsia_D. The sequence continues at coordinate 1,576,895 of JMMB01000007.1, read as the reverse complement.
GGTTAACTGATGTAACAGAGTTTAAGTTAGCTAATGGGACAAAGGCCTATTTAAGTGCAATATTAGATTTGGGAGATAATAGTATCGTTTCATATGTATTAGGACATTCAAATAATAACCAATTAGTATTTGAGACCTTTGATTTAGCCATTAAAAATAATCCTACGGCGAAGCCATTGTTTCATAGTGATCGTGGATTTCAATACACAAATAAAGTTTTTAAATCAAAACTAGATAGTATATCTGCAACACAAAGCATGTCACGAGTGGGAAGATGTATAGATAACGGACCTATGGAGGGTTTTTGGGGAATTATTAAATCTGAAATGTACTATTTAAGAAAATTTAATACTTTTGATGAATTAAAATTATCAATTGATAATTACATAGATTTTTATAATAATAAAAGATTACAGAAAAAGTTAAAAGGCCTTGCTCCGATAGAATATCGAGAACAGACCTTATCTGCTTAGTTTTTATTTTTTACACTGTCTACTTGACAGGGGGCAGTTCAATCTTTAGTTGTGATATATATTTTTATTTAATTTTTTGTATTTTTGTTATTTTAAATTAGAAGCATAAAATCCTAACATTTTTTCTATATACGGATTGAAAATTTCATCTTTTTCTATGTAAACCTCGTGTTTGGATTCTTTTATATGATGTAGTTCACATTTAGTATTTCCTTGCACAAATTTATCATGCCCACCGGGTTTAACATATGAATCTTTGCCAGCTTGTATCAATAATACTGGTACTTGTATTTTACTAGAATTCTCTACAACTTCTTTAGTAGCTTTAAAAGATTCCTTTAACCAATTAAAAGATCCTCCTGATGTTTGCAAATTTTTATCTTTAAGTTGTTTATCAAAGTAAGTATCATATCTTTTTTGTGAACTAGTTCCAGAACCTATTAAATCAGGTTTACCGTCATATGGTTTATGACCTAAAATATATCTTTTCCCTTGTCCAAAAGCACATACAATATTAGCTATTAATTTAGAAATACTGTCTGGGTATTTACCTGTATGTATTTGCATCATAGGTGCATTTAAAACTGCTGCATCAAAATAATCAGGATATCTTTCTAAAAATAATCCACCTATACATCCACCCATAGAGTGCGCAAATAAAAATAATTTAGTTTCATCTTTTTTAACTATAGTATCTATAAAAATTTTAAAGTCTTCTACATAGTAATCAAATTTTTCTACATTTATTTGGCTATCATCTATGCCTAATCTTCCAGAGTATCCATGACCTCTATGATCTAATATATAAACAGAGTGCCCTTCTTTATTGAATGCTTTTATTAATTCTCTGTATCTTACTGAAGTTTCACAAAACCCATGTGATATAACTATTTTGGCTTTTTCATCCTTTACTTCATATATCTTATAGTGTATCGGTAATTCTTGTATCCCCTTAAAATATTGTTCTTTATTTTTCATATATGCCCCTCCATATTATAATATATTAAATTTAGCTTTACTTCCTCTTGATGTAGCTGTTACTTCAAGCTTGGCTTCAACCCTTTCTTTAAGTTCTTCAACATGAGATATTATTCCTACCAATCTTCCACCTCTTTGAAGTTCTAATAAACTATCTATTGCATTATCTAAAGATTGTGGGTCAAGTGTTCCAAATCCTTCATCTACAAACATTGTATCAAGAGATACTCCTCCTGCGTTTGATTGTACAACATCAGAAAGACCAAGTGCCAATGATAAAGAAGCCTTAAAGCTTTCTCCTCCAGATAGTGAACTTACATCTCTAGAACTATCTGTGTAATTATCATAAATTTCAAGTTCTAAACCTTTTTGACCCGCACCTTTACTTTTGCTTTTCTTTCTTATTAAGGAGAATCTATCACCTGTCATTTTTTCAAGTCTAATATTTGCTGCATCTATAATATCTTCAAAGTATGATGCTAATATATATCTTTCAAAAGATATGTATGGTGATTTTCTACCATTCGCTAAGTCAGCAAGTTCTCCAACTACCTTATACTCTTCTTCTTTTTCTTTAAACTCAATATTTAATTCTTCTACGTTTTTTAGAATTGTTTTATTGTTTTCAAGTATATGGTGATTTTCTCTTAAACTAGCTTCCATTTCTTTTTTATTTTCATTTATAATCTTAGCTTCTTCATCAATACTACTTAAGTCTATAAATTCTATATCCTTGCATTTATTTATAAGTTCTTCTTTTTTTGTGCTTTTAAGATTTAACTCTGAATAATAATTTTCAACTTGCTTTTCTGTCTCATTTATTTTTAATATGTTTAGCTTTGCTACTTCATATTGTTCTAAAGTTTCAAAAAGTTCTTTTTTCATTAAAGCTTCAAACTCATCTTTAGTTTTTTCTATTTCTAACTTTAATTCTTCAATAGATTTGTTAATTTCCTTTGAAGTTGAAGTTTCACCTTGCAGATTTTTAGAAATAGTTTCTTTTTGATTTCTTAAATTTAATAAGTTTTGCTTACTTTCATTTAAAATTTTAGTTTTTTCATTTATTAAATCTTTTAATATTTTAATAGATTCAATATTTTGTGGTATATCTTTTTTATATTCCTCAATCTTAGTACTTACTTGTGTAAGATTTTTTGAATCCTTCTTTTCTTTTTCTTCAATATTAACTAATTTCTTTTCATTTTCTTCTATACTAGAATCTATTTGACTAAGCTTTTTAGATATACTTTCTTTTAAATCTACTTTTTCCTTAACCTTTACTAATTCCTTTTGAAGATTTTCAATTATATCTTTTAACTCTGTACCCTTATCCTTAACATTATTGTAAGTATTTTGTGAGTATACTTTATCTAAGTTTATATTATCAGCAAACCTAGCTAAAGAATTGTTAACAAACTCTAGTGAATTTTTTATATCTGAATTTATAGCTGTTAAGTTTGTAATTTTTAAGTTTTTTTCTTCTTCTAGTTTGTCTAGTTTAACTTTTGTTATTTTAAGTTCTTCTTTAGTGGGTATATTGCCATCATTGTTTATAGTTGCAGGACTTGGATGATTATTTGATCCACATACTGGACAAGGTTTATTAGTTTCTAGCTTACTTGCAAGTATACCAGCTTGTTCTTTTTTGTATAAATCATCCATTAATTCATATTCTTTTTTAACTTTTAAGTACTCTTTTTCAAACACTTCATATTCCTTGTTTAGTTCAAAGTGTTTAGCTTTATGTTTTTCATAAGCTGCTATAACTTTGAATAAATTTCTTATATCTTCTATAGTTTTATTCTTATTATTTATTTCATTTTCAAGTTCTACCTTTTTAGTTTCAAAGGTAGCTATTTCTTTTAATACATTTTCATTATTTAACTTTTCAATTTTTAGATTTTGTATTAAATTTTTATTATTTAATATTTGTATCTTTATATCTTCAACTTCTTTATTAAGAACTATAAGATTTTCTTTAAGATGGTCAAACTCCGCTATCTTAGGTTCAATCTTTTTTAAGTTATCTATTTCTATAGTAAGTTTTTCTCTTTCACTTTCATTATTTTCTTCTAAACTTAATTTTTCCGTAGCTATATTAAAATCATTATTTAGCTTTTCTAAATTCTCTAAGCTTAAGTTGTAATATTCTTGTCTTTTAGATAATTTTTGTTTATTCTCAATAAGCTTATCTTCTATGTATTTAACTTCTTTGGCACTTTTAGCTTTAATTATATCTTTTTTCTTATCTTCAAATTCATGCTTTTTAGTTAAAAGGTCTTCAATCTTTTTTATACTAGCTTCTTTTTCTTTAAGTAAATTATTATTATTTTCTATTTTAACTTTTTGTGTATTAAGATTATCTAATTTAATTTGAATCTTCTTAGACTCTTCACTAATTAATTTATAGCTTTCATCATTTTTATCTATAAGGTTTTTTAAATTTGCTATAACTAAAGGAAAATCAACATACTCTCCAAGAACTATATCATGTTCTCCTTTTATATTTTCTAAGTTAGTTTGCATTTTTTCTTTGCTCTTATTTCTTTTTTTATTAAGGTCTATAGCCTTGTCTTTAAGTTCTGATTGAATTTTTTCAAAGTCATAAGTGTTAAATATTTTTCTAAAAATACTTTCACGCTCTAGGGAATCTGCAAGTAATAACTTTTTAAACTCTCCTTGTGGTAACATTACTATTTGCTTAAACTGATCTCTAGTTATGCCTAGAATTTTTACCAATTTATCAGTAACAGTCTTAACTTTAGTTATTACCTTTCCATCAGGTAATGTTAAAGTTGCATCTGCACTTTTCTCTGTATATCCTTCTCCTCTAGCTTTTTTCTTCTTTTGCTTAGGAAATCTGTTTACTATATATTTTTCTCCTCTAAGGTCAAATTCTAATTCTACAAAGGTTTCTACAGTATCCTCTGCAAAGTGACTTCTTAAAGAATCAGTTTCTCTAGATTCACCACTTGCCTCTCCATAAAGTGCATAGCTTATTGCATCAAAGATAGTAGTCTTTCCTGCTCCAGTTTTACCAGAGATAACAAATATATTTCTTCCATTCAATTCTTCAAAATCTATTATTTGCTCTGTAGCATATGGTCCAAAAGCACTTATAGTTAATTTTATAGGTCTCATCTACTTAACCACCTTCTTTAATACTTCATTAATAGTATTTATTAAAACTTCTTCTTTTTCCTTAGTGTAATCTCCACTACCTAAATCCTCATAAAATTCTTTAAATAAATCTATCTTACTTTTGCTTTTGTATTCTCCTTTAGCAGAAGTCTTATCTTCACTATACTCACGCTTTCTTTCCCTAGTTATAAGCATAGTATTTGGATAAACTGATCTTAGCTTTTCCATAGGATTTATTAATTCTCCATCATCAGTTAATATAGCTTGTATATAATCTTCTTTACCTTCTTCTATGTTTCGTCCTTCTTCTACTAAATCTTCTATATTACCTTTTATTACTCTTAAATCTCTAAGTGGCTTTAATTTTTCAAATTCTATATTTATAGATTTATCATCATTTATATCTAATACTGTAACTCCTTTTTTTTGATTTACTTCAGAGAATGAATATTTAAGTAGTGAACCTGAGTATCTCATTTCTTCTCTTCCTATTCTTTGTCTACCATGTAAATGACCTAAAGCTACATAATCAAAATCTTCAAATAAATTTCCATCAATGAGATCAGTACCTCCTATTGATAAGGGTCTTTCTGATTCAGATACTTCAAGGTCTGCAACTTCATAATTATGATCTGTACAATCCATCGCATCACTTCTTTTCATAGTGATATATCCATGACCTACTAATATGTTTACTTCTTCTTTATTTAAATTTTCTTTTATACATTCTATAGTTGAACTCATTGCATCATTGTGATTTCTTATTTCTTTATTATCTAGTATTTTTTTTATTAATGCAGGGTCTTTATATGGTACTAAATAGAAATTGATATTTCTATTATTATCTTCTATAACAACATGTCTATAAAGCTCATTATCACAACCACATATGTATAACCCTTGCTTTTCTAGTATCTTACTACCAAAGCTTAGTCTTTCTCCACTATCATGGTTTCCTGATATTGCCACTACCTTTATACCTTTATCCATTACTAATGTGCTTAAAGTTTCATTTAAAAGCTCCACAGCTTCTACTGGAGCAATTGATCTATCATATATATCTCCTGCTATTATAAGTACTTTTGGTTTTTCTATATCTATAAGTTCTATTAATTTATTTAAAATATATTTTTGATCTTCAATCATTGAAAATTCATTTACAATTTTTCCTATATGCCAATCACTTGTGTGAATAATTTTCATACTTTTACCTCCATAATGCTTACTATTATACTCTTTCTATTATATGGGTATATTTCACATAAATAAAGTCTAGAAAATTAATATCCTCTAGACTTTATTTATGTGAAACCTTTTTAATTATTTTATAGTCTTTACTTGTTTAATAATCTACATTTGCCACCACATTCAAAACATATATTATCTGGTTGTGATTTTTCACTAATTTGCACTGATATTGATTGACACTTTTCACATTTAAGTTTGTATACATTCCCCTTATTTAATAATGGATCTATTAAATCATGATTATCTTTCATCTTTTATCCCCACCCTATATTATAATTTATTATTTATAATATAACATATCTTACTATTTTCCCCATAAAAATATATAATAAAGCTCTTTAATTTATATATTGATAATAAAATCAAGTGATTTTTTGCCTATCTATGTTTTAGATAAACTAAGTGTTCTTCAGTCTTATCCTTATTTTTTATTATTACTAAAAATTCATTATAGTGTGCATTATGAGGTTTTGCATTATTATTAACTTTTAACTATCAACAACTTTCCATGTTATTACTCCTAATGTATTTTTACTTTCTTCTAAAAATACATCCTCTATTATATTATCTTTTACAAACTTTTTTATATTTCCTTCTATATCTTTATCAATATCTACATAATCTTTATATCTATTTGTTAACTTTTTTACAGCTTTATCGTAATCACTTTTTACTATCCAATTACAAGGTACATAAAAAATACTTGGATTATAATTACTAAAATGCAATACATTAAAAGGATATATTATATTACTTATATCTGTTGTAGTTATTTTTTCACCTAAAATAATATTATCTGCTTCTTCTAATCTTTCATTTTTACCTTTTCCATCTGTAGAGATATAGCAACACCCATATTTTGAAGCTTCATTTATTTTTAAAAGATTAGTTGGATTATAACAACCTGGGTTAAGGCTACATACTACAAAATCATACTTTTTATACATTCCCTCTTTTTTTAAATCTAAGTCATTCCAGTTATTTTTTATTATATCTATATTATTTATGTTATTTTCACTTATTTTTCTTTGTAAAACTTTCAACATCCCATCTGAGTAATCTAATGCATCTACGCTTTTACATATACCACTTAATGGAATAGGATAAGCCCCCGTTCCACATCCTAAATCAAGTACCACGCTATCTTCATTTATGTATCCTTCATTTTCTAGTTTATTAATTACAGTATCAATTCTATCAATATCTACCATTCCATTATAATTTTTTGACGACTCATTCCAGATTTCTATAGCTTCATTTGTAGTTTTTTTATTTAAAATATATTCACTTCCAACCTCTATCCATTTATCTTTCCAATAAGTTAAGTTATCCATAATAAAGTTTCCCCCTTAATATAAAAAATCCATCAAGATATTTATATAAGAATTTATCTTATATTGCACACCTTCATGGCTTAATTTTGTAAAATTAAATTTCAACAAAATAGTATCATATTGTTTCTATACATGTCAATTATTATCTACTTCGTATAATTAATACTTGAAAGTAATAATTTGAAATCAAACTTTAGTTGATTTTTGTCTATTTATATCCTACACTTAAATTGAATAGGGATTTATATAATTAATGATAGTTACTAATACTAAATTTAAAAGGGGAATAGAATATGAAAAAATTAGTTGTTACAGATAGAACTTTATGTCAAGATTGTTTAGCATGCGAAATGTCATGTTCAGAAGCATTTTACAAATCTTATGGATTACATACGTCATGTATTGAAATCGATACAAAAAAAGATAATTCTATAAATGTAAAGGTATGTAATCAATGTAGTCTATGTGCTAAGAAATGTCCTCAAGAAGCTATAACTCAAAATGCTAAAGGTGTATATATGATAAACAAGAAAAAATGTGATGGATGTCTTACTTGCGTTGAAGCTTGTCCAAAAGGTGTAATCGCTACTGTAGAAGGTAAACCTACTCCATCTAAATGTATAGCTTGTGGAATATGTGTTAAGGCTTGTCCTATGGATATTCTTGCTATTCAAGAAGGATAATTATACATAAACTCCTTAAAGGTTTAAATATGTAGGATTTCTATACAATAAACTTAGGGAGTTTTTTTGTGAATATTCTAAATTACATAAATAGTAATTTTTTTATTGACTTCTATATTACGCTATCCTATAATTAATCTTGTGAAATACATATTTAATAGAAACTTAGATATTTGAAAATATCTTTATATAGTCAGAAGACTTTTTGGTCTTCTGACTTTTTTGTTTCTATTTCGACTAAATACGTTAACTTTTTAGTCTATATTCTACTTTCCCCAAAGTAAGAATCATATATATTTTAAGATGGGTATAGTCCCCCTCTTTTTTGTATAAAAAAACGTTGACGATTTAGCTAATGTCTTTTATGAGCTGATTATCTATACAGCAATAATATAATTATTTACTATGTCAACATCCACATCATATACTTTTTTTATATTTTCCTCAGTTAAAACATCAAGTGGTTTACCTGATGCTACTACACTCCCATTTTCAAGAAGTATTATCTTATCAGAATATTTCATAGCCATATTTAAATCATGAACAACTATTATAGCTATTTTCCCATTGTCAGCTAATTTTCTAGCTATCTTCATAACTTCAATTTGATTTTTTATATCTAAAAAGCTAGTAGGTTCATCTAGCAAATATATATCTTCTATTATCAAACTCATAATATTATCCTCTCTGTTGCTTTATTATTAAGTATAGGAAGGAAGGGACTCCTATAAAAGATGTTAGTTGATAAGCTTGGTTAATATGCTATGTATTCTTATAGAATGAGGATTTTAGATGAAGATGTTTACATTAAAGATAAGGATAGTTTGTTAGTCAAAAAATATAAAAACTTTATATTAGGCAAAAATAGATAGATTTATAGCTGTGGTTAAATAACCATGGCTCTTTTATTTTGTACTAATTTTTATTTTTATTATTTATTTTTTTAATATACTTGTAACACCATCATAGTTTGTTATATAATATATATAACAAATAGAATTTATTAAGTAAACATTTTTAAAATCTATTTATATTTGGAGGTGTTCTATGTGATTTTAAATTTAGACTTTAACAGTGATGTACCTATATACACACAAATTAGAGAAGAAATTATTAAGGCTATTGCAAATGGTAATTTAAAACTTAATGAATCTTTACCATCTGTTAGAAATATGGCTGAGGAAATAGGTGTTAATCTTCATACGGTTAACAAATCTTATAATTTACTTAAAGATGAAGGTTATATAAATATTGATAGACGAAAAGGTGCTATTGTAAATACCCTTCCCTTACCTAAAAATGACTTAAATGATAATAAAATTAAGTCTATGCTAGACCTTTTAGTTGCACAAACATATCTTACTGGTATGTCTCGTGAGGAGTTTTTAGATTATAGCAATAAATTATTTGATAAATATGGGGTGAAAGATTATGAATAGTACTACAGCTTTACTTGTTAACGTTCCAACTTTATTTCTAATTTATATAATGATTTACTTTACTCAAGCCTTAAGTGGTAAAAGACAATTTTATGGAATTAGCTTAAACAGTGATTATTTTGATAAAGAACAATTTAAGGCTTTAGATAAGCGCTTTAAGATTTTAGTTACTATTGGATTTATAATATTTACAATATTTACTTTAGTTTCTATTTATGGTTTTGAAGCATATATATTTTCATCAATAGGTCCTATACTAGCCTTTTGTTTGTATCAATTTGCAGTATATGTATACATTCATAATAATGTTAAATCTTTGAAAAAAGAATTAGCCTTAAATATTTGTGATTTAGATTTAGAAAAAACTAAAGTTATTTTTGATACTGAATTTATTAATGAAAAAAATAGAATAATAAAGAAATTTTCTCTATTATTTGTTATTCCTGTTATAATAGTAACTTTAGTTGGAATTTATACATTAACTCAATATAATTCTATGCCTGATCTTATTCCTTCTCATTGGGGTCCTAGTGGTGAAGCTGATGCTTTTACTGATAAATCTTTTGTTACTGTGTTAACTCAAGTAGCTATGATGGTAGGTCTTGGATTTGTTATATATATTTCTTCAGTTGCTTCTCTAAAAAGTAGAGCTAAGCTTTCTGTAAATGATATTGAAGAAAGTAAAAAAGTTCATTTATATTATTTGAACAAATTTGGAATCACTTTCTTCATTTTAAATTTAGCTACTCAAGTTATGTTTATTGCTATACTACTTGCTACGGCTAATGCTAGTTCTATAAATACGTTTATTTTATGGCCAGATATTATAATCATTATATTAGTAGCTATTTACCAAACTTATTTATATTATAAATCACCTAGTAAAAGTAAGAATGCTGTTTATTCTGTTGATGATGATGATTCTTTATGGATTTTAGGTTCAATTTATAATAATCCAAATGACCCTTCTTTATTTGTTCAAAAAAGATTTGGTGTTGGTTGGACTGTAAATATAGGTAATACTAATGGTAAAATATTCTTTGCTATTCCTTTTATAATAATCTTACTTTCACTTTTATTTATATAACTATAATTTCAAAAAGGCACTATACTTTATTAAAAGTATAGTGCCTTTTATATTTTACTAATCTCTATCACTTTGAATTATAGATAATAGTCTTAGTAAATTATATTTTTCTTTTAATTAAAAGTTCTTTAATAGATTAGACATCTCTATAGCTGTTACTGCTGCATCATAACCTTTGTTGCCCGCTTTAGTTCCAGCTCTTTCTATAGCTTGTTCTATTGTGTCAGTAGTTAATATTCCAAATACAACTGGTAATTCTTCACTTAATGACACTGATGCAACACCTTTAGAGGCTTCTGAGCATACATAGTCAAAATGTGGAGTAGATCCTTTTATAACTGCACCTAAACATATAACAGCATCATATTTTTTACTTTTAGCCATTTTTTTTGCTAATAATGGTATTTCAAATGCTCCTGGTACCCACGCAACCTCTATGCTATCTTCTTCTACACCATGTCTTTTTAATCCATCTAATGCTCCTCCTAGTAATTTTGAAACTATGAATTCATTAAATCTTCCAACTACGATTCCAACCTTCAAACCATTTGACACTAAATTTCCTTCTATTGTTCTCATATTAAATCTCCCCCTAATTTTTTTATTATTTTAGTATGCTAACATATGCTTTAACTTTTCTTGTTTTGTTCTTAAATAAAACTCATTTACTTCATTATGATTCATTTGAATCGGTATTCTATTTACTATTTCAAGATTATAATCACTTAATCCATTAAGCTTTCTTGGATTATTTGTCATTAAATTAAGTTTTGTAGCCCCTAAATCTTGAAGTATTTGAGCTCCTATAAAATACTCTCTCATATCTGCTTCAAATCCTAATTTAATATTTGCTTCAACTGTATCTAAACCTTGGTCTTGAAGAGCATAAGCTTTTAATTTATTTATTAGACCTATTCCTCTTCCTTCTTGTCTCATATATAAAAGTATTCCTCTTCCTTCTTCTTCTATATTTTTCATAGCCAAGTCGTATTGCTCTCCACAGTCACATCTTTTAGAACCTAATGCATCACCTGTCAAACATTCAGAGTGAACTCTAGTTAATATAGGTTCATCTTCACATATATCACCTTTTACTAAGGCTACATGATGCTCACCATTAATTTTATTTATAAATCCATACATTTTAAAATCACCATACTTTGTTGGCATTTCTATTTCTACTACTCTTTCAACAAGTTTTTCACTTTTCTTTCTATATGATATTAAATCTGCTATCGTTATAATTTTTAATTTATGTATTTTTGCAAATTCCATTAATTCAGGAGTCCTAGACATCTCACCCTTATCATTCATTATTTCACAGATTACTCCACCTGGCTTTAATCCAGCTAATCTTGGTAAATCTACAGCAGCTTCTGTATGGCCTTTTCTTACTAACACTCCACCTTCTTTTGCTTGCAGTGGAAATATATGTCCCGGTCTTCTAAAATCTTCTGGTTTTGCATAATTATCTAAAGTTTTTTGTATTGTCAATGCTCTTTCATAAGCTGAAATTCCTGTAGTAGTATCCACATGGTCAATACTTACAGTAAAAGCTGTTTCATGATTATCAGTATTATTTTGTACCATTTGATTTATATTTAATTTGCTTAATTGTTGCGCTTCCATTGGCATACATATAAGTCCTCTTCCATATTTAGCCATAAAGTTTATAGCTTCTGGAGTAGCTTTTTCTGCTGCCATTAGTAAATCACCTTCATTTTCTCTATCAGGGTCATCTACTACTATTATCATTTTCCCTTCCCTTATATCCTCAATTGCTTCCTCAATAGTATTAAATTCAAACATAATCTATTCCTCCTATATTAAAAGTACCTATACATAATTATTTTTTACAAAAATCCATTTACCTTAAGAAAATCTTCATTTATAGAACTTTCTTTTACTTGTTGAATTTTATTAGATAAACCTAATAATTTTTCTACATACTTTCCTATTACATCGCATTCAAGGTTTACACTTTCACCTACTACTTTATTTAGTAAGGTAGTTTGTTTTGAGGTATGTAAAATTATTGATACTTTAAACATTTCCTCATCTACATAAGCCACTGTTAAGCTTATTCCATCTATTGCAATAGACCCTTTATAAACAATATACTTTAATATATCTGGCGAGGTTTTTATACTTACCCAAACTGCATTACCTTCTTTCTCTAAAGAGATAATCTCACCTAATCCATCAATATGACCACTTACTATATGCCCTCCTAGTCTAGTTTGTAGACTTAAGGCCCTTTCTAAATTTACTTTACTTCCAACTTTTAAAATTTCTAAATTACTTTTTCTAAGAGTCTCTGCCATAACATCAGCCTCAAATTTATTAGAATCTAGCTTACTTACTGTTAAGCAAACCCCATTTGTACAGATACTGTCTCCTAGCTTACTTTGCTCTAAAACCTTATTACCTCTAATTATAAGTTTTGATGATTTTTCTCCATTTTTAATATCTTCAATACTACCTATCTCTTCTACTATGCCTGTAAACAATTTACTTTTTCTCTCCCCTCAAAATATCCCTCAATCAAAATGTCTTCTCCTATAGTTTTTAAGGTTATATCCTTCACCTTAAAAGCATCTTGTAATAAATCTATTCCTTTTCCACCTATTGGGGTTTTTGAATTTTGCCCACCAATTATCTTTGGTGCAATATACACTTGTATCTTATCTACTATATTTTGTTCAAGTGCTGAAAAGTTTAATGATGATCCCCCTTCTAACAAAATGCTATCTATTTTTAATTTTCCTAACTTTTTCATCATATTATCTAAATCTACTCTATTATCTTTCGACTTAGCTATTATTACTTTTACACCATTACTTTCTAAGTTTTTGATACTATATTTATCAGCTTTTTCTGTAGTTACAATAATAGTTTTGGCTTTATTACTTTCTTTAACTACTTTTGAATTAAGTGGAATTCTAAGTGTGCTATCTACTATTATTCTTATTGGATTTGTACAATTTTCCAATCTACAAGTTAATTCTGGGTCATCTTTAATTACTGTATTTACACCTACTAAGATTCCCATAAATTCATTTCTTAGCTTGTGAACTTGTTTTCTTGATTTTTCACTGCTTATCCATTTTGACTCTCCACTATATGTGGCTATCTTCCCATCTAAAGACATTGCAGATTTCATAACTACAAATGGCTTTTTTTTCACTATGTACTTCATAAATACTTCATTTAATTTTTTATTTTTTTCATCTAAAAGTCCAACCTCAACGTAAATTCCTGCATTTCTAAGCTTCTTAATTCCATTACCACTAACCAAAGGATTAGGATCAAGTGATGCTATTATAACTTTTTCTATTTTATTTTCTATTATTTTTTCTACACAAGGAGGTGTTTTTCCATAATGATAGCAAGGTTCTAATGTTACATACATAGTTGCTCCTTCTACATCTTCTTTTGCACTATTTAGTGCATTTATTTCTGCATGATTTTTTCCATATTGTTCATGATATCCTTGACCTATTATTTTATTATTCTTTACTATCACTGCTCCTACCATAGGGTTTGGATTAACCTTTCCTCTACCTTTTTCAGCTAGATCAAATGCCAAATTCATATAATATAATTCCACTTTAAGCCCTTCTTTCTTTAATCTTATTCTCAAAAACAAAATCTTCTAAGGCTTTTGATTATTCATTTATTAAAATATAAAAACCCTGAGCAAAATAACTCAGGGTTTTATGTATCAATATAAATTAAGTAACACAAATAAACCTACTTAATTAAAAAAGTTCTGAAATATAAAATATTTCAGAACTTATAAATCAAATAAATATATGTATTCTGTGTAAGCTTACATTACTATATTTTTATATTATCTTCTTCCATCCAGACTATACTGTCGGCTTTGGAATTTCACCAAATCAACCATTTAAGGCTCGCGGGCTTTACCGCCGGTAGGGAATCTCACCCTGCCCTGAAGATTTATTAAGTTTTTATATTTAGATAGTAATCCTTTTGTTTCTAACTGTCAATAACTATTTTTAATTTTTTATAATTTACGAAGCTTAATAATAAATTCAGTTCCTTTGTTTAATTCACTATTTACAATTATATCTCCTTCATGTGCATTGGCTATAGACTTTGCTATAGCAAGACCTGCACCAATACCTCCAGTTTCTTTGTTTCTAGATTTATCTACTCTATAAAATCTTTCAAATATATAATTTAAATCTTCATTGGGTATTCCAATACCATTATCTTTAACAACTATATTGATAGCATCATCTTCTTCATGTACAGCTATATTTATGCTTCCTTTATAATTGGTATATTTAATAGCATTTGATAATAAATTCACTAAAATCTGTGAGAATTGATTTTTATCTATATCTATCCATATATCCTTTAAATCGCAATTTATATTTATATTTTTCTCTAAAGCTTTACTTTCATAATTATAAACTATATTTTCTATAAGCTCTTTTAAATTAGTATTCGTTTTATAAATTTTATTTGTTTCACTATCAAATTTAGCTAAATTTCTAAGATCTCCTATTAAATTTCCAAGTCTAGATACTTCTTCTCTTATACTTACAAGTCTCTTTGGAGTTGCCTCCCATATACCATCTATAATAGTATCCAAATGCCCTTGAATGCTAGTTATTGGAGTTATTAATTCATGTGCTATATCTGTAGTTAATCTTTTTCTTAGTTGCTCTTGTTTACTTAACTCATCAGCTAACTTATTTATAGAAACTATAAGTTCATCTACTTCTTTTATGTTGCTTTTATAATCTAACTTATTTTTGTACTTTCCCTCTCCTATAACTTTAGCCATACTAGATACTTTTTCTATGGGATTTGATATTGATTTAGATATTATTATTGATATAATTATAATACTTCCTATAGATACAACACTTATAGTTATCATAAATCTATCCATTATATTCAAAATTTCAATGTCATTTTCCATATAATATATTGAATCATAGTGAACTATTTTTTCATATCCTATAAAATTATTACTATCATCATATATGTTAAATTTATACTCTTTAAGTTTACCATTCCAATTTTGATCTATGGTTTTCATGTTCTCACGAATATTATTTAAGGTTTGATTAGATAGCATTTTTTCATCTTCAAATACGCCCCATATTAAGTTGTTATCTTTATCATAAACCTCTAATGCTATTCCTTTTTTAATTGCATCTTCTCCTAATATCTTTATTGCTTCGCTATCCCATTCATAATCTTTATATACATTTCTTAAATCCAAAACAAGATGGTCTACTTCTGCTTTGTTACTCTCATCTACATACTTCCTAAATTCTGATTCAAAAGATTTATTAACAAATATACCTATAGTTAAAATAGTTAAAGTCATTATTATAGTAAAGGATATGATTATCTGTTTATTTAATGATATTCTTTTGATTTTATAACCCAAATTTATATCCTACCCCATAAACAGTCTGTATTATTTTACAATCTTTTGAATCTAGTTCTATTTTTTGTCTTAGGTTTTTTATATGACTGTCTATAACTCTATCCATTTTTTCATAATATCCCTCTACTACATTTTCTAAAAGTTCTTATATTGTATATATCCTTTTAGGATTTGAAGCCATCATTAAAAGGTTTACACATATAATCACCACAGCCTAAGTTAAATCCTTCAATTCTATCCTCGTCTTCTACCTTAGCGGTTAACATTACTACAGGTATATTAGTTTTTTCATTTTATCTATGCCCTCTTTCTTATCTATCTCTAATAAAATCATTATTTTAAAACTTTAAATAATAACTTTATTAAATTGTCTATTAGTATTATAAAAATAAAGTCTACTAATAATTTTTAATTATTAGTAGACTTTATTTATCTAAATTGTTATACGCCTAAAATCAATTTGGCTAAACCAAAGTAAACTATCAATGCGAATGTATCTACTATAGTTGTCATTAATGGACTTGCCATTATTGCAGCTAATATTACTACTGATTGTATAACATCATCAAATCTCTTTATTATAGACCCTGTTAGTGTTGCTGAAATCATAAGAACTAAAAGCCATATAACTCTATGTCTTGCAAGTTCTAATACAGGAGTTTTTAGATATGGCTGTTCATTTGGTTGCATTGCAGCCATCTTTTGAAAATCTTCTGTATTTTCTTGTTCTATAATATCTACAATATCATATACTGTAATCATACCTAATAACCTATCTTCTTTATCTACTACTGCCATATATACCAAGTCGTATTCTTGCTATATTTTCTTGATCTTCCGTTGTTTTAGTATATATTATATTTTTATTCATGATATTAGCTATAATAGCATCTTCTTCACTTACTATTAAATCTTTTAAAAATATCGTCCCTTTTAATTTTATATTTTTATCAATTACAAAACAAGTTTTAATAGTTTCTTTATCTAATATATTTTTTCTTACATGATTTATAGCTTGCTTTAAAGTTATATCTTCTTTTAAGTCAACGAATTCTATTGTCATTATTGACCCAGCCGAATCTTCCTCATATTTTAAAAATTGGTTTATAAGCTCTCTTTTTTCTATTGATGTATTTCTAAGAACTTTTTTATTATATTTGCAGGTAATTCTTGAATAAAGTCAACGGTATCATCTAAGAATAATTCTTCAATTATTTCTCTCATGCTCTCACTCCCTTTAAGAGCTCATATCCATAAACTATAATAAGTGTTTTATAGTGATGTATATGAACTCTATACATTTTTTAATTCTATAGTTTTCCCTCAATGGTAAGGGGCTACTGTCCATATAATCACACTCCCTTCATAGTCTTTTTCTTTTCATTTAGATTTTAATTTATAATTATGGAGAAAGAATACTCATTTTAAATAAAAAAAGGATTTGTTAATTGGAATCCTTTATTAATATATTTCGATATTTCTTCCTCACTTAATGTTTCTTTTTCTAATTCATTGGTATCAGATTTAATATTATTTATATTTTCCACAAAACTCTTGAGCATTTTCATCTCCCCTATATTGTGAATAAACATCATATAGGTGTTTTACCTTCAAATCATCCTTTAGTTAATATCCTATTCTCTTTAAAAAACTATCACTTGAATATATAAATTTCAAATCAGAATCAATAGCTATAACACTTTCCTTGCATAACTTCAAAAATACTCTTTATGTTAAAATTCTTCAAACTATTCATTATACAGATTTATACTTATTAAGGCTTATTTTTAATAGATACTAGCTATTTAAAAATATATTATACTTCTAATAATTTTAGTGCATTCTTCAGATTTATTATAAAGATTTATTTTTTTCATATCATCATTTATATTTCTAGTTAATACAAATAAATCACCTTCATATATATCTATTTTCGAATCTAATCCTATTGATATTTTTCCACTTACACAATATAAAACCTCTGCTATATTCTTATACATCTGTTGTTTATTTTTAAGCGTAATTTCTTTAGATTTATTAACTAATATGTATTCTAAGTCACCCGTGCATCCTTTGCTTGTCATAAGATTAAAATCAGTTGCTTTTCCATAGCTTTTTGTTGTCCAATCTCCACTAAAACTATCCATATCAAATTCGTTTAATTCAGTAGTGTATTTACCATCATGTTCTAAAATTAACTTTCCATCAAGAATCATTATTTTTCTATCTATTCCAGATAAATGCGTAAATTCAGATTCTTCTATATCAACTTTAGCAGAGCTCAATCTCCATTTAAAATCAAGTTCACTATACTTTGATTCTTTAGGGTATATATATAACTCAGTTGTAGTTCCTCCCGACCATTCACTTACTTTATAATCTTTCTTTTTTATAACACTAATATTGTGTGCCAAATTAAATCATCTCCTAATAATATAAATTATATGATTGAATTTCATATTTTTATTCCAACTGGTCTATATCGAGTGTTTTAATAAACAGGCCTTCTTTATTGTGAAAATAAATTTTGACCCTTTTCCTATTTCTGATTTTACATATACATTTTCATCTAAATGCTTCATAATCTCATAAGCTATTGATAATCCAATACCTGTCCCAATTGATGAGTGTGCCTTGTCAACTTTGTAGAAGCGATCAAAAATAAATGGCATATCAGATTTATCAATTCCATGTCCATTATCACATACACTCACTGTTACAAACTCCTCTTCTTCTTCAACTTCTATATTTACATTTCCTTCAGCTTCTGTAAATTTAAATGCATTATCTAATAATATTACAAGTACTTGTATTATCCGATTTTTATTAGTAACTAACATCGGAATATCTTTTAAATTATTTGGCGCATTAAAATTTATATCTAAGTCATCAGCTCTAACTTCAAACTCATCTACAACTTGATGTATTATCTCTTCAATACTTACAAAAGATTTTTCAAGTGCCACATTTCCTGATTGCAATCTTGATAATTCTAACATATCTTCAATAAGCAACTCTAATCTCATTGATTCTCTAAGTATCATACTATAGTATTTTTTTCTATCGATTTTTTCTAAAAATATATCATCATTTAGAGTTTCTCCGATTGCTCGTATAGATGCTACTGGAGTTTTTAGTTCATGAGATATATTTGCAATATAGTCTCTTCTAGTTTGCTCTAACAACTTAGCTTGTTCATCATTTTCCTGGAGCTTTGATGCTAAATAATTAAATGCACTCGCAAGCTCACCTATCTCATCTTCTTTATATTGTTCTATTCTTGTAGAAAATTTACCTTTTGCCATATCTATTGTAGCACTAGTCATATTATCCAATGGTTTTATCATTCTCTTTATAAATATGTACAATGGTATTATTATAGATATTAGAGATAAAATCATACTTACTCCTAATACTATATAAAATCCTTTTAAGGAAGAGGTAAGTTGATATGCAATTTTAATAAAAAACATAGCACCTATTATTTTTCCATCTTGTTTTATTGGCTGTCCTACAAGTACTACATCATCTCCTACTCCATATAATTTTGTGACACCTTTTACAGAATTGCCTTTTAAAACTGTACCTATGTATGGGTCTAAGGCTTCATTAATAGTTTCGTCTGTAAATGATTCATGATTATATTCACTTGAAATTTCATTTCTCGATTTGTCATAACATTGAATAATGGCAGATTTCATTAAATCTGACTCTACTATTCCATTTAAGCTAGCTCCATTTTCTACAAACTTTATAGCCAGTGTGTTTATTTCTTGCTTAATTTCATTCATATTTACACTTAAAAAATATTGTTTTACTGTAAAACTACAAAAAAATATTGTAACTACTACTGCCCCTACAGCTGTTATTATTATGATTTTAAATAATCTTTTAAATATACTTTCTTTCATTATGATACCTCAAACTTATAACCTACTCCATATATTGATTTAATTTCCCAGTTTAAATCATATGGCGGAAGTTTTTTTCTAAGTCTTTTTATTTGAGTATCTACAACTCTCGTATCTCCAAAGTAATCATATCCCCAAACTTCAGATAGTATATGTTCTCTATTTAATATATTTCCAGGATTAGAAGCAAGCATATAAAATATTTTTATTTCCTTTGGTGTAACTTTCACTAATTCACCTTTTACATAAACCTCATGGCTATCTAAATTTATTTCAAGATCTTTATACTTTATACAATTTAGTGCTTTACTTACATTAGAAGTTCTCCTTAAAACAGTTTTTATACGTGTCACAACTTCCCTTGGTGAAAACGGCTTAGAAATATAATCATCTGAACCTAGTTCTAACCCAATTATTCGATCTATAGTTTCGCATTTTGCAGTAAGCATAATAATTGGTACATCACTACTTTTACGTATTTCTTTGCATACATCAGTCCCAAACATTTTTGGCATCATTAAATCTAATAGTATCAAATCAGGTTTAAATTTTTTTGCTTTATTCAGTGCGTCTAACCCTTCATATGCTGATATATAATCCATACCCTCTATTTTTAAATATTCTCCTATTGTTTCATGTACTGATTCTTGATCATCACATATTAAAATCAGTGTCTTAGACAATCTATCCCACTCCCCTATTTATAAAATTATGTAAAATTACTTTTCATTTTAATGTATTATTTTTTAAGCAAAAGAAAAATGCTTTAGTATGGCAACTAAAGCATTTAATAAGGTTAGGTTTTTACATCTATATTTAAATTGCTTAAGGGCAAATTTAAAAGCCCAACCGAAATGGGTTGAGCTTATCTTTATATCATAGATATACTTATATCATATTTGATAATAAGAACATTCCCCATCCCCGAAGAACTTCTTGGCTATTATAGGCAGGTATCCTGGCTTAGCTTCATCCTACTAGTCTCCTTCCCGTAAAATTTTTACAGTGGTTACAAACGTTCGTCCACATTACAGTAGCGGGTGCTGCAAAGGTTTTTACCTTTTTCCCTTTTACTCTCTTAGAGTACCCATAATATTTTTAAGTTGTTATATTATATATATTAGTCTATCTTTATTCCTTTTTCAATATATATTTATTTTTTCTTTCTACTTCCTAAGTAATATCCTATAATTCCAGCTCCTAAAGCAGCTTGAGTTGAAAATAACAAGCTTTCTATTTCTCCACTTGGCGGTTCATATAAACTTTTAAACCATGGTTCATACTCTGGATTTATTTGTGTTATAAGATCCTCTGCATGCCCATCTGCTCCACCATATTCTGCCTTTGGATTAAGTAAAAGAGGGATTATTATAATTCCTACAGCTAGTAACATTAGTATTATATTTTTTTTATTGTTAGATTTATTTTTTTTATTGTCTAATTTAGCATTGGAACTCATCGCAATCCACTTCCTTTCCTTCTCTTGTAGTTATTAAGTTATAAATCACAGTAGTAAGGATACCTTCTGCTATTGCTATTGGTATTTGAGTCATAAAGAAAACCCCTAAAAACTTAGCTGCAGAAACCATTACTCCACCAGTTGCATCTGGAAAAGCTAATGCAAGTTGAAGCGCTGTTATTGTATATGTACATAAATCACCTAGAGCTGCACTTATAAATACATTTGTTCCAATTTTAACATTTCTTTTCTTTAAAAATCTAAATATACAAAATGTAACTATTGGTCCAACGATTGCCATTGAAAAAGCATTGGCTCCTAGTGTTGTTATCCCCCCGTGTGCTAAAAGTAGTGCCTGGAATAAAAGTACTATTGTTCCTAATACTGCCATAACACTTGGTCCAAATAATATTGCTCCTAATCCTACCCCTGTTGGATGTGAACAACTTCCTGTTAATGATGGTATTTTTAGCGCAGATAGCACAAATACAAATGCTCCACATAAAGCTAACAATACTTTCTTTTTAGGTTCTTCTTTTACTATTTTATTTATAGATTTTACACCTACTAAGAAAAATGGTATAAATATAATACTCCATATAATAGACCACTTCATCGGTAAAAAGCCTTCCATTATATGCATCGCATTTGAATTAATTGGATTTAATATTACTAACATAAATGCAGATGCTAATACTAATTTTAATTTTTTCATCTAATCTCTCCCTCTTCCATACACTTTTGTTTATTAATATAATTTTATTTTTTATTACAAATTTATTATACATATAAATTGTGTCATTATTATGTCAAAACCTTGACGAAATTTTGACAAATCCTGCATATATTTTCAGCTAACTCATATTACCCAGGAAATCGTATTCTAGAAGATGTTTTAAATTAGATATTTATAATCTATTTTTTATAATTCATATCCTATAAATGGCCATTATAAAATTTTCTCATATACTCAATATTACTACTTCTATTTTTAATAGGAAGTGAATCAAATACAACATCTTTATATCTGCTATTTGAATTTGATGCTATTCTTGAGTCAAGTATAGCTACTATTCCATTATCATTATCTTTTCTAATTAGCCTTCCTATACCTTGTCTAAGTTTAACTATCATATATGGTACACTAACCTCCATCAAAAAATCCTTGCTAGTATTTCTTTTATATTCAATGATAGGATCTGGTACTGGAAATGGCAACCTAAATATTATTAAATTTGATAAAGCTTTACCTGGAATATCAATTCCTTCCCAAAATGTACCTGTAGCTAAAAGTACAGAATCTTCATCTTTTTTAAATTCGTCTAGTATCTCATCTTGTGATGATGACATACTCTGCCTTAACAAATTATACCCAAGATTTCTTTTATTCAATATATTATATACCTCATTTAAATCATTCTTTGACGTAAATAATATCAAAGCTTTACCTTTAGTAATATCTATTAGTTTTATTATTTCTTCTGTCCCCTTTTTTATAAAATCCTCTCTTTCATAAGTTGGATGAGGCATATTTTCTGCGCAATAAATCATTGCATTTTTATTATATTTAAAAGGAGAGTATTTCGGGCTAGATAAGAATCCATCCTCAACTTTGAATCCTGTATTTTTTATAAAGTATTCATATCTATCTTTCTCGTCGCCTTTGTTTTTGTCTGCAATTGTAGCTGAAGTTAGTATTGTGGTTTTTGTTTTATCAAAATATAATTTTCTTATTTCTTTATCTATATTTTTAGGACATGAAAAAATTTCTATACTACGATTCTTTTCCATCCAAAATAAATCATTAGAATTTTCATCTAATATATTATTTAAAAATAAGTCTAAGTCAGCTAGACTTTCAATTATTTCTTCACTCAAATTGCTATCACTATAAAATTGAACTTTTTCATATATTATTTTAATTTGTTTTTGTATTTTATCTATTAAAATTTTTATATCTTCAATCCTTATAAAGAATCTTTCTATGTCATTATTTTTTAATTTTAGATTTTCCTTTATTTGAACTTTGATTTGTTTTTCTAACTCTAAAAATAATAAATTTAATATATCATTTGCATTTTTAATTTCTAAATCCAGGCTATTTTTAATACTAACTTTTTTAATACTATTTCTAGATTCTTTAATTAAAGTCTTTATACTATTTTTACTATAACTTTCAATAAGTGAATTTCTTACTTTGTCTTCTAAGTTATGAGCTTCATCTATCACTATTAAATCTATATTCTCACTTAATAACCCTTTATGACCTTTTCTAAGCTTTTGAAAATGTACTGTTAATAAGTCTTGATTACAAAGTATAACCCCTTTAGTTTCTAACATATTATTTCTAAGTCTCATAAATCTGCATGTCTTAAAGTACTCACACTTACTATGGTCTGTACTTTTTATAGATACATTTCCCCACATCTCATCGTTTATTTCTAAGTTTATAAATCTTTTATCAACAATTCCATTTTGTACATATTGGTAAAGAACTTCATCTTCTTCATTGATTTTGTTATTATCTTTGAAGTATTCATCCGCTCGTTTCCTACATGCAAAATGAGTCATACCTTTTGCTAGTATTATTTCTGGCCTATGATTTATATAAGAACATATTTTTTTAACGTCTTTTATTAATTGTTCTTGAAGTGCTATTGTTGAAGTAGCTATTAATATCGGTTTATTAAATAAAAGATTATAATAAAGAAGCGGTACAATATATGCATAAGATTTTCCTATTCCAACTCCTGCTTCTACTATTGTATGTTTTTTCTCTTTTATACTATAACAAATATCAAGTGCCATATCTTCCTGACCTTCTCTTTGTTCAAAGCCTAACCTTGGGATTTCTTCCATAAAAAAGTTCCATACTAATTTTTCTAGTTGTTCGTATTTATCTAAGCTATCCTTAGCTTTATATTTATTGTCTGAAAACCAAAACATATTTTTTCTCCTTATTCATTAATGATATATTATTTTACCACATTTTAAGATTTTAATTTATGCAGCTTACTTTCACATTAAAATAAAGCACCAGGATAATTACTTACCGCTGTGCTTTACTGTTAATCTATTTATTTTTCCATTTTTTATTATTCATATAATCTTAAATATGAATATACTAGCAAATGACATGAGAAAATCCACTAATTTTTTTAGCTGCTTCTATATTCTCAGGTACTTTACAATGAGGTAATTTATTATTGTGATCTTTATAATGTTTTATACACTCTCTACACTTTCCAAATCTTGAGCATTTTGTGTTTTTACAGCTACATGTAGTTCTTCCATTTTCTAGCATAATTCCCTCCTAAATTAAGTTTTATATTTATATTAACATAATAAAAACTATTTATTAATCTTTATTTATTAAATTAATACATAAGCTTTCTTTTTTTATTTTAGCACCTTGTTTGTAAATATATACAAATAACGCTACTGCTATTATATAAAATAGTACTGTAAAGTAATACGGTGCTGTATATGATACATTTTGCATTAAAAACCCACCTATTGCTATACCTATAGCTCTGCTTATATTACCTGACAATGACATTAAACTGCTCATATTTGTCCTATCTTTATCCTCTATCATTTCCATAGATAAATTTTGAATTAATGGCATTGCCATATTCATAAGTCCATTTCTCATAAAAAAAGATACAGTTATTATAAATATACCTTGTGGAAATGGTATTGATATTAATTGACACATTATTAATATATCCCTACAAACATATTAAAAATACCCATAGAAAAAGATGCTATTAGGTTTATTAATTTATATTATATCACTATTTATATATTCCTATTTTATAAATAGTGATATATTTAAATAAAGCATAGCGGTTAATTTTCACCACTATGCTTTATCTTCAAACTATTTAGCTTTATATTATTATATATAAATTAGTTTTTGACTTTTAGTTTATCACAAATTATAAGTATTAATTCTCTTAATACTTTACATGCGGCTACTGTAGATACGCCAGAATTATCATAATCTGGACTAAGCTCAACTATATCACAACCTACTAAATTTATATTTCTATTTTTTAATATTTTAAAAATATTTTCTAATTCTCTATACGTTATACCACCAGGTTCTGGCGTTCCAGTCCCAGGAAATATTGATGGGTCTAATACGTCTAAGTCTATTGTTAAATAAACATTTTTACCTTCTAAATTTTTAACTATTGTTTCAAAAGTATTTATAGTTGATACTTCCATATAAGTATGCTTTTCTTTTAATGCAAAGTTAAATTCATCTTTAGTTCCGGATCTTATTCCAAATTGAAATATCTTATTATCCCCCACTATGTCCCATATCCTTTTTATTACTGTTGCATGAGAATTTTTATTATTATTATAGCTTTCTCTAAGATCTGTATGAGCATCAAAGTGAATTATATATACATCCTCATATTTTTCATAAACTGCTTTAAAAGCAGGAAGCGTTACTAAATGTTCTCCACCTATCATAAAAGGCACTTTATTATCATTTACTATTTCTTTAGTTCCTTCATATATTTCTTCTAATACTTTATCAGTATTTCCTATGCTTAGTTCTAAATCTCCTCTATCGCAAACTTTAAAATCTTCTAAATCTAAATTTAGAGTTGGACTATAAGTCTCAAGTCCATCAAATTCAAGCCTCATAGCACTACTTGCAAACCTAGTTCCCGGTCTGTTTGAAGTAGTACCATCAAATCCCACACCATAAACTACTACATTTGCTTCTTCATAAGTAGTATCCATTGCCATAAATGTATTTATATGCGAAAAATTATTTTTCTTCATTTAGCATATCCTTAACATATTGAGGCAACATAAATGCTCCTTGATGTATGTCACTATTGTAGTATTTAGTTTTAAGTTTTAAATTTTCCCAAGCTTCTTTATTTTGATGTTTTGTTGGGTCTAATTTTTTAGAGGCAAATCCAAATAACCAGTGCCCTGATGGATAAGTTGGTATATGAGCTTGATAAACTTTAGTTATAGGGAATATGTTTTTTATTTTTTCATTTGCTCTTTTCATTTCTTTAGCATTAAAATCAAAATATGGACTTTCATTTTGGTTTACAAGTATTCCATCATCACTCAATACTCTATAACAGTCATTATAAAAATCTAATGAAAATAATCCTTCTCCTGGTCCTATTGGATCTGTCGAATCAACTATTATTAAGTCATAAACTTTATCTTTAGAATTCTTAACAAAAGCTACTCCATCTTCATAATATAAGTTAACTCTTTCATCATCTAGTTTACATGCACATATATCAATGTATTTTCTTGATACATCTACTACCATCTTATCTATTTCAACCATATCTATCTTTTCAATTTGTGGATAACGAGTAAGTTCTCTTACAGTTCCTCCATCTCCACCACCTATAACTAATACATTTTTTATATTCATATTAGTAGCCATAGGAGTATGAACTATCATATCATGATATATAAATTCATCTTTATAACTTACCATCATAAGCCCATCTATTGTTAAAAATTTTCCAAACTCTTCACTATCAAAAACATCCACTTGTTGAAAATCTGATTTTTCACTAAATAAATGTTTTTCTACTTTTATTGAGAAACGTACATTATTAGTCCATTGTTCTGTGTACCAAAGTTCCATAATACTACCTCCAAAACCTATTTTAATAATTTATATATATTTATTGTTATTCTTACTTCATATCTACGCAAATTTGTTTATTGCATATATTTATGTTATAATATTAATTCAAATTTATTTTTATTAGCTGGAAATTGCGAGTTTCTGTATTGCTAAATTTTAAAGCTTTATAAAATTCATTAACTGGGTGCAACCATTTAATTCATTTTATAATTAAGCTGTTTTTATAGGCATTATTTACTTATATAGCTTCAGGCTTAAATGTAATTTTGCCTAAATCTTTTTTTGAAAATTTTTGTATTTTTGATGTTAATCCTCTTGGTATTTCTGTTGATTCACTTCTCTCTGCTTTTAATAGTTCTTCTAATAATTCAAAACTTTTCCAAGGATCTATATCTCCACAAGTGAAAAAATCGGCGGCTGCATATCCATATTCCGGCCAAGTATGTATTGTTAAATGAGATTCTGCAATTATAACTGCACCAGACACACCCCAAGGATTAAAATGATGAAATACTGAATCTACTATTGTTGCTTTTGCGTTTAATGCTGAATCATTCATATATTTTTCTATATTTTTGGGATCTTTTAAAATCTCCTCATCACAATTATAGTATTCGACTAATATATGGCGTCCTAATGTTTCAAATTGCATAATAACCACTCTCCTAAATATTTATTTTTAAATTATAACTAGTATTGTTTCTAAATTTTTGTCATTCATATCGCATAAATATGCATTATTATCTTTTAATATTTTTATATAATCAATAATCTCTTTAGTAATCAACTCTCCTGGTGCTATTATAGGTATCCCTGGTGGATAAGCCATTATACTTTCCCCACAGACTCTATCTACGCAATTATTTAATATTACATTTTCTTTGTCTGAGTAAAACGCTTCTCTTGGATTAAGCTTTACTATAGGTTTTATTTGCTTTATTTTTATATTTTTTGTACTTTGATTTTTACTACTTATAGTCGATATTATTTCTAATGCATTTATAAGTTTATCAATATCTTCCTTTGTAGTTCCAATAGATACAAGTGCTAATACATTGTATAAATCTGCCATCTCCGGTTGTATATCAAATTCTTTATAAAGTAAATCATAAACTTCAAATCCTGTTAAATTAAGTTTTTTTACATTTATACATAACTTTGTTTCATCTAAATAACTTACACCTTTGCTGCCTATAAGTTCTTTAGACATAACTTTTATATTATTAATCTTATTTATTCTTGATTTTGCATACCTTGAAAGTTTTAAAGCATTTAATAATTGACCTTGACCATTTTCTACTAAATTATGCCTCGCTCCATCAATACTTGCCATAAGTAAATATGATGCGGATGTTGATTGCAGCATATTTATAATTTGCTTAACTTTGCTAGCATCTATATTTTCATTTATTAAAAGTGCGGAAGCTTGAGTAAGTGCACCTCCTGTTTTATGAATACTCACTGCACTCATATGTGCTCCTAATTCCATAGCTGATACAGGTAATTCATCATTAAACGGAAAGTGTGCTCCATGAGCTTCATCTACTAATACTAAAATGTTTTTCTCACTACATATATCAATTATTTCTTTTAAGTCACAACACATTCCATAATACGTTGGATTTAATAAAAATATAGCTTTTATATCCTCTGTTTTATCAATTATATCTTTTACTTTATAATGGTCAATATTTAAACTTATTCCTAAATCATCACAAAACTCAGGTTGTATAAATATAGGCTGGCCTCCACTTAAAATAAGTGCATTTATAACTGACTTATGAATATTTCTTGGTAGAAGAACCTTATCCCCCGGATTTATTGTAGCCAATATCATTGCATGTATTGCCTGCGTTGTTCCATTAGTTATAAAAAAAGCATTTTTACTTTTATATGCTTTGGCTAATAAACCTTCTGCTTCTTTTATTATGCTTTGAGGATTTGATACATTATCCATTCTTGGAGATGAGTTTATATCCATATTCATGATATCGTCCCCGAAATACTCATTTAAAATTTTAACGCCTCTATTTCTTACATGACCCGGGACATCAAAGCAAGTTATATCTTTAACTGAGTATTTTTTAAGGTTATCCAAAAGAGGTATTTTACCATAAATTTCATCCTGCATATTGTGTCCTCCTTTCCATTAATCGCTTACTATTTTTCACAAATATCACTATAACTATTTTTTTTGTTTATTTTTATTAAACTTACTTTATTAATTATACAATTTTTCAGTATTTTTTCAAGTGTTTTTTTATTTTTATTTTATTTTTAATATTTTCTTTATATATCAGTATTTTAAACGTATAAAGGATTAGTTATTTTTTTAAGTTCATATTAAATTATATTTAGTTTAGTATAACTATCCTAATTCTTATATTAATTTAAATTAAATTTAGTATAAGTAATCTTTTTTCATTTTTTCATTAACTTTATTTATTTTTATAAACTTTATTAAAAAAACAATCCATAAAAAAACAATAAGTATTATTATGCTTACTGTTTTTTTATAGATCTATTAATTTTTCGTATATTTATTTTATACTTTGAGGAAAATTAAATACATTATATGGATCATACTTTTCTTTTACTTTTCTTAATCTACAAATATTTTCACCATAATAGTTAAATTCATAATTCAGTTTATCTAGCATTATTTTATGATTTCCTTTCCTACAAATATAAACATAGCTTATTTATATAAAAAAAGTTAGAATTTATAAAAAATCCTAACTTTTATCTAATGCGATTTATATTATTTCAAAATACAGTTTCCAATTATTCATATTGATTCCTATTATTTAAGTTGCTTTCTTTGATTAAAGAAATCTCTATATGCTAGATATACTGCTATTATTACTGCTATAGAGACCGATGATAGTATCATGAACGTAACCATGATTTGAAATTTTATTGCAATAATAGGAGATACCCCACCTAATATAAGTCCTGTCATCATTCCTGGTAAAGATACTATTCCTAATGTCTTTGCTGAGTCTATAGTTGGTATTATTGCCATTTTTATACTATCTTTTATTATCTCTTTCGATGCGTCATTTATATCACTTCCTAGTGATAATTTAACTTCTACTTCATTTCTTCTATTTTTGAAACTAGTATTTAAGTTTCTGTATGCTAGGCCTATAGCTACCATGGAATTACTAACTATCATCCCTCCTACTGGTATAATTTCATTTGGAACAAAATGTATAGCCTTAGAAATAACTAATACAAACAATGTAATACTTGTTCCTGATATTATTGCTATAAAAGCTATTTTTTCACAATTTTTTATTCCTTCGCCTCTTTTTTTAGTATTTAAAGCAGCATTAATTATCATAATTAAAACTAGTGAAAGTGTAAATATAGGATTTTCCATTCCAAATATAAATTCTAATATGTACCCAACTATTATTAACTGAATTATTGCTCTGAGCATACTTATAATTATTTCTTTCTCTAATCCCAATTTTTCCTTATGTGATATAAATATAGGTATGATGATTAAAATCGATGCTATTGTTAGTGAAATAGTTTCCATTATTTAAATATCTCCTCTTTAATTATCTTTCCTTCTTCAATGCAAATCCTTTTATTAAATATAGATTCACTTTGCTCTAGATTATGTGTTATCCAAATTACGGTAACACCACTTTCATTCATTTCTTTAATTAAAGTTTCAACTAACTTAGCATTTTGATAATCTAACCCAGAGGTAACTTCATCTAAAAGCAATATATCTGGTGTATATATTAAATTTCTAATAAGTGCTATTCTTTGCTTTTCCCCACCTGATAATGAATTTATATCTTTTTGTAAGTAGCTTTCATCCAAGTTGAATTTATTCAAATATTCTTTTATTTTCAATTTATTTATTTTATCTTTTCTTATTTTGAATGGATATTCTAAGTTATCACAGATATTATCTCCAAACAGATATGGTAGCTGTACACAGTAGCTTATATTTTTTCTAAGATCAATTGGATTGTAAGTATTATAATTTTTTCCATTATATATGATTTCTCCTTCTATTTGTGTTACTAAGTCTGCACACAACTTTAATAATGTACTTTTTCCTGATCCTGATTTACCTACTATAGAAATACAGTCACCTTTATTTATATCTAAGTTTATCCCCTCTAAGATATCTGTATTTCCAAATGAATATTTTATATTTTTCAAACTAAGTATACTCAATCTTCTACCTCCATGTATTCTCGTTAATATTTTAAATCTATATCTATGCATGATATATTGAATACTATAATATATTATAACTTAGTTTTTTTCAGTTGCAAATTTTTCAACATTTATTGTAAGCTATTTAAGCCCTACATTTATAGATATAAATGTAGGGCTTAAATATTTCTAATTACTATATATTAAGTTTTAATCTATTTTTCCATAGGAAGGCTAGAATCTCCACCCCATTCGTATATAGATCCTTCATAATTTTTAACATTTTCAAAGCCAACTGCTTTGAGGATCATGGCTGCATAGCCAGATCTAATACCCATAGTTCAGTATAGTACAAAATCATCTTCTGGTTTAACACCTAATGATGCCATAATTTTTTTGATTTCTTCTTTATCTTTTGGGGTTCCATCATCATTTAAAAGTTCTAACCACGGCATATTTATAGCACCCTTTATATGCCCACCTCTTGGCTCTCCTACTTTTTGAGAACCTTCATATTCACCTTTTGTTCTAACATCTATAATAACTTGTTTTACTAAGTTTTCTTTTACATATTCTTTTGTAGCTATGTAACTCGTATCGTAATCCTTTAACTCTAACCCTTTAGTAGATGTTGCTTTTGACACTTTATCAGTAGTTTCGTACCCTAAATCTTGCCAGTAACTTAGTCCACCCACTAACATTTTCACATTATCAAGCCCTGCAACTTTAGACTGCCATACAGCTCTTCCATCTGCGCCTGGACCTTTAAATACATCAGAATAAAATACTACTGTTTTGCTATTATCAATTCCTAATGTTTCCATTTTATTTTGTAATTTAGCTTTGTCTAAAATAGTTCCCCACCCTGGATCTCCTATTTTATTTGATATGTCTGAAAAAGCATGAATTCCGATGTTAACAGCACCTGGTATATGTTTTTTTTTGATATACATCAGGTTTATTACAATCTAATAATATAATATCTTTACTACCTATAATTTTATTTAATTCCTGTGGTGTAATAAAATACTCTACATTTTTGTATTCACTTTCATTGAATTGTTCCTCATTGTTAATTTTTTTCGAATTGCATCCAACTAGTAGTATCGAAAGCATAAATGAAAATGTAAGCAATAATATACTAACTTTTTTTCTCATCTTTTCTCCTCTCTGATTTTTATAAGCGTAATTAGTACAAATGATACACGCATCATAAGATACTTAATTTTAAGATAATTTCAATAATTCAAATTATCCTTCACTTTATCAGTTTACTACATTCGACATTTTTCTTAAAATAGTTTTTATCTATGTTTTAGCTATGCAAAATAGATTTTATCTATTTTGCATAACTTTCTTATATTTCAGATTTGATTAAAGTTGAAATAATAGGAAATATTATAATCAAAATTCCACCAAGCAAATATTTAATATCTGAAAAATCAAATATGTTGCCAATTAATATTATAACAATAGAAAATAAAAATGAAATAAGACATATTTTTTTTATAAAATTTTTATACCTATGATTACAAGCTTTGTATATCAGTCCTATTAAGTAAATTATCACTCCTGTTAAAAATATTAATATATCATTCAACTCTAACTCTCCTTTTATTTTTTAAAATAGTTATTTTTAATGCAACATTTTATTTACTAGGTTGTTTAGACTTAATATAAAACGATATTAATCTACCTATAACTCCAACTATACCTATAGCGAAAAATATACACGCAATTGGTATTAAGAAAAACGGTTCATCAAGAGTTCCATTAGGTAAAACTTTACTTCCTATAATATTAAACGCTATAAAACATCCTAACCCTATAACAAATGGTATTAAATTCAAAGCATATTTTTTCATTTCTTTACCTCCATAATTTCTAATTTCTTTAGTTAAATTATAATACAGAATATTTTTTTAGTCAATAATTTTTTATTGTTTTTCAATATATTTTTATTGATTAATCCTTTTATACCTATTTAAAATATACTTAATTCTATAATAACATCCTTTAAAATCAATATAATTCAGAACTTTAATTTCAAAAATAAATTTCATTATATAAATGAAAGACGATAATTATTTTATTAAAAATAATTATCGTCTTTCATTTATATTCTATATATTAAACTTTTCTACACTCTTTGAACTAAGTATGTTTACACCAGTATTTAATACATTCTCTATTATTATATCCCCAACATTTATAGGTGCAATGACCTTTATATTATCTAATTCTTCCATTATCTCAAATATCATTCCTTTAGGAACTGAATCGCTAGTTTTAACTGGAAGTAAATTTAAGTATGAGTCAGTAAGTTTAACAGTAGTAGTTATAACTCTTTTAGGATTTGTTAATTCTTCTACTCCATATTTTTCTCCTCTTTTACAAGTGTTACCTTCTACTTTATATCCATCATCTATTTTAGTTACCACCAATGGACATCCCATTGGACAAACTATGCAAGTAATATTTTCCATATTTAAACCTCCTCAACGCTTACAGTTATATTTCCTGTAATATCTTTAAATAAATCTTTACTTATTTTTATATTTTCCATTTCAGATGGTATCATATGAAGCCTTTTCTTTTCTAATATAACTTTATCATTACTTCTTACCACTAATTTTTTATTTTTGTAAATAGCTCTAACTCTCATAAATAGATTTATATCTTCTTCACATTTTGTATCTATGTTTTGAGGAACTATATATGAAATTCCATCATTTGCTATTGTACTTACTGTATCATTTTGTATTAATTTATTTAAAGAATAAAGTGCAGCATTTTTCCCTGCTATTCTGCTTTCCTTTGTAACGAAGTCTACTAAATCATGCACATGAACAACATTTCCACAAGCAAACACTCCATCTATATTAGTTATCATTGAGTTATTAACTATTGGTCCACTAGTCTTAATATCTAGCTTAACACCCGCTTCAACACTTAATTCATTTTCAGGTATAAGACCTACTGATAAAAGTACACTATCACATTTTATAAATTCTTCTGTTCCCTCTATTGGTCTTCTGTTTTCATCAAGTTTCGAAAGAGTAACACCTTCAACCCTTTGCTTTCCATGTATATAACTTATACCTGTACTTAGCATTAATGGTATGTTAAAGTCATTTAAACATTGTACTATATTTCTAGTTAATCCACTTGAATGAGGGTTAACTTCAACTACTGCTTTAACTTTAGCACCTTCTAGAGTCATACGTCTAGCCATTATAAGCCCAATATCACCAGAACCATATATCACTACTTCTTTTCCTACCATATAACCTTCCATATTACTAAGCCTTTGAGCTGCACCTGCATTATACACTCCACTAGGTCTGTATCCTGGTATGTCTATAGCACCTCTTGTTCTTTCTCTACATCCCATTGCTAAAAACTATTGCATCGGCTTCTATATTTATTAAACCATATTCTCCTAAAGCTTCTATAGTTTTATCTTCATTTATATTAAGTACCATAGTATTTAGCATATAATCTATATTTTCTTCTTTTACCATTTCAATAAATCTATGAGCATACTCAGGACCTGTCAGTTCTTCTTTAAATTCATGTAATCCAAATCCATTGTGAATACATTGGTTTAATATTCCACCTAATTCTCTATCTCTTTCTATTATAAGTATATCTTTTGCACCATTTTTTTTAGCTTCTACTGCTGCTCCAAGACCTGCAGGTCCTCCTCCTACTACTACTACATTATATTTCAACTAACTCACCCCTTAACTCTTTTACTTTTCCTACTACCATATTTGATTTTTCGTAATCTTTTAATACATCTTCTATACTCATATTCAACTCTCGTGCTATTATTTCTATTACTTTAGGTCCGCAAAATCCACCTTGGCATCTTCCCATGCCTGGTCTAACTCTTCTTTTTACTCCATCTACAGTTCTAGCACCACAAGTAGAATTTATTGCATCTATTATTTCAGCTTCTGTAATACTTTCACATCTACATACTATTTTTCCATAATTTTTATTATTTTTTATCATTGCATTTTTTTCTTCATTATTTATTTTTACAAATGATTTGTTTTTATTTCTTATTGGATTAAAGTTTGCTTTTTCTACTAGGATTAATCCTTCGTTTTTCAGTAATTCTACTACGTACTTTGCAACACCTGGTGCCGATGCAAGTCCTGGTGATTCTATACCCCCTACATTTATGAAGTTTTTACACTTATTTGATGCAAATATACAAAAATCTCCAGTATTAGGAGTTGCTCTAACTCCTCCAAACGATGTTATTGTTTTTCTAAAATCTATATTTTCTATACTTTTCTTTGAGTTTTCTACGATTTCATTTATACCGTCTCTAGTTGTAGTTATATCCTCAGCATTATCAACTATTGTAGCATTTGGTCCGACTAATAAATTTCCATGAACAGTTTTTGTAACTAATACACCTTTTCCTTTTTCTGTTGGACATTGGAATATTACATGATTTACCATTTTACCTTCACTTTTATCTAACACTTTATACTCACCTTTTCTAGGTATTATAAAGTATTCATCCCCACCTATCATGTTGTTTATTTTGTCAGCATAAACACCAGCTGCATTTATAATATATTTTGATTTAATATTATCTTTATTTAAAAGCTTTATATCAAAATAATCATCTATTTTTTCAATCCCTATAACTTTCGATTGCACTTGAAGCTCTGCACCATTTTCTATTGCATTCTCCATAAGAGCTACATTTAAATTAAATGGACAAACAATCCCTGCTACCTCACATAAAAGAGCACTGATGACATTTTTATTAATATTTGGTTCTATTTCTATTACTTCTTCCCTATTTAATATTTTAAGTCCATCTACATTGTTTCTTATTCCTCTTTCATAAAGATCTTTTATATGTTTTTCATCCTCTTCATTAAAAGCTAATACTAAAGAACCATTTTGCTTAAATTCTACATTTAAATCTTCACAAAGTTTAGGGTACAATTTATTTCCTGCTACATTTAATTTTGCTTTTAAACTACCTTCTTTAGCGTCAAATCCCCCATGCACTATAGCACTATTTGCTTTAGTCGTACCTTGACATACATCAACTCCCTTTTCAAGTACTATAGTTTTTAAATTATATTTTGATAGTTCACGAGCTATAGAACTTCCGCTAATTCCAGCTCCTATTATTGCTATATCATACATATTTTTACCTCCATATTTTCATTTTTGATAAAAAAATAGAGAGACCCCCTATACATTGTATAGAAGGCTCTCTCATCTCTTAGCCATAAATATTTTAATCCACTAATATTTATATAAAATATTAACATTAGTGAAAACCTTTTCTTTTTATATACTCATATTATCTCATTTGTCACTTTTTGTCAATATCTTTACAGATTATTTTTAGCAATCAACAGATTCTAGTTCTTTTTCAAATTCTTCATCTTCTTTTGCCCATTCTAGTGATCTTTTTACTGCTTTTTTCCATCCTTTATATAAAACAGCTCTTTTTGCTTCACTCATATTTGATTCAAATTCTTTATCCATTATCCAAGAATTTTTTATATCTTCTTTATTTTCATAGAATCCTACAGCAAGCCCTGCTAAGTATGCTGCTCCTAATGCAGTAGTTTCAACCACTTTAGGTCTGTTTATATTAACATCTAATATATCTGATTGGAATTGCATTAAGAAATTATTCGCACTTGCTCCTCCATCTACTTTAAGATCTTTTAGCTCAAGTCCAGAATCTTCTTGCATAGCATTCAATACATCCTTTACTTGATATGCAATTGATTCAAGTGTTGCACGAACCAAGTGAGCTCTATTTGCTCCACGAGTAAGACCCATTACAGCTCCTCTAGCATACATATCCCAATAAGGTGCACCAAGACCTGCAAATGCTGGAACTACATACACTCCATTAGTGTCCTTAACACTTTGTGCATAGAATTCACTTTGTTTGGCATCATATAATACTCTAAGTTCATCTCTTAACCATTGTATCGCTGCTCCACCTATGAATATACTTCCTTCAAGTGCATACTCTACTTTTCCATCAACACCCCAAGCTATAGTTGTTAGTAATCCATTTTTAGATTCAACCATTTTTTCTCCAGTATTCATTAACATAAAACAACCTGTTCCGTAAGTATTTTTAGCACATCCTTCTTCAAAACAAGTCTGACCAAATAAAGCTGCTTGTTGATCTCCTGCACATCCTGCTATTGGAATTTGTGCACCTGATAACATTCCTTCATCAGTATATCCATACACACAACTAGATGGTTTTACTTCTGGTAACATACTCTTTGGTATATCTAGAGCTTCAAGAATTTCATCATCCCATTTTAAATCTTTTATATTATAAAGCATTGTTCTAGCTGCATTTGAATAATCAGTTACATGAACTTTACCACGAGTTAAATTCCATATTAACCAAGTGTCTACTGTTCCAAATAATAAATCTCCATTCTCTGCTTTTTCTCTTGCACCTTCAACATTATCAAGTATCCATTTTATTTTAGTTCCTGAGAAATACGCGTCTAATATAAGCCCTGTTTTTTCTTTAATTTTTTGTTTGTATCCTTTTGCTTCTATTTCATCACATATTTGAGATGTTCTTCTGCACTGCCATACTATTGCATTATATACCGGTTTCCCTGTATTTTTATCCCAAACTATTGTAGTTTCTCTTTGATTAGTTATACCAATAGCACAAACTTCTTCAGGTTTTATACCGTTAGTTTCTAAAACTTCTCTCATCACACCACTTTGACTTCCCCATATTTCCATAGGGTTATGCTCTACCCACCCTGGGTTTGGATAAAATTGAGTAAATTCTTTTTGAGAAGTTGCTACTATATTTCCTTGCTTATCAAATAATATAGCTCTTGAACTAGTAGTTCCCTGATCTAAGGACATTATATATTTTTCTTCCATTTTTGTTCCCCCAGTAATTATTTATTTTAATATTTATATTATTATTTTACAATTAATGATGCCATATCATTTTACTTCTGTAAATATTATTTTATTTCTTCTAATGATTCTTCTTCGTCCATATATTTTTTAACACCTTTATCAAATACAAATCCTGCTATCACTGCTCCTATTATTGGTCCAACTATTGGTACCCAAAAATACATGTTAGGTCCTAATGCATCTGTTCCCCAGCCTGCTATTACTGCAAATAATTTAGGTCCTAAATCTCTCGCTGGATTCATTGCAAATCCTGTTAATACTCCAAAACTTCCTCCTAGTATAGCTATTGTTAAACCTATCATAACTGGTGCTAAATTTGCATGAGGTCTTTTAGAGTTTTTTGCATCTCCTACAGCAAGGATTACCATAACTAAAAACATAGTTATAAGTATTTCTACGAATAATGCCTCTATTGAACTTAATGCTGCATTTGGATATGTTGAAAATATTCCAGCAGTAGCAAGACCATCAGAACTTGCTCTTACTATATTATTAGTGCTTTCAAAGGATATAAATAAATTCTTAAATAAGAAGTAAACTGTAGCTGCTCCTACAAAGCAACCTAATACTTGAGATACTATATACGGTAATACTTTTTTCTTTGGAAAATCTCTGTGTACCATTAAAGCTATTGTTACTGCTGGATTTATATGAGTTCCTGATACCGC
Organism: Peptostreptococcaceae bacterium VA2; assembly: GCA_000686145.1. Taxonomy (GTDB): domain Bacteria; phylum Bacillota; class Clostridia; order Peptostreptococcales; family Peptostreptococcaceae; genus Romboutsia_D. The sequence goes on along the minus strand of JMMB01000007.1, from coordinate 1,538,239 downwards.
TCCTGTTATGTATATTGCCATTGTTACTGCTAATCCCCATATAACACCTATTTCCCATTGTGAAATACTTGCACCACTTAATACCATAGATGCTACTGATCCACATCCTATAAATATTAATATCCATGATCCAATAAACTCAGATATACATTCGCCTACTAATGTTTTTTTCAATCTAAATTCCTCCTTATATTTTTAGCTAATCTTAATATTTCAAAAAAAAACAGAGAGGTCCTATAGTTATAAACTATAGGCTCTCTCTTCTCTAGCCTAATATTAAGTTAACTAAATGGTATCATGAAAACATTTTCCAGTCAATGAAATAGTTTGTTTGATATTTAATAAACAAAATCTTTATAATATTCAAGCTAATTCATAATTTTTTGTTATAAGAGTCTTACCACATATCAATGTCTGTAGTTGATATAGCCATTGCTCCAACTGATAAAACATTTATTATTTCTTCTTTTTTATCTATAAGCCCCCCACAAATTATCGGTATATTAGGATAAGTTTTATTCATCTTTTTTATTACTTTAGGTAATATACCTGGCATTATTTCAATTGCCTGAGGCTTCACTTTCCTTAAGCTTTCTATAGCATTTTCAAGAGACATCGAATCTATAAAGAAAAACCTTTGAATTACTTTTAAGTCTAGTTCTATTGCTCTTTTTACAATATTATTTTTAGTAGTTATTATTCCATCTAAATGTAATTCTCTTTTTATATAATCTACAATTACAGGGCTTGAAGATATACCTTGTATCATATCAATATGGACAAATACTTTTTTATCATGATTATGTAAAAACTCTATTCTTTTTTTTAGTGTAAGTATATCTCCGTTTAATAAAAATACAATATCACAATCTGATTTTGCAACTTCTCTAAGATTCTCATCATCCTTAATTGCACCGATTATAGGATTCATCTCTAATAATTCTTTCATATTAACCTCCATATATTTGCTTTATTTTTTTATTATATCATTGTTTTATTTTAGCTACTAATATCTCATTTTTATATAAAAAAAACTTACACTACTCAGTGTAAGCAAATCCTAGTCCTTTTGTGTTTATCTTACTAACTCCCTTGAGTCGAGCTCATTTAACATTTTGATTATAATGTTAAATACAATATTTGTCAATATTGTTTGGCGTTGTGACTTTTAATCAACTATAAGTTTAATCATAAATCTACAACACTTTGTTATTATTTTATCTATATATATATTAATTTCCTATATTTTTTTATATATAAATTACTAAAAGCTAACTATAAATATAGTTAGCTTTTAATGTTCCGTTCAAATGTATTCTCTTTTAATATAAAAATAGATTTTAATTAGTATGCCAAGGAGAATGGTATACTCAAATTTATTGTATTATATTTTATCTTTTAGTGCACTATCTTTTATCATACTTTTTTCAACAAATTATTCTATTTCTCTAAGTTTCTCAAATTATATTTACTCATTTTATCTCTAAGTTGTCCACCTTGTTCTGCTGTTATAATTTTTTCTTCTACCATTTTTTCTATAGTAGTTGGTCTAAGAGCATTTTTTTGTCTAGCATATCTTTTCATAGGAGCTTCAGATTTTTCACTTCTCATCTGTTTAGCTAAGTAGCTATTTATATTATTAATATCTATGCTTGTTAATACATTTTCATTTTTAAGTTCGTTTATACAAGATTTCCATATAAAACTAGCTCTTTTTACTTTTTGGTCTTCTACTGTAAATTTGTACTCCATAATAGGTTCTTTAGCATATGATTTATTTATGCTAAATCCCACACAAACAACTACGCATATTGTTAAAAACATAAGCTTAGTTTTATGTGCCTTTTTCATTTTAAAACCTCCATATTGTATTATTTTATCTATATTATGTGTATTTTAAAGATAAATAATCCTAGCTTTGACTGTCTATTTTTTTATGGTATAATAAATCCATAAATTAACATAAGGATGGTAATTATTATGACTAATAAAAGTAAAAAAGGGTTTTTAGCAAGTTTGCTAGCTGGTGCTTTAGCTTTAGTTGGATGTTCTTCAAATGAAAGTATAAATAACGAGGTTAGAACTCCACCAAAAAATCTTCCAATAGCTACTATAGTATTTAAAGATTTTGGAACTGTTGAAGCTGAACTTTATCCTCATATTGCTCCAAACACTGTAGACAATTTTATAGCATTAGCTAATAGTGGTTTTTATAATGGACTTACTTTCCATAGAATTATAAAAGATTTTATGATTCAAGGTGGAGATCCAGATGGAACTGGAATGGGTGGACCAGGATATGCTATAAAGGGTGAATTTGACAAAAATAAATTTAAAAACGACTTATCTCACACTGAAGGTATTTTATCTATGGCTAGAAGTCAACAAAAAGATAGTGGAGGCAGTCAGTTCTTCATAGTAACTAAAGACTCTCCTCATTTAGATAAGCAGTATGCCGGTTTTGGTAAAGTTATAAGTGGAATGGATATTGTTCATAAAATAGAAAATGTTGAGGTAGGAGCTAATGATAAACCTGTTAAAGACATAATTATTGAATCAATAAAAGTTGATACTAAGGGCGTTGACTATAAAACTCCAACTAAAATGTAGCATTAACAATATATTTATATGATTAAATGGTGTGTTAAAATAATAAAAATTATCTTAACACACCATTTTTAATTATATAATCTATATAAATCTCTTAAGCCACTTTTTAGTTTCTATATCTGCAAATGTTGCATCTATAGTCTTTAAGTAAATATTTTTGTAGTCTTTCTCATTCATTTTAAAGTTTTTAAATATTAATTCTATCTCATTAGTTAAATCTATATTTGAAACGGTCCTATTGTCTGTATTAAAAGTCACACTAATATCATCTTTATAAAAATCAAATAATGGATATTTATTAAAATCATTTACAGCCTTAGTTTGAATATTGCTTGTTGGACACATCTCAAGTACTATCCCTTTAGCTTTTACTAAATCATATGCCTCTTTCATATTTTGTATTCTAACGCCATGACCAATTCTTTCTGCACCAAGTAAATTTATAGCGTCAATTACATTTTGAGCACTAGCAGCTTCTCCCGCATGTATTGTAACTCTATATCCATATTCTCTAGCTTTATCTATTATACATTTAAACTTGTTAGCAAATCCTTCTTCTTCAGCTCCAGCTAAATCTATAGCTACTACACCTTCGCTTAAAAATTTTCGCCCCTCTTCAACAACTAACAATCCACTTTCTATACTCATAAACTTCACACATGACAGTATCACATTTCCTTTTATCTCGTAAGTATATTCTGCTTTTTTTATTCCATTTATCACACTTTGTATTATTTCTTGGAAAGATAATCCACCTTTAGTGTGAAGTTGTGGTGCAAATCTTACCTCTATATATTTTACATTTTCATTTGCTGCATCTTCTAATAATTCAAATGTAATTCTTTCTAAACTTTCTTTACTTTGCATTATTTTATTCGGAATCTCAAATTTTTTTAAGTATTCATCAAGTGATGTACAATTTGAAGATACTTCAACCATATTTTTTACTTCTATTTCCTCATATGAAGGTAATTCTATATTTTCAGCTTTTGCTATATCTATTATTGTACTCGCTCTTACACTTCCGTCTAAGTGACAATGTAGTTCTATTTTTGGTAATTTTCTAGCCATAATATTTTCCCCTTTGTATTTTTTTATTTATTATATATATGTTAGTTTTACTTTTTTGTATAAAAAAAATTCTTGATTACAAAGAAGTTTTGCATAACAAATATACACAACTTCTTCGTAATCAAGAATTATTGGTTCTTGGTAGAAACCCCCAAACCATATTATTGGGGTTATACGAAACATTTATTTTTATTAATTCTATTACCTTTTTATATTATTGTCAATATATTTTACTAATTTTACAAACAATGCATATGACTTTTAACTTCATTTGATTTTACAATATAGCCTTGACCCTTCGAACAAAATATTGAATTTGAAGTATACTCACTATCTGCATCTTTATCATAACCTCTTTTCTCAACTACATCTTCAGTATTGTGGCAAATATCATATCCATCAAATATAAAACTAATATTACCATTTCCTTTACTAAAAGTAATCAACTCTAAGCTGTAATCCATAATTGTAGCAACAGGTGCTCTTCCTTCTACTATACTTCTATCCTCTATCACTATGGGTGATTCAAACTCACCATGCATCTTTTGGATATCCGACAATACTCTTCCCATATTATTTAAATCTACTTCTATCTTAAATTTATAATAAGGTTCTAATATTATATTTTCAACAGTTTCTAAACCTTGCCTTAAAGCTCTTAATGTTGCTTCCCTAAAATCTCCACCGCTAGTATGCTTGTTATGAGCTTTTCCTGTAATTAATGTTACTTTCAAATCAGTAAGACTATATCCACCTAATATTCCACTATGTTCTTTTTCAAATATATGAGTTTTAATTAAATTTTGATGACCTATAGATATATCATCAACATGTGCTTTACTTTCAAAACCTATGTTAGTATTTCTCTCTCCTGGTTCTATTTGTAAATGAACTTCTGCATAGTGTCCAAGTGGTTCAAAATGTCCATATCCAATAGTTTTTTCTTTTATCGTTTCTTTATATAAGATTTCGCAAGGTCCAAATTCTACATCTATACCAAATCTATTTTTAACTATCTCTTTTAAAATCTCTAATTGTATTTTACCCATAACGTGTATATGTATCTCTTTAAGCTTTTCATTCCAAACTATATTTAATGATGGTTCTTCAGAATTTAATATATTAAAAGTATTAAGTATATCTTTAATACTCAAAGAATTATCAAATATTATTTTTGACTTTAATGTAGGAACTATTTCAAATTTAAGTTCTTCATTGTCTATACAAATGCTTTCCGACTTAGCGTCTATTATATAGTTTCCCGAAATAGTGTTTGTAAGGCCGACTACTGCAAATATATCTCCGCCCCTAACTTCCTTCACTGCCTCGTATTTACTACTATTGTAAATTTTTATATTATTTATTTTTTCATTAATAGTTTCGTCTTTGTATGTATATGAAATTTCATCTTTTATTTTTAATTTTCCTTTCAATGCCTTTATATAAGTTATTCTATTTTTATTTTCATCGTATCTTATTTTATATACTTTTCCGATAAAATTTTCATCTTCTTTATAGTGAGTATAAGTTAAAAAATCTAATTTTTCTATGAATTCTTTTATCCCTATATCATTAAGAGATGATCCTTTTAATAGTGGACATATTTTAGTATTTTTAAGCATCTTTTTTAAAGTTTCTATCCATAAGCTTTCGTCGTATTCATCAGATAAATATTTTTCAAAAAGCTTGTCATCTCTTTCTGCTATAAACTCTATAATATCTTCTTTTAATTTAACTTCTTTTCCATTTAAACTTAGGCTGTCACTTATATCTATCACATCTCTAGTTAATGTATTTTTTATATCTTCTACTACATTTTCAGTACTTGAACCTATCCTATCTATTTTATTTACAAAAAATATTATTGGTATATTATATTTTTTTAGTAACCTAAATACAGTCTTAGTATGTGATTGGATTTTTTCAACTCCACTTATTATTATAATTGCATAGTCCATTATACTTATAGCTCTTTCCATATCTGGAGAAAAATCTATATGTCCAGGTGTATCTATTAAATAATAATTCGAATTATTATATTTAAAAATACCTTGTTCTGAAAATATAGTTATACCTCTTTTCTTTTCTATATCATGACTATCTAAAAAAGTATTTTTCAAATCCACCCTTCCTCTATTTCTTATGCTGTTTGTATTGTAAAGTATTTGCTCACAAAATGTTGTTTTTCCAGCATCAACATGAGCAAGTACCCCTATTGTCTTATTCATTTTCCACCTCTTATTTTTTCTTTATATTTAAATGTCTATTCTATAATATATAAACATAATATTATCTTATGATAATACAAATTACGATTGTATCTTTTAGGTTCTATTAACTTCAACTTATTTTTTTCTTTTACCTCTTCAAATATTTCTCTTATAGCTCTTCCTCTACTTTGAGATTGTTGTTTTATCCCTAATTCATCAATAGTTACAACAAATTAGTCTCCTTTTTTTTCAAAAATCATTGGGTACCCAAATATAAATTTAGTAAATACTTCATCCACAACTCACACCCCTCTTTAAATAACACCTTTTATTATATATATTACTATAGTACTTGCTTAATGTTTAAATTAGATGTATATTTAACTTAAACACAAAAGCTGACTGCACAATAATGCAGTCAGCTTTTTATATATAAAAAAAAATTTATAATTACTATCTCTTATTCATAAACTGAATATTTGTCCCATATTTGTTCTAAGTCATCAAAATGCTGTTTTATATCTTCTTTTTCTTTCATTCCAACAGCTATTATAAGTGCATTAGCTATACTCAAAGCTGGAACTAATGAATCAACAAATGATGCCATATTACTTTTCACTAATAAAGTATTGTCTGCAATTGATGCTACCGGTGCAAACAAACTGTCCGTTAAAGATATTATATGTGTTCCCTTTTCTTTAGCAAAGCTTACTATTTGATATGATTTTTTAGAATATCTTGGAAAACTTACTGCAATTAAAACATCATCTTCACCAATTCTTACTATTTGCTCAAATGCATCTCCCATATCCATTCTAATTATATGAACATTGTCTAATATTATATCTAAGTAAAATCCTAAGTATTGAGCTATAGCAAAAGAGCTTCTCATTCCCAATATATATATTTTTTTAGCTTTTAACAATCTATTTGCCGAATCTTCAAAAGCCTTTTTATCAATTTCTTCTAAAGTTCCTCTTATGTTATCCATATCACTTTTCAATACTTTATTAAGTATTGTATAGTCATCACGGTACTCATTTGCCATTTCTACTCTCTGTACTGTTGTTAATTTATTTTTTATCAATTCTTGAAGTGCTGCTTGTAATTTTGGATATCCTGAATATCCTAATGCATTTGCAAATCTAACAACTGTTGATTCACTTACACCTACAGTATCACCTAATTTACATGCAGTCATAAATGCTACCTTATCATAATTTGATAAAATATATTGTGCTATTAACTTTTGTCCCTTACTAAATCTTGGGTATTGCGCCTGTATATCAGATATTAGCTTCTTGCTATCTTTCAAATCTTTTGTATCGTCCATAAATATCTCCTTTAGTGGTTTGCATGAATACTCATATTAAAAAGTTCAATTCCTTTTTCAAATGCTGCTATGTTCAATTTTTCTGTTCCTTTTGGGACTCTTTTTATCATTGATTTTTTTATATTTTCTGTATCTATATCATCTATGAGTTGGCTAAGCACACCAAGTGCTACCATATTTGCGGCTACGCTGCTACCCATAACTTCTTTTGAAGAATCTATTATTGGAAACTTATAAATATTTGCTATTTCTCTACATTCTACTTCTATTGAACTATCTACTACTATTATACCACTTTTATCTACATCTTTTAAATACTCATTTAAAGATTTTTGTGTTAAAGAAAGCAATATTTTTGGTTTTAAAATTTTAGGAAAATTTATCTCACTATCACTTATTATTACCTCAGATTTACTAGCTCCACCTCTAGCTTCAGGTCCATAAGATTGTGTCTGCACTGCATTTAATTTTGAACTTATAGCCCCCTCTGCAAGTATTATTCCGGCAAGTATTAGACCTTGACCGCCTGAACCACTAAGCCTTACTTCCATTTTCATAATTTTTCTCTCCTTTAACCATTTATTTATCAAACTTATCTAATACTTTTTTATATTCATCTGTATATTCAGGCGTGATTATATCTTTAAATACTCCTATATATATATTATCCTCAAGTTCCTTTTCATTAACACTCTCTTTCTTAGTTATATTAACACATTTATCTCTTAACTCATTCATTAATGCTATAGCTGAACCCTTTTTATTTTTTCTTCCATAATACGTTGGACATATACTTAACCCTTCCACTACTGAAAAACCTTTATGTGTTAATCCTTTTTTGATGTATTGAATAGTATTTGGAACATGGTATACACTACCACGAGCCACAAATGTTGCTCCAGCCCCACAAGCTAATTCGCATATATCAAATGGTTTATCAATATTTCCAAAAGGAGCTGTAGTTGCAAAATCTCCAGTTTTAGTAGTTGGAGAGTATTGTCCTCCAGTCATACCATATATATTATTATTAAAAACAATAGTAGTAATATCTATATTTCTTCTGCAAGCATGTATAAAATGATTTCCTCCTATTGCTGTTAAATCTCCATCCCCACTTATTACAATTACATGAAGTTCTGGTTTTGCAAGTTTTATTCCTGTAGCAAATGCTAAAGCCCTACCATGAGTTGTATGAATAGTATTAAAATTCATATATCCAGCTGCTCTTGACGAACATCCTATCCCTGATACAATACATACCTTATCTTTGTCAATGTTTAGTTCTTCTATAGAAACAGCAATTGCTCTCATAAGTATTCCATGACCACATCCCGGACACCATATATGTGGTAATCTATTTGTTCTTAAATTTTTTTTTATTATTTCACTAGGCATCTTAAATATTCCTCCTTAATAGTATCTATTATTTCAATTGGAGTTATGACTTCACCATTTATTTTATTTATGCCAATTATATCTTTTTCTTTACCTAAAGTTCTTTGTACTTCTTGTATCATTTGACCCTTATTCATTTCTACAACAACTATCTTGTCTATATTCTTAGCTACTTCTTTTAGTTTTTCTTCAGGAAATGGCCATACTGTTTTTACACTAAACAACCCAATTTTTACATTTTCTTTTCTCAATTTTTTTATTGCATCCTTACAAGAACGGCACATACCTCCAAATGATACTAATAAAATATTTGCATCATCCGTTTTATATTCATCATAAATTAATATATCATCTAAATTTTCTTCTATTTTATCAAATAATCTATTCATTAGTTTTCCTGTTTCAGAAGTACTATTAGTTGGAAATCCTGTCTCATCATGCATAAGACCAGTCACATTATATCTATAGCCTTCACCAATACTTGCCATCGGTGGAACAAAGTCTTCACAATACTCATAAGCCTTATATTCATCTTTATTGCCAGTTGGCTTTTTCCTGTTTACAATTTCTAATTCTCCAGCTTTAGGAATTTCTATTTTTTCTCTTAAATGCCCTACTACCTCATCCAAAAGAAGTATTACTGGAGTTCTATATTTTTCAGCAAAGTTAAATGCTTTTACAGTCAATTCAAACGTTTCCTCTACTGTAGACGGTGATAATGCAATAATCGGATGGTCTCCATGAGTTCCCCATTTAGCTTGCATTAAATCTGCTTGTGATGGACTTGTAGGCAGTCCAGTACTTGGACCACATCTTTGCACATTTACAATTACACATGGTGATTCAACTAGTGATGCATATCCTATGCATTCTTGTTTTAAAGAAAAACCTGGACCACTTGTTGCGGTCATACTTTTATACCCTGCTAAAGACGCTCCAATAGTTGCTGCAATTGAAGCTATTTCATCTTCCATTTGAATAAATTTCCCTTTAATTTTTGGAAGCAATAATGAAGATAATTCTGCTATTTCTGTAGATGGTGTTATAGGATATCCTGCAAAAAAACGCATTCCAGCATAAATTGCCCCTTGTACGCAAGCTTCATTTCCCTGTAATAACTTTGTTCTTTCAGTCATACCAACATCTCCTTAAATTTACTCAGTTTTTTGTAGATATATTGCATAATCTGGACATCTTTGTTCACATTTTCCACATGATATACACTTTTCGCTATCTTTTATATAAACTGTATCTTCATTTAACTCTAATATTTTAACTGGACAATACTCAACACAAATACCACACTTTTTACACCATGCACTCTCTATAACCACTGTTTTTTTCATAAATACCCCCCCAAACATATAAAATTTATGTTTTAAGATACAAAAAACCATGCTTTTAAAGCATGGTCTTAAAATTCGTTCTTCTTTTCTATCAAAACAAGTTGTGGAGGATTATTTATTTGATTTACAAATCCACATTCCAACACATCAAAATTGCTTTGATCTAAATTTTTAACAAAATCATATACACTATTTTTCTCATCCATTCCACCTTCGTGGCCTGTGTAGATTGAAATACTCACTACACCATGAGGTTTTAATAGCTTTAAGCTATGCTCTATAGCTTTTATTGTTGTATTTGGTTTTGTTATAATCCTATGCTTAGCTCTTGGTAAATATCCCAAATTAAATACAATACATGAAACTTCTTTTTCAACATACTTATCCATGTTTTCATGCCCATCTAATATCAGCTTTACTCTTTTGTCTAAATTTTCTTTTTCTAATTTTTTAGCCGTTGATTTAATAGCTTCTTCTTGTACATCAAAGCTGTAAACAAATCCATTTTCCCCAACTTTTTGTGCTAAGTACTTTGTATCATATCCATTTCCCATAGTTGCATCTACTACAATATCGCCTTCATTTATTATTTTTTCTAAATATAATTTATTTATGTCAGTGACCTTTGTTAAATATTTTGCCTTTTTCATATAAGCTCCTCTATTTTAATCCTTTTAAATAATCTACTTCTTCTTTTGTTAAATTTCTATATTTGCCCACTTCTGTTCCTCTTAAGGTAATTTCTCCCATAGCTGCTCTTCTAAGTCTTAGTACTGGATGATCTATAGCTCTACACATTTTTCTTACTTGTCTGTTTCTACCTTCATGTATTTTTATTTCACATATTGCATAATTTTTTTCTTCATCTTTTTTCACAATTTTTATTTTAGCTGGAGCCGTTTTATAATCCTCTATATAAAGTCCATCTTCAAAATTTTTCATTTCATCATTTGTTGGTATTCCTTTTACTATTGCCATATAAGTTTTAGCAACTTCGTGCTTTGGATGAGTTAGTTTATATGTTAAATCACCGTCGTTAGTAAGTATTAATAATCCACTAGTTTCATAGTCTAGTCTTCCTATAGGATAAATTCTCTCCTTTATATCACTTACTAAGTCAAGAACACTAGGTCTATCAAATTGGTCTTTTACTGTTGTTATGTAGCCTTCTGGTTTGTTTAAAACTATATAAACTTCTTTTTCATCTAATCCTATTTTCGCTCCATCTATTTGAACTATATCATTTTGTTCATCTATTTTAAATGATAACTCACTCACAACGTTACCATTAACTGTAACTCTTTTTTGTAATATTATTTCTTCTGCTTTTCTTCTTGATGCTATTCCACAAGAAGCTATGTATTTGTTAATTCTCATATTGCACCTTCTTTTATGATTTTATATTTATTTTTGTATTTTACTTATTTTTATTTAACTATTATACCATACTAACTATATGTCAAAGACAAAACATTTAATTTTTTAAATATCTTTAGTATCTTTGCATATACTTTAATAGTATTAATTTATAATATTTCGCCATAACATATTGTAAATATGTTAATTAAGGAGTTCTTATGATTTCAAAAGAAAATATAAAATATTATATATTCATAGCATTTATTAGCATATTAATTTATAAAGTTGTAGATACACCAACTAGGCTACTTTCTAATATCGGTGGTTTGATAAAAATTTTAAGTCCTTTTTTATTAGGTATTTTATTTGCATTATTAATTAACCCTATGATGATGCTATTTGAAAAAAAATTTAATCTACATAGAATACTAAATATACTTTTATGTTATATAATAATATCAATTGTTTTAATATTAATAGGTAAGATTTTCATACCTGCTATAATTAATACTTTAGATACTCTAATAAAAGAAATTCCAAATTATATAGTTATGTTAGAAGAATTTTTAAATAGATATGTTTCTAAAACTAATGTGTTAGAAATAGTTTTACCGCACATTCAAAAAAACTTAAACGTTATCTTAAAGGAACTTATAAATTTATTTTCTAAAACTTCTTCTGATATTGTCCTTTATGTATTTAGCATAACATCATTACTATTTAACATCGCTATGGGTATAATTTTATCAATTTACATGTTGTTTGATAAAGAGAATATATCGCTAGGTTTTAAAAAACTACTTTATTGTGCTACTACTAAAAAGAAAGCTAATAGTATTATTAATTTTTTTAAAATGTGTCATAATATATTTTATCATTATATAATAGGAAGAATTTTAGATTCTGCCATAATTGGTGTTTTAGCATTTATAGGATTTAAATTTATTTTAAAAATTGATAATGTATTATTCTTATCTTTTATAATTTTTTTAACAAATATTATTCCATACTTTGGTCCATTTATGGGAGCTGTACCTCCTTTTGCTATGACTCTAATTCAAAGCCCAATTAAAGCATTTTGGGTTTTAATATTTATATTTGTTCTTCAACAAGTTGATGGAAGCATCATAGGTCCTAAGATAATGGGCGATCAAGTTGGACTTAGCCCTCTTTGGATAATATCCGCAGTATTAATTGGTGGTTCTTTATTTGGACTTATAGGAGTTTTCTTGTCTGTCCCAATTGCTGCTGTTATAAAGTCTTGCCTTGATAAATATATTGAAAAAAGAATTTATATAAAAGGTTCAAAATAAAACTCAAATATAAACCTTCACATAAAAAACTTTAGTTTTAATAAACTACAGTTTTTTATGTGTGCATTATCTAAAACTTTGTTATAGTTTTTTGTCTTGTACGTGTTTAGCTGGTGGAGAAATCACCGAATCATCCAATAATTCTCCTTCCTCTTTATTTTCTTCTTTTTTGTCGTTTTTATCTTCTTTATTTATTATTTCGTCTTGATATTTTTCCAACTGTCTCTCTTGTTCTTTAATTGCTTGTTGTTCAACTCTATAACTATCTTTATTAGATACAACCTTTGCATTTTTTTTTCTATTTTCTTGATCACTCTCATATTTTTCTTTTAATAAAATTAAATCTTTTTTCTTTTGTTCTACTTCACTTTTTATAACTGATGAACCATTTTTTATTTTTTCTATAGTTTCAAGTTCACTAATTGCCTTTTTATATTTTTTTTGATTTTCATATTCTAAAACAATATCCATTGCCATAGCTTGCTTATACATTGCTCGTACATTTTCATCACTACTATTTATACCTAGTTCCTCTGACAAAATTTCTTTTGCTTTTTTATAATTATGTGTTTCTAAATATGCTTTTCCATCTTTTTGTAAATCATATGCTTTTTTGCTAGAACATCCACTTGAAAATATTAAAAACATTACTGATATTATTAATACTATTTTAAATTTCATAGAAATTCTCCTTTTTCCTATTGTTGATTTTATGATAATTAATATTCTTCTAGGAATTTTTTACAAATTTCGTCTATAAATATATTTTTATTTGTTTTTAATATATTTTCTGTAATTTTCTATCTATTATTCAAAAGTATAGTATTTAATTATAATAAAAAAACCTATTTAATTAAATAGGTTTTATATATATCTAAATAATTTATTTAAATTTAAGTCTAAAAATACTATATCTGCGTCTATTCTATTTGACTGAATATTTTCTAGATCTTTAGATGTTACCACTATTACTTTTGGTGGCTCATAAAACGGAATTGTAGAGTTTTTCATTTTATTTTCCATATCCTCATATTTAGATAATCTTAATTGTTCATCTAAAGTTATATCTACTAAAATTTGTTTTGGATCATTATATTTATCTATATATTCTATGAATAAATCATATTTTAAACCTCCAACTGATATATTCCTATAAAATCGTTTAAGCTCATATCCACCTGAATTAAGTTTAATAGCAAATTCAGATCCTATTACAGCTTTAACTAATTCATTACCTTTATACATCTTGCTTCCACTTAAATAATATACATATGAATTATCTTTATATCCAGAATAATTTATATTACATGGATATTTTCTCAATGTATATTCATTACACATCTTTCTTAAAGTTTTTTTAAATGATTTTTTTCCATATTTTTTTCTTGTCCCATAAACTTTTCCAACCTGAGTTTCAGTCATACACCTAACTCTACTAATTAATATTAATATATCTTTTTCTATCCCCATCATTATGTCTGATCTCCTTGAAGTTATTTTACTTACCAAGTTGTACTATCATTATATTAATTTAAGGATATAAAATTTACATATTTTAATAAAATTATTTTAATTCTATAAACAAATAAAAAGCAATGTATTAATACATTGCTTTTTACTTGGTATATTATTAATTTAAACTGTTATTTTAACTTTCCTTCTATTTTTTCATCTACATTAACAGCTTTTACTTTTCCTAAAGTTAAGTTGTCAAACTCGACTATATCTACAAATCCTTTTTCACCTTTTTGGTAAGATATTTTAACCTTATCTCCAACAGAAGTTAAAGGAATTTCTATTGATAACTTTGAAGTAGCATTAAATATTATGTTTTGATTTTCATTTATTGTCATATAGTAGAATGTATTTCCTGATTTAACATCAGCACTAATTCTTGAAATAGTTCCTTCTATATGTTCACTACTTACATCATTGTCTATTTTAATAGTATTACCTTTTGATGCTAATGCTTCTCTGTAGTTTCTTAAAGCTTCTTCCTTACTTTCTCCAAGCCCTAATACACTAAAGTCTTCTACTGATATAAATGCTACCATTTTAACAAGCCCAGCTTTATCTTTTAGTGATGATACATATGTTGGAGTTCCTAACATATTATACATTACAGGGAACGTAGCTTCATAATTTTTTTCCTGAACCTTACCTTCCGCAGATTTCATTGCTGCAGTTTCAGTTGCTCCTGGTTGTTTGTATAATTTAGCTTCTTTAGTGCGAGTGTCTACTAACATAAATCCTATAGTAGACTCATCCCCACCTGAAGAAGTTATACCTGTATACCAATATGCCTTATTGTCATCTCCATAAACTAAAGATGTTCCTTCAGTTGGAACTAAAACTCCCTCTTCTGATATAACTGAGTTTAAGAATCCTTTAATATATAATCCCCAATCATTTATTTGACTTGTCACAAATTCTTGAGGTTGTATTCTATCTATCCACTTCGGTGCTTCTTTTATTGTATATCTCTTAGTTTCTCCAGTTTCAGCATCAACTGTAGCTACTCCCACAGCATTAGCTCCACCGTATCCTATTTTGTGTTCATATAAGCTTGTAACCCAATAAGGTCTTCCTTCATCATTTATTTCTAATGTGAAATCTGTCATTCCTGCATTTACTATTCCCTTTATATACATATGTCTATGAAGGTCTTGAAGTAAGTATGCTTCTGGCTGATACACTATTTTGACAGGTTTGTTATCTATCTTTTGCACTAATCTAACATCTTGAGGATTACTTGCTGATACCATCACATATCCTTTAGTACCATCCAAAGATGTTACCCATTTAATTATATCTCTATGTACTAACGGTGCTACCCAGTATAATTCGCCTTTTACACTTTGTATATGGAACTTTCCAAGCTTTGATACACTCCCTAAAGCTGGATCTTCTCCAAGTTTTTTGTCTCCTAGCTTCATCGCCATGTCTTCATCTACAAGACGTATATCGTTTACACTTACAGGACTTACATCTTTAGAAAACTCACTTTCTTTTACTGTCCCTAATAAATTCCTATATGTCTTTGCATGAAAAACAGGCGTAGATGCTAAAAATGGCACTGCAATGCTATAAACTATTAGAATAATCGCTATGCTAAAATTGTATTTAGCAACTTTAGAAGTTCTTTCTCCTCTATCAAGCATCATATCTAATATTCCTGCTACGCCAAAGAATATTATCAGTACTGAAACGCATGATATGAAATCTAAACTTAGTACTGGTAATTTAACAAATGAGTATATCGCTACAACTATAAACGCTATCCCATATGTTTTAATAAATTTTTTCATTTAATACTCCTTTCAACCCAAATAGTTATTAATATCATTATATCCATTTTTTACAAAAAAATAAATACCTCTTATCAAATAAGAGGTATTTCCTTATGCTTTTGCCATATTTCCCACATATAAGTGTTCTTTTATTTGATATTTTGATAATAATCCTTCATATTCTAAATTCAAACAATCTAAATCATAAAAATCATTTGGTATAGTTTCATATGATGGTTTATCAAAAATCTCAACTCCACTCCTTTTTAGCATGTCTGCCACAAAGTGAGAGCATACGTATTTGTATTCTTTTTCTCTTGGTTTATCTACAGTTAAATACACAAGTGCTTTAACATCATAATCATATTCATTTCTATTTTGACTAATATTCATTATATTTTCATATATTTTCTCATATTGTAAGTTTGTAACCTCTAATGAGTACACCCTACACATAGTATTTTTCCTAATAGCATACAATCCTTCATTTATATTTTCCTCCACAAAACCCGCAAAAATTGGAGTCTTTGGATTTAATCTTCCAAATGAATACATTGGCTTTAATTCTTGATTTAAAGCTATAGATACGTGTGCATATGGGGTTTTACTTATATTTCTTATAAGATAAGATAATAAAGTTCCAGTATACGTCGTTACTATATATATCTTTTTCATATTTCCCCCCCTTAATAATATTTTATTTTGTTAAGCAATTTAATTTAATAAACTTAACAAGTCTAAGTTATACCTTAGTTTAATATAAATTATTATTTAGGTACAACTATATTATTTTAGCATAAATTTCAATATAGTTCAAATAATAAAATAAATTTTATTTATATTTTTTATTTATTGCTTCCACTTTTATGAATTTTATTATTTATTCGTTGTCCAATTATCCAAGATATCAATATAGCGCATGAAAAAACTACAATTTTCATCGGATGAGAAAATATATGATTAATATCTTCGCCTACATAACTTATAAGTAAAAACATTACAAATTTTCCACAAACCATCCCAGAAACAAATGTTTTTAAATCTAATCCAGTAAATCCAGAGCCTACAGTTATCAAAAAATCTGGAATAAATGGACATGCATAAGATATGAAAATACTATTAAATCCCTGTTTTTTTATCCACTCAATTACTTTTTTTATTTTATTTTTGTCTTGATATTTTTCAAAATACTTCCACTTAGAAAACTTATTAACTACTAAATAAAGTGCTACTGATGCAACACTAGAGCCTACCCAAGATACTAAAAAAACCCATCCACATTCCAAGTACAAAAGCATTTGCCACTACTATTGCAATTAATGGCAATACAGGTAAAAAAGTTTCTACTGCTATTAATATAAATCCTACTATAATAGCTAAAACCTTATAGTCTGTTAATGAATACAATATTTGTTCCATAACAATTTACTCCTAAAGTTATGTCGTCAAAATTTTTATCCTACTATATTGACTTTATACTTTGATATAAAATCAATCAGATTGTTAATTTCTAATTGTAAATCTAATAGAATTTCTTTATCTTTTACATCGATCTTATTAAGTGTTAGTGGATAAGTAATGTTTTTGTTTACTGTTAAAACATTATCCTTTAACGAAAATGGTATTTTATCTTTGTATTGTTTTAATAACCCACCTATTTTTTCATCTTTTATTTTTATTTTTCCTAATTTACAATCAGTTAATTTAATTTTTAAATTATGGTTAACTATAGTTGGATTTAAATTCACTGATATTTGACTATCGATAAATCCTAATACTTTATAAGGCGAAACAACTTTTATAGCATTGTTAAAAATATTTACATCTATATTTTTCAACTCTTCTATATTATATTCTGTCATCGCTGTATAAACTACATTTTTAAAGTCATCTTCTGATATAGAAATTTTTCCTTGAGCCCTAAGTGGGTTTTTGAGTATTTCAACACTATCTATAAAAGAACCTGTTAACAATTCCTCACTAGTTATAAGTCTACCTTTTGACGTGTTAACTCTTTCACTTGGTGTTAGGGCATAATAAGCTCCTAATAGCACAATTCCTACTAACACAAAAATACTTATTATTATTTTTAAACTTTTTTTCATAACATCACCTCTTTAAAATATTCATAAACATATTATATAACTATTATTGGTAGTTATATAATAAATATTATTAATTTTTATTATATTTTTTATAATCAAACATAAATCTATTTAAATTGACCTTTATATTAAGATATTTTATATGATTTTTAATGAAATATATTTTTATATTATAAAATTTACAATTTTGTATAATACTCTTAAATATATAATTTTTTGATAAGATTTTATTTTTAAATAATTATATCTTTATTTTTTTCCAATATTATATTAAAATTAATAGTATGGATTATAGTATCCTTATGCAATATGCATAGTATACTGTACAGAAAAATTAATTAATTGAGAGGTATTATATATGTCAAATGAAAATAATTCATCTAACTTTATAAAAAATATTATTATAAATGATTTAGAAACTGGAAAACATGACAGTATCATAACTCGTTTTCCGCCTGAACCAAACGGCTACTTACATATAGGTCATGCAAAGAGTATTTGTCTTAACTTCGGTTTAGCTACAGAATTTCAAGGTAAGGTAAACTTAAGATTTGATGATACAAACCCTGTTAAAGAAGATGTTGAATACGTAAATTCGATAAAAGAAGATGTAGAGTGGTTAGGATTTAATTGGGATAACTTATACTTTGCATCAAATTATTTTGATGAAATGTACAAAAGAGCTATCCTTTTAATCAAAAAAGGGAAGGCTTATGTATGTGAATTAACTCCAGACGAAATTAGAGAGTATCGCGGAACTTTAACAGCGCCAGGTAAAGAAAGTCCTTACAGAAATAGATCGGTAGAAGAAAACTTAGACTTATTTGAGAAAATGAGAAATGGCGATTTTCAAAATGGAGAAAAAGTTTTAAGAGCTAAAATTGATATGAGCTCTCCTAATATAAACTTTAGAGATCCTATAATATATAGAATAGCTCACTCAACTCATCATAACACAGGTGACAAATGGTGTGTTTATCCTATGTATGCATTTGCTCATCCACTAGAAGATGCTATAGAGGGTATAACTCACTCTATCTGTACTCTTGAATTTGCCGATCAAAGACCTCTTTACGATTGGTTTGTTAAGGAATGTGAAATGGAAAATGTTCCTAGACAAATAGAATTTGCAAGACTTAATCTTACAAATACAGTTATGAGTAAGAGAAAATTAAAAGAACTTGTTGATGAAGGTGTTACTGACGGTTGGGATGACCCTCGTATGCCTACTATATCAGGTCTTAGACGTAGGGGTTATACATCAGAGTCTATACGTAACTTCTGTCGTGAGATAGGTGTCGCTAAGGCTGATTCTAAAGTAGACAGCCAAATGTTAGATTTCTTTGTAAGAGAAGATTTACAATCAAAAGCTCCTCTTGCTATGGGTATCTTAAAACCACTTAAATTAGTAATAACAAACTACCCTGAAAATGATGTTGAAATGATAGAATTAGAAAACAATGCCAAAGATGAAACTAAAGGGACTAGATTAATACCATTTGGTAGAGAATTATATATAGAACAAGATGACTTTATGGAAGAACCTGTAAAAAAATATTTCAGATTATTCCCAGGAAATGAAGTTCGTTTAAAAGGTGCTTACTTTGTTAAGTGTAATGATATAATAAAAGATGAAAATGGAAATGTAATAGAAATTCAATGTACTTACGACCCTAAAACAAAGAGTGGTTCAGGATTTACTGATCGTAAAGTAAAATCTACTATACATTGGGTTCAAGCTAATACTGCTACTCCTTGTGAATTTAGATTATACGAACCATTAATACTTGATGATGCTCCTGAAAATGAAGGAAAGCACTTCTTAGAACAAATAAACCCTAATTCAATAGAAATATTACAAGGTTTTGCTGAGCCTACTCAAGTTAAATGTGCAAAATCTTTAGATAAGTTCCAATTTGTAAGAAATGGATTCTTCAGTGTGGATAATAAATACAGTACTGACAATAAATTAGTATTTAATAGAGTTGTCCCTCTTAAGAGTTCTTTTAAACCTAAAAAATAAAAATAAAAAAGGAATGACTAAAGTCATTCCTTTTTTCTATTTACAAAATCCTAATATCTCTATTTCATCTTTAATACATTCTATATCAAGAGGAAAATCAGGTCCTTTTTCTCCATCTACATCTGTTTTTAAATCATCATCACACTCTATTCTTACTTTTTTTGTTTTAAAGTATAAAATTTCATTTTCATTATATCCTTCTAAATGAGCTCCCTTTAATACATTAAAAAGAATTGGAATAGACTTTGGTATAGGCATTCCCTTAAATATTATCACATCTAAATATCCATCATCTAGCTCTGCTTTGTAAGCTAAATTTAAGTTTCCTGCTGTTTTCCCATTAAAAACTAACATAAGATACATATCACCTTCATAGGTTACTTCTTCTGAATTGACTTTTATCTTAAACTTTCTTAAATGTAGAGCTTCCTCTATACCCGTTATGTAATATGACACTCTTCCTATATAATTTTTAAATTCTGGATTAATCTTTTGAGATACATCTGTAAACATTCCTGCGCTTGCCACATTTATAAAGTATTTATCATTTATTTTTCCAATATCTATTTTTTGTGGTGTAGAGTTAATTATACATTTTACAGCTTCAGTTATATCCCAAGGTATATTTAAAGCATTAGCAAAATCATTAGCTGTACCTGTTGGCAAAATACCAATAGGTACATTTATGTCAAACTCTTTCATAGAGTTTAATATCATATTTACAGTTCCATCGCCTCCTGCTATTAATAAGTGGTCGTACGTATCATCTACTCCTAAAAATGCTTTACTTATATGTTCTTCTTTATTTAACCTATAAGGTATGAGTGTGTAATTATTTTCTTGATATATCCTTATGATATAATCTAATACATTCGCGATTCTTTTTTCACCTGAATTTGGATTGTATATAAGTTTTACTTTTTTCATGTTGCCTCCTTACTACTATTAGTGCTTACAGTCATTCTATAGTATAGTATATTCATAATCGTAAAATCTTATTTATCAATAAATTCATTAATATGGTATGAGTGGTATGTATTTTAATAACCAAAGTCTTCATTTAAAAATATAACATGAATTCTTTGTGATACTCTCTGTCTTTTTATAAGTGTGTACTCGCAGCAGATTCTCTCTGGACTATAACAATCCATGCAAGTACCAGTACTTGCACAAGGTGTCTTAGTTCCTATTCTTTTAGCATTAGCTGGTGCTGCTATTTCTTTGTTTCTATTAATAGCTTCGTCTACATTTTTCACTATCTTATTTACACCTGCTATTACAATAACTTTGTCTGGTCCATAAAGCATAGCTGCTACCCTATTTCCAGTTCCATCTACATTATAAAGTTCTCCATTTTCAGTTATTGCATTACTACTAGTAAAATAAACATCTGAAAAAAATGATTTTCTAAATATCTCTTTTAAGTCATTTGCATTTAAATTTTCTTTATATCTATCTAAAAAATCATATTTTCCAGTTCTTAAAAAATCTATTACACCAGTTTTGAATAATGTCACTGATCCACCACAAGCAACCAAAGATCCCTCCTCAGCTATGTCTTGTATTTTTTCTAAAAGCTGTTCTTTGTTTTCTACTAAATAACCTTCCATATTGTTTTTTTCTAATGCTTTTATAGTTCTTTTTATTCTTTGTTCATTAACCCATGCTATGTTTTTATCCATTTCTTACACATCCTTTATTTTTTATATATATTTTATCATATTTATTTCTATTTATTTAAACTTATGCATTAATTTTTATAACTTGCTTTATTTGATTTTCTAAAATATAATTTAGCATTTATTTCTGCACCTACAAGCATCATCCAACTACTCAAATAAATCCATGTCATAAGTACTATTATTCCACCTATACTACCATAAATAACTTCATAGTTTGCATAGTAATTCGAATAATAAGAATAAGAAAGTGATACTATTATCCAACCAAAAGTTGCGATAACCGCACCTGGTATTGCATCTTTTGTTTTTATCTTTTTATTGGGAGTATATTTATACAAACTCACAAGTATTATAACTATGGTCGAAACACCTATTGTATATCTACAAATATTCCAAACGTTCATAAATATATTATCAAGTCCTATAAATCCAAATATTAAATAGCCGATTTTTTCACCATATACTAAAAATATCATAGATGAGAAAATCAAAACTAATAATATTACTGTAAAAAAAAGACCTATCAACATTACTTTTATATAAGATCTTGTTTCTTTTACTTTGTATGAGTTATTTGCACCTCTTATTATTCCTCTTACAGCTCTTGAAGATGTCCATAGTGTAAGAACGAAACTTGTTATTATGAAACTCAAACTTTTATTTTCCATCGCTGAGTTAATTATAGATAATGTTATCTGAAATGCACTCTCTGGCATCATATTTTGAAATATTGATATATATTTGTTCAAATGAAGAATCGGTGTATAAGCTATACTACTTATAGTAAATATTAAAAATGGGAAAAATGATAATAGCAAGTAAAAAGACATTTCAGCTGCCTTTGAGTTAATTTCAGAGTAATTCGATTCTTTTTTTATAGTATTTATAACATTTGAACTATCTATTTTGATCATATAGTGACTCCTCTCTAAATTGTTATATTTATATATATGTATATAAATTATAAAAGGATGTAACATTAGCTACATCCTTAATTTTTTTTACATTAATTTTTGTATTGTTTTATCTATATAAGTTTTTATTTCATTAATTTTTTTATTTGAAATTTCTTCAGTCTCACCTTTTACAGCTACGTAAAATTTAAGTTTAGGCTCTGTTCCTGAAGGTCTTATAGCTACCCAAGAACCATCTTCTAAGAAATATTTTAATACATCAGCTTTTGGAAGATCATCTATTTCTTTACTATAATCTTTGATATCCACTACCTTAGTATTATTTATTGATATTATTTCATTTTCTCTAAAGTAAGATATTATATCTTTTATCTTAGCTAATCCCTCTATTCCTTTTAAAGTCAAAGAAATAGTTTCTTCTTTAAAAAATCCATATTTATTATAAAGTTCTATTAAACCTTCATACAAACTTAAGCCTTTAGAATAGTAGAAAGCTGCCATCTCAGCTATCAATAATGATGCAACTACACCATCTTTATCTCTAGCATGAGTTCCAACTAAGTATCCATAACTTTCTTCGTATCCAAATACATAAGTCTTATCATTTGTTTGTTCAAATAACTTTATCTTTTCTCCTATAAATTTAAATCCTGTAAGCACATTTAATACATCTACATTGTTTGATTTAGCAATATCTGCACCAAATTCAGAAGTAACTATTGTCTTTATTAATGCTGAGTTTTCCTCTAATTCATTTTTCTCTTTTAATCCCTCTATTATATAATTAGTTAACATACCACCAATTTGATTCCCAGTTAAAAGAACGTATTCACCATTTGTAGCTTTTACAGCAACCCCAACTCTATCGCAGTCTGGATCAGTCGCTATAACTAAGTCAGCTCCATTTTCTTTAGCTATATTTATACCTCTATCTAAAGCTCTTTTATCTTCAGGATTTGGATAGTCAATACCTGCAAAATTAGGGTCTGGCTTTTCTTCTTCTTTAACTACTATTATATTTTCAAATCCAACTTCAGATAACGCACGTCTTATCGGAACATTACCCGTTCCACAAAGTGGAGTAAATACTATTTTAAAGTTTTTACCTACTTCTTGTATTAATTCTTTTCTTATTACTTGCTTTTTAACAGCTTCTATAAACGCACCGTCATCGTCTTCACCTAGCATTACAACTAGATTTTTATTTTTTTCATTTATAGTGGGGATTTGACTATAATCATGTATGCTATTTATTTCTTTAGTTATAGCATTTGCAATATGGGGCATAACTTGTGCTCCATCTTCCCAATATACCTTGTATCCATTATACTCTGGTGGGTTATGACTCGCTGTTATTACAACACCTGCTATAGCATTTAAATTTCTAAGTGCAAATGATAGTTCTGGTGTAGTTCTCAAATCATCAAATATATATGCTTTTATACCACACGCAGCTAAAGTATTTGCAGTTTCCATACAAAACTCCCTAGACATATGTCTATTATCATGAGCTATAACCACGCCTCTATCTCTATCTTTTTCTTTAGTATTTTTGATTATGTAATTAGCTAGTCCAAAGGTAGCTCTTCTTACAGTGTAGTTATTTATCCTATTAGTTCCAGCTGATATTACTCCCCTAATACCTGCTGTACCAAATTCTAAGTCTTTATAGAATCTATCTTGTATTTCTTTTTCGTTCTCTTTTAATTCCATAAGTTCTTTTTTTGTTTCTTCATCAAAATATGGATTAGCTGTCCATTCTTTGTACTTTTTCATATAATCTACCACCAAACACTCCATAATTAAATTAATCTCCCTTTCATCATAAGTATAACGTGTTATAGCCTTAATTATAAGCCTATTATTATTAATAATATACTGTTTTTACCTGTAAGTAAAGATACTATAATTTATAATCCATATCGATAAAAAAATATTTCTGTATATATAATATATACAGAATATTTAAATATAATTTTAATTATTTGGTTAATTTACATAGTAACATTAATTTCTATACTCTTTCTTCCCCAGCTATCTGCTTGGCTTTCACTATTCATAAAAATATCTATTTTATTTCCTTTTATTGCACCTCCACAGTCTTCAGCTATAAAACTCATACCAAATTTAGGTATATATACTTTTGATCCGTATGGTATAACACTAGGGTCAACTGCAATTGTACCCCATTTAGGTACTGTACCTGTAGATGTTATTCCATCTCCTGCGTATGCTGTTGCTACTACGTTCATTTGTCTTGAATTAGATTTTTTTGAATCAGATTTTCTTGAATTAGATTCTCTTGATGCGACTATTATCTCTTCTTTTATACCTTTTTTCATAATTTTATTTGTTGGCTCTTTTATTATATTCTCTTTAATTAATTCTTTATTTACTAGTTCATCATCATTATATATCAATTCATAAACTAACTCTTTTTTTCCTTCTTTTCCTTCTTGTTCTAGCTCTGTATTTCCTTTTTCTATATTTTTATCTTCAACTAAATTAACTTCAAAAGGAATTTTATCATATTCTTTTTGTGTTACCTTCTTTACATTTGTAACTTTTATATTCATATAATCAGTTAATTTTGTATATAAGCCAGGACTTATTTCATCATCTTCATCATACTTTATTTTTTCTTCATCCAATAAACCTTTAACTGTCTTTTGAAAAGTTGATATTTTTATTTCTTCACCTTTAACTACTATATTTAATTGTTCTTTTTTTAAAGTCCAATATCCTCCTAATAATATCCCCATCACTAATACACCTACTATACTAGTTGTTATTATTTTACCTTCTTTCATAATAGACCCCCTTTTTTTAACCAAATTTACATTTAATCATATTTATATATATTATATCTTTTTCTAAAATATGTAACTATTTTGTAACTTTTGATTTTATTACTATTAAATACGTTGAAAGGCTAGATTAAAATAAATTTTAATCTAGCCTTTCAACGTATTTATATTCAATTTATACTGTATCTAATCTAACGTTATTTCAAATGGTCCTTTTACTAATACAACTTTATTTCCACTTATCTCTACAGGCGGATCTACAATTAAATCTACTAATGCTACGTTTATATTCGTTGTAGTTGAATTTTTCACACTGTATCCTACCACCATATATGGTAGCTTATTATTATTTTCACCATCTGACTCTATTGGTAATACGGCACTCTGTGAAACCCATCCATTTATATCAGTATAAAAAGCACTTATTTCAAAATTATCGCTACTTACTAAGCATTTTAATGATACTGAATATGTTAAGTATACTGACACCCTAATTTCATATAAATTAACATTCCCTTTTATTTGTTGATTTGGGCATATAGTTGTTATATTTTCAACAGGGTATTGTCCTGGCTGCAAATCTTGTTCTAAATTATCGGTATTAGCAGCTACAGAATATTTAATTTGATCTGTTGATATAGAATATTCTATACCATCTGGAATTGGAATTAAATTTTCAAAATTAATTATACTATTACACTTCATCTATAGTATTCCTACAATACTCATTTATAAATCACAATACAAAATATCACATAAAAAGTATTAATATATATAATATTTTGCATAGTAATTTATTGTATAATATGCTTGATTTTATAGTTTAGTTCTATTTTTTAAACTTTATTTTCCAAATACCACTTTATAGTTTCAACTATTCATTCTTCAAATTTATACTTTTGTTTCCAATTAAGTTGTGTTTGGATTTTTGAAGGATCAATTGCATATCTTAAGTCGTGCCCTGGTCTATCCTCTACATAACTAATAAGAGAGTTCGATTTTTTTAATTCTTTTATTATAATCTTTACAACTTCTATATTAGTTTTTTCATTGTGTCCTCCTACATTGTATATTTCTCCAACTTTTCCATTATTCAGTATAAGGTCTATTGACGTACAATGCTCATAAACATGAAGCCAATCTCTCACATTTAAACCTTGCCCGTATACAGTTAATTTTTCATTGTTTATTGCCTTATTTATCATATTGGGAATTAATTTTTCTTTAAATTGATATCGACCATAATT
Source organism: Peptostreptococcaceae bacterium VA2 (assembly GCA_000686145.1). GTDB lineage: Bacteria > Bacillota > Clostridia > Peptostreptococcales > Peptostreptococcaceae > Romboutsia_D. Next base: position 1,511,534 of record JMMB01000007.1, on the reverse strand, counting down.
ATTTGAACATCTTGATATCGTAACAGGCAGACTATAAGTCCTAAAATAAGCTTGAACCAACATATCTGCAGATGCCTTAGATGCAGAATAATGAGAACTTGGATTTATTGGAGTGTATTCTGTAAAAAACAAATCTAATTTATCTGATGGTAAATCTCCATATACTTCATCTGTAGATACTTAGTTAAATCTTTTTACTTTATATTCTTTAGATGCATCTAATAATCCATTATATCTTCCAGTGTCTAACCAAGCCATACCTCTTCCTAATAATTCCACTTTAAATTTATTCATATTTAAATATTCATTATTTATTGAAGTTATTTCTAATTCGCCTCTTTGTGATGGTTCAACAGCTTTGCAATCTCCACTACCTGATTATCATAAAAATACAAACCAGGAACTGCATAATTCAACTTTGGCACACTTGGTTTTTCTTCTATTGACAATACATTAAGATGCTTATTACTATACTCAATCACATCCCAAACATTTATATTAATACTATCACAAATTTTAAGCAATTCATTTGATAGTGCTATATTAACATCTCTAAAAGTATTTTCTATAAGTTTTGTCATCTCAGCAGTTTTTGTATCAGTTGTATATATGTGACCTTTTACAAAACTTTTATAAATTTTAGCTATCTTAATTGCCGATTCTTCATTTATTCCTCCAACTACCCTATGATTTTCTACCAATTCTTTTAAAATTTTGCCTGGAAGAACTCTTTCTGGACAATATCCGACATATATATCTTTGTCAATTTCTAAATCTGTTTTCTCTAATATAGGCTTTATTATCTCATTAGTTGTTCCTACTGGTGACGTAGATTCTAAAATAACTATGTCTCCTTTTTTTACATAGGAAACTATAGAATTGGTTGCATTTATTACATATCTCATATCAGCTTTCTTATTTTCATTTATAGGAGTTGGAACAGCTATTATAAATATGTCTGCTTCACATGGAGTATTAAGTCCAATTAACTTTTTACTACTTACAACTTTTTTAACCAAATCCTCAAGATATGGTTCTTCTATTATTATTATCTTTCCTTTATTTAAGTTGTCTAAAACTTCTTTATTGGTATCAACACCTACTACATCATACCCACAGTTTGCAAGCATAGCAGCTGTTGGAAGACCTATATATCCAAGACCAACTACGCAAATTTTTTTATTCATTATGATTGTTCCTAAATTAAACAATTTGTAAAACATTATATATTTCATTTATATTATGTCTTACATATTCATTTTATTACTTACTCACTTTATTTTAAATAACAATAAAAATATGTAATATTACTTAATAAAACATATCACTTTTTAATTGAATATAACATATCATATTATAAACTGACTCAGTTAAAATGCTGTTTAGTTAATTTAATTTTTAATTAAAGAAGGTGATTAGTATATCTAGTTTCGAAAAGATTAATTCTACTAAATCTAGTCCTGAAAAATATCTATTAAAAGAAAAAAATTACGAAGCATTATTTTTCAGTTCTAAATTAAATTTATATTCTATTCAAAATATAACATCTAAAGATAGCGAATCTAAAGGTATTCTAAAACGTATTAAAGATAGTCTTTTTAATACTAAAGTTTCTAAGGAAAATATAATTTCAGATTCTAGTTATTTAAACTTTTATTTTAATAACTGTAATTTGGAAAAGCTATACACAAATGAACCTACAGACCTCATCTATCATAATCTTTATGAAAATATAGATCTTGTATATTCTATTAAAGATACAATTTTAGAAGCTACATTTATATTAAAAGAAAATGCTAACCCTATGGATATTAGCATTAGCTTTGATGGTAATTGTAAAATAACTTTAGATAAAAATAAAAATTTAGAAATAAATGATTTTAACATAATAATTAATAAGCCTGTATTTAAAAACACCGATATTAATTTTATATTAGAAGATAATACGGTTACTTTAGAATTACAAAACCCTATACTTACAGATATTCAACCTTCAAGTGATTCAGGTGACAATTCAGAATCTAGTGATAATATCGAAAGTAATTCTATGGACTTTAGTATATTAGAAGCTGATTTAGAGCCTATTGCAGAAATAGCAGACATTGGATATTCTGAAAAATATTTTGTTGGTACTAGGCATCTTTTAATTCCAGTTGAAAAGTCAAAATTTAGTTATCCATTTTCAAAATCAACATCATTAATTTGTTATGACAACTTACCAATAATTGAAGATTTGTATCTAGCTAATAATATTGTCAAATATCCTTCCTCAGTTCCTGGTATTTGTCCTAATAAAAATGTTCCTGCTTTTATATCTTATAAAAGCACAAGTTTAACTCCATATATATCATATTCTATAGGTTTATATTCTATTAAAGTAGATCAAAATGGAGCACCTATAAGTGATATAAATAAATTAAATCCAAACATTATAAAAACTATAAATAATGTAGACAATGTAGATATATATGCTTTACAAAGCGATTCTTTCTTAGGCGATGAATTTGATTTATGCAATATATTAAATGATTCAACACTTAAACCAGTTGATTTTCTTGTAGATATTGAAAATGAATTTATAGTCGCACCAGTAGATACTACTGATGATTGTTATTTATATGATATAACAGTTAATGTTAGCTTATATAAAGCTCCTCCAATAATGATTCCACCAGAGGATACAGGCACTCAAAAAGCTTTAAACATAGCTTTAGGAAGACCTATCGATTCTACAGAACCATTTACTCCAGGAGAATTACAAAGTATTACCGTACTAGAATTTGCTAGCAATAGTATCGTTGATGTAAGTATTTTTAAATATACGCCAAATTTGATTGAACTATATATGCCTTCATGCAACCTAGATAACACAAACACATATTTTTTACAAATACTTACAAGCTTAGAGATTTTAGATTTATCAGGTAATACTATATCTGATTTAACTATACTAAAGCCTTTAACAAATTTAACATCATTAAATATATCTGGTAATAATATAAGTGATCTGTCACCTTTAAGCGTTCTTGTTAATTTAACCACATTAAATGCTTCTTCTACACCATCGCCTACATTTAGGAGTTTACTATCCGCTTTAACTAATAAAATAGTAAGTGTAGAACCAATCGGTAGCCTTGTTAATCTTGTAGAATTAAATTTATCAGGTAACGATATAGTTGACATAACTCCTTTATCAAACCTTCTGAAATTAGATATTCTAGATATATCAAGTAACAAAATAAGCAATATTTCTTCACTTAATGTTTTAACTCATTTAACTTATTTCAATGCACAAAATCAAGTAGTAGACTTACCTACATTATCACCTATAGTTGATTATGATTTTATACTTGATTTAGCACTCCTACAGGATATAGATTCTGCAACTCCATGTATTGATTCTGCATCAAATAATGGACACTGTTCTTCAGCTGATAGTTGCGATTGTGTAAGTCTTGTCTGGGAGAATATACTAGTAAACACAAATGCGTATTTTGATTTTAGCCACGAAATTATTGGTAGTGATATTAGTAATTTTTCTGGTAGAGTAAATGTATTTTTACAGGTTACACCTTTAACAATTTAATAGTTCTTAATACAAAAGCATTGATAGGAGGAATTTTTAATGAAGGAAGATGGGTTTTCCATTATTACTGTAACAAATAGAAATTATTGTATAGAAAATATAATAAACAATTACTACACTCAGAGCTTTAAAAATAAAGAACATATTATCATTATAAATAATGATAATATGACTCCACAAGATTTTTCTAACTATATTTCTACAAATTCAAAAATTACGATATATAAGCTTTCAGAAAAAATTTCACTAGGAGAATGTTTGAATTTCGGAGTTAATAAGTCTAATTATAATTTAATATCTAAATTTGACGATGATGATTACTATGGACAATACTACTTAAATGAAGCTTACAGATCTTTTTTGTTACATTCTTGCTATATTGTCGGTAAAAATAAGACTTATTATTACCTTGAAGAATCTAGTAAGCTAATACTTAAAAATGAGGGTATACAAAATGGATATACTTCCTCTATAATGGGGTCCACTATTTGCTTTGATAAAGAAATTTTTCATAAAGTGAAATTTAGAGATATATCCGTTAAAGAAGATTTTCATTTTAATAATGATTGTATAAAAAATGGGTATAAGATTTATGCTACTAGTTCTTTTAACCATATAGTTTTTAAGCATTTCGACAATAATAAACATACTTTTTTATATAATATGAAAATTTTAGTAAGTAAATGTAATGATATTAAACTTAATACTACTCTTGAAGATTGTATAAATATTATAAATTCTGATATAATTAACCCACAATATTCAACTGATTAAATTTTCATTTTAAGTATGCTATAAATATTCTTTATTTATAAGCAATTTATTAGCAAAAAAAAATAAAAACAATTATTTTATAAAATATAAATATAATTGCTCTTATTTTTTCTTTTTTATTTTTACACGTTTTTTCTTTACTTTAGTATTTCTAGACAAATCTGACACCAAAGCCTCATTTGAGGTAATCGTAGTAACTATAGCTGCTGTATCTGTATCGGATATAATATTTTCTATTTGTTCCCTTCGTCTAATCCCCCTCTTTGTTCTGATTAACGCTAAATCTGATGACATCATGCTAAAAAATACTATCAATAAATCTAAATCTGCGTCATTTAAATCCTCAGATATAGCATAAGCTGCTACTGAAGCTAATAGTACGAAATCTGCGTATGATAATCGATTCAGGCCTAAATCTAACTCTTTATTAGTGTCACAGTTTGGTGATTTAATCTTATTTTTATTTTTAGTAGTTTTATTTGAATTAGAATTTTGCTTAGAACATTTAGTCTTTATTTTTTTAGTATTTTTATTATCCATAAATAAATATTACTCCCTTTAAAATAAATACTTCAATACTAAATTATATTCAATTGCATTATATTTACTACAAATTTGTATTATGAATATAGTCTTAATCAATTTTTTTTTATTGATTAAGATTATCTGACCAAAAATTTTGTGGTTTTTGGTTCTCATCTATTGGTAAGAGCTCATATCCCTCATTTACTAAGTATACTAATATCTTATCTAGTGCTTCTACTGTTTGTTGCTTTTCATGTATTAAAATAACTACTTTATTTTTATTTTGAGTATAATTTTTAACATTTTGTATTATTTTATTAGAACTAAATTTCCAATCTTCAGTATCTATATTCCAATCCCAAAGTTTATATCCTGCTTCTACTAAATTTTCATATGATTTACTTGGTGTACATGGCTTACTTCCATATGGCAATCTTATTAATTTAGATTCCATCCCTGTTATTTCATAAAAAGTTTTCATGTTTATATCAAATTCTTCTTTTGCAGAATTACAGCTTTTGTACAACTTATTTATATCATGGGAAACAGTATGAAATCCTGCAGTATTTCCATTTTCAATTATACTTTTTACTTGATCTGGATAATTTTTCATATTTCTATCTATCATAAAAAATGTTGCTTTAGCATTGTGTTTGTTTAGGATTTTTATTATACTTTCAGTGTATTTAGATGGTCCATCATCAATAGTTATATATGCAATTTTCCTTTGATTGTTAGATTCTTCATTATAAGCGCATACTACTTTGATATTAGATACTATCGTACCTATTGCTATTACTCCACTACTTAATATTATTTTTAATTTTTTTTTCATTAGGCTGTTCATTATTGTTCCTCCTGTGCATGACTTTAAGTTATATTGTATATTTTCGGGAACATCTTTTTTATTTATTTTTTACTTTGTTCTTTATATAGTATTAGTTAATTTTCTTGTTTTATCACATATAAATTAATTTTTTTAATTAATATAAAAAAAACTCAAAGCTTTCACTTTGAGTTTTTATATATATCTATGCTGTTTTTTTTAAATCTTCTTTATTTTTCTTAACCATATAATTGTAAACTGGTAGACCTATTGCAGTTACTATAAGTCCTCCTACAGACACCATAGTAGTTTTCATACCTGCTAAGAATAATTGATTTACTACAACAAATAATCCACTGAATATTGCTATTAATGGTATTACTGGATATAGAGGTACTTTATATGGTCTGTGTAAGTTTGGCTGATCTTTTCTTAATTTTATAACACCTATAAATGTTAATACATAGAATATCCATATAGCAAATATAGCTAAGTCACTTAATAAGTTAAATTGTCCAGATAAAGCATATATTGAAGAAAGTCCTGCTATTAATAATATTGAGTTAGCTGGTGCTTGAGCTCCGTTTAACTTTGATAAAGACTTATGTCCTGGTAAAGTTTTTTGCTCGGCTAAAGTATAAGCAACTCTAGAACCTGTTAAAGTAAATCCATTTAATGTTCCAAATACTGATATTAATATCCCAACAGTTATTATTTTTCCACCAACTGGTCCAAATATAGCTTCTGCTACTGCTGCTGCTGGTGCTGAATATGTTGCTAATTCACTAGCTGGTAATACCCAAAGGTATGCTAAGTTTATTGTTAAATAAACTGCCATAACTACTGTTAATCCACCAACTATAGCCTTAGGTAAATCTTTACCTGGATTTTTCATCTCCCCAGCTAAAGCTCCAACATTTATCCATCCATCATAAGCAAATAATATCGCTATTAATACCTGTCCTATTACACTCCCTACATTAACACCTTCTCCAACAAGAGGAGTTAATATTTCATTTTGTCCTGACCCTTTAATGAATCCAAATACCATTATTAATACAAGAGGTATTAACTTGCATAGTGTAGATACAGTTTGTATCATTCCACCTGTTTTAGATCCTAAAGTATTTAATGCTGCTACTAATAAAATAATTCCAACTGCTATTGGAAGCGTTAAAGAAGGTTTTCCGATTAAAGTTACTGCTTGTTCTGCAAATATAACTCCTAATGCTGCTATTGTTCCTGGGAAGAATAATACAGTTTGCATCCACCCTGTTAAAAACCCTAATCTATCTCCGTAGATTTCTTTTATATATATCATCATTCCACCAGTTTTAGGTATTGCTGCTGAAACTTCTGCTGCAGTAAGTCCTGCTGTTATAGTTATAATTCCTGCTAATACCCATGCTATTACCCCTAATCCTGGTTCTCCACCTGTTGACATATAAACTGACTGAGGTTTGAAGAATACTCCTGCTCCTATTACCATACCAACAACCGTTGATAGAGCCGCAGACATTCCAAGAGTTTTTTGAAGTTGATTATTTTCCATGTCATTCTCCTTAGATATATAATTTTATTATTTCATTTTACATTTTTAATTATAATGCATTTTTAATTACTTTCAATACATTTTTTTCTGTTTTTCGACATGTTTTTTCTTATTTTTATTTTTTTGACATAATATCTCATTCATCTTTTATTTTTTTTAATTTTCAATATTTTCTATAAATTAATTGTTCCTATTAAACGCTGTTATTTCCTTATTTTTTTGTACTTGATTTATAATTTATATTTTAATCTATATTTAAATTCTGTTGTAAAAAATGTTTTCCCATTATTTTTTTCAATATATAAATTTTATTAAATTTCAAAATGTATCATGTTTTTTTATCAATTTCTTAATTTTATAAACCAATATTAATACTTCATAGAATGTATTATATCATCTATTTTTCCTTCAGCTTTGTCTATAGCTTCTTTTTTCTCTTGTTCTGTAAATCCTGTACCATCTACTAATAATTCTTCAAATTTCTTAATTCCCATAAATTTAATTATATTCTCTACATAATTTACACCTTTATTCATCACAGGCTTTAGTATCCATGGAATATGACCTCCTGATGATTGAATATATACTACGGTTCTATCTATATCATTTAAAAGACCTTCTGGTTTTCCACTATCAAATGTTATTGTCTTTTGATCTTGCATTATACAATCTATATATTCTTTAAGTGGTGCAGGGAATGACAAGCTCCACATTGGTGCTGCTATTACATATACATTAGCACCTACAAATTGATCACATAAACCTCTTATTTTTCGTATTTCCTTTATGTCTTTATCATCTAATTGTTTCGCATCTTCTTCTTTTATTATACAATTTCTTTTTTCAAAGTATTTGTATTCAAGTCTTGGTATATGTTCTTTGTACAAATCTAATTCTTCTACTTTAAAATCTTTGTTTTCTTCTAAGAATCTATTTATAAATTTTCTAGCTATTGTTTTACTAGCTGATAGGTCCTCTGGTTTTGAATTCACACTTATGTAAAGTAATTTTTTCATAATTTTATCTCTTTTCATATTTTATTATTATTATTTGCAGGATATATTTTTTTATTCTGTAGATGCTAATACAAATACTGAGTTAGTAGGGGTTGGATCTAAGAATACTACATTAGTAGCATTAATGTTTCCTGTATTTACTATCGTAACAGTATACGTTAAGTTATCTCCTATTGTAGCAAATTGTTTATTTACTGCCTTAGTTACACTTAAACTACCTAGTGCTATATTAGTTGTTACAGTATTTGAATAAGCTGTGCTACTATATGGTTGTTGTTTTTGATCAACTACATATTTAAACGGTATAACAGCTTGATTTGTTGGTGGAATTGATACTACTGTTGCAACAAATGCTACAGTAACGACATTACCCATTCCTATATCTCCCAGACTAAATCCAGCTGTTGGGTCATACGTTTGATTACTTACACCATTAACAATTACTGAACCTTTGTTAAATGTTGGTCCAAGTGATGGCTAATGTTGTAGTTGTGCCTCCATGAACTAACACCATATCAGGCTTTTCTTTTTTTATAACTTTATCTAAACTTTCTAAAGCTCTTAAAGTTATTTCCATTAAACTTTGATTTTGTTCCATTGTATCTAAATCATAATCTGGAATAATTTCAAATACACTTAAAACTTGATCTAACATTTCTCTATGTTGAGCAGTTACACAAACTATACTTTCTATCTCTAATCTATTTTCTAACTCTTTTACAAGAGGAGCCATTTTTATAGCTTCTGGTCTTGTTCCAAATATTGTCATAACTTTTATTTTCATTATCTCACTACCTTTGCAATTTAATAATACGATATAGTATATTCATGTTTTGTACTCTTAATAAGCAAATAATAGTTACTTACTCGATAGTATAAAAAAAGATATGAAATTTTCATTTTATATCTTTTTTTATAGCTTTATTTTTTTTATTTATACTATGCACATTTATATATACATATCCATTTCCTTGGAGCGCTCTTGAAAGTGTAAATGGTACTGTACATTTTATAAGTTGAGAATAATATTCTGTTTCTGTAAGCTTTCTTTCAAATTCATTATTTGCCCACTCTATTAGAAGAGCCAAAGCTCCACTTACATGAGGTGTTGCCATACTAGTCCCACTTAGTGTTGCATAAGATTTATTTTTATAGGTAGATAAAATTCCTACTCCCGGTGCCACTAAATCTACAAATTTATTGGAATTACTAAATCTAGCTATACTTTTATTTTTATCTATTGCTCCAACTGCTACAACTTCATCATAAGAACCTGGGTAATCAAATTCATCAGTACTTGAATTTCCATTATCTCATCTATTACCTGCTGCACATACAACTAATATATTTTTACTTACAGCATTTATAACTGCATCGTGTAGTTCCTTAGTATCTGTTGATCCGCCGAGTGACATTGATATTATATATACATTTTTAGATATTGCATAGTTTATAGCATCTATTATCCACTTTATACTTCCACTACCATTTTTATTTAATGCTTTTAAAATTAATAAATTCGCACCAGGAGCTATATCTGTAATACCTACTTTATCGTTATTTGCTGCTATAGTTCCAGCTACATGAGTTCCATGGCCTTGGTAATCTTCATATATATTAGGGTCTTAGTTATCATCATTGGTGAAATTTCTTCCTCCAATTATGCTACCATCTAAAGCTGGATGCTTTGTATCACATCCTGTGTCTATAACTGCTATAACTACACCTTTTCCTGTGTAGCCTTTAGACCATAACATAGGTGAATTTATCATCTTAACTCCGTATGGAATAGAATATGATAAATCCGTTATTTCACTTTCAATAAAATATGGTATTAGATTTAAGTTTTCATTCATAATGTATCTTCCTTTTATATTGTAAAACATTTCATTGTTTATATCACATAAGAAATTATTTTTTAATTGTATCTAAACATAAAATATGATTTTATGTTTAGATACAATTTGTAATTAAAGAACGATTTATAATTTTTTGCATAAAAAAGCTGCTAATTTAATTAGCAGCTAATCTATCTCTATCATTTCACCTTTTATTGCATATATAACCAACTCACAAATATTAGTTATATGATCTCCTATTCGTTCTAAATATCGTCCCACAAACAATAGCTTTACACCTTGATTTATATTATCAACATTTTTATGCATTGCTCCTAGGGCATCTACATACACATCATTATATAATTCATCTACTATATCATCTTGCAGTCCTGTTTTATATGCAAGTTTTTCATCATTTTCTTGAAGAGCTTTTTTAGCATTTATTAGCATAGATACACAAACATCTTTCATCTTTGGTATGTCTATTAACTTCTCTACGTATTCATCATTTCCTATTTTTATAGTTTCCATGGCTATATTTACTGCATAGTCCCCAACTCGTTCAAGTTCTATAGCTATAACACCAAGTGCATGTATAATTCTTAAATCGGTTGCTAGTGGTTGCTTTAGAGCTATAAGTTCTATACTTTTATCTCTTATGTATGATCTTAAATCATCTATTTCATTATCTAGAATTAGTATCTCTTTTGATTTTTCTATATCTTTAGCTACCATTGCATCTACAGATTTAATAACTATATTTTGGCATTTATCCATCATTTGTAAAGTTAAATCAGTTAATTTATTTATATTTAAGTCCATATTACTAATATTCATATAAGGTCTCCTTATCTTTTAACCGAACCTTCCAGTTATATAATCTTCTGTTTTTTTATTTGTAGGATTTGTAAAAATTGTATTAGTATTGTCAAATTCAATTATTTCTCCACTTAAAAAAAATGCTGTTTTGTCAGATATTCTAGCTGCCTGCTGCATATTATGAGTAACTACAACAATTGTATATTTACCCTTCATATTTTGTATAAGCTCTTCTACTTTTAATGTTGATATAGGGTCTAGTGCTGAAGTTGGTTCGTCCATTAATATAACTTTTGGGTTCATAGCTATTGCTCTAGCTATACATACACGCTGTTGTTGTCCTCCTGATAAACCTAGTGCTGAAGTTTTTAGTCTATCCTTAACTTCATCCCATATAGCTGCATCTTTTAAACTTTTTTGTACAATTTTATCTAGTTCTTTTTTGCTTCTTATTCCCTGTACCTTAGGTCCATAAGCTATGTTATCATATATGCTCATAGGAAACGGATTTGGCTTTTGAAATACCATTCCTACTTTTGTTCGAAGTTTTATAACATCATCACTTTTATAAATGTCTTCTCCATCTATTTTTATAACTCCTGTTATTTTCACATTATCTATTAAGTCATTCATTCTATTTAAAGTTCTGAGAAATGTTGATTTTCCACACCCAGATGGACCTATAAAAGCTGTTACTTCATTTTCAGCTATATCTATATTAATTCCATTTAATGCTTTATTATCATCATAGTATAGTTCTAAATCTCTTACGCTTATCTTAGTTTTTTGTGACATATTCGCACCTCATTAATAATTTGCTTTATTGATTTTTTTACTTATCAATTTCGCTAAAGAATTTAAAATTAATATTATAACTATCAATACTATTCCTATAGCGGCTGCTTCTTCTATATTTCCTTTTTCTTTAGTAACCAAATATGCATGAACAGTTAATGTTCTTGCACTATCAAAAATGCTATGTGGTATCTGTGCTACAGTTCCTGCTGTAAGTAATATTGCCGCTGACTCTCCAACCACTCTACCTATTGATAATATAAGTCCCGATAGTATTCCAGGTACAGCACTTGGTAGTACTACCTTATATAAAGTTTGAAATCTAGTTGCTCCAAGTCCTAATGAAGCTTCTCTATAATTTATCGGAACAGTTTTTAATGATTCTTCAGTTGTACGAATTATGAATGGAAGTATTATTATAGATACAGTTAATGACCCTGATAATATTGAATAATTAAATCCAAGTACTACTACAAAAAATATTCCACCAAATAGTCCATATACTATAGACGGTATTCCAGCTAAACTTTCAGTTGCAAATCTTATTATTTTTACGATTTTGCCTTGCTTTGCATACTCTTTAAGATACACAGCAGCTAAAACTCCTACTGGTGTAGCTATTAAGACTGCTAAAGAGATAGTATACAATGTAGCTACTATCATAGGTAATATCCCACCACTTCCATTTGCTGAGTAATCGCTAAATAAAAATGATGGTTTTATTAACTTTGCACCTTTTATAAATATAAATCCAACTATTGATGCTAATACAGATACTGTAAATATTGCACATAACCATACTGTTAAATTAAGTACAATTTCTTTGAGCTTTCTCATATTAGCTTCCCGCCTTACCTGATATTTTAGTTAATATTAAATTTAATATTAGTATAAACATAAATAATACTACGCCTGTTGCAAATAACATTTCTTGATGAGTTCCAAATGCATATCCCATTTCAAGTGCTATATTTGTTGTAAGTAACCTTACACTATCCATTATAGAATTTGGTATAACTGGAGAATTTCCAGCTACTAATATAACTGCCATAGTCTCTCCAATAGCTCTTCCTACGCCTAATACTACAGCTGCTAAAATACCTGATCTAGCTGCAGGCACTACAACTTTAAAGGTTGTTTCAGTTTTGGATGCTCCAAGAGCTAGAGACCCTTCTTTGTAAGACTTTGGTACTGCTCTTATGGCTGTTTCTGATACAGCTATTATTGTAGGTAACATCATAATTGCTAGTACTATTATTACAGCTAACAAACTTTGCCCTTTTGGTAAATTAAATATCTTTTGAATATTTGGAACTATAAAAGCAACTCCAAATACTCCATACAAAACAGATGGTATCCCTGCTAATAATTCAACTGCTGGAGATATTATTTTACCTAATTTTTTTGGTGCAATTTCAACTATAAATACAGCTGTAAAAATTCCAATTGGTACTCCTATTAGTAAAGAACCAAAAGTTGCTAACAATGATGATACTATCATTGGAAATATACCAAATTTATCAGCACTTGGAACCCATTCTTTTCCGAATATAAAATCTACAAATGAATAACCTTTCAATATAAATGGAGTTAAGCCTTTATAAAATACAAAACCTATTATAAGTAGTAAACTCATTACTGCTACTAATGCACTTATTAAAAATATCTTTTGTGTTATATAATCTATTAAATATTTATTTTTATTGTTGTTATCTGATTTTTCATTAATTTGCATGTAATCCTCCATATAGGCAAGTCTCCCTAAATAGGGAGACTCTATTAACTTAGATCAATTTATTTTATTTTTATTAACCCATTTTCTTCTACTATTTTTTGTCCTTCTTCACTTAATATATAATCTATAAACTTTTTAGAATTTTCATCAGCTTTATCTTCTTTGTATACTAATAAAAACGGTCTTGATATTTTATAAGTTGCATCTTTAACTGCACCAGCTTTTGGCTCTATATTATCTACACTTAAAGCCTTTATAGTATCATCTATATATTCAAATGATATAAATCCTATAGCATTTTTATTTGTTGATACAGTGGATTTTATATTTCCTGATCCATCTCCTATTTGTGCTTCTTTAGTAAGTTCTTCTGGCTTATATCCTACTATTTCCTGAAAAGCATCACGAGTCCCAGATCCATCCTCTCTTGATACAACCACTATTGGGGCATCTTTACCTCCTAGATCCTTCCAATTAGTTATCTTTCCTGTGTATATATCTTTTATTTGAGCCATTGTTAACCCTTTTATATTATTTTTAGAATTAGTTATGAGGGCTATACCGTCATATGCAATTTCTACTTCTTTAAGTCCAGCACTTTTTTCTTCTTTCTTTAAATCTCTAGATGACATTCCTATATTAACAGTTGCGTTTATAACATCTTTAATTCCAGCTGATGACCCTAATTGATTTACTTCAATATTTATACTAGGATTTGAAGTTTTAAATTTTTCAGCTTCTTTTTCTATAAGAGGTCCTACTGAAGTTGAGCCAGATATAGCTACACCTGAAGTCTTGTTTGATTTTTCTTTATCACAACCCGTACTCAGTCCACATACTAGTACCAAGCTGCTTAATAATACTGCTGCTTTTTTATTAAACATACTTTACCTCCAATATTTACTTTTGAATATTCATATTATAACCATGTAAGTTTAAGATTATTTACAAAATAAAAAAGCCTAAAAAATCTAGGCTTTAATAATACTTAAATCAATTCATTAGAATCTCGCTCTATAGCAAATTCTGTTTTTATTTTTGATAACTTTTTATCTTGGTCATACTCTTTTATACTTATATCTTCTTTATTATAACTTCTCATTTCTATGATTATTACTATAGCTGTAATTATTATAGCTATAGAATCTGCTATCGGTTGTGCTAGCCATACTCCTTGTAAATCGAAAAATTTAGGTAGGATAATTATTGCTGGAATTAATAATATTACTTGTCTAAGTAAACTTAAAAACATCGCTACTTTAGCTTTACCTATTGATTGTACATAATTACTACCAGTTATAGATATTCCAACTAATGGTAACATAAATAAATAAACTCTAATTCCTTCTACTGACATCTTCATAAGCTCTTCATCTTTATTAAAAAGTCCTATTATCTGCTCTGGAAATAACTGTATTATGCCACTTCCAATACACAATATCGTCGTTGCTGCACATAAAGATACTATATATGCTTTTTTAGATCGCTTATATTGTTTTGCTCCGTAGTTAAAACCTATTATTGGTTGTGAGCCTTGATTTATTCCGAATATCGGCATTAAAAATATCATGGAAATTGAAGATATAGTAGTCATTGCACCTATTGCTAGGTCTCCACCGTAAGC
This sequence comes from Peptostreptococcaceae bacterium VA2, assembly GCA_000686145.1. GTDB lineage: Bacteria > Bacillota > Clostridia > Peptostreptococcales > Peptostreptococcaceae > Romboutsia_D. The sequence continues at coordinate 1,496,441 of JMMB01000007.1, read as the reverse complement.
TTTTAGTGCATGGTTAGATATTACTTGAACCATACTAGCTGCAATTTGCATTGCAAATGGAGATATTCCTATTACAAATACTTCTAATGCTAGTTTTTTATCTAATTTCAAGCTAGATTTAGTGAATTTTAAATTTGATTTACCAGACATATAATAGGTCATTGTTAAAACAGCAGTTAATGTCTGAGATGTAATAGTTGCTAGTGCGGCTCCTTTTATACCCATACCAAATATAAATATAAACAGTGCATCTAAAATTACGTTAGTCAAACATCCAATTATCATTATGCCCGCAGATATTTTTGGACTTCCGTCTGCTCTTATTGAATGATTCAGTGAAAATGATAATAAATTTACTACACTTCCTATTAATATTATGTTTATATATTCTTTTGCATAAAACAATGTATTTTCACTAGCACCAAATAACATAAGTATTTTATCTACAAAAACAATTCCTATAATTGTTAATATAATTCCTATTAATATTGATAATGTAATTGCATTTCCTATTAACTTTTGTGCTTCTTCTTTTTTTCCTTGACCTAATTTTATAGAAATACTAGTTGTTGTTCCTATTCCTATAAGCATCCCAAAAGCTAATATTATAGTCATAATAGGCATTGTAACCCCAAGACCAGTTATTGCAAGTGGTCCTACTCCTGGTATATTCCCTATAAATATTCTATCCACTACATTATACAAAGCATTTACCATCATTCCTATTATTGCTGGAATAGAATACTTTATAAGTAGTTTATAAATCGATTCGGTTCCTATTGATTGTTGTGAACTCATTTTTATCTCCCCCTTTATTTATAAAAAATATAATAAAATAGTTTTCTATTTAATTTTATATTCACTTTTTGAAATTAACTCTTCTCTTATCTTATTGTTTTCTTCGCCTAAATATATCCTATATGTTTTTACATTTATCTTATCTTTTAAATGTTTCTCTTCTGTTTTTATATATAACTTTTCTCTATCTTGACTACATCCATATATTTTTGATGTTATCGCCCCATTGTTTACTATATTTTTTATATATATAGGGTGTGAATATGGATTTCTAAATTTAAAATCTGTATATCCATAAGATACTGCTGCATCTTTTCCTCTAGGTGCATAATGTGATGAAAATGTATGATTATGAACCTCTTCTATTTCCATTGCAGCTAAAAGTGCTGCATTATATATTGTAGTTGAAACTTGACAAACTCCTCCGCCTTCTCCGTTTACATATTTACCACCTACTATAACTTTAGCAGATTTATATCCATTGCTCCACGTCCTAGCTCCTGTTGCTTTGTTGTATGAAAAAGTTTCACCTGGCATAATTAAAGTGTCCCCAGTACTCTTTGCTGCTACATATATATTACTACCTCTAGAAGTTTTATCATTAAAACTTGTACTACATTGTCCTAGTACAGTATTTATAGAATTTACATCTTCAGTATTTATTTTAGGTTCAATAATGTTAGTAGGTAGATTTATTTCATTTATATTTTTTTTATCTATCATTTCGTATATAGTTTCTTTTAGTCTTACAATATCTACTTCTATTCCTTCTTTAGAGTTAGTTCTTTTTATTTCTCCACTTTCTTTTATTTTTATACTAGCTTGTACTACACTTACATTTATTTCTTTACTAATTTGTTGTATGATAGCACTTAGCTTGCTTTCATCATAACTTGCATGTAAATCTATATTGTAGCGTTCATTAAAAGATAAGCTAAACATTCTTTTTATATTTTCTACCTTATCTTCGCTCCTATTGTAATTATAGGCTTTTTTTAAAGCTCTATCTACATTGTAGTCTAAGTTTATATCACTTTCTTTTATCTTCCATTTTTTATCTTTGTATTTTATTTGTATATCTTTAGGTGTATAGTGTTTTTCAATTTCTTTTTTTGCTTCATAAATAGTAAGGTGACCTATAGGTATTTCTTGGATATATATATTTTTAAATATTTTCCCATCTTGATTATTTTCATTCTTATTCATTCCTAAAGTATATAAAGCTATAACAACTGTAAGTAATATGAAAAATAGCTTATTAGTAAGTATGTTTATTTTTGTCATAATTAACTCCTCAATCAATTTTATAATTTTATGTTTTCCCATATTCTTTTTTATATTCTTGCTAAAGTTAACCTCATAAAATCTCTATTTTTATAGTTTTTTTAAATTTCAATTTAGTTATTAATCTTTTTGTTAAATTTTCATAAAATTTAGTACCTTTTTTAAACAATTATGATATAATAATTAAACTTAACTAAAATATTTTATAAATTTTAGCTAAGTTTAATATTTTATTAAAGAGACTATATTGTCTCTAATTTCGGAAAAGAGGTAACGATTTAAGCCTCGTATGTAGAGAAATCTGCATAGGACACAACTTGAATTGCAGATAATTCCTAAAGCCTAGGTGCCACAACGTAAAAGCGAATAGCTTTAAGCGTGAAGGAACGAAAGTAGAAAAAAGTCTTAGGATGGTATATGGTTAAACCCTAAGTACCGCTAACAATGGATGTTCATGCAGGGAAGTCCCGAATAGGGAAACCTTCAACGACTAGAGAATTGTCTCGTACACTATAAGCTATTGATAGTGGAAGTAGGTTGCCCCTAACGATTAATGTCGAGGGTGAAGAAATAGTCTGCTCTCATATGAAAGTATGAGAAGTTCATAAATGTAATCGCAAACGCGGTTACTTAAGAGAACTGCATGAGTGTAGCGAGCTTGTGTGAACAACTGGTGTCTATTTTGATAAAGAAAGTAAAATTATCTAAATTTAACGGAGAAATCTGCGAAAATTTATATGCTGATGTATGTTACATCACAGCATCTAAGTTTGAAGACATTACTAATTTATACAATAAAGTAAGCGCTACTATAGACAATAAGAATTGGCTAAAGTTTCGAGATCAACTTTATTTAATGGATGTTTTAGACAAAGGTGGATTTATAATAGGTTACTACATTGAAGAAACTTTAGTGGCATCTGCGCTTTGTGAATTGCCAAGTGGCGATTATTTAGATTATCTTTATGAAATGGGACTTACTGAAGAAGAAATAAATTCTAGCTATGTATCTGGATACGTAATGGTAGACCCTCTTTACCGTGGAAATGCCCTTCATAAAATATTACTAGAGACTAGAATGGAAGAATCTATTATCAGAGGTAAGAACTATATTGTAACTGCCGTGGCTACAGAAAATATATTTAGTCTAAATACGGTTATAAAATTAGGTTTTGAAATTAAACTACAGAAAACAAACGAATATGGTATAAGTAGAAATATACTTATAAAACAATTAGTAAATCCATGTGAACAAGAGATTGAATTTACGGCTTAAAAAAATATATTTATTAAGGGAAGCAAATTTGCTTCTCTTTTTTTGTACTTTTTTATAAATAATAGTTGTATATGTAGCATAATCATTGTTTTTTATCATTTTTTAAATTTTTAGCTCGATTTAATTACAATATTGTTTAATTTTTCGTTTTTCTTTGACTTATTGGTGTATTTTCTTCTATAATTTAGATTGGGTAGTATTTTTTTACACAAGGAGGAATATATGTCATTTTTTGAAAAATTTAAAAATAAAAAGGTTATTGTTGGTATAGGGGTTTTTGTTATAGTATCCTTAGGTATCGGAGGATGGATTTATAATAAAAATAAACTAAATAATGATCAAATGAGTGAAATGGAAAACACTATCGAAACTTATACTATCGCTGATGACGAAAAAATATTTATAAATGGTGTTATAGTACCTAGTAAATCAGAAGATTTTAATCCATCTTCAGAAGGTAAGATAAGTAAGTTAAATGTTACAAATGGTAAACTTATTAAAGAGGGAGATCTTTTGTTTACTACTAAAAATGAATCGGTTTTAGATGAAATAGACGGTCTAAAAGGCCAACTAAGCGAATTAAAGAAATCAAATACTGCCAATGACCCTCTTATTAACACTGAAATTAAAAAGCTAAATGCTCAAATATCAGCACTAGATAAGAAAGCTTATGTAAATACATATGCTCCATTTGAAGGTAAAGTATACTTAAATGATAAGTCAGAAAACTCAGATGAACAAACTTCACTTTTAACTCTTCAAAGTAATGAGTTTTATATGAAAGGTCAAGCTAGTGAACAAGATTTACCAAAGCTTCAAATAGATGATCCTGTAGACGTATTAGTATTTTCTAACGATAAAAAATTAACTGGTAGGATAAGTTTTATATCTAATAGACCATCTACTACTCCTAATGATATGAGTGCTGGTGGACAAGAAAATTTATCTCACTATGATATAAACATTGCTTTTGAAAATCAAGAAAACTTAGTAAATGGATTTCATGTTCAAGCTTCTATAAAAGTTCATGATAAATTAACTAAGATACCAACATCAGCTATCATAAAAAAAGAAAAAGAAAGTTATGTTTTCAAAGATTTAAATGGAATACTTAAAAAGGAAGTTATACAAATATCTAGTGAGAACGCTGAATTCACTGTTGTGTCATCAGGTCTTGATAAAAACGATATTATAATAAGATATCCAGATGAAAGTATGGAAGAAGGAGCCCCTGTAAATACTGGAAATGCTCCTGTAAGTGAAGAAGGTACACCTAATGGTGATGAGGCTGTCCCTAATGCCCCTAAAGAAGGGGTTGAGCAATAAATTGAGTAATATAATTAAGCTAGAAAATATTCAAAAATATTATAAAGTTGGAAAAGAAAAATTCCATGTACTTAAATCTTTAGATTTAGAGATAGAAGCTGGAGATTTCGTTATGATAATGGGTAAATCTGGTAGTGGTAAAACTACATTACTTAATGTTCTTGGATTTTTAGATAAATTTGATAACGGAGATTATATTTTTAATGGTGAAAATGTAACCAATTTAAATGAAAATCAAAGATCTGATTTTAGAAATAAAAATATAGGTTTCGTTTTTCAACAGTTTAACTTAATAGAAACTCTAAACATTTATCAAAATGTAGAACTTCCTCTTATTTATGATGGTAGTCTAAAGAAAATTGAGCGAGAAGAAATTATATCACAAAAACTAGAGTCTGTCGGACTTATAGATAAAATCAAAAGTTTTCCTCTTCAATTGTCAGGTGGGCAACAACAACGTATAGCTATAGCTCGTGCACTTGTTAATAACCCATCTTTGATATTTGCAGATGAACCTACGGGTGCACTAGATAGTGAAACTAGTAAAGATATAATGGACCTTCTTAAAGCTTTAAATGAAGAAGGTAAAACTATAATAATGGTTACCCATGATAGTGATTTGGTAAAGTATGCCACTAAAGTTGTAAGGCTTAAAGATGGTGTACTATCTTTGGAGGTGTAACCTATGAACCTAATAAAAAGTGCTTTAGCTAATTTAAAAGGACATAAACTTAGAGTAGCTGTTACTCTACTTTGGATTATAATGGGAATAACATCTGTAATACTAGTTAGTTCTATTGGTAATGGTATGAAAAAAGAAGTTGCTAATTCTGTTAGTAAGGTGAATCCTAACAAAACAAGAATATCTTTTGAACCTACAGATTCTAATATGACTAATATGAGTGCATTCTTACAGCCATTTGCAAACAGTGATATTGAGGAGCTTTCTTTTGTAGAAGGTGTTGAAAAAATAGGACCTAGTAAAGATGATTCTAATTATAATTCAACTTATTATGGAGAGGCAACTTTCGATAAAAAAACTACTTCTGTTGAAATTTCAGAATTAAAAAAAGACTCTAAAGTTAAAGCTATGTATGGTAGAAACTTTGCTATTGAAGATGAAAACAGAAAAGTTGTTATGATTACTGTACAAAATGCTACAGACTTATTTAGTACTCCTGAGAGTGCTATTGGTAAGGGTATGTCTATTAATGGGCATATTTTTGAAGTAATCGGTGTTGTTGATGAAAGTTCTATAACTCCTGAAGAAGATAATAATAATCTTATGTCTCAAGAGTTTACCCCTATAACTTCATACATGCCTAAAAAATCTCAAGAGTTTACCCCTATAACTTCATACATGCCTAAAAAATCTTTAGATGGGCTAATAAGCCAATATTCATATCCATCTGAGATATATGGTTTAGACCTAATAGTTTCTAAGGGATTTGATTTATTTGAAGTTGCTAATAATGTATGTACTAAGTTACAAGACCTTCATCCTGATATAAGTGGTTCATACACGCCAGAGGATCCAACTGAGCAAACACAAGCTCTTGATTCAATGGTTTCTAATATAAACCTATTTATAACTGCTATAACTGCTATATCTATGTTTGTAGGTGGCGTTGGTGTTATGAATATAATGTATGTATCTGTAATGGAACGTCAAAGAGAAATAGGTATAAGAAGAGCTATAGGTGCAAAGCCAAGACATATAATGCTACAGTTTTTAACAGAAGCTGTATTTATAACTGTGTGTGGTGGAATACTTGGTATAATAATAGGATTTATAGTTGTAAATTATGCATCTAATTATTTACCATTTAAAGCTATCCCTAATGCTAACAGCTTATTCTATGCATTTATTGCAACTGTTGTGACTGGTGTTGTATTTGGTATTGTTCCAGCTTTTAAAGCTTCAAGACTTGATCCTATTAAAGCTATTTATAAGTAATATTAATATATAAAAAAGTCATGAAATTAATTTTTAACTTCATGACTTTTTAATTCTTTTATTTTTAATATCAATAAAATTCTACCTCAACTATCTTTCCTAAACTTTTTAAAATCGTTTTCAATTCATTTAATACATATAGCTTTATACTTAATTCATTTGGAAAATCAGGGTTTTGATGTGCTGGATTTATAGCACGTCCAATAATTAATTTTATATGAGTGCAGTCTTCATAAAGCATTCTTGCTAATTTACTTGCTCCATCTTCTTCATATAAAAATTTCAAATCGGTTGCATCTTTTATCTTTTCTAACTTTCCAGTTGCCTTTCTTATTGTCAATACTCCCTCTGTAACTAAGTCTATACCTTTTATATACCCTATAGGTGGTATATCTTTATCAATTATAGTAAAACTTGTTTTAAGTTCTCTTCCTAACTCACGAGCTACAATATTGCCTGCACTTCCGCCACACACAATCTTTTTTCCACACACATTCATTATTTTATCTACTACAGTTTTGTCCATATTAGGGTCTATTGGCGGTCCAGAAAAAAGCACTGCCTTTTTAGGTGTTACTACTTTTATAGTTGCTACCGTTGTATCATCTCCAGGCTGTTGCATATAAAGTTGGTCACATGCTCCTAGTAATAAATTAGTAACTGTCTTTGATGACATATTTCTATTAGTATTGGCTTTTAAATACTTTTGTATATCATCCCATTGCCATCCTAAGTTTAATATCTTTCCCACCCCAGCATGAACAACTCCATCACTTACAAACACTAATATATCTTTTTCCTTTAATTCAAACTTACTTTCTTTTATTTTTCTTCCATTTATTTCACTTGTACTCCACTCTATTTTTTTTACTTTTCTATCATTTAAAAAGAATATACTTGGGTTATCAAATTCAGCCACATATGCTATACCATTGCTATCAACTTTTATAATTGTGAATGTTGAATATGCTAAATTTCTTATAGAACATACAGGTAGTGTATGTATAACAGTATCAACTACATCTTCAATAGGTAATCCCTCTTTTAGCATCGTTATTGCTATTTTAGCTGTGAGGGTTGCTAATATATTAGCTTTAACCCCACTTCCTAGCCCATCAGACAATACAGCTATAAACTTATCTTCATCATGGTAAAATTCTACCTTATCTCCACATAGCTCTTCCCCATACTTGTTTAGACTACTACTTGAAAAATCTATAAAAAATTTCATTACATACTTACCTCATCTTCTAAAATTAAGTTTTTAAGCTGTGTTAAAGTCACCTTTGTTTCAGCAGTTGTCTCCCCTAAAAGACTTGCTATTTCTTGTGCTACTGTCATTTGTTTATTTATAACCTTTTGAGCCATATCAATGGCATCTATTTTCATTTTCTGTAACTTTTCTTGTAGCTCTTCATTTTTAGTAATATCATCTGCTATCCATAAAATGACCTGATTTTTTTCTAACCATATTATGCTTTGTATTATAGTAGCATCATTTTGTTTTATACTTTTTCTTTGCTTAAATATATTCTTTTTAGTCTCTTTTACTTTTTTAAAATCTTCTTCTTCTAAAAACATTTCAATAGGAATGCCTTTTATATTTTGTCTTGATGTTTTAAAAAATTGTTCCGCTGATGGATTTAATTGAACAAAATCTAATTCTTTATCAATTATAGCTATTATATTTGGAGTCATATCAAAGATCACATTGCTTAAATCCTCTGCTTTTTCTCTCATAAAAGGTAGACACATATTTATTTCAGCCATATTATTGTAAACCGCTATTCCCTTTTCTCTGCAAGTATGATATCCACAACTTTTACAATTTAATTCATCTGATTTTTCATATTTACCCATGTTGTTTAATATCTCTCTTAGCTGTTCACTATTTGGTTGATTTAGTAAAACTTCTTTTGATGAAAATTCTTTATCAAAACCTACCTTTGGAAGTTCATTTTCTACTGCTTTGTTTTCTTTACTAATATTTTCACCACAAGATTTAGCATATTGTTTTAGATTTTCTCTACGTTCATAACAATTTACACCATCTTCTGGCATACCAGAACCACCTATACAACTATGTCTACAACTACTCATTTCAATCAAAGTGTTTTTGAATTTACCATTTTTCACTACCTCTAAAACCTGCATGCAATCTTTTATTCCATCCACCTGAATAATACTTTTTCTTGGATTCTTAGCTTCTATACTATTTGTTAATCCTCCTATAGTTGGCAACAATCTTAGTTCCTTACTTGCACAACTAAAAGGTTCTTCTTTTAAATCTTTTAATTCTATATTTTCTTCTTTTAACCATTTTTCTAATTCTTCAAAAGTAAGAACCAAATCTATAGACTCTTCATTATGACCATCATTTTTTTTGCCTAAGCAAGGGCCTATAAATACAACTCTAGTCTCTTTTCCATATTTATTTTTTAACACTCTACCATTAAATGTTGATGGCGATACTACTGGAATTATATTTTTAGCAAGGTCTGGATAATATTTTTCAATAATATTGTTTACCGATGGGCAAAAACTAGTTATGTACGTATCATCTCCAGGTTTATTTGCATACTTTTCATACTCCTCTATTATAGGATGTACAGTTGAAACTGCTTCTTCTACATAATCAAATCCCAATAATTTCAAAGCAGTTGGTAATTTATTACTATGTTTTCCTAATATAGCTGCAAAACTAGGAGCTACGGATGCAACTACCTTTTTTCTTCCCTTTAAGTAGTGTTTAACCATTTCTTTTTCAGATTTTATAGATTTTGCATTTTGAGGACATACTTTAAAACATCTACCACAAACAATGCATCTTTCTTTAATTATTTGAGCTTGTTCATTTTTAACCTTAATAGCATGTACAGGACATGATCTTACGCAAGCATAACAATTTTGACAATTAGCTTTAGAAAATCCCATAAACCACATAAAAATCCCCCTCTATAAATACGGCATAAACTCATTTTCAAACATTTGCCTTGCATCTTCTTTTGAAATATATAATATTTTTTCATCCCATCTCATAACAGAAACTTCATTGCTACATTTTCCTAAACAAAAAGAAGCACATAATTCTATTTTATCTTGTAGTTTATGTTCTTCTATTAATTCTTTAAATATTTCTATAACTTCATAGGACCCCTTTATATGGCACGCACTCCCAATGCATATCTTTATGACTTTCATATAAACACCCTTTCATACTTTAACTTTCACTCTGAGATAATTTTAGTTCAATAAACGAAACATTGCTACAAAATACTTAATTTTGCCAATTTTTTTATATTTTCTAGAGATTGATATAAAAAAATCAAAAAACTAGGAGTCTTGTTTCTAACCCCTAGCTTTAAATGCATTTATTTAATTTTCTTCTATATCTTCAAATACCACTTTTCCTCTGCATATAGTGTACTTTATTTTTCCATACAATGTTTCTCCAATAAATGGTGAATTAGATGATTTTGAAGCAAATTCACTTACTATATATTTCTCATTAGGATTAAATATTACTAAGTCAGCTATTTTTCCTTCTTTTATACAACCACTATCTAAATTATAAAGATTAGCTGGATTTATAGTCATCTTTTCTATTAATTTCATAATACTCAAATGACCTTTTCTAACTAAATTAGTTACACCAAGTCCAAGTGATGTTTCAAGTCCTACAATTCCACTTGGTGCCTTAGTAAGTTCTGTATTTTTTTCTTCATCTGTATGAGGTGCATGATCTGTTGCTATTATTTCTATAGTATCATCTTGCAATCCTTCTATAATACTATATTTATCATCTACAGTTCTAAGTGGTGGGTTCATCTTAGCATTAGCTTTATACTTTAGAACATCATCTTGTGTTAATGTAAAGTGATGTGGAGTAGCTTCTGCATATACATTAGCTCCTAAGCTTTTAGCAACTCTTACAACTTCAACAGATACTCTAGAACTTATATGTTGTATATTTATCTTTGCACCACTTTTTATAGCTAACATACAATCTCTTGCTACCATAACATCTTCAGCTGCATTTGATGCTCCTACTATACCAAGCTTTTCAGATATTTCACCTTCATTTATACCTGCACATGTTATTAATGATGGGTCTTCTTCATGAAAGCTTAGCGGAAGGTCTAATTCATTAGCTTTGTTCATAGCATATAATACTATATCAGCATTAGTTATAGGCAATCCATCGTCACTAAAACCTACCGCTCCACACGCTTTAAGTTTTTCCATATCTACTAATTTTTCACCCTTAAATCCTTTAGTTATAGACCCTACTTGTAATACATTTATAGGTGACTTTTCTGCTTTTTGCTTTATATATTCTAAAGTTTCTTCATTATCTACTATTGGGTTAGTGTTTGCCATGCATATAACAGTTGTAAATCCTCCCTTAGCCGCAGATAATGAACCACTCTCTATATCTTCCTTGTGTGTAAAACCTGGATCTCTAAAGTGCACATGTACATCTATTAGCCCTGGTGCTACTACACTTCCCGTTGCATCTATTATACTTTTATATTCGCTTGTTATAGGAAATTTACCTATCTTTTCAATTTTGTTTTCTTTTATAACGATATCAAGTACTTCATCTCTTTTAGTGCTTGGGTCTATTATTCTTCCGTTTTTTATAAGTATCATAGCTACATTTCTCCTTTTAGGTATTCATATATAACTTTAGCACCATCATATATGCTTAATAATGATGAAAATTCACTTTTGTTGTGGCTTATTCCTCTATAACACGGTATAAATACCATTGCACTATCACAAATTTTACTAAATGCCATAGCATCATGCCCTGCTCCACTTGGCATTATTTTATGAGTTACTTTTAATCTGTCACTACACTCAGTCAACTTTTTTTGCATATAAGAGCTCATTTTAACAGGATCAAATCTACCTGCTTCTTGTATAAAAATCTTAACATCTCTTTTTTGGCTAACTTCTTTTGCTGTATTTTTCATCCCATTTTCAATAATGTCTAAACTATCTATGTCTATTCCCCTTATGTCCACTCCCAAAGTAACTTCACCTGGAATAACATTTAATACATTCGGTCCATTATTTATTACACCTACAGTTGTAACAGACTTTCTATAACTTTCCATTTTGCCTAATTTTTCTAACTCTAATATAAATTCTGAGGCTGCACATAAAGCATCTGATCTCATATCCATAGGTGTAGCACCCGAATGTTCAGCTTCTCCTAATATACTTACCTCAAATCGCCTAGGGCCTGCTATATCACTAACAATTCCTATTTTTATTCCATATTCTTCTAAAACCTTACCTTGCTCAATATGCAGTTCTATATATTGCTTTATATTTTCTATTTTTTTAGGGGTAAAGCTGTATCCCTTATTATTAAATACTTCTACTATATATTTACCAGTCTTTGATATTAATCCTTTAACATCATCCTTACTAAGTTCGCCTGTTATAAGCCCGCTACCTATTGTACACTTTCCAAAATTACTAGACTCCTCGCATCTAAATGCACCCACTCTTATTGGTATATTGGCCTTTTCATCCTTTGCCCATTTTAGTATCAAAAGACCTGCTATAACTCCAGCTACTCCGTCATATCTACCACCATTTACGACAGAGTCTAAATGAGAACCCATTAGATAATACTTTTTATCGCTAATATCATTTGCTATGTATGTATTTCCTACTTCATCTATATAAGTATTAAAACCTTCTCTTTCACCTAACACTTTAAACATTTCATGCATTTCATCTTCGACTTTAGAGTACCCAAGTCTTGTAACTCCACCATATGAATTGGCTCCAATATCATAAAATTTACTAAATATATATTCTAAATACTCTATATCTTCTCTTTTTGAAGCCATAAATTATCCCCCATCGATTAAATATTTCTTTTATTATACCTTATATATTTAATAATTTAAATATCGAGTCGAACTATTTTAAATTATATTTATTTAACATTCATTTTTTATTTCATAAGTTTAAATATAAAGTTTCTTTTAATATCTACTGCTTTTTTAGGGCAAAGTTCATGGCAACAATAGCATCTTATGCATTCATCTAAATTTATAGTTACTTTTTCTTTAATATGCATAGCTTTTGCTGGGCAAGCTTGTATACATTTTCCACATTTTACGCAATCTTTATCTCTTATAATTGGTTTTGGTGTTATTAATTTAGTTATAGGTTCATGTAAAAATTTAGGTAGGCTAGATGCTAGTAATCGAAAGTCTTTGCTTGTTTTAGGTATTTTAAAATCCTTTATAATTAATGGCTCTATATCTTCTCCTAGCATTTGTATATCTGATAAGTCTTTTTTTATATAATTTCTTTTTACAGATCCTCTAAGTGTAGGTACTTCATCAACACTTAAATTTATTAGTTTACAAGCTACACCATCTAATGCATAAGGGCTACTTGAAGCTAGCATTACCCCAATATGTCTTGGTATCCCAGCTGATGGTCCATCACCTTCCATACCTACTACTCCATCCATTATAGTAAGCGTTGGCTTAACATATGAGCATATATCTAATAATACATCTTCACAAAATAATTCTTCTGTTGGAAATCTATAATGTATTTCGGCTTTTTTAAGACCTGCTATGCATCCATATAAATTTTTAACTCCACCTGTAAATGTTGCCATTCCATGAGTTTTTAGCTTACAAATATTTACTATATAATCCACTTTAGTTATTGGCGTTATAATATCCATATATTTAAGTGCATGGGCATCTTTATTTTCTACCTTAACATCACTTATATCATAATTTAATTTTACATTTAGTTCATTTGCTACTTCTTCCATACCGCTAGATTTATAAATTCCCTTTAGAGCATTTATAGTATAAGGCCCCCCTGGGCTATCTCCTATTATAACTTCACAATTTAATTTTAACAACTTCTCACAAACCACTTTCACAGCCATTGGATGTGTTGTAGTCGCTTCCTCTGGAGTCTTTTTCATAAGCAAATTTGGTTTTATTAAAACTTTGCTATTTGGCTTTATATATTTTTCTATTCCACCGATATCTTTTAACATATCTTCAACACAATTTTTTATATTTTTATATTTATAATCATCACATTTTCTTAATGACACTAATTTCATATTGTACTCCTTTTATACTTATATTAACTTTAATTGTAGGTATTTAATATCATTGTGTCTACACAAAAATAGAGAAAGCATATGCTTTCTCTATTTTTTATATTAATTTTAAATTAGTTTTTCTTTCCAAAATGTCTTTCTAATAATCCTAAGAATGCTTTACCATGTCTAGCTTCATCTTTACACATTTCATGAACTGTATCGTGAATAGCATCTAAGTTATTTTTCTTAGCTAATGTAGCTAATTCTTTTTTACCAGCGCAAGCACCGTACTCAGCTTCAACTCTTGCAGTTAAATTAGCTTTAGTATCAGCTACAACTACTTCTCCTAATAATTCAGCAAACTTAGCAGCATGTTCTGCTTCTTCAAATGCTATTCTCTTGTAAGCTTCTGCAACTTCTGGGTATCCTTCTCTATCAGCTTGACGGCTCATAGCTAAATACATTCCAACTTCTGTACATTCTCCAGTAAAGTTAGCTCTTAATCCTTCTAATATTTCTGCATCTACACCTTGAGCTAAACCTACTCTATGCTCATCAGCCCAAACCATTTCTCCACTCATTTCGTTGAACTTATCAGCTCCTACTTTACATACTGGACAAACTTCTGGTGCAGCTTCCCCTTCATGTATATATCCACATACTGTACAAACAAATTTTTTCATAATTAATTACCTCCACCATATTTATTTATTAATTTTAATTTATTATCTAAATTACTATACTCTATATATACCCGAGCTTTTATACCTTAAACAATAAATTTAAAATTTTTTAAATATAAATATTTTACTTCAATTTTTTAAATATAAATATTTCACTTCTAAAGTTTACCATTTTTGATAGCTATTTATCAAGGAAAATTTAATATTAATTTCATATATAATTTTTAGATATTATAATCACTATTCTTCGTTTTCTTGTGCTATACCACTACATACTTCTTGTATATATGTAGATTTTTGCTTTAAGAAAGATAATTTAGTTTCTGCCATTATTATTGATATAAATATAATAGCACTTCCTAAAACAAGCTTTATAGTAACTGGTTCATTTAACATTAATATAGAAAATAAAGTACCAAACACAGCTTCTGTAGAAAGAATTATTGCAGTTTTAGTTCCTTCAACTCTTCTTTGACATATAGTTTGAACTAAAAAGGCTATTGTAGTACTAAATACCCCTAAATATAGTGCTCCTAAGTATCCACTCATACCCGCATCTATTTTACCTTCTCCAATAAATATTTGCGCTATTAAAGATAATAAAAATGCTACACCAAACTGCACAGAAGTTAATACTATTGGGCTATATTTTGATGCAAATTCACTTGTAAAGAATATATGAAATGCAAATGCAAATGCACAGATTAAAGTTAAAAAATCTCCTACATTAATTGAAAAATCAGTTTCTAGCGATAATATAGCTATACCTATAAGAGTCATCAAACTACTTATTATACCTATTTTATCTAGTTTTCTTTTATATACAAAGTACCCTATAAAAGGAACTATAACCACATTTGCAGCTGTTATAAAAGCATTTTTAGATGGTGTTGTATATAAAAGTCCTATAGTTTGCACCACAAATGCTAAAAATAAAAAAACACCTAATACAATACCTCTTTTTATGACCGCTTTATTTATATTGGCTTTAATTTGCTTAAAAAATATTACATTTATCAAAATTGATGCTATTAAAAACCTTAATGTAATTAATTGAAGAGGTGTTAATCCCCCATCTAGCGCAAGTTGCGTCCCAACAAACCCACTACCCCATATTATAGATACTAATATTAATCCTATTTCTCCTATGTGTTTTTTTACCAATAACTTCACCCCTTCAACTTTATTTTAATAAATTTAGTATAATTACACTAAAAAGACTATATCGAGATTTTTCAATATAGTCTTTTTAGTTATGTTTTAAATTTACGTTATTTATTAACTTATAAAATTAAAAGTTAATGGATATTCATAATCCTTATGTGACCCATATTTTACCATTCCTATTATTGTGAGTATAAAATAAGCCAGCCCTACTAATGGAGTTAATACCATTCCTACAAGAACAATTATTGATAGTGCTGATATAAATGTATATATCACAAAGGATATATGAAAGTTTAAAAGTTTTTTCCCATTGATCCTTATAAAATCAGATTCGTTACTATACTCTTTCCATACAAAGTATGACACTATAAACCCTATTATGTTAAAAAGCACAATTGAACCCGCCATCATTAACATAATTAAATTTTCTTTAGGGATAAAATTCTTATTGTTTTCCATAAATATCTCCTTTCCTACATTTTATTATTTGTTTGTTTTATAATATTCAAAATAAAACACCCTATTATAAAAGTATTTAGTCTACATGTACAATATACCTGTTTTCTTTATAGAATAAGCAATATATAATACTTTAATATAATGTAGCTTTTTAAATTTAGTATCTTATAATTACTTTTCTAAATTTTTAATCTTAACTGTTCAAATCCTCTTTTTTCTTCTTTATGTATTATTTTATCCGGTATCTTAGTTTCTATTATTTTTATTTTAGTTAAAAGTTTTTTTATATCTGCAAAGTTATCTACTGCAATTTCTTTATTATTTACATTTAATAAATAACCTGTACTAGTTTTATTTATATAAAGTTTTGGTTCATCAATTATTATTGAAGTTATATTTCCTTCGCTATATTCAACAGCAAATGTATTTTTATTTTGAGAAAAAATTTCTACAAAAGTATCTTTCATTTTAAACTTATTTTTATTTTTGTCTTCTTTATTTAGCATATTAAATTTAATTAATAACGGCTCTAGTGCTTCTAAGTTATTTAAAATAACATTAGCTCCTTTTAAATTTATGCAATATCCTTTGCTACATGCCTCTATCTTAATATCTTGATTATTAATTACAACAGAAGATATTTTACCTTTATTATAATATATGACATACGATTTATTCATTTTAGATAATATTTTAGTTATTTTGTTTGGTAAATACATATAAACCCTCTTCTCATATTCTTTCACTTATATATTAGATAAAATATAACATTTATTGCTAATTTTTTCAATATGATTTGAAGCCTTATATTAAGAATTTAAGCGCTTTTATTAAGGTTTTTTAATTATTCACTTCTATTTATAAAATAAGGTCATCAATTTTAAAATCGATGACCCTATCTTTTTATTTATATTATTATTTTACAATTATTTTTATAAACTTTTTCTTTCCTATTTGAACTACTAACTCACCTTGTGCTATTACAGATTGTAAATTAGTTGTTTTTTCTTCATTTACTTTAACTCCACCTTGAGTTGCTAATCTTCTCATTTCACTTTTACTTTGAACAAGTTTATTGTCAACTATTATTTGAGCTAAGTCAAAGTTTTCACTACTAACTTCTACTGTTAATATATCAACTGGTATTTGACCTTTTTGGAATACTGATTTAAATCTTTCTTCTGCAAAGTTAGCTCTTTCTTCTCCATGGTATAATATTACTATTTCTTTAGCAAGTTCCATCTTTACATTTCTTGGATTAACTTTATCTTCTTTTAAATCAGAAGCTATCTTGTTAACTACATCAGGATGAATATCTGTTACTAAGTTGTAGTATTTAATTATTAATTCATCTGGTATTTCCATAGCCTTTTGGTACATTACCCCAGCTTCTTCATCTACACCAATGTAGTTTCCTAAACTCTTACTCATTTTATTAACACCATCTAAACCTTCAAGTAAAGGCATCATTATAACTACTTGTGATTCTTGACCAAATTCTTTTTGAAGTGCACGACCCATAAGTAAGTTAAATCTTTGGTCAGTTCCTCCAAGTTCTATATCAGCCTTTATTGCTACTGAATCATATCCTTGCATTAATGGGTAGAAGAATTCATGCACTGATATTGGAGTATGGCTTTCATATCTTTTCTTGAAGTCTTCTCTTTCTAACATTCTTGCTACTGTTATTGTAGCTGCTAATTTTACTACTTCTTCAAAGTTTAATTTAGCTAACCATTCACTGTTAAATCTAACTTCTGTTTTTTCTTTATCTAAAACTTTGAATATTTGCTCTTCATAGCTTTTTGCATTTTCTAAAACTTGTTCTGTAGTTAATGCTTTTCTAGCGCTAGATTTCCCTGTTGGATCTCCTATCTTCCCTGTAAAGTCCCCTATTAATATCACTACTTTATGTCCTAAGTCTTGTAGTTGTTTCATTTTTCTTAAAACTACAGTATGACCTAAATGTATATCTGGAGCAGATGGGTCAAGACCTAATTTTACTACTAATTGACGATTTTCTTTGTGTGCTTTTGTTAGCTTTTCCCTAAGGTCTTTTTCATCGATTATATCATCTACACCTTTTAAAATTATTTTTACTTGTTCATCTAAATTTATCATTTTATACCTCCGAAATTTCTTATTTTTTTATTTTTTTGTATTAAAAAAGCCCTCATCCTAATAAAAGGACGAGAGCATTGCTCACGTGTTACCACCTTAATTCATTAACACTTTTCAGTATTAACCTCAACAGGTACGCCAAATTGGTTATACCTAAGCACTATAACGTATGCTAAACGACTTTCCCTAATGGTTGTTATCTTTCAGGAAAACTGCTCTAAGATGTATTCAAACTAACTTATCTTGCTCCTCTCACCAAACGGAAACTCTCTGTTAGACTGCATTAGCTTTACTTGTTCTTTTCATCGCTTTAAATAAAATTTGATTAATATTAATATATTCTGAATTTTACAATTTGTCAACCTTTTTTTATTTATAAAGTACTTAAGTAATTATCAATCATACTTATATATGCACTTCTTGTATCTAACTTTAAATCTAAAATTATGTTTAAAATTATTATACCTATTGTACACAGTTTAAATTCACATATTAAAAATATCAAGGTTACTAAAGATAATATTCTTATAAAAGAAATCTTTTTATGTTTTAGTAGTGCATAGTTTTGAAGCGCTATGTATCCATCTCTTATTACAAAATATAAACATAAATACTTTACTGATATAAAAATTGTTTTTATATAAACACTACTAACTTCAATTTTAAATATATTAAGAATCTCCATAATAGCTATGTACATAATACATCCATAAAATATATTTTTAGAACAGCATATAAATCTTGAACATGTTCTAAAATTTTTTATTATCTGCATCTTTTTCTTTCCATTCCCTTTTAAAATATTTAATTTTCTAGCTAATATTAATGATAAATAATATATACTAAACATAGTACCAAAAGGAAAAAGCGCTATAAATAAATAATAAATTACATCTACATATTCTTTATATGGAAACAATTTTGAATATCCTTGAAATTCATTCATAAAACTATACCCAATTAATTTTGATGCATATACATCTACAAATACCATAAGCAAAACTCCTAGTATAGATCCACACACTAAGTCATCCATGATTGTAGTTTCTTTTGAAATTAAAGTCCCACACATAATTCCAAGAACAACACTTTGGCTTGCCCAAATAGCCGTACCAATATTTCCAATAACTAGTCCTATTATACACAGTGAGCTTACTCCACACAAAACAGAGTATTTCAAGTCACATTTTAAACATATTATACAAAATAATATAGGTACTATAAAATCTAAGTAAAGTGCATAACCAAGCCCACTACCTAGTGCTACTATTGTACATATTATAAATAAAGTAGCTAAAATACTAGCTTCTGTCATTTTTTTAGTATCGTTCATATTTGCCTCCTATAGCTAACTTATCTAAACATTCATTTCACATTTTAATAAAAATATTCATGAGTCTATATTATATAATAGTACTTATCCTTTAAATTATAAACCCCCAAATTTAAAAGAAACTGCACTATTATATTTAACAGCACAGCCCCCTTTTTAAAATATATAAATTTAAGTGTTACCTATTTTATTATCATTTTAATCTTTCAATAGCTTCATAAGCTATCTCCTTATCATCAAAATAATGTTTAGTACTTCCTACTATCTGATAGTCTTCATGACCTTTTCCAGCTATCATTACTACATCTCCAGCCTCAGCCATTTCTATTGCCTTATATATAGCTTCTTTTCTGTCTTCTATTACTGTATAGTTATCTTTATTCATTTCAATTCCTTTTAATACATCATTTATTATTAATTTAGGAATTTCTGTTCTTGGATTATCAGATGTTATTATAGTTATATCTGAATTTTGTTGAGCTATTTTTCCCATTATTGGTCGCTTTGCTTTATCTCTATCTCCACCACATCCAAAGACTGTTATAATTCTTCCCCCTACAAACTCTTTAGCTGTATTTAATACATTTTCTAGTGCATCTGGAGTATGTGCATAGTCCACAATAATTGTTATACCTCTATCATTTGATATATTTTCAAATCTCCCTCTTACTCCTGTTGTGTTTTTTAATTTTTCTTTCAATATATCTATTTCAATATTTAATAAATAACTTGCACTTATTACTGCAAGTGTATTATAAACAGTAAACTTCCCTGGTACACTAACATAAATTTCATCACTATATGTAGGAGTGTGTAGCTTATAATAAACTCCATTTGCATATAGTTTTATATCACTTGCCATAAAATCAGCTTCACAATTTATACCATAAGTATATACTGGTGTATCTAGGTCTTTAATATTATCTAATATTTTTTTGCCATGAATATCATCTATATTTATAATATTAGCTTTACTAGTTTTATAGAACAGCTTTTCTTTGGCTTTTCTATAATCATCTAAATCTTTATGAAAATCTAAATGATCTTCTGTTAGATTTGTAAATATCCCTATTGAAAAATTTACATTCTCTACTCTATCTAAATAAAGTGAGTGAGATGATACTTCCATAGTACAAAATTTACATTTATTTTCTAACATTTCATTAAAATATCTTTGTAAATCTACACTTTCTGGTGTAGTATTTTTAGATATTATTTGTTTTTTCCCATCATCTATATTTATAGTTCCTATTGATCCTATTTTATATTTTTCACTTAATATTTGTTTTAAGAAAGTTATTATACTTGTTTTTCCATTAGTTCCTGTTACCCCTAAAACTTCTAGTTTATTTGTTGGATTATTATAAAAATTAGATGCTATTATTGCCATTGCGTTTCTTGTGTCTTTGACCTTTATAAATGTATATTCTTCTTTGTTATCTATATTAACATCATCTTCTATTAAAAAGGCTTTAGCTCCTTTTTTCAAGGCATTTTCTATATATTTATGCCCATCACTACTATATCCCTTTATAGCAATAAATAAACTATCTGTAGTTATTGATTTTGAGTCATAGTGTATACTACTTATATCTATATCCCTATTTCCATTAATCTCTAATATATCTAGTTTTTCTATTAGCCTATCTAATTTCATTTAATAACCCCTTTCCCTCTATTATTAAAATGTATTTTATATAGTCTATTTTATGACTACTATTTCTATTTAGTTAAACCTACTTTTCATAAAAATTAATAATTATAATAGTTTTTTATGTATTTCCCCTAATGTTTTTCATTTTATTTACGTATATTACATTATTATAGCTATTTCGATATTTTATTTGCACTTTAATGTCATTTTATACGTTTTTTGATAGAAACTTTTAAGATGATATTGTGTTATTACTATAGTAGAATTATCTTAAAGGACATGCTGTTTTGTATAGGGGGGCTTAAAATGTTTATCGTTATCATATCATTATTTATATTTGCTTTAATTTATTTTTTATCCATGGTTTGTATTCACTTTAGCTATATAACTAACCTTAATCTACAATTTGGCTCTGACATAAATGACTTTTATTGTGATGATACTGTAGATGATATTTATGGATATGTAAATTATGTAATTAAAAATTGTGCAATAAATTTATATAAATTTTCTAATTTATTTAAATAATTAGCTTAATAAGCATTATAAATACGAGTGCCTTAAAATAATTTTCATTATTATAAAAGGCACTCTTTTTATATTAAAATATAATTTTTTATTTTTTTATTATGGATTTAAAATATTCGTCATTAGCCATAACGTATTTATTTAAAGGGTTTATCTGTTTGGCTTTTTCATGATGATAATATGCTTTAGGTAAATTGTTTAGTTCAAAATAGCAAAAACTCAAGTTTAAATGTGGCTTAAATCTCCAACAGCTTATGTTCATACATTGACTACAATCTTTTGATATTTTAATATTTAATATCATTTCATACCAAAAAACCGCTTGATGATATTTTTTCTCTTCTTCAAATGAATAAGCTATATTGTAAAGCACTTCTCCTCTTGGTTCTATATATTCAAATGTTTTATAAAAGTATTTCCTAGCTTTTGATGTCTCTTTTTTATATAAATAACACTCTCCTATTTTACACAGAGCATCCACCTTTTCTTCTTTACATATATCTTTTAATATTACTTGATCAAATATTTTTATAGCTTCATCAATCATACAATTACAATATAATTCTTTTCCATAATAGCATAAATCTCTGTTACTTAATTCATTTCCTAAATCTATATTTCTTTTATATATTTTAAGGTTTCTATCATCTGCACATTTTACTTTATGATGTATTATTCCTATATCACTATCGTAAATATTACCATCTATTTTAATATACTCATGTATATATCCAGTCCATTTAAAGTTTTTGTTTGATTTTACCATTCTATTTCTTCTTGATTTTATTGTTGGATTATTATTTTCATCTAAGCACATATATGTTTCCATTGTAACTACATCAATACCTGTATTTAAGTTTTCCTTTAATTCTAATAACTTATTTTTATTTACATAGTCTAATATTTCATCTGCATCTAACCATAATATATAATCTTTTGTAGCTTTACTAAACGAAAAATCTCTAGCTTTTGAAAAATCATATATCCATTTAAAATCATATACTTTTTGTGTATACTCTTTTACTATTTCCTTTGTATTATCAATTGAGCCTGTATCAACTATTATTATTTCATCAACAATGCCAAACACGCTATCTAAACACCTTTTTATTACTTTTTCTTCATCTTTTACTATCATACATAAACTTATACTAATCATAACCTTGACTCCTTATGCTGTAGACTATATATTAATATATGACAAAATAACAATCTTTGTTAAGTTTTTTTTAGATAAAAAAATATAGCACCTGTAAATACAGGTACCATACGATTTTTTATTATTTTTTTATTTATTCATATGCTTTTTTCAATCCCTGTGAGAAAGTGAAATTAATTTATCTTCAGAATTTATATTAGATTTTGGATTATATTCATAGTAATACGCCTTTTGCGAACTTCCATCTTCTACTTTAACTAATACTTTTTTTCTTAAATACTCGCAGCTAATATACTGCAGGGTATCTTGAGAAGTATGCGGGTTGACCGTCTGCTTGTATTATTTCATCTGTTGGTTGATTACCTTCGTTATCTTTGATTCTGTAATCATCTAAATTTATAGCAACTCTCTCAGGAGTTATATCAAATCGCCCACCAGCT
This sequence comes from Peptostreptococcaceae bacterium VA2, assembly GCA_000686145.1. GTDB lineage: Bacteria > Bacillota > Clostridia > Peptostreptococcales > Peptostreptococcaceae > Romboutsia_D. The sequence goes on along the minus strand of JMMB01000007.1, from coordinate 1,473,151 downwards.
TGTCCTACTGATATAACTATATCAGGGTTATGCGTCTCTATTGCTTCTTCTATATCCTTTACTGACTTATCCCAAACTGTAGGTATAGTTATTTTTATAACTTCTGCTCCATTAATATTATTTGGAACCATTTTTACAGCTTCTTGTGCTGGGTTTACTGGTTCCCCTCCAAATGGATCAAATCCTGTTAATAAAACTTTCATTTAAACTACCTCCTGATATTATGTTATTATATAATTTGTTGTTTTATTTAGAATGCTAAGAAATACATTGCAAATATATGAAGTACTAATAATATTATAGCTACCGGAGCTTGATATTTTATAACATCATATTGTTTTCTCATATCTAAAAGTGCCACTGGCACAATGTTAAAGTTTGCAGCCATTGGTGTTAATAAAGTTCCACAATATCCAGCTGTTAATGCTAAAGCACCAACTATTGCAGGATCTGCTCCTTGAGCTAAAATAAATGGAAATCCAATCCCTGCTGTTATAACAGCAAATGCAGCGAATGCATTCTCCATTATCATAGTAAATATAGCCATACCTAATACGTATGCAACTACTCCTAAGAATCTACTATCTGTTGGAACTACGCCTGATATTAAATTCGATATAACTTCTCCAACACCCGCTTGAGTAAATAATGCACCTAATGCAACTAAAAGTTGTGGCAACATACTCGCAGGTCCCATTTGTTGAAGTAACCTCGCACTATCATCTACTGTTGTAGAGACTTTTGCCTTTGTTAACATAAATGCTGATAATAAAGCAATTAATGCTCCTGCACCTATTGCGAATTGTGATGAACTTGCAAAGTTAGCTAAGCTCATTGCTACTGCAACTACTGCAAATGCTAAAACTAATGAAGGCCAAAATATTTTATTTCCAAGCTTTTCTGAATGTTTTTGTCCAAATTCTTCGCTTGGCATATCGTATTTTGCAAATACAACTTGTTTTGATACTGTTAATAAACTCGATAATATTAATATTAATCCAACTACATTACTTGGTAATACTTTTCCAAATATAAATGGTAATGATATTACTATCCAAAATAATGATGTTCCGTATTTCTTACTACTGTCTATAATTTTAAATGATTTAAATGCTATTGCTATCATTAAAAGACCCATAGTATCATAAAAAATTTCTAATGATATATCTATAAAGTTTTGCACTGAATTTCCCTCCTTTATTTAACTATTTCTGCTCGTACTTTCTATTTAGCTTTTTATCGAATAAATAATTTTGAAGTGCCGATATTAAAAACGCGATTACTGACATTATTATACTTGCTTTTGCTATTTCTAATTCTGAAACCTTAAATCCTTGTTCTGATAAAGTTGAAGCTATAAGTAAAACTCCACTACTTCCTGCAAATAAGTTTTGACCAAAGAAGTTTCCGTAGTTTTCTGAAGCCGCAGATAAAGCTTTTATAGCTTCTTCTTCATCATCTTCTAATTTTTTATGCTTACTTATTGCAGCAGCTTGAGCCATTGGATTTACTAATGGTCGAACAAATTGAGGATGTCCACTCATTCTTATAGATAACGCTCCTGCCACTTGTCTTGCTAGCATATATATACTCAATACTCCTCCAGCTGTAAGCTTTCCAAGTTTTTCGATTAAGTAAACTGCTCTTTGTCTCAAACCATATCTTTCTAGTATTCCTATTACCGGCAATGTTAATATGAATAACGATACAGCTCTGTTTGCTACAAATGATTCACCAAGTATAGTTAATATTTGGTTTATATCTAAACCTGCAACTATTCCTGTAGCAATTCCAGCTACTAATACTGTAAATAGCGTTTCTATCTTAAAGATAAAACCTATTACAACAATTAAAATCCCCATTAGTTTTATCATAATATTTGTATGCTCCTTTCATTTCAAAATAAATTTTTATTTTTAAAAATATTATTTTTCATGCTTTTTCGATAAATCGATTTTTTTTATTTCAAATTATATATTATTTTCAAAAATTTTAAAACAATCATTTTAAATTTCAATAATTGTTTTTTAAAACAAAAAGTGATTCCTTTTTAGGAACCACTTTTATTATTCTCTTGATATTATTAACTATTCTTTATTTATGATACATTTTAATGTTTTTATATAATGCTCTACTTCTTTTACCAATACTTCCATTTCATACTTACTCATAGACATTCCATTTATATTTTTTAATATTTCTAATGTCGTAAAAGTTATTTCTTTACTACAATTGTTGTATCCATCTTTTAATTTTTCTGAAACTTTATATTTTGTTTGTTGTATAAATTCATCTATATCTTTTAATATATCCTTATTTTGCTTGTCACATTGAACTTTATCATATATAACTTTACCTAACGCCCCACTTATAGTCCCTGCTATAAGAAGTGGCGGACAATAAGCTACCATTGCACTGCCTATAGTCATTGATGTAGCTGACGAGCCTATGGCTGCACTATATAAAGATATTATTCCACCTGATGTAGCTCCAAGAACTGCACCACTTCCAACTACAGTTAGCATATCATTTATATTAGTTTTTTCACTATCCACTTTAAATTCTGTTTCATCTAAAAATTCATTTTTATAAGTAATATCATTTACATATTTTTTTATATCATCATCCATTTTATCGCTTATTTCTTTTATACATTCGCTCCACTCTTCAAAAAATATATTATCAAATTCAACTTTCTTTTTATTTACCAAATCATTTATATATTTTTCACTTATATATACTTTTGTATTTTCTATATTATCTTTTATTTTTTTTATTTCATCGTAAAAAAAAATTCTGTTGCACCAATCATCTATTTCAAAATTCATCTTTGAATATATATAATCAAATTTATTTTGAAGTTCTTTTTCATAATTATTCATTTCATCAATAAATATTGATAAACTTTTTAAGTATTCATAATGGCTTATAGTATCTTTATGAATAATTCCTTGCAATGAAGATTTGATACTTTTTTGTTTTATTTCATCACAATTTTCACATACACTTTGTATATAGTTATTTAGATTTTTAAAATTTTCTCTTAAATCACTGTAATTTGAGATAATTAAATCAGTGCTTTTAGCTTTAGCTTTATTGCTCATTTTCTCCTGATACTCTAGGTAAGAAGATATCATAAAAAATTCATCCATATAAATTCCATATTCTTGTTTTATATACTCTAGTGTTTCTTCTTTATTGCCATTTAACAAATCGCATTTATTTATTATACCTACAATAGGTTTTTTATATTCACATATTATATCTAGTGCATCAACAATATCTTCTTGACCTAAATGTGTTGCATCCATTACAAACAATATTAAGTCTGCATTTTGAATATAATTCATAGTTTTTTGCTCATTTTTTATAGTTATACTTTTAAGACCTGGTGTATCTACTATATTTATTTTTTTTTAAGTAATCTATATTAAGTCCAATTTTTGTAATATAATCATTTTTCTTTGTATATGAATCACTTCCATATACAACTTCTATTATATTAGAAGTTGCCTCTAATACATCAACTTCACTTACTTCATTTCCTATAAGTGCATTTACTAAACTAGATTTTCCGCACTTTACTTCTCCTACTATAACCATTTTAAGTTGTTTATCTTTATTTTTCTCTAATAATTTAATTCCCTTTATAGGTTTTTCAATTTGTTTGACTATCATATCTTTATATGGTATTACAAATTCATGTGTCAGTCTTTCTCTAATTGGCGATTTTAAAAGCATTTCTTTAACTTCATAAATATTTTTTTTACTAGTTTCCAAAATATCACCTCAAATTATTTAATATATTTTCTATGTCATTTAAATATTCAATATGCTTTTTTATTTTTGAATACTCTAAGTATTTTTCTTTAAATGCTTCATCTTTAATTTTATTTATATTAAAATCTATAAAACTTATTCTATCTTCTAAAATTTCACTTATTTCATTTTTTAAATTGTTGATTCTTTTATATATATGATCTTTTGTTAATATTTTATCAATATATTGTTTTTTAGGATTTTTAGGATTTAGTTTATTTAAAATATTTTCTAATTGGTTGGCTTTTTTGATATTATTTTTATCTAAAGTATAACTTTTGTTGTAATCTAATATTAAATTTTTACTTCTAGCAAAATACACATTTGTATTTAATTTTTCTATATAAATACTTTTATTTATGTTAGCTTTTTCATACAAAACTTCATATAATTTTTCTAAATCTAAATTACATTTAATCTGTAGTTTTTCTATGTCAGTTTTTAAATCGTTCAAATCAGTATCGTTATAAGTATTATTACTTTTTATATCATCTATATAATTTAATACTTGTATATATATTTCTTTACTTTTTTTCTTTGATTCAAATTCTATTTCATTATAATTAGATATATCTTTATAAAGTTCTCTTTTATAATCATATATTTCTTTTATAATATTATCTCTCATAATAAATAAATTTTTATATTTAGAATCTATCTGCTTTATTTCGGATATTTTTGTGAAATTTACATCAATACTTTTATATAAACTATCTATATTGCTTTTTTGTATTAAATCCAAATCATTATTTAACATGCCATCTACCGCTTGTTTTGCTGAAATATATACCACATCATCAAATTTATCTATATATATTTCATTAGCTTTTCTTTTGACCTTTATTATATTAGCTGTGTCTGCTTTACTTATAATATCCATTTTATTTACAACAGCTATTATATTTTTTTTATTATTATGTAGGTCATCTATTTTATTCATTTCATCTATTAGTTTATTGCCTTCTTTTGAAACTATATTACAAGCATCGACTAGCCACAGTACCCCATCTGCTTTTATATAATACTCTTTCATGCGCTCTAGTGTATCTTTTAGTAGTATTTGATTAAGACCAGGAGTATCTACTATTATAAAGTCATCTAACATGTTACCATCTTTTAAATTATATCTTACTTTGACGATCTCTGATTTGTATAAGTTATCATTTTCTTGTTGTTGTTTGTATTTTTTAAGTTCATTTATACTTAGTTTATTTTCTCTTTTGAATCTAGCAACATTTTGAGATACTTTTATTTTTGAATTTTTAAATTTATCTTCTTCACTTTTTAAAAACTTATTTCCATTTATCAAGTTTTTTGTAATTTTTTCATTGTTACTATATATTATTTCCATTTTTTCATTATGTTTTTTTACAAACAAATCTAATTTCCAGGTGTTTGGTATATCTGTGCTTATAACTATATTTTTTTTTAATAATGCATTTATTAAAGTTGATTTTCCATAATTACCAGATCCCATTATAAATAATAAAAATGGTTCTTTTAATTCTTTTATACTTTCTACATTTTCATCTATTTTATTTTGTATAAGATTTAAAAGGTTACCATATTTACTTTCATTTTTATAATCTATGTTTTGCCTGCATAAGATCAATATACGATTTACTTCATTTGTTATTTCTATGAGCTTTTTTAATTCTTCTTGCCTACTAGCGTACATAATATCATTCCTTTTTTATTGCATGTAAATTTATATATTTTATTTAGTATTAATATATGTTTAACCACAACTTTTTATATTATATGAGTAGTTTATGTTTTCAATACCTAAAGCCTATAGTTTCATTTCCTACTCTCCATTAAAATATAATTTTTTAAATAGTTGTATTATTGGGTAATAATAATTATTATAACTAATTAATTGATTGAGAGGTATTTTTATGAGTTTTGAAAAAATGAATGACTTAAACGTAAATGATAAAGAGAGGAGTTTGCTTATACTATATAACTTTAACGATAATGAAGTTATCATGGTAAAAAAAATATGTAGTATGTTTGGTATAAAAGATATAGAAGTACTATCTAAAACAAATGCTAATTCTACAGTTCAAGACATAATTAATAAACAAATAGATAATGATTGTATAGATGGAATTAATCAAAAATCTATGATATTTAATAATATAGAGCCTATTAAAGCTAGTGCTTTTATTGATAGTTTAAAAAAGTTTAGAATAACTAGACCACTTATAGCAGCTGTAACTGAGCATAATATTAACTGGACATTAAATATTTTAATTTCTCATTTATTAGAAGAGAGATCTGCTATTAAATCTGGTAAAACTATAAAACATTAAATGAAACTTAATATAATTTCACAATATAAAAAAAATTATATTTATTTAGGTGTTTTCTGATTTATTTTGTGCTATCATTTATATTAAGCAAGATATAAAAAAATAAGCAGGAGAATATTCTCCTACTTATTTTGCTAATAAAAATTTTTTAATTGTTTTAGTCGACTTGGATGTCTTAGTTTTCTTATAGCCTTAGCTTCGATTTGTCTTATTCTTTCTCTAGTTACCCCAAATACTTTACCTATTTCTTCTAAAGTCTTTGGTGTATCATCATCAATGCCAAATCTCATTCTAAGTACTATTTGCTCTTGTTCACTAAGACCTGTTAATAGTTCTTCTATTTTTTCTTTTAAATTGTTTTGTTCAACCTCATGCATTACAACATCACCAAAATTTGGATCTGATGGTATGAACTCTACTAAACTACTATCTTCATCTTCTTTTATAGGTGTATCTAACGATACTACATTTTTATCTCGTTTTAATATGTCTATAACTTTTTCAACATCAAGTTCACAAATTTCTGCTAATTCATCTAAATTAGGCTCTCTTTGTAAAATATTTGATAACTCTTGTTTTTTTCTTTTTACAAAGTTTATTCTTTGATGAAGGTGTACTGGTATCCTAATTGTGTTTTCACAATCGTCTATGTATCTTGTTATACTTTGCTTTATCCACCAAGTAGCATATGTACTAAATTTATATCCCTTTGTATAATCATATTTTTCAACAGCTTTTATAAGACCAATATTCCCAGCTTGGATTAAGTCAAGCATATCAACACTTTCTTTTCGATACTTTTTAGCAATACTTACAACTAATCTATAATTTGCATTTATAAATTGATCTTTCGCTTTAGGTGAAGATTCAATTATTGCTTTTGCTAATTGTACTTCTTCTACTGCAGATAGCATTTTGTACTCTTCTATTTCCTTTAAATACATTTTCATAGCATTTGACGTGTTTGATGAATCTCCATAAATATAGTTTTCATAAGTATTTTCTTTTTTAGCCCCCATAATTTAACTCCTTCTATCCCTATAGTTTGTTAATTGAAATGGTAAAGTGTATTTAGTTTTACATAGTTTTATAATATGATACTTAGTTAAAAAAAATTCCATTCAATTTAACTTAAATGTCAATAAATTTATTTATCTATTATTCTACTTAAGATATCAAATTTCCTTCTTTTTTGTGATTTTTATTTTATTTTTTTTATTTTTTTGTTTTTAGATAGAAAAAAAGACCACAATTTTGCAGTCTTTTTTCCTCGAACGGCGTTATAAATCCCTCTATTAATAAATCCTTTCGCGTTTGCCCCAACACTTACGGTTTTATAGAGAATTTTTTACCTTTTAATAATAACACCATTAAAAATTATAGTCAAGTTTGTATATTTACCTATTTCTTATTAATGTTTACATCCACAGTCGTCTCCACAACCGCAATCATTACCTTCACCGTGCCCACCGCAACATTCGTGATCATGTTTATGCTCATGAGTATTAGTGTTTTCTTTCGCATGATTATGTTCAGCTTCTTTAGCTAATTCTTCCATTTTAAAGAATTCTTCTACCATTACTTCATATTGAGGAAGTGATGCTTCTGTATCATATTCTTCTCCAGTCCAATCAGCATACATCATAGCATCTCCATTAGTTAATACTAATCTACCTGCCATAGTTATGTTGTCTACATCTTCTAAGAAGTCTATTTGCTTTTGAACAACTTCTCCTTCTAATCTTATATCTTCATCCATACATTGTACTATCATAACTGGTGCAAAGTAGTCTTCATTGTCTTTAACGTTAACAACTACATCTAACATACCCTCTGCCCCCTCTTCAAATTCCGATAATGCTACATCTGTATCTATCATATCTTGAGGAACTAATAAATCCTCCATTAAGTACTTTATAACTCTTTCTTTTACTAATTGTTTTGACATTGTAATTCTCCTCTCAGTTTATAGCCACTTATTGTCCAAAGTTTTCCTTATTATACTATACTAGATTTACAATTTTTTCAATCTTTAGATATAAAATAGTTGTAAATATAACTTATTTATACCCAATTTTATTTTTTTCAATACTTTTTATAATATTTTTAAGCCTTCTATTTCACTGCATTTGATTATGTTTTTTAGTTATTTTACATATCTTTACAGTATATTTTTTTGTTTTTTCTATGTTACTATTAGTTCACAGGGGGCGACCCCTACACTAACGGTTACAAAACAGTAACATTTTTAGAATATTATGACAAAGAGGTGCTTTTAATGAAAAACATGACGAAAAGAATAAGAACTTTATTAGCTTTAGGTGTAATGACTGTGGCTACAGCTTCTACTATAGTTCCTGTAAATGCCTTATCTCAGGATACTTTGAAAAACTGTACTGCTAAAGATTCACTATCTGTATGTATAAATGGGGTTAATCGTAAATTACCATTAAATAATAATTGTGAAAATAAGTTTACTATGCCTGAACACAAGGTTTCAAGTAAATTTACTATGCCTGAATGCAACATAACTAATAACAATAAGGACAATACTACTGTAGAAAAGCCTGTTGTTAAACCTGATGAGAACAAGGACAATACTACTGTAGAAAAACCTGCTGTTAAGCCTGATGAGAATACAGACAATACTACTGTAGAAAAGCCTGCTGCTAAGCCTGATGAGAATACAGACAATACTACTGTAGAAAAGCCTGCTGCTAAGCCTGATAACAATACAGACAATACTGCTGGAAATTTCTCAGCTTTCCAAAAGGAAGTTACTGATTTAGTAAATGTAGAAAGAACTAATAGAGGGTTAAAGCCTCTTACACTAGATTCACAGATTTCAAATGTTGCTACAAAAAAATCTCAAGATATGATAAATAAAAATTATTTTGACCATAACTCTCCAACTTACGGTTCACCATTTGACATGATGAAGCAATTTGGAATAAGTTATAAATCTGCTGGTGAGAATATAGCTATGGGTCAAAATAACCCTAAAGAAGTTGTTAATGCTTGGATGAACTCTAAAGGACATAGAGAAAATATATTAAACCCAAATTTCACAAACATTGGTGTTGGCGTAGCTAAGAATAGTAATGGAACTATCTACTGGACTCAAATGTTCGTAGGTATATAATAGTAAATAATATAAAAAAGCCTTAGACTTTCAATATAAAATATACCCTATAGAGTAGACGATTTAAAAAAAGTCTATTCTATAGGGTATTTTGATATATACTAAAATAAATATGTAAAAAATGTTACCAACAAAGGAATTACATATACAGATGAATTTAAACAGTTATTTATAGTTGAAAATAAAAACGGTAAGTTCCCACGCCAAATATTTGAAGCTGCTGGATTTGCTTATTCAACTGTAGACGCTGATACATCTATTTATTATGATAAGGATAATTACAACTTAAGCTTTGACTTAACAGTAACACCATATATATACGCTCCACAAACTATTCCTTTCGTAGGAGTAGTACCTTCAGGTGATGTTACACTAAGTCTAGTAAATCCTTAATTAAAATTGTCACTAAAGTTTAAAGATAAATAATAAAAAGGTTGCTAAATGCAACCTTTTTATTATTTACTAAATTGACTGTTGTAAAGATCTGCATAAAGCCCAGCCTTTTCTAATAATTCTTCATGATTTCCTTTTTCTATAACATTACCATCTTTCATGACTAATATTATATCTGCATCTTTTATAGTAGACAATCTATGTGCTATAACAAAACTTGTTCTTCCTTTCATCATAGTATTCATTGCCTTTTGTATATTTATTTCCGTTCTTGTATCAACACTACTTGTAGCTTCATCTAATATTAATATCTTAGGATTTTTAAGCATTGCCCTTGCTATTGTTAATAATTGTTTTTGTCCCTGTGAAATATTTGAAGCTTCTTCATTTATTTCTGTATCATAACCTTTTGGCAAGGTTCTTATAAAATGATCTGCATTTGCAGCTTTTGCTACTGCTATTATAGCTTCCTCTGTACTCTCGTTACTTCCATAAGCTATATTATCTTTTATACTTCCTTTAAATAGCCAAGTATCTTGTAAAACCATACCAAACATATCTCTTAAATTTTTTCGTGTAATATCTTTTATATCTACACCATCGACAAGTATTTTACCACCATTTAATTCATAAAATCTAAGTAATAAATTTACTAAAGTAGTTTTTCCTGCACCTGTTGGACCAACTATTGCAACAGTTTGACCAGGCAATACTCCTACATTTAAATCATTTATTAATATATTATCACTTTCATATCCAAACTTGACATGTTCAAATTCAACAGCTCCCTGAGGATTTTCTATTTTTTTGCTAGGTATGCTATCAGGTATCATTTCTTCTTCATCTAAAAGCTCAAATACCCTTTCTGCTGATGCTACTGTGGATTGAATTATATTAGCTATATTTGCAGTTTGACTTATAGGCTGTGCAAATTGTTTTGAATATTGTATAAAAGCTTGTATATCTCCAATTTGTATTTTCCCCCTTGTTACAAGGATTCCTCCTATTACTGCTACAAATACATAGCCTAAATTATTGGTAAAGTTCATAACAGGCATCATAATACCTGATATAAACTGTGCTCTCCAAGCTGCATCGTATAATTTTTCATTTATGCTTTTAAATTTATTTATAGAATGTTCTTCTCTATTAAAAGATTTCACAACATCATGGCCCGTATACATTTCTTCAACATGACCATTTAAGTTACCTATTACTCTTTGTTGCTTTATAAATTGGCCTTGAGACCTTTTGATAATTGGTTTGATAAATAATATTCCTAATGGTAAAGTTATTATTGTTACTATTGTCATTAGAGTACTTATTGTAAGCATCATACCTATTACACCGATTATTGTTACAACTGATGTTATAAGTTGAGTTATACTTTGTTGTAGTGTAGAACTTATATTATCTATATCGTTACTTACTCTACTTAATAGCTCACCATGAGTATGAGAGTCGAAAAATTTAAGTGGAAGTTTATTTAATTTATCATAAACATCTTTTCTCATATCATATACTGTCCTTTGTGCCACTCTTGCCATTATATATTGTTGCATGTAACTAAATATACTACTTATAACATATAACACTGTAAGTAGAATTAATATCTTTCCTATATAATCAAAATCTATCCCTGCACCTGGTACTCCCTTTGATTTCATCATTACGCCTTCAAATATCTTTGTTGTAGCTTTTCCAAGTATTTTAGGACTTACTATTGAAAATATTGTACTAAGTATTGATGCAATCAAAACTAACATTATGCTTTTTTTATATTTTTTTACATATAGTCCAAGTCTTTTTAATGTACCTTTAAAGTCTTTTGCTTTTTCTAAAGGTATAGAACCACCCATAGGTCCTCCCATAGGAGGTTTTTGTCCTTTATTTTCACTTGCCATATCTACATCTCCTCCTTTGAAAGTTGTGAGGATACTATTTCTTTATATATATCACAAGTATCTAATAATTCTTTATGAGTTCCAATTCCTGCAACTTTACCATCATCTAATACTATTATCCTAGTTGCATCGATTACACTTGATACTCTTTGTGCTACTAGTATTACTGTTGATTCTTTTGTTTCATCTACTAAAGATTTACGAAGTGCTTTGTCTGTTTTAAAATCTAGCGCAGAAAAACTATCATCAAATATATAAATTTCTGGTTTTTTTATAATTGCTCGTGCAATTGATAGTCTTTGCTTTTGACCACCTGATACGTTAGTCCCACCTTGGGATATAATAGTTTCTTCTTTATTTTCCATATTATCTACAAAGTCTTTTGCCTGTGCTGCCTCTATTGCTTTTCTTACATCTTCAATACTTGCGTCATCCTTGCCATATTTTAAATTTTCGAATATGCTTCCACTAAATAATATCGCCTTTTGTGGTACATATCCTATTTTTTCTCTTAGATAGTTGGAATTTAAGTCTTTAACATTTACTCCATCTACTAATACTTCTCCTTCAGTTGCATCAAAGAATCTTGGTATTAATTTAACTAAAGTTGATTTACCTGAACCCGTTCCTCCAATTATTGCAGTAGTTTCACCTGGCTTACTTATAAAACTTATATCACTTAATACTTTTTCACTATCTTTTTCATAAGAAAAACTTACATTTTTAAACTCTACATAACCCTTTATATTAGTTTCTTTTAGATCATTTTCTTTATCTTTTAGTGTTTGATTTATATCTAAAATTTCATTTATTCTAGTTGCTGATGCTGATGCACGAGGTATCATAACAAACATCATAGAAAGCATCGTAAGTGCAAACATTATTTGAGATAAGTATTGTATAAATGCAATTAAATCTCCAACCTGCATACTACCATTTTCTATTCTAACTCCTCCAAACCAAACTACAGCTAAAATACTTATATTTATTACAAGCATCATAAGTGGCATAAGTAAAGTTATTGTTTGATTCGCCTTAATTGCAACATCACATAAATTAAAACTTGCACCTTCAAATCTTTTACTTTCTACTTCTACTTTATTAAACACCCTAATAACTCTTACACCTATTAAATTTTCACGAAGTACTCTATTTAAATTGTCTACGTTTTTTTGCATCGACTTAAAAAGCGGTACTGCTCGTTTTAGTATAAGAGCAATACTTATAATAAGTATTGGCATTGCTACTAATATAACTAAAGAAAGCTTGGCATCTTTTTTTATAGCCATTATACTTGCTCCAATAGCAACCATTGGTGCATATAACATCATTCTTAGCATTATCATTAGTACTTGTTGTATTTGAGTTATATCGTTTGTAGTTCTAGTTATAAGAGATGCTGTTCCTATTTGATTAAACTCATCTAACGAAAAATTTTCTACTTTCTCAAATACTTTATTTCTTAAATCCCTACCAAATCCCATAGCTACTTTAGATGAAAAATAACTTGCAGTAACAGTTACAATTCCTCCTATAATTGTTACCAATATCATTTTAAATCCAGTATTTATAATATAATTTGTATCACTATTTACCACACCTTTATCTACTATATCACTCATTAAATTAGGGAGATAAACATCCGATAAGGATTGAATAAATACTAAAGCAAATATAAGAATTATCATGCCTTTGTATCTACTTAAACCTTTTAGTAATTTAAGCATACTATTCCTCCTTTTTTATAATTCTCAGTTTTAGACTTTTTTATTTTGTCCCACAAGCATAAGTAAAATTCATTTACAATATATTTATAAAGAGCTTATTTTTAATTTTGCTTACATATTTTTCTGAGTTTTGTTACCAACTTGTAATTCCCTTCCCCTCAAAAATGGTTTATAGTATAATATAATGGGGTTATATTATGGTTTAACTTTTAAAGTTGAAAGGAATGAAATTTATGAATAAAGGATTTAAAAATTTAAAAAAGAAGGCAATAACACTAACTCTTGCCTTTGCACTTAGTTTATCAACTATTACTTTAGCATTTGCTGATAGTAGTAAAGTTGTAACTCTTGGTGCAAACTTAAAACCAGAACAAAAACAACAAATGTTAAAATATTTTGGAGTTAATGAAAATGAAGCAGTTGTTTTAGAAGTTAACAACGCAGAGGAAAGAAAATATTTACAAGGAGTTGCTGGTGAGGAACAACTTGGTAAAATAACAATTTCTTGTTCTTATGTAGAACCTACTTCTAAAGGAAACGGAATAAATGTTAAGACGGCTAACCTTACATGGGTCACAAGTTCTATGATAGCAACTACTCTATCAACTGCTGGTGTTGAAAATGCCAACGTAATAGCAGCTGCACCTTTTGCAGTTTCAGGAACTGGAGCCTTAACTGGTGTTATGAAAGCTTTTGAGGATGCTACTGGGAAAGCTCTACCTGAAGATAAAAAAGAACTTGCTACTGAGGAATTAGTTACTACTGGAGATTTAGGTGATGCTATTGGTCAAGATAAAGCTACAGGTGTAATTAATGATATTAAATCAGAAATCATAAAAAATGGTACTTCTGATACTGCTCAAATAGCAGAAACTATAAACAATATAACTAACAACTATAATGTAAATTTAACTGATGATCAATTTAAACAAATCGAAGCATTAATGTCAAAAATCGCACAACAAGATTATGACTACAATAAAATAAAAGATACTTTATCAAACGTATCTAATAATGTTGATCAAAATTTACAACAACTAGGAGAAAGTGTTAAAAGCTCCGGAATATTTGATTCTATATCAAATTGGTTTGGTAACTTATTTAAAGGAAGTAATGACTTAGGTATATTAGAAACTACTAATGATGAATTGCTTGGTAAAGATGCAAAAATAAATGCTACTGATGAAAAAGCAGTTAATTTACCTTCAACTCAAGAAGTAGAAGGATTCTTTGCTAAAATAATGAATTGGTTTAGCAACTTATTTAATTCAAACAATAACAACGCTAATACTGAGACTACACAACCTAAAAATGCTACAACTGAAAATAGTAATGCTCCTGAGACTTCTTTAGAAACACCTTCTCAAGAAAATACTCAAGGTAGTGAAATACCACCAGCTCAATAAAAATCAGTTCTAATATAATTGATTTTAAAGGAACTAATCTCAAAGATTAGTTCCTTTTTTAATTGCTACAATATTTACTTACATTTAAATTTGTGTTAAATTGTTTTTTATAAAAGGAAAACTGTTTTACTATATAGAAAATTATAGGTATCTATATTTTTTAGATAATAAAATAAAGTCTATGGAGGGTATTATGAATTATTATGATATTTATAAATTAGTTAAAAGTGAAGATTTAAATCATCATGGAACACTATTTGCAGGTAGAATGTCTGAGTGGTTTGTTGAAGGTTGTTTTATAGCTGCTGCAAAAGAATACAAACATCCAGAAAATTTAGTTTGTGTTAAAGTACATGAACTTAATTTTAATTCGCCTATACAAAAAGGAGACATAATACATATTCAAACTAAGATTTGTCATGTTGGAAAAACTAGCTTAACAGCTTATGGAAAAGTTATTAGAAATGATGATGATAAAATTTTAGTAGATGGTTTCTTAACATTTGTTTGTATAGATGATAAAGGTGTTAAAATGCCACATAACTTAGTACTTGATAAAGCTCAAACTGAAGAAGACTTAAAGTTAATTGAAAAGGTTAAAAGTTTCAGAGCTTAATATAATATTTAATTAACAAATAATACATGTTATCGTTAAAAATAACAAATGATACATATTATAGTTAAAAAACTTAATAAAGTAATTTAAGGAGAATTTATTATGGAACCTATCAATATTAAACGACAAGAACTAGAAAACATATATGGAAAAATTAGTCCTTTTGAATTTAAAAATAAACTGCTAGAACTAGCTACCAAGCCTAACAAAAAAAGTACTCGTACTTTACTTGATGCAGGAAGAGGTAACCCAAACTGGATATCACATCTTCCTCGTGAAGCATTTTTTACATTTGGTCACTTTGCAATCCAAGAAAGTAGACAATCTTGGAATCAAGGTCCACTTTCTGGCATGCCTAGAAAGACTAACATAGCTTCTAGACTATACAAATATATTGAAAAAAATCCTACTATGCCAGAAATAGGCTTTTTAAAGAAAATTATCGACTATGGAATCAATACTCTTAAATTTGACCCCGATAGTTTTGTATATGAATTGACTGATGCAATAATTGGAGATAACTATCCTTTTCCTGACAGAATGCTAGTCCATATAGAAAAAATAGTTAAAGAATATTTAATTCAAGAGATGAAGTACAATGTTTGTGAAGGTGGAAATTTCAACGTTTTTGCCGTAGAGGGTGCAACAGCTGCTATGTGTTATGTTTTTGATTCACTTATTGCAAATAATTTATTATTAAAAGGTGACAAAGTCGCTATAATGACACCTATATTTACACCTTATTTAGAAATTCCACATCTTCCAAGATACGAATTTGAGGTTGTTTACATAAATGCAGACGAAAAAACTAAAGACGGAAAACACACTTGGCAATGTTCTAAAGAAGAATTAGAAAAACTTATGGACAACGATATAAAAGCTTTATTTGTTGTAAATCCTAGCAATCCTCCATCTGTCGCTATATCTCCTAAAGCTAGTGAAAAATTAGTAGATATAGTTAAAAATCACAATTCTGATTTAATGATTATATGCGATGATGTTTATGGCACATTTGTACATGGGTTTGAGTCTTTAATGGCTAAGCTTCCTTATAATACAATTGGTTCTTATTCTTACTCTAAATATTTTGGTGTAACAGGATGGAGATTAGGAACACTTGCGCTTCATGAAAAAAATGTATTTGATAAACTTATAGATGAGCTTCCTTATTCTATAAAAAAGAGAACTAACAAAAGATACTCTGACATGAACACTCATCCTGAAAAAGTTCCTTTTATAGATAGAATAGTCGCAGATAGTAGACAAGTTGCACTTAATCATACTGCCGGTCTTTCTACTCCTCAACAAGTACAGATGGCATTTTTCTCAGCTTCAGCATTAATTGACAAAGAAAATATTTATAAAAATATGACTATAGATATTTGCCATACTAGACAAAAATTATTGTTTGATAGTTTAGGTCTTGAGTTAACTGCCAACCCTAATGACGCAGCTTATTATACTCAATTTGACTTATTACAATGGGCACAAACTCATCATGGAAAAGATTTTGCTAACTATCTAGAAAAAAACTATAAACCAGTGGAAGTCTTGTTTGCTTTAGCAGAAGAATCTTCTATAGTTTTATTAAGTGGTGGTGGATTTGCAGGACCTAAATGGTCTATCAGAATTTCACTAGCAAACCTTTATGACGAAGCTTACTCTCAAATAGGTGTTGCACTTAAAAAGATTTTAGATGGTTACGTTAACAAATGGAAAAACAATTAAATAAAGGAGTATTTCTAAATGATTTTTTTCATTAAGAAATACTCCTTTTAAATATTTATTTATCTATTGTAAACACATTCTTCCAAATTAATTTTATAACTATCAATAATGCTATTAAATAAATTATTGTAAATACTAAATTTTCATTTACCCATAAATACAAATATAGGTACTATTAACTTGTAGATACCTGCTTTAAACATAGCAGTATATATATCACTTTTATCTTTTAGTGGAAGTACATCATAAATCCATGCTACTTCGTATTGATTTGAAAACTTAACAGTAGTTATTATGCTTTGACTCATCAACACACACATATAACCCATAAGATAATACGAGCTACCTCTTAAACTTTCTATATAGTTTCCTATACCACTTTTATCATACATAGACATTAGAATTACAAATGGCATAACTGCACCCATAGCTAAAGTCGGATATACTTTTGTCTTAAAATCTCTGTCTTTATTAAGAATATTATATAAAAAATCAAAAAATGCTTTTTCTTTGTTTGTTTTGCATATAATTTTACTTATTTTTGACGACATTTTTTCTTTAGTATTCTTGTTTTTATAAGTATTGTCACTTAGCTTTTGAAGATTATATTCAAATTTTGGTATTAACTTAATATATATATATTGAAATAATAGGTACTACTAATGATTAAATACTCATTATTCTTAATATATTACTAACTCCTGATTCATTAATTAAGCTAAAATTTGATGCAAACCACATAGAAGGAATAAATATATTCCACATTTTAGGTTCATATATAAATTCTAAATTAACAAATTCAAATGTATTTACTACAAATTGAAATCCTACAACAAAAATAAACCTATTATTGCATATACTATTAAACTAATATAAAAATAGTTTTTATCTTTAACTTCTGAGTCACTGTTTAATATGTTTTGACCACGTCTACCATCCATAATAAGTTTAGAATTTACTATTAATCTCATTATTTCATAGTTTATACCAAGTGCTTTGTATACACCTTTGAATAAGTCTAGTATCTTTAATATACATAATTCTTTCATAATTATACCTCTTTAAGTATACTTACAAATTCACTACATAAATTATCGTGGTCTTCAAATCCTGTAAGTGTATTAAATATTTCCTCTAGTGAACCATCAAAACTGCAATCTTTAATTTGTTCAAAATTACCATCAGCAACTATTTTACCTTCATTTAAAAGTATTATTCTATCACTAAGCTTTTGTACTACTTCCATTATGTGAGATGAATAAAATATAGTCTTTCCTTCTTCTTTTAGTTTCTATAAAATTTCTTTTATTAAAAGAACACTGTTAGCATCAAGTCCACTTAGTGGCTCATCTAAAAATAATATATCTGGATTGTAAATTAATGAACTTATTATAACTACCTTTTGTTTCATCCCCTTTGAAAAAGATGATAGTCTACTTTCATAGGCATGTTCTATTCCTAATACTTTCATTAACCTTTTAGCTTTATCATCACATTTTTCATAGCTTAGTCCATATTTTCCTCCTCTTTTTACTTTTTGTGTTAATTATACCACAAACAAATATTGTTAATAAACTAACCTAATTCCAATTTTATTTTATTATTGTATAAGAATAGAAGTATATTTAACATATAGTTAAATATACTTCTATTCTTATGCGTTTTTTTATATAGCTTCTTTCATATCCAAATTCTCTTTTTTGACTTTATTCTTTTCCATTAGGCTAAATATTAAATGAAGTGCCATTCCTACTCCGATTGCTACTACTAAATCAAATACTATTGTAAGTGCAAAAGTTGTATAAAGAACTACTACGTCTTTTTTAGGTAAATGTAGCATTTCTTTCATTTCTTTCCACTCCCCCATATTATAAGATACGATTATTAATATGGCTGACAAAACTGTCATCGGAATTAATTTTGCAAGTGGCATTAAAACTAACATTGTTAAAAGTAGTGTTACGGCATGTACTATACCCGATATCGGGCTTCTTCCGCCATTTTTAACGTTTGCTGCTGTCCTTGCTATAGCTCCTGTTGCTGGAATTCCTCCAAACAATGCACTAGCTATATTTCCTAACCCTTGTGCTACAAGTTCCATGTTTGAATCATGCTCATCATCTATCATTTTATCTGAAACTACGCACGACAATAAAGACTCTATCCCTGCAAGTACTGCTATCGTAACTGCTGGCTGAATCAATGGCACTATTTTTTCTAAACTCATATCAGGTATACTTGGTGCTGGAATACTTGATGATAAGTTATTGTATACGCTTCCTATTGTATCTATTTGAATGTTAAATACCTTAACAACTAATGTTGATAAAATTAATGCTATTATAGATCCTGGTATATTTTTATTTATTTTAGGCCAGTATATCATAATTAATATACATGCTATTCCTACTATAAAAGTTAATATATCAAATGTTGTTATATTGTGAATATAGCTTTCTAATTTCTCCATAGCCTCAGCTGGAACGTTTTGAATTTGTAATCCTAATAAATCCTTAAACTGAGTTATAAGAAGTGTTACTGCTATACCACTTGTGAAACCTACTGTTATTGTTTTGGGAACATATTTTATTAAATTACCAACTTTTAAAAGTCCCATTATAATAAGTAAAATACCCGCCATCAATGTTGCTATTATAAGTCCATCCATACCATGACTTTTTACTATCCCATAAACAATTACGACAAAGGCACCTGTCGGTCCTCCAATTTGAACTTTACTACCACCTAGTAAGGATATGGTAAATCCTGCAAATATTGCAGTTATAAGACCCTTTTCAGGGGATACTCCTGAAGATATAGCTAGTGCTATTGATAATGGTAGAGCTATTATTGCTACTATTATACCTGCTACTATATCTTTTCTGATTTGACTACTACTTAACTCTTGATTCTTAAACATGCTAAATAACTTAGGCGACATGATTTCCCCTCTCATTTTTTTATATTTCTACGTGACACTACATCATCCATAATACTCCTCATTTTAGATAATGTCAAAAAAATTGTATACTATAAACAAAAAACTCTTTATCAATTAAATACCTATTTTTTTATAATTTGATTTAAAAATAAATTTATTTTTCCACATAAAAAAATCGCTAATTTAAATTTAGCGATCTTTTTTTATTCTACTTTTCCTAGAGTGTTAAAAGGATACATCCTTATCATAACTTCACCAATTATTTCATCTATATTTATCGGTCCTAAAGTAGGTTGTCTACTATCTCCACTATTTGGTCTGTTGTCCCCCATAGCAAAAATATGATTGTCAGGGATTATCATATCTATATATCCGTCAGTATAAACATCCTTTAAATATTCTTCACTTAATACTTTGTCATTTATTATAACCTTATTGTCTTTTATAACTATATGTTCTCCAGGAAGACCTATTACTCTTTTAACTAAGTCTTTATTTTTTCCGCTCTCTTCATCAACTAATTTAGTTTTAAATACTATTATATCTCCCCTTTTCGGTGCTTTGTTCATATATGCTAATTTATTTACAAATAAATAATCTTTATCCTTTAATGTCGGGTACATTGATTCCCCGCTTACTATCGTAGGTGCTACTACTGAGGTTATTACTACTGCAAGTACTAATGCAAAGGCTATTGTTTTAATCCATTCAAAAATTTCTTTTTTTAATTTAGCGCTCATAATTTACTCCTTAAATTATATTTTCTATTACATTTTAACATAAAAACCCCTTATTTAAAAACTTTTATATGTCTTAGTTAAATCAAAAAAGCTATCTTAAAGAAGATAGCCTTACTTTATTTGTTTACACTCACATATTTATTATCTTTTATAAAAAATCTCCATAAATAGTCTTTAGCTTCTTGTGCATAATCTATATTTATTCTTTTGCTAGTTTGTATCTCTATTTGCTCATTACTGTATACTTTCTTGTCTTCTTCATAATAAAAATCACTTATGTATAGTTCATTTTCTAAAATACTTTTAGCGTTTAGATTTTTATCTATTTTAAGTGCCATACAAAGCTTTCCTGGACCATTGCTTATATTCTTTCTTTGATAAGTTGTTAAGTCTTTATATTCTTTTTTAAATCTATTAAATGATATTTCTTCTATTCCTTTTATAGGCTCTACTGCTCTTATTAATACGCATTCTGGTACATTTTCTTTGTTTGCAGATATATTTAAACAGTAATACATTCCATAAATTAAATATACGTATATATGCCCGCCTTCTAGATATAGTGGCTTTGTTCTTTCACTTCTTTTATCCCCGTATACATGAGCTCCCTTATCATTTATTCCCATATAGCTTTCAGTTTCTACTATTTTAGCTACTATTGTTTTACCATCATAGTTTCTAATTAAGTACTTACCTAAAACACTTTTAGCTAACTCTAAACCATCTTTTTTAAAATATTCTTTATCCATTGTCGTTCCTTTCTTTTTGCTTAAATTATTCTATATATTCATTTATATTATATTGTTCATATTTTTCATTTTTATAATTTATAACATTTTTAGGACAACTATGAATACATTTCATACAAGCCATACATTTATTATTAAATTTTATAGTTTTGTATTTTTCAAATCTTATATTATTTTGTGGGCACTTTTTAACACATAAGCCCTGCTGATGTTGAGTACACTAATATAATTAGTATTTTTATTTTCTACATTTATAAGTACCCATCTTATAAGTTTTTCAAGTACATTACTTGCATAAATTGGACCTCCTATAATTAAAATGCCTGCATCTTCATCTATTTTAGAGTTTTTGTCTATACTATCTATTTTTACTTTATCTCCATTGTCTTTTAATTTTTTTCCTATATATTCAGCTACATATTTTAGTTTCCAGTTCCTCAAAAATATATTATATTTACTTTCATGTTATCCCTCCTAAAGTTTTTTATCACATAAATTATTTTTCATTTTATTTAATGTATTTAATGTATGAGTAAGTGATTCTTCATCTAAATCTTTAATCATATCTTTATGAATTTGTTTTAATATTTTTTCTAAGTTAAATATCTCTTCATAAGCTTTTGGAGTTAAGACTACTTGTTTCCTCCTTTGGTCTATTGGATTTTGGTTTGTTTCAATAAATCCATTTTGTTTTAATTTAGCTAAATTTCTACTCGTATTTGCTTTGTTTATTCCCATTTCTTTTGAAAGCACTTCTTGATCTATTTCCTCTTTTTCTTTTAATCTAAATAATGTCATAAGTGTTAGCGTTTGACCTTGACCTAAATTTGTATCTTTTAGTTCTTCATCTAATCTTGTTTTTAATTCCTTAGAAATAAAGTATATCAAATCACCAATTTATTCATATTTTTTCATTGTAGTATCTCCTTATCTATAAGGTCATTATATTATATATAAGTTGCGTGCGCGACATACTTATTATTTAATTATATTTTGAATATATTTACATATAAAACAGTGCCTATTTAATAATGAAATTATTTTTAGACACTGTTTTGGTTTAATTAAATTTTAAATCGATATTTTTAATTTAATGGATTTTTATATTATACAATAAAGATTCAGTTGTTTTGTAAGGAGTTCTTTTCATGCAATTATGACCTATAAAAATATTTCCTTTATCTTTTGTAGATATTAATTCACATATGGCTTGCCCATACATTATATCTTTACTGTAATATACTTTTTCAGATTCACAAAATCCGTAAAATTCTAAAGATGTAGAAGTTTTCCCACAAAGATGGATAATAGTATCATCTAAAGCATCGTCTAGCTTATTTAATAGCCTGCTAATAGTGTTTCCCACTATCTCTTTGTAAACTCTAGGACCAACTATTTCTATTGATGCCACAGGGTCGCTAAAGGAAATTATGTTAACTCCATTTTCATTTGCATTTACAGCATAATCCACTATATTATCTTCAATAATTTTAAGAATATTATCTATTGTACTTTTATCTTTTCTTAATGCTTTATAAAAGTACTTTTGGTCTATTAATAAAGATATTATAGTAAAAGGTCCACAAACATTTAAAACTACTTTTTCGTCTTTATTTTTCAACATAGAAATAGCATCTAAGACTTCTTTTATTCTACCTTTATTCAAATCTATTTTGGATATTTTCAATAAGTCTTTTATATCATCAAATGCATAGTTTCCTACCCTAGGACAATTTTTTTCATCTCCAAGATTTATATTTGCCCCCATTGCTTGTGCTTCAACCGTAGTGCAAAATGGAAGCTTACAGAAAGCATCATTTTTATGTGCTTTTAATTTTTGCGATATATATGAAATATCATTTGAGTTTGTGTGTAAATTCGGAAATTTCAAATCCGTATTAATTATAAGTGCTACTGGTATATTTTCATTGTCATTTTGGCTACATTTAAATACTTCATCCATAATTATTAACCTACTTAAATATATTTTTTAATTTTTCTTTTTGTAACTCACTACCTATAATACATATTTTAGAAGTTGTTTTTATATCGCTTTCTTTAATATTGTATTGTCCATTTACATAATTAAATTCTAATGTATTATTTAATACAGATTTTAAAAAGCCTTTTGCTCTTAATATTTTTCCGTACTTCCCATTACTGAAATCATCAAATATTTCTTCTATTTTTTCTGTTTCATTGATTTTTAAATTCGATATAGAAACACTACTTATAGATTTCATATTTGTAGAAATCAAATCAAATTTTTTAATTTTTTTATATTTTTCGTTTATATTATTTTTCATATTATCTACTAACAAATCTTCTATTAATAAATCATTCCAATCTTTATTTATTATATCTACATTTTCATTTAAGCTTTTAAGTGACTTTACTACACTATCTATCTCTTCATCTTCTAATAAATTGTTTTTGCTAAGTAAAAGTGTTTTTGCGCTTATAATTTGGTCTTCAAAAAATTCTCCAAAGCTCTCTATATAATCAAAGTAGTTAATAACATCTATCACAGTTACCAAAGAATTTATGCTAAAGTTTAATTTAATTTCGTCATTGTTAATCATTGATAATATCTCACTTAGCATTGCTATTCCTGTTGGTTCAATAATTATACGGTCTGGATTAAATTCTTTAGCTACTTTTAAAATAGTATCTTTAAATTTTAATTTCATGCTACAACAGATACATCCATTTTGGAGTTCTATTATATCTAGTCCATCCTTTTTAATGATACTTCCATCTATTCCTATCTCACCAAACTCATTTTCTATTACTACAACTTTTTCATTTTTATAAAAATCTAGAATTTTCTTTATTAAAGTTGTTTTTCCAGAACCTAAAAATCCTGAAATTATATCTAATTTTATCATTGTTTCCACCTCTAAAACTTTAAACAATCTGTAAAAAATCTTTCATACCCTTCTTCAGTTGATAATTCACAATAACTTATATCCTTTGCAATACACTCCATCTCTTTTCTAATATCCTTAGAAAGTAGAGTCATTATAGCTCCAGTTTTTGATGAATTCCCAATGTATCTAATCTTTTCTTTTAGTTCTTTTGGAATAATACCTACTCCTACTAAACTTTGTACGCTAAGATGCTTTCCAAATTGACCAGCAATGATAACTTCATCTAAATCTTTAATATCTATATTCATACTATTAAGCAGTGCATAAAAGCCTGATAATATAGCTCCTTTTGCTAATTGAACTTGTCTTATATCACTTTGTGTTATTGCTATTTGTGGATTTTGAGTATCTAGTACAAATCTTCTTTTCTTATTTTCATCTATTATATTTTCACTTAGATGCTTTAAATTGTTATCTTCTTCTATCATAGATTTTTTATTTATTCTACCAGTACTTCCTATAAGTTTTAATCTTGCCATTTCACTTATTGCATCTATAATTCCACTTCCACATAATCCTTTAGGTTTTGTATTTCCTATAACTTTAGTTTCTATAAATTCGCCAATTTTTATATTTTCAATTGCACCTTCTCCTGCTCTCATACCACAACTTATGTTCATACCCTCTAGGGCAGGTCCAGCAGCACAAGAACAAGATGATAGTTCTGAATTTTTTGATACAACTATTTCTCCATTTGTACCTATATCTATAAATAAAATATTTTTTTTAGTTTTATGTAAGTCACAAACACAAATCCCCGAAACAATATCTGCTCCTATATAACTTGATACTCCTGGTAATAAGTAAGCTCTTCCAAATGAAGATATATTTATTCCTAGGTCCATAGCTTTTATACTTTTTCCACTTATAAATACTGGTGAGTATGGCGCTTTCCCTATTGAATTAGGATTTATTTTAAGTAGCATATGCATCATTGTAGTATTTGCAGCAACTGCTAATTCATATATATTTTCTTTATTTATATTATTTTTTTCACATAACTTAATAATTAAACTATTTATACAATCTATAATACTTTTATTTAATATTTCTAAGCCATTTTCATTAGTTTTGGCAAAGTTTATTCTAGATAAAACGTCTAATCCATATTCCTTTTGAGGATTTATATCACTCTCACAATCAATCTCACACTGTTTATTTATATCTATAAGAGAAGCAACTACTGTAGTTGTTCCTATATCCAAAGCTATTGAATATAAATTTTTAGTAGTGTCTTCACACTCTATACCTATGACTTTTTCATCTAAATAAACTACTGTGCAATTATCTTTTTCAAAAAGACTTGGAATAGATTTTAAAATATTATAATCATTATTTATCTTTATATTTTGTTTTTCTAAAATCTCTTCTAACGATATATTATTTTCTAATGTAGGCTTATTTAGTTTGAAAGCTTTTTTTGAAAGCATTGGAGATTTATTAAATTCTGGCATATAACCTTCTGTTAAAATTTTATGATTTTTATCTTCACTTTTAATAAACTCTACAGTTATATCTCCTTTAGGATAAACTAAACAACCTAGCCTCACATTGTTTTTTAATTCTTCTTTATTTAAAAATTTTAATTCCTCATGAGTTAAATCGTTTACACTTCCATCTATTATTTTTATCTTGCATTTTCCACAAGTCCCTTTTCCGCCACAAGGACTTTCCATACCCAATTTATTTAATTGTATTATATTTAAAAGACTATTTCCTTTTTCAAATTCATATTTTTCATTATTTATATATAAGTAATTCATAAAATACCTCTTTTTAGCTTTTATATTGTTTTGCACATTCTACTAAAATTTTAATGTTATCAAGTTTACTTCTTACCCCGATTCCACAAGCTGGAGATAATATATCTACACCACTTTTCAGACATTCATTAGAAATATTTTTTAAACTTTCTTTGCTTGAATTTTCAATTGCGAATGTACTAACATTTCCCATAATAACTTTGCCTGAAACATTTTCGATAACTTGTTTAGCATTAGTTATAGAGTCAAAACTAACTGCATCACTGTGTAAGTCGTTTAATTCATTGTATATACTTTTTAGCTTCCCACATATATGTATGATAGTTCCACCTTTTGCATATGCTTTTAATTCATCTATTATCTTATTTAAATATGGAGTTGCAAACTCACTAAAAGTTTTAGCACCAAGTATTTCTCCTGTACCACTTGGGTCTGATATTGTTAAGACATCTGCTCCAGCTTCTAATTGAGCTTTACCAAATATTATAAGATTTTCTGTTACAAACTCCATAAACTCATGAGCTTGTTCTTTCTTTTTTCTTAATTCTTTATAATAAGTCATAGGTTCCATAAGTGATGATGCTAAACTTACTGGACCTGTTAAATTTGCTATTATAGGAACATCATCGTTTTTTTCTTTTAGTATTTTTATAGCATCTATAACGACTTTTGCTCTTCCTTCATTAACATCTATTTTTTTTAATTCTCTCCAACTTACAACAGATTCTATTGGGTATTTTATCACTCTAGGTTCAGTAATTTTTGTTCCCATATATACTCCTGCTCCCATACTTTCAGCTTCTACAGTCATACAAAACGGAACTCCAAAGTTTTCAAAACCATTGTTTTTATACATACCTATAGTTAAATCTGCCATCATATTAGAATCACTATGAGCCATTGGCCAAAAAACACCCTCTATATCCATAATGTCCTCAACTATCATATTCATCATCCCACCAGGACAAATACAAGGTTTTCTATCTACAACTTCTCCTCTTAAAACTTTATATAACCTTTCTTTTGGAGTCATTATACCACCTCTTCATACATAGCTTTTTTCTTAATTATTAGTTCTTTTGCAAGTTTCGCAGCTTTTGATGCTTCGTGTGCATATCCATCTGCTCCTATTTCATTTGCAAAACTTTGTGATATAGGTCCACCACCTACCATTACAACAAATTTCTCACGAATATCTTCTTTATTTAGTAATTCTATAACTGATTGCATATTGTCCATAGTAGTTGTCATAAGAGTAGATAATCCTATTAAGTCAGCGTTTACTTCCTTTGCTTTGTTTATAAAATCTATACAAGGAACATCTCTACCTAAGTCGTAAACTTCAAATCCAGAAGTTTCTAACATTATTTTAAATAAGTTTTTACCAATATCGTGTGTATCTCCTTCAACAACTCCTACTACTGCTTTATAACTTTCTTTAGTTGAATCTTTTTTTATGTGTGGTTTTAATATATTTATTCCCTCATACATAGCATCTGAACATAATAAAAGCTCTGGGATATAATATTCTTCTTCTTCATATAATTTTCCTGACTCTTCCATACCATAAGCTAATCCTTTAGATATTCCTTCATATGCTTCAAATCCATTTTCTATATATTCTTTAGCTATATCTACTACAACTTCATCTTCCATTTCTACAACACAATCTGATAATTTTTTTAATAATTCTTGTTTTAAATTTGACATTATAATCTCCCCTTATAATTCATTAATATTTATTTTATTAGATCCAAATATTCTTGCAGCATCCATAAGTGCTATTATTTTTTGAGGGTCTGTTCCTATAGGAATATCACAACCCGTACTTAATATAAATCCTTTTTCACTATCATGACCCTTAATTATACATTCTTTAGCTTTTGTATATATATCTTCTATGCTACCTCTCATAACTGTTTCAACAGGGTCTACATTTCCAATTAAACATACTTTATCTCCATAAGCTTCTTTTAACTCACCTATATCGTCTACATTATCTAAACTTAAATTAGATATTCCTATATCAACCATATGACCCCATATTTTTTTCGTTTTTCCACATATATGAAGAGTTGAACCTCCTCCTGTTCTTTCTACAATCCTATCCATACATCTTTTTAAATATGGTTTTGCAAATTCTTCAAAGTTTTTTGAACTAATCATAGTACAAGACGCATTTGGCTCTGCAAGTCCAGGAGATAATCCTATATCACAAGCTGCATCAATATAATTTAAAACACTTTGAGTAGAAATTTCTAAAAGCTCATGTGCCATTTCTTTATTTTTAGTTAAATCCCTTAAAAATTTATCTGTTCCTCTTAAAAAAGATGCTACGGTAAAAGGCCCTCCTACAGAAGTTCCTACTCCTACCTCATTGCTTAATTTATCATTAGTTATTTTAAGTGCTTCTAAAAAATAATGTATTCTTCCATCTTTATATACATCTACTGGTTTTAATTTTCCTATTTCACTATAATCACTTATAGCAGGTTTACTAATATATGGCGTATTGTTTGCTGTAAAGACAACTCCACTCCCCATAGCCTCTGGTATACCTTGAAGTCCTGGCCCAAATCCAATACTATCAGGACGAAAAGTCTCAAAACTTTTAACCGCTACATCTACAAGCACATCTACAGAATGATTGTAGTCATATATGGTATGCCCAAATGTTTTTGCAACGCTTTCCCCCAAAAAAGGTGAACATGGTATTCTGTCTATTTCTTTCCCCTGTCCGAAAGCCTGCATTCTTTCTTTCGGAGTCATTTGATCTTTATTTATTATATATTTCATAATTCGCTCCCTTATATATATGTAAATTTATCCATTCACAAAATACTTTACATTATTAGAAATCATTATACAAATCGATATATTCTATTTGACAACAAGCTTGTATATATTTTATATATACGTTTTTTTGTACTATAATAATAATTTTTATTTAACATTAATATCAAAAACACATTGATAGTTTTATCAATGTGTTTTCTTTAATTTATTTAATTTTAAGATTTAATATCAATTTTTAAATTTTTGCAGACTTAAATATATCTTCAATTACTTTCATCAACTTATATACTTCTTCATTTTTTACTATAGGCTCTACCCCCGCTCTAACTACTCTTGCAAAATTTGTATAAAAAGGTTCATACTCGCATGATGGATTAGGTAATTTTAACTTTGTAGTGATTTCTTCTAATGGAGGTGCCATAGGTAAAAATCCAATTGAGTATATTAATCGTTATAGGATTAATGCTGTTAGTGAATTTTTACAGCATGAGGATATATCTATAATAGATGTGTGCTTTAGAGTTGGTTTTAAGAATCAAAGTTACTTTATTAAGTTGTTTAAGAAATATAATAATATGACACCTCTTGAGTATAAGAAGATATTTTTAAATTCTAATTATTAATATAAAAAAGGAACTTAATTTACTTATAAGTTCCTCTTTTATACATCTTAATACTAGATATATCATGAATATTATCTAATTTATTTATTGTAAATTCTATGCATACGCAAATTAAAATACATGTTCTCCATTATTAGTAAGTATATTTGCTTGTTTTTTTATATCATTTAACATCTTAATAATATGTAGTGATATATTCTTTGCCATATTTGCATTACTTACAGCTTCAATTTTATTTCCAGATTCAATTTTATCAATTACTACATGCCCTACTTTATGTAATTCTAAATGTATAGGATCTATCTTATACCACATATCTTTAATACCTTTATCTTTTGGTTGTACTGATTCATAAAAATGTCCAAATCCACATTTATGTCCATCTGTTTGTAGTGGTTGTACCTGCATTTTATCTGCCATAGTTTCAAGAGTATTAACCCACTTTGTATGAGCTGAAATTGCATTATCCATTACACTTACAAAAGTATTATTATCCATTTTAAAATTATCATCATAGAAAATTTGATTACTTAATTTTGCTAAATTTGAAATATTATCTTCAATATTAGATATAGACTCTCCCATATTACCAACTTCTATTGCTTGATTATGAACCTCTTGTGATATAGCTTTGATAGTATTCGCGTCATTAGTCAATATATTAGTTTCCTCACTAATATATTCAATAAGGGCACTTACCTCCTGTGATGTAGCTGCTATATGGATAACGCTACTTGAAACTACTTCTATGCTTTCTTCACTTTCTTTAATAGATGTAGAAATATCACTAATAGAATCATTCATATTAGATACAGCAGTTTTAGTTTGAGATATACTATCCTTACTCTTAGCAGAAGCCTCCCCAATATCATTCATCAGATTATCTATAAAAGTAAGCTGTTGTTGAGTAACATCAGCAAGCTTTCTCACTTCCCCAGCTACAACAGCAAATGACTTGCCATGCTCCCCAGCTCTTGCAGCCTCTATACTTGCATTTAATGCTAAAATATTGGTTTGTTTAGCTATTTCATTAATACCATCAATAGTACTTTTCATATTTGCTATAAGCTCTAACAAATTATTTATATCATCTTCCATTGATAAAGACTGATTTAACATATCACCTTTTAAAGCGTTAACTTTATCTAGCGATTTATTATTTTCTTTGTTTAAAGTTAATAATGAATTAGCTTGAATAGATATTTCTTCTATAGAAGAAACGTGTTCTATGATATTATTTGATATTTCATTCATATTTTCATTTACACTATGTATTACATTAGTAATATTGTCTGTATGTTTTTTTAGATTCTCAGATTTAGACAATAGTGCATTTGATTGATGTTTCATTTTAACATAAAACTCACTAATACTAATAGCTGCATCAATAACACCCTTTACCATAGTTTTCACAGGTATCGCTATTTTATCAAACGTTTTCTCAATTTTTTTAGTTTTTTTCTTAAACATTTTTATCCCCCTACAAATTCGTATTATAATTTCTATATCTATTTTACATTTATCTACAATATCGTATTTTAACTTAATACCCATATTTGTTATATTTAAAACTATATATCTAAAAACCTAGTTATATAAACGTATATATAAATTATAAATATATGTTATTTAAGATGATAACTATAGTCTTAATTATTACTATTTTCATAATTTCAATATTGTGGTATATTCATACGAGGAGGAAGTCATCATGTCAAAATTTTATGCAAAATATTTAGCTCTATTTATTGGTTTAGGGGCATACAACACCTTTTTACCAGTATATTTAGAAAATACCCTAGGGTTTAGTTCATCACAAGTGGGTATGGTGGTATCAATACCATCTATAATCGGTATTATTTTTGTTCCTGTGTGGGGACTTATAAGTGATTTAATGAAAAAACAAAAATCCGTTCTTTGGATAAATATATTAATATCTCTTTTATTTACAGGGCTTTACGCTGTTACTGAGTCATTTATAGCAATACTTGTAGTAGCTACATTCCTTGAAATATGTAGGAATTCTATATTGCCTTTAACAGATTCTATAACTACTTCATATTGTAGGGAAAATAATAAAAACTATGGTGGGATTAGAGTAATTGGCTCTATATCATTTGCTGCGTCTTCATTCTTATGTGGTCAACTTATAAAAATGACTAATAATGATCTTATGTTCTTCTATGTTTTTATGGTTAGTATGGTAGGGTGTTTAATAATAACTCCTACACTAGATACTACAAGTAAAATTGAACATAAAGAAAAAATAAGCTTAAAAGAAGATTTGCCAAAGTTATTTAAAAATAAAGCCTACATACTACTTCTACTTTGTGGAGTATGTATTGCCTCATTAACAGAAGCTATGATGGCATATCAAGGAATACATCTAATGAACCTTGGAGCTGGAGCTGAATTAGTTGGGCTTCTTACTGTATTTATGGTAATTCCAGAACTTTACTTTATGGTAAAGAGTAAGGCTTTACTTGAAAAATACGGAATGATTAAAATGATAAGTGTTGCAAGTTGTGCTCTTTTACTTAGATGGATAGTTTACGCATTAACGTCTAATCCATGGATATTTATGTTGGTTACGTCTATGCATGGTGTTGCTATTTCTATTATGACAATATGTGCCTTTGACTTTATGGGTAAGATTGTTGATAAGAAGCTTTATACTACGTCTATGACTGTTTATACGTTCTCAATTGGTGTTTCTTATTCACTTATGAAATTATTATATGGAGCAATGATAGATTTATTTGGAATAAATTCTATATTTATTTTCTCTATTGCAGTTTCATTATTTAGTTTTGTAGTTTTAAAATGGATAAGTAACTTAGATGTTGTTAAAAATGAAAATATTGAAATGGCATAGATAAATTTGAATATATCAATGTAGTTTTATGTATCAAGTAAGGAGGAAAATATTTTCCTCCTTTAATTTTACTTAAATCCAAAATCTACATAAATGTTTAGTTAGCAGCTACACTTGCACTAGTAGCAGCAATAATAGCTACCATAGTTGCAATTTCAATAGCTATTATTATTTCTACAAATATATTGCTACTTATTTCATCTACATTACTTCCTTGATTTAAATAATCAGCATATGATGATGCTACAATAGCTGCACTTATCATATTTCTATTACTCTTACCTATACCCCAATTTCCAAATCCTCTTACTTCGCTTAACTCATCAGATACGCTTTTTATCTGCTGTACTAATTGCTCCTCATCACACTCAAGTAAGGAAAGTGCACCTATTAATGGATATCCATATCCATCTATTTTACAATTTTTTTGCTCTAGTAATTGTCTAATTCTTACTACCTTATTTAAACTATTTTCACTTTTATTATTATCTAGTGCCATTATATGAGATAGTGATTGAAGATTGTTAGATTTATAAAATCCTTTTAAACTAAGTGCATTATAGCTTTCTTCTATGTATTCTAAATCATCGTCTAGTACTTTTGAGTGTATAGCTATAAGAGATGCTCTACAATAATCGTCGCTAGATGTTAACCATGGATGGTGCTTTTTCATAAAATCATAAACGTATTTAGTTTTTTCAATAGATGTATCTGCATCCATTTTATCTTGATTTTCATATATTATGATTGCTACAAATGGTAAGTATGCATCATTAAAGAAACCAGTTTTCTTTAGTTTTTCATATATACTTAATATGGATTTAAATGAATTTTCCATGTCTGGTTTAGTTGATAGTAGGTTTGATAAATAAAATAAGCTATACCCTCTAAAGTTTGAAAACATACCAGTATTTTTTTTTATGATATTTATACTTTCTTCTACTTTGATCGGGTTTACATTTTGATTTTTTATAGTAGATGATAAAACACAACTATATTGCATCATTCCCATTTGCCATGAGCCTTTTATTTCTTTTGTTTTTTCATGATTTTTTATAAATAGGTTTAGTTTGTTTCTTAATATGTATTCTTGCATAATAATTTCCCCACTTCCTAAGTTTGTGCTAATAAGCAAACTATTCTTCCCTTTGACGGACTCTTTTAATAAGTCGTGACGCTAATATATTTAGCTCTATTATTACAGTGGTAATTATAGCTAACCAATAGTAACCTAGTCCGATTGCTATCCCTATCCCAGCAAGACTAAACAGTGTCGCCCCAGTTGTTAATCCCACAACGTCTTGATCATTTGTATCATCATCCGTTGGTTTTGTGAAAATTACACCCCCACATAAAAATCCTATAGCTGTGATTATGTTTGCTATAAGACGTGATGGATCTGATCCAGGTAAGCAATTTGCAGATATGATAGTCAATAAACAAACTCCTGTTGTAAGATTAGAGGTTGTCCCAACGCCTATTGGACTTCCTTTTCTTGAACTTCTTTCTAATCCAACTAAAAAACCTATAAAAGATGCAAGAACTAATTTAATTAAATGCTCAAGCAATATCACTATTAAATCACCCCTTCTTTCTATTTTTCAATATAAAGTCAATCACGATTATGCAATGTTTTGCTTCCTACAAAACTAAATGCGCCTCTCTTAGATTTTAACATATGGATTTACTCTTCATTTTATTGTATCACAAAAAGCCCTCATATATTGAGAGCTCTTTAGTCCGATTTTGTTCTTGTCTAACTAATTGTATACGTACTTAATAAACTTATCTGCTTTGGTTTTAAATATATTAGATATATCCCAAATATGTTCTAGAATTGAACTGATACGTTATTTAGCTATTTGATTTGATATATATGAGCTTACTTCATCAGGAGAAATATTTAAAATAATTGAAAGTTCTTCATTTAATAATCTTTCTGCTTCTTTCATAATATCATCATCTGCCTGACGTGATTTTTTATTTATTGATTTTATATATTCTTTATTAGAATATAGACTTCTTACTAGTTTAGCTAGATCCTCACATTGACCGCCTTTAAGCATTTTTTTAAATTGCTCGTTTCTTTTCTTTTCATCATCGATCCATAATGTTTCCATCTTAGGCATATCCTTTATTAATGAGGTCGCATTATCTTGAGATATTATTCTTCTCATTGGAATTTTCTTATTATCTACAGGGATTTTTATCATTACATTATTATAATAAATAGGACTTAATACGTAATATTTTCTTTGCTCACCTTTTGCAAATTTTTCGCTAGTTATCTCTAAAACTTTACATACCCCTGTCATACCATACATTATATAATCATCAACTTTAAACACTAAAGCCTCACCATCCTTAATAAAATAAAAAAGTAGCTTTTGACAACTGGGCTTACGTTATCAAAACTACTCGTTATATATCTATTTTACCACATTTAAGAGTTTTAGTCTAAGGAAAACTTTTATTTTTCATCCTTGTGCTTACACATCTTAATATAATGCCATCAGTTCTATGCTTTATTTTATTTGTAAATTTGATATATTTACGTGTAAAAATAGCTTTGTGATGTTTATTCTTGTTCTAAAGTTTTTATAATCTTTAAATTTGCTCTCTCCACAGCATTTAAATTTGATTCACTACCTACAAAGTTTGAATTTGGATTATACCAAGGCATGCTCATAAAATAATCATTATACTCTTCATTTTCAAATATATATCCATATCTTGCAAAAATTTCATTTCTTATAAACGCTAACTGACGTTTAGTATAGCCGCTTAATTCTTCTATAGTTAGGTATCTTGTGTCGCTATCCGCTATTATATAGTCTGGTTGTAACTCGGAAGTATTCTTATCTTGATTAGCCTCTAAGGCTTCTTCTTTTTCCTCTAGTTTAACCAAGTCTTTATAGTATTCAAACTTTTCTATATCATAATCATATAA
Organism: Peptostreptococcaceae bacterium VA2; assembly: GCA_000686145.1. Classification (GTDB taxonomy): domain Bacteria; phylum Bacillota; class Clostridia; order Peptostreptococcales; family Peptostreptococcaceae; genus Romboutsia_D. Next base: position 1,437,734 of record JMMB01000007.1, on the reverse strand, counting down.
ACTAGCTTTTTCTAAGTAATTCCAAGTTATTTTATAGTTTTTACTTTCAAATTGTTCCTTAGCTTTACTTACATACGCATTTACATATATTTTATTCAAGTCTTCTTCTTTAACTATCCAATCTAGATTTTCTAAAGTAGTTTCAAAATTTTGATCTTTTTTTATTTTTTCACTTATTTTAACTATTAAATCTTGTTCATATTTTAGTTTTAATGCTTTTGTATAATAATTTATTGATTGTGATATTGAACTTTCTTTATTTCCCTTTACTCTGTAATAGTTATACATTATACTATCTTTTCCTAAAATAGTCCCTAGCACTATTATTGCACACAATATGCATATTATAGGAACCTTATTTGACTTTTGTTTACTAGCCTTTATTGATTTTTTTACTGGTTGATTTATTTTAGCACCACATTTAGTGCAAAACAAAATACCATCTTCTACTTTTTTGCCACAATCATTACAAGTATTCATCTTGCATTCCCCCATTAAATTTATTCAAAACACTTATATATTCCCTTTGATATAGCTTTCGCTATTCTCTCATGATTTTCGGTATTACTGATAAAATTATCTTCTTCTTTATTAGATAAAAATCCCATCTCTAATATAACAACAGGCACTTTTGACCAATTAAAACCTGTCATGTCATCTCTAGATATAGTTCCTCTATTTTTTATATTTAACTCATTTGTATAAGTGTTTATTATTTGTTCTCCATAGTTTTTACTTGCTTCACATATATTATCTGTATATTGATTTTTTACTGGAATCAATGCTGATGCACCTTTTACACTATGATCCTCAGATGAATCTGCATGTATTCTAACAACTAAATCCGCTTTACTTTCGTTTGCTATAGTTGCTCTATCTATATTACTTAGAGACTCTGATTCTTCTGTCTTTGTCATAATTACATTGTATCCTTTTGATTCAAGTTCTTCTTTTAATAATGAACCAATCGATACTGTAGTTTTATACTCTGGGACTTTTGTGTAATCCCCTGTAGCACCTAGTACGTCTTTAGGTTTCATCTTAATTGAATCGGGTGATATCTGCTCTTTTTCAAAATTTCCTACCGATGAATGACCTGGGTCTATAACAATAGTCTTAACTTCAATAATCTCTTTTTCTATGTTCTCTTCTTCAACGCCATTCTCTTCTCTATTATCTACCTTTTCTTCTTTAGATTTATTATATTGTTCTTGTTTGTTGTCTTCTTTTCCAACTATATTTTTATCTTTTATAACTGGTGCAACTTCTTTTTCGCTACACCCTCCTATAACTAATAGCATACACACAGATATTATGATATAAGTAATTTTTCGTCTCATTTAATCTCCTCAATTAATAAAGGTCAAGGATTAATCAAATTCCTGACCTTTATTATTTTTAATTTATTTTTACTCCGCAGCAAGGACAGAAGTTTAAGTCTGAATTAATGTTCATATCACAGTTATTACAGTTTATATACTCTATATCTTCAACTGGTATTTCAACTTTTTTGCCGCACCCTCCACAGAACTTATCTTCATAAGTTAAAGTGTTACCACAAGAGCATAGGAACCCCTCGTTTTCCTTTTTTAATTCTTCTATCTTTCTTTTATTATCGTATATTATGTAATCAAAACCTACTATACTCTTACATTTTTCAATTATCTGTTCATCCTTTATAAGACCTTCTCTTACTTTTTTGTAAACATTTATGCCTACTTCTAATAAAACTTCTGCTTTTTTAGCACTTAAATCTTCTATTGTTTTATTTAATTTTGAGACTTCTTTTATTGAGCCTACTTTATTTTTGCTTTTATCTAATCCATCTTGAATTTTAGATAGTCCCATTCCTATTGTATCTTCAACATTACTCATATATTTTCTCCCTCTAAATATGTTCTATTTTTTTAGTTTTATAACCTATATATACAAATATAAAGCTAAATATGAATGAAGCTATTATTAATGTAAGTCCCTTAGGTCCGATAGATACTCCTGTGGTTAAGTGGTTATATAATTGTTCTATATACCCTTGTACAGTCTCAGCATACTCGTAACTATATTCTGATATAGCACTATCTACAAAATCCTTTAGATATGTTTGTAGTTGCCCAGCATTAATGCTAAATGTAATCGTTGTAAAATATGCAAAAACTCCCATTAACATAGCATACATCCCACTAAAAATCCCCACTAATTTTATTTGATTTTCACCATAAATATATTTTAATTTTCTACCAATTAATATCAATAATATCATTGGTATTACTGAGAATAATATTAATGGCATACTAGATTCTTTTGATAGAGAAATAATATTATAACTTGTAATTCCTAATATACTAATACTAGCAAAATTAGATAAAGCAAACAGCCAACCTCCCATAGTGCATATCAATATTATTAAACAAGTATTTACTAATAATTTATTATTTCCTAAATAAGATGTCATTACTTCACTAAAGTTGTATCCTTTATTTAATTCAATAGATATAATAATTCCTAAAACTACTATTAAAACAGTAACTCCTATTAACATAGTAGTAAACGCTTTTTTGAATAAGCTACCTAAAATTCTTTGTTCTTTATGTTTAGATATGCCTAAATATGACCCTACAAATGCTATAAATAATGAGTGCATGAATAAACTAATTATATTTATATTTACTAATAATGATACTCCTTCTTCCATATTAATATTATAACTGCCCATAAATCCTACAATAACCATAATAACTGAATATATAAGTGCAAATACAATAGAATTTTCTAATGTTTTTCCTTTTGATTTCTCTTTGCTTAAACATATACTAGTTGATATATACATAAATGCTATAATAATTAAAGGATATATTATAGTTCTACCAGCAACTAACATTTGACCAGTATTTACTAATGCCATTTTTAGAGACATAGTTATGCTTGGTACATTCATAGCTGCCAAACTTGACATAAATATTTTAAACTTAGATGGTAATAATTCTTTGTAATATTCCATTTCATAAGCTGGCGCTGAACTTTGAGATAAGAATATGCTGTTTAATATAGCTATTACTATACTTGCTAATACTATTGTTAAACCTATACTTAAAAGAATTCCTTTTATATCTACTTTTGTGAAATTAGCTAAATCGAAATTTTTTAGATTAGACTTTATTTTGTTTAATGTTAATTCTTGTAACAAATTGTCAACCTCACTTAAATCGTCTGACGCTAGTGTTTCATTTTTCGAACGAATTTTTGCAATCATTTTTCCACACCTAGTACAGTAATTTTCTTTTTTTTCTATCCGATTCCCACATTCGATACAATGAGCATCTACGTCGCTTTGTAGTGTCAATTTTTTATTAGCATAATTTAAGTTTTCACCATCATTTATGCAATAATTATGATAGCTTAAATTGTCTTTACTACATTTACCACAATTCATATATATTTCCTCCCCTTACAAATAATTTGCTTATAATTATACATATGTTATATGTAATAATTGCTATAGAATACTCTAATATTTTTCAAAAAAATCATACTTAAACTTATAAAGTTTATCGACATAGCTATTAACCAAGAAAAACACTATTGCCTTCTAATAGACATCTTTATTCATGTCTCTTATTAATTTTCGAGTATGTTTCTTTAAATTAGGTTTGAAAATTTATGAATTTCCACCTATATAATTTTATTTTTTTATCATTAAAACATTATAAAAATCACCTTTTCCACGTAATATGATAACATTGTTATAAATTCTATACAAGTATAATAATTCCATAATATGGAATTATTATTTGAATATGCTACCTCTCCTTCACAATATTCCCCACCTACATCTCGCTAATTTCAATACCTCAAGCTAAGCCCTTAAAACACATTTCTAGTAGCTCTATTCATCGCGCACCTAACCACAGATCTCTTACTGTGACAATATAACAAAATCATCATTACCCACAAGTTTACATCACATATATATGCCGAGTTTTCAGCATAGCACTCATAATCAGCATTTTAAATATAGCAATATTTCAAATCTAATTTTCATAACTAGACAATATAAATACCTTGAACTATAATATTTTTAAAACTATATAATTAATTTAATTTATATATCAGCCTAAAGCATAGAAAGGATAGTTATGAATAAGATAGGATTAATATTAGAAGGTGGCGGTATGAGAGGAATATATACTGCTGGAGTATTAGATTTTTTAATAGAAAAAAATATAGAAGTAGATATAGTGATTGGAGTTTCCGCTGGAAGTTGCCATGCTTGTTCTTACTTATCAAAACAATATAAAAGAGCATTTAGTGCTACTGTAGATTATTTGGATGATAAAAATTATTTAAGCTTTAATAACTTAATTAAAACGGGTTCAATATTTGGTATGGATTTTATGTTTAACACAATACCTAATGAACTAAATATTTATGATTATGATACTTTTAATAAATCTAATTCAAAATTTATAGCCGTTTCTACAAACTGTGAAACAGGTAAACCAGAATATTTTGAGTTAAAAGACTTAAAGAAAGAAATTATTTATATACAAGCATCTTGTTCTATACCTATGTTTGCAAATATAGTAGAAGTAGATAATTACAAATTAGTTGATGGTGGAGTTTCTGATTCCATTCCTATAGAATATGCCATAAATCAAGGCTATAAGAAAAATATAGTTGTATTAACTAGAGATAGCACTTATATAAAAAGTAAAAACAAATTCACTTCTGTTATAAGAAGGAAATATAAAAAATACCCTAAGCTTATTACAGCTATTGAAAATAGACATCTTAACTATAACAGAAGTCTTGAACTAGTCAATAATTTATCTCAAAGTGGCGATGTTCTCGTAATTAGACCTAATCGTCCCGTTAAAGTTAGTCAAGTCGAAAAAAATGTTGATAAGCTTACTGCATTATATGAACAAGGCTATAATGATGCAAAAAATTCATTTAGTAAAATTTTAGATTTTATAGATAAACCTATTTAATGCCGTTGTTTAAATTTAATTTATAATAAAATAAGCCGCATAAATATGCGACTTATTAGCTTTTTCTTAATTTTTCAAATGCCTTCTCGTTTTCATTTCTCCCAACTTGAGTTATCTCTTTAGGTTTTTAGATGATAATTTTACCGTCATTAATAGTTATAATTCTATCAGCCATTTTTGCAATTTCATTATTGTGCGTTATCATAACTAAAGTTTGTTTAAATTCATTAACACAAAGTTTTAATATTTTCATTACTTCATCTGTAGTCTTTGAATCTAAGTTTCCAGTAGGTTCATCTGCAAATATTACTGATGGCTTATTTGCAAGTGCTCTAGCAATTGCTACCCTCTGTTGTTGCCCTCCTGAAAGTTCATTTGGAAATTTATTAACTTGATTTGAAATACCCAGCTTCTCAATTAAAGTATTTATGTACTCTTTGTCTTCTTTCTTTCCATCTACAGATACTGGAAGGATTATATTATCATATACATTTATAACTGGTATTAGATTATAACTTTGAAATATAAATCCAAACTCTTCTCTTCTTATCTTTGATAATTTGTCATCGTTCATAGTGTATATATCTATATCATCAAGATAAACATTTCCAGAGGTCGGCTTATCTAGTCCTGCCATACAGTGAAGTAATGTACTTTTTCCCGAACCACTTGGACCTATTATAGCAGTAAATTTATTTGGTTCTATTTCTAAATTTATTCCATCTATTGCGTGTACTTCATTTTCTTGTTTTCCATATATTTTTTTTAGATTTGATACTTTTAATTTTTTCATATTCGTCTCCCCAAAATTAATTTTTAGTTGTTGTTTTAAAGTTCTTATGAATTTTCTGAAATTCCCTCTGTTATTGCTGCTCCTTCTATCTTGTCTTTAGACAAATACACTGCAACAAGTCCCATAATACCAAAAACAGTAAATAGTATAAGTATTTGAGTCCAAGGAATATCGTATTCTGCTGTCCTAGTATATCCGCCTTCTAAGAGGAGTTTGTTCAGTTTTGCTATATTATAATTGTGATTAACTGTTGCGATCACAGCTCCTATTATAGAAGCTACAATTCCATATAGTTCACTTTCAATAATTAGGACTTTTTTAATACTTTTCGTACTCATTCCAATTGCTCTTAAAGTTGACAACTCTTTTCTTCTTGTAATGATGTTGCTTCTCATAACGAAAATGATATTCACCGCAAGTATTAATATAATCAAAAACTGATATATTACAGAAAGCCTTTCTTCTGAACTTTGTTGCGCTCCCATAAATTTTAGTTCTTCACCTTTTCCATTGATCTCTGTAGATCCATAATTTTTAGTTAATTCTTTTAATCTTCTTTCTACAGGATATACCTGTCCTTTTTCAGCCGTGACGAAAAGCTTATTGTACTCTTTTTGACCTATTAATTCTTTATAATCATCTTCCCTAAATATTACTTGAGCTCCTTGAGCTTGTGTATTACCATCCTGACCTGCTGCATATGATGCTTTCATTATAGCTCCAACCTCTACCTTGAAGTTTTCGTATTTTTCAATACCATCTCTATATACAGGGAGTTTTATCTCTATAATATCTCCTATTTTCACATCATCAATTACCTTTGCGTCAAAAGAATGTGTAACTTGCGAATTTGTATTGTTAACTAAGATTACTTTCTTGTACTCACCAGATGTATGATTTAGGATATTTTCCCCTTTTTCAATAAATCCTTGTCTTTGCTTTAACATATCGTCGCTATATCCTCTTATTAAAAGTGGATATTCATTGTTACGTCCCTCTTGAAAAGAATCATTCGTTCTGCCTAATTCGTCTTGATAAGCTTTTGACAACTTATCTTTAGAGAGTAAAATCTGCCCCTGAGGATTATAAAAATGTGGTTCTACATACCTTACTCCTTTCATATCATCCACTTTTTGTATTAAATTATCGCCTAATTTATAAAATAAATAGTCTGAACTATTAACATCACCCTCAACAGTTTTATCTACACTTCCATATGACATCGACCAGGAACCACCTGTTATTCCTTCTGCCCTATTGTTCTTTAAGAAACTGTTACCCCCTAGATTTAATATAAACATTGTTCCAACCAAAGTAATTGCTAGTATTGTCAATATTGTTCTAGGTTTATTTCTCCATAAATTTCTAGTTGCTATGCTTATAAGTAGATTTTTACTTTTTTCATCTCTCTTTTTATTATTGTTCTTTGATTTTTTCTCATACTTCTCACTTGATCTTATCGCTTCTACTATAGACATTTCCATAGATTTTTTAATTACTATAAAACTAGAAAGAGATACTGATATGATTGAAACTGCAAAAGAACATATTATACTAGGCATTTGTATTGTTAGCATAGAACTGTATCCATACACTACTCTCAAACCAATATAAGAAAAAATCATTCCAAATACTATCCCTATTAGTGTTCCTAAAATTATATAAATAAAGCTCATAATAATAAGCATTCTTTTTACTTTTTTGTTTGACATACCAATAGATCTCATAAGACCTATTTGACTTGTCATATCCTGAAAAATAATATTGAAGATGTTGTATATTACAATAGTTGATACAACGACTAGAAGCACTGAATTTTCAATATTCTCTCTACTGTATTTTGAAATTTCTTTGTGACTCTTTGCTAAATCAACCTCAGCATTTTCATGCAAATTATAAGTAGTAGCTAGCTTTTTTGTCATTTTAGTTATAAATTGAGATACATTTTTCTCTGACTTAAGATATATTGTTCCAGTATATGTATCGTTTACTTTTATTGGTAACTTAGATTCATTATGCACAAAAGCTCGAAGTGTAGCACCATAACTAGATGTATCATAATATTTATCTGGTTTTTCTATCACACCAACGATTTTGAATGTTTTATTCTCACTGTCTATATGGTTAATTCCATTGTCATCAAGATAGTTATTTAAAAGCATTAAGTCTATATTTTTATTTAATGGGTCAGATATTCCCATCTTACTTGCTGCTTTTTTTTCTATTACTATTTCTCCGTCTTTTATAGGTTCTCTTCCACCTATCTTATATCCAATAGAATCTATAAATCCTTTGTCAAATGAATTTAAATTAAGTTTAACACCACTTTTTTTATCGACTATTTCACATAGTTCTTTTGAAGTGTTTAACTTTGATATATCTTTTTCATTTGTAAATTTTTGTACTTGATCCTTCTCAAGCCCCTCAAACGCTACGTGATAGTCACCATGTAAATCCTTCGCCTCTTTTATTTGACAATCATATCCCGAATCCCTAATTACAATCATGGAAAAAATAAGCATCACAGCAAGAACTATACATGATAATAGTGCTACTGTTTTTCCCCTTTGTTTTTTCATATAAGATATTGCTAGTTTAAATGTAGTCAAAACTTTATCTCCCTCTCTTGTATAAAATTCTTGTATAAAAAAATGCTACCTTCTTTGTATAAAAGGTAACATTTCTAAAATTTTGGTTCAATATAAGTCCGACAAGTGGTATTTTTTTACCGACAACTAGCATGTTAAACGAATATTTCTATTAAATTTTTCCTCAACTGGTATATGAATAGTAGCTATAAATTTAGACTCATTATCCTTAATTTTTAATTCTCCGTTGTATTTTTTTATTGAAAATTTTATACTCTCAAGACCTATTCCATGAAGGAATTTATTTTTTTTTGAAGTAAAAATCTTATTATTTTTAATCATTACTTTATTTATCTTGCTGTTTTCACATATAACTACATAATACCCTTTTATAAAAGTACTTTTTATAGTTATATATTTTTCTATATTATTGTCATCAATTTTATTGCATGCTTCTATTGCATTATCTATTAAATTTGAAAATATACTACTTATATCAATCATTTCTATAAATTCACATTTACTAAAATCTATGCCTACGTTAAAATCTATATTATTTTCCATACAGGCTTTGCTTTTTTCATGAAAGATAATATCTAGTAGTACATTTCCTGTGTTATAAATATTTTTAGTTCCTTTTACTTCATCTTCTATATTGTTAATGTATTTATTTACATCTTCACTACTATTTTTTAATGATTTTATATTTTCCATATGGTTATTCATATCATGATATACTCGTTTCATTTTTTCTTGTGATTCCTTAACCATTAGATAGTATTTATACTGCATATCTAATTTTTCGTTTACAAACTCTGCTTTAGCTTTTTCTTTTTCTAATTTTATAGAATTTGAAAATATAGATATTAATATTATATTTACTATAAATAAAAGATAAGGAAATGTCTCTTTAATAATAACTGACAATATAAGCATGTCTGAAACATCATAAAAATGAACATTATTTTTAAGTGCCATATCATATAAATTACCTAGATCTGTATGTGACTTATTTATAAATGCTATTATTAATAAATTAATTGTAGTAGTTAATATGATATATAAATAATATTTCTTATTTTTATAAATATTTTGAAGAATATCAAAAAAATATATACTTACAAAAAAAATAATAAAATTAATTACAAGAGTAATTTCAAGTAAATAATCTAGTCTATTAAGTGAAACTTGTAAAAACCAAAAAATACTACTCTCTACAAAAATATAAATTAAACTATATATTCCTGAGATAATAATAGATTTTCTTGTATTAATTTTATAAAAAATTTTACAAATTAAATATAGTGCCAAAAACATTCGCAGTATTTCTTCTAACGATATTGTTTCAAAACTTAGAGCTCTTGTAATTATAAAAAGTAAGGCTATACTTGTCAGTACATACTTAACCTCAAATTTATATCGATAAACATAATTTGTTTTATTCATTAACATAAAAAATAAAACTATAAATGTTACCATATTTAAAACAACTAAACAATAGATACTAACTAACATAATTCATAAGTTCCCCCTTATGTAGTCCCTTTTTTTATTCCCTATTAAAATTTATTTGATTGATAAATTCAAATATGATTATACCATATTTAAATCCCTTACTCCTTTTATATTATTTTTTCCACAAAAATAAGAGATAGCTTAATTGCTATCCCTTTATATAATCTGGATATTTGATTCTTATGTGTAAACATCTTTAACTATTTAGATTCAACTATCTTTCCATCAGCTATAGCTATAACTTTATCAGCAGTTTTTGCAATTTCATCATTATGAGTTATCATAACTAAAGTTTGTTTAAATTCCTTAACACAAAGCTTTAATATTTTCATTACTTCATCTGTAGTCTTTGAGTCTAAGTTTCCAGTAGGTTCGTCTGCAAATATTACTGACGGCTTATTTGCAAGTGCTCTAGCAATTGCTACCCTCTGTTGTTGCCCTCCTGAAAGTTCATTTGGAAATTTATTTATTTGATTTGATATACCTAACTTTTCAATTAAAGTATTTATGTACTCTTTGTCTTCTTTTTTTCCATCTACAGATACTGGAAGGATTATATTGTCATATACATTTATAACTGGTATTAGATTATAGCTTTGGAATATAAATCCAAACTCTTCTCTTCTTATCTTTGATAATTTATCATCGTTCATAGTGTAGATGTCTATATCATCAAGATAAACATTTCCTGAAGTTGGCTTGTCTAGTCCTGCCATACAGTGAAGTAATGTACTTTTTCCTGAACCACTTGGACCTATTATAGCAGTAAATTTATTTGGTTCTATTTCTAAATTTATTCCATCTATTGCGTGTACTTCATTTTCTCGTTTTCCATATATTTTTTTTAGATTTGATACTTTTAATTTTTTCATATTAGTCTCCCCCAAATTGATTTTTAGTTGTTGTTTGAAAGTTCTTAGGAATTTTCTGAAATTCCCTCTGTTATTGCCACTCCTTCTATCTTGTCTTTAGACAAATATACTGCAACAAGTCCCATAATACCAAAAACAGTAAATAATATAAGTATTTGAGTCCAAGGAATATTGTGTTTTATTGTCCTAGTATATCCACATTCTAAAAAAACTTTATTCGTTTGGGCTATACTATAATTGTAGTAAACTGTTGCAATCACAGATCCTATTATAGAAGCTACCATTACATATAGTTCACTTTCAATAATTAGAATTTTTTTAATACTTTTCGTATTCATTCCAATTGCTCTTAAAGTTGACAATTCTTTTGTTCTTGTAATGATGTTGCTTCTCATAATGAAAATGATATTCACTGCAAGTATTAATAGAGTCAAAATCTGATATATTATAGAAAGCTTTTCTTCTGAACTTTGTTGTGTTCCTATAAGCTTTAGTTCTTCTCCTTTTCCATTGATCTCTGTAGAGCTATAATTCTTAGTTAATTCTTTTAATCTTTTTTCTACAGGATATACCTGTCCTTTTTCAGACGTCACGAAAAGCTTATTATACTCTTTTTGACCTGTTAATGCTTTATACTCATCTTCCCTAAATATTACTTGAGCTCCTTGAGCTTGTGTATTACCATCCTGACCTGCTGCATATGATGCTTTCATTATAGCTCCAACCTCTACCTTGAAGTTTTCGTATTTTTCAATACCACCTTTATATACAGAGAGTTTTATATCTATAATATCTCCTATTTTCACATCATCAATTATCTTTGCATCAAAAGAATTTGTAATTTTCGAATATGCATTGTTAACTAAGATGACTTTCTTATTCTCACCAGATGTAGGGTTTAGGATATTTTCTCCTTTTTCAATAAATCCTTGTCTTTGCTTTAACATATCATCGCTATATCCTCTTATTAAAAGTGGGTATTCATTATTATGTTCTTGTTGATAAGAGGACTTCTTTCTGCCTAATTCATCTTGATAAGGTTTTGATAACTTATCTTTAGAAAGTAAAATACTGCCATCAAAATTATTAAAATGTGGTTCTACATATCTTACGCCTTTTGTATCATTCACTTTTTGTATCAAATTATTGTCTATTTTATAAAATAAAGATTCTGCATTTTCAACATCACCCTCAACCGTTTTATCTACACTTCCATATGACATCGACCAGATACCACCTGTTATTCCTTCTGCCATATTCTTTTTTACAGAGCTTTTAACACCTAGATTTAGTATAAACATAGTTCCAACAAAAGTGATTGCTAATATTGTCAATATTGTTCTAGGCTTATTTCTCCATAGATTTCTAGTCGCTATACTTATAAGTAGATTTTTACTTTTTTCATCTTTCTTTTTATTGTTTTTCTTTGATTTTTTTTCATACTTCTCACTTGCCCTTGTAGCCTCTATTATAGACATTTTCATAGATTTTATAATTACTATAAAACTAGAAAGAGATACTGATATAATTGAAACTACAAAAGAACATATTATACTAGGTATTTGTATTGTTAGCATAGAACTGTATCCATACACAACTCTTAAACCAACATATGAAAAAATCATTCCAAATACTATCCCTATTAGCGTTCCTAAAATTATATAAATAAAGCTCATAATAATAAGCATTCTTTTTACTTTTTTGTTTGACATACCAATAGATCTCATAAGACCTATTTGTCTAGTCATATCCTGAAAAATAATATTGAAGATGTTGTATATTACAATAGTTGATACAACGACTAGAAGCACTGAATTTTCAATATTCTCTCTGCTATATTTTGAAATTTGTTTGTGACTCTTTGCTAAATCAACCTCAGCATTTTCATGCAGGTTAAATATATTAGTATCTAATTTTTTTATCATTTTAGTTATAAATTGAGATACATTTTTCTCTGACTTAAGATATATTGTCCCTGTATATGTATCATTTACTTTTATTGGTAACTTAGAGTCCTTATGCACAAAAGCTCGAAGTGTACAAACATAACCAGATGTTTCATAATATTTATCTGGTTTTTCTATAAGGCCAACTATTTTGAATGTTTTATTTGCACTGTCTATTTTGTTAGTTCCATTGTCATCAATATACTTATTTAAAAGCATTGAGTCTATATTTTTATTTAATGGGTCAGATATCCCCATCTTGCTTGCAGCTTTTTTTTCTATTACTATTTCTCCGTCTTTTATTGGTTCTCTTCCCTCTATCTTATATCCCAAAGAATTTATAAAGCCTTTGTCAAATGAATTTAAATCAAGCTTAACACCGCTTTTTTTATCGACTATGTTGCATAGTTCTTTTGAATTGTTTGACTTTGATATATCTTTTTCATTTCTAAGGCCTTGTACTTGGCCCTTATCAAGCCCAAAAAATTCTACGTGATAGTCACCATGTAAATCCTTCGCCTCTTTTATTTGACAATCATATCCCGAATCCCGAATTACAATCATTGAGAAAATAAGCATCACCGAAAGCACAATACATGATAATAGTGCTATTGTTTTGCCCCTTTGTTTCTTCATATACGATATTGCTAGTTTAAATATAGTCAAAACTTTACCCCTCTTTCTTTTATATAAAAAAATGCTACCTTCTTTGTATCAAAGGTAACATTTCTAAAATTTTGATTCAATATAAGTCCGACAAGTGGTACTTTTTCACCGACAACTAGCATACTAAAGTAAACTTGTGTGTTTAGTAAATAAATATTTATATTAATTTTTTTATTCAACTGGTATATAAATAGTAGCTATAAATTTATACTTACTATCCTTAATTTTTAATTCTCCATTGTATTTTTTTATTGAAGATTTTATACTTTCAATACCTATACCATGAAAGAATTTATCTTTTTTAGAAGTAAAAATTTTATTATTTTTTACTATTATTTTATTATTTTTACTATTTTCACATATAATAACATAGTATCCTTTTATAAAAGTACTTTTTAAAGTTATATATTCTTCTATATTATTATCATCTATTTTATTGCAGGCTTCTATTGCATTATCTATTAAATTAGAAAAAATACTACTTATATCAATCATCTCTACAAATTCACATTTGCTAAAATCTATACCTATTTTAAAATCTATATTATTTTCCATACAAATTTTACTTTTTTCATGGAAGATAATATCTAATAGCACATTTCCTGTATTATAAATTTTTTTATTATTTTTTACTTCATCTTCTATATTGTTAATGTATTTATCTACGTCTTCACTACTATTTTTTAACGATTTTATATTTTCCATGTGATTGTTCATATCATGATAGACCTTTTTCATTTTCTCTTGCGATTCTTTTACCGTTAAATAGTATTTATACTGCATATCTAATTTTTCGTTTACAAACTCTGCTTTAACTTTTTCTTTTTCTGATTTTATAGAATTTATAAATATAGATATTAATAATATATTTACTATAAATAAAAGATAAGGAAATGTATCTTTAATAATAGCTGAAAATATAAACAGGTCTGAAACATAATAAAAATCAATATTATTTTTAAGTGCCATATCGTATAAAACACCTGCATCTGTAAATGACTTATTTATAATCAGTATTACTAATAAGTTAATTGTAGTTATTAATATGATATATAGATAATATTTCTTATTTTTATAAATTTTTTGGAACATATAAAAAAAATATATACTTACAAAAAAAATAATAAAATTAATTACAAGAGTCATTTCAAGTAAATAATCTAGTCTATTAAGTGAAATTTGTAAAAACCAAAAAATACTACTCTCTACCAAAATATAAATTAAACTATATATTCCTAAGATAATAACAGATTTTCTTGTATTAATTTTATAAAAAATTTTACAAATTAAATATAATGCCAAAAACATTCGCAGTATTTCTTCTAACGATATTGTTCCAAAACTTAGAGCTCTTATAATTATAAAAAATAATGCTATACTTGTTAGTACATACTTAACCTCAAATTTATATTCATAAACATAATCGGTTCTATTCATTAATATAAAAAATAAACCTATAAACATTGCCATATTTAAAACAGCTAAATAATAGACATTAACTAACATAATTTTTCCTCTATCAAATCAAAAAACCTCTCTTTTGTTTCCTTAAACCTATACCTACTAACAGGTACTTCCTCACTGTTTTCAAGTATTATAACATACTGTTTTATACTCTTTACATGCTCTAGGTTAACTAAAAAACTCTTATGGCATCTAAAAAATCTACTACAGTTTATATCTTTTTTAATATTATTCATAGTCCCTTTTATTTCATAAATCTGCTTTAAAGTATGTATCGTTATGTTTTCTTTTTGTACTTCTATGTAAGTTATTTCATTTATATCTAATTTAATTTGATTGCCTTTTGCTTTTACAATAATGTATTTATTTTTTATATCTACTTCTTTTATGCAGTTGATAATATTTTCTTTTAAATCATCATATTTTACTGGTTTTATTAAATATCTATAAGCTCTTACTTCATAACCTTCTAGTGCATATTCTATTAGTGATGTAATAAAAATAATTTCTACTTTATTATCTAAAAGCCTAATCTTTCTAGCGGTATCCATTCCATTAATTTCATTTAATTGTATATCTAATAAAAATATATCAATATCTTTAGAATAATTTTCAAATAATTCTTCCCCTGAGTTAAATACATATAAACTATATTCAACAGATAACCCTTTAAATATTTGCTCAATATAATCTTTTAACAACTCTTGTTGCTCTTTTTCATCTTCACAAATTGCTATTTTAATCATAAGTCCCCCTTATGTAGTCTCTTTTCTTATGCCCTATTAAAATTTATTTTATTGATAAATTCAAATATTATTATACCATATTTGAATTTGAGTGAGTTTCATTATAAAAAAGAATATACTTCAAAATAAATACTTATTACTTCTATATTATTTTTTACACAAAATAAGAGATAGCTTAATTGCTATCTCTTTATCATATACATTTATAACTGGTATTAGATTGATTTTTAGTTGTTGTTCAAAACGTCTTAGGAATTTTCTGAAATTCCCTCTATTATTGATGTGCCTTCAATTTTATCTTTAGACACATATACAGAGATAAATCCCATAACAATAAAAATTGCAAATAGTATAAGTATCTGAACCCAAGGAGCACTGTATTCTACTGTCCTAGTATATCCACCTTCCAAAATAGATTTATTTATATCTGCTATATTATAATTGTACTTAGCTGTTGCAATCACAGTTCCTATTGTAGAAGCTATAATTCCATATAGTTGACTTTCAATAATTAGGATTTTTGTAATACTTTTTGTACTCATTCCAATTGCTCTTAAAGTTGCCAACTCTTTTATTCTTGCAATAATATTGCTTCTCATAATGAAAATACTATTTAATGAAAGTATTAATAAAGTCAGAGTTTGATATATTACAGAAAGCTTTTCTTCTGAACTTTGTTGAGCTCCCATAACTTTTAGTTCTTGTCCTTTTCCATTAATCTCTGTAGAACCATAATCCTTAGTTAATTCTTCTAATCTTTTTTCTACATCATATAACTGTCCTTTTTCAACTGTTACGAAAAGCTTATTGTACTCTTTTTGACCTGTTATTTCTTTATAGTCATCTTCCCTAAATATTACTTGAGCTCCATCAACTTGTGTATTACCATCCTGACCTGCTGCATATGATTCTTTCATTATAGCTCCAACCTCTACCTTGAAGTTTTCGTATTTTTCAATACCATCTCTATATACAGGAATTTTTATATCTATAATATCTCCTATTTTCACATGATCAATTACCTTTGCATCATAAGAGTTTGTAACTTGTGAATTTGTATTATTAACTAAAATTACTTTCTTGTAATCGCCAGATGTAGGTTTTAGAATATTTTCACCTTTTTCAATAAATCCCTGTCTTTGCTTTAACATATCATCACTATATCCTCTTATTAAAAGTGGATATTCATTATTATGTTCTTCTTGATAAGCGGACTTCTTTCTGTCTAATTCCTCTTGATAAGCTTTTGACAACTTATCTTTAGAAAGTAAAATCTGGCTCTGAGGATTATAAAAATTCGGTTCTACATACCTTACCCCTTTTACATCTTTCACTTTTTCTATCAAATTATTATCTAGTTTATAAAATGAATAGTCTGAACTGTTGGCATCACCCTCAACAGTTTTATCTACACTTCCATATGACATCGACCATGAACCACTCATAACTCCTTCTTCCATATTCTTTTTTACTAAATCTGTGACACCTAGATCTAAAATAAACATGGTTCCAACAAAAGTAATTGCTACTATTGTCAATATTGTTCTAGATTTATTTCTCCATGAATTTCTAATAGCTATACTTATAAGTAAATTTTTATTTTTTTTATCCTTCTTTTTTTTATTATTCTTTGATTTTTTCTCATACTTATCACTTGATCTTATCGCTTCTACTATAGATAGTTTCATAGATTTTTTAATTACTATGAAACTAGAAAGAGATACTGATATGATTGAAACTACAAAAGAACATATTATACAAGATATTTGTATTGTTAACATAGAACTATATCCATACACTACTCTTAAACCAACATATGAAAAAATTATTCCAAATACTATACCTATTGTGGTTCCTAAAATTATATAAATAAAACTCATAATAATAAGCATCATTTTTACTTTTTTATTTGACATCCCAATAGATCTCATAAGACCTATTTGACTAGTCATATCTTGAAAAATAATATTGAAAATGTTGTATATTATAATAGTTGATACAATAATTAAAATTACTAAGTTTATTATATTTTCTCTGCTAAATATTGAAGTTTCTTTGAAATGCTTTGCTAAATCCACCTGTGCATTTTCATATAAATTATAACTAATATCTAGTTTTTTTCTCATATTAGATAGAAATTGAGATACATTTTTTTCTGACTTAAGATATATCGTTCCAGTGTATGTATCTTTTACTTTTATTGGTAACTTCGAGTCATTATACACAAAAGCTCGAAATGTATAACCATAACTAGATGTATCATAATATTTATCTAGTTTTTCTATCAAACCAACAATTTTAAATGTTTTATTTTCACTGTCTATATGATTAATTCCATTGTCATCAATATACTTATTTAAAAGCATTAAGTCTATATTTTTATTTAATGGGTTAGATATCCCCATCTGACTTGCAGCTTCTTTTTCTATTACTATTTCTCCGTCTTTTTCAGCTTCTCTTCCCTCTAACTTATATCCAATAGAATCTATAAACCCTTTATCAAATGAATTTAAATCAAGCTTAACACCACTTTTTTTATCGACTATTTCACATAGCTCTTTTGAAGTGTTTAACTTAGATATATCTTTTTCATTTGTAAGTTTTTGTACTTTGTCCTTATCAATGTCATCAAACATTACATGATAGTTACCATGTAAATCTTTAGCCTCTTTTATTTGAGAATCGTATCCAGAATCTCTAATTACAATCATAGAAAAAATAAGCATAACCGAAAGCACTATACATGATAATAATGCTATTGTTTTTCCTCTTTGTTTTTTCATATATGATATTGCTAGTTTAAATGTAATCAAAACTTTACCTCCCCTTATTGTATGAAAAAATGCTACCTTCTTTATATAAAAGGTAGCATTTTAAAAGTTTTTGTTCAATATAAGTCAGACAACTAGTATTTTTTCACCGACAACTAGCATACTAAAGCAAACTCAAGAATTTATTGAATTAATAACCGTATTAAATTTTTATCTATATCTAGAACAGTTCTTAGGAATTTTCTGAAATTCCATCAATAATACTTAATTTTTCTATTTTATCTTTAGAGAAATATACCGATATAATGCACATAATGACTGTAATTAAAGCAAAATACATTTTTTATATTTTAAAGTTTTCACAGTTTAATATATCACTTACAATATCTTTGTAAAAATCACGCTCATGACATACTAAAATCAAACTTCCGCTATATTCTTTTAATGCTTTTTTTAATTCATTTTTTGCATCTATATCTAAGTGGTTTGTTGGTTCATCTAAAATTAATATATTACTAGGTCTATTCATAACCTTACATAACCTAATCTTTGATTGTTCTCCACCACTTAACATACTTACTTTGCTATCTATATGTTCATTAGTTAGCCCACATCTAGCTAGCATACTTCTAATTTCGTATCTATTGAATTTATAAAATTCATTCCATATTTCTTCTAAAGCGGTATTGTCATTTTCTATTTTTATTTCTTGTTCAAAATATTGAATTGCTTGATGCTCTCCAAGTTTTATATTTCCGCTTATAGGCTTATTAGTTCCTATTAAGCTTTTTAAAAGTGTCGTCTTTCCTATTCCATTTGAACCAATTATAGCTATCTTTTGTCCCTTTTCCATTCTTATATTGATAGGTTTACTTAACGGCTTATCATATCCTATAATTAAATCTTTTGTCTCAAATATAACCTTTCCTGATTCCTTAGATTCCATAAATTTAAATTTTGGCTTTGGCTTATGTTTTGCTATTTCTATTCTATCAATTTTATCTAGCTTTTTCTGTCTAGATTTTGCCATACCACTTGTTGATGCTCTAGATTTATTTTTTGCAATATAGTCTTCTAACTTAGAAATCTCTGCTTGCTGTCTATTATAATCCGCTCTTAATTGAAGTTTGTTGGCTTCATATACCTTTGTAAAACTCTCATAATTACCGATATATCTTGTTAGTGATTTATTTTCAAGATGGCATACTATATCTACAACACTATTTAGAAAATCTAAATCATGAGATACTAATATAAATGCTTCTTCATAAGCTTGTAAATATTTTTTTAACCATTGTATATGTTCTTCATCTAAATAGTTAGTAGGCTCATCTAATAGTAATACATCTAGCTTTTCTAAAAGTAATTTTGCTAATAATACTTTAGTTCTTTGACCTCCACTTAATTTTGAAACATCTTTATCTAAGCCAATATCTCTAAGACCTAAACCAAGTGCTACTGATTCTACTTTTGAATCTATACTATAAAATTCATTATTAATTAAAATCTCTTGTAAATCAGTAGTTTTTTCAACAGCTTTCGTAATTTCTTCTATATCCATTGAAGACATTTGATTATATATATTATTAAGTTCACTTTCCATATCAAATAGACTCTGAAATGCTTCTTTTAAAGTATCCCTTATAGACTTTCCTTCTTTAAGATTAGTGTGTTGGTCTAAATATCCAACACTTATTTTACTGTTCCAATGTATATTTCCACTGTCAGGTATTATTTTATCGGTGATTATATTCATAAAAGTTGATTTACCTTCACCATTTGCTCCCACAAGTCCTACATGTTCTCCTTTTAATAATCTAAATGATATATTTTTAAATATATCTCTATCTCCAAACCCATGGCTCATATTTTCCACTGTTAAACTACTCATTTTCATTCCTCTTTTCCTGCTTTAATTTCATATTAAAATCATAACATTTTAAAATATAATAACCAAGTTTACAAATGTTTCTGTAGCAATGTAGATTTTTTCTGTAGTATAAACAAAGTGCCTTAAATAATTATTTAAGGCACTTTGTTTATACTATTTGTTTTTCTTGTCTAATAATTCTTCTAATACTGTTTTCAGTAAGGTAGTAGTAGTTAGTAAGTTCTTTAACAGATATACCGTTTTTATATTTGTTAAAAATCTCTATATTTCTTTTCTTTAAATTGTGCTTAGTTCCACTACTTTCGCCCCAAGATTTTTTATTACTAGACTTTCTAGGTATATATAAATATCCACCATCTATATATTCTTGAATTAATTCAACAACATCTTCAGGTAATATATTTTGTGCTTTTTCATATTTCATGATTCTCGCTCCTATCTACTTTTTTGTTCGTAAATAATGAAGCAAAGACTGCACAAAACAACTTAACCAAATTTTAATTTTGGCTCCAAACAAAGTTTAGTTCTGTATGTGTATTACAGTCTTTGCGTAGAGCCTGGAACAATAACCAACACTGGTTTATTTTGCATAAATAACACCCCTTATTTTAATAATTTTTATTATTAATAGAATATATCACATAAATTATATCATCTATAGTTGTAATATTCAAAGGTCATAAATAATTCTGTATTAAATTTGACCTTTGAATAGCTAGTTTTTATATCTCATTTTATACTTTATAACTAATTATTTCACTTAATATTTCAATCTTATTTGTTTTTTACTTTTCTAATAATAAATTTAAGCGTTTCATTTAAAACAAGTACCATTGATGGAAGAAGTATTATTTTCATCCACATAAAGCCACTCAATGCTACTGAGTTAAAAAAGCTCGTAAAAACTTGTGTGAATACAACTTGTAATATACCTGTTATAAAAATTATATATAAAGCTAATTTATTCTTAAAGAAGTTTGGTATTATACTATTAAACCCAAATTCTCGGCAACTCAAAGCATTAAACAATGCACTAAAAGCAAAAACTGAAAATATTGATAATGATAAATCACTTATATTAATTTGTAATATCATTTTTTGTAAAATGAGTAAATGCTATTATAACGAATATAATTGATGCTACAAGAAGTTCAATAGCTCCAAGTTTTGTATCTAAAACAGTAACAGTTCCTAATACTTTAGTTAAATGTTCCATAACTGGAATAGCAGCCAAGTTTATGTAAGGTATAGGTGTACTAGTAAGCCACATTATGTTTTTCCCTAAAAGTATCACTGATACTGGAAGTGAACCCACAAATATTATTATACTTACAGCAACTGAAACAGTAGTATTTTTTGTTACTGTTGATAATATAAAAGCAAGACTACCTATAAATACCATGCTTATACTATAAAACATCGTATTAAGAAGAAGACTAATTATATAATTTTGAGTTATGACAGTTTCTGCTGATATCTTTATTATTGGAGTAGCAAAATCAGAGAATCCAAATATAAATCCATTTACTATAGTTACTAATGCCATAGAACCAAAAAGGATAAAGTATCCTATAAGTAATACAGCTATAAATTTTGATAGTATAATTTTAACTCTTGAAACTGGTCTTATCATAAGCAATTTGATTGTATTATTATTAAATTCTGATGATATAATACCACCTGATAGTATAATTACAATTATTGACGCTATTATCGCATAAATTCCAACAAGTGAGTTTACAACATCTCGAGCAGAACCTTCAAATTCAGGCATAGGTATATTTTTATCTAAACTATACCATTCCATCTTAATATTATTTAAATACTTATCATGCTCACTATTATACTTTTGTACATATTGATCATAAGTTACGCCAGAAATGCTTTGTCTTTTATAATCTTCTTCTAAAATAATTTTTCTTGATGCATTATTAATATTTTGGCTTATATCATCTAATGTTTTATTCTTCCAGTTATTAGCATCAAATGAAATTTCATTATCGTATCTGTATTGTATAACTTTCAGAAGTTTATTTTCAAGATTTAATTTATCTTCAATATCAGCAATACTAGTTTTAACATCATTACTTATGTTATTACCATTAACCTCTTTCTTTAATAAAGAAAGTTCTTTATTATAAGAGTTTATTAAATCTTTTTTATTCTCTATTTCATTTTTTAAATAATTTTTATAATTATTTGTTTTAATATCTTTAACTATATTAGACGATTTGTTATCCAATTTATCAAGTTCTAAATTTAATTTATCTTTTGATAATAATTTAATTTCGTCAAAATCAGCTTTACTTATATTATCAGGCAATACATTTGATATAGTATTAATGTTTATACCATCTTTAACAAGCTTAATTATATCTATCTTAATAAGTTCGCTTAAGTAATTTTGTGAATAATTATATCTCCAGCTATCACTTTCTACCTTATTATCTAATAAAAATTGATTATATTGTTTTTTAGATTCAAGGAATTTAACATTAATTTTACTTTGATCTGTACTTATATTCATTTCAGAAATTTGTTTTGTTATTTCTTCAATATCATACTGATAATCATCAGCTGAATAATCAATTTTATCGCCTTGTATAAGTTTAAGCCCTATAGGTATTGCTATTGCTGATAAAAATATTAACATTGTTATTATAAGTATACTTTTCTTTTTAAATTGCTTTATTATTTCATTAAGTGTTAGATTATAAATCTTCTTCAACATCTAAGATCCCTCCCTTATATTATCTGTTTATATTCTGTTTGTTTTAAGAACTCATCTTCAAGTGATAACGAAGATAATGAGATTTCGTATACATATAAATCGTTATCTACTAGAAGCTTATTTATAAGAGAGATAGTTTTTTTATTTGTTTCTATTTTTAGCTTATCTTTTGAAATTGTTACTCTTATATCTTTAAATTTACTTTCTATAATCTCCTTAGCATCTTTTAATTTATTAACATCAACTATATATAAGCGACTATCTGTATCATTAAGTTTACTATTTATTTCAGATATAGATTTTATTTCTTTTAACCTTCCACCATCAATAATACAAAATCTATCACACATAAGTTCCATTTCACTAAGTAAGTGACTTGAAACCAAAACAGAAACTCCTTTTTTTGTTAAATCTCTAAGTGTTTCTCTAAGTTCCCTTATCCCCATGGGGTCAAGACCATTAGTAGGCTCATCAAGTATTAATAGTTTTGGATCATGAAGTAGTGCTTGTGCAATACCTAACCTTTGTCTCATACCAAGAGAGTATCTTTTTACTTTATCATTAATTCTATTTTCAAGTTTTACAAGCTTTACAATCTGCATGATTCTTTCTTTAGTAATTCCGTCATGCATTCTAGCATAATGCTTCAAATTATCCATGCCTGACATATATCCATACATATCAGGATTTTCTATTATGCCACCAACATTTTGTATAGCTTGTTCATAATGTTTCTTTACATCATATCCATCTATAAGAATTTCCCCTTCATCGATATTTATAAGTCCTGTAATCATTTTTATTGTAGTAGTTTTTCCTGCTCCATTCGGACCTAAAAATCCAAATATCTCACCCTTATTAATTGTAAAGCTAAGGTTATCAATTATTTTTCTTGTATTCATATACTTACTAATGTTTTTAATTTCTAATATGGGTTTCATTCACTCATCTCCTCCTTTTTCTATTCAACAATAATTTTTTATCAAAAAACAATTTAGTTTTATCGATTAACAATATATCAACATAATACAATAATTTTTTTTATAAGTCAATCAAATAAAAAAATAAATAGAAGGAAAACTTCAATTTTATCAAAACTATATTTTCTCCCCACTATTTAGCTAAAATTTCATTATAGTTATCTACATTAGTATGAGAATCATGTATTTTTGTAGTTAATTCTGAAAATACAAATATAAAAAATGCCCAAAGCTATTATAGCTTTAGGCATTTTTTTATAAATTGTCTTATTTTTATAATTTATTTTACTCTTCATCACTTACTGGCTCTAGCCACTTTTATAATTTTTTTTGTCCCAACGAAAACACTATTTCAGTAGTTAGTATTTATATCAACTAAATATGAGTGTTTTTATTACTTTTCTGTTTTACAAATACTTTGTATATTAAACTAATCAATTAATTTAATTGAAATATCTGTTGCTCCTGAGTATTTTTCTAACAATTCTTTTCCGTAGTTTAAATAATTTAATACTTCATTTTTCCCACTAAAAGAATAAATAAACATAACTATTTCATTAGCATCCTTAGTAATCATAGCTCTTTCTGAGTCGCTTGTAGGACTACCAAAAGCAGATATACCATCTGTTAGTACTGGTAAATTTCCAATATTTATAAGTTCTTTACCTATACCTTTATACTTTTCACCTTCCTCTCCTACCTTTAAAACTATTGGAGCTTGTATATTTTTTATATTATAACTTCCTACTGAAAATCCAGATTTTAAAGATATTAAATTATTTATCTCTACAATATTATTTATTTTATAAATTCCTTTTTTCTGTAAAACTCTTCTCATTAAAGCTTCTGAAGAAACTCTATATTTACTAGGTGCTTTTCCTAATTTCTTATATACTTCTCTAGCATCTTTTATTCTTGGTAAACTGGCTATGCTTTCTAAAGATATTTTCTCATTTAACTCGTCACAACAATCATTAATTTCTTTTAATAACTCTTCACTACTAATTTCTACTTTAACATTAGCTTTAATGCATCCTAATGTTAAAATAGGACAAACTTTTTTTAATTTTTCTGAGATTTTAACGTCTATCACAGTATATTAATTCCTTTCATTATTTATAAAATTATTATACCATTTTATATGAAATGTTTTCTTATAAACACCTATTTTTAGCTTTTTCTATGATAATGTATTTTATTTGTATTGATAGTTAGTATTCACATCGACTTTTTTTGTAACCAGTTTAATTTTTTAATTGTAATGAAAAAAGCACTGATTTGATAGACTGTGCTTTCAAATTCAGTGCTTTTCTAAGGAGTAATGTTAATTACATCCTTATCCTCTATGACTATTATCAAATATAGTTTGCAAGTTAGCTTGAACTCTAACCTTTGGGTATTAGACTAAGGCTAATTGTACTCTAGTAGAGCGAGGTTATCTAGTAGATTCATTATATTTAATATGATATTTTTTCAAATATCTAGCCACCATCACTTCCAAAGATACTACCAAAAGGTTAGATGTTATCTAGCTTTTGCATAGTAAGTGTTGGTTGAATAGTTAACCTTCATTAACTATCTGATCATATATTAACCATTATTCTAAAGAATATGCATATGATTTAATTTTTTTCATTATTTATTTTTAAACTTAAATAAAAAAAGCACCGATTTAATAGCCTAAGACTTCAAATTCAGTGCTTTTTTACTACAAAAGAGTTTGAGGCAACTAATTATTTCACTTAATATCTCTAATCATATTTCCCTGTTTTTTTATTGTTCTAAAAATAAATTTAAGCACTTCATTTAAAACAAGCACCATTGATGAAAGAACTATTATTTTCATCCACATAAAGCCACTAAGTGCTACTGAATTAAAAAAGCTCCTAAAAACTTGTGTAAATACAATTTGTACTATACCCGTTATAAAAATTATATATAAAGCTAATTTATTCTTAAAGAAATTTGGTATTATACTATTAAGCCCAAATTCTCGGCAACTCAAAGCATTGAACAACGCACTGAAGGCAAAAACTGAAAATACTACAGTTCCTTGTTCTTTTGGAGTAGCATTTAACACATTAAAAAATGACTGAAGATTTACTATTGATATTATAAGAACTGCATTTATAATTATATTTACTAACATGCTTCTCGCTATAATACCTGCTTTTCTTTTAATTGGTTTTCTTTTAAGAACATAATCTCTAACAGGTTCTAACCCTAAAGCTAATGCTGGTGGCCCATCCATTATTATATTTACCCATAATAATTGTATTGTAGTAAATGGCATTTCCCTACCCATAACTTGAGACATTACAGCTATCATAAAAGCTACTATATTAACAGTAAGTTGAAACTGTATAAATCGTTGGAAGTTCTCATAGATACCTCTTCCCCACTTTATACCATCAACTATAGTACTAAAACTATCATCTGTAAGTATTATATCTGATGCATTTTTTGAAACCTCAGTTCCTGATATTCCCATTGAAATTCCAACGTCTGCTTTACTTAAAGCTGGGGCATCATTTATACCGTCTCCAGTAACTGCTACCACTTCTAAATTACTTTGAAGTGCTTGTACTATCCTCATCTTCGTATCAGGTTTAGATCTTGCTACAATAGAAATATCATTTATTTCTTCTCTTAATTCTTCATCTGACAATAAGTCTATATAAGTTGCTTCTACTGCTTTTTTACCATCATCTAAAAGACCTATTTCTTCTCCTATAGCCTTTGCTGTGTTTATATTGTCTCCCGTAAGCATCTTCACTTT
Source organism: Peptostreptococcaceae bacterium VA2 (assembly GCA_000686145.1). Taxonomy (GTDB): domain Bacteria; phylum Bacillota; class Clostridia; order Peptostreptococcales; family Peptostreptococcaceae; genus Romboutsia_D. The sequence continues at coordinate 1,411,004 of JMMB01000007.1, read as the reverse complement.
TACACCTGCATCATAGGCTACTTGAATAGATTCTTTTACTCCTTCTCTTAGAGGGTCAACTATACCAACAAAACCTCCAAATATTAAATCTTTATATCTTTCATAAGTGTCTAAATTCAAATTACTAGTAATCTCACCTTCATAAGTTGCAGCAACTTGTATCGATGATTTATCTATTTTTTTATAAGCAAATCCTAGAGTTCTCATAGACTTAACTTGAAGCTTTCTAATTTCACTAAGTATTTCTCTTTTCATTTGAGGTGTCATAACTACTACATCTTTGCCCTTTTGCATATATACGCATTTTTCTAGTAAAACTTCTGGAGCTCCTTTACTTAAAAACACTCCATTATCCTCTGTGTTTATCAAAGATGACATTCTCTTTTTATCTGAGCTAAAAGGAACTTGTGATACTAAGTTAATTTCTTTTCTAAATTTGCTATAATCTCTATTTCTATGATATAAAAGTAGCGCACATTCAGTTGCACTACCTATGTATTTATAATCTTTGTCCTCTTTTTCAATATCAGCAGTTGAATTAACTATACAATTTTCTTCAAAGTAACTGCTACTGTGATACTTACTACTATCAATATATTCTCCATCTATATAAGCAACTTCTACCATCATTTTATTTTGAGTTAAGGTTCCAGTTTTATCAGAACAAATTACTGATACACACCCTATAGTTTCACAAGCTTCTTTTTTGGTTACTAAAGCATTTATCTTTGCCATCTTTTGCATAGTTATAGCCAATGTTATATTTACCATCGTTGGTAAACCTTCTGGCACAGTTGCTACAATTAATGCTATACAAACCATATATGCATCTTTTGCTGGTTCTAGTGATTTTAAAAATGGTATTATCCCTGAAGTGTCTAATCTTATTGCTCCATTTAAATTCATTTTTATAATCATCTGCACACAAAGTAAAAATGCTATAATTCCTGAAACAATAGCTATCTTTGCTCCTAATTTTCCAAGCTTTAATTGAAGAGGAGTTTGAATATCATTATCGCCTATGTTTTGCGCTATTTTACCCATTTCTGTTTTATCTCCTGTAGTTGTTACAACCATAATTCCTCTTCCATAAGCTACAAGAGTTCCTCCAAACACCATATTAACTTGTTCTGCTGGTATAGGTTCTTGTTCTATTATCTTATCTGCATTTTTTAAAACATCTGCAGATTCACCTGTAAGCATGTCCTCTCTTAGCTTTAAGTTAATAGACTGAACAAGTCTACCATCTGAAGGTATCATATTTCCACTTTCTATATAAACAATATCGCCAGGTACTAAATCTCTTTTGGATATTTGATGTATTTTTCCATTTCTTAATACCTTTACTTCTATATTCTCGGTTAATTTTGATAAGGCTTGGGCTGCTTTTTTAGATTTGCTTTCTGTGGCTGCTCCTATGGATAGTCCTAAAATTACCGCTCCTAAGATTCCAAATGCGTCATGAACTTCACCTACAAATGCACTTATTACTGCAGCACCTAATAAAATTAATATCATTGGCTCCATAATACTGTCACTTATTGATTCTATTAATGGTTTACCTTTTTTGATTTCGAACTCATTGTAACCATACGTTTTCCTTCTTTCTTCTACACCACTAGTACTCAATCCAATTTCAGAATTTACTTTTAGACATTTTAAGGTTTCATTAGTAGATTTACTGTAATATCCCATACGCTCATCCCCTTCGTAAATTTGCTTTAAAACTTATATATATCTATATGTTTTTATGCTTGTATACATTCCAAATTTATTTTTATCACAAAATTTATGCAATAAAAAAAGCACTGATTTGATAGCCTAAGCCTTCAACTTCAGTGCTTTTTTAAGGAGTAATGTTAATTACATCCTTAATCCTCTTTGACTTTTATTTAAAAAAACGATATCTTAAGCTATATGTCAAATTTAAAATCACAATCATTGATTTCATTAACTTCTCTTACAGCTGTAGACAATTCATATAAACAATCCCTATTTAAAAGAATAAGTGATGTTTTATCTTTTCTTATATAATTCTTTTCTATAAAACTATTTATTACATTATATAACTGCTTTCTACTTACGGACATTATTTTGCAAAGATTATACATACTTACAAATTTAAATACATCGTTTTCAGAGTTTTCTAAGATATGAAAAGCAAATGTTTCTTCAAGTCTAAATAAATCCTTCATCATTAATTTCTTATACATATAATATATTCTCTTACTAGTCTTAAATAAAAATAGTTTCAAAAACTCTGGATTCTTTTCCAATTTTTTAAAAGTACTTTTACTTATTCTTAATATGGTAGCATCGCTTGTAGCGGTAATATCACAAAATAAATTTTGTTCATACATATAACTAATTTTGCCTACAAATTCATTTTTAGAAAGTTCATCTACTAACAAACTCTTGCCAGACTTAGTTATGCATTCTACTTTAGCGTTTCCATCCAATATATAAAAAATTTCTTCAAGATTTTCACTGGAACGAGTTATGTATTGTCCTTTTTTTACATTTAAAATAGATATTTCATTCAAGTAATCCTTTATATAATCATATATAAGAATGTCCTTTATTTCATTTAGATCCATATGCAAATCATCCTTTTTTATAATATATATTTATATTATAAACTGAAAGCTAGTAATTCTAAAGTAGAATTACTAGCTTTTTTAATTTACACATACAATTTACTGTCACATAGAACAAAATATCATGTAACAGATTATACTATTGTCTTACGTGAAGAATTAGAAAGGAGTATTATCACCTATATAGCAGGCTATATTGTTGTCTAAATATAATTCTTGAAGATGTTCCATTTTTTCCTGTGTCATATCACCATGATCATGGTACTCATACACTTTTCCTAGCTGATTCCATTTTGTTTCACCCAACCTATGGAATTTCAAAAGATTAATTTCATACAATGAGTTTTTGTTCATAAATTCAATTAATTTGTATGCATTTTCATCACTATCATTGTATCCTGCTATAGTTGGCTGTCTTAGAACAATTCTTCCCTGCCAACCAGATTTTTTAAGTGCTTCAATATTTGAAAGTATTAAATCATTATAAACTCCAGTTCCATCTTTATGTTTTTCATTATCCATGTTCTTAACATCAATGAATGCAAATTGAATGTATTTAAATACATCAAGGAATATTTCCTGTTTTGCATATCCGCTAGTTTCAATTGCCGTATGAATCTGCCACTCATGACATTTCTTTAAAACTTCAATTAGAAACTCATGATGCATTAAAGGATCTCCTCCTGAGAATGTTACTCCACCCTCAGGACCCCAGTTATTAAAATCACGTCTGAGAATTTTTATAATTTCATCAACTGTATATTCCTTAACACACTGTTTTAAAGCATTATTTGGACAGATATTAACACACTCAAAAGTCTCACATTTTTGACATATATCCCTTGTTATACTTTGCTTTCCCTTTTCATTAAACTTAATTGATCCATAAGGACATACATTTTTACATGCTCGACATCCCTTATCCCATTTACATAAATTTTCTGAAAGCATAAGATGTTTTTTCTTAATCCAGCTTTCTGGATTAGCACACCATTTGCATTTTAGTGGGCAGCCTGTAAAAAATATGTTCGTTCTACATCCTGGTCCATCATGTACAGAAAAACTCTGTATATCAAATATTAAACCTTTTTCATTCATAATATTATCCTATCTTGCTTCATAACCTGAACATGTGCAGGCATTCATAGTAGAATATGACCAGTTCTCTTTTTCCAAACCTGTGCATGTGCCAATTCCGTGTTTATCTGGATTAGAAAAGTTTTTACAGTTGCCACATTTATCAGCAGCCTTGAATTTATGACAAGCTTCACTGTTTTCACCACTAATAGGTACAACAGCCTTGCATAATGCACATAGTCCTTTTTCACAATCTAAGTTTATATAATTTTTACAATCATAATGTCGCATATATTTACCCCCATTCATTTTTTAATTATGCTCTATACTTCATATTCAGTTCTATAAATAACCTCATCTTGGATAGGTTTACCAATTTCACACCAATATTGTGTAAACCCAGCAACACGAACCATAAGATCTCTATAGTTATCTGGTTTTGCTTGGGCATCTCTTAGAACTTCTGAATTTACAACGTTAAACTGAACATGGAATCCACCTTTTCTCATGTAAGCACGCACAATATCAAGAAGTTTTCTTGTTCCATTTAGACCTTTTACTGCCGTTGGATGAAGCTTTAAATTCATTTGTGAATTTTGCTGCATTGAGTGGTCATAAACATTTGCAGATTCAAATATAGCATAAATGCCATTATTATCAGTTCCAGATTCTGCAGATAAAGATCCATCTGAATAAGTTGTACCTGCAAGTCTTCCATCAGCTGAAGCTAATGTTATAAATCCTTGAGGACCGTGTGTAGAAACTGAAATTTGGCATAAATACTCAGGCTTACCATAGTATGATCTAAATTTACTAGTCATATCATACATATAATATTGGTAATCTCTTAAAATACTATCTACATACATATCTGCATTTCCATACTTTGGTGCATTTATGCATTCCGCAAATATTTTTTCGTATTTTTCACTATTTTCTGTACTAATTCTTGAATCTGGTGAGAATACTCCAGTTTGGTATGCAGTCTCAAATCCAAAATTATTAATCATAGCATCAGCCATTTCTTCAATTGTAAACTTCTTCTCATCAAAGACATTTTTCTTGATTGAAGCTACTGAATTTACAAATGTAATTGTACCGCAAGATTCAAAGTTAATAGTTGCATTATATCTTGCTCCCATAACACCAAGGTCTCTACCTTTTGTAAAACAATCAGGTTTAAGTAGTGAATTTACAACTGGCATATTCTTCTTTCTCCAAAGGTCCATTTGAATATTGTTAACCCTATTAAGAACATCTGTAGTAAGTTCTATATATTTTTCCCACTGATTCATCATTGTTTCGTAAGAATCAAGTTCCCTGTTATGAGGTGGATATACTTGTTTTCCCGTTCTCTTATCTAATCCATTTGATAAAACAAGTTCAAGTATTTTAGGTAGTGCAACAAAGTGAACTCCTGTACCACATGTAGGTGATGCACCACCTGGAATCATTGTTACCTTCCCATTGTAATTAAGTGGCATAAAGCATCCAGGTGCAGATTCAAGACATCCTCCAAGACACCAAGCCCTTGCATCAACAATGTCCATACCCTCAGGACCGTAATGTCTTAGCATAAAGTTCATACCTGTTTGATTGTTCATCCATGCAGGATATCCAAGTCCTAGTTTTGTACAAGAAGCGGCTTTCATAAGGAAGTCTTCCGGTGTTTTTTCATCATATAATATACTTAGTGTAGGCTGAGGAGTTTGATTTCTCATACCCGCTTCAATAATTAAATATTCTAGAGGAGTAACGGCGGATAGACCATCATAATTTTGTCCACCTAAAGAAAGATTATTAAATGTATTACCAGAAAGAACTCCCCCAGATACTCCCGCTGATGCAAAACATTCAATACAAGTAATTTTAATTCTATATAATTCAAGAAGTTCAATTACATCTTCATCTGTCATTAAACCATCTTCAATATCTTTTTCATAAAATGGCTGTAATACTTGCCCAAGTCTACCAATTGACATACCAGACTGTGGGTCTTCATTAACAACACCTAAATGGCAACAAATTGTCATTTGAATTGCTTCCCAGAAGTTTGCTGGCTTCTTATGAGCAATATTTCCCATAACTTCTTCAATTTTTTCATAGTTAGCTTTTAAGCCTTCATCTGTCTCAATTGAAGCTAAATATTTTGCTTGTTTTGAATAGTTTTCACACCAAGTACTTAACCCTTTGGTGATTTCTTTCATTGCTATATAATAATAACCCCTGCTCATACCAAGTATTCCATCATCACCTGCTTCACCCATAAGTTCAGCAATTTTTTCATCACATAATTCTATGATTCTGTCAAAACCATATTCCAAAGGCATATAATAGTTAATTACTTCACGCCCTTGAGGAATTGCCCAAGAGTCAAACATAGAAATTACAGAATCCATAATACGTTGTTCTTGGTCATAACCTGGAGTATACTTTGCATACTTATCACTTAAATCTTCAATTGAAATTCCATCCCAAGGCTTAGATGTTTTAACTAAAACCGGAATTTCCTCTTTTCTCATACCAAATTTCTTAGCAAGACTTATAACATCCCCATAACTTTGTGTAACATTACCGCCCCCAGCACCAACTACACTAACTGAATCCGCTTCACTCTCACAAGGAGCATCAACTTCATTCATTAATGCCTCTGCTTGAGCATTAAAGAAACTTGCACAAACCCAAGGGAATGGGAATGCACCTCTAACGTTTTTTGTCTTGTTCATAACAAGTTTTTCATAAGGTAAAATAGTAGGTGTAATGTGAGATAAGCATGAAGCCATAGCTTTAGCTCTTCTTACTATAGTTACATCACCATCATTTTCCCACCAAGTCCTGTTGTACCAATATGGAGCTTCCATATCAGCAGTAACTTTTAAGTTGTAGTAGATTTCCATAAGCCTTTTAGTGCTATCTTTTGCTTCTGGAATTTTATAATCCTTAGCATCAACTACATCTGACATTTCAATACCATGCATTTTTAAGACATCTTCAAGTTTAGTTCCATTTGAATTCATTTAAAATACCTTCTCCCCTTTATAATGTGTTGGTACATTCATATTTCTTTCATCTAAATATATTATAGTATGTATTTTTAGTTATCTAATAGTGTAACTTACACTATTAGATAACTAAAAATACATTAACTTCTAAAATAAATCGCTAAATATATAACCATTATGTGAGATATATAATATACATAAATTCATTATCCAAAAACCTATTAATAATCTAAATAAATATTTATTTTTATTTTTAGTATAATGCCTAAAATCTTTAATAAAAAATCATAGAAATCATACCTACGATTGTTATTTCTATAATTTGTATTTATATGATATGATAAATATAAAAAATCATATATTTTAATAAGGAGATATTCATGGATAAAATTTCACAAAACAGAGACTTTTTTAAAGCTGATTTCGAAATACTAAAACAAATAAAAACTGATAAACAAAAGGGACTACCTGCCCCTTCTTTACAAAAAGAATATAATTCAAATTCTGATTTAATAGAATTACCAACTTTAAACAAAGATATTTTAGTTAAAAGTAACGTGCTAGATTGTATAAATGATAGAAGAAGTGTAAGAAAGTATAGTAATGAAAAAATAAGTTTATCTGAACTTTCTTATTTACTTTGGTCTACTCAGGGAATTCAAACTGTAAGAGATGAATTCAGTGCATTAAGAACAGTACCTTCTGCTGGTTGCACTCATCCTTTCGAAACATATTTAATAATAAATAATGTTGATAATTTAAAGTGTGGAGTTTACAGATATTTACCTCTAGAACATAAACTTCTATTTATAAAAACTTTAAATAATATAGATGATAAAATAGATAAAGCAACTCCAAATCAGCCTTTTGTTCAAGGATTTGTATCTAAAAGTGCTGTTGTATTTGCTTGGAGCTGTATTCCATATAGAAGTGAACATAAATTTAGTATAGCTGCCCATAAAAAAATACTTATAGATATTGGACATGTGTGCCAAAATCTTTATATATCATCAGAATCTCTTAACTGTGGGACTTGTGCTATTGGAATCTATGATCAAAATATCATTGATAGCATGCTAGATTTAGACGGAGAAGATGAATTTGTAATTTATATGGCTTGTTTAGGCAAAAAACTATAATAAATAAAAAAGCACTGATTTGATAGCCTAAGCCTTCAAATTCAGTGCTTTTCCAAGGAGTAATGTTAATTACATCCTTATCCTCTTTGACGTTTATTAAATATAGTTTGCAAGTTAGCTACAACTCTAACCTTCGGGTATTAGACTAAGGCTACTTACACTCTAGTAGAGCGAGGAAATCTAGTAGATTCATTATACTTAATATGATATTTTTTCAAATATCTAGCCACCATCACTTCCAAAGATACTACCAAAAGGTAAAATAACATCTAACTTTAGTGTAGTAAGTGTTGACTGATAATTAATTTTCATTAACTATCTGATTATATATTAACCATTCTAACAAAGAATATGCATATGATTTAAAATTTTTTATATTTTTTTAAAATAATATTCAAGCTTATTTTTTTAATTACATTTGTAGTAGTTATATCTTCTATTTTACAATAACTCCACAAGCCCATCTATGACCTGAATTTCCTGAAGGTTGTGAAGTAAAATCATCATACCCTTCATGAAGTATAAAAGATTTTCCTATAACTTCATCTACAGTAAATCTATTAGTAAATGTAGAGAGCATACCTACTCCATCAGCAGATAACATTGGTGGTAAATCTCCTGCATGCATAGGGTGTAGCGTATTAGTAGGATTATAATGAGATTTTGCAGAAGTAAATGGATCCTTTTCATTTCCTACAGAGCAATCTCCCACTTCATGAATATGTAATCCATGAAATGAACTAGTTTGATTGTTTATGTTAGGAATTCCTGTTATACATGCCTTTATATATACTCCACCTTCTAGTTGATATAGATATATAGCTCCTCTTATACAAGGTGCTAATGGACCTCCTTTTATTTTGGCATAGGCATCTGGTGTAGCTTGATTGTATCCAGAAAATATTTTTTTAATATCATACTGTGGACAAGAATTAGCCATAATGTTCCTCCTTATAATTTAATAAGTGCATATCGCTATATATATTATGATTTATATTTTAAGAATGTTAATATTTGCTGCTTATACATACAAACTTAGATTCATTATTTATAAGGCGTTCTATTTCATCATCACTCAATTTGGCTATATATCTAAAAACTACATCCACAATATTTCTTGCTTTCTCCATTATAGACCCACTCTTTCTATAGTATCTCCTACCTTAAAATTTAAAACTGGGTTTTTGTCTTTACTATTTGTAAATAAGTTTGATTTTGGTATATAAATTAAAGCTATATTTTCTTTTTCCATTTTATTTATGTCTACTTTTCCGAACTATATCAAAAATATCTATTTATACTAATTTAATAAAAACAAGAAATACAGAAGAAGGAATTAGCAAGATTAAGAAAAATAATTTATTCCAAGATTTTTGGGAGTTGGGAAATGTGATTAGAAGAATATTTTACAAATTATAACATTTTTTTGTTACTTTTTTATCAAATAACTTGTATTTTTTTCCAATTAATAATACAATAAGAGCATATACGTGTATAAAATATATTTTATTAGGGAGGTTATGCTACAAATAGACAGAATGTTGCAACAACTTAAAGTATAGTGCAAGTAGCCACAGAAATACTATAAAGTAGCCCCTTGGATAGTTCTTAAAGGGGTTTTGCCGACACAATTAGGGGGAATTTTATGAAATTATTATCAAAAAAAGTAATGACAGGGTTAATGGTAGGAGCACTGAGTCTATCTATCTCGACTTCTGTAAGTAACGCACTTAATCCAGAGAAAAATAAATATTATTCTATTCATCTTCCAGAAGATTCAAACAAAGTATGGGATGTATACACAGAAGGTACTTATGATGAGGCAGGAATTATTTTATATGGCCAAAACGGTAAAGACAATCAACAATTTGTATTTTTTCCACTTGATGGAGGAAACTATGCAATTGTAAATAAAAATAGTGGAAAACCTGTAGTATATGGTGATGCTTCGCCTTGGGCTAAAGATCCTGATTGGGGTGTATCTAGACAAATTGGTGGTCAAGGTATGGTGTATCAAAGTAGTTGGACTGGTGCCCCTAGTGACCAATGGTATTTACGCCAATGTAAAGAAAAAATACTTTACGGTAATCATGAAATTGTGAACCAAGGAAATAGTAAAGTTGCATCATATGGGTATATTGGGTCATCAGTTCTGTATACAGAGTATGTAAAGATGAATGAAGCAAATCCATTAGATACAAATAAGGCATTTTATATTTCTGATCACCCAGTTAATCAAGCTGATAAATCACCATACGGTAGTTTTAAATTACCAGAATTACCAAAAACAGGAACTAGACCAGAAGCTCCAAAGTATACTGACGCTAAAGATCCCGATGAACAATTACCTCAAACTACAAATTCTGTTGTTGTTGGGGCATCTTTAATACCTTGTATTATGGTAAATGATGGTCAAACGAGTGATTATACAAAAATACACAATACACCATATTATACTTTGGAAAAAGAAGAATATTGGGAAAAAGTAGCTTCAACGGTTCTTACACCTGGTTCGTCTCAAAGTTTTACATATAAAACAGGTATGAGCTCTACAGATCAAACAAAGATGACTGAAACACTTTCTATGAAGATTGGAGCAGATTTTGGATTGCAATTTTTAGGTAAAATCGGACCACTTAAAGGAGAAATTACAAAAACAATACAAACAGAAACTAGTTCAAGTAGTGGTCAAGTAGTAGAAGACACATCTACAACTAATTTTAAATGTAATTCTGATCGATCAAAAGGATTTACGCAATATCAATTGGCTACAAAATATACTTTAAAGAGAGCGGATGGATCATCTGTTTCAGGTTCTTGGATTGTAAAGAACCCTAGGGAAACGAGAATAAGAGAAACAAAATAATAATTAGAAAATATATTGCGATATATGTAAACAGTAAGTGGATAAGCAAGGTGAAGTGATGAAGCCCCCTCAAAACATGAGGGGGTTTTCCCACTAGTGTTGCATTAATGTAAAATTTAATACTTTACAAAATAACCCTCATAGGCTTAGAGCTATAGCTCGATAATTATGAGGGTTACATTTTTTTCTAATTTAATTTTAGACACACTTATGCCTTGTATAAATATATAATTTTTCCATATATATACATATAATGTTCTAGTTTTTTACACTTCAGGATATAAATACTGATAATAGATTAACTTTCTTTGTAATATATACTCTGATAATCCTAGTTATTTTTAGAATTGAGTACTTATTATCTGTTTCCTCTTGAACTAATCTAATTAATGTATAAGCTATAAGAGCTGAGTACAATTGGTTCTTCCGTATTTTAGGTTATAGGTATTTAATGAATAGGACATAATCTAAATGGGTGATTATATATTATGAATAATAAAATTATAAAAGAGTTCTATCTAGATTACTTAGAAATAGAGAGTATCGATACATCTACATCAATTGTAAATATAAAAATGATTGATATAAAAAATGCCATGTATGTTCTTATATTACTTTTGAAATTATTGTAAGCAATACTAAATACACTCACTTATAGTTCACCTCCCATAGCTGATAACATATCCATTATTTTTTGATAAAATCATTTTCTACTTTCACCTTTATTTAACTTACATTTTATATTCCCCTCATTTAGCATATAAACTTCATTTGGATAACTTGCTGTTATAGGATCATGTGTAATCATTATTATAGTCGCATTATTCTCTTTGTTTACTCTATCTAGTGAATCTAATAACTCGTATGCGGATCTAGAGTCTAATGCTCCTGTAGGTTCATCTGCAAATATTACAGATGGATTTGTAATTAAAGACCTTGCTACTGCACATCTTTGTTTTTGTCCTCCTGATAATTGGTATGGATATTTATCTAAGTGGTTTGATAACCCAAATTTTTTAGCTATTTCTATAACTTTATCTTCTCTTTCTTTACTTCTCTTTTTGCCTAAAGCTAAAGGTAATGCTATGTTATTCATAAGATTCATATTATCTAGTAAATTATAATCTTGGAATATAAATCCTATTTTATCTCTTCTTAATTTAGATAGATCTTTATTTTTCATTTTAGATACATCAATTCCATCTAAAATCATCTCCCTGATGTTGCTTTATCAAGAGTAGACATTAAATTAAGCAATGTTGTTTTCCCTACACCTGATGGACCCATTATTGATATAAAATTACCTTCATTAACTGTTAGTGATATATTTTTTAGTACATTAGTTTCAAACCCTTTTATTCCACAGTCTTTTGAAACATCTTTTATTTTTAAAATTTCTTTCATAAAATTAACCCCCACATTTTTCTTATTTTATCGCTGCTATATTCATATATTAAACTATTTGATTAACTTATTCCTGCGATTAATATTACTTTTTATGCTTTAACGTTACACTTTGGTAACATTAAGATCTAAGTTTTTATTTCATATTTGTTAACTTAATAATTATTAGCTGCACAATATAATCTTTTGTAAATTTCAAACTCTAGAAAAAATAAAAATACTCATATCCAATGGATATGAGTATTAATATTACTTATATATAGTTATTTTCGAATTTTATGTATATTAGCTTATGATATTCTAAAACTTAGAACCATTTATTTTCTAAATCATTAATTCTTTTTTCTAATTAAATCAGATATAGAAGTAACAGCAGATGATAAAATTATAACTTTATCTACATGTATCTACAAACATAACAACGGACGTACCTTTGTTCAAGGTAAACTTATTTAAGTAAATTAAATACAAGTATTCAAATACGCTTCTATCAATATTTTTAAGAAGCGTATTTTTTTATAGTATTAAACATGATCTCCATAATTAAAAGAATCGCAATATGCATTGTCTACATCTATTTCAACATTTTCTGCATGACATTCTTTATTTTCATTATATATACAATTATGAGCCTCACATTTTATATCACATGGTTTTGTAGTTGAATCACCTGTACTATTTACAAAGCTGCTATTAGAACTATTAAAAAATGATTCTTTCTCTTCAGGACTTCCAGCTAGACTATTTACAAAACTGCTACTATCTCTATCTACAAAACTTGTACAATTAGTCCCTTCAATTGATACTGCACCAAGTCCACTTACATGTATGGAACCTGCCTTACACTCATAATCTAGGTTATGCATACAATCAGTTGCATTACATTTTAAATTCCCTCTTTGCATTTTGTTTTCCTCCTTAATAAATATCTATTTTATTATTTCCAAAATGTAAAATATAATTCGATTTGATGTTTCTAACTTTATGTATTGTATTTTAATTTTAGGATATGTTAGCTAACTTTGTGATAAATATCTATAGATTTTTAATATGTAACCTTATACACTTGTTTCTTCTGATCCATTAGCACTTCTAAATTCAATATGATGTGTACATACTCTTCCATAATAACTCTTAATATCTAATTTAATTAAATTATCATATATACTTAATTCTCTAAAATCATTTTCTAATTGATAGTCATACACACCAATCGCAAAATCTCCAGTTTACAAATTAGGTACTAATCTCTTATGTATATCCATCTGTGATGTGTCTGAGAAATTTTAACGTTCTATATGCATTCTCATCTTTTCTTATTCTAAAATTTATAGGTTCTGTCCAAGATAAATCTTTAAGAACTATTTCTTCAATGGCTTTGTTTAAACCCAAATTATCAATATTCAAAAAATGCCTAATCGGATTTTTAAAATTATAGAGATTATTTATTTTTATATCCATTGTATCCTCCTACCTATTGTAGTTAACATTATCTACAGTTAAAAAACGTATATCATAATTGTAATATAATTCCCTTTTATTTATCTAATCTTTAAAACAAAAAGGTATTAACTATTTAGTCAATACCTTTTTTGTGGATTTCAATGGTGGAGACGAATCGTAGGAATAATGCCCACTATTTTAAATACCCCCCTAAATCATACTATTTTTTTCTTATATAATTCTTGTTTATATCTTCATTTTATATAATAAAAGACTGTATATTCGTACAGTCAATTACCTCATATATACTATGTTCATCTAACTATTTATTTTTGATATTTGTAATTGATACTCTTTTAGTGATATATGACCACCAGCAAATTGATTTTCTAGTATTGTCATTTTTTCATTTTTTGTTAGAGTTCTTTTATTGTCGATATTAATAGCATCTTCCTCACCTTCAACAGGTTTTAATATATGTTGAAGTTTATCATAGGCTTCAAAATATCGAAGACCAAATATTCTTTGTGAAACTGAATTTAGATGAATACCGTCAGGATTAGGTGTCAATCCTAATGCTGTTACAAAATAACAATTCTTATTAGTTTTAGCAAACTCTAATAGCTCTTTATTGACTTCAGCATATTCAGGAAAATATGCTCCTAAAAAACCACTTGCTAAATAATCTCCAATTTCACCTATGATAATAGGTATATCTGGTTCATCTAATTCTTTACGAAATGCTTCAACAATTTTTGAAAACTTTTCGTTATAAAGTTTATAATTTTCTGAGTTAGTATCACTTTCACCTTGATGCCATAGAATTCCTTCCAACTTACTACTTTGCTTAGCTAATTTTGCTTGTAATATTGCATGTTTAAATAATGGTCCATCTACTGACCAGTCGTCTAAGCTTGTACCACCATCAGCACAAGGTATTAATCCGATCTCTTCGTTTTCATTTTTCTTGCACCACGCTGCTGCAAAAGAAGCCGCAGGTCCGATCCCTGCATATGGTCTATCATAGTGTATCGGCTCCATCATAATTTGCCATCTCCCATTACGTAACACCTTTATATGTTCATTGCAAATCATTGGAACATCTTTAAAAAATCCACGCCCAGCCATATTTGATTGACCAACCAGTAAAAAAGAATGTATCATAAATATTTTATACCTCCTAGTATTTATCAAGTAGTCTCCATAAACTACATTTTAATTCAGTTATTTAAAAAGCATACGAGTGATTCTGTTATAGCTATTATTTACCCTCTATAAAAGTATTACTCATAATATTTATAACTATGGCTTAATTTTTAATAGTCTATAAGTACTTTTTGAATATACTTTTATTTTACAATTTAAAACCATATCATCATATCCTTAAGAATAGTTATAGTTATTTTTTCCTATATAAAAAAGAGATTTTACCTAAATAAAATGGTAAAATCTCTTTTTTTATCCTTGAACTATTTTTCTTACTGAATCATATGATAAACAATACTCCTTAGCAATCTCAGTGATTGAGACTCCATTTTTATATTGATTGATTATTTTACTGTTACGTTTTTTGTAATATTCTCTTGAACCACTACGTTCTCCCCATTTCTGTTTATCTCTAGATACTGGGATATATAATAATTCTCCATTTACATAATTCAAAATTTCATCTAACAATTCTTTTGGAAGCACTTCTGCTGCATTAATATATTTCATATACCTACTCCTTTACTTAACTTACTAAATAAAGTGCAGAATCAGCAGATGATGCAACTTATAATCCCAAACAGATTGTTGCATCTCTACTATTCTGCATGGGTATATACACTATGTAATTTATTTTTATTTATCACCTTTATAAACAAACTTACCACCTCCCAAATTCTCAATTAATTATGAATAAGTATAACATATCTGATACATACGTCAACATTATATATTACGTTTCCACATATTTTAAATCTATACAATCTCCTTAAAACTAAAAAACTCACATCTGTGTGATATGAGTTTTCGTGGATTTCAATGGTGGAGACGAATCAAGCCGAACCCCTTCCCTAAAACTATCTCCTAGTTATATCAAGTTTTTCCCTTTTCATATTTATGTATCATTTGTGTAAAATAAAATAGGATGCATTGCTTAAGAAATCAAATTCTAATCCAATACACCCTATAATTTTAATATTTATTTGCTACCCGCAGACCATCTAAGCCCCCATTTAAAAGCTATATCCATATCTGAATGTCCTTTAAAATATCTAACGATTTTTTCTATTGCAAAAGTTTCATCATTTTCATTTGTAATCATTGCTATTGCACACATATTATACCCATTCTTACATTCATCAAGCTTGACTACTAAATCAGGTCCATCTATTTGGTTTAAAGTTACAATACCATTAGTTTCAGACCAATTAGCAACCCCTGCATATATAAATGAATATATTAAAATTCTTTCTATATCTTTAATACTATCACCGTTTACACGTAAATTTTCTCCTAGCTTGTTTAATCCGGTTCTATCATCTGCATCCAATTTAACATATGGCTCTCTATTTAATGTACCAAATGCATTGCCTAAAGCTTGAATACATCCTATTTTTCCATTTTTTAATTGGTATAGGCATCCTAAATCTAAATCTACATTTTTATTAGGAGCACTTAATATTCTCCCAAATAAACCTTTCGGTTTTTGTTGCTTCTGTTCCCAATTCAAGTTAATTAATATTTCTCCTAAACTTTTATTCTCCACTTTATTTAAATTAACCTTACTTCCTTTTTTCAGCTCTATTGCCATTTATAATCTCTCCCTACTTTATTTAATATATTTAATAATCTATAACAATACCTATATCTAGTAGTCATTCCTATACAGTCATACTTAGAGATAACCCTCTATATAAGTACAATCATTTCATAATGTTTATATTATGAACTTGTGTCAATATAAAATTAAATCTATGTAAGATACCTCAAAATCATTTATATCTAATTCTTGTCCTATTAATTGATATATTTTTTATTTGTCTTGTCTATTAGATCTAACTTAATAACATATCTTACAGGCCACATACCCTTGAGCTTTAGCATCACTCTCACTCATATCAATAGCACCTTCCATATTATGAGCTGTTGGAGATGAATGATATTTATTTGAAGTAGAACTTCCACCATTGGCATATACAGTATTACCACTCGATTGAGGTTCTGGTTCTGGTGTAGGCTCTGGCTTAGGATCTACTATCCCATAGTTCCCACCATTATCGTTACTTGGTGAGCTATCCACATTGTCACTAGAGACATTAGAGCCACCATTATTTCTATTATAATAAGACTCTCCTGATTCATAACTTCCTTCTTTACAATCTACTGTTAATCCATTACCACTAGATTTAAATACTATATCTCCACATTCATCACTTCTATGAACTTCTATACCTTTACGTTGTAATAATTCCATAGTTTCTGCATTAGGATGACCATATTCATTATCCTTTCCTACTAGGATAACTGCATATTTTGGATTTACTTCATCTATAAATGATTTACTTGAGCTACTATGAGAACCATGATGTCCAACTTTTAATAAATCAACATCTCCAACATTTATACTATTTTCTATTTCTGATTCTGCATCACCCATTAATAAAACTTTATCATTACCATTTGTGTACTGTAATACTATTGAATCATTATTTGGGTCATTTTTATTTGCTACAGATAATACTTTAAATGTAGATGTACCTAACTTAAATTCACTATTTAATAATGGTACACTAGGATTTACACCCTTATTTGACATAGATGTTATAAAGTCTCTATACGTATCTGTATCTGCATCTCCATTTGATACAAACATATTGTTTACTTTTATGTTATCTACTACTGCATCTAGTCCACCTATATGATCAGCATGAGGATGAGTAGCAAATACATATTCTAACTCTGTTATACCTTGTTTCTTAATATAAGAAACAACTCTTTGTTCATCATCATTATCCCCTGCATCAATAAGAGCAGCCTTTTTGTCTTGAATAATTAATATAGAGTCGCTATTACCCGTGTTTATAAAATGTAGCTCTGCTTCTTTACTTTCTACTACATTAGAAACTTCTTCTAGCGAATTTTCAGTATTAGCTTTATCTTCCTTATCCTCTTTAGAAGTTTGAGTATCTACAATACCTTTAACTTGTGAAGTATTATCTTCTATTTTTGGAGTACTATCTTGACCTATAGCTCCTACAAATAAGAAAATTAGTCAGAAAAATAATGCAACTATAGTTGATAAACAACCACCTTTTTGTATAAAATTATAGCTACATTATTATAACCTATGTTATTTGTATATAGTTGTCTTTTTTTGTAATTATTTAACATTTATTCTCGATTATTGATTAAATTGAAAATAAATGTGTACAGCTAGCTGAAAATTATATTTTTTTAGGCCTATAAAAATCCCCTTATTGTAGTCACTTTCAGCATCATTATACGATGCTTTTTTTGTGTCTACTATAAGGGGATTATCATACTTATAATTTTTTTTCTTTAATTTATCATATTTCTTCTCTTCCAATTGATGTATTGCTACTCATGCTACATCTCTACACTTGAGATAGCTCTTTTAAATTTTTACTACTAAGTTTAATCATATAAATGACATGCCGCACCGCTTCCATTATCAAGTAATTTCCACTTCGGATTTTCTCTTTCACAACGTTCCATTTTATACGAGCATCTTGTGTGAAATCGACAACCATTAGGTACATCAACTGCACTTGGTATGCTACCTTCTAATGTAATACGCTCTTTAACCTCACCTGGATGTTGAATAGGTACTGATGATATCAATGCTTTTGTATATGGGTGCTTCGGATTATGATATACTTCCTTTGCATCACCTTGTTCTACAATTTGTCCAAGATACATAACTACTATTTCATCACAAAATGATTTTACAACACTAAAATTATGTGAGATAAATAAGTACGTCAGACCAAACTGTTCTTTCAAATCAAGCATCAAATTCAAAATTTGAGACTGAATAGATACATCCAATGCTGCTGTCGGCTCATCACAGACAATAAAACTCGGGTTCATTGCTAGAGCTCTAGCTATTCCAATTCTTTGCCTCTGTCCACCACTGAATTCATGAGGATATCTAAACATACTTGTCGCATCCATACCACATAACTCTAACATTTCTTTTGTCTTCTGTTCAATTTCATTCTTTGGAACTATCTTATGTTTCTTCATTCCTTCTGCGACAATCTGCCCTACACTTTTTCTCGGATCTAAACTTGCATATGGATCTTGAAATATAATCTGTATTTCACTTCTTAATTTTGTCATTTCATTGGACGATAATTTTATGTTATTCTCAACATCAAATATTACATCATCTCTATACACAACTTTTCCACCTGTAGGTGGCGTTAATCCTAAAATAGTTTTTCCAATAGTAGACTTTCCGCAGCCTGATTCTCCTACTAGTCCCAGAATTTTATTTTCTTTTATAGTAAAACTGACACCATCTACCGATTTAACATGTTGTTTAGTTTTGCTAAATGATTTCTTTCTAATTGGGTAGTGCTTTTTGAGACTTGAAACTTCTAATATGATTTTGTCTTTTTCATTTATCATTATTTATTGTCTCCTTTCTCTATAGCTTCACATTTAAAGCAGCGCACTTTATGCCCATTATATAATTCCACCATTGGTGGCTCATTTTTCTGACATTCTTCTATACTTTTTTTACATCTGCTATAATAGGCACATCCTTTTACCTCTTCATAAAGATTAGGAACATTTCCCTCTATAGATTGGAATCTTCCATCAAAATTTTCTGGCATTGCTGCTAATAAATCTTCTGAATATGGATGCCTTGCATTGTCAAAAAATGCTTTTACGCTACATTCTTCCACCACTTTTCCAAAATACATAACAATTACTCTTTGTGCCATTTCAGCAATTACACCAAGGTCATGTGTAATCAGCATAATTCCACTATTACTTTCGTCTTTTATTTTCTTAAGTAATTCAATAATTTCAGCTTGTGTTGTTACATCTAATGCAGTAGTTGGTTCATCTGCAATGATAACAGATGGTTTACAAATCATTGCCATAGCAATCATGATTCTTTGTTTTAATCCTCCGCTTAATTCAAACGGATATTTATTTAAAACAGCATTTGAGTCTGGAATATTTAGCTGTGCTAGGAGAGTTATTAATTCTTCCCTGCATTTATTCTTCATGTCTGGGCGATGAATCTTATAAACTTCTCTCAATTGCTTATATACTGTTACAACTGGATTAAGTGATGTCATAGGTTCCTGGAAAATCATAGAAACTTTATTCCCTCTAATCTTACACATCTCTTTTTCCTTCAGTTCAAGAAGATTCTTCCCTTGAAATAATATTTCACCAGACTCTATCGACCCTGTAGAATTATTAATAAGACCCATAATTGCTAATGATGTAACACTTTTTCCACTACCAGATTCTCCAACAACTCCAAGAACTTCACCTGCATTAACTGTTAAATCTACACCTTTTACAGCTTCTACTTTCCCCATTACTGTATCAAAGGAAACTTTTAGATTGTTCACTTCTAATATACTCATTATTCATTTCCTCCTTACAGACGAATTTTCGGATCTAGCGCATCACGTAGTCCATCGCCCACAAAGTTAATGGATAATACCATCAATATAATTAAACTTCCTGCTGGTATCCATAACCACCATTCCCTCTGTAACGTACCAATATTTTGTGCATCAATCAATATATTTCCCCAGCTAGGCTGAGGTAGCTTTACTCCGATTCCTAAAAAACTTAGTGATGCTTCTGTTAATATTCCATTAGCAATTGCCAGAGTTGCAGCAACTAATACTGGAGACATTATATTAGGTAAAATATGATATCTGATAATCTCAAATGAAGATAGACCCATTGCTCTAGCTGCCAAAATATAATCATTTTCTTTCAACGATAATATTTCAGCTCTCACAATTCTTGCAATATTTGGCCACATTAGTAATCCGATAATAATAATTAAGTTTTTGACTCCCGGTCCTACAATGGCTGCTACAGATACTGCAATAACAAAGAATGGAAAGCACATAATAATATCAATAATTCTCATAATTATCTTTTCTACTATACCACCAAAGTATCCCGCAATTGCACCTAGTGTCACACCTATTATTAACTGAACCGTCATAGACGCAATCCCAACTAATATAGACACTCTTCCACCATAAAGTAATCTTGTGAAAACATCTCTTCCTAAATCGTCCGTACCTAAAATATGTGCTTCATTTGGTGCTACTTTAATATTAAATAAATCTGTTTCACTGACTGTATAATTCGTAAGCATTGGTGCACATATTGAAAGTAAAACTAATATAAGAATGACAAAAATGCCTGCTACTGCCAATTTATTTCTTATAAACTTACGAAATGATATTTCTGTTAACGATACGTAGTTTTCTGTTTTATCTTTTTTTATAATATTTGTAGCCATCATACCCCTCCTTACTGTTCTAATCTAATTCTCGGATCAGCTGCCATATATAAAACATCTGCCATTAGATTCGTCAACACAATTACAACTGCTACAAGCATTGTTATTCCCATAATTAGCATATAATCTCTATTCATAATTGCATTATAATTTAAAGTTCCAATTCCTGGCCATACAAATACTGTTTCCGTAATTAATGCACCAGAAACCAATGTTGGTAATTGCATACAAAGAACTGTGATAATAGAAATCATAGAATTTCTTAGTCCATGTGTCCACACAGCTTGATTCCTAGTAAGGCCTTTAGCTTGTGCTGTTCTCATATAATCCTGTCCTAATGCATCTACCATAGAAGACCTTGTATATCTTAATAATGTTGCAGTCTGTGTAAGTGATAACACCATAACTGGCATAATCATGTGTTTAATTACATCAATAATATGTGCAAAACCTGTGTAATTTTCTGTTAAGGTCACCATTCCAGATGATGGTAAAATAGCCAAATCATATCCTAGCCATTTTACTAGCAATAATCCGAAGAAAAATGTTGGAATTGAAATACCAATAAAAGAAAGGAACGTCACTACATAGTCAATCCATGTTTTAGACTTTGCTGCTGTAACAACTCCAATCACTATTGCAAATATTGAGCTTAAAATGAATGCAACAAAGGAAATTAATAATGTATTTTTTAACGCACTTGTAATAATCGAGAAAGCTGGAGCTTTATATTGAGTAGAATATCCAAAATCTCCACATATTGCTCTTCCTATCCATTTTAAATACTGTAATGGAATTGGATCATAGTATCCCAGCTCTCTTAATTTTTGTTCTACAACTTCCGGTGGAACATTTGGGTCAATCATATTTAAATATGGATTACCCGGTTGCATATGAATTAATGTAAATACAGTAATCGAAACTCCTAATAATACAATAATCGAAACTCCTATTCTTTTTGCTAAGAATTTTCCCATATCTATTTATCTATCCTCCTACATAAAAAAAGGGTGTTCATAAGGAACAACCCCTTTTCCAATTTTATACTATTTAATTACCCAATTATGAACATTATAGAATTCATTAAATGTTGATGGCTCATATCCTTCTAATTTACTGTTATATACACGTTCAATGTCTTGGCTGAATAAATACGCTTCTGGTACATCTTTATTTAATATTTTTCCAAATTGAGAATAAATTTCTTTACGTTCATCTTGATTTAATGTCGCATTTCCTGCATCAATCAATTTATCTGTTTCTTTATTATCATAAGCAACGATATTGTATCCAACTACTCCTTTTTCATTAGAAATAGCATCCGAGTACCACATTGGTCTTGGGTCTGGATCTATAGATAGTGTATTCCCCATCATGAATAAATCAAAGTCATGATTAGCTACTACTTTATCCATTACTGCAGAGAATTCCATAGAATCAATTTCTACCTCAACACCAATTGCTTTTAAGTTTTCTTGTATTACTACTGCAGATTGCTCTCTTATTGGATTACCAGTTTGACAAACCAGATTCAAGTGGAATTTTTTACCTGAACTATTTTCAACATATCCATCACCATTTTTATCTTCCCATCCAGCTTCTTTTAATAATGTTTTTGCTTTTTTAACATCATAATCATAACTGTCTAGTGTTGAATCTTCTGGATAAGCCCAACTTGATGGAAGCATTGGAGCATTAACTATTTGTCCACGACCTTCAACTACTTGTTCTACAATTCCTTTGCGGTTAATTGCATACATAAAAGCTTGACGAACTTTTACATCTTGTAATTCTTTAAGTCTTAAATTGAATCCCATATATGTGAATTGGAAGTTAGGGAAAGATGTAGTTGCATATCCTTCTTTAACTAGTGCATCAATATCTGCTTTTCTTAATGACTCAACGTTTGCAACATCTATTGTACCACTCTTAAATTCTGCTTGAGTAGTATCCGCATTAACAACTTTGAAAATTAATTTAGGTGTTTTAACTTCTCCACCAAAGAAATTAGATGTAGCTTCAAATTTCACATATGAATCACTTTTATATTCTGTTAATTTATATGGACCACATCCAATAGGTGCATTTAATAGCTCTGTTTGATTTTTCCATTCTCCAGGTGCAATTTTTCCCCATATATGTTCTGGTATGATTTGTACAGTTCCTAAATTTGTAAGTGCTGGTGCATATACTTTTTCAAATTCAATTTTAATAGTAGTATCATCAACAACCTTGATACCTTCTATACTGTCCGCTTTTTTATCATGGAAAGCTTTTGCTCCTTTAATATTTTGAACATCTCCATAATACCCACCTGCATAGCTAGCATCCGCCATACTTGTAAATGTAAAAGCTACGTCTTTTGCTGTAACTTTTTCTCCATCATGCCATACTGCATTGTCTTTTAACTTATATGTAATTGTTTTTTGATCATCAGATATATTACACTCATTAGCTAAATATGGTTCTAAATCTCCTTTTGGATTAACAGTCATAAGTGATGCATATACAACTGATTCCACATAATGGTCAATAGACATGTCTGAAATAAGTGGATTAAAAATACCTTGAGGTGCTGTATTTGTAGAATACACAATGGTATCTTTTGGTTTTGTTGATGTAGAATCAGCATTAGATTTATCTTCTGAACCACTGTTTGCTCCACATCCAGTTAACATTGCGCCCAACATTGTTGTACATAGCAATATGCTAAAAAGTTTTTTCTTCATGTTTTTCCTCCAATAAAATACCTATTTACTTTTCTTTTTTCACATTTTTATTATAGTATCAAACATCTTTATAGTATAATAGTTTTTTTTCTATAGTTCTATCTAGTTATATTTGAAAAAACTATTATAAACTATATTTAATAAGTAAATCCACTATTATATTACAAAAGCCCTCATATATTGAGAGCTTTATAGTCTGATTTTCTTCTTTTTATTTATCTAATTATATATACACTTAATTAACTTATCTACTTTATCAATTTCACACTTAGGATTTCTCCACCAATGCCTACTCCAAATTCTACATATCATCCATCCTCTAGACTCTAAATACTGTTGTCTATGAATATCTCTTTCTCTTGCAGACTTAGAACTATGATAAGTAGCTCCATCACATTCTATTCCAAGTATATACTTTGATTTTTTCTTATCATAAATAGCTAAGTCTATTTTATATCCCGATACCCCTACTTGAGTATGAACTTCATATCCTCTCTTAATCAACTCATCATAAACTTCTGCTTCAAAATCACTATCATGATCTCTTCTTAATCTATTACTCTTTATAGAAGTATCAAGTAAACCATTGAGTATAAATCTTTGTTCTTCTTTATTATCATTTGAAACAGCTCTTACATACTGCAAATACTTCTTCAATAACTTCGGACCATTATTTTTCGAATTCTCAACTGAAAAATCTTCAGGCTCTACAGATGTAACTACATATATAATTAAAAACTTTTATTTATGACTTATAGGTATTCTTAATCCTCTTTAATAGAAAAATTAGCACTTATGTAATCCTTATTATTTTCTAACAGAGGTACATTGTTTTATTATGTAATATTAGTAGATAATAAAAATATCTTTAATTTTTGCAATGCCTACTAAAAAAAGACCCTACTGTTTCCAGTACGGTTGTGGATTTCAATTGTTAAGACGAATCATATGCTGTATAATCCACCAACTGCAACTATAAAAAGCTGCAGGTAGCTCACCTTTGCTCCAACCAAGTTCTAAGTCGAAACATTGCTTATATATATCAGACACCATAAAGCCTAGTGCTTCAAGAGAATACCTTAGTGCCTCTTTTGAAATACATGTTTTCCCTTGTTGTTTAAGACAAGTTACACATTTTGTACATGATCCTGGTGGCAACCCAACAGTGTTATCTATATCATTCTCAATCTCAATTAATTTATCTGCCATCTGATCTTTTATATCAACCACCTCATCTGGTTTCTCTTTTATATAGTTGTTGAAGACCCTTGATGACAAGTTAGCTATTTCCAGCTTATCTATTTGTGCTTTAATAGGTTGTGTATCTATTTCAGTCATAATAATTGTGGAGTAATTATAAGGTTCTAGATAACTTGTCGTATCAAACACAAAATCAGGACAACTAAAGTTCTTACCATAGTTGTTACATTTTTGACAATACCCTAAGACTTCCTCATTTTTATATGCTTCAAACAGTGTTACTTTTTTTAGTTGTTTTAATCTTACTTTTACAGACAATTTCATCTTCGTACCTCCCGGGACTTTATAAACTCATATAAGTCCTTTGATACTTATGCAACTTTTTATTTTATCATCTTGAAATTTATAAACTTTAAGTTGAGTTTTTATTGCATTGTCAATACAAAGTTATATCATAGTCCATGTTGTACCATTTCTAGAATCTTCAATTTTTACGCCTTCATTTAAAAGTAATTCTCTAATATTATCAGACTTTTCCCATTCTTTATTTTTTCTGTATTCATTACGTTGTTTAATTAGATATTCTATATAATTTAACTTTTCATCAGAAAGAATCGTAGAATTAGATTCTAATAAATTCAATGAAAAAACAGTATCAAAATCTTCTAGCAAAGCTTTCTTTTCTAAATTATTTAAATCGTTATCTTTTATAACATCAAATAATACAGTAAATGCGTTTGATAAATTTAAATCATTGTTTATATGGTGCTTAAATTTATTTTTATATGGAATGACTTTATTTATATCAATGCTTAAATTATTATCAATATTATTTAATATATTAGATATTTTGCTTTTTAGGCTATATAAAGATTTACTAGAATCTCTTAATCTATTATAACTAAATGATAGAGGTTTTCTATATTTTGATTGCAATACATAATATCTATATACCAAAGGGTCAAATCCATCTTTTATTAGCTTATTCAATGTTAAGAAATCACCATTTGACTTAGACATTTTACCATTATCTACAACTAAAAACTCACCATGCATCCAGTAATTTACCCATTTATGACCAAGAGCTCCTTCAGATTGTGCTATCTCATTTGTATGATGAACAGGGATATGGTCTATACCTCCACAGTGAATATCTAGATTTTCGCCTAAATACTCAATAGCCATAGCAGAACATTCTATATGCCATCCAGGAAATCCAACACCCCAAGGTGAATCCCATTTAAGTATATGATTTTCATACTTTGAGTTTCCAAACCATAGAACAAAATCTAAAGGGTTTTTCTTAAACTCATCAACTTCAATCCTACTACCAGCTTGAAGTTCATCCATAGTTAAGTTAGCTAATTTATAATAATCTTTAAATTTATCTATAGAAAAATAAACATTATTATTAGCCATATAAGTATATCCATTTTGTTCTAGTCTTTTTATAAGTTTTATCATACTATCTATGTGTTCAGTAGCTCTAGGCATTTTATTTGGGAGTTTTATATTTAGTTTTTTTAAATCAGAAACAAATGCATTTTCATAAAACCTAGCTATCTCTAAAACACTTTTATTTTCACGTTTTGCACCTAATTCCATCTTGTCTTCACCATCATCTGCATCTGATTGTAAATGACCAACATCAGTTATATTCATAACATGATTAACTTCATATCCATTATATTCTAAAACTCTTTTTAATACATCTTCAAATATATATGTTCTTAAATTGCCAATATGTGCAAAGTTATATACTGTTGGTCCACAAGTATATAGCTTTACATTACTATCTTCAATAGATATAAACTCTTCCTCTTTTTTAGATAACGTATTATAAAATTTTAAGCTCATACAATATCCTCCTTTTATTTAAATATAAAAAGCTACAGAATAATCCTATAGCTTTTCTTATACAAAAAGAAAAACTACAGACATACCTGTAGCTTGTTTTTACATATTGAGATTAATATAATAATTATACAATATTAAAATGGACACAGGTCTGTTGTTAATTTTAAATTTTTATAAGTTTTAAAACAACAACAGTAACAGTATTTCATATTAATATCCTCCTTGTATAATTATTTACTATATATAGTATTATAGTTTCGAGCAAAATGCAACTAAATATGTATAAATTATTTTTTTTATATAGGTATCAATAATACTGTTAACTTATGACACCAGTATACAAAAGTTCTTACTAGTATAGATGCCCTTGTTTAAAATTCGTAATATATAACAATTGTGAATGCATATATCTTTATTATCATATAGAGTTTTCTTACTAACGCCACTTTCACTTGCAATACTATTAAAGTTAATAGTTTTTTGAGCCTTTATAAGTCTTTGTATTGCCTTATCTACCTTCTCTTGTGTTATAGCTTTACGTTTGCTATGCAACTCTTTTAAATGCTCTGAACGAAAAAGATATAATCATAAAACTATGATTATATCTTTTTCGTGGATTTCAATGGTGGAGACGAATCACAACATCTCAAATCCACCATTGTGATATTAGGACTTATATACCATCAGGCAATTTTCCCATTTGACTTATTACCATGTTATAATATTGTCCTTTTTTATTCATAAGACTTTTATGATTTCCGATTTCTAATATTTTTCCATCTCCAATTACCATAATATGATCAGCATCTCTAATAGTAGACAAACGATGGGCTATCAAAAAACTTGTATGATTCTTCATTAATCTTAACAGTGCATTTTGAATATCTTTTTCAGTTTTTGTATCAACACTGCTGGTTGCTTCATCTAAAATCAAAATAGGACTATCACATAATACTGCTCGAGCAATAGCTATGAGTTGGCGTTGTCCCTGACTTAAGTTATCTACAGCTCCAGAAACCATTGTATGATAGCCTTTAGGCAATTTATCAATAAAATCGTGGGCATGAGCTATTTTTGCAGCCTCTATCACCTTCTCATCCGTTGCATCATTTTGCGAGTAGCGAATATTATCCATAATTGTCCCAGTAAAAAGACAAGTGTCCTGCAGCACTACAGAAAATAATTTCCTAAGGCTATTTCGTTTTAAATTAGTAATTGATTCATCATCAATTGCTATCTTGCCGCTGTCAGCATCATAAAGACGAGTGAGAAGATTTACAATAGTAGTTTTTCCTGCCCCAGTTTCACCTACTAAAGCAACTACTTCTCCTGCCTTGACATTAAAACTTATATTCTTTAAGATTGGCGTAGACTTATCGTATGAAAAACACACATTTTCAAAAGTAACATCGCCTTTTGGATTCTCCATATCAATAGCATTTTTAATATCAGCTGGCTCCTCTTCGTTGTCTAGAATTTCAAAAACACGTTCAGCTCCTGCAAGGGCGGATTGAATAGTATTAAACATGCCCGCAACTGAGTTAAGGGGACGTGCAAATTGTTTTGAATAACTCATAAAACTAACTACAGTACCAACAGATAGACCATATCCTACTGACAATATACCGCCTACGATAGCAACAACCGTAAAAATGAAATTGTTAATAACGTTCATCAGCGGCATCATATATCCAGACCATATTTGTGCCTTAGTACTGCTTTCATACAGCTTCTCATTAATCTCTTCAAACTGTTTTAAAACATCTTGCTGCTTACCAAAGGCTCTTACCATTTTTAACCGTAATATATTTTCCTCAATTACCCCATTAAGTGAACCAAGACTTTGCTGCTGTACCTTAAAGTAAGCGCGACTTCGTGATGCAATTACACGTGTTAAAAGTGTCACAAGAGGAATACATAATAAAATAACCAGGGTAAGCTGCACATTTAGCTTTATCATTACTACAAAAGAGCCAACTAGTGTTAAAATACTTGATATTAATTGTGTGGTTGTTTGTGCAATAGTAGAACTAATATTATCTACATCATTTGTAATTCTACTCATCGTGTCACCATGAGAGCGTGTATCATAAAATTCTAGCGGAAGCTTTTGCATCTTCTTAAAAAAATCTTTACGTATTTCAAACACAAGCTTTTGTGAAACCTTAAGCATAATAACCCCATTGAGACTTGATATGAGCCAATTGGCTAAATGTAGCGCTACAATTATCATTAAAAATTGTGTAAGCATTTTTGTGTCTACTATTCTAGTTCTAATTTTGAAGGTATCGAAAGCCTTTCCTATAAAATAAGGAATTGAAACAGAAATTAGCGAAGACAAAGCTGTAAGCAAGATAGCAAAAAATATAATTTTAGCCCAACGCATATATATTTGTATAATACGCCTTAGTGTACCCTTTGCATTTTTAGGCTTTGCAGTTGGTACAAAACGATTGCCACCGCCGCCAGGGCTGCCTGGTTTTCCACCAATACTTGGTATTTTTACTTGCTGCTTAGAAAATTGTTCAGCCATAGCTTACACCTCCTTACTACTTTCTATTTGTGTTTTATAAATATCTCTATATACTTCACAGTCTTTCATAAGCTGATTATGTGTACCATATCCAACTTTTACCCCATTATCCATAACTAAAATTCTATCTGCAAACATAGCTGTTCCACAACGTTGAGTAATAGTAATTATTGTCTGATTTCCTGTTTTAGAGTTTAAATTTTCTCGTACTTTAGCCTCTGTTACTGCGTCTAACGCGTTAGTTGCATCGTCTAATACAAGTATAGATGAATCTTTAAGTATTCCACGAGCTATTGAAATACGTTGTTTTTGACCACCTGAAACATTAACTCCACCACTTCCTAAATGACTTTCGTATCCACTTTGCATCTTCTCAATAAAACCGGCTTGTGCCTTCTGTGCTGCTTGATGCAGCATTTCATCTGTAGCCTCTTTGTTCCCCCACCTAATATTTTCAGCAATGGTTCCTGAAGAAAGCATTGGTTTTTGTGGTACAATGGCAATATTATTTCGCACTGAATCAATGCCTAATTCTTTAATATCACAGCCGTTAACTAAAATTTGTCCACTATTTATATCATAAAATCTCAAAAGTAGCCAAGCAATTGTTGATTTACCACTTCCTGTTGGTCCAATTATTGCCATGTTTTGTCCACTTTTAATAGAAAATGATAAACCTTTTATAGCAGGCACACCACTGCCATTAGGATATGCAAATGCGACATTTCTAAATTCAATATCACCATTTAATTCTCTTATTTCACTGCTGTTAGTAAAATCTTCTTCACAGTCAAATATTTCTTTAATACGAGCAGTAGAAGCCTTTGTTCTTACAAGGGTATTAAACATATTTGTTATCATAATTAAGGATGTAAGAATTTGTGCCATGTATATTGTAAATGCTGTAATATCACCTGGTTTTGCAAGATTTAAAGAAAACATTCTGCTTCCAATGAAAATTATAATTACTGTACCGATACCAACGGTAAGCCTCATCAGTGGTGACACTATAGTAATAATAATTTGGGTGGATATACCCTTTTGTATTAAATCTGTATTTACACTTTCAAACTTGTCAGTTTCCTTGTCATAGGTTCCAAAGGCCTTTACCAAACGTACTCCTATAAGATACTCCTGCACAACAGAGTTTACCTTATCCATAGCCTTTTGCAATTTATAAAAACGAGGATAACTAAGCTTCATACTAACAATAATAAGAACGGCAACTATTGCAACAACACTGTAAATAATAAGGCTTAGCTTAAAATTAAGGATACTTGCAAGTATGATACTACCAATACAAGTAATAGGTGCTTTTAAAAATATACGCATAATTCCGTTTACAAACTGTACAACTTGTGATGTATCATTAGTCATGCGTGTAATAAGAGACCCGCTTTCAATTTTATCGATGCCTAGTTCAGAAGAATACACAATTTTTTCAAATAAATCATATCTCAAATCTGCTCCCATGCGCTGTGATACTTTACTGGCCAAAATATTTCGTGTAATTGCAAAACATGCACCAAAAGCGGTAATAATAAGCATAAGAGCTCCCCAATAATAAACTTTTGAAATCATTCCCTGATCAATTCCTGTATTAATAATATTAGACATAAGCGTAGGACCAAGCAAATCACAGACTGCCTCAAGTGCAACGCAAGAAACAGCTACAAAAAATGGCAATTTATATTTTTTGAAGTACTTGCTATATAAATTCATTTTTGTTATCCCCTTCTTTCGATTAAAATATTGTCCTAATCCAATGTTTTATTCGCATATCTACCTGTATATAAACTTTATATAAGTAGAACTATTTTCTATATATACAATTTCCAATTTAATATCCAATAAAACTTATTAGTACATTAAATTGTATTAATATTAAATTATATTAATATTAATTTGATATATTCATTATATTTGTAAATATTAGTTTTCATAAAAGCTAAAAAGGCATTGATTTTTTAGTCAATACCTTTTGGTGAATTCATATAATTTTAATCATTCTCATCTAACCATTTAGTTAGAACTTCTATATATTTATCATTTTCTTCAACAAATGGAATATGTCTTGAATATTCAAATAGTTCCCATTTACTATTAGAAATTCTGTCATACATAGTTTTTGCAATATATGGTGAGCATAGATCTCTCGCTCCACTAGTTATTAAACAAGGTTCCTGTATTTCATGTAGCCTGTCTGTAAACTCATATCCAGCAAGAGTACCTGTAGGAGAAAATTCATTCTGTCCCCATCCTACAATATATGCTTCAGAACCTGCTTTTTTAGGTCTTCTTAAGCATTGTGCAGAATCTTCAGTCACCTTACCCGCACAGTGCATTTCCATAAACTTTTCTAATGCATCATTATACTCTTTACTAGAATAATCTCCAGTATTTACTGCATCAAGTAAAGCCTTTTGATTTTCTTCGCTCATATATGATATTCTTCTTTTTTGCTCTTTTTCCCAAAGCTTTGCAGAAGAAAGAGTAGATGAAAGAATATATGACTTAATCCCCTTTGGCTTATACTCAATAGCGTACCAAATAGCCTGCATACCTCCCCAAGACTGACCTAATAGATGAATTTCTTCAAGTCCTAGATGTTTTCTTAGTTCAATAAGCTCTTTTATCCACGTATCAGCATTAAATAACTCAGGATGACCTTCCACAAATGAATTGCCACAGCCAATTTGATCATACATTATTACTTGTCTACCACTTTCGGCTATCTTGTCTAATACCTCAAAATAATTATGTGTAGAGCCTGGTCCTCCGTGAAGTAATACTAACGGTTTCTTTCCTTCTGTTGCTTCACCTACTATGCGGTAATAGGTTTTAAAACCTTCAAAAGGCATATATCCTTCAGTGATTTTCATGTTTACCCCCTCCAATTCTTCCTTAAGAACGATATTTAGCTACTTAATAAGATTGTTTAAAACTTTTCTGCCATATTCAATATGTATTTTAATCTTTATACTTACTTACATAAATAGTATAACATAAAGGTAAAAAATATTTATACCAAGCCAACCATAAAAGTACTTACAATGCCTTAAATCTATTTTATTTACTCTTAAAATTTCTACATCAATTTAAAACATAGCTATAATTAAATATATCATCTCTTCCTATTTCTTTCTTTAATGCTGCTATTTCTTTAGATAAAGACTGTAAGGGAAACAGTCTTTTTTTATTATCTTTTACATAGGGCCCGGTTTACTTATTAAGTTTAAAAACCTTTGCTTATGTGTATTTACAAAAAAAGGCGCCGTATTTAACGACACCTTTATCTCAATTAATCTAATTGTTATTCATATATATCTGAAAATTCAACGTTAATTTTTTCTATATTATTTTTTTCAGAAAAATCATTTACTATATATACATCATCTTCTTCAACAATAGTTTTAATAGGTAATTCAATAATAAACTCTGTTCCTTTTTTATATTCACTTTTAACAGAAATTTTACCATCATGCATTTCAATTAAAGATTTAACAAGAGACAAACCTATTCCACTTCCCTCATGTCTTCTATGTAGTAAATGGTCAACTTGCCTAAATCTTTCAAAAATCATTTCCTGTTTTTCTTTTGGTATTCCTATACCTGTATCTTGTACAGAAATTATAATATTATCTAATCCATCACAAATTTTAACTTGTATTTCATCATTAGGTTTTGTAAATTTAATAGCATTCGAAATAAGATTTAAGATAACCCTTTCCATTTGTTCTGGATCGAAAGCTATAATTTTTTCTTCTACCTCTGTATCAAATATAATTGTTCTTGACTTACTTTTTGCATATTCAACAGTAGATAAAGTTATATTTTCAATAATTTCTACAATATTTTTATTTTTCAAATTCAGTTCTGTAAATCCAGAATCTATTTTGGTAATGTCAATTAAATTATTAACTAATCTTAATAGTCTATAACAATTTTGCTTCATTATATTTATATGTTTATTAATTTTTGTAACTTCAAAGTTTTCATTGTCATTTTTAACATATAAAGGTAATAGTTGTGTTGTAGAAAAAATTATATTTAGTGGTGTTTTTAACTCATGAGATATATTAGAGAAAAATTCAGTCTTTAACCTATCATATTCAATTGTTTCTTCTAATAGTTTTTTATTTTCTTTTATCAATTTATTAAAACTTTGTGAAAGTATACCTATTTCATCTTCGTTATGTATATCACATTCAACTGATAAATCTCCTTTAGTAGCTATTTCCATATGTCTTTTTAGCTTATTAATAGGTTTAACTAAGTTATCCGTAAGATAATTTAATAATACTAAAATTAAAATCATAGTACCAATTCCTATTAATAACATATAATTTCTTAATATCAATATACTGTTAGTTTCATCATCATAATTAGCACTCATTCCTATAGACCATCCTGTGGATTTTATAGGCATATAAGAATCTATTTTTTTTATACCACTATCTTCATAATATTTTATTCCTACTTCTCCATTTATCATTTTTTTACCCACATCAACAACATCTTTATTTTTATCATTTAATATATTATGTTTATATATAAAATTCTTATTTGGATGAGAAATTATTAAACCATCTTTGCTAATCATGTATGCATAACCACTAGTTCCTAGTTTTTCATCATTAATCATATCTGTAATAGCAGATAGATTTACATCTACTCCAACCAAACCTATAATATTTCCATTATCATCTTTAATAGGTGAAGCAATAACAATAATACGATTTCCGGTAATTCTTGATATTATAGGTTCTGAAACAATTGTATTTCCACTATTTATAGCTTCATGGAAATATTTTCTATCTTCAACATTCCCTTTAGCCCCATTAAGAGATACATAGTCACCTTTTATATCATTGATAAAAAACAACTCACATTGTTTATCATACAATTCTTCATAATTATAAAGATATTCTTTAAATCCTTCATAATCCATATTTTTTGCTGCATCCATTGAAGCAAGCATATTTACTTTTGACTTCCATTTTTCTAGATTATCTTCAACATGAGATGCTAATTTTTCAGCCTTACTTTGAGTTAACTGTTCAACGTAATTAATTATTATATCTTTAGATTTATTATATACGAAAAAAGACAATATCAAAGTACCTATTATAGATAATAAAGATACAGGTATCATTATTTTTTTCTTTAAACTTTTCATTTATTTATCCCTTCCTTCAACATATAAATCATAATATTTATATATTTTAATAGATACATAAATTAGACACGAAAACAGAAAACCTTTTTTCTATATACAAAATAAGTTTTTATGTAAAAATATGTTATATTATATTATAATAGAAAAATTAAGGATTTGTTATATTATATTTTAAAATTAGTAAAAATAGTGAAAAAATGAAGATCTTTTGTAATCGTATACAAATTAAAAATGGCATGAGTCTGGTTGAATGACTAACTCATCATAAACTTCTGCTTCAAAATCACTATCATGATCTCTTCTTAAGCTATTACTCTTTATAGAAGTATCAAGTAAAACATTTAGTATAAATCTTTGTTCTTCTTTATTATCATTTGAAACAGCTCCTACATATTGCAAATACCTCTTTAATAACTTTGGACCATTATTTTTAGAATTCTGCTGTCTCAGCTACACTATATCCTTGATTCTTAAAGGTTTGTATTGCCACTATATTGTTTTGTTTGCTTTGTTCTCGTTTTGTAAGTTTGTTTTTCATAATTGCACCTATTTTTAATATCTTTTTTTATTTTTATTTCATTATTAGCATTTATGACAATCAAAACTTTTATTTTTATAATACTTATATATGTTGGTATTGATTATATTTAAATATATATTATTATTTAAATATAATTTCGTGGCATAAAATTAAAGCTAGTCAAGTTGGCTAGCTTTTTATTTGTGATAGTATAACTATTTAATATATGTACCTCTAAACACTTAACTATATTTTCTATTTTATCTATTTATCTAATTTCAGAATATAAAGTATCTAAGTTTTCATCATTAATTTTAGATATATACATAGGGCTATTACACTCAGTACAATATGCCTGTTTGTGAGTATATTTTATTTCTTTACCTCTCGCATAATCTATTTTTTCTTCTTCTTTAATGGTATAATATTTATCATCTAAACATACTTCACAAAAATCAATATATATTCCGATATCTTGCTCCTTATTTTTCATATTTATAAACTCCATTTTTTTATTTTGACCCAAGTTATATTTGTCCAAAGAAACTATAATAAACAAAATTTAAAAGACATATAATAAACCAGTTAAATATTGCATCTCCTAGATACAATATTTATTAAGCTCCAAAATATAAAAATTGCCTTTAGATTTTAATGTAATCTTAGTTTTTTATATTTGTTGAAGTTTTATTAGTGTTAAAATTCAACTATACTACTACTTTTGTCTATTACTTTCCAATGACCATCTTTGCCTTCAACCTTAAAATTAATTTTAGATATACATTCTCCATGCTTTCCGGGTTGCGTTACAATTACAGTTTCTCCACTTTTATTTTTATAGTCATGTTGTTCAAATTCTACATGAGTGTGACCTGCAACTATTGCATCAATTCCTTCTACATCTTGAGCTAAATCTTGTATTCTATTTCCTGGATGTTTAGGCTTCTTAGGCTTTTCTCCAGTATGTGCTACAGCTACTACTATATCGGCATTTTCTTTTTCTTTCATTGTTTTTACCCATTTTTTAGCATCTTCTACCAAATCATTCATATATAATTTATCCTCATATCCAAAAAGGTCTTTTAATTCCCTTGATCCTTCATCGCCAACCTCTTTAATTGTAAGACCTAAAATACCTAATCTTATAGTTCCTTCTTCTGTTTTAAGTTCTTTTATGACATATGGCTTAGTATAACTTTCTCCATTAGTTTTATATGTATTTGCTGATAGTATCGGCATATTGTATTTTTCATAATATTCGCCTTTAAATTTTAGTAATGCTTTATAGCTAATATGTAAAAATTTCCATTGTAATTATATCATAAAATTTATATTTAATATGTTGAGTAAATACGATTCTTTAAAGGTGTATACTAAAGCAGATGTTTTTTTGAATACTAAAAAGAGCATCCAATCTTCACTAGATACCCTAATTACTAAAATCTCATTAACTTTTCTAATAAAACAAATAATTTAAATCATAAGCTATTTATTTTATCCAAATATATCTTCCTTTATAAAATCTATCAAACTTGGAAATTTCTTTAATTCATCTTTATAATAATCAAAATCACTTTCTTCATAAAGATAATTAAGTTCTATTGAAAGTGATCTTCTTGCATCGCTCAATTTTCTATAATTTAAATTAAGTAAATCTATAGTATATATAGCCATTTCATAGTACTCTCCTTCACTATGAATAGGAACTATATCTCCACTTGATAAATCATATTCTAAATATTCTTTAGGATTGTTGATAACGGGATTTATAAAATTCTCATCATACTTATTTGCCTTTGACCCTCCACATGTATTAGGACTCATACAACAAGCCATTAAGTTATCATGATTATCAAATACTCTAGGAAATATGTCCTTTGGTCTTATATGCTCTATATGACTTTTATCATCTTTTATATAAACCTCACAATAAGGACAATATCCATCTTGTTCATTCTCAAGCATAAACTCCTTTAACTTTGGCTTAATATCAGCTTGATTATAATCATCCCAGGCACTTGGCTTATTCCTTTTCTTAAAATCAGTAAGAAAAGATGGCTCTGATTTCTTATCTACCTTTAGCATCTTCTCTTTCCTTCTTTCTTTTTCTTCTAGCTTTTTCCATATCTATAGCAATAAGATCTTTATCAAATTCACCTAAGTAACTTTTTAGATAGTTGTATATATCTATAAATTCTTCATTATCATATAAATCTTGTTTTAGTAAAGTTTTTAATTTATTAAACTTTTCTTGCCCTTCATCACTTCTCGTATTTTCTAATCCCATAGTATATTTAAGTATAGATTCAGATGTTTGAAAATATGTTTCTTCTATTTGTTCATTAGGAACTATGCTTACTCCATTTTCATCTTTTCTTATAACTCTTAGTTGTTCTGATTTTATATCTGCAACAACATGAGGAGAATGAGTAGCTATTATTAATTGATTGTCTTGTCCTATATTTTCATATACTTTTATTATCTTTCTTTGCCACTGTGGATGTAGTGATATTTCAGGCTCGTCTATAAGTATTATAGAGTTGTTAGCATTTAAAAATTTTAGAGATAATGCTCTTATGAATAATTGTTTTTCTCCAGATGATAAACCTTCTATATCAAATTCGTTTCCTATACTATCTTTGAATAAAGGTTTTGTATCTTCATCTTTAGATAATCCAATAAATTTTACACCTATATTCATACATTCAAATATAGAGTTTATATCATTACATATCTTTTTTATACTATCTTTTGGTGGTAAATCTTCATTTTTAAATACCTCAGTGTTTATAGCATTGGCTATAGCTGATGGTAAATCACTTGCTATGTTTTGATTTATTTCATTTAAAAAACTATATCCGTACTTAAAAGTTCTATCTACTCTATTTAAGTTATTAAAATTTATTTCTGTTGGCATATAAATAACTTTTGATTTATTTTCACCTTCAAAACTAAGGCTATTTCCACATTTAACATCATCTAGAAATTCATTAACATATAATTTATTTTTTGTGTCATTCCACATTGACTCGCTATTCATACACTTAGTTTCTGCTATTAGTTTTACTTCTTCTTTGCTTGCTTGTATATCTATTTTGAGATCTATTTTTTGATTTTTTTTAAGATTCCAATCCATTTGTTCATATATACTTTTTAATAAAGTTGTTTTCCCTGCTCCATTTTCACCAATTATAACTACTGTATTTAAAATTTCTTTATCTTTATTTAAAAAACCAACTTCAAGATTTCCTAAAATCTTATGATTGTTGAATTTTATACTTTTTAATTTCAATAATCTACACATCCTTTGTATACATTTTATATCTTGATTATATCACAAAATTTATATTTAATAGATTAAGTGAACACAATTCTTTAAAGGTATCCAATAAAATAGATGTTTTTTTTGAACACTAAAAAGGGCATCTAATTTTTCACTAGATACCCTAATTATTAAAATTACATTAACGTTTCTAATAAAGCAAATAATTCTTTATTAGTTTTCAAGCTCTTTATGTATTTTATAAAATCAATTTCAAATTCATCTATATCTATCCCAAATACATTATAGAAGCAAACTCTAAAATCAGCATCTATAACCTTATAGAATTCTCTGTACTTCTCTATTCCATACGTTGTTATAATATAATCTGTAAACGCTCCAGCTATTGGATACGTTATATTCCATGGATTTTTATAAAATTCCTCATTTGAAATCAAATTAGATATATTTATATACTTCTCACTCTCAATGAAATAAGATACCCAATTTGAATTACTAATACCCCAATGGTGTTTATCGAAGTACATTGCTAGTCCTTCTCTTATAAATACTTGTGGGGGTGTTGAAATTGAATAAGAAAGAATATGTGAATCCTCATGATAACCAATACATTGTACTTCTTCATTAAAAACCGCAAATATTTCATTAGGTTTTCTTGCAAAAGCATTGCATGGCTCATTATCTCCATATAAAGAGCCTACTTCTTCTGAGGAATTACATAAATAATAATTAATCTTTGTATTAAAATCTATATCTAATACTCTTGATATATGATTAAAGCAATATTCTTGTTGTTCTATTATGTTATCTATCATATTTTCAGCTATTGAATTTTTATGATAATGAAATGTATAATGTTCACTTTCTTTTATATTCCAGATATTCATTTAAAATCGCCCCTAATTTTTTAATAATCAGTTTATAACAATTGTTAATTAAATTATAGCAGAATTTACAATTTAATAAAGTTCCTACAAAACAGAATATTTTAGTAAACACTTATTTCCATAATTTTTTGTAGGTTTCAATGTTGAAGATTAATCACAGGAATCACATCCACAATTAATTTCATTTTAATAATATGTAGTTTCTTATCCATATATTATATCAATATTGTGTAACGCAAAATTTATTTATATAATAATTTAGCTCATTATTGTTAAACTCCATATCACCATCTACTATATCTTCTTTTAATTTCACTAATATATCCGTATCATAAAATTCACATGTTTTAATTATAGAATTTAAAAATTCTATAATACTGATTTTTATATGATTCATCTTTTTTGTTAAATGTATTACTTCCTCATTATACGAAATAACTTCATTTATTATATTTTTATATCTAGAATACTCCCATAAATATAGTAAAAATAAATCTATATCTGTTGTATTATTATTTGATTTATCAACTATTTCTATGTCTTCCTCTAAGCATACTGTATGTTCATTCGTTATTGTATACGGTAAAGGCTTTGTACTTATTTCATTAGCAAATCCGCTTTCAATATATATAGTCATCTCCGTAAATAAATTCGTATTAATCCTAATTCCATTAGGAAGAGCTCTACCATCTGAGTTAACTATAATAATAAGTATATATTCTAATTCTATTTCATCAAGTTCAATAAGACTTTGAATTAAATTTATTGAATCATTTTCATTATTAAAATTAAAATTTCTTATTCCTATAGGCAATATTTTAAAATCATTTTCATAAATTATTTTTTTAGGTTTAATAATCTCAAAACTATAATCATGATTAACTTTTTCTAAAATACTACGTGTATTTTGTAATAAGTAGTTTTGCTTTTTCTCTATATATATATTTACATCTTCTCTATTAAAGAATTTACTTGGTTTATTTTCTAAATAATATTCATTTAATGTAGTAAGCTTATTTATCCACCTAATTTCATTTTCTTCAAGTTCCCTAATATCAAAATATTTAACAGTATCTTTACAAATCTCATTAAAATTATTTTGCATAATATTTAATTCATGTGCACAATTTTTCAAGTTAATAAAGGCTATATTACATAAATTATCACTATTATTTTTCGCTATAATATTAATATATTGCCTCAAATAGTTTTTTAATGATTCAAAATATTTATTTTTCATTTTACTTGTAGGCCCGTTTACTTTACATCTATTATCAAAAGGTCTCTCTTCTAATGGAAATAAAATCTCAGTATTTAGCATGCTTCCAATAACCTGAGTCATTTTATTTATTTTATCTATTGTATCTTGACTTATATCTTTTAACTTTAATTTTTTTTCAAGTACACTAACATTTAATTTTAGGAATTCAACAATCTTAATCCTGATATTAACCCAATAATTTTGCCAGTCATAAATTGATTGAAACTCATACTGAGATAAAATACTTTTATTCCATAATACATTTAAATCTACATTAAAGCTTAAAATCACTTTTTTTAGTGGCATATTCTTAATTGAATCATCAGGAATATTTATATAATTAAGTATATCTAAATTAGGCTTTATTGATTTAGTATTATAAACTTCGTATATAGGAAGAAATTCACAGATTTTTTCTATTCTTTTTACACTCTCATTATTAGCATTTATAATATTTTGAGGTAATAAGGTATACTCTATATATATGTTATTATCTTTTTCAAATAATTTATCTGTATCAGTATTTATCCTTAGATAACTAAAAATTTCTTTTTTGTGCCTATTTATAAAATCTATATATTTATCCTTTGACAAATTATTATACATATACATCAATTTTGATAAATCACTAAAACTCCATTCACCTTTACATTCCCATCTATAATCAAAATCTATATTACTAATTATATTAAATTTCTTATCAATTCTTCTTAACCAATTTACTAAATCTGAAAAATATAATTTATTTCTTTTCATTTCTTGTCCTTTTAAACTTCTAAATAAATAATATGCATATATGTAATAATCTGATTTCTTGATATCATGCTTTTCTATATTATTAACCAGTTTTAATAAATAAATTATATTTTCACTATTAGGTAAAATTTTATTAATCTCAGATATTGGTTTTACTTCACTTCCAAACTCTTTACTATTCCATGGGTTTATCTCAGTTAAAAAAGGTAGTAGTCCAGCATGTTGATTAACATCATCAAATACCTTCTTTTGTTTTACATAATATTGATATATAGATCCTGAAAAAATTCCATGAATTGCATTTATCATATATTTATATGATTTTTTACAATCTAACTCAACTAAATTACTATAAAAATCATCTTTATCCTCACCTATATAAATAGGTATTTGAGAATATATTCTACTAACATATAATTCATCCACTACATCTAATATCTTAAATAGTGTATTTTCTATACACTGGTATTTACTCAGATAATCTAAAATATATTTTGACCTAATAGGGTGTAGACCTTCTATATAATCTATAGATTTATTTAACTTTATAAAATATTCATTTTCTATACTTCTCATTATTTCATTCAAATCAACTGCTGGATATAAAATCGATAAGTTCTTTATAAACTTGTCACTTCTTAATTTTATTCCGATTACATCTGATAATGATATTTGCCTTAATATTTCACATTTTATATTACCAGATATACTATTACTAATTTTTTTTAATTGGTTCGATATTCTATCTTCAATCATCTCACCATGAGTTAGTAAATACACATATTCAATTAGAACTTTTCTATTTTCAACTTTTTCCCATGCACTTTGCCAATTTGTAACACTATTATGCACCTTGTTTTTTGACTTGAGATTTAAATAGATTTCTTCAGCTTGTTTGTAATCTATGAAAACATCTATTATCTCTAATCTTCCCAGATTACTTTGATCACCAGATAACGCATACCAATCTTCTTCTCTAGTAGTTATTAATATTCTATAACTCATTGCTATTTTTTCAGCTAATTTCTGAGCTAATTTATTCCATTCTTTTACTTCTTCATCTAAATTATCTATAACAATAAGTATTTTTTCACCTATTTTTAATCTTGAATTAAAATACTCAACTATATTTTCAATTTCTTTACTCTCCTTACACCAGTTAATTTTGTATATTGAGTATTCATTGCTTAGTTCATACGCCACTTTCCAGGCTAGTGTAGTCTTTCCTTGTCCACTTGATGACTTTATTACTGTTATATTATTTTTTATAATTGAATTCTTTATATTTTTCTCTAATTCTTGACGTGTTATTGGTAATCCACCAATTATATCCGATGGAGTTGCTTTCTTACCTTCAAAATAATCTTCATTATGATTTATTGGAATTGTATTAAAATCAATTTTGTCTATCCATTTATATGAAGGATTTTTATTTCCTTTTGAAATATCATCCATAGTATCTTGTATTATTTTTTGCAAACTAGATTTAGTAATACTTTTTCTTTCTTGAGCCATATGAAATATATTGTAAAATAATGAGTTTCTAAATAGTTCTTCATTACTATTTAATAAATTAAATCGTTGTATATTTAATTTATCTATTTCATTGATAATATCATCTTTTCTTAAATTCTCAAATTCTAGCTTATTATAAAATTCGTCAAAATCAAAGTTGTTCCAGTTCCAGTAGCTATTTTCACTTTTAATTTTTTCAACTTTCTTAATCCAATATTTTCTTGAATTATCATCTAGTTTTTTATCTATTAATTTGCTTAGATTCCCTTTAGATATCTGTGCATCATATATTAATGTAAATTTACGATTATTATTATCCTCTGCTAAGTATACCTCTAAATAATTCTTTAAAATTCCATCAAAAAAATCTGCACTTTGTTTTCCTAATGAATATTTTAATTGTATGTGATTTATTTCCTCGCTATTTTGCAAGGTTGATTTATACAAATCTACATCTTCTATTCCTTCAAAACGTATGCTTTCACTATCATTACTTAAAAATTTCAAAGCTATATAACATGAATATATTAACTGATAACTAAACCCCCTAAGTGCAATTTGTCCCCCTGTCCTTTTTACTTCTATATCTTTAATACTCGTTTCATTTGCTTTCTTTTTTACCAAATTAGATCCCCCTAATTAATAATTATGCTTTTTATATCTGTCTATTTATACTCCCTGAAATTTTTAA
Source organism: Peptostreptococcaceae bacterium VA2 (assembly GCA_000686145.1). Lineage (GTDB taxonomy): Bacteria > Bacillota > Clostridia > Peptostreptococcales > Peptostreptococcaceae > Romboutsia_D. Next base: position 1,367,543 of record JMMB01000007.1, on the reverse strand, counting down.
TATGTCTAAGGATATTAAATAAATTATATAAAATCTTCATTTGTATTTTCATATATCTAATTCAATCATATGCAATACTACACTTCTTATAATTTTACTTATTATATAATGCTTATAGATTGAATATAGGTTCTTCACTTAATCTAGAGTTTATAACACTTATATCATAGCCATATCTATCTATTAGCTTTTGTACTAAATCTACAAACCATTGTGACGCTAAGGGTGATACATACACACTTTCTATAAGTGTATCTATTTCTATAGGTATATTAATACCATATTTAGCTACTTCTTTGCTAAATATACTTTCTCCTTCGTTTACATGTGGAAATTTAGATACTAATGCTCTTAATTCTCTCTCATGTTTAAAACTTGTCCTTTTGTGCAAATATGGGTAAAATCCATTACCTATAGGTATATATTCAGTATTATAATCAATATATTTTACTTTCCCTATGTACACATTCTCCTGTGTATTCTTAAAACTTAATTTAAGTTTATCATATGTAGTTTGTATTGCTATAGCATAAGAGGATTGTGAGTATAGATTCCACATAGCTTCAGATTCATATTCATTAATGTGCCAACAGTTTATAAAGTTAAATTTTCTGTTTATATTTGAAAATGGAACTAGTGTATTAATCAAATTTTTATACTCTTCATCTGTAATCGATGATTCTGAAGTAGGTGTCCCTTCTATATTAACCTTAGTATAACTTCCTTCAAATTTATCATTGAATCTATCTGCTCTGGTAAAAAATAATGCTTTATCTTCTAATAAACTTAAAAATTTAGAAATATCCATATATCTCCATATTTTTTTCTCACTCTCAATTTCCTCAAATACCCTATGTTTTTCGTACATAATCTCTCCTTCTAATATTTTGTATAAACTTATCTACTGATTTATGATCTATTTTAAATACAAATCACAACTATGATATTTAGTATCAATTAATCAATTTCATACTTAAAATAACACAATTATTTTACCATATTACCTCAATTATATGTCACTTTACATTTATCAAATAAAAAAAGATATTAGAAACTTTCCAATATCTTTTAGTGGGTTTCAATGGTGGAGACGAATCTCAGGAATCATACCCACTATTTAAGGTCTTATTAAATCTATTACTTTGATACCTGTTTAATTATCAAGTTATTATCATCTTCAATTAGTTCTAGTTTATTCTCACTTATAATTTTTATAAAATCTTCTGCAGTTGATTTTGTAATAAGGCTATATAAACCTAGAAATTTATCGTCAAATTCATTTTCTATAATGTCTATTTTACACTCTTCATATTTGCTATAATAATCAATAGCATCTATATAGTTCTTAGATTGTAAATGTAAATAACTTAAATATAAATAAACATATCCTAATTCAGAAGAAAATTGACCATACTTATCAATAATAAAATCTATGATATTTTTAATATTATCTATAGCTGCATCATAATTATCTACAGACTCTAGCACAGAAGTAATGTCTACTAAATCATCCATTATCCTATCACTCTCTTCTATATTTTTATCTATCTCCAATACTTCTGAGTATAAATCTATAGCTAAGTTTATATTATCAGCACCACCTATATTAATTAGACATTTTGATAATCTCATATTTAATTCTGATATTATATAGTTGAACTTTGTATAATATTTAATATACTTATCTTTAATTTCCATTAAACTCTTAAATGCTTCATCATACCTACCTTGAATAATATAAATATCTGATAACGCATATAGACTTTTTGCAACCGCTATATGACTTTCTCCAAATATATCTATATTTCTAGAGATTATATCTTTTAATTCATTTTCTAGATTGCTACACTTACTACCCGTTAAACCGCATTTACATAGAATAAGATTACTTTGCTTAGTCAATATTTCTGGATTATTACTCCCATAAATTCCTTTATCTATTTCTATTGCTTCTTCATAAAGGTCTATAGCTTGTTGATATTTCCCTTTTTCCATCAATATATTTGCTTTATTATTTAGCGCACGTCCATATTGTAAGTTATTAACTCCATATTCTATAGAAATAATATCTAAAGACTTGTCTATATTTTCTATAGCGTCACTATATTTTCCTAATTTAAGATTTACATCGGATAAATTTGTTAATGTTGTAGCTAAATTTCTTTTTACATTCTTTTCTTCGTAAGTATAATATTTTATAGCTTCTTCAAAGTATATTTTAGCCCTCTCATATTTTCCCTTATCTTTATAAATTAAACCTATATTATTATTAATAGTTCCCATGACACCATTTGAGCTACAATCATATTTTATAATTTCTTGTATTTCAAAATAATAGTTTAGTGCATTATCTAGTTCACCAATATCTTTCAAAATACCTGCCAGAAGGTTCTTAGTATTTATTAAATTATTTATATCTTTATATTCATATTCTTTATTTAATATTTCTATTAATTCTAATGATTCTTGAAGTAATGATTTTGCATCATTGTACTGTGCATTAGTCCTTAACATTACTCCAAACTTATATCTTAGTTCCATATATATTTCATTAGGAGTCTCTATACTATTTATAATAAAATTTACATGTGGTATTAAATCTTCTATTTTTAATGAATTATTTAGCTGATCAATATGATTTGGTAATATATCATAAAAATACATTGATAATCTATCGGTATATTCAGTAATTTCATTTTTTTCTTTAAGTTCATTTCTAATTACCATTTGTATTATACAGTGCATAGAATAGTATTCTCTATCCACATTAATTAATGCATACCTATTTAATATTGAGATAACTTCATTTAGCTCTAACAAATCAATCTTTTTTGTAAGTACATCTGATAATTTTTCTAAATTATTTTCTATCAAGCTTTTCGGTATTTTTGTATTAGAAAATAATCCTAATAATTTCATTACATATGTTGCTATTTCAGACTTCTCTTTAATTTTATCTAAACTAATTTTCCACACTGATTTTACAGTATGAGAATACTCTTCTTTATTGTAGCTTTTTTCAAATATACGTAAATTATATTCATCATATAATTTTATATAATCTTTTACATTTATCCCTGTTTCCTCTATATATGATGCTGCTTGATTCAATGCTAATGGCAAGTATCCTAACTTATCAGAAAGTATTTTTATATCATCTATGATTTCCATATCTATTTTCTTTTTAAAAAAATCAACAGATTCATCTTCAGTAAATAATTCTACTTTTATCGATTTATTTAAATTATTCCAGTTAGGATTTTGGGCTGTAATTATTATATCTCCTTTACCTCCTCTAGGAATATAATTATATACTTGATCATAATCTTCACAGTTATCAAATACTAAAAGCCACCTATTATTTAAGCTTAGCCATTTATCTACTTCTTTTATATGCAATTCTTGATTTTTATTACTCTCATCTATAATATCTAGTTTTCTTCCAATAGATATATAGTCATTAAATAAAGTTATATTATTTTCTGAATTAATCCAAAATATATAGTCATATTTATCGATATTTTTATATGTATATTCTATAGCTATCTGAGTCTTACCTACCCCACTCATTCCAGATAATATTTGTATATTTTTTTCTTCTAAACTAGACGATAATAAATCTATTATATTTTCTCTTCCTATAAAATTTAGATTTCTATTAAAAGGTATATTAAAATTCAATTCATCTTTTTCATACAATTTAAATTCTGGCATATCATTTTGATACTTAGGTGTGTTAATAGTTTTTGCAATATTATCTAAGATTATATTTAAACATTCATGCTTTCCATCTGGATAAATAATAGACTTAGTATAATAATCATTTTCTAACTCTTTCCTTCTATCTTTTACATTCTCATCCTTGCATGATATAATAGCATAATTGTACATTCCTGACTTAGATACTTCACATAGTAGTTCTATTGGTCTATCTTTTTCAATACTACATCCTAAAAATAGCATTCCTTTGCTCGTGTAAATTTGCTTTAATGTTTCAACTAAGTTTTGATTCTTATATGCTTCATCGTATTGATTTTTAGTTAAGATTATTGAATCCATGGGTTCATTAATATCACCATGAATTTTATATAGTAACAATTTATTATCCCTTATAGCACTATTTAAAGCCTCATAGTGTCCCGGATGTAAAACCGATAATAACGATTCATGTAGTTCATATATTTTTTCAATAACTTTATCATAGTTAGTTGTAATTATTAAACCTTTATCAAAAATAGTAGGCAGTAGATATATGGGTTTATTAGTAAATTCCTGGCGACCTTTATTTAGATGTTCTTCACCAAAAACACTCTTTAGATGTTCTGCAAAAGTGATCTTTGCTATATCTTCATACAAATAGTTTGCTTTCTCCTCATAACTTAAGTTATCAAATTGACTTTTTTCTGATATATCCATAAATTCATTAAATGTTTCATTTAAAAATGCTCCCCAAGAAGGATATGTACCTTCAAACAACATAGACATTCCTGCTCCTATATATGGAACTATCTTATTAGACTGTATATCTTGTACCAATTTATCAAAGTTACGTTGATTATAAGGTGAATTAAATTCCATAATTTCTTTAAAGTTCATAACTTTCTCTCCCTTTTCTTACGTACATTATTTCTTTCTTATAATATCAAATTAATTATATAGTTTCCAGAAATATTTTCCATTAAGTGTTAGCGTTTATTATCTAAATCAAAAACACATTGACTATTAAATTAATGTGTTTTCGTGGATACGATTGGCGTAAATAATACCCACTATTTTTTATAGTGTATTTTACCCTATAAATATCATAACTTTAAGTGCCTATTTTACTACAATGAGTAATACGAAGAACATAATTGTTAATTGCTAAACTAATATTGCTAAAACTAAGTTTTATCGTAGATATTCTTCATATCTAATTACATAATATCTTTCTTATAATTTATATGGTTACTCCTATTATTGATTTCTGAATGTCTTTAGCAGTTAAATCATCACCTCTATTATTTGCTTCATTATAACTTTATACTCGTCATATATATTTTTATATAACTCTTGATATTTCAGTATTATTGTAAAAATAATTTTCAATTATTGTATTTATATATTCTATATCTATTTCATTATTTGATATCACTATATCTTGTAATCTAGTCTTCACATAGATCTTCATATATTTTAGATCTTCTCTATTAATGTGTTCATTATCTGTTAAAAAATCTTTACATAATTCATAAATTATCTTTTCAATACGCTTATTTTTTGTTGTATCTTCATCCAAGTTATTAGTTATTATATTACGTGTTTCAAGACATTGCAATATTGTTGATGTACTATTCCAAGATATTTTTTCAAAATAAGTGTTAGTACAAATATCCGTATTTAACTGATGTAAAAATGAATCTATCCAACTATAATATTGCCAATTTTTAATTGATAGCATATACATTAATTTAAATTTAATTTTTATATTTATCTCTACTTGATAAGATTCTAAATCAAGAAAATCTTCTGTTCCTAAGTAATATTTTTCAAATCCTGGGGGTATATTCTCGTTAAATCCTTCAAATTTAGCATCTATTGTCAAATTGAATTTTTTAGTTATTATTTCAATCTCACCTTTATCATTTCTTCTTAACTTACTCCCCTTAGGTAATACTAAATCAAATTTTTTATATATTGCTCCATTTTTAAAAATAGCTATAGTTTCAACATTAGATTCATTATCATTACCAACATCATCTATAAAGCAAGGTCTCTCTTCTATTGGCTTAGAAAATAATTCTAAAAATCTATTACTTAATAATACATCTGGTATCTCATTCCTTTGAAATGTATATAGGTCCTCATGATTAAATTGTTTTTTATTAAAATATGTAGCTAAATGAACAGACAGTTTTTCCAATATATAATATTCAATAGACTCACATAATAATTTATTAGATTTAGATTGAATTAATTTTCTATTTTCATATTTAAAACCTAATTTTTCTTTATCCCATATATTTTTTATTGCAATATTCTCAAAAAATGCTGCCTCTAAATTTGTAGTAATACTTTCAGAAAAATCATATCTCGATACATTAATTAATTTATTTTCTTTTTTAGAATAAATTAAAAAACCATTTATAGTTGTATTTTGTATATTCTTAGTATTATTTTTACAAATTAAATACAACAAAGATATAATACATATCCCAACTCCAAATATTATTCCATTATTAGGATCATATCCATCTATTATAGTTATACTACTTACAATAATGCTTATTCCAAATGCAATCACTATTGCTATAATTATAATTTCTATAATATTTGATCTTATTGATAGATACTTGTCTAATGGTCCCTTTTCTATACTTTTCATAAGTTATCCTCCATTAAATTCATATATTCATTATAGTTATATATTACCATTTTACAAGTTTTTATAAAATAACTTTATAAGACTAATTAGTTAAAATAAAAAAAGTATTATCGATTTATTCCGATAATACTTTTTCGTGGATTTCAATGGTGGAGACGAATCGCAGGAATAATACCCACGATTATTAATTCTGTATATTTATATATTAACTTTTTCTATATGATTGTAAACTGTTAATATATAAAAATTCAGATGGCACTCCATTCTTTATTTCATTATTCGAATTATATCTACTTGTGCTTGTTATCATAAAACAAGCCTCTATGGCTCTAGTAATAGCTACATAGTGTAAATTTTTACATTGCTGTATATCATCATATTCCCAAATTCCACATACAGGTCTGTAACTAGGCATTATATATTTATATAAGTCTAAATGAAAAACAATTTTAAATTCTAAGCCTTTAGACTTATGTATTGACATAATTTGAATTTCATTATTGTCCGCACTTTTATAACTATAAAATAGTTCATCATTTTTTATAACTTTATCTAAAATTTCAACCGCTTCTTCAGATTTTTTATCTGGATAAATTATATTTGCTATATTAATAAAATACTCAATTTTATATTCTTCTGCTTGCTTTATTTTTTCAAGCTCATGATACAAAACCTCAAAATTTTTATCTTCTATTTCGAAATAATCTTCTACTATTTCATAGATATTTTCGTCGTTTAGCAGAAAAGTTAATATCCTCTTAAATACCTGGCACCATACACTAGAATTTTTATCTAAGTCAGTAGTTATAAAATACTTATGTGCAGTTTTTAAATTCATATTTACAATACTACCTGTAGTATCACCTCTCACTAGTATAGCAATATCACTATTGTTTTCTATATCATATTTCTCTTTAACTTTAGTAATATTTTTATCTATAAATTTACATATATTTTTTTGAGTCCCTTCAATATTTAAATGAAACACTCTAGAATCAACGTTATTATTTATTTTATGGTTTTTGTTAATAAACTTTGTTGAATAATCTATTATTGATTGATGACACCTATAATTTTTATTTAATACAAATGCTTGAAATATATCATTATTACTCAATTCTAGTAAATACTTAGAATCTTTACCCGAAAATTTATATATAGATTGATCAATATCTCCAACTGCTACACCTATCATACCTAAATTAACCATTTCTAAAAATAATTCATGTTGATATTTGCCACAATCTTGGTACTCATCTATAAATATGTATTTATATCTAGCCCTTAGATACTCCATGCATGATTTACTATTTTTAATAATATATATAGAAATCTCAGTTAGACAATCAAGTATTATAATTCCATCTCTAAATAATTCTTCTAATATCTTATTCTTATTTGTATCTACTTTATTTTTATACTTATCTATGTCTATTTCATCCTTAGAAAATACTTCAAGATCCTTATCTAAATTTCCAAAAACATGTTGACCGAAAAGATACACAATTTCTGTTAATAAAAAAGTATCCATTGTATTAAAATAGCAACCTTTATAACTATTACAATCTTTTAATACTCTATCTTTTAACTCTTTGCTAGCTTTATTGGTATATGATATTGCAATTACACCCTCGTATTCTAATAATTCCTCACTAATTATTTTTTTTATTTTTTCTGATATCGTAAATGTCTTTCCACTTCCAGGTTTAGCTAAGACAACAATATTTCCTACATGATTTAATATAGATAGTTGCTCTGTTGACAATTCTTTCTTAAGCATTGTCTTTACTCATTTCTATGCATTTGTATAAAGGTTTTACTATATCAGAATCTTTTATCATACTTAATTTACCTTGATATTTCTTCATAAATCCATATAGATTTATTGCTTTTCTTTGTTGCATTTTATTTATTATCAACGATTTATCCGTATCTTTATAGTATTCTTTTAGATACTCCTCTATTCCCGAATTATAAATATCATTTTCTAAGTCTATATCTGAAATGTATATACCTATTTTTTCAAACTCTATTTTTAAACTATCTATCAAAGATTTAACCTCATCACTTAATTCTCTAGATTTAAATCCTGATAATTTAGATTCATTTAATAATATATGCTCTATATTATCTACTTTTTCATAATACTTTTTATATAATCCAATAATACGTTGTACACCCGCGCATCTGAACTTATCAGGGTTATATGGTATTTGAAAAATATCATTATCTGTTCTAAAAACACATTTTATATTTAAATTCTTCAACATATTTATATACTCTGCAAAACCTACTCCATCAACATTAATAATACTTATTCCATATTTGTCCATCTCTATCCCCAACTCATAAGAAATAGCTTTATAAAAAATTTCTTCTGATGGACCTTCCACTAACAATACTACTCTTGAAAAAAATGCTTCTGCTGGAATTATACTCATACGATATCCAAAGGAATCAATTGTATTACCTATTTCTTGAGAACATCCATTGTCAGCACAATATGTAGTATTAGCTTTGTTATATAATCTAATTATAGAATCTGGATTAAACTCAGCAGCGATTTGCGGAGAGTGCGTTGACATAATAAGTTGGCCTTTTAATGTATCTAATAAAAACTTTGATAACTGTCTCTGTTGATGAGGATGTAAATGAGCTTCTGGTTCTTCTACACAATATAGAATTACATTTAGAGGACTTTCAGACTCTTCTATATACTTATTACTCCAAAGGGATATAAATATTTGATTATTTTTACCATCTCCCCCTATTGCAATTGATTTATTATTAACCTTAGAAATTAGTTCCAAATTATTTTGAATTTCATCAATAGATTCAGATATAGCACTAAAGTGAACTGTTTTATCTTTATGATGAGATGATAAATTTTCTAAATCATTATTAATTTCTAACATTGCATTTTTAACATAAGATAAATTATTTATATTAGTATTTGTTGTTTCAAGTCCATCCTTTGCTTTTTTTATATTTAATAAATCCAATGCACTTTCTTCGTCTGTTCTCTTACTTTTTTTACTTATAAGTAAATTCTTTTTTTCTTTTTTTATAAAATTTTCCAGATTTCTACTACTCCTTAAATATTCCATTCTTAATGTCTTTAAGTAATATCTACTATCAAATCTATTTTCTGTCTTAGCTAAATTTTCTTCATCTTTTCCTTTAGCAAAATAATATGTAATTTCTCCTGTATCTTTATCCTTAGTAGCATAGTATGCTAAATATAACTCTGATTTTTCACTAATTGAACCTTTAAATTTAGTTTTAATACAATCTTCCGCTATGTCATCAAATTTAATCTGAATACTTAGATCATAGACCTCGTCATGTACATAAAAATCAGAATCTAATGGCTCTACATCTACTTCTGATAAACTCCTATCCAATAATATCCTCAATGCATATATCAAATTTGATTTTCCTATATCATTTTCTTCCATTATTAATGAATGATTTTTAAATTTTATACTTTCATTTTTAAAATTTCTAAAACCTTTAATTTTCACTTCTGAAATTTTCATAAAAGTCTTTGCCCCCTAAGTTTTTTATAAAATAATTAAATAGAATCACAAAAGCCGTATTATATTTATAATAATACGGCTTTCGTGGATTTAAATGGTGGAGACGAAGCGAGTCGAACCCCTACCTAAAAACATTCCTGATTATATCCAGTTTTGTTTTTCTCATACTCGTGTATTATAAAACGCTTCTTTTCTACATAATATGATAACATCGTTATCAATTCTACACAAGTAATGTTTTACCATTAATTGGATTTAACCTTCACAATATTCCTCAACTGCACCCTTTATCACAGATCTCTTACTAGGAAAATACAACATATCTCCACACACCTGTATAGTATTTTTATAAACTACTTTCAAATATCTATTTAACATAAATTCAAAAGACATATAAGACATCACACTATCTAATACATTGATAAATCTAAACTTCATGCATATCCATAGGTGTGCCTATACATATGTCTAATAGTTTCTAAAAAAACATATAGACATACTTTCTCTAACTATAGACATCAACCAACTTAATTCATCTCAAGCACATATATCTTTAAAACACATTTATCTACACTATAAAGACATATTTAAATTCTAAATAGACATACTTTCTCTAACTATAGACATCACTTTTTTACCTCACTTACTACAAAAGCCCTTTGATATCCATAAATATTAAAAAAGAGATGTTAGTATTTCTACCAACATCTCCTTTTCTTAATTTATATTATTTAATCTATTTCAAATTCAGTATTATTTTTATCTATAAATCCTACCTTTATATTACAAGAGAATATATCTTTTAATAAACTTGCTAATTCATCTCTTGTAGAAATAACACTCTCATAATTATTATCTGTAAATCCATCTATAGGTAAGAATATATTCTTACTTTCATTAGTAATCTTTCCTTGCTCACTTTGTCTCCATATCCATCTTCTTGTTCTTACATTATCTCCCGCAGAATAAATTAATTCACCATCTTCTAAAGTTTCTATTTCCTCAGATCCTAAAGGAATAAAAGTATCTCCTTCTTTAGAAAATCTAACCTCAATATCTCCATTTAATGTGTCAATATCATGCGCTCCTAATGGAACCATATATTTTAAAGATACTGCATTTCCTAAATCTACAATAGGACTTATACTAGGTAACCCCTTACCTTTTGATGTTCTAGTAAGCATCGCTTCAATAGAACTCATAAATTTATTTGGATTGATTTCTAATTTTTTAAATGCATCTCTATAATATAGTATATCCTCTAATTCTTTAACCTTAGTATCTTTAAATTTTTCTTCACAGTCTTGTATTGCTTGATTTAATTTTTCTATAATCTCGCTTTTTTCTAAGGTATTATCAATTCCTTTTGCTACTATAACTCCGAAACAAACATTATCTAACTTTTCAAAGACTTCTCTTGATACACTAAATTTCATATTCATCCTCCAAAATTTTGTGCTATATTTTTTAATAAAATATATAACACAGAGTTTACTACTTACGTTTATTATAAACCTTATAGTTACTGTAAGGTCAACATCTTTTAACTAGTATTTGTATTTATGTTACAAATTCTGTCTTCTATTCTTGAATCTCAAATAAATTAGTTTTGTGTATGATTACCTATTTTTTACTTAATTATATCATTTTCAAAACTAAATATACTATTCCCCCTTCACAATATTTTTCACCTGCATCTCACTTACTACAAAAGCCCTTTGATATCCATAAATACTACCAAATCTAAGCTTCCCAGTACCCTTGTCATAAGGCTTCCATCCTTCAATATTTCTCAAAATATCATTAATCTCACGAGCACTAAAAGGAGTAAGCGCTTTAGCATCACCACTAAAAAGTTCAACCCAAATCTCCATAGCACAAACTCTCTCCCTCTTTATACTACCTTCTTCAAAAGAAGTAAATTCTCCACCTTGAACATACATCCTCCTAGCAGCAATATCCATCTTGTCCCAACCATGTGGAAGTAACATCTCCAAATACTCCCTAATCATACCTTCCTTAGGACTTACCTCTAGATGTTGTTCTTGGCATCTAATAGCCATACTAGCTTCTTGTTCATCAAGTATCAAACTTTCTCCATTTTTATAAATTTGCACAACTTCTGCCCATATATTATCTATTTCATAATCATTTAGCATTTTAAATATAGATTTTTCTATCTTATTTACTCCAATTTTCACAGGCCAAAATCTTCTATTACCTGTTTTATCTTTTAAAAACTCATCGTCATTAGTAGTACCAAAGAACACGCATTGCCTTTTAAACTTTTCAACTCTTCTTCCATAAGCAACTCTATATACATCTTCTCTTTTAGATATAAAGTGTTTGACACTTTCTGCTTCTGCTTTTTTAGTTGCTGATAGTTCTGCCATCTCAACTATCCACGCTTCTTGCAATTGTTCATAAGCTTCTTTTCCTACTACAGTATTTATAGAGTCTGAGTACCAGTCCTTACCTATCAAATCAAGAAAGTGACTTTTTCCAAGTCCTTGCTTTCCTACAAATACAACCATATTATCAAATTTAACTCCTGGATTAAATATACGACTAACAGCAGCTACTAAAATTTTTCTAGTTACTGCTGTTGTGTATTTACTTTTTTTAGCTCCTAAATAATCTACAAATAGATTATCAACTCTTTTTATACCGTCCCATTTTACAGATTTTAGATATTCTTTTATAGGGTGATATGAATTTTTATTAGCTACTACACTTATGCCATCATATACAGCTTGTTGAGATTTTATCTTATATACTCTTTCTATATAGTGTCTAAGATTACTATCGTCATTATCACACCAACTATCTCCAGATTGTTGGTTTTTAATTATTCTCCAAGGTAAGTTCTTTTTTATGACTATTTGGTGAGAGAATTCATTTAAAGCTATTTTTCCTTTTAAGTTTTCATCATTTTCCATTATCAAAACTATGTTATCTATAGTGCTTGTATATATCCCTTTTTTATTCACTTCAAGTTTTGTTACCCATATATTCGTTTCGTTTTGTTTATCAACATCTGTAACAGTGTTTTTAGATTCATTTTCAGGTATGCTAAATTCAGATACAGCAATTTTAAGACTTTCCTCTCCCAAGGTTTTTATGACGTTTGTATCTTTTGATACGATCTCTACCATATTTTCAAATGCTTTTTCTTCTTCTAATTCCTTAAATTTATGATTTTTAACCAAGTCAAAAGCATTGCATAATTTATTACAACAAGGGTCAGTGCTATGATGTGAGTATGCAAACAAGCAGTCTTCATATACTATAAGTCCTCCATAAGATGAGCCTTCTTTATATGTATAAATCTAAATTCTACATCTTTTATATTATCTTGGTGTTCTTTTGAGAGATTTAAGTATTCTTTATAAGTTTCTTTTGTATATGTTGTTGTTTTTAGTTTTTCTATAAGCTTTTTAAATGGTATTTCCTGATTTTTATATACTTTATCTTTCCTATTTTTACAAATTGCTATGTTTAGTATATTTATCCCCCGTTTTATTTTTAAATTTTCTTAATATTTTGTTTTATTCCCCGGGAAAACATTTTAGAAATTAATTTTATTTCTTGTAATAATAACTTATTTGTGTATGTGTATGTGAATTATGATATCAAAACCTTTTTTATCTAGTTCTAGCATTTTGTGGCTAATATATCCCTTGCTATTGCTTGCACTAGATTTTATGCGTTTTTCTACATTTTCTTTAGATAAGTTATTTAACTCTATATTGTGCTTATCTTTTAGATACTTTTTTACTTGCTACCTTTAGTGAGGGACTTACCCTTTATATATTTTTTTAAAATTGTTTAGGTTTTTATTAGTGCTTCTTTTACTATAAATATATTTTACTGTTCAATAATTCAATGTTTTTATGATAAACACTTGTTCTTTTTAGTTTGTTTTTATATTTTAATTTTTATTTTTTATACAACTAAAAAAAGACTATGATTTAGTAATCATAGTCTGAAAGTTTATATCTTTTCATAATTGTTTTTTTTATTTAGCTTATCTAATTCTAAATATATATTATTTATTCTATCTTCTACATTGCTCCTATATGCTTCTTTTTCTTTGAATTCGCAGTTTTTATTAATTTTAATATAAAGTACCCTACAAAAAGTACTGTGTATATACCTAACTTCATTATATCAACCTCATCATCATTAAGAAGTGCAATTACTATATGTACGTAAGTTAAGAAATAAAATGGATAAGCCCATCTTTGTAGCTTTTTCCATTCTTTATTTGTCATCTTAGCTCTAACTTTTTTAAATGATGTTATGAATAGTGGTATCATTATTATAAATGCTATTAATCCTATAATTAAGTATGATATATAAAGTATTGGTAAAGGCTTGTATGATAATATTTGGTCTATATGCATAATAAAACCAACAAAATACATAACACAATGTGGAATTAAAAGAATGCATGATAATATAGCCGTTTCTGCTCTTATGCTTAATAATTTCTTTGTTATTTTCCATTTAGGATATAATGCTCCTGCAAACATCACTAGTATTAAAAATCCTATTGAAACATTACCTTTCATAAAGGCTTTTTCAAGTGCTCCTATAAATCCTTGTAACTTTGTGTCCGTTATTAACTTATAAATTTCATAAGCTATAGTTATACCAGCTATTGCTGTAGCTATAGAGTAATAAAATTTAGAATGCTTTTTTATACTTGATGTAAAAAGTAGTGCAAATGCAACTACGAATAATAATGAATATACTAATCTCATTATAAGTCTCCTTCCACTCTATTTATTTTCTATTGATAATGAATTTCATTTTTATTTTATTCCATTAATTTCATATTGTCAATACTAATTGATATTAATTATCAACATCAATTAATTCTAAATATTTGTTCAATTTCATTCTTAAATATTACGATAATTAATTCAAATAGAATAATCTTATATAAAAATAAGGCTATGAATTAGTATTCATAGCCTTATTGCTCGTACTCTAGTTTATTCTATTTAAATTTTTCATACTTAAATCTAGCACTTTAAAAGAATGCACCTAGTAGTTTTATATACTAAGTGCATTTTCTAATATTATTAAATTTAAGCAAAGAATTTAAGAAGTATACCAGCAACTACTGCTGACCCTATAACTCCTGCTACGTTTGGCCCCATTGCATGCATAAGTAAGAAGTTTGAAGGGTTTTCTTCTTGTCCAATCTTTTGAACAACTCTCGCTGACATTGGAACTGCTGATACTCCAGCCGCACCTATCATTGGGTTTATTTTTCCTCCAGTTAACTTACACATCAATTTACCAAATAAAACTCCTGATGCAGTTCCTACTGAGAACGCTACAAGTCCCATTGCAGTTACACCTAAAGTTTGTACTGTTAAGAAAGTATCTGCATTAGCTGTAGCTCCTACTGTAAGACCTAGCATTATTGTAATTATGTACATCAATGAATTTTGTGCTGTTTCTACTAACTTAGGCACAGCTTTTGATTCTTTTAATAAGTTACCAAACATAAGCATTCCTATAAGAGGAGCTGCTGTTGGTAATAACCCTATAACAATTATCATTGAAACTATTGGGAATATTATTTTTTCTTTTTGTGAAACTGGTCTTAATTGTTCCATTTTTATATTACGTTCTTCTTTAGTTGTTAATAATCTTATTATTGGTGGTTGAATAACTGGAACTAACGCCATATAAGAATATGCTGCTAGTGCTATAGTTCCTAATAAATGTGGTGCTAGCTTACCTGTTAATTGTATTGCTGTTGGTCCATCTGCTCCACCTATTATTCCGATTGATGCAGCTTCAGGTCCACTAAACCCTAAGAATATTGCTCCTAAAAATGCAAAGAATATTCCAAACTGAGCAGCGGCCCCAAGTAATATAGTTTTTGGGTTTGCAATCATTGGTCCAAAGTCAGTACTCGCTCCTATACATAAGAATATTAAAGGCGGGAATATCCCAAGCTTAACTCCTTGATATAAATAATAGAAAAGTCCTCCAGTAACTTGTGCATCTTCTGGTTTCATCAAATCTGCACCTGGCATGTTTGCAAGTAGCATACCTACTGATATTGGTATTAATAAATAAGGTTCATACCCTTTTTTTATAGCTAAATATAAAAATATGCAAGCTATAGCTATCATTATAGCTTCTTTATAAGTCATCATTGCAAATCCTGATTCTGTGACGAATTGAATTATCGTTTCTCCCATGTTAAATTCCCCCTAAAACTTTCGTTTCGCTATTTTTTATGCTATCTCTAGTAAATCATCTCCAAGATTTACATTTTGACCTTTGCCTACGCTTATAGCTTCAACTACTCCATCAACTGGTGCAACTATCTCATTTTCCATTTTCATAGCTTCAAGTATTGCGACTACCTGTCCTTTTTTAACTGCTTGTCCTTCTTTTACTAATACGTTTATTATAGTTCCAGGCATTGGTGCTGTTATACTTTCACTATTTTGAATAGATGTTGGCGCTACATCTTGCTTTATTTCTTGTTTTGCTACTTGATCTGTACTTGATACTTCTTCTATTTCTACTTCATATACTTTCCCATTTAATGTTATATGGTATTTTTTAGCGTTCATTTTAAATCCCCTTTTCTTTTATATACTATATTTTTATGTATCTTTTTTATAAAATTTATATCTACTTTATTCTAGTTATACTTTTTATTCTAAGGTTTGGATTTAGTATTCCTTCCCCTGCCATTATTGATGCTGCTAGTGCTACTACTACTTTTTCTTCTTCATCTTCTTCATGAGTTAATGCTAATTCTTTATCTCCACCTTTTTTAGATTCATTTTCTGGTTTTACCTTAAAGATAGTTTTAAACGAACTTAGTACAAGTGAAATTGCAAATAAAGTTAAAAATACAATACTCATACTTATTAAAGTTATAGATAAAGCTTCACCTATTGTTATTTCATTTCCCATAATATCATCACCTATTTTCTACATAGTTACGTTTATATATTTTATTTCGTTTTCTGATTTTTTTTCTATGATATTTGTTTTAGTTTCTTCTTTAATTTTATGTTTATTATATTTTTCTTCTAAAAACTTTGGAGCTACCTGTGGGAAAAGTGCATATGTTAATACGTCTTCATCACACTTTGCTAAGTCACCTGCTTCTTTTTTCATATCTTCAAATTCAGGTGCTATTAAATCTGCTGGTCTAACAGTTATTACTTCTTCATCTCCAATTATTTTTTTTCTTATTTCTTCGCTTATTACAGCTGGAGATTTTCCATAATTACCTCTTACATAATCTTTTATTTCTTTTGGTATTAATTTGTATCTCTCTCCACTTAGTACATTAAATAATGCTTGTGTTCCAACCATCTGACTCATAGGTGTTACAAGTGGTGGATATCCTAAATCACTTCTAACTCTAGGTACTTCTTTTAAGACTTCTTCATATTTATCAGATGCATTTTGTTGCTTTAATTGAGATAATAAGTTTGAAAGCATTCCACCTGGAACTAAGTATTTTAATGTCTGTGGATCTGTTAATAATACTTTTGGATTTAATATTCCCTCATTCATATATTTATCTCTTATTGGTTTAAAGTAATCTGCTACTTCTAATAGTTTATCCATATTTAATCCTGGGTTTCTATCCATCCCTGCAAAAGTTACAGCTAATGATTCAGTCGGTGGTTGAGAGGTTCCTCCACTAAATGGTGAAATTGCAGTATCTATTATATCAACTCCAGCTTCTACGGCTTTCATATATATCATATCAGCTATACCACTTGTACAGTGAGTATGTAATTCTATCGGTAAA
Organism: Peptostreptococcaceae bacterium VA2; assembly: GCA_000686145.1. Taxonomy (GTDB): domain Bacteria; phylum Bacillota; class Clostridia; order Peptostreptococcales; family Peptostreptococcaceae; genus Romboutsia_D. The sequence goes on along the minus strand of JMMB01000007.1, from coordinate 1,349,830 downwards.
TTTGTTATTTCTTTTATACTCTTAACTAAGTCATATGCATTATATGGTGTTAAAACCCCAGCCATATCTTTTATACATATAGAATCAGCACCCATACTTTCCATAGTTTTTATTAAATTTAAATAGTACTCTGTAGTATGAACATCACTAGTTGTATAAGAGATTGCACACTGACAGTGACCATTATATTTCTTAATAGCCTTCATTGAAGCTTCTATATTTCTAACATCATTTAAAGCGTCAAATACTCTTATTATATCAATACCATTTTTTATAGATAATTCTATAAACTTATCAACAGTATCATCTGCATAGTTTCTATAGCCAAGTAAGTTTTGACCTCTTAAAAGCATTTGAAGTTTAGTATTTTTAACATTCTTTCTCATAAGTCTTAATCTTTCCCAAGGATCTTCATTTAGAAAACGTATGCACGCATCAAATGTAGCTCCCCCCCATACCTCTAATGAATAATACCCCACTTCATCCATAGTTTTAAGTATAGGTATTATTTCATCTGTAGTTAACCTAGTTGCAATTAAAGATTGATGACCATCTCTTAGTGCAGTTTCAGTTATTTTCAATTTGTTCATCTAAATCTCACTCCCCTTTTGAAATTAACTTTCCTTTTCGACAATAAGCCGTGCTAATTTTTACAAATTAGTTGATTGATAGTTTATTATCTACAATCATACTTATTTAACACTTGTAATTGATTCACCTAAAAAATTAATCTGTTTTTACCTTTTTCATTTAATTAATTCTATAAATCATTTAAATACCCTTCTAGTGTTTCTAGATTTTTTATATTTCTTTCAAAATTTTATAATTTTAGTTATTTTTACCTATTTTTATATAAAATACAACACCTAGTTATTACAAATATCTTAAATATTTATAAAAAATAAATGCTATAGTCTGTAATATCGACTATAGCATTTTCTTAATATATTAAAATTTTATGGTTTTCTTATTTGTATATATCAAAGAACTCTATTTTGAATTTTTCTATATTTCCACCATATTCTATTATTTCTTCATCTTCTTCTATAACTTCTTTTATTGGGAACTCTATAGTAACTTCTGTCCCTACATTTATTTTACTTTTTATATCTATAGTTCCATCTTGAATCTTAACCAATGACTTTGATAAATAAAGACCAATACCACTTCCAAACTCATTATTGATTTTTCCATTTTCTATTTGTTTAAATCTATCAAATATATCCATTAACTTATCTTCATCTATTCCTACACCATTGTCCATAACTTTTATTTGAACTTTATTTTTCATTTTATAAACTCCTACTAAAATCTTACCTTTATTTTCAGTAAATTTTATTGCATTTGATAATAGATTAAGAACTATTCTCTCAATCGCCTCAGGATCTAGCCCCACTAATAAATATTCCTCATTAGTATCAAATGTTAAATTTAAGTTTCTTGACTGTGCATAAGAATTTATTGACATAACTATTTCTTCTACCAAATATACAATATCAAAATTCACTGATTTTAATTTATATACCTCTGATTTAACTTGCGCTATATTTATTATATTGTCAATTAATCTCATTAACCTAAACATATTCTGTTTTACTATTTTTACATGATAACTAAGTTCTCCATTGGTATCTTTTATTTTATTATTTTTATTAAAATTTTCAATAAGTTGTGTAGAACTATATATGTTGTTTAAAGGTGTTTTTAGTTCATGAGATATATTAGCGTAAAACTCCATCTTAAGCTTGTCATATTTTCTTTGTTCCATTAATATGTTTTTCATTTTTTCATATTGTCTTTGTTGTGCTAAGTCTTCAACTATTTTAACTCTATACTTTGAATTTTCTATTTCCCATGTATAAGCTCTAACCTTTAATTCTTTTATTACTTTTTCTTCATTTACCATATATATTGTTTTATTTAAATCATTATTATTTAGGTTATAGAAATACTTAGTTTCTAATCTATCGTTATACTTTCGTATTAAAGTTTTCTTTACTCTATCCTGTATCTTAAATATTTCTTTGAATTTTTTATTAGCATATATAATCCTGTTATCATCAAGTGATTTTACTATTATCCCTTCTGGAATAGAGTTTAATATCTTGCAATATACTTGATTCTGCTTTTGTATTTGTTGGTATATACTTACTTCTTCTGTTTTATCTGTAAAAGTTAATAATTTTAATTTGTTTGAATTTGAGTCTTCTTGGTAATTTTCTATATTTACTTCTAAATTATGTTTATTTTTATTTTTATCTGTCATTATAAGATTCATAATATAGTTACTATGACTTTCATTGTCTATAAGCCTTATCTTTTCTTCAATAGGCATATCTAATTTCTTATATCTTTTACCATCGAAAAAATCTATATTAAATTTTTCATAATAATCTTTTAAATTTAGATTTTCTACTTCATCTGCTCTATATCCAAACAACGTTTCAAATGATTTATTTATGCTTATTATTTTAATTTCATCTAAATTTGATTCAACATTTCTTATCATTATTGGACATGGTATATTATTTACTATACTTTCATATTCATCTTTTTTATCTTTAAGTTCTTTTTCCATTTTAAATTCATTTTCAATATCATTTAAACTGATTAAATAAGTATCATCAAAATCATTATATTTTATATTAAGTAAATAAGGAATTTCACTTAAAAATACTATCTTATCATCAATATTTTTTTTATCTTCTAAGCACTCTAAATAGTATAATATTTCTTCATCATTCTTAGTAATTAGGTTTAATATTTCTGTAAAACTACGTATGCCAATTCCTAAAATTTTCATAAATTCATTATTTTTATAAATTATATTCAAATTACAATCTATAATAATCCACATACTAGGCACATTGTCTAATGATTGATTTAGTAGTTCTTTTCTTTGAGTAATATATTTTTTTATTTGATTTTTAATTGAAATTTCTTTGTTAATTATCTCATTAAGCTTATTTAATTGTTGTGAGTTAAAATTTAATTTTTCATTTTTAGATTTTAATTCAAAGTACGGATTATTTACTACATTTTTTATAGTATATTTATATCCACAGTATGTGTGATTGAAAAAAAGTAATAATAATAAATCACTAAAAAAACTCATATCAAATGCATTTTCATAAAATACAATTACAATTATCATTATACTTATAATAAAATTATATATAGATAAGTTTTTTATTATTTTGTAGTGCGGTAATTTTTTTTCATTATAAAAAAACAAGTTATAACATGCTATTATTATATTAAATATGACTAAAACATAAATTATTTTCTCTTGTGCTACATTTTGGTAAAGTAAACATATTCCCAAAGTTGTAACAAAATAAAAAATTATACTGTCTCTTAACATTTTTTTATTTTTTTGTTCATATATAAAATATAAAAAATTACATATATTCATAAATGTAATCGAAAATAAACAAGTATGTATTTTTAATTGAGATTTTTCAATTAACATTAAACCGCTCATGACTATAAGTATAATATTGCTCATTGCTATCATTTTAGAAAAATTCATATCTTCTAATTCAAAATTATGAGATATTGTATATAAAAATATCCATAACAATGTCATCCTAGACAAATTTATAGCAATAGGATAATGCTTTATATCCAATATACCTATAATTATAAATATTAAATTTATAATTATAGGTATGTTGTACTCTCTTGCAAGAGTTATGATCCTTTGATTTCGATTATGCAGGCTAATACTTTTAAAAACCATAAAATTCCCCACTTTTCTAATAATATATACCTATAATATCACTTCAAATAAGAAAAATTTGTCATTTTGTGAATTTTAACAAAAAAAGAACATATTAATATGCTCTTTTTTTTCTTAATTCTATTTTTTATTAGTTATTCCTAGTTTTTCATTCATAGTATCAAGGAATTGTTTAAATTTACTTTGAGTTTCGTCTTTTACAACTATTGTTTCATCTACAAGTTTCATGAATTCTTCTTTTGGCTTATCAATAGCATCTGCTGGAAGTTTATCTAATTGTGCAATTCTCGCATCTATATTTTTTATAGTTTTTTCACCTTCTGCTATTAAGTCATCATTCATTTTTTTTAGCTCTTCATCTTTTGTTTTTGCATCATTTTTTAATACATCTACGAATGATTGTATTTTTGCTTTACTTTCTTTATATGCATTTTTTGTATTAGTTAAATGCACTTCATTACCTGGATATTCATTGGTTTTATAATATTCGTTTATACTCTCAGGAGTTGAATACATTTGGTAATCTTTTATACCTGCAATGTAATCTTCATATGACTTAGAATATTTTTTCACATAATTTGGATCTAAACTAGTACTTTCTGTTTTTGGTGGTGTTGTTGGTGGTTGTGTTACTTCTTTTTTAGTACATGCTACAGCTCCCATAGCTATAGCTAATGATAAACTTAATGTTATTGCTCTTTTAAATTTCATGACTTCCTCCTATATAAATAATAATACTTGACTATACTATTATCTGTAAAATTGATTTTATTATGCTTATTTTTTTTAGGAAAACATATTCTTTGTTTGATAAGTAAAAAATATATAATATTATAACAAAAATGTATTTTTTTAATATTTTCCAATTTTTTTTTAATTTACCCTTGATTTTATTTTTTTTATGGATTATACTTATAGAGCAGACTTAGTTAATAAGTCTGGATTTTTTAAATACACGGAGGTTTTTTCTAATGAAAAACGGAATAGTAAAATGGTTTAACAGTGAAAAAGGATTTGGATTCATATCAGTAGACGGTGGAGAAGATGTTTTCGTACATTTCTCAGCTATACAAGGTGACGGATACAAAACTTTAGAAGAAGGCGAAAAGGTTAGCTTTGAGATAACTCAAGGAGCTAGAGGACCTCAAGCTGAAAACGTAAATAGAATATAATTATATTTAATATATATTTTTATTTCAAAGAAAAGAGCTTATGCTCTTTTTTTTGTTGTGTGAAAAAACATATTTTTTATCAATTTCATATTAATCCCATTTATATGTTAAATTTTTGTAATCTTTATATTTTTGATTTTAAGTATTATATATTTTTAACTTTAATATAATATATAGTCCTAGATTACTATATTTAAATCTAAATTCTATATTTCAAAGGGGAGCTGTCAAATGAAAAAAAAATCTAATAACTTCGTTCTTCTAATACTAATGATGTGTCTTATATTTGTACCAGCTATCGCTACATATTCTTTGGCAAGTAATTCAACTAAAAGAGACATAGCGAATAAAGAAAACGAGGAAATCATTAATAATATATCTATTATTGATAATTTAGATAAAAGTAACTTAGATAAAGTTCAAAAGGAAATAAATAAGGTTCAATCCTCCTATTACGGCTTAGATCAAAACTCAAGAAAGATAAATTACAAGAATATCTTTAAAAATTGTGTTGTTATGGGAGATTCTCAGGCTGAAGGATTAATAACATATAACATGCTAAGTTCTACATCTGTTATTTGTTCTAGAGGCTCTAATTTAAAAAATGCTAAGTCTAATATGAATAATCTTTCTAATTTAAACCCATCTAATGTTTTCACTTTATACGGCATGAATGATTTATTAATTTATCAAGAAGATATACCTTCATTTATAAAGGACTATACTTCTTTAATAAATTCGATTAAAAAAACTCTACCTAAGAGCGAAATCTTTGTTAATTCTATATTACCCATTAAAGAAAACAATAAAAAATCTATTTATAATAACATTGATAAATATAATAAGTCTTTAAAATCAATGTGTAAAGATTTAAATATAACTTTTATTGATACTACAAATTTATTAAAAGACAACGAAAGTCTTTATGCAAATGACGGAATGCACTTAAAACCTATCTTCTACCCTGCATGGCTAAATATCTTAAAACAATCTGCAAATTTGTAATTTTAAATAAATTTTAAATATATATAAAATAGAAAAAGAGGTTTTTGATATGACTTTTAATAATATAAATAAATTTACAGAAGGTGGTCAAAGATTCCTACTTGGTTTAGCTAAGAAAGTATTACTTGCCAATAACATAGGTCTTTTGTGGACTACTATATCTTCTTTAAATACTTCAAATTTATCAGTACTTACAGCTTGGATTGGAATAATGGCTTTTACATTTAAGATATACTTTAATTTTGGTGGATATTATGATATGGCTATTGGACTTTCAAAAATGTTTGGTCTTGATCTTCCTGAAGGCTTTGATTATCCATACATATCTAAAAGTGTTACAGAGTTTTTTAAAAGATGGAATATATCTCTTGGAGATTATTTTAGAAAGTATATTTATATATCACTTGAAGGAACTCGACACTATATAAAAAAACAATTTATAGATATTTTTATTATTTGGATATTAATAGGCCTTTGGCATAAAGGCATATGGAATTTTGTACTTTGGGGAATTTATTTTTCAATAGTTTTATTAATTGAAAAATTTTATCTAAAAGAAAAACTAAATAATCTTCCAAATTTTATGGCTCATATATATACAATGCTTATTGTAATAATTGGTTGGGTGTTGTTTAGTTTAGATAATCTATCTATGGTAGCTCAATATCTTAAAGTAATGTTTTTTATGTCAGGAAATCCTATAATAGATAATGGCTCAATTTATTACTTATATACAAATATTATATTATTTGTAATATTAACTCTATGTTCTACTACATATTTAAGTAAAAAATTTAATGAATCAGAATCACAAAGTAATATATCTACTGTATTATTAAATGTGTTTATATTACTTTTATCAGTATCTTATTTAGTTAGTGATAACTCTAATCTTAAAGAAAACTTTTTTACACATGTAAAAACATATACTGACTTATTGATTGGAAAAAAAGATATTAATAATGTTTATTTAGCTGATGATGGGTATCTTTTGAAAAATTTCACTCCAAGTGACGATAAAACTGTTAATAACACTATAAAATCTTTAAATAATTTTTCTAATAAACACAAAGATACAAAAACTTATGTTTGCGTAATACCCACATCTACAAGTATTTTTAAAGATAAATTACCTAAATTTGCACCTTCTCAAAATCAAGAAAAGTATCTTAAAAATTTAAGTTCTTCTTTAAATAAAAATATAGAGTATATTGATACATATAAAGCTTTAAATGACGCTAAGGATAAGTATATATATTATAAAACAGATAATCATCTAACAACACTAGGAGCTTATACTTCATTCTTTAAAATTAGTGAACAGATGCAATTAGACAATAGTGCTTATTATGATGTAAAAAAGGTAAGTAATGATTTTAATGGTTCACTCTCTTCCCAAAGTGGGCTTAGATTTAGTCAAAAAGATGATATAGATATTTATATTCCTGAAAGCAATAAAAGTAGCGTTATTGTAAATTATCTAGATAATAAAAAGAAAACAACTTCTTTATATAATACACAAAGTTTAAATACTAAAAATAAATACGATGTTTTTTTAGATGGTAATCATCCAATAGTTGAAATAAATACTACTACTAACACTCAAAAGCAACTTCTTTTAATAAAAGATTCTTATGCCAATACTTTTGTACCTTTTTTAACTAACAATTATAGTAAGATAATTGTTGTTGACCCTATGCATTATAAAGGTGATTTATCTAAACTTATAGATAATGGTAAGTTTAGTGATATTTTATTTTTATATAATGCAAATACATTCTTCTCTGATACTTCTTTAGCTAAGCTTCTTAACAAATAAAAATTTAATTTACAATAAAAAAACTTGACTTAAAATCAAGTTTTTTTATTGTAAATTATTTTTATATAAGTTCAAATCGACTTGTGTGTTTAAATTTATAAATATATCTTCTTTAAAATGTTGTTCTTTAAACTCATCTTCTTCTATAATCTTAATTTTTTTATTACTTTGTTCACAAAAACTTTTTATCGATTTTTTAGTTCCATAAATTAAATAATTGTTTATACATTCTTCTAAATCTTTTTTATAAAATCCTTGGAAAAACTGTATATTGCCACCAACATTGCATATGTACATATCAAAATCAACATTACTTTCAATATCTTTTTCTATCTTACTTTTCATATATTTTATATACTTATCATCAATATGTGGCATATCACAAGCTATAAAATAAACATACTCACTTACACTTTCTTTTAGTCCTACTGCCATACCACCTAGCGGACCTACCTCTTTAATTTCATCACTTACTACTTTATACTTACAGTCTTTGTAGTACTCTTTTTTATTGCTTACTATTGTTATATCTTCAAAATATTTTTCTAGTTTTTCACATATCTCAAATATAAGTTTTTTCTCATTTATAACCAAACATTGCTTATCAAATTTCATTCTAGAACTTTTACCACCAGCTAGAATTACTGCGCTTTTAAAATTGTCCATACATCTACATCCTAACTTTTAATAAGGATATAAACTGCAATGTTTATATCCTTATTATTAAATTTTTTTAGAATACTAATATTCTATGCATTTGATATTTCTAATACTTTAATTTTTTCAACTTGTATAGCACAAACTTTTAAATCAGGAACCTTACTTATACTATCAAGAGTTGTATTTGTAAGGTAGTTCGCTGCCCCATCTGCAAAATGGAAAGGCATAAAGAATACATCTTCATCTACTATATCTGTTATCTTAACGAAAGTTTCTATTTCTCCACGTTTTGAAGAAACTTTTATTTTTTCATTGTCCTCAAATTGTAGCTTTTTAGCAGTTATAGGATTTACTTCTATATATGAATGTGGTGCTTTTTCATTTAACCCTTCTACTTTTCCTGTCATAGTTCTTGTGTGATAGTGATAAAGCATTCTTCCATTTACAAGTGTATATGGATAGTCCTCACTTAGCCCCTCAAAACTTAAAACATAGTCACATGGTACAAATGTTGCTCTTCCTTTTGCAAATTTGTCTACATGAAGTATTTTAGTTCCTGGGTGGTCTAAGTTTTGACAAGGCCACTGTATTCCCTTTTCTTCTATTCTATCATAGTTTATTCCACCATACGAAGGAGTTAAGCTACTTATTTCATCCATTATTTCTTTAGGGCTTTCATATTTTTTATCATATCCTAATTTATTCATAATTTCCATAAGTATAACCCAATCAGGTTTAGAGTTTCCTACAGGTTCTATTGCTTTTCTTATTCTTTGAATTCTTCTATCTGTGTTAGTAAATGTACCATCTTTTTCTGCAAAAGATGCTGCTGGTAACACTACATCTGCCATTTGTGCAGTTTCAGTTAAGAATATATCTTGAACAACTAAAAAATCTAAAGTTTCAAAAGCTTTTTTAATATGATTTATATCCGGATCTGATATCATTGGGTTTTCTCCCATTATATATAATAATTTTATTTTATCTTCACCAATTTCATGAGTTATTTCTGGAACTGTTAATCCTACTTTTGTAGGTAATTTAGTATTCCATGCTTTTTCAAATTTAGATACAAACTCTTCATTAATTACACTTTGATACCCTGTAAACACATTAGGTAGCGCTCCCATATCGCAAGCACCTTGAACATTATTTTGTCCCCTAAGTGGATTAACACCACCAAATTCATTTCCTATGTTACCACAAAGAAGTGCTAAATTTGATATACTCATTACATTTTGAGTTCCCTTTGAATGTTGAGTTATACCCATTGAATAAAATATAGCACTATCTTTAGTCTGTGCATAAATCTTTGCAGCTTTTATTATATTATCTTTATCTACACCACATATTTTTGCTCCTTCTTCTGGTGTATAATCTTTTACTAGCTCTACTAATGCATCGTAGTTTTCTGTTCTTTCTTTTATATAGTCCATATCTTGAAGGTTTTGATTTATTATTACATTCATCATGGTATTTAAAAGAGCAACATTAGTTCCTGGGTTTATTTGTAAGAATACATCTGCACGATCTGCTAGCTCTATTCTTCTAGGATCTGCTACTATTAACTTTGCACCTTTTCTTACAGCTTGCTTTATTTTTATTCCTATTACTGGATGATTTTCTGTTGTATTTGAACCTATTACAAACACAGATTTTAAATCCTTTACTTCTTCTATGCTATTTGTCATAGCACCACTACCTAATGTAGTTGCAAGACCTGCAACTGTTGAAGAATGTCAGAGTCGAGCGCAGTGGTCTACATTGTTGGTTTTAAATACTCCTCTTATCATCTTTTGGAATAAGTAATTTTCTTCATTACTACATCTTGCAGAGGATAATCCTGCCATTGAATCTTCACCAAATTTATTTTTAATTCTGCCATAATTCTTAGCTATATATTCATATGCTTCTTCCCAGCTTACCTCTTCAAACTTTCCATCTTTTTTTATTAATGGACTTTTTAATCTATCTTCATGATTTATAAATTTATATCCAAATTTTCCTTTTACACATAATAATCCATCATTAACTCCATTTTCTAATGGTTGACTTCCTACTACCTCACCATCTTTAACTGATAGTTCTAACTGACATCCTACTCCACAATATGAGCAAGTTGTTTTTACTTTTTTAGTATTGTAAAACATTGCATTTTTAGGAACTAAAGCCCCTACTGGACAAACTGAAACACAATTTCCACAAGATACACAACTACTATCATTTAATTTTTCTTTAAAAAATGGTGTTATTTCTGTGTTATAACCTCTATCTACAGCTTCTATTGCACTTACTTCTTGAAGTTCATCACATACTCTTACACATTTTTTACACAATATGCATTTGTTTGGGTCATAATAATAAAAAGGATTGCTATCGTCTATTGGTAATTTTTTAGGAGTATTTTCATACTTAGGCTTGAAATTATGTAAATACATGCTTGCATAATCTTGTAACTTACAAGAACCTCCTCTTGCACATGTTGTACACTCTAGAGGATGGTCAGATACCATAAGTTCTAATATTTCACGTCTTGCATTTCTTACTTTAGGGCTATTTGTGTATATTTGCATACCTTCTCTTACAAAAGTACCACAAGCTACTTCTAAGTTTTTTGCCCCCTGGATTTCAACTATACACATTCTACAAAGCCCACTTGGGTTTAATCTTTCATCATTGCAAAAGTTTGGTAACTCTATTCCTATACTCTTACATGCTAAAAAGATAGTGGTTCCTTTTTCTACAGAAAGCTTATTATTGTTTATTGTTATATTTATCAATGTTTTCCCCCCTATAACAATTTTTTTAGCTTATTGCATAACTGTGACAAACTAATAAGGACCTGATAAGTAATTTACCTAAGCCTATATTCAGCCCCCTTGGTATTACAACTTGTTGTATTAATAATTCTTTATTTAACTATTTTATAGTTTCGACTTTTAATAGTATTATTCCTTCTTTAATCTGCTATTTCGATAATTCAACTAATACTTATTTTTATCTAAGCAGTTTTTAGGTTCAATATATACTAATTCCCATTTTCCATCTTTATTCTTTTTATAATCAGCTATCTTTATATCACTACCATTAGTTAATGTATAAAAAAGTACATAGTATTCGTTATTATCTTTATCTTTAAAATATACTTTTTTCTCATAACCCTGACTTTCTACAACTACATCACCTTTTATCAACGAACACCAATCTCCATATTCTATTTCTACAAAAGACTTTGCATCGTATGACCATCCATGATAAGGTGCACATAAATAATTTTCTGGAGTATAATTCATATCTTTAATTTTATATACACCATTTTTTTCATCTAAGTAAATGTATCCATAGTAATATGCAAATAATCCTTTCTTCTCTTTATCGCCTTCTATTACTTCTATTTCTACAAAATACTTTAGATCATTGGGTTTATCTTTATCTGGTGCTACTTTGCTTAATTTGACTAGGTTTATATGTAATTTATTTTCAAATGATTTTAAGTATTTTTTATATGTTAGTCTTTCTTTATAAGAATTTGATAAAAAATTATAGGCTACAGGATATGGACCCTTAGCATCTCCCATAGTTCCACAACCTGTAGTAGTTTCGTCTAGTGGATTTGCAGCTTCTCTTAAAACACTAAAGTAATTTAAAATAGTATCTTCTGATGTTTTCAAAAGTTCTTTTGGCAAGTTTATTTCATTCGGTTTTTTTCCATAACTATCATATAAAGATTTTTCTATTTTGTTATTTAAAATTGGTAATTTTGATGGTCTAAAAAACTGTTCTAAGCTATAATCTTCATCACTATTATCAACTTCTTTATCATTTACTTCATGTACTTCTTTTGCATAATTTCCGCCCATTATTACTTTTACAGAACTTATTTTACTTCTTTCAAGTACTACACCTATAACTACTACTATTGTAATACCTAGAACTATAAATACTTTTTTGATTTTCACTATATTCCCCCCTTTCTTATTAATTATCTCTTAAATAGTATATTGATTAATTTATGTAAATATAATTAAAGTTTAAAGTCTTATCACAAACATTCAAATAAAAAAAACTACTATATTATTAGATTTTATCTAATTTTTATAGTAGTCATTTTTTTATTTTTTTAGTTTTCTATATACACTTTTATCTACGTGTTCTTTTTTTATTACTTCTCCATTAGAGTTTTTAAATATTCTGTATGTATTAGCTGCATCTAAGCCGCCTTCTTTAAACGTATCTACAACTATATCTATATTTGGATTATCTTGTGAACTTCCATATATTGCACAAGTTACAGTTCCATTTCCTACCCAGTTTTTCACATATACAGGATGTGAATATGGATTTTTAAATTTAAAATCTGTTCCTCCATCATTTACCATGGCATCTCTCCCAAGAGGTACATAACTTGATGCTACTGAGTGATTAGTTATTGAAGTTAAGTCCATTCCTGAACTTAAAACAGCATTATATAATGTAGTTGATACCTGGCAGACTCCCCCACCAAGTGCATCTTCTAATTTTCCTCTTATTATAACAGGTGCATCTTTGTATCCGTTTGATCTATTTCTCATCCCCGTTAAATTGTTATATGAATACTCTTCACCTGGCATTAACAATACATTGCTACTTTTATTAGCTGCAGTTCTTATATTATGAGTTCTATCTGATGAATTTGTTGCAAACTTAGTTGTAAATTGACCAAGTAAAGTATCTACACTTTGTGCATCTTTTGTTTTTACCTCTGGCTCTTTTACATTTACTTTTAAGGCTATTTCACTATAGTCTTTATCACCTATAGCTTTTATAATACTCTCCAAAGTGTTCCCTACATCTAATTGTTTTCCAGTTACAGATGGCTTATGACCAATTGACCCTCCACCTACATATACCTTAGCATTTACCATCTCTACATCAATATCTTTAGATACCTTTTGTATAGATTCACTAAGTTTTGCTTCATTATAAGAAGTCTTAATTTTTACATCTTTCTTATTATTTTTAAGAGAAAAATATCTTTTTATATTCTCAAAGTACTTGTCTGTTTTTGTATAGTTATAAGCTTCTTCTACCGCTTTTTCTACATCGTACTTTAAGTCAATATCTTCTGGCAATATTTCATGCTTCTTTCCTTCATATGAAAGATGTATACTCTTTGGGCTATAGCTATTTTTAACAGCTTCTATAGCTTGTTTTTTATTCATTTGTGATACATCTACATTTTCTATAAATATATTTTTTGCTATATTATTGCTATATATATATGTTTGGTTAAAGTGGCTAACCATAAGACATAGAGCAAATATTGTTATTACAGCACAAATGATACCATTTTTCTTTGATATTTTTTTACTCATTCCCCCACCTCATTTTCAAGACTATCTAAATTATAGGGGATTAATTTTTTTAAAACAAGTTTTATAGGGGATATGTAACTTTATTGTTACATTTTACCTCAAATTGCATTTAACTGGAAAATGGTCTGAATATTGTACCGAATCTACACAGTAATTATCTATAGTTACTAATTTGTCTGCAAATATGTAATCTATTCTTGCATCAGTTTTTTCAAAAGTACATAGTTTATGATTATGCGTAAAAACTGCTGCATCATAAAAAGTATTTATACATATATTTTTTTCATTCATATCTCCACATATTACACTTTTACCACCTAAATCATTTGTGTAATCTAAGATTTCACTTATTTGTTTTTTCCTCTCATCACAATCTAAACCTAAGTGGGTATTAATAACATTTATTTTCCCACAATCTGAAAATATATTTGTATATAAAAAGCCTCTTTGTTCTTTTAAACTACTTAAAAAAACATGGCTATGATTTTCAATTTCACATTTAGAAAAAGTGCAAATTCCATACATCATATATAATGTAGCTACATTAGCTGCAAATACTCCATCCATATTTAATTCTAGTTTTAATTTTGCAAATTGAGGATAAAGTACTTCCTGTAAACAAATAACATCACAATCTAATTTTATTAAATATTTACTTATCTTTGATAATGTAATTTTATCATTGCTATCCATTCCTTTATGAATATTATATGTTATTATTTTCATTTTACTGACCTCCATAAAATCAACTTAGTTTGTCATTATATTCAAAAAACCCAGCTCAGTATATAATTGCTTTACTAAGCTAGGTTATGTCTAAAAGTGTTTTATTATATTTATACATTTTATTAGTGTTTTATTTCCTTTTTTATTTTAGTAAACTTTCCTTTATTTCCAACAAATGCAAATCCCATTTTTCTATATATTTCATCTAACTCTCTTAAAGTCACTTCACCATCTATTAAATTAACTAAAGTTATATCTTGTATTTTTCTAGTTTGATTAATCATTAGTAACACTCCTTTTTAAAGTTTTTATATTTTATTATATTTTCCTTTTATTAGAATTATTACTATTTTATTATTTTTTATACTATATAATATTTACTTAGTTTATACATAAAAACTTAAAGTAAGAAGGTATTTATATTAATAAGTGTAAACTAATTTTTGTTTTGCTATAAATTGAAGAAATTTATTTATTTTTGTAAGATTATTATGTTTTACTTTTATTGTATATTGGCACTAATAGTATTACTATTATGGTATAGAGCAAAGTTATATAAGTTAAAGGAGGTAAATATATGAAAACTACGGCAAATAAAACGATTATATTCAAACAGAAGGAATATGATGAGAAAAAACAAACTTCAAAGTATAAGATTAAAAATAGTAATTCTAGTACTTCTTCTAAAATCATTCCGTATCCTAAATATAAGAAGAAGAAAGAAAAGAGCATAAAACTTATAAAAAACAATAAACCTCTTTTAATAATTTTACTCTTGGTTATGTTTTTTTTTCTACTTTCATTTATAGATAATACTGTATTAAGAAATAAACCTAGATTTAATTCCTCAAGTTCCTCATTATCTAATACTGAATTTTCATCTTACTCTAAGATAATAGAAAATGAGATTAGACATATATTAACTTTAGATTCTGAAGGAAAGGTAGCTACTGATAATATGCATAAAAATGGAACGTCTGTTTATGCTGAGGGAAATATTTCTTTAAAGAAAAAAGAAAATAAAGGTTTTGATATGATTTTAAAAGAGAATAAGCCTTATTCTTTACTTATAGACGGAACTGAATACATCAAATAAAAATAGAGCTAAGTTTTTCTTAGCTCTATTTTTATTTAATTTATAGATAATAGCTTTGCTATAAATTATATCTAGGTAATTAAATCTTAAATAGCCATACTTAAGCCCAATATAGATTTTATTAAAGATTTTTTTTCTTTATCAGTTAAAATGTTCTTTTCTAATAATATTTTGCAAAATCCTAGTTTTTCTTCATCATCACTATTTTTGATTGATTCATTTGTTCCTTTACTTTCATTTATAAATAAAGGTTTATAATAATCATAATTATTTATTATATTTTGTACAAAATGGTCTAAATCTATTATTTCGGTGTCAAAATCGTTTTTATACTTATTTATTCCTATAGCTAAAGTTATACTATCCATTCCGTAGAAATCAGATATTTTGTTTATATTTTCAGACTCTGCTATAGTAAATCCATATTTTTTTATTTTATCTACTACAGTGTTTTTACAATTTAAGCAACATCCGTAACAGTTATTATTTTCATCATACCAATCTTTTTTATTATCACTAGTTATTCTCTTTGCGATAATTTGGTTATACCTTTTGAATGTTTCACCGTCATATGGTATTAAATTTTCTTGATGCCTAAGCACTATAGCTTTTAAATTTTTATTAGCCATTAATTTTCCAAGACCATCTTTTCCACAAGACTTGTTATTTCTAAGCATAATTTTTGCAAAGTCAATCTTATTCATCCCCGCTATCCCTACAGATGCAATCTCTATTTTATTAACATGTAATTCTTTCTTAAGTATTTTTCGTGTACTTAAAAAATCTTCTTTGCACAAATGAGTAGCGTCATTTATGCTTATATTTTCTTTGTCTATATACACATATACAGGAATATCACTTTCTCCCTCAAATACTAAATAATCGTATCCATTACATTTCATAAAATGTGCAAAATGACTTCCACTTCTTGATAATGAATTTTTATCATACACACTTAGTCTATTTAATCCTATAATTCCATATCCAGCTAAAGGTGGTGCTTCAAATACTAAATTATCAGCATTTAAATTGATTCTACACTTTTCGTACTGATTGATTGTTCTTACTTTCCTATCATTAAGATTTATGTACAGTATTTTTTTCATCAGCATTCCCTCCTCAATCTATATTATATCACCAAATATAATTTTTTTTTGCAATTTTTTTGCGATGTATTTAATTTATATACCAAACAAGAAATCGTTTACTATCGTTATGTATCATTTAAATAACTAAAAAACACCTTAGTTGATATTTTTATAACTAAGGTGTTTCTATTATATATAAAACTATTTTTTAGTGCTTTTCTTAACAGCTTTACCTACTGATTTACCTGTATTTACAGTTTCTTTACCTACATTATATCCAGTCTTCACAGCTTCTTTACCTACATTTAATGTTCCTTGTATAGCTTCTTTTGCAACATTTCCTACTCCATTTATTACTTCTTTTCCTACTTTTTCTACTGGTTCAGTTACTTTTTTAACTACTTTTTCAGCTTTTTTTCCCATCTATATTTTACCTCCTTAATTACTATATTTATTTTTTTTTCTACCCTTTCATCTATTTTATGATTTATATTTTATATTGTTACAGCAAAAAAGACTAAGATATTTTCCTAGTCTTTAAATTTAATAATATTAATTAAAACATAATACTATAATTTTTATAAATGATTATTAACCTTTGATATTAAACTTTCCTTTGGCATAAATCCAACTAATATCTCTACAGGTTTTCCATCTTTAAATATCATAACTGTTGGAACTGTACTTACATTATACTTTCTTGATATCTCCATAGTTTGATCTATATCTACTTTTGCAAAGTTTGCACTAGATCCCATTTCATCACTTGCTTGTTGAAACACTGGTGCTAACATTTTACAAGGAGCACACCATGTTGCAAAAAAGTCTACTACAGCTACTCCACTTCCATTTTCTATAGTAGAGTTAAATTCTTCAGCATTTAATATTTTAATAATATTTTCCATTTTATTTTTGCTATTCAACACAAACTTGAATAGTCTCTCCCTTTCATATATTTTATCTTATTTTTATTATTTACATTTTACTTTTTTTTATTTCTCTTTATTTTATATTACTATAATACTCGTTATTACCTTATTTTTCTATATTTTAATTGTTTTTTATATTTATTTCTCTTTTTTTATAATTTTCTATTTACATAAACTTTATTTTGTATTATAATGATTTTAGTGGCATTTATGCATCGCGCATAAATATACGCTAGCCCAAATAAAGGCACCTATCTTTGATAGGTGCCTTTCCGTTTGTATTAATTTAAATTTGGTTTTAAAACTTCATTTGGTATTGTAAAATCAACCCCTCCTATAGAACCTGGCCCTACTTCATATTTATCAAAACATATTACTAACTCATTTTTTCCATTTATATAAAATCCTTGATTTTCCTTTATAGTTTTAAAATCATCATTATTTGCTTTAACTTCATATGATGACCTTACCATTTGATGACCCTGTTTATTATTTTTTTCTAGTGTTTTTGATTCCTCTACCTTAGCTACATCTACATACACTTCTAATCCATTTTTATCTAATATTTTTGCTATATCAGATATTTTCATATCTTCAAAATATCTTAATATAACTACTGTCTTATATTCTTCAGATAAATTATCTAGTGCCATTTGTATATCTATATCTGTTTCAATATCACGGTCTATATATGTATCAGTTGATATCTTTTCTACAATTTGCATATATTTTTTACTTTGCCTTGTATAATCTATGGATGTATTAATAAGTATTGTATAAAACCAAAGCTTAATACAATCTATATTTTCTAATTTATCAATTTTCGATAAACCTTTTAGTATGGATTCTTGGACTATATCCAGGGCCCTCCTTTTTTCTTACACATATATAGACGTATGTAGTTGATAAAAAATTTTATAATTTAAATAGTAAATTTTCACACTAAAAAGGAGTAACTCTATAATGATTAATTCATTTTGAGATACTCCTTTGATTTTTTAAAGTAATAAAACATTATTTATAATTATTTAATATATCACTGTTTTTAATTTAGTACAATTTTTTTAATTTTTAATATCATTTATTATTTCCAATATTCGGTTTCTATTCCAATATCTTTTGATACAAATTTTTCACCATTAGAGTGTTCATAGTGATTTAGAGTTTTTAAAATTATATGCCTTCCAACTATTAATATCGGCACGTTAGAAAATACAACCATTATATTTACCATATCAGATATGTACCATACATTTCCAAGCTCTAACCCAGCAAGTACCGACAACACTCCAAATGGAACAAATACTATTGCACCTAATCCTCTTATAGCCATTATAGCTTTTTTATCTCTTGTTATACAGTTTACTGATATTTCTGCAAACAATACAAGACCTATTAATGTTGTAAATGCAAACATAGCATAACATAATGATAATATTGAATTTACTGCATTATCTAGTGCAACACCTGGAACTAAATGATCTACTGATGCTGTATATATTGATAATTTAGACTCTTTTATAACTTCCCATACAACTCCAGCTTCCCCATTCCATACACTTGCCATAACTATTACAAATCCTGTCATTGTACAAATTATCATAGTATCTAAAAATACACCTATTGCTTGGATAAATCCTTGTTCACATGGGTGATCATTTTCAGATATAGCAGCTGCCATAGTTATAGTACCTTGACCTGCCTCATTAGACATTAAACCTCTTTTAACTCCTTGAGCTAAACAAATACCAAATCCACCTCCAAATATCGCTTCAGGTGTAAATGCTCCTTTAAATACTGATACAAAGAAGTATGGTATTAATTTGAAATTTATGCATATTAATATTATTATTATACTTGTGTATATGATTGCCATTACAGGAACTAATTTATCAGTTACCCTAGTAACTCCTTTTAAACCTTTAAATACTGTTAAAGCTACTGAAAGTATGATTGCTATACCTATTACATAATAAACTATTGATTGTCTACCAAATGTTTGACCTGTTAAATTTTCTGCAACAGAACCTAAAGATGTGTACAAATTAAATGTTTGCCCTGGCAGATTAAACAATGCATAAATTATAAATATTGTTGAAAGTAATACTCCTACCCAATATCTATTTCCAAATATTTTTCTTCCGTAAAATGGAAGACCACCTACAAATTCCTTATCCTTTCTTTCTTTAAATAATTGAGCAAGAACTGCTTCTGAAAATGCTATCGACATTCCAAAGAAAGCTGATACCCACATCCAAAATATAGCTCCTGGACCTCCTACCGATACAGCATAAGTTACACCTATAATATTTCCTGGACCTATTCTCATGGCTGAACTTAATAAAAATGCTGCAAAGGGACTAACTCCAATATCTCCTGATTTTTTTTTAATAATAGTCTTAAGCCCTGTTTTAAACCGTCTTATTTGTACAAATTTTGTTTTAAAAGTAAAATAAATCCCAGTTCCCACAAGTAGTAATATAGAAAATGCAAAATTTCCTAAAATAGGTATATTAGCATACCACTTGAAATTTGTGGGGAAATTCCACATAAAATCTGATATAGGCACTATGAACTCAAAGAAACTGTTTACACTGCTAAATAATTGTTCCAAACAAACCCCTCCCCTTTATACTCATATAAAACATATTTTATATATTGTATGATTGCAAAATGGGATTATTAACCAAAGCTTCAAATTCATTTTTTATATTTAAATAATTTTATAAAACAAAAAAATATAGATGAATTTACTTAAAAGTAAATCTATCTATATTTTCATATAATTTATTTAGTTAATTCTATACTATCTGATAATCTCCACATTCCTGTTTTTGGACTTGTAAATAAGTCTTTGTCTTTACAGTTTTTGTGTTCCTTGCATCCACTTTCTAATATTATCCCTACTATAAAACTAGATTCTGCCATACCAGAGTGTATTAGTGATTTTGCTATTTTTCCAAATCTCATTTCGCCATTTTCTTTTAATAAATCTATTATCTTAGCTTCCATTAATTCCATTTGTTCTTTTGAATATTTCATATTTTCTCCTATGTTAATTATTTTTAGTTTCTTTTATTATATCACTAGTTATAATAACAGAAATAGTATTATTAATATTTAAATATATGCAAATACTATATTAGAAAATATATTAATATTTTTAAATATATATTTAAAAGGAGTATTATTCATATGGCTAATTATAATGGAGTAGTTAAATGGTTTGATTGCGATAGAGGTTATGGATTTATAACTTCTGATAGCGGAGAAGATATTTTTGTACACTTTTCTCATATAAAAGAGGAAGGACATAATAAGGACTTACATCAAGGCCAAGAAGTTACTTTCGATATGGTTGAGGCTGATAGAGGTCCATCTGCTATTAATGTTCAAAAATTTAACTAACATTTAAAAAGATTTACTTAACTAATAATATGATTTTTATATTGTATAGAAATCATATTATTAGTTATAAAAATCATCTTTAGTAAGCTCTTTTATCCCAGCATTTTTCACTTTTATTTATAATCATTTCACTATTCATAATTTTCACCTACTAAATTTCTACATAAAATCTTTTATATTCATCAAAACAATCTAAACATAATTTTTCATTATTTTGTATTCTTATTAAATGTTCAGCCGTTTTTTCACCACATTTTTCACAAGTTACTGAATTAAATATTCTAGCTTTTTCTGGTAAGTGTATATTTGTTTCACTTACTTCAAATAATTCTTTAGCATCTTCTTTTAATAAATGTTTTTTATAATTTTTTCTATCCATTTGAGTTTTTGATGATTTTAAAGATAGTCTTATAGATTTTCCATTAGTTCTGTTATAAAAATGATAAACTGATTTGCCTGTTAATCGTATTATTAAATTTCCTTTTCCAACTGTACATTTTAGTAATGATTGAATTGCATCTACTCCACAAGCATCATTTTCTGATATGCATAATATTTCCTCATCTTCAGAGTCATCACATCCTAAGTATTCTTTAGCAGCTAATGCTGCTTTAAAACCGATTGCTAAACCTGGACACTCATGACCATGAAATCGAACTACTCTTTCCCATAATTTTTCCATAATATATTCCCCCTAAATTATAATTTTTTATAATAAAAAACCACGAAAGCATAACTAGGCATCCTCCTAGATTATAAACCTTCATGGTTTCAATTTCATAGTTATTATTTGTTTACTCAATCTTAATATAATACTAACATTTCTTACCATTTAGTGTCAATATGCATTTTGATTCAACAATTTAATAATCAGTCTTAATGTTTATCTTAACATTTTTTTAACTGTTTAATGTATATATGATAGAATTCTTCATACAATAATAAAAATTTAATCAACAAAGGAGAAAACATAATGGGGTATTTCAAAAAATTATTTTTTGTATTGACAGTAACTATTTGCCTCAGTACTTGCGTGTCATTTTGTAACGATGAAATTAAACTAATACCAGCTGGAGAAGTTATTTATATGCAGTCTTATTTGAATTTTCCCGTTGTTGAAGATGTTCTAAGTAAAACTTGTAAAACTCTAAAAAACGAAGATGTTTTATTATCTATAACTTCTAAATCAAAAGGAAAAGTCTCTAATTTAGAAGATATGAGAAATATTATGAAAATTGAAAATGAAAAAATCAAAGTAGAGTTTATCAGAAGTGGTAAACATAAAAATAAGTCTATGACTTCTGATGAGTTAAGACTTTATAAATTAGATTGTGTTTCTAGAGCTATAGGTACTGTAACAGCCGTAGATAAAAACGGCAAATTCATAGGTCTTGCACACGAATTAGGTTGCATTAAAAATAATGTTGGGTTTAAAAAAATAGATATATATAAAACTAATTTCATACAACAACAAAAATCTTCTAAAGATGATATTGGATTTTTAGTCGCAAATGATATCGGTGGGTTTTTAGGTGAAATAACTAGCGTTAGTGAGTTTGGTGTTAAAGGAAATTATAATAATTTTAAATATAATCCAAATAAAGCTTTATCTATATCAAAACCTAAAGTTGGTATTGCATATATTTTATGTAGTGATTCTATAACTAGTGAACCTAAGTTACACAAAATAAAAATAACAAAAGTTGATAAAGATTTATCCTATATTAAAATACTAGACAAGTCTTTAATAAAATTTAGAGGTGGAATTGTAAGAGGTATGAGTGGTTCTCCAGTTATTCAAAATAATAAAATTGTAGGTGGTGTAAGATCTACTAGTATTTCAAACCCAAAAGAAGGTCATATATCTAATATTCACAGTATGTTAGGTATTAGCTTAAACTAAAATAAATTTAACAATCTAAATATACCTATACTATGTCTTGATGAAAGTAATTTACAAGAAAGTATAAATGATATATTAAATACTCTTAATATTTAAATAAAAAATAATATATGTTAACAAATAAAAAAAGAATACTTTTTTATTTAGAGTTACACTAATAAAAAAGTATTCTTTTCATCATTTTAATATGATAATTGATAAATTAAAAATCTTTCTTGGCTATCTTTATTATATAAATCATTTAGTATTACTTCATCTTTTATAACAAATTGTGTTTCATTTTCTAAATAATATATATAATCTTCACTTGGATAATATAAAACCAATTCAATATCTCTTTGATTTTCATAAAAAGAATTTAGTATGTTATCTATAATTTTTCTGAATATTACTACAGAAAAAGGATTAAAAAAATAAAATTTATTTTCTAACTTATCTATTTTATAATCTTGTGCAAAACAATATTTAAAGTTTATTTTATTACTACTTCTTCTTTTGTGTTTTTCTAAATAAGTTTGTTTATTATAAAGGCAATCATGGTAATAGTTCTCATCCATTTCTACACCTACTACGCTACATTTAAATATATAATTTATATAAAAATTAAGTCTTCCTTTTCCACATCCAAAGTCAACTACATAATCCTCTTCTTTTATTTTGTAGTTTTTAAACAATAACTCTAAGGCTTGATATGACGTAGCCTGATATGGATGATAATGATTTATCTTTTCACTCCACAACTCTTCTCCACTTGTTTTTATATTTAATAATTTTTCATATGTTTGTGCTTGCATTGTTGCTCCTTTAAATACTAACCTTACTCTTTTGTTTTATCTCTAAGATTCTTTTTTTGTATTTTCCCATTTGATAATGAGTATTTACTGTAAATGAACCACAAACTACTACCATAAAGTAATATATAAATGTTCCATATAAAAATACTGCATATCCCATAATTTCTTTTGGAAACACATTTGCAAATATAGTTAAAAATGCGATTTCATTAGCACCTACATTACCTGGAGTTGGTACTGGTGATACTGCCATATATAGAAACACTTGAAGTGTTAATACATCAAAATAACCCAATTCATTTAAATTAAATGCTTTGTATACGCAATATGCGATGCTAAAAAATGCGCTAAGTTGTATTACAGTTAACATTAAACTTAAAATTAAAGCTTTTTTATCTTTTATAAATAATCTTATAGATTGGCTATATTCGTCTATATATAGGTTTATAGTATATTTTTTATTTTTTATCCCCTGGAACATCTTAAATTTAGCTAGTCTGTCTATAATAAAATCAACAACAAACTTTATTTTCTTTGGGCTAAATACAACTAAAATCCCTGTAAATAATAACATTATGTTCATACACATTCCTGCACTCATTAGTAACATTATAGAAGGCATTTCTGTTTTTAAAAGTTCTACATTTGTTGCTATAAAGTATCCACAATAAATAGTTACTACGGTTTGAAATATCATAGTTTTATTAGTTATTATAGCTATCGATTTACTAATACTTATATTGTACTTGGTTAGGCTATATACCTGTATTGGTTGGCTACCTGATGCAAAGGGTGTGACTAAATTATAATAAAGTCCCATTGTGGCTATTTTAAATCCTATAAATTTTATCTTAGTCTTTTGGATTGAATTTATTATTATATGAATTATTAATGATTCAAATAATATATGAATCGTCATTAAAATAACTCCAAGCATTATATATTTTTTATTAACTATTTCTATTATATGAGGTATCAATGTAATATCTAAAGTCGTCGATACTAAGTAAGTTGTAAGGCATATTAGAAACAATAAAAATCCATATTGTATAAAAGCTTTTTTCTTCTTAGTCATTTTTGTCATAAATCTTCTCCTATTTTTATAGCACTCAATAAACTATATTCTTTTAAGTTTTTTATAAATATAATTTTAAAATTTATGCTTAAAAAATTTATTTCTTTAAGTTTTTTTATAAAACACTTTTTTATTAACCATTATTACATCATATACTATTTTATAACTTCTGTGCAATACTTTTGACTATTTTCCCGTAAGTAAAATTTAAATTCAATATTTTTATATTTTTCATTTAATTATTTGTATTTTATTTACCATAATATAATAAAAATGGTATCTTTAGCTACCAAGATACCATTTTATTATTTATCTTTATATTCTTATACTAGTTTCATACTTATTTCACTTATTTCCTTTATAATATCCACTTCTATAATTTTTACCATATTCTTATCTACTATAATTTTCGTATAATCTTTACTTGCTATTATAAATGGTATTCCTAACTTTCTAAACAAATAAATTTTCCCATTATCTTTAAATATAGCTTCAAAGTTTTCACTTACAATCTCATTTAAGCTCTTAAATTCTTCTAATGTTATAATAGAACTTATTATAAACTTCTCTATTATACTTAACATCAGCAATTCACATTTTCCTATTGATTTATCTTTTTCATATATGCTTTCAAAGATTTCCTTTGCATAATTACATATAACTTTCTTTTCTATTAAAAAATCTAAACTAAATTCCTTGTTGCTTTTCCTCTCTACAAACATATTTGCAATATCATCAAGTGATACATAATTTTTAATAGAAAGTATTAAGTCAATTCGCTCTATTATTTTATATTTTGGGAAAAAAGTTTCTTGTCCTGTAAAAGTAGATTTTTTTATAAACCACTCTTCAGCTATTATATTTTTTCTTTTCCATCTATATAATTGTCCATAAGATATTCCTATCTCTATTAACAAATCTTTCTTTGATATTAATCAATCTACGATTTTTAACTGACTTAGATAATGAAACCACTTTTTTAGTGGCCTCCTAAAAGCTACCAGTTTTTTATAACTCTTATTTAAAATTGTCAGGGTAAATAGCAGTTGCCATTTCTTTTAATGCTTTAACTGCATGTTGAGATGGTCGAGATGATGCATTTTTATCTATTAAAAATACATTATTATTTTTCACTGCATTTATATTTTCCCAACCTTTACGGCTTTTTATTGATTCTAATGGATTTTTTATATAGTCAACATTTGTCAATATTACATCAGGGTTAGCATCTATTATTGCTTCTTCACTTGGACTTATCCATGATTTTTGATCTTTGAATATATTTTCAGCTCCAACAAGTTCTACCATTTCGTTTAAGAAAGTTGAATTACCAAAGCTAAATAAACCTGGTGCAGGTGCTATTTCAAAGTACACTTTCTTTTTATCAGTTATAGTGTCTCCTATAGCTTTTATTTCTGCTACTTGTTTTTTCATATCATCTACTATTTTTTGACCTTCTTTTTTCTTATCTGTAATATCTGCTATAAACATTGTATCATCGTATATTCCTTGAATACTTTCGCTACTTGGTATGTAAACAACGCTTATTCCAGCTTCTTTTATAAGTTTAAATGGATCTTCACTGCTTCCAGTTTTATTGTGTCCTGATGCTATTATTATATCTGGGTCTAGTGCTATTATTGCTTCTGCATCTGGTTTTAAAAAGTCTATTTTTGCTATATCTTTATTTATACCATCTATATCACCTGAATATGTATCTACTCCAACTAATTTATCTGCTAATCCTAATTCTACTAATACTTCAGTGTTTGAAGGTGCTGTTGATATTATTCTATCCATTTTACTTGGAAGTTTTACTTCATTTCCTTCTCTATCATTTATAGTCTTTTCTTTTGGGCTACAACCAGCTATACCTAACATAGCTACTAATATTATAGCTAATATTGATGTTATTTTTTTCATTTGTATTATTCTCCTATTTATAATTTCTTTTATTTTTTTATTCTTAGCGCCCTTATTTAATTTGATAGATTCTAATCCTCCTTTTCAAATCAAAAAAGCATACCCTAAGAGTATGCTTATATTTATCTATTATTTAGCGCTATATCCAACCCTCAGAAGATATCTGCTTTAAGTTATTGGCAGGTATCCCGGCTCAACTTCATTCTACTCTCCTACCTTCCCAATTGCTCAGTGGTTTTTAAGATTTCGTCAGTTTTACGGTTACTGGGGTAGCTTAGAATTTACATCTAATTCCCTATTAAGTCTAATCGACACCTAATACTTATTATTTTATTAAATTATATCTTACTATTTATGATAACTTATTATAATTTGATATGCAATAAAATTATAATATTTTTTAACCTAATGCTACGTCCATTATCATCATTACCATAAATCCTAGTATAACTCCTATAGTAGCCAAATTTTTATTTTCACTTGCACTCTCTGGTATAAGCTCTGATGATACAACTGAAATCATAGCACCTGCTGCAAATGCTAATAAAAATGGTAGCATACTTCTCATTGTTATAGCTGCAAATGCTCCTAACACACCCGCTATCGGCTCAACCATCCCCGATGCCTGCCCACACAAAAATGATTTTTGTCTACTATATCCTTCTCTTCTTAAAGGAAGTGATACTGCTGCACCTTCTGGAAAATTTTGAAGTCCTATCCCTAGTGCAAGCAACATTGCTGAAAGCACAGTGGCTCCATCTACACCTGCTACTACTCCACCAAATGCAACTCCAACTGCAAGCCCCTCTGGTATATTATGAATAGTAACAGCTGCAACTAATAATAAACTTCTCTTTACAGAGTCTGTTCCTTTTTCGTCGTCTTTTTTATCTTTCCATTTATTAAAATAAAACTTATCTAAAAACTTTTCAGATACTACAATAAATAGTCCTCCTGCTAAAAATCCCATCGCGGGTGCAAACCATGCATATCTAACTCCTATGTCTTCGCATAATTGTATTGCAGGGTTTAATAGTGACCAAAAACTTGCAGCTATCATAACACCTGCTCCAAACCCTAACATACAATCTAGTATTTTTCTATTTATTGTTTTAAAAAATAACACTACAGCTGCCCCTAAAGCTGTTATTGCCCATGTAAAAAGTGTCGCTATAAGTGCCTGTATTACCGGCGATAATCCCAAAAACCAATCCATAATGTCCCTCCCATATATTTAATATTGTTGTCTGTATAATAAATATATTCATGTATTTATTCTTAGGTTACTAGTTTAAAATAAAAATATATATTTTAAAGATTGTATTAAATTATTAATACTTAAAACAAAATGGCGTTTTATGATTTAATTTTCAATTGTTTTCTGTTAAAATTTCAATAATAAGTGTATAATAAAAAATGCACTAATTTATCATTATATAAAAAAAGGAGATAATAAATGACAACATTTAACGAATTAAATTTAAATATTAATACAATAGATGGACTTAAAAAACAAGACATAAACGAACCTACAGAGGTTCAATCTTTAGCAATACCAAAAATACTAGAACACAAAGACTTATTAGTTAACGCACAAACAGGAAGTGGAAAGACACTAGCTTACTTATTACCTATGTTTGAAAAAATAGATTCTACTAAAAGAGAAACTCAAGTTTTAGTACTTGCACCTACTCATGAATTAGTAATGCAAATAGTAGAACAAGCTAAAATATTATCTACAAATTCAAATATGAACGTAACTGCTTTTTCTTTAATAGGTGAGGTAAACATTCAAAAACAAATAAAAAATATTAAAGCTATAAAGCCTCATATAGTTGTTGGAACTTGCGGAAGAGTTCTAGATTTAATACAACAAAAGAAATTAAAAGCTCATAACATAAAAACTATAATATTAGATGAAGTTGATAGTTTACTTAGTGGAAACAATACATCTACAGTTAAAAGTATAATAAAAACTACATTAAGGGATAGACAAGTTTTAGGTTTTTCAGCTAGTTTAAATGATAATACAATAGATATATGTAATTCTATTATGAAAGAGCCTCAAATAATAAAAACTAAAAGTGAATTAGTTATAAACCCTAACATAGACCATATGTATTTATACGGAGAGCAAAGAGAAAAATTCACATTACTTAGAAAATCTATAGCTGCTACTAATCCTAAAAGAGCTATAATATTTGTTAATGATGAAGACAGTATAGAAATTATAACTTCTAAATTAAACCACCACGATTATAAAGCTGTTGGTATATTTGGTAAAATGGCTAAAGAAGATAGAAAAAATGCTTTAAATGCCTTTAAAATAGGAAAAGCTAAGATATTAGTTTCTACAGATTTATCAGCTAGAGGATTAGATATAGTAGATATAACTCATGTATTTAACTTAGATTTCCCAAAGAGTAAAAATGAATATGTTCACAGAAGTGGTAGAACCGCTAGAGGAAACAGAAAAGGTGATACTATATCTATAGTTACAAGTCAAAATTTAGCTACAATAAGAGACTATAAAAGAGAATTTAATATAAGCATAAAAGCTAAAGAATTAAAAGAAGGTAAACTTGTAGACTTTGTAAGTTCTCAAGGTAGCAACAACAAAAAACAAAAATAATAAAATTTAAATATATTATTTAAATGAAAGGAGCTATTTTTGATAAATAGCTCCTTTTTTATTATACTAGTTTTTATTATTAACTTTAAAGTTGATTATTTTATATAGTTTGATATATTAGCATTTTCATATATTACACCTTCTATAATATTTTCTTTAGTCGTCATTATAACAGTAACCCCAGGTCCATGTCCTGATTTTATGCAGTCACTGTGTACTATAACTCCAACACTAACTGAACCTTTTAAATATCCAATTCCATATGTATTATCACAGTCTTGTAATAATACCAAATCCCCAAACTTCAATTTGTCTAATCCTAATCTTTTTATTTCTTGCATGTCAGCTGTCATTATGTCATAGTCACCATCTGTTGCTGCACTCTTTGAACCAATTCCAGAACCCATTAAGTACGCTGGTACTTTTCCTACAACATTTACTTTTAATTTGCCGTCTTCTTCTTTTATATTTAATTTTCCAAATAAATCTGGGTCTATATTCATTATACGTATATTTTCATTTTCTACTAACTTTAGACCTTGACCATATGCTTTTATAAGTATTTTATCATCAATTGCTAAATCTTCTAATATCTCTTTTTCAAAGTGAATTAGCACATGGTCAATTCCTCCATGCATACCTGTTACATAGCCCTTTTTACCCTTTGCATCTCCTGATATTACTTTTGCTTCATTTCCTATACATGCAAATGTCATTAAAGCTGCATTTTCTGAACTATTCTCATTTCTAATAGATACTCCAGGTTCTACATGGTCTCCTTCCCATCCGAATGCATCATCTCCTATTGCTACATTGTATGAAATACCTCCTGTTGCTGGAAGTATCATCGGCTCCCCTTTATGACTTATTCTATAATTTCCTCCTACTGGATGGTGTATTTTTCCTTGTACAGACCATTTTACTACTTTTTCTTTATTAGTTTTTATCATAAATTTACTCCTCCCTAAACTCACTTTATTAAAATTAATTGTATTGTAAGTTGGATTCATTAGCAACACTACATATTTCTTATTCCTTAATTTAAAGACTTTAACAAAATATAAATATCTACTTAAATTTCTATATATTTTGTATCGAATCATCTACTTTTTTAATACAATATAGCATACTAATCTTTTTGGAGGGATTTTAATGAAGTTTTTGGACAATTTAGTTTCTAGTAGATTAGGTGGTTCCTCTTTTTTTGAAGGAGATAAAAAACTATATAAATTTGAAAAAATAAAAAAATTAACTAAAGAAGTAAAATTAAAAAACCCTAATATAAAGCTTATTGATATGGGAGTAGGTGAACCTGATCAAATGGCTGATTTATCAATTGTTGATATTTTAAATAAAGAGGCTCGAAAAAAAGAAAATAGACTTTACGCAGATAATGGAATAGATAATTTTAAAGAATCTGCATGTAGATATTTGAGTAATGTATATAATTTAAATAATATTAATAAGGATAATATAATGCATGGAATCGGCTCTAAATCAATTTTATCAATACTTCCTTTGTGTTTTATAAATCCTGGGGACATATGTTTAATGCCACAACCTAACTACCCTACACTTGCAACTTATACCAAATTTTTAGGAGGTCAAGTTTATGACTTACCACTTTGTATAGAAAATAATTTTTACCCTGATCTTTTAAGCATACCTGCTGATATACTGAAAAAAGCTAAATTATTGTATTTAAATTATCCAAATAACCCAACTGGACAAGTTGCAACTATTGAATTTTATGAATCTGTCATTAGATTTGCTAAAAAAAACAATATATTAGTAGTATGTGATGCAGCCTATGGTAATTTAACTTATGATGGTTACAAACCTCTTAGCATTTTAAGTATTGATGGTGCAATGGATGTTTGTGTTGAAATTCATTCACTTTCTAAGGCTTTTAACATGACTGGATGGAGACTTGCTTTTTTAGTTGGAAGTAAAGAAGTTATTAAACTTTATGGTAGCGCAAAATCTCATGCTGACTCTGGTCAATTTAGACCTATTCAACTAGCAGGTGCTTATGCTCTTGATAACTACAATCTAGTAAACATAAATTGTGAAAGATATTCTAGAAGGCTAGAATTAATGGAGGATACTTTAAGAGACATAGGTTTTGATGCTAAAAAGCCTAAGGGTGGATTTTATATTTATGTACCTATACCTAAGGGAGTTAGAGGTGGAATTAAGTTTGAAAATGCACAAGAAGCATCCTTATATATTCTTTCTAAGGCGCTTATTTCAACAGTACCTTGGGATGATTGTGGAAGCTTTTTAAGATTTTCTGCAACTTATGATGCAGCTACTTTAGATGATGAAATAACTATAATGGATGAACTAAAAAATAGATTCCTAAAATTAAATTTAGAATTTTAATGAAAAAAGGTGTGTACAAAATTTACACACCTTTTTTACTATTTCCTAAGAATACTTTTAATTCCATCGCAAACAAATTCTACATTTGTTCCAACTATAACTTGAGCGCTAGTTTTGTTTAATTTAACAACACCTTTTGCACCTATAGCTTTTAATGCTTTTTCATTTAATTTATCACTATCTACAACATCTAATCTTAGACGGGTAGCACAATTGTCTACCTTCACTATATTTTCTTCTCCACCTAAGCATTCTATATATTTTATAGCAAGTTCTTCATCTGAAGTTGCTACAGATGTATTATTTGCCATAAATTCTTCATCATCTTCTCTACCTGGAGTAGGTAAATTTAACTTAACTATCAATATATAAAATACGAAGAAATATGCCGCGCCTATTCCTAAGCCTATTAATAATATCAATGCAGGTTTAGTTGCTAAACTAAAGTTCATAAAGTAGTCTATCGCACCTGCTGAGAATGTAAATCCATGAAGTACTCCTAATGTATCCGTTATAAACATTGATACTGCAGTAAGTAACGCATGAGCTAATAATAATACAGGTGATAAGAATATAAATAAGAATTCTAGTGGTTCTGTAACACCTGTTATAAATGATGTAAGAGCAAGAGAAACAAGCATGCCTGCTACTGCTTTTTTATTTTCTTTCTTAGCTGCAAAATATATTGCAAGAGCTACTGCTGGTAAACCAAACATCATTATTGGGAAAAATCCTGCCATAAAATGACCTGCTGTTGGATCTCCTGCAAAGAATCTATTTAAATCTCCAGCTTTACCATTAAACTCTCCTAGTTGGAACCAGAAGAATGAATTGAAAACATGGTGTAATCCCATTGGTAATAATAAGCGATTAAAGAATCCAAATAACGCTGCTCCTAACGCACCCATTCCTGCTATTCCTACAGACACAGTTCCAAGTCCACCTTGTATACTTGGCCAAACCATAGCAAGAGGTATTGCTACTACTACTGATATAAGACCTGCCATTATAGGTACTGCTCTTCTTCCTCCAAAGAATGCTAAGAACTCAGGTAATTTAGTTTTTCTAAATTTGTTATAAGCCAATCCTCCAATTATACCTGCTAATATACCACCTAAGAATGATATGTTTAATGTTTCAGCTATATTTTGTGGAATATTCATCTCCCAATACTTAGCAGTAACGTTAGTTAATGTTAAATAAGACACTACACCCGCTAAAGCTGAAGCTCCGTTTTGATCATCAGATAATCCAACTGCAACTCCTAGTGCAAATAATAACGGTAGGTTGTCAAATAATGCGCCACCTGCCGCACCAAAGAATGGTAATATTGTTTCCATAAAAGGCAATAGAGGTTTTAATGCATCTATTATGTCTTGCTGCCCTAATCTAAGCATTATTCCAGCTATAGGCAATGCTGCTATAGGTAATACAAGTGATTTACCTATACGTTGTAAGAATTTAATCATATAATTTCCTCCTTTAGTATGTATAATCTACATTCTATTTAATTAAAATTTTGTTTTATATAGAATTGTATTTATACTTCAAATAAATTTTATTTGTTTTACTCCCTTTGTTCTATATTGCATTTTTAAATGCTTTATAAACTCTTTGGTATATACCATTTGGTCTATACCAATATATTATCAAAAAACGTTTTCTTTTGCAATATTTTTTATTTATTTTTATATAAAATAACCCTATATAATATTTTTTTAATTATATAGGGCAATTTTTAATTCATATTTATTTAAATTGTTGTTCTTTTTTCATTTGATTTTCTAATTCTTTAGAAAATTTCTTTTTCTCGTATTCTTCCATCATTTCATCTTTTTTTATTTCCATGCCTGCTTTTATACCTTGTGTATCATCTTTTATATCCTCTACTGTATCTTTCATTACAAATTCTGCTTTTTTCATTCCTTTTTGTAAATCATCTTTCAAGTTTTCCATTTCTTTTTTTATAAGACTCATATTTCTTCCTCCTTAAAAATTATATATTTTATCTTTTACCAAATCATTTAAAAATATTTATAAATATTTTTAATTTTTTAAATAATTAATGTAATACGATTTTTTAATATAAATATTTTAAATTAACTAATGCTGGTTATTTTTCATATTATGTTATTAATCAAGGGGGGATTTGATGACATCTTATATTATTTATAGTATTTGTATAATAGTTATTATAATTTCATTTTTTAAAGACAAAGAAAAAACTAAAATAGGTATTAAAAATGGCTTAAAATCCTTTGAAAATATAATGCCTCAATTTCTTTTTATAATGATTATAATTAGCATTGTTCTTTGTGTTGTAAATCCTATTACTATATCAAAACTCATTGGACCAGAATCTAATTTTTTAGGAGTACTCTTATCATCTGTCGTAGGTTCTATTACTATGATGCCAACTTTCGTAGCCTTTTCCACAGGAGATTCTTTATTAAGAAGTGGTGCAGGATTAGCTCAAGTTTCAGCTCTTATTTCTACTTTAACTATGGTTGGATTTTTGACATTTACACTTGAGGCTAGTTATATCGGAAAAAAGGCTGCTTTTTATAGAAATTTTTTAGCATTTTTATTTGCTTTTTTTGTTGCGCTTTTTATTGGAGGTGTTTTAGGATAATGGATATTAAATTAATTTTAAGTCGCTATAAATATTTTCTAATTGGCTTTACAATTTGTATAATTATTTATGTTTTTAACGAAAACCTAGGTCTTAGTATTGTTAATAGTACTAAATTAAATATTTTACAAATGTTATCTATACTACCTCCTGTAATGATATTATTAGGTCTTTTAGACGTATGGGTTCCTAAGGAATATTTTATTAAATATATGGGTTGTAATTCTGGATTTGTAGGCATATTATTATCATTTTTAATTGCATTTTTTGCTGCAGGTCCTATGTACGCTGCTTTTCCATTTACTGCTGTACTTATAAAAAAAGGTGTTAAATTTTCTAATATAATAATATTTTTAAATGCTTGGTGTGTTACTAAATTTTCTACATTGCTGTTTGAAGTGGGTGCACTAGGTTATGAATTTACGCTAGTAAGGCTTATTATAAATATTCCAGGTGTTATTATTATGGGATATGCAGTTGATTATCTTGTAAATGTTAAGAAAGATACTTTTACTCTACCTCGTTAAATAATGTATTTTTTATAAGTTATATTTTTGCATAAAAATAGGCTATTTTATCTTTATACTTTTAAGCCTATTTTTTATGCTTTAATCTTTTTTATAATTACATATATTTTAATTTGTTTTAGGAGAACTATTTGTTTCTATTTTTAAAGCTATAAACATTAACACAACCCCTAGTAATAATGCTGGTATTTCTAAATTACCTAAGTTTATACCAAAGAAATAATACAAAATTTTTGGTATATTTATTAAAAATGGAAATATTGGAGCTGTTGTTTTTTTTGTTATTACAGTAGTTATAGAAACTAAAATCAACATAATTATAATTATCCTTACAGTAGGTTCACTAAATAGTTCTATTTGTGGCATTTTTTGACCAAC
Source organism: Peptostreptococcaceae bacterium VA2 (assembly GCA_000686145.1). Lineage (GTDB taxonomy): Bacteria > Bacillota > Clostridia > Peptostreptococcales > Peptostreptococcaceae > Romboutsia_D. Next base: position 1,314,582 of record JMMB01000007.1, on the reverse strand, counting down.
AAGGCCTACAGCTACTAATGCAGCTATTTCTAATGTTGAAAGGATATATATTGAAATATTAAATTTTGTATTTTTAAATGCAAACTTTTTAGCAAACAGTAACATAAATGCTAAGTACATAACAAGAATTAACGGAATTCCAACTACTTCTAACACTGAGCTTTTATATGGACCGTAATCTAATTGACTTAAAAATATCCATGAAGTAAGACCAATAATAAATATAAATCCTAAACCTAAAATTCCTTTTTTATCATATGGTAACTCTTTTTCAACAGATTTAGCATATTCTTCCGGAGAATCTCCGAATATATCTTTTACACTTTTACCTTCTTTCTCACTCAAAATTAAATGTTGCTCTGCTTCTTCAATAAATTCCTTTACTTCTTTTTCACTTTTTCGTCCTAAAAGCAAATACACATTAAGATCTGTTATAAATTTTTCTCCCTCTTTTGATATACACATGTTCTCACCCCTAATTTATTTTATTTCAAAAGTTTATTTACGCAACTTGACATATTATTCCATGTAAGTTTAAATGAATCTAACTCAATTTTTCCCTTATCTGTAATAGAATAATATTTTCTCTTAGGTCCACTTTCAGATACTTTCGTAGTCGTTACAACTAGTTCTTCTTTTTTCATTCTTATTAAAAGAGGATAAATACTGCCCTCACTAATCATATCAAATCCATAATTTTCTAGCTTTTTAATCATTTCATATCCATACACATCTTCTTCGAAAATTATAGCTAATAAGCATCCTTCTAATATTCCTTTTAGCATTTGTGTTGAAGTCACTAACTTACACCTCTCTATCTTGTTTTACAATATAGTCAACTACGACTATCTTGCACTGCAATATATTACCTAGTGTTATTCTAGCATAACGTATGTTGTTTTACAAGATAGCTATATAAAAAAAAGCCCCATAATTTGGAGTTTTATGGGGATAGTTTTGTAATGGCAACTCTATATGAGGATGTGAGGGAGGGCTGCCATTACAATAGGGTTTTATGGTTTTTAAGCTAGTCTTTCTATACTTATATAATACATTTCTTATATGAATTTAGTGTGAGTTTATTGTGAATGAAATTAGAATATTTTTAACTTTTAAAATTCAACCGTAAATATCACACTATTCTCTTTATTCTTTAAGCTATGATTAAATCCATGGCTTTCAAATATTTGACCTACAAGATATAAACCTAATCCACTTCCGCCTGTTTTTCTATTTCTAGACTTTTCTATTCTGAAAAATGGTTTGAATATTTCACTCAAATATTTTTCATCTATTATAACACCTGTATTTTCTATTTCTAAATAGGTTTTTATACAAGCCTTTTTCTTAGGAATTTTTTGTATGTTTTTATATAGTCTTATTATAATTTTTTCGTTTTGTGGAGAATATTTAATAGCATTATTTATTATATTATTTATAGCCTTTGCTATTCTTTCTTCATCACAAGTAATGTAAATATCTTTTTCTATTTTTAAAATTGTTGTTATATTTTTTTCCTCTATTAAAAAAGTCTGTCTTTTAAGTAATCGATCTAAAAGATTACTTAAATTAATTTCACTTACTACTAAATCTTTTTCTAATATCTCACATTTTGATATTTCCATCATCTCATTAACTAATTCTTTTAATTCTTGTGTTGAATCATAACATTTTTCTAGATAAGTTTCTCTATCTTTATATTTACCTACGTTATAAATCATACCTTCTAATTGACCACTTATTATAGTTATAGGTGTTTTTAATTCATGCGATATTGTAGCAACAAAGTCTTTTCTTCTATTTTCAGCTTCTCTTTCACTTTCAATTATATCTATTAATGGTTTTGTTATTACAATTGAATATATATATGCCCCTAATATTGCTATTAAAATGGCAACTAAAATTATATACGGCATAAGGTTTCTAATAACGTCACTAGCTTCATCAATTGGCTGAAGTGGCATTACTATATTTAATCTATACGGTAGAGGAGAATCTTTTGTATACATTAATATAGATAATGGAAACTCCTTGCTATTATTATTTATTATATACTTACTATATTTTAAAACTATAAATTCATTTTTACCGTAAATTATCCTACCATTAGAATCTGTTAACAATACCGACAAGTTTTGCTCTTTTGCTATATTAAAAAGTTTTTCCTCTAACTCTAGCGTAGTATAATTTATTGACTGTTCGCTTAAAGTTTTTATACTTTGTTCTAAAAGACTTATCTTGTATTTATGATAATATGATGGTAATAAAAAATATAAAATTAAATATATTATTATAGCTAATGCTAATAAAAGTCCCGTAGTTATTGAAAATAATTTATATTTTATGTTTAAACTTTCCCATTTATTAAATATTCTTCTCAAGTGTATACCCTATCCCTTTTACAGTTTTTATGTATGGTAGAACTATTTTTTTTCTTATATTTTTTATATGTGCATCGACAATTCTTGTATCTCCATAATAATCATACCCCCATATACTATCTAATAAATTTTCTCTTGTTATAACTTGTGGATACTTTTCTATTAATGTTTTTAATATATTAAATTCTTTTAATGTTAATTCTATAGTTTCATCATTTACATTTGCACTATAAGTATTTAAATCTAATGTTAATTTCTCAAAGGATATATTATCATTATTAATAATTTGAGAACTTCTTCTAAGCACTGCTTCTACCCTTTTTATTAATAATTTAAATGAAAATGGCTTTGTTATATAATCATCACATTCTAATTCGAATCCTTTAACTTGATTGCTTTCATCATTTAATGCTGTCAAAAATATTATGGGTACATTTGAAGTTTTTCTAATCATCTTGCATGCTGAGTGCCCATCTAAATTTGGCATCATAACATCTAATATTATTAAATCGTAATTTCCTTGCTTAAACTTTTTAACTCCCTCTACACCATCATTAGCATAATCTACGCTATATCCTTGTGAACTTAAGAATTCTACTATAAGTTCTTGTATATTAAAATCATCTTCTACTACTAGTATTGACGCACTCATTTTATCAGCTCCTACTTTAAGTTTGTATTTTTATACTCTTTTTTATACTTATTTAATTTTATCATAACTAATTTATATCTATATGAATTTCACATGAATTTATTTTTTAATTTGAAATAATGTTATTTATTCAATGCAAAATAGCTATGGTTAAACCATAGCTATTTTGCATTGAATTATATATATATTAAATTATAATTAATAAGTTATACTAGATCTTGGATAAAGTGTAGTCCCCCAAATTGAAACATTTATATTATTAGTTAGAGGTACATTATATTCATTAATAACATTTCTCCACCATTCCCAAGCAAGCCCTGTGCATTCTTTTGCTAAAATTCTTATATTTTTAGTATTCGCTTGAAGTGGTATTGTCGTAGAAAAATGTGCTGTTTTATCTTTGTAATTTCCATCCCATGTCTTATGAGTTAATACTTCTTTTCCATTTTCATCATATGAAAATTCGTCCCATGCTACTTCAAATTGAGCAACATATGCACCACTATGATCAAGATTTATTTTTCCTTTAGAATATTCTGTAGATGTTGTCTCAATATAATCTGTTTTATTATGTACAGCAGCAATAGCATTATTTTTTAAGAAAACACTTGTATATGAAATTGGATATGCAGGGTTTTTTAAGCTAAATTCTGCATTGTCCTTAATTACATTTCTTATTTCATCAAAGTCTTTTGTAACAACCTTGTTATGTTCTTGTGCATCTCCACCTAATACTACAGCAGTAAATGAACTGTCTTCATAAATATCTTTATACTGTTGATTACTACTTACATTATTGCCTTTTATTAGTGCCTTAAAAGCAGCTTGTACATCTTTACTCTTAGATGTAGTTTCTAATTTTACATAAATAGTTCTTCCATAAGCAACATTTGATACCATAAGTGGTGGTGCTTCATTGCTTACACCTTTACGAGTTAATTCGTTAAAGCTAACACTATCATCAAAAACTTCTGATGGATTATTAGGTAGTTCTGCACTTACAGTATAATAAATTTGCTTATATGCTAAAACCATCACTTTCTTCTCACCATTTGATATAGCATTAAAATCTATTCCAAGAGAATCATTAAGAACTTTACCATTAACATTAAGTGAGCTTGCTATTTGAGATTTGCTGTAAACCATAGATTCTGAATACTGTGTTCTTGCAGGTAATGTATGTGTTTGTGAATACTTATCACTCCAATTAGACACTAGTTCATCTACTGCTCCAGACACATTTCCATATGTAGGGTTTTCTACTTTCATTGTATTTTCATTTTTCATACCTGGTAAATCTATACTAATATTTATGGGCTTTCTTTTACACGTTAAGACGCTAGGTCGATTTTCAACAAAATCATCATCTGCTAGTTGTAATACCCCAGGATATGTACGATTAGTTACAGAGTCAATAATTGAAATATCTACTGGTGATGTCGTAAGTGATTTTTTTTGACGCTCTACTACTATAAATTTATCATTTGAATTAATGCCTTCTTTTGGAGTAAAGCTTTCTATTGTGTCACCTTTCGCTGCTAATACTTCATTTCTGTTGTACTTCAAGTTTGATATACCTAAGTCAACATCTTCTTGATTAGTAGTATTTGTTGCCGCGAAGCTAACAAAAGTCTGTGTACACATGCATAATGTAATTGCAAAACACACTACTAGATTCATTGTTTTAAATCGTTTAATTTTTTTCATAAGTTTATTCCCCCTCTTTTTACTATAATACGGACAGAAGTATAAACTCTCAATAGCTTTTAGAAAATAATACTTTTATTCACTTTAACCCTATTGTAAGTATGAAAAATATAATTATGCCTAACAACGCTCCCATAATAAAAAAAGTAGCACTATGCCTATAATTTTTTTATATTAATCTCTCTTTCATAGTTTAATATTTATAAATCATATCACAAGTGCTACTTATATTTTTATTTATATGCTTTAAAACCCTTAAGTCTAAGTGCATTACTTACAACTGATACAGAACTTAAACTCATTGCCGCAGCTGCAAACATTGGACTTAATAGTGGTCCTCCAAACATATATAAAACTCCTGCTGCTATTGGTATACCAACAGTATTATACCCAAAGGCCCAAAATAAATTTTGTTTTATATTTTTTATAGTTTCTTTACTTAATTTTATAGCTGTTGGTACATCCATTAAGTCGCTTTTCATAAGTACTATATCCGCAGACTCAATTGCAACATCTGTTCCACTTCCTATTGCAATCCCTATATCTGCTTTTGCTAGAGCTGGTGCATCGTTAATTCCATCTCCAACCATCGCAACAAATTTCCCTTGCTGTTGAAGTTTTTTAACTTCATTAGACTTATCTTGTGGTAATACTTCTGCAAGTACTATATCTATTCCCACTTGTTTTGCTATAGCATTTGCAGTTTTTTTATTGTCTCCTGTAACCATAGCTACTTTAATTCCCATACTGTGAAGCTTCTCTATAGCTTTTTTACTACTTGGCTTCACTATATCAGCTACTGCTATTATACCTCCTAATCTATTATCTATTGCTATATACATAGGTGTTTTTCCATCACCTGCTAATTCATCACTTTTAGCTTGTAAATTCTTTAGTTCTATTTTTCTATCATTCATAAGCTTTTTATTTCCAAGTAATATGCTTTTATTATCTATGCTTACTTCTATACCATGACCAGGTATTGCATTAAACTTTTCTACTTTCATAAATTCTATATTTTTATCTATTGCAAATTTTACAATAGACTCTCCAAGTGGATGTTCTGAACCTTTTTCTGCACTTGCTGCTATTTGTAAAAGATAGCATTCGTCTATTTCATTTTCTACAATTATATCTGTAACACTTGGTTTCCCTTCTGTTATTGTTCCTGTCTTATCAAAGATTACAGTGTCTACTTTATGAGCTAATTCTAAACTTTTTCCGCCCTTTATCAGTATTCCATTTTCAGCACCTTTTCCTGTTCCTACCATTATTGCAGTAGGTGTTGCAAGACCTAGAGCACATGGGCAAGCTATTACAAGTACTGATATAAATATTGTAAGCACAAATTCTATATCTTTATTTCCTATTACAAACCATAAAACTGCTGATAATATTGCAATAAGTATTACCACTGGTACAAAGTATCCTGATACTGTATCTGCTAATTTAGCTATAGGAGCTTTTTTACCTTGTGCTTCTTCTACTAACTTTATGATTTGAGATAGCGCTGTATCACTTCCAATTTTTTCTGCTCTAAACTTAATACTACCATTTTTATTTATACTAGCTCCTGTTACTTTGTCACCTATATTTTTCTCTACTGGTATACTCTCTCCTGTTAGCATTGTCTCATCTATTGATGTGTGACCTTCTACAACTATACCATCTACAGGTATTTTACTTCCGGGTTTAACTACTATTATATCTCCTACTTCTACTTCATCTATTGAAATTTCAATTTCTTTATTATCTTTTATAACTATTGCTGTTTTTGGTTGAAGCCCCATAAGTTTCTTTATTGCTTCACTTGTTTTTCCTTTTGACTTAGATTCTAAATATTTCCCAAGTAATATTAATGCTATTATTATACCTGCACTTTCAAAATATAATTGGTGATGTCCATGACCTGCGTTCATGTTATCTGTATATATTTTAAATGTTGTATATAAACTATATAAAAATGCAGCACTTGTTCCTATTGCAACTAGTGAATCCATGTTAGGACTTTTTCCTATCAATGCTTTAAATCCATTTATATAAAATTTATACCCAGCAATCATTACTGGTATTACTAAAGCAATTTGTATTAATGCATAGTTTAGTGGATTATGCATTGGACTTATAAATTTTGGTATTGGCCATGGTCCAAAAGGTTTTGAAATCATAGGTCCCATAGCTATATAAAATAGTGGTATTGAAAATCCTATAGCTATAATAAATTTTGTAAGTAAAGTTTTCATTTCTTTTTCTTTTCTTATTTTATCTTCATCTATTTCTTTATTTTTATTTTCTTGTAATACTTCATATCCTGCTTTTGTTATTGCTTCTTTTATTTGAGATAGCCTCAATTTATCGCAGTCATAGCTTAATGTAGCTTTTTCTGTAGCTATATTTACGTTTATATTTTGCACGCCATCAAGTTTTTTAACTACTCTTTCCACTGCTTTTGAACATGATGCACAAGTCATTTTACCTATTTTAAGTTCTATATTTCTATAATTAGTATCCTCTACTAATCCATACCCTGCTTTTTGCAAAGCTTGACTAAAGTTTTCAAAGTCCACTTTATTGATGTCATATTCTATTTCTATTTTTTCTGTAGCTATATTTACACTTGCGCTTAATACTCCATCAAGTTTTTTTACTACCCTCTCGGCAGTTTTTGCACATGCAGCTCAAGTCATTCCAGTTACTTTATATGTTTTTGTTTCTATATTATTATCCATTATTTGTAACTCCTCTCTAATTTTTGGTTATATTTTAAATATACCCCCTATAGGTATATTAAATCATTTATTTATTTAAATCAATAGTTTTTTAATTTATCTTTTTTATTTAAAAATAACTAATATAAATTTAAAATCAAAAAAAGCCTAGCTATAATTTATACTAGGCTTACATTTTTAATTTTTCCTATTTCTTATAAAGTCTATAACTATATATAAAACTACTATTATTGTTATAGTTACAACTACTTTAGTTATCCATGAGCTAGTTCTAAATCCATGTCTCATTCCATAAAACGGATTAAAAAAACCATAAAATCCACCTCTATTAAAAGTAGTTCTACTTCCTCCTTTATAATCTTTATACTCTTTGTTTTCATAAGTTTTATCATTATTTTTTGGTTTTGTTGAAAAACTTCCTGAATCGGGTTTTACGCTACTATTTGAATTATTATTGTTATATGTTTTATTAGGTTTTGTTGAAAATCCTCCTGAATCAGGCTTTATTATAGTGCTCTTTGGTTTTGAATAACTTTTAGTTCCACCCGAACTAAATCCACCTGATTTTGGTTTTGACTGAGCTAAACAATAGATTTCATTTTTATTTTCCTTATCAGATGCATAAGATTTAGTTACTAAAACTAAATTTAGGGATCCTATGATTAAAAGTAGGGACAATGTAAAAAGGGATATTAACTTTATACTTCTTTTTTTCATTTTATACTTTAAGCCCTAACTCTATAAATTTATCATTTATTCTAACAAGTTCATCTTGCTTTTCATCTACTATTACTGAATCATAACTTTCATTCCCTTTAAACTTTGAATATCTTAATATATGTTGATTATCATAATCTAGTTTATCTATTAAATAAACATATCTATAAAAATTACCTTCTTCATCTTTTTCTACTAAATAGCCCGCTACATTAAATACATACTCTTTATCGTCATTGTAAAGTGTTACCTGATCTGTAGATTTTGTAAGCAATGCATCTTCTTTGTTACAATCAAATACATATTCTTGTTCTCTACAATTTAAACATCCTTTCATAAAACATTCTTTAGTACAATTTCTACATTTACATTCTCTACATTTTTGTAATTTTTCTATATCTGTTTTTTTGTTATGATCTAAATAATTGTAAATTTTATCATCTATGCTTTTTTCTGTTTTTAAGATTTTATTAAAAAAGCCTTTATCTTTTTTACTTTCAGCTTCTAGTTTATCTAAAAGCTCCATATAATCTTTTAAAGTATTTAGTTTATTTATGAAAGTTCTTTTATTGAGTTCTTTTTCATCTAAAATTTGTCTTAAATCATCGTATGCAAACATTAAATCTGTATAAGTAGTTTTGTATTTATTTTTTTCGATTTCTATTGTTTCATTCACTAAACTTTCCCTCCCTTGCATATCACAGTAAGGTTATTTCTCAATTATTTTTTCATTTGCTCTTTTATTCTTTCTAGTTCTTTTTCTATTTTATCATCCACTACAGGTGAACTATTTATATATTCATCTAAAACTGCATCTTCATTTTTAGGTTTTAAGTCTTCTAAGGCTTTACCATAGTTTTCTTTTTGTGATACTTTCTTTTCTAATTCTTCTAAACTTATACCCTTATCATCACTAAGTCCTGCTAATGTTTCATTTATTTCATTGCTTATCTCAGCTACATCAAGTCTTGTAGCTAATTCTTGTTTTTTAGATTTCATTTTAGATACTTCTATTTCTAAGTCTTGTATTTTATCTTTTATAAATTGTATTTTCTCATCATGATCTACTATCCTATTTTCGCTATTTTTTAATTTTTCTTCTAAATCTAATTTTTGTTTTACAAAGCTTTGTGCTTTTTCTACGTCTTCTTTTAATATAGCTGCTTTAGTTGCTTCTTCGTATTTATCAATTTTTTCTAATATTTCTTTTTTTTCATTTCTAATCCCATCTACTGATGCTATAAAGTTTGCACATTGTTTTTTTGCATCTTGAAGTAGTTTTTCTTTTTTTACTATTGATAAATCTAACATTTCTATAGGGTCTTCATGTTTTTCTAACGCTTTATTTGCTTTTGCATCTACTACATCTTTTAATCTTTTAAAAAATCCCATTTATTTTCCCATCCTTTTTATTTATTGTTAATATATTGTATGTATATATATGTGTCTATATTAAATTTATGCTTTTTAATTATTATGATGCTAATTTTTTAGAATATACTAGTTATTATATATAGATTTAGATACTTTGACAATACATAAAAAAGGAATATCTCTTAATGATTAACTTCATCTTGAGATACTCCTCATATAATTTTTTATCCAAGTAGACTAAGTAATATTCCAGCTGCAACCGCAGACCCTATAACTCCTGCAACATTAGGACCCATTGCATGCATTAATAAGAAGTTACCTGGATCTTCTTCTTGCGCAACTTTATGGGCAACCCTAGCTGCCATTGGAACTGCTGATACTCCTGCTGCACCTATAAGTGGATTTACTTTTTCCTTAGTAAATCTATTCATAAATTTAGCACACAATACTCCTGCTGCTGTTCCTATCCCAAATGCTACAACTCCAAGAACGAATATTTTTAAAGTTTGTGCGCTTAAAAATATTTCAGATTGAGCAGATGCTCCAACTGATAGTCCTAAGAAAATAGTAACTATATTCATTAAAGCATTTGTAGCAGTATCTGATAATCTATCAGTAACTGTACATTCTTTAAGTAAATTACCAAACATAAGCATCCCAATTAGTGTTGCTGCTGCTGGCAAAAGTAGTGATACTACTATAGTAACAACTATTGGGAATATTATTTTTACTTTTTTAGAAACATGCTTACTTTGAACCATTACTATAGATCTTTCTTCCTTAGTAGTTAAAGCTTTCATTATTGGTGGCTGAATTATTGGAACTAAAGCCATATATGAATAAGCTGCAACTGCTATTGGTGCTAATAAATGTGGTGCTAATTTCGTTGTTAAGTAAATAGCTGTTGGTCCATCTGCTCCACCTATTATACCTACTGAAGCTGCTTCTGGTGCTGTAAATCCAAGAAGTAAAGCTCCTATAAAAGTGAAAAATATTCCAAATTGTGCTGCTGCTCCAAGTAATATATTCTTTGGATTGGCTATTAACGGACCGAAGTCTGTCATAGCTCCAACTCCTAAAAATATTAATGGAGGAAATATTCCAAGTGCATCGCCTTGGAATAGATAATATAGTAGACCTCCTGGCGTTTTGGTACTAATACCGGCCTCCATAATTCCATTTGTTGCGTTTCCTATAGGCTCAATTGTAGAAACTGCACTATTCATAACTCCTGAAAGTGGAATATTTGAAAGCAGCATACCAAAAGCTATAGGTACTAATAATAAAGGTTCAAAACCTTTAGCTATTGCTAAATATAATAGGACACAGGCAATTACAATCATTACTAATTGTCTCCAGTCCATATTAACAATACCCATTGATTGAATAAAATCAGTTATAACTTCTCCCACGGGTAAGTCCCCCTTCTTTTTAATTTCTATCCTATAGTTATTAAAGCGTCCCCTACGCTTACTGATGCTCCTTTTGATACGCTTACTTTTGAAACTGTTCCATCACAACTTGCCATTATCTCATTTTCCATTTTCATAGCTTCAAGTATTAATAAAACATCGCCTTTTTTTACATTATCTCCAGCTTTAACGCGAACATCATTAATAGTTCCTGGCATTGGTGCATTTATACTTCCTGCACCTGAACTTACTGGTGCTGCTTGAGGTTTTTGCGCTACTACTTTAGGTGCACTTTGTTGCACTGCTTGTGGTCTAGAAACGGCTTCACTACCTAATTCCTCCACCTCTACATCGTATGTATTTCCATTAACTGTTATATTGTATTTTTTTATCATTTTTAAACTCCCCCTATGGTTCATTATTTAGTAATATTCTTTGATATACTTTCCCAACTTGATTTAGAGTTATTGCTTCTTACTATCTTTCTAACTAGTATGTTATTAGCTTTATTTCCAGTGGCTGCACAAATTGCTGAAGTAATTACAGCTACTAGTTCTGTATTATCTTGTATTTCATTATTTACTTCTTGGGTATTAACTACAGATGATACTGTAGGTTGTGGCTTAATTTTTTCTCTTTGTAATAAACTTATTATTCCTGCTATTATAACTAATACTATAAATACTACACTCATTGAAAGTATAGCTACACTAAATCCAGCAAGCAGTTTATCGCCTATACTTAATGCTGCTGAAGGATCTTTTAAAGATTCTAATAATTGGCTAATATTCATAATTTACCACCTTCCTATAAAGGTATATTTCCGTGCTTTTTAGGCGGTCTTTCTTCACGTTTAGAAGATAATGTGTCAAGTGCATCACAAAGTCTTATTCTTGTAAGTGATGGTTCAATTACATCGTCAATATATCCTCTTTCAGCCGCTTTATATGGAGTTGCAAATTCCTCTGTATATTCTTTTATCTTAGTTTCTCTCATTAATTTTTGATCCTCAGCATTTTTTATATCATTTTTAAATATTATATTTGCGGCTCCACTTGGTCCCATAACTGCAACTTCAGCTGTAGGCCATGCTAAAACCATATCTGCTCCTAAATCTTTTGAACACATAGCTAAATATGACCCACCATATGCTTTTCTAGTTATAATTGTAATTTTAGGAACAGTAGCTTCACTATATGCATATAACATTTTTGCACCGTGACGTATTATTCCACCGTATTCTTGAGAAGTTCCTGGTAAAAATCCTGGTACATCCACTAAATTTACAATTGGAATATTAAATGCATCACAAGTTCTTATAAATCTTGCACTTTTATCAGATGAGTTTATATCTAATGACCCAGCCATAAATTTAGGTTGATTCGCAATTATTCCTACGCTTTCTCCAGTTATTCTTGCAAATCCAGTTATAATATTTTGTGCAAAGTATGGCTGAACTTCATAGAAATCACCTTCATCAATTATTTCATATATAATTTCTTTCATATCATATGGCTTATTTGAATCATTTGGAATTATCTTATTTAAAACTTCATTTAATCTATTTGGATCATCTATACTTTCAATTATCGGAGCTTTTTCAGAATTATTTGAAGGTAGGAAGCTTAATAATTTTCTTATTTGATTTATGCAATCTTCATCATTTGAAGCCATAAAATGAGCTACCCCTGAAGTATTATTATGTGTTGCTGCTCCACCTAAATCTTGGGCACTTACTTCTTCCCCTGTTACAGTTTTTATAACTTGTGGACCTGTTATAAACATTTGACTCGTTTGGTCTACCATATATACAAAATCTGTTAATGCTGGTGAATAAACTGCTCCCCCTGCACAAGGTCCCATTATAGCTGATATTTGTGGGATCACACCTGATGCTATAGTATTTTTATAAAAAATTTCTCCATACCCAGCAAGTGCATCAACACCTTCTTGAATTCTAGCTCCTCCTGAGTCATTAAGCCCTACTACTGGCGCCCCTACTTTTATTCCCATATCCATCACTTTTCCAATTTTTTTAGCATGCATTTCGCCTAAAGATCCACCAAGTACTGTAAAATCTTGAGCAAAAGCACAAACTAACCTTCCATCTACTTTTCCATATCCTGTGACAACACCTTCGCCAGGTATTTCTTGTTTTTCCATTTTAAAATTAGAACATCTATGTTTAACAAAAGCATCTAATTCTACAAAAGTATTATCATCAAATAATTTATTCATTCTTTCTCTTGCTGTTAATTTACCAGATGCATGTTGTTTGTCTATTCTTTTTTGACCTCCACCTAATTCTATCTTGCCTCTTTTTTCATTAAGTAAGTTTAGTTTTTCTTGTGACACAAAATCACCCCCAAGTATTTATTTTTGGCTATTTTCTTTCACTTAACTCTAACAATACTCCATCTACTCCCTTTGGATGGCAAAATGCTATTCTTGCATTTCCTGCTCCATATCTAGGTTTTTCATCTATCATTTTATATCCTTTAGATTTAACTTCTTCTATTGCTTTTTCTATATTTTCAACTCTTACAGCAACGTGTTGTATCCCTCCACGTCCTCCATTTTTAGCTATAAACTTTGCTATTGGACCCTCTTCAGTAGTTGATTCTAATAATTCAAGTTCTGTTTCTCCTACTGGTAAGAAAGCAACTTTTACCTTTTGTTCTTCTACTATCTCTGTTCCTTCACATTTTAACCCCAATACATCTTCATAAAATTTCAAAGTTTCTTCTAAATTATTTACAGCTATACCAACATGGTCAACTCTTAATATATCCATCATTACCCCTCCACTTATAAATTTTTACTATTAGTTATTTTTTTAAATAAAATGTTACTTATAGAATAAGGATCTATTTCCTTAGTCATAGTCTTAGTTAATAATTCTTCTACTTCATCACTGTATTCTAATTTTTTTACCATTTTAGCAACTTTTCTTTGTACTAGTTCTTTAACCTCAAGTCTATTTCTATCTAATCTATTATCATTTAATTTATTATTTTTTTCTAAAAACTCTTTGTGTTTTAATATATTTTGATAAGTTATATCTACACCCTGTCCGTTTTCTGCTATAGCTAGGTTTACTGGAGGTCTAAATTCCCAATCCTTTTTAAAATCTAGCATCATTTCTATTTCTAAAGATGTTTTTTTAGCTCCATCTTTATCAGCTTTATTTATAACAAACACATCTGCAATTTCCATAACACCTGCTTTTATAGCTTGTATATCATCTCCCAAACCAGGAACCATAACTATTAAAGTAGTATCAGCTGTTTTTACTATATCAATTTCAGATTGGCCAACCCCAACAGTTTCTATAAATATATAATCACATCCATAAGCATCTAATACCTTTATAGCTGCTTGTGTAGCATTAGATAAACCACCTAAGCTTCCTCTAGTTCCCATAGATCTTATAAAAACCCCTGGGTCTGTGCTTAAATCATTCATTCTAATCCTATCCCCGAGGATTGCACCTTTTGTAAAAGGGCTTGTTGGGTCTATTGCTATTATTCCTACTTTCTTACCTTCTTCTCTAATTAACTTTACTAACTTATCAGTAAATGTGGATTTACCAGCACCAGGGGGACCAGTTATTCCAACAACATAAGCCCCTCCAGTGTGTTTGTATATTTCTTTTAATGCCTCTTCATATCCACATGATTCATTTTCTACAATAGTGATAAGTCTAGCGCAATCTCTTTTTTTACCTTCTAGTACTCCATTCACTATATTTTTCATATTATCCTCACTTTTTTAAACTAAGTCTTTTTTTATATTTTCTTTTATAAAATCTATTGTCACAGAAGTTGGTGTACCAGGAGTAAAAATTTCAGCTATTCCTTTTTCTTTTAACCCTGGTATATCATCTTCTGGTATAACTCCTCCGCCTATTATTAATATGTCATTTACTTCTTCTGATTTTAGTAAATCTGCAACTTTTGGCAATAAATGGTTATGTGCTCCTGATAAAATGCTCATAGCAATAACATCAACATCCTCTTGTATAGCTGATGCGACTATTTGTTCGGGAGTCTGACGAAGTCCCGTATATATTACTTCCATACCTGCATCTCTTAAGGCACGAGCGATTACCTTAGCACCTCTATCATGACCATCAAGGCCTGGCTTTGCAACTAATACTCTTATTGGTCTCATATCTTTAATTCCCCCCTATATCATAACTGTTTGTTTATATTCACCAAATTCTTCTCTCATAACTCCACATATTTCACCTAACGTAGCATATTCTTTAACTGCTTCTAATATATATGGCATTACATTTTCACTGCTTTTACATGCATTTCTTAAAGCTTCTAAAGTTTGTTTAACTTTATAATTGTCTCTTTTTTCTTTAAGAGCTTTTATTTTTTCTATTTGTCTCTCTCCTACCATAGGATCTACTTTTAATAATCCTTTTGGTGATTCTTCTTCTATTTGGAACTTATTAACACCAACAATTATTTTTTCATTATTTTCTATATCCTTTTGATATTTATAAGCACTATCCATTATTTCTTGTTGAATAAATCCTTTTTCTATTGCTTGTGGTGCTCCACCTAATTCATCTATCTTATTTATAATGTTTAAAGCTTCTTCTTCTATTTGATTAGTCAAGCTCTCTATATAATATGAACCAGCAAGCGGATCTATGCTATCTGCTACTCCACTTTCGTGTGCTACTATTTGTTGTGTTCTAAGTGCTACTCTTACTGAATCTTCACTTGGAAGTGCTAAAGCCTCATCTTTGGAGTTTGTATGTAGTGATTGAGTACCTCCAAGAACTGCTGCTAATGTTTGAATTGCAACCCTTACTATATTATTTTCTGGCTGTTGGGCTGTTAGTGTGCATCCTGCTGTTTGAGTATGGAATTTAAGAGCCCATGATTTAGGGTTAGTTGAGCCAAATCTTTCTTTCATTATTTTTGACCATATTCTTCTTGCTGCTCTAAATTTTGAAACTTCTTCTAATAAATTGTTATGCGCATTAAAGAAGAAAGATAACCTTGGTGCAAAATCATCAACATGAAGACCAGCTTCTATTGCTGCGTTAACATAAGCTATACCATCAGCTAATGTAAATGCTACTTCTTGTACAGCATTTGCTCCAGCTTCTCTTATGTGATATCCTGAAATACTTATTGTGTTCCATTTTGGAACTTCTTTTGAACAATATTCAAATATGTCTGTTATTAATCTCATTGAAGGTTTTACTGGGAATATATATGTTCCTCTTGCTACATATTCTTTTAATATATCATTTTGAATAGTTCCTCTTAGTTTGTCTGCACTAACTCCTTGTTTTTGAGCAACTGCAATATACATTGCAAGTAGTACTGTTGCTGGTGCATTTATTGTCATTGATGTAGATACCTTATCTAGTGGTATTCCATCAAATAATATTTCCATATCAGCTAATGAATCTATACAAACTCCAACTTTACCTACTTCACCTTCAGCTATTGATTCATCTGAGTCATAGCCCATCTGTGTTGGTAAATCAAATGCAACTGAAAGACCCATAGATCCTTGATCTATTAGATATTTATATCTTTGATTTGATTCTTCTGCTGTAGCAAATCCTGCATACATCCTCATTGTCCAAAACTTACCCCTGTACATAGTTGGCTGAACCCCTCTTGTAAATGGATACTGCCCTGGAAATCCTAAGTCATTTTCATAATCAATATTAGCATCTAGCGGAGTATATAATCTTTTTACTTCCTCTCTTGTGTCAAATTCAAAGTGTTCTTTTCTTTCTGGAAACTTGGCCAAACTTTTTTTTACTTTGTTTTCTTCCCACTTGTCAAATCCATTTTGGATTTGTTCTTTGTTGTTAGTCATACAGCATCCCCCTTATTATTTGTCTATCATAAGGTTTAGTACTTTCTAAATCCTATGATAGACTTTATATATTAAAGATTTATAATTGATATATTTTAATTATTTTGAGATAGCGACTCTTTGTTTTCCATACTTCCAGTTTTCATAAATCTATCATGCCAAGACAATGATTTTGATAAAACATGTGGAGTATGTTTGTACTTTCCTTCACAAGCTTCATTGAAATATTGATATAAAGCTTCTTTGTAATCTGGATGTGCACAATTTTCAATTATTTTAATAGCTCTTTCTTTTGGAGATAAGCTTCTTAAATCAGCTACTCCTTGTTCTGTAACAATTACCATTACATCATGTTCTGTATGATCATGGTGCGATACCATAGGTACTATGCTTGATATATCACCATTTTTAGCAATTGATTCTGTGGTAAATATTGTTAAGTATCCATTTCTAGCAAAATCTCCAGATCCACCTATACCATTCATCATTCTGCTTCCCAT
The DNA here is from genome assembly GCA_000686145.1 of Peptostreptococcaceae bacterium VA2. Lineage (GTDB taxonomy): Bacteria > Bacillota > Clostridia > Peptostreptococcales > Peptostreptococcaceae > Romboutsia_D. The sequence continues at coordinate 1,297,251 of JMMB01000007.1, read as the reverse complement.
TATATTTGTTGAGTTTACATTTCCGTAAATATCAACCTCTATCGCTGTATTTATAGCTATAACACCTAATCGTCTTGCGATTTCTGGGCTGTTGCTTATCTCTTGAGGTCTAAGTATTAATTTATCTTTATAGTTGCTAAATTTACTATAAAAATCATCCAATCTTTCTGGTGATATAGTTAAAGATGTTCCAGATGCAAATTTAACTTTACCGGCTTCTATTAAATCTATTACACTGTCTTGAATAACCTCAGAATAAACAACTAAATCTTTGAATTTTGAATTAACTAATCCCCCCATCACTGCATTTGCTACGCTTCCTACGCCTGATTGTAGAGGGAGTAAATTTTTAGGTAGTCTATTCTCTCTAACTTCATTTTCTAAAAATTCAATTAGATTATCTGCCATTTTCTTAGATACATCATCTATTTTACTAACTGGTCTTGTCTTATCTTTTATGTCTGTAAATACTATTCCTAATATCTTGTCTTTATTACAATAAATATAATTTGTTCCTATTTTATCGTCTACTTTAGTTAAAGGAATAGGTTTTCTAAATGGTGGTATATCAACATTATATATATCATGAATTCCTTCTAATTCTAAAGGTTGTGATGTATTTATTTCTACAATAACTTTGTCTGCATATTCTACAAAAACATTTGAATTTCCTATTGAAGTTGATGGTATTATATAGCCTTCTTTCGTTATGGCTACAGCTTCTACTATTGCTATATCCATATTCCCAAAGAATCCATATTTAACCCATTGAGGTGTATGACTTAAGTGCATATCACAGTAATTTATATCTGAATTGTTTATTTTGTTTCTACAAGTTGAATTAGTTTGATAAGGGTATCTTCTTTTCATAACTCCTGATTCTGATAATTCACCATCTAGTTCTGGCCCTACTGATGCACCAGTTATTATTGTTAAACCTATTTTTTCTCCATTCTTCGCTCTATTTGCTATTTCTAATGGAACTGCTTTTGGATATCCTGCTGGTGTAAACCCACTAGTACCTACAACCATTCCGTCTTTAAAAAATTTAGCAGCTTCCTCTGCGCTCATTACTTTACTTTTTAACTCTCTACATCTTAATCTACTATCCATGAGTCTCCCCCCACTCAGTATTATTTAAGCTATCCTTATTTAAGAGATAGTATATAATCTTAATAAAGTTGTGTTATCTCATTTGCTAATCAACTTTTACATCGGTAATTTGTGAAGTATAATTGTAAATATAACCATTCCTAATAATGCAAATGGATAGGTTGCTCCATATCCAGCTGCTGGTTCATCACTTCCTAAAGCTTCTACTGCAGCGCCAAGTCCAGGGGTAGACGTCATACCACCACATATAGCACCTGATAGCATTGGCCAATTAATCTTAAGTACATACCTTCCTAGTAAGAATCCACCAAACATACCTATAATACCAACAACTAATGAAATTACTGCCAAATAAGCTCCTGCGCCAACTAGTGCATCTACAGCCTTATAACCATATCTAAGCCCTACTATGCCTAAGAAAAATGCTAATGCAAGATCTCTTATTATGCCTAGAGTTTTTGAGTCCATTCTAAAACTTATACTTCCAATCTTTCCTATATAACCTAAAATAAGTGCTCCTATTAATACTCCACCCGTTGATCCCAAGCTAAAATACCCTATAAATGGTAGATATATGTTTATATTTCCAATTATATATCCAAAACCGCATGCTAGTGTAAATCCTGCTATATCAAACTTTGATTCCTTTATTATTTTAGATGAACTACTTGATTTTCTTGCATCTTCTAATTCTTTTTTGTATTGTAATTTTTCCTTCTCGATATCAATTTTAAAGATAACTGGAAAAAAGTTAACTGCTAATATTACTATCAATACTCCAAATGGATATCCTATTGCATGGCCTGCACCTATGCTAGCTTCTGCATTTGTTATATATTGATCTTTAATTTCATTACTTAGTTTAAATGTTTCAACGTCTTTTGGTATATTCTCTACTCCTGCCATTTCCAAAAACTTTTCTTTTTCTTTACTATTCATACTTTCATACTCAGCTGCTTTTTCAGTTGCATGCCCTCTTGCAGTTTCTATAGCTGCTGCAAGTCCTGGAGAACTTGTAAGCGCACCTGTATATACTCCTGAAATTTCATATTGATTTGAGTCTTTGCTAAATAGGGTTGCACCATATGTAGCCGCTGCACTTGTAAATGTTATAACCATTCCTAAAATAACAAACTTCAGCCCATATTTTTTTAAGACGATTCCCATATCCTTTGCTGCTAAAAGCCCCACTGCACAAACAAATAGCATTAAAAATATTTCAAATAAATTATTTGATATTACGCCTTCTGATAATAATTTTTGTGATGCATCAAAAGCTACTGCACCTTCAGGTACACCTTTTGCATATTTAAACGTAGCCCATCCTATTACAAGCCCTGTAAATAATGCTCCAGATATACCAAAGCTAAATTTGCCAAATTTTATTTTCCCAAAGAGCAAACCAGTAACTATTGCAATAAACATCAACATAAACTGATTTAAAAATACATCTGCAAAGTTAAAACTCATATAACATACCTCCTTTTTTATAGTTTTCATATTTATATCTTTTGTTTTGGTATTTAAGTTCATTTGCAAATCGTAATTTTTTCGTATACACGTTACAGTCTCTTTTAGAATTTTTTTTACATTTACACTTTTAATTTATGTTGATATATTAATAAGTAATAATATATAATTTGTTATATAACATTAACAAATTTGTTATATTCAATTATTTAGGATGGTGAGTTGTAAATATGGAGTTAATACATTTGAAATATTTTCAAAATGTAGCTAGAACTGAACATATCACTAAAAGTTCAAAAGAATTAAACATTGTACAACCTGCTTTAAGCCGGTCTATACATACTTTAGAAAAAGAATTAGGCATTGATCTATTTGATAGGAACGGAAGAGTTATAAAGTTAAATGAAAATGGTAAATCATTCTTAAAAACCGTAGACGAAGCTTTAAGTATTTTAGAGTACGGTAAAAACCAGCTTCTTGATATGAATAACAAACTAGACCTTGAAATAAAACTTTTAGTATTTGCGGGATCAAGTACTATATCTAAATTAGTTTTAGATTTTAGATTTTTATACCCTGATACAACATTTAAACTTTTGCAACATAACATTCATGCACTAAATCATCATACTTTCGATTTTTGCATTTCTTCTACTTTAGAAGAATTAAAAAGCCCTTACTCTATAACTCTTCTAGAAGAAGAAATGTTTCTAGGCGTATCTACTGATAATCCTTTATCTAACAAAGATAGTATCTACTTAAAAGAAGCCTCTAATGAAAATTTTATTAGTTTCGAAGCTACTAAGCCCTTTAGAAAAATTTCAGATAAGTTGTGTTTGTCTGCTGGATTTACACCAAATACAGTATTTGAAAGTGATGTTCCCGAGATAATTAGAAACCTTATCAGAGCTGGTTTCGGGATTAGTTTTATACCTCAAATCACTTGGAATATTGCAAGTGATGAATCTATAAAACTATTGCATGTAATAGATCCGCCTTGTAAGCGTTATTTAAATATTTCTTGGTATCCTGATAATTACATGAGTTCTCGTGCTAAAATTTTCAAAGATTTTGTAGTTGATTATTATTCTAAACTTTAAAAATACAAAAAAATATGGAGTATCCTTTGTAAATGAATAAAATCATTTTAAGATACTCCATATTTTTATTTTTTACATATTTTAAAGAAATCTTCTTCATTTTGCTTTATTACAAGTTCTCCATCTATTTTTCCTACTGCTTCTTTTGAATACGCTCTACACGCACCTATACATCCCGTCTTTACGTTTTCTTCTCCAGATATTTTTTTCAATTTATTTACATCTATATTTGAACAATAAGGACATACTTTTATCATATTTTCATTCTCCTATTTACTGTTTTATTTATTTAATTTATACCCTAATATATTTATTTTTAATCATTTATTATATATTTTTGCAACAATTATATTTTTTTTATTAAATTCGTGATATTTTACTAATTAATTCTTTTTATTATTTACTTAGATAATAATATTTTTAAAATAAACTGTATTAACTAATCTAGCATCTGCACACCTTAATTAAAACATTTTCCTTCTATTAATATAGGGTCTGTTTAATTTTTTTATACACATGATACAAGTATATTTATCCTTTTTATACACTTTTACACATAACATTTATAAAAAATATTTCATAGCGTCTGTTATTTTAACTATTAGTATCTTGTATACACACCTATACTGTGTTATACTAAGAAAGTTATTTTAATGCTGAAAGGAGCAACACAAATGTCAAAAAATAAAATTATAAATATCGCAGTTATTGCCCACGTTGATGCCGGTAAATCAACACTAGTTGATGCATTCTTACATCAATCTGGAACTTTTAGAGATAATGAAGTCGTAAAAGACTGTGTAATGGATAGTAATGACCTTGAAGCCGAGAGAGGTATAACAATATATTCTAAAAACTGTTCTATCAACTACAAGGATTACAAAATAAATATAGTAGATACTCCTGGACATAGTGACTTCTCTTCTGAAGTTGAACGTGTTATCAAGACTGTTGATACTGTTGTATTACTAGTTGACGCTAGTGAAGGGCCAATGCCTCAAACTAGATTCGTTTTACAAAAATCTTTAGAAGCTGGACTTAGACCTATACTATTCATAAACAAAATAGATAAGTCTGATCAAAGAGCTGAAGAAGTTGTTGATGAAGTATTCGACTTATTCGTTGACTTAAATGCTAGCGATGAGCAATGCGAATTCCCAATAATATACGGTGTAGCTAAGCAAGGTATAGCTAAGAAAGAAATGGATGACGAAAGTACTGATTTATCTCCATTATTCGAAACAGTTATAAACCATGTTGAAGCATACCCTGATTACAGTGAAGAATCTTTACAACTTCAAATATCTGCTCTTGCATATGATGAATATGTAGGTAGACTTGGTATAGGTAGAGTTTACAAAGGAACTGTTAAGAATGGTTCTACTGTTTCTGTATGTAAAGTTGATGGATCTGTTGCTAGAGGAAAAATATCTAAACTTACAGCTTACGAAGGATTAATCCAAGTAGAAAAAGATGAAGCTTATTCAGGTGACATAGTTGTTGTTGCTGGTATGCCAGATATATCTATAGGTGAAACTATATGTGATACTGACAATCCAATGGCAATGGAACTTATACACATAGAAGAGCCTACATTGTCTATGAACTTCTTAGTTAATGATTCTCCATTCTGCGGTAAGAGTGGTAAATTCGTAACTACTAGACATATAAAAGATAGATTAGATAAAGAATTAGAAGTTAACGTTGGACTTAAAGTTGAGCCAATGGATACTACTGATGGATTCAGAGTATCAGGACGTGGAGAGCTTCACTTATCTATACTTCTTGAAAACATGAGACGTGAAGGATACGAAATAGGTGTATCTAAGCCTCAAGTTTTACTTACTAAAGAGAATGGTAAGTTAATGGAGCCTATGGAGAGAGTTATAGTTAACTGTCCAGAAATATACTCAGGAACTGTTATAAACAAACTTAACTTAAGAAAAGCAATGATGGAAGCAATGGAAATAGAAGGAGATTATGTTAAAATAACATTTATAGCTCCAACTAGAGGACTTTTAGGATATAGAAGTGAATTCATAAACGATACTCGTGGAGAAGGAACTTTAGTTAGATCATTCGAGAAATACGAAGAGCATAAAGGTTCAATACCAGGAAGAAGTAATGGAGTTTTAGTTGCTCAAGGGTCAGGTTCTACAATGGCTTACTCTTTAAGTGCTTTAAGTGATAGAGCTTCTATGTTCGTTGATCCAGGTGTTGATGTTTACGAAGGTATGATAATCGGTATGAACTCAAGAAAAGATGATATGGTTGTTAACGCTTGTAAAAACAAGAAATTAACTAACGTTCGTGCTTCTGGTACTGATGATGCTGTTAAATTACAACCTGCTAGAATATTCACTCTTGAAGAAGCTTTAGAATTTATAGATGATGATGAATTAGTTGAAATAACTCCTGACTCTATAAGACTTAGAAAAAAATTCTTAAACGAAACAGAAAGATTAAGATATAATAAGTCTAGACAAGGAAAATAATAAATTATACAACAAAAGCTCACTTTTTAAGTGAGCTTTTTCTTTTGCTTAAATGTGTTTAATATCTATTATTTATATAATTATATAAGTTAAATTTTATAAAACTTATATACTCCATCTCTTATAAATTGTCTTGCGCTAAATCGTCTAATATATGACTCTCACTTAAATAAGATAAGAACGTTAATCCATACATAACACATATTAATATTGCTGTTATTAGTACTATTCCCATTATAATAAATCCCTCCTTTTGTTATTATTATATACACTGTATATGAAATCTCTATGAATTTTAATAAATTTATTTTATTTTTATTTTTAATAAATTCATGTAAGCTATCATTTTTATTTTAAACACATATCTAATTATATATACATTGTAATACTCTATTGTAGTGTATTTCTAGTTTAAATTTTGTAACCTTTTTAAAAAAAGTACTTATTTAAGTGCTTTTTTAATTTCAATAACTAATTTTCATATTATTTTAAATAATGCTATTCTTTTTAATTAAAATATAGTATAATATTTTTAGTACCAGGTAATAATATTAACTATTATAATCATGTACTTGTATATCACATATAAGGAGGAGATTCTCATAAAACCATTAAAAATTGGAGATTTAATAGCAAAAGTTCCTGTAATACAAGGTGGAATGGGCGTTGGAATATCTAGATCATCTTTGGCTGCTGCAGTTGCTAAGGCTGGGGGAATCGGTGTTATTTCTGGAGTTCATGTAGGTTATGATGAAGAAGATTTTGAAAAGAATACTTTAAATGCAAATTTAAGAGCTTTAAAGAAGCATATTATAAAAGCTAAAGAAAATTCTAATGGCGGTATTATAGGTGTAAATCTTATGGTAGCTATGAATAATTATGAAGAACACGTTAAACAAGCAATATCTGCTGGTGTTGACCTAATTATATCAGGAGCTGGCCTTCCTACAAAGTTACCTTCGTTAGTAAAAGGAACTTCAGTTAAAATTGCACCAATAATTTCTACATCTAAAGCTGCTAACGTTATACTTAAGATGTGGGATAGAAAAGAAAAAGTTACAGCAGACTTAATAATTGTTGAAGGACCTCAAGCTGGTGGTCATCTTGGATATAACAAAGAAGAGCTTCAAAACATAGATGATATAGACTATGACAAAGAATTCGTTGAAATACTCAAAGTTGCAAAAACTTACGGAGAAAAATTCAAAAAAGAAATCCCTGTAGTTGCAGCTGGCGGTATATTTACAGGCGACGATGTTTTAAAATATATAAATCTTGGAGCTAGTGGTGTTCAAGTAGGTACTAAGTTTGTTGGTACTTACGAGTGCGATGCTTCTCAAAGTTTTAAAGATACTTATATCAATGCAACTAAAGATGATATAAATTTAGTAATTAGTCCAGTAGGTATGCCTGGCAGAGCTATACATAACAAATTTATACAAAGGGTCTCTTCTACTCGCCCTAAAATAACAAAATGTTATAATTGTTTAATACCTTGTAATCCAAAGGATACACCTTACTGCATATCTGAAGCACTTATAAATGCAGTTAAGGGCGATATTGATAACGCATTACTATTTTGTGGTGCTAATGCATACAAGGTTGACAAGTTGTATTCTGTAGATGAAGTTATAAAAGAATTAACAAGTAAGCTATAAGCACGCAATTTTTAGCTATATTATATTTAAACCTTTTAACACTCCTAAATCTAAGGTTTATTCCTATTAAATTTAAGCTAAAATTTGTATATAAAAAATGGAATGTTTATACAACATTCCATTTTTTTATTTAGCAATCTTATATACTTATTATGAAATCCTTTACCTCTAATTTATATTTATAAAAATAATTTATATTTATAAATCAAATCTTGATTTATCCTTTATAACGAGGTATGCTAATTAGAGGACATAAAATATTTACTAAATAAAAAATCTAAAGGGAGAGTGATTGTAAATGGACCATAGTCCCAGTGCGGATGTGGGTTTTCATAACATCACTTATTATTATCTTACATTAAACTAATTTCTTTATTTCATTATATAAATTAGTCATTTAATAGATAATATTAAGTGATAGGATTTATATAAAATTGAATAAAGGACGTGTTGCCATGATAAGATACTATAAGACTATTGACAACAAATTAGAGAAGCTAAATTCTTTCGAAAATGGCTGTTGGATAAATCTTGTTGAACCAAATCAAAGTGAAATTAACGATATTGTTACTTTGCTAAATATAGACGCCGAAAGTGTAAAAGCTGCACTTGATGAGGAAGAACGCTCAAGAATAGATGTTGAAGATAATCATACACTTATACTTATAGATATTCCTGTAGATGAAAGTGATAGTAATTCCTCTCACTATTCAACTATACCACTTGGTATCATAATAGTTAACAATGTTATTGTAACTGTTTGTACTGCACAGACTAAAATTTTAAATGACTTCATTGTAGGTCATATTAAAGATTTTTATACGTATAAAAAAACTCGTTTCATACTTCAAATCCTTCATAAAAATGCAAGTTACTACTTGTACTACTTAAGAAGGATAAATAGAATGACAACTATTATAGAAAAAGAAGTTTCTAAGTCTATGAAAAATAAAGAACTTATGCAACTTCTAGAATTAGAAAAGTCTTTAGTATACTTTTCTACTTCTTTAAAAGCAATTGAACTAGTTTTAAATAAAATGGTTCGTACAACTAGTATAAAAAAATACCCCGATGATGAAGACTTACTTGAAGATGTTATCATTGAAAATAAACAGGCCTTAGAAATGGCTACAATATATGGAGATATATTAAGTAGAATTATGGATGCTTTTAGTGCAATTATAAGTAATAATCAAAATAATGTTATGCAGTTTTTAACTTCGGTTACCTTAATATTCTCTATTCCGACTATAATATCTGGGTTCTTTGGAATGAATGTAGGCGGTATTCCATATGGAAATGATGCAAATGGATTTTGGCTTGTGATGCTAATTACAACTTTAATTTGTCTATTAATCACATTTTTCATGTCTAGAAATAAATTACTATAATTCATATATGAATTAGTAACAATAACATTAAAATAAGCCAAATTATATTAGTATTATATTGTAAATTTTTGTATTTTATAATACAATACTAATATAATTAATTTCCCTGAAGGGGAGTAGCTTACACTTTTGTGTATAATCAATCATCTCAGTATTTCTTAATACCCGGTTGGTTAAGCAAGTTTGTATATAACTTGAAAAGCAAGACCTTCAAAGCAGATCTCTATCTGTTTTGAGGGTTTTTTTAATGCATTACATATTAAATACAGGAGGTACTGATATGAATTGTACCTTATTAATAAAATGAAGCTTCTATTTCAATAGATGGAGATGTTATTGCAAGTACTTGTGAAATATCTATGTCTAAATCTATTGTATATTCAATAGGTGGTATAATTGCCATAGTTATTGGTGGAAGATTGGTTGTTGTTTCTGCTTCGTATATAGCTTCTGCATTTGTCGTTAGCGACCATTTAATAGGTCTTACTATCGTAGCTATAGGAATATCGCTTCCTGAGTTTGTGACATCTATTATGGCTTCTACAAAGAGGGAGTGTGATATTGCACTTGGAAATGTTATTGGTTCTAATATTTTTAACATATTATTTATTCTTGGTATATCATCATTTATATCTCCAATGACTATAGAACCTAAGTTGATTTTAGACAGTATATTTATGATCATTATTAATATTTTAACTTATTTCTTTGCTGTCAAAGAAAAAGATATTAATAAATATGAAGGTTTAACTTTAATAGGAATTTACTTAGGATATTTAACTTACTTAATAAATACTTAATAACTTGAATAAAAATAAAGCTATCTCCTTAAATTATTATCCATTCGAAGATAGCCTTTTTTATTTATTTAACATCTGTATCTATTATCATTTCATCTAATAAATTTTCAAACTCATTACATAAATCCTCTTTACTATCTAGTATATATGTTGGTACATAGTCTTCTTCTTCACTAACTATCTTTATTTCTTCAAAAGGTGCTATTAGCACTTCATCAAAGTCTATATTTAATTTAGGCATATTATTAATTATTGATTTACAATCATTATAATCTTCTTGTGCTAAAGATTTATACATATCTAAGCTCTTTTTGTAGTAAAGCCCTGCTAACATGTATTCACATTTTTTATTTCCTAAATTAAATCCTTCTTTATAATATTTTTCTGCTTCACTATCTTCATTTAATTTCAGACTTAACATACCTAAATTATAAATAGATTCTTCACATTGTTGAGCTCTTGATTTTTCATACCAGTACTTTGAATTAACATAATCTTTATAAAACATATCATAAATTACACCTAGCATATGTTGGGAATATACATTATTCTCATTAGCTGGAGCTTCAAACATTGTTTTTGCTTGTTCATAATTTTCATCTTTAAAAAGTATTTCACCTAAATGAATACGTGCATTTATATGAGTTTTATCAGCTGCTTTTTCAAAATATTTTCTAGCATTAGCTTTATCATCCATATCCTTATATATACAACCTAGCTTGTAATTTGCATCTACATCTCCATTTTCACTTGCTCTTTCATACCAAACTATAGCTTCTTGATGGTTTTCTGCATCATCATATATATTTCCAAGCTTTATCTGGCAAGACAATGTATCAGAATTTCTTAAATAATAAGAAATAGCTCTTTCTATATCACCACTTTGGAAGTACAAATCCCCTATATTTTCAACAGACTCTCTACATCCATCTACTATAGCTTCTTCATAATACTTTATAGCTTGAGTATAATCTTTTTCTTCAAAATAAAGTCCTGCTAGATTATTTTTAGCTGCTATCATATTATCGTTAGCTGCCATTTCATAATAAGTTTTAGCCTGCTCTATTTCATTTTTTTTATTATATAAATTTCCAAGTCTATATTTTGATAAAGTATTTCCACTTTCAATACTTTTCTCATAATACTCTATAGCATCTTCAAATTCTTCATTTCTATCGTATATATATGCCAATCTATACTGAGATTTAACACATTCTTTATCTGCACTTTTTATAAAATATCTTTCTGCTTCTTCATAGTTCTCGCTAATTTCCATCATTAGCCCTATATTAAAACATCCTTTTGTATGGCCTACCTTATGTAGATATTTATACAAACTTATAGCCCCTTTTTCATCATTTTCTCTTTGATTCAAAACAGCTAAATTAAATTTACAATTCTCATCTAATAAAACTGAACCCTTTTTATAATATTCTATAGCCTCTTCTTCTCTTCCTATTGTAGAATATAAAATTCCTAAGTTAAAACAAGCTCTAGAAAAATTAGATTCGCATGCTTCCTTTAGCCATTTTTCGCATCTATCATAGTCTTTTAATTTAAAATATACTACACCTAAATTATTTTGACCTTGTAAATCACCTAATTTAGCTACTTTTTCATACCAATAAAGGCAATATTCATATCCCTGTATATTAAAATACATATCGCCTAAATTAAGAGCTGCTTTCTCATCACCATTTTTATAAGCCATGCTATACCATTTCTCAGCTTCATTATATTGGCCTTTAGAGTGATATATATTTCCTAAAATATATTGAGATTTTACATATTCGCACTCTGCTGCTACTTTATAAGATTGTATAGCTTTATCTATTTTCCCCATTTTCTCATAAAAAGCTCCTTTAGTATGAAATAATTTCGGATCATGAGGTATATTTTTTATATTTTTTATTGAAAACTTTGTACTTTTCATATTTAACTCCCTATTTTAATTTGCACTTTATTTTGATATATATTATACATTATATAGTAAAAATAATTTTTCTAATTAATTTTTTTCTTTTGTAATTATATTGTAACAATAAATATAAAGTGTTTATTAGTACTATATAATTTCCATTCTAATATTATAACATGTAATCTATTATTACCAATACTTAGCATATTATTTTATTATACTTAATTCTACAGTTATTATAATCTTATTTTCTATAGTTTTTTATTATATAGAAATTCTAAATAATTTACTATATAATCATATGTACGAGGGGGTATTTATTATGAATTTAAGCAATATATTTGTTCAAGTTTTAGTTTTGTTTATTTTGATTTTAGTCGGATATATAGCTAGAAAAAAGAACTTATTAGATGAACATTCAACGTCTAAGCTTTCATCTTTAACTATGAGTATATTTTTGCCTGCTATGATTATTAACTCTATGCAAATAGACTATAGCCCGCAGATGATTGATAATATATTTAAATTGTTGCTAATATCTGTCTTTATGTATGCTTTTACTTTTTTAATTGCATATTCTTTAAAATTTATATTTAAGTCCTCTCAAGACATAGGTATTTACCAATATGTAGTTATGTTTTCTAATGTAGGATTTATGGGATACCCTATTGTTGAAGCTATTTTAGGAAAAAAAGCTGTATTTTATACTGCCATATTTAATTTACCCTTTAATTTACTTGTATTAACGTTAGGAACTTATTTTTTATCGAAGCATAAAGAAAATTTTTCATTTTCGTTTAAATCGCTTATAAATCCTGCTATTATCTCTATATTTATCGGATTAATTGTCTTTGTATCTGGATTTAATATTCCTAATTTTATTAATAAACCACTTACGATGTTAGGTGATATTACAACGCCTATTTCTATGCTAATTATAGGGAGTATGCTCTGTGCTTCTTCCGCTACTGAATGTTTTTTTAATAAAAAATTATATTTTATAGGCTTTATTCGATTAATATTACTTCCTGTTAGTATTTATTTGTTGTTTAAAGGACAAATAAAGGATAGCTTATTACTATCTATACCAATTGTAATGTCTGCTATGCCTGCTGCTGCTAATACGGCTATAATGGCTGACGAATATGATGCAAATACATCACTCGCCTCTCAAGCAGTTTTTTTAACTACACTATTTTCAATAGTAACTATACCTTTTATCAGTATTATTTTATTAAGTTAATTTAATTAGTGCTTAATGTTTTTTTATAGTATAATAGTATATTATTGTAGAATTTCTCAATAATACTAATATTCAATGTAGGAGGAAATTTAATGGATATGAATATTGATTTAATTTTTAAAATACTTATGCTAATAGTTCTTTTAGGAATTTCTATAAAGGCTATAAAACTTGTTAGTAGCTTAATTTTCAAAATCGCGGTTGTTGGTTTTGTAATACTATTTGTTTATAAATTATTTATATAAAAAATGTCATCGAATTTTGCTTCGATGACATTTTTATATTTTATGTTATTTTATAGTTTTTAAATCTATATAAGCTTCAATTTGAGGAATATACAACATATCATTTTCTTTCATATGTGTATTTCCAAACTCTTTAAGTTCTAGACCTTCTTTGTCTTTAGTTATTTTATATTTTATAACTTCACTACCTTCATTTATGTCAACGTGAAAAAACATTCCCTCATATTGTTTAAATCTAAAATTAAAATTATCTCTTGTAAGTTTTATAATCATATTTTTATTAGTATATCCTTTCTATTAATATATTTAAATTTATTATATCATAATCTAGTATTCACTCTCAAAATTATTAGATTTCTAAAGCATCCTTTATTCTTTGCATAGCCTCTTTTATTGTCGATAATGGACACGCTGTATTAACTCTCACAAATCCTCGTCCTTCTTTGCCAAAACCATCTCCTTGATTAAATAACACATTAGCCTTTTTAAACATTAAATCTTCTAACTCTATCTCGTTAAATCCATATTCATTAAAATCTAACCAAGCTAAATACGTTCCCTCCGGCTTAACTAATTTCACTTTTGGTAAGTTCTCTTTTAAGTACTTATCTATAAATTCCATATTATTATCTAAGTATTTATTTAGTTCATCTATCCAATCTTCACATTCATTGTAACCAGCTATAGTTGATACTATAGCAAAAGGACTTGGAGTTCCTATATCTAACTTTTCTTTTATCTCAAATTCCCACTTCTTTTGAAGTTCTTTATTATTTATAATTATATTTGATAAATGCATTCCTGCTAAATTAAAAGTTTTACTTGGTGCTGTGCAAGTTATTATTTTATCTTTATAATCATATCCAACTTTCTGTGTTGGTATATGTTTATACCCATTTCTTATTAAATCACAATGTATTTCATCTGATATTATCCATAAATTATTACTTTTACATATATCTATAACTTTTCTTAATTCTTCTTTTTTCCAAACTCTACCTACTGGATTATGAGGGCTACAAAGCAACATTATCTTAGCCTTAGAATCTTTTGCTTTCTCTTGTAAATCTTCAAAATCAATTTTATAACTTTTCCCATCATATTTTAAGCTATTGTTTATCACTTCTCTATTATTATTTTCAACCTTTGCTTCAAATGGATGATACACAGGTTTTTGGATTATAACTTTATCACCTTCATCAGTTAATATATTTATTAGCGCTGCTATAGCTGGTACAACTCCTGGGCTATAAAATATATTTTCTTTATCTATTTCAAAATCAAGTCTCTTTTTATACCAATTGTAAACTGATTCTTTATACTCTTTAGTATCATTTGAACTATAACCAAATACTTTATGATCTATTCTTTTATGAAGCGCCTCTATTATAGGCTGTGCACACTCAAAGTCCATATCAGCTATCCATAACGGTAATCCATCTTTTGATGCTTTTTCATTACATCTTGTTCTAAAATCCCATTTTACACATCCCGTATTTTCTCTATTTACAACCTTATCAAAATTATATTTATTCATTTTTTCCTCCTGTCTAATTTATATTAAATTATATTAATATATTTTAAGACCCCACATTTTATAAAAAAACACCTACATTACATACATTATATTTTAATTGTATAGTTTTTATACAAAATTTTTATCTTAATATTTATTTAATATATCTATCTTTAAAATATCTAATCTTATCATCTTCATTTATCTCTCTTATGATTCTACAAGGGTTTCCTCCTGCTACAACATTAGATGGTATGTCTTTAGTAACTACACTCCCTGAAGCTATTACAGTATTTTTACCTATGCTTACTCCTGGATTTATAGTACTTCCTCCACCTATCCATACGTTGTCTTCTATATTTATAGCTATTGCATATTCAAGTCCGCTAGTTCTCATCTCAACATCTACTGGATGGCCTGCTGTAAATATATTTACATTAGGCCCAAACAACACGTTTTTACCTATCTTAACAGGTGCACAATCAAGTACTGTTAAATTATAGTTAGCATAAGATTCTTCTCCCCAAAAAATATTATACCCGTAGTCACATCTAAATGGTGGCTCTATATAAAATTCTTTACCTACCTCTCCAAATAGTTTTTTTATAATATCATATCTTTCATCCACTTTACCTGGATGCAGGTTGTTATAGGCAAATAATACTTCTTTAGCATATTGTCTTTCATTAGCTAATTCTTTTCCAAAAGCTAAATAAAGATCTCCGTCTATCATCTTTTGCTTCTCTGTTTTTATAATAGTTTTGTGTATATTCATAATTTAAATCCCCCATTAGTTTCATTTATACTATGTAAATATATTTTTAATTATATATTGACGTGCATACGCTTGCAAGTTTTTTCTAACAGCCTAAGGCTTTAATCTATTTACTTTTAAATCTTTAAATATTACAAATAAAACAGGAGAAATATATAACCTTTATAGTTATTTATTTCTCCTGTCAGTTTTTTATATTATCTACATATATTCATGTGTATCTTTCGATAATCCTTTTTTACTTAATTTAACCTCTATAGCATCTTTTACTATTGAGTAAATTATAGCAAATAAAGGAACTCCTATAATCATTCCAACAAGCCCTAATAATTTTCCTGCTACTAATAAAGAAAATAATATCCAAAAGGCTGATATACCTATCGAGTCCCCTAATATCTTTGGACCTATAATATTTCCATCTAATTGTTGTATCACAAATATTATAAGTAAGAACCATAATGCTTTTATAGGTGACACAAACATTATTATTATAAATGATGGTATAGCGCCAAAGAATGGTCCAAAGAACGGTATGATA
Source organism: Peptostreptococcaceae bacterium VA2 (assembly GCA_000686145.1). Taxonomy (GTDB): domain Bacteria; phylum Bacillota; class Clostridia; order Peptostreptococcales; family Peptostreptococcaceae; genus Romboutsia_D. The sequence continues at coordinate 1,280,989 of JMMB01000007.1, read as the reverse complement.
TTAGTTATACCTATTATTACTGATATAAGTAAAGTATATGGTATTTTAAATATTGTTAATATAACAAACGTTAATATACCTATTATTACTGAATCTATAATTTTACCGCTTATAAATTTACCAAATGTATCGTTACTTCTATGATTTAATTCTACCACTTTTTCTGCATGTTTTTTAGATAACAAAGCAAAAGTCATTTTTTTGCTTAATGCACAGAATTTTTCTTTATCTATTAATAAATAAATAGATATTACTAATCCTAATACTATATTCCATACACTCGATGCTATACTTTTAATAGTATCTCCTAAAATAGGAAGTAAATTAGTTATTACACTTATAGTATAGCTTATAAATTCATTCCATTTTTCCATAGCTAGTACTACATACTTGCTATCTGTATTTAATTTCGATGTCATATCTTCTAATAGATTTGTTAAATTAGTTACATATATTGGAACATCATTAATAAGACCAACTAAACTGTCTACTACTTGTGGAAAAACAAATTTCATAAATAAATAAAGTATTAAAAAAGTTGTTATGTAAGTAAGCAAAAGACCTAAGCCTCTTTTATTTTTCTTCTTCATATTTTTAATTGAATCAAATACTAATACTTTTTCTTCGAAAAATACTAATATAAAATTTAATAAATACGCTATTACAAATCCTATTATAAAAGGTTGCAATGTTGATACTATCCACCCTAAATTATCTGTAAATGCACTCATTTCACTAATTATGCTAAAGAAAATTATACTACAACATATTACTAAAAATGAGTATGCCGCTATTGTTGTATACCTTTTATTCCAGTCTATTTTCATATTTCCTCCCTATATTTATATAACTTTATTTTTTAATTATATCATTTTATCATGATTTAATGTCGCTGTTATCAATTATTTTTTATTTTAGCACACTCTTAATATATCTTATTTAATTTAATATTATAGATTTTAAACACTTTTATGGCTATATAGTGTCCCATTTTTGGAATTTTAATCATATATCTATATTACGTAGTTATACTACTAATTAAAATATTTAACATGGAGTGAAAGTATATGTATAAAGACTGTATGAGTAAAGACAACAATTGCAATAAAGATTGCTCTAAATCTACTTCTTGTAAAATGCCTAAACATTCTACTAAGTCTTGTGGATCTAAAGACGTAGAACATAATATGTGTCCTATGTTTGTGTACCCTATAAATGTATGTGATTGCCAAATATATTCTATATTATGCAGTTGTATAGGTAAAGTCGTAGGGTTAAAATTAGAAGACAGTGATTGTATTTTAAAGCTTCGTATTTGTAAAGTTAATCAATGTGCTGTTATGGGGAAAACATCTTCAGGAAAAGGTCCTATTTATGTAAAATTGAATTCAATTCAATATATAGACTTAGGAAAAGAAACTTATGTGAATCCACTTTGTAATATAGGTGGAAGCATTGCTGGAATACCTGGACCTCAAGGTCCTAAAGGAGACATGGGTCCTAAGGGTGATAAAGGTGATATGGGTCTTCAAGGTAGTCAAGGTCCTAAAGGGGATAAAGGTGATATGGGTCCTCAAGGCAAACAAGGTGCTAATGGAGAAAAAGGTGATATGGGTCCTCAAGGTAAACAAGGCCCTAAAGGGGATAAAGGTGATATGGGTCCTCAAGGCAAACAAGGTGCTAATGGAGAAAAAGGAGACATGGGTCCTCAAGGTAAACAAGGTCCTAAAGGGGATAAAGGCGATATGGGTCCTCAATCAAGTGCTAGCTCTAAAGGGGATAAAGGTGATATGGGTCCTCAAGGTAAACAAGGCCCTAAAGGAGATAAAGGCGATAAAGGAGGCATGGGTCCTCAAGGTAAACAAGGTCCTAAAGGTGACAAAGGTGATATAGGTCCTAAAGGCAGTGCTAGCTCTAAAGGTGACAAAGGCGATAAAGGCGATATGGGTCCTCAAGGCCCTAAAGGAGATAAGGGTGATACAGGAATTGCGCCTACAACTCCTAAGGAAAAATATGCTCCACCTAAAAAAGTTCCATATAAAAAATAACATATAAAAAGAGTGTTTTTAAATGATTAAAATCATTTTTAAAACACTCTTTTTATATGTATAACTATAGACTCTAACCTATACTTTCAATCCATTTTTTGCTTTCTAAATATGTATCTTGTTTTTTAAGAATCGATGAAACTATTGCGTATCCATCACTTTTTAATGATTTTAATTTTTTTAGATTATTTAAATCAATTCCACCTATTAAGACCATAGGTATATCTATAGTTTCTTTTATCTCTTTTACTGTATCAAAAGAAACTGATTTTGCATCCAACTTAGTAAGAGTTCCATACATAGCCCCTACACCTATATAATCCGCGCCATCATTTTTAGCCTTCTGAGCTTCTTTTAAATCTCTTGCTGACACACCAACTATTTTATCTTTTCCTATTAAACTTCTAACTGATTTTGCATCTATATCACTTTGCCCTACATGTACTCCATCGGCATCACAAAGCATTGCAATGTCCACTCTATCATTTATTATAAAACTAACATTGTATTTTCTAGTTAATCCTCTTAGTTTTATAGCTTTTTCTAAAAATTCACTACCAGACGCATTTTTTTCTCTTAATTGTAGCATTGTAACTCCGCCTTTTATAGCGTCCTCTATACATTTATAAAAATCTCTATCCTTTAATATGTCACTATCTGTTACTAAATACAACTTTAATATTTCTTTTATATTATTATTCATATTTACAATTATATTAGCTAAATTTTAATTTAGCTAACCCCTTCTTTACTTTATTTATCAAATTTATAAAAATGATGAACAGGTCCAACACCATGACCTATGTCAAAGCTATTTTTTATAGCCTCTGTTATATATATTTTGCTAAGTGCAACTGCTTCTTTTATTTCATATCCTAAAGCTAAATGAGATGCTATTGAAGAAGATATAGTACATCCTGTTCCATGAGTATTCTTTCTATCCAATCTTTTACTTCCATAAACTTCAAATATATCTTTTCCAATTAATACATCAATAGCATCACCTTCTAAATGTCCACCTTTCATTAATACATGTTTTGGTCCCATTTCTAAGATTTTTTGCCCTGCTATTTTCATATCTTCCAAAGTCTCAATCTTCATGCCTGTTATCTCTTGTGCCTCGGGTACATTCGGTGTTACTATATACGCTATTGGTATTAAATGTTTTATCATATTTTCTTTAGCCTCTGGTCTAAGTAAACTATATCCACTCTTTGATATCATAACTGGATCTACTACTAAATTTTTTGGCTCATACTTTTTTAAAGTATTTGCTATTTCTAAAATTATCTCTGGACTTGATACCATACCTATCTTAACAGCACTTGGTTCTATATCATCAAATACTACCTCTATTTGTTTTTTTATTATACTTTGACTTAACTCTTCTACTTCAAACACTCCTTGTGTATTTTGAGCTGTTATCGCTGTTATTACACTCATCCCATATGTTCCTATAGCACTAAATGTTTTTAAATCAGCTTGTATTCCTGCTCCCCCACTACAGTCTGATCCTGCTATTGTAAGTGTTGCTACTTTATAGTTTTTCATGTTTTGCCCCCTTAATTGTTGTTATATAAAAAAAGCTATACCTAAGTTAGGTATAGCTGTATTACACTTATAAATATACATATATATTTAAACTAATGTATAAGCTTTCCTACGCTGGAATTATCCATATCAGGTACAAGGGTCGGTAAATCCTCTCAGCCTTTTGGCACCCCTAGCTGTTCTTCAAAACTCTTCATTTGCCCTAAATAATAAACCTATTTCTAGGTTATTTATTGCACAAGCAAATATTTCTCTTTATATATCAATTATATTACTTTTTGTTTAATTGTCAATTCCTTGTCGTTTATAAAGGAATTTGTTATTAAACGTTTTTTATACTTTATATAAATAATAATATTATTACATTTTTTTAGTTTAACTTATTTTATATCTTCAATCTTAACGCCTTTTATTCTAACTATATCCGCAGCCATCCCAACTACTGTAGCACCTTCTGGTATATCTTTTAACACAGCTGAATTTGCTCCTATTTTAGAATTTGCCCCTACAGTAATAGGTCCCAATATTTTTGTTCCTGCTCCTATTATTACATTATCTTTAATTGTTGGGTGCCTTTTCCCTTTATCTTTTCCAGTCCCACCTAAAGTAGTACCATGGTAAATCGTAACTCTATTCCCAACCTCTGCTGTTTCTCCTATTACAACACCCATACCATGGTCTATTAATATACTATCTCCTAAGGTAGCCCCTGGATGTATTTCAATGCCTGTTAAAAATCTTGCTATTTGAGATACCAATCTTGCGGTAAAAAAAAGTTTGTGATTATATAAAAAATGCGATATCATATGAGATATTCTAGCATGAATAGAAGGGTATAGCAAAAATACTTCTATCTTACTTCTTGCTGCTGGATCATTTTCCATTATATATTCTATATCTTTATTTATTTTTTTAAACAATTTTTCTCATCTCCTATAATTCTACTTTGATTAACTATACTTACTATTTAAATATTTCCATAGATATATATTTTTCAATCCCATCAGGGGCTATTGTAACTATATTTTTATTTGGATAAATTTTTGATAGTTTTAAAGCTCCAAATATATTAGCTCCTGAAGATATTCCAACTAATATAGCTTCTTCTTTTGCCATTAATCTAACACCATCGAAAGCTTCTTCATCTGATATTGTCATTACTTCATCGACTAAAGAAGCATCATAATTCTTTGGAATAAATCCTGCTCCTATACCTTGAATCTTATGTGGACCACTTTGATTTTTAGATATAACTGGTGATTTTTCAGGTTCTATAGCTACTATTTTTATATTAGGATTTTGTTGTTTTAAATATCTAGCTACACCACTTAAAGTACCCCCTGTACCTACACCACAAATAAATATATCAATATCTTTTACTTGATCTAATATCTCTACTCCTGTTGTGTTGTAATGACCATTTGGATTATCCTCATTATCAAACTGATTTAAGCTTTTATAACTATTATTTTTCTTTAGAAGTTCCTCAGCTTTTTTTATAGAACCATTCATCCCAAGCTTTCCATCTGTAAGAATAATAGTTGCTCCATAAGCTTTCATAAGCTCTCTTCTTTCTATGCTCATAGTTTCTGGCATTACTATTATTACTTCATATCCCTTTAATCTTCCTATCATAGTCAAAGCTATACCCGTATTTCCGCTAGTTGCTTCTACCAATACATCTCCTTTTTTTAAATTACCTCTTTTTTCTAATCCTTCTATCATAAAATAGACTGCTCTATCTTTTACACTTCCACCTGGATTATATTTTTCTAATTTTACATAAACATTAGCATTTCCTAATTTATTTAATTTAACAATAGGTGTATTACCTATCATACTTAATATATTTTCATTAATCATATTGTTGCCTCCCTTTTTTCATTATCAAAATGATAATCATAAGTTTATTATATTATTATCATTTTGATAATGCAACGCTTTTTCTAAAATTTAAAAAATATTTTTTTAACAAAATAGACTAGGAAATTTTCCTAGTCTATTTTTATTTATTAATTAAATATAAATTATTTAGTTAAACATTCTATCTCCTAAATTAGCAAACATCTGAAGCATTAAATAAGACTTTATATCTATAATATCATCTCCTTTTAATATTTCCTTTGCTTGGTCTTTAGATATTAATAAAGCCTCTATCTCTTCATCATCTTCTAAAAATTCTTGACTTATTTGACCATCACATAAACAATATATAAATGCTACAGATTCATCTGTCATCCCAGGAGATAAATAAACCTTGTCTTTACTATTTACTTTATTTATTTCAATAATATTTAAACCAGTTTCTTCTTTTAACTCTCTTGCTGCTGCCGTTTTAATATCTTCGTTATTATCTACAAGGCCTGCTGGGAGTTCATATATAAAGTTGTTTATAGGAACTCTAAATTGTCTTATCAAGACTAACTTATTTTCATCTTTATGAAGTGCACAAATTACTACAGCATCTATTTTATCTTCCTTATTCTCTAAATAAATTTCACTTAATTCTTTTTCACCTTTTCTTGAAGCTACCATCCAGTGTCTTTCATCATTGTTTTTGTTATTGTATTTTACATCATATAATCCTACAAACTTAGTTTCTATTAAAGTTTTAACATTTTTTATCTTTGAACGTTGCATCTTAAAATACTCCCTTTCTCCAACCTCAATTTACTATATACTAGTTTATATTATAACAATAAATCCTTTTTTTATCATTATTTTTAGATTTATGCTATAGTTAAGAAGATAATTCAGCTATATTTTAGGAGGTAATATGAAAAATTCATCAATCTTTTATATTTTTATTATTAATATAATTTCATTTATATTTATGTTCATTGATAAGCAAAAAGCAATAAAACATCAATGGAGAATCAGTGAATACACTTTAATGTTGCTAGCTGCTTTAGGTGGAAGTATCGGAACACTGGGTGGAATGTATACTTTCAGACATAAAACTAAAAAATTAAAATTCAAAATAGGCGTACCATTTATAATCATTATTCAATTTTTATTTTTAATCTTCTTTAAAATTAAATTTTAATTCTTTCTTTTTGTCTAATTTTGAAATTATTTTTTTTTGAAATTTTTTTCTTTGTTTTAGTCATATTTTTTATGTTATAATACATTTTATCGGAGCATTTTTACATTTTTTTCCATAATTACAGTATGGAAATTTGTATTAATTGATTAACTAATGTGTTTATTATAGGGGGATATATGAATAAATACGTAGATTTTGTTATAGGTTCAACGCTTAGCGTCTTTATATTTTTAATTTGGTATTTTAAAAGTTTGTTTTCTGCGACTCCAAATAATTTTTATTTTGGGATAGCAGCTTTAATATTATTTAACTTAACAATATTAACTAAAATATATTGTACATATTTAAACAAAACTAGCTTAGTTTTAGCTAATTCAGTATTAGTATTTTTTTTACTATGTTGTTGGTTTTCAACAACGAAAATATCATTTACTTATAATTATTACTTAACTGATACTATTATAAATTTATTGTGTTTTATACTAGCTACTATTCAATTTTTGTGTATAATTTCAAATGGGGTAAATAAAATTAAAAATAATAACAAAAATAGAAGTTCCCTTTAAATTACAAGGGAACTTCTATTTTTATTATATCTATTTTATCTATGCTAACGTTTTAAAAGCGTATCCGTTATCTTTGAAATATTGTATTATTTGTGGTAATGCTTTAGCAGTTTCTTCTTTTCCATAAGTATCATGCATTAAAATAACTACCATTTCTTTTCCTTCAGATGTTTTTTTAGCTTGTGCTAATAATCCATCCGCATTTTTCTTTTTACCTTCTGCATCTGAATTTAATGCATTCCAGTCTATAGACGCCATATTATTTTCATCTAAATATTTATCTAATCCTTCCATACCTTTCCAAGACATATGCCCTCCTGGACATCTAATTACTCTTGTTGAGAAATACGGTCCTAATATATCTTTTAAGATTTCATCTGTTTTTTTGAAATCTGATGTAAAGTTTTCTAAGTTTAAATTTCTATTTGGATATAAATATTTATAGTCATGGCTGTATGAGTGATTTGCTATAGCATTTCCTTCGCTAAAGCTTCTCTTGATAAGATCTCTTGCTCTATCTCCGCCTCTTTCTATATTTTGTCCAGTTACAAAGAATGTTGCATTAACTCCACCTGCTTTTAGTGCATCTAAAATTTTAGGTGTAACTGTCGTTGATGAACCATCATCAAATGTTAAAAATACAACTTTCTCTCCGTTATTTGAGTAATCATAGTTCTCTAATTTTTTTGATATTTCTACTGCATCATAAGAATTTTTCTTTGCTTCATGATTAACACCTATCATTTTCTTCTTAGCTTCTTCTGCTTCTTTACGTTTTTTCTCTGCTGCTATTCTTTCTGCTTCAGCCGCTTGTTGCATTGCTATTTTTTCTTCTTTTTTATCAGCTAAATAGGATGTAGTAGCTCCAACTACCTTCACTCCCATGAATACTATTACTAAAAATGCAACTATTGTTAATGCCATTTTTTTAGGATTAAGTCTCTGTTTTTTGTTTTGTTTTTTAGAACTGAAGTTTATTTTGCTTTTTTTCGCCATAATACTCCCCCCTCTTATGTATTTTTTTGTCAGTTTGTATCCTATAACTATTATAGTAGTTTTAAAAAAAATGTCCACAGTATAAAAATTACAGTTCTGTAATCAAACTAAATACAACTCTTTTACGTCTAATTTTTTCTATAATATTTTTTTAAATTTAGCATCAAAAAAATAGGTAGTAATTTTAAAATTACTACCTATTTTTTGATTTTTTATTTAGTGAACTATACCCATAGATACATTCATTATAAAGCTTAATATAAATAGTGCTGTAAGCACATACATTGATATAGAAATTTCTTTTCTTTTTCCACATGCAACATTTAAAACGGTATAAACTATAAATCCTATAGATATACCATTAACTATATTATAAGTAAAAGGTATTAGTGCAATTATAAAAATCACAGATATAGTATCTATTAAGTCACCTTTTTTCAAATCAAAGAATGTCTGTATCATTAAAAATCCTATAAATATAAGTACACTACTTATAACACCATCTGGTATCAACTTAAGTATAGGTATTAAAAATAATGATAATAAAAACAATATACCTGATGTAAACGCAGCTATCTTTCCCTTAGCTCCTACACTAATTCCAGAAAAATTTTCTGCTGCAACTATAGTTGGACTAGTTCCAAATACACCTGCTATCATATTTGATATTCCTGCTATCTTAAATGGTTTTTGAAATTCATCGCTTCTACCAATAGCTTCCATCTGACCATATAAGATACCCATATTTTCAAATATAATAACTACACTTATGGAAAATACTGCCACTATAAAAGGCATTGTTAACATATTCTTAAATGACATTGCTAAAAATACATCACTTAAAGCACTGATGTTAAAAGAATTAAAATCTAAATCACTTAGATTAGTAATTCCCATAAATAATGCTAATATCGTACCTATAACAATACTTATAAGTAAATTCCCACTAACATTTCTAGCATTTAATATTAAAATAATTAGCAGTGTTATTATGCTTAAAAATGTCTCTTTATTCGTTATATTTCCAAATGATACCATAGTATTTTCATTGGCTACTACAAGCCCACTTTTTTGTAAGCCTATCAATAATATAAAGAATCCTACACCAACGGTTATAGCATGCTTTAAGTTGCTTGGAATAGACTTCATAAGTATAGGTGTTATCTTAGTACTCGCTATTATCGTAAATATTATCCCACTTATAAACACTGCTCCCAATGCCTCTTGCCATTGGAGACCCATTGAATTTACTATTGTATAAGTAAATAATGAGTTAATTCCCATTCCAGGTACTACAATAAATGGTGTTTTAGAAAACAACCCCATAAGTATTGTTGATATACTACATGTAAATATAGTGGCTATCATCGCTGCATCTGAACTAATTCCTGCATCTGATAGTATAAGCGCATTAGTCATTATAATGTAGACACTAGCTATAAATGTAGTTACCCCTGCTAATACCTCTGTTTTAAAGTTATTTTTTTGAAGTATCTTGTTATTTGATTTCTTTAAATCGTTATTTAATCTTTCGTCCATTTCTCTTTCCTTTTAAAATATGTCCCTCTCCCACCCGTATAAATAATACCTCTATATTTTACCATTTTTTTTTTAACCAGTCTATGTTTTGTAGTTATAACTAATCTAATATAAAAGTTTGTAATTGCCTAAATAATTGTATGTCATCTTCTATTATAGCAATCACTACCTCATTAGCCTTTATAAGAAAGTAACCCATCTCATCTTCTATTAGTTCAAAGTAGATATCTTCTTTCTTTATTTCCTCTTTTTCAATTTTAAATAATTTAGTTAGGTCATCTCTATCGTTGTCATATAATATTTTTTCTAATATAGTAACTCCAGATACCTTGCTTGCTGCTACCATATATACAGCTAAATCTTCAAGATATGATATTAATAATTCTCCATGTATATAATGTTGTACAAATTTTTTAAATTTATTATTTTTATTATTTATAGGATATAAATCTATTATCAGTTCTTCAAATTTCATATTACTCCTCCTATATGCATTTATTAATGTATATGCAACCATATTTAATAAAATACTTATATAAGATTAATATGAGAATCAAATTTAACTTTATTATTTTTCTATACAATTAGTATATTCCCCTATAATAAAATAAGCATTCAGCAAATTTTATCTTTACTGAATGCTTATTTTTAGTATTTATCTATTTCCTTTAATAATTCATTTACTAAGTCATTTCCTTTTATCTTTCTTACTATTTCACCTTTTTTGAATAATAGGCCTTCACCTTTTCCACCTGCTATACCTATATCTGCTTCCCTAGCTTCTCCTGGGCCATTTACTGCACATCCCATTATAGCTACGGTAATGTCTTTTTCCATGTAGTTTATTTTTTCTTCTACTTCATTTACTACACTTATAAGGTCTATATTGCATCTACCACAAGTAGGGCAAGATATTACTTTTATCTTGTCATTTAAAAGATCTAGGCTTCTTAATATTTCTTTTCCGACTATAACTTCTTCACAAGGGTCTCCTGTCAGAGAAATTCTTATAGTATCTCCAATACCTTTAAGTAGCATCGCTCCTACTCCTATTGAAGATTTTATAGTCCCCTTTTTTATACTACCTGATTCTGTTATCCCTATATGTAGAGGGTAATCTACCTTTTTAGCTATTAGTTCATACGCTTCTATTGTTTTGTATATATCTGATGATTTAAGAGAAATTACTATATTTGTAAAATCTAAGTCTTCTAATATTTTTATATGCCCTAGTGCACTTTCAACTAGAGCTTCTGCAGTTGCAGATCCATATTTTTCTAGTAAATCTTTTTCTAGTGACCCGCCATTTACACCTATTCTTATCTTTAAGTTTTTAGCTCTACATTTTTCTACTACAGCTTTTACTTTATCTATACTTCCAATGTTTCCTGGGTTTATTCTTACTCCATCTATACCCTGGTCTATAACTTCTAATGCTAATCTATGATCAAAGTGTATATCTGCTATTACAGGTATATTTACTTCACTTTTTATTTTACCTATATTTTTAGCTGCTTCCATATCAGGTATCGCTACCCTAACAACATCGCATCCTACTTCTTCTAATGCTTTTATTTGTGCAATAGTTGCTAATGCATCCCTAGTATCACTATTGGTCATTGATTGTATACTTATAGGATTATTTCCACCTATTTTCACATTTCCAACACTTACTTCTCTACATTCTCTTCTTTTATAGCTCATTTTATCACCTATCTTCTAAAAAATTAACACCTAGAATAATCTAAGTATATCTTTATACGTTACAAATACCATAAATCCCATTAACAGAGCAAATCCTGCCATATGTATCATAGCCTCTTTGTTTTGATCTAGTTTTTTTCCGCCTCTTATAGCTTCTAAGCCTAAAAGTACTAGTCTTCCACCATCTAGTGCTGGTATTGGTAATAAATTAAATACACCTAGATTTAAACTTATTATTGATGCTATATGTACTAAGTTTATAATACCCATCTTCGCAGCATCTGACACAATTCCTACTACTCCAATCGGACCTGCTACTGAGTTTCCAAATCCTCCAGGTATTGTCCCTGTTACTAATTGCCCAATGAACATTACCATTTGTTTAGTCATATCTACTGTACTTGTAAATGCATAAGCTATTGATTTGAATATATTTTTTTCTGCTTTATATCCTATCCCTATTATATAATTTCCTTGCTCATTTTTTTGAGGAACTACATTAAATTCTTTTGTTTCTTTATCTCTTTGTACTTTTATGTTTACTTTTTCTCCATTAGAATTACGTAAATTGTTCGTTACATCATTCCATGATTTTATCTCATTTCCATTTATATTTATTATCTTATCATCTGTTTGTAGCCCTATCTTTTGAGCCGGGCTATTTGGTGCTATTTGCCCAAGTGTTGTGCTTGGTGTTCCTATATACATATATACTGGTATTAACAGTACTATGGCAAATAGTATGTTAAAAAATGGTCCTGCAAATAGTATACTTGCTCTTTGTAATATACTCTTTGCGCCAAAAGACTTTGGATCTTTAGATTCCTCATCTTCGCCTTCCATACTCACATATCCTCCAAGTGGAAGTAATCTTACTGAATACTGTGTATCACCTTTTGTTGTGCTAAATACTTTAGGACCCATTCCTATTGCAAATTCATGCACTCTAACTCCTGCTCGTTTTGCAAATAAGAAATGCCCTAATTCATGTATAAATACTATTGCACTAAATAATAATAATGCTGCTATTATAGTCAAATTCTCACCTTCCTACCTATTTTATTTTGGTAATATGTTTTTTACAAAGTTTCTTGCCCATTTATCTATTTCTAATATGTCTTCTAAACTTGGATTTTCTATACTATTATGTGCTTCTAAAGTTTTTTCTATGTAATATGGTATGTCATAGAATCCAATTTTATCCTCTAAAAATTCATTTACTAATACTTCATTTGCACTGTTTAATACTGCGCAGTATGTTCCCCCCATTTTTAAACTCTCATAAGCAATTTTTAAACATGGGAACGTTTCTAAATTTGGCTGCTCAAAAGTTAATGTAGCTATTTTAGCTAAGTCTAATCTTTCAAAGTCATTTATTGTTCTATTTGGATATGATAATGCATATTGTATAGGTAATCTCATGTCAGGACAGCCTAGTTGTGCCATTACTGAACTATCTACAAATTGAACCATTGAATGTATTATACTTTGTGGATGTACTACTACGTCGATTTGATTATGTTCTACACCAAATAGCCACTTAGCTTCTATTACTTCTAGTCCTTTGTTCATTAGTGTTGATGAGTCTATACTAATTTTCCTACCCATTGACCAGTTAGGATGTTTTAATGCTTGATTTTTAGTTACTTCTAATAAGTCTTGTTTAGTTTTCCCTCTAAATGGTCCCCCTGATGCTGTTAGTATTATCTTTTCTATTTCTTTGTTTTGTTCTCCGTTTAAACATTGGAATATGGCACTATGCTCACTATCTACAGGAAGTATTTTAACATTGTATTTTTTAGCCTCACTCATTACAAGGTCCCCTGCACATACTAAAGTTTCCTTGTTAGCTAGTGCTATATCTTTTTTATTTCTTATAGCTGTAAGTGTTGGTACTAAACCTATCATTCCTACTATAGCTGTAAGTAATACATCTATTTCGTCAAGTGCTGCTATGGCTTTTAGCCCTTCCATTCCACTTAGTACTTCTATCTTAATATCATTTGGTATCATTGATTTTAGTTTTAAAGCACTAATTTCATCATATACTGCTACGTATTTAGGTTTAAATTCCTTTATTTGTTGAAGTAATAAATCTACACTACTATTAGCACTTATTGCAACAACTTCAAATTTTTCTTTGTTTTTTCTTACTACATCTAGCGTTTGTGTCCCTATTGATCCAGTTGATCCTAGTATTGATATTTTTCTCATATTATTTCCCTTTCTATAATATAAACAAATTTTATATATCATTATATTATACCATTATTTTAGCTAATATTATTAAATATGAATTAAAATTCACTTCATATAAAACAATTAAAGCTTCAGTATTAACTGAAGCTTACTTGATAAAGAACATTATTGCATAATATACAAACGGTGCTACTAATATAACACTGTCAAATCTATCTAATATACCACCATGTCCCGGTATTAATTTTCCATAATCTTTTATGCCTACATATCTCTTTATTGAAGATGCAAATAAATCTCCAAATTGTGCTACTATACTTCCTATGCTTCCTATTAGCGCTATTGGTAGTATAGCTAGCTTAAACATATATGCAAATAATATACTACAAAGTGTACTTCCTAATATTCCCCCTACACTTCCCTCTACTGTCTTTTTAGGACTTACTTTTGGAATAAGTTTATGCTTTCCAAATAGGTATCCAGTGAAGTATGCAAATGTGTCCGTTGCAAAAGATATTATAAATATAAGCCATACATATATATATCCAAATTCAAAATCATTTAGTGTTAATACTATAAAATCCAAAAATATGGCTACATAAAAAATTCCTACAAATGTCATAGCTATATCTAATATGTCATTTTTACATCTTAGTAAATAAGTTATTGATATTAAGAATAGTATAAATGCTACCGCGTATGAGTATTGTACATCTAATCCATATATGTTTTTAATTAGTAAATAACCGGAAAATATATATCCTATATTAAATAATGGGTTTATATTTTTTACCTTAAATGCTTTATAGAATTCATTTAAAGCAATAGAAACTATTGCTACTTCTACTATGTATAAAGGAAGTCCACCTATTATTATAAATATAAATAATGGTACTAGGGCTAGCCCAGCAATAATTCTTGTAAGCATATTTTATTCTCCTTACTTAAGACCACCAAACCTTCTCTCTCTATTTTGATATACATATATAGCCTTTTGAAGTTGTTCTTCATTAAAATCTGGCCAATGTATATCTGTGAAGTAAAATTCAGAGTATGCAGCTTCCCAAAGTAGGAAGTTACTTAATCTTTGTTCTCCACTTGTTCTTATTATTAAATCAGGTTCTTTAATGGACTTTGTGCTTAAATAGTTTGTTATAGTATCTTCGTTTATGTCTTTTATATCTAGTTTACCACATTTTGTATCTTTTACTATATCTATTACAGCATTTTTTATATCATATCTTGCTCCATAGTTTAATGCTAGGTTTAAATTAACACTAGTATTAAATTTAGTAAGTTCATATGCTCTCTCTAATTCATCTACACAAGATTTAGGAAGTTTATCTATATCCCCTATTGTGCTAATTTTTACGTTATTTTTATGTAGTTCTCTTACTTCTTTTTTTAAGTATGTTGATAATAAGTTCATTAATGTATCTACTTCAAGTTTAGGTCTTTTCCAATTTTCTGTCGAAAACGCATATAATGTCAAATGCTTAACACCCAACCTTTGACACTCTTTTAGCACTTTTCTTATAGTTTCTACTCCAGCTTTATGTCCTGCTGTTCTTGGTAAGAATTTAGATTTTGCCCATCTTCCATTCCCATCCATTATTATAGCTATATGAGTAGGCACTTTATTTAAGTCTATGTCGTATGAATTCATATTATGCCTCCAACAAGTAATCTGACCCCCTATTTTAAGGAGTCAGAAAAATTTGTGATTAATAGTTCTACACCATCTTCTATATCTGATATTTTTATGACCTTAAAAACAGTTAATTTCTCTTGGTCTTTTTTACCTTTTATAGTTTTTATAGTGTAATTTATATTTTGTTCTTTAAAAAAATTTTCTACATCAATTACCTGAAGGCCCAAAAGGTTATAATATTTTTCCAATATTATACCTCCATTATATCCTTTTCTTTAGCTACTGCTAATGCATCTACTTCTTTGATGAATTTATCAGTTATCTTTTGAACTTCATCTTGAGCTTTCTTTAATTCATCTTCACTTATTTCGCCTTCTTTTTCCATTTTCTTTAATGAATCATTGGCGTCTCTTCTTTCATTTCTTAATCTTACTTTGTATTCTTCAGATACTTTATGAGCTTTCTTTCCTAATTCTTTTCTTCTCTCTTCTGTTAAAACTGGAACTGATAGTCTTATAACACTACCGTCATTAGTTGGATTAAGACCTAAGTCAGAGTTTCTTATAGCTTTTTCTATTTCAGCCATAGCACTTTTATCCCAAGGGCTTATCATTATTGTTCTTGGTTCTGGAACTGATATTGCTCCTACTTGATTCACTGGAGTTGGTGTTCCATAGTAGTCTACTCTTATTTTGTCTAACATCTTAGCATTTGCTCTACCAGCTCTTATTGTAGTATATTCATGCTTAAGTGCATCTATAGTTTTGTTCATTTTAGTTTCTAATTCTTTGTGTAATTCTAATTTCATTCTTTCGTCCTCCTACTATACATATAGATTTTAATTTATTATCTTACTGTTGTTCCTATATTTTCGCCCATTACTGCTCTTATTATATTCTCTGTTGATAGTTCAAATACCTTTATAGGTATTTTATTATCCATACATAAAGATGTAGCAGTTGAGTCCATAACTTTAAGTTCTTTTTGAAGAACTTCTATGTATGTTAACTCTTCAAATTTAACTGCATCGTCATGCACTTTTGGATCTTTATCATATACTGCATCAACATTTTTAGCAAGTAATATAACTTCAGCTTCCATCTCGGCAGCACGCAGTGCTGCAGCTGTATCTGTTGAGAAATACGGATTTCCTGTTCCTGCACCAAATATAACTACTCTTTCTTTTTCTAGATGTCTAACTGCTTTTCTTCTTATGTACGGTTCTGCTATTTGTCTCATTTCTATAGCTGTTTGAACTCTTGTTTGTACATCTATATTTTCAAGGGCATCTTGTAATGCCATAGAGTTCATAACTGTTGCAAGCATTCCGATATAATCTGCTGTAGTTCTGTCCATTCCTTCTGAAGTTCTTCCTCTCCAGAAGTTTCCTCCACCTACTACAACCGATACCTCAACACCTACTTGTTGAATTTTTTTGATAGCTATAGCTATTTCATTGACAACATCGTTGTTTATTCCAAAGCCTTTATCTCCTGATAATGCTTCTCCGCTAAGTTTTAGCAGTACTCTTTTGTACATTGGGTTACTCATTTTAGAAATCCTCCTATTTTGAACTAAAATCAATTTCATATATATATCTTTTACAATCTTTATGAATATTACTCTAATTTAGTTTTCTTAAAAAAAGAGAACACTTAAGTGTTCTCTTTTAATAATTACTTAAGCTGCTTAGCAACTTCTTCTGCAAAGTTTTCTTCTTTCCTTGCTATACCTTCTCCAACTTCGAATCTTACAACTCTAACAACTTCGATTTCTGCATCTACTTTTTTAGCAGTTTCAGCTACTAGTTGTTTTATTGTTAAATCAGGGTTTTTAACAAAAGGTTGTTCTAATAAACAAACTTCTTTTAATTGTTTCTCTAATCTACCTTTTATCATCTTCTCAACTATATTAGCTGGTTTTCCTTCGTTTAAAGCTTGTTGAGTTAATATTTCAGTTTCATGAGCTATGTATTCTTGATCTATATCATTTCTTGAAACGTACTTAGGATTCATTGCAGCAACTTGCATTGCTATATCTCTTCCCATAGTTATAACTTCAGCATCTTTTGAAGCAGTTTTCATCTCAACTAATACACCTATTTTTCCAGCTCCGTGTATGTATCCAGCGATTTGTCCTTCAGTAGTTACCTTAACAAATCTTCTTAAGTCTAGCTTTTCTCCTATAGTAGCTATTCTGTTGTTTAATACTTCAGATAATGCAATTCCTTCAGTATGAGTTTCAGATAATAATCCTTCTACATCTTCTTTAGCTGTTGCTAAAGCCATCTTAGCAGCATCTTTAACGAAAGTTTTGAAGTCTTCGTTTTTAGCAACGAAATCTGTTTCTGAGTTTACTTCTACCATTGAAGCAACTGTGTTATCTTCGTTCATCTCTATAGTAACTAAACCTTCAGCAGCTACTCTATCAGCTTTCTTAGCAGCTTTAGATAAACCTTTTTCTCTTAATATATCTACGGCTCTTTCTATGTTTCCTTCAGCTTCTACTAAAGCTTTTTTACAGTCCATCATTCCAGCGCCAGTACCTTCTCTTAACTCTTTAACCATTTGTGCAGTTATAGCCATTTGAGTTACCTCCTATATATTATTAATGGTAAGGGCTATTAGACCCTTACCATTCAGTTGTTATTTTTTGATTATGCTTGTTCTTCAGTAGTTTCTTCTTCAGTAGCTTGTCTACCTTCTATTATAGCAGTTGCCATAGCAGCAGTTATTAATTTTACAGCTCTTATAGCATCATCATTACCTGGGATAGCGAAATCTAATTCTTCTGGATCACAGTTAGTATCAACTATTCCGAATACAGGAATTCCTAATCTGTGAGCTTCTTGTATTGCTATGTTTTCTTTTCTTGGGTCAACTATGAACATAGCTCCTGGTAATTCAGGCATATCTTTCATACCGTTTAAGTATTTTTCTAATTTTTCTTTTTCAGCTCTTAATTTTATAACTTCTTTTTTAGGAAGAACGTTGAATACACCTTCAGCTTCCATTTTTTCTAATTCTCTTAATTTTTTTATTCTAGTTTGGATAGTTTTGTGGTTTGTTAACATTCCACCTAACCATCTTTCGTTAACGTAGAACATTCCACATCTTTCAGCTTCTTCTTTTATAGCTTCTTGAGCTTGTTTCTTAGTTCCTACGAATAAAACTGGCTTTCCAGTTTCAGCTACTTCTTTCATAGCTCTGTAAGCTTCTTCAGCTTTCTTTACAGTTTTTTGTAAGTCTATTATATATATTCCGTTTCTTTCTGTGAATATATACTTAGCCATTTTAGGGTTCCATCTTCTTGTTTGGTGTCCGAAGTGAACTCCAGCTTCTAATAATTGTTTCATTGATATTACTGACATTATATTTCCTCCTTGGTTTTATACCTCCGACATGATCATCTCCCAAAAAAACCTGTTAGGCACCTTCCCAGGATCCCATTGTCGTGTGTGATTTATTTTATTTTTTTCACCTCTAGTAGTATATCATAGGTGATTTTAAATTACAATATTTTTTATATCTTTTATTTTTATCCTTTTTTGTATAAATTATATACAATTATCGCCTTATCTAATCAGTAAATATCATTTTTATTTTACTTTTAAAAGATGCGTTATCTACATCATTGGCACTGACTATATTTACACTACCTAGTATTTCTCCATTATTTGTATAATATTTTATTACCCCAACTACATCACCTTTTTTAATTGGATAGTTTATTTCTTTAAAAGTTATTTGAGAGTTTAGAGTTTCATCATTTTCTAATATCGTATAAAGTTCTTTATCTGCTATAAGCTTTACTTCTAATTCATTTATTCCTTTTATATATTTTTTACCTATTAATTTATCTTTTTGCATTACTTTACTTGTAGAGAAGTTTTCCTTACCATAATTAAGCATACTTAAAGCTGCTCCTAGTCTTTTGTTTTTATGATTTGCTCCTAATGTAACTCCTATTAATCTATGCTGTTTTTCGTTCTTTTCATCTTTTTCAACTACCATAGAGAAAGATAAACAATATCCAGCATTTCCTGTATATCCTGTTTTTATTCCATCTACATTAGGTAACATACTAAGCAGTGCAGCATTTGTATTATTTTTTTGAAAACTTCTAGCAGGGTTTGAGTAAATTTCCATATTAGTTATAGCTACTACTTGTTTTTCATAGTTATCAAACATATACTTACCTAATATAGCTATATCTCTAGCTGTAGATATATTTTCTTTTGGTGGCTTAGAAGGATTTTGCAAGTCATATATAGGAAGCCCATGTGGATTAACAAAATGAGTATTTATCATACCAATTTTTTGGCATTTATCATTCATTCTTTTTACAAATTTATCAGTGTCTCCTCCTATATGTTTTGATATAGCTACTGCTGCATCATTTCCAGATACTATCATAAGCCCCTTCATAAGCTCTATTAATGGTACTTTTTCACCTTCTTTTAGATGATAGCTTGATCCATTTACTTTAGCAATAGATTTGTCTATAGTTATTATGTCTTCTTTTTTTACTTCATTACTTTCGATTGCTTCTATTGCAATTAAAAATGTCATCATTTTACTTAAACTAGCTAAAGGACTTTTTACATCTGATTCTTTCTCATATAAAACTCTGCCAGTATCTTGGTCTATAAGTATTGATGACTTTGAAAACTTATCTACATTTTTTTTCTCCTTAGCATAAACAAAATTAGGAGTTAAAAAAGCAACGATGATACTTAGAACTAGTAATTTTTTTGCTCCGTTTTTCATTTTCTTCACCTTCTTGGATTAGTAAGTTTGTTTAATTTTTTATTAATAGTTATATATTAGTTTTTTCCTTTTTGCGTCTATAATATATCAGTAATTATTTACTAACTACTTTTATTATTTTTATAATATATTATTTAATACATTTAGGAATGATATTATCAAGTATTTTGCCTTATATAAGGTAGGATAATTTCTATTTATAAATTTATTAGTATTAATTTAGCTATTATGCTATTATATAGAAAGTAAAATCTGGTTAAATTACAATTTAAATAGCCTAAAATAGGCTTATTATTAAAATAAAATTTTGTTTTAAATGAAAGGTAACTTATTTATGAATTTTAAAAATTTAGAAATTAATGATGATATCATAAATGTTTTAAAAAAAAATGGTATAACTAATCCTACTCCTGTACAAGAGGAAAGCATCCCTCTTATCAAAAGTGGAAAGGATGTTATTGCTCAAGCTCAAACGGGTACTGGTAAAACTTTAGCTTTTTTACTTCCTATATTTGAAAATATAGACACATCTAAAAATTGTGTACAAGCTTTAATAGTATCTCCTACTAGAGAATTAGCAATCCAAATTACAGAAGAAGCCAATAAGCTAAAAGAGGGTAAAAACATTGGAGTACTTGCAGCTTATGGTGGTAAAGATATTGGGTCTCAGCTTAAAAAGTTAAAAAAAGATATTCATTTAATAATAGCTACTCCTGGTAGACTTATAGACCATCTTATGAGAAAAACTATAGATCTTAGCAAGCTAAATACTATAGTGTTAGATGAAGCTGATGAAATGCTTTTTATGGGATTTAAAAATGACATAGAATCTATAATGACCTTTGCACCAAAAAAACGTCAAATATTATGCTTCTCTGCTACTATGGATTCGGCTGTAAAAAAACTAGCTTATAGATATATGAATGATCCATCTGTTGTTTCTATAAAAAATAAAGAAATAACTTTAGAAAACATAGTTCAAGAAGTTGTTGAAAGCACTGATAGACATAAACAAGAAGCTTTATGTAGTGTTTTAAATGAAGATAACCCTTTTATGTCTATAATCTTTTGCAGAACTAAAGTAAGAGCTGACAAACTTGAAGAAGATCTTTATAAAAAAGGATTTAACTGTGCTAAACTTCACAGTGATATAACTCAATCTAAGCGTGAGAGAATTATGAAATCTTTTAGAAATGCTGAAATCCAATATCTAATAGCTACTGACGTTGCCGCTCGTGGTTTAGATGTTAGTGGTGTTAGTCATATTTATAATTATGACATTCCAGAAAGTGTAGAGTCTTATGTACATCGTATAGGTAGATGTGGTAGAGCTGGCGAAAAAGGTTATACTTGCCTTTTTATAGATCCTAAAAATCAAAAGATGTTAGATGAAATAGAAAGTACTATTAAATCTAAAATCAAAAAAAGAATATTAGAGAAATAAAAAATATATTTGTAAGTAAAAAGTGGAGAGCATATGCTCTCCACTTTATTATATATACAATAATTTATTATTTTCCAAGAATTTGTATTTCTATAGTTTTTCTTCCCCAATCAGAACATTGCTTTTCTGTATTCATAAATATATCTATTTTATTACCTTTTATAGCTCCACCACAATTGTTTGCTATAAATACTTGATCAAACTTTGGTATATATACTTTAGTTCCATATGGGATTACTTTTGGATCTACCGCTATTGTTCCCCATACTGGCTTTTGTCCTGTTGATGTTGTACTATAACCAGTATAAGCTGTAGCTACAACATTAACTGATTTTTTATCTTTATTTTGAGAATTAGTTGTATTTGTCGATCCTGCTTTTATATACTGGCTACTTGCCCATCCCTGTTTGTTATTAGATAATTTTACTTTGCTCCAACCATTGCTACTACTTAATACTGTTACTGATTTATTTTTACTTAAAGACCCTATCACTTTATATTTAGTTGATGGTCCGCTTCTTACATTCAAGTTAGTTGTTGCTGTTGCCATACTATCCGCAAATGTTTCTGTTGCTCCTAGTGTAAATATAACTGCACTAAGTAACATACATAGCACTGTAAATTTCTTTATCATAAAAGCACCCCATTCCCTCTTTTTTAACCTTTGTTACTTTTTTGTAACTTTCTAATAAGTATATGATACACTCTTGTTTCTAGTTTGTAAACTATTTTTTGCATATTTAATTACAATTTAGTTACATTTTTATAAATTTCGTTTACAATTTTGGACTTTAGGATATACTGTATAACCATCTTATTGGGTAGATTTGAATGTATTATTTTTTATGTAATTAGGACTGTATTATTTTTTTATTTTTTATATTACAAAGAGCATCACCTAATTAGGTAATGCTCTTTGTAATATAGTATATAATTCAAAAAATTATTTTGTTATTAATTTTAGCTGTACTGGTATATACTCTTTAATTTTTTCATTTTTTAATATTTTATTAACTGTGTCTACCGCAGTTTTCCCTATTAATACTGGTTGCTGTGCTACCGTTGCTGCTAATTTTCCTTTTTTAACTGCATCTACTGCGTCAGCTGTTGCATCAAACCCAACTACTAATACATCTTTCATATTAGCACCTTCTAAGGCTTTTTGAGCTCCTAATGCCATTTCATCATTTTGTGCAAATACAGCATCTATTTTATCTTTTGATTGAATTATGTTCTCCATTACCGAAAGTCCCTTAGTTCTATCAAAATCTGCACTTTGCTTTGCTACTAGATTAAATCCACTTTCTTTTATTCCATCTTCAAACCCTTTACCTCTATCTCTAGTTGCTGAAGAACCTGCTATACCTTCTAACTCTACTACATTCCCTTTTGAACCTAGTTTTTCAATTAAAAACTTAGCAGCCATATCTCCTCCAGCTATATTATCTGATGCTATATGAGATATTACATCTCCACCATTAGCAGCTCTATCTACTGTTACTACAGGTAACTTTGAATTATTAGCTATCATCACTGAAGCTATAGCTGAATCAGAATCTACTGGATTTAAAAGTACTATGTCTACATTCTTAACAGTTATATCTTCCATGTTTGACACTTCTTTTGCTGGATCATTTTGAGAATCTAGCACTACTACATCATATCCTAGTTCTTCAGCTCTTTTTTCTACTCCAGTTTTTAAATCTACGAAAAATGGGTTATTTAACGTCGATACTATAAGTCCTATTTTAACTCTAGAATCATCTTTAACTTGGCATCCTACTAGCAAAGATGATGACATGATTATACTCATTATTATATAAAGAAGTTTTTTCATTTTTATTTCCCCTTAGTTATCTTTTCTGTCTAAAAGTACAGCTATTAGTATAACTACACCTTTTACCATCATTTGATAGTATGATGATACATCTAATATATTAAGTGCATTACTTAATACACCTATTATTAATGCTCCTATTATCGTTGCTCCTATTTTACCTTTTCCACCTGCAAGTTTTGTTCCCCCAAGTACTACTGCTGCTATTGCATCTAATTCATACCCAGTTCCTGCTGAAGGTCCAGCAGAATACAATCTTGAAGTTATTATAATACCTGCTATTGCTGATAATATACCACTTATTGTGTATACCCATATTTTTATTTTATCTGTATTTAACCCTGATAACTTTGTTGCTTCTTCATTTGAACCTAAGGCATATGTATATCTTCCTATTTTAGTATTACTTAATATATAAGCACATATTGCAAATATTAATATCATTATTATTGCAGGTGTCGGTATTCCAAGTATACTTCCACCACCTATTTTACCAAAGTTAACTGCTAATTCACTGCTACCAAGAGTTATTGGCTTTCCGTCTGTAAATACCAATGTCAATCCTCTAAGTATTGTCATAGTAGCTAATGTTGCTATAAACGGTTGTAATTTCCCTTTAGCTATTATAAATCCATTTAAAAATCCTACTACTGCTCCTACTAATAAAGCCGCTATTATTGCTACTAATATACTTTGACCAGATGCTAGTAAGCTACCACAAAATGCTCCACTTATTGCAAGTATAGAACCTACTGATAAATCTATGCCACCTGTTAATATTACAAAAGTCATTCCTGCTGCTATTATTGCATTTACTGATGTTTGTCTTAATATATTAAATATATTTTTAGTGCTTAAAAATGATGGACTTAGTATAGATACTACAGCTATTAATAAAATTAAACCTATTAAACTTCTGTATTTTACTAATAAATCTTTTTTATCTATCTTTTTGTTTTCTGTATTTTGTATACACTTTATTGCCATATTATATTGCCTCCTTAGTTTCTACCGCACATTTTAGTATCGCTTCTTGAGTTGCATCTTTTATATCAAATTCTCCGCTTATCATGCCTTGACTTAAAACTAATATCCTATCGCTTAATCCTAGTATTTCAGGCATTTCAGAAGATATCATTATCACTGCTTTACCTTGAGATTTAAAGTCATTTATAAGGTCATATATTTCTTTTTTAGCTCCAACATCTACGCCTCTTGTAGGTTCATCAAGTATTAAAACATCAGGATGTGTCATAAGTGCTTTTGCTATTGCTACTTTTTGTTGATTTCCTCCGCTTAAATTTCTTATCAATTGATTTTGGCTTGGAGTTTTTATATTTATTCTATCTATATAACTTTTTACTCTTTCATTTTCTTTGTTTTTATTTATTCTAAATAAAGATGATATTTTGTCTAATGATGATATCGACATATTTTCTTTAACAGATAAATCAAGTATTAATCCATCACCTTTTCTATCTTCACTAACATATGCTATTCTATTTTTTAATCCATCTTTAGAACTTTGATTGTCTATTTCTCTTCCTTTTACATAAACTTTACCGCTAGTTTTTCTTATATGTCCATATATAGTTTTAGCAAGTTCGCTTCTTCCTGCTCCCATCAGTCCTGATATTCCTAATATTTCTCCACTTTTAACTTCAAGGCTTACGTTTTTCACATACTGATTGTTAAGATTTTCTACTTTAAGAACAGTTTCTCCCATATCAACCTTAAGCCTTGGGAATTGTTCTGTAAGTTTTCTTCCTACCATCATCTCTATCATTTTATCTTCATCTAGATTTTCTATGTTTTCACGACCAACATATCTACCATCTCTTAATACAGTTATAGAATCACAAATTTCAAATATTTCTTTTAATCTATGTGATATATATACTATTGCTTTACCTTCAGACTTCAGCTCATTTATTACATTAAATAAACTTTTGCTTTCTTTATCCGTAAGTGCATCTGTAGGCTCATCCATTATTATTATTTTTGCATCTAAAGATAATGCTTTTGCTATTTCTATCATTTGTTGTTCACCAATACTTAAGTTTTGTACTAGTTCTTTTGAACTTGTTGATATATTTAATTTTTTAAGTAATTGATCACTATCTTTATAAAGTTTATTGAAATCTATTCTAAGCCCTTTTTTAGGTTCACGCCCTAAGAATATATTTTCTCCTATGCTTAAATCTGGTAATAAGTTAAGCTCTTGATGAATTATTGCTATTCCTTTTGTTGTTGCATCTTTTGGCCCTTTTATATCTTCTTCTACTCCATTATAAAAAATCTTTCCACCATCTTTTTTATAAACTCCACTTAAAATTTTCATAAGTGTAGATTTTCCCGCTCCATTTTCTCCCATCAATGCCATTACAGAGCCTTCATACAAATCTAAGTTTACTCCATCTAAAGCTTTAACTCCTGGAAACTCTTTTACTATATTTGTCATTTTTAAAATAGGTGATTTCATTAAAAAACAACTCCCGACTTTAGTATTATATTTGCATATGGAGTACACTCTCCAGTTCTTACTACTGCTTTGCTTTCTTTTGTTAAGTTTTTAAACTCTTCATGAGATACTTCATTTATTTTTATATCTTTAAATCTTTCTAGTATTTCTTTATATATTTCTTTATTGTTTTCTTTTATTTCACTTGCTATTATTATTTCTTCTACACATAACTCTTCTAATATTGTGTCTAATGCCTCTAAAAATGTTGGTACTCCGTATTTTAATGCTAAATCTATTCTATCTACATTTGTTGGTATTGGTAGCCCACAATCGCCTATAGTTAAACTATCTGTATGTCCCATCTTTGATATTGTATATGATACTTCACTATTTATTAATTTTGTTTTTCTCATTTTTTTACCCCCTGAAACTTTCTACGTCTTTTAATGTTGGTAGCGAGCTTTGAGCTCCTTCTTTTTGAACTGTTAGTGCTCCTACTTTTGATGCAAAATCCATTGCTTCTTCTACTTTTTTATCTTGAGCAAATGCTACTGCTAATGCTCCCGTATAACTATCTCCCGCAGCCGTTGTATCTATAGCTTCTACTTTACATGCTTTTTTAAATATACTTTTTTCTTTATTTATATATAAACTACCTTTTGATCCTAATGTAACTATAAGTTCTTTTACGCCTTTTTCTATCATTATTTGTGCTGCCTTTTTTATATCTTCTTCATTATTTATTTGCATACCACTTATTATTTCAAGTTCCGTTTCGTTAGGTGTTAATAAATCAACATTTGCTATTAATTCATCTTCTAGTATAACTGCTGGAGCTGGATTTAATATTGTATACTTAGAAGCTTTCTTTGCTATATTTAAAGCATACTTTATAGTTTCAAGTGGTGTTTCAAGTTGTAATACTACTATGTTACTATTAGTTATAGCTTCTATATTCTTATCTATATCACTATTAGTTAATTTAAAGTTCGCTCCTGGCGCTACTACTATACTATTTTCTGCATTTTTATCTACGCTTATAAGTGCAACTCCACTTGATCCTTCTTCTATTTGTATGTAATCTGTATTTACCTTATCATTTTCAAGTGCATTTATTAAAGCCTTCCCAAATCCATCGTTTCCAACTTTACCTATCATAGATACATTTCCATTTAATCTCGCCATAGCAACAGCTTGGTTAGCACCTTTTCCACCTGCTACTTCTTTGAAATTACTTCCTATTAATGTTTGCCCTTTTTTAGGCATTGTATCTACATTTACTACTAAATCCATATTTAAACTTCCTATAACACATATTTTTTTCACAATAGTGCCTCCTATATAACATTAATCTATATCAATCATTTAATTTTATTATTCATTTAACTTTTATAGAATATCACATTCATTTTTTTAGTACAACACATTTAAGCATTAAAATATATATTTTTACATTTTAATACTTAAATTTTAAAGATTTATGTGTTTATTTCAATATAAAAGCGTTAATTATAAAGTTTATTTTATAATTAACGCTTTTATTAAATATATTTCAAATTTCGTTTTGTGTTACTCTATTTCGTCCTTCTTTCTTTGATATATACAAAGCTTTATCAGCTTCTTTTATTAATGTGTTATAATCATCACTAATGTTTATATCTCCTCTACTAACACCTATGCTAACAGTTATCTTATTACTCACTTTAGAATATTTATGTTCTATATTAAGTGCATTTATATTTTTTAAAATCTCATTAGGCAATTTTTTTATATAATCGTTATCCTGACTATATGATACTATTAAAAACTCTTCTCCACCATATCTTATTACTTCATCTTCACATTCACTACAACTATTTTTTATCGATTGTGATACACTTATTAATGCTTTATCACCTTTTATATGACCATAATTATCATTATAGTATTTAAAATAGTCTATATCTATCATTATTATACTTATATTTTTTAATGCTACATTGTTTTTTATAATCTCACTTAAATAACATCTATTGAATAATTTAGTTAATCCATCTCTGTATGATTCTTCTTTCATTATGCTATTATATATATCTAAATTCTTTATTTGTTCTTCTTTATATGTTTTTTCAAATTCTTTATTCAGATTTTCATACTGTATAAAGCAATATTGTTTTTCAAATTCACTAAAAATACTCTCACATATTTTATAATATTTTAATGCTTCTCTATAATTTTGCTGATACTCATATACTCTAGCCAAAGAATAATATGCATTCTTTTCACAAATACTTCCCCAATTTTTACTATTTTTTATACTTTCTTGATAATATTTTATACTTTTAGTATGATTACCAAGCTTGAAATATAAATCTCCAATAATAGTGTTTATATTACAATCAAAATGAGTGTATTTGAATGTAGCTGAAATTTTTTTATATCTTTTATTAGCAGATAAAGCATAATCAAGACCTTTTTCTATATTTTTGTATCCTTTTGATATTAGCTTAGCTTCTAAATAAACTAACATAATTTTCGTGCCTTCATCTATATTATAATTTATATATTTTAGATATTCTTTTCCATAGTTTATACATTCTCTTGCATCTTCTAGTTTATCTCCATCTATATATGCATCAATTAAAGCTACAAATGATGAACCTTTTAGTTCTTTGTTCATAAAGTCATATTTAGAGTTGTATATCAGAGGTTCTAGGTTTCTTATAGCTTCTGATGGATTATTTATATAATCTAAGTATATACTTCCTAAGTAATATAAAACTAATGCATTCATTTCAATTATCCTATATTTCTCTCCTACCTTCATGCCCTCTATAAAATATTTCATTGATGAAATGTGTTCATCTAAAAAATATACATATGTTGTAGCAATGTCTATATAGTAATATCCATGTTCTTTATCTTGCCAAAGTTTCATTAAGCCTAATATTTTATCTAAGTATATTCTTATTATTTTTTTATTTTTTTGTTTCCACCTTATTACTAACAATCTTTGAAAATAAGCTAATGTTATTTGTTGTATATTTTTTTCTTTTTTAAGTAAGGTTATTGATTTAATAAAAAATCTTCTTGATATTATGTAGTTGTTTTTCTTCATATTAGAAGAGCTCAATCTAGAATAAATCTTCCCAATCCAAAAGTTATTATTTACTTTTTTAGCTATTTCTAAGCTTTTTTCCCACCATACTATACTTTCAGTTATTTGATTTTTAAGAGTTAGCTCTAGTGCTAAAAGATAATATACTTTTATTAGTTCTAAATAATTATTATTCTTTTCTAGTTCATTAATTTGTTCATATATTTTCACAATAATTATTTCTAAATAATCCATATCTATTAGCAATGTCGATTTTATTTCTACATCTTTTATTATTTTTTCAATATCAAAATTCATATCAAAGCATCCCCTGATTAAATTAACACATATTTTTTATATGTATATATCTATTTTTACCATTTTTCTTAGCCATATACAATGCCTTATCTGCATCGTCTACTAGATTATTATAATCCCCGCTTTTTTCTTGTTCTCCCGTTGCTATCCCTATGCTAACTGTAATTTTAGAATTTAATGGTGACGTTTCATGCTCAATGTTTAAATTATCTAATTTATTTAATATTTCATTAGCTATTTCTATAGTTTCTTCATATGTTATATCTTTAAGTAGTACTAAGAACTCTTCTCCTCCATATCTTATTGCCATATGCTTATGCCTATAAGCTATTTCGTTTAAAAGTTTTCCTATTTGAGTTAATATTTCATCACCTTTTACATGACCATAATTATCATTATATTTTTTGAAGTAATCTATATCTATCATTAGTATTGATACCAGTTCATTTTCTTTACTATAGTTACTTAAGTTTTGACTAATAAATTCATTTAAAAATCGTCTATTTAATAATCCTGTTAATTCATCTTTATTTCTTTTACTAATTAAAACATCTTTTAAGGAGTTTAATTCGTCTATTTTTTCTTCTTTTTCGTTTATATCATACTCTTTTAATAATATTTCTGTATATTTATTATTTTGGATTTTTATCCATCGTTCCTTTAAAATCATATGTTGCTTTAAATTTTCTATAGAACCCTTAAAATCATTTAACTGTTCACAGTCCATAGATAACAATTTATAAGACTCTATTATTAAATTATTAAGATTTTTTTTCAAACTTTTTTCAAGACCTATTTTGTGTAATTCATATGATTTTTCATAGTTTCCTAACTTATAATAGATATTTGCTTCTATTTTATCTATTGTTATATCTACATTTCGATATATATTTTTATATTTATTTTTTTCATATAATACTCTACTCTTTTTTATGTACCTTACAGCTTCTTTTATTTTGCCTAGTTCTACTAAACTATAATATTCTGCCTTACACATATAAATTATCATTTTTAATTGCATTTCATTTAGTAAATTATTAGATATATAAGTAGATTGTATTATTTCTAAACATTCATATGCACATTTATGTAGTCCTAACCTTAAGTAATTAGACATTAAATTATTTGCCACCGTAATTTTATATACCAAATTTATTTTCTCATATCTAGGATCACTTAAAATTGGTTTTAAATAGTTTACTGATTCTATATAATTTCCTAATAATGTATAGCTTAATGCTAAAAATATTCTATTTCTAATCTCTAAATCGATTTGTGGTGTTTTTATTGATAAATCCAAGGATTGTGATAAGTAGAATATAGCACCTACTGTATTGTCAAATACAGATAAATGTATTTGTGCTATATCACAATAATACCTAGAAACATATTTTACATTATTTTCTTTTATAGCCTTATGTATATTTTCTACATATGGCTCTATTTCTCCTTCTGTACAGCTTTTATTAATTAATAATTTAATATGCCTTAAATAAAATTGTATCAATTCATCAGTATCACAACTTAATTCAAATTTATCTCTAGCCATTTGATATACTTGTAACGATGTGTTTGTATCACTATATTGGGTATGGTAGTTTGATAAGTATCCATATAATATGGCCTCATAATTTTTACTATTTGAATTGCTTTTATTTAATAGTTCTATTGATTTCAATAAATTTTCTTTATATTTTTTTTTATTTTGCATGTACCTATTTATAAGCATAAGTAAAAAATAACATCTTGAATATTCATAATAACTCTTTTCACTTAATTCATTTAGATATTTTTTCAGATCAGACTTTATTTTTGTTATATATTTTAATTCTATGCTGTGTTCATCTTTTTTTCTTAAATCATCTATATAAGTTTCTATCAATTCATAATTCACCTAAATATCACCTTCTTAAATGCACTTATTAATTTATTTTTTATTTGTATATACTATATATCTTATCTCATATAGAGATTAAAATAAATATAAAGTTATTTATTTTAATCTCTATTTTTATTTAATATTTGTAATAAAAATAAAAGCCTCCGTATTAAATACGAAGACTTTTATTTTATATCATACTTAGTAAAATAAAAAATGTTAAACTAAGCGTAGCAATTGCTAAAACTACTTTATTTTTTATAAATCCAGCTTTTTTATTTTGTATTTTTGAATTTTTTATTATAAGTGCGTCATCTATATCGGCTTTTTCATACATAACTAAACTTAAATCTATTATCAATTCTTGTATATTATTATATTTTTGAGTTCTGTTTAAAAGTTTTTTTACAATATTTATAAGTCTATCATTTCCATTTATAGCTTTTAACTCTATCCAATTAACACCTTTATCAATATTTTTAAGCATTTGTTTTTCATTTTCACATTCACTAAAAGGTAGTACTTTAAATATCGATTCAAATAATACAATCCCTAATGCAAAAATATCACTTTCTATATCAGTATAATTTATACATAACTGATGAGGTGATAAATATTTAATTTGATTGCAAGCTCTTATATTTATTCCATTGTTTGATTTTGTAGTTCCTAGATTACAAATTTTTACATTATAATTTTGGTCTATCATTATATTACTTGGATTTAAATCTCCATGATACATATTATGTGCATATAAAACTTCTAAGGCTTTTACTATTTGTATAGCAATACTTACTATAGCATTTAAATGAAGGTAGTTTCCTTTTATTATATTTTCTAAAGGCATACCTTCCCATTCTTCACTTACCATATAGTAAAGCGTAGTTAGTTCCGTACAGTGTATCCCAACATCTATGATTTTCAATATATATGGAGAATTTATTTGATGGGTCATAGTACTTTCATCTATTAAATTTGATATGAAATTTTCACATATGTTCGTATTATGCTCTATTATTTTTATTAATACCTTTTTATTATAATAAACATCTCTTGCTTTATACATTTTATTTAATTCTATATTATCTTCACAGTTTAATAATTCATATCTATTACCTATAAAATTCAATTATAAATTCCCCACTTCCTGTCTTTATTAAAACATAATATATATATAATTATATCAATTTATATATATATATCCATATTTTTACTTTTATCTTTTAAAAATATTTTTTTATAAGGTAAAAAACTTGTTTTTATTATTTTTTATTCCTTAAACGACAAAAAATCCGTATATATTTGTTTACGGATTTTTCTTAACTTACTTTAATTTTTATTTTAATTAATAATTTCAATATAATCAGTGTAATATTTTTTACCTGGTATAGAGTTTACTAAAACCTCTACCAAATAATAGTTATCTTCTAATTCTTCATAGTCTTTGACAAAATAATTTCCTATAAGGCTATTAAATTCATTATATGTTAATCTTTTTTTATTTAAAAATTTATTTAGTATATCAAATTCTTCTTTTGTATTAATTTCCATCACACCCTTAGAATTTAAATATTTTTTTTTATTAATAATATAATTATATACTTACTTCTTCAAATTATACACCTTTTGCACCATCTATTTCAGCTAAATATACAGATTCAACTTTATACTTTTACTTATATATACATATATTGTGTTATTTCTGCATTTTTTATAAGCATTTCTTGTTGAATGATTTTAAAAGGTATTTTAATAAAAATATTCAATCTATATATATAGTCTTATATAAGGAGAGTGGTAATTTGAATTCTAAAAAGTTTTTGCTTATTATGTTTGTATTTCTGATGATTATTTTTGCAATAGGCAAAGATACTAGCGCCAACGCTCAAACTTATAAATCTGATATACTCATAAAGGAACTTACTTTAAAAATTTCATTAATTCAAACAGCTTCAGAGGTGTATGATGCAAACATAAATGAAACTAAAGCCTTTAATAAAAACTTATATAAAGATAAATCAAATCAAGCTTATAATCATTATACTTGGTTAAAAAACACATATTCTAATATGGATACAAAAATGAAAAGTTCTCTTGAGAATATATTTAAATCTAAAGATTCTTGGGAATATATAAATGCCGTTATAAACTTAAATGATGATGCTTCGGTTGATGAAATAATAAATACTTTAAATTGTGATAAATATTTAGATTTATCTAATGATTTGAAAAATGATATAGAAAAGTTTTTTATTTATTTTTATGATGAACATTTTAAATCGTACTACAAAAAACAGAAATATAAATTTGATAGAAAAGCTAATAATTTAAATCAAAAATTATCTGATAATGAAGTTGATGTAATAAAATTTATAGAGACTTCATCTGGTATTAAACTACCAAAGCATTATAAGTCTATTATGTACTATAATTTGAATCCTCTTGTATCTCAAGCATTTGAACATAACAATGTAATGATTTCTACAATAGGTCTAAATGCAACACCTGCAGATATTGTAAGTATTCATTTTTATAAATACGCTCGTCCTTTATTTGATACATTCGCTAGTAGTAAAGAGTATTTAAAATTTTATTCTACATTAAACCAAGATAAAAATTTTAAATCTGCGTACAGTAATTTTGATAAAGGTTCTTACAGTTTTAATGATTGGTGTTTAGAAAATTTAATTTCTGGATATTCAAAGTATCTAGAGTACTTATATTTTGGAAGTACATATGAGAATGCTAGTTATGCATATGATTTAGATTTTTATAATTATTTAAAAGATATAGGATTTAACCCTAATAAAATATCTTTAAAAGATGCTACTATAAACTTTTATAAGAGTAAACTAAATTCATAAAGTCAAAATAATATGGTATCAAAAGTTTTTGTATTATACCCCTTAATACATTAATTTATTTAAATAATACCCCCTATCGTAAAATACGATAGGGGGTATACTACTTTATCTAAAGCCTATTACTGCTGCACCAAGAGCACCTATTATTTGAGTATCCTCCGCAATAAATATGTCTTTACCCAAAGAATCCTTTACCATGTTAACAAGAACTTTACTTTTTGCAAGTCCTCCAGTAAATGCAACTTCATTTATAACTTCACCACGATTTAACATAGCTGTCGATTTATTTGCGATAGACTTTAAAATTCCAGCTGCTACACTTTCCTTGCTTACATTTCTTGCAAGCAAACTAACTATTTCACTCTCAGCAAAAACGGTACACATAGAAGATATATCAACAGGATTAGCATCTTTTGCTAATGTATCAATATCTGCTATATCACTTCCTAACAGATTTGAAGTTATCTCTAAAAATCGTCCTGTCCCAGCTGCGCATTTATCATTCATTATAAAATTAGATATATTTCCATCTTCATCTAAATTTATAACTTTACTATCTTGTCCTCCTACATCTAATATTGTTCTAATATTTTTATTTAAAAAATGTATCCCCTTAGTGTGGCATGTTATTTCTGTAACCTTTTTATTAACAAAATCCATACTCACTCTACCATAGCCAGTTCCTACAATTTTTTTTATTTTATTTTCTTGTATGCCTTCACTTAAAATTTCATAAACTTGTTTTGATGTAGCCTTTGGACTCCAACCTGTTGGAATAACTATTTTTTTAAGAATTTTTTCTCCATCGAATAATACTCCCTTAGTTGCTACAGAGCCTGAATCAATGCCTATACTATACATATTGCCTCCTATTTTACACATACGCCATCTTCAATCATCTCTATAAATGCTTCAAATCTAGTTCTTAATTGTTCTGTATCTGATTTAGAGTAATCAGTTTCTATTGCCATATACGCTATATTTTTATTATTCATAAGTTGTTTTACCCTAAAGCTTTCAACATTAAATGTATGACAAGCTTGAAGTGCAACATCTATAATTCCATCTACTTTATATTCATCTGCTAATCTATCTAGCATTTCCATTCTATTATCATTGTGCATCATGCAAGAACAACCTATGCTTAAATATTTTTCAGTTAATGCATCATATACATCTTCATTCTCTTCATCAACTAATGAATCATTGTTTCTTATAGCTCCACAAAGCTCATATGCTACAATAGATGCTCCACTGTCTTCTATTGTTGTTATTATTTTTTCACTTATTCCTCCTATTGGAGATCCTGTTATAAGTATTCTCGGTTTATCAACATTTTTTTGACAATTACCTTCTTGATATTTTTGTTTTACAGAGTCTATAATGTTTCTTAGCTCAGCTTTAAGATCAGCTCTATCAAATTTAAACCCTGACTGATACAATACTTGATGAAGTTCCATACCACTTAAAGGCGATGGATTTAATTTAGCAAGTTCATAGTACTCTTTTAATAATCTTCTTTCTTCATTTTTATCTTTAATTGCATCTCTTATATCTTGGTCACTAATAGTAACACCTAATGCTTTTTCTGTTTCCTCTTTTAATACTTTTATTTCTTCCTTCCAAAGCTTGTATGTATATTCTCCTCTTTGCATATTAGGTAAATGCATTACATGAGTAGGCTTGATTTTAGCTAACTCCTCATACATTTTTTTCTTACCATCACAAGTGGTTTCTCCTATTAGCATATCTGAAAAATAAAAATATGGACAAGTATCAGTTATTGCATGCCCATAGCTTGATTTTATAAGAGGACAAAGGTTTCTTGGAAGTACTTTTTCCGCATCTGGTATTGCTTCTTCACTAACCCCACAAACTCCAACTGTAACAGCTCCTGCTGCCATAGGTATTTCTACTGGAGTATATGTACAAAAAACTCCAACCATTTTCTTTCCGCTCTCTTTAATTTCTTTAGCCTTTATAAACCCAGCTCTTCTTGCTTCATTAAAACTTTCAAATTTTTCTGGTAAATTCGTCATATTATTTCCCCCTTTTTACATTTTATTCTATATAAAATTTTATCATGGTTTCCCTTTATTTGTTAATGATTCTATCTATAGTATTAAGCATTTGTATAGATAAATTATATACATTAAATTAAAATAATATTTTAATTTAATAAAAAAATAGTTATGAAGTATTAACATCATAACTATTTTTTATAAATTATATGATTATTTTATTTTTAAAGATTTCAAAACATCACACATTATTTTTAATTCTTCTTTTGATAGTTCATCAAACTCTTCTAGTCTTATTATTATATCAATTATTAACTTATTTTTATAATCATCTTTACTAAATCTGATTTCTTTTTTTAATTTTTCATCATTATATTTTTTATGCTCTTTTTTAATAAAATATGTAGATAATGTTGAGCTTAAAGAACCTATAAATCCAATCCCCATTACCATTAGGATTGCTGCAATAATTTTTCCAAAAGGTGAAGTAGGAGAAATATCTCCATATCCCACTGTTGTTATTGTTACAATACTCCACCAAAGTGCATCTCCTATACTTATTTGTTCTACATAAGACATTGCTAATGAACCTACGAGTATTAAACTTATACCTATACCTATAGTATAATTAAACTTATTTGTTTTAATAAATTCAGAAAAATTATCGTTACTTTTTTTCAAGATAGCAACTATTCTTACAACCTTACTTATTTCTGATAACCTAGCTAACCTGCTTATTCTTACGATTTTTAATGTGTTAAATACTCCAAATATAGAATATATCGGTATAATAGAAATTAAATCTATATAGTTTCTTTTTATAAATTTTTTTTTATTTGTGCTTTTGCAATATCTGCTAGCATAGTCAAATACAAATATCAACCATATTATAAAATCAATAGTTGTTAGAATCTTATTTGTTTTATAGCTCAAATTCATTGTTAATTGTAAAACCAAAATTATGGCAACTACTAATGAAAGTGATGCCATAATGATATTATAAATAATATATTTTTTTCTCATTTTATTTAATAGAATAAATGCTTTCCATTTTTATAATGCCAATTCCCCTTATAACCTTCACTATCTGCTCCTAATTCAAAATGAAGCATTGAAATTCCCAAATCAATTTCTTCATACCCATGATTTTTACTAGATATAAATGCTTTTATTTTATTTTCATATATTTCATATGAGATTTCTTTTTTATTTAAAGCTGAAGGAGACTTTAGTGCACATTCTATACCACTTTCAATCCACGAACAAATATTATTTTTATTTGATATTAGTACATCTTCAAGTCTTTTATTTTTTTTATTTAGTTTCTTAACTACCTTCTCTTTTATCGACAGTTCTTTAGGCGTATGTCCTATTACTATTATGCAAACTAATTCATCTTGTTCATTAAATTTAATATGGCTTGCACATTTTTTATTATCATAAGTTCCGCCTACCCAACAAGTTCCAAGACCTATAGATGTAGCTTCTAATACTATCATTTCTCCGTAGTAGCCTAGTTTTTGTTTGAAATTTTCAATTTTATTATTACCTACTAAAGCTATAAAAGATTTTACTCCACTTATCATTCCATATGAAGCCTTAAATCCACTTATTCCTTCTTCTCCATCTTTTATGAATTGAATATTAAGAGAAGATTTTTCATTTATTTTATCTATTAATTTTAAAATAGCTAATATATCTATATCATCTATATCTTGGTCTATATAAGTTCGTCTCGAGGTTCTTTTATCTATTGAATTTCTCCAATTTTTTTGTAATTCCATATATTCCTATCCTTTCTAATTTATATATTTTTATTTATATATAGTTTGCATATTTTTCCTTAATTATATTTACAAATTCAAATTTTTTTACCTACTTTTTTCAAGCATTTTATCTGCAGTTATATTTATCCCTATAGCGCCTATCGGAGCTGTAATCAAAACACTAAGTATAGCTATTGCTTGCATTATTTCTCCACCTGCAACTCCCATTTGTAAAGGTATTGATGCCTTTGCAGATTGTACTGTTGCTTTTGGTAGATACGCTATTATACAAAATATTTTTTCCGACTTATTAAGGTTTGTTCCTTTTAGTGCAATTAAAACCCCTATTGAACGTATTGTCAAAGATATTGATAGTATCCCTATACCTACTAAAAAATATTTTCCTACTAATGATGAGTTTATAGCCATTCCTACAAATGTAAATAAATATAGTTTCCCATTTTTCCAAATAAAATTCATTTTCTCCAATATTATTTTAGAACTTTCTTTTATATAATTTCTAATAAAAAAGCCATATACCATTATTGCTAATAATGAGTTAAATATCTGTACATTTAAATTTTTTTCTATATACCTCATTGCTAAACAAATTATAAAAGCTAATATAACTTTCCCATAATCATTATCTATTTTTTGTATATATTTTTTACTTAACTTAAATATTATAAATCCTGACAATAAACTTAATATAATTGTTACAGGTATTAATAATATTTGTGTAAATACTGAAGAGTTTTGTCCTAATTCACTTTGCATATATATCCCTAAGAACGTTGTAAATAAAGTTATTGCTACAGTATCATCACAACTTGCCCCAACTAACAACATTTGTGGTATTGCTTTATCTTGTCCTAATTTTTTATCTATTAATGATACCATAGAAGGTATCAAAATGGCTGGACTGACTGCGGCTATTATAAAACCAAGAATCCCACCTTGTATAAAAGTAAAATCTAAAAATGCCATGCATAAAAGTGCTATAGTAAATCCTTCTAGCGTTGCGGGTACTATACTTAATAAAACTGCTGGTTTACCTATTTGTTTTATTTGGGATAAACTTATTCCAAGTCCACCTATAAATAAAATTATTACAAGCGCTATATCTTTTATAGATGGCGCTATCTGTAAAACGTCTTTTGGTACTAAGTTAAATACGGCTGGCCCTATTAACATACCAAATATCATCATACCTATTAAAGATGGTAATTTAAATTTTTCTGCCAATTTCCCACTATAGTTTGCTAAAACACCTATTATGATTAAACTTATTAATGCTGTTACCATACTTATCCTCCTAGTAATTCAAACTTAAAAAACAAAAAAATAGACTCCTACTCTTATTAAGAGTAGGAGTCATCAGCTTTCGCGTTTGATGGCGAACTCCATCGCCGATATATTTTATGTTTATATATTATCATAATATTGGTTGATTGTAAATTTCAAAAACAAATTATATTTAACTATGTTTTACATATTTTTTATTTAAACATAGATAAACGTTTCCATTAATGATAGTATGGTTATAGTAAATTTTATATTGGAGGGTAGATTAATGATAAACATGAACATAAAAGAATTATTTGATATTGGATGTAGTTTTGAAAGTTGCGTTGGAGATGGTACTAAATCTGAAAGAGCTAGAATTCCTAAGAACTACTCTAGGATAAATTTATCCGATGATTTTATAAAAGAAATATCATCTATAGATAAAGAAATTAATTTTTTAGTTTCAGGTGAAATTTGGTGTCCTGATTTTCAAATTAATATAAGTATATTAAAAAAGTTTTGTGATATAAATTCCAACTTTAACATATCTGTTATAACTATGGCTCGTGGTAAGAAATTTTTATCTCCAATATTAGATATTAAAGACTTTAAAGGTCCTACTGTTGCAATACTTGATAAGGATTTCAATATCATAGATATTTTTGAAGAAAGACCTCTTAAAGTAAAAACTTTTAATAATTTTGAGGATATAAAACTGGATTATTATAAAGGAAAATACATATTAGATAGTGTTAGAGATTTTTTAGATATAATGAAAAAAGTATAATTTTTAAATACAACATTTTATTTTGCATAATATAATTTTTATTATTAATGATTAATTTTTCTTAATTTTACCATACTATTAATATAATTGATTTTAGGAGGTAATTTATGCAAACTAATTTAAACTGTTTAAACCATAACTGCTCATTTAACAAGGCTGGGCAATGTTATGCTTCTCATATAAAAATAGAAG
Source organism: Peptostreptococcaceae bacterium VA2 (assembly GCA_000686145.1). Lineage (GTDB taxonomy): Bacteria > Bacillota > Clostridia > Peptostreptococcales > Peptostreptococcaceae > Romboutsia_D. The sequence goes on along the minus strand of JMMB01000007.1, from coordinate 1,240,985 downwards.
GCTTTGAAGCTTCTATAACACCCGAAACTTATTGCGATACATTTAAAGATAATACTTCTTTTAATTTATCTAACTATAGTGGTGAAATATCTTTAACTAACTCTCAAAATATTTCTTGTTGCGCTAATAATTGCAAATACAATATAAGTGGGGGATGCGCTTCAAGCTATGTTGAGATTAATCTTGAAAATGCTAGCTGTGAAACTTTTGTATTAAAATAAAATAAAAACCTAGGTATTATTCAACTTTTCAGATGAATAATATCTAGGTTAAATTTAATTTCAAAATAATATTTTTCAATCAATATTTCTAAGCTACGAACTTTACTTTTTCTTCTTTACTTGGTTCTAATACTCCAAGTTTTTTAGCCACTAGCTTTGTTGTACTAGCTTGTACTATAAGAGTCACAAGTATAGTCATAAATACTACTGAAGATATTATTTCATATCCTGGTAACTTCATAGAAACTATTATACCCGATAAGGCAGCTGGTATAACACCTGTTTCTCTAACCCACATCATGAATAACTTATCTTTAAACGTCCAATTTGCTTGTTTATCAAATGATGTAGATATTAAAACTACAAGTGGTCTAGCCACAAACATTAATATTAAAACTACTAAAAGAGCTGGTGCCCAATATTTTGAAAGTGCTGCTAAATCAACTTGTGTTCCTAATACAACAAATATTCCCATACGACACAATGATCCAATACTTTCTCTAAAGCAATGTTCTGAATGAAAATCATATTCAGGAACCCAAAGTCCAAATAATTTCTTATTTCCTGCAATAAGTCCTGCAATAAATACTGCCATATATCCACTACCATGGAAAAGTACAGCTAATTCATAAGCTAAAGCTACTTTTAATATAGACATTATTGGTGCATATGAGTGGAATACTCCCCATTTTTTATCACATATTAAAAGCGAGAATACATACCCCATAACTATACCAACAGTTATTCCAACTACTGTCGATATTATTAATTCTTCCATACTCTTACTTACTGAAAATTGTCCACTTGTTATAACACCAAGCAGTGTAGAAACTAATATTGCTCCAACTGCATCATTAAAAGCAGACTCACTAACTACAGTTTGCTTTATTTTATCCTTTATTGTTACTTGTTTAAATACTGGTATAAGTGCTGCTGGATCTGTAGATGCTATTACTGCTCCTAAAAGTAAAGCTGTCATTATTGGTAGCCCAAATATTTTTTGAGCAAATAATCCCACTACTCCTGCTGATATCAAAACCCCTACTGTTGACAACATACCAACACTTAGCTTTACTTTATTTAAAACTTTTAGATTTATTTCTCTACCGCCTTCATATAATATAAATGCTGAACCAAATGTAAGTATTAAGTTATTCTCTATAGGGAAAGACTCTATACTAATTAAATTAAGCACTGCTGGTCCGATTATGATTCCTGCTATTAAATATAAGATTACATCTGGTACTTTTATAATTTCACTTACTTTACCTAAAACTATACCCGTTATAGCAATAGCAGAAAATATTAATAACAAATTATTAGTTGCAATTTCTTCCATTGTATTCACCTCTTCATTAATTTTTCTTTTATCTTTTTAGATAAAATACATTATATTCCTAACTTTTACGTAAGTCAAGCATTTCACTTGATAATTTTTCTTATTTTTTTATATTATAATAGTTATTTTTTTAATTATTTTTTTATTTAATTATTTCCTTATTTAATTATTTATTTCAGTATTTATTTAGTATTTATATTTATATCTATTAAACCTTATAAATAACATTTTCCTTATTTTTAAATATATAATCTGAATTTTCCAACTTAATTTCACCTATCTTAAATATTTTTTTCACTAAAAACCAACCCAAAATTAATATTTATTTTAGATTGATTTTCTTTTGCATACTTATATTGTTTTAAATACTGTTAATTGAACTATTGTCGATACTACAGTCATAACAATACCTACTAACATTTCATACGGTATTAACTTAAATCGTTCAGTTATATCTATGTTTACACTCTTAGCACTTGTATGAAATAAAGACCCATGAGGTAATTGCTCAAATACACTAGACCCTGCGTTTACTATAGATGCTCCAGCAATAGTTGATAAGCCTGAATCTATTATAGCTTTTGAGAATGTAGATGAAGCTATAGTTGCTCCAGCTGTAGATGAAGCTGTAGCAAGTGACATTAACATTCCTGAAATTGGAGCCAATAAAAATTGTGGAATATTTAATATTTCTAATAAAGATATTGTACTTTGCTGTAATTCTGACATTTGAATTATTCCAGCTAAAGTTCCAGTTCCAATTAAAAGTATACAAACACCTTGCATTTGGCTAAGTCCATAAGATAAATATTCACTTGTGCGTTTTATATTGCCTGTCACTATAACTGTCACTATTCCACCTATTGGAAGTGCTATTATTGGATCTATAACTATACTAGAAACATTTCCTACAAATAATAATCCTATCGATACTAAAGGACCTATTAAAGATGAACTCAAACTAGGTAATTTTTTATTATTTTTTTCACATTCATTAATTTCTATTTCACTACCTTTATTAATTATAAGCTTAGCCATAAATACAGTTATTAAAATACCACAAATAGCAGGTATTAAATTTGCAATCATAACGCTAGACAATTCCACATTAAAATTATTTGCTACTGCTAAAGTATTCGGATTGGGTGATATTATATTTCCAGCTTTTCCTCCCCCTGCTAATGCTAATAATATTGCCATTTTAGAGTATTTGAGTTTCTTACCTATATATAGGCCTATTGGCGCTACTGTAATAATAGCTACATCTAAGTTAACTCCTACTGCAGCTAAAATCATTGTAGATAGTGCTATTCCTAATATAGATTTTTTAGTACCTAATAACCTTATTATTTCTTCAGATATTTTATCTATCGCTCCAGTCTTTATCAAACATCCAGCTAAAACACCTGATGCCAATACCCTAAGTATAGAAGGTGAAATATCCTTAGCACCTAGTATCATAAAGTCTACAGTTTGAGATATGTTAGCTCCTCCTACTACTCCTCCAATAAAAGCACCTAGCATTAAACTATATACTGGTTGGAATTTTTTTATTATTAATATAATACCTATAAAAAGCCCAAATAAAGCTCCAAAAGTTGTTACTTCCATAATGCTCCCCCTAATCGTTAAATTATAATGAATTAATTTAATAGTATTTAACTATAATTTTATTAACCTTTATCCATTTTGTCAATTATTATTTAATTAATTAAACCACATTTAACACTATGCATCTTTATATTGTATTTCTTTGTGGTATAATAATAAAAAAGTATATATACAAAATTATATTTAATTAGACGCTAGAGCTTTATATAATTCTTGTTTAAAAAGGAGATTTTCAATGAACGATTTAAATATAGGTGAAAAAATATCTCAATTTAGAAAAAAGCAAAATTTAAGTATTAGAGACTTAGCAAAGCTAGCAAATGTTACGCCGTCACTACTTAGTCAAATAGAAAGAGGTCTATCTAATCCATCAGTTAATTCTCTAAAGTCTATAGCTTCTTCTCTAAATGTGCCTTTATTTACTTTCTTTATTTCAGAAGTAAATAAAAAGGATTTAATAGTTAGGGGTAACAATAGAAAAAAGGTTATATTACCAGGAAGCGATAATGTTATTTATGAAGTTTTAGCTCCTGGAATTACTGACAATTTAGAATTTGCAATTATGAATTTAGCACCGAATACATCTTCTTGTAACGAGCCTATTCATCACAACGGGTATGAAATAGCGTATATATTAGAGGGAGAAGTTAATTTGTATCTTGATGATGAAAAATTTACACTTTATAAAGATGATAGTGTCAAAGTTACAATAGGTACTAATCATCGTTGGGAAAATACATCAAATAATGAAAGCAAAGTTATTTTTGCAGTTGTTTTATAAAATTATGCTATAATCCTTATCTTATATCTATAAAACTAGTTTATTTAACTATTGGTGAATTTTGTTTAAAAAAATGCCATATTTTATAAATATGGCATTTTAGTGTATTTTTATTAACTTAAGTTATTATTTTTTAAAATTTAAATCTTTACAATTGGTAATGTAATACCATTCACAGCTTTTACATATATCCATAAATTTATCTTCATTAATATTAGAATAAACTTTATACTGCAAGTCCTTATACATATACTTACCTTTTTTAATTTCAAAGTGTTTTGATACCTTTAAATCTATACTTTCTACTTTATCTTGGCTTTTACATAATCCATTTCCCATATTATTTGGACATTTACTACATATGTCATCTAATCCAAATACTACTTCTACTTGTTGATTAACATTTTCTTTTAATACTTTTATTATATTTTCCATATTTTCGTTAAATTTTTGGCTATATCCTTTACCTATATATGCCTTCATACACAAAATATGGTGTGGTCTTATTTTTAACATTTTACAACTCCTAAATTAACTCTTTTACAAACATTCATTCCTACAACATAAACTAATCCTATTTTTATTATATCTATAACTACAAATGGTAATACACATGCCATAAGTCCACTAACAAAACTTACATTCATTATTAAACAAAATTGAAATGTTCCTATTAAATAACTTATCAAAAGAGCTACAATCATCCCTACAACTACTAAAAATTCAGATTTTCCTTTATTTGAAAAGTATCCTACTATAAAAGAAACTATTGGAAATGACAATAAAAATCCACCTGTAGGTCCAAATATAACTCCAGGTCCTCCACTCATTTGTGCAAATACAGGTATACCTATTGCACCTATTGCTAAATATATTATTTGAGATATAAATCCAAGTTTGCTGCCTAATAACATTCCACACAGCATAACTGCAAATACTTGCATTGTAAGTGGAACTGTTGTAAATGGCAGTGGTATTGATATTTGTGATAATATTGCTGTTATGCTTGCAAACAATGAACATATTATTAAATTTCTAATAGATAATTTCATATATCTTACTCCTTCATTCTTTTTTTGGTTTACCTTTGTACAAATTAAAGGTTTACCTTTATTATATATTATTTTTTTCCTATTCGCAAATACTATCTGCAATTCATAATAATAATTATCACAAAGAATAATTTACAAGGAATTAAAATAAAGAAATCCATAGCAATTTACTCGCTATGGATTTCTTTATTATTTTATAACACTCTTTTTGCTCCTACGTGTGCCTTTTGCCAATATGAACTATTTATATTAGTTCTTTGGATTACATCTCCTGGTTTTGGAGAATGTATCATTTCTCCATTGCCTATATATATACCAACATGAGTTATATTCCCACTTTTATCTGTGCTTGAGAACAATAAATCACCCTGTTTTAAGTTTGAATAATTAACATTCGACCCAACATTGTATTGGTCTCTTGAAACTCTAGGTAATTTTATTCCAACTTTACCGTATACATAACAAGTTAATCCTGAGCAATCAAAATTATTTGGACCTTCTGCACCCCATACATATGGCTTTCCTAACTGAGCTTTAGCTAAGTCTACTATTGCTTGTCCCTTATCTTGTGGGATTGATTCTTCATTTTCTGTATCATTGCCTGATCCACTATTAGATCCATCATTAATTGATGTACTTATATATGCTCCGCTTCCCCATCCTATTTTTCCACTTGACATCTTTACTTTGTTCCATCCATTTGAACTTTCTAATATCTCTACTCTATCACCTTTATATGCTTTTGTTGTTACTGAATAACTTGTACTTGGTCCGCTTCTTATATTTAGTGTACTTGTTGTTACCACGGCTTTAGTTCCATTTGATGGAGTTGATGTTTCATTATCTGATGATCCACCACTGTTAGATGAAGTGCTTATATATGATCCACTCCCCCATCCTATTTTTCCATTTGATAACTTTATTTTATGCCATCCGTTTGAACTTTCTAATATTTGAACACTATTACCTTTATATGCTTTTGTCGTTACTTCATAAATTGTACTTGGTCCACTTCTTATATTTAGTGTACTTGTTGTTATCGTAGCTTTAGATCCAATTGATGGATTTGATGTTTCATTATTTGATGATCCACCACTATTAGATGAAGTACTTATATACGCTCCGCTTCCCCATCCCATTTTTCCATTTGATAACTTTATTTTATACCATCCATTTGAACTTTCTAGTACTTCTAGCTTATCGCCATTATATACCTTTGTTATTATTGAATACTCTGTACTTGGTCCACTTCTTATATTCAGTGCACTTGTTGTTACTATTGCTTGCTTTTCATCTGCAAATGAAATTGTTGATGCCATAGCCAACCCTATACTTGTCGCACACACAGCTACCGCCACTCTTCTTTCTAACATAGCCAATCTCCCCATTTTATGTATATTTTTAACAATATATATTTTAATTAGTAAATTTTCAAAATAATTCTTACTTATATTATATACTTAAAAGTACTATTTTTTGTATATTTTTTAATATTTTTATGTTTTAATATGCAAATAAGTACATAATTAACTGAAATTTATATAATAATAAGTTTTAATAATATACTAAATTTTCACAATAAAAAAGTAAGTATTTCAAATTTAGTTTAATTATAAAGAAATACTTACCTTTTTATTTAATTTAAAATTATTTTATGTATTTTTAATCAATTATTATTCTTATTATATCTCCATTTTTTCTTTCTAGATGAGCTATTTCTCCAGATAAGTCATAATCAAATGCATGTGTTATTATATTTAATAATTTTTTACTATCTATAATATCATTTTCAGTATTAAAAAAATCTAATGCATTATTTTGAACCAATTTTTTCACGAAGTTTATAGGTAATTTTATATGTACTTTATCGCCATTATGAGATAATACTCTAATTCTTAAAAGTCTTTCTTCATGACCTCTTTCTAATTGTTTTGCCATATTATCCTCCTCATTTTTATCTAATAAAAAACTGCTCTACATTCTTTATGCTTTAAACAATAAAAGAATATATCTCTATATGTAATTTATATTCTTGTGCTAAGTTTTTTTATTCCTAAATATTGAGATTTAAATATTAGTTTATTTTGTAAAAACAATTATTTTATGATAAAATTATTCTTTGATAAATAATCTTATTTTAAGGAGATGAATACATTGTTAAATTATATAAAATTTATAATCTATCAATTATTAGGTTTTTCTTTAGCTATACCAAAACTTATTAAGTTTAAAAAGAGTCCTGATAAATTTAGTTCAAAAGAAACATTTGAATTCATTCATAATCAAGCTAAAAAATCACTTGATTTTATAGATGTAAAACTAACTATACTTGGAAAAGAAAAACTTCCTAACGAACCTGTTTTATTTGTTATGAATCATTCTAGTATGTTAGATAGCTTTATACTTATGGCTAGTGTTGATAGACCTATAGGTTGTTTAATAGCAGATGAACCCGTTTGGAAAAATATGCCTTTAATAAAAGATTGGACTAGTCTTATAAATTGCGTTTATATCAATAGATCTAATAATAGAGATGGTATAAAAAGCATTATTAAGGCTTCTGAAAATATATTATTTGGTCACAGCATGGCGGTATTCCCTGAAGGAGATTTAACTTGGGTAAAAGACCCTGATTCATTAGTATCTGATTTTAGGAGTGGTGCTCTTAAAATAGCTTATAAAGCTAAATGTCCAATAGTTCCTCTTGTTATAAAAAATTCTAAGGATATCTATGAAGGATGCCATCTAGTTGGTAAAATTAATTCATACCCAATTGAAGTTGAGTTTTTAGATCCAGTTTATGATCATCTATCTGATACTGGTTTAAAATCTAGTAATTTAGGTATTTCTATAAAAAACAATATGATTAATAATATAAAACAATTTTTAAATAAATAAAAGCATGGAGATTATTCCATACTTTTATTTGGCATATTAGCCTCCTATTTGATACATTCTTCTATTAGTATCGCTACATTGATTTTCATTTAAGTAGTGTTTTTCCGGTTTTTCTAATATCATTTCTTTCATTATTTCTCTAAATATTAGTGGCTTATTAAGATAATATTTTATATCAATTTCTTCTTTTGAGTGAAGGCATAATTTAATATTCCCATTTGCTGTTACTCTTATTCGATTACATTCACTACAAAACGAACAACTCATAGGCGTTATTACTCCAACACTACCCTTCGCTCCATCATATTTATAATATTGGGCTGCACTTTTTTTATTTGAACTTACTTTATATAGTTCATCTATACTATCTATCATTTGTCCTATATTGAAATATCCTTTTTTATAAACTTTACTAGCTTCTCCTAAAGGCATAAGCTCTATAAATCTAACGTCTATTGGATAAAACTTTGTCATCAACATAAAGTCTAATAATTCATCATCATTAAAACCTTTTATAACAACACAATTTATTTTCACTTTAATCCCTAAACTCAAACATTTATGGATAGATTTTAAAACATCCTTTAAGTCTCCACCTCTTGTGATACTTTTATATTTATATTCTTTTAATGAATCCATACTTATATTTACACTTTTTAGCCCACTTTGATATAATTCATACGCCATTTCATGAAGCCCAATTCCATTAGTTGTTATTCCAATATCATCTATTCTACATTCTTCATAAGTATATCTTATCAAATCTACTAAATTTGGATATAAAAGAGGCTCTCCTCCAGTAAATCTCACTTTGTTTATTCCTAGTTCTGACATTCCTTTAATAATAAATTTATAGTCATTTAAGGTAAGCACATCGTTTATATAGTTTTTCTCAAACTCTATATCTGATGGCATACAATAAATGCATCTTAAATTACAGTTGTCCGTAAGTGAAATACGTACATAATTTATATTTCTTCCATATTTATCTACCATAGCTAGCTACCCTCTTTACTTGCCTATTTTATTATATACACTAATTATATACTATTTTGGATCTTTAGTGGCATATTATGTAGCTTCATATCTTGAATTTATTTTCTATCTTTTCTGTGAGATAAATGTCCGTTATTTTTAACTAACAATAATTCTGCAACTATTCCAAATGCAATTTCTTTTACGTCATTAGAAGAAATATTAAGACCAACAGGGGCATAGACTTTATTTAACCTATTCTCTTCTGTGCCTTCTTTTATCAATTCGCTTTTTAAAGTTGTCCACTTTTTCACACTTCCTATCATGCCTATGTATGTAGGATTCTGTTTTATTATTTCTCTTAAAGCTTCTAAGTCTTTTTCATATGATCTTGTTGCTATTACTACATACGTATTTCCATCAATCTTCAATTTATTTAATATATTAGATATATTACCAAAATAAATTTCATCTGCAAGTTTAAATCTTTCTTTATTTCCAAATTCTTGCCTATCATCAATTACTATAGTGTGAAAATCTAAACTTCTAGATACATTATATATATTAAACCCTACGTGCCCTCCTCCTACTATTAACAATTTTGGAGTAGGTTTAAATACTTTTATATAACCTGATACATATCCCCCACACTCCATCGGCATATCTTGTGAACTTTCATCTAGCGAATGTGAAAATAAACTATCTTCACCAGCTTCTAAGCATTCTTCGCATTTAGTTATAACTTCATATTCAAGTATTCCTCCACCAACAGTTCCCATTATACTTTCATCTTTAAAATACGCAAGTATTGCACCTGCTTTTCCAGGACTAGAGCCTTTTACTTCTGTTAACGTTGCAAATGCTACTTTATTTCCCTTTTTTAGCTCATCCTTTATTTTATCTAAAATTTTATAATACATATAAATTCCTCCAATATTATAAACTCCTAATATTTATATTTTGTTATTATAATAGGAAATTACAACTTCTAATACACTACCTGCTATACATCTTGCTTTATCTGATATTGTATAACAGTTTTCAACTTCATCTATTCTTGGATCTATATCCAATATCTTAAGCGTATTTATTATATTAGTTTTGTCTTTTATAATACCTCTTAAAACTCCATCTATACTTGCTCTTACCTCATGCCTTTTACCACTATCGTCCTTTATATAAGCAATGGTTTGATTTTTTTTCACTATGTCTCCAATTTGAACTAAATTTGTGATAACTCCAATATGTTTAGAATAAACAACTCTTTCTTTGCTCACTCCATTTATATTACCTGGAATACCTGTATTTTCTAGTGCGTATCCTTTATATATTATTTTGCCTAAATTATGCCCTCGCATAGTTTCAATAACCACATCTACATCTTTACCTGCACAAAATCCTGGACCTAGAGCAATAGTTAAATCTGCTATATTTTTACTTGTTCCTATATTTTTTTTCGCTAAAATGCCATCAATAACTATTTTAGGTTTTAACTTTTCTATGTATTTACCTAAAGGATCTACTGCTAATGCAATTTTTCCTTCTTTTAAAACATCGTATATCTCATCAGTATTTTTGCATAATTTACAATATACATTTTCAACCATAGCTTCTTTTTCATAAATAGCTTCACAAAATGATACTTTTCTTCTTATAGCTAAAGGTTTATCTACCTCTAGTGCTAATACTTTTAAGCCGCACTTATTAAGCTTGTGCATCACTGCACTTGATAAATCCCCTGCACCTCTTACTATTATTATATTTTCCATCACAAGCCTCCATTTTTTTAATTTATAACTAGGCTCACGGTTTTATATTTATTTGAATAGTTTTTTATTTATATAGTTAATTATATCACACTTTAAAATCACCTTTTTAATAACGTTAAATATAAAATTCTATATACTAAAAAAAGACGCTTATATTGCGTCTTTTCCATCGTTACTCAAATATAAATTAAGCATTGAGGTAACATTAATGATCTTTATAATCTCTTTCATCTTAATTCCTCTATTAGACCCAATATGTGAACCAAGTGGCATAACAGCAGCAGCACCTGCTTTTATAGTTTCTTCATTATCTGGTAGTAAATATTTAGTATCTGATATGACTTCTATTTTTATAAAATTCCCGCATCCATTTTACGTGATATTCTTGCTATTCTTACTGCTTCTTAATAACTAGTTGCTCCTGATGTGTTTGGTAGTATTGTCATAGAATTTGGTATATGTGTTAATATGCTTTCTTCTTTGTTCTCTAAGTCAACTCTTCTTAAAGCCATAGTTATTATTTCACTATTACTTTCTTTTATTACCTTTGCTAGTATGTTGTTAGAACCATATTTCCCTGTACCTATTAAAAGCCTACTGTTAAATTCATGTCCTCCTAAAATTAGTTTATCCATGATTTTACCCCCTAAAAGTTTTTAGTTTAATTATCAATTAAAATTTACGTAGCTAAATTAGCCATATGATTTACACAAATCGATACTCTTGGTGCCATTAGTCCTTCTCCCACCTTAGCTTCATGTATAAGGTACCCACATATATAAAACTTTTCCCTAATTTTTTTAGTTTTTATTATATTTGAATCATAGTAACCTTCCATACCTAAAGATGCAATTAAATATTTATCTTTCATATTTGCTAAAATATAATTACTAATTTGAGCCTTACTCTTTGGATTATCAAAAGCTTCAATTAGCATATCTCTAACTTGATATACGGTCATATTATCTTCTATGTCTAAAACGTTTTCATTTGCAATAATTTTCATCTTTTTCCCCCCATAAATTTTATTTATACTTAATTTGAAATAAAAAAAGTACTTCCCCTTAAATTTAGGAAAGTACTTTTATAATTTACACAACATAAATAACCTCTATATTAGTAAAGTTATATTATAAGCTTCCCTTCGCAAGAATTACCTTGATCAAGTTTTTAGGGTCTTTAAGTTGAGGCTTTTTTCTCAGCTAGCCAATTCTAGCTCCCCTAGCTTTTATTTTTTACAAGATGAGTATAGCATATTGATTTTGTTACTTCAACAATGTGTTTCATTTTATTTGTCACGACATGCTATCCCTAAAACGCCTGGCCCAGTATGAGCACATATACAACTACCCATTTCAACTTCTAAAATATCACTAAGTTTAAATTCTTCAGTTAGCTTTTTCTTCAATACTTCTACATCTGAGATATTATCTCCATATCCGATTATAATCTGTTTATTAGTTAAATCATCTCCATGTTTTTCTTTTATAAGATCTGCTATTTTATTTATAACTTGATGTTTCCCTCTAGCTTGAGAGAGTGGCTTAACTAATCCATCATCAACACATAATACAGGCTTTATATTTAACATGTTTCCTATTGTAGCCTTAGCTAACGATATTCTTCCTCCTTTTTGCAAATATTCTAATGTTTCAACTGTGAAAAAAACAGATAAACTATTTTTTATATTTTCTAAACTATTTAGTATTTCTTCTATACTTTTTCCCTCTTTAGCTAATTTAGCTGCGTGAACTACTATGCACCCACATCCTATTGATAGAGATAAAGTATCGAAAGTGTTAATACTAGCCTCTTCCATATCATTTTTTGCCATTACAGCACTTTGATATGTTCCTGATGCATTTGAAGACCCTCCAATATACAATACTTTTTTATTTTGTAATGCATATTTTTCAAATACATTTTTAAATGTTATGTATGTTACTTGAGATGTTTTAGGAAGGTCATCTCTTTCTCTAAGCATTTTATAAAATTCAGATTTGCTCATATCAATTCCATCTTTATACTCTTTGTCTCCAAATATTACACTAAGAGGCACCATATCTATATCATATTTTTCTATCAATTCCATTGGTATATCAGATAAACTATCACATATTATTTTTATATTATCCATATTATTCCTCCATATTTAGTAACTACTAAATTAACATATTATTTATTTTTATGATTTTTTTTTCTATTACTTGAACTGTAATCAAATTTTTTTGACTTTTTATTTACAGTCGGTTGTTCATTTTTATAAATATTTTTTAAACTTTTAAATGTAATTCCTACACCAAACATCGCTGGCAATAAGAATAAAGGCATTTTTTTTAAGAACATCATGCTAGCTATGAAAATCAAAATCCCAAATAATCCAAATCCTAAATTTAGCTTATACCATCTTTCCATATAAAATCCCCCATTTAACTTTAATTACTTTATTACTTCTATATTATTACTTTTATCCCCTTTGTTATTTTATTATAAATTATCTATATATTTTTCAAGTATTACAGCCCTTATACTTTCATATTTTACAAAATCAGGTAATGCCTTCTTTATATAGCTTATTTTTTCATCTCCAAATCTATCTATTGCATCTAATATCATTTCTTTATCATTTTCCTTATACATTGACTTTATATCTATGTCAAAATTTATATTTTGTCCTTGTTTTATATAATCGTAAATATATCCTAATGCTGTTGATACAGACACTTCGATTTCTTCACAAACATCTTTTATATTTTGTCCTTGATTTAATAAATCTAATACTATTTCATCATTCTTTCTGTTATCCCCATCTAAAATAAGTTTAAGCCTTTTTTTATCTTCCCATTTAGGCACAATATTATTTTCATAAACATACACTTTTACTATATCTATGATATCTTCACCATATTTATTTATCTTAACAGGGCCTATTCCACTTATATCCTTAAGTTGTTCTTCATCTAGTGGATATCTTCCACTTATTTCTTTTAAAGTATTTCCACTAAGTATCATATATGGTAAAGTGCCTTCTACTTTTGATACATTTAGCCTAAATTCTTTTAACTTTTCATGTAAATTTTTATCTGTTTTTACTTCAAAGTATTCGCTATCTTTTATAGTATTTGTTTTTGCCTCATCATATTTATTTAATAAGCTATCTTTATCTATATTTTTTTCTACTAAATATAGCTTTATTTCATTTTCAAATAATTTACCATATTTTTGATATTTAATTTCTCCTACTCCTGATATGTTCATCATTTCATCTTTGGTTGTAGCATATAAGCTTGCCATATTTCTTAGTGTAGCATCTCCAAATACCATATATGGTGCTACTCCTTCAGTTTTAGCTATTTCACTTCTTATATTTATTAATTTTTCGTATAATTCATTTTCTACATATCTAGATTTAGTTACCCTAGCCTCTTTAAATTCAACTTTAATTTCTTTTTTGATGACATTCAACGACTGTTCATTTAATCTAATTGTCGGATAACTACCTCTCATACCTATATTTTCTACTATATCTAAAAATCCATGAGATACTAATGTATTTATAAATGTTTTTAAATCCTCATTAGAGTATTTTTTCATTATCCCATATGTAGACAAACTATCAAATCCAAGTTCTAATACTTTCTTATTTTTAGATCCTCTAAGAACATCTATAATCATAGTAGCCCCATAGCCTCTCTTCATCCTAGCAATGCACGATATAACCATCTGTGCATCTAATGTCTTGTCTACTAATTCGCCTTCATTTAAACAATTACTGCAATTATTACAATCATTTTCAAGACTATCCCCAAAATAATTTAATATACTTTTTCTATAACACATATTGCTATAAACTAAGTCTACCATTTGTTGCAATTTTTTGTATTGAACTCTTTTTCTATCAGGATTCTCAATTGATACTTCTACTAGATATTTTTGAGTATGTATATCCCCTGGAGTAAATAATAAAATACACTCACTATATTCTCCATCTCTTCCTGCTCTACCTATTTCTTGGTAATAATTTTCTATACTTTGTGGCATATTATAGTGAATAACCCATCTAATATTAGGCTTATCTATTCCCATACCAAAAGCATTAGTTGCTACCATTATTTTTATATCATCTTTTATAAAATTTTCTTGATTTTCTTTTCTAATTTCTGTAGATAGTCCTGCATGGTACTTAGACACTGAATAATTTTTCTTTGATAGGCCTTCATGAATGCTTTCTACTTCTTTTCTAGTTGATGCATAAATTATTCCACTTTCATTTTTATGATTTTCTATGTAATCTAATAAATATCTATTTTTAGACGATGATTTTACTATGTTTATAGATAAATTTTCTCTATCAAAACCAGTTATATAAATATCTGGGTTATTTAGATTTAATACACTTTCGATATCTTCTCTAACTTCGTCACTAGCTGTAGCTGTAAAGGCAGTTACTATAGGTCTAGTTCCTAAACTATTTATAAAATATGGAATTCGTTTATAACTTACCCTAAAATCATGACCCCATTGCGAAACACAGTGAGCTTCATCTATTGCAACTTGACTTATGTTTTTATACCTTATTAAATCTATAAAATCTAAACTATCTAATCTCTCTGGCGCAACATATATTATTTTATATTTGTCATTTTTTATATTTTCTAATACTAAGTTATACTCATTAGCAGAAAGAGAGCTATTTATAAGTTCTGCTTCTATGCCCATAGTCTTTAAAGCATCTACTTGATCTTTCATCAGTGATATTAATGGAGAAATAACTATTGTCATTCCATCTAAATACAACGCAGGAACTTGATAACAAATAGATTTACCTCCTCCAGTTGGCATTATTGCAAGTACATCTTTTTTATTTATAATTGAGTTTATAATACTTTCTTGCCCTTTTCTAAAACTTGTATATCCATAATACTTATACAGTATATCTAAAGGTGTTATATTCATATATCATTCTCCTTACTAAACGAACCTAAGTTTGACTAAATTATAGTCATTTTTACATTTTTTATTCATCATTTTTTAGTTTTCACTTATTATATATTAACACACTAACAATATCTTTATCCATCGTATTTAATGATTGTATTTTATACATAGCTTTTATTTATATTAATTTAAAGTTCTATATAAAATATTTATTCTATAAATTTTAACTTTTATATTTACATATATAATAACAACTACTACATATGTAAATATTGGAGGGATTTATGAAATTTAAGGAGATAGATAAGCTTTCACCCGAAAAGTATAAATTAATACAAAAATACTCTCTTTCTCTAAATGATTCTTTAATTTGGGAATTCAAACATGATAAATATCATACTACAAAATATTTTTCTAATAAATTTGCTGTAAATCAGTCTACTTTAGCCCTTTTATTTAATATACATAGATTATGTTATGCTAAAATAAAATACTTCGAGCATAATTTTGATAAGTATAAACCTTACAAATATAATTTTAAGGTTGGTTTTTTTGAATGTGAATTATTCGATATGGAATTTATTTTACATAAGCCTAGTAGTACAATGATAGATATTAGAAATCTGCAAGAGATAAAAGATATTAATGAATTTAAAGATTTTTGTAATTATCTAGAAACATTTGAAATTACATAAAAAAGCTATCTCTCTTGAGATAGCCTTTTTATATTATACTATTTTCTTTTTAACTGATTTACTATTCCAGCACTCGACATTTTCAAGTCCCTCTATATTAGATGCATCAAATATAGGATCTTTTATACCAGCTTTCTTCTGCTTAGTATAGTCATCCAATGCCATAAATGCATATTTCCCTAAGAATACTATTGCTATTAAGTTTATTATAGCCATCAGACCCATAAATACATCGGCTAAATTCCAAACTATCTCTACTTTAGTTAATGATCCAAATAAAACCATACCTATAACTAATGTTCTAAATATATTTATTCCCTTTTTGTTTAATTTTATAAATTCCATATTAGATTCACCATAATAATAGTTTCCTATTATAGAAGTAAATGCAAATAAGAATATACATGCTGCTATAAATATATTTCCTATAGGACCTATATGAGAACTTAATGCAGCTTGAGTTAACTCTATTCCTGTTAATCCACTTTGTGCATATGTAGGATATAAAAGCACTATAAATGCTGTACAACTACATATAACTATTGTATCTGTAAATACTCCTAATACTTGTATTAAACCTTGGCTTACTGGATGAGACACATCTGCTGTAGCAGCTGCATTAGGTGCACTACCCATCCCTGCTTCATTAGAGAATAATCCTCTTTTTATACCAATTAACATCATACCACCCATTGTACCCATTGTTACTTCTCTAAGTCCAAACGCACTTTCAAATATTAATTTAAATACACCTGGAAGTTGACCTATATTAGTTACTATTATAAAGATTGCAACTAATATATATAATCCTGCAAATATCGGTACTATTATTTCAGAGAATTTTGCAATTCTGTGGACACCTCCAAATATTACTGCAGCACTTAATACTGCTAAAGTTATACCCATAGTTAATTTATCTATACCAAAAGCATTACTAAATGCTGCTGATACTGTATTTGCTTGAACCGCGTTGAATACAAATCCAAAGCAAATTGTTATAAGGATAGCGAATGTAACACCCATCCATTTTTTATTTAAACCTTGTTCCATATAATAAGCTGGTCCACCTCTAAAAGATGTTCCATCTTTAACTTTATATATTTGAGCTAATGTACTTTCTACAAAACTTGATGCGGAACCTACTATTGCTATTAACCACATCCAAAATATTGCACCTGGACCTCCACTTACAATAGCAATTGCTATACCTGCTATGTTACCTGTCCCAACTCTTGATGCAGTACTTATACAAAATGCTTGAAAAGAAGATACCTTTCCTTCAGCCTTTGTACTTTTAGAAGCTCCATCTCCTAAAAGCCTAAACATTTCCTTAAAATATCTAAACTGAACAAATTTAGTCTTGAAAGTAAAGTACACTCCTAATATGATTAATGCAGCTACTAATATATAAGACCACAAAAATGTATTTAAGCTATCTATTAATTTTAATAATATTTCCATTTTAAAGCCCCCTTAATATTCTATAGTTTTAATTATATTTAATGAAAATTAATAATTTCATTATACTATTTTCATTAAATACTAAATTTTTTTAAATAAGTGATTAATGAGTATTTTGAATTATTTTTTATTTTATATTCATTATATATGTTATTTATGCATTTTTCAACCCCGAAATTGCATAATTTTAATACCAACTTGCATTTTTTATTTTTTTGAATAAAAAAAACATTTGCCGTCATATTTTAAAAATAGTTTTATTTTTCAAATTAAGATATTTTGTTTTAATTTTTGTCAAAATTATTTTATATACTTTAATTGCAAATAGTACTAAAGAGTACTAATATCTATTTATTGGGCAAATATTAATACTGGGGGGTATGTAATAATGGGGACAGAACAAATAATAGCTTTACTTATATTTTCACTAGTTATGATAGCTATTATCACAGAAAAAATTAATAGATGTGTAGCCGCCTTAAGTGGCGCACTCCTTATGATTTTATTTAACATACTTCCTATGGAAGTTGGGCTAAGTCATGTTGACTTTAATACGATTGGTGTTTTAATAGGTATGATGATTTTTGTTGCTGTAGTTAAAAATTCAGGCTTATTTGAATATATAGCTATATTAACAGCTAAAAAAGCAAAAGGCGATCCATGGAAAATTATGGTCAGTTTTATTTTTATAACAGCAATATTATCTGCTGTTTTAGATAATGTTACAACAGTTTTATTAATTGGTCCTATGACAATTGTTATAACTCATATCTTAAATCTTAATCCTGTTCCATTTTTAATAACTCAAATTATAGCATCTAACATCGGCGGTACTTCAACGCTTATCGGTGATCCACCTAATATAATGATAGGAAGTGCAGCTAATCTTAGCTTTACTGATTTTGTAATTAATTTAGGACCTGTTGTTGTTGTTTTACTCTTTGTTGTTACTATTTGTTTTAAATTTATTTTCGGTAAAAAGCTTATAGTAGAAGAATCTCATAAGCAAGATATTTTAAATTTAGATGAAAACAAAGCTATTAAAGATAAAACTTTACTTATTAAAAGTGTAGTTGTTATGATCTTCATACTTTTAGGTTTTACACTTCATAGCATTATTCATATTGAATCTAGTATAGTGGCTTTGACTGGTGCTACTATAATGCTTATGATTGGTAATCAAGATATTGATGAAATATTAGCAAGTATTGAATGGTCTACAATAGTGTTTTTTATATCGTTATTTATAATAGTTGGCGGCCTTCAAGAAGTAGGTATTATAAATGATCTAGCAACTGCTCTAATAAACGCTACTAAAGGTAATCCAATGCTTACTATGTTGATAATATTATGGATATCTGCAATAGTTTCTTCATTCTTAGACAATATTCCATTTGTAGCAACGCTTATTCCTCTTATTTTAACTATGGAGGCACAAGGTATAGATGTTATGCCCCTTTGGTGGGCAACTTCATTAGGTGCATGTCTAGGCGGAAATGGTACATTAATAGGTGCATCAGCAAACATAGTATTAGCTAATGTAGGCCAAAAGCATGGGCATCCAATAACATTTAAAAATTATTTTAAGATAGGATTCCCTATCATGATTTTAACTATAATTATTTCTACAGCTTATTTAATATTAAAATTCTAGCTATTTAGAAAGGTGATGTTTTAATGAATATAAACACTGCTCAAGGAGATGCAATAGAAACCTTACTTCGCCAAATGGGGGCATCAGATGTAATTAAGGTACAAGGTTTATTGTACTTTATGAAGTTTAAATTAAATAATAATGTTGAGATATCCTATTCTTACAATATTAACACTAAGAATAAGTACTTTTTGCAAAGAATAAAGCCTTATCCTCTACCACAAGGTGTGTTTTCTGATGAATATGAAATAGTTTCTTTCATAAAAAAAGATTTAGAAAAATTTAGCACTGCTATACACAGTACTAATTTTAATTTATTTATTGATGTGAATAAAAAAGTTAATAACATAACATCTGAAATGGAATATTTATTCTTAAACCATAATGTTGATTCTAATGAACTTTTAAGATTAGATAATGAATTAAATGATATCTTACAAGAAATAGAGTTTGCTAAAGTTTCATCTAAAAAAATTTAAAAAATAGCTAGGATTTTTTAATCCCAGCTATTTTTTATTACAATTATTTTTGTTGTTTTTTTTGCTCTATCTTTAACTTATCTAAATATGAAACTGCACTTAAAGCTGCTATTTGACCTTGTCCTGCAGATTTAATATATGAATATGGTTTTCCAACACAGTCTCCGCTTGCAAAACATCCCTCTATACTTGTTTTCATATTGATATCTACCTTAATATGAGGACCATCAGTTTCTATACCTGGAACTAGAGCTTTTGGAGATGCACTATCTTTTATTACAAACACTCCATCAACATCTATTTCATTTTCTTTAAAAGCTACACTATTTACAAGATTATCACCTTGTATTTTTATAGGTCTTTCATTTATCACTTCTATAGAACTATCTAAATCATTTAAAGATCTCATTAAACCTTCATTTTTATACATAGGTATAAAATACGTCTTAGATGCTATTTCATTTAAGAAATTAGCTTCCTCCTCTGATTCCTTATTATATCCAATTATAGCTACTTTTTTATCTCTATATAAAGGTGCATCACATGTTGCGCAGTATCCTACTCCTTTACCTAAAAATTCTTCTTCGCCCTTAATAGGTTTGCCGTATTCTACGCCTGTTGCCAATATAACAGTAGTTGCTTCAAACATGTCATCCCCTGACATTAAAGCAAAATATTCACCCATTGCATAAACATTATTTATCTTTTTCGTAGATATTTCAATATCCATATTTTCTATATGTTTCTTAAATTTGTCTTTTAATTCGTCTCCACTTATATCATAAAATCCTAAATAATTATCTATAGATGGTGCTTTTACCAACTTGTTACTTAGATTTTCATTTCCAAAAACTATTATATTTTTTTTTCTTATTTTACCATTTATTGCTGCAGATAGCCCTGCAGGGCCACTACCAACTATTGCTATATCATATCTCATATTTACCACCTATCATATTATAAATGTGACTTAACCTTAGCCTTTATTTTTTCTCCAGGCATAAATCCTACTAATGATTCTACTGGTTTTCCATCTTTAAATATCATCATTGTTGGTACAGTAGATACATTAAATTGTTGTGCTATTTCTAAGCTTTGATCTATATCAACTTTAACAAATCTAGCTTCATCTTTCATTTCTTCTCCTAGTGATTCAAACACTGGAGCTAACATTTTACAAGGTCCACACCAAGTAGCAAAAAAATCTACTACTACTATCCCTTTATTACTTTCTACATCGCCTCTAAATTGTGTTGTATTTATAACTTTAGCCATCTTTTATCCTCCTAAATATTCTATACTATTATACTATGTATAATGCTACAATATAGTTATTATTTCTAATATTTTATTTATTTTTTATTTATTGCATATATACCCCCCCTATGTAATTCAAAACAATTTTATTTTACTTTTTAGGTATTACTATTTCAATTTTTGTATAGTCTCCTAATTTTGAATTTACATCTATTCCAATATTTAAACTTGAACACAGCATTTTAGCAATAGACATACCTATACCAGAGCCATCTATGTCTTTATTTCGGACATTTTCACTTCTAAAAAATCTATCAAATATGTATGGTATGTCCTCTTTTTTTATTCCTATACCACTATCAATAACACATATACTTATATTATTACTTTTATCTTTAACTTCAATTAATATTTTATCCCCTTTTTTGGTATACTTAAAGGCATTATCTATAAATATAAGAAGTAGTTGTCTTAATTTACTTTTATCCGTAATAATTATCGCATCTTTAATTTCTATAGTTATATTAAATATTTTATCTTGAATTTGTGCTATATCTATATAGTCATTACTAATCTCACTTAATAGCTCTTTTATATTTGTTTCTTCTTTATTTGTTTTACTAATAGAATCTTCTTTTGTAAGGTACAGTAAATCACTTATCATTTTTTTCATTCTTCTAGTTTCTTTCATTGCATCTGATATAGTTTCAACTTCATCGATTACAGTATTATTTGGTGATTTTAGCATACTTTCTAGTTTTGACGATACAATTGATATAGGAGTTCTAAGTTCATGAGATGCATCTTGAATAAATTTAACTTGATTATTCCAAGCAGTTTCTATTGGTACTAGTGCTTTTTTAGTCAAATATAGTGCCACAAAGTATGTAATAATAACAGCCATTATTATAGCTATAATAAATACAAATATAAGTTGTTTAAATGAATTCATTTCAGAGTCTATATTTCTTATTATTTGTATTTTATATTTATCTATTTCTATATTAAGCTCTCTAAATGTATATCCATTTTTTTTATAAGTAGAAAATTCATTTCCTTTGTTTTCTTTTCGTTGTGGAAATATATCTTCAAAATATCCATTTTGTGTATAATATCTTATCCTGTTTCCTTCATATACATATACCATATTACTTGGATCTTTTAAAACTATTGGATAAAATAGTGAAGTATTACTTAGTTGAACAGATATATTTTCTAATTCTAACCTTAATTTTTTGTCTATGCTATTATATGAAAGTCCTTGAAAATAAGAGTATATAAATATAGAAAATATAATAAAAAAACTTACAACAACAATTATATTTATTTTTATCAAACTATTTTTAGTTTTATTAAATACATTTTTATTTATCATCAAATATATATCCTACCTTACGCTTAGTTTTTATATATTTATCATATCCATATTTATTTAATTTTTTTCTTAAGTTACTAACATAAACTTCTACTATTTCTATAGTTGCATCTGAGTCTATTCCCCATATTCTATCATATATTTGCTCTTTTAATAATATTGATCCTTTATTTATTAAAAAATACTCTAATAAATTAAATTGTTTATTTTGAAGTTCAATTTCACTATTCTCTATTAATACAGTTTTTTTATTAGTATCTAGATATAGTTCTTTAAAATTTATAATATTCTTATCTTTTATCTTACCGTTAGTTCTAAGTATTGCATATATCCTTGCTACTAATTCTTCCATATAAAATGGCTTTGTTAAATAGTCATTTGCACCTATTTCAAAAGCATTAACTTTATCATCTAAACTTTCTTTTGCTGTTAAAATAAGAACCGGTGTATTTATACCATTATATCTTATATTCTTTAATATTTCTATTCCATCAATGTTTGGAAGCATTAAATCTAGAACTACTAAATCATATATGTTTTGATTTATTAAATATAGTGCTTCTTCTCCATCCTCACAACCTCCTACATCAAAATGTTTTCTTAATTCAATTAGCATACTTTCCAAAAGAATTTTATTATCTTCTACTACTAGTATCTTCATAAATATTCCCCCTTACTAACTATAAACTTTGATTAATTTATATTTTATAACATAAAAAGCCCGTTGTATTAACTAATTTCAATTAGTTAATACATCGAGCATTCTAGGTTTATTTTTAATTTCCATAAGTGCCATTTTCCCTATATTCTAAACTTGACAAATCATTATACATATCAATGTCATTGCACTGCCCTGTATAAGAACATCCTTTCATTTGGTTCAAAGCTAAAAAATAACAACTAACTATATCGGTAAGATCTGTATTATTTTTGTACATACCAACATAATTTCTTTCTTTTATTTTTTTAGTTCTTTTTTGCATACCAAATCCTTCTTTCATAATATACTAATTTTTATAAATAATTATTATTTATTATTTATCATAAACATAGTATTTATCCATATAATTTAATTTCTTATTGGGATTATTTATTTATTTTAGCTGTATGAGATTTAAGATCAATTTCTATATTAGCTTTTTCTTTTACATCATCATAACTATATCCTATTATTTTTAATTTATCAGCATCAGTTGTAGCAACTATATCTATTTCTATTTCTTCTGATTCCTTTAGTACATTATAAGCTGCTAAGTGATTAACTGCCACATATTCATCATTTTTTAATTCGCCTATTTTAAGCGCAATATTTCCTAAATCTATTTGGGATGAGTTTTTAACCTTTACTGCATATGTATTTTTATCATTCGAATCATTTTTTTTATATACATCTGATATAGTTAAAACTTCATGTATTTTGCTATTTTCTATTTGTTGCTGATTATCTCTTATTTTTACAACATCTTTTTTCAAATAAATACTTACAATTTTATTTTCTGCATCATATCCATAAGATGTTACTTTTATGCTCTTTGCATATTCCTTATGTGGAAATGCAATATAAGATATTTCTCCTGGTGCTAATGTTAAATCTAAAAATGTCTCTGAATTAGAAATCATATTATTATTTTTATCAAGTTCTTCATAACCTAACCAAATATTAGATATATAAAAATTAGAAGTATTTTCTATTTTAGTAACAGTATTATTTTTATCTACATTTGATATATTAGTAATTTCAGGATTTGTTATACTAATTGCTTTCGCATTTTTATCATTTATTTGTATATTGGTTGCAGCTTTATTTCTATTCTCACTAACAGTATTCTTTTTACATCCACTAAGAGCTATTATATTGGTTAATAATATTATTAATAACAAACATGATGTTTTTGAAATTTTTCTCATATTTTAAGCTCCTTATATTTAAATATCATTATATTTTTTACTTTTTAATTTTATAACAAGTATTTATGCTCATTCATAAAATCTCGTAATGCTTGAGTAAGTATTTCTTGTTTACTAAATTGTGAATTGCTACATAATCTTTCGAAATTTTCCCATGTTGTCTTGTCGACCCTTATACTAGTATTCTTTAAATTAGTCATATCCTTATTTTCTATATTTATATCTTTTTTAGAAGATATTTTTTTAGGTTTCATAGACTTATAGTCTTTTACTTGCATATACCAATCATATACTTCACATAATTTATCCATATCTTCTACTGTCATATTTATTTTTTTATCTTTTTTGGGAGTTAACTTTTTTTTATCTTTTTCTTTTGTAGAATTTTCTAATTTAGGATTGTTATTCTTTTGTGATTTTATCTTACTTTTTTCTTTTATATTTTTAGTATTACCATTTTCACTTTCTTTTTTTTGTTCTTTCACATTTTTAAACTCGATTTGTTTAATTTCATTGCTTTCTTTTATCTTATATTTATTATTTTCTAATTTATATCCATTTCTATTTAAAAATGATCTAAGTGTTTTTGAAGTTATTCCAATTTTTTTTGATATATCTTCAAACTCAATATTTTTCTCTTGTAATTCTAAGAATTTTTCTATTCTTTCCTTGCCTTTCATGCTTATCCTCCATAATTTAAATATAGCTTATATTTATTGTATCATAATATGTAATTTTTCACAAAATTCACTTCACTTATAAATTTAATTTTTTTTATTTATTAACTAAAGTAATCAATATTATTTATAAATAATATTACTTCAACTTATCTAGAATATTTACTTATAGCATTATTCGCCTATCTTTACTCTGTCATTATACAATTTTGTGTCTATCTTTGCTCCACCTATACCAATAGAAGCTAAACCTTTTTTTATAAAGCTCATATTTGTCTCCTTTATTGTTTATTATTTCATGTAATAATCTTATCATATATTATTTTTACCTTCAATTAGCAACTACCCTATAGCCAAATTAAGTTTAACAAATTCAATTTAATTATATTTTTCGCTATTTGTTCGCAATCCTCAATATAACACCACTTTAGCTCAATGCTTTATAAAGTAAATTTTATTTGAAGAAAATGTAAATTAGCCGTATTTTTTAAAGATTTTGTGGCATTTTTATTTAAAAAAGAAATTTTATTTTTTCAAAATTGTTTACTTTTGTCGAAGTTTGTTTTATAATAAAAATTGTTCGAGCCCCAATTTAACGATAGGGGCCATAAGGAAAACAGTACCATGAAAATGGTATTTAAATTTTTATAAATTAAGGAGAAAATTAAAAATGATACAAATTTTAACAAGTACAGCTTTATTATTAGTAGTATTGGCATTATTTACATTATTTAGTTACAAAGCACCTCACGGAATGAAAGCTATGGGTGCATTAGCAAGTGCTGCTTGCGCAAGTTTCTTAGTTGAAGCTTTCCATTTCTCATTATTAGGTCAACAAATGGGTATAAAGTTTTTAGAAGGAGTTGGAGCTGCTAACGGTGGTTTAGGTGGTGTAGCTGCTGGTATATTAGTACCTTTAGCTTTAGGTGTATCTCCTGTATACGCTGTATTAGTTGGTTTAACTGTTTCTGGTTTCGGAATATTACCAGGTTTTGTTGCAGGTTACTTAATATCTTTCGTTGTTAAGTTCTTAGAAAAGAAAACTCCTGCTGGACTTGATTTAATAGTTATAATATTAGTTGCTGCTCCTTTAGCAAGAGGAATAGCTATGTTTATGGACCCTATAGTTAATGATACATTAATGCAAATAGGAAAAGCTTTAATAGCTGCTTCTGATGTTTCTCCAATACTAATGGGTATAATATTAGGTGGTTTAATAACTGTTGTTGCTACTGCTCCATTATCTTCAATGGCATTAACATCTATAATAGGATTAACTGGTCTTCCAATGGCAATAGGTGCATTAGCAGTATTTGGTTCATCTTTCATGAACTTCGTGTTCTTCTCAAAGATGAAATTCGGTTCAAAGAAAGACACAATAGCTGTCGCTATAGAGCCTTTAACTCAATCAGATATAATATCTGCTAATCCAATCCCAGTATTCACTACTAACTTTATAGGTGGAGCATTATCTGGTGTTGTAGTTGCTTTAATAAGTACTTATGTAGCACCACTAGCTATAAGTACTCCTGGTATGGCTACTCCAATAGCTGGTTTCGCTGTAGCAGTTGGTCAAAACGGTACTCCTGCTTTATTAGCAGCTGGTGGATGTATAGTTGTAAGTGTACTTTCTGGATTCATAGGATATACTTTATTTAAAAATCATAAAATAAAAACTGCTGATGAAATTCGTGGTACTAAATCAGAAGATAGTCAAGTAGCTTAATATATCAAAAAGAACGTAGAAATATCTACGTTCTTTTTTTTTGCAAAAAATATCTCTTTAAAAGCTAGTGTTTTAAAACACACATAAATAAAAAAAAGCAGATAACATAAGTTATCTGCTTTTACTGGTGCGGATGAAGGGATTCGAACCCCCACGCCGTAAAGCGCCAGATCCTAAGTCTGGTGCGTCTTCCAATTCCGCCACATCCGCTAATATTTATTTCAATATAATTATAGTAATATTTACTTTATTTAGCAATATTTTTTATCTTATTATTTTTCTTGTTAATGTACCTATTCCTAATCCCATCATAATGATGCCTGTTATCATCTCAACGTTAGATACCATATAGCTAACTTCTGAAGGTTGCCCATTATTAGCACCAACACCACCAAACATTCCTACGCTTAAGTTTAGAGTTTCGTTAAAATCTCCCATTATCTCAGGTAAGCTTAAACTGCCCATATTAGATAATGTATAATGTATATCTTTAGCTTTATCTATGCTTACACCTGTAAATAAATATATAACTGCAAAGATAAACATTATTGCTAAACCTGAGAATAATGCAAACTCAGGTCTTTCACCATATCCACATGTAATCCACCCTATAGTAGATGTAAGCCTTGGAAGTGGTTTCTTAAGTGATTTACGTTGTGTACATTTACCTAAATAATAATATTCTCCAAAGTTATTATTTAATGTATTTTCTTTGAATTTATCTGCTAATGTCTCATAAGTCATATATATACCTTCATAGCCTTCTTTGGTCTTTTCTCTTATAGGTAATTTATCAAAATATGTCTTCTCATCAAATTTAGTTTTATAATCATCATTAAAATCTAAATTTGTTATATAGTAGTTTATCATCTTAAACCCACACATGTCGCAATCTTTTATTGTCACCATATTTAATTCACTTTTATTTATTATTGTACATTTCATAAATGTTTGTTCAAATGCAGTATCTTTTATCTTGCAGTTTTCAAATATACAATATGAGATATCGCTATTTAAAAATTTCACATACATTTTACAATTGTAAAAACTGCATGATAAATTATCTTTCTTATTTAATGATGGAGATTTTTCTGTATCTTCCTTTGTTAATATACAATTTTCAAAAACTACTCCACCATCAGCAAATGTACAATCTTCAAATGTGCATCCTACAAATCTACAATCTTTAAATTTAACATTTTTAAAATTGCAATCTTTAAATTTAGTACAAATCATATCTTCATTGCTAATTTCATGAAAATCAACTTCGTCTAATACACCTTTTTTTCCAAATTCCTCTCCATTGAATGTCGTATAACTATACTTTGGGCTTGGTCTATATCCTACTAAATCTTTGTTTCTATGCCTAACCATATATGTATATACATTTTCATTATTTTCTTTTCTTTCCTCTAATTGTTGTATTGCAACTTCATTCTCTTCTTTAAAATTTATATATGCCATAAATAGATTCCACCTGCCTAAGCTTAAATAATAAATAAAAATAACGTAACACATATAATTACGTTATTTTTATTTATTATTTTCTTTTTTATATATAATTATTCTATTTATATACAAAACTCTTTAAACATACTCTAATATCTAGCGCAGTATTATAAATCGCTTATTCATAATCAACTTTTTTTCCAAGAATTTGAACTCCTATAAATATAGCAATTAGTACAATCGGTAATACTAAGTAAATTGGTAACCCAAGCCCTGCTGGTATATATCCAAATAGTACTGTCACAATAGCTACAAACAATGCATAAGGCATTTGTGTCTTAACATAATCTATATGACTACATCCTGCTCCCATAGATGATAATATTGTCGTGTCTGATATAGGTGAGCAATGGTCTCCAAATATTGCCTCTGTTAGTACAGCACTTGTAGTTACTATTATAAATGACATCTCTGGATTCATTGAGTGTGCTAGCGGAACTGCTAGTGGCATTAATATCCCCATAGTTCCATAAGCCGTTCCTGTTGCAAATGATATAATAGATCCAAATATAAATATTATACTTGGCAATAAAAAATGTGGTAATGATCCAGATAATAGTGTGACTAGGGAGGGTATTAAAAAAGAGCCTTGAGTTTACACTCAAGGCTCTAATATTATTTACATAAATTTAGTATTTGATTAGCTCAAATTTAAAATTGTATATTACAATTTTACTATACCAATATGTACTATAATTCCTTAAATGTAGCTCCCCACAAAACAAGTTTGTGACAGTTATACATATATTCTATGTATCCCCAGATATATAACCTTAAAGCATCAGTTATAAACTTCGGCGATAGTTCCTTTCCTAGCAAGTCATCGTGCTTAACTCGTTACTAGTACTGATAAATATCGCAGCCTCTACCCTATATTTTATTCACTTTTATTTTATTAACATTGAGTATATAGTACTATTTATTTTTTATCAACTATTATTTTAATATTTTACATTTTTTTCATTTTTTACTTTTTAATTTTTTATCTTATTTTTCAATCTATTAACTTAATTAATTAATTCAAATACCCATATTTATTTTATATAAAAAGCTTTATATTGTTTTAAGCAATATTTTTATAAAGCTATTGTACATATACACCTTTTTTAATTATTTACTTTTTTCCTAAAATTTTATATAATCATATATAACAACTGGTTGTAATTATAAAGTTATATTTAAGGAGATTATTTTATGAAAAAGCATAGTTATAAAGAAATACAAATGATATATGGAAATATAAGTCCTTTTGAATTTAAGGATAGATTAATAGATTTAGCAAAATATAATGCAAAAAATAAAAATATTAATATACTTGATGCTGGTCGTGGAAATCCAAATTGGACTGCTGCAACTCCTAGAGAAGCATTCTTTACATTCGGTCAATTTGCAATCAATGAGACTCGTTTGAATTGGGATTTAGGTGATTTAGCTGGAATGCCTCAAAAGGATGGTATATGTGATAGATTTTATAAATATATAAGCGAAAACAAAAATATGCCTGGTACTTCTTTTTTAAAAAGCATCGTAGACTATGGCATAAACACATTAAACTTTAATGGAGATTCTTTTGTTCATGAATTAGCTGATGCTATAATAGGTGATAACTATCCATTACCTGATAGAATGTTACCTCATTTAGAACAAATAGTTCATGATTATTTAATCCAAGAAATGAAATACGATACAGAACTAGGTGGAAAATTAGACGTTTTTGCTGTTGAAGGTGCAACTGCTGCAATGTGTTATATCTTTGATTCTTTAATGGCTAATGAACTTTTGAAAAAAGGTGATAAAATAGCTTTAATGACTCCAATTTTTACACCTTATCTTGAAATACCTCATCTTCCTAGATATAATTTTGAAGTTATAAATATAAATGCAGATGAAGTAGATGAACATAAAAATCACACATGGCAATATTCTAAAAAAGAACTTGAAAAGCTTAAAGATAAATCAATAAAAGCATTATTTGTTGTTAATCCTAACAACCCTGCTTCAATTGCTATAAATGAAACTTCTGCAACAAACCTTGTTGATGTAGTTAAAAACTATAATGAAGATTTAATGATAGTTTCAGATGATGTTTATGGAACTTTTGTAAATGATTTTACATCTTTAATGGCAAAACTACCATATAACACAATAGGTGTTTACTCTTACTCTAAATACTTCGGCGTTACAGGTTGGAGATTAGGTACAATGGCTCTACATGAAGAAAATGTATTTGATAAAAGAATAAGCGATTTAGATGAAGAGTTAAAAATATCTTTAAATCAACGTTATGGAGATATGAGTTTAAACCCTGCTTCTATATCATTTATGGATAGAATAGTGGCTGACAGTAGACTTGTAGCACTTAATCATACTGCTGGACTTTCAACTCCTCAACAAGTTCAAATGGCATTTTTCTCTGCATTTGCTTTAATAGATAGCGAAAATACTTATAAAAAACTTAATATGAGTATTTGTAACACTCGTTATAATCTATTGTACAAGTCACTAGGAGTATCTGTTAAAGAAGATAAAGATAATGCAGCTTATTATACTCAATTTGATATAGAACAATGGGCTCGTGTTAATTACGGAGAAGATTTTGTAACTTATATTAAACACAAATACTCACCTGTAGATGTCTTATATAAACTAGCTAATGATTACTCTATAGTTCTTCTTGGTGGAAATGGATTTTCTGCTCCAGAGTGGTCTGTAAGGGTTTCCCTTGCTAACCTTCAAGATGAAGCTTATGCTAAAATAGGTAGTGCTTTAAAAACTATTTTAAATAATTATGTATCTGAGTATGCTACATTAAAAAAAGATGCTATAAATAATTCAAAATTAATATAGACAAAAAGAACCTATTAAAACAATCATTTTAATAGGTTCTTTTTTATCAAAAATATTTTATAAATTATTTTTAAGTAATATTAAATATTTACAGCTTGATAATTTTTAATTATTGATTGTAAAATAAATTCAGTTCCATTCATTCCTTCTGATTCACTTATAAATAAATCATCATTTTCAGTTAACATATCTCCATGTTTTAACACATATCCATAATCTGCATTTTTGACCATATTATAATCCATAGTAGAATCCCCTATTGCAATATGTTCATTGATATTAAGTTTTTCGCATAAATGTTTTATTGCATTTTCTTTGCTTATCCCTTTTGGTAAAAAATATATCTTTCTTCCACTAGTATACATATCCCATTTTCTTTCTTTCAATTGTTTTATATATGCATTTAAACATTGTATATCAAATATTGAATAATCAACTACTATATAGAAAAATAATTCACTAGCAATTCCAAATTTCAGCACTCCAGGTAAATCAACATATATTTCAAAATCTTTAAGCATAATCTCTAAGTCATAAGAAATTTTTTTAATTTTTTCTACTTCCTCATTCCAACTTTCTAAAACTTTATTATTATTTAATATGTACCCACCGTTGGTAGTTATTACCCAGGAAAAATTTATACCATATTGCTTGAAATTTATACGATTAAATTGTTCTGTTGTTCTAGTTGTAGTTGGTATAAACATGCCCATATCCTGTAATTTTTTTATATATCTTATAGTATTTAATGATATATAAGATATATCTCTGCCTTCATACTTTTCTATGTTTTGATATCTAACATCTGTATCTAAAAATTTATTTGAATAAATTATTGTTCTATCTAAATCCGAAAAAATATACATATTCTCTGCATCCTTTATAGTTCATATTTTATATATCTTTTAAGTTCTTTATTATCCCACAACATCTATATGCTTTCAAATCCATTTGTACTATCTCTATATTTTTTTCCTTAGCTAATACCACTATGTGAGCTATATTTTTATCATCTACATCTTTTACAATTATCTTATCAGGTATTCTTCTAAGCAGCACTCTTGTAGTTTCTCCTACCCCTGGCTTTATAAAATTCTTATCCTCTATATTATACTTTTTTTGTAAATTTAAAACATCCACATCTCCAATTTTACTAAGTTCTTCTTTATTATATTTTCCAACTTCGTAGTCTATATTTTTATACTGATTTTCAAAACAATTTTCAATAGTTTCTACATATCTAATCGATTGATCTTCATTTACTAACTCTTTATAAAATTTTGCACCATGAAAATCATCTTCTCCTATTATGTCATCTCTTAAAACCGTTCTGCTAATAAGTCCAGATACTATTGAATTTAAACATGCACTTGGTATTAAAAAATCTTCTCTTTCCCCATAAACTTCTGCATATCCTGCTGGGTCTGCAAGAACTGCCAATGTTGGCTTAATTTCTATCCCTAACATACTTTTCATAGATTCACATGATTTACTTAATTCACCACATATAGTGCCTTTACCCGTCCATCCATCTATAAATTGAATTTTGGAATTTGGATGTTTTTTTATTATGTACTTAATAGCATTTACATCAATACCTTTATCTCTTATTATAGATATTGTATAGTGAGGTAATTTTAAATTATATCTATCTTTTAAATATCTTTTAGCTAAAATTCCAATTGGTGTTCCTGCTCTTGCAAGAGATACTAACACTATATCTTTGCCATTTTTTTTAATTATTTTTTCGCTCATTACACCTATTGCATAAGCTAATTTTTCTTTATTATTTTCTAATTTTTCTTTATATAAGTTTAAGTATTGTGCACTAACACTTTTTTCTATAGGCAACATTTGTGAATAATGTTCTCCATTTTGTATTTTCATTTCACGGTCATTATTATTTTCTTCGCATATTAAATTTGATATATCTTTTAATAGAAAAACTACATCATCTTTATTATAAGTTCCAAAAGTATTCAATATTATTACCCCCCTAACTACAAACTACTATATTTAGCTTTTCTATATTTATTTGCTTAAATATATTTATAATTTTTTCATAATTTTTTTTATTCTGTCTAAGCTCTACAAATAAAAAACATTCTTTATAATCATTTTTTTCTAGATTATATACGTAATTTACAGTTTCTTCATTGTAAAAACTATTTAACTTAAACTTAGTATTTATTGGATAATCTTGGTTTTTCATTTCTATGATTGGACTTCTACTTGTAGAATGATAATAAATATTTCCTTCCATTTCTTTAGCAAACATCATAGGCACATACATAAACTCTTCACTGCCTAAAACCAATATATTATCTTCTTTATTTTTAACTTCTAATTTATTTTTTTCTCTTTTTATAATTTTAATTAAATTGGCTTGATCATTTTTATTTATCCCAAATCTACCACTATATTTTATATATCGTTTATTCCCTATATAATCTTTCATATCTAAGTTTATATAATTTACACATAAATCTTTTTTACTTATTTTTAAATCTTCTATTTCTTTATATTGTATTTCTTCGCTTATATTAAAATTAAATTTTCCTTTGAATAAATATACAAATTCAATACTGCATTTAAGTTCTTTTTCTATTTTTTTAATCTTCTCTATATTTTCATCATTTACCCAGTTTAAGATTGAACAAATTGTGTACTTTTTTTTAGGATAAATACTTTGGATTTTTCTTATTATATTTATGCAAGTGTTAGCTGTTGTTATCTCGTCATCTACTAAAAATATATGATTTCCATAATTTATATTTTCAAGTTCTTCAAAATATAAATTATGGTCAGTTGCATGAGAATGTTCTTCTAAAAATTCTAGACTTTTATATTCATCAACTTTTTCTCTTGTTGTATGTATAAACTCATAATCTCCATCTAAATAATTAAATACACTATGACCTAGTGCTGTTCCCGTTTCGGCAAATGATATTACAGTCCCTTTATTGTTTTTCAAACCTGTATTTTTAGTATCATATACCTCTACTATTAACTCACCTATCTCATCCATAATTTTCGGTTTACAAGCCAAATGTTTTCCTAATACCTTTGAAACAAATAAAAAACGTCTTTTGGGATTATTTCTTATTCCCACTTGAAGATAATCATCTATGTTTAAATTTAAAGGATTGTCTTCAATATTTATGTCACATTTAAAATTCAAGTAATTCATTATAATCAATCCCTTCATTTAATACTCCATATATTTGGGATAAAATTAACGTTTTTTTAGCCCATAATAAATGAGGATTTACTTCATTCATTCGGTCTCCTAATATCCCCTTGCTCACACCATATATGCTTTCAGTACTATTTAATATATTTTTAGCATCGATATAATCTTCATAGCTTATAACTTGAAGAGCTTGTACAATTTTAATTTGATTTGGATGTATTACTGTTTTTCCAATAAATCCATGGAATTTATCTAGCATTATTTCTTCAATATATTTATTTCTTATGGTTTCATTATCCATATTAAATAACTCTGAAACCCCCCCACTTATAGGTATATCTAGTTCAGGTCTATTTAAATAATTTATAACATCATGTATAAATGAAGTACAAATTATATTATCATACATTGAAAAAAGCTTACTTCTTCTTATTCCATATATTCCTAATAAATCAGCTATCCCTATTCTAATATTTAGAACTCTGTTCTTATGTTTCAAAAGAGTTTTATACATATTCTCAAAATAGTACTCCTTATTTTCTTTATATATAAATTCTTTACTTTCTATTATAGGAATAACATACATTTTAGTTAATTTAAAAGAGTTTAATATATTTATTATTTTTTCAATAAGATGTGAATCACATTTCGGAATTAATATGCCTGTTATTATTTTTTCATAATCTTTAATTATTTTTTTTATTTTTTCTAATTGATTCGCATCTCTTATTCTAATAAAAATTAAAGGTATATCATCAAGATTTTTCACATTATCATTTTTAAAGTTTTTTAAAATTAGTTCTAAATTTTTTATCGCCTCTTCTTCTCCTGCTGCTCCAA
The DNA here is from genome assembly GCA_000686145.1 of Peptostreptococcaceae bacterium VA2. Taxonomy (GTDB): domain Bacteria; phylum Bacillota; class Clostridia; order Peptostreptococcales; family Peptostreptococcaceae; genus Romboutsia_D. Next base: position 1,205,780 of record JMMB01000007.1, on the reverse strand, counting down.
CTGCGTCTTCAAGGCATATTGCTAATGGTCTAGCGCCCATAACTTTCCCACTTACAGTTTTATACACCATATCATATCTTGTAGCTGGTACGTATATAAATGCACCTAATGAACATTTTAATAAGTCTTTGTCTGTATAACGATTAAAATATTGCGGTTTTTTTAAAAATATTCTCTCTATATTTTTATTACCTATGTAGTCAAAGTATCTCAATTTCTCACCTCTTAAAATTCAATTCATCTCTATAATAAACATTTTTTATAAAATATAAAGGGCTAACTCAAGTAAATTAGCCCTTTAACATATTACTTATTAAATATTAATGATGTATTTATACCCTCTAATCTTTTGCTGTTATCTTTCATACGTTCTCTATTGCCTTCTTCTATTCTCATAGTTTCATCTATTCCACTTTTTATAGTAGTATACATTTTTTCTAATGTCTCTATTTGAATAGAACTTGAATTTGCCATTCTAGATATTTGAGCACTTTGAGTTGTTACATTTTGAGCATTTCTAAGTAAAAGTTCATTAGTCTTATCATCTAGAGCTTTTAAAGATTTAGCTTGTAACTCTTGTTTTTTTAGTATTATAGCTTGAGATAAACATTGCTTAAATACTGGTAGTGTTACAACAAAAGCACTATTTATTTTTCTTATTAAACCATAATTGTTATGTTGCATTCCTCTTAACATTGGTATCGTTTGTATTGATATATTTTCTGCTACTCTCAAATCATATACTCTTTGGTTTAACATATCGTATACTTTTAAAAGATCTTGGTAGTTAACCATATCCATTTGATCTGTACTATTTTCACTTTTTTCTTTAAATAATGGTAATATTTCATTATCCATTTCTTCTACAGCCATTTCACCTGCTACAATGTATTTTTGTAATTCATTATAGAAATTAAAGTTCTCATCTAGCATAGCTCCTAATTGTTTATTAGACATCGCTATATCTCTTTCATATTGCTCTAATTCTATTTGAATTTTTTCAACTTCTCCACCTAATGTTTCATATTTCTTAAACATTAACTCAACTGCATTATTTGCTTTTTTAAATATCTTTTGTAAAATACTTGGTTCTTTTGCTTCTTGAAAATCATCTAGATCAAATTTGTCCATTATTTTTGCTAAATGAAGTAACATTTTAGAATTTTCTTCGTTTTTATTTAGCTTAATAGAGCTTAATAAAGAATCTGAAACTCTTGCTATTCCTTCTGATGCTCCCCTCCCAAACTGAAGTATAGTATCAGGATTTTCAACTTCTATCAAAGATGTTAATGTTTCTACCTCCTTTGATTTTCTAAGTTCTGCTTTTTTATTATTTGTATATTCTACTATATCAAATTTTTCTTCTACTATTTGAGGTGCATTTACAGTAGAGTTATTACTTGATTGTCTGTTCATATTTATTGCCATACTAGCTATCTCCTCTTCCCAAAAATTTTCTTAAATAATGGTATACTATTGGTTATAGAATTTAGTTTTAATTCATATACCATTTTATCTAATCTATGAATATCTATTAATTTATTATTTATTATATTTTCTATACAGTTAGATCCACAAGGACATAATACGATTATATCAAATCCTATTTTACTTAATAAAAGCATTAAGAATAAAATTTCTTTTTCAAATATAAAATCTTTTTCTATGTACAATATAAGTTTAGGATTAATAAGAGAATAATCAAAATTATTTATCATATGAACAATTTTTTTATCCATATTAAGTACTGTATATAATCCTTTTATTCTATCTTCTTTGTTTAATTTAGATATAAACATATCCCCAGCTATTACTTCTTCTACTTTTTCTAAAATCATTTCTTGAATATTTGCATTTAGAGTTGATATATTATAACTTTTATTTTCTAATATACCTTTTTTATCTATAGTACCTTCTCCATTTATTAAAAAAGATAAACTAAAAGCATCTTTTGTAAATTTTTTAGATAAACGACTAACGTCTCCATCAAATTCTATAAAAAATACATCATCACTAAATCTAAAATTATCTATAAAATCTAAATAATCATTATTATCATTGTAAGCTCCATTTATTTTAGAAAAAAATACAGGAACTTCAACATTTTTATTATCAAAAGTAAATCCCGGTCTTAGTTTTAATGGTTCTTTAAAATATATACCTATCTCATCTAACGTTGAATTAAGTAATAAACTCTTTATTTTCCTATCTTGAAGTTGCCATGGCTTTATAAAGCTACAATCATTTAATAATTGATCACTTATTCTTTTAGATGCCTGAGCACCTACTGTCATAGCTTTTTTTATAGTTGATTTTTCAATTACCTCACCGAGTTTTATTCTTTCTTCAAAACTAATCTTTTCATCTATTAAATTAGCCTTAATAATTTCTATTTTGTATTTTTCAGTGTCTAATAAATTTACATTACTATCTTCATTTGGATTTAAATATAATATATCAAACCCTATCAGGTGAATTATCAATAATAGATATGCTTCATGCTTTTTTATATCACCATAAAATATAACTTTCGGAGTATCATCTTTACTTATTTTCAAAGGTTGTACATACTCTTTAATCCACGATATTATTTTAATGATAAAGTTTTGTTTAACTCTATCATTGCTAAATTCATTATTTTGACTATCTAAAAATATATCAATTACTTTTTTTATTTTACCATTTAAATGTTCATCATTCACAATAGTAATATCTATGTTTGCTAAACTATTATTATAATTTTTCAACTTATCTTTAAAATAATTTATAGTATCAAAATCACAAGGATTTGGTATACTGTCAAAAAATAATACTATATCTTGCCTGCTATCAAATTTTTCTTTACTTTTAAATATTTCAAGATTATATAAATCATCATCTTCTAATCCTGTATAAGATATAAAGTAATTTAAATAACTTATTGATGGAGTATAATTTCCTCGATCTGATTGGCTAGAAAATAGCTTTTCAAAAACTAAACAATCACTCACACGTCTCCTCCTATTTTTCATATACTATATAATTTTTATATAAGCCTCATCCTAAATTAGAATGAGGCTTATATAAATAATACTTACTATTATTGTTGTACTTTTATTCTTTAGATGTTGCTAATTCTTCTACTAATTCTTCTTGCTTATTTCCTTTACCTAATCTTATTACAAATTTAACTATTTCATTGATTACAACTACTGATAATGCAAGTAAAATTACTTTAACCCATGTAAAGGCATCTAGTGCTACTGAATTAAAGAAATCTTTAAATAGTTGTGTGAATATTATTTGTGCAATTGCAGTTACACTTATTATTTGTAATGCAAGTTTATTTTTAAATAAGTTAGGCATTATACTGTCTGCATTAAATTCTCTACAGTTAAATGCATTCCAAAGTGCACTAAATGCAAATAATGCAAACATTACTGTTCCTTGTTCCTCTGGTGCTACATTTAATATATTAAAAGTAGATTGAACCATTAAAACCCCTGTTATAAACACTGCATTTAATACTATATTTATCCCCATAGATTTAGTTATTATATTGGCATTTCTATTAGTTGGCATTCTTTTTAATACATGTTTTCTTACTGGTTCAAGACCCAATGCAAGTGCTGGAGGTCCATCCATTATTATATTTACCCATAGTAACTGTATAGTTGTAAATGGCATCTCTTGTCCACTTACAGTACATATTATAGCTACTAAGAATGCTACTATATTTACTGTTAATTGGAACTGGACAAATCTTTGGAAATTATCATAAATTCCTCTACCCCATTGTATACCGTCTACAATTGTAGAGAAACTATCATCAGTAAGTATTATATCTGCCGCACTTTTACTTACTTCTGTTCCTGCTATACCCATAGCTATACCTACATCAGCCTTAGATAGTGCCGGAGCATCATTTATTCCATCTCCTGTAACTGCTACTACTTCACCTAAATCTTGTAGGGCCTGAACTATCCTCATCTTACTGTCTGGCTTACTTCTAGCTACGATAGATATTGTTTGAATTTCAGTTTTTAATTCTTCATCGCTTAAAGTATCAATAAATGAAGCTTCAACAGCTCTCATATTATTTTTAAGTAATCCTAATTCTTCACCTATAGCTCTTGCAGTATTTATATTGTCTCCTGTTAACATTTTTACAGATACCCCTGCTTTATTAGCTGTGTTAACAGAGTCAATAACATCCTCTCTTAATGGATCTCTTATACCAACAAATCCACTAAATACTAAATTATTTTCATTAGAATCAACATCTATGTCTTCAACATCTAATGTAAGTGCTGCTTCTTGGCCTGCACTTAATATTTGTTTGTATGCAAACCCTAGTGTTCTCATTGATTTTATTTGTAATTTTTTTATTTCATCTAATATTTCATTTTTTATACTTTCTGTTATGGGAACTATATCATTAGCCTTTTGTACATGTGAACATAATTGTAATAATACTTCTGGCGCTCCTTTTGATAATAAAAGTAATCCGTCGTCACTATCTATAATAGATGTCATCCTTTTCTTATCAGAAGTAAATTGATTTTGAGATACTATATTAGATTCTTTTCTTATTTTTCTGTAATCATCGTTGTTATATAGTAACAATGCACATTCTGTAGCACTACCTATATATTTTGTTTCACCATTATTATTTTCTATATCAGCTGTAGAGTTTATAGTACAGTTTTCATTAAAGTAACTATTGTTTTTAATCTCTTTATTTTCAACATATCTACCATCTATATATGCAACTTCTACAGTCATTCTATTTTGTGTTAAAGTTCCTGTTTTATCTGAACATATTACAGATACAGATCCTATTGTTTCACAAGCTTCTTTTTTAGTAACTAGTGCATTTATTTTCGCCATCTTTTGCATAGTTATAGCTAAAGTCATGTTTATCATAGTAGGAAGTCCTTCTGGAACTGCCGCAACTATTAATGCAACACAAACTGTAAATGCAGTTTTAGCAGGCTCTATAGATTCTAAGAATGGCATAAAACCACTCATATCTACATTTAACACACCACTCATTACCATTTGAACAACCATAAATATAAATAGCAATCCTGCAACTGCAGAAGATATTTTAGCTATCATTGTACCTAAATTACCAAGCTTAGCTTGTAGAGGTGTTTCTTCATCTTCATCACATAAGTTTTGAGCTATTTTACCCATTTCTGTTTCATCACCTATAGTCGTAACTACCATTGTAGCTCTTCCATATGCAACTAAAGTACCACCAAACACCATGTTTAATTGCTTGGCAGGTATTGGTTCTTGTTCTATGACTTGTCCTTTAGATTCTATCTTTTCCATAGGTATTGTTATATCACTCTTTTTAGATACATCATCAGATTCTCCAGTTAACATATCTTCTCTTATTTTCAAATTTATACTTTCTATAAGTCTACCATCTGCTGGTATCATATCTCCAGTTTCTATGTAAACTATATCTCCTGGAAGCAATTCATTTTTTTGTATTTGGTGAATTTCACCATCTCTTAGTACTTTAACTTCTATATTTTCTGTAAGTTTTGATAACGCGTCAGCGGCCTTTTTAGACTTACCTTCTGTTATCATACCTATAGCTATACCTATAGTTATTGCACCAATTATACCTATTGCATCATGAGCTTCTCCAATTAAAGCACTTATTCCAGCTGCTGCTATTAATATAAGTATCATAGGTTCTGTTAAGTTTCCTTTTAGTTCTTCCCAGAAACTGCCCTCTTCCTTTGGTGTAAACTCATTTAATCCATACTTTTCTCTTCTTTTTTTTACTTCACTAGACGAGAGGCCTTTTTCTTCTTGTACATCTAAACCTTCTAGTACTTCTTTTTTTTCTATATTATAAAATTTCATTTTTTATACCCCATATGCGCATTCTATTTTCGCTAAATTTTCTACAACATCTTTTAAACAAGTGTCGTTAGTTCCTTCTCCTACTGCGCTAAATTGCCAAGAATTACCTTGCCTATATATAGTGCCAACAACTAAAGCAGTTTTTGTTGAGTAATCATCACTTAAATTATATCTAGCAACTTCTTTTTTACTAGTCTTGTCAACAACTCTTATAAATGCATTTTTTATCATGCCAAAATGTTGCTTTCTAGCTACACAATTGTATATATTTACTACAAATAATAATTTATTTACATGAGCTGGAACTTTATCTAAATCAACTAATATTTGTTCGTCATCTCCTGCTCCATCTCCTGTAACATTATCACCAGTATGAATTACTGCATTATTTTCACTTTTTAAGTTTCCAAAATATATCAAGTCTTTATTACTCTCTAATTTACCTTGATTATTTATCATAAACACAGATGCATCACAATCTACTTCTTGATTCCCTCCCATTAAAGACTTAAGGAATCCTCCTCCTGACTTAATTGGATCCCATCCTAAGCCTATCATTATAGAGCTTAGTCCAGGGTTTGACTTTCTTAAATCTATCTTTTGACCTTTTTGTAAGTTAATAGCCATAATATTCCCTCCTAATTTTTAAACACTTAGTCCATAGTTTCTACAAAGTGACTCTAGTCCACCTTCAAATCCAGAACCTACTGCGCTAAATTTCCACTCTCCATTGTATTTGTATAATTCGCAAACTACTATTGCTGTTTCTATGCTAAATTCTTCTCCAAGATCATATCTTAATATCTCAGATTGGTCTTCATCATTCATAACTCTTACATAAGAATTACTTACTTGTCCAAAATTTTGTCTTCTCTCTTTAGCTTCATGTATAGTTACAGAAACTGCCATCTTTTGTATGTGTTTTGGAACTAATGAAAAATCTACTAATATTTCTTCATCATCTCCATCGCCTTCTCCAGTTCTATTATCACCTAAGTGTTCTATACAACCTGAGATATGTTTTAGATTATTATAAAATATGAAATCTTCATCTCTTTCTACTCTTTGAGACTCACCTACCATAAAAATACTAACATCTAAATCATAATCATGTCCACTATCAAAAGAATTGGTGTCCCATCCTAACCCTAATTTTATATTTTTAAGACCTGGGTTTCCTTTTGTCAAATCTATCTTTTGACCTTTTTTTAATGTTATAGCCATACTATCTCCCCCATAAATTAATTATATATTTATACCGAAGTTATTACATAGAGCTACTAAACCGCCTTCAAAGCCAGCTCCTGATGCATTAAACTTCCACTCACCATTATGCTTATATATCTCAGCTATAACTACTGCTGTTTCTATACTAAAGTCTTCTCCTAATTCATATCTTATTAATTCTTCATTTGTCTCTTTGTTAAAAACTCTTATATATGAATTACTTACTTGTCCAAAATTTTGTCTTCTTTCCATAGCTTCATGTATTGTAGCTGTAAATGCTAATTTAGTGATATTTGATGGTACTAATGATAAATTGACTAGCATTTGCTCATCATCTCCATCACCTTCTCCAGTTCTGTTATCACCTAGATGTTCTATACAACCTGAAGAATGCTTTAAGTTATTATAAAATATGAAGTCTCCATCACTAGTTGTTTTTCCATTTTCGCCTAATAAAAATGCTGTAGTATCTAAATCAAAGTCATTACCACCATCGTATTTGTTAGTATCCCATCCTAATCCTATTATTATATTTTTAAGCCCTGGATTTGATTTTGTTAAATCTACCCTTTGACCTTTAGCTAATGTTATACCCATAATATATTCCTCCATTACTTCTTTATTTTATAACTTTCATTTAATATTATTATATCATTTTTCATATGTATTTCAAAGTTATACTTAAATTGAAGCTTATTTATAAATACTTTATGTTTTTTTAAAAAAAAATATAGCTAATGCTATATTTTTCAACTCTTAATAATTTATTTTTTGTTGTTCTATAAATATTTGATGCCATAAACAAAAAGAATATATAGACCATATTTTTCTAGAGTTATCACAATTGTTTTTTATATGCTGATCTAATAGATTTATAGCATATTTTTTATTTATAATATTATCGACTTGCGCATCATTTATGGTATTTCTAACAACTTCTCCTAAATCTTGCTTTAGCCATACTCTTATTGGAGTTGGAAAACCTAGTTTCTTTTTTTGAACCATATGCTGTGGTACTATATCTTTAAATGCTTCTCTTAAAAGTACTTTAGTATTAGAATCACTAATTTTTTGATTTAATTTTAAATTTTTAGTTATTTCTAAAACTTCTTTATCTAAAAAAGGAACTCTCAATTCTATTGACTGCGCCATTGACATTTTATCTGCTTTTTGTAATATATCACATTCAAGCCAAGTATTTATATCTACATGTTGCATAGTTGTTACATAGTCATAATTATTTAATTTTGCTTTTTCATATATTTTTGACAATATATTTTGATAATTATAACTTTCCTTATAATTTTTTAATATTTTTTGTACTGCATCATTTTCAAATATTTTTGCATTTCCTATATATCTTTTATCTAGAGGAGTTGTAGATCTGTATAGATAGCTTTTACCTTTCATCTCTGGCATTAATAAAGATGTTTTATGTAATATATTTTGAATACCTTTTGGCATATTTAATATAGATTTTACACTGTTATATTCCTTATATATATTATATCCTCCAAATAGTTCATCAGCTCCTTCTCCTGATAAAACTACCTTTGCGTGTTTTCTAGCTTCTTTTGATAAAAAATAAATACCAACCTCTGATGGATCTGCCACAGGGTCATCTAAATGATAAAATACTTTAGGAAGTGATTTTATATACTCATCTTGAGTAACAGTAATTGCAATGTTTTCTATGCCTATAGCATTCGCACTCTTTTTAGCCACCTCTAATTCATCATATCCCTCCACTCCAAATCCAATAGAAAAAGATTTTATATTAGGGTTAATTTGAGATGCAACCGATGCAACAATCGTTGAATCTATCCCTCCCGATAAAAATGTTCCCACTTCTACGTTAGATATCATATGATGTTTTATTGAATCTATCACTACATCTCTTACATCCTTTGCACTTATATCTTTATTTGGTATAAAATCTACACTGTAATACTTTTTAAGACTTAATTTGCCCTCTTTTACACTAAATGAGTATCCCGGAGGAATTGATTTTACATTTTGGATCATAGTATTTTCTAAGGGTACATACTGAAAAGATAAATAGCTTTGGAGACTTTTTTCATTTAAATTTATACTATCTAAAAGGCTTACTATAGCTTTATATTCTGAAGAAAATGCTATAAAATCTTTTTCTTCTATATAATATAGTGGTTTTATTCCAAAATAGTCTCTAGCTCCAAATAAAGTATTATCCTTTTTATCATGTATTATAAACGAAAACATACCTCTCAATTTATCTAAGCATTTTTCTTTATATTCTATATATGACGATAATAAAACTTCGGTATCACATTGTGTGTCAAATTTATAATCTTTTTTTATTAATTCATTTCTTAAATTTTCATGGTTATATATTTCACCATTAAAAACTATTACATTATCTTCTTTTTGTAGCGGTTGGCTTCCATTTTCTACATCTATAATACTTAGCCTTTTAAAAGCAAATTGTACATTATTATCTGAATATATACCCGTGTAATCTGGACCTCTATGGTTTATTTTTTCTGCTAATTTTTCTATGTCTATTTCTTCATTGTTATTTTTATAGTATATTGAAACGTATCCACACATATATTTTATATTCCTCCTATTTTTATGTTATCTATTATTTTTCTCATATTATAGAAGTCTATACATGCTACGCCTAAAATTTAGTTTTAATTGATTAAATATAAAAAGTGCAACACTTCACAAATCAAGTATTGCACTTTTTATATTTAATACATATTATTTCTAGTTGTTATTTCTTTCTTGTTCTTTCCTAATTTTTTATTAATCTCTTGACCCTCTTCATACTGAGAAGCTAATTCTTTATCTCCTTGAGCATGATTAACTAAATTTTGTATAGAATCATTTTTATACTCTTTGTACTTTTTAGATTGCTTCATATTTATCACCCTTTCTTAGTTTCTAAGTTTAGGATATGTTTTTATAGAATTTTTAAACTTTATAATTTTTACCTATATTGTTTATTTTTTATTTTATTTAATATATTTTTTTAATTGGTAATCTTATATTTATAAATGTTGTTGCTATAAATACTAACGCTATAAGCAAAGCTGTCTCTACTAAGTCTCTACTAATATTTTTTTTACTTTTAGCTACCGCTTGTATAATTCATCCTCCTTATTCATAAAATTTATTAAATAGCTCAACTAAATTTTTATTACTATTAAATCCTAGTTGTTTTAAGCTTTGGTCTATTGTATTTAAAATATTTATAATCTTTTCTAACCTTGCATTTTCACCCATGTGACCTATTCTTAAAATAGTTTCTTTATACTCGCCCAAAGAAGTCGCTACAAGTGTGTTATAATTTTCAATCATATAATTCGATAATTTTAATGCTCCTATATCTTCGGGGATTTTTATAGCTGTTACTGTATTAGAATACCCACCTCTTAAAAACAAATCTAATCCATATTCTTTTAATGATTTTCTTGTCGCATTCGCTACTTTTTCATGTCTTTCTAATACTTTCTCTATGCCTTCATCTAGTATATTATCCACAGCTTTGTCTAATCCTAATATATCGCTTATAGGCATTGTGTATGGAAAACTTTTTCTTTCATAATAATTTTCCCATATAGTTAAGTTGCAATAAAATCCAGCTATATTACTTTTTCTAGACTTCATAGCTTTTTTTGCATCTTTACTTATACTTACTATAGTAAGCCCTGCAGGTGCAGATATTGCCTTTTGTGAAGCACCTAGTACCACATCTATTTTCCAATCGTCAACCTTAATTTCTTCTCCTGCCATAGCTGCAACTGAATCTACTACTGTTAATATATTATATTCTTTTAACAATGGGCAAATTTCACTTAAATCATTAAGTACTCCTGTAGGTGTATCACAGTGAATTATTGTTGCATATTTAAAATCACTATCTTTATCTAAAAAATCTCTTAATTCTTTTATCTCTATATCTTTTGTACGTTCTTTACTAAAAAATACAACTTCTCCACCATACATAGTTACAAAATCTCCAAACCCTTTTCCAAATATACCATTATCTATTACTAATACTCTATCGCCTTTTTCAGTTAAAGAAGCACATGATGCCTCAAGGCCCAATATTCCTTCTCCGCTTAGTATGTAAATATCATTTTTAGTTTTTATTACGTTCCCTATCTTATCGCATGTGTTTTTATAAAAATCAAAAAAATCTTTATCAATATCAGGATTAGTAGTTTTATTTGATCTAGCTAGTCTTACATTTTCTCTAACGCTTGTTGGTCCCGGTGTATACACAATCTTATTATTCATTATTAATCCCCCTTTATATATTCTCAAAAACATTGTATCTCATTTATATTTAATGCTGTACAATTTAGGGGAATTAACAAATTGTACCGATACATTTTACATTTACAAGTATCATTTTTTATATTATTCAAAAACAAAGAGCCTTCTATATAAAATATAGAAGGCTCTCTTGGTATATAATAGTTATTATTTTTTAAACGTTTATATCACTATATATCATAACAAATAAAATGTCAAGCTTTATGTACCTTTTTTTAAATTCCCATGATTTTTTTATTAAATAATAAGCATAATATATTTGAGGTGATTTTATGAAAAAAAAATTATTAGTATTATCTTTATTAACTATATTTATTTTTTCTAATGTTTCAAGTAGTTTTGCAATGGACCCACAATATACACCTAAAAAATTAAAACCATTGCCTTATGCATATGATGCACTAGAACCATATATTGATAAAGAAACTATGGTATTACATCATGATAAACATTATAAATCTTATTTAGATAAGTTCAATGAAGCCATAAAGGGATACCCTGATCTTTATTCATCAAGTATTTATGATTTACTTACATGTTTAGATTGTTTACCTAGTGAAATTTATAAAACTATAAAAAATAACGGTGGTGGGGTTTATAATCATGAGTTTTTCTTTGATATTATGACACCTGATCAAACAACTTTATCTGGTAATCTAAAGAAAGCTATAATTAGAGATTTCGGATCATTTAATAACTTTAAAGATGCTTTTAAAAAAGCTAGCTTAAATGTTTTTGGTTCTGGGTGGACATGGCTTATTTCCAATGATAGTGGCAACTTATCCATAATTACTACAGCTAATCAAGATAGCCCTATTACTTTAAACCTTAAGCCTATCATAGGAATCGATTTATGGGAACATGCTTATTATTTATCTTATAAAAATGATCGAGCTTCTTATATCGATAAATGGTTTAACATCATAAATTGGAATAAAGCTGAAGAAAATTATAAAAATTTAGCTAAGTAAAAAATACTACTAATATACCTTCTGTTATTTATTTTTTTGAAAAATAACATAATTTGCTATATAATTAAGAAAACATAGCGCTTAATTTATAGCCTTATCATCTCAGGAGGACTCATGGTAAAAGAAACTCACACAAAAGGAGGCTATATTTTTGCACTTTTAGCTCTTCCTTTTTTAAATAACAATTTTTTAAATGAACATGATATTGTATATAAATGTATTTTGATTTCAGTATATATCTATTTTTCATATTTAGGATCTTTATTCCCAGACATAGATATGAAAGGTTCATATATTAGCAAAAGACATCCTATAATTTATAAACTTTTCGGTTCCAAATTTAAACATAGAGGATTTACTCATAGTTTAATTTTTATATCATTTTTAATTTTTTTCCTAGAATCACTTACTAAGTATACTAGTGATAATATAGTTTTTTTATGTTTATCTAGTGGTTTTTTGGTGGGATACGCATCTCATTTATGTCTAGACTTATTAACAAAAGAAGGAATAGAAATCTTTTATCCTATTTCTATAAATTTTTCTCTATTGCCTATAAAAACAAGCTCTAAAACTGAAAGGTTCATTTGTAAAACATTAAATTTTATAGTTATATTTTTATTAGGATATAGGTTCTACACATTATTTCAAATATAAAACAGGTAAATATAATTCATTATCGACTTATGTTTAATCTAAACATCTACAATAAAAATACCTCTTAATTAAATTCATTAAGAGGTATTTTTTATTTATTGACCTAGTTCATCGCAATTTTCTATACAATTCACTTCATCATTAGATTTATTATCTTGTAAATTTGTATTTACCTTACTACCTATTTTCCAAGATAAAAATACTAAAGATATAAATACTATAATTTTTAAAGGGCTACTTATAAAACCCTTTATATCACTTGCCGGATAACTTACTACTAAAAACATAACAAACTTCCCTGCTAGCATTGCTGGTGCAAAACTTTTTATATCTCTTTTACAAAAAGCTGCCATTACTGTAACTAAAAAACCTGGTATAAAAGGGCATGAATATGCAAAAAATAATAATTTAAATCCTTGCTTTTTCATCCATTTTAAAGGTTTCTCTGTTTTTTCATTTCTAAATTTATTAAATAGCTTGTTATCGCTATATTTACTTACTAATAAAAACAGTGCTATTGTTCCAAGTCCAGAACCTACCCAAGACAATACGATTCCTCCAAACAATCCAAGTAAAAGTGCATTTGCACCCACTATAGCTATTAACGGCAATATAGGCAGAAAACTTTCAATAAAGCACGTCAGTACCCCTACCAACATTGTAAGAAACCAATAATCTTTTGCAAAATAATATATGTCATTAATATACTCCATTATTCTTATCTCCTTCATTTTTTTATAATTCAAGTATACAATATTTATCTTAATATTTTCCTTAATTTTTCTTAATATTTGTTAATTTTTCTTAATATTTCTCTATATTTCTTCATTATCATACTTATTAACGTCTATTTTATAATTAAAACTTATTTTTATATAGCTTATACTATATAGTTCATATCCAATTCTAACGCTTTTATACCTAAAAATAATCTTTTATTGGCATATTTATAATTTAATATAATAAAAAGGACTAATATAAATATTAATATCTTATTAGTCCTTTATTAAAATCTTATTTTTTATCTATTAAATCACTTCGTCTTACATGTAAATCCATTTGAGGATATGGTATAGTTATGTTTTCTTCATCAAATCTTAATTTAACTGTCTCTAATAAATCAAAATGTATTGGCCAATAGTCCTCTGACTTACACCAAACTCTAACCACAAAATCAATAGAACTTGCTCCATGTGCATTTACTCCAACAAACGGTGTTGGATCTTTAAATATCAATGGATGGTTATCTACGATATGTTTTAATACCTCTTTTACATGAGGTAAGTTATTTTCATATCCTACACTAAAACTTAAATCCACTCTTCTCTGTGATTTAGCTGAATAATTTATTAAACTACCATTTGATAATGCTCCATTTGGTATTAATATTAATTTATTATCTATTGTAACTAAATTAGTATAAAACAATCCGATTTGCTCAACAGTACCACCATAAATCCCTGTTTCTATATAATCTCCTACTTTAAAAGGTCTAAGTAGTAAGATTATAAATCCACCTGCGAAGTTAGATAAACTTCCTTGAAGTGCTAAACCTATAGCCACACCTCCTGAAGCAACTATCGCTGCAAGGCCTGTAAGCTTCACATCCCAATATCCTAATATTCCTATAAACAGTACAGCCTTTAAAGCTCCCGATATAAGTGATTGTAAAAATCGTCTTAGTGTTACATCTACATCTCTTTTCTCTAAAAACTTTATAAAGTGTTTAACAACATTTTTTATTATTTTTAGACCTATAGATATAATTATCAATCCAACAACTAATTTAAATCCACTGGCAGTAACCCATTCTATAAGATTTTCTATCAACACCTCAGGACTCATCCTACTCATCTTTGAAATTCCTTGGCTTACAGTTTCAGTTATGTTTTCACCAGCCATGTACTATCACCTCTTTACTACTTTTTATTATTCGACTTTTTATTAATTTATATTACACTATTTTTATTTTTATGTCTATATTAAGCGGTATTTGAAATTATACCCATAAATGTAATATATATTTAAATTTTAACTTTAATGTTTAATTATTTATCAATATTTTAGCATATTATAGATTGTTTTAACAAAGTAGGTTTATAAAAAATAATAAAGTTAATCTCACTGTTTACATAGCGATATCATAAATCTAATTTATTAGTATTCAATACAATTTAAGCTGTATAAAGGTTAATATTTAAATTCCCTCATACAGCCTAATATAATTAAATATTTACTTTCACGTCAACTCCAAAGTGATCTGATACTATTTTTTTATTTTTCCCATTAAAAATTACATTTGATGAATAAACATCTACAGGTTTACTAGCAAGTATTATATCTAGTCTTAAATCCTCATTATTTTTGTCCCATCCTGCTATTTTTCCTTTAACACTTATTCCATTATCTTTTTCTTTTGCCAAACTATATGTATCTAACATGCCCTTTTTAATCATATAATCATAGCCTTCTTCTCTTATTGTTGCACTATTATTAAAATCACCCATAATAAATATCAGACCTTCTTTTTCTATATCTTTATTCAAATTATCAAACTGATATACAAATGGTTCGTCTTCATCATTCCACCATCCAAGGTGACACGAATAAAAGCTTATATCCGTTCCATTGTAGTCAATTTTCATTTTTGTTATTTTTCTACTTTTCCAATAATTCATATCCTCACTTTTAGATATATAAAAGCTTTTACACTCTTTTATAGGAAGCTTTGTCATTAAGCAAAGTCCCTCTTCATATAAATCATATCCAATATGAGAAATATCCCAAAAAATTTTATAATTATTTATTCCTATATTTTCTAGTTCTTTGTTAAGTAAATATGCAAAGTTATTTTTTTTGATATTTTCATATACTATTTTTTCACTTATTAATTGGCTAACTTCCTGCATTGCTATAACATCATATTCATTTTCTTTTATAACACTTGCTATGTATCTTATCTTTTCTAATTGATTTTTCTCTTGCCATGAATGAACATTAAGTGTTAATAATTTCAATTTTATACTCCTAACATGTCTATTATATTTGACTTTATAACATCGGCTTTAGGACCATATATCGCCTGAACTCCCCTATCTTTTAATATAAGTCCTATAGCTCCTGTCTTTTTCCAATCTTTTTCATTTTTCACTAATAATCTATCTTTTACAGTTACTCTTAAACGAGTCATACATGCATCAACATCTTCTATATTATCAGCACCACCTAATAATGCTATTATTTCCCCAGATAATACATCACCTTGCAAGCTAAAGCTTTCGTTTGATGACTCGCTTGTAGTTTCTTCTATATAATTACCTTTTCTTCATGGAGTTGCTATATCAAATTTCTTTATTAAGAAATTAAAAGTTACAAAATTAAGTCCAAAGAATGCGGCACAAGATAAAACAAAGTTTACTAAATCCATACCCAGTCCTGCTTTTATTAACATTGGTGTACGAGTTAAAAATTCAATAAATCCAAAAGCATGAACTCTTAAATTTATTAAATCTGCAAGTGCAAATGCTAATCCTGTAAGTATAGCATATGCTATGTATAAAACAGGAGATATAAACATAAACATAAATTCAATTGGCTCTGTAACACCTGTTAAAAAACATGCAAGCAATGCTGACATAAATATAGGTTTATATTTTTTTATCTTATCATTATCAACATTTTTGTACATTGCCATTGATACACCTGCAAGTGATGCAGTTGATAATATAACTTGTCCAGCTTTAAAACGAGCTGGTGTTATAGTGCTTAACAATTCATTATAAGATGCTATATCTCCTGCACCTTTGAAGTTTATTAAATCAGCTATCCAAGCTAACCATAATGGATCTTGACCTGCAACTACAGTCCCTGCTGCTGCACCTGTTGCTATTTGATACACACCACCAAGTTCAGTATAATTCATAGGTACTGTTATCATATGGTGAAGTCCAAATGGTAATAACAATCTTTCAAGTGTTCCAAATACAAATGGTGCAAATACAGGTGCAGTATCTCTTGATGATGCTATCCACATCCCAAATGAGTTTAGTGCACCTTGTATAAAAGGCCAAATTATCGATAAAGCTATTGCAGCTACCACTGAACCTAATATAACAACAAAAGGTACAAAACGTTTTCCATTAAAGAATGCTAATGCTTGAGGTAACTTGTTGTAATTATAATACTTATTATATAAAACAGCTCCTAAAAAACCAGATATTATACCTATAAAAACTCCCATATTAAGAGCTGGCGATCCTAATACCGAAATAAAATAATCTTTAACTAAAAGCTGTGCTCCTGTTAATGAAGTTACTACTGCATTTGGATCTGCTAACATCTCACCACTTACTCCAAATATAGCTCCTGTTATACGATTTATTAATATAAATGCTACTAATGCTGCAAATGATCCACCTGCACGGTCCTTAGCCCATGATCCACCTATAGCTACTGCAAATAATATATGTAAATTTCCAATTATACCCCAACCAATATCCTCTACAACTCTTGCGATTGTCATTACAAGATGTGCATCTGATGACATTCCTATTAATTTCCCTATAGATACCATTAAACCTGCAGCTGGCATAACTGCTATAACTACTAATAATGCTTTCCCAAATTTTTGCCAAAAGTCAAATGATATTAATTTTTTCTTTCCTAATTGTGTCCCCATAATGTCTTCCTCTTTTCATGTTATTTATAGAATTTCATAAATTATATGTTATTAAAAAGCCTTCTTTTTAATACCTTCAGATCGAAGACTTTTTATATAAAATCAATTTTTTTGTTTTATATTTTATAAAGCCTACACTCCCATGGATTTAAGGTCAGCTTAGTTATATTCTGATGATTGCTTGTTTCATAATTACAAAGTAATAAATTATTATAATTTAAGTTTAAATTTTTATATTCGTAGTTTGCTTTATCATCACTTAAATTGCATATTATTAAAAATTTATCATTTTGTAAAATTCTTTTATATGCAAATATTTTTTCATCTACTTCTAATATCAACTTATAATCCCCATATATTAAACACTGATTTTCTTTTCTTATTTTTATCATTTGTTTATAAAAATTTAAAATAGAGTCTTTATCATTTAACTGATTTTCTACATTTATATTTGTATAATTAGGATTTATTTTTATCCATGGATTAGCTTTACTAAACCCAGCATTTAAATTTCCATTCCATTGCATTGGCGTACGTGTATTATCCCTTGATGATAACCCTACTATTTTTAAAGCATCTTTACTATCTGTTCCAGAGTCAACTAACTCTTTATACTCATTTTTTGTTCTTATATCATCATAGTCATTTATATTATCATACTTAACATCTGTCATACCTATTTCTTGACCTTGATATATAAAAGGTGTTCCTCTGTGCATAAAATACACTAATCCTAATGCCTTTGCACTTTCATTTAAATATTTTTTATCGTTACCCCAAGATGATACTATTCTTGTTACATCATGATTTTCTATATAAAGTGCATTCCATCCATTTTTTGCTAAATTAGTTTGCCACTTATTCCATACTTTTTTTAACTTAGGTACGCTAAATGATTTTCCATTGTCACAATTCCATAAATCTAAATGCTCAAATTGAAATAACATATCAAATTTTCCATGTTCTTCTCCAACCCATAAATCAGCTTCATCTGCTTTTACTCCATTAGCTTCTCCCACAGTCATTATGTCATACTTGTCAAAAGTATTTTCTTTAATCTCTTTTAAATATTCATGGATTCCTTCAACATTCATATGCTTATCAAATGATGGTACATATTTCAAATTATCTGGATTTTCCATATCTACTAACCCATCTTCTTTATTTATATGACTTATAGCATCTACCCTAAATCCATCTATTCCTTTTTCTAGCCACCAATTCATCATATTATATATTTCATTTCTCATTGCTTCATTTTTCCAATTTAAATCTGGCTGTTTTTTACTAAATAAATGAAGGAAATATTGTTTAGTATTTTCATCATATTCCCAGGCAGAACCTTTGAATATACTTTCCCAGTTACTTGGCTCTTTATCATCTTTACCATCTCTCCAAATATACCAATCTCTTTTTAAGTTATCTTTTGAAGATTTTGACTCTATAAACCAAGGGTGTTCATCACTTGTATGGTTTACTACTAAATCTATTATAAGTTTCATTTTTCTTTTATGAACTTCATTTAATAATGTATTAAAGTCATCCATATTTCCAAAATCATTCATTATATCTTTATAATCGCTTATATCATATCCATTGTCATCATTAGGAGATTTGTACATTGGGCATATCCATATTACATCAATCCCTAAATCTTTCAGATAATCAAGCTTCGATATTATTCCTTTTAAGTCCCCAATTCCATCATTATTATTATCCATAAAACTACGTGGGTATATTTGATAAGCAACTGCTTCTTTCCACCATTTTTTTTTCATATTATCCTCCTTAAATATATGCAACCGATTGCGCAACAATCAAAAAAATTTATTCCCTTCATGGCAATTTAAATTTATCTTAATATGAATATAACACTTGATGAAAATGTTTTCAACTTTTTTTTGTTTATTTATAGATTTTTTTAAATAAAAAAGTTACCTTCTAAGGTAACTTTTTTATTTATATTAGTTTTTTCCAAAATGTCTTTGTAATAATCCTAAAAATGCCTTACCATGTCTTGCTTCATCTTTACACATTTCATGAACTGTATCATGTATAGCATCTAGCCCTAATTCTTTAGCTCTTTTAGCTATTTTTAATTTACCTTCTGTTGCTCCATATTCAGCTTCAACTCTCGCCGATAAGTTTGCTTTAGTATCTGCTACTACTACTTCACCTAATAATTCTGCAAACTTAGCAGCATGTTCTGCTTCTTCAAAGGCGATTCTAGTATACGCCTCTGCAACTTCTGGATATCCTTCTCTATCTGCTTGTCTAGCCATAGCTAAGTACATTCCTACTTCTGTACATTCACCAACAAAATTAGCTCTTAACCCTTCTAATATATCCTCATCTACACCTTGAGCGCAACCTATTCTATGCTCATCAGCCCAAACCATTTCTCCACTCATTTCATTAAACTTTTCAGCCCCTACCTTACACACTGGACAAACATCTGGTGCTACTTCTCCCTCATGTATATATCCACATACGGTACAAACAAATTTTTTCATAATTTTAATCCTCCTAATTTCTATTTTAATTTTTGATTATTTTTTTATTATACTGTTATATATACCACCTGTTTTGTATCCTAAACATAAATTTATAAATTTTGACTTTTATACCTTCATCTAATATAATAATTAAAAGATTTATATAAATAGTAATAATAATTTTGTGTAAATATAACTTACTTTAATAGGAGGATTATCTATGAAAGCTCATGAATTAGATTATAGACTACATGGTGACGATATGCAGTTTGTAGAAATAGAATTAGACCCAAAGGAAACTGTAATAGCTGAAGCTGGTGCTCTAATGATGATGGATCAGAATATTTCAATGGAAACTATATTTGGTGACGGTTCAAAAAAAGCTGGTTCAGGCTTATTTGGCGCTTTAGGTGGTGCTGCCAAAAGAGTTTTAACTGGTGAAAGTCTTTTTATGACTGCTTTTACAAATGATGGCAGAGAAAAAGAAACAGTATCTTTTGCATCTCCTTACCCTGGTAAAATTATACCGGTTGACTTATCACAAGTTGAGGGGAAACTAGTTTGTCAAAAAGATGCATTTTTATGCGCTGCTAAAGGTGTTAGCGTTGGTATAGATTTCAAGAAAAAACTTGGAGCAGGTTTTTTTGGTGGAGAAGGATTTATTCTTCAAAAACTTGAAGGTGACGGCTTATGTTTCATTCATGCAGGTGGTACTATTATAAAGAAAGAACTTCAACCTGGTCAAAAGCTAAAAGTTGATACTGGATGTTTAGTTGCAATGACTAAGGATGTTAAATACGATATTGAGTTTGTTGGTGGTGTTAAAAATACGTTATTTGGCGGAGAAGGATTTTTCTTTGCTACTTTAACAGGTCCTGGTGATGTTTGGATTCAAAGTTTACCATTTTCTAGACTTGCTTCTAAAGTATTTGCCTCTGCTCCTCAACTTTCTGGAAATCAAAAAGGTGAAGGAAGTGTATTAGGTTCGTTGGGTAATCTATTTGAAAATTAATTTTTAAAAAATAACCTTACTATCTATTAATTCTTTATTTTTTAACAAAATGTTTAAATTGACTAAAAACTTTTAGTCAATTTAAACATTCACAGGAAAACATTTTTCTACTATTATTAAGTTAATAAGCAACTCTTATTAATTTAAATAATTCACTTTAAAATAAAGGAGATAATAATCATGTCAGAGGTAATTTTAAAAAATATATGTAAATCATATTCAAATGGGTTTAATGCTGTAAAAGATGTAAATATAAATATTAAAGATAAAGAATTTGTAGTTTTAGTTGGACCATCTGGTTGTGGTAAATCTACTACCTTAAGAATGATAGCTGGACTTGAAGAAATAAGTTCAGGTGAACTATATATTGGTGATAAAGTTGTAAATGAAGTTGATCCTAAAGATAGAGATATAGCAATGGTTTTCCAAAACTATGCTCTATACCCTCATTTATCAGTATATGATAATATGGCATTTGCTCTTAAACTTAGAAAAATGCCTAAAGATGAAATAGATAAAAAAGTTAAAGAAGCTGCTAGAATATTAGATTTAGAAAGTTTACTTAACAGAAAACCTAAAGCTTTATCAGGTGGACAAAGACAAAGGGTTGCCCTTGGACGTGCAATAGTTAGAAATCCTAAGGTATTCTTGATGGATGAGCCTTTATCAAACTTAGATGCGAAGCTTAGAACAGCAATGAGAACTGAAATAACTAAACTACATAAATCTCTTGGTACTACATTCATATATGTAACTCATGACCAAGTTGAAGCTATGACTATGGCTGATAGGATAGTTGTTATGAAAGATGGTATAGTTCAGCAAATAGCTACACCACAAGATGTGTATGATATGCCAAACAATATGTTCGTTGCAGGATTTATAGGTGCTCCTCAAATGAACTTCATTGAAGCTACTTTAGTTGAAAAAAACAATGAAATCCATGCTCAAAGTGAAAACTTTGATATAACTTTAAATAAAGGTGAATGTGGAGCTTTAATTGATAATGGATATATAGGTAAAGAAGTTGTTTTAGGTATAAGACCTGAAGATATACATATAGAAGATGTTTTTGTTGATAATAGTTTAGATAGTTCTTTTGAGGCTACAGTTGAACTTGGCGAACTTATGGGAGCTGAAATATACGCTTACTTGAAAGCTGGGAAGCAAAGTATAACTGCTCGATTTGATGGTAGATATAAAATGAACATAGGAGATACTTTAAAGCTTGCTATGGATAAACATAGAATTCATGTATTTGATAAAGAAACTGAGCAAGCTATAAGATAGCAATATAATTTATATAAAATCAATATTATTTTAAAATTTTATATAAATACATATTAGTTAATGATATATTAAAGTAGGATGATCTAATCATCTTACTTTTTTTATTACATAATACTTTAGGGGTGGTTTTATGCAAGATTTAATAGATTTTTTTGAAATACAAACTAATAAAAAAATTAAAATTTTAGAATATAAAAATCAAGATTTAAAAAATAATCAAAATTTAGTAACTTTCGATCATAAAACATACATAATAGAAATAGATGATAAACTTTCATTTAATAATGTTAAGGGGTATTTTTATATAATATATCAGCAAAATTTAGAATTTAAAAATTTAAGAAAAATTTTGCTTAATTTATATGAAAATGTTAATATTTTTGAATATAATAATTATTTAATATTAAATTCTAATAATACGTTAGATATAAATTTATCTACACCACAAATTATAGAATCTGAAACATATACTACTACTTATGTTGCTTATTTAGGTAAAATAAATGACATCGACGCTTTTAACTTTAGATTATCTATTTTAGATGAACTTTTATCTAGTTTGAAAACAGAAACTAATTTAAACAAATTTATAACATTACATGATTTATCGGTTTATAAGGCTATTGAATTAATTGGAAAAGAAAAATCATTTATTGATTTAATAGATTTTCCAAAAATAAAAAATATGGATGAAAATTTATTACATACAGGAATTAGCTTTATAGAAAATGACCTTAATATTTCTAAAACTTCTTCTCATTTATTCTTACATCGAAATACGCTTATATATCGACTAGAGAAAATAAAAGAAATTTTAGGGCTTGATTTAAAGAATTTCAAACATTCTTTTATTTTTTATTTAAGTATTAAATCTTATCTTGCATCCAAATTATAAATCACAATTAATATCATTGTAATAAAATCAACAATTAAAAAACGCAGGAGGAATTTTAATGGGAATCATAAGTATTTTACTTACTTCATTTGCTCTTTCAATGGATGCTTTTGCAGTCTCTGTTACAAAGGGAATCACACTAAAAAAAATAAATTATTCTATATCTGCTAAGATAGCTTTTTTCTTTGGATTATTTCAAGGAATCATGCCTTTAATTGGCTGGCTACTTGGCATTAAATTTGAATCTTACATCAAATGCTTTGATCATTGGATAGCTCTTTTACTATTGAGTTTTATTGGTATTAAAATGATATTTGATGCTAAACATGATGATGACAATAATTCTTCTACTTTAGATAATAAAGAACTTATTGTTTTATCTATCGCAACTAGTATCGATGCTTTAGCTATTGGAGTTAGCTTTGCATTTTTAAATATAGACATAGTTCCTGTATGTTTAGCTATTGGATCTATTACATTTTTAATGTGCTTTATTGGCGTCCTAATTGGAAAAAAAATTGGAAATGTGTTTAAAAATTATGCTCAAATGATAGGTGGAGTTATCTTAATTTTAATAGGTTTAAACATATTTAATGAACATACGGGAATAATTTCTAACCTGTTTTAAAAAACTATTCCTATTTTAAACGATAAAATAAAGTTACAATTTTTTAACTTTACTATTTTATTAAAAACAAATATAATATACTTTAGTTCAAAATCTAACTTTTTGTTTCTTTTGTTCAATCACGGAGGTGGATAGACTTGAAAAATATATTCAAAATATACAAAAGAGATTTAGCTGATATCTTTACTAATAAAGTTTTATTAGTAATAATAGTTGGCCTTGCGTTTTTACCATCATTATATGCATGGTTTAATATTAAAGCATCATGGGATCCATATGGTAGTACCAAAAATATATCTGTTGCAGTAGTAAACAAAGATGCCGGTGCTACTATTAAGGATGAAAAAGTAAATATAGGAGACGAAGTAGTAGAAAAACTTAAAGATGATAAAAATTTAGGTTGGAAGTTTGTTGACGAAAAAGATGCATTAAAAGGTGTTAACAAAGGTACATATTATGCAGCAATAGAAATCCCAAAGGATTTTTCTAAAAATTTAACTTCTTTAACATCAAATAGTGTTAAAAAAGGAGAAATAATTTATACTGTAAATGAAAAAATAAATGCTATTGCTCCTAAAATCACTGAGAAAGGTGCTTCTACTGTACAAAATGAAGTTAATCAGACAGTAGTTAAAACTGCAAGTGAGGTACTCTTTGAGGTATTTAATGAGGTAGGAATAGAAATAGAAAATCAATTGCCTAAATTAGTAAATTTAGAAAATGAATTAGTTCAGGTACAAAGTAAATTTAAAGATATAAATAAAACTGTAGATTTAGCATCTGATGCTACATATAAAGTTAACAATATTGTGAAAGATTTACAAAAGGATGTTCCTTTAATTCAAGATACTATAACTAGTTCTAAAAACTTAGCAAGTGATGTTAAAACATTCCTACAAAATAGTAAGGGAAGTCTAGATAAAGTTTCTCCAATTATAAAAAGTGATTTACAAATTATATCAAATGTTGCATCTAGTGCATCTTCAAGTGCTTCAGATTTAATGGATGCAATAAACAAAGGTTCTGAAAATATGCCTGCGTTAGTGGATAGCTTATATAATAAATTATCTACTTTATCAAATACTAGCAAAACTGTACTAGAGTTTCTAAAGAAATTAGATCAATTTTCACCTGACCATCCACTTCAAGGACCTATAGCTCAATTAGAATCTATAGTGAGTAAACTTGATACTGCAATGGCTTCTTTAGATAATATAAAAAGTCAAATTGACAATGGCCAAAAGCCTTCATTAGATGGTTTAAATAAAATATTACAAATTACTAACGATGTAGCTAATACATCATCTTCAATATTAAATAACTTTGACTCTAAAATAGCTAATCCTATAAATAATATATTTAACGAAAGCTATAAAGTTGCAGATGAAGCCATCGCTGTATTAAATAAAGCACAAAAAAAATTACCTGCTGTTGAAGATATTTTAGACACGACTTTAAAATTCTCTAAGAGCGCACAAGATAATATAAAATTCATAAAACAAAAATTACCATTAGCGGAATCTACTGTTAATGAATTAGTTGATGCTATGAAAAAAATTAATAATAATGATAATATGGATGATTTAGTATCTTTACTTAAAAATGATGTAATTAAACATTCTGATTTTTTAAAGCAACCTGTTGATTTAGTTACTAATAAATTATATCCAATAGCAAATTATGGTTCTGCTATGACACCATTTTATACTGTTCTTTCTTTATGGGTTGGGGTACTACTACTTATGTCATTACTTTCTACTGAAGCTCATGGAGATTATAAACCTTTTGAGATATACTTTGGTAGAGGCCTTACTTTCGCAAGTATTGCTATAGTTCAAGCACTTATAGTTAGTGTTGGTGACATATTATTACTAGGTGTAGAAGTTACTAATCCTGTACTGTTTGTTACATTATCATTATTTACAAGTATAGTCTTTACTTCAATAGTTTACTCTTTAGTATCAATTTTCGGTAATATTGGTAAAGCAATTGGTGTTGTATTCTTGGTAATTCAAGTTGCAGCATCTGGAGGAACATTCCCTATAGAAGTTACTTCACAATTTTTCCAAAATGTAAATCCATTGCTACCTTTCACTTACGCAATATCTGCGCTTCGTGAAACTGTAGGTGGTATATATCAACCTAATTTAGTTAGAGATCTATCTGTACTAATTATTATTATGATTATACCTATTGCATTTACTTTACTACTTAAAGGGCCAATAAATAAAGCTGGAGCCTCATTTAAAGCTAAATTTAACGAAAGTGACTTAACTGGTCATTAAAATTTAACAAATCAAAATAGACTATATAAAATTAATTTTATATAGTCTATTTTTTATTGCTTTATCATTATTTTTCCTTTGATAAATCATCTTCATAGTATTCATACTTCTCATAAGGCTCTTCTTTATAATCATTTTGATCTATGTCTATATCTCCATTATTGTCCTCTTGTGACTCATTTACATAGCTTTCTAAATCCTCTTTAGATACATGAGTGCAATTATCATAATTCATTCTTCTTGAATTAAATTCATTTACTTTTTCTTCTAATTCACTATTTTCATTTTTATCATTATCATAATTGTATATTTCATATTCACTATCTTGGAAATAGCCGTCTTCTTCTAATTCTTTATTTAGTTTATTATTTTTAATTGCTTTATAAGAAAAATAAGCCCCCGCTCCTGTTAATACTGCACCTCCATATATCAAAGCTTTTTTTCCATTATGTTTTACTTCTTTTTGTACTTTTTTCTTAACTAAATTTTTCATCATATCACTTTTCCTCCTCAACTTTCATATACTACAGTTATAGTATTTGTATTATTTCAATAAAAATTATACTATTTTGCAATTACATTTTTTGTCATTTAAACAGAAAGGAGGTAGTCTTCATGGATACAACATTATTTGATTTGCTTTTAAGCTTAATCACCGTAGTGATTGCGCTTGGTGGAGGTTACTTAATTAGCTTTTTAAAGCACAAAATAGGTAGCGAAAATATAAGTAGCTATTACAAAATGGCTAAACAAGTTGTTATGGCCATTGAACAAGCAAATCCTCAATTAGCAGGTGTTGATAAAAAAGATTTAGCGCTAAAAAAATTAGTACAACTTAGTAACAATAAAATTTCAGAAGGGCAAGCTGATATATTAATAGAAGCTGCTATTTATGATATAAAAAAAATTTTATCAACTAATTAGATACTAAAAAAATGCCTATGAAAATAATTATTTTCATAAGCACTTTTTTATATTATATTAAAAGGATTTAAGCATACGTCACTTTTAATAACTTCCAAACCTTCTATTTCATCTAAGAATCTCTTAATTACATCTTTAAATATATCTTCAGTATCAAAATGCCCGCAATCAATTAAACAAATTCCCATATCTAGTGCGTCTTGTGCATCGTGATATTTTACATCTCCAGTTACTAATACATCCGCACCTTTTCTTTGTGCCTTTTTAATCATATCTGCCCCAGATCCAGTTACTACGGCTACCTTGCTTACTTTAGTATTTATATCCCCTACCACTCTAATATGTTCCATATTTAGCTTCTCTTTTATATTGTCACATAATTTTTTTAAGATTATTGGCTCTTTTAAACTACCTACTCTTCCTAGCCCAACTGAGCTTCCTTTATTTTCAAGTTTATATAAATCATATGCAACTTCTTCATAAGGATGAGCACTTAACATAGAACTAATAACTGAGCCTAATTTTTTTTGATTTACTATTGTCTCTATTTTAGTTTCCTCAACAGATTCTACTTCTCCAATCTGACCTATAAATGGATTAGTATCATCTAACGGCTTAAAACTCCCTATTCCTTGGCTAGTGAAGCTACAGTGACTATAATTACCTATATGTCCTGCTCCACTCTTTAATAAGGCATTTTTTACAGATTCTATATGTGGTGTAGGCACATATACTACTAACTTATATAAAACTTCATTATTTGTTATATCTAATACTTTAGAATCTTCAAATTCCATCAATTCCATAAAATAGTCATTTAGACCATCAAATGCTATGTCAAAATTAGTATGCATAGAGTAAAGAGATATATCATTTTTTATAAGCTTATGTATTAATTTCCCTTTTAGATCATTTGTATTTATTTTATTCATTTTTCTAAATATAAATGGATGATGAGTTATAATTAAATCTACTTTATTTTCTACAGCTTCATTTATAACTTTTTCATTAGCTTCCAAAACAACTAATATTTTTTTTATATCTAAATTAAGGTCTCCTACTAAAAGTCCAACATTATCCCATTCATAAGCTAAGTTTAGTGGATATTTATTTTCTATCTTTTTTATAATACTTTTTAAATTCATATTATTATCCCCTTAATATTTATTATATTATAATTTTAATTTTTCAAGTTTATTTATTGCAAACTTGCTTTCTTCTATTTTTTTTACTATTCCTTCTCCATTTTTACCTTCAATCTTACTTAATATTGAGTTATACATAAATATTTTTTTATCTATGAATTCATTTAATAATAGGTCTTTATTTTCTATTAGTTTTTTTCCTACTTCATAAAATACTTCACTTTCAACTAAAGTGTTTTTTCCAGTATATTTAGTTATTATTATCTCATATATTCTAAAGTCTTCTTTAACTAATACTTCATCTATGATTTCATATCCATTGTTTAAAAGATACTTTCTAAGTTCACGTTGGGCTTGCATAGGTTGAAGTATTAATTTTTCTACACTATGAGCAACTTCTTTCTTAGCTTCTAATAATTCACTTATTAATATGCCACCCATACCAGCAATTATTACTTCATCTACTTCATTTACTCTTAAAACCTCTATACCTGAACCTAACCTTAAATCTACCTTTTCAAGTAAGTTATTATGTCTTACTTCTCCTCTTGCATTTTCAAGCGGTCCTTTATTCACATCTGCAAGTATTGCAAAATCTATATAACCTTTATTTAGTAAGTATACAGGTATATATCCATGATCTGTTCCTATGTCTGCAACTCTCTTCCCTTTAGTAACTAGTGATGCTATTTTTAATAATCTATCTGTTAATTTCAAATGTCTCATCCTTTCTTAAATTTGAGGTATTTATAATAATATTATATAAAACCCTAATAATATTATATAAAATCCTAATAATATTATTAGGAGGTGTTTATATTGCCTAAAATAAAAAAACGTAAATCTGAATATAATCCTACCTATAGCTGGGGTGGAAATACTCTTCTTTGGTCTAATCAAACTGACCAAAAAATAATTCAAGAAGCTGAAGATGAAAATGCATCTAAATCAAAATCAGATTTACAAAAAGAAATTAATTATGGAAAAAGAATTAATTATTGGCATTAATATATTAATTTCAACTCCACATATTAAAAATTCGCCTTTGTCAAGGCGAATTTTTTACATATATAAATCTTAGTCTAAATAATCTCTAAGTTTTTTAGATCTACTTGGATGTCTTAATTTTCTTAAAGCCTTGGCTTCTATTTGTCTTATTCTTTCTCTTGTTACATCAAACTCTTTACCTACTTCTTCAAGAGTTCTAGCTCTTCCATCTTCAAGACCAAATCTTAATTTAAGTACCTTTTGCTCTCTTTCATTTAAAGAACCAAGTACATCTTCTATTTGTTCTTTTAATAATGAATATGCTGCTGCTTCTGCGGGAGCTGGAGCATCGTCATCTGGAATGAAATCGCCTAAATGACTATCTTCTTCTTCTCCTATTGGAGTTTCTAAAGATACTGGATCTTGAGCAATTTTCATAATTTCTCTTACCTTATCTTCAGTCATTTCCATTTCTTTAGCTATTTCTTCAGGTTTTGGATCTCTACCTAACTCTTGAAGTAATTGTCTTGATACTCTTATTAATTTATTTATAGTTTCAACCATATGAACTGGTATTCTTATTGTTCTTGCTTGATCCGCTATTGCACGAGTTATAGCTTGTCTAATCCACCATGTAGCATAAGTACTAAATTTAAACCCTTTTTCATAATCAAACTTTTCAACAGCTTTTATCAGACCTAAGTTTCCTTCTTGTATTAAATCTAAGAAAAGCATACCTCTTCCCACGTATCTCTTTGCTATACTTACAACCAATCTTAAGTTAGCTTCTACAAGTCTTTGCTTAGCCATTTCGTCGCCTTCGTTCATTCTTCTAGCTAACTCTACTTCTTCATGTGGCTTAAGTAATGGTATTTTACCTATTTCTTTTAAGTACATTCTAACTGGGTCATCTATACTTATACCTTTTGGTAATGATAAATCTATAGCTTCTAATTCCATAGGGGCATCCTCTTTAGATGTTTCTTCTTCTGCACCCTCTTCTAGCGAATCAATATCTAAATCATCATCTGATGAAAAATCTATCTCTACCTTATCAGTTTTAGTTTCAGTTACTTCTATACCTAAGTTTCCTAGTGTTTCATAAAGATTCTCTATTTGATCTTTATCTAATTCCGTTTCAGAAAAAGCTTCCATTATTTCTGCAAGAGTAAGAGATCCTTGTTTTTTTACCTTTTTCAATTAAGCTCTTTGCCGTTACTCTTTTTAATTCTTTTTTAGTAGTTTTATTTTCCATACTCAGACCTCCCTTCACTATAACCTTTGTAACATTCTTCTTATTTCCACGATTTTTAAAGCAATTTCCATAATCTTACCATCTACCTCTTTCGCGTCACTAATATTTTTGTTATTTTCAATAGTTTTTTGTTCTTCTAATAATCTATTCATCTTTTCATGAAGTGTATTTTTCTTCACATTTTTTACTATCTCATCTATACTTTTGACATTTTGTAAGTTCATATTTTTTAAAGATATACTTTCTAAATCTCTTAAGTATTCTTCGCCTATGTTTAAATTTTTAGTTTTGTCAATAGTTATTTTGTCCAATTCTTGATTTTTAATTATCCAATTTAAAATTTCTTTACTATCTTTTAATAAAAAGTCATTTTCATCAATCTTAAGTAAGGCTATTTCTCTAAGATTTTTATTTTCTAAAATTATTTTTATAAGATTTTTTTCAACAAATTTTTCTCCATTAATTATAGTCTTTGGCTTTTCAATTATTTTATCTTCTTTTTTATTTGAGTATTTTTCGAATTTATTATATTTTTTATTTTGTAATTTATCATATTGCTTTCCATATACTTCTCTTTTTATTGACTCAACACTTATATCAATTTGATTTGACAAGTATTTAGTATAATAATCAATTTCTACAGCGCTTTTTAATTCTTTAATTATTTTAGATGCTTCTTTTGCAAATTTCATTCTATCTTCATCTTTTTGTATATTAAAGTTTTGCTTAAGATTATCAATTTTATATTTTATTTGATGAATCGAAGTATCCATAGCTTTTTTATACTCATTTAGACCGTATTTTCTAATAAATTCATCTGGATCTTTGCTATCTCTTAAATCTAATATTTTCACACTAATATCTAGTTTGTTAAGTATTTCTATAGCTCTTAGCGTTGCTTTTATTCCAGCAGCATCTGAATCATATGATATAATAGCAGTGTCTACATATCGTTTAATTAACATTCCCTGTTGTTCTGTCAATGCTGTTCCTAAAGTAGCTACTACATTTTTTATTCCATACTGGTAAAGAGATATTAAATCCATATAGCCTTCTACTAAAACTATAGTTTTATTATTTATTTCTTTTCTTGCAAAATTTAATCCATATAAATTTTGTCTTTTATTGAAGATTAAAGTATCCGGAGAATTTAAATATTTTGGTAGAGAATCATCTAATACTCTTCCACCAAATCCAATTACATTCCCTCTATAATCAAATATAGGAAACATTACTCTATTTCTAAATTTATCATAGGATTTATTTCCTTCTTCTTTATGTGTTATTAAGCCACACGCTACAAGTTCTTCTTTCGTATGTCCCTTTGATATTAAATAATCCATAAGTGAATTCCAAGATGCTAATGAGTATCCTAGTCCAAATTTTTTTATGATTTTATCATCTAGTCCTCTTTTTCTAAAATATTCATAACCATAGTTTTTTCCACTTATTAGATTTGAAAAGTAAAATCTAGCTGCTTCTATATGTATATCTTGAAATCTTTTTATTTTCTCAATTCTAATTTTAGATTCTTCATCCATATTAGTATTGATTTCTATGCCATATTGTTTTGCTAATAATTTTACCGCATCCATAAAATCTAAATTTTCCATTTTCATAACAAAATTAATTACGTCTCCACCTTCTCCGCATCCAAAACATTTATATATCTGTTTTGATGTGTTTATGTAAAATGATGGTGTTTTCTCGCCATGAAAAGGACATAATCCTTTATAATTTGCCCCCGATTGTTTGACCTCTATGTATTGGGAGATTGTACTAACTATGTCACATCTACTTTTCAGTTCATCTATTATTTCTTTGATATCATTCATATTATCACCTTCTGGTGTAATTTTTTTCTAACATTTCTATTTTACATTATATTAGAAATTTGTCAAATGTTCATTATACATAATTCGACTTTTTTTGTTAATATCCTTCTTAAATTTTAAATTTTTTATTTTTTTCCTTTTATAAATGTTTTTATAATTTAATATTAATTATTCACATAATTTTCAGTAATTAATACCTATTTGCATATAAAAATTTTTATTTATAACATAAAAATAAAAATAATCAATATTTTTTAATTTTTAATATTGATTTAATCATATATAATTTTGCCTATTTTTTTTATAATTAACCTTATTTATTTGTTTTTATTTTTTTCAACATAAAAAAAGAGGTAATAAACCTCTTTTTTTCTTTATTTTATAGAATTCATTAAGTCTTCAAATTCATCAAAGTGTAGTGATTGCATTCCATCTGATAATGCATTAACGGGGTCTGGATGAACTTCTATCATTATACCATCTGCTCCAGCTGCAAGAGATGCTATAGACATAGGCTTTACTAAATATCTAACTCCTGTTGCATGAGATGGGTCTACAATTATTGGAAGACCTGTTTCTTTTTGAATTATAGGTACTGCCGCTAAATCTAATGTATTTCTTGTATAATCATTATATGTTCTTATACCTCTCTCACACATTATAATTTTTTGATTTCCACCTACAGCAATATACTCAGCTGCTCCTATCCACTCACTTATGCTAGCAGATATACCTCTTTTTAACATAACAGGCTTATCTTGTTTACCTACTTCTGTTAATAAAGTGAAGTTTTGCATATTTCTTGATCCAATTTGAATTATATCTGCTACTTCACATAGCTTGTCTAATTCCCTAGCATCCATAAGCTCTGTTATTACAGGTAAACCCGTTTCCTTCTTAACTGCCTTTAATATCTCTAGACCCTCTTCTTTTAATCCTTGAAATGAGTTAGGAGATGTTCTAGGCTTATATGCTCCACCTCTTAATATATTAGCACCTTTGCTCTTTACAAACTTAGCTGTTTCTAAGAGTTGCTCATAACTTTCAATAGCACATGGTCCTGCCATTATAAGTTTATCTTCTTTTACTATTATCTTTTTTTCATCACATATATTTATTTCAAACTTTAAATCTTCATTAAATAGGTTCTTTTTCATGGCCTACAAACTCCTTTACTTGTTCTCGTTCCTCACAAGTTAGTGAATTCAAATAATTATCTATAGTTGCATTTTTTATTTTCAACTTACTATTTAAGTCCATAAGAGGTATAAGCACAAAAGCTCTCTCACTTATCCTTGGGTGAGGTATTGATAAATTTTCATCGTCTAATATTATATCATTAAAAAATAATATATCAACATCTATAGTCCTAGGTCCCCATCTTATTATTCTTTCTCTATTTAATTTTTTTTCAACTTCTTGGCATACTTCTAATAACTCATATGTATCTAGTGTAGTTTCTATTTCTATGCACATATTTAAAAAGTCAGCTTGGTCTGTATATCCCCATGCTTTTGTTTCATATATTTTTGATTTTTTAGTTATATTTATGAACTCGTCTTTATTTAAAATTTCGCAAGCTCCTTGAAGATATTCTAATCTATCTCCCATGTTAGTTCCAAGACCTAAATAAACTCTATTCATCTTTAGCTCTCCTTATTTCTACACCAAAGTAATCATAAATTCCATTTACAGGTGCTTCTGGTTTTTTTACTCTAACCATGATACCTTTAACTAAATCAAATTTTTCTAATACATCATTAGCTATATTTTCAGCTAATGCTTCTAATAAATTAAATCTTTTATTTTGAACTATATCCCTTACTATCTCATAAGCATCTGCATAACTAACTGACTTAGTCATATCATCAGTTAATCCAGCTTCTTTAGTATCAACATCTAATTCTATATCTAAAAAGAATTTTTGGCCTAACACACTTTCTTCTTTTAAAAGACCATGAAATCCGTAAAATCCAAGATTACTCATTAATATCTTATCCATAATTTACCTCTATCTTCTGTATATAGCATCAGCCATCTTAGATGCTCTTATATTTTCTTTTATATCGTGTACTCTAACAAAGTCCACTCCATCTCTTATTCCAAGAACTGTAGTAGCTATAGTTCCTTCTACTCTTTCTTTAGGCTCTACATTTAGCACATTCCCTATTACAGATTTTCTAGATGTTCCAAGAAGAATTGGGTATCCTAATATTTTTAGTTCTCCTAATCTTTTTAATACTTCTAAATTTTGTTCAAATGTTTTTCCAAAACCAATACCCGGGTCTAATATTATTTTTTCTTTTTTTATACCCGCTTTTAATCCTATTTCTATACTTTCTAATAAAAAGTCTTTCATGCTTTCTATTATATCTTTTTCATAATGTGTACCTTCTTGATTATGCATTATACAAACATATGCATCATGGCTAGCTATAACACTTGCCATATTGCTATCTTTTCTAAGTCCCCATACATCATTTATCATATCTACGCCTAATTCTAAAGATACTTTTGCAACTTCTGCTTTATATGTATCTACTGATATAGGTACATCTATTTGTTCTTTAAGTTTTTTTATAACTGGTATAACTCTTCTTAGTTCTTCTTTTGCATCAACATAATTATGTCCTGGTTTAGTTGATTCTCCACCTAGGTCTATTATGTCTGCACCTTCTTTTACCATTTGCTTAGCATGATCAACTGCTACATCTATATTATTAAAATCTCCACCATCAGAAAAACTATCTGGAGTAACATTTAAAATTCCCATTATATAAGTTTTTTTTCCATAATCAAACATATTATCAATTTCTCCTAGTTTATTATTTCATTGCTATTAAACTCATAGCTTCAGCTCTAGCTGCTATATCTTTTTCAAATACACCTCTAACTGCTGATGTCATAGTTTTTGACCCTGGCTTTTTAACGCCTCTCATAGTCATACACATATGCTCTGCTTCAACAACAACTATAACTCCGTATGGTTCTAATTCTTTCATTATTATATCTGCAATACCTTTAGTTATTCTTTCTTGTAGTTGTGGTCTTTTAGCAAAAGTTTCTACTACTCTAGCTAATTTAGAAAGACCTGTTAATTTTCCACCCTTAGGTATATATGCAATGTGCGCCTTCCCAAAGAATGGCACTAGGTGATGTTCACAACAAGAATAAAAAGGTATATCTTTAACTAGTACTAATTCTTCATGACTTTCCTCTTGGAAAATAACTTTTAAATGATCGCTTGGTTCTTGATGTAATCCTGCAAATATTTCTTCATACATTCTAGCTACTCTATCTGGAGTATCTAATAACCCTTCTCTATCTGGATCTTCTCCTATTGCTTCTAATATGTCTCTTACTGCATTTTTTATTTTGTCTTTGTCTACCTTGCTCATTGGTTTAGCCCCCTTGATTAGTAAGTTATTTTTATGATTTTATTTAATTTCATATCATTAAATATATATTTATAAACATTTACTAAATCTTCATATTTATAATTTTTATGGACATTCTTAACTAAATTAAAAAGCTCTAAATTTTCTTTTTTTAATTCTTTTAATAAGTTTTTGTCTTTAGGTATCCATTTATTATTTATAATGAAATACCCAATTATTATATCTTTTATATATATATTCGTCAAAAACTCATATTCAAACTTTTCTATTTTATGATTTTTATTTAGTCTATCTATTTTACCTTTAATATCAGTTTTCATAAAATATTTTTGTTCATTAGATAAAACATTAGGACCTGCTAAAAATTTCTGATTACATAGGTTTACTATATCAGCTCCAGTTTTTGTTTTATCATAAATTATTTTTGAATCTTTCATTTCTTTCAAGAAAAAATACTCTTTATTGTCTATTAGTTCTTTTAATCCATCATATGAAAAATAATTAATGTCAAACTCTACCCCATCTACCTCTTTTATTTCTCGCACTTGCTTTTCCCCTTGTTTAGCAAGTACAAATACATCAATATCATTTACTTTTACATCTTTATTATTAAAGTCGATTCCTTTTGAAGAACCCACTAAAAATACCATTTCTGTTTTTGTGTCATTTATTATTTTATTTATTTCACTTTTATATATATTGTTAATTGTCGTAATCATTTTTTTCTCCATTATTTATTAAAAACATATGAAATTTTATCAAATATCTCATTGGAACCATCATATTCTATGTTTTCTATAGAACTGATTTTCATTATTCCCATAAGACTATTACTAATAAAAGCAAAGTCAAATTCCTTCATTTTATCTGATTTTATTTCCAATTCTTCCAACTGTATATTTAATTCTCCACAAATATCCATAATCCTTCTTTTTGTTATGCCATTTAATATAGATAATTTGCTATTTGGCGTAAATATTTTATTGCTTTTTATAAAAAATATATTACTCATAGAACATTCTAATACTACATTATCTATATTTGTAAATATCCCATCATCATAATCATTTTGTAAAGCATAATTCTTAGTATAAATACTTTCAAAATAATTTGTAGTCTTATGTCTATTTATTAAGCTGTCGCCTCTTTTTATAGGAGATATGTTTAATTTAAATCCATCTTCATACTTTTTTTTAGTATATACTATATCTCGAGTTGAAATATTGTAGCCTTCATCATATACAGTTATTCTAAGGGCTTTATTAGATATTTGATTTTCTTTTATATATTTTAATACTTCTTTTATTAAAAATTCTTTTTCATATTTTAAATTCAAATTTAATTCTTTTATAGAGTTAAACATCCTATCCATATGCAAATTTAATTCTATAGGTTGTTCTTTAACCTTTATAGTTTCAAATAATCCTATTCCAAACTTACTTAAATCACTATCAAATGATACTTTATTCTTCATAATAGCCTCTTAGCGCCTTCATTATAGACTTAGCTTTGTCTAATGTTTCTTGGTACTCATCTTCTGGATTAGAGTCCCAAGTCATACCTCCTCCAACTTGGAAGTATATATCCTTATCCTGTTTTACAACAGTTCTTATTGCAATATTTAAATCCATATCTCCATCAAAGCCTATGTAACCAATAGAGCCTGTATATACGTTTCTTTGAGTTGGCTCTAACTCATCTATTATTTCCATAGCTCTAATTTTGGGCGCACCTGTAATAGATCCTCCTGGGAATGTAGCTTTTATTGCATCTATACAATCATTTTCATCATTTAATTCGCCAACTACAGTTGCTACTAAATGATTTACATTTGCATAAGGTTCTATTACAAATAATTCAGGAACTTTTACACTTCCTATTTTTGATATTCTTCCAATGTCATTTCTTTCTAAGTCTACTATCATAAGTAATTCTGCCCTATCTTTTTCACTATTTCTTAATTCTTCTTGAAGCTTTAAATCCTCTTGTACAGTTTTTCCTCTTGGTCTAGTTCCCTTTATAGGTCTAGTTTCAACTTTCCTATCTTTACATTTTATAAATCGCTCTGGAGAATTTGATAATATGTTGCTATGTTCAAAGTTTAAAAATGCTCCAAATGGCGCTGGACTAAATCTTCTTAAATCTCTATAAAGTTCATAACTTGATAGATTAGTTTGTCCACTAAATCTTTGAGTTAAATTAGCCTGATATATATCACCTTGTCTTATGTAATTTTGAACTTTTCTAACTGAATCTTCAAATTGTATTTTAGTGAAATTTGATTTTAGTTTTATAGGTTCAACTTCTTTTTCTTCATAACAAATATTGTCTATTCCTTTTTTTTCTGCTTTTATTACTCTATCTTCGATTTCACAAATTATAGTTTTTTCTGTTTCAACATTTATATCAGGAGTAGCTATGTATGTTTTTTGATTTAAATGGTCTATTACTACTACCCAATTATATAATCCAAAGTACAAGTCATATACATTTGTATCGTCCTCAGCGCTTCTAGGAAGGTCTTCTGAATAGTTTCCTAAGTCATAAGACAGGTAGCCAACTGCTCCTCCTATAAATGGAAGTGATGTATTATTTTCAACTTTGTATTTATTTAATTCTTCTTGTAAATTATCTAGTGGATTATTTAAAGTATTTTTATATTTAATTACTTTAAAAGGGTTACTACTTATAAAAGAGTATCTTCCTAATTTTTTAGGATCCATAGCACTGTCTAATATAAAACTATTTTCCTCATCTTTGAAAATAGTAAATATTTCAAAAGAGCCTAATTTAGTATTTATTTCTCTTATCATTATTTTAGTCCCCCTTCTCTAGCTTGTTTTATAAAGTTTTTAAGGATGTCATGTCCTTGCTCTGATAATATAGCTTCTGGATGGAACTGAACTCCTTCTATAAGGTATTTTTTATGTCTTATACCCATTATTTCATTTTCTTTTGTTATAGCTGTTACTTCTAAGTCTTTTGGTAAACTTTCTAAATCTATCACTAATGAGTGGTATCTTGTTACATTCAGAGGGTTATTAAGACCTTTAAATACGCCTTCATTAGTGTGCTTTATACCATGAACCTTTCCGTGTACTGGTTGATTCGCTTTTAAAACCTTACCTCCAAATACATGTCCTATAGTTTGATGTCCTAAACATATACCAAGTATTGGCTTTTTACCTTTAAATTCATTTACTACGTCTATACAAATACCTGCTTCTTTTGGCGAACAAGGTCCTGGTGATAAAACTATCATTTCTGGATCTAGTTTTGTTATTTCTTCTAAACTAATTTCATTATTTCTTTTTATCAACACCTCTTCACCTAGTTCTCCAATGTATTGAACTAAATTATAAACAAATGAATCATAATTATCTATCATAAGAATCATTTCTATTTCCCCCCCACTAAAATTCTATATTGTATGACTGTATTTAATCCTACAAATCAATCGAATTTTAGTATTTTATATATGTATATTAATAATTATATATTTTTATAGAAATCTATGTCAATACAGTCCTTTTTAAGGATACTTTAATTATTAAATTTAACTATAAAAAAAGGAGCGTTATCCGCTCCTCTTTACTATTTTATAACCTGCATTATAGTACTTTTCTTTTTTTCCTTTTTGCTCTCTTGATTCTATCAGATTGTTAATTTTGTTTATATAGTTATCATCGTCAGAAAGCCTTATAAGGCTAGCTAAATAGTATCCATCTGTGCTTTTAGGAATTTTTTTATTTATCACTAAATCTACTGCAGTTTTAGCGGCCTCAAAATATTTCAAATGAGTATGCCCGCCTTCAAATTCTTTTTTAGTGTTGTAAACAATATAGCCTTCCTTCACTTGAAATATTATAAATTCTTTTCTTTCATAGATTTTATTATACATATATTAAATCAATCCTTCTCAAGATAGTCTTACTATATATATATTAATCTAATTCAAAAATGTTTTACATTTTTTTATTTTTATCATGTATTTTCTAAACATATTGTTATTATCTTGTGAATATATTCAATCTATATCGTATTTATTCTATATTTTATTTTAATGAAAATTATAGTTTTATTTTTTATTTATTATTTATTAGCTCTGAAACAGTTACAAATTTATATCCCTTTTCTATCATTTTAGGAATAAGAATATCAAGAGCCTCTACTGTATTGTCGGTTGCATAATCATGTAATAAA
The DNA here is from genome assembly GCA_000686145.1 of Peptostreptococcaceae bacterium VA2. Lineage (GTDB taxonomy): Bacteria > Bacillota > Clostridia > Peptostreptococcales > Peptostreptococcaceae > Romboutsia_D. The sequence goes on along the minus strand of JMMB01000007.1, from coordinate 1,165,704 downwards.
ATTATATCTCCATTTTTAGCATTATTTATTATTGTATCTGCAATTTTATTTGCTCCAGGATTTTGCCAATCTCGTGCATCTACTGTAGTCCATAATACTATTTTATAGTGATATTTTTTAGCAATAGCTTCTAATGACTCTTTTTTATAGCTGCCATATGGAGGTCTAAATAAAGTCGGTTTTTTTCCTGTCAATTTTACAAGTATGTCTTCACATTTTTTTATTTCATTTTCTAATTCTTCTTTGCTTAAATTACTTATATCAGGATGATTAAAAGTATGGTTTCCTATTTCATGACCTTCCTTACTTGCCCTAATTAGAGGTTTTGAATACCAATTAGCATGCTTTCCTGCTATAAAAAATGTACCTTTTATATCATATTTTTTTAATACATCTAAAACTTCGTTTGTTTCTTTAGGATGCGGACCATCGTCAAATGTTAATGCTATTATTTTTTTATCAGTTGGCCCATTTTTCACAAATACTTCTTCTTCACTACCATATGCAAATACACTTACATTTAAAATCATAATTAAACTTATTACAATAAATGCTAATTTTTTATTATGTCTCATATTTATGACGTCCTTTCAAAATTTTACTATTTATAGAAATTTTGAGTATAATATATACTATAATCTCCTCCAAAGCAAACTCCAGCTCCTATATTATTATAATCCCCTAAAATATTATTTCTATGACCTTTAGAATTCATCCAAGCTTCATGTGCATATATTGCACTAGTTTGACCAGCTGCTATGTTTTCACCCGCACTAACATAATCAATACCTTCTTTTTTCATTCTATCAAATGGACTTTTGTTTTCTTTATCGGTATGATCAAAATAATTATTTTCCATCATATTTTCACTATGTTTTCTTGAACTTACAGTTGCTTTTTCACTATAGCCTAAACTATTCATTTTTTTTTGGTACCTTACGCTATTTGTAAGATCTATTACTTGTAATTCAAAACTTTTTTGTAGGTTTTCGCTAGGTTTTGAATACATTGAGTTCAAACTCAACTCTGCATCATTACTTATTATCTGATATGAACACACTCTATTAGATTCATAAATATCATAAAAAAAAGTTATATATTTATTATCTTTCTTTACGATATCATATTGATTTTTTGAATTTATTATATATCTAGTATTTCCTTTTTTCTTGTATTTTAATATATCATAATTATTTATTACATTTTGATTAGTATCATTTATACATACTTTATCTATTTCACATGAATTTATATAATTACTGTAAAGACCAACTACAGTATCATTTTCTATACCAACCATAACAAATTTTTCTTTATGTTGATTGTATACATACCATTTAAAGTCATATTCACTATTATCTATTCTGTTTGGTTTCCCTATTATGGATAATACATATTCTTTATTATCCCCTATTTTTATAGTCTCAAATTTTTCTATATTTTCATCTTTTTCTACCTTTTTATTAGTCCTTTTATTTTGAGTTGAAATTTCATATTTAGAGATACCTTCTTTAAAAAAAGAAAAATTAAATAATATACCTATTAAAATAATACTTATAAATACTATCTTTTTCAATTTACCACACTCCAATAAATTTGCTATTTGACATAGTTTTAATTGTATAAGCTCTTCATGCTAATATTATATATTTATAATATATGTTTACACTTATATATTTATAATATAAAAAACCTTATTCTTTATTTAAATAAGGTTTTCTATATTATAAATGAAAATATTTCATCTAAAGTTCTATTGAATATTGAAGGTTTATCAAATTTCCATGTTCCTTCATAAACTAACTCGTTGTCTAAGTAAAAAGTCCCTTGTCCATGTCTTTTTCCATGTACGAATTCACCTTCATATCTCTTTCCTTCTTCCCATATATATGTACCTTGACCATGAGCTAAATTATTTTTCCAATCTCCCTTATATATCAATCTACCAGTTGAATCATAACACGATCCATTTCCATCCATTTTATTATTTTTAAATTCTCCTACATATATACATCCATCATTCCACTTGTATATACCCATTCCATTTCGTTTGCTATTTTCCCAGTTACCTATATATTCATTTCCACCATTATAAATCATCTGACCTATGCCATTCATTTTGTCGCATTTAAAAGCACCTGTATAGGTATTTCCGTTATTAAATGTAATTATACCATTACCATATTTCATATCCTCTTTAAATTCGCCTATGTATTCTATTCCTTCTATAAATGTATATATACCTTTTCCATTCATTTTTCCGTCAATTATCTTACCTATATATATATCTCCATTTGAAAAATTATATATTTTATTAGAAGCCTTTTTAGAATTAGGCAATTCTTCTATGTTGATATTTTCTTTTTCTAGAGCTAAAATTTCTTCTTCTGTCGCTTTTTCTTTTCTTTTAATCGTAATTTTTTGAATCACTTTAATAGTCTTAATTTCTTTTTTTGCATCATTTATAAATTTTAAATATTGATTATATATATTAACATATTCTCTAGATAAATTCATATTGTATTTCTCCTATCAATTTTTGTCAACTTTTATCCTAAACTTATTATATCTTAATTCGAATATATTTTTCCATATATAAATATTTTTTTATATATATTATAGTTATATATTTTATAAATTATATAATTTATTTAAAAAAGGGATATTTCATATCTATGAAATATCCCTTTTTTAAACAATATATTATCCGATTTAATATAAATTATTTTATCTATCCGATCAGTTTATTATTTTTTAAAATTTTTCTATAAATATTTTTCCTTAAATCCTCTTCCTTTGACCTCAGTCACATCATTAACTGATATAAATGATTTTTTGTCGTATTTTAATGATATTTCTTTTATTTTTGGTATTTCATTTGATGAAACTATACAATATATAATTTTCTTTTTTTCATGAGTATAGGCTCCTTCAGCATCTAAAAATGTAACTCCTCTATGAAGTGAACTCATAATATCTTTAGCAATGCAGTCACTTTCTCGTGATATAACCATTACAGATTTTTGATAGTTCATAGCATCTTTTACAAAGTTCATCGAATATGCGCTTAAAAACATTCCTATAAGTGTATACAATGCTAAATCTATTCCAAATAACACTCCACCTATTGAAACTATAAGAATATTTATAGAAAGAGTTGTATCTTTCATAGGTATATTCTTTTTAAATTTTAGTATTGCTGCTAGTATATCAGTTCCGCCTTGCGATGACTTAGTTCTAAATACAAGCCCAGTTCCTATTCCTGATAGTATTCCTCCATATACACTTTGAAGTAATATATCTTTTATCGGTATAAAATGTCCTATATCTTGAGTCAATCCAAGTAATAGAGAAAATATCATCATATTTGCCAAACTATAAATACAAAATTCATTTTCAAGATATATAAATCCTAAAATAAATATCGGTATGTTTATTAAAAATGTTAAAAGTCCTATATTTACATCTGTTAAGAAATTTATTGCTGATGATGCACCTGGAACTCCTCCACTTAGCAAGTGTGCTGGTCTTAAAAAGCCATTTATTCCTATACATGCTATTATCATGCCTATAATTATAACAGAATACCTCAATAAAATATTATCGTTTAGGGCGGTGTTAACTTTGCTCATTTTATTCTCCTTCAAGCTTTTTTACACATAATTTTTTGTGCACTTATTTTTATATCAAATATATCAATAGTTTTTGATATATTTTTAATACATCATATATTATATTATCTTTTTTATATATGTCTAGTGCCTTTTTTATTATAATTTTTAATAATCTTGTATAATTTTAATAGTTTTTGATATAATAAATCTTTTTCTATCAGCAAAAGAAAATCACTTTATTCATCTTGCAATTAATAAAATTTGTAAATTATTCAATTTCTATATATTATTATTAAACAATGCTATTTATATATATTTTTTTATGTTTACTTTATTTCTACTTAATTTAATTATGCAATTAATATTTTTTTTATTTCATAATATGAATTTTAAATTGCAATCATTTCATTATATGAATTTTAAATTGCAATCATTTTTTTGAAATTTTATTTTTTTATTATATGATATTTATTATAATCGGAATCAATACAACGGTTATTATTCCTGATATTCCTATAGAAAGCCCGCTCATAGCACCTTCTACCTCTCCCATCTCTAATGCTTTAGAAGTTCCTACTGCATGAGCTGATGTACCTAATGCAATTCCTTTAGCTACAGGGTGGTTTATTTTACCTATCTTAAATACCAAGGGTGCAATTATCGCGCCTACTATACCTGTTAAAATTATAGCCACTACTGTTATAGCTTCGATACCATTTATAGTGTTAGTAAGAGAAAGACCCATAGGTGTAGTTATTGATTTTGGTATTAGAGAGTTTATTATATTAATATTAGCACTGCTTAGACTTCCAATTATTTTTATAGACATGAATGATGTAACTACACCGCATCCTATACCTATAAATATTTCTAATATATATTTTTTAAATAAATTAAATTGTTTGTATAACGGAACTGCCAATATTATAGTTACAGGTCCTAAAAAAAAGTTTATACTTTCTGCTCCTTTTTTATAACTTTCATATGGTATTTTAGTTAAGTTCAAAAATAATAATATCCCAACAATTGCAATTAATAACGGATTCATTATTGGATTTTTTGTTTTCTTTTGCAAATACACACCTAAATTAAAAAATATAATTGTTACTACTAGTCCAAATAGTGGTGTTTCTAAAATATTGTACATAATTAGTTCTCCTTAGATTTTTTTTGTATCATTTTTTCAACTATAATGCCAGTTATATACATAACTATAGCTGTACTCAAGGTTATACTTATTAAAATAACAAATATATTATCCGCTATAAGATCTAATGAGTTTATTAATGATACACCTGCTGGTATAAAAAACATAGCCATATTATCCAGGAACAAATCACTTATCTCTTTTATACTATCTATTTTTATTGCTTTAAATTGTAAAAGTAAAAATAATAATATCATACCGATTATGCTTCCTGGTATTATCACTACACTTTGTATAAATGAGCTTATATACTCTCCCGCAGCCCAAATTCCAAGTATTACAGCTAGTTGATTAAGCTTATTCATTTTGCCTCCTTGAAGGTTACCTTATTAAAAACCTTCTTCTGTCAAAAAATTAAAGGGAGAGTATCCTCCCTTTTATCTTATATATTACTACTTAAATACTTTTTTTTCAATTTTAAATTTATAATATCAATTTTCCACACTTATCTATATAATTGTTATTATTTCCTTGTATCACTTGCGCGTAACCATCTTCAAAATCTGATATTGAATCAAATACAGGAACTATTTCTATATTACCTGATTTATTCAAAAATCCCCACATCCCTCCTTTTGGAGTGCTTATTCCTCTTGTTAAAGAACTAGAACCTATATTAAATCTGGCTAATCCATCTTTGAAATTGCATGCATAGTCAAATATGGGGTCTATTACAATATTACCTCGCTTATCTATATACCCCCATTTATTATCTATGCATATTGCAGCCAAGCCTTCGTAAAATGGCTTGGCTCTATCAAATAATAATTTTATTTTCATTTGTCCATTTCTATCTATATATCCCCACTTATCCTCCACTCTTATAGCCGCAAAACCTTCAGAAAAATCTGTAGCTATATCATACTTAGGCACTACTATAAGTTCCCCACTTTTATTTATATATCCATATTTATTTTTCATTTCAACTAACGCTCGTTCTTCAAAAAATTGATTCACATATGTATATATAGGTTGTATGGCTATTTCCCCCTCTTTATTGATAAATCCCCATTTTTTATTAATTTTAACACCAGCTAAGCCCTCTTTAAAATTAGCTGCCGAATCAAATTTAGAACTTATAACCTCATTCAAAGAAGTATCTATATATCCGTATTTATCATTTACTTTAATCCTAGCTAAACCGTCATTAAACTCAGATGCACTATCTAAATGAAGAAATATTTGCGTATTACCATTTTTGTCTATATATCCAAAAACCCATCTTATTGACTTTCTTATTTTTTTTATGTAAGTAACTACACAATATCCATCTCTAAATCTTTCTGATACATATTTAAATCTTGGCTTTATTATAAGATTTTTATCTTTATCTATAAATCCATACTTACCATCCCTAAGTATTGGAAGAAATAAGTCTTTCTCTATCATACTTAGCCCCCCTATTAAATAATAAACGTATAGTCTTGTTATTATATTTTATTATGCTCTAATACACACTATGCTTATTATTTTAATAGTGTTATTTTTACTTTCCTACAACACCTGTCATAAAATCAATTTACATCATAAAAATAGCTATCTTTATGTATGAAGTTTACATACATAAAGATAGCTATTTTTTAAATTAAATATTTATTTTTCTTTTAAAATTTCATTTACTTTTGAGTTATTATACATACTATTTGGAACTTCACTTCTCAACCCATAGAATGCATTTTGAGCGTTTTCTAATTCACCATTATTATAATATAGCATTCCTAATTGATAAAACGCATCATCATAATATGTGTCCTTAGATGTATATGTATTTATATATTTTTTATAATATTTTATAGCTTCATCTTTATTACCTAGTTTTTCATTTGATAAAGCCACTTCATATATTGACTCTGATATATATTGTTTGCTTTTCCCTGATGATATCGCATACTTAAAACTTTCTATTGCGCCTTTATAATCTTTCTCTTTTTTTAACTCTAATCCTTTATTATATAAAGTTATTTCATCTGAAACTATTATTTCTTCTTTTTTAACTTTGTCTAATTCTTCATTTTTTGCTTCTAATTTTTCTTCTTTTTCAGTTAATTTTTCTTCTTTTTCAGTCAATTTATTTCCTGCTTCATCTAATTTTTGATCTTTTTTAACTATCTGAGAACTTAAATCTTCTATCTTATTTTTATTATAAACAAAATATGCTCCTGCAGCTAATACTAAGCAACCCATTAATATGTATGGTATTATATTCTTTTTGTTTTGCTTTGTTTTTATTGTTGTGTTTTCTTCTTTCTCTAAGTCACTTTTTTCTTTTGACTCAAATAAAGAATTATCTTTATCAATTTCTCTAAGTCTATCTAGATACATCTCACTTTTTTTTGAATTTCCTAATTTATCATATAACAATGATAATATTACATAGGGTTCAATTAACTCAGGGTCTTCTTGTATCATATTATCTAATATATGTATCGATTCATGGTTTAACTCTTCATTTATAAATCTTATAGAGTGGTTATACCTTCCTAAAAATACATTAAACTCATCTGAAGAAAGTTTATCAACATATTTTCTAGATAATGCATCATTACTATAACACATAGCAGTATAAAAACTTTCAAACGCCTTAGAAAAATCACATTTTAGTAAAGTTAATAACCCCTTTAAGTTTAAAATATCAACGTCTTTAGGATTAATTTCTAATGCTTTTTCTATAGTTTCACAAGCACTAGTTATATAGTTTTTTTCAGCTAATTCAAGAGCATTATTATATCTATTGTATGATTCTACTTTTAATTCTTTTGACGTGTCATCTGAACTATTATTTAGAGCAGTTTGTAAGTTCAAGATTGTTTCTTCCTTATAATTAGTTGTTACATAACTTTGTTTCAGTGCCTTTAATGTTTCATTAGTTTCTTCTTCAGCTATATTAAAAAAAGTTAAATCACTTTTATTTTCTTCTATTAAAGCTATATCTAGAATTTTTCTAGGCATCCTTTGTATATCTTGTTTAATTTTTTTACCTAAAATAATAATCGCCTCCTATATATGTATATATATCTAAGATAACACATTTAATATTTTAAGTCAAAATTATACATTTTTCGCTATTTTTCTTTTTTGTAAATTTAATATTTAATATCAAACTTTTTTATTTTTCGATATAAGGTTGCTATACCTATATTTAATGCTTCTGCTACATTTTTCATACCTTCTGTGTTAGTACCATATTTTTTTATAGCATTTTTAATAGCTTCTTTTTCTAATTGTTCAATAGTTTTTATTTGTTGTGCATATAGTTCATTTAATTTAAATGATATTAATTCTGACATACTGTTGATAAAATCTATTAATTCTTTATCTTTTGATAATATTTTATTTTTTTGAGTTTCATCAAATGCTGCTATTCCTAAAATCCCAACTATGTTGTTTTCAAATTTGACAGGTGTACATATGTCAGCTAATTCCTTGCAATCAAATCTATTACAGCATAGACTACATTTTTCTTCTAGTTCCTTATTCATAACATAGGATTTACCATCTTTAAGTACATTATAATATATAGTTTTTTCAGGTATTACTTCCCCTATTTTATCTTTAAATATTCCAGTCCCAGCTACTCTAACTAAGTCTTTACTTACTAAAGTAACATCTACCTCAAGTATGCTAGATATGTTCTCGCATACACTTTGTATATAATTTGTTATTTCATTTAAATTCAAATTAATACCTCCTAATATATTAATACAATTTAAAGTATTTTTTATTTTTTATACTTGAGGTGCCGTCTCTTCTGGTTTATTAGGTTTTTCTGGTAAAGTTTCAGGTTTTTCTGGTGGCACTTCAGGTACAACTTCTGGTGTCTCTGGTTTGTTAGGTTCCTCTGGTTTATTAGGTGTTTCTGGTACTATAGGAGGTACTTGTGGATCCTTTTTAGGTTCTTCTTTTTTTGGTTCCATTGTCCCAACTGCAATTACCCCTTGTTTCTTTGGGTAATATGATGTTGCTACTTTTTCTTTTCTAGCAACGTTTCCACTATTATCTATATACAATCTATACGTAGATACTGTATACCCATTTCTACTCGCCTCTAAATTTTTTTCTTCACCTTTAGGTATTGTTGGGTCATCTACTTTTTTTATAGGTGCAACAGATACTCCATCTATACTTGTAGATATTTGTATCTTTTGCTTATCTTTTGAACTTCCATATATTTGACATGTTACAACATTATCTGATACATAATTTTTTAAATATACAGGATACTTTAAATTATTTTTAAATACAAAATCTATACCTCCATCTGTTACTGTAGCATCTCTACCCTTAGGTACATAAGTAGATGGTATTGAATGATTTTTTAAATTAACTATTTCTAATCCTGCATATAAAACTGAATTATATAACGTAGATGAAACCTGACAAACACCGCCTCCTATACCTTCTTGAACAACACCTTGTACAATTACTGGTGCATTTTTATATCCATTAGCTACGGTTCTCATACCTGTGTGGCCATTATAAGAAAACACTTCATTTGGCATTAATAAAACATCACTCGCTTTACTTGCAGCTATATTTATATTACTACTTCTACCAGATACCGAAGAATTAAATGTTGTAGAATAGCTTCCTAATAAAGTATCAACTTCTTCTAGTTGCTCCTTTTTTATATTAGGTTCTATTTTAGTAACAACTAATTCTTCCTGTTTATTGCCTTTTTGAAGTTCTCTAATAATATTTTTTATACTCTCATCTGTATTTACACTTAATCCACTATTACCTTCAACCACATCTATGGATGAACTATTTACGTTTATTCTAGCATCTTTTACTTCTACATTTATTTCTTTTGATATATTGTCTATTACTTTTTTTAATTTTTTATCATCATAATTTATATCTATTTTAATATTATTTTTTTTACCAAAATTAGCTTTTATAGTTTTTTTCACATTATTTATAAACGATGTTTCTCTATTTTGATTGTATGCTTGTTCTAAAGTTTTGTCTACATCGTAAGAAAGGTCAATTTCTTTACTGTCTATATTCCATTTTTCATTTAAGTATGTAACCTCTATATTTTCTAATTTATAATTTTTTTCTAATTTTTCTTTTGCTTGTTTTTTATTTAATCCACCTAAATTAACTTCATTAATATATGTATTTTTTAATACTTTATCTCCATTTATTTGTAAACTGATCCATCCTACAAACAATATTATAAGTGATAACAAAATACTTATACCAACATATATTTTTTTTTTTCATACTACTCATTTTTGTATCTCCTTAATTTTATATTAGTTTTATATATTATTTTTTCACGCTTTACTGATATAATAAATATATCTATATAAAATTATGAGAATATAAAACATTATAAATCAAAATATTAAAGCGTGTTAAATACACGCTTTAATATTCACTAATTTTATCTTTTGATATAATATATATTTTTTCAGTATACATATTAATAATATAAACTTGTTTTTCTTTGAAGAAACCACTATTTACCATTTCATAATAATATAACTCTTTGTTTTTGCCTAATATCTTGTTTAAACTTTCTTTATCTGTTACATATCTTTGTGCTTTATCTTGAGTTATCTCTGATATTTCCTTATATTTGTGTCCTTTTTCATCAAGTTTATTACCCAATATAAATTTTGCTTTTTCTTGAGTTATTGCAAACTGTATTTTCCCATTACCAATATGTCTAAAATAACCGTCAATATAGTCTTGTTTATAGTTTTTGTCAGTATCTTTATAAGAATACATTTCTTTTGTTTTTGCATTTATTAAAATTTCATCCGTTAGTATATCATGTTCTAACAATTCTACATAATAATATTTTTCTCCGTCTATCATTTGATAAAATGAGTTTATTGATAAATTTTCTTTGTTTTTCCCACTTTTTTTAGATATTAAATTTATTATATCTTCAGATGAAAGTGTGTAAAGAGATAGTTTCTTTTTATATTCTTTTTCTAAAGATAATATATTTTCATCATTTGGATAATAGTGTTTAATATATTCTATATATTGAAGTGCATCCTCATAATTTCCATTTTCATCACATTCATAAATTTTTTGTATATAATAATCATACATATCTTCGATACATTTACTTTTTTTATCTTGTGCTAAATCATAGTATTTTTTATCTTTTTCTAATACCTTGCTATATCCAACTATAGCTTCATAATACATACGATTATTGTTGTTTTTATCAGCTTCTTCGTATAATTTCCTTGATTCATTAATTTCTTCTATATTTTGTTTATATAAATCTAATTCATATACTATTCCATTTAGAGTTGATGCTATATTCATATAAGAAATTGCGATTTCATAATCGATGTTTTCTTTTTCATACATCTCGCTCGCTCTTTTTCCCTGTTCTACAATTCGCTTTAAATCTATTTCTATAGTTTTTAAAGCATTTATAGTATTTATAATTCCTATATATTGCTCTTTTGTTATTTCTTTGTTTATATATTTATCTCCACTTTCAAGAAGTAATTTATTTATTTTCTTGGAAATAGATTTATTAAATCTATTCATTTTAATTTCTGAGAATTTGTCTTTATAATCATCATAATTTTCAAGAGCAATAGAATATTTACGTTGTTCTATATTTTTCAATAATGTATTAGATTCTTTTTCTATACTAAACTCATCACCACTTATAAAAAATATAACCATTAAGATTATTAACCCTAATATTGATAATGAAGCTGCAATTATAGTTTTTTTGTGTTTATCTATAAAATCTACACCTTTATTAAAGGATTCTTTTAAATTCATTATCTTTCCCTTCCTAATTTTACTAATTTATTAATGCTATAAACTTCTTTATATTATATCATATATATACATTATTAACTATATATTCACTTAACAGTCATATTGTTGCAAATTGAATTTCCCCTCATATTTTTTTATATTATATAATAAATATAATGCTTATATCATCATAATTTTCATGTTTACTTAGGTTCTTTAAATAATCTTTATATTCTATTTTTAATAATTCTTTTGAAAATATATTTTTATTATGTTTTTTTATAGTAGCATCTAAACTTTCATACAATTTTTCATCATTTTTAAAACTATTTTCATATCCATCTGTAAATAAAATCACGCTATCTACCTGTGATTCGCTATTTTTTTCTATATAATACATAATATTTTTATATGAATCATACCTTCCAAGAGAATCTACAATTTTCTTATATTTTGTATTTATAACCTTTTTGTATCTATCATTGTTCTTAATTACTATATCTCCATCTCCTATTTTTAAATACAATCTAAATTTATCAGTTATAAGAGTTGCAACTAATGTTGTTGAATATTTTAAATATTGAGTCTTATAAACTATAGGCTTATTTTTTTTATAATCTTGTTCTACTAAATTCATCCATTTGTCAAATACACGTTTTTGTATTATTTCATTTTCTAATAATTTTAAGATATTGTTTTCATCCATATTAATTAATTCTTCAAGTATCTTTATTGCACATTGGCATGCTAATTTAGAACCAATGTCACTATATTTAAAAAATTCTCCACTATGTCCATCTGCAACTGCACAGATTATTGCATTCTCTAAAACTTTATAATTTAAATAGTCCTGAGAGTTTGAGTTTTTTAATATATTCTTATACCCTACTACACTACATTGAAATATGTTATAATCCATAAATAATCTCCCCCTATATAATTTACTTATATTTATTTTCTATTATAGGTATTAAAAAATTATAACAAAAAAACACAGTATTAGCTGTGCTTTTAATTAAAAATATAACTTATATTTATTATGATATTTTTCTTTTCGCATTAACAGTTTCTCTACGGTTATCTCTTTTTACTTTAGTAGTATCTCTCTTTACCTTATTTGTATCTCTTTTAACTTTATTTGATGTCAAAGTTTTGCTGTTTCTTATCTTCTTTTTGCTAAAGAATATTTTTTTATAGTTATATAATACTAATCCAAATGCTAAACCTAGAGTTGAAACAGTAAGGATCATTAAATAATAATCTAGCCCTACAAATATTCCCATGACAGCATTTACTATAATTAGTGTAAATGTCAGTAAAAAACATACAACACTTGACATAATCAATACCCTTAAGACATTTTTCAATTTTCTTAGGATTTTTTTCAACATTCTCACCCCATACAATAACAAATATTTACATTTAACCTTATACTTAACTATAACAAATACCAAGAAAAATATCAATTATTATTAGTGTTTTTTGTTAAAATTTCAACTAAAATATTGATTTTTTAAGCGTAACACTACTCTATACAATTTAATACAATAAGGATAGGTGATATTTTATTAAATTAAGGGGTGATATATATGCCATGTCTGCCAAGCTTAGGATCAAAAGCTCCTGATTTTAAGGCTAACACAACATTTGGACCTATTGAATTGTCTGACTATTATGGGAAATGGGTTGTTTTATTTTCTCATCCTGGTGATTTTACACCAGTTTGTACAACAGAATTTTTATGCTTTGCTAAATACTATCCTGAGTTTCAAAAAAGAAATACTGAACTAATCGGTCTTAGTATTGATAGCAATAGCTCACATTTAGCTTGGATATATAATATATTTTCATTAACAGGAGTAGAAATACCATTTCCAGTAATTGAAGATAGAGATATGAAAATCGCTAAATTATATGGGATGATTTCAGAAACAATGAGCAATACATCAACTGTTAGATCTGTTTTTATAATAGATGATAAACAAATACTAAGAACGATACTTTATTATCCTTTAACAACAGGAAGAAATATTCCTGAAATATTAAGAATAGTAGAAGCTTTGCAAACAAGTGATAAGGATAATGTGGTAACTCCGGCTAATTGGTTTCCTGGGATGCCAGTTATATTGCCATACCCAAAAACTTATAAAGAACTTAAAAATAGAATTAAAAATTGTGATAAAAACTGTACATGCGTAGATTGGTATCTTTGTTTTGTTCCTGATAAAAATAAAGATCTCTGTAATAAAAGTCACACAGATTACGTTCCTTGCCAATCTAAAAAATACCAAAAATCTACTCGTCCTCAAATAACAGACATAAAAAATCAACCTATTGATATTTCATACTGTCCTGATGTTACTCCAATAATTATGCAATATGTTTTAGGTAATCCTAAAAATGTTGATTCTCAATTTTTAGATGCTGTTATTTATGCATTTGTAGAGATAAATCCTGATGGTACTTTGTTTGTTCCTAGCCCTAAGTATTTAAACCAATTGCTAGATTTAAAGGCTGAAAAACCAGAATTAAAAGTTATAGCAGCTATAGGTGGCTGGGGGGCCGATGGTTTTTCTGATGCAGCTTTAACTCCAGCTTCTAGATATAACTTTGCTCGACAAGTTAATCTATTAATAAATCAATATAAACTGGATGGTGTAGATATAGACTGGGAATATCCTGCTGTTGGTGCCGCTGGCATTAAAGCTAGACCTGAGGATAAAGAAAATTTCACACTACTTCTTACTGCTATAAGGGATGTTATAGGAGATGACAAATGGTTGAGCGTTGCTGCTACAGGTGATAAGGTGTATATAAATAAAAGTGCTGAAATAGATAAGATAGCTCCACTTATAAATTATTTTAATCTTATGAGCTATGATTTCACAGCTGGTGAAACGGGAGAACTCGGTAAGAAACACCAATCAAATCTTTATGATTCTAACCTTTCATTACCTGGCTATAGCGTGGATACTTGGGTTAAAAACTTAGAATCAGCTGGAATGCCTTCTGAAAAAATTTTATTAGGAATTCCATTTTATGGAAGACTAGGTGCTACAATTACTAAATCTCATGATGAACTTAGAAAAAATTATATAAATAAAAATGGTTATGATTTTAATTTTGATAAAGATGCTAAAGTTCCATATCTAACAAAAGATGGTAAATTTGCAATGGCATATGATAATGCTCTTTCTATATATATAAAGAGTCAATATGTTCTTAAAAATTGCTTAGGAGGTATATTTTCTTGGACATCAACTTATGACCAAGCAAATATCTTAGCCAAAGCTATGTATGATAGTATAAATGACCCTGCAAAAGTACAAGATGAATTAAAAGATATATACGGTGAGTTTTAAATATAAAAAGTCTTGCAAAATATTTTGCAAGACTTTTTATATTCCTATAGCTGCTTTTGCTAATTTGTCAGCTTGTTCATTATATTTATCACCACTATGAGCCTTTACTTTAACAAATTTAACATTTAGTTTATTTTTTATGCTCTCATAAAACTTTTTGTATTCAATAGTACCATCTTTATTAGCTTTCCACGCTCCATTACACCATTTTTCAATTCCTTCATAATCAAAATATAAAGTTAAGTTTTCAACTTTATTACTTATACAATGTTGCATTGCAATTTTAGCAGCCTCTATTTCTCCAGCTACATTTCGCATACTTACAAGTGATTCATTTTCGCCTTTTTCACTATATGTTTTTTCTACTTTATTACCCTTTAATATTACTACACCTGATCCATATGCTCTAATACAATGTTCATAACTTCCATCTACATATGCTTCTAAATAATTATCTAAATTTTTAAAAACTTCATTTTTTTTATCTTCTATATAATCTTTTGCTTCGTTTAAAGTTTCAAAACTTTTATACTCAGCTCCTGAAAAACCATTCACTTGTTCTTTGCAATCATTCCAAGTATTATATATCCCTATTTTTTTTCCTTTTTTTACAGCATAAAATTTTTTTTTGCTCAAATAATCGCCTCCTTATTATATTTATTTTTGTGTTAAATGTAATATATATTTTATCCTATAACCATTGAATTTAAAAGATTTATTTAAATTTTAATTATATTATAAAATGTTATTATTTTATTTTGGTAATTATTTAATGCTTTATTATTTTAAAAATACATGGTATAATTTTTAAATAAATAAAATATCGAATATAACTAATTGGTAGAGGTCGCATTGTTAATAAGTAATTTTGTTGAGTTAAGCACTAAGACGCAAAATAAAAGGTAACAGTGCCGAAATATATAAGTGATGCTTTAAGCTTATATGTTGGGGTCATATAAAATATATATGACACTGTCACATTAACATGTGGAGTACTATCTTTAGATTAAGTTTTAATTCAATGTTTGCATTGGATACTTAAGTCTAGGATAAATTCTTATCCTAGACTTTTTTTAATCTCAAATTTCTCCTTACTGTTATATTCGATGAAAATTCATAGGAGGATTTTATGATAACTAAAAGTAAAAAGCAAGTAACATTATTCGACGCACTATTATGTGTAGGGTTTTTAGTAACAATTTTAGTAACATGTTTGGTATTTTTAAGAAAATATGAAATATCTGCTCATATACCGCTTATAGTTGGAGCAGTTTTTACAGCATCTATAGCTGTATTTAAATTAGGTTTTACTTGGAAAGAATTAGAAGACGGAATTTTATCTACAATAAATACTACTATGCAAGCTATTCTTATACTTTTAATAGTTGGTATGCTAATTGGGACTTGGATTCTTGGAGGTGTAGTTCCATCTATGATATATTGGGGTCTTAATATTTTATCACCTGGTATATTCTTAGTAGCTACAACACTAATATGTGCAATTGTATCTATTTCAACTGGTTCATCTTGGACTACTGCAGGCACAATAGGTATTGCTTTACTTGGTATAGGTAATGCACTTGGTATCCCTACTAATATAATTGCAGGTGCAATAATATCTGGTGCTTATTTTGGAGATAAAATGTCGCCACTATCAGATACTACAAATTTAGCTCCTGCTATGGCTGGTACAACTTTATTTGAGCATATTAAACATATGCTATACACAACTGTTCCAGCTTTATTAATATCTCTAGTTTTATATGGAATAATTGGTATGAAATATGCAGGTAATCAAATAGATACTACTCAAATAAATCAGATACAAACTGCATTACTTAATAATTACCATACTTTATCGCCATTATTACTTTTAGTTCCTGTAGCTGTTATAGTACTAGTAATCTTTAAAGTTCCAGCAATACCTGCACTTATAGGCGGAGCTTTACTTGGTGGTGTAATCGCTGTAGTTTTCCAAGGCTCATCTATGGCAGATGTATTTTTAGCTGCTAAAGGTGGATATGTTTCATCTACTGGCATGGACTTTGTAGACCAACTATTAACTCGTGGTGGTCTAGATAGTATGTTAGGAACAGTTTCTTTAATGCTTTGCGCTTTAACTGTAGGTGGTATATTAGAGAAAACTGGAATGTTAGAGGTAATAGCTAAAGCTATATTAAGTGTAGCTAAAGGAACTTTTGGACTAATAGCAGCTACAATATTTACATGTATTGGAACTAACATAGCTGTTGCTGATCAATATTTAGCTATAGTTATACCAGGAAGTATGTATAAAGATGCATTTATAAAGCAAGGTTTATCTCCTAAAAACTTATCTCGTGCTTTAGAAGATAGTGGTACAGTAACTTCAGCACTTATCCCTTGGAATACTTGTGGAGCTTATATGTCTGCTACACTTGGAGTTGGATCATTTGCATTTTTACCATATGCCTTCTTTAACTTACTTTGTCCTTTAATTTCTTTATTCTTTGGGGCAACTGGAATAACAATTGAAAAACTTTCAGATGAAGAAAAATTAAGACTTGAAAATGTTGATTAATAAATTAAAAGCGTTGTTATTTTTTAATAACAGCGCTTTTTTATATTTATTGCCTAATTATTATAAATATCATATATGCAACATACATTAATACAAGAAATACACCCTCAATTCGATTTACATTTTTCTTAGTAGCTGCAAATACACATGTTAATACTGTTACAACTATCATAACAAGCATATCTATAAATACAATAGGATGAACCGGTATACTGCTTATAGTTGAAGATATACCTAAAACAAATAGTATGTTAAATAAATTTGACCCAACCACATTTCCTATAGCGATATCACTTTCTCCTTTTCTTGCAGCAATTACACTAGTTACAAATTCAGGTAATGATGTTCCTATCGCAACTATAGTAAGTCCTACTAAGTTTTCGCTCATTCCCAAGGTTATAGCTATACTACTTGCAGAATTCACTACCATCTGACCACCTATAAGTATTCCTATAATACCTAATATACTCATAAATACACTTTTCCTAATAGATATATTTTCTTTAGCTTGGTCTATATTCATTTCTTCTTTTGATGTAAGTGCCATTTCTATTAAGTAGTACATAAATATTCCAAATAACGCTAATAACATTAATCCATCTGCTCTGGTCAATAAATTTTCACTATATCCTTGAAACTTTACATCATGTGCTAATATCATCAAAACTACTGCTGCTAATATTGCAAACGGAAATTCTTTTATTATAGTACTTTTTTGTACTTTAATAGGGTTTATTATAGCTGCAATACCAACTACACATAATAAATTAAATATATTAGACCCAACTACATTTGCTATTGCCATATCATTGCTTCCTTTTAAAGCAGCTGTAACACTTACTGCAGCTTCTGGCGCACTAGTTCCAAATGCCACTATAGTTAACCCTATTATCAAAGTTGGAACTTTAAAAATCTTAGCGATTGATGAAGAACCTACTACAAATATATCTGCTCCTTTTATGAGAAGTAAAAAACCTATTAATAATAATATATAATTCATATAAGCCGCCTTCCTTATTTCTTCATTTGTATTTATCTCCTTATAATAGTTATTTTTTCTAAATTATTATATCTTATTCAAAATATAAGTTTACTTATATGAAAATAAACATCTTTTTCAAATAAATAGAGTATATTAAATCGTTAAAGTGATTTAATATACTCTATTTTAATTTCTATTATTATACTAATTTTTCATATCCAAAATATTTTATTTAGGTTTATATTTAAGCTTATCTTTGTGTATTGAATAATTTTGATTATAGTAATTTATTTTTAAAATTTCATCTTTAAAGTCAACCACATTACTATTTATATTTCTATTTTTCATTTGTTTATTTATAAATTTTTCTACATTTTTAAGGTTCATATTATCATCATATTTTAATATATCTATAATTTCTGTTAAAGTCTTATTCATCACAACAGTTCTAGATTTATATAAGTGATCGCTTATATAGTTTGTTATTTTACTTTTCCCCATAATATTTATACTACATCCATGTAAATCATTTTCTAGCTTTTTTATAGTATGCAAATTAGTTCCTGTATTAAAAATTACAAAACAACCATAATCATATTGACTTCTTAAAATTCTACCCATAGCTTGTTTAACCTTTATAGCCATTTGTGGGTAATTTACAATATGATAAGGCAGATTATATTTTTTCATAATTGTTGAATATAATGGATCTTTTGGATTTAAATTTGGTATTTTATCTAGTGTAACACAAATCAATCCATCTCCAGGTATATCTACACCTTCAAAACATCCCTTAGAACCTAATACTACACATCTTTTATTTATATCATTTAAATTTTTAATACCTTTTTTATTCATATAAACCTCTATATTGTGATTATTTAAATCATCTAAAAGATAGTCATATGTTTTTTCTAGCCTATCTCTGCTGTTAAATAAGGATAGTAAATGACCTTGTGTTATTTGAGATACATTATTTATAACATTACTCATTTCTTTTGGAAAATCCTTATTACTATAATTACATAGATCATTTAATCCAATTATTGATACTCTATTTTTATAATCATATAATGGAGGTATTATCTTTTCTATATTTTCAACTCTATTTATACCTAATGTATTTTTAAAATAATCCATGCTATTTTCTACGCTTAAAGTAGCTGATAAAAACACTCCGCTTTCTATTTGAGTTAATATATTTTCTTCAAATAATGTAGCTAGTTTTAATGGAACAACTCTTATTTCGAAGTAATTATAATTTTTATCTATTTCAATTATCCTTGCAAAATCGTCATCCTTACTATATTCCATAAAAGTTTGAAATATAGATTTTATATTTTCTAATTCACTTATTCTAGCTTTTCCAAATTTATAAATATCAGACTCTTTATCTATACTATCATCATCTAAATTTCTATCTATGATAACTAATATAGATACTAAATTTCTTATTATATTCTCACAACTAATTTTTATTATTTGGCTATACTTACTGTAAGTTATGTTTTTTATTTCATTGTCATTCTTTGCCTTTCCAGCTATTTCGTCTTCTTGTAAATTTAATTCCCACCTTAAATTATACTTACTTATATTTTTATAATGCGAATTCATTCCAAAACTCAATATATTTTTCATTTCTTCTATTATTAAATTTATATTAGTACTTATTTTATTTTTTATATTCCTATCAAAATGTACGTGATGATAAAATTTATCAAATGGTTTTATCTTTTTATTTTTATTTTCATATGCAAATATACTATTCTTTATATTTTCATATGGATATATTTCTTTTAAAAAATGACTAAACATCTTATAGTCAATGGTACTAGAAAAAAAATCATATCCTTTTTCAACTAAATTATGTGCTTCATCAACTATTATATGTTCTAATGGTTTTTCTTCCTTATAAGGCCATCTAGCTAGTAGTGAATGATTTATAACTGTTATATCTTCTTCCTTTAATTCTTCTGTTCTTATTTTATATAAGCAATTTTTAAAACATTTTTTAGGCCTACATAAATTAGGGTCGCACATTACATGCCTTAAGTGGATATCCATTTTTTCAAAATGACTTATTATAAAATGGTTTATTTCTTCTATATCGCCATGCTTACCATCTTGTATAAATCTTTCTAAAATTATAATACCTAATATCTCATTTATAGTTGGATTCTGTTCATTATAATCCTTTTTATAAATTTCCAATTTTTCTACACAGATATAATTATTTTTCCCTTTTATATATCCATAGCTAACCTTATTATTAAGATTTAAAGAGTTCAACACATTAGGTATATCTTTATTAATAAGTTGTATTTGTAACTCTTTTGTATCAGTAGATATAATAACTCTTTTATTATTTAGCCTCGATTCTAAAATTACAGGAAGTAAATATCCAACACTTTTACCTATTCCTGTAGGCGCTTGTATACATGCAATTTTAGAAGTAGTTGATCTTGCTTTAAATGTTTCTCTTATAGTTTTGGTAAGTTCATATTGACCAGGTCTGTATTCATATAAAAAACCCTCTTTACTTTCCCATATACTTTCATCTTTTAATAATTCTTCATAGTTTTTATCATTTTTATAAATTTTTTTTAAAATATTTTTTTCTTTTATACCTTTATCTTCCTTCAATGTTTCTTTTTCATAATAATATTCTGTACAAGAAGCACTTTCTATCAATTCACTCCATTCCCACTTTGGTAACATGAATTTATTTAGATATGAGTTTATTTTAAAAGTTAATGGCTCTAATGTAGATTCTTCTGACTTTTTTAATTTGACTATTAATATATTAATGATCTTAATCATATCTTCTATTTTATATAAAGTCAGGGATTTTTCATCTCTTTTTTGATTTATATTTATTAAGTGTTTTTTCAAATATTTTAAACTGTGTTCTTTATGATATGGCTCTAATACAATTGCTAGTTCCATAGAATTTATAATTTTATTTTTAATTTTTGGCATATATTTATTTAAAAGTTGCTTTACAAATAATGCATTGTGGCAAATAATAACTGCATCTTCAACAAAATCTACAAATTCGCCTATTATATTATTTAATTCAGGTGCACTTTGAATATTTTTTTTATATAAGTTACTATATCGAGAATATGCTTGTGTAGAAATTGATTTTTTATTTTTTACTAGTGTGTTAAATATTTGCTTATTGCCATTTTTTATTTTAATGGCTCCAATTTCTATTATTTCAAAGTTACTCAGATTTAATCCGCTCGTTTCTATATCTAAATATACAACATTATCTAAAAAACTTACAACTTCATTAGATAATATATTTATAGTATCCTTCATTTTATAGTCCTTTCAATAAAATCTTCTTTTAAAGTATCTTAATAAGATTTTATTTTCACTCATTTTGTATACATAATTATATGATAAGTTTATCCCAAAAGTAAAAGTATATTTTTATAAAGTATTAGTTTTTTAATAAAATCATCATTTATAATTCAAAAATAATATTTTATTTTTTAGATTTTAATTTTCAGAGTATATTTTTACTTTATTTATAGAAACTATATATAGATTAATATTACAACTTTTATAACAATTAGAGGTGATTTTATGAACAATAGAAAGTCTAGAACTTATTTTATTCTTAGTTTTTTTTGTATTAGTATTTTGTGTATTAGTTGGAACTAACTTTCATATGATTAATAAATCAAAAACTCAAATATTAAATCAAGATCTCAGTACTCAAGAATATAGTTGGTACTTTAATCCTAGAAATGATGGCCAACAACCAGACCCAATAAAGGAAGCTAATTTCTTTAGAAAATATAATTCTTATTATGTTGGAGCACCTAATGAAAAAATTTTATATCTGTCTTTTGATGCAGGATATGAAAATGGTACTACTGAGAGCATACTTAATACTCTAAAAAAACACAATGCCAAAGCTCAGTTCTTTGTCGTTGAAAGCTATATCAAAAATAATCCAGACTTAATAAAAAGAATGGAAAAAGAAGGCCATTTAGTTTGTAATCATTCTAAAACACATCCTTCAATGGCTCAAATTACAGACTTTAATAAGTTTAAATCTGAATTTACTAGCGTTGAGAAAGCTTACAAAGATGTTACAGGTAAAGACATGCCAAAATATTTTAGACCTCCTATGGGTAAGTTTAGCGAACAATCTTTAAAATATACTCAAGATTTAGGTTATAGTTCAATATTTTGGAGCTTTGCTTATGTTGACTGGTATAATGATAAACAACCTACGCATGAATATGCTAAAGAAAAGATATATTCAAGAACTCACCCTGGTGCAATAGTTTTACTTCACCCAAACTCTAAAACTAATACTGAGATATTAGATGAAGTACTTACTCATTGGGAAAAGGAAGGCTATGAGCTAAAAACATTAGACTATTTAATAAAAAATAATACTACTAAAAATTAATTTTTTCATAAAAAAGATATAGAGACAATTAATCACCTCTATATCTTTTTTATAATGCTTCACGCATCAACTAATATACTTCTACCTCTAAAATTTGCTACCCAATAGGGTTTATAAATACTTTTAACTTCTTTTATATTAATATTTTGTAAATTAAGTTTATCTAATGTATTGCTTTTGTATTTCTCTCCTAAGAAATTCATAATCTCACTTTTAACACCTTCTATAATATCGCATTCCCCTATTTTAGCTTTTTTTATACGGCTTTTAGTTACATACCTTCTTGTTGTACTAGGTATTATATCAATAGATTCAGAATATCCATTAAAAGTATTTACTAACATTGTTATGTAATGTTTTTTTGTTTCATGTCTAAATACCTTATTGGTTTTTTCTCTACTTATTACTTCATAGTTTAATACTTTTAGTTCTATATATTCTAAATGTATATCACTTACTACTGTATTGAATTGAGAAACTTTACTCATTAACGGCATTTTTCTTGATACATGCTTTAAGGCTTCTTTTTTGCTTTTATTTATTTCAATAGCTTCTATTTTCATAGTACCCTCCTAGTAAGTATTTTACCCCTTAGTAAATTATATTAAAGTATCCTATAATTTCATGTATGTACACATAAAAAAATACATAACATAAGTATTATATTTTTATAAAAAGGACTGATTACTATGACATCAAAAAAAAAGATAATATTATTAATGTTACTGTTCTCATTTATTACAATAAGTAAAATCTCATATAATAATTTTTTTAGTTCAAAATTAATAAATGAAAAGACTTTACAAAGTAGTAATTTAGAGAATAATGAACTAATTATAAACGCTGTATCTCCAAATAAATGTGAACAGTACATAGTCTCTAAACCAACTATAAAAATAAATTATTCTAGTCAAAATAATATAGATACTTCTTTAGTTAAATTATTTGTAAACTATCAAGATGTAACTAGTAAATCAACTATATCTGAAAATGAAATTAGTTATACGCCTGATAAAAAATTTAAAAGAGGTACTCAAATAGTAAAGCTAGAGACATACGATTCATCAAAAAATAATAAGATAACGTCTCTTGAATGGTATTTTGTAGTTGGTACACCTGTTTATAATCATTACAGAGGTTTATTGCATTCTCATACAGCAGCAAGCGATGGTCATGGTAGTTATAGTGATGCTTACTACTTAGCTAGAGATAAAGCCAATTTAGACTTTTTTGCTATAACAGAACATTCTAATATGTTAGATAATAACCTTAAATGTAGTATAGAAAATGCATCATTTAGCAATGAATGGACTGAACTAATAAAATATAAAAATATGTTTACTTCAAATGGAAAATTTATAGCTCTTAATGGATTTGAAATGACTTATCCCTATAAAATAGAAAATCCAATTGGTCATATAAATATATTTAACTCAGAAGGATTTGTTTGTTCAGAATTACCTGATATGAAATTAGATGATTTTTATAAACTGATTTATAATCAAGACAATTTAATCGGTCAATTTAACCATCCATGTGATAAATTCGGAAAATTTAATAACTTAAAATACTCATCTTATGGAGATAGCGTTATCTCATTGATAGAAGTCGGGAACGGATATAATAAAGATATTAGCAAAAACATTAGATCTCATGATATGTATCAATTAGCATTAGATAACGGATGGCATTTAGCCCCAACTTGTAATCAAGATAACCATAGAGTTAATTTTGGTATAGCTAATGAATTTAGGACAGTGGTATTGTCTACTGATTTAACTAAGGATGGCTTATACGATGCTCTTAAACATATGAGGGTCTATGCTACTGAAGATAAAAATATTAAAATTGATTACACTATAAACGATCTGCCTATGGGATCTACAATAAGTAAAACTTCTAAACTTAGATTCTGCGTAAGTGTAATTGATACTGATTCTGAAGATAAGATAGAAGAAATCCAAATTATAAGTAATAAAGGAGATATAATAAAAATCAAAAAATTTAACTCTAATTTAGCTAAGTTAGAGTTTAGCAGTAAATCAATAAAAAACAAGTTTTATTATGTTAAAATAATTCAAAAAAATGATAAAATATCTGTTACTGCTCCTATATGGATAAAATAATTTTATTAAATCAAAATAGTAGAAACTTATTCTAAGTTTCTACTATTTTATATTCCGCACATTATATTTATAAGCCTTGACACATAATTTATATAAATAGACCTAAATAGATTAGTATCTATATTTAATATTATGACATTTTTCTAATTTTTGTTACTATTTAATTTATTTTTATTTATCAAAGTGCATATATGTTTTAACTATTAGCTTTATTTATATAAACAGGTATTTGTATTTCAGTAATAAACTCATCTACAATTCCTGTTTCATGTATGTCGATTTTATATATTTCTATAGGGTCTGTTATAATTTTATAACCATTTTGATTTATGTAATTCATCATTTTATTTAAATAAAATTTATTATTTTTATATCCACCTCTATATGTTAATGTTACATAATATCCTTCTTTCACCACTATATTATATATCAACTCATGTTCATCTAGGAAGCAAAATACAGACTTAAATTCATTGAATATTCCTTGCTTTACTTTATCTAATGAAAATGTAGCCCCAATATTATTGTTTCCAAGTATGTTAAACCTACTTTCATATTCTTTTTGAAGTTTTTGTATCAAAAAATCTACATCTTCATCCTTTTTTATATCAGCATTTAATTTTAATGCTTTTCTTTCATTTATATAAACTAATTCTATTTCTTCTAGCTTTGAATTATTAACTGCATCATCTATAGAATTTAGCCTTTTACTGATATTTTCTTTATGTTTTTCGAGCTCTTTTATTTTTTTACTTATCAAATTTATCTCTTCTTTTAATATTTTATTTGTATTTTCTATACTTCTACAATCTAAATATTCTTTTATTTTTTTCATTGGAAAATCTAAATTTCTAAATTCTTTTATTAAATTCAATCTCCAAATATCCGATATCCTGTACATTCTATATCCATTAGTATCTCTAAATGGTTTTAATATACCTAACTCTTCATAATACATTAAAGAATCTCTTCCTATACCATATATCTTAGAGATTTCTCCTATTTTATAATAATCTTTCATATTATAATTCCTTCCTATGTATCTTTTTTAAGTTATTTTATAAAAGCTATGAGTAAATTAAAATACTCCTTTTATCAAGATTATTTTAAATATCTCATAGCTTTTATAATAATATTACCTCTTCTTCATTACACTCTTTACCTTCATCATCATCTTCATCATTGTCTTTATAAATCAAACTGATTATTTTACCACTTATAGTTACCGCAATTATAGAGAAAAATACTTGTTTAAAATCTAAATATACTAGTGATAACAAAAGAACTATAGCATCTGTTATTAAATAAATATGATTTACTTTTAATTTTGTAAATCTATTACCTAAAAGAGCAATAACATCATCTCCACCTGCTGCTCCTCCTCCTCTTACTACAAATCCTACGCCTACACCTACAAAAATACCAGCTAATATACTCCCTATCAGCATATTATTCATAAGACTAGGTATCAAAAATCCTATGCTTTCCCAAGTTTTATATGTTATAGAAAATGTAGCTGTAGATACTAGTGAATATAGTAAGAATTTTTTACCAAAAAATTTAGAACCCAGTGCAAATAATGATACATCTATTATTAAACTTGTTATAGCTGGAGATATATCAAATATATTTTTTATCAAAAGTATTAATCCTAAAACTCCACCCTCTGTTACGCTATTTTGATAATTAAAATTATAACTTCCAAAAGATAATATTGATGATCCTAAAATTATTAATAACACACTTTTTAAAATTTGTTGTCTTGACCGCAAAATATCACTCCTAATTTAATTTGTATAAATTAATACTTATTCTATTATATACCTTAGTATAATACCAATGTACACAATTTATTTTTCCCAGTTATGTAAATTAATTATTGTTATATAAGTTTTATTTTTTACACAAACTATATTTGAAAATAATGTTAAGGAGGAAATACATTATGCAAAATCAAACTTCCAACGGTGTATATGAAATAGCTACCATATCACAAAAAGACCAAGAGGCTATAAAAAAAGCAGAGAATGATCTTAAAAAATCTACAGGAAAAGAATTTGTTGTTATAGCATGGGAAAAGAAATAATTTTTTTAAAATATAAAACACCTATATAAATTATATTTATAGTTGTTTTATATTTACTATCATTTAAACATATACTTAATTTAATATAAAAAAAGTTCCTATAACTAACAAAATAGCTCCTATGTATTTATATAAATGCATATTTCCTTGTCCTAAAATTATACCATCAATTAAAAGCCCTATTAACATTTGAGAAACTACTATTAATGTTAACGTATTTGAAACACCTAATGTTGGCACTGACTTCACTGTAAAGTATATTACAAGCCCTCCTAGTACCCCTCCAATGAGTAGTTTTGGATTTATATCACTTATATTCATTAAAGATTTCAAATCCCCAGTTACTAAAATACTTATAAAAAAAAATAAAACTCCTACCACTAAACTTATAAAAGTTGCAGTTAATGCCGTAGTATTTTTACCTAATTCACCGTTTACAAACGCTTCTAGTGCCGTAGACCCTCCTGCTAATATTGCACATATTATCGCTCCTATATTTGACATTTTAATCCCTCCTTTAATATCTCTATTTTAATTTTATGATACAACCTATTTATTAATAACCATATATAATAAGTTGACTCTTAAAAAGTTTTTTTGTTATAATGACTTTAAATTGATTGTGTAATTAAAATTTACGAGGTGATAGAATGTTTCAAATATTTAATATCAACTTTGATAATATCTATAAAAAAGAAAATTGTAATAAATTTATAATAATGGGTGCCCTTTTTCTTGCATTAGGGACTTTGTCTTTTTTTTATAAGGGTATCGGAATAAAAATAGTATCGTGGATACTAGCTATAGCTTTATTATTTGCTGCATATCTAAATCTAAAAAATATTAATGAACTTAGACGATATGCACCTAAAAATGAAATTGCTCCTTTTATACGCATACAGATTATACTTTTAGTAGGTGCTATCTTATTAATTGTGTTTCCAAATAAAATACAAGGTATTATGTCATCTCTATTTGGTATCTACCTTATATTTTCACAATTATCAAAAATACTTAAATCTAGAAATAATCCTTATTTCAAATTAGGATTTTGGAGAATATTCGAATTATTATTCGGTTTTGTATTGGTGTTTTCTCCATTCTTTTTATCTAGATTTATTGCATCAATATTATCATTATTGATAATATTCTTAGGAGTATACTTACTATCTACAGGTAATAGACTTAAACATTAAAATTTCAAAAAAGTGTTGCTAATTTTATTATTAGCAACACTTTTTTTATCTATATATACTTGTATCTATATGTTTCTCATATACCTTTTTCCCATTTTTATCGTAACCATAAAGATATGTGTTTGCAACTTTTCCATTTGCATATCCTACAGGCTTATACTCTACTCCATTAAGTGCCTCTTTATTTGACCAAAACTCTATAGTTAAATTTCCCCCAAAAGCATAAGTGTTTATAACTATAGGATACTTATGAGTATTTTTGAATTTATAATCAATGCTTCCAGTTGCTAATGTAGCATCTAGTCCTCTAGGAACATAGCTAACTGCCTTTGAATGATTTCTTCTTTCTGTTGGAACTATGCCAGCTTTTAATTGTGTATTATATAAAGTAGATGAAACTTGACATAAACCACCTCCTATTCCTTGTATCAGCTCTCCATTACTTATAACAGGCGCATATGTATATCCATTACTTTGAGTTACTGGTCCTACTGATTTTTCATATGAAAATTCTTCTCCAGGCATTAAAAGTAAATCATCTATTTTACTTGCTGCTATTTCAATATTACGACCTCTACCTCCACCAGATCCATATGTAGTGGAAAAAGTTGATATTTTATAATTTACAGCTTCTATATCTTTAATATCTACTTTAGGATTGTCGTCTATATATTTACCACTTATTTTTATATTTTCTTTATATATATTATTTTGTTTTATAGAATTCTCTATACTTGATAAAAGATCTTTGTCATCTAATTTTATACCTTTTTTACCTTTTTCATATCTGATATTTTTTCCGTTTATTAAAACTCTAGGCTCTTCACATTTTTTATTAGTTTCTTTGCTTATTTGATTTGATTTTTCTTTTATCGCTCTTTTATCAACTTCAATATCTAACTTATAATCATTTTTTTGTTTTCTTATTATTATAGCTAATTTTTGAAGTTTATTTTTATCTTCATTTTCCTTAAATATTTGATTTAATAATTTCTCTTCATTGTAACTTAATACTATATCTTCTACATTTAATTTATAAAGATTTCCACCAGCATCTATATTAATTATTTTTTCATTTATTTTATTTTTGTATTCATATATTTTATTTTGTAACTGACCTTTGTTTAAACCTACTATACTTTCTCCGTATATAGAATATCCAGGATACACTATATCATCATATTTAGATACCTCTATATTAATTATTACATATAACAAAATTACTGATACAGCTATAATTCCAATTATAATTTTATTTTTTTTATTTAGAACCTTTTTACACGCATCTTTTATTTCTTCTTGATTTAAGTTTTCTCCTTTTTCTTCACATATAACTTCTTCATTATTAGATTTTATTTCTTTACTTTTTACATCTTCACTATTTTTTGAAATTTCGGTTTCTTCAATAATATTTTCTTCATTTAATTCTTTTTCCTCATTTAATTCTTTTTTCTCA
The DNA here is from genome assembly GCA_000686145.1 of Peptostreptococcaceae bacterium VA2. Lineage (GTDB taxonomy): Bacteria > Bacillota > Clostridia > Peptostreptococcales > Peptostreptococcaceae > Romboutsia_D. The sequence continues at coordinate 1,135,939 of JMMB01000007.1, read as the reverse complement.
TCGATATTAGAATTTTTATTTTCATTAAGATTGTCTTTATCCATTATTTTATTCCCCCATTGATTCCTTTAATTACTATATTGTATTAATCTAATAAAATATATATTCAGTAAAATAGGTAACAGTATTGTAAATAGTATTTTTAGAATATAGGGTAATTTAATACTAATTTATCGATATTATTTAACATATATTTACTCAAGTAATAGCAATTTGTATATATATTTTTTTTATGGTAATATAAATTAATGTATACAATATTAATTAGAAAAAGGTGATACAATTGACAAAATTCAAATATGCTTTTGACAATAAAAGATACCACACATGGAATTACTATCTTAGAAATACATTTGGACAAAAAGTATTTAAAGTATCTATAAATGCTGGTTTTACTTGTCCTAATATAGATGGAAAAATAAGTTCTGGAGGATGTACTTACTGTAGCAAAGATGGTTCTGGTGATTTTGCTGGCAATCCTAAAGATAATCTTATTAAACAATTTGATGATATAACAAAGATGATGCATAAAAAATGGACATCTGCAAAATATATAGGATACTTCCAGGCATTTACTAATACTTATGCTCCTTTAGATGTTTTGAAAGAAAAATATGAAACTATATTAAAGCTTGATGATGTTATTGGACTTTCAATATCAACTAGACCAGATTGTCTTCCTGATGATGTAGTCGCTTACTTGGGAGAACTTAATCAAAAAACTAATTTATGGGTAGAACTAGGACTTCAAACCATTCATGATAATACATCTAAAATGATAAATAGAGGTCATGATTATGAAGAGTTTGTTAAAGGTGTTGAAAAATTAAAAGCTAAAAATATAAAAGTAATAGTCCATATAATAAACGGTCTACCTGGAGAAGATTATGATATGATGATGGAAACTGCAAAGGCCGTTGCTAAAATGGGTGTTGATGGTATAAAAATCCACTTACTTCATGTTATAAAAGATACTCCTATGGAAAAAATGTTAGAAAAAAATATGATGACCTTAATGACTCAAGATGAATATATAAAACTAGTTTGTGATCAACTTGAAATTCTTCCTGAAACTATGATTGTTCATAGATTAACTGGTGATGGCAAAAGAGATGAACTAGTTGGACCTCTATGGAGTTTAAAGAAATGGGAAGTTTTAAATTCTATCGATGCAGAATTAAATAAACGTAATTCTTATCAAGGCATTAAATTCGAAAAATAATATAAATTCTTATTTACTATAAAAAGGCCCGTAATATATAATATTACAGGTCTTTTTTAATATTTTTAAATTTCGTTTTTATGTCTAAATTTAACTAATTCCATTATTATAGTAGATAATAAAGCTAATCCTATGCATATTCCTAATTGTTCAAATCCAAAATCTAAAGGTATTGAGAATATTCCTCTTGCCAATGGTAATAATGTCAATCCATAGATTAGAATACAACTTATAATCGCATATATTACATACATATTAGAAAAGAATCCTAATTTGATTAAATTATATTCATTTGACCTAGCAGGAAGAGTTTGTAATATCCTTGCTAATGTAATAGTAGAAAATGCCATCGCTGTTCCTACTTGTGGAGAAGTTTGCATTCCTATATATTGTGCAATTATTACTACTATAGCTATAGTCATTCCTCTAAATGCTACGGATTTTATTGTTCCTCCTGCTAATATACTTTCATTTGGATCTCTTGGTTTTTTAGACATTACGTTTTTTTCTGGTTTTTCAAATCCTAAAGCTATCGCTGGTAGTGAATCCGTTATTAAATTTATAAATAATAACTGTAATGTAGTAAATGGGTTTGCCCAATTAGCAAAAACTGCAAACAGTATTGTAACTATACCTGCAAAGTTGCCTGCAAATAAATAGGTTATAGACTTCTTTATGTTGTTATAAACAGTTCTACCTACTTCAACTGCACTTACTATAGTTGCAAAGTTATCATCAACTAATATCATAGCGGATGCATCTTTTGCAACATCAGTTCCACTTCCCATACCTATTCCTATGTTAGCTTGCTTTAGTGCTGGAGCATCATTTACCCCATCACCAGTCATAGCTGTTATTTTACCTTTATTTTGCCATGCTTTTACTATTCTTATTTTATTTTCAGGAGATACTCTTGCATATACTGATATATGTTCTAGTTTTTTGTTTAATTCATCTTCACTTAAATCATCTAGCTCTTTTCCAGTAAGTGCTATGTCTTTTTCACCCATAATGCCTATTTCTTTTGCTATAGCTGCAGCTGTAGTTTTATGATCCCCTGTAATCATTACAGTTTTTATACCTGCACTTTTGGCATCTTTAACAGCATCAAAAACTTCGTCTCTAGGAGGGTCAATCATTGCCATAAGTCCTACTAACGTCATGTCTACTTCATCTTCTAAAGCTGGTACAAAGTCCTCATCAGGTACATCTTTAAATGCAAAAGCTAAAACTCTAAGTGCTTTGTTAGAAAATTTTTCATTCATTTCTTTATATGCACTTATAATTTCATCACTTATTTTTGTTTCTACTCCATCGACTAGCGCATATTTACATCTACTAAGTACAACATCTGGTGCTCCTTTTGTAAACATATATGCATTTCCATAGATATCATTTACAGTAGACATAAGTTTTCTATCACTATCAAATGGTATTTCACTTAGTCTGTCGTATTTTTCTCTTAGTTTTTGATAATCTAAACTTTTGTTATTAGCAAATTTTATTAAAGCAACTTCAGTTGGGTCACCTAATTCTTTTCCTTCTTGGTTTATGTTTGAATCATTACATATTGCAGATGCAATTGTAAGCGTTTTTGAATGATATGAATAATTTATGTTACTAGGTTCCATATCTTCTTTTTTTGTTTCATACATATAAAAATCAACTACTGTCATTTTGTTTTGTGTTAAAGTACCAGTTTTGTCTGTACAAATAACGCTAGTTGAGCCTAAAGTTTCAACGGCTGGCAACTTTCTTATTATAGCTTGTTTTTTTGCCATATCATTTGTTCCAACAGAAAGTACGATAGTTACTATAGAAGAAAGTGCCTCTGGTATAGCTGCTACTGCTACTGCTATTGCAAACATAAATGAATCTATTATAACGCTACCTCTATCAATATTTCCACCACTCATAAATCCTCTTGCAACTTGGATTATAAATATAAGTATTGCTATTATAACTATTGCTATCCCAAGTTTTTTTCCAAATTGGTCTAATTTTTCTTGAAGTGGCGTTTGTTTATTTTCTGCACTTTCTAAAAGACCTGCAACTTTTCCCATTTCAGTGTTCATGCCTGTTGATGTAACTATAAAACTACCCCTACCGTACACAACTAGAGATCCACTAAAAACCATATTTTTTTGGTCACCAATACCTACATCTTCATCTATCTTTTCATTATGTTTTAATACTGGTTCAGATTCTCCAGTTAACATTCCCTCTACAATTTTCAAACTTTGAGCTTCTATAATTCTTCCATCAGCTGGTATATAATCTCCAGCTTCTAAAAGTACTACATCCCCTGGTACTAATTCTCTTGCTGATATACTTATCTTTTCATTATTTCTAATTACCTTAGCTTTTGGAGATGATAGCTTCTTTAAACTTTCCAGAGAACCTTCTGCTTTTTTAGTTTGAGTTACTCCAAGAATTGAATTAAGCATAATTACTATAAATATTATTATAGACTCAACCATTTCTCCTAAGAATACCTGCACTATCGCAGCTATTAAAAGAATTATAACTAAAGGGTCTTTAAAATTTTCTAAAAATAGCTTCCACACAGGTACTTTTTTACCTTCTTTTAATTCATTATATCCAAATTCATCTAATCTTTTTGGGATTTGCTCATTCTCTAATCCATTAATATTAGAATTTAACCTTTTCACAGATTCTATATATCGTTGTTTATAATACATTGCTACCTCCTTATTATAACTATTTCATTATATATATAGTATTTTCTTATATCGTTTAACTTATTAATAAAATACATTAATTTATATAATAAATTTTATGATTAGTTTGTAGTATGTATGAAATATAAATTTATAAAAAAAAGTATAAAGTAGCTTGATATTGCTAACTTTACACTTTTAATTTATTTTACTGTTTTATTATAAAAATTAACCATCATTTCTTCTTTTATATCATTTGCCTCTTTTTCATAACCTAGCCCTTTTACAATTTCTAAACTAAATGCTATAGATGTTGCAGGACCTCTACTAGTTATTATATTATCGTCCTTTACAACTATCTCATCTACATACTTAATGCTTTTTCTATCCTTTACAAAGCCTGGGTATGATGTACATTTTTTACCTTTAAGTACTCCAAATTCCTCTAGAGTTTCTGGTGCTGCACATATAGCTGCAATTATTTTTTTAGATTTGTTTAATTCTTCAACAAAAGATTTTACTCTATTGTCTTTTAAATTTGTAGCACCAGGTAGGCCTCCTGGTAAAACTATCGCATCATACTCTTTTGCATCTATATCATCTATACAACAATCTGATTTTATCAATATACCATGAGTTCCTTTAACATATTCTTTATTTATTGAACACATATCACAGATTATATTAGCTCTTCTTAATACATCTACAACTGATATAGCTTCTATCTCTTCAAATCCTTCTGCTATCATTAATAACACTTTTTTCATATTCTTTCCTCCTTAAATAATCCTTAAGTACTATTTTAACATTATTCATATCTTGTAAATAGAATAACTTAAATATAAAATTAAATAATTTTATGTATTACTTAAACATCTAGTCTTTAGGCAAGGTTTATATATTTTATAATTTTAACCTTAATTCATTAATTATAGTTTTAGTAGCTTTCACCCTTATACGTTGTCTATCTCCACTAAATACAAATTTTTTAACAGTTGTCTTTCCATTTATATATATTCCTATATAAACAAGTCCTACTGGTTTTTCATCACTTCCACCTTGTGGACCTGCTATTCCTGTTGTTGATAATCCTATATTAGTATTAAAATTTTTAGCTATTCCCTCTGCCATCTCTTTAGCTGTCTCTTTACTTACCGCACCATATTTATCTAATGTTTCTTTTTTAACACCTAATCTACTTATTTTAGCTTCATTAGAATAAGTTACACAACCTTCCATAAATACCGATGATATACCTGGATAATTTATTAGAGATGAACTTACTAAGCCACCTGTACAAGATTCTGCTACAGCTATTGTCATATTTTTATCTACAACTATTTTTGCAACTTCTTCTTCTAATGACGTATTTCCCTCACCATAAATAAATTCACCAACTCTATTTTTAATTTCATCTATAACTGGGTTCATTAAATCATTTGCTTCTTTTTCATTTTTAGCTTTTGCAGTTACTCTAAGAATCGCTTCTGATTCTTTTGCATAAGGGGCTATTGTAGGATTACTCTGTGCATTTATAATATCTATTATTTTTTCTTCTAACAACGATTCTCCAATACCAAATGTTCTAAGTGTTTTTGATACTAACACACTATCTGTTAGCTTTTGTAAATATAATTTTACAGACTCCTCAAACATAGCCTTCATTTCTCTTGGTGGTCCAGGTAATATTATTATTGTTTTATTGTCTTTCCTTAATATAGCCCCTGGAGCTGTACCATTGTTATTTTCCAATATTATTGCCTCTTCTGGAAAATATGCTTGTTTTTTATTGTTTTCACTTAATTCTATGTTTAACTTCTTAAAGTAGTTTTTTATTTTATTTAAAGACGGTTCGTGTAACTTAAGTGCTTGATTAAAATATTTACATGCAATTTCCTTAGTTATATCGTCATTAGTAGGTCCAAGCCCACCTGTTGTAATAACTATATCGCTTCTTTTTAAACTTTCTTCAAAAGCTTCCATAAGTCTTTTTTCGTTATCCCCAACAGTATTTTGATAATAAACTTCAATTCCATGAATAGCTAATTCCTTCGCTAAATACTGAGAATTAGTGTTTACTATGTCACCTAAAAGTATTTCTGTTCCCACTGTTATTATTTCTGCTTTCATATCTAATCACTCCTCTTTATATAATTTTAAACCATTTTAATTAATTTAATGTAATAAATTTCTAAGTTTAATCTATTTTTGTTAGTTTTATTATTCTAAAATTCTACCTTTAGTCATTAATTTAAGTTTAATGTTAATAATTGATTTAAGTTAACATTTATACTAAAAAAGATAAAAAAATCAAAATAATTTTTTTATCTTTTTTTAACTAAATTATATTTTTCTAATATCTCTAATGATTCTAATAGTTGATTTATATCTACTATCTCTAATGATACACTTGTATCTTTCATATTTTCATTTATATTTTGTAAAAGTTCTATTATATCAATATTTCCTTTATCTATTCCACTATGAGTATCTCTTTCACCATAATTATTATGTATATGCATATGTTTTATATCACTACCTAAAACATCAATCCACTTATTTATGCTAATCTCTGAAAATGTATTTACATGACCTACATCTAAACATACAGAAAAATTCGGATTATTTATTTCATCTATTAATTCTTTTATTAAAAAACAATCTTCTTCCATTGTGTTTTCGATATGTATTTGTATATCATCTAGCTTATTTTGTGTAAAATCTCTCCAAAATTCTGTGGAATTTTTAATCCATTCAGTATGAGTATATGTATTTGGTGTGTAGCTATTGTGGTAAACTATTTTTTTAGACTTTAAATCTCTTGCTACATCATATCCTTGTTCTAATCTCTTTTTTGTAACTTTACGTATTTCCTTATCTCTAGCCCCTGGGATTAAGTCTGCATATGGTCCATGTATAGAAATATTTATTTTATCTAATACATCTTTAATCTCTTCTTTATAACTTGATAGATACATTTGCTTGTTATCTAATATAAAAGGGCTTGCAAATTGGACAACTTCTAGCCCTACATTGTATTCTTTTATAATTGGAAGAACTTTTTCAGTTTCATCTAGCTGCGAAATGTATATTTCCATACTTCTACCCCCGATACATACTTCTATTTAATATTTATTAAATATTATTAGTGTAGTTTATTGTTATGAGTTATAATATATATAGATTTTAAGTATAAATATAGTACAACAATTTAAATTTTATCCTTGAATAATACATTTTTCAACACTTATTGTTTAAATTTATATATTTTATATTAAAAAGGCTTATAATCAACACTTTAAGATAAACAAACTAAATATTTTAGAAATATAGGTGATATTATGAATTTAATGACTTTAGAAAATATATGTAAAAGTTACTCAGAAAAAACATTGTTAGAAAATATTTCTCTAGGTATTAACGAAGGAGAAAAAATAGGTATTATAGGTGTCAACGGCACCGGTAAATCAACTTTACTTAAAATAATAGCTGAAGCTGAAGTTGCTGATAGTGGTACTGTAACTAAAGCAAATAGAGTTAGAATCGAGTATCTTCCTCAAAATCCAGATTATAACGAAGATTTTACTGTTTTAGAACAAGTATTTAAAGGTACTTCTAATGAAATGAAGTTATTATTACAATATCAAGAAACACTTGATAAAATCAATAAAGACTTTACTGATTCTTTAAATACTAAACTAATTTCTTTGCAAGAACAAATTGATGCTCTTAATCTTTGGGATTTAGAAAGTGAAGCTAAAATGGTCTTAACAAAACTTGGCTTATCTGATTTTAGTAAAAAAATAAAAGAACTATCTGGTGGTCAAAGAAAAAGAGTTTCACTAGCTTCAGCTCTTATTACACCTTGTGAATTATTAATACTAGATGAACCTACAAATCACTTAGATAATGATACAATTGACTACTTAGAGGAATATCTTAATAATAGACGTGGTTCATTGCTTATGATAACTCATGATAGATATTTCTTAGATAGAGTTTCTAATAGAATCATCGAATTAGACAAAGGTAGACTATTTAGCTATGATGGTAACTACTCTAACTTTTTAGAAAAAAAAATGGAAAGATTAGCACTTGAATCTAGTATGGAAGAAAAACGTCAAAACTTAATAAGAACTGAATTAGCTTGGGTAAGACGAGGTGCTAAAGCTCGTAGTACAAAACAAAAAGCTAGACTTCAAAGATTTGATGATTTAACAAATCAAGATGATTTTTCTAATGATGGAAAAGTGGATATATCAGTTGGGTCTACTAGACTAGGAAATAAGATAATTGAAATACACAATATATCTAAGGCCTTCGATGATAAAATTTTAATAAAAGACTTAGAATATACACTAGCTCGTACAGATAGAATTGGTATAATTGGTAAAAATGGTATGGGTAAATCTACCCTTATAAATATATTAAATGGACAACTTTCTCCTGATACTGGACATATAGAAATAGGTGAAACTGTTAAAATTGCATGCTTTAATCAAGATGATTCTCATATGCATACCCAAATGAGAGCTATAGATTATGTCAAAGAAATTAGTGATTATATAGAAACTGCAGATGGAACTAAAATATCAGCTTCTCAAATGTGTGAAAGATTTTTATTTAATTCAACTATGCAATACACTTTAATTGGAAAATTATCTGGTGGCGAAAGACGTAGACTTCATTTATTAAGAACGCTTATGGCTGCACCAAATGTACTTTTATTAGATGAGCCTACAAATGATTTAGATATTGATACATTAAATATACTTGAAGATTATTTAGATGAATTTAGAGGAGTTGTAATAACTGTATCACATGATAGATATTTCTTAGATAGAATTTGTAATAAAATATTTGCATATGAAGGAATGGGAACTATTCATGTTTATACAGGTAATTATAGTGATTACTTAATTTATAAAGAAGTCCAAGGTATAGAATTTGAAGAAGCTAAAAAAGTAAAAGAAGATATATCTGCTCCTAAAAAAGAAAAGCCTAAAAGCGATCGAAAACTTAAATTTACTTTTAACGAGCAAAGAGAATTTGATAATATCGACAGTGATATTGAAAAGCTTGAACAAAAAATAGAAGATCTTGAAAATAGTACTTCTAAATATGCTACTGATTTTGTTAAATTACAAGAAGTTATTGATAAAAAAGCTGAAGCTGAAAAAGAACTTGAGCATAAATATGAAAGATGGGAATATTTAAATAATTTAGCAGAAGAAATATCTAACGCTAAAGGCTAATTTTTAAATTTACGATAACGCGAATTTAATACATATCTTAAATTCACGTTATCGTGACTAATATAAAAAATAAAATATTTTCTATTAACTTTAAATTAATATTTTCTATATTTTATCAACTATGTCAAAACTATATATAATATGATCTATTACATCTTCATATATAGGTTCAAGATATTTGTCTACAATAACTCTAACATCATAAACACCTCTCTTACCTTTAGCTATAAAAATATAATTACAAGTACCATCAATTCCTTCTCCACATATAAGTTTTCCATCACAGTTTCCATTGTTAAAGTCAACAGACTCTATGCAACCCATATTATTTGCAACTCTTTGAAGTGACACACAACCTGTCATATTTTCTGGTATTTCTATTAAAAACACCTGCATTTTTATATTAAAGATAACCTCTCCATTAAAGTTATCGATTGCTATAGCATCAAAGCAAGCTTTATTTTTAGACTCTAACTCTACCCAATCTATAGGCATATCTATACTAAATCCCAAATCACTATTTTTATTATTAAATTTTGTGTTTATTTTTTTATTTAATTTGCCTTGTTCTTCATATCTCATTTCTCTTAAAAGCGCTCCTGATTTTTTAAACCCATGTTTGTATGATTCCAATAAATATTTTTTAGATTTTTCTATATTTTGCTCCACCTCTAGTCCTTCTTTTAATATCCTTCCTACTTCATATTGAGCTTGCGAATTATTATTTTGTGCGCATTTTTCTAAAAAAAACATAGCATCTTTATAATTTTCTTCTTCTAGTAAGTCCATTCCTTTTTCAAAATCACTTAATAAGTTGCCTTGACTCTCTAAGCTTTTTTTTATTATTTCTTTTTGATACTCTATTTCATTTTCCTTTTTTTTATCATGGAACATTTCTCTAAAAATCTCATTGATAGCCATTAAAATTCCCCCTTATGGTGCCCTTTTATTTTCTCTGCATATTATATTTTATTTTTTTTCTTATTTAATGTTACCTTATTTGTTTTTTATTAAATTCAAAAAAATAGTACCTTAAAATAATCTAATGATTAAAAGGTACTATTTTCCTATCTATGTTTTTATAATCTTAATATTCATATTCACTATAGTTTTCACATAAAACTACTTTTATTTTTTTACTAAACATATTTTTATATTCTAATAAAAATTCATTTAATTCTGCATCCATTAAACTTATTTTTTTATTGCTATAAAGCATCACTTTTTCTTGATCTACTACTATTTCAATGTCATTAATATCATTTTTAACAAATGTAGTTATACAACTTTTAGGTTTTATTTTCTGCCCATATTTTTCATAAAAGCCTGCACCTTTTTTAATTGATTCTATATTTTCGCTAGTAACGTTATTAATATCTATGTTACCAAACCCTGTACTTAATGGATCTATTCCAAAATTTTTAAGCTGATTCTCTACTTCTTTTGAATCCATGCCATATCTCTCCATGAATTTTTTTTGTATATTCATAAACTTTTCTTGAGATATATTATTTTCTTGCATATAATCAAATATTTTCTTTGAAAATTCAACCATAGTTAAACTTCCATCCATAACAGAAAAATATAAGTTATATATATATTGTTCAAATTTATCTACGTCAGAATCTCTGACTTTATTTTTTAAATCATTAAAATCGATTATTCTATCATCAGACATATCCATTCCTCCTGGCTAAAGTTTTTCTTTTATTTGATTATAACATACTTATAATAACTTACCTTATAAATTTAATTATTTGATCATTTGTGTCCATTTGACAATATGCCCCTAAAGGCAAGGTTACCATAGGCATACAATGACCAGACTGTAAGTTATATACTGATGGCTTTTTAACTCTCTCAGATGTTTCTTTTAATAGTTCAATTATTTCATCTTCATTTGATTTTTTACAATCATTGAAATCTCCATATATTATTCCCCTACAATGTTTAAGTTTATCTGCGTGATATAGATGCGTAAGCATTCTATCTAACTTATATATATCTTCCCCTGTTTCTTCAATAAATAAAATTTTATTTTTTGTATTTATTTCATAATTAGTTCCTAAAGTGGATACTATAAGAGATAAATTTCCACCAACTAGTACACCTTCTGCTGTCCCCGGATAAATTGGATATATTTTTTCTTTTATTGAATTTTTAACAAATAACTCATTTTTAAAATTCAGCGCATTTATCAAAGATGTGTATGTGAAGTTATCCCATTTATCTACTGTAGATGCCATTATTCCATGATATGTTGATAAATTGCAAATTTGATTAAAAACAATATGAAGTGCTGTAATATCTGAAAAACCTATAAATATTTTTGGGTTTTCAAATATTGCTCTATAATTTATCTTATCTAACAATCTACTAGTACCATACCCTCCCCTTAAACACATTATTGCATCTACATCTTTATCCTCAAACATTTTTTCTATATCGTCTACCCTAGTTTTATCATCGCCTGCTAAGTACTCTTTATACTGTAAGTAACAACTTTCTCCTAGCTTAACTCTATATCCATACCCTTCTATCGCTTTCTTTATTTTCTCAACATTGCCTTCTTTTAATGGCCCTGATGGCGCTATAATTCCTATTGTATCTCCTATATTTAAAGTTTTAGGTACATTCATATTTATCCCCCTTAACACATGTTTCTTATTTAATCCCCTACTCTATAATTCTTAATGTATCTTTATCACTGATATATATTTTTGAGACTCTATTTGAGACTCTTGCTAGAATTTCGTTTTTATTTGTATTTGCTAGTTTACAGATAAAAGATAAATTAGGTCCATTATCTCCATAAAATATTACATCCTCTTTATAATCATTTTCACTAAGACTTGATATATCTATAATGCATTGGTCCATACACATATTACCTATAATCCAAGCTTTTTTTCCATTTATAATTACATATCCTTTATTAGATAACTCCCTTGGAATCCCATCAGCATATCCACATGGTACAATACCTACTTTCATATGTTTTTGAGCTACAAATGTTGCATCATAGCTTATACCTTCTCCTTTTTCAATTTCTTTGATTTGTATTATTTTTGATTTAAATGTCATTACATTTTTTAATACTAAGTTTTGATTTCTAGAATTATATCCATATATACAAGAACCTACTCTTACCATATCCATATGAAACTCTGTATATTTACACATTGCTATACTATCACAAATATGTTTTATGGGTATTTGCTTAAAGTCAGTTAAATTTCTCATCAATTCACTAAATTTAGTATATTGATTTTTATCAGTAGCTTCATTTGTGAGAGCCAAATGAGAAAAAATACCGTCTACTATAAATTCATCACATTCTAAAACAGTTTTAATTTCTTTTATTGTTGACTTATCTTTTTTAGCGTCTCCACATATCTTAAATCCTAACCTATTAAACCCGGTGTCTATTTTAATATGTACTTTGCATATCTTATTTATTTGCTTACATTTATTAGCTATTTCATAAGCATATTTATTGTCAAATACGGTTACTGTTACATTACTATCAATAGCTTGTTCGATGTAATCTTTAGACACATATCCCATTACTAAAATAGGCAATTTTATATTATTATGCCTCAACTGCAAAGCCTCTTGTAGTGATGCAACACATATATAATCTATTTGTTCATACTTTATAAAATTTGAAATTTCTATCAGTCCATGTCCATATGCATTAGCTTTTAAAACTACCCCTAATTTTACTCCATCACCTATAAAAAATTTGATTTGTCTAATGTTACATATTAAATTATCTATATTAATCTCAACCCATGTAGGCCTTGAAATATTCATTATTTTCACCTCATATTTGAATTTCAATAGTAATTTTTACATTTATACACAATAATAACTATTCTCTACTTAAAGTATAATGATGTTATTTCATTTTAATGTCTAATCTCAGTTATTTATTAATTTTAATAATAAAATGAGGATATATTTAAATATCCTCATTTTATTTATATTTAATTTTTTATATAACAACTAATGTATCTGTAAATTATCCATTTTAGTTGTTATATCATTATATTCTAGTATCATATTTTTTAAACATTTTTCATAAGCTTTTCTATTTTGATTTACAAATTCTAAAAATTCATCATAATTTCTACATACTATATCTACCACTTCTTTATCTATATAACTAGACTCTACCATATTACAAAGTATTTTTAGAACCTTATCTTTCGAAAAAGGTTTCTTATAGTGTCTATTTTCAGTTAGCGCACAAAATATATCACTTATACTTATTATTCTATCTCCTAAGCTCAAATCATTTTCCTTTAATCCTTTGCTATATCCACTTCCATCTAACCTTTCATGATGGTTGCATGCTAAATTAATCAGCTCTTCATCTATACGTGCATCTTCTAATATTTCTCTTGTATGAGATACATGTTTTTTCATTATCTCAAATTCTTCTTTTGTAAGTTTATCTTCTTTTTCAAGAATATTTTTTGGTATACACACCTTTCCTAGATCATGTAGGTGTGCACCTATCTCTATTTTTTCTTTATATGCTTGGTCTAATTTCATATAATCACATATCTTTTTAGCAACAGAAGACACACTCACAGTATGAAGAGACGTTTCAAAACTAAAAAAATCTATTGATATCGGTAAAAATAATAAATATTCTTTAATTAGTTGCATATCAAGTTTTGCATTTTTCATTATTTCTAATAAATATTTTCTACAATCTCCACTTATAATTTGATTTATTAATCCTTTACTTTCTATCAATCTATACAATACATCTATATATTTTGGATCAAAGAAATCTTTATTCATCTTATATATAAAATCAGTTATTTTATCTTCATCATAATTTAGTAAATTGCAAAGTATAGATATTCTATCTCCTAATCCTATCAAAAATGCCAGCTTTGATATTTCTATTTCAGGTATATGATTATTTCTATTTTTATAAGAGTGATGATGATATAAAACAGATGATGCCATATCTTTAGTTATATTATTGTTATTAAAAATAACATATCCATAAATAGAATGTCTTGTAGTATTTACAACTTCAAATTGTTTTATTTTATTTAACTCCTCAGTCTTATATGCACCAATGTCATGCATACATGATACTATTGCAAAATAATATATTTCATCTTTACTATAACCCAACTCATCAGCTAGCATGCATACAATATAAGCTGTCTCTATACCATGGCTAACTATTTCTTTGTCTATTTTTCTTAATATTGATTGTTTAATCCTAATCAAATCTAAAGTATTAATAATATCCATAATAAAATTTTATCTCTCCTCATAAATTGCTTCCTGCGCTTAAACCCCCATAAAATTATTATATTATACTTTTACATTTTTTGCATATATTCATTACTTATACTTTAAATTATATATAAATTATAATATCTATAGATTATTAAATTTATATATATTATAATTTATATTGTCAAAATTTATTGGAGGTTTTCATTATGGAAATAAAAAGATTCGAAGGAACTGGAAGAATGAGCAGAGCCGTTGTTCATAATAACACTGTTTATTTATGTGGACAAACTCATGCAGAAGGAGATATAAAAGAGCAAACTACTGCAGTTTTAGCTAAAATAGACGATTTATTAAATAAATATGGGTCTGATAAGAAACATTTATTATCTGTTACAATATATGTAAAAGATATGAATAATTTTGCAGATATGAATTCTATATGGGATGCATGGGTTGAGAATGGTTTTGAGCCAGCTAGAGCTTGTGTTGAGGCAAAGATGGCAAGAGAGTGTTTACTTGTTGAAATGACAGTTGTAGCTGCTGTTATATAATAGTTTTTTATATACAAAAAATTATAAATTATATTTATTAAGTTTTTATTACTACATTTATTTTCTTTTTTATAATTCTATGATAAAATGATTAATATATTTTGCTTTGCTTGAATATAAATTTTAATGGCAAACTTGTACATAATATAAATGTAGTAAATTTTTAGTTTGAACCATGACATCGTTATTATAACTAAATATTTATTAAATTAGGAGGATTAATATGGGCTTTAAAGACAAATTCGCAGAATCATTTGCTAGATCAAAAACAATGACTGGCCCTGAAAAAAAGGCTAACGAAATAATGGGAAAATTACTTATGAGAAAAGCTATAGTTCCTATTGTTTTAATGGTTGTTGTGCTAATAGGTGGACTTTTTGCTGGTATAAACTCTTGGGTTATACTTGGAGTTAACTTAGTAATAGCTGCTGGTACTTATTTCTATATAAAGAAATCTGGAGATAAATACCAAAATTTCAAACCTTATGCTGGTAATTTAATTAGTTTAGAGAAAAAAGGTAAAAAAGAATACGTTGCTATAATAAAACAAGGAAAGATGCCTATAAAGTTACAAATTAACTATGGTGGCGAAGACCTTGAAAATATTAAAAGAAATCAATTAGTTCAAATAAGCTACAATCCAGATGCTAAAATAGCAATTTTAGTTAATAAGCAATAAAAAAATGCTTCTACTTAAAAGGTAGAAGCATTTTTTTTATTTATTATATGCATATTCCTTATATATTCTTAGTGCTTTAGCTAGTTGGTCAGGACAAGAAGTTCCCCTATCCTTACATGGTATGTCCTCAAGATTTTCTATTATTTCATCTATATCTTTTCCTTCGACTAAATGCTTTATTCCTATTGCATTTCCACTACATCCACCTTCAAATAATACCTCTTTCAATATATTTTCTTCTATATCCATGACTATTGATTTTGTACATACTCCTTTTGTATAATATCTATACATAAACTCGCCTCCATTTATAATAAATTCTAATTGTAATAATTAATATCTATTAATATATATTAATTATTTTTACAAACTATCATATATTTTTATAATATATGGATAATAATTATAGTATTTAGACTATTTATATGATTTAATTTATTTATAGATTAATTTTAATACTTAGAAAGGATGTGTATTATGAATAATACTAAGTTTATAGATGACTCTTTTAAATTTTTAACATTACTGTTTTGGCCAATAGTTTGGTACAATTCAGTAGTTATCCCAAAGCTTCAAACTGAGATTATTATGTTTACATCATTTACATTACTATCTGTAATTTACATTTTTTTAATTTTATATAACTTGAAAAAATTTCCTAAAATAGTTAATTTATATAGAGTGAGTACCTTAGTTACGTTTATATTATTCTTATGTAGTTATCTATTATTTTCTAAAAGTATGCTTTTATTATCTTTAAAATTGATATTCATACTTATTTACTTTTATATCTCATGCATTAAAAATTTCAAATATAAAATGAATGAAGGCGTAGTAGGTATGTTATCAGCTTTATTACTAATTACTATAACTTTTTCATATTAATACATATTTAATATAATGCTTGGAAATATTAGACATATGAGTGCTTTTCTGATATGATTTAAATTGAAGAATAACCTTATCAATAAAATACAATATATATAAAGGAGTTAACTATTATGGAAAGAAAAGTTTTAGTTACAGTTGGTGAAAAAGAAATAACTAATTTAGATATTGAAAGCGCATTAAAAAGCTTAGATCCTTATCAAGCTATGCATTTTAACACTGAAGAAGGTAAAAAACAATTATTAGAAGATTTAGTAAATCAAGAATTATTCTATGTTGAAGCTAAAGAAACTCAATTACATAATGATGAGAGTTTTAAATCAGAAATGAAAAAAATTGAAGAAAACATGTTAAAGCAATTTGCTATAAACAAAGTTTTATCTAGCATTGCATTAACTGAAGATGAGAAAAAAGCTTTCTTTGAGGCTAATAAAAGTAAATTTAACAAATCAGAAACTGCTTCTGCTAAACATATATTAGTAGATACTGAAGAGAAAGCTTCTGAATTATTTAATAAAATAAATGAAGGTGCTGTATCTTTCGAAGATGCTGCAGCTGAACACTCTACTTGCCCATCTAAAGATGCTGGTGGAAGCTTAGGTTCTTTCCCTAGAGGACAAATGGTTCCTGAATTTGAGGAAGCTGTATTTAATATGAAACAAGGTGAAATATCTGGACCTGTTCAAACTCAATTTGGATATCACTTAATAAAATTAGAAGAAATACAATCTGGTGGAGAATCAGAATATGAAGAAGTTAAAAATGAAATAGAAAAAACTTTAATGTACCAAAAGCAAAGTGAAGTTTATTCTAATAAATTAAATGATCTTAAGTCTAAATACCAAAACACTGTAAAATTTAACGACTAATAAAAATTTTTCATTGAATATTTCTAAAAAATATAACTTAGTGTCTTATATGAAAATATATAAAGCCTAGCAAATTTGCTAGGCTTTATATATTTTAAATTTTTATACTTTTAACTTGTTATAGCAATATTCTATTATATCTCTTCTCTTAATTATTCCTATAAAAGTTTTTTGATCGTCAATTACTGGAACAAAGTTCTGATTCATAGACTTAGATATCAAATCTTCTATATTTGCATTAATAGAAACCGGAGTATTATCCATTCTTCTTTTTATCTGCATTATTGGAACATCTTCTACTGATTTTAAATCTAGGGAAAAGTCATTTTTTAATGTCCATAGTAAATCCCCTTCAGTCATAGTTCCAACATATTTTCCTTCCTCATCAATTATAGGAATAGCAGAATATCTATGATATTCCATTTTTTCCAAAGCTTGCCTCATAGTGTAGTCTTCATATATATATGCAACTTCACTTTTAGGTGTCAGAAAAAATAATATATTCACTATACTACACCTCCAAATACTTGTATAAACATTACTTCATCTTTTTATAGAAGCAGTGTGTTCAAAATTTATTATCCATTATTCATTTTAACATATTTAGTTATTATTTTAAATTTAAATATAAACTTATATAATATTTTTTTATTTCAAACTATTTCTAAAAAACTTTATATTCACTTATTTAATTTGCATTTAAATATAAATTTTTAATAAAGCAACTATGTAAGTTTTAAGTGATTTATTTATAAGCTCCTTTTTTATTTAAATAATCACATAAAAAAAGCCGCTTAAAAACGGCTGTATTTCACATATTACTAGAATTGCTAATATATATGAATTTAGATTATAATCTAACTACGTTAGCAGCTTGAGGACCTTTAGCACCTTCAACTACTTCAAATTCAACGCTTTGTCCTTCTTCTAAAGACTTGTATCCATCACCAGTTATAGCTGAAAAATGTACAAAAACATCTTCTCCGCCTTCTATAGATATAAATCCAAATCCTTTTTCATTGTTAAACCATTTAACTACTCCAGTTTTCATTGATAAATCCTCCTAAAAAACACAAGTTTATTTAGCTATAATACACGATAGCCCTACTATCACTTTATCATATATACCCGTATTTGTCAATAATTACCATCATGTTGAACGTTACCATGAGGCTTTTAGATCGTATGGTTCTAAGGTTTAAAGCTTATATTAATAGTGTACCTTTATTATATGAAAACGTATTTTTTTATCACTCCATCCCAAATCCCAAGGAACAAGAAGTCTATCAGTATTATGGCACGTTACTAATGGATATCCTTTAGAATCTAGTCCAGTAACTGTTGATACATGAGTTATCCTTCCACCTTTTTCATAAGCTACAAAATCACCAGGTCTTAAGTTATATGCTTCTTTATATACATCTTGATATGAGCCTTTTGCTACTAAACTTCCTCTGCCACTATAGACTATATAATTTTTAAACGCTTGTGCATTTACCCATGCTTTTGTACTATCATTGCCTTCATAATTCCATGTATCATTTTTTTTAAACCTTCCACTCTCAAACATTATCTGAGACGCAAAATTAGCACAATCCCCACCATCGGGATTAAAATCTTTATAATTTGAATTAAACTTTAATCCATATTCTTCGTCAGCCGCTGCTCCACAGTACTGATGAGCATAGTTCACTGCTTTATTTTGTTCTGGTGTTAATTCTAATTTAACTGGTTCTTGCTTTAATATATAATCTCTTATATCTTCAGATTTAATATTTTCTAAATTTAAAGAATCTGCAAATGGGTCAGTATACCATTCTTTAGTTATTATATATTGGTTATCTCTAATTTTAACATTTAAATAATGATACGTTCCTATCCTAAACATATTAACAACATCTTTTTGATTTTCATATGAATATTTATACTCAGTTGATACAGTACATATAATTCCGTACAAATCATCTTCTTTTTGTTTTATTTTCTTTATTTTTACTTTAGTTTTTATATCATTAAATTTAACGCCTTGTTTATTTGACCAATTTTTTAAATACTTCATTTTTTTAACTTCATGTTCATATGCCCAAAGTCCAAATTTTTTATCTGTTTCATATAATTGTTTAAGTATACCTTCATTTTTTTCTAGCAAAGCCTTATTTCTATAATCAAATAAACTTTCAAGAAGTATTTTATACTGATTGTTAACTTCTTGGGTATCTATATCATTAACTTGTACTAATCTTTCTTTTGTTTGAACCTTGTCTTGTTCAATATGTGTATATATTCCAATCGATAAAGTTAAGCCTAATGATATAATTATACCTTGTATATACTTATTTTTTATTTTAGACTCTTTCAAAATCACACCTCCCTATAAAGGACAAATACTGTCAATATAATTTCAACTACTTTTAATGTAAACATAATAGTTTATTATTTTATATTATTATATCCAAATAATAAATAAATAATTTTAAATTTTTTTTAAATAATAAATTGTAATCATACACTGTCATTTTTATTTTTTTAACTATTTTTTTTCTATTTTTAGTAGTAATATAATTATATTGGAGGTGTTTCTATATTGAAAAAAATTGCAGCAATAAATGATTTGTCGGGGGTAGGAAGATGTTCTTTGGCTGTTGCTCTTCCTATACTTTCATCGCTAAAGGTTCAATGTTGTCCCTTTCCTACAGCTATTCTATCAAGTCAAACAGGATATCCTGAATACACATTTTTAGATCTCACTAATCATATGAATGATTATTCTTATGTTTGGAAAAATTTAGGTTTAAATTTTGATTGTATATATAGTGGATTTTTAGGATCAAAAGATCAAATAAATATAGTTTGTGATTTTATTTCTAAAAATTCTAACGCATTCGTAGTTGTAGACCCTGTTATGGGAGATTGTGGATCTATTTATCCCGTTTTTGATAAAGAGATGTGTCTTAAAATAAAAGAATTAGTTAAACTTTCAAACTTGGCTACTCCAAACTTAACAGAAGCTTGTTTTTTAACTAATAGAGATTACAATGAAAATGAATTTAATGAGGATGAACTCATGGATATCGCTAGAGAGGTTTCTCTACTTGGTCCTAGTAAGGTGGTTATTACAGGAATAATACAAGATAAAAACATTTTAAATTTAAGTTATGATAGAGATTTAGATAAATTTTCTTCTTATTCTGTAAAGTACAATAACTGTTCTTATAGTGGTACAGGAGACATATTTACATCTATACTCTGTGGTCTTTTAAATAAAGGCTATAATTTAGATTTTTCTGTAAAAGAAGCTACTAACTTCATTTATAAAGCTATAAATTATACATCTGAGTTTGTTACCGATAGAAATGAAGGCGTTATGTTTGAGATGTTTTTAAATGACTTAACTTGCCTTTAAGCTCTTTATTGTAAATAAGGAGACCTAAATAATATTGTAGGTCTCCCTCTCCACGATGTCATTTCTTATTAGTCAAAGCTTCATACCTTATATACTATTAACTATCACTCCTATTTGCTACACTTTTTGAAATGCTTTTTGAAATGCTTTTTATATAAGTTCAATATTTTCCTTCATACTTTTAATATTTAGTATATATTATAAATACATTATATAGAATATATTATATAGATTTTATATAAGGGGGATATTGCATGGATATCAATAATAAAGTTCAAGAATTTGCTAATTTTATTAAAAATACAAATGAATTTAAAGATATGAACAAAAGTAAAGTTAATTTAGAAAAAAATAGAAACTTAAAAAAACAGTTAAATACGTATATTAATAAAAAAAATACAATTTATTCAAATTACAGAATGGAAGATGCATCTAAAAAAATCATACAATTAAATAAAGAATATAGCGATTTTTTTAATTTGCCATCAGTTTCAAATTATATGAAACATACAAAACAATTTAATTCTATGATGGAAAATTTGTATAAATCAATTGAAAAAGAATTATTAAAATAAACAACAAAAATAAAATAAAAAAAGAATGCTTAAAAGCATTCTTTTTTTATTAATCAAAATCTCTTGGCTGAATCATCATGTTTTGCATCATATTTTGCATCATCATGTAATAATTCATCCACATGTCATTCATATCTTGATATTCATCTACATATGAATTCATATATGGCATATCTAAACATGGATATTGATCTGCAAAACCACCCATATATTGCATATTACCCATATCATACATAGGACTCACATATGTTGTTGGGCATTGATTCATATTTAAATATTCATCTTCTACATATATTATTTCTTTTTTATCATGACATGGATTGCAGTAATTTGCTTTAAGCTCTGGTTTACAACTTTTTTTCTTAGGAATATGGCACCCACAATTTTCTTTCTCTTTTTTACATTCTTTTATTTCATGGCATGGATTACAGTAATTTACTTTATATTCTGGTTTACAATATTGTTTTTTAGGAATATGACATCCACAATTTTCTTTCTCTTTTTTACATTCCTTTATTTCATCACATTTAGGTTTGTTTTCACACTGTTCTAATTTATTGCTGCATTTTTGTATCATATCTTCACATTTTTTTGATTTCAATTCATATTCTTTTATTTTTTCACCTACAGATTTGTAACATTCTAGTGCTTTTTCATCACATTTTAATGCTTGATGATATAAAGCTTTTGCCTTATCATTATGTTCTTGAGCTTTTTCATATAAACATTTAGCCTTTTCACATTTGCATTCTGCTTCTTTTTCTACTTTTTCAGCCTCTTTATACAAACATTTAGCTTGTTCACAAAGTTTTTGAGATTTTTCCATTAGTTCTCTAGCTTTACAATCAGCAGCTTTAGATTCTTGCTCATCACAACTAGCATTTTTTATTAAATTTTCAGCTTTTGATGATAATACCTTTGATGATTTTTCGCACGCCTTGGCTTGTTCATATGCTTCTATAGCCTTACATTCACACTCTAAAGCTTTTTCAAATAAATCTTCTGCTTGTTTAGCTAGCTTAGCACATTTATCTGCGTAAGTTATTTCGTAGTCATCACAAGGACATTCTACATAATGATTAACCATTTTTTTACACGAGTTGTTTGTTTTACATACGTTATTTGTTTTACATGCATTATTTGTTTTACATGCATTGTTTGTTTTACATGGATTACATACACTTACATGTTCACTACATATATTGCAATCTTCATATATAGGTGCAGTTGAACACCCTTGTTTCTTTTTCTTTCTCATAATATGTCAAAACCCCTTTGCTGTAAATTAACCCCCATAAGAAAAAACTTATGTTGTCTAATATAATTATATGATTGTCTTTGAATGTGGTTACTAATTCTTTAATATTGGTGTATTTTAAAGTAATTTATTTATTATAAATTTCCATTATATTTTTTTGTTATTTGCACATCATATGTATAAGAATTATAAATTTAATTTTAATAATTTATTATTGATTGGAGTGATTTTATGATTTCAAATGAGTTTAACAATAACAATGAAAATACATTATTTAATAATTGTAGTAATTGTGATGATTTATCAAATAATATGAAAAATTTCACTAAAAATAATCCAACCTTAGCAACAGGTATATTAGTAGGCTCTGCTTTAGTTACTGCAAATATTATCAGCCCAAGTATTAGAAAAATAACAATTCCAACTTGCAAATTTGTTGCTAAGCAACAATTAAAATTACTTGCTGGAATAGGTGTATTATCTATTGCTACTTATATAGCTAGCCATCCTAATGATATGGGTGACGATATTATGTAAGTTAAAAAGCAGTATTAGAAACAAATTCGTTTCTAATACTGCTTTTAATCTAATTGTATTATTTCGTTTTCATAATATAATTGTACTTTTTCTATCCATGCACCTTTATAATCTTCTTGAATTATATTTTTTATTATAGTATTTATTGTATACTCTTTTGTAACTTCATTTAAATAATCTGCTTTCCATGAAACTCTACTATTACTCAAGTCCTTTGGCTCTTTTAGCTCTATCTTAGCAGTATCCTTACCATAAATAGTTACACTTATAGGTAGCCCATTGAAACATTCCCTAGAAATTGTTTTAATTATAATTTCTAATTTTTCTTGCAGTGAACTATCTTCTTTAACCTCTAAGTACTTTGTATCTTTTGAATATTTAGACATTATATTTATTGGTATCTTTATAGTGCCTGAATTCTTTTTTGAATCATTAGAGTCCTTTGCTGTAGTATCTTCATTTTCTAAATAATATTCGTTATTATTTATTGTTTTAGATGAACTTACATCTATTATACTATCACTATTTAAATTTTCTTTTGTACATGCACTAACTAATAAAGTAGTAGAAATCAAAAGTAAACTTACTGCTATTTTATTCATAAGTATACCTCTTTTTTATTTTTATTCTTAATATTATATCATAGTATACTTATTTTTTTAACATTTTCATTATTTTTGAATTATAATATTTTATTTCATTATTTTATACTTACATATTCTGATTTTATGTTTACTTTATATTCTTTTTTTAATTCATCTAAATGTTTATTTAAATTACCATTTAATTCTTTTATATCTTGATATTTCAAATGATCATTTTCATTTATTTTATTTTCTTGCATTAAATCATCTATATCAATTCTTTGTAATGATTTTATATTAAAGTTTATTTTGTATCTATCAATTGGTAAATCAACACTAACATTAGACTTATATGCATTTATATTCAAATTATTCGCTATTGGTATTTCTGTAGATATATCAATATTTCCATAATCATTAGAGTCTTGATTTATATTTATATTATTAGGTATATAATTCTCTTTATTATCTATAAATATGTCATTATCATCTGAGTATATATTAACAGAATTGCTGCTTATATATATGTCTTTTATTCCTAATAATTCTGATATAGATAACTGCGTATAATTTTTAGACTTTATATCTAATTTTTTTAAATCTTTAACTTCTTTAGGTAATGATATATTTCCAGATAGTGTTTTAAATGTCACGTCATTTAAAAATATATCATCTTGAATATCTAATATTCCATTTTGTGTATACGTATTTATGTCAACATCATTTGGTATATAAATAACTATGTTATTAGTATTTTGTGAATAAAATTCATTAAACACATAATTAGCAAAATCATTTGAATTTTTTATATCTTTATAGTTATCTTCACTTTTATTTTCAGATATAGATAATGCATTATCTTTATTTTCAATATTATATCTAAGATTATCTTTATTTCCTGTTTTGCTAACTATAACATTATTTTTGTTATGTTTTCTTATTACTATATTTGTATCTTTTGTATTTATATTTAATTTATTGATATCTATCTCTTTATTATATATAATATATTCCTTATTTAGCTCTCTTTCTATATCAGAAGAAGTCTTTATAAAATATGGAATAGATGCTATACCAGAACATATAGTTCCTATTGTTCCTATTATAACTAAAATAATAGAAAATATAGTTATTTTTTTATTCATATTTTTCATCTCCTCCATTATCATTTAAATCTTCTTCAAACACTTTTTCTTTTTCTTCATTATCATATTTTTCTTTTTTCTTACTAGCATTTATATATAAGTTTCTAGTTTTCAACCAATTTATATATTGCTTTATTATTTTTTTGCATAATCTCACTACGAATATATACAATTGCCAAGCAAAAATTTGCCCTCCTATAAATGCAATAGATACAAACATATAAAGTATTGCAATTTGAGGTATACCCATTACAAAACTAATTATAAATGGTGCTGTTACTAAATATATTACTAATAAACCTACTAGCCCTATACCTATACCTATCAATGACATTATAATTGTAAATGCAGGTATAATTAAAATTAAAGATAATATAGCCAATATTACTTGTATCCATTTTCTATCTTTATTGTGATTGTTATTTTGTATATTTGGAGTAAGCTTTTCACTAATCTCTACTTTTAAATCATTATACTTATCTTTTGCTCTTAATTTAAATACATTAAACTGGTCTTTTAATTTATCACTTTTACTTGATTCACTCGAATAGTTATTTTTCGTTTCTGATATAAGCTCATTTGCTATGGACTTAGGAGATCCTAATCCAGCTATTATTTCTATATCACTTTTACCTTCTATGACACCTTCTAAAAAGTATTCTTCATAGTCTCTTAATATATCATTTATTTCATCTTCAGAAAAATTCTTTTTAAGATAGTCTTTTAATATTTCTAAAAATTCTATTTTATTCAAAGTTATTACCTCCCTCATCATTACTTATTAATACATTCACGGCCTTAACAAAATCTTTCCACTCTAACATCAGCTTACTTAAATTTTCTTTTCCTAATATTGTTAACTGATAATATTTTCTAGCTGGACCTTCTCTTGATTCTAGTATATAAGTTTCAAAGTATCCTTCTTTTGTTAGCCTTCTAAGTATTGGATATATAGTTCCTTCATTTACATCTATTACCTTAGATATATTTTGAACTATTTCATATCCATACATGTCTTTTTTCGAAATAAGAGCTAATACACAAATTTCAAGTACTCCTTTTCTAAACTGAGTATTCATATTACTCCTCCTTTCTATAAACATAGTATTATGTTTTACACAGTACTATGTTTTACTTTTCATAACCTAATAATAGCACAGTACTTTGTTTTACACAATAGCTATTTTATTTTATTTTATACTTTTATAAAGCATAAACGAGAAGCTTTATTGAGATTAAATAATCTTAATAAAGCTTCTCGTTTATAAGCTATATTAATTAGCTATATAAGCTATTATTAGCTTTGCAGTCTCTACAATTGATGTTATGTGAGTTCTTTCATATCCATGTGATGAAAATACACCAGGACCAATAAGAGCAAATTTAGAATCCATCCCAGATTTTAATGCAGCAGTAGCATCTGATCCATAATTAGGATATATATCTAATTTATAGTTTATATTATTTTGTTCACATATGCCAATAAGTTTATTGATAAATTCATAATCATATGGTCCATTTGAGTCCTTTGTACATATACACACATCATACTCTGTAGAATTTTGACCTTCTCCTGGACATCCCATATCAACTGCAATAAATTCAGATGTATTTTTCGGTATAAATGCTGAAGATCCATGTCCTACTTCTTCATAGTTGCTAAAGAAAAAGTTTATATTAATGTTAGGCTTTATGTTGTTTAATTTAATATACTTCATGACATATAATATAGCTGCTACAGATGCTTTGTCATCTAAGTATCTAGATTTTACAAACCCCGAATTAGTTATTTTAGTTCTTGTATCAAATGATATAATATCGCCAACATCTATTCCTAATTTATGTACATCTTCTTTTATAAAAATATATTCATCTATTACAATTTCATAATTTTTGCAGTCCCTTGGCAGTTCTCTTGCATCATTGCCATGTATATGAATAGAAGGCTTTATTGTTTGTAATGTTCCCTCATATACTTTTCCTGATCTAGTATGTATTAAACAATTTTCGCCTTCTATAGAGTTCATCATATATCCTCCTATTTGGGATATAATCAATCTTCCGTTAGGCTTTATTTCTTTAACCATCGCACCTAATGTATCTACATGTGATGAAAATGTGATTTCCTTTTCTGGATTTACTCCGGCTATCGTAGCTACTACTATTCCTTTATTTGATACTTTATAATCTATATCCATTTGTTCAAGTTCTTTTTTTATATACTCCATTATTTCTTTTGTATATCCTGTTGGACTTGGAATAACTAAAAGTTCTTCTAAATATTTTTCTATAATTTTTAAATTATGCATTTTAAACGCTCCTCATATTTTTTTTTATTATGATAATCTGTCTATATTTACATCATATATCCCCTATAAAAATAATACATTATTGAATAAATAAATACTATAGTAATTATTCTTTGTATGTAAGATACTAAAAATTCTTTTTTAGTTATAGTAATATCTGTATTTTTTATATATACCATATTACTGCTAAATGATGTACAACTTGTAACCGCTAGTATACCAATTAAAAATTTAGTACTATATTGAGTATAATTACTAACATTTTCTATACCTATAATACCATTATAAAACAAATTTATTCCAAATAAACTAATTTCACCTTTATCTGCAATTTTAAATATCTCTGCTAAAGGATAAAATATATATTTAGATATTTCTAATATAACATTACTATTTAATATGATATTTCCTAAGTACAGTATCATAACTAACTCAGGTAATAAATTAATAATTATAGAAATAGCTTCTTCTAAATTATCAATAATTGTTTTCAATATATTTTTGTTATTTTTATTTTTAAGATATTTTTTTATTCCATTTTTTAGTTTCTCATTTTTATGTACAGTTTCCCTATAATTTGTTTTCATGAAATAAGACTTCTTTTTTTTACTTAAAGGATAAATTCTAGATAAAATCATATTAGTAATTATTAATATAACTGCGCTAACTATAATTATATCTATCTTGTCTACATTTAGTTCTTTTGATATGTAACTTACCATAGGTATTGACATTATAGAAAAATTCAATATAATTATACAGGCCTCATTGTATCTAATTTTTCCAGTTTTATATAATTTATTTGTTACAAACATTCCACAAAAGCAATCAGTACAAATGTATATAAGAATATTAACTATTGTTTTTCCACTTAACTTGAAATTTTTTTTCATTATATTGTGAAAATATGATTCTACTATATCTAAAAATCCATAATCTAATAAAAATGTGATAAATATTGCACTTAGTGGCAATACTGTAGCTACATTCAAAACTAGTTCATCTATTAAAAGTAATATATTATCATCTAACAACATAATTGTATTTTTACCATAAAATATATTTACTATTATTAGAATGCTAAGCATCCTAATGTATAAAAAAATATTACTATAGCTTATTTTCTTTTTTTTATTTTCTAATATAGGCTTTAAACACCCTATTATGGCATATACAATTATACATATTTGCAAAAATGGCCTTAAGTCAGATTGTAATTTGTATGCTATATGATATATTAGAGTTACTGATTGTCCATTTAGTTTTATAGGAATAAAAAATACAAATATTCCTATACTTGAGTATATAATAAGTTTTAATATGTCTATAAAGTCATTGTCTACATTTTCTTCTTTTTCATGCCTTTTACTTAGTACTTCCATACAGCCCACCTCTATATTAAGTTTCAACTTAATATAAATATTTCCTTCTTAAATATAATAAGTTTTATTATTATTGATTAAATCAATTTATATCTGTATAATACTGTAATTATAAAGTTAAATTATTAGAGGTGAATAACTAATGCACACAGCAAAACGCAAATCAATATTAATACTTACAGCTCAATTTGGCGCTGGTCATATAAGTGCTTCAAATGCTATTAAAAATAATATTTTAGAAAAAGATAGCTCATGTGATATTACAATACAAAATTTTATAAGCGCTAGTCTTCCAATAATGAATAAGCCAATGGTTAAATTATATGAAAATAATACTAAATATACACCAGGCTTATATAATTATTACTATTATCTAAAAAAGTCTTTTGATTCAAAACATGATTTAGCTCCTAAACTATATACACCTAAGCTTATAGAATATATTCTTGACAAAAAGCCAGATTTAATTATATCTACTTTTCCTCTAGCTGCTGCTTGTGTATATAATTTCAAAATAAAATATCCTCAAATGAATATACCTACTTTAACAGTTATTACTGATGTCGTAGACAGCCTTGAATGGGTATATCCTAATACTAATATGTATTTTGTTCCATCTTGTGAAATTAGAAATAGATTTGTACAAAAAGGTATTTCTCCTACATCTATTAAGGTAACTGGAGTTCCTATAAATAGTAAGTTCCTTGTGAGTAAAAAAATTCATATTCCTAATAAATATAAAATACTACTTTTAGGCGGAGGAAGAGGATTATTTGATGTAGATGACAATTTTATGTATTGGATTGATGAATTTATTAAAGATAATTCTGAAACTATGGAATTAACAATAGTTACAGGCAAAAATACTAAGCTATATAATTATCTTACAGAAAAAAAACCATTATCAAACATAAAGGTTTTAGGGTATGTAAATGACATGCATAATTTAATCAAAGACTATGATCTTATGATAACAAAGCCTGGTGGTGCAACTTTATTTGAAGGTATTCATTCTGAAACACCAATAATAGTCAAAGTCCCCAAAGTTGGTCAAGAAATAGAGAATGCTAAATTTATAATAGATAAAGGAATCGGCATAATTTACAATGATGAAGATGATTTAAAAAACATATTCTATAAATTATCTTCTGGTGAATTTGAATCTATATTTAATTTTATGCAATCAAATATTAAAGAATTTAAAAAGCTAATTAATTATGATAAAATAGCAGATTATATACTAGAACTAATAAATAACAAGAATTAATCCTTGTTATTTATTAGCTTTTTTATATTTATTTAAATATATAATTTTTTCTTCAACATCTTTATTTATTGTGTTATTTCTTATATTTTCTTTTCTAAATTTATTATTTTTATCTCTCTGACTTTGTCTAATTATCTTATATAACATATAGGACTCAGCAATTATAAATAACAGACAAACCAACTTTTCTAAATCTAATGTAATTAAATAATCTTGAGCTCCATATGTTGATATAGAATAAACTCTAATAAATGTAATAGCTAACAAATGTATGTTTATAACTGATAAAATTTTTTCGAACTCTTGATTTATAAATTTTCTATTTAAACAGTGTCCTATATAATATTTAGTATGACCTTTAGACCTAAGTATATCTGAGTAAATTTGCCTAACTATATTTTTATCAAAAAATGTTAATCCTATAAATGATATAGATAATATTAAAAAACAATACGTATCATATATATACCTGATAAAATCTGATTCAGCATTTTGTTTAAATATATGTGCACATATATATAAAGCAGTAAATATTATTCCTGATACATTTAATCTAAATTCATTCTTTGCAGTCATAAGACTATAAATAAATGTTAAAATTATCAATGCCAGTATTATGTAGCTTATATTTTTATTTATAGCTAAATTACATACTAATATAGGTGCAAAACCATATACTAATATATCCAGTATGAATTTTTTTTTCACAAAGCCCTCCTTTTTGTAAATTTTCTAAATTTTCAAACATTTAATCTTATAATTTCGCCTTGCTTTTATTAATCCTTTATTATACTTAATTTTATGCTAAAAAGAAGGGTATATAACCCTTCTTTTTTAATATATATTAATTTTTAATGTTTCTACAATATATATGCACCCTTGATCTATTGCTATTTATTTACTGCATCTAAAGGGTTTATATTTTTTTCATCTATAATAGTTTCAAAGTGAAGATGATTACCAGTTGAATTACCTGTAGTACCTACTTTTGCAATAACTTGTCCTTGTTTCACTATGTCACCTTCCTTAGCTACATTAAAAGTATTATGAGCATATACAGTTTTCTTACCATCGAAATGCTTTAATTTAACCACATTTCCATATCCATTTTGTACTCCTGAAAATATAACTATACCATCATCAGATGATACTATTTCTGTATTTTGAGGTGCTGGTACGTCTATACCTCTATGAAACTTTCTCTCTCCTGTTATAGGATGTATTCTATAACCGAAAGGAGAGCTAATTTGATTGTATGAAGGAACTGGCCATATACCTGCCTTAAAGCTCAAATTATTTTCTTTTAAATATTTTTTTTCATCTTCTTCTATCGATTTTTCTAATTTTGCACCTTCTACTTTATTTTCTTCTAGTTGTTTTTCTAATTCTAACTTTTCTTTTTCTATAGTTTTTACTTCGTTGATTAAATAATCACTTGAATTTAATTCACTTTTTTCCACAAAACTTACACTCACAACTTCAGCTTGTATATTATCTTGTTTTTTATTGTCAATATTTTCAGTCTTAGCTTCTATATCTTGATGTAATTTTTCTATCTTAGATTTAAGTTCTTTTTGATTTTCTTTATTTTCTATCAATAAATTTAAATTTACATCCTCACTAAAAGCATACACACTTTGATTTTTAATAGCAAAACAAGTTATACATAAAAAAGTTGTTAATATAAATGTTTTTATATTTTTTTCCATATTTTCCACTCCTTTTATCACTATATATTACTATTGCCCTTTTTCAATATTTTATTACTATTTTTTTTATTTTTATAATTACTGTTAAATCACTTTTTATTTAAATTTAATTTTCTTACTTAAATTATTCACATATTTCATATAAATAAAATACTATATACTAATAAAATTTTTTATTCTAAAATAAAGGGAGGATTTATAATGATTAAAGATATAGGAATTTTATCAGGCTTTGTATCCTCATTATTCATAATATTATACTCACTACTATACTTACTTAGAGATTGTTACTCTGCTACAAACAATAAATTTATCAGAAAACATATAAATAGATTATTGCCCTTTTTAACTAAACATAATTCTAAATTCCTAATTATAATATTTATTTTATCTATAATACATTTTTTAAGTTTTTCAAGTTTTACTGTATTAATTAATTCAGGATATGTAGTTTTATTTATCTTATTATTGATACTAAAAATAACATTTTTCCCATCAAAGAAAAATATCTCTTCTTATAATTTTAATATCTTTGCATACCTTCTATTATTAAGTTTATTAGTACATCTTGTAATTTAAAAGCATAAAAAAAGAAGAGGTTTCCCTCTTCTTTTTTAGTATATATTTTTACTATATTGCACATATAATTCTTGAATTTCTTTCATTTCTTTTTTTAATTGTAATTGTAGTTTTGATACAGCTTCATAATCTTTATTTGCTATAGCCTCTCTAATATTAGTAAACAATGATTTTCTAATTAATGTATCTTTCATTATGTTAAACTTGATCTCTGAAATAGCATTCCATGCAACTTCATCTAAAGCATCCATATTTTCCTTATTGTGTAGCTTTACACAGCTTCTTACAGTTTCCATATGATCATGAATAATTCTATTTTCTAATTCTTTCACCCATTTGTCTATAGCACCCATTTTAAATGAATCTATTATGACATCCGTAAATACATTTCCTTGTTTTAAAGAATTCAGCTTATATTCATAATTTTTTAAATTTCTCATATTTTCATAAACTGTTGCAGGTGGTACTGAAAATCTACAATTTCGCTCTTGCAATGTATAATGTTCAAATACATCATTTTCATCTCTATAGGCTCTGTCTTTTTCTAAATAAAAGCTTTCTTGACCTACTTCTTTAGATATCTCTTTTTCAAGGTTTTTAGTTGATAACTCGCTCTTTGCTACTGCTTTTATTCCATCTAACATTGTTTGGTAACAACCCGCTATAACTAAATAAGTATTTGATAGTGGATTTGGTGATCTCAATTCAAGTCTTACTGTTTTTGGATTTTTTATATCTCTTACTAATCCTACAAGTACAGATCTATTTCTTGATGCTACTTCATAATTATGACCTAGTGATGTTACTATACATACTGGTGCTTCAAACCCTGGTACTAATCTATTAAATCCATCATTAGATGATGTAACTATAGGGTTTAATACTTCATAATTATTAAGTATTCCCATAAGTGCCCCATACCCAATTTCACTTAAGTAGTCTTTTGTCATATCCTTTGGAGCAAATAAATTTTTTATACTTCCATCTTTTAGTTTTGCACTAACGCCCACATGAACATGCTCTCCACTTCCTGCAACTCCATATATAGGTTTTGCTTTAAACGTTACCTCTAATCCATTAGATGTAAATACATCTTCTATTATTTCTCTTACTATTAACTCATTATCTGCAACTTGAAGAGGATTTGAGAATTTCCATGAAATCTCTAACTGCTCCATAGCATGATTTGTTTTTCCATCTATACTTATAGAGCTGTTAATACCTCCGACTTCCTTATGAGCCATTTCAGGATTTATACCTATATCTTGTAAAATTATTAAAGTTTTTTCTAAACAAGTTCTTATGATACCATGTGTTCTTTTCCAATATTGTTCTTTTAAACTTTGTGATACATATAACTTTTCTAAGTCTGCTTTATCTTCTGGTGTGTTTACCCAAAATTCTAATTCAGTAGCTGACGTTAATATTATATCTTCTATATTTGAAATATCTTCTATTCCGATATTTTTTATTATATTTGGATGTTCTTTAAATAATTCTAAAATAGATGTTTTAAAATAAGTTTCTGATTTTTTTAATATTCCTCTTGAACATACTTTCTTATTTTCATGAATTAAGAAAGCTGGTATTCTAAGAGTCCCAACTGGCAAATTAAGTTCTTCATCGATATGTTCAAAGTTATAATCTACATACCACTTACAATCTACATCTGGCATTAAGTCAACCTTAGCATTATTTAGCGTTGCTATGTTGTAAAGCTCTACGCTCGATCCATCAGTTTGAATAGCTGATTTTAAAAATCCACTTATATCCTCTAAAAATAAATTTACTGGTATTTTTTCATCAGTTGCATTTCCTCCTAAATCTACACCCATTAAAGAAATAAATTTTATATTTCTATTATTGTTTAAAATAAATTTAAGATCTTTTTCATTGTGATTACTTGCTTCTATTGTGTATAATAACTTTTCCATACATTATCCCCTTAATTCCAATATTATTTTTAATATTATTTTATTTTTGTTCGTGTTTTTATTTATACTTATTATATATTATCATTTGAAAGTTCGCAATATTTTTATTTTTTTCTAAGCTTATTTATTTAAATCACCTATTTTCTAAATACATCTAACAATAATTTAACATTTTACTAAATATAGGGTATAATAAACTAGGAAGTCTTCATTTGCTTCTTTTTAAATATTAATATTTTATAATAAACATATTTATGAATATATTGGTAAGATAAGATAATTTAGGAGAGAAATATTATGGAATATATAGTTTTTGACTTAGAATTCAATCAAGGATTTGATAAAACTCTTAATAAAACAGTATCTAATGAAAGATGCCCTTTTGAAATAATTCAAATAGGTGCTATTAAATTAGATAGTAACTTTAATATAATTGATACATTCAATAGTTATATAAAACCAGAAATATACAAAGGCATACATCCTTTTATTGGTAAAATGACTGGAATCACTTTAAAGGATGTGGCAGATGCTCCTTCTTTTCCACAAGCATACAAGGAATTTAAAAGATTTATATCTTCTAAGGATTCTATTTTATGTGTTTGGGGTACCGGTGATTTAAAAGAGTTATATAGAAACATAACATATTATGATTTACCATCAAAAACTTTGCCTAAATCATATATAAATATTCAGCATTATGCTTCTATTTATTTTGATAATCCTGCTGGTAGGAGTATTGGACTTCAAAATGCTATTCAAAT
Source organism: Peptostreptococcaceae bacterium VA2 (assembly GCA_000686145.1). Classification (GTDB taxonomy): domain Bacteria; phylum Bacillota; class Clostridia; order Peptostreptococcales; family Peptostreptococcaceae; genus Romboutsia_D. The sequence goes on along the minus strand of JMMB01000007.1, from coordinate 1,101,077 downwards.
ACTTGAATTAAATCAAGATAAATCATATCACAACGCTTTAAATGACGCATTTTATACAGCTCAAGTTTTTATTAGAATATATAGCTCAAGTATTGTACCTGATGTGTATATATATACTACGGTAAAATCATCAACTGTTGAAAAATCAACTAAAAAACAAATTAATTATGATAGCTTATTTGAGGAATTTAGTAAAGTATTAAACAGAGAATTAAGTAAAGAAGATAAAAAAATAATTGATTTAGCATATAAGATGGGGAAAACTAATCAATTTTTAATTAATCCTAATAAGTGTAAAAAAAGATAGACGCCTGTCTATCTTTTTTTACACTTATTATTTATTCTACATTTATAAACAACATTTTTAATAACTCATACTGTGCAAATTCTACACTTTTTATTTCTTTTTTATAATTTCTACTATTTTCATCCTTACCTATAAATACCTCTTTATCTCCTATATTAGCGTATAACTTATCTAAAACTTTTATAAAATCCTCTACCTTAATAGACTCTTCCTTTGATTTTAATAACGTTATACTCTTATTTTCTTGGTCTTCATATATACATTCTAATCCATATAAAATATTATCTTCTTTTATGTATATAACGTCTCCACCTAGCGATTTTCCTTTTTCTAACTTTTGCTTAAGACCTAATAAGTTCATAAATACATCCCCCTTGGTTATAAAATTATTTTTCTTCTGATTTTAGTGTATGCAAATATACATAAATATTAAACATATCACTGTACATTATATTAATAAGTTTATAATTTTATTAACCTTTTTAGATATTATTTTATTATTAACTCTACAGGGCAGTGGTCTGATCCTAATATTTCAGTATGTATATTAGCACTAACTAATCTAGATTCTATTTTTTTAGATGCTACAAAGTAATCAATTCTCCAACCAGCATTATTTTTTCTTGCATTAAATCTATATGACCACCAAGAATATGAACCCTCTTTTTCAGGATTAAAATATCTATATGTATCTATAAAGTCATGATTTAATAACTGTGTAAATTTATTTCTTTCCTCTTCAGTAAATCCCGCATTTTTTTTATTATTTTCAGGATTTTTTAAATCGATTTCTTGATGAGCGACATTTAAATCTCCACACACAATTACAGGTTTTTTATTATTTAATTGTATCAAATAATTTCTAAAATCATCTTCCCATTTCATTCTATATTCTAACCTTTTTAATTCACTTTGAGAATTTGGAGTATACACAGTTATAAAATAAAAATCTTCAAACTCTAATGTGATTACTCTGCCCTCATTGTCATGTTCTTCTATATTTATTCCATAAAACACATTCAAAGGTCTTATTTTTGTAAATATGGCCGTACCTGAATAACCTTTCTTTTGTGCATAGTTCCAATACTGATAATATCCATCTAAATCTAATTCTATCTGACCTTCTTGAAGTTTAGTTTCTTGCAAACAAAATATATCTGCATCTACCTCTTTGAAGTACTCTACAAACCCTTTAGTTACACAGGCTCTTATTCCATTAACATTCCACGATATAAATTTCATTTTTTCCTCCTACTTTAATTTACCTTCATATACTATATCTTACCCTATTTTTTATATATTGTATCAAAATATATATCTAACTAAAACTTCAATTTTTTTGCTAATTCCTCTGGGTCTATTGATGATACATACATGCCTGTTCCTAATTCAAATCCACCAAAACTATATTTTCTTGGTATTACATCCATATGTACATTAAATATATCCTCACATTCTATTTTTAGAGGATGTGTATATACACATAAATTGAAAGCATTATAACCGCTTTCTTTATATAATCTTTTAAATAATTTTTCAAATATTTTCGAGAGTTCTTTTATATGTTTTTCATTCATTTTTTCAAACTTGATTTTTTCTTTAAATATTATTCTTACTTCACCGCTAAATCTAGTTGCATATGGAACTATAACTAAAAAATAAATTCCATTATTAATTATCCTTTTTCCAAACTCTATTTCATTTTTTATCATATCATCATATAAATATCTTTTATTTTTATCATAATAATCTTTGCATATATCTATTTGATTTTCTATTTCTGGAGGAAGAATAGAAAGAGATATTATTTGAGAATGTGGATGTGCTAATGATGCTCCTGATTTTCTTAAAAAATTTTTAAAAATACTTACATATTCTATTTTTTTATCACATATAAGTTGTGTATATCTATTTTTATACATAATAAATAAATTTTCAAATTCAGATTCGCTCATATCATAAAAGCTTCCATTATGACGATATGTATCTATCATAACTTCATGTAAACCATATATTTCACCTGGTAAATTATCTACAATTGGAAATTTATTGTCTACAGATTTTACTAACCAACCTGTCTTATCCTCGATTTTGAATTTTTCCTTTGTAATATAGCTTTCGTTTCCTCTGCAAAATGGACATTCTTCTTCATATTCTAAAGTTGGCTCATCTTGTGATGACACAACTTTATCCATCGGTCTTTTAGACCTATCCTTTGCAACTATGACTATGTCTTTTTTAATATTATCTATTCTTATATCTTTCATAGTTAACACCTCTTAGGAATTCTTTTTATATTAAACTTTATTCTAAAAAAACTATCTAAAACTACACCACTAATTTATAAATAAATTCACTATTTTTTTATTTCTCATATTTTTTATATACTAAAATATAGTATTTATGTATTTTTGTCACTATTTTTGTATAATACTCTTACTAGTTTTTACTGATTTTTGTAATAACTTATGCTACTATAATCTTGGTTAGAAATTTTATAAATATAGTCTAATTATGTTTAAATAATAGGGGGTACTTTAAATGAAATATTCAAACAGAGTTACTGATATGCAGTCTTCTCCAATAAGAAAATTAGTTCCTTATGCTCTTGATGCTAAGGCTAGAGGAATTAAAGTTTATCATTTAAATATAGGTCAACCAGATATTAAAACTCCTAAAGGATTCTTTGACGCAGTTAAAAACTTTGACAGTAACGTTTTGGAATATGCTGTATCTAATGGTATTCCAGAATTAATTAAAGCACTTCAAGATTATTATACTACATATGATATGCATTTTGATAGCGATGATATTCTTATAACTAATGGTGGTAGTGAAGCTTTATTATTTACTATGATGGCTATCTGTGATCCAGGTGACAATCTATTAGTTCCAGAACCATTTTACACTAATTACAATGGATTTTCTCAATGCGTAAATGTAGAGGTTAACCCAATTACTACTAAAGCTGAGGACGGATTCCATTTACCATCCAAAGAAAAAATTTGTTCTCTGATTAATCCTAAGACTAAAGGCATCTTACTTTCTAATCCAGGTAATCCTACTGGTACAGTTTATACAAAAGAAGAAGTTAGCATGATAGCACAAATAGCTATAGAAAATGATTTATGGATAATAGCCGACGAAGTTTATAGAGAATTTGTATATGACGGACTGGATTATACAAGTTTTGGAAACTTGAAAGAAGTTGAAGACAGAGTTGTTATCATAGACAGTGTATCTAAAAGATACAGCGCTTGTGGTGCTAGGATCGGATCTATAGCTTGCAAAAATAAAGTTCTTATAGCTGAGATATTAAAATTATGTCAAGGAAGACTTTGTGTTGCTACTTTAGAACAAATTGGTTCTGTACAATTGTATAAAACTCCAGTTTCTTACTTTAAAGAAGTTAATGAAGAATATAAACACAGAAGAGATGTTTTATACAACGAATTAATGAAGGTTGATGGTGTTGTATGTGAAAAACCTACTGGAGCATTTTATATAGTAGCAAAATTGCCTGTAGAAAATGCAGAAGATTTTGTAATTTGGATGCTTAAAGAATTTAGTAAAGATAACGAAACAGTTATGGCTTGTCCTGCTGAAGGGTTCTACTCAACACCTGGACTAGGTCGTAATGAAATAAGACTCGCTTATATTCTTAATGAATCTGACTTATATAAAGCTGCTACACTTTTAAAAGAAGGACTTGAACAATATCTTCTTTTATCTACAAATTCTAAAATATCTCCAGTTGAAGCTTAGTGTTTTGTACTAATTTAATTTTTAAAACAAAAGCAACCTTAAATAGGTTGCTTTTTAGCTAAATTCTTCTTTATTTAAAATATATTGCAACGTATTTATAGCTTCTATGTATCTATTTCTATCTTCCTCGTTTAATTTCAAAAACTTTTCTTCTAATTTTTCACTAAGCTTCGCCATAAAGTCAGAAGCAAGAGTTGTTCCCTTTTCAGTTATGCTTATTAGATATTTTCTTCTATCTAATGAATCCTTATTTCTTATAACATACCCCTTTTTTGTTAAATCATCAACCATACTAGTTAGACTACCTTTTTCTATGTTTAGCTTAGCACATAAATCAGTCATACTTATGCATCCATAGTTTTTTATAAACATCAATGCTCTTAGTTGTGTTTTATTAACGTTATATATCGCAGAATACTGTTTTAAATATTCTAAGTAAAGACTTGAATATATTTTCGGAAATGTTTTAGATAAAAATTCTATTGTATCTGGCACTATACACTTCATATCATCGCCCCCAGCTGTTTAATTTATTCGATTTCTCATTTAATTGTAGTTTACATTATTTTTTTTATTAGTACAATACTTTTAATAATAATATGTTTAAAATACATTAATTTCATATTATTTTATTATGTATTTTAAAATACATTAAAATAAAGAAACATATATAAGCTTTGCTTAGTTAATCATAGTCATATTTATTGTACTATAACAAAAAACGACCTATAAATAGGCCGCTTTAATAATAAATTTGCAACAACTACAATTTAATTTATATATTTGAATGTTTTATACATGTAAGTCTACTTTTAATCCTATAGACTCCTTAAAGTCTTTTATAGCTGGTTCTAAAGTTTCATTTACAAACTCTACAACTTGTTCTGGAGCTCTACCTACAAAGTTTTTAGGATCCATTATAGATAACATTTCTTCTTTACTCATTTTGAATGATTCATCATTCATTATAAGGTCCATTAAATTATTATCTTTACCTTCGTGTTTAACTCTATAAGCTGCTTTCATAGAATACTCTCTTATTATCTCATGTAACTCTTGTCTATCTCCACCTCTTTTTACAGCTTCCATAAGTATATTTTCAGTAGCCATAAATGGAAGCTCTTCATTTATATGTTTATTTATCATACTTTCATAAACAACTAATCCATCAGTCACGTTCATACCTATTTCAATTATTGCATCAGCTGCCATAAATGATTGTGGTATAGATAATCTTTTGTTTGCTGAATCATCTAAACTTCTTTCTAGCCATTGAGTAGCCTGTACTAATGCAGGACTTAATGATTCAGATATTATATATTTTGATAATGATGATATTCTTTCACTTCTCATTGGATTTCTTTTATAAGCCATAGCTGATGAACCTATTTGATTTTTTTCAAATGGCTCTTCTATTTCTTTTAAACTTTGTAAAAGTCTTATATCATTAGTCATTTTGTGCATACTTTGAGCTATTCCTGATAATACACTTATAACTTGATAATCTAATTTTCTAGTATAAGTTTGTCCACTTACTGCATAAGAAGATTTATATCCCATTTGTTTACATACTAATCTATCAAGTTCCTTTATTTTTTCATGGTCACCTTCAAATAAACTTAAAAAACTAGCTTGAGTACCTGTAGTTCCTTTAACTCCCCTTAGTTTCATATTGTCTATTCTATAGTTTATATCTTCTAAGTCAAGTATTAAGTCCTGAGCCCATAAAGTAGCTCTCTTACCTACTGTTGTAAGCTGAGCTGCTTGGAAATGTGTAAATCCTAATGTAGGCATATCTTTATACTTAAGAGCAAATTCCTTTAAATTGTTTATTAGGTTAACAAGTTTTATTCTTATAAGTTTTAAAGCTTCATCCATTTGTATAACATCTGTGTTGTCACCAACATATGCAGATGTCGCACCTAAATGGATTATTCCTTTAGCTTTATCACATTGTAACCCATACGCTTTTACATGACTCATTACATCATGTCTTACTTCCTTTTCTATTTCTCTAGCTTCATCAAAGTTTATATTTTCTATATTAGCCTTTAATTCTTCTATTTGTTCATCAGTTATATTTATTCCTAAAGTTTTTTCACCTTCTGCTAACGCTACCCATAACTTTCTCCAAGTTGAGAATTTAAATTGTGGAGAGAATATATAGCTCATATCTTTACTACAGTATCTGTCCGTTAAAGGGTTTGTATATGTATTGTATTTATTATCTATCATTGTTTGCACCTTCCTTGAGTCTTATTCATATCATAATTATATAAAATTTTACGAACTATAACAAGTTTTTTTTTATTTATGTTCATTTTTACTTTTTATTTATACTTATATTATCTTTATTAATAATATAATCTATACTTTCACTATCAACAAAATTTAATACATATTTATATCTTATTGCATAATATTTGTCGCTCCAACCTAACTGATTTTTTATATCTTCTTCATCTGCTCCAAGTCTTAAAGATATAGCTGCAAATGAATGTCTAAAATCTTTTGCTGAATACTGAGAAAGACCCGCTAAATCTAAAGCTTTTCTTACTATTAGCCTTACATTCCTATCTGTTATAGAGTTGCTTTTCTGCGTTGTAAATATAAATTCTTCTGTAGGCATTATAACTTCTGTTAATCCAGAGTAGTTTCTATAATCTTCTATTAATTTAAAGCAATAAGGATGAAGCTTTACAATTCTTTCTTTTCTACCTTTGCCTAGTTTAGTATAATAATTATTTTTCTCATCTAGCATAAGGTCTTTCCATTTTAAACTTACTAATTCATTTAATAAGCACCCTGTAGTAATTAAAAATACTATAATAACTCTATCTCTTATGTTTAGCTTATAAAGTATTTCTATAAGCTTATTAATTTCTTGAATGCTTAATACATCATCTTTGTTTTTTATTCTACTTACCTCAGGTTTCTCTACATATCTAAATGGATTTATCTCTATGTACTCTTCTTTTAGTAAAAAATTATAAAAACTATGTAAGTAACTATATATTTTTTCAGATGTTGATTTAGCATAATTTTCTTTAACATTTGCTATAAATTTTGTACAATCTTCCTTATTAGCATAGATAAGTTCTTTATCCTGTATAAATTCCTTAAACGATATTATTTTAGATAAATAATCATGTTTTGTTGTCAGATTTAACTTTTTTGAAAACTTCTTGAAAATTTCATATTCATAGTCATCTAATTGTATAGTTTTATTCATAATTTCTCCTTTCTTATTTGTTATTTTCTTTTATTGACATATAATTACTACTATTGATATACTATAAGTTGACGTTTATTTACGTTTATTATGATTTGTATTGGAGGTAATTAATTTGCTTGAAAATTTTATCGAGATTTTAAAAGTTATTCTTTTAGGTATAGTCCAAGGTATTACAGAATGGTTGCCTGTAAGTAGTACTGGACATATGATATTAGTTGATGAATTTGTAAAACTTAACTTTTCAGATACTTTTGTTAGCACATTTTTAGTTGTAATTCAGTTAGGTTCAATATTTGCTGTATTTACAATATTTTTTAAGAAGCTGAATCCTTTTGACGCTTCAAAAACTAAAGTTCAAAAAAATGAAACTATTGATTTATGGCTTAAGGTCATAGTAGCGGTTATTCCATCTGCAGTTTTAGGTTTTTTATATGATGATGCTATAGAAGCAGCATTCTTTAATCCTACTACTGTTGCTATTGCACTTATAGTATATGGGGTAATAATGATACTTCTTGAAAGTAGAAATAAAAAACCTAAGTTCAGTAATTTTTCTCAGGTTACATATAAGTTAGCAATAGGTATTGGTTTGTTCCAATGTTTAGCACTTATACCCGGTACATCTAGATCAGGATCTACTATAATAGGAGCTGTATTGCTTGGTGCATCTAGATATGTAGCTGCAGAGTTCTCATTCTTCTTAGCTATACCTACAATGCTTGGAGCTAGTGGATTAAAACTTTTAAAAGCTGGTTTTGCATTTAGCGGTTTTGAATGGATGATGTTAGCCCTCGGTTCAATTGTTGCCTTTGTAGTTTCAGTTTTTGTTATAAAGTTCCTTATGGATTACATAAAGAAACATGACTTTAAGGTATTTGGTTACTATAGAATAATTCTAGGAATAATAGTTCTTAGTTATTTCTATTTACTTAAATAGAACGATAAAAGAAGCACAATTGTGCTTCTTTTTATTTTGACTCTATAAGAAGCTTTATTATATCACTAGAGTTTTCATTAAATGTTGTTATTATACTTAAATAATCACATGCTCTAGTTATAGCTAAATACACCTTGTTCAAATCTCCTACAAAATCATTCATTTGATAATCTTGTTCTTTGTCGTTAATAGTATGATTATATAACATTTCTAGTTCACACACTATCAATGCTTTATATTCTAAATTATTTATAGTATATATGTTAGAAATTGTTACTCCAAGTTTTTTACTTATATTGGTTAAATTTTCTTCAGCATATATATACGGAATATTTGCTTCCTCTAAAGCTTTTTTAAGCATGTATTGGAAATAAATTGTTTTTCCATTTTTTAATTTCTTTTTATTATAAGGGTATATTATACAAATTTCAGAATAATGTAGTCCTTTTTTACTTATTAAGTATTCGATTTCCCATATAAGAGAACTTATTTGATCATCTAAGTCACTTACCTTTATTATATCTACTGCTTTATTTCCAACTCTTATAGGGCTTGTTTTATAAAATTCATTGTATATTTTACTATCCCTTAAGTTTGCTATATAATCATTTGCGTTTTTTGCAAAGTTATTAGTAAACTTCACAAGATCTTCACTTTGTTTATAATTTTTTTCTAGAATTACAGTTTCTTTAAATTCTATACCTTCTAAATTATCTTTAAATATATTTAAATCACTACTTATATTCAGAGATTCACAGCAAAAAGCATTAAATATAAACTTTGTTTTATATAAAAATTCTTGTATAAATGATATTTCATCCTTATTGAAGTTTTCTACTTCATCTATAAATATACCTTTAAACATATTTTTATTTTTTATAATATTTTTAGCTTGCTTAACTAAATTATTAAAAGTTTTTTCATAATCTTTTTTAAGATTATTATAATCAACTATAAGATTATATTTTTTAGCTAATTTAAATATAAATGAACTATAAGTATATATCTCTAAATTATTGTTAGCTTTATATAATAGTTTAACCTTTTCTCTCAATTCATTACAAGCTTGTTTTGAATCTGTTAATATTAAGAACTTATGATGTGGATATAACCTAGCTAACTTTATACCTCTAGATAACATTATTGTAGTTTTACCAGTTCCAGATCCGCCTTTAAATAAAGTATTTCCATATTTTATAGACGAAGCCTCTATTGTTTGGCTACTATCTAACATAGTTGCACTATACTTATAGTCTTGGTCATAAAATGAAATCTTTTTAAATTTTTTATTTAAATGTTCTCTTTCATTTAATAAATAGTATTCCGGACAAATATCTAGTATAAACAAGTTTAAATCTATTTCATTATTAGTTTCTACCAAATAATCATTTATTTGTTCTTGATTATCTATAATGCTTCTAAGCTTATTTTTATCTACAATATGATTATTCACAAATTCTTCAAATTCATAACCATTATCTACTTCTACATATGGCATTATAAATATATAGTTGTAGTTTATCTTCTTGTCTAATTGCTTCATTCTTAAATTTAATAACTCATTTTCCTCATTCATAACTTCTAACAATTCTTCTTCCAGTATAAAGAATAAATCCTCTGTGGTATCCATAAATTTTATAAATAAAATTTTATTATCCTTTATATATAGCATGTCTGTATTTATTCCTTTAAAAGGAGTGATTTTTGGTATCAAATTAACATCTTCTTGTATCTTGACATAAAAGATTTTTTCAATCTCTTTTATCTTTAAGGCATCTAGCTCAGAATTAATATTTATATATTTATTCATCTGATATCCCCCCCTTATTTACTAATAATTATATCATTTTATGATATAATTTACTATGTTTGGTTATTTAATCTAATAAATTTATTTAATTTTTACATAATTCTAATCTTTAACAATTTAATGGATTAATTTCACTTTTTTGTATTTTATCAAATGTTAAATAGTTTAATATTTACTACTAAATGTCCCTAAATAAATTAATTTTTATAGTTTTTCTCTAGCCAAAAATTTATCTTTCTTCTTACTTCATTCTCTTTTACTTCATCAAACATTAAATCATTAATATCATAAGTTTGTACTAAGTTTTCTACATTTGTTGGATATTCTAAGAAATGTCCATTTCGATTTTCAAATCCTACACTCATTATTTCATACTTGTCTTCTTCTCCATTAAGTACAACACCGTATTCTATTTCTTTGTAATTTTTATCATCATGATTTTTTGTCATTTTTACATATTGGTTTTCAGATAATTTATTTAACATAAAATTACTCCTTCTATATTGTATTTTTATATTTATTATTACCATTTTACCGTTTTTATATTGCTTATTTTATTATAAATCTCTGCCTTTACCTGAATCACTTATATTTATTAATTTTTCTGGATACGGATTGAAAAATGTTTGATTAATTGTTGCTTCATCATTAAACCTGATACAATATATTTTTGTAGCCACTAATAGTGCACTATAAGGTATTTTTTTATCTTTATACGATTGTAGTAAATTTTCGTAATTTTCAACTTAATTCATAGTTAAATCATTCTTATACTTATCAAAATTTCTTTAACAAATTTTATTTTATTACTTTTTATTATATAATCTAAGTCTTTTACGGCTTTTTCATTATATGATTTTACTAACATATAATTTTCATTATGATATTTCAATATATTTTCACTGCACTTAAGGTTATTAATAGCAAATATCTTAGTTAAAAATTCATCTCTTATATTATAATTTGAATTTATTGTTTTATTATTCAAACTTTACCTTATTTTTAATTTTGCATTAAAAAAAAAGAGGTATAAAACCTCTTTTCTATTTATTTAGCATATTCTATTGCTCTAGTTTCTCTTATTATACTTACTTTTATTTGACCTGGATACTCAAGTTCATCTTCGATTTTCTTAGTCATATCCCTAGCTAATAAGTGTATATCTTCATCGCTAACATTTTCAGGTTTTACCATTATTCTAACTTCTCTACCTGCTTGTATAGCAAACGATTTTTCTACTCCTTCATATGAATTAGCTATTTCTTCTAACTTCTCTAATCTTTTAATATAAGCTTCTAACGTTTCACGTCTAGCACCTGGTCTAGCTGCTGATATAGCATCTGCTGCAGTTACTAAAACAGCTTCTATCGTTTGTGGCTCATAATCTCCATGATGTGTACTCATAGCATGTATTATATCTTTAGATTCTTTATATCTCTTTAATAAGTCCATACCTATCTCAACATGCGTACCTTCCATTTCATGGTCTACAGATTTCCCTATATCGTGTAATAAACCAGCTCTTTTTGCTAACTTAACATCAGCACCTATCTCAGCTGCCATTATCCCTGCTATATGTGCAACTTCTATAGAATGCTTAAGTACATTTTGCCCATAACTAGTTCTATAATTAAGTCTACCTAATAATCTAACTAACTCTGGATGTAACCCATGTACAGCTGTTTCAAATGCAGCTTGTTCCCCATACTCTTTTATTATACTGTCAACTTCTTTTTTGGCCTTTTCAACCATCTCTTCAATTCTAGCTGGATGTATTCTACCATCGCCTATTAGTTTTTCAAGTGCAATTCTCGCAACTTCTCTTCTTATAGGATCAAATCCTGATAAAATTACAGCTTCAGGAGTATCATCTATAATAAGATCTATTCCTGTTAGAGTTTCTAACGTTCTTATATTTCTACCCTCTCTACCTATAATTCTACCCTTCATTTCATCATTAGGTAAATTTACTACTGTTACAGTAGTCTCTGCAACATGATCTGCTGCACATTTTTGGATAGCATAACTTATTATTTCTCTTGATTTCTTTTCAGCTTCTTCTTTAGCTTGAGATTCTATTTCTTTTATCATTATAGACATCTCACGTCTTACTTCTCTTTCAGCATTAGTCAAAATAATTTCTTTTGCTTTATCAGAAGTTATTCCGGAAATATTCTCTAGCTTTTCTAGTTGCTTAACCTTTATACCTTCTACTTCTTCTTCTTTTTTTGCTACATTTTTTAACCTATCACCTAAACTAGTTTCTTTTGATTCTAAGTTTTGTAATTTTCTATCTAGTACTTCTTCTTTTTGTATTACTCTTTTTTCATACTTCTGTAAGTCAATTCGTCTTTCTTTGTTTTCTCTCTCTGCTTCAGTTCTCCATTTATGGATCTCTTCTTTAGCCTCTAATAGCTTTTCTTTTTGCACTGTTTCTGAATCTCTGTTTGCTTTATCTATTATTTCTTTGGCTAAATTTTCAGATTGGCCAATTTTAGCTTCAGATATATTTTTTCTTACAAAATATCCAACTAAAATACCCACGGCTCCACCTAAAATTATTACTATAGTATCTATGACATCCACCTCCTTTGTTAATAATCCCAAAATGTCACTTTCTAAACCTTTTTTAATCATTTTTATAATCACAAGTACAACTATGATATAAAATAAGATATCATTAAATACTCATAGTATGTGTTGTAATAACAACAAAACACCTTTATTTTTTATTTATAAGAATATTTTGCTATAAAATCAAATTTAGATATTCTATCTTTATTTAATTTTATAATTTTTTCTAACGCATGTCAAGTTAATAGGAGGTGTGTATGTCTTTTATTATTCTAAATTTTGTAATTTGTCATCTTTTTCCGATGTATCTTCTTCATTTTCATCTAAATTATAGTGTTTTCTAACTTTTTCATCTACTTCATTTATTAAATCTTGATTGTCAAATAAAAACTTTTTAGCATTCTCTCTACCTTGTCCAAGTTTTATTTCATTATAAGCATACCAAGACCCTGATTTTTTAATTATATCTATATCAGCTGCTATATCTAATAAATCTCCAATTTTAGATATACCCTCTCCATACATTATATCAAATTCAGCTTGTTTAAATGGTGGAGCAACTTTATTTTTCACTACTTTTACTCTTGTTCTACTTCCTATTACTTTATCACCTTGTTTTATTGAATCTATTCTTCTAACATCTAATCTTACAGAAGAATAGAATTTAAGTGCACGTCCTCCAGTTGTTGTTTCTGGGTTACCGAACATTATACCAACTTTTTCTCTTAATTGGTTTATAAATATAGCTACACAATTTGACTTTTTAATAGACCCCGTTAATTTTCTTAATGCTTGAGACATAAGTCTAGCTTGAAGACCAATATGACTATCTCCCATATCCCCTTCTATTTCTGCTCTTGGAACAAGTGCTGCAACTGAATCGACTACGATTATATCTATAGCACCACTTCTTATAAGCGCCTCAGCTATTTCTAAAGCTTGTTCTCCTGTATCTGGTTGAGATATTATTAAGTTATCTATATCTACACCTAATGCTTTTGCATATATTGGGTCAAGTGCATGTTCTGCATCTATGAATGCTGCTATTCCACCTTGTTTTTGAGCTTCTGCTACTGAATGTAGTGCTACTGTTGTTTTACCTGAAGACTCAGGTCCATAAATTTCTACTATTCTACCCTTTGGAAGACCACCTATACCAATTGCTATATCTAATCCTATAGATCCAGTTGGTATAACATCTATTACCATAGATGTAGCTTCTCCTAATTTCATTACTGATCCCTTACCAAAATCCTTTTCTATTTGACCTAATGCTTGATTAAGTGCTTTTAGTTTATCTTGTTCTATACTCATATTTTTCCATCCCTTCATCTATATAAATTACAAACATTTGTTCTATAACTATACATTAATTATATCGTATATTTTAATTTACGTCAATTCTAAAAAATATTTTGTATTTAATTATTTAGATTATTTATGCGTTATTTTTTTAATTATATTTCAAGTAAAATTTTCCTATATTACCTTTATTTATGCACAAATATTGCTATTTTTATACAGTTTATTAAGTTTTAATTATTGTTTAATATGCATACTTATCATTTTAAGATTTTTAATAAAAATTCTAGAGAAATATCATTTAAATTTCCTACGCAATAAAAAACAGTGAAGATTTTATATATACTCTTCACTGCTTTTGTTATTATTTGCTATTCATAAATAATTCTTTATTCTTATATAAATATTCCCATCCAGAATACAGTGTCAGTAATGTAGCTATTAACATAGCTATATCTCCTATATTTGTTAATAGCGGATTTACAAAATGTGCCCCTAATAATATTATTATTATTGATCCCATTTGGCTTATTGTTTTTAACTTTCCTCCACCGCTAGCTGCTATTACTTTTCCGTCTGCGGCCGCTATCGCTCTTAATATACTTACAGTCAGTTCTCTAGCTACTATTATTATAACCATCCAGCTTGTAACAAGACCAACTTCTATCATACATGTAAGAACTGATATAACTAGAAGTTTATCTGCTAACGGGTCCATAAATTTACCAAAATCTGTAACTAAATTATGTTTTCTCGCTATATGTCCATCCATAGCATCTGTTATCGATGCTACAATAAAAATTATACAAGATATTAAGAATTTATTTGGTATGTTAAGTAACATTACCACTACTAATACTGGTATTAAAAATATCCTAAATAAAGTTAATTTATTAGGCAAGTTCATCTACTACATCCCCCATTAAATCATACTCTAATGCATTATTTATTTTAGCAGTTACAAAATCGCCTGCATTAAGTTGATTCTTAGATTTTACATACACTATACTATCTATCTCCTCTGCATCCCCTTGCGTTCTTCCTATATATACATTATCTTCTATTTGTTCTTCTATTAACACTTCATATATATTCCCAACTTTTTTAGCATTAAGTCCTTGAGATATTCCTTGTTGTACTAACATTAAAGCATCTCTTCTTTCAGCTTTAACTTCTTCTTCTAAATGGTTAGGAAGTTTATCAGCTGCCGTGTCTTCTTCTCTTGAATATGCAAATGCACCTAATCTATCAAACTTTACTACCTTTGCAAAATCTACTATTTCTTTAAAGTCTTCTTCGGTTTCACCTGGGAACCCAACTATTATTGTAGTTCTAACTGTTGCATCTGGTATATGAGTTCTTATCATTTCTATTTTTGATAATATATCTTCTTTAGTAGTTTTTCTATTCATTAGTCTTAGTATTTTATTACTTGCATGTTGTATAGGCATGTCAAAGTAATTACATATGTTATCATACTTCTTTATAACTTTTACTAATTCTTCAGTTATTGATTCTGGGTATGAATACATTATTCTTATCCACTTCAATCCGTCTATATTTGCAAGTTCTTCTAAAAGTTCTGGTAACATTTCTTTTCCATATAGATCACATCCATATTTTGTTGTATCTTGTGCTATAACTACAAGTTCTTTTACACCTCTAGCTGCTAAATCTTTAGCTTCTTTTATTACATCTTCCATTTTTCTACTTCTGTACTTTCCTCTTAACTTCGGAATTATGCAATAAGTACAATGGTTGTCACACCCTTCACCTATCTTTAGGTAAGCCATATGACTTGGAGTTGATATGTATCTTGGAAGTTCTTCATTGTAAGCAAATTCTATATCATTAAGACTTACTATTTGCTTTTCTTCCTTTAATCCATTTATTATCTCATCTATATTTTGATAACTTCCTGTACCAACTATTGCATCTATTTCTGGTATTTCATCTTTTAACTCCTGTGCATACCTTTGCGCTAGGCATCCTGTAACTATAAGTATTTTTAAGTTTCCATTAGTTTTGTATTCTGCAAGTTCTAAAATAGTATCTATAGATTCTTGCTTAGCAGATTCAATAAATCCACATGTATTAACTATTATTATGTCAGCTTCTGAGAATTCTCCAACTAACTTATATCCTTTTTTATTTAGTATTCCCATCATTATTTCTGCGTCTACTAGGTTCTTAGAACATCCTAGTGATTCTAGTGCTATTTTTAACATTATATTGCTCCTTCCACTGCTGCCTTATGAAATACCATAGCCTCTTCTAAAGCTATATTCATATTATCAAAATTGATTTCCGTATTGTATATATATTTTTCTACAGAATGCATATATAAGGGATCATAGTATTCTACTAAATACTTTTCTACTAAGTCCTCATATTTTCCTTCTTCTAATAAAAGAATATATTCATCTATCTTTTCATTTCCAAGCCTTTTTCTAAATTTATTTATACAGTCTTTTAAAATATCTAAATTATCTTTTCCATCTATATAATCTCTACAAAGTCTTTTAACTCTATTTTCTAAGCTACATTCTAAAAGTATGTGATGTCCATCTCTTATTATAGCTTCATAAATTTCATTTGGCACAGATACATGCCCAACTCTTTTGCTTTCACTTTCTATAAATATATAATCACTCTTTGAGAAATATAAATCTTCAAAAATCTTAGTTTCAAATTTTTTCTGAGAAGGTGGTTTTTTATCATGAGTTATAAATCCAAATGTAGATCCACTGTTTTTAGCTAATCCTTCTAAATCAATATTATCGATCCCTTTGTCTTCTAACATGTATAATAAGTCTGTTTTCCCAGCTCCTGTAAGCCCATGAATTACTATAAATTTCTTAGTATCCATTATACTATTTAAATAATCTAATACAAAATTTCTATAAGCTTTATATCCGCCCTCGAGTTGGTATACTTCTACACCTAAAGATGTTAATAAATTTACCACAGATCCACTTCTCATTCCACCTCTAGCACAATATACAACTATATGGTCATATTTGTTAGATAGTTCATTGGATTGTAAATATATATCTTTTAATTTATATGATGCATAGTCAAATCCTTTTTTTATAGCTTCATCTTTACCATGATTTTTATATAAAGTTCCAACATCTTTACGTTCTTCATTTTTAAACAACGGTATATTGACAGCATTTAATATGCTATCTTCATTGTATTCAGCCTCAGTTCTTACATCTATAAATATTACTTTTTTAAGGTTTAGTGCGTCTTTAATTTTTATTGTTTTCAATTTTATTCACCTTCTAAATTTTGCAAGTCTTGTTTGCTCATTAAAACCTTTCGTGGTTTGCTACCTTCACTTTGCCCAACTATACCTCTTTCTTCCATAGAATCTATAAGTCTTGCAGCTCTGTTAAACCCAATTTTAAACTTTCTTTGTAACATAGATGAAGATCCTTGTCCGCTCTCTACTACAAATTCTATAGCTTGATTTAAAAGTTCATCTTCACTACTAGATTTAGTCATTGCTGGTTTAGATATAGTTTCCATTATGCCTTGTTCATATTTTACATCTTCTTTAATTTGATTTTTTACAAAGTCTATTACTTTTTCTGATTCACCTTCAGATATAAATGCCCCTTGAAGTCTTACAGGTTTAGCTGCACCTAGTGGGTAAAATAACATATCACCTTTACCTAGTAATTTTTCCGCTCCACCCATATCAAGTATCGTTCTAGAATCAGTTTGAGACGAAACAGCAAATGCTATTCTTGACGGAATATTTGCTTTTATAACTCCTGTAATAACATCTACAGACGGTCTTTGAGTTGCTACTATTAAGTGCATACCAGCTGCTCTTGCCATTTGTGCTAATCTACATATATAATCTTCCACATCATTTGCACTTGCCATCATTAAATCTGCAAGCTCATCTATTATTATTACAATTTTAGGTAATTTATCTTCACATTTTTCATTGTAACTTGTAATATCTTTAACTTGATTCTCTGCAAATAATTTATATCTTCTATTCATTTCAACTACAGCCCAATTAAGTGCATTGGCAGCTTTTTTAGGGTCTGTGACTACTGGTGTTAGTAAATGTGGTATTCCATTGTAGCTTGCAAGTTCTACAACTTTTGGGTCTATAAGCAATAATTTAACTTCATCAGGCTTTGCTTTGTACAGTATACTACTTATCAAAGTATTTACGCAGACACTTTTTCCTGAACCTGTTGATCCTGCAATAAGTAAGTGTGGCATTTTGCCTATGTCACCTATTACAGTTTTTCCGCTTATATCTTTACCTAATGCCATTGCAAGAGGTGAATCAAATTTCTTAAATTCATCGCTTTCTAGTACTTCACGAACTGTTACCATTTGTGCATTTTCATTTGGAACTTCTATACCTATTGCACTCTTTCCTGGTATTGGTGCTTCTATCCTTATACTTTTAGCTGCTAAGCTTAAAGCTATATCATCTGTTAAGTTTACTATTTTACTTACCTTAACTCCTGGGCTTGGCTGTATTTCATATCTTGTTATAGTAGGACCTACTGTAACTTGATTAACTTTTGCTTCAACGCCAAAGTCTGCTAATGTTTTTTCTAGTAAAGATGCATTTTTTAAAACTTTCTTTTTGCCATTTTCATCACTCTTTTTATCTATTTTGTTTAATATTTCAAGAGTAGGTTTTTTATAATTTTTATAATTTTCTTCTGGCTTTATATCTATTGCTTGTGTGTTTTTATCATAAAATGTTTTAGATGTTTTAACTGGTTGTTCTTTAACATCTTTACATTCTTCTTTATTAAAGCTTTGAAGTTCTTTTAACACATCTAGTTCTGACATACTTTGAGTTCCCTCTAATATTTCTAGATACTCATCTTCAGCTTTATTAAATCCTACTATTTTTATAGTTTTATCATCAACTTCATCTATCTCATTGTCTATATTTAATACCGGCTCTTCATTTTTTTCTTTCTTGGTTTTGGACATAAAGCCTTTTAACAAACCTTCTTTTTTAATCATTGTAGCTTCATCTACTTCATCAGTCATCATCTCAAGTGCAGATTTTTTCATATTCGAAACTTTATCTTTCAAATTAAGATTCCCATTTTTAGCACTAGTTGATTTTGCTTTTACATTTAGTATTAAATCTTTTACAGATATATTAAATGTAAATAATAATACTATTACAAGTGCAAATATACTTATCATCCATCCGCCTGTTATACCAAACACCTTGCTTATATAGTATATTATAGTTGTAGCTATTAAGCCTGGTCCTTTACCACTGACACCCATTTCCATTACAGGTTTCAACATTTCAGAATTTAGTGGGCTATCTACTGGCAAGTTTCTTGAATTTAATAATCCATAAAAAACAAATATAAATATGATTCCAATATAATAAGCCTTAGTATTTTTTAATCTATATATATATTCATTACCTTCAAAGAACCCAAGTATACCCGTTAGTATAACTATAAATGGAATAACTATTGAAAGTGATCCAAATAAACCTTTAAAAAGTGTTTGCATCATGCTTCCTATTAATCCCATAGAGCTCGAATTTAAACTATATAATAAAAATATACCTATAAATATGGTTACTAAATTATGATATTCTCTATTAAAACTTAATTGACTATCCTTCTTTTTACTTTTCTTCTTTTTAGCCACCCATCTCACCTCTTATTTGTAATTTAGCTAGTCCAATCATAGCAAAAAGTGTTAATGCCTTAACACTAACACTTTCGTTATATTATTCAATTATATCATATTTTGTATTATTTGAACAAATCTATTTATCATCTTTATTATCTATATTATTTTCTTCAGACTCTTTTATTAGTGATTTCAACTTAACTAACGCCTCTTTAAGTCCGCCCACTTCATTTATAAGACCACATTTTACTGCTTCTTTACCTATCAATACACTACCTACGTCACTTACAAGTTCATCTTTTGAATGCATTAACTGTTGTAATTTTTCTCTTTCTATATTTGAAGTTCTAACTACAAATTCTACGATTCTCTCTTGCATTTTTTTAAAATACTCAAAAGTTTCATTTACCCCTATAACTAATCCGTTAGTTCTAATAGGATGAACTATCATCGTTGCAGTAGGTGCTATAAAAGAATAGTCTCCAGCTGTTGCAAGAGGTACTCCTATACTATGGCTTCCTCCTAAAACAAGGGTAACTACTTTTTTAGATACGCTGTTTAAAAGTTCTGCTATAGCAAGACCCGCTTCTACATCGCCTCCTATAGTATTTAATATAACTAAAACTCCTTTTATTTCAGGGCTTTCTTCTACTGCATAAAGCATTGGTATTATATGTTCATATTTAGTTGCTTTTTTTTGTGGATTACCTACGAAATGACCTTCAATTTCTCCTATTATAGTAATACATTGAATTTCTTTTGAATCTTTTTGAGGCATATTTGGAACACCCATTTGTTTTATATTCTGTATTTCTTCACTTTCATTACTAGATTCTTCTTGTGAGTGATTTTGGGTAGTTCTTTTATCTTTATCTTCTTTTTTGGAAAACTCTATATGATTATTAAAATTAATATTATCTTCATAATATTTCATATGTAATACTCCTCTCATAAATCTACTTTGAACTTATTATTTCCAAATATATTCAAAAAATTCATTTTGAAAATTCTATTTAATAACATTTTTATTTTTAAATAGGTTTTAAATTCATTTTGAAAAAGTATTACATTATTTTTTTATTTTAGATAAAATTCATTATGAATTGCATGTACTGTTTTTGACATGTCATCTTTGTTTACTAAACATGATATGGTCATGCTTGAATCAGATGTTTGAAGAAGTGATATGTTTGATTTTGATAATATCCTTACTATCTTAGCCATCACTCCTGGAGTTCCACTTATCTTATCGCCTATTAAAGTTACTTTTGCACAATTTTTATTTATCTGATATTGAGTGTTAAAATCTTTCAATATATTTTCTAGTTCTTCCACTGATTCTTCTTCTACAACAAAACTTTTTTCTTGTATAAAGAAATTAATCATATCTATGCTTATATTTTTCTTTTCTATTTCATTTAGTATCTGAGTAAAAACATCTTCACTAGTTTTAATTTTAACTTGTGCTATATTATCTTCATTAGCAACAGCAGCCATAAGACTATTTTCTTGTTCATACTCAACACTTTCACCTTTACATTTTAAACAAATTTTTGTTCCTTTAGAATTTTGGTTTAAAGTATTTTTTATAGCTAATGTTATATTTCCACTTTTAGCTAATTGAACCGCTCTTGGATGAATAACTTTTGCTCCTTTGTCAGCCATTTGAAACACTTCTTCATAATCTATGCAGCTTAATACTTTAGCATCAGGTTCTACTCTTGGATCTGCAGTCATTATACCATCTACATCTGTATATATTTCTACTATATCGCATTCTAAAGCTTTCCCTATAGCTACTGCTGATGTGTCACTCCCGCCTCTACCTAGGGTAGTTATTTCTCCATCTTCTGTTGAGCCTTGAAACCCTGCTATTACAACAACTTTTTTATTTTCTAGTTCTTGCTTGATTTTTTTTGGCTTAATATCTATTATTTTCGCATTATTAAAATCACTTGTAGTTATTATTCCAGCTTGATAACCTGTCAAAAATACAGCATCTATGTTTCTTACTTTTAACATATTAACAAGTATTGTTCCAGATATCATTTCTCCACAACTCATTATAATATCTAGTTCTCTTTTTTGAGGATTTTCATTTATCTCACTGCATAAATTTATCAGTGTATCCGTAGCATATGGAGCCCCTTTTCTTCCCATAGCTGAAACGACTACAACTAATCCTAATTCTTCATTTTGCTCTTTATATGATTTTACTATTTTGCAGACTTCATTCATTTTTTCATATGATTCAACTGATGTACCACCAAATTTTTGAACTAAAATCTCCATATTGCCCCCCTAGTACACTCCATCATATTCTATTATTATCATATCATTTCCTATTTTTCTTACACTTCTCCATGGTACTTCAAGTACTGACTTATCTTTTCTAATCCCAAAGAAACCTCTTTCTCTGGGTATTAATAATGCCAGTATATCTCCTGTAGTTTCGTCTAATATAAGGTCACATTCTCCAATTACCCCTAATCTTTCTCCTGTAACTAAGTTAACTATTTCTTTACCTGCTATTTCAGATAAATTCATTTTTATCCCCCCAATAGTTTTTCTATTAAAATTTAATTTCTTCTACATCTTTACCTACTATACATATTCCTAGTTTTTCTAAATCAAATGTTTTATCTATAACTCTGTTTATTGTTTTTTTATCTACGTCATCTATACTCTTAAGTATATCGTCTGTAGTTTTTACTCTATTGTTTAAAAGCATAGCCTTCCCTATAGACATCATTCTGCTACTAGTGCTCTCTAAACCTAATATATAACTTCCTTTTAATTGTTCTTTAGTTTCTTTTATTTCTTTATCTGTAAGATAGTTTTCTCTTAATACTTTAATTTCTTCTATAATTAAATTATATACATCTTCTAGATTTTCGTTACTCATGCTTGCAAATATTCCTAGCTCTCCACATTTTTTATATAAACTTTGAGATGAATATATTGAGTATACTAAACTTTCTTCTTCTCTTATTTTTTGGAATAGTCTAGAACTTATACTTCCTCCAAATACAGTATTTACTATAGCTAATGCATAAACTTCTTCAATATTTTCAGATGATATTGTCTCTAGACTCATGGCTAGGTTTACTTGTTCTGTATCCTTATTTTTAGTTACAAAACAATTTTTAAATTCTGCCTTTTTGATCTCAATTTCTACTTCTTTCCTTTCCCATAACTTGAATTTTTCTTCTATTTTCTTTACCATTTCTTCGAAATTAAAGTTTCCAGATATTGATATTACAGAATTATTAGGAACATAATAATCTTTAAAATAAGTTAATATTTCTTCTTGGTTTATATCATATAATGATTTTGTTGTACCTATAATGTTCATTCCTAATCCATCACCAGCATATACATTTTCTGTTAACAAGTCATATGCTAAATCTTCTGGTGAGTCTTCATACATTTTTAGTTCTTCAAGTATTACTAATCTTTCTTTATCTATATCATTTTTATCAAATAGTGGATTTAAAATCATATCACTTAAAATATCTAGTCCTATATTTATATGAGAATCTAACAATTTAACATAATAGCATGTGCATTCTTTACTAGTGAATGCATTTATTTGCCCACCCAAATTATCTATTTGATTTGCGATATCTTTAGATGTTCTATTTTTAGTACCTTTAAATAACATATGTTCAATGAAATGAGATACCCCACTTACTTTTTTATTTTCTATACTTGATCCAGCATTTATCCATACCCCTAAAGATATAGATTTTACATGTTGTATTTCTTCTCCTATTATCGTAAGCCCATTATCTAATACGTGTGTTTTATACATATCAAACCTCCATTTATATTGTCTTTTTATATTTTATTGTATCTATATTAACTTATAATTTATTGTTTATATATACATGTATTAAATTATAAGTTACCCCCCTTATTTATTCAACCTTTAGTGCTATTATGATATGTAAATTTTATATTATTTTAATATATTCTTGTTTTAGAATATATCACTTAGTTTACCTGGCTTTAATCCTTTGTCTCTAATTATTTGAATTATATCTCCTACACATTTTGTTGTTGCATTTGTTGGGTGCATCAAAACTATACTATTGTCTTGAATATCTTTCTTTTTGATCCTATCTACTATCACTTCTGGCTCTTCTCTATATTTCCAGTCTATTGTGTCAACATCCCATTTTATACATGTATATCCTAGCTCTTTTGCAGCTTTCATTGTACCTTCACCAAAGGACCCTGACGGAGCTTGAAAAAATTTAGTCTTTTCTTTTATTATATCTTCTATTATCTTTTTAGATGTTTGTATTTGATCTAAATTTTCTTCATAAGATAGCTTAGCATAGTCTAAATGTCTATGACCATGATTTCCTATTTCATGACCTTGCTCTTTAATTTTAAGAAGCAATTCCGGATTTTTCTCTGCCCATCGTCCAGTTACATTAAATGTTATCTTTACATCTTCTTTTTCTAAAACTTTAAGTATCCCCTCTACATATTCGCTTTCCCATCCGAGATCTACGTTACATGTTAGTGCCACATATCCACTTTCTACTTTTGTTCCTTGGTAATAGGGTGTATCTGCTAAATCAAATATGTTAAATGTAGCGTCACTTTTACTTTGCTTTACCATAAATACTATACCCATTATTGCTAATATAACCACTACTACCGATATAATGATTTTTTTTAGTTTATTTTTGCTAACTACCATCATTATCATTGATTTTTCCTCCTATACTATCTTTACACATGTTAAAGTGCTCTATCTAATACTATTTCTCTAACATGTACAAATTATTTCTTTATATATATTATTAGCTTGTTCATATATTTATGACTTATATATAGTTTTGAGGTTGAAATATTGATACAACAAAAAAGAAGCCTAGACTAGGCTTCTTAATGTATTATTTTTCTTCTTTTTTCTCTACTCTTTCAGGCTTAGGTAAAAGAACTTTTCTAGATAAATTTACTCTTCCCTTTTCATCTATTTCAGTTACTTTAACTTCTACTTCATCCCCTACATTTAATACATCTTCTACTTTAGCAACTCTCTCATGAGATATATGAGATATATGAAGTAATCCTTCTTTTCCTGGAAGTACTTCAACGAAAGCTCCAAAGTTCATTATTCTACTTACCTTACCCTTATATGTTTGTCCCACTTCAGCTTCAGCAACTATATCAGTTATACGTTTTTGAGCAAGTGCTATCATTTCTGGGTCTATTCCACCGATAAATACTTCACCATCTTGTTCTATGTCAATTTTAACTCCAGTTTCATCGATTATCTTAGTGATAATCTTTCCACCTGGCCCTATAACGTCTCTTATCTTATCTGGGTTTATTCTCATTGTTATTATTTTAGGAGCATATCTAGATAACTCTGGATTAGGAGCTGATATTGTTTTTCTCATTTGGTTTAATATGTGTATTCTACCAACTTTAGCTTGAGTAAGAGCATCTCTTAAAACTTGCTCATCGATACCTGCTATTTTTATATCCATTTGTATAGCAGTTATACCTTTTTCAGTTCCTGCAACTTTAAAGTCCATATCTCCTAAGTGATCTTCCATACCTTGTATATCTGATAATACTGCAACTTTGTCATCATGCTTTATAAGACCCATAGCAATACCTGCTACCATGTCCTTTATAGGTACACCAGCATCTAAAAGTGATAATGTTGAACCACATACACTACCTTGAGATGTTGAACCATTTGAACTTAATACTTCTGAAACAACTCTTATTGCATAAGGGAAGTCTTCTTTTGAAGGTAGTACTGGTACTAATGCTCTTTCAGCTAATGCTCCATGACCTATTTCTCTTCTTCCTGGTCCCCTTGATGGTCTAGCTTCACCAACACTGTATGCAGGGAAGTTGTAGTTATGCATGTATCTTTTGTTTTCTTCTTCATCAAGTCCATCTAATATTTGTGCTTCTCCAAGAGCTCCAAGAGTAGTTATTGACATAACTTGAGTTTGACCTCTTGTAAATAGTCCAGAACCATGAGTTCTAGGTATAAATCCATTATCACACCATATTGGTCTTATTTCATCTGGCTTTCTGTTATCTGGTCTTATATTTTCATGTACTATAAGCTTTCTAACTTCTTCTTTTATTATTGCATGTAGAGTTTCTTCTATATCTCCACCGAAATCTGCTACTATTTCTTCAAAATGAGTAAAAGTAGCTTCCTTTACTGCATCCATTTTTTCCATTCTTTCAAGTTTTTCTATAGTTTTAACAGCTTCTTTCATATCTGCTGTTGCAAATTCACGAACTGCTTTTTCAACATCTTCGTCTATTGTATGAAGTGCTATTTCAATTTTTTCTTTTCCAACTGCTGCTACTATTTCTTCTATAAATGCTACTACTTTTTTAATTTCTTCGTGAGCAAATAATATAGCTTCAAGCATTAACGCATCTGGTATTTCATCTCCACCTGCTTCAACCATCATTATAGCATCTTTAGTTCCTGATACTACAAGGTGCATAGAACTTTTTTCTCTTTGTTCTGCTGTTGGGTTTACTACAAGCACATCATCAACAAGCCCTACTACTATAGATCCTGTAGGTCCATTAAATGGTATCTCAGATATTGATAATGCAATTGATGAACCTATCATAGCAACTACATCAGGTGTACAATCTTGATCTACTGATAGTACAGTAGCAACTACTTGTACATCATTTCTAAACCCTTTTGGGAATAATGGTCTTATTGGTCTATCTATAAGTCTAGAAGTAAGTATCGCTTTTTCTGAAGGTCTTCCTTCTCTCTTTAAAAATCCGCCTGGTATCTTACCTACTGAATATAATTTTTCCTCATAGTCAACACTTAGTGGGAAGAAATCTATTCCGTCTCTTGGTTTTGCTGATTTTGATACGTTTACCATAACCATAGTATCACAATATCTAAGTATTGCACTTCCGCTAGCAAGTTCTGCTATTTTTCCTATTTCAACAGAAAATTCTCTTCCTGCTAAATCCATTTTAAATATTTTATGTTCAAACATTAATGCTTGCCTCCTCTTTATTAAAACCGCTTTTATCATCCTATGTACTATATTATCAAAAATAGTATAAATTAACAACATAAAAGTCATATACTGGTTACTTATTGATGTTTTAAGCACAAACAAAACATATTTATGTTTTATTTATTATTTACTTATTGATACAAATTTAATCATATTATAATTTAAGCAACTTATTTACTATTTATATCCATACATTTCAATTTATTAAATTTAACTTTTATATTAAAGAATCCTATAAATCATTAAGTTATAATCATTTTATATAGGATTATAGAATTTAAAAAGAATAATAAATGTTTTAATCTTTCCATACACTTATTATTCTTTATTTTTAATAGAAGTTAATTTTGCATGAACTACAGTCCTTGTATCTTTTAATTCATAACTACATGTAGAAAGAGTAATTATCTTATCTTCACAATCCACATTAATATTAGATTTATAAATAGATTTTTTTAGTACATTATATATATAATGATTATATTCGTCTTTTGATTTAAAATTGAAAAATATATAATTGTAGCTTGGATCTGTATAGTAAACAGAAAAAACTTCATATATATATACTTTATTTTTTAATGTAATTCTTATCTTATTATTTTCATTAAAAAAATATTCATTTTTAAAGTTTTCTAGTTGACTAAACATAGTTTTGTTTTTCATATTATGTCCATAAATCACAGTATTTGTATCTGATAATAATTTATTTCTATAATCCATAAAAACACTACCTGATTTCGAAATGTTTTTATTGAAATCATTGTGTAAATAAAATTCATTATCTTTACCTTGAACTACTGGATAATTTATATTTGTGTTATCAATTTTAATCCAAAATTTAAAATCAGAATTCATTTTATGTAATGGGTTATCCTCTACATTATTAGCTTGTATTTCTTGTATTTTGTTATATGTTTTTTCAGCTTTTTTATAATCATCAAGCTTTGAATATATACAAATCAAATTATAAACAAATATAAATATTAAACATATATTAATCAATAATTTAATATTTTTTTTCATCTTTCACCTCATAAATATATAAAGTGTGTATATTTCAGTCATTGATAAATTTTTATTTCTTTATTTATTACCTTGAAATATTACACACTTTATTTAATAAATTAATTTCCAGTTATTTATCTTTAAATTTTCTTTTATTCAGTATATATAAAGTACTTATACTAACTACAGAAATTACTGCATTTGGAGCTAATGATAAGTCCCCAGTTTTAGGCGAATTTGTATTCTTTATTTCCTCATCTGGTACCTTTGGCTTTTCTTCTGGCACTGATGGTTTCTCATCCGGCACCTTTGGCTTTTCTTCTGGCACTGATGGTTTCTCATCTGGTACTGATGGTTTCTCATCTGGTACTGATGGTTTCTCATCTGGTACTTCTGGCTTTTCTTGTGGTACTGATGGTTTCTCATCTGGTACTTCTGGCTTTTCTTCCGGTACTGATGGTTTCTCATCTGGCACTTCTGGCTTTTCTTCCGGTACTGATGGTTTCTCATCTGGCACTTCTGGCTTTTCTTCCGGTACTGATGGTTTCTC
Source organism: Peptostreptococcaceae bacterium VA2 (assembly GCA_000686145.1). Classification (GTDB taxonomy): domain Bacteria; phylum Bacillota; class Clostridia; order Peptostreptococcales; family Peptostreptococcaceae; genus Romboutsia_D. The sequence continues at coordinate 1,072,888 of JMMB01000007.1, read as the reverse complement.
ATCTGGCACTTCTGGCTTTTCTTCCGGTACTGATGGTTTCTCATCTGGCACTTCTGGCTTTTCTTCCGGTACTGATGGTTTCTCGTCTGGTACCTTTGGCTTTTCTTCTGGCACTGGTGGTTTCTCGTCTGGTACCTTTGGCGTTACTAGATCATCTTTTACTTCTTCTGAATCTATCTTTTCTTCTTTTACATCATCAATGTTAGTCACTTCTTCTTCTTTTGTTTCTTCGCTAGTTTCATCTACTTTCATCTCTGGCTTTGTCACCTTTGGCGTTACTAGATCATCTTTTACTTCTTCTGAATCTATCTTTTCTTCTTTTACATCATCAATGTTAGTTACTTCTTCTTCTTTTGTTTCTTCGCTAGTTTCATCTACTTTCATCTCTGGCTTTGTCACCTTTGGCGTTACTAGATCATCTTTTACTTCTTCTGAATCTATCTTTTCTTCTTTTACATCATCAATGTTAGTTACTTCTTCTTCTTTTGTTTCTTCGCTAGTTTCATCTACTTTCATCTCTGGCTTTGTCACCTTTGGCGTTACTAGATCATCTTTTACTTCTTCTGAATCTATCTTTTCTTCTTTTACATCATCAATGTTAGTTACTTCTTCTTCTTTTATTTCTTCACTAGTTTCCTCTACTTCTTTTAATTTTTTATTTTCTATATTATCTAATCTTATTATTTGTCCAATGTTATCTTCATTTATCATAAATTCTATATCTTTATTTTTAAGGCTATATCCTTTTGGCGCTTCTATTTCTTCAATATAATAAGTCCCCCAAGTATCTAATTCAGATTGAATAATTCCATTTTCATCACTTACTAATGATTTAATAGTTTGTTTATTTTTGTCTTTCAGTAAAAATTTAGCTCCTTTAAGTCTTAAGTTTTCATCTTCAGAATCTACTTTTACTCCTTTAAATGCATAGCCTTTCTTAGTTTCTACTTCATTAGTAGGCCTATTATTTATATTCGCTGTATTGCTTATAGTCGTTCCATTTTCTACGTCTTTGAAATCTGTATATATTTTTATTTCTAGATTTTCACCATAGCCAACTTCTTTTTTATCATTTACTACTTTTACTGTATTTGTATTTTTATCTATATCTACTGTAAAGTGTTCTGGTGCCTCTATCTTAATAATTTTCACATTATTATTTAGTTTATCAACTACACTTAAATATCCTTTTTCAAATATACCAAAACTTTCAAAGTTTATAGAATATACAACAGTTTGATTGTCACCTTTTTTTATCTCTTTTTTATCTACAGCCTTGTACGCATTTATAGCTCCTGCATTAATTTTATAATAAACCTTATCTATAGATTCCTTTGTAGTATTATCATAGCTAACTACTGCTTTATTGTTATATTCTCTTTCTACATCTTTAATCTTCGTATCATAATATATAATATAATAATCTTCTATATTCCCAAAATCTATGGTTACTTTATCATTTTCATAATTAATTTTATCTTTAAACTTATCACTAACCCAACTAAAATTATTTTCTTTGTCATACCTTCCTATTCTTAAACTTTCAGGTACAAAGGTCATCCCTTTTGGTATAAAATCTTCAAGCTTAACATTTTCTAAGCATACTTTATTTCTATTTAGTACTATTCTATATTTTACACCCTCACCATTTGATGCTACATTTATAGTTTCATTTTTATCATTAGTTACTTGTTCTGTATCATAGCTTTGCTTCTCAAGAACACGTGTTTTTTCTTTTTTATTATTTACTACAACTGTACTTGTAAGGCTATCATTATTTACATATAAGTTTGCTATATTAATATACTTATCGCTCTCTTTAGTTATTTTAGCTTTATATCTTACTATGTACTTTGAATTTATATTTCCAAAGGCTATATCTAATTGTTTTGAGTCTTTATATATATGAACATCCTTTGTTACGTCTTTAGTATTATTTGATAAATCTATCTTTTCAACCTTTAACGAATCTGTCACTAACTCCATTCCTTCTGGCATTTTGTCCATCAATCTTACATTATACATGTAGCTGTATTCCTCGTTTACGTATATTGTATATTCTTTTACTTTTCCTAACGCAGGAAAATATACATTTGATATTATATTGCCTTCTGAATCATATCCAACAGCTTCATCTACATCTTTTAAAATTTTTCTATTTAGTATACTAGGTTTATTATCTCCGTCATTAATCTTATCTTTAGGAGTGACAACTATGTTTTCACTACCTACAACTACACCATTTACTTTAACTTGTATTGTTTCTATCTTTTCAGTTATTATATTATCAGCAGTTCCAGATACACTAATATATCCACCCAATGCTTTTTTAGCATCATCTCCAAATGTTGCAACTATAGTATCTCCATCTATTTTAGAATCCTTAAAATGTTGTGGTGGAAAATTAAATTTAATCCCCTTCATCCAGCTAGGTATTTTAAAAGAAATTTGATCTCCTGGATTTATACTTCCATAGCCATTTTTTGCTTTATATTCTAAATTAAAGTTTAAATGGTCTCCATTTTTAATTTCACCTTTATCTGATTTTATAATAACTTCTATATTACTATTTGTACTTTTAAGTTCTTCTGATTTTTCATCTGCATTTGCTGGTAATAACAAAATATTAAAGCACATAATTAGCGACATTAACATTGTTATAATTATTTTCCCTGTTGATTTTTTACTCAATTAAATACCTCCCCTATATAAAAACGCTTAATCAATATTTAATATAAATATTTTAGGGCAGTCGCTTGAATTACCAGTTCAATCATTACTTACTATTTTGGGTAATAAAAAAACTACTCCTCAATATTTAATATAAATATTATTAGAATAGTCGGTTGCACTACTAACTCCATATATCTCAAGTGCCCAGGTACAAGATATACTTCTTCGTTCCTATTTTTGACATAAAAAAACTATTCCTCAATATTTAATATAAATATCTTAGAATAGTCGGTTGCACTACTAACTCCATATATCTCAAGTGCCCAGGTACAAGATATACTTCTTCGTTCCTATTTTTGACATAAAAAAACTATTCCTCAATATTTAATATAAATATCTTAGAATAGTCGGTTGCACTACTAACTCCATATATCTCAAGTGCCCAGGTACAAGATATACTTCTTCGTTCCTATTTTTGACATAAAAAAACTATTCCTCAATATTTAATATAAATATCTTAGAATAGTCGGTTGCACTACTAACTCCATATATCTCAAGTGCCCATATACAAGATATACTTCTTCGTTCCCATCTTTTAATTATATATATCTTTCTATTTGAAATAAGTATATAATGTCAACTTTATAAGTATTATATACTTATTGTAACTATTTGTCAAATAAATAAAGTATTTCCTTATACTTATATTTTTTCATGCGTTTAAAACAAATTTATTGTATTACAACAAAAAAGAGAAGACATATGTCTTCTCTTTTTATAATAAAGTTAATTATTATTTTCTTAATCCTAACTTAGCTATTAACGCTCTGTATCCTTCTAAGTCTCTATCTTTTAAGTAAGCTAATAGGTTTCTTCTTCTACCTACCATCTTTAATAATCCTCTTCTTGAATGGTGATCTTTCTTGTGAGTCTTTAAGTGACCGTTTAATTCATTTATTCTAGCTGTTAATAAAGCTATTTGTACTTCTGGAGAACCAGTATCTCCTTCAGCTCTTCCGTATTCTTTCATTATTTCTGCTTTGTTCATCATCATAGTAATTTACCTCCATAGTTTTAAAATCGCCTATTACTAAGCATTGATTGGAGTAATCTAATGCCGAGTAATGGTTTATTTACTAAATTATTTTATCATAAATTCTTTACCTTTGCAAATATACTTTTCAAATACATAATTGGTATCTTGTTTTAATTGGTTTTTTAATTCATCTAAAGACGAAAACTTTTTTTCATCTCTTATTCTTTCTAAGAATTCGATTTTTATTAGTTTTCCATATATATCTTCATTGAATTGCAAAATATTAGTTTCAATAGATAATTTTGATCCATTTACAGTAGGGTTGAATCCTATATTAGTTGCTCCAAAATATATTTTTCCTTCAATCTTAATTCTTGTAGCATATATTCCATTTTTAGGTATAAGAACCTCTTTATCTACTTCTATATTAGCAGTTGGAAATCCTATTGTTCTTCCAAGTTGCTTACAATGTATAACTTTTCCTTCTAATTGATAGTTATACCCTAAATATTCATCAACAGCATATACATCGCCTTGACTTACTAGACTTCTAATATATGTACTGCTAATTCTTGTACCATTTATTTTTATGGCTTTTATTACTTCTAATGAATATTTATATCTTTCAGATAATTTTTTCAATAAATCTGTATTACCTTCTTTATTTCTAGCAAAAGTAAAATCGTCTCCTACTATAATTTTTTCTACTCCTAACTTATCAACCAAAATTTTTTCTACAAAGTCTTGTGCTGATATTTTAGTCATATATTTATCGAAAGGTATACTTATAACTAAGTCTACACCTAGTTTATTTAATCTATTTATTCTTTCTTCATTACTAATAATATTTCTTATAGGATTAGTTCTAAAGTAATTTGCCGGATGATTTTCAAAGGTAAAAACAATACTTTTAATATTTCTTTTTTTTCCATATTCTACTGCTTTTTTTATAAGAACTTCGTGTCCTTTATGAATTCCATCAAAATTCCCTATTGTTATAACACTTCTTTTTATATTATTTATTTCATTTATAGATTTTATAGTAATCATAATAATTTCCCCACCAACATTACAGAGTTATTTTATACTATAAATAGTTTATCACTTTTTACATTTACAATGTTATCTTTTTTAGATAATTTACCGACTCCTAAAAATTGAGTTTGACTATAAACTCTTACATATTCATCATTTTCGTCAAAGTTTTTTTCTAAAAATCGTCTTTCATCTATTATTCCACCATTTATATAATACGTCTCAGCATTTGGATGTATTACTATAGACTTAAAGTTTGACAATACATAATCTATATCATATAAATGCTTATCTAATGTATTATTTTCATTAAATTCTTTTAATTGTTCTAGTGTTATACCATTTTCTAAGTTAAATTTACCAGATTGCGTTCTAAGTAAGAAAGACATATGTCCCCCACACCCTAAAATTTCACCTATATCATAACAAATACTTCTTACGTATGTTCCTTTAGTACACTTTACATAAAACATTATTTTTTCTTCATTTATGCTTAATATATCTAGTTTTTTTATATGTACAGGTCTAGTTTTTAGTTTTATTTCATCTGCTCTTCCACTTCTAACTAAGTCGCACATTCTTTTTCCATTTACTTTTAATGCTGAATACATTGGTGGTAATTGGTCTATATGCCCTCGTTGAGAGTCAAATGCTTTTTCTATTTGCTCTTTTGTGAAATTAAAGTTTTCTACTCGTTCTAATATTTCACCTGAAGAATCATAAGTGTCTGTAGTTATACCTAAAGTTAATTCACAAATATAGCTTTTATCTTTATTCAGTATAAGTTCACTTACTTTAGTTGCTTTTCCTATACATATAGGTAATACCCCTGACGCATCTGGGTCAAGGGTACCTGTATGTCCAACTTTTTTTATATTTAAGGTTTTTCTTACAGCACTTACAACATCATGAGATGTCATACCTGTAGGTTTTATTATATTTACAATTTTATTCATATGTTATCACCTTATATTGTTTTTAATACAGCTTCTAATACCTGTTGTTTAGCATTTTCTATACTATCATATATAGTACAGCCAGCTGCTCTTACATGTCCTCCACCATTAAAGCTTTGCGCTATAAGGCTTACATCCACATATCGTTTTGATCTTAAGCTTACCTTAACTTCGTTTTCTTTCTTTTCTTTTAAAAGAATTCCAACTTCTATATTTTCTATATCTCTTGTGTATGATGTTATACCATCCACATCATTAAAGCTTATAGAATTTCTTTTTAACATTTCTTTAGTTATACATATACTAGCAATTTTATTTTGTACTATATCTAAAGTATTTAAAGCTTCTCCTAATATTTTATAATAATTATATGGATTACTTTGGAATACTTTCTGTATTATAGTATCTCTTTTTGCACCTTTTAATAAAAGTTCTTTTCCCATTTCTAAACTACTTGGATGAGTACTTGAATATGCAAAATTACCAGTATCTGTTACCAAACCAGTATAAAGTGCTGTAGCTATAACTTCATCTACTATATCTATATGTTCTATTTGTTCAAATCTAACTAATAAATTATATACTAATTCACATGTAGACGATGCATCTGCATCTATGTAATTAAGATCTCCATAGTAGTCATTACTTGCATGATGATCTATACAGGTTAAGTGTTTTGCATTATTTATCAGTGTATCATTTAAACAAATTCTGTTTTTATCTCCACAATCAAGTGCTATTACACAATAATCTTCTAACTCAAATTCTTTAGAAGTTAATATTTCAACATCTTCAACCAAGAATTTTAGATTTTGTGGTGTATTATCATCTATTACATAAAAAACGTTTTTCCCTAGCTTTTTTAAAGCATAATAAATACCAAGTGTTGAGCCTATATTATCACCATCTGGACTAATATGAGAAGTAACGATATAATCGTTACTTCTCTTTAGATGTTGTATAATATTATCTATATTATTCATCAGAACCTTCTTCTTCATCAGATGGTGCTGCATTAATATTTTCATTAACTTTTCTTATTAAATCAGACATATACATTCCATTTTTAATAGAGTCATCAATTTTAAATATTATTTGAGGAGTATGTCTAAGCTTTACGTTTCTACTTACTTCTCTTCTTATATAACTTACTGCATTTCTTAGTCCTTTTAATGTAGATTCTTCATCTCCACCTAATATACTTACATATACATATGCATAACTTAAGTCATTAGTAACTTCAACATCAGTTACACTTACCATAGATGTTATTCTAGGGTCTTTTATTCCGCTTATAAGCATTGTGCTTACAACTTTTCTTATCTCTTCAGCTATTCTTTTAGTTCTATTGTATGATGCCATTAATATCGACCTCTTTTATATCTATTTTAATTTTCTTTCTATTTCTTTAGTTATATAACCTTCAACTATATCGCCTTCTTTTAAGTCGCTGTAGTTTACGAAAGTCATACCACACTCATATCCTGTGTTAACTTCTTTAACGTCATCTTTGAATCTTCTAAGTGCATTTAATTGCCCTTCATGGATTATTATTCCATCTCTAACTATTCTTATTTTAGATCCTCTAAATATCTTACCAGTAGTTACATAACAACCAGCTATAGTACCTACTCCAGATAATTTAAATAATTCTCTTACTTCAGCTTTTCCTGTATCTTCATCTCTATATTCAGGATCTAACATTCCTGTCATAGCAGCTTGAACATCTTCTATAGCTTTGTATATTATAGTATAACTTCTTATATCTACATTTTCTTTTTGTCCCATTAATTCTGCACCTGGAACTGGTCTTACGTTGAATCCTATTATTATTGCATTAGATGCAGTAGCAAGCATAACGTCAGATTCAGTTATAGCTCCAACTCCACCATGTATTACTCTAACAGCAACTTCATCATTTGATAATTTTTCAAGTGATTGCTTAACAGCTTGAACAGAACCTTGTACATCTGCTTTTATAACTATATTAAGTTCTTTTACATCTGCTTCACTCATTTGAGAGAAGAAATCATCAAGTGACATTCTTTGGTTAGATTTTAACATTTCATCTCTAGCTATTTGTGTTCTTTTTTCTGCTACACTTCTAGCTATTTTATCAGTTGGAACTGATACGAATTGATCTCCACCTTGTGGAACTTCTGATAAACCTAATATTTCTACTGCTGTAGAAGGTCCTGCAGTCTTAACTCTTTTTCCTTTAGAGTTTATCATTGCTCTTACTTTACCACATGCGACACCTGCAACTATTGGATCTCCAACTTTAAGTGTTCCACCTTGAACTAAAACTGTAGCAACTGGTCCTCTACCTTTATCTAATTCTGCTTCTATAACAGTACCAACAGCTCTTTTGTTAGGGTTAGCTTGTAACTCTTCCATTTCAGCTACTAAAAGTACCATTTCAAGTAAAGTATCTATACCTTCTCTTTTTAAAGCTGATACTGGAACACATATAACTTCTCCACCCCAGTCTTCAACTAATAATCCTTGGTCTGCTAATTCTTGCTTAACTCTATCTAAATTTGCACCAGGCTTATCTATTTTGTTTATAGCTACTATTAAAGGTACACCAGCAGCTTTAGCATGGTTTATAGCTTCTATAGTTTGAGGCATTATACCATCATCTGCTGCTACAACTAATATAGCCATATCTGTAACTTGTGCTCCTCTAGCTCTCATAGATGTGAAAGCCTCATGTCCTGGAGTATCTAAGAATACTATCTTTTGTCCGTTTATTACAACTTCAGAAGCACCTATATGTTGAGTTATTCCTCCTGCTTCACTTGAAGTTACACTAGTTGATCTTATAGCATCAAGTAATGAAGTTTTACCATGGTCAACGTGACCCATAACTGTAACAACTGGTGGTCTTGACTGTAAATCATCTTCTTTATCTTCTTCTATTTCCATTAACGCATCTATTGCTTCTAATTCTTCTTCGTTGTTAGTTTCACTTACAGCTAATTCAAATCCATATTCGCTAGCTACTAATGATCCTATTTCAAAACTTATTTCTTGGTTTATTGTAGCCATTGTTCCCATTTTCATAAGCTTCATTATTATTTCAGATGCTGATTTATCTAATTTATTAGCTAATTCTTGTACTGTTAATTTTCCATCTATAGTTATAGTTGATCCATTAGTTAAAGCTAATTCATCTTTTAATATTTCTAAAACTAACTCTACTTCATTAGCTTCTAATTCACTATTTTCATTATCAGCATTTATTTCTAACTCTATTAATTTGGCTAGTACGTCTTCATTTGACATTCCTAGATCTTCCGCTATTTGGTATACTCTTGTTTTTGACACAAGATCACCCCCTATTATATTTTTGGTGTTTCCATTAATTCCATTATCTTGTTAGCAAAATTTGCATCTTTCACTCCGATTGCTGCTCTAGGAGCTTTTCCTATCGCTAACCCTAGTTGTAGTTTAGTTGAAAAATATACATATTTTACATTTCTATAAGATGACTTATCTTTAAATAATTTTTTAGTATTTTCAGATGCATCATCCGCTACTATAACTAATTTAACATTTCCTCGTCTAAGTTCAAGTAGTGTAGAATCATCTCCTGATACTAACTTACCTGCACGAGTTGCAAGCCCTAAAAATGAATATATTTTATCTTCATTAGTTCTCATAACTTTCTAACTCCTTAAGTAGATTTTCATATACCTCGTTATGTACTTCTATCTTGAATGATTTATTTAAAGCTTTAGTCTTTATAGCTTTTTTTAAACATTCAACATCTTTACATATATACGCACCTCTACCGTTTGCTTTTCCTGATTCGTCTAAGAATATTTTACCGTCCTTATTTTTGACAATTCTTATTAAGCCTTTTTTAGAGTCTCTTTCTTGACAAGCTATACATTTTCTTTGAGGAATCTTTTTTTGTTTTTGCAAAGAATACCCCTCCTTTATTACTCAGCGTCTAATTTTAAATCTTCATCTACAGGAACTGATTGCCCTGCTTGAGATTCACTTTTTATATCTATTTTCCAGTTAGTAAGTTTAGCTGCAAGTCTTGCATTTTGCCCTTCTTTACCTATTGCAAGAGATAATTGGTAATCAGGTACAACAACTGAAGCTGCTTTTTCACTTTCATTTACATCTACTTTAACAACCTTTGATGGGCTTAAAGCAGCGCATATAAACTCAGCTGGATCATCACTATATTTTATTATATCGATTTTCTCATCACCAAGTTCATTAACTATATTTTTTACTCTTGAACCTTTTGGTCCAACACAAGCTCCAATCGGATCTATCTTCTCATCTATAGACTTAACAGCCATTTTAGTTCTAGATCCTGCTTCTCTAGCTATAGATTTTATTTGAACTATACCTTCAAATATTTCAGGCACTTCAAATTCAAATAATCTCTTAACTAAACCTGGGTGACTTCTTGATACCACTATTTGAGGCCCTTTATTAGTTTTCTTCACTTCTAGTATATAAACCTTTATTTTTTGACCAGCTTTATAATGTTCACCAACCATTTGCTCTGTTTGTGTCATTACTGCTTCTATTCTTCCAAGATTTACATAAACTAAGTTTTTATTTACTCTAGCTACTTCTCCTGTAACTATTTCATTTTCTTTGTCCATAAACTCACTATATACTATGTCTCTTTCAGCTTCTCTTATTCTTTGAACAACAACTTGCTTTGCCGTTTGAGCTGCTATTCTCCCGAAATCCATAGGAGTTACTTCATGTTCTATTATATCTCCTAATTCATAGTTAGGGCTTATTTCTAAAGCATCCTTAAGTTCTATTTCTAAGAAAGTGTCATATAAATCAGATTCATCAACTACCACTCTTTGAGAAAATACTTTTATATCTCCGCCTTCTTTATCAAACTCGACTCTAACATTTTGAGCTGCTCCAAAGTTTTTTTTTGTATGCAGTTAAAAGTGCTTGTTCTATAGTATCTATAAGTATAGCCTTATCTATACCTCTGTCTTTTTCTAGTTCTTCTAATGCTTCCATAAATTCATGATTCATTTTTCTTTCCTCCCTGTTATGCTACGTTTAAAACTTTATTGCAAGTCTAACAAGTGCTACTTCTTTTTTGCCAAACTCTACTTCGTTTCCATCTATTATTAGTTTTATGTTATTTTCTTCAGTTAGTCCAACTAATTCGCCTTCAAATTGCTTGCATCCGTTCATTGGCTTATATAATTTAATTTCAACATCTCTACCTTGATATCTTACGAAATCTTTATCTTTTTTAAGTGGTCTATCAAGTCCTGGTGATGATACTTCTAAGAAATAATTGTCTATTATTGGGTCTTTTATATCTAATACTTCACTAAGTTGTCTACTTACAGATTCACAGTCACTTAAAGCTATTCCACCATCTTTATCAATGTATACTCTTAAGTAGTATTCTCCAGCTTCTTTAACATATTCAACGTCTACTATTTCAAAGTTAAGTGGATCTGTTATTTTTGCTACCATTTCTTCGATTATAGCTTCTATACTCTTTTTCATTTTTTTCCCTCCTATTCAGTTGTCAGTTTAGTTTTTAAAACAAAAGAGTGAGCACATCGGTCTCACTCTTAGTTTCTGCAAAATATATTATTTTATATACTATAATACCATATATTAGTTTTCGTTGCAAATTTTTTAAATATCCATACCCTTACTATCATTGTATTTAGCCTTTGAAATCATTTGCGTCATAGTGCCTATTGGACAATAAACACACCATGAACGAGGCCTAAATAAAATCATAGTTATTATACCAAGTATAGTTGATGTTACCATCAAACTAAAAAAGCTCTAAATATAAATCATATCTAGAGCTTTAAATTCTAATTTTTTATTATGTTATAATTTTTTAGTTTATCTAAAACAATGATAACTGATTTTCATCACTCATATTTTCAAGTGAACCATGATTTGTTAAGGTTTCTATAACAGTCCTTGAAATCTTGGTTCTTTTTCTTAAATCTTCCTTAGATATAAACTCTCCTTTTTCTCTATCTTTTTGAATATTAATCGCTGCATTTTCTCCAACTCCCTGAAGCGCTATCATAGGAGGCAATAAAATTTTTTCGCCTGCAACTTGGAATTTACTTGCATCTGATTTATATATGTCAACAGGAAGTATTTTTATATCTCTAGCATACATTTCAAGAGCAACTTCAAGTACTGTTAGTATATTCTTTTCTTTTGTTGTTGCATCATTTCCTAAAGCTTCTATTTCATGTATCTTAGATTTTATAGCAGGAAGTCCTTTTACAACTATTTCTGCATCAAAATCTTCTGCTTTAGTTGTAAAATAAGTAGCATAAAAAGCTTCTGGATAATGAACTTTGCAATAAGCTAGTCTAAATGACATCATGACATAAGCTACTGCATGGGCTTTAGGGAACATGTATTTTATCTTTTTGCATGAACCTATATACCACTCAGGAACATCATTTTCATTCATTTCTTCTATATGTTGTGGCTTTAACCCCTTACCCTTTCTTACATTTTCCATAATTGTGAATGCATTTTTAGGTTTTAAACCCTTGAATATAAGGTAGTTCATTATATCATCACGAGTTGATATAACTTCATCAATCCCAACTACTTCTTCTATTACTAAATCCTGTGCATTGTTTAGCCAAACATCGGTACCATGAGAAAGACCTGATATACGCACTAAAGCAGCAAATGTAGTTGGTTTTGTATCAAGAAGCATCTGTCTAACAAACTTCGTTCCAAACTCTGGTATTGAAAGTGATCCTATCGGACAATTTATTTGCTCAGGTGTTACTCCTAGTGCATCTGTTGATGTAAATAAAGACATTGTCTCTGGGTCATCAAGAGGAATATCTGTTGCAACAATACCCGTTATATCTTCAAGCATTCTTATCATAGTCGGAGCATCGTGTCCTAGTATATCAAGTTTTAGTATTCTACCACTTATAGAATGGTAATCAAAGTGAGTAGTTATTACTCCACAAGAAGTATCATTTGCAGGATATTGTATTGGTGTAAAGTCATATACGTCTTTATAATGTGGTATAACCATAACTCCACCAGGATGTTGTCCTGAAGTTCTTTTAACACCTGTACATCCATTAGAAAGTCTAAGTACTTCAGCACTTGGTACATGTATATTATTTTCTTCTACATACTTTCTAGCATATCCAAATGCTGTTTTTTCTGCTACGGTACCTATTGTACCCGCTCTATAAACATAACCTTCTCCGAATAAATCCTCTGTATATTTATGAATTATAGGCTGATAATCTCCTGAGAAGTTTAAATCTATATCTGGTTCTTTATCACCTTCAAACCCTAAGAAAACTTCAAATGGTATATCATGTCCATCTTTTTTAAGCTTTTTCCCACATTTAGGACAATCTTTATCTGGTAAATCTATACCTGAACCGTATTCACCTATTTCAAAGAAATATGAGTATTTACAATTTTCATCTTCACAAATATAATGAGCTGGAAGAGGATTAACTTCTGTTATATCACTCATTGTTGCTGCAAATGAAGAACCAACAGAACCTCTTGAACCGACTAAATACCCATCACTTAAAGACTTTGTAACTAATTTTTGAGATATAATGTACATAACTGCATATCCATTACCTATTATGGAGTTTAATTCTCTCTCAAGTCTTGCATTTACTACATCTGGCAATGGTTCTCCGTATATTCTTTTTGCTTTTTCATAACACATTTCTCTAAGTTCTACGTCAGAACCCTCTATTACTGGCGGATATGTGTCATCTGGTATAGGCTTTATATCTTCTACCATGTCTGCAATTTTATTAGTATTTTCAATTACAACTTCATAAGCTAATTGTTCACCCAAGTATTTAAATTCATCTAGCATTTCATTAGTAGTTCTAAAATGAAGATATGTTTCTTCATCTTCATTTTTAAAACCTTGAGAATATTTTAATATTTTTCTAAGAACAGCTTCGTGCTTATCTAAAAAATGAACATCTCCAGTAGCTACTGGTATTTTGCCAAATTTATGAGCAACTTCAACCATCTTACGATTTAGTTCTCTTAATTCATCTTCATCTTCTACTTCACCTTTATGAATCATAAATCTATTGTTATCAATTGGCATAACTTCAATATAGTCATACATATCTATTATCTTTGATAGCTCTTCGTCACTTACATTTTTCTTAACTGCTTTAAATACTGCACCTGCTTCACAAGCTGACCCTATTATAAGACCTTCTCTGTATTCATTTAATACACTTCTAAGAATTCGAGGTGCTCTATAAAAATGATTTACATGAGCATCAGATACTATTTTGTATAAATTTTTAAGACCCGTATAATTTTTAGCTATTAAAGTTATGTGGTTAGTACCTAATTTTGTGTATTCAATGTTACCAAGTACTTTGTTTACATCACTTAAAGTATTCGCCCCTTTTTTAACTAACATATCTAAAAATTTATTAAATATCATAGCTGTAGCTTGTGCATCATCAACAGCTCTATGATGATTTAATAAAGGTATACCCAATGCCTTAGCTACAACGTTTAATCTATGTCTTTTTAAGTCTGGCAATAATACTCTAGCTAATGTAAGTGTATCGACACTTTTATTATTAAACTCTATATTTTCTTGTCTACATTTTTCATTTATAAATCCCATATCAAATTCTGCATTGTGAGCTACTAATACACTGTCGCCTATAAAATCTATAAATTTAGGTAATATTTCTTGTATAGTTGGCTTATCTTTAACCATATCATTAGTAATACCTGTTAATTCTTGTATTTTATAAGATATATCTTTTTGAGGATTTATAAGTTCACTAAATCTATCAACCATTTTGAAGTTTTCTATTTTTATAGCACCAATTTCAGTTATCCTGTCATTAGTATTAGAAAATCCAGTAGTTTCTAAGTCAAATACAACAAAAGTCTGTGATAATTCTTTATCATTTGGTTCTTGTATAATGCAAGCGTCATCTTCGACTAAGTATCCTTCTACTCCATAAAGTATTTTTATATTTTTACCCTTTGATGCATTCATAGCTTCTGGAAATGCTTGCACTACACCATGGTCTGTTATTGCTATTGCCTTATGCCCCCATTTAGCTGCTCGTTCTACTAGCTTTTTGGTAGGAGTCATCGCATCCATAGAAGACATTTGAGTATGTGCATGAAGCTCTACTCTTTTTTCTTCGCTAGTGTCTATTCTTTCTACCTTAACTTCTTTTCTTATACCACTTATCGTCATAGTAAGCTCTCTTTGATAAGTATCATATATAATATCACCTTTAATTTTTAAATATGAGCCTTTTTCAACATACTCTAGTACGCCATTTTTATTAGTATCATTTAAAAATAACTTACAGCTTATTGAACTAGTGTAGTCTGTAACACTTGCTATTAAAAGTATTTTACCATTTCTAAGTTCTTTAGTTTCAACATCAAATACCTCACCAGTTATTGAAACAGTTCCTGAAGTATTGTTTAAAGATACTATTTTTTCTGGCATTGCATTTACATTTTCTCCATAAATCAATGATTCATCAACTTCTGATTTTATAACATAGGCACTTTCTTCATCTTGTGGTTGTACTTCTCTAGAACTTATCTCTAATTCCTTAATTCTATCTTCTGTTATTTTATCTGTTTTCCTCATTATTTTTTCTATATTAATATCTTCATCTATAGCTTTTTCTATTTGTATATTTATATCAATACCTAATTCTTCGCTTAAAATACTTTTTAGTACATATACTACATTTTGTTTCATAAGCCTCTCATAAAACAATCCTTTTGGAAGCTTTATTTTCAATAAATCATCTATGCACAAATACTCTACTTGTCTATACCATCCAGCAATAGATGGGCAAAGTTGTTTTAATATGTATATAATATTCATCCAATACAATTTTATTATATCTTTGTTTTTCTTTCTATCTAATCCTGTATATCTAATTTTTATTTTTATGTCTTGAAAATAATTTAATTTTTCTTTTAATTCCTCTCTAAACATTTCTAAAACTTCATAAGACATTATAGCTTTAGATGTCAAATAAAAATAAACCACCTTGTCTTCTTTAAAATAAACTACTTTATTTATATAAACTTCCTTTAGCTGGCTTGATAATATATTATTATTTATTTCTAACTTATCTAAGTACTCTTTTATAGTTTCCATAAAAATCTCCTTTCCTTAGACTAAATATTATATCATAGGTTAATTATTATCCTTAAAGAATTTTATTTTTATTCATATATACTATTTTATTTTGGATTAGCTACAAATTGTATCTGTTTTAATATTATAGTAAAAAGACTATAATCTAAGGCGGTGTTAGTATGACTTCTTTTGATGCAAATAACTATAGAAAAATAGCACTTTATTATATAGAGTTAGGAGAAAAAAAACTTCTGAAAAAATCTTTATCAAGTCTTAATATAAACAAAAAAATATTTCTTTTTTATTCCAAGGGTAGCAATATTCCTATATGCGCACTGCCTAGACTAAAAACTATCTTATCTTCTAGAAATAGCTTTTTATCATTTTGTTATAATTTTTTTTCATTTGTAAACAATTATGAAGCAGTAATTTCCATCTCACCTTCTTCTATTAAAAGTATTGCTAAATTTGTTATATCACACGAAGTTGGTCATATCCTAGACCCAGATATATATAAAGCAAAACAAGAGTACGCTATAATACTCTCGTCTATAATAGATACAATTATACAATTTGATATAGATGTTAACTCTGAGGATTTTCATAAAGGTAATTTACCATTAGAACTAGATAATAGTATTTTAGATTTAAAGAAAAATTTAATAGATAGGGAATCTAAAGCGTGGGATATAGCAAAAGCTTTTCTTGTATTTGAAAATAGTAAAGAAGAATTTTTATTTAATAAAATGAGAGAATATGCCCTTGCTACTTATAATTTTGGAGGTCTTAAAAATATTGTGAAAGAGCATAATTTAGACATATACTTTAAGCGTAGAAAGTACTTAGCATGATAATTTAATTAATAATCCAAAAATAAATATAGTTTTTATACTGTATAAAAAATATCGGATATACTCATATACACTATGCTTAGTATCCGATATTTTTATCTTTTTTATTGTCCTATTTTTTATAGCTTGGAACCTCAAATATTAAATTATTTCTACCATTGTACATATTAGTAATCTTAACCATTATTCCCGAAATACCATTTGGCCAGTTTACATCTGTAGCATATTGGTGCCAAGAATAATCATAACTAAATTTCATTTTATATATAGTATTTTGATTGTATCTAGAATTTTTTATATAATTTTTAGCTATCCACTGAGCTGAACCATCTATAGTTTTTTCTATACTTGTCCATCCATTTGAATATGCAGCCTCTGCTCCTGATACATTAGCGCTTTTATCGATAGCTCCTATTCCAAAGAAATTATAAACTTTAACAGGTCTACTAAGAGTTTTCCCCTTAAATGATGTTATTGTTTGTCCTTGGGCTAATTTTGATTTTCCATAAGCAGTTTCCCACATAGCATGTGAAACAAGGTATGCAAGATCTATATTATAGTTTTGTGCTGCATTTATAAAAGCTTGTCCTTTATTATAAAATACATTAGTTCCTGAAGAAGCTTTCGGTAGAGAATTTAAGTATGAGTTTAACTCATTTTCTGATATTCCACCTTTATAGCTATCTAGTTTTAGAAACTGCATCATACCCTTTGAAGTTTTTATAAAGTTACTTGGATTTAAATAATATGTTAAATCACTGTTATTTGATTGTACAAAGCCTCTGCTTACGTTAACTCCAGAGGCCTCACTACCTCTTGGTATACTTGAACTTATAACATTCCCACCTGCATTTGCTCTTTCTTTTTGTACTCTCACATGGTCTGCTAGTGTATAACTTAAACCTTTATAATTTACAGTAGCTCCATTTATATTTTCACTGCTCTCTCCCCCTACTACTGATGGCGGATTTAATGTAGTATCTTCCTTACTTAAATACTGGCTTGATGTATAAGCAGTTTTATTATTATAGTTTAACTTTGACCATCCACTACTTTGTGACATTACCCATACTTTTTCACCTTTTTTAAGAGTTCCTACTTTGCTATAAGTAGTACCAGGTCCACTTCTTACATTTAATGAATTTATATTTACTATTTTGGTTTCATTAACGCCTTCTGGCTTTGGATTTGTTGATGGGGGATTTTGAACTGGATTTGAAGAAGATGAAGCATTTTTTAAGTATCTACTAGATGTGTATGCTATTTTCCCCTTATACTCAATTTTTGCCCATTCATTACTTTCTGATATTACTTTTATTTTTTCTCCCTTTTCCAACTTGCCAACTACTGAACAACTAGTATTTGCACCACTTCTTACATTTAAGCTAGATGTCGTTACTTCTTTTAGACCTTGTGTCGTTGCTTCAGGTTTTATGTCTTGCAAATATTCACTAGAAACATAACCTAATCTTCCCTCATGTTTAACTTTTGTCCATCCGTTACCTTCTGATACTACGTCTAGCACTGTTCCCTTATTTAAAGTAGCTATAGATCTATAACTTGTTCCAGCACCACTTCTCATGTTTAATGAATTTATTGATACTCTTTTTTTAACCCCAGATGTATTTGATCCATCGGAATTATCATTAGGACTTGATTTTAATATATAATTAGATGAGCCCCATCCTTCTTTACCTGAACTTGTCTTTATCTTATACCATCCATTAGATGTTTGATTTATAGTAACTTTCTCATTTTTTTTAACACTAAATAAAACGGCATAATTAGATCCTGCTCCACTTCTTATATTTAAAGAACTAGTTGTAACTATACCGGTTATTCCTGATGCATATACATTACTTACTGCCATAGGTATTATCAATGTCGCTAGGGCTATTTTTTTATTCATTTTCTTCCCCCTCTATACGTTAAAATCAACTATATTAACTGTAATTTATAGTTATAATGTTTATACGGCAGTGGCAGGAATTTTTTTACACTATTTAACTATTTTCATTTAATAAAATATTTTTTATTTATAATCTGGGCACATTTTACTCCATATGGTATTTTTGATAATCCAGTCTCTTTTGTAAATACTTTTAACAAACATCTATCACCCTCTAAGTAGTTTTCATGCTTTGGATATATTATTGGATATTCTAAATAGGATATAAAATATTCTAAGTCTTTTCCGCTACATTGTTTCCAGAAACCTTCCCACGAAGTATTGTTTATATAATCATATGGATTTAGGGGTTTTCCATTTTCCATAAAATATTTAATTGGATCTGGAATTTCATCGCTATTTTGTTTAAATTGTGCATCTAACTTACAAATTTCTTTTATATAATAAGTTAATTCTTCACTAATCTCTTTCATTTTATTTTCTATATGTGGTATTTTTATTTCTTCCTTTTCATTTATGAGTTTTTTATATTCTCTAGCATATATTTCAAACATTCTATAGCTTACTTCTGTGATGTCCATATATACACACCCTTTAATTTTTTATTTATATATGTATATTTTACATACACCAATGTTTTACCTTTTCTTATTGAAAATATTTTTTTCAATAAGAAAACCAAGTAAATTAATAATACATACAAATTAATCTACTTGGTTTTATTGTTTTGTCAGTTAGGTTATTTTATTTCCAACTTATCTCTGCAATTTTTCTAGGTGTTGTTCTTGAATATTTGACATCAGGATATCCTATTACCATACATGTAACAATTTCTTTTCCTTCTCCTAATTCTAAATAATCCATAATTTTCTTATTCCCTTGTGCTGCTCTTACAAAAAATCCACTAAAGAAAGTTCCAAGGCCTAACGCATTAGTCATAAGTTCCATATTAGAAGAAGCTAATGCTGCATTTACTGGTGAATCAGATACAACTAATACTATAGCTGGAGCATTAAAAAATAATTGCTCTTTTCCATTTGGATTTAACTTATAATTTTTGTACATATTTACCCACATCTGTGCGTATCTCTTAAATGGCATCATTTGTGGATTTAAATTAGAAAGTATATTTTCACCTAATCCATTTAAGCTTTCTAATGCTATTTCTTTTAATTTATCTATCCCTTCTCTTACTACAATGTAAGAGACATTTTGACTATTACTTCCTGTTTGAGTAAATCTTCCTGCTTCTATAATTTTAGAAAGTTTTTCTGTTTCTACATCTTTGTTTTTGAATTGTCTTATAGTTCTTCTAAATTTAATAAAATTTAGTAAGTTGTCTGCATCTATTTCAAATTCTTCTTTATTATATTCTTCTACATCTTCCATACTGTATTCATCTGTATATACTGCACCTTTAGGACATATAGCTATACAATGTCCGCACTTAAAGCAAGTCATATTGTTTATTTTAGCTTTGCCATCTATCAGCTCTATGTCTCTTACAAAACAGTCCTTCACACATAATCCACAACCTATACATTTATCTTTATCTACATTCATCATAAAAAATCGCTCCTTAAGTATATTTTTGACACAACTATAAATAATATTTATAATTGATATGTATTATTCATAATTTAAATTCTATATTTTGTGATTATACCATTATAAATTCTACTATGTCTATTTAATGTAATTCATATAACTATTACTTTTAGTTATATGTTTTCATTGTTAGAATCTGTGTTTTTTATATTAAATCTACTAACTACTAAGGAGTCCAAAATGAATTTACAACAGTTACAATATCTCAAATCAATAGCTGAAACTGAAAATTTCACACTTTCTGCTCAACTACTGTCAGTAACTCAACCAGCTTTAAGCAAATCAATATCAAAATTAGAAGAGGAACTAAATGTGCCTTTATTTGAAAAGAATGGCCGTAACATAAAACTTACTAACTTTGGAAAAATCTTTTTATCTCACACAAATGTAGCTTTAGCTGAAATTGAAAAAGGAATAAGGGAATTACAAGATATAACAAACCCTAATACAGGCACTATTTCTATATCATCTACTTCTACTGTGAGTACGTTTTTTATGCCGTTTATAATTAGTGGTTTTTTAAATATTAGTCCTAATACTAAATTCCAATTTAATCATCAATGTGTAGGAAGTATATTAAAGGATTTAAAAAGTGGAAAAATAGATTTAGGATTTTATGACTCTGTAGATAGCATTAATCTTAATAATGAAATTGAATCTATTTCTATAAAGAAAGAAGAATATGTTTTAATTGTTCCTAAGGATCATAGTCTTTCAAATAAAACTAAGATTTCTTTAAAGGATTTAAAACATGAATCTTTTGTTGCCTCTTGTGAGGTAAATAAAGATAAGATGATTTCTTACTCTAAATCATTAGGGTATATTCCTAAAATTTCTATACAACCTAGTGATGCTAGTATGTTAGAAGGGTTAGTGGCCGCAGGTGTCGGTATTTCTATAGTTCCTAATACACCACTTATTAATACAAATAGTGTTTCAATTATAAAAATCAAAGAAAATATCAAAGATAGGATTATTTATATGGGATGGCTTAAAAATTCTTATATGTCGCCTGTTTCAAAAGCATTTAAAGATTACGTTATCTCATCAATTTATAAATAATAACTTTATAAAATATATAAAGCACCTACTAAATAAAAGTAAGTGCCTTATATATTTTATAATCTTCTCATATTTAGATGCACATTTTTTATTTTTTACCTAATTTAGCATTTAGGCTATCAATTGTTGCCTTTTCATTTGTATGTAATTTTCTTTCTTCCTCTGTAATTGCTGTATTTACAAGTCTTAAATACTCTTTCTCAATATCTTCATTATAATGTTCTACGGCTCTTTTTATTAGGTTAATCTGATCTCCATCCAGTTTCAAAGTTTTCATTATTTTGATCCCCCTTACATTTTTAAGACTTTATCTAGTTGCTCTTTATTAAGTATTATGCTTTTATATATCATAATATCCTTTCTCCTTTAGCTACTTAATTTCCTTCTTTTATATTTACAATTATTTATTTAAAATAACAAAAACATCCTATAAAGTAGCTTTTTGCTATCTACTTTATAGGATATTTTTATCATTCTATTATTTTTTTATTATACAATCCTTCTAGACCAACTTTTTTAACCCTATCACAAATAGTACTCTTATCTGTACTATAAAAACCTAGTTCTTTCATTCTATTAAAATAAATGCTACCAGCAAATGTAAATCTCAATTTATCTCCATCTGGTTTACTCATTTCATTATTAGAATAAGCTATGAAGTCTCCTATAAGCAAATTTGTAGGTAGTTGTATTAGATACATCCCTATACAACTTCTAGCTGCATTGTGCCCTGCTAGACTTCCTGTACATATAGCTTCTGTATGCCCTACATAAAACCCTGATTTTTCTCCTGCAACAAACAAGTTGTCAACACCTTTAGCTCTCATATAATTATCTCTTGGAGCTACAGACAAATATCTAATAGAATTTCCTTTTCCGCCTGAGTATGGGTCAACAATTAAAGCTCCTTCAAACCCAGGTACTAATCTTAATTTTTCTAAATTAAAAAATGGACTCATAAGCTTTGCATGACCTGTATCTATTAAAACAATATTATTAGAAAAAGCAGGTAATGCGTATTGTTGGCATACCTTTATATCTAGTTTTTCTTCGTTTTTTAATTCTTCTGGAAGTGGAACTACTGAACATCCTTTTTCATTTAATTCTTTTTGTATTTCTTCACTTAAAGATTCTTTTAATAATTTCATTGATCCACTAAATGCGCCGTACTCCCCATTATTTCGTCTTCCAATCATATCCTCTACACCGCACCTACTACTTATACTAACTCTTCCCCCAAAAGAAGGACATCTTAAAACACACATAGCACACCCATTACCATACTTAGTACAATTGCCCATAGGTCCTGAAGAACCTGTCGTTTCTACAAAAGCATCTCCCTTTATTTTTTCTCCATCTTCAAGTATAACCGCAATTATTTTTTTATCTTCCATTTCAACATCTACGACTCTACTAAAAAATTTAACTTCTATTCCCATATCAATAATTTTTTGTCTAACAGGTCTTTCTATCTTAGTTACGTTATAAATCGTTGCATGATTATGGCCTGGGAAATCTATATTCACATGAGTAGAATATTTATCAGTGATTTCAAACAGTTCTTTAGCTCCAAGGTCAATTGCTTCTTCTGTAGCACTATATCTGCCATTGTTTCTCATTATTCCTCCAACATTTCCAAGTCCTAATAATAAATCAGTTCTTTCTAATATAACAACCTCAGCTCCTGCTTTTTTAGCAGATATGGCAGATGCGCATCCAGCCCATCCCCCTCCAATTATAACTACTTTTGGCATACTTATTCCCCCTATAAATTCCTAGAATTCAAAAAATCCCGACTGTCGATTTGCGCCTTACATGACTTTACCTTCTGTCCATTTACATCTATAGTACAAGCTCCACAAACACCTTCTCCACAGCATATTAAATTGCTATTTGAAACGGCCAGATTTATATTTTCATCAACTGAGTCTACAATATCCATTACATATTTGTTAAATAAGTCAGAGCCTCCACTATATACAAATTCCACGTCATTTCTTCTTATATAATCAATTAAAAAGTCTTTATCTTTATTTAAATCCGTATCATAAATATTTACACCTAGGTTTCTCAACTTATCTATTACTACTTGTAATACAGTTGCTTTATTATTAATAAATACTTCTACATTATTCTTATTTTCTAATAATCTTTTTATAATGTTTATAGAGTTAACTTGAGATAATCCATTTAATACTACAACTGTATTAATTTTATAAGCCCATTTGATTTGCTTTATTCCAAAAACACCATTAAAATATGGACCTTTAACCCAGACTTGATCAAAATTTATTATATTCTTAGTTTTAATTCCTCTTGATTTAACTACAACTTCTAAAATACAATTTTTTACATCTACATCCATAACAGATATTGGAGTGTTAAATATATCGCTATTTTTATCCTTACTTTTTATCAATACATATGCACCTGGACTACATAAATCTATTATCATGTCTTTAGGCACCTGTATTTTTATTAAAAAAATATTACTTTCTAAATCTTTTACTTCTTTTATATCACATAAAGTTTCTTTTCTTTCACACATTGGTGTGTTTTTGCTATGTTTAAGTTCACTGTAAATACAAACTCCTTGCCACAAACAGTCGCAAGTTTTTTCTCCACGTATAATTGGGCACTTTATGCAATCCCCTGAGTACGCAAGGTGACATGGACAATACTTGCTTCCTACATCGGCACATAATTGAATGCTAGCTTTCTTCAACTTATTCACTTCCTCATAATGATATTTTCAAATGTCTTTATCTATATAGTATTAATTTATTATTTTTATTTTTTTTTGTTACACTAGCATTCTTAAGTTTGTATATTTTTATTAATTCTATTTTAAAAAAACTTAAAATATATTATATTATATAGTGATTATATCAATTTTAAATTTTTAAAATAAAATATGTGAAAATTTATTTACAGGGGAGAATTTTATGACTAATACGTTTCTTTTTTCTAGAGAACATTTAATAATATTATTTATTTTTGCTATATTTATGTGTTTTTGTAATAGACTAACTAAAAATTTATTACCTTATAGTTATATTGTTGAAAAAATAATTTGTTGGTTAATTGTTTTAGAAATAGTATTTGAACAAGTTTCAATAATTTCAATGGGAAATTATAATACATTAAGTTCTCTTCCTATTGGTATCAGTAGATTTTGTGCTTACATTTGTATTGCTATATTATTTTTTAAGCAATACCACTTATTTAATGTTTTTTTTTCTTGGAGTTTAGTTTGTTCTATAGGAGAGATAATTTTCTTCAAAGAGATTCCTTATAGGTTCCCTAATATACTTTACTTCTTATTTATATTTTCTAAAGTTTTATTGATTTATGCTAATGTTTATATGGTTGAAGTTAGAAAATTCAAGATTAATAAATATGCTATAAGAGATAATTTCATTACTTGTATACTTTATTTTTCATTTATACTATTATTGAATATTATTACTTCTGCTAATTATTCTTATAGTTTTTCAGCATTAAATTTAACAGGTATCTTAATTTTCTTTTTAGCCACTACAGCCGTATATATACCTGTTTTCATTTCTGATAGAGAAATTTTTAAATTTAAAAAATAAATAAAAAAAAGCTCGCTATTGTTAGCGAGCAAATTATCTTTATTTTCAATTTTATTACGTAAGAAGAAAATAAAAATCTTAGGCTATTTAATTGTATCACAACTTGTTAAATTAAGTAATTTTATTTTTATATCTAATTTATAAATTATTTAATTTCACTTCCATATATTAAAATAAATCTTTTATTATTGGATTAGCTTCACTCAAACAGCTAAATAATTTTTCTTTTTGATTTGTATCTAACTTATTTATTTTAGTTGCGATTATACCTAAAAATTTATCTATTTCTGCTTTTACTATTTTGTCCCCCTTTTCACTTATACAATAAAAAGTGTTTCTTCTATCTCTTGTATCTTCTTCTCTATATACATATTCTTGTTCTACTAATTTATTTAACAATATACATAAGCTCGAAGTTGACACATACAAATCTTTGCTTAAATTTTTAAGTTCTATTTTTTTATGTTTTCTAATACTCACTAATGCAAAAAATTGTCTTTCTGTAAGAATTTTTTCTGAACTGTTTCTTTCATCATTTACAATTTTTATTAAATTGCTAAAATGATTCATATTTTCCATCATCAAAATCGAAATTTCTCTATTTTCCATAATATTCACCTCAAAATATTAGTATTCTAAATTTAAATACATCTTAATTATCTTTATTTAATCTATGTTATTTTTTATTATACTATATATATATATTATTATCTATTTAAATAGTTTTAATTTAAAACTTTATTATCTTAAGCTATATATGGAATTTTTTTAATATTACATTAATCTAAATATATAACAAAAAACTATCTATAAGCTATATACTTCATAACCTATAAATAGTTTTTTTATTATATATTTTTTTTATTTTTATTGCTGCTTTTATTTTTATCATTGTTTTTAGATAAATTTTGAATTTTTTCTATAACCTTTGGAGTAACTGCCAATATATTATCTACCATATTAATACTGTTATCTAAGCTCATAAGTCTTGTTTCTCCATTTTCAACTACTACAAAAGCTACTGGTTGTATTGAAATTGCACCTGCACTTCCTCCTGCAAAATTATTATCTTCGGTTTCTTCTCTTTTTTCCTTTAATTTACTTTTATCATGTCCCTTTGAATATTCGCCCCCTCCAATTCCAAATCCAATAGTTACTTTTGATATTGGTACAACTACAGTATTATCAGTTTGTATAGGATCTCCTATTATAGTGTTGGCATCTATTGAGCCTTTAATTGTATCAAATGTTGTCTCCATAAGACTTTGAATTGCTCCTGTTGATTTCACCATTCCCACCATCCTTTCTATTTTTTTTTACCTTTTTATAAATTTTAAATAATGCTACAGATATTATTATTATGTCTTTAATTTTAAGTTTTATATGTATTTTTATATTTGAATCTACGTAATTTTTTGTAAAATTAGGATTAACTCTTAAATATATTTTTTCAGCATTATTTAAATTAATTAAATTTCCATATATAGTATTTATAAATAAATGTATAAAACTTGTGAAAACAACATTTTCATTTCCAAAACCTATATCACTATATATTTCATATATTTTAATTCTTTTTATTAAGCTGTAAATTTTTTTAATATCTTCTTTTTTTATATCCTTTTTATTTATTTTTCTATTTACTTCTTTTTCTATATTCTCCTTTTTATTTTTATATATTTCAATTTTTTTCTTTAATTTTGGATAAATATTTGTTTTTATATTTATTAAGTTTAACAAGTATTTAACATTAAGTTTAACAAATATATCACTTTTATCTACATTTACTGTAAATACTAAATTTAAAGATGATTTAATAAAAGTTATTAACCCCCCTATAAATAGTATTAATAAAATATTAACTATAAATATATCATTGTATCTCATAGTATTATTATTTTCCAAATAATAGGTATGTATACTTATTATTGAAATTTATTTTAAATAACAAAGTGTTTTTCCTAAGTGTAAAAAAATAGATTACCTTTAAAAAGTAATCTATCTTAATTAACTATTTTGATTATTTTCTTCTTCACTGTTTTCTAACTTAGGTAAATCTTCTAATGTTTCTATACTTAATAACTTTAAAAATTCATTTGTAGTTTTATAGATTATGGGTTTACCTATTTTATCAAGTCTACCAGCTTCTATTATTAATTCATTCTCTAAAAGAGTTTGTATAGCTCTATCACACTTTACGCCTCTTACATCTTCTACTTGGACTTTTGTTATTGGTTGCTTGTAAGCTACTATAGTTAATGTCTCTAAAGTAGCTTGGCTTAAACTTTTTTTCTTATGTGGCTCTAATACTTTTTTTATAAAATCAGAATAATCTTTGTTTGTAGTCATTTGATATTTATCTTCTAACTTTATTATTTGTATCCCTCTATTATTTTCCCTATATTCATCTATCAATGAGTTTAGCATAAACTCTATTTCTTTTCTTGATAATTCTTCATTAATTATATTATTTAATTCCCCAATGCTTATAGGGTCCGAATATGCAAACATAATTGCCTCTATAATGCTTTTTATTTCTTTACGTTTCATTTTACCACTCCGAATTTCTTTTTATTATTATATCGTCAAAGAAAATATTCTGTTCTACTATTATTTCCCTACATTTTATCAATTCTAATATAGATAAGAATGTAGCGATTATTTCATCTTTATCAGATGTATGTATTATTTTAGTAAATTGTATTTCATTTGTTTCTTTTATTATTTGTCTTATATATCTTGTTTTTTCCTCTACTGATATAATTCTTCCTCTTACTATTTTATTTAGTTTTTCATCAGTTACTTCTTCTTCTATTTTTTTTACTTTTAATATATGAGGAAGTATTTTCATTATAGCTTCTATTGATATTTCTTCTAAATTTACTTTTTCATCAATAATTATCTCTTCTTTTTTCCTATAATATAATTCATCTATATAAACAATATTATCTCTTAGATTTTCAGCTGCTATTTTAAACTTTCTATATTCCTCTAATTGCTCCATAAGTTCTAATCTTGGATCTTCTACTTCTTCATCAGATTTTTGTTTAAATAACAAATACTTTGATTTCACTTCTAGAAGCTTTGATGCCATTGTTATAAACTCACTAGTTATTTCTAAATCCATTTTTTCTAACATTTCTATATACTTTATATACTGCTTTGTTATATCTATTATTGATATATCTTTTATATCTATTTTATGTTTAGAAATTAAATCATATAGTAAGTCTAGAGGACCTTCGTACACTTGTAATTGTATATTATATTTCATTTAATCATCCTTTAATTTATACTATTTTAACAAAACATCCATACTATATTCATTATTACATCCCGTATTGGCGATACTATTATTGAGTATCCTCCTGTAAATATTAAAATTAACAATATAGGATAACTAATACTTTCATATTTATAAACCATTTCATTATATTTGTATGGTATAAACGATGATACTATCCCCCATCCATCAAGTGGAGGTACAGGAAGTAAGTTAAACGCTGCAAATCCTACATTATACATTAATGTTGTATATGCTATTGTTGAAATAGCTTCCATTCTAACATATTTCATAATTACCACACATAAGATAGCTGCAAGTATATTTCCTATTGCACCCGATAATGATACTAATATATTTCCGATTTTATAATTTTTAAAATTATTAGGATTTACTGGAACTGGTTTAGCCCATCCTATATGAACAATCACCATCATAAGAAGACCTAATGGGTCTATATGTTTTGCAGGGTCTAGTGTCATTCTACCCTCCATTTTAGCAGTGTCATCCCCTAATAAATGTGCAGCATATGCATGTCCAAATTCATGAACAGATATAGCCACTGCTATTGCTACTAAACTTACTAATATATTACTTATATTCATTTATACATCTCCTAAATTACAATTTTAATATTATTATACCAATTAATAAAATTATAATCAAAACATTTATATTTTGTGTTTATTGCGATAAAAAAAGAAGTTAAAAAACTTCTTTTTTTGCAATCTATTAAAGCATACTGTCTATTACTCTCTGAAGCATTTGTAAATAGCTCGCTTTGTTTATATCTTTAGTATTAACTAAGTCAACTTGACCCACCATATTTTTTCCTTGATATATTTTAACTACACCAAGAGATGTTCCTTTTTTAATAGGTATAATTGGATTTTTATTTACTTCTATTTTTTTAGTAAAATCCTTATTTCCACCTTTTTTAATTAAAACAGTTAAGTTCTCTTTTGCTACTAAATTCACTTTATTATTTTCTGCTTTGTCTAATGTAAGTGTTGCTATATTGTCATCTTTTGCACATAATTTAACACTTTCATAGTTTGCAAATCCAAAATTCAATAAACTAGAAGCATCTTTAAATCTCTCTGGCGATGTTTCAGCTCCAAGAGTTACAGCTACTAAATGAGTATCTCCTCTTTTAGCTGAAGCTGATAAACAATATTTAGCTTGTTGAGTAAATCCTGTTTTAACTCCTGTAGTTCCTTGGTAATGTTTTACCATTTTATTAGTATTAGCAAGTCCAACTGTTGCTTGTTTTTTACCTACTACTACTTTGTCCATCCATGTTGTAAGATATTTACTTATAGATTCATGTTTTAATAATTCCTTTGACATTAAAGCAATATCATGAGCTGAAGTATAGTGATTTTCAACAGGAAGACCATTTGTATTTACAAAATGAGTATCTTTCATTCCTAGTTCTTTTGCTTTAGCATTCATATTATCTACAAATCCTTCAACGCTACCAGCTACATGTTCTGCCATAGCTACGCAAGCATCATTTGCAGAAGCCACTGCTATTCCTTTAAGTAATGTATTTACATCTTGTATTTCTCCTGCTTCTAAGAAGATTTGGCTTCCTCCCATACTTGATGCAGTGTCACTTATTTGAACCTTGTCATCTAATTTTATTTTGCCAGAATCAAGCTGTTCTACACACAATAGCATAGTCATTACTTTGGTTACACTAGCTGGAGGTAGTTTATCATTAGCATTTTTTTCATATAAAATTTGCCCACTCCCTACATCCATTAATATAGCTGATTTTGAAGAAATATTCATAGATGTACTATTTTCCTTATCATTTGCATATGACATATTCATAGGCGTTATGATAAGCATTATAGCTACTATTATACTAGTCAATTTTTTCATAGCTGCCACCTCTTAATATTATTTTAAACTTATTTTCTCACTGTTTTACATTTTTTATTCTGATTGACTAGCTTTACTTGAAAAATCATTTTTTCTATTCTCAAGTTTTTTAAAATAATTAGATAACGATCCATTGCTATGCGCGTTTTCTATTATATCAAATGCGTCTTCATAGTTCATACCATAGTCTGCTGCAACTTCCATTCTAAGTTGTTTTAGCGCAATTCTTGCATTGGGATTTATATTTTTATCCATAATATTAATACCTCCTATTGATAATTTTATATATTTTTATTTTTTACTAATATAAGGAATTTATAATTGTTATTTTTTGTTATATACTTTATTTGTATAAAAAAAGATGCCTCTTAAAAGACATCCCCTTGCTTGAATTACCCTCTCATCCTTATTTATAGTCCTTTTCTACAGCTTGAGCGAGTATTTTATTTATATTATTCATCATCAGAGTAAATTTTTGTTCACTAGTTAAATAATTAGATAATTTTTTATTGTTTGATACTCTTTTTTGAGTACTTTCTATTTTGTTCATAGTTTTTTTATCTATAGCTATATTTTTAATAGTATGAGTTTGAATTTTAATTTGAATTTCTCTATAATCCTTTAAAAGTTTTTCACATTCTTTATCATTTTTTACATCTTTCATATATTTTCTAAAGTCTTTATACTCCTTACTATTTTTTATTTCATTAGCTAACTTTATAGCACTATCATTAACTGACATAAAATCCCCCCTACATTTTTATAAAAAAAATTGAATATAATAAATTATATTCAATCTTTTACAATTATACCTCCATTATTATAGGAAGTATCATAGGGTTTCTTTTAGTTTTTTGGTATAAATACTCTTTTAGGTTTTCTTTTATATTATTTTTTAAATAAGCCCACTCTTTTATATTTCTATCTTCACATTCTTTTAATACTTGCTTAATTATATTTTTAGCTCCATCCATTAAATCTTCAGATTCTCTAACATATACAAATCCTCTAGATATTATATCTGGTCCTGCTAAAACTTTTCCATCTTCTTTTGATATAGTTACAACAACTATCATAAGTCCATCTTCTGATAAATGCTTTCTATCTCTTAATACTATATTCCCTACGTCTCCAACGCCTAGACCATCAACTAATACATTTCCTGTTGGTATTGTACCAACAACTTTTGCTGAGTGTCTATCAATTTCTAAAATATCTCCAGTTTTATTTACGAATATATTTTGACTTGGCATACCTAGTTCTTCGGCTAATTCAGCATGCTTTTTTAACATTCTATATTCACCATGAGCTGGCATAAAGAATTTTGGTTTAACTAATCTGTGAAGTAATTTTAATTCTTCTTGCTTTGCATGACCTGATACGTGTATCTCAGAATCTTCATAAACTACTTCTGCGCCTTTTTCAAATAAACAGTTTATTACTTTTGATATTGATTTCTCATTTCCTGGTATTGGATGAGCTGATATTATTATTAAATCTCCGCTTTTTATTTCTACTTTTTTATGATCTGAGCTTGCCATTCTTGCTAGAGCTGACATAGGTTCGCCTTGAGATCCTGTCGTTATTAGAACTACTTCATTATCTTCATATCTAGATAAATCATTTAAATCTATTAACATATTGTCAGGTATATCTAGATATCCTAATTCAGTAGCTACACCAACTACATTTATCATAGATCTTCCAGATACTGCTACTTTTCTATTGAATTTTTCTGCTGTGTTTATTATTTGTTGTAGTCTGTGAATGTTAGATGCAAATGTTGCAACTAATATTCTACTATTCGTAGCTTTTCTAAATAAATCATCTAATCCCACGCCTACAGTCTTTTCAGACATAGTAGACCCTGGTCTTTCAGCATTAGTACTATCTGCTAACATTAAAAGTACACCTTTTTTACTTAATTCACAAATTCTATGAATATCCATAACTTCTCCGTCAATAGGTGTTAAATCAATCTTAAAGTCTCCTGTATGGTATATTATACCTTGATCCGTATGAACTGCTATAGAGCAAGCGTCTGGTATACTATGGTTATTTTTTATAAACTCTACATCCATATTTTCAAGTTTTATAATTTCTCTTGGTGTTATAACATTTAATTTTGCATTATTTATTTTATGCTCTTTTAGTTTAACTTGAATAAGCCCTATACTAAGTTTTGCTCCGTATACAGGTACATTTATCTTTTTAAGTATATATGGAAGCGCTCCTATGTGATCTTCATGTCCGTGTGTAATAAATATACCTTTTATTTTATCCTTATTTTTTATTAAATAAGTTACATCCGGTATAACAATATCTACCCCTAACATATCATCATCTGGAAAACTTAATCCAGCATCTATAACGATTATTTCGTCTTTATACTCAACAACTGTCATATTTTTCCCGATTTCGTTAAGCCCACCTAGTGCCATTATCTTTATTTTATTGGCATTTTTCTTAAACAATTGTATCATCTCCTTTACGTCTATTCAGTTTTTTTAAAATCCAAACACGTTCTATAGTTTAAATAATATCAAATCTCGCACTCTTTACCAGTTATTATTATTGTACCATAAGTTAAGCTATAATTTAAGTCATATTTATAATACAGTTACTGTATTATTTTGACAAATTTATCCTCTTCTGTTATCCTCTGAGTATAAAATACAATATTAGGAGGATACATGCGTGGAAAAACCCATTGTACCATAGGTGTTTTGAGTGTTATTCAGGCTTCTTTGGTCTTAAATATACCTATTTCTATTTTCAATATTATATTGTCTGCATTTTTTGCAATACTTCCAGATTTAGATGAATCTAATTCCACAATCTCTGATATGTTATTGAAAAAAGATGTATCTAAATTTATATTAAAAGCAACCATTTACTTAATTAATATAGTAATTTTCTTTGTATCTATAAAAATAAATGATAATTTTTACTTAAGTTCATTAATTACATTTATAGCAATTATAATTATCGAGTCAAAATTAACTCATACTTTTTTAAGAAAAGTTTTTTTATCTTTGATATTTATATTACTGGCAATATGTCTTTATTTAGTAAATGTAAAAATATATTTTTCAATTTTTTGTATAATGTTATCTACGTTTCCTTGGCTTAAACACAGAAGTTTTTCTCATAGCTTTTTTGCTACAGTCATAATATATTTTTTATTAAAACAAATAGAACTAATAACTAATATATCAAATTTAGCTTTTTTGGGAACTCTCAGTTACTCAAGTCATATATTTTTAGGAGATTTATTTACAAAATCAGGAATACCGCTTTTTTATCCGATTAGTGATAAGAAATTTTCTTTAGGCTTTTTTAAAGTGGGAAGTTTTTTTAGTAATATATTAGAAATATTATTTATACTATTTTTAGTATGTTTAATAATTTACTCTATAATAAAAATATAAGTCCATAGGGACTTATATTTTTATACATCTACTTTGAACATTTTTCACATAATCCATAAAACTTAACATCATGGTCAAGTATTTTAAAGTTATAAAGTTCTTGTATTTCTTTTTCTATATTGTCTAATAAATCTTCTTTAGCTTCCATTATTTTTCCACAGTCTTTACAAATAAGATGATGATGATTATGACAATCTTTGCTATTTAAGCTTATTTCATATCTTATGCATCCATCATCTAAATTAAGTTTTGAAATTACTCCAACTTCATCTAATAACTGCATAGTTCTATATACTGTTGCTAATCCAATTTCTGGACAGTCTACCCTTACTAAATCATATATTTCTTCACTGCTTAGATGTTCGCTTTTATTTTTAAGAAGTATATCTACTATCGCCCTTCTTTGAGGAGTAACTTTAAACCCAGTTTCTTTTAATATATCCATTGTATTCATTTTAATCTCACCCTTATTTTTTCAATTGATAATCTTTATTAATTATTCTAATTTATAATAAAGCTTTTGTCAATATTTTAGTTAAATCTTTTTACTTTATTACCTTCCATATATAAACTCATGTAATACTTTTAAATTTTCATCTTCTTTCCATCTAACTACATATAGCCCGTCTCCATTTATTCTTCCTTCTTCTCTATATTTTTCTAAGGGAAATTGTAATTGCTTCATATCATAGCTAGCCAGTTCATGAGATAAAAAAGCTAATCTAGTTATTTTATCTAATGAAATATTAACATCTACATGTTTAAGTACATTTTTAACTATAGCTGGATACTTAGTTATAGATGTATTTGACAATTTAGTTGCCACGCTAGTTAAAATTTTTCTTTGTCTTTCATCTCGTTTATATATAGTATCTATTTTTCTTATTCTAGCATATGCTAGCGCTTGATAACCATTCAAACTTTGATTTCCAGATTTACTTATATATTTTATTTTACCCTTATTTTCATCATTCAAACTATAACAAGCTTTTATAGTTTGATTTAAGTGTTTTACTTCTTTTTCATTTACATCTACATCTACTCCACCTAATATATCTATAATTTCTATAAATGATGTAAAATCAACTACTGCGTAGTCTTTTATATCTAATTTAAAACTTTCATTTATTGTTTTTAAAAGTAATTCTTCTTGCCCATAAGCATATGCATGATTTAATTTTTCTTGCCCCATATTTGGTATGTCAACTAATGTATCTCTAGCTAATGAAGTAAGTTTAAGTGACTTATTTAAATTATCTATAGTTAGAATTATCATTGAATCTGATCTCGCGGGCCCTTTTGAATTTAAACCATCTCTGCCTATTAATAGTATATTGTCCACTTGATTTTGCTTTAAAACTTCATATGATGTGTCATCTTCTAAAGCGTATATATTTTGAATTAATGTTAGTGTTATTAAAATTGATAAGAAAATCGGTATTAATTTTTTCATTTTATCACGCCCTTTTAGATTTTATTTATTATATACTTTTTCCTTATATTTAATAAATTACACTATATATTTCAACTAGAATTATTTACTATAAAAGTATTTTTTAACAAATAGGCCTGTTTTTATATTGTAATATAAAAAAACTACCTATCTCTAGGTAGTTTTTATTTCTTATTGCTCGTCTTCGTCGAAGTTTAATCCTTCTTCTTCCATTAATGTATTATATACATCAACAACTATTTCATATTCTGCATCATCTTCTAGTGGAACTAATATTTCGCCTTCTTCATCTTGGTCTATTCTGAATATTAAAGCCTCATCTGCTTCATCTTCCTCTACAGGAACTAATATAGCATACTCTTTACCTTCAGCCTCTAATGTTAATATTATTTCAAATGCGCTTTCCACACCATTTTCGTCTATTAAGTTTATTATATTTTCTTGCATATGCGCCACCTCTATTTTTTATTTGTTATTTATATTATATATCATAAATATATAATTTTATAGGTATTTTAGAAATTTCTTTGTCTATCTAAATATCCTTGTAATATTATTACGGCTGCTACCATATCTATTACACTTTTTCTATTTTCACGTCTAACATTTCCTTCGATTAAAGTTCTCTCTGCTGCTACTGTTGATAATCTTTCATCCCAGTATTCTACTTTAATACCAGTTTGTTCTTGTAATAAATCACAAAACTTAATTACTTTTTCGCCTTGTGGTCCTAATGTTCCATTCATGTTTTTAGGTAATCCTGAAACTATTTTATTTACTTGTCTCTCTGCTATTATTTCTTTTAGTGCCTCTATATCTTTTTTCTTTCCAACTCTTCTTACTGTCTTAACGCCTTGTGCTGTAAGTCCCATTAGGTCACTAACTGCAACTCCAATAGTTTTGTCTCCTACATCAAGTCCCATTATTCTTCCGTCTAACATATTGTTCTCCTTAATCATATCTTTGTATGATATTGGTGTGGTTTTTACCTAACCAATTTTAGTTATTATTTGTATTTTAATTTTTAGTATCCTTATTTTCAAATATTATCATATTTATACTTATTATTATTATAGGTATAAGTATGTAAATAGATGCTGTTGATGCTGCAACTATTCCAGAATCATTAACTAAAAGTGTAACTATACATCCAACCATAGATGCTATAAACCCTTTAAATAAAACTGGATATTTTCTAGATATATCTCTAAAATGTTTTGATGGTCTAAATATGAATATTGCTATTATACCAATTCCAGCAAGTAGTATATTTACCCACACACTAGTTTGTGCTAGCTTTATATTCATTTGTATTTTTCTACCAAATGTTTCAAGTATCGCGCTCGGTCCATTTAACAATATTTGATTAACAAATACACTTAAATGAGATTCACTTCCTGACACTATATCTAAAACTGCAAATATTGCAACTACTCCTACTGCTGCAACTCCTAACATTAAAACTTTTTTAAAGTCAAGTTTTACATCAAATATTAATAGTATAAATAGTAAATATGCTACACACTCAGATATAGCACCACCAACATTTGCTCCCATTGATGGGTAAGCACTAGTTATTAATATTATTATAGATAATATTGGTACAACCCATTTTGGAATTTTGTTATAAGTTACAAGGGTTGCAAGTGCAAATATTGCACAAGCTATTGTAACACCTTCATACTCATTTCCTATACCATAATACCTTGCTCCAATTATAGCATCATAGCTCATTATATTATTTTGCATCAAATACGTGCCAAATATAGAATCTATCGTTATAACAATTATTGTTATAAGCGCAAAAAATCCCATTTGTTTTATATCATCTTTAAACAATTTCCTACCAATAAAGTAAAATACTAAGGTTGTAAGTAATATTCCACCTGCTATCGGTATTGGTTGTTTAAAATTAAATATCGGTGCTATTAAGAATGATAGTGGCATTATTATTCCTAGCTTTATAAATTCTTTTAAAACTATAAACACCTTTTCTTTATGTGGGAAGTGATTTCTAAGCAATATAGCAATCATACCAATTATCCATGATATTGAAATCACACCTACAAAACCATTTACAACAGTTGATCTTATATCTGATATTGATACTATTTTTTCATATTCATCTAATACATAAGATACATTATCATCTTTCTCCACTAAATTGTAACTTCTACCAATCATAGCTTTATTATCAAGACCAAACTCATTTAATATATCTACTCCGACATCTAAATTAGCAACTATACCTTCTCTTCTTGTTGTTGCTGAACTTAATATACCTTTGCCTTCACCTTTAAATTTGATTATTGGAGATAATCTTCTTTTATTCTTATAATCTAGGTCACTTGGAAAAGCACTACTTATATAAACAGTATCATTTTCGCCCACCATAGATAACACTTCTTTTAGATATTTATCTATATGACTAGATATACTTTTTTTCATAGAAGCATATGTGTCTTCATTTAAATTTAATCTATAATTGTCTAATCTATATGTATCCCCTAAGTCTACAAATATAGCATCAGTTTCTTTATAGTATTTTTTAGTTTCTTTTATCAATTTATCATAGTCAGTGCTTATTCCAAATGGCATATTAACATCTTTAATATTTATATCATCAATATTACCAGCATCTATTCTTCCATATTGGTCCATGGCAACTAATCCTATGTTTCTATTTTTTATAATTTCTCCATTTTCTATAATATCACTATTTCCTAAAACTGATGTTTTAAGTTTATTTTGTGATAAAGTTTGTCCAAGTGCTCCTAGTGTAGAGCCATATTGACCATTATTTACATTTTCATTTATTGATTTATTGATACTTAAATCATTTATTGTTTTTGCATTTTTACCTGTTGTTGCTTTGAATAACTTTTCAGTTTCTTTATTTATTTTTTCAAAATTGATGTATTGCTCAGTGGATACATTGGCTCTTCCACCAGCTCCCATACTTGCATATGATCGTCTATCATCTGTGCCTTGATCTCCTCTTATATTCATAAGCCCTACATAACCTCTATTTTGTACTTCATTTTCTAATGTCGGTATATGTAACATGCTTACTAAATTAGTTCTATTCATACTAATAAATATAACTTTGCCTTTTTCATCGGCAAAGCTATATTTTGGAATAGAAACTAGGAGTATTAAGGCTGCTGCTAATAACGATACAATCTTCTTTTTCATAAGATTGACCTACTTTCTATTTAAATAATGTGTTATTACTTCTTCAAGTATTTCGTCTCTTTCAAACTTCTTTATCACAGTTCTTGCATCTTTGTAACTAGTTATATAACTAGAGTCTCCTGAAAGAATGTATCCTATAATTTGATTTATTGGATTATATCCTTTTTCAATTAATGCCTCGTATACAAAATCTATACTTTGGGCAACGCTCATTTTTTCATTTGATATACCTTCAAATTTCATAGTATAATCTAATTCTTTATCCATGCTAAAAACCTCCTTGATTAAATTATTTTACTTGTGATTTAACAACTTCATTTGCTGCACTTAATGCTTCCTCAACTTTAGATACATCCGGTGCTCCAGCTTGAGCCATGTTAGGTCTTCCTCCACCCTTTCCACCAGCTATAGCAGATATTTCTTTAACTATATTCCCACAGTGTATTCCTTTTTCTATTACATCTTTAGTTGCTGTAACTACAAAGTTTATTTTACCTTCAGCAACGTTAGCAAGTACTACTACACCAGAAACTAACTTGTCCCTTAAATTATCTGCAACTTCTTTTAATGTATTCATATCCATGCCTTCAAACTTAGAGCAAATTAAATCAACTCCATTTGCATCTATCTTAGAATCTAGTACTGAATCCATTGATTGTAAACTCATTTTAGTTTTAACATCATGTAATTCTTTTCCTAAGTTTTTGTTTTCCTCTAATAAAGATGTAACTCTTAAAGCTAGTGTATCTTCTTTAACTTTTAAATTTGAGCAAACATTAGATATAAGTTCTTCTTTTTCTTTTAAATAATTGTATACTTCCTTACCTGTTATAGCTTCTATTCTTCTTACACCAGCTGCTACTCCACCTTCGGAAAGTATTTTAAACATACCTATTTGAGAAGTATTGCTTAAATGTGTTCCTCCACAAAGCTCTATTGAATAGTTACCCATATAAACAACTCTTACATCATTACCATACTTTTCTCCAAACAGAGCCATAGCTCCTTTTTCTTTAGCTTGATTTATATTCATATTTTCACAATTTATTGTATATGCATCTAATATAGCATCATTTACTTTTTCTTCTATAAGCTCTATTTCTTCTTTTGTCATAGCTTCAAAGTGAGTAACATCAAATCTTAATCTTTCAGGAGTAACAAGTGATCCTGCTTGATTGACATGTTCTCCAAGCACATCTTTTAATACTTTGTGAAGTATGTGTGTCGCACTATGATTTCTTGCAGATGACATCCTTATTTCTTTATTTACTATTGTATTTAATTTTTCATAAGTGTTTATCATTCCACTTTTTACAATACAAATATGCTTTATAGTATTATTTGCACCTTTTTTAGTATCTATTACCTCTATTACTATATCTTCATTTTCATTAACTAGTAATCCAATATCTCCAGATTGACCTCCGCCTTCTGGATAGAAAGTTGTTTTATCTAAAACTATAACAACTTTATCGCCAATAGTAGCAGATTCTACGATTTCATGGTCTTTTACTATTGCTTTAACAACTCCATCACTTTTTAAATTGTCATATCCAACAAATTCAGTACTAACTGAAGAATCTAATTTTGATAATGGGTCTTCTTTCCAGCTTTCTCCATCCATATTTCCTCTAGCACTTCTAGCTCTTTCTCTTTGCTTATTCATTTCGTCATTAAAAGCGCCTTCATCTATTAAAAGATTTTCTTCTTCTAATATTTCTTTAGTTAAATCTATTGGGAATCCAAATGTATCATATAATCTAAATGCATTTTCTCCACTTAAAGTATTTTCTTTATTTTTCTTTAAATCCTCTATATAAGAAGCTAATATTTCACTTCCTTGGTCTATAGTTTCATTGAATTTCTCTTCTTCTATTCTTATAACTTTTTTAATGTAGCTTTCTTTTTCTACTAATTCTGGGTAAGCTTCACCACTTACTTTTATAACTTCATCAACTAATTTGAATAAGAAGTTTTCTTTCACTCCTAATAATTTACCATGACGTGCAGCACGTCTAAGTAATCTTCTAAGTACATATCCTCTTCCTTCATTTGATGGAAGTACACCATCTGCTACTAAGAAACTTACAGCTCTTATATGATCTGTTATTATTTTTACTGAAGTATCTGTTTTATCATTAGTTCCATATTCTACGCCTGCCATTTTTTCAACAGAGTTTAATATATGCTTTATAGTATCTACATCAAATATAGTATTAACTCCTTGCATTATACAAGCGATTCTTTCTAATCCCATTCCTGTATCTATATTTTTATTTTCAAGAGGAGTATAATTTCCTTCTTCATCTCTATTAAATTGAGTAAATACATGATTCCAGAATTCTAAGTATCTGTCACAGTCACACCCTGGTTTACAGTCTGGATTGTCACATCCATATTCTGGTCCTCTATCAAAGTATATTTCTGAGCAAGGTCCACAAGGTCCTATACCTATTTCCCAGAAGTTATCATCTTTTCCAAGTCTAACTAGTCTTTCTTCAGGGAATCCCATTTCTTTTGACCATAAATCATAAGAATCATCATCTTCTTCGTATACAGTTACCCATATTTTATCTTCAGGGATATTTAAGTATTCTGTAACAAACTCCCATCCCCATTTGATAGACTCTCTTTTAAAGTAATCTCCAAATGAGAAGTTTCCTAACATTTCAAAGAAAGTAGCATGTCTAGCTGTTTTTCCTACATTTTCTATATCACCAGTTCTTATACACTTTTGACAAGTACTCATTCTTTTACTTGGAGGTACTTCTACCCCAGAAAAATAATTTTTAAGAGGTGCCATTCCAGCACTTATAAGTAATAAACTTTTATCATTTTGTGGTACTAAAGAATAACTCTCCCCTACATAATGATCCTTAGATTCAAAAAAATCTAAAAATCTACTTCTTATTTCATTTAATCCCATTTGTTGCATTTTAAAATTCCTCCTACATTATGTAATTTCATTTATCTTAAATAATAAATTTTTTTCACAAATTAAATATAAATTCCTATCTTATATAAAAAACCTCGCACCTATAAAAACTTATAGGGGCGAGGATTACTTTCGCGGTACCACCCTAATTATCATAATAAATTATGACATCTTCGGAAAACCTTAGCTATAACGTTACTACCGTCAACCTCTACTAAAATTTCAAGATTGATACTCAAAGGCTGCTTCAATTATTCTATTCTAAGGGCTTCCACCATGTCCCTCTCTCTATAAGATATCAAATAACTTACTACTTCTTATCACTGTATTAAATTAATTAAATTTTATATTACATTATATATTTTATATTACTAAATTTTATATAATTAATCAATACCTAATCTATTATTCCTCCACCAATTACTACTTCTCCATCGTACATTACAACAGATTGACCTTTAGTTATAGCCCTTTGTGGTTCATCAAACACTATTTTTATAGTATTTTGTCGAATTTTATATATAGTAGCTGGAGATGATTTTGCTGAGTATCTTATTTTAGCTTGTACTCTTTTAGGCTCATTTATATCATCAAATGGTATAAAATTCACATCTTTAGCTATAAGTTCTTTATTAAATATATCTTCATTATCTCCTAATACTACAGTGTTTCTCTTAGCATTTATATCAACAACAAACATAGGCTTTCCAAATGCTATTCCAAGACCTTTTCTTTGACCTATAGTATAATTTATTATTCCATTGTGCTTTCCTAATACATTACCCTTAGTATCTACAAAGTAACCTTCTTCAATTCTTTTTTTCGAATGTCTTTTTACATATCCAGCATAATCATTGTCTTTTACAAAACATATTTCTTGGCTATCTGGTTTATTATGAACATCCATTCCCATTTCTTTTGCTATTTCTCTTACTTTGTCTTTTTCATACTCTCCTATAGGAAGTAAAGTATGTTCTAGTTGCTCTTGAGTTAAATTATAAAGTGCATAAGTTTGGTCTTTTTTATCTGTAACTGATTTTTTAAGTAAAAATCTATTATTTTCTTCATCTTTTTCTATTTTAGCATAATGCCCTGTAGCTACGTAGTCACAACCTATTTGACGAGCTTTTTTAAAGAAATCATCAAATTTTATATGTTTATTGCAAGCTATACAAGGATTAGGCGTTCTTCCATTTAAGTATTCATCTATAAAAGGCTCTATTACCTTTTCTTTAAATACATCACTAAAATTTAATACATAAAAAGGTATACCTATACTATCTGCTACCTTTCTTGCATCTTCAACTGCAGCTAATGAACAACATCCGCCTTCATTTTCTATTAGCTCATCATCATCATCTTGCCAAAGTTTCATAGTTACTCCGATTACATCATATCCTTGTTGTTTTAAAAGATATGCTGCAACAGAACTATCTACTCCACCACTCATACCGATCATTACCTTTTTTTTCATGTTGTCACCTTCTTCTTATAAATTACATTTATCTTACTATTATATATATAATATACTATTTTTTAAAGAATAAACTTTTATTTTTAAAAATATCTACTTGAATTATAATATCCCTTTTAAGTATATTACTTAAAAGGGATATTATAATTTAATGAATAACTTTATCTTAAACTTCTTCTACCTCTATATCATCATGGTGATCATGATCATTGTCTATAACAACACCATCTAATTCTGGTATATGAACATTATTCTTCTCAGCATAATCTATTAATGCTGCTTTTATAGCTTGCTCAGCAAGCACTGAACAATGCATTTTTACTGGAGGCAATCCATCTAAAGCTTCTGCAACTGCTCTATTAGTTACAGCTAGTGCTTCGTATATAGTCTTCCCTTTAACCATTTCAGTAGCCATTGATGAACTTGCTATTGCAGATCCACATCCAAATGTCTTAAACTTTACATCTTTTATTATATCATTTTCAATATCAAGATATATTCTCATTATATCTCCACATTTAGCATTTCCTACTTCACCTATTCCACTTGCATTTTTTATCTCCCCAACATTTTTTGGGTTCGTAAAATGTTCCATAACTTTATCACTATATGGGTTCATATCTTTTTCCTCCTAAATACCTATTAATTTGTATTATTATTTATTTTTCATAGCTGCGTCATAAAGAGGAGACATACTTCTCAATCTCTCTATTATTGCTGGTAATTTTTCTATTATATAATCTATATCATCTTCTGTTGTAAAGTCTCCTATTGATAATCTAAGTGAACCATGAGCTATCTCATGAGGTAAGCCTATAGCCATTAAAACATGAGATGGATCAAGTGATCCTGAAGTACAAGCTGATCCACTTGATGCAGCTATACCTAACATATCTAACATTAGAAGAATTCCTTCTCCTTCTATAAATTCAAATGAGAAGTTTACATTTCCTGGTAATCTATTTTCCATACTACCATTTACTCTTGTATATGGTATTTTTTCTAATATACCACTTATTAATTTAGTTCTTAAGTTAATAAGTGTTTCTATATGATTTTGAATATTAGCTTTAGCAAGTTCTGCTGCTTTTCCATACCCAACTATTGATGGTATATTTTCAGTTCCTGCTCTTCTTCTTTTTTCTTGAGCTCCTCCATGAACAAACGTATGAAGTTTAGTTCCTGTCTTTATATATAATGCACCTATACCTTTAGGTCCATATATCTTATGTGAAGACGTACTCATTAAATCTATATTTAATTCTTTAACATCTATTGGTATATTCCCTGCTGCTTGAACTGCATCAGTGTGGAATAATATTTTATGTTTTTTAGCTATTTCACCTATTTCTTTTATAGGTTGTATTGTTCCTATTTCATTATTAGCAAACATTATACTTATTAGTATTGTAGTATCTTTTATTGCAGCTTCTAAATCTTCTATTCTTACTCTACCTTCACTATCAACATCTAAGTAAGTTATTTCAAATCCATGATGTTTTTCTAAGTATTCACATGTGTGAAGTATACCATGATGTTCTATCTTTGATGTTATTATGTGA
Source organism: Peptostreptococcaceae bacterium VA2 (assembly GCA_000686145.1). GTDB lineage: Bacteria > Bacillota > Clostridia > Peptostreptococcales > Peptostreptococcaceae > Romboutsia_D. The sequence continues at coordinate 1,028,777 of JMMB01000007.1, read as the reverse complement.
TTACCTTTTTCTCTATGTGCATAAGCTACACCTTCTAGTGCCCAGTTATCACTTTCTGTACCACCAGCTGTAAAATATATTTCATTTGTTTTTGCATTTACAAGGTTTGCAACTTGTTCTCTAGCTTTATCTAAAGCACTTTTTGCTTCTCTACCAAATAGGTGGAAGCTTGATGCGTTCCCAAAATAATCTGTTAAGTATGGCATCATTTCATCTAGTACTTCTTTTTTCACAGGAGTTGTCGCAGAATAATCCATATATAATCTTCTTTTTTCCATTTTTATTCGTCTCCTATCTATTTTATAATTAAATTAGTTATATCATTTTCTAGTTTGTTTTTATTGTAATCATTTATCATGTCTTGAAGAGTAATTGAATCTATAACTTCTTCTATACCCTTTTTCATTTTTTCCCAAACTACTTTTGTTACACATACACCTGAATTTTCACATATATCCTCATCTAATACACAATCTGATACAGAAACAGGACCCTCTAATACTGTTAAAATATCTCCTACAGTTATATCTTTTGGTTCTTTAGCTAGTAGATACCCGCCTTGGGCACCTCTTATACTTTTTACTAAACCAGACTTTTTTAAAGATGAAAATATTTGTTCTAAATATTGATCCGATATACTTTGTTTTTTAGCAATATATTTTAAGGGTACCGGACTATTTTTTTCATTTAGTGATAATTCAAACATAGCCTTAAGTCCATATCTACCTTTAGTTGATAGTTTCATATTTCATCACCCTTTACTTTTGAAATCTAATCCCTACTATTTTGGTATGAATTACTTTCAATATTATTTTATTATACCCTAGTAATTTTGTCAACATTAAATTCATACTGTTTTACTAGGAATTAATTTATTTTTATATTACTTTATATTCAACATATTTTATACCCTTAAAATGCAAATTATAATCAATTTTTAAATTACTCTAACTTATTATTTGATAAAAAAATACTCTATTGAATATTTTCAAAAGAGTACTTTTTTATTTTTAAAGAGCAGAAGCACCTAATATACCTGCATCATTTTTAAATTTAGCTATTACAATTTCACCAATATTACCTTCTTTAAACGGTAGATATTGCTTAACTTGATCACTTAATCCATCTAAAATCACATCACTGGCATTAGAAAGCCCACCACCTATAGATATTACTTTTGGATCTATAAAATTCACAATGTTAGCAAGTCCCATTGATAGGTATTTTTTGAATCTGTTTACAATCTCTATTGCTACTTCATCATTGTCTTTATAACAATCGAATATCATCTTTGCAGTTATATTATCTATATTATTTTCAGCCTTTTGCATTATTTTAGTTTTAGAACCTTCTAAAACCAACTTTTGAGCATATTTTATTACTGCAGTAGCTGAACAAAATGTTTCAAAACATCCATTATTGCCACAGTTACACTCAAAGTAGTTACTAGATATCATCATATGGCCTATCTCTGCGCCAATTCCATTAGCACCAGTTATAAGTTTATCATTTATAACTACTCCTCCACCAATGCCAGTTCCAAGAGTTATCATTACTCCACTGTCAAATCCTTTCATACTTCCATATGAATATTCTGCAAGTGCTGCTACATTAGCATCATTGCCTATACAAACTTTAATTCCATCAAATTTTTCTTCTAGAGCAGGTACTATCAAAGAATTGTGTAAGCCTAGATTAACACATGTAACAGCACCATCATTAGTTACAACACCAGGTATCCCTATACCTATATTTTTTATTTCTTTTATATTTATTTTATTTTCATTTAAAATTTCTTGAACTAAATTTTCTATATCTTGTACTAACACTTCTACTCCACCACGACTTGTTTCTTTACTTAATCTATGAATAATTTCCCCATTTTTTACAATGCCCGACTTTATGCTCATGCCGCCTACATCTATTCCTATACTATACATAATACTCCTCCTAAAATTACTTTTAATTTTTTCTACGATTTAACTTACATATGTATTCTTCAATAGTTTCATCTGAAAAAGGTTTCCTGCAATACATAAAATTATACATTATATAGATATTTTTTTCACCAAGTTTTTTAACAAAAAAATATGCTTAATAATTTACAAATCTACTAAACATACTTTAACTTTATAACTATTTATAATATATACTCCATTTTCCAAGTTCTTGAAACCCTAATTTTCTATATATTTTACCTGCCTCTTTATTATCATAAAATAAACAAGGTATTTTATTTTCATCTAAGAGTTCCTTACACATCTTAACCATACATTTAGTTGCATATCCTCTATTCCTATGATTAGGATGCGTGCCAACACCAACAATCATAGCATGTGTGTTAGTTTCTGCGGTACTCTTTGCCATAGCTATCACTTGTCTATTTCTTTCTATACAATACCCTCTACCACTTTTTAGTCCATTTTTTACACTCTCTGCTGTAGTGCTTTCAAACTCATCTATTAATTCATACAGTTTAACAACTTTATTTATATTTCCGAATCCTATTTTTTTAATTCTTATATTTGTATTGCTATTTTGTAGATTATTTTTACTATCTAACTTACAAAAATTCACTACTCTTCTTTTTTTAAAATCTAACCTAGCGGCCAGTATATCTAAACTATCGGATTTTCCACTTATCTCTTTATATTTCAATTTATTTATAAGTCGTGCAAACTCATTTACTTCAAATCTATTATATGAATAAAACATAACAAACTCAAAATATTTAAATAGAACTCCCTCTATATTTCCTCTTTTATCAATACCCGCCCATATATTCAAAAAATAATTATCATATCCATATCTTTCTATATCTCCTATTATAGATAAATTAAATTCAGGCTCTTTTTTTAAATACTTCATAACTTTATTATGATAACTATTATTAAGCTTTACAATCATAAAACTTCCCCCTGATATAAATTTTTCGCCTTTATATTGTGCCAATGTAATAACGATAATTTAAAGTTTTATAATAGTTTATTCTAAACATATTGTATTTTATGTGTATTTATATCCAAAATTATTTTTATATTTCCACAATAACATGGCATAATTTACTACTCACCTTTTTTTATACTGTTCCAATATTGTTTAAAAGCTGTCTCATTTTTATTTTCACAAGGTATATAGTACTTTTTATCCTTTATAGGGTCTGGCAAGTATTGTTGTTTAACGTAATGATTGTCATAATTGTGCGGATATTTATAATCTACACCTCTACCTAGGTATTTAGCTCCACTATAATGAGCATCTTTTAAATTAAGTGGAATATCTCCTATCTCTATATTATCTAGATCTGATAATGCAAAATCGATAGCTTTAATAACCGAGTCTGATTTAGGGCACTGTGCTAAATATATTGTAGCTTGTGCAAGAGGTATTCTAGCTTCTGGAAAACCTAACTGCAGTGCTGATGCAACACATGCTTGTGTTATTGTTATAGCTTGTGGAACTGCCAGTCCTACATCTTCACTTGCAACACATAATAATCTTCTGGTTATCCCTTGTATATCGCCAGCCTTAACAAGTCTAGCTAAATAATGAATAGAAGCATCTGCATCAGAACCTCTTAATGATTTATGAAATGCAGACATTATAGAGTACACATCATCTCCACCTTTATCATAATTTAACATCTTAATACTAGAACACTCTACAACGTTCTGTAGAGTTATATTTACAGAGTTAGAAGCAATATCTATACCTGTATTAAAAACTAGTTCTAATTTGTTTAAAGCACTTCTCATATCTCCATTACAAGTTTCAGAGATATATTCTAAGGCCTTTTCTTCTACATTAATAGTTTCATATGTATATATCTCTTCAAACTTATCTACTGCCCTTTTTAAGCCTTTAAATATATCTTCTTTTTGTATAGATTTAAATTCAAATATAGTACTTCTACTTAAAATAGCTTTATATACTACAAAATATGGATTATCTGCTGTACTTGCTATTAATGTTACAGAGCCATCTTCAATAACTTCAAGCAATGATTGCTGCTGTTTTCTATTTAGTGCTTGAATCTCATCTAACATTAAAATTATCCCATTATATGAAAATAAATCTCTTTTAGTAGCATCTATAACTTCTTTTATTTCTTTTACTCCACAATTTACAGCATTTAACTTAACATATTTTTTCCCTGTAACAGTAGCAATTATATTTGCTAATGTAGTTTTACCGGTCCCTGGTGGTCCAAATAAAATCATATTAGGTATAGATTTATTATGTATAAGCTTATTAAGAATTTTACCTTTGCCTATTATATGCGATTGACCTACTATGTCATCGATTTGTTGTGGACGTAGTCTATCTGCTAATGGTTGCATAATTCCTCCTGTTTTTTTATAAAATAAAAGGTATCTATGCAATATAGATACCTTTTGTATATTAATGAATTAATTGTTAGTGGTTACTTTTTAATTTTTTTAATTCTTCTATAAGTTTATCATTAAGTATCTTTATGTGAGTACCCTTCATTCCTAGAGATCTTGACTCTATAACTCCAGCACTTTCAAACTTTCTTAATGCATTTACTATAACTGATCTTGTTATTCCAACTCTATCAGCTATTTTACTTGCAACAAGTAATCCTTCTCTTCCCTTTAATTCTTCAAATATATGCTCTACAGCTTCAAGTTCTGAATAAGATAATGTTCCTATAGCCATTTGTACTACGGCTTTTTTTCTCATTTCTTCTTCTAGTTGCTCACCTATTGATCTTAATATCTCAAGACCAATTACGGTTGCACTATATTCAGCTATAACTAAATCATCATCTGTAAAAACTTCATCATATCTAGAAAGAACTAAAGAACCAAGTCTTTGACCGCTACCAAGTATTGGAACTATAGTAGTATTTTTTTCAGTTCTTTCTTGCTCATCTGGGAATACTTTTAATAACGCTTCGCCAGTTAAGTTTTCTTGTGTTTCTGAAATTTTTAACATATTTTTATTATATTCACTAGGAAATTTCTTTTGATTAGTTCCTTCTTCTTCCATTGCTGAACTATCTTTTTCATTACTAAGATATAACCCTAAAACTTTACCTTTAGAGCTTAATACGTATGCATTTGAATTTAATACTTCTCCTAATGCTCCTGCTAATAAATTGAAGGATACATTACTTCCACCGCTTGTTTGCAATGTTTTGTTTATTCTTCTAGTTTTTTGTAATACTTCACTTGCCATTTATAATTCATCTCCTCATGTAAATTCTGTCTCTACAAGCCCTTTTCTTTACATTATCTATTTTCAATATTTTTCCCTATTTTATGCTAATTTGTGCAATTGAAATGTTATCACAAATCTCTGCCTTTTTCAATAGAATTGTTATTATTTTTTTAATTTTCGCTATTTTCCTGCAAAATATCTTTATTCGTTTCTTTGTCTGATTTTTTGTCTATATCTTTATCCATATCTTTCCCATTTTGTTTATGGCATTCTTTATCTGAACAAATAACTTTAGTATCATTTTTTGTTATCTTTTCAATCATATAAGAACCACATTTGTCACAGATCTCTCCTGTTGGTTTGTTCCATGTTATAAAGTCACATCCTGGATAATTAGAACATCCATAAAAAACTTTACCTTTTTTAGATTTTCTAAGTATTATATCTCCATCATGGCATTTCGGACATTTTACCCCTACCTTATTAACAAGTGGCTTTGTAGTTTTACATTCTGGGTAATTTTTACAAGCCATAAACTTTCCAAACCTTCCATACTTGATAACCATGTTTTCTCCACAAGTTTCGCATATTTCATCTGTTTCTTCATCCATGTTAATTTTTTCTATACTTTCTTTAGCTATCTCTATCGCTTCTTTTAAAGGTTCATACGCTTCAGATACAACTGCTTTCCACTCTGTATTACCTTCTTCTATTTCATCTAATTTATTTTCCATATGTGCTGTAAAATCAACATCTATAAATTTTTGGAAGTTATTTTCTAATATGTCCGTTACTATTATTCCTAATTCAGTTGGGCATAAACTAGTACCTTGTTTTTCAACATACTCTCTATTTAATATAGTACTTATAGTTGGTGAATAAGTACTTGGTCTACCTATTCCTAATTCTTCTAAAGTCTTTACTAAACTTGCCTCTGTAAATCTTGCTGGCGGTTGAGTAAAATGTTGAAGTGGTAATGTATTTTGAAGTTTTAAAACATCACCTTCATTAATTACTGGTAAAATTTTATCTTCTCTGTCCGTAAAATTATATATTTTAGTGTATCCATCAAACTTCATCTTAGATCCAGTTGCCTTAAATACATAGTTGTCTATTCTACATTCAACATTTAAAATGTCAAACACTGAATCTTCCATTTGACTCGCTACAAACCTTCTCCAAATTAAGTTATATAACTTATATTGGTCTCTAGTTAAAGAACTTTTTATACTATCTGGCGTTTTATCTACATAAGTTGGTCTTATTGCCTCATGTGCATCCTGAACTTTTTTTGTTTCTTTTTTATCTTTTTTATCAGCATTTAATTTATAATAGTTTTCACCTATCACTTCTAATATGTAGTCTTTTGATTTTTCTTTAGCTTCATCAGATATTCTCTTAGAATCGGTTCTTATATATGATATAAGACCTACCGTTTCCTTATCTATATCTATACCTTCATATAACTCTTGCGCTACACTCATTGTCTTCTTTGTTGTAAATGACAACTTATTTGCAGCCTCTTGCTGCAACATACTTGTTGTAAATGGCTTTGGAGCTGATTTTTTTCTTGACTTAGATTCTATAGATACTACATCTAAATCTTTATCTTTTATATCATTTAGTATTTCATTTACCATTTCTTCATTTTCTATTTCTAACTTTTGATTATCTTTTCCATAAAACTTGAAACTTATATCTTCATCAGAATTTGTTTTAGCCTCTAATTCTATACTCCAATATTCCTTTGGTATAAATGCTTTTATTTCTTTTTCTCTATCACATATAAGTTTTGTTGTTACAGATTGTACTCTACCGGCACTAAGTCCTTTTCTAACTTTTTGCCAAAGTATTGGACTTATTTGATATCCTAGCAATCTATCTAATACTCTTCTTGCTTGCTGAGCATCTACTACACTTAAATCTATATTTCTAGGACTTTTTATAGCTTTTTTAATGGCATCTTTAGTTATTTCATTAAACTCTATCCTACACTCTTCAGTTTGATCTAGGTCTAATATATGAGCTAAATGCCATGATATAGCTTCACCTTCTCTATCAGGGTCAGTTGCTAAGTACACTTTTTTACATTTTTTTGCTTCTTTTTTTAATTCTTTTATTACATCGCCTTTGCCTCGTATATTTATATACTGCGGTTCAAAATTGTTTTCTATATCTACACCTAATTTACTTTTAGGTAAGTCCCTAACATGTCCTACAGAAGCTTTTACTGTATAATGTCCTTTTCCTAAAAATTTTTCTATGGTTTTAGCTTTCGCAGGCGACTCCACGATGACTAATGTTTTGGCCATAAACCCACACCCCCACTATCTATGTTATTTATACATTTAAACTGTATGTTTTATTATTCATCTCTACTAATACATCTTTTAATACTAGCTCACTCAAAATTGTATTCACAGATTTTATTTCCATTCTAGTATTATCACATATTTCATCTATATGCAAGACACCTTGCTTTTTTATTGTATTGATTATTACGGTACTTTCTTTGCTTAAGTTCATATTATCATACTTTTTAAAATTTTCTCTACTTTTAATATTAACTATTTGGTATTCGTTTAAAATGTCCTCTATATTATCTATTAATTTAGCACCTTCTTTTATAATTTGGTGGCATCCCTTACTCATACATGAGTTTATATTTCCTGGCACTGCATATATGTTTTTACCTTGTTCTAGACCAAATTCAGCTGTGATTAATGCGCCGCTTTTTTTAGCAGCTTCGACTACTATTACCCCTTCACTAATTCCACTTATTATTCTATTTCTATTTACATAGTTACTTGGAAAAACACTTGAATTAATATTATAATCTGAGACTATTAATCCACCATTTTCTAATATCTTATTTGCTAAATAAATATTTTTTTTAGGCAACACATTATTTACGGGTGATCCTAATACTGCAATAGTTTTCCCAGAACCTTCCATACACCCCATATGTGCATATGAATCTATTCCAAAAGCCAAACCACTTATTATATTGACTCCTACATTAGAAAGACTTTTGCTTATTGAAGTTGCACAACTCATTCCATATTTTGTAGCTTTCCTTGAACCCACTACTGCTAGCCCAATATTTTTGTTTATTATATTTATATCACCTTTATAAAATAGTATATTTGGTGCATCATATATATATTTCAAGTTATTTGGATAATCATTTTCCTCAATACAAATATAATTTATATTTTCCTTAATATTCTTCTCTTTTATTTCATCTAAATATGAAATACTTTTATATTTTACTATATTTTCCTTAATATTTAAATTTATATTTTTTAAATTATATATTTCTTTATCACTAAGATAAATTAATTCTTCTATATTTAAATTGTTATCCTTTATTTTATCTATAGTTTTATTAGTTACTCCATTTATTGAATTTAACCACAAATATGCATCTTTCTTTTCCATGATTTTCTCCTATTTGAAATAAGTATAGTAAGCTTTTCTAAATGAAAAAGCTTCCATAATATGATTGGAATATATATTTTCACTACTTTCCAAATCAGCTATAGTCCTAGCTACTTTTAATAATTTTGTATAACTTCTATTGCTCAGTTTATACTTATTCAATATTAATTTTGTAGTATTTAAAGCTTCCTCATCTAGTTTACAATAGTCTAATAACTTAGATGATTTTATTTCATCATTTGTTTTTATATTTTCATTTTTAAATCTTATTCCTTGAATTTTTCTTGCATTTTCCACTCTGTTTCTAATAACCTTTGAACTTTCACACTTAGTTTTATTGTTTAACTCTTCATAAGATACAGAATTCACTTGTATAAAAATATCAAATCTATCTAACAAAGGTCCTGATATTTTATTTATATATCTACTTATCTCAAAACCTCTGCATTTACATTCATTATCTGATAAGTAATATCCACACTGACATGGATTCATAGCTCCTACTAAAAGTAAATTACACGGATACTGTATATTTTGCTTTACTCTAGATATATTTATGTATTTATCTTCTATTGGCTGTCTTAGTGTTTCTAATATGCGTCTATCAAATTCTGCTATTTCATCTAAGAATAATACGCCTCTATGAGCTAATACTACTTCTCCAGGTGTTGCATTAGCTCCTCCACCTATTAGAGATTGTCTTGTTGAAGTATGATGAGGTGATCTAAATGGTCTTTTATAAATTATACCTTCATTTTCATTTATAAGACCTGATGCACTATATATTTTGCTCACTTCTATCATTTCATCTTTTTCTATTTGTGGCAGTATTGTTCTTATGCGTTTTGCAATCATAGTTTTTCCAGACCCTGGTGGGCCTATCATAAGTATATTATGATTTCCTGCTGCAGCTATCTCTGCACTTCGTTTAACAAAGTAATTACCTTTTACATCTTGAAAATCTTCATCGTAGTACTTCTTATTTACTTCATTTGTGTTAAATCTTTTATTTTCTAAAATTTCATTGCTATTTATTTGCAAATTATCATTTAAAAATTCAATGCATTCCTTTAAACTCCCTACAGGAATTATTTCTATATTATCTACAAAAGAGCTCTCTACTATATTTTCTAAGGGTACAAATATTCTTTTTATATTCTTATTTTTAGCACTTATAACTATCGGTAGTATCCCCTTTACCTTTCTTATTTTTCCATCCAATGATACTTCACCTACAAACATACTTTCATTTAAATAGTTATCATCTTTTTTTATAAATCCTCTTAAAATTCCAATAGCTATAGGTAAATCAAAAAGTGAACCTTCTTTTTTCATATCAGCTGGAGATAAATTTATTATTATCCTAGAATTTGGAAACTTAAATCCACTATTTATTATCGCCGACTTCACTCTATCTCTAGACTCTTTTATTTCAGTACTAGCGAGACCAACTATATTAAAACAAGGTATTCCATTGTTTATATCCACTTCTACCCTTACCAGAAATCCTTCTATTCCTATTAAATTACTACCATTAATAATACTAAACATAGTTCTCCTTTCTAAAAAGCGTTTACTATATGATTAACTTTATTCTCATTTAAATAAACTTCTATAACATCAAATCTAATTGGTACATTATTTAAATTATTTTTAAAAATATAATACTTTGCAGTATCTGTTATTTTTTTCATTTTCCTATAATTAACAGCTTCACATGGATATCCATATTTTATATTACTTCTTGCTTTAACTTCTACAAACACAAGTTCATTTTCTAGCTTCGTTATTATATCTATTTCTCCAGTTTTTATTTTATAGTTAGACTCTAATATTTGTGCACCTTTATTTAATAAATATCTAGATGCTATACGCTCACCTAAGTCACCTTTTTCTTTATTATTCATGCTATCTCCTAAATTTTAACTTTTTTGTAATTATTGCCTTTTTAATATTTATATATACAATATTTATCTTTGCAATATTAATTTGTTAAAATGAATTAGTTGTTATTTAATTTATACATAACATAAAAATAAAAGCCCTATGAAAAATTTTCATAGGGCTTTTATCTTTATATTATGTGTACTCCCTTATTATCTGGCATGCTTTTATAAATTACTCTATCATTTATATTTTTTATAGATTGGCATCCAGTTAATATCATAGTTGAACTCAATTCACTTTTTAATTTATTTACATAAGTCTCTACACCTTCAGTTTGGCCTCCAAATGAAGCTGTTATAAATGGTCTTCCTATTAATACTGCATCTGCACCTAATCCTATCATTTTAAGTACGTCTACACCATTTCTAACCGCTCCATCTACAAGTATAGTTACTCTACCTTTTACTGCTTTTGATATTCGAGGTAGCACCTCACAAACACCTGGTGTACAATCTAGTACTCTACCTCCATGATTTGATACTACGATAGCATCAGCACCACAGTCAGCTGCCATCAATGCATCTTGAACTGTCATTATTCCTTTTACTATAAATGGTAATTTAGTAGATTGTTTTAATTCTTTTAGTGCTTTCATATCTTTAGATTCTACTGTTTTTCCATGCATTGATAAAGTAACTAAACCACATGCATCTATATCTACTCCTACAGCTATTGCACCACTGTCTTCTGCCAACTTAATTTTCTTTATTATATCATCATTTTCCCATGGCTTTATAAATACTATCCCTTGACCATTATTTTCTTTTAAAACCTTTAAGTTTTCTATTAAAAATTCATCTACTGCTGTATCTCCTACCATTGCAAGAATGCCACTATTTACACAACCCTTTACAACAGGCTCTATATATTCTCTTTCAGATACTTGACCACCCATATTTAAAGTAGTGCCTGTTATTGGTGCTGCAAATATAGGCGCCTCCATCTTTTGTCCAAATAATTCAACACTCATATCTGGATTAGATACATTGTGAATTACTCTCATATTTATTTTTACAGAATCCAAACTTTTTCTACTTTCAATAAATGAAGATCCACTTCCTTTTCCACCCATTCCAGGAACTTCACCTGCACAAGCTACACCATTACATACTTTACAAACTTTGCAGCTTCCATTTAAATTTTCTCTTGCTTTTTTTTCTAATTCTTTAAAGCTCATCATAGCTTCCCCCAATTTATATTTATTTTAAATAATGTATATTGTAATAACCTATTAATTTAAAGTAACTCTTTGTCTTTTATAGTATATTTTTTAAGAAACTCTTTCTATGAATAGGCGTTATTCCTTGTTTTTCAATAGCTTCATAGTGTTCTTTAGTCCCATATCCTTTATGTGATTTGAATCCATATCCTGGATATATTTCATCATATTGATACATGATACTATCCCTTGTAACTTTAGCTAATATACTTGCTGCTGCTATAGATATAGATTTCGAATCACCTTTTATTATAGGCTTTTGTGCTATATCTACCCCTGGTATTGTTGTAGCGTCTATCAATAAATAATCAGGATTTTTTTCTAAACAATTTACTGCCTTTTTCATAGCCATATAAGTAGCATTTAATATATTAAACTTATCTATTTCCTCATTATTAACTATCCCTATTCCATAATCTATAGCTTGATCTTTTATTATATCAAATAATTCATCTCTTCTGGATTCACTTAGCTTCTTAGAGTCATTTACGCCTTCTATCTTAGTATTTGGTTTAAATACTACTACAGCAGCTACAACAGGCCCTGCAAGAGGTCCTCGTCCAGCCTCATCTATTCCACCAATATACATATATCCTTTGTTATATCCTTCATTTTCAAATATATTTATAGCTTCTAGCCTTTCATCTTCTCTTCTAATAGAGTCTAATTTTTTTGCCATTTTTACAGCTATATTTTGAACTGATTTTCTCTCATCAAGTCTTAATATATCTATATATTCTAAGTATTTATCAGTACTTAAATTATCTATTATTTCTTTAATTGTTTTTACATTTTTGTCTTTCATATTTTTTCTCCTTAACATTATGTATTATTTATTTTACTAAATATCACTACAATTTAGTATACCTTATACGCACTAATTATAAAATCATTACAAATAAAAAATCGTTGATAAATTAATATCAACGATTTTTATAATACTCTCTAATTCTATATAATAATTTCTAAAAATATTACTTTTTAAAAGCCTCACTCAACCTTTAAATCATAAATTTATTGTTTATTAACTAACCAACTTTATTAATATCTATTCTTGTTTCTTTATTAGTTGAAGGTATAAAATTACCTACTATACCTGCTATTAAAACTGGTACTATCCAGTTAAATCCTAATGAGTTAAATGGTAATTTAGTAACCATTGGTATAGATACGCCTAAATTATTTGCTACAGTTAATACACTTACTATTAAAGCCATATAAGCTGCACCTTTAAATGCATTGTCATTTTTAATTTTAGAACTAAATAATGTCATTATTACTAATACAACTGTTGCTGGGTATATTATATCTAATATTGGACCAGAGAATTTTATTATTGTGCTTACTCCAAAGTTTGATACTATTGCACTAAATATGCAAACTACTGTAACTATAGTTTCATACTTTACTTTTCCATTTGTAAGCTTTGAGAAGAATTGTGCTGTTGCTGACACAAGACCTATAGCTGTTGTTAAACAAGCTAACCCTACTATTAAAGCTAATATAATTTTTCCTGGATGACCAAGAAGTGATGCTGTTATTTCTACTATTAATGATGTTCTTACTACATCTTGTCCGTATATTTTAGATACTGTTGCTCCTAGGTATGTTAGTCCTCCGTATACTAAGAACAATCCTATAGCAGCAACAATTCCTGCTTTCATAGTTAATTTGACTTTTTGATTTTGATCAGTATACCCTTTATTTGTAAGTGATGTTATTATAACTGTTGACAATGCAACTGCACCTAATGCATCCATTGTTTGATATCCTTGTTTAACACCTTCTGCAAAGATATCGTTTATCATTGGTTGTGGGTTTATTTCTCCTAATGGAGACATTATACCTTTAACTATTAACACTCCTAATGCAACTAATAATGCTGGTGTTAAATATTGTCCTATTATATCTACAACTTTTGATGGCTTTATAGTTAATATAAAAGTTAATGCAAAGAATAATATTGAGAATAATATAGGATTAAATCCATTAAATATTGGTGCTACACCCATCTCAAAAGTTGTTGCGGCTGTTCTAGGTATTGCTAAAAGCGGCCCTAGGCATATCATTATTGCTGAACCTAATATTAAAGCTAAATTTTTTCCTGCTCTTCCAAGAATTTGACTTATTTCTCCATTACATTTAGCTGCAGCTGCTACTGCTAATAATGCTAAACCAACATCAGCTAGTAAAAATCCACCAAATCCGGTTAGCCAGCTTGAACCAGAAATCACTCCTAGAAACGGTGGGAAAATTAAGTTCCCTGCTCCGAAGAACATTGCGAACAGTGCAAATCCAACTATCACTACATCTTTATTTGTTTTATTCATATTATTGCCCCCTTAAAAATTCATGTAAATCTAAATAATTATAATTTCAAAATATCAAATTACATCAAATTATTTTTTGATTTAATATTTTGAATTAATTATAACATCTATATTTTCAAAAGGTCAATAATATTTAAAATTTATTAAACTTTCTGACAATTTCATCTATGAAATCATTTTCTTGTCACATTATGGAACAACTTAAGCCTAAGCATTTCATTTTATTATATTTTTTTTTATATTTTTTTATTTTTTATTATATTTTTTATTTTTTATTTCGTTTTTCATATTAAAATCCAAGAAAACTTTTTCCAACAAAAACAAAAAAAGCATAGATAAAATCTATACTCCTTTTAACTTTTATGCTGTTAGTTTTTTTTCATTTTTTACAAAATCATCTTTTTTATAGCTTCTTAATTCTTTAATTAATATAACTACCGTAATTACTGTAGCTAAAAAATCTGCTACTGGTTGAGCATACCATACACCATCTAATCCAAAGAATTTTGGTAATATAACAATCATAGGAATCAGTAGTATAACTTGTCTTAGTAAACTTAACACCATTGCTATTTTTGCTTTTCCTACTGATTGAATATAGTTGGAACCAGTTATAGATACACCTATTATAGGTAACATAAGTAAATATATTCTAATTCCATTAACTGTTATTTTCATAAGTTTTGGATCTTTATTGAACATTCCAACTATAAGTTCAGGTACAGTTTGAACTAATAACCATCCACTAGTCATTATTATAATTGATGCTAATGCTGATACTTTAAAAGCACTATTTGCTCTCTCATATTGTTTTGCTCCATAATTAAACCCAATTATAGGTTGTGCACCCTGATTAAGCCCAAATATAGGCATTAAAAATATCATAGATATAGATGATATAGTTGCCATAGCTCCTATTGCTAAATCTCCACCATATACTTTTAATGCATTATTAGATATTACTTGAACCAAACTTGCAGCTATTTGCATTGCAAAAGGAGCTGAACCTATTGCAAATATTATCTTTACTAATGATTTATCTAGTTTTAAACTTGATTTTTCAAATTTAAGATTAGATTTTCCTTTTAAATAATACATTAATGCCCATATTGCCGTTACCATTTGAGATATTACAGTTGCTATTGCAGCACCTTGTATACCTAATTTAAATACAAATATTAAAACCGCATCTAATACTATATTAGTTAAACACCCTACAACCATTATAGTTGCAGCAAGTTTTGGATTTCCATCTCCTCTTATAGTATTATTTAATGTAAATGCTAATATGTTAAATATAGTTCCAGCTAAAATTATATATATATATGATTGAGCATAATATAGTGTTTGATTACTTGCCCCAAATAACTTTAGTATACTATCTCCAAATATTATTCCTACTATACTTATAATTACACTTATGATTATTGATAATGTTATACCATTTCCTATAAGTTTTTGAGCTTCTTCTTTTTTACCTTGACCTAATTTAATTGAAATATTAGTTGTAACACCTATTCCTATAAGCATTGCAAATGCTAATATTATAGTCATAATAGGCATTGTAACACCAACACCTGTTAGAGCTAATGGTCCTACATCAGGTATATTTCCTATAAATATTCTATCTACTACATTATAAAGTGCGTTAACTATCATTCCTATAATTGCTGGTATTGAATATTTCATTAATAATTTTCCAATTGATTCTGTTCCTAGTACTTGCGAGTTTTTCATAAATTACCTCCTTATTTAATTGTGCACATTTTTCTAAGCAATAATATCATCATTCTTGTTTCATCTTTAGTAAGTTTCGAACTTATAATATCTTCCCAGTTCATCATTACAGTATAAATCTCTTCTTCTAAGTCCTTACTCTTTTGAGTTAAGTAAACTTTATATGCTCTCTTATCATTTTCATCTTTTTCTCTAATTAAGAAATTATTCGATTCTAATTTTTTTATTGCTCTTGCAGTAGTTCCTTTATCTATATTAAGAATATCTGAGAGTTCTTCTTGATTTCTTCCATCTTTTCTGTATAGTTCTAGTAAAAACATAACTTGGCCTGAACCTATTTCCAAATCGTTAAGTTCCTTAGATATAAATGAGCTGCCTTTTCTATACATTTGAGATATGTATTTTCCGATGTATTCACAATTTTGTTTCATCAAATTTCCAACTCCTTGTGGATATGTATAGTTTATTGTATACACAACTGTTTTAGTATACTTCAATTTAGTTGCATTTGCAACCATAGTTATATTTTTATTAAAGTTTAAAAACTAGCTTAATATAAACTAAGCTAGCTTTTTTATTTTAAATTTTATTTTATTGGATTTAAGTCTTTTATTTCATTTTCTAACTGTGTTACTTTATTTTGTAATTCATTAATTTTATTACTAAAAGTTCCTTTTTCTTTTTTTATTTTATCTATTTCAATTTGCTTTGCATCTATTAATACTTGTTTATCTTTTTTTATATTTTCTATTTCTTTATTTAAATCTTGTATCGTATTGTTTAAAATAAGTTCGTTGTCTTTTAATTTTTGTATCAAATTATTTTTTTGATTTATTAAATTATTCAAATCTAAAATCATTTTATCTTTAGTCGTTATTAACGTACTCATATTTTCTATATTTTTATCTTTAGTATTTATTAAATTTCGAAGCTCTTGTGTGTAATTATCTTTATTTTCAATATATTTATCTAAGTCTATTATTTTTTTATCTTTATCATTTATCAACTTATTTAATTTAGATATTTTATCGTCTTGTTGTTTTATTATTTTATCTATTTTATCTATTCTAATTTTCCTTTGTATTATTAAATCATCTATTTCTTTTATAGTGCTTTCTTTAATAGATATTAAATCATCAAGTTTTCGTATTCCCATATTTTTTTCTTTTATTGTTATATCTTTGTTTTCTAAATCTTTTTCTAAATTTTCATTTTTTATTTGTAATGAAGTTAATTTTTTATTACTTGTGTCTAATTTTTCATTTAAATTTGCTACTTCGTTACTTGTATATTTAAATTTAACACCTAGTACTACTAATGATAATGTTAATACTATACTTATAGCTGCTAATATGCTTATTTTTCGATTCATATCTCATCATCCTTTAACATTTTATTTTATAATATGTTAAAGGATTTATAAGTTGTAATTATAAAATAATTATATTATAACATCTTTCGGTATTTTTAAAGTTTCTAAAATTTCAAAGGCTCTTTCTTTAGTAGTTAACGTAAGCTTAGTATCATCTGTTAAACTTTCGCCAACATATTTTTTGTCAACAAAATTCGAACCATTCTTTATTTTTATAAAATATGGTTTCTTATAATTAGATTTTGTTATTGTACAATATGATATTATGTCTTTTGATTTATCATACGTCCATACTTGTAATGCTGTAGCTATACTTTCCATAGATTCAAATTCTGAAATTATATGTACTTTCTCTATTTCCCCCTTTATTAATTTTTTCATTTCATCTTTACATAATCCCATAATATTCCCCCCTAAAGTTTTTTTATTAAAACATATAATAATTATATCATTAATTTTTTATTTTAATTCTATTTATAATATAAAACAAAAAAGCACTGATTTTTCAATCAATACCTTTTTATTTTATATTATATAATTATTTTTTATATCTTCTGGAATTTCTAAGCTTATTCTACCTATTTTACCTTCTCTAAATTCATTTAAAACAGTAGTAGCTATACGAGTATAATCAAGTTCTTTTTTACCTGTTATAAACCCTCTTTTACGGCCTATCATATCCATAGTGTCTAAACCAGTTTCGCCTAACTCTTCTAACTTATATCTAGCTTTTAATTTCTCAGGTTCTATTACCATAAGTTTTTCTATAAGTCTTAAAGATAATGTTTCAACATCTAAAACTTCATCTTTTATAGCTCTACTAAATGCTAAGTTAAGGGCAACTTCTTGATCTTCAAATTTAGGCCAAAGTATACCTGGAGTATCTAATAGCTCTAAGTTTCCTTTTAATCTTACCCATTGTTTACCTTTAGTTACACCTGGTTTATCTCCTGTTGCAGTACTTTTTCTACCAGTTAACTTGTTTATAATAGAAGATTTCCCTACGTTTGGAACTCCAACTATCATAATTCTTATTGGCCTTTCTTTTCTTCCCTTTTCAATCAATGCATCCATTTTATCTTTAACTGCTGCCTTACACTCATCAACTATTTTATTTAAACCTACACCTTTCATTGTATCCATAGGTATAGCTTTAATACCACGATCTTTATAATATTTTATCCATTTGTCTAATTTAGCTCTATCTGCTAAGTCAGATTTATTTAATATAACAACTCTAGGTTTATCACCTGCAAGTTTATCTATATCTGGATTTTTACTACTAAACGGTATTCTAGAATCTAAAAGTTCTACTACCACATCAACTAACTTTAAGTTATCTCTAACTAAATCCTTAGTTTTTTTCATGTGCCCTGGATACCAGTTTATATGTAAATCGTCGTCTACAAGGTACTCCTCATAATTGACTCTCATTTTGTCGCCTCTTGCCATAATTATCACTCCTTTATATATCTAGTGTATTCTCTAAACTAATTCGCTCATTTTACTTTAACTTGTCTATTATACCATATTATTATTTTTTATGCTTGTCTAATATTTACCTACTCTTACTTATATAATTTCTGTATATTTATATTTTTACATTAAATAAAATTTCTTATCTTGATTTTAATTCATTTTATAATATAATTATTTATAGTATCATTAAATTTTAATCACAGCTTAGGAGGCAAATATATATGGAACCATTATTTTTAAACCCTTTATTCATGTATAGAATTTGGGGAGGAACTGCTTTAAAAGATAAATTCAACTATGAAATACCATCTAATAATACTGGAGAATGCTGGGCTATAAGTTCTCATGAAAATGGTGATTGTACAATTGTAAATGGAAAATACAAGGGTATGACACTATCTCAATTATGGAATACTCATAGAGAAGTTTTCGGAAATGCTCCTGGTGATAAATTCCCATTGCTTACTAAAATTCTAGATGCAAACGATAACCTTTCTGTACAAGTTCATCCTAATGATGAATATGCAAATGTAAATGAAAATGGAGAACTTGGCAAAACAGAATGCTGGTATATAATAGATTGTGATGACGATGCAGAAATGATATTTGGTCATAATGCTACTTCCCGTGAAGAACTATCTCAAATGATAGCTAATAATGAGTGGAGTGAATTACTTAGAAAAGTTAAAGTTAAAAAAGGAGACTTCTTCTATGTTCCAAGTGGTACTATACACGCACTATGCAAAGGAACTTTAGTGTTAGAGACACAACAAAACTCTGATACAACTTATAGAGTTTATGACTATGATAGAGTTGATGATAACGGAAATAAGCGTGAACTTCATGTGAATAAATCTATAGCTGTAACTACAGTTCCTCATATTGAAAATAATAATACTTACAATAGAAAATCTACTGATAGTTTTAATCGTACTACATTTGTAAGTAATGAATTTTTTAGCGTTCATAAATTAGAGGTGTTTGGAAAATGTAATTTTAGCCATGATAAGCCATTTTCTCTATACAGTATATTAGATGGGAATGGTACTTTAACTACTTCTACGTCTTCATTTGAATTAACTAAAGGTGATAATTTCATAATCCCTTCAGATTTAGATGAGTTTACTTTAGGTGGTAACATGGAAATTATATATTCTCACATATAATATAGCATACAAAAAGGACTGATATAATCAGTCCTTTTAATTTATAGTAAAGTTTAATTATCTAGCAACTCTTAATTCTTTTATCTTAGCAGCTTTACCAACTCTACCTCTTAAGTAAGTTAATTTAGCTCTTCTTACTTTACCTTTTCTAGTTACTTCTATCTTCTCTATTCTTGGAGAATGAACTGGGAAAGTTCTTTCTACTCCAACATTGAAAGATATTTTTCTAACAGTGAAAGTCTCTTTTATTCCTCCACCTTGTCTTTTTAATACAAATCCTTCGAATATTTGTATTCTTTCTCTTTTACCCTCAACTATTTTAACGTGTACCTTAACAGTATCACCAGCTCCAAAGTTAGGTATTTCGTTCTTTAATTGCTCTTGCTCTAATGATTTTAATAATTCGTTCATTTTACGTCCTCCTAGTATCATAGACATTCTTAATTACCTCATGTGTGTAAAAAGAGGAATGCCCGTTTATTTTTTCAACATTTAAAATTATACTATATTTTGTATTTATTTACAAGCTTTTTTATACAAATCCGGTCTTCTTTCTTTAGTGATTCTAATAGATTCGTCATTTCTCCAATTTTCTATGTTTTTATGATTTCCTGATAATAAAACATCTGGAACTTGAAGATCCATAAATTCTCTTGGTCTTGTGTAGTGTGGGTATTCTAATAAATTATCCTTAAAAGATTCTTCTTCAAAAGATTCATTTTGACTTAATACACCGGGTATAAGTCTAGATATTGAATCAATTAGTATTAAAGCTGGAAGTTCTCCACCTGTTAAAACATAGTCTCCTATAGATACTTCATCAGTTACTATTAAATTAATAATCCTTTGATCTATTCCTTCATAATGCCCACATAAAAGAATAACATCATCTAATTTAGAAAAATCTTCTGCCATAGTTTGATTATGTACTTTTCCCTTAGGAGTTAAATAAATAACTCTTGGGTTTTTTATATTGTGTGTTTTTATGATATGCATATACGTGTCATATATAGGTTGAGGAGTCATTACCATACCAGCTCCTCCTCCAAACGGATAGTCATCTACTTTTTTATGCTTATTAGTAGAAAAATCTCTCATATTATATATGTTTACTTCTATTTTTTCTTTCTCCACAGCTCTTTTCATTATACTTTCACTCATATATGAATTAAATATCTCTGGGAAAAGAGTCATTATATGAAATCTCATATTATCTCCTAGTCTAACATTCCCGCTATAGGGTCTATTATCATTTTTCTTTCACTCATATCTATTGTAGGAACAAACTTAAGCATAGCTGGTATCATATATTCTTTATTTTCTGCACCTTTTATAACATACACATCGTTTGCAGCATATTGAAGTACATCATCTAATACTCCTACATGTTGTCCATCTACAGTGTACACATCTATACCTATCATATCAGATATAAAGAATTCACCTTCTTCTAATTCTCTACCTTCTTCTCTTGATACATACATAAATTTATTTTTTAATTTTTCAGCTTCTTCTACAGTATTTATGCCTTCTATCTTCATTATTACCATGTTGCCCTTATATCTAACTTTTTCAACTATCCATTTGTTTTCTAAATCTTTACCTAAATAAAAAGTCTCTAAATCATCAAATCTATATATATCATCTGTATAGCTATATACCCTTACTTCACCTTTTAGGCCTTGAGTACTAACTATTTGTCCTATTTTAAAATGCGTTAATTTATTCATTATAATTCTCCTTACTCCTTAAATTAAATCTTATTCTTTGTATAATTGGTATTTTTTATTCTTTGCACTTATATACAAAAAGGACTAGGTATATACCTAATCCTTTTATACTATCTCAAGAGAAACTTTGACATTCTCTCTGTTTGCAGCAGATTTAACGACAGTTCTTATAGCCTTAGCTATTCTGCCCTGCTTTCCAATAACCTTTCCCATGTCGTCTTGAGAAACACTAAGTTTTAAGATTATTTCATCTTTATCCTTTGTTTCTTCAACTACTACACCTTCAGGGTTATCAACTAGAGCTTTAGCTATATCTAACACTAGCTCTTTCATATACTCATCTCCTAATCAAAAAAATATTATTTTTTAGAAGCTTCGAATTTTTCCATTACTCCGTTGTTAACTAATAAAGATTTTACAGTTTCAGTTGGTTGAGCACCGTTTGATAACCACTTTACAGCTTTCTCATCGTTTATTTTAACTTGCTTTGGTTGAGAAATTGGATTGTAGAATCCTATTTCCTCTATGAATTTTCCATCTCTAGGAGATCTTGAATCCGCTACTACTATTCTGTAGAAAGGTTTTTTGTTTGATCCCATTCTTTTTAATCTTATTTTAACTGCCATTACAGTCACCTCCGAAAATTTTTGTCTATTATTTATTTAAAGAAAGGAAGTCCGGCGAAACCGCCCCTTTTCTTCATACTTTTTTGTGAGCCTGTAAACATCTTCATCATTTTCTTCATTTCGTTGAATTGTTTTATCAGCCTGTTTACATCTTGGACACTACTTCCACTACCTCTAGCTATTCTTTTTTTCCTAGAAGCATTTAATATAGTAGGATTTCTTCTTTCTTCTACTGTCATAGATTGTACAATGGCTTTAGTTCTTTTCATCTCTTTACCATTTAAATCTACGTCACCAAGTTGGTCTTTAATATTTCCCATACCTGGCATCATACCTAATATTTTATCAAGTGGTCCCATGTTTTGAATTTGTTCCATTTGTTCTAAAAAGTCTTCAAAATCAAGTTCTTGCTTCTTAATTTTTTGTTCTAACTCTCTAGCTTTATCCATATCCATATTTTCTTGTGCTTTTTCTATTAAGCTTAGGATATCTCCCATACCTAATATTCTAGATGCCATTCTATCTGGATGGAACTGTTCTAAGTCATCTAACTTTTCACCCATACCTATAAACTTTATGGGCTTTTGAGTTACAGCTCTTATTGAAAGTGCTGCTCCACCTCGAGTGTCTCCATCTAATTTAGTTAATACTACTCCATCTACTCCAAGAGTTTCATTGAAACTTTCTGCAACATTAACTGCATCTTGTCCTGTCATAGAGTCTACAACTAAAAGTATTTCATGAGGTTTAACTTCACTTTTGATTGATTTTAATTCATCCATTAAAGCTTCATCAACATGAAGTCTACCTGCTGTATCTATAATAACTAAGTCATTATTATTTTTTAATGCATGACTTAATCCTGCTTTTGCTATATTTATTGGACTTTCCTTGTCACCCATGTTGAATACTGGTATATCTAATTTTTCTCCAACTACTTGCAACTGCTTTATAGCCGCTGGTCTATAAACGTCACATGCAACAAGCAAAGGTCTTTTACCTTGCTTTTTAAAGTATCCTCCAAGTTTACCAGATGTTGTAGTTTTTCCTGCCCCTTGAAGTCCAACCATCATTATTATTGTTGGTGGCTTAGGAGATATTACTACTTTACTAGATACATCACCCATTAAGCTTGTAAGTTCCTCATTTACTATTTTAATTATGTGTTGTGCAGGAGTTAAACTTTCCATTACTTCTTGTCCAACACATCTTTCTTGTACTTTTTTTATAAAATCTTTAACTACTTTAAAGTTAACATCTGCTTCTAATAAAGCAAGTTTAACTTCTCTCATAGCATCTTTTATATCTTTTTCAGTAAGTTTTCCTTTAGACTTTAACTTACTAAGTGCACCTTGTAGTTTATCAGATAATCCTTCAAATATCATTTTAACATCTCCCTACATATATCTTCTATATTTTCTAGCCTAGGGATTAAATTAGCACAATCTCTATTTTGCAATAAATCTTGTTTAATGTCAACAATTTTATCTACCATAACTTTGACGAATTTTTCTTGTTCTTGGAGTTTATATACTAATTTCAATTTATTTTCATAGTCTTTTAGTATTTTCTCTGAACGCTTTAGCGTATCATAGACACCTTGCCTAGATACATTAAAATTTTCACTGATTTCACCTAAAGAATAATCTTCTTCATAATATAGAGAAACTATCTCTCTTTGCTTATCAGTTAGTAATTCTTTGTATTGTTCAAATAATAATCCAATTTCAACCATTTTTTCTATATTCATCTATTACACTTCCCAGTGACATACTGTAAAGGTTATTTACTTTACACATTGTATTTTATACTATATAGCACTTGTTGTCAATATAGAATTATTATTTTATTTTAAAGTTATTGTAGTGTAATTATTGACACTTTATTTTTAATGCTAATTACTTCCCAAATAAAGCATCAGAAAATGCCTTTGCGTCAAAATCTTGTAAATCTTCTACAGTTTCTCCTACTCCTATTAGCTTAACTGGAACATCAACTTCACTTTTAACTGCTATAACAACTCCACCTTTTGCAGTACCATCAAGCTTGGTTAAAACTATTCCAGTTATCTGTGCAACCTCTTTGAATGTCTTAGCTTGCGCTACTGCATTTTGTCCAGTTGTCGCATCGACTACTAATAGTACTTCTTTTTTAGCTTCTGGGAATTCTCTATCTACTATTTTAAATACTTTTCCAAGTTCATTCATAAGGTTAGCTTTATTGTGTAATCTACCTGCAGTATCGCAAATTAATACATCCACATTTCTAGCCTTCGCAGCTTTTACAGCATCAAATATTACAGCTCCTGGGTCTGCTCCTTCTTGATGTTTTATTATATCAACATTACTTCTTGATGACCATACTTCTAATTGTTCTATAGCTGCCGCTCTAAAAGTGTCTCCTGCTGCTAATAATACTTTTTTACCATCTTTTTTATATTTGTTTGCTAATTTTCCTATTGTAGTTGTTTTCCCAACTCCATTTACACCAACCATAAGTATTATAGTTGGAGAATGAGATACATCTAACTTTGAATTATCATTAGTTAGTATTTCTTCTACTATAGCTTTAAGTTCAACTCTAACATCCATTGGATTTGTTATTCCCTTTTGTTTTATCTTAACTCTAAGTTGTTCTATTATATCCATAGTAGTATTTACACCAACATCTGCAGTTATTAATATTTCTTCTAATTCTTCTAATAATTCTTCATCTACTTTTGTATATGATTTTAATACCTCATCTATTCTATCTGTTATACCTTGTTTAGCTTTACTTAAACCTTGCTTTAGTCTATCAAATAAGCTAACTTTTTCTTCTTCTATCGTTTCTTCAATATTATTTTCTTCTTTAACTTCACTATTTACTTCTTCTTTAATTTCTTTTTTATCATCTTCTTGTGATAATTCTTCAAGCAATTCTGTTTGTTCTATATCATCTTGTTTTGGTTCTTCTTCAGCTTCAGATTTTGTATCTTCTTCATCTTGTTTTATTTCTTCTTCAATTTCAAATGTTGTACTTTCTTTAATTTGTTCTTCATATTCTTCAGTTATTGGTTCTTGTATATTTGTTTCGATTGTTTGTTCTTTATTTGTATTTTCTTCTTCTGTTATTTCTTTAGGTGCATCATTTGTATCTTCAGTTTCATTTAATTTTTCTATTTCTTCATTATCATCTTTTTTCTTTCCAAATTTAAATAATTTCTTAAACACTATTTTACCTCCAAAGTACAATATTAGATTTATCATATAGATTTTAATAAATCTATTTATATATTTATTTAGCAAGTAAAATTTATTTACTTGCTAAATGTTTTTAAATTATGTCAGTTATCTCTTGAGCCTCATTTAATTTTAAGCTTAAAACCTTAGATATTGCCTTTTCTTGCATAGTTACTCCATATATATAATCAGATGCTTCCATAGTTCCTCTTCTATGTGTAACTGCTATAAACTGAGTATCTTGAGATAATTCTTTTAAAAATTCTCCAAATCTAAATATATTAGCATCATCTAATGGAGCCTCTATTTCATCTAATATACAAAACGGTGTTGGCTTAGCTAATAATATTGAGAACAGTATGCTTATTGCAGTAAGAGCTTTTTCTCCACCTGATAATAAGTTTAAGTTTTTCATTTTTTTGCCAGGTGGCTGAGCTGTTATTTCAATATCACTTTCTAGTATATTTTGTTTATCTAATATAGTAAGTTCTCCATTACCTCCACCAAATAACCTTTTATATACATATTTGAAGTTTTCATTTATTTTTTCAAATTTAACTTTAAACTCTGCCTTCATATTTTCTTCTAGATCTGATATAAGCTTTTCTATCGCTTCTATTGACTGTTCTAAGTCTTGTTTTTGTTCACTATAAAAATCATATCTCTCTTTTACTTCTTCATACTCTTTTATAGAGTCCATATTTACATTTCCAAGAACTCTTATTTCTCTTTTTAGATTTTCTAGCATCTTTTTATCTATTTCTATAGTATCATCTTTAATTTCCACAGCTTGTTCTAAAGTCATTTCATACTCTTCAATCAATCTATTTTTATAAGTTTCTTGACTAGATTTAAATCTTTCTAATTTACCTTGTACTTTAAATAAACTTTCTTTTAAGTCTATGTACTGTCTATCTATAGTTTTTAAATCTTTATTTAGTTCTTCTAATTTGTTCTTTAAATCTTCTTTAGAAGCTTTTTTGTTATCTAAGTTTATAATGTTATCAACTAATTGTTTATTTAAACTTACCTTTTCTGTTTCTTCTATAACTATTTCTTCTTCTAGTTTAGATGTTTGAACTCTGTGTATCTCAAATTCTTTTTGGATGATGTCTAGTTTTTCTTTTAATTCTAGATTTTCTTTATCAATTCTATTTAATTCACTTAAGGTATTTGTATTTAATTGTTTATACTTTACTAAATCTATATTTAGCTCGTCATATTTTATCTTATCAGTTTCATAAACTCCACTTGATTGTTTTAATACTATAGATAGTTCACCTATTTTATCTTTGTTACCATTATGTTTGTTATCTAATTCTAATATACTCTTTTTAACGTTTTCAATTTTTTCTAAAGTATATTTCAAGTTATAATCTAAGCTTTCTTTTTCATTTTCTAATTTAGTTGTGCTTATTTTTAAAGATTTTATCTCATCTTCTACTTTTCCAATGTATGAATTCTCAATTATTATAGTTTTATCAACTTCTTTTATCTGTTTATTAATTTCATTTATATCACTTTGATAGTCGATTATATTTTGATTACATTCTTCTTTTTGATTTATTAACAATTCAATTTCTTTTTTAGTATCTTGAATTTTTTGAGAGTATTCATTTATTAACCTTTTTCTAGATAATATATTACCATTAGTTCTAAAACTTCCTCCGGTTAAAGAACCACCTGGGTTTAGTATTTCTCCATCTAAAGTTACGACTTTATATTTATGGTTTGTTTCTTTTGCAAATTTAATTCCATTATCTATAGTGTCAATCACTATCGTTCTTCCAAGTATATTTTCAACTATATTTTTATACTTTTCATCATAAGATAATAAGTCACTTGCTAAACCTATAAATTTAGTATTACATCTAATATTTTTTACATCTATCTTATTAGATTTTATAATATTTAATGGCAAAAATGTTACTCTTCCTAAATTATTTTTCTTTAAGTAGTTTATAGCAATCTTCGCACTAACTTCATCGCTAGTAATTATGTTTTGCATATATGCACCAAGTGCTGACTCTATAGCTTTTTCATAATTAGCATCTACTCCTACAAGTTGTCCTAATGCTCCATGTACACCTTGTAAGTTTTTATTTTTAAGAACTTCTTTTACCCCTTTATTAAAACCTTCATTATGATTTTCCATTTCAATGTATATATTGACCTTAGAATTATAGTCATTCAAACTATATTTATTATTTTGAATTTGTTTATCTAAGTTATTGTTTACATTAATTAAATCAGTTAGTTTTTTATTCATTTCAATTTGTCTATTATTAAGTCCATTTAACTCTTCTTTTTTAAGTTCATGTCTAAGTTTAGACTCATTTAAATCTACATCTTTTTCATTTACTTCTCTATTTATTTCTTTTATATCTAAATCTATACTTTCAGTTCTAGAGTTTATATTTTCCATATTAGCCGTAAGTGTAGATAATTTACTACTAGATTCTTGTTTTTTATTTAAAATACTTATTATATCGTCTTTTAAATTTTCTACATTATTATTTATATCTTCAATTTTACCTTTTTTATTAGTATTTAGTTCATCTAATAAACTTATGTTTTCTTGTAATGTAATTATATTTTCTTCATTTTTTAACTTTGTTTCATTCAATTCACTTATGATTTCATTATTCTTTACTAACTTTTCTTTTATTTCATTTAATTCTTTATGATTTCTTTCTATATCACTTTTATGATTTTTTATTCTTTCATTTATAAGATTCACTTGAGCATCTTTTTGAGATATTACAGTTTTTATACTATTTATATAATCTTGAGCTTTATTGATGCTTTCATCTATATTTTCTATTTCTTTATTCGTTTCATTAAAGCTTTTTTCTATAAGAGACTTTTGTTTTTCTGTTTCTGTAGAATCACTTTCTAATAGTTTACTATGTTTGCTTACTTCATTTATTTCTATTTCTAGTCCTTCTATCTCTCTTATATAACTATTTACTTCTATATTTTTTAGCTTTTTACTAAATTCTTCATATTTTTTAGCTTTTTCTTGCTGAGTAAAAAGAGGCTTTAGTTGATTTTCAATTTCAATATATATGTCATTTATTCTCTCTAAATTCTCTTTTGTGTTTTTCAGATTTCTTTCAGCTTCTTGCTTTTTATATCTAAATTTAGATATTCCACAGGCTTCATCAAAAACTTTTCTTCTATTTACAGGATTATTACTAAGTATTTCATCAACTTTTCCCTGTTCTATAATAGAATACCCATCTTTTCCTATTCCTGTATCTAGCAGTACTTCCTTTATATCTTTAAGCCTACAGCTTTTATTATTTAGAAAAAATGCGCTTTCTCCGTTTCTATAGGCTCTTCTTTTTATAGTAACTTCATTAAAATCTAAATCCAGCTTATTATCACAGTTGTCTATTGTAAGGGCAACTTCACAATAATTCATTGCTTTTTTAGTATCTGTCCCTGCAAATATTACATCTTCAAGTTTGTCACCTCTAAGACTTTTTATACTTTGCTCCCCTAAAACCCATCTAACAGCATCAGATATATTACTTTTACCACTACCATTAGGACCTACTATTGCAGTTATACCCTCTTTAAATATTATGTCTGTTTTTGTAGGAAAGGATTTAAATCCTTTTAGTTCTAATCTTTTTAAATACACGTTTCTCTCTCCCTTCAATGCTAAAACTAAAGGTTGTAAATATTATATAAAGTTGCATAGATACTTTTAAAATCAATCTTGACTATTTTATCATTATCTAACACAATTTCTAATTTATCTATATCAATATGTTCTTCTTGTGTTTTTAAGTTTACACTTAATTCATTTTTCATATAAATACTATTACACTTTTTATTTCCTATTATTTTAGATATATTTTTTTTATTTGTTCTTATTAATACACTACTTGTAACTTTATTTTCTATAACAATATGTTTTAGGTAGTCTTTTATCATATTACCTTCAGCTAATTCTCTAAATGCCGGATGATACGGACCATCAACTACGGCCTTTCCTAATTGTATATCATCAGTAGCTTGTAGACCAACTCTTATTACATTTATATTATTAACATAAAATAAAGCTAAAAGTTTCTTTACTATCTCAATACTTTGTTCTAGAGAAAATGGACTATATTCATTTTTGTTCAATAAATCTTCTAAACCAGTTTCTTTAACTACTAGTGTAGGATATATTCGTACACAATCTGGGTTCAACTGTATAAATTGCCTTGCTGTATCTATACATTTTTGCTCACTATCTGATGGTAGTCCAACCATCATTTGAAGACCTAATTTTATATTATTTTCTTTTATAAGCCTTGAACTTACGAACACTTCGTCTGTGTGATGACCTCTTATACTATCTTTTAATACATCTTCATCAAGAGATTGTACACCCAACTCAATTATGCTAACTTTATATTCTTTTAACATAGAAAGTATCTCTTGACTTATACAGTCAGGTCTTGTAGACATTCTAATATCATGCACTACACCTTTATCTACATACTCTTTTGCAACAGACAATAAAGACCTTTGTATATCTACATCTATCGCTGTAAAACTGCCTCCAAAGAATGCAATTTCTACCATTGCATCTTTATCTATCGTAGTTAAATATTCTTCAACAATATCCCTTACATCGTCACTTGTCATATCTGTGCTTACACCTGTAATTTTCTTTTGATTACAGAATATACAGTCATGAGGACAACCTTGATGAGGTACAAAAATTGGAATTATTCTTTTTTTCATTTAATGTCATCCTTCTGATAATATTTATTTGATCTATATGTTATTTTTTAGTGCCACTTTTGCAGCTAACTGCTCCGCTTCTTTTTTGCTTTTTCCTTCTCCCAAACCTAAAACTACCTCATTTGTACCAACTTGCATAACAAAGCTCTTATTATGGTCTGGTCCTTTTTCTTCTACTAGTTTGTACCATATATTATTTTCACCTTTACCTTGTAGTACTTCTTGAAGGTGTGTTTTATAATCTCTAAATATTTTACCTTTTCTAGAAT
Organism: Peptostreptococcaceae bacterium VA2; assembly: GCA_000686145.1. GTDB lineage: Bacteria > Bacillota > Clostridia > Peptostreptococcales > Peptostreptococcaceae > Romboutsia_D. The sequence continues at coordinate 998,310 of JMMB01000007.1, read as the reverse complement.
CACATATTATATCTTCCATATAGTTTAGTACAAATTTTCTAGCACTTTCTATACCGCCATCTAAATAAATAGCTGCTATAACTGCTTCAAATGCATCTGCAATAATTGATATTCTTTTTCTTCCTCCAGTAGCTTCCTCACCTTTTCCAAGTAACATATGTTCGCCAAGATTTATTTCATTAGCTGCATCACTTAATGACTCTTCACATACTATATTTGCTCTTAATTTAGTAAGTTCTCCTTCTGGAAGATTTGTTTCTTTTTTAAATAGATATTCACTTACAACTATACTTAAAACTGAATCACCTAAAAACTCTAATCGTTCATTAAAATTATAATCTTTATTTTCATTAGAATATGAACTATGAGTAAGAGCTTCTAATATGTATTCTCTATTTTCAAATTTATAGTCTATTATATTTTCAAACTTATCTATAGTATCGCATATTTTCTTATTTATTTTCATACTACTACCTCCGAGTTAATTATCTCTAGATTATAGTGTACTATTTTTCTAGAAGTATTGCAAAATAAAATTCATTTATATTCTATTCCCCTTTATATCCCTTCTTTCATATACAGAAAAACCTATGAGATTTAAATCTCATAGGTCTCTATTCTTTGTTTAGTTTTCGTCTAAGTCTATACACATGCAATCATCATTATCATCTGCTGATAATATAATTGCCTGGCAATTAGGGCAAACTACATCTACTTCATCATCGTATAGTAATTCTTCATCTACTTCTACCAAATCTCCACAATTGGGACATTCCATTTCTATGAAGCTAAGCTCTTCTTCGTCTTCGTCATCACCATCTTCGTATATGTCGTCTTCTATATCTGATAGATCTTCGTCAATAGATTCTACATATTCTACTAAATCAGCTTGTTCTTCATCTAACTCCACTATTGCATCTGCAAAACTTTCTAATACGTCTACCATTTTATGTATTATTTTGCCTTCTTTGCTTTCAGTGCTTATTTCTAGTCCTTCAGCTAATCCTTTTAGGTATGCAACTTCTTCATATAAATATTTCATAGATACCCCTCTCTTTCTTTTTATATAAATTAAAAGCCCGTACATCTTTATTATTAAGATATACCAGCTTTTTATACATAGATTATTAAACTCTTGATAAATAATCTCCAGTTCTAGTGTCTATCTTTACTTTATCTCCTTGATTTATGAATAAAGGAACTTGAACAACTGCACCAGTTTCTACTGTAGCTGCTTTAGTTACGTTATTTGCAGTATCACCCTTTACTCCTGGTTCTGTTTCTACAACTTCTAATTCTGCAAAGTTCGGAGCTTCAACTTGGAAAGCTTGTCCTTGGTAGAATCTTATAGTAGCAACTTCATTTTCTTTTAAGAACTTTATAGCTTCTTCAACTTGAACATAGTTTAAAGGAATTTGGTCAAATGTTTCTTCATCCATAAAGTAGTATAAATCTCCATCACTATATAAATATTGCATTTGTCTTGTGTCTATATGAGCTTTAGGGAATTTGTCACTTGGGTTAAAAGCTTCTTCTCTTATTGCTCCATTCTTTAAATTTCTGTATTTAGTTCTCACGAACGCTGCACCTTTACCTGGTTTAACGTGTTGGAAATCAACTATTAAACATGGTTGTCCATCTTTTTCAAATGTTACACCTTTTCTAAAATCACTTGCTGAAACCATCTTTGTTCCTCCATATAAAAATAATTTTATTTTATTATGGTTTGGTGATACTCATTATTAAATAATTCTATATTTTTTTGCAATCTATGCATATGTATATATATCACCATACCTTTTTCAATTATATATCCTATTGTAATCTTGTCAAGTTCTATTGACATAGTTTGAGTTAATATAAGATCTTATTTCGATTCATTAAAGCTCTTATTCCAAATATGTAACTATCAAATCCAAGTCCAGATATCTGACCTATACAAGCTTTTGCTGTAACGCTCTTTTGTCTAAATTCTTCTCTTTGATGAATATTAGATATATGAACCTCTACTACGTCAACATCTATAGATTTAATGGCATCATGAATAGCATAGCTGTAATGGGTAAAAGCACCTGGATTTATAACTATTCCATCATAAATACCCATAGCATCATGTATTTTATCTATTATATAACCTTCATGATTGCTTTGAAAAAAATCTATACATAAATCATTTTCCGATACTTTAACCTCTTCTTTTATGTATGTCTCCAAATCACTTAAAGTATTTTTTCCATATATACTCTTTTCTCTTTTCCCTAACATGTTTAAGTTGGGTCCATTAATTACTATGATGTTCATAAGCACCCCCGACAAATTGATTACAAATTTTACTACTATAATAATATCATATATTATCCAATGTGGACAAGTATTTCACTAACTACTTCATTTATATTTTTATCATTTATGTCTATTTTCATGTTATAAATATCATTATATTTATTTATTCTTTTTTTCAAAAGATTATCTATAGTTTTAGCTATATCTTCGCTTTGTTTAAGTAATGGACGTTTATCTATCTCCTTAGATACATTCTTTTGTATTGTCTTTACATTTGCATCTAAAAAAACAACTTTGCTTTCTTGTTTTAATATATCTATATTTTCTTGTTTTGTAATTATTCCCCCACCTGTTGAAATTATAATATTGTCTTCTTTTAATAACTCTTTTAATAAATCATTTTCTAATTTTCTAAAATATGCTTCTCCATATTCTTTAAATATATCAGATATAATCTTATTTTCTCTTTTCTCGATTTCATTATCCATATCTATAAATTTAATATTAAGATTTTTAGCTAATGATTTTCCTACTACAGTTTTTCCTACTCCCATAAAACCAATTAATATTATTCTCATATCTTTTCTCCCTCAAAGTTTCTTATGTTTACTTTAAATTCTGTTTGGAATTTTTCATTATTTTTAGATAGCTCTAGCTTTATTTTTATAAATTTTCCTTGCTCATGCACAGATACATACATATTATCTATGTAATCCCCTATTTCATATCCGCCTTGCTCACTAGTTCCACTATTGCTTAAATTATTTATAAAAAGTTTATTTAAATTTTTCTTCAAACTAATTTCTTTATCTTTTATACTATTTACTTCATTCTTATACCTACACTTTATAGATGTTGCATCTATTATAGAATCGCTATAGTTTAAATCTTTAGAATTTATACTAATCAATTCTTTAGAATCTCCTACGATGTCTTCTATATATCTACTCATTTCGTTAGCTTGTTGTTGCAATTCTACTTTATCTTCAAGCTTAATTTTAGTATTATACGAAAAAAATAATAAATAATAAAGTATAGATATTATTATTAGTATAACCGATAAAGAAATTATACTCTCTAAAAGCAAATATCCTTCTTTACGTTTCATACTTTCCTTCCTTTAAAAGTACTCTTCCACTTACAGGTACTACTGTTATTTCCTTTTTTGTCTTATTATCATAAACCCTTATGGTTTGACCTCTTGGGTCTGGTGACCCATCTCTTTTGAAAAATATCTTACTTTGCATATATTCCAAATTTATATTATTAGGCAACTTAATTTCTTTCATATCTTTTCCGTCAGATCTTAGAACATAACTAGTAGTTTCTTCATTTTGCTTATAATATATATATGTATTAGAATCTCCTAACATATTCGTTTTTCTTATATATCTTATGTCTGAACAAAGTTGTTTTGTAAATAAATTTATTTGATGCTTAGTTATATCTTCTTTTGAAAAACATAATGTTGATATTAATAGCATTACACTTATCGTTATCACTAATTCTACTAATGTCACATTCCTTCTCTTTTCATAATTTATATCTCCTTATAATCATATACTTTTACTATTTCTTTTATATTATATTCTTTTATGTCATTTTCAATATTGTCATCTTTATCTTCCTGTAAATTTTCATTTGAATTTTTTACCGAGTCTAAAAATGGATTATTTATTTTTACGCTGGCCTGAAATTTTTTACTATAGTTATTATCTACTACATTGCTAATCACTTTAAATTCTAAAGTTCCATTTGTGTCATCTATTTTTATATTACTTGGTACATTTATTGAAACTCCTTTTAATTCACTTTTAGTTATATCTTTTATCTCAATTAAAAAGTTATTTCCTAAGAAATAGTTATTAAATTCATCTTTATTAGACGTATTTTTCAATATATATTGAACTGATTCTAATATGTTGCTATTAACTATCTCAATAGCTCCATAACCAATCTCAGTCATATCAGTTTCTTTATATTCCAAATTAAAAATATTAGAATTAGTATAATGTAATCCTATACAGGTCATAACCATTGTTAATATTATAGAAAATATTATCAATGTAGTCACCAATATAGAGCCTTTATTATTGTGTTGCATAGCTATTAAGCCTTATATCATGCTTTTTATTTGATACATCTACATTAATTTTATAACATTGATAGTAATCTATATCTTTTTGTATAGTTGTATCTATTTTATATCCATTTTCACATTCTACGTCATGGCTATTTTCTACTACTTTTAATCCACTATTTTTAATATTATATTTAGTATCTTCTATTTTAGACTTAGCTATATTTAGCATTTGGAATTGTTCTTTATTGTAGTTTATAAAACAATAACTACTATATAAAGAGGTCGATATAATATATATTCCAATACATATTATAGAAATACTCATTATACATTCAATGGATACAAAACCATCTTGTTTTCGCTTCAATTTAAATCTCCTTAATAATTAATTTCAAACCACAAATACATTATATATGTTGTATTAATTTTTAAGTAATAGTGCAAATGATATTATAAACCTAAGATTTTCTATTCAATAGCTTTTTTATAAAGATTTTTTATACATTCTTCATCTTCTTTACTTGGTTCAATTCCTGTCCATATATAAAATGCATATAGTGCCTGATTTATAAGCATATCTATTCCATATATAACTTCTAATTCATTTCTTTTTGCCCATTTTATAAATGCTGTATTATGCGGTTTGTATACTATATCACAAACTAATATATCTTTGCTCAAACTTATACTTTCACTTATAGGGCATAAATCACTTTCCATACCTATAGGTGTTGTATTTATTAATATGTCTATTTCATTTAAATCAGTTTCTTTTATAAGCTTTGTTGAGCATAAAATACTTGTACTAAAATTATTTTTTATTATGCTAACTATTTCACTAGCTTTATTTATGCTTCTATTTCTAATTTCTATAGACAAGACACCTTTCGAAGCTAATTCTACAGCTATGCTTCTACATGCACCTCCTGCTCCTATTATCATTATTTTTTTATTTTCTAAATCGTAACCTTTGCTTAATATAGCTTTTACGAAGCCTAATCCATCAGTATTATATCCTTTTAAATTTCCATTTTCATTTTTTACAGTATTTACGGCTCCTATTAATTTTGCATTTTTATCAATAGTGTCTAGATGAGTTATTATATTAACTTTATGAGGTATCGTAACATTGCAACCTTTGATTCCTAAAGCTTTTATACCTTCTACACCTTCTTTTAATTTTTCTTCCTCAACATCAAAACAGCAATAAGCACTGTTTTGATTATACTTTTCAAATAAGTAATTATGTATATTTGGGGAAAAACTATGTTTAACTGGGTGTCCCAAAAGTCCTATAATTTTAGTTGTTGAATTCATTTTTGCATATACTCCTATCTATTTTTATTGTCATATATTTGTTAATTTATACCATTTCATTTAAAAATTACACATTATTAAATATTCTGTGTAAATAAATTCATCTCCATTTGACTTTGCTCTTTTTTTATAGTTATCTATCTCTTTATTTACCTCTATTTCTACATTTATCTCAATATCTTTTTTAGATTCTGTTTTTATATCTATAGTTCCTTTATATAGTTCCATAATTGATTTAGCTACAGCTATTCCAATGTCTAAGCTTCTTCGTTCTTGATCATTTAGGTATCTATTGTAATCATATCCACCTTTATTTTTGATAGTTATATTAGTTTTATTTTCATAGCTACTCAAATCAACACATATAGTACTATGTTTATATGAATACCTTATAACCATTGATAATAATGTTAAAACTATTTTTTCAATATCACTTGGGTCTACATTAGCAATTCTTTCTTCTTCATCAGTATCAAATAAGATTTCTATATCATTTATTTTTACATGTTTATTGAATTCTTCACACACATCTTCTATAACACTAACTATATTATAGTAGTCCATTTTTGATTCATGAAATTTTGATTCTAATTTAGCTAAGTCTATTATATTATTAATTAACCCCATTAGCATATATGAATGTTTTTTTTACTATTTGTATAGATTTAGAAATTTCACTATCAGGATTTTTACTTATGTAATCTTTATTCATAATTTCTAATAACTGATTTGATGAGGAGATTACATTTAATGGCGTCTTTAATTCATGAGATATGTTTACAAAGAATTCTGTTTTTATCTTATTTTCTTTTTTCTTAATTTCAATTTCTCGTTCTATATCTTCTGTTTTTACTTGTTCAGTTATATCTCTTATGATCCCCACTGTTTTAAGCTTCTTATTTACTTCTATTAGCATTTCTCCACTCTCAACGTTGACTGTTTCTCCATATTTATTTGTTATAACTTTTCTCATAAACTTAAAGTTATCATTATTTTTTCCTAACGTTATAACACCATTTTCATTATTTTCAGTTTTGCTTAAGCCATCTTTATCTATTAACCTTGAAAACATTTTATTAGAGTAAGTAATTACTTTATTATCATAGTTTGATAAGTATATGCCCTCTGGTATTACATTTACTAATGACTCATATTTTTCTTTGCTATGCTCTACATCTTTTAGTACTTTTTTATAATTTGTTATATCTCTTATAACTACTAAATTCTTTTCACTTTCTATATCATCAAAACTTACCCTATCAATATTTAAGCACACTTCTTTGTGGTCTTTACAAGTATAGTTCAATTCCCCACTTGTACATGTATCCACTATAATATTTTTTATTTCTTCATTGTGAAAATCTATTTCCTCATTTTTATTATTATTATAGAGTATATTATTTTCATCTGTAATTAATATAGAATAAGGTATATTATCTACTATTTTTCTATATTTCGTATTATTTTCTTTGATTTTTGTTTCGCTATTCTTTTTATAAGTAATATCTTTCATCGAACATATAACACCTATATTTTTATTACTTATTATAAATGGTGCATATGTACATTCAAAAAATTCGCCTTCTTTTCCTCTAAGTTCACCATGTACCTCTACACCATCTTGCTTCACTTTATTTATACTTTTTATAAAATCATTTGTATTTTTTATATTGTTATTTAGGAAAGTATTTAAATTTATTTTATAATTATACTTTGAATACTTCTTCCACATTTTAGAAAAACTATTATCTTCATTTAATATATATCCTTCACTATCTATTATAAATGTGCATATATTATACTCATCTACTATAGTTTTTAGTAAAATTTTCTTCTTAGATAAACTTTCATTAATCATATTGCTTATATTTCTATTAACTTCTAAATTTCCATGATTAATTTTTTTTGTTATACTTGCTTTATTTAATTCGCTTTTCATTTTTAATTTTCTATTATTTAAATCTACAATATCTACTTTAAATATGCTTAAAAATACATACATAGAAATTGTAATATCTACTATATTATTTGTATACAAATAGTTTACTCTCTCTTTAACTAATATCAAAGTAAATAAATCTAGATATATTAAAGTTAGCAATAGAATTTCTTTTACATTAAGCTTTTTCACATATATTACAGTAAAGCTTAAGTATAAAACACTCATTAATAAATAAGAACCTATTAATGTAGTGTCTATATTAGTATTATAAAATATCGTAATCGATAAATTAATCATTCCTAATATATAATTTATAAAAATCAAAGCTCTAGGTATTTTATTTTGGCTAGCTCTTATATTTATCTTTATTATTAATAATACTACCATTACTTTATATATATAATTTAAATTTACAGCCCCCTCATTCATAGTTATACATAAAATTTTAGAACTTATTACGGTTACTAATAATCCTAATAAAATTCTATTTCGTTTTGTCTTGTTTATACTCCAACTCGCCCATAGAATATACAAACTCATAAGAAAAATTGATATACTAAATACATTTATATATTTATACATACCCTTACTCCTTTTATATATATTTATCCATTAATAGCTGTAATTAAAATATATGTCTGAAAATTCTATATCTATTTTTTCATTATCACTAAAATCATATCCACTAGATACTTCACTAGCCAATTGTTTTTGATGTATATTATCTTTTAATATAATAATAAACTCACTACCTTTATCAACTTCACTTTTTACACTTATACGTGCATCTTGTGCGTCTACAAGTTTTTTCACTAGCGATAGTCCTATACCACTTCCCTCTGCACCTCTAGATAGCGTTCTATCTACTTGTTCAAAGCTTTCAAATATAAGATCTATCTTATCCTCTGGTATACCTACACCTGTATCTTTTACATAAATTTTCAATTTTTCATCTTCACTAATTACTGAAATAGTTATGCTTCCTCCTTTTTCAGTAAATTTAATTGAATTTGATAAAAGATTCAGTATAATCTTTTCTATTTTTTCTTTATCTATAGCAAATATTTTTTTATCTACATTGGATTTAAATTTAATTTCTAAACCTTTCTCGTTTGTATATCTTTTAGATTTTTCAACTAAGTCTTTTACTAATTTTATAATGTCATATTTTTTCACATCAATTATATACATTCCATTTTCTAAGTTTCCTATTTCCTGAATATTGTTAAGTAATCTCATAAGCCTATAACAATTTTGTCTTACTAATCTAGTATAATTATCTATATACTGTGAATCATATTTGTCTTTGTTTAAATAAAGTATCTTATTAGTTTCAAAGATAGTATTTATTGGTTTTTTTATATCATTAGATAAATCACTTAAAAATTCGGCTTTAAATCTGTATTTATCACTAATCTCAGCTAATGTTTCTTTCATTTTTTCTGATTTTTGCTTATCATCTAATAGTCTTACAACTACTACAAAAGTGTTTTCTTCACTACTATTTATTATAGCTATATTGATATCTCTTACTTCACCATTATTTACAGTAAATTTCTTAAAACTTCCATTTTTATGTTTATTTAAATATTTTTTTATTATATTGTTTAGATTGTCTACGCCTATATCCTTAAGTATTTTAATCATAGCTTTATTTCTATAAATATAGTTATTAGTTTGTTTATCTATTATTATTATTCCCTCTGGTAAAGTTTGTAATAATAATTTATACGTTTTTTCACTTTGCTCTATTTCAGTAAGAGCATTTTCCAAAATACTTATATCAATTGCTATGCTAAGTAGCATCTTTTTATTATTTAAAACTATGTTTGCCGTTATGAATTCTACAGTTTTACCTTCTTTTGTTTCTATTTTAGTTGTAGATTTATCTTTTTTACCAAATTGAACTAAGTTTATGTTCTCAATAAATTTTTTCCTGAATTTTTTATTTATATTTTTTTTCACATTATCTATTAAAATTTCCGACTCTGAATTTCCTTCTAGTTCAAACAACTCCATGGCTTTATTATTTATATAAGTAATAGCATTTGTATCGTGAATCATTACACCATCATTTAATATACCCATTAGTTTTTTGCATCTTTCTTCACTTTCTGTTAATTCATTTTGTATCATTATACTTTCTGTTATATCATTTAAAATGCATATTATTATATTCTTACCTTCTATGATATCTCTTTTACTTATGAACTTATATATCCTTCCATCATATGATTTGACTATTTTACTAGAGTTTTTATTTATTTCTTTAATAACTTCATAGCTATTTGTAAATTTTAAATTCAAGTATGCATATATATCAAATTCATACTCATTTAATTTATCTAACTTTATTAATTTTTTAAATGATTCGTTGCTATAAATATAATTTTTATTATTATCTAAGATAAATATAGGATTGTCTGATTTTTCTATAGATTGACTTATTTTAGCATTTAAGTCTAAAACTTCATCTTTATATTGACTTTGCAAGCTGCACTCTAGATTTATTTCATTGGCAGATGATGATATGTGTTTTTTATATAAGTTTAATCTTTGTTTATCTATTTTCAGTTCCATTGTGAAATTTTTTATGTAATTAAGGATAACTATATTTATTATAGTTAAATTTATTATTATATCTAAAATCAAATTGTTTTTATATCCATTTGCTAAATTAACAAATCCTATAGTATTTATAAATAATAAAAAAACAATTGAAATTTTTTTTATTTTAAATTGTTTTTTGTTTTTTATGATTAAGAATGTCTTAATTGTAATTAGTGTTATTAAGCAGTAGGAAATTTTTGTATCTATTTTACTTTTATTTATGTATAGTATTACTTCACTGACATACATAAGTAATAACCAAAGAAAAAATTTATTTTTAGATATTTTATATAAAGCAAAGGAAATAAAAGGTATAGAAGCAATAATAATTAAATTTAACAACTCTAAATTTTCTATATTCTTATATAAACCTATCACAACATCCACCATCCTTTTTTATTTTACTTCTTTAAAATATAAATTTTTTATATTTCTTTTTAATTATGATATATAGATTTATAATAGTATTTTTTTTTACTATATATGTTATGTTAGCATACTATTCAGAATTTTTTTGTCAGTTTTTGATTTGTTTCAAGTAAAATTATTTGCTATAAATTATTGTTTTTTGTTATTAAATCGCATAAAAAATACTTTTTTAGAAAATAACATAAAATATTTAATTTCTTGTAGCTAATTAGTACGCTTTATGAATAAACATAGGTTAATAACAACCAAAAAAAAGCCTATAATAGGCTTTTTTCTGGTTTCAACTCTTTTTTAAGTTTTTTAAGAGCTCTTTTTTCAATTCTAGATACATACGACCTAGATATATCAAGTTTTTGTGCTATTTCCCTTTGAGTTTTATATCCACAAGTAGTTAATCCATATCGCAGAAGCACTATTTCTTTTTCTCTTTTAGTCAATATAGTTTCTAATTGCTCATATAATTTTCCAATTTGAACTTTTAATTCAACTTGGTCTATTATATAGTCAATATCTGTCCCTAATACATCAATTAAGCTAATCTCATTTCCTTCTTTATCCATTCCAATAGGATCTTGAAGAGATACTTGAACTTTATTTTTTTTATTAGTTCTTATATTCATCAATATCTCGTTTTCTATGCATTTTGATGCATATGTTGCTAATCGCGTGCCTTTGTCTACATTATAGGTTTCTATGGCTTTAATTAAACCAATTGTACCAATGGATATAAGATCATCTTGATCTTCACTAGAATTGTTATACTTCTTAGCAATATGTGCTACTAATCTCATGTTTCTTTCAATTAAAACGTCTTTTGCATTTTCATCTTTATCTTCTTTAAATTTTGTTAGATAAGTAACTTCTTCTTCAGGGGTTAATGGTTTTTCAAACGATTTGAGAATAGTCAACGAGCCACCCCCTCTTTCTGATGTTTCATTTTAAATTATATGAAGGTGGCCGTATTAAATTGCTTGTTTTATAAATATTTATTTTTATTTATTTGCTTAATTCCATACATATTTCTTTGAAAATAGGTAATGCTGGCTTACTTTTTTGTTCTGTACCTTCTACTAACACAGTTATAGCGTACTTAGGTCTTTCCTCAGGATAAAACCCTGTTATCCATCCATGATTTACATCTTTTCCGTTGGATACACTTTGTGCTGTTCCTGTTTTAACTCCACAACCTCCATTTATATCTTTTAAATTTTTTCCCGTTCCATCTTTGGATACACCTTTCATAAGTTCTTTAACTATAGTTATAGTGTATGGTGATATAATATCCTCTTTTTTAGAACTTCTAAAACTTTTGATTATATTTTTATTATTATCTACTATGCTATCATATAAATATAAAGGCTTATAGGTTCCATTATTTGCTATTATTTGAGTCATTTGATTTATTTGTAGTGGTGTAAATCCAAGACTCCCCTGGCCTATAGCTAAATTACGTATAGGTATATCAGTAGGTATTTCTCTAGATTTTTCTTCCTCCAGCCCTATGTCGACGCGTTCATCTAATTTAAGTTTTTTAGCGCATTCGATTATTTTATCTTCTCCAACTTTTTGCGCTATATCAAAGAATGCTGTATTACAAGAATTAGAAAATGCCTGTTGTAATGTTTGTATTCCATGCCCTTCTTTTTTATGGCAATTTAAAACTTCTCCATCTTTTCCTACTTTAGTTTTACCAGTACAATTGTATGTATAGCTTTCATCTATTACTCCTTCTTCTAGTGCTGCATATAGTACCACTATTTTAAATACTGATCCTGGCGGATATATACTTTGAATAGCTCTATTTACTAGCTCGCCATTTTTGCTTTTATTATATTCAAACACATTCTTTTGGTCAAAATCCGGTCTTGAACTCATAGATAAAACTTCACCAGTATCTACATCAGATACTACTACTGCTGTTGGATTTTCCTCTTTATCTACTATCTTTTCTATATTTTTTTGAATATTTTTATCTATTGTTAATTTTATGTGTTTTGCATTTTCAACTTTATTTACAGTTTTTATACTACCTTTTAATATACTTAAATCTTGTGTATTACCTGATGCACCTGCTTTAAATGCAGATACATATTTTTCATTTGATTTTTTTAATACATCATCCATTGACTTTTCTATTCCTGATTGACCCGATTTATCTGAGTTTTTTATATGCCCAATAGTATGTGACAATAACCCTTGTGATGAATATCTTAATGTTTTCTCTTCTACTATTATATTTTTTTCTAATAATTTCTTTTTCATCTCGTCACTTAAATTTTCTACTTTGATTTCAAATACTGACGAATTTAATTGTTTTTCTATATTTAAATAGATATCCTTAACTTTCATTTTGCTACATTCTTCTACTAATGATCTAATCTCTGAGTCATTTATAAAGCTCTCTTTTTCTACTATCATTATTTGCTCTTTTACAGTATCTGTTAATGGCTTCGAATTTCTATCGTATATAATACCTCTTCCACTATTTAAATCTACCTTTTGGATACTTTGCATAGCTGCTTTTTCTTTATATTTATCAGCTTCCAAAATTTGTATAGTTGATAATCTATAAATTAAAAAAGAATATGCTACTATACTACACGAAAATATAATCCATGCACGTCTTTTAATTACTTTAGATATGCTATCTTTATTTCTTGACATAAAATCACCCCTTAGATACTTGTCATTTTTGACAATTTCTAAGGGGTTAATACTAATTTTATAAATTATTCATATTATTTTTTATAATCTAGTCCAGCTGAGTTCTGATCTTACTTATAACTATATCTATAGCTACTTCATTTTGACCACCTTCAGGTATTATTATATCAGCATATTTTTTATATGGCTCTATAAATTGATCATGGGCTGGCTTTACTGTAGCTAAATACTGCTCTATAACAGAATCTACAGTTCTACCTCTTTCTTTTATGTCTCTTTGTATCCTTCTAAGAATTCTTATATCATCTTCTGTATCTACATATATTTTTATATCTAGCTTGTCTCTTAAATTTTCATCTTCTAATATCATTATCCCCTCAACTATTATTATATCTTTAGGGGCTATATTAACTATTTCATTGTCTTTTCTTGTATGAAGTTCATAGTCATATATAGGTTTTTCTATAGCCTTGCCCTCACATAAATCCTCTATATGCTTTATAAGAAGCTTATTATCAAGAGAAAGCGGATGGTCATAGTTAGTCTTTAATCTATCTTCAAAAGTTAAATGAGTTTGATCTTTATAGTAAGCATCTTGCTCTAAAGTTGCTATATTTTCTTCTGGTATATTTTCTATTATAGCCTTACAAACTGTACTCTTTCCTGAACCTGTTCCTCCTGTAATTCCTATTATTAGCGGTCTTTTTTTATTTTTCATATTGTAGTACTCTCCTTACCAAATCAAATGCTTATTTTTATTTTTCATCACTTGGATTGTTTAAATAGAATCCAGATGTAAATTCTCTATTACTTATTTGCTCTAATTCTTCTAGCCATATTTTATTGAATTTCCATTCATTTGGATTTTTATAAAACGTATCTATAGCTACTCTATAAGCTTTAACAACTTTTTCTATATATTTAGAGTCTTTCATTTTACCTTCGATTTTAAAGCTTGTTATACCTGTTTTAACTAGCTCAGGTATATGTTCTATCATACATAAATCTTGCGAATTAAATAAAAATGTTCCTTTTTCATCTTCATAAACAGGGAAATATTCTCCAGGTCTTTTTTCTTCTACTAGACTATAGCTTCTTTTATTTATTTTTTCATCAAAATTTTGACCATTCATATAATTACTAATTAAACATCTTCCCGAATAAGATAGAGTCATAACACCATGTACAAATGCCTCTATATCCATTTCTAAAGGTGTTTTAGCTCTTATTTGTGCTATTTCTTCACAAGACAGTTCTCTTGATACTACAACTCTTTTTATCCCTTGCTCAAACCAAAATCTCGCTGTGACATAGTTTGTAGTATTAGCCTGATCACTCAAATGAATTTCCATAGTAGGTATAGTATTTTTTACAATAGTAAGCATACCAGGATCTGATATTACAATTGCATCTACTCCGATTGCTTCTAGTTCTTTTAAATATGACTCAACTTCAATAAAATCTTCATTGTGAGGTATTATATTAACTACTACATATACTTTACTTCCTCTTTTATGAGCAAATTCTATACCTTTTATAATGTCTTCTTTAGAAAAGTCATTATTTTCAGTTTGCATACCAAATACTTCTCCACCTATATAAATAGCATTTGCTCCGTTATTTATATTTGCTTTTAGTTCTTCTAAGTCTCTAGCTGGTGCTAAAAGTTCTACTTTATGCATTTATGTCACCTCTCTCACCTTGCTTATAGCTAAGTGCTACACCATCACCTATCGGTATTAGCGATGTCTCTAAATAGTCACAGTTACATATATAATCTAAATAATTTCTCATTCTTTTAACTATAGTTATCTTTCTTCTTATAACAAAATCGTCATGGGCTACCATACCTTTGTACAATATATTATCTGAAATTAAAAGACCATCTACTTTCAATTTATCTATAACCATATCATAAAACAACTTATACTGACCTTTAGCTGCATCTAAGAAAATCATATCAAATTCGCCTTCAACTTCTTGAAGCTTTTCTTTTGCATCCCCTTCAAGAATAGTTATTTTATTTTCAAGCCCTGCTAATTTTATATTCTTTTTAGCTTGTTCTATCATTTTTTCATTTCTCTCTACTGTTATTATTTCCACATCCTCTCCTACTGTTGATGCAAACAATATTGAAGAGTATCCTATAGCACATCCGACTTCTAATATTCTCTTTGGTTTTTGTATTTTAAGTAATACTTTTAATAAATCCGATACCTCTTTGTGTACTATTGGTACATTATGCTCTACTGCATAATCTTCTAGTTCTTTTAAAAGTCCCTCTTTATCTTGTAACGTATTTCTTATGTAATCTTGTACTAATTCATTAACTATATTACTCATTAAACTCACTCCTTAAGTGCAAAAAAAATTAATAGCGGATTATACTTTAATATTTTAAAGCATAATCCTTAGTTTTAGATAATTTTTTAATAACTTTTAGCTTATTTTATTTATTATTGTTTTGGTTTAACTTCGATCTTTCATCTTTATACTCTTTTACAGCTTTAAGATGATCTTCATATTCTACATTATAACTATTACCACCATTCATTTTCGCAACAAAGTATAAATATTCTGTATCTTCAGGGTATAATGCAGCCTCTATAGACTTTATTCCTGGATTTGAAATTGGTGTTGGAGGTAATCCTTTATTTTTATAACTATTATATGGAGAGTCTATTTTTAAATCGTTGTATGTCACTATCTTTTTTCTCTCTTGAAAAGCATACTGTATTGTAGCATCTGATTGTAGTGGCATATCAATTTTAAGTCTATTATAAAACACACTTGCTATCGTAGTTCTATCTTCATCTAAAACAGCTTCTTTTTCTATAATAGAAGCTAAATTTACAATTTGTTGAAGACTCATATTTAGTTCTTTTTGCCTATCTTTTAATTTATCATCATAATTTTTGTCAAACGCTGATAACATTTGGCTTATCACTTTTTTCTCAGAATCATCTTTATTAAAATAATAAGTTTCTGGGTATAAAAATCCCTCTAAAGATGTTATATCTTTTTCTTTCAAATATAAATATTGGTCATAAAATTCTTTTGGATTTTGTACTAATTTATTATATACTTCTTTAGTACCAAGCTTTTTTGATATAAGTATATCTATTATCTCTGTAGATGTAGATCCTTCTGGTATAGTTATTTTAATTCCATCTTGATATACTTTGCCTGAAGCTAAAATGTTTATTATATCATTATTTGAATATGTTTGGTTAAGTAGATATTTACCTGCCTTAATTTTTGGCACATCATTACTGACTTTAGCAACTACTTTAAATAAAGTTTTATTCTTTATCAACTTGCTTTCATATAATATATCTGTTATTTGGCTAGAAGTTGATCCTGAAGGTATTTCAACTACTATGTTATTTTTATTATTTTTATTGTATGGACCTATCTCTGTAAACATAAAAATCCCTATCGAAACTACTAATACAATAGAAGCTAACATCATTATCTTCCATTTGTTTTTATTAAAATCCATCGGGCTATCTACTCCTTATATATATTTATATCTTTTATATTATAAATCTAAGAATGAAAATTTTCAATGAAATTGTCGAATAAATTTACTTGTTGACTGTTAAGTATTCTTTTACCTCATAATTTCCATACTATTAAGATGAATAATTTACCATTTTTTCTTATTTAAAAATAAAAAAAAGTCTAACGTTATTGTTTACACGTTAAACTTTTTATAATCATTTTTTTAGAATTTTTTTATTTCATCTTTAGTTACAACACCATACACTAGTCTTTTAGGTTCTACTTTTTCTTCTACTATCTCATACGCATCTATAAGCCTTGTCTTAGCTTGCTGTAACTTTTCTTCTTTATTGAAATGCATAAAGGCTAATGTATCACCTTTGTCTACATAATCTCCAACCTTTTTTTTAAGAACTATTCCAGCTGATAAATCTAGTTCATCTTCTTTAGTTTCTCTTCCTGCGCCTAATATCATCGCGCTAACTCCAACCTCTTCAGCTTCTATCTTACTTATAAATCCACTTTTATTTGCTTTTATTTCTACTATTTTAGATGCTTTTGGTAATAGTGAATAATCATCTACTATTCTCTTATCTCCACCTTGGTTTTCTATAAACATTCTTAATTTATCAAGTGCATCGCCTGATTTTATAGCATCTCTAATTCTTTGTATACCTTCGTCAAAGCTATTTACAGTTTTAGATAAAACTAACATATATGCACCTAAGGTTTCACACAACGTAACAAAGTCTTTAGGTCCATTCCCCTTTAGGGTTTCTATCGCTTCTATAATTTCTAAGGAATTTCCTATTGCAAACCCTAATGGCTCATCCATATCAGTTATAATTCCTATAGTCTCTCTATTCATTTCAGATCCAATATCAACCATTGCCTTTGCTAAGTCAAATGAATCATCTAACGTTTTCATAAATGCTCCATCACCTGTTTTAACATCAAGCAATATTGCATTAGCCCCCGAAGCTAGTTTTTTGCACATTATACTTGCAGCTATAAGGGAAATATTATCTACTGTTGCAGTTACATCTCTTAATGCATACATTTTTTTATCAGCTACTGCTATTGATGCTGTTTGTCCACATACAGCTATATTATGTTTATTTACAGATTCAATAAACTTATCAGCTTGCATTTCTATACAAAATCCAGGTATAGCTTCTAATTTATCTAGAGTCCCTCCTGTATGTCCTAATCCTCTTCCAGACATTTTAGCCACAGGAGCTCCACATGCAGCTACAAGAGGTGCTAATGCTATCGTAGTTTTGTCTCCAACTCCACCTGTACTATGCTTGTCTACTTTAACCCCTCTTATACCCGATAAATCTATTACATCGCCTGAATTCATCATAGCTTCTGTAAGATATGCAGTTTCTTGCTTATTCATTTTATTTAAATATATCGCCATTAATAATGCTGAAGCTTGATAATCTGTTACTTCACCTTCACAGTATTTTTCTATAAAAAAGTCTATTTCTGCTTTACTTAATTCATAATTATCTCTTTTTTTCTTTATTATATCGTATATTCTCATTCTAACTCTCCTTAAATAAGTTTGTATTAACTTTACTCATAAAAATTTATTAAAAATACATTTGCTTACTTTTTTATGAATTTTAATAAGCTTAATATTAATTAATATTAAGCTTATATTTAGAAAGTTCTTTGAAACTATATTTTATTAACTACAGCTTTTACTAAACTTAAAAACTCAGCTTTTACTTTTTGTGTAGTTTCTATTACCTCTTCATGGTCTAGAGGCTGGTCTAATATTCCCGCTGCCATATTAGTTATACAAGATATACCTACAACGTCCATTCCACAGTGAGAAGCTACTATAACTTCTGGTGCTGTAGACATTCCAACTGCATCTGCCCCCAATATTCTAGCCATTTTAACTTCTGATGGAGTTTCATATGTTGGACCACTAAAGAATGCATAAACTCCTTCTTGTATTTTCATATTTAATTCTTTTGCACAGTCCTTTACTAAATCTACATATTTTGGCTTGTAAGCTGTAGACATATCAGGGAATCTTGGTCCAAATCTTTCATCATTACTTCCTATTAATGGGCTATTTCCACTTAGGTTTATATGATCTTTTATTACCATTAAGTCTCCTGGATTAAACTCTGCATTAGCACCACCTGCTGCATTTGTTACAACAACAGTATCCACACCTAGGGCCTTCATAACTCTAACTGGGAATGTTATCTCTTGTTGAGAGTATCCCTCATAGTAGTGGAATCTACCTTGCATTGCTACTACTTCTTTTCCTTCTAAGTTACCTATTACAAGTTGTCCAGCATGACCTTCTACTGTAGATACTGGGAAATTTGGTATCTCGTTGTATTTTATTTTAATAGGATTTTGTATTTCATCTCCTAATACGCCAAGACCTGATCCTAATATTAATCCTATTTTAGGTGATACTTTACTTTTATTTTTTATAAATTCTGCACTTTCTTCTACTCTGTCAAACATCTTATTCATTATTTTTCCTCCTAGTTATTTACTCATCTCATCTTTAAAACTAATACCATTTTTAGGCATCTCTACATTTAATATGTCTGTAACTGTTGCTCCAATATCTGCAAAGCTATTTCTTATTCCTAAATTTACACCTTGCTTTATATTTTTTCCATAAACTAGTAAAGGTATATACTCTCTAGTATGGTCAGTTCCTTTATAAGTAGGGTCATTACCATGGTCTGCATTTATTATTAAAACATCATTATCATTCATAGCTTCTATGATTTCTGGTATCCTAGCATCAAACTCTTCTAAAGCTTCTTTATATCCTTTAGTATCTCTCCTATGACCGTATTTAGAATCAAAATCTACTAAATTAGTAAATATAAGCCCCTTATTATCTTTTTTAATATAATTTATTGTTTCGTCCACACCATCCATATTATCTTTAGTATGGATAGCCTCTGTTATACCTTGTCCATTAAATATGTCTTCTATTTTACCTACTCCTATTACATCTAAACCAGATTGTTTAATATTATCAAGTACAGTTGGCTCAAATGGATTTAGTGAGTAATCTCTTCTATTAGATGTTCTTGAAAACTCACCTTTCTTTTTACCAATGTATGGTCTTGCAATTATTCTAGCAACTGCATTGTCACCCATCATTATCTCTCTAGCTATTTTACACATTTTATATAATTCATCTAAAGGTATTATCTCTTCATGGGCTGCTATTTGGAATACACTGTCTGCAGATGTATACACTATTACATCTCCAGTTTCCATTTGGTGTTCTCCATATTCATCTAATATAGTTGTTCCTGAAGATGGTTTATTCCCAACTACTTTTCTTCCTGTTCTTTTTTCAAACTCATCTATTATATCTTTAGGGAATCCATTTTCAAATGTCTTAAAAGGTGTTTCAACTAAAACACCTGTCATTTCCCAATGTCCTGTTGTAGTATCTTTTCCTTGTGATACTTCACTACATTTTCCAAACGCAGCTATCGGACTTTTTTCACTTTCCATAAAATCTACTTCATTTATATTTCCAATACCTAATTTTTTTAGGTTTGGAATTTTTATATCAGTAAATGATTTAACTATATTACCTAAAGTATTTACACCTTCATCTCCAAATTTTTTAGAGTCAGGAAGTTGACCTATTCCAACACTATCAATTACCATCCATATTACTCTATTCATTTTTTTGTCCTCCTTTTTATCGTTTATCTTCTAGGATGTTTTTCTTTTATTTCTCTTCTCATATTTTTATTTATGTGATTTAAATATGATTGCAAACTAGACAAGTTAGCATTTCCTAATATCTTGCTAACTACTGCAATATTTGCACCTTCATTTAGCAAATGAATTGCAAAAGAGTGTCTAAGCATACTTGGGTTTATATTTTTATTTATATTAGCTAAGCTAGCATGTTTTTTTATTAGTTTCCATAAACCTTGTCTAGTAAACCTTTGCCCTAGAGAGCTTACAAAAAGCGAATTTTCACCTTCATTTGCTAACTTATATCTTGATTCTTTTATATATTTTTCTAAATATATTTTAGTTATATCACAAAGTGGTATAACTCTTGGGTTTTTATTAGTACTACAATATATGTAATCCATATCTAAGTCTACGCTGTCTAGATTCATTTCAACTAATTCAGAAACTTTTATTCCAGTTCCGTATAATACTTCAAATATAGCCTTGTCTCTTATTTGCTTAGGTGTTGTTAATTTCGGAAAATTTAACAATGCCTCTATTTCTTCTTCTGTCAATATATCTATATCATTTTTTTCTACTTTAGGCTTTCTTATGCATTTTGCTGGATTATTCTCACTTACATGGCTTAACAATAAGTAATCATGAAAAGATTTAATTGAAGATATCATCCTAGATACTGTAGCTACTGATACATTATCCTTTTCTAGCTTTATAACATAACCAATGATATCATTTTCTACTACATCATTTATTTTTATTTCGTTTATTGTTAAGTACTCTATATACTTTTTAATATCAATAAAATAAGATGATACAGTATTGTCTGAGAGTTTCTTTTTATCTTTTAAATAACTTATATATTCCTTTACAACTTCCATAGTAAACTCCTTTATCTGACTAGGAACTTAATAATACTTATACTTATTGTATTTAGTATTGCTTGCAAACCAACTGTTATAGCCAGTACAATTATGGCATTTAGTAAATATCTTTTTCCTAAAAATAATATATTATCTTTTTTTCCCTTTTTTAACTCGTATATTGTCTCTTTTAAATAATTGAATGAAATTAACGCTAATATAATTGCACCTGGGATAATTATTAAGTTTTTAAATAAAATAATAAGTATCATTTTTGTAGCTTTAAATTTTAATGCTAATATAGCACTATTTATAGTATAGCCTATTGATAAACCTTTTAGCATAAATATTATTAATATAATAGGAAAAGTTACAACTAATAATGTGAATATGCTTATTGCACCCATAAATATTAAGTCTGACTTTAAGTTAGATGTTATTGCTTCTTTTATGCCTGTACTTAAATTATAATATTCTATAGCTGGATTAATATTGTCCATTATGTTGTTTTGAGAACTTGGCCATATTTTATTCAAGTATGTACCAAGTACTATAAATGCTATAAATATAACTCCACTAACTATTATTTGTTTGTTTAGTTCTTTAAAATTCCCTTTTCTATATGTTCTTCTCAAATTTATAACCCCCTCTTATACCTTACAAAATAGTATGTACAAAAAGAGGAGGTTATGCATTTTATATTAATTCTTTAGCTAATAAAATTCCTATTGAAGTTTTTGCATCTTCAATTTCATTTTTTATAACCATGTTATAAGCATCTTCTAAGCCTATTTTACAAATTTCTACGCTTTCATTATCAATGTAATTCTCTTCAAGCGTAAGCCCAGTTGCTAAATATATATATATCTTTTGATTAGAAAATTCTGATGAAGTAAAAAATTTATGTATTAATTTTAAGTTTTGTGCATTATATCCAGTTTCTTCTTTAAGTTCTCTTATAGCACATTCTTTAGGATTTTCTCCAACTTCTAATTTTCCTGATGGAAGTTCCCAAATAACTTTTTCTATAGCTTTTCTAAATTGTTTAATTAATACAATTTCATTATTTCCATTTATAGCAACTATTCCTACTGCACCACCATGTTCTACTATTTCTCTTTTTTGGTATCCTTGTCTTTCGACTTCAACAGTGTCTACTCTTAGACTGATTATTTTCCCCGTATAAATTTTATCACTACTAATAGTTTTTTCTTCTATTAACATCACAAACCTCCATTAAGTAATATGCAGCTGTGCTGGCAGCTTCAAAAAATTCCTTATCTTGTTCGTAATTTCTACCCATACTTCGTACTTTTAATCCAAAATAATCTAAATCTAATTTAGTATTTTTGTTATCTATAATTGTTATGTTATGCTTATTTTCTAATTTATTTTTTTCTATTTGTGATTTTACTACATCCATCTTTTCATCTTCGTAATTTGTTATAGGTATATTAATTTTAACATTTACAATATCCTTAAATACAGTAATACTGTGATGAGATATACCTACATGCCTATCTCTTTTGTCTGCAAAACTAATTCTAGGGATAGCTATAGGATTACCACCTAACTTATCAACTGCATCTAATATTGGACCTTGTTCTATACCAGTAAACCCATATTTAGTACCAGTCCCTGCAATTCCTGGACCCATACTTACAAATACACAATCTGCATTTAAAATTTCTTTTGCTGTTATTAATGCAGTATATATATTTATACACTCATGGTCTCCTCCAAAAGCACTACCTATAGTAATAGTACTGTCTATTAATCCCTTACTTTTTAATGTATCTACATTTTTGCTTAGGTATATCGGAAGAGCTGCTCCATCAGTCATTATATATACAAGTTTTTTATTAAGATTATTTTTTTTATATGATGCTACAAATGGAGTTAGCATACTGTGTAGCGTCCCAACTACAACTGGCATACCATCTAAACTTTTGAAATTTTCTATCTTATCATGATAAATACTTTCTTGTTCTTCTACAGAATCTACTTTGACTTGAAATGGAGTATATCTTAACTTCATTATATGCCCACCCTGTGTTAAGTCAGATTCTAAATTATTTAAATTTGTTATTACAAAATGATATCCACCAGTTCCTAAACTAAGTTCAACTGCAGTAGTATTTAAAACTACCTCATCACCTACATTTATTTTGCCAGTCATTTTAGAATAATTATAAGCCTTTTGTATGTCTCCATTTATGCTTACTCTTATATCGTCTAATCCTTCACTTTGATCTACTATCGATTCAACGACTCCTACTCTTTTACTTATCATAAGTCTACCTTCCTAACTTATCTATAAAATTCAAGAATTTATTTTTTTCTATTATTTGGGTTAATGAATATTTTTCTGTAAGTATATGTATTAATACTAAAAATACTAACCACCCAATTCTAATTTTTATTGAACATCCCATGACAATAAGCATACCCACTGATATACCTAATACATTAGATCCTGTGTCTCCCATCATTGCTCTTGCCTTTAAATCATAATTAAAGTACGCAAGTACATTTGGAACTATAAGGAGTATTAAAGACTTTACATATCCAGTCAAAGTTAAAAATAACACTGCAGATATAGAAATATATACTTTTATAGCCCTCCCTGGTCTTAAATCCAATAAATTCATTAAGTTAGTTGATAAAGCAATTATTAATGTGTTTACAATAATATCTCCTAAATTCTTAGATATTGCAACAGATATAATAACCCCAACAAATCCACCGAATAAAGCTTTAAATCCACCCGTAGTAAGGCTTCCTTTTAACAAACTTTTGAAGTGTCCTTTTAGCCCACTCACATCTCTATTTCCTATAATATCATCTAATACACCTGCAAAAAACATAGATATCATACCAAATATAAACATAAATAAGTATAATAGATTTTCATGTTCTACCGTAAAAAATGCTAGTATTATACCATTTATAATTATCATAGGTAAAAAAACTATTCCCATACTTACAGGTATCATATCTTTTTTATAATTTGGTCTTAGTATATTACTTTCTATTAGCAAATTTTTAAATAAAGGTATTATTGCGTATGTACCCAATAATCCTGTTAATAGCAAAATAGTATAAAGTATATAATTTTCCACTTACATACTACCTCCATTCTTTTCTTTTTTGCTTTAAAACTTTCTTTATGTGGTAGTATTGTTTACCTCTGTGAACAAATCCTTTTAAATTTCGTCCTGTTTCACTATGTGTCATGTTAACCAATACTTCTTTTATTTTATAACCGTGTTTTAATATATCTATAGTCATACCTACTTCTACACCATATCCAAATGGAATCTCATCAAATCTTTCTAACACTTCTTTTTTGAATATTCTTTGTCCTGATAAAGTAGCATCTAGTTCTACACCTGTCATATCTAAAACCGATTCTTTAGCTAATCCTTTTACAAAGCCTAGCCCTCCCTTTTTCTTAGCTGGAGGGAATTTAGCTATTATCACATCAGCTTCATCATTTAATATTGGAGTTATAAGTTTTTTTATTTCACTAGATGAACTTCCTAAATCACCATCTAAGAAACCTATAATATCTGCATTCTTCATAGATATTTTTAATCCATAATTTAGTGCATATCCTTTGCCTCTATTTTTATCTAATTTAAAAACTTTAACTTTATCATTTTTTATATTTGATGCAATCTCTACAGTATTATCGCTTGATCCGTCATCTACTACAATAATTTCATTTATTTCATTTATATCTATAATATTTTCTAATGTATCTTTTATTTTATCAGCTTCATTATAAGCGGGTATTATTATACTTATATAATGATTCATATGTTTTCTCCTTTTACTTATTTGTTATATGGTAATAAGCTTTTTGCACTTTCTAATCTTCCAAAGTCACCAGTTATACTTTTGTCATTTAATAATATTATTAATGATACTTGTCCTATACCTTCATCTATATTATCAATGCTTGTAACCTTGTTTTTAGAGTATAAATCTATATAAGAGTATTTAGTATTACGTTTTTGTACTCCAACAATATTTTTATTTTGTTGTTTCAAGCTAGTTATTAATGATTCGTCTATTTCATTCAATTTTTTAGTTTCATCCTTAGCTTCACTACCACCTGTTAAAACTATAGATTCACAATTTAAATAATCATTTGAAATAGAATTTATTTTTATCAACTCTATACTTTGAAGAGTTTGTAGTTTAGTTAAGCCTTCTTCATCACCTAAGCATTCTCCTATATATTTAACTAAATCTTGTTTAGTTTTAAATTCTGATTCTAGCTTAGTAGATGCTTCCTCTAATTTTTCTTTATTTGATATGTTATTATTTAAAACTATATTAAAAGATAATTTTGCATTAGCTTTATCTAAAGTTTCTTCTATTTCATTGTTGTAATTATTGCTTTCATTAGTAGATATTATTCCTATATTTTTTTCTGATAACCCATCTACTAATAACTTATCGCTATTTTTATTTATAAATTCTATTGTTTTATCATAACTTGAATTTAAATTTGATAAGCTTTCTTCTAAATTATCGTTAGTAAGTTTTAAATCTTCAAACTTACTATCTAAGTCATTTATAATATTTGCCTGTTGCTTACTAAGTTCTTGGTCATAGTTAAAGTTGAATCCAACTAGCATACCTATGCCTAGAGCTATAAATATAGCTCCTATGGTAACTATATAATATTTCATATTTATATGCATTTTAATCCTCCTAAATTTACATCTGTAATAAGAATCTAAGCTTTAATTGCATTAAGTGTATAAATTGTTGAGCACTTGGTGTAAAAGATATAAGTATTAATACGGGAAATAATGCCGTTGCTATTAATGCTCCTATATATTTCATCTTAAGTTTGCTTCTGTATAATAAATTAACACCTTTAGCATCTATTAACTTAGAGCCTATTTTCAATCTAACTAAAAAAGTACTTGCCATACCCTTTCGTCCTTTTTCTAAGAAATCAATCATATTTGAATGTGTTCCTAGAGCTACTATAAGTTCAGCTTTATATTCATATGCTATAAGCATAGCTATATCTTCACTTGTTCCCGGCGCAGGAAAAACTATAGCATCTAAACCTAAGTCTTGTACTCTCTTAAGTCCTGGTGCTCTTCCATCCGTGTATGCATGAACTATTATTTCTTTTGCCTTTTTTAAAGCCTCATCACTTACACTATCCATATCTCCAACAATTACATCTGGAGTATATCCAAATTCTAAAAGTGCATCTGCTCCTCCATCAACTCCAACTAATATTGGTTTCATTTCTTCAATATAAGATAGTATAGTACTTAAATCTTGTTTGTAATCTTGTCCTCTTACAACTATTAAAACATGTTTGTTTGCATAGTTTGTACTAACCTTAGGTATTTCAATTTCACCTAGTATAAATCCTTTTTCTTTTTTAGCATAATCTATAGTATTATCTATAAATCTATCTAATTCTACAGATAAGTTTTCATATGCCTTTTTTAATCTAATATCTACTTCTTTTTTTCCTAAGACTTCGCCTTCTCCTAAAAGTTCGCCATCTCTATATATCTTTCCATCTATAACCTCGATTATTTGACCTTCTGATAATTCATGGAATAATTCTTCTCCTATATTATCAACTATAAGGATATTTTTTTCAGTTAATATTCCAGGTCCTTTATTAGGATATCTTCCACTTATAGAAGGAGATGCATTGATTACAAGTTTTACTTTACCTTCTACTAAAGAATTTGCAGCAACTTCATCAATATCTATATGATTTATAACTGCGATTTCTTTACCTGTAAGTCTTTTCGCAAGCCTTTTTGTTTTTCGATCTACCTTAATAGGGGCTTCGACTCTCATATTTTAAACCTCCGATATCATTTATAAAATCACATTCCATTATAGCATTATTTAGCAATAAAAGAAATGTTTAAAGTTTGTTTTGTATATTTAGGAAAATTTTGTATATTACATACTAATTTAACTCTTAACATGATAATTTACATTAGTAAATTTATTAATTTTTTTTCTTCGTTTAATTTAGGATTTTTAATAACTTCTTCTAGCAAATATTCTAATTTTTCACCTATTTCTGCTCCGCTATATCCTAATTCTTTTATTATTTTCCCATTTACCTCTAAGTCTTTTATTCTATAGCATTCTCTGTTTTTTTCTATTTCTATTATTTGATTAATGCATTTATCTAATATATTACATCTAATCTCATGTTCTTTATTATATTTAATATTTAGTTTATCTTTATAATATATTTTCTTTAAAGTAAAAACATTTATTAAATTATCACTACCTATTTTATTTAATATTTGTTTTATTTTTATTAAATTTATATTTATTTCATCTATGAACATATATTCTATTAATATATTGCAATTGTTTATTATAGTTTTAGAATATTTTAAATTATTTATTATACTATTTTGTTGAATATTTTTATCATTTGTTAAATACAGCAGCATTAACAATCTTTCTTGCAAATTTTTTCTACATTTATTTAATATATTTAAATTTTTTTCAAATATATTATACTCATTTTCATTAAAATAGCAGCAAATTCCTAAATCTTTTAAAATATTTGTTTTATATAAAAGAATAAGTTTATCTGGATTTTCACTTAGTATTATTTTATTTACCTCTTCTGTTATTCGTTCTTTACTTATTTTTTTTACAATATGTGCATTTTTATATACACTTTTTAAAGTTTTATCTTCTATTTTAAAGCCTAATTTACTGCTAAATCTTATCGCTCTTACTATTCTAAGTCCATCTTCTTTAAATCTCTCATCCGGATTACCCACTGTTTTAACTATTTTTTTATGTATATCACCTACTCCATCAAATACATCGATCAATCCCATTTTATAATTATAAGCAATGGAGTTTATTGTAAAGTCTCTTCTTTTTAAGTCCTCTATAATATTTGATGTGAATTGAACATCTTTAGGCCTACGATTGTCCTCATATTCACTTTCTATTCTATATGTTGTTACTTCATAAATATCATTACCTATAACTATACCTACTGTTCCATGCTTTATTCCATGGTCTAATATCTTATAGTCTTTAAAGATTTCTATTATTTGAATCGGTTTAGCATTAGTTGTAATATCATAATCATTAGGCTCAATGCCTAATATAAAATCTCTTACACATCCTCCAACTATAAAAGCCTCATATCCATTTTTATATATTTTATCAATTATAAATTCAACTTTTTCAGGTAATTTTTCTTTCATTGTATATATCCTTTCCATTTCTTATAAATCATAGTTTAACTATTAAATTTATAACTAATACACAATACTTTAATATTTTTATAATAATATTTATTAAATTCATAATTTATTAAATATACTATGTCATATAAAAATAAGCCTTCTTTTATTTGAGAAGGCTTACTTTTACATTAAGTATATATTTATTTAACCATACTATGTTCTAATCTTAATTTATCTGCTATCATTGCTATAAATTCAGAATTTGTAGGCTTTCCTTTTGTATTATGAACTGTGTATCCAAATAATTGATTTATTGTATCAACTTTACCTCTGCTCCATGCTACTTCTATTGCATGTCTTATAGCTCTTTCTACTCTACTTGGAGTAGTATTAAATTTCTTTGCTATACTAGGGTATAATTCTTTTGTTACAGCTCCTAATAACTCTACATTTTCTATAACCATCTTTATAGCTTCTCTTAAATATAAATATCCTTTTATATGAGCAGGAACTCCTATTTCATGGATTATATTTGTTATTTCTGTTTCTATATTACCTACATTTTTTACAAAATCACTTCTTGTCATTTGTATATCTGCATGTGTTCTTGGTCTCATTTCTATATGGCTAGTTCTATTTGAAACTAATTCTCTTATTCTATTTATAAATATTACAAAATCAAACGGCTTAACTATATAATAATCTGCCCCTAAATTAATTGCACTTTGTGTTATTTTATCCTGTCCTACTGCCGATAATACTATTATCTTAGGCATTTTAGGGATATCCATTACGTTTAGCTTTTCTATAACACCTAAACCATCTAAATGTAGCATTATAACATCTAAAACCAATAAATCAGGTTGTGTTTTTTTGACTAAATCTAATGCCTCTATCCCATCTTTTGCTATACCTAGTATCTCTATGTCACTTTCATTAGATAGGTATTCCTTAAGTACTTGACAAAAATCCTTATTATCATCTGCTAAAACTATTTTAATCTTTTCGTTCACTAAAAATCCCCCCATTAATAAAACATCTTCTTTTTTATATAATAATATCAAAAGTTTTTCATATTAAGCATATTCGACACGCTAAAATTATATTCCTTCAATTTATTTAAATATATTGAAATTTTATTTAAATAAATATTAATTTTTTAATATCTCCTACCTAATTTTACCATCTCATCTATAAAAATACCATATCCTTTTTTAGGATTGTCTTTAAAGACATGAGTTATTGCACCAACAATTTTATTATTTTGTATTATAGGAGCACCACTCATACCTTGAATTATACCTCCTGTATAGTTTATTAAGTCTTCGTCAACAACTTCTATTATCATGTTTCTATCATTTTCTTTATCTTTTATAAAGCTATCAATATGTATATCATAACTTGTTGCATTTCTATTTTTATCTTCAAAAATAATAGATGCTTTTCCTGTATTTACACTTTCTTTTTTTCCTACTTCTACTAATTGCATATTTTTGTTTATTTCACCTGTCATGTTTCCACTTATTCCAAAGTTTGAGTTATTATTAAAATCACCTATAGATTTTTCTGTTTTAAAGTCGCCTTTGATATGTCCTACTTTACTGTCACTTGCCTTTGTTATTTCAATACTTATAGGGTTATATATATTCCCTTGCTTTATTTTTAAGAACTCATTTGTGTCTACATCTGTAATAGCATGTCCAATTGCTTTAAATTTAGTGCTTCCTGGGTCGTAAAATGTTACAGTTCCTACCCCAGATATCTTATCTCTTACCCACAATCCAAGCTTTACTTTACCATATTGCTTCTTTATTTTTATTGTTTGTGTATTATACTTACCATTTCTTTCAAATGTTACATCTACGTCTTCTTTTTCCAATTGATTTAAAATATTAGTTACATCTTGGCTATTATTTATTTTCTTTCCATTTATCTTAACTATATTGTCACCCTTTTGTATTCCACCTATATATTCTACATTATCTTCTTCATAACCTACCACTAAAACTCCATCTGTCGTCGCCTTAACGCCTACTACCTTGCCTAATGGATAAACATATTTTGTTTCATCCTCTTTATTGTTTACCATAACTTGTGTTGACAGTTCTTTATAGTTTCCCTTTAAAACTTTTACACTGATCAATAATAAACTCATTGCTGCTATTATTATTACTATTTTTTTATTTTTAAGATTTTTTATCACTTTACTAGACTCCCTACCTATAAACTATATACTTATAGTTCCTTTATAGGAAAAATTTATTCTCATTAGGTTTATAAATTCCATATAAAAAGAAGCCCTATAGGCTTCCTTTAGCTAATTCTATTATTTCATTCGCATGTTCTATTGTTTTTTCGGTTATATTACTTCCTGCTATAAGCCTAGCTATCTCATCTCTTTTTTGACTATGGTCTAGCTTTTGTATAGTTGTGAATGTTCTTTCGTTTGATGTACTTTTTTCTATGCAGTAATGCGTATCTGCATTAGCTGCAATTTGAGGTAAGTGAGTTATGCATATTATTTGTTTTTTCTTTCCTATATTACTAAGCTTTTCGCCTACAATTTGGGCTGCTATCCCACTTATACCTGTATCTATTTCATCAAATACTAGTGTATCAATTTGATCTATATCTGCAAGTATTGTTTTAAATGCTAGCATAAATCTTGACATTTCTCCACCTGATGCTACTTTATATATAGGCTTTATATCTTCGCCTAAGTTAAATGATATCATAAATTCTACATCATCTTGTCCTTTTTGCATAAATTCAACTTTTTCAAATTTAACCTTAAATACTACATTTTTCATATTTAAGCTCTTTAGTTCAACAAGTAAAATTTCTTCGAGTTTAGCTGCCACTCTTTTTCTTGCCTCTGTCAGATTATCAGCTTTAATTGATAATATTTTTTCAAATTCAAGAATTTCACTCTTTAATTTTTCTATTCTTTCATCTCTATTTAGTATTTCATCTAGCCTAGACTTTATTTTATTATAATATTCAAATATATCTTCTATAGTTTCGCCATATTTTCTTCTTAAATTATTTATCTCATCTACCTTAAGTTCTATTTGTTCTAATTCATAAGGTTCAAAATTTATATTTTCTTTGTAGTTTCTTATTTCTCTAGATATATCTTGAAGTTCATACATGATTCGCTCTATATCATTGTTGTAATTATTTAAAGATTCATCATACTCAGCTATGGAACTTAATTCCCTTACTGCATTACCTATTAAATCTACTGCATTAACTGAACCATCATATAGATGTTGATAACTTAAGTTTAAATTACTATAAATTTTTTCACTATTCCTATAAACATCTCGTTGTTTAAGTAAGTCTTCATATTCATCTTTACTTAAATTAGCTGATTCTATCTCATTTATTTGAAATTTCAACAAATCTATTTCCCTTTGAATTTGCATATCATCTTTATTTTCTGTTATCATACTTAATTCTTTTTTTATTTCACTATATTTTTCATATATAGTTTTATATTCTTGTTTATATTTTATTAATTCATTTTCTCCAAATAAATCTACAAATTCTAAATGAGTTTCTTTATTAAATAGAGCTTGTGTTTGATGTTGACCATGTATATCTATCAACCTAGAAGCTATCTTCTTTAAAACACCCATTTTAACAGTCCTACCATTTACTCTACCAACACTTTTCCCATCAGCATAAATAACTCTAGTAATTACTAACATGTTATCTTCATCTAATTCTAAATCATTTTCTTCTAAAACTTTATTTAAGTAATTACTTTTAGAATAAAATACAGCTTCAACTAATCCCTTATCTGTACCTTTTCTTAAAAATGATCTATCATATTTTTCTCCTAAACATAATCCTAAAGCATCAATTATTATAGATTTTCCTGAACCAGTTTCACCTGTTAATATATTTAGTTTTTCATCAATATTTAACCTTAGTTCTTCTACTAATGCACAGTTTTTCATATATAACTCAAGGATCAATTTAAATCACCCTCTTTTTATCTAAAAATTCGAACTATAAACATTATCTATTTAAATATTAAAATATAAAATCAAATTTATTTACTTAAATTATGAGAATCTTCAACCACTTTTACGATTTCTTTGTTATGCTCTTCTTCATTGAATGTATATCCTTCATTTCCATTTTTTAAGTGAATTAGATATTCTATATTACCTTCTGGACCCTTTATAGGAGAATAGTCTAGTCCTAATATTTCAAATCCATTTTCTACTGCAAATTTTGATATCATATCTATAACTTCAATATGTGTAGACTTTTCTCTAACAACACCTTTTTTACCAACTTTTGCTCTTCCTGCCTCAAATTGAGGTTTTATTAATGCTACTATTTCCCCATTTGGACTAACAAGTTCCTTACATTTTGGAAGCACTAATTTTAAAGATATAAATGATACATCTATAGATGCAAAGTCTGCAAATTCCTTTGTTTGTTCTATGGTTACATACCTTATATTAGTTCTTTCCATACAAACAACTCTTTCATCTTGTCTTAGTTTCCAAGCAAGTTGACCATATCCTACATCTATTGAAAATACTTTAACCGCTCCATTTTGAAGCATACAATCTGTAAATCCACCAGTAGACGAGCCTATATCCATACATATTTTTTTATCTAAAGTTAAATCAAAGTTTTTCATAGCTTTTTCAAGTTTAAGTCCACCTCTACTAACGTATGGTATTGGATTTCCTTTTACTTCTATCTTAGCCTCTTCTTTAACCTCTACCCCAGGCTTGTCACATCTTTGATTATCAACAAATATAAGACCCGCCATTATAGCTTTTTTTGATCTTTCTCTACTCTCAAAGTGACCTTGCTCTACTAATAATACATCTATTCTTTTTTTCATAAATTTACCTTTCTTGTTTATAAACTTTTTATTTTATCTGCTATTTTACTTGGTGATAAGCCTATACTTTCATATATCTCCTCTGTACTTCCATGATGAACAAACTCTTCTGGAAGAGCTATATTTGTTACTTTTATATTATGATTATTATCTATTATAAATTTATTAATTCTACTACCAAATCCGCCTGTTATAGTATTATCCTCTATAGTTACTACATTTTTATATTCCTTAAATAAATCATTTAACAAATTTTCATCTATTGGCTTTAAAAATCTAGCATTAACTATAGCTGGATTTATGTTACAGTCCAATAAAATCCTCTTGGCTTCTATTGCTTGTTTTACCATATTTCCTATAGCTAAAATAACAGTACCTTCTCCGCTAGACAATACTTCATAGCTGCCTAGGTTTATTGGCTCATATTCTCCGCTTTCTAAATAATAACTATTGCCTCTTGGATACCTTATAGCTACTGGAGAATTTAATTTTAGAGATAAATCCATCATTAAATTTAGTTCCTTAGTATCTTTAGGAGCCATAACTACTATGTTTGGTATCAAATTTAAATAACTCAAATCAAACATACCATGATGTGTTTCTCCATCATTTCCGACAATACCAGCTCTATCAATAAGGAATGTTACTGGTTTTTTAGTTATACATACGTCATGTATAATTTGATCATATCCTCTTTGTAAAAATGATGAATAGACTGCAAAGTATGGTTTCATTCCATTTTTAGCTAACCCTGCTGCAAATGTTGTAGCGTGTTGTTCTGCTATGCCTACATCATAATATCTATTTGGATAAGCTTTTTCAAATAAGTTAAGCCCTGTTCCTGATGGCATAGCTGCTGTTATAGCTACTACTCTATTATCTTTACTTGCCATTGAAACAAGTTTTTCTCCTACTGATGCTGATATAGATTTGCTTGCCCCACTTTTGACACCTTCTTTTATATCAAACTTTGATACTGCATGATATTTTTGTGGCTCATTTTCTGCATATCTATACCCTTTTCCTTTTTTAGTTATTACGTGCAACAACACGGCGCCTTTTTTGTTTTTTGCTTTATTTAATATCTGTATTAATTCTTTGGTATTATGTCCATCTATTGGTCCATAATACTTTATTCCTAATGAATCAAACAACGCACATTCTTGTGGTATAAATTTACTAACAATAGTATCTTTTACTTTGTTTGCTGTTTTTGATATTAAATTTCCACCTGGTGCCACACTTAATATTTTTTCTACTTCATCTTTTACTTTATTTGCTGTTGAATTTCTTATTATATTAGACAGATGTCTAGACATACCTCCAACATTTTTATCTATCGACATTTCATTATCATTAAGAATCACTATCATATCAGTGTTTGTATAACCTAAATGATTTAGTGCTTCAAGAGCCATTCCTCCAGTTATAGATCCGTCTCCTATTACTGCGATAACACTTCCATCTTCTCCTTTTATATCTCTTGCGCAAGCTATCCCTTGTGCAACTGAAATAGAAGTACTACTATGGCCAGTATCAAATATGTCATGAGCACTCTCATTTTCCTTTGGAAATCCACTTAACCCATTAAATTGTCTTAAAGATACAAAACTATCTTTTCTTCCTGTAATTATTTTATGTACATAAGATTGATGCCCTACATCCCATACTATTTTATCTTTAGGACTTTCAAATACTTTATGTAGAGCTAGTGTTAATTCTACTACACCTAAATTAGATGCTAAGTGACCTCCAGTTTGAGAAACCGATCTTACTAAGAATTTTCGTATGTCTTTTGCTAACATATCCATTTCTTCAGTATCCATAACTTTTACATCTTTTGGAGAATTTACTTTATCTAAATACTTATACATATTATCCTCACCTTTTATTGTGTAAATTTTTATTTATTCTAATTTATAAAATTGGCTTAGCTTCTCTTGCCAATAGCTTCAATATATAAAAAATGAATATATCTTAGTATTGACTAAGTTATATTCATTTTATAACTATATTAAAACATTTACTTCCTCGATATCGTGGATATAGTTTCTTGAAATTTATTTTACTAATTAAAAATTACAAGATATTTACTTATATTGTTTTTTAATAGAAGTTATCAATGATTACTAACTTTTATAATACTTTGATAAGTAAAAATTATACCATATACTACATTTTTTTTTCAATTTATCGCAAAGTCAAAGCAGTTATAACTCCTAATACTGCCCCAAATAAAACTTCCTTTGGAGTATGGCCTACTAACTCTTTTAATCGTTTTTGTTCTATAGGCTTTTTATGGTGTAAGTCATCTAATATTTGATTTATTATTGCCGCCTGTTTTCCTACAGAGCGCCTAACTCCAGTTGCATCATACATTATTATTAATGCAAATACACATACTATTGCAAATTCGGTTGAACTGTATCCATTTTCAATTCCAACTAAAGTTGCTAAACTTGTAACAAAAGAACTGTGAGAACTTGGCATTCCGCCAGAAGAAAATAGCCTCAATAAATCAATTTTTTTCTCTTTTCCAGTAAATATTTTTATAAATTGTGCTAAAAAACAAGCGAACACACTTATGCTTAAAACTTGGTTGTCAAAAATTTGTGAAAAAACGTTCATTGTTCCTCCTTAATATTCTCTATCTATTATATAATCAGCTAATCCATTTAAGAAGTCAACATGCTCAGAAAGTTCATTTATATTTTCTTTAGCTCCATTTATTAGTGTATATGCAATTTCTTTTGATTTTTCTAGGCCTAATAGTGATGGATATGTAGACTTATTGTTCTCTATATCACTTCCTACTTTTTTTCCTAATTTAGATTCATCTCCTACTATATCTAGTATGTCATCTACTATTTGGAAAGATAGTCCTATATTATTTGCGTATTTTGTTATTTTATCTAACTCTTCTTCATTAGCATTTCCTATTATAGCTCCAGCTCTCATACACCCAATTATAATTGCAGCTGTTTTATTGTTGTGTATATAGTCTAATTTATCTTTAGGTATTTGTTGATTTTCACTTTGTACATCTACAACTTGTCCACCTATCATTCCATATATACCTGCAGACTTAGCTATTTCATTTATTGCTTTTAGATATTTTTCTGGATTTTCTTTTCCTAGTGAATTTGAAAGCATAATCTCAAATGCATAGTTTAAAAGGGCATCTCCAGCAAGTATAGCCATATCCTCTCCATATACTATATGATTAGTTTTTCTTCCTCTTCTTAAATCGTCATTATCAAGAGCTGGTAGATCATCATGTATTAAAGAATATGTATGTATCATTTCTATAGCTACTGCAAAAGGTATTGCATCATTTTCATTTCCACCTACTATTTTACATGCTTCTAAAGTTAATATCGGTCTTAATCTTTTTCCGCCTGCACTTAAACTATAGTTAATAGCCTCCATTATAGTTTTTTGATAACCTTCTTCTGTTGGCATATATTTATTTAATAATTGTTCTATATAATTTGCTTTTTCCTTCAATACTACTTTAAATTCCACTTTTATTCCTCCCTAGTATTTAATTCTTCTTCTATACCTAATTTAGTAAATTTGCTAATTTTTAGCTGGGCATTTTCTAAAAGTTTATTACAATGTTTGTAAAGACTTATTCCTTCTTCATACAAACTTAAAGATTCATCTAAGCTAGCACCTTTAGATTCTAATTTTTCTAATATATCTTCCAATT
The DNA here is from genome assembly GCA_000686145.1 of Peptostreptococcaceae bacterium VA2. Lineage (GTDB taxonomy): Bacteria > Bacillota > Clostridia > Peptostreptococcales > Peptostreptococcaceae > Romboutsia_D. Next base: position 961,087 of record JMMB01000007.1, on the reverse strand, counting down.
TTTTATAGGCTTGTTCATATGTCAAATTCATACTTATACCTCTTTATTTTTAATTTTTTCTATAATACACTCAATATTTCCATCTTTAAGTACAATATCTATATTATCTTTTAAATTTAGATTTTTAGTACTATTTACAACTTCTCCATTTTTTTGGACTATGCTATAACCTCTATCTATTGTAGCTAACGGACTTAGGTTGTGTAATATAGTGCCCATACTTTGGAGTCTTTCTTTTTCTCTGCTTATATTATTTTCTGCCTCAAAATTTATTTTATCATATATTTTATCTAATTGTACAAATTTATCTTTGATTGTATATGAACCTAAGTAGTTATTTATTTTATCAATTGTAGAGTTTAATTTATATTCACTAACTTGTAGTGTATTAGTCATAGACTTATTCATCCTACTTACTATATTTTCTAATTTATAGCTAATATCATCTAATGATGGAGTTGCTATTTCTGCTGCTGCTGAAGGTGTTGGTGCACGCATATCTGATACAAAGTCACATATAGTGAAGTCAGTCTCATGGCCTACCGCAGATATTATAGGTATCTTAGATTCAAAAATAGCTCTAGCTACAATTTCTTCATTAAATGACCAAAGTTCTTCTATAGAACCCCCGCCTCTTCCAAGTATTATAGTATCGACACTATGAATCTCATTAAAAAATTTAATTCCATCACAGATTTCATCCTTAGAATTAGTTCCCTGAACATTTACAGAATAAAGTTTTATATTAACCTTTGGATATCTTCTTTTTACAACATTTATTATATCTTTTATAACTGCGCCAGTTTGAGAAGTTATAACTCCAATTGATTTTGGCATCTTAGGTATTGCCTTTTTATATTTATTATCAAATAAACCTTCTTTACTTAATTTTTCTTTCAGTTTGTTAAACTCTATATATAAATTTCCGATTCCTTCTATTTCTATTGAGTTTATATATAGTTGATATGATCCATCCCTTTCATAAACTGATATATATCCACTTGCTATAACTTTAACTCCGTTATCTAATTGTAGGGACTCATTAAAATTATTTTTAAAAATCACACAGTTTATCTTGGAATTTTCATCTTTTAGTGATAAATACACATTTTTACTACTATGTATTTTGAAATTAGATATTTCTCCTTTGACCTTTAAGTTGTATAATATAGGGTCATTACTTAAAATTCTTTTTATATATGAATTAGCTTCACTAATTTTTAGAGCTCTTATTTTCAAATTTATTCACCCCTATTAACGCACATCCTACACCATTATCTGTACAATACTCAGGATCAGTAAAATAAGCATTTATTTTATACTTTTTAAGCCTTAATATTAACTCCTTTGATATATACTTACTAGCAGATACTCCTCCTGCAAATACAACCTCATCAATATTATGCTTTTCACTTAGATATATAATACTTTTAACCATATTTCTAACAACTGAGTCTAAAATCAATTTACAAATATATTCTTCGTCTTTCTCATTTAACATTTTGTTAATTTGATTCTCTAGTCCTGATAAATTCATATACCCTTCTTTTACAGATGTTTTTAGCCCTTGTTCTATTTTCTTAGTACAATTTATAGCACTTTCGTCTACATATTTACCTGCTGGAAATCTATACCCTATTTTAACTCCAACCCTATCTATAAGTTGCCCAAAGCTTATATCTTTACTTCCTCCAACTATTTCTACACTATAGTTAAGATCATTTTTATTGCTTTTGCATAGCAATATTTCTGTAGTTCCACCTGACATATGAACAGATAAAAACTTTTCTTTGTTCTTTATATTATTAGTAAACAAACTCGCTTCTATATGATTTTCTTGGTGAGTAGTCTCGTATAACTCACATTTCATCATAGTTGAACAAAGCTTTGCGAAATTATGTCCTACTGTAAATACTGGCATATATGAATTATCTATAGGTCTAGGCTTCTTTGATACACATATTGCAACTATCTCATAACCTTTTATTATCTCTTTTATTTCTTCTTGTATTTCCCCTAAATTTTTTATATGTTGAAAAACAGCCTCACTTTGTCTTAAGCCTTTGCTGTCTTTTTTCACCTCTAGCATAATTTTTTTATTAAATATAACCTTTTTGCCCAAAGATATAGCTGCTATAGAGGTTGTATAGCAGCTAGTATCTATTCCGATTATTATATTATTTTCCTGAAAGCTCATTAACTACGCTTCCTAATATTCCGTTTATAAATTTAGGAGTTTTATCATCACAATATATTTTTGCAATCTCTATAGCTTCGTTTATAGAAACTTTATTAGGTATATCTTCTACAAAAAGTATTTCACATATAGCTACTTTTAATACAGCTAAATCTACTTTTGGCATTCTTTCTATCGACCAGTTCTTTGCATATTTGCTTATTAATTCATTTATTTTTTCGTTGTTTTCTTTTAATGCAACACACATTTTATTCATGTATTCTTTATCTACAACATTATCTATTTCTAAATTATCAAGTTCTAAGTTTGGATTATTTGAGTATTGTAATCTAAGTTCTTCGTATCTATTAGATATATATTCAAAATTATTGTTTAAAAATGTATCTAACTTACCTTCCATACTTTCTTTGTTTATATCCGATTGGTATATCAATTTCATCATGTACTCTCTGCTTGTCACTTTTTTCGCTTTATCATTTTTCATTGGCTATAATCCTCCTTGAATTCTTATTATTTACACATTAAGCAAGAAAAAACCCTCTGATTCTTCAGAGGGTATATATTAACTTTTTTTGATTTGCTTAGCTTCTTCCTTCTCAGCTTTTTCTTTTTTAAAGCTGATTCCTTGAACATGTATATTCACTTGAGAAACGTTCAATCCTGTCATTGTTTCAACAGTATTTTTTACATTTTCCTGAATTTTAAAAGCTACATCTGGTATAGATATTCCGTAATCTATCATAACCATTACATCTAAGTTAACTTCCTCTTCTTCTATTTGTATTTTAACGCCGTTGTTTTTAAGTAATTTATCTGTGAATGTCGTATTTGTTTCTACACCTTCAACTTCTAATGCTGCAAGTCCTGCTATAGTAGCTATTACTTCATTAGATATTTTCACTTGTCCAAAATTGTTGCTTTCCATGATAAATTCTACCCCCTTATTTTAAGGAACTATTTTTATTATTATAATAATACCAAATATAAAAGAACTTTGCAAGAAAATAACCTCAGTTAATCTCTGAGGTTTAATAAAAAATAAATTTATATTGAATATTATCTAATAATTATATGATTTAATTAAATGTCTATATAATATTTTAATTTTTATAGTTTAGATTTATTAGGTTGCATTAATTTTATATTCTCATATTTTACTTTTGCTTGTTCTGCTACTAAATCAAATACCTTTGCTGCATCTGCTTTTTCTAATTTTTCTTCATTTACTACTACATTCACACCACCATTGCTTATGTAAACTAATGCATCCTCAAACCCCTTAGTACTTAAAAGATTTTCTATCTTAAGCTCAGTCTCTTGATCTTTTACTAATTGTAATTTCATTGAAGAAGCTTCTTTTCTAGACTCTTCTGCTGTAGATGGATTATTTATCATTTCATTTAAATTTTGAGCTAACTCATTTCTTTGCTTTTCTCTAGTCATTTTCATATCTAATATGTACGTAGCTTTTTTCATATTTTTTTGTGAAGTTAATTGGTTTTTTATTTCTTTACTAGTTTCAGTTACCTTTTCATCAATATCAGTAGTCTTGCTGTCAACCACCTTTATTTCGCCTTCTTTAGTAGCTTCTTTTTTATTATCATTTTTTTCCATTTGAGATTGCTCATATGCTTTTAATTCCTTACCTGTTTCTATTGCTGATTTTTCACTTAATTTATAATTTACAGTTCCTACTACTACTAACATTGCTGAAAAAATTAATACTACAAATCCTCTTCCCTTATAATTAAATTTCATTTTTATCCCCCCAAGTTTAATATAGTTATTTAGTATATATCTCTACTTGATGCCCTGATATTTGAAGTGCTGTTTGTACTGCGCTATATAGCGTTTCTTTAACTTGTGGATCACTTGCTCCACTTGCTACTACTATTACTCCTTTAATTTTAGCTTCATTAGTTTTTATGACTACTGCTTCACTTGATCCTGATGTTATCATTGTTTTATTTTCACTTGCTGTTGTAACTGTTCTTTCGCCACCTTTAGTATCTTTTTCTTGTGTTTTTTCTGTTGTTGAATTAGTGTTAAATGCTGGCTGTATTTCCTCACTTGATTCAAATGTTATCATTACATCTAGTTCTCCAGCTTTATCAATTTGAGATAAAATACTTTTTAATTTTGCTTCTAAAGGCTCTTTGTTATCTGCCTTTACTACTTGAGTTTGACTATCAACACTTGATTTTTTTGTTTTACTTTCTTCTTTAGATAAGCTTGGAATTGCTATAAGAGCTATAGCACAAACTATTCCTAAGGTTAATAGTGTGTATATCTTTTTCTTGTCTTTTTCATTTAAGTTTTTAAACATTTACTCAACCCCTATTAATCAATTTCTATAGTTTCAATTGATACGTCTAGTATTTTAACTAAGTCTTCTTTAAGTTTATTTTCATTTAAGTCTAATTCATACTCTTGTTCTTTATTTTCTTTGAATGCTGGCTTTATATTTTCTTTTTCTTTAGATTGTATGTCCTCTTTTTTATCTTTATTACTATTTTTTTCTTTAACTTTTATATTTCCTATCTTAGACCCATCAAATTCTATATCCTCTAACTTATATCCATACTCATCTAACTTTAGCTTTAGCACCTCTTGTAATCCATTTTCATATCCTTTTGTTAGACTATTACAACCTGTCTTATCGGCTAAAGCATTAGTACTATCTACATATTCTTTATTGTATTTTCCCATTGATTTTAATATAGTATCTTCAAGGCTCATATCCTTTGAGAATAAACTTATAATAGGGGTCAACACAATAAATACGAATATAAAATTAAGCACAAGATTTACATACGGTTTCATTTTAGAAGAAGGTAATATCATATCAACTATATTGACTATAAATGCTCCTACTAATATTGTTACAATCCAAATTTTTATATTATCTAACATATCACACCTCTTATCCTTGAGATACTACACTTATTGATGTTAATATTGCTACTGTTACAAAAAACATTATTGTTATTGCTATTATAGCTGCTAACATTAGCACCATTAAATTTGCAACTTCATTCAAAAAGCTAGATATACCTTCTTCTCCTATAGGCTCTACTACTATTGCAGATACTTTATATACAACTACTATAGATAAAATTTTTATAACTGGTATTAAACATATCCCAACTAATAAAACTAGTCCTATACCACCAAATACTCCTTTTATAAGTTGAGATGATGATAAAAGTATATCAACAGAATCTGATACAAATCCTCCTACTACTGGTATAAAATTACCTATTGCAAACTTAGCCGTTTTAACAGTGAAATTATCAATATTTTTAACATATAATCCTTGCATCGATACAAGTCCTAAATAAATAGTAAACATCGCACCTAACGATACTAAGTTTATCTGCTTTATAAATGATGATAGTTTTTTTAGTCTAATATTTTTTGATAAATTATTTATGACAAGAATTGCAAAAGCAACTGCAATTGATACAAATAAGAAATTTTTAAATACAACATTTATAAATGTTACTCCACCTATAAATATCGGATTTAATACTGCTGATGTGATTGGAAACCCAATTAATACTAATAATGTTATAAGTACTGGCATTATTACTTGCATTAAACCTACTGTAGAATCTATGGTTGTATTGCATATTTGTAGTACATCTTTAAATCCAACCAATGTTAATGAAACCATCGTTATAAATATGATATAAGTGGTTATTTGACTTACTGCTCCTGATGAAAACGAATTATCTAGACTTTTTAATACAGATGATAAAAGTGCTAAAACAAGTATTATTACAGCTACCTTTAAGCTAGATTTAACTTCATCAAACAACATAAGCTTTATACCTTCTTTATTAAATAAATCTAATATTGTTTTTTCTCCGCTAATAAGGTCTTTTATAAATGTTTTTAAGTTCACATCATGTAGTGCTTCAGAATCTTTTACAAATCCTTGTATTTCGTCTATTTTTATTTTTTCCAATTGATTGTCTATATAACTATTTATACTTTTCTTAGTTTCATCGTAGTTTTCAGCTTCCTTACCCTCATTACCAAAGCATACTACGAAAGATCCTAATATTAATAATAAGGTTAATATAGTTCCTGAAATTATTTTTTTCATACGTTATCATTCTCCTATGGGATAATATTTATTATCATTTCTACAATGGATAAAAGTATAGGGAATGACATTGTCATAACTATTATTTTGCCACCAAATTCTAATTTAGATGCTATATTTCCTTCCCCACAATCTTTGCAAATCTGTATAGCAAATTCCATAAGATATGCTATCCCAATTAATTTTATTATTAGTGTTATGTACATAGAAGGTATATTAGCTCTTACTGCTAAATCTTGTATACTCTCTACTATAAAATTAAGCTTAAATATTACTGATAGTAATATTGTTATTCCTGTAAGTATTGTTATAAACATTGCTATTTCTGGCCTGTCTTTTTTTATTACCAAACAGAGTGTTGTTGAGATTATTGCAATCCCTACTAATTGCATAACTTCCAAGATATCTCCTCCTCTTTAGTAAAGTTGAAACATTGTTCTTACTGTATTAAATAAATCACTTATTTCAGTTAATACCATTCCTAAAACAATTATTACCCCTGCTAATGTAGTTAACGATGCCCAATCTTTTCTGTCACTTTTTTCCAACAACATATTAAGTACTGATATTAATATTCCTATACCTGCAACCTTTATTATTAAAGATATATCCATACTCATTCCCCCCTATATCAAAATTATTCCTATTACTAGTCCTATTACTGTAGATAACTTTCTATAGACCATACCTTTTTTATCTATATCTTCTTTTGTTTCATATGTTAGTTTTTTTAGATTTTCAATAGATAAATCTATCATTCTTGTTTGAGATTCTATGTCACTTTTACCCAATGTAAGTATAAGTTTTTTTATTTCATCAACCTCCTTATTTTGTAAATAGGTTTCTTTTGTTAATAAATATATATTGTCATTTAGAATTTCATCTAAAACTTTAGCTTGATTATTATGTAATTCACATTCTATTTTTTTGAAAAATTTAGAAGTACAATATTCCTTTTTATCTCCTACTCTTTTAAAAATTTCTTCTAAAGTATACATACCAAATGATAAATCCATCCTTATTATCTCTAATATTCTTATGAGGTCATTTAGTTGTTTATGCCTATTTGTATAAGCTTTATAAATATATTCACCTATTAAATAGCTACAAGCCACCAAAACGCCTATTATCATTATTTTAATTTGCAAAATACCATCTCTTTTCTTCTAAATCATATATTTTTTCTATTGTTCCAGGTCCTTTTTTCGCTGATAGTATAATTACTTTTTTAAATAAGTCTTTATCTAATAAATTGCTCATTTCTTTCCTGTTTTTTATATCTTCAATAGAATCCCCATGAACAGTTGTGATTAAGCTTACACCACCATTTAAAGCCGTATATAGAGCTTTTATTTCATCTATACTACCTATCTCATCTGTTACTATTAAGTTAGGTGACATAGACCTTAAAAGCATCACGATTCCCAAATCTTTTGGGCACGTTTCTATTATGTCAGTTCTTATCCCTACATCCATTTGAGATGATCCTAAATAAGAACCTGATATTTCATTACGTTCATCTATCAATGCTACTTTTATACCTTTAAATCCATATTCCTCATTCCCATTACTTAAATTTCTTACTATATCTCTAATTAAAGTTGTTTTACCACACTGAGGTGGTGAAATTATCAGTGTATTATTTACCTGATTATCTCCTTTTATTACGTGCTTTAAAATTTTATCAGAACATCCTATGATTTCTCTTGAGACCCTTATATTTAACGAAGATATATGCTTTATGTTTTTTACTTGTCCATCTTCTACGATTACCTTACCAACTAGTCCTACTCTATGGCCTCCTCTAAGAGTTATGAATCCTTTTTTTATATCGTCCATAAACGAGTGAATAGAATATTTACATATTATTTGAAATGTCTGTTCTATGTCTTCTTTGCTAACTATATATGGAGAGTTCATTGTTTTATCTAGCTTGTTTGAATTAATATTATAAAAATAGTCTTTATTGTTTGCATTTAATATAAGTGGTTTTTGAGAACGAAGTCTAATTTCTTCTATGTTTATATCATCTTTGCAAACATTTTTAATTTTTTCTCTTAAATTAACTGCTAACGAATTAATTATTTCATCGCTAAGATTATTCATACCTTGTCCTCCTCTTTTGTTTATATAACTATTGTATTAATCAAAAATCAAAAATATTACAAAAAAAAGAAGTCATTAGACTTCTTTTTGTATAATAGAATTTAGTTTTTAAATAAAAAATAATCCCCTTATTTAAATAAGGAGATTTTTTTATATAATTAATATTTTTTTAATACTAAAGTTGCGTTGTGTCCACCAAATCCTAAAGAATTTGACATTGCATATCTAACTTCTCTTTCTCTTCCTTTGTCTAGTACATAGTCTAAATCAAGCTCTTCATCAACTTCTTGAACATTAATTGTAGGAGGTACAAAATTATCTTTTATACTCATCGCACAAATAACAGCTTCTACTGCTCCTGATGCTCCTAATAAATGTCCTGTCATAGATTTTGTAGATGAAACACATATATCGTATGCTTTCTCTTCAAATATATTTTTTATTGCTTGAGTTTCTAGTCTATCATTATAAGGTGTAGATGTTCCATGTGCATTTATATAGTCAACTTCATCTAATGGTACATTACCATCTTGTAGGGCCATTTTCATAGCGCGAGTTGCACCTTCTCCACCTTCAGCTGGTGTAGTCATGTGGTACGCATCTGCTGTTAATCCATATCCTACTACTTCTGCATATATCTTAGCATTTCTTTTTAATGCATGTTCTAATTCTTCTAATATTAAAATTCCAGCGCCTTCTCCCATTACAAATCCATCTCTGTCTTTGTCAAATGGTCTTGATGATGTTTTAGGATCATCATTTCTAGTAGACATTGCTTTCATATTACAGAATCCTGCAAATGCAAGAGCTGTTACAGGAGCTTCACTACCTCCAGCTACCATAACATCTGCATCTCCTCTTTGGATAAGCTTAAAAGCATCTCCTATTGAGTGTGTTCCAGATGCACATGCTGTACATACATTAGTATTAGGACCTTTAGCTCCTAAGAATATAGATACTTGACCTGCTGCCATATTACCTATCATCATAGGAATAAAGAATGGGCTTACTCTTTTATTACCTTTATTTAAAAGTGCTTTATGTTGTTCTTCTATAGTCTCAACTCCACCTATACCAGAGCCTATTATAACTCCCATACGATCTCTATCAATAGATTCTAAATCTATATCAGCATCTTCTACTGCCATTTTTGCAGAAGCTATAGCGTATTGAGTAAACTTATCTAATCTTTTTAACTCTTTTTTATTTATATAATCTTCACCGTTAAAGTTTTTTACTTCTCCAGCTACTTGTGTTTGAAAAGTGCTTGCATCAAATCTAGTTACAGTATCTATTCCACATACACCAGCTTTAATATTTTTCCAAAATTCATCTTTACCATTTCCAACAGGTGTTACACATCCAAGACCTGTTATTACAACTCTCTTTTTCATAGAGAATACCTCCACTATTTATTAGCTTCTATATATTTAACTATGTCACCTATAGACTTAAATTTTTCACCTTCAGCATCTGGTATTTCAACATCAAATTCATCTTCTAATGCCATTATTATTTCTACAGCATCTAATGAATCCGCTTCTAAATCTTTCATTAAAGAAGTTTCCATTGTTATTTCTTTATCCTCAACACTTAATTGCTCTCTTATTATTTCTACAACTTTATTAAACATATTTGTTTCCTCCTAAATTTTTGGTTATATTTTTATATTTCAAATTTGTTTTAAACTTAATTAATTTTATTGCATTACCATTCCACCATCTACATTTATAACCTGGCCTGTAACATAGCTTGACATATCACTAGCTAAGAAAGCTACAACATTCGCTACATCTTCTGGATTTCCAAAAGTATTCTTAGGAATATTATTTAACATACTTTGCTTTACATCATCACTTAAGACTTTAGTCATATCTGTATCTATGAACCCTGGTGCCACTGCATTTATATTTATATTTCTTGATGCTAACTCTCTAGCTGTTGATTTAGTAAATCCTATTACACCAGCTTTAGATGCACAATAATTAGCTTGCCCTGCATTTCCTATAACTCCTACTACAGAAGCCATATTTATTATTTTTCCATATTTATTTTTCATCATTAACTTAGTTACTGCTTTGGTGCAGTTAAATACACCTTTTAAGTTTATCTCTATAACCTTATCAAAATCTTCTTCTTTCATTCTCATAAGTAAACCATCTTTAGTTATACCAGCATTATTTACTAATATATCTACTTTTCCAAACTCTTTAACCGCAGTTTCTACCATTTGGTTAACTTGTTCTGATTTTGATACGTCACATTTTACACTTATACACTTTACTCCTAAAGCTTCTATTTCAGCTTTGGTTTTTAAAGCTTCTTCTTCTTTTGAAGTATAGTTAATAACTAAATTAGCTCCAAGTGTTGCTAGTTTTTTAGCTACTTCTTTCCCTATACCTCTAGAGCCTCCAGTAACTATCGCTACTCTATCATTTAAATTTATCATATAACCTCTCCCTTATTATAAGTTTCTACAAATTCATTTAATGATTTTGTGTCCTCTATATTATAAATATTTACATCAATATTTTTGCTAGAAGAAATCTTTTTTATGAAACCTCTTAATGTTTTTCCTGGTCCTATCTCTATAAAAGTATCAAACCCTTCATCTAAAAGTTTTTCTATAGAATCTTCCCAAAGAACTGATGAGCTAACTTGCTTTATAAGTAAATTTTTTCCTTCATCTTCATAGTAGTTTGCACTAACATTTGAAACTACATGAACTTTAGGTTTGCTTAAATTAATATTATCTAATTCTTTAGATAATTTATTTCCAGCTTCTTTTAACATTGATGAATGAAAAGGTCCACTTACGTTTAATTTAACTGTTCTTTTAGCTCCACTTTCTTTTAACCTTATCATTACTTCATCTATTTTATCATTTTCTCCTGATATAACTATTTGACCTGGAGAGTTGTAATTTGCAACCTCAACAATACCACTATCAATATTGTTTATAACATTCTCTACTGCGTCTCTATTTAATCCAAGTATTGCAGCCATAGCACCTTTTCCTACAGGAACTGTGTCTTGCATGAATCTACCTCTTTTTTTAACTAAAGATACAGCATCTTTAAACTCAATAGCATCTGCTGCAACTAACGCACTATATTCACCTAAAGATAAACCTAAACATGCATCATACTTTAAGTCTATTTTTTCATTTAAAGCTTCTAAAAGTGCTATACTATGAGTTACTATAGCAGGCTGAGTATTTTCTGTTTTTGATAACTCTTCATCGCTACCTTCAAACATTATATTTTTTAGATCTAAGCCTAAAGCACTACAAGCATTATCTATTACATTTTTAGCACTTTCATTGTTTTCATATATATCCTTAGCCATTCCTACATATTGTGATCCTTGACCAGGAAATACTAACGCTATCTTTCCCATAGAATAACCTCCTAGTTTATAATTGTATGTTAGGCATTATGTTTTTCGCTTGACTTACCATTTCTTCAATAATCTCTTTACAAGGTTTTACATCTTTTATAATTGATGCTATCTGACCTGCCATAAAAGATCCATTATTTACGTCTCCTTCTATGGTAGCAATTCTTAAAGAGCCTATGCCTCTTTTATCTATTTCTTCTGTCGATTGACCTTCTTTTTCCATGTTTAAAATTTCTTTAGATAGTTTATTTTTTAAAGTTCTAACTGGATGGCCAGTAGTTCTACCTGTCACTATTGCATCCCTATCCTTAGATTTTAAAACCATATTTTTATAATTTTCATGAACGTTACATTCATCACTACATATAAATCTAGTTCCTATTTGTACACCACTTGCACCTAGTGCAAAAGTTGCAACAATTCCTCTTCCATCAGCTATTCCTCCTGCTGCTATAACAGGTATATTAACAGCGTCTACTACTTGAGGAGTAAGAACCATTGTAGTTAATTCTCCTATATGTCCACCGGCTTCTGTTCCTTCAACTATTACAGCATCAGCACCTAACTTTTCCATTCTCCGAGCTAAAGCTATACTAGGTACCACTGGAATTATTTTAATACCAACTTCTTTTAACCTATCTACATACTTTGCAGGGTTACCTGCTCCAGTAGTTATTACCGGAATTTTTTCTTCTATTATTAAATCAATTATATCGTCTACAAATGGAGATAATAACATAACATTTACACCAAATGGTTTATCTGTTAATTCTCTACATTTTCTTATTTCTTCTTTAATAATTTCTTTTGGTGCATTTCCTCCTGCAATTAGTCCTAATGCCCCTGCATTTGAAACTGCACTAGCTAGTGATGCATCTGCTACCCAAGCCATACCACCCTGAACTATAGGGTATTTTATGTTTAATAATTCACAAATTTTATTCATTATTACCTCCTTGTATGCTCCATTTAATTACTGAAGATCCCCAAGTTAGTCCGCCACCAAATCCTACTAATACTACATTATCACCCTTATTTATCTTGCCTTGTCTATATGCTTCGTCCATTGCCACTGGAATTGACGCTGCCGACATATTTCCATATTTATCTAAATTTACATAAACTTTATCCATATCTAATTTTAATCTTTTTGCTGATGCTTCAATTATTCTAATATTAGCTTGATGTGGTATAAGATAATCTATTTCATCAGTAGATAAATTTGCTATTTCAAGGGCCTTTAAAGATGACTCACCCATTATCCTTACTGCAAATTTATATACATCATTTCCTGCCATCTGTATATTATGTAATCTATTTTCTACTGTATTTTTACTCGCTGGAAGTTTAGAACCTCCTGCTGGTATCTTTAGAAAGTCTTTGCCTCTTCCATCTGAACCCAGATATGTAGATAATATTCCACCTTCATCAACATTTCCTATTACAACAGCTCCCGCGCCATCTCCAAATAATATTGCAGTAGATCTATCACTATAATCTAAAATTCTAGACATGACCTCTGTTCCAATTACAAGAACATTTTTGTGAATTCCACTTTTTATAAATTGTTCACCAATAGAAAGACCATATACAAAACCAGAACATGCTGCCGATACATCAAATGCTGCTGCATTATGTGCTCCTATATTTGCTTGTATCAGACACGCTGTTGATGGAAAAATCATATCTGGAGTAGACGTAGCAACAATTATCAAATCTATGTCTTCAGGACTTAATTTAGCACATTCTATCGCTTTTAGAGCTGCTTTCGTCCCTAAATCTGAACTACTTTCATCTTCCTCAGCCATTCTTCTTTCACTTATTCCAGTTCGAGCTTTTATCCACTCATCACTTGTATCCATTATCTTTTCAAAGTGAAAATTATCTACTATCTTTTGTGGTAAATAACTTCCTACTCCTAATATACCAGCATTTTTGTTCATATATAAATTAAACCTCCAAAACGAGTTTATTTTTCTTCTTGATTTTCGTTATTTTTTATAAATCCTTTTATATCTTCAACAACATTTCCTTTTGTAAATTTAATACCTTGATTTATAGCATTTTTTATAGCTTTAGAGTCAGAACTTCCGTGAGCCTTTATAACGCCTCCATTAACTCCTAAAAGTGGTGCCCCTCCATACTCAGAATAATCCATAAAGCTTTTTAACTTTTTTAAATCATCTTTTAAAAGTAGTGCTCCTATTTTACCTTTTGTGCTAGATAAAAATGTTTCTTTTAATAAGCTCATAACAGACATCGCTACACCTTCTGCAGACTTCAATAATATATTGCCTGTGAACCCATCACAGACTATTATGTCCGTATATGCATTTATTACGTCTCTTGCTTCTACATTTCCTATAAAATTCAAATCTATATTTTTAAGCTCATCATAAGCTTTTTTTACTAAGTCATTTCCTTTGCCTTCTTCTATACCTACATTAGCTAAGGCTACTTTTGGACTTTTTATATCCAAAACTTTTTTTGCATATATATTACTCATAGCTGCAAACTCTACTAAATTTTTAGGCTTGCAATCTGCATTAGCACCACCGTCTGCTATAAGAGTCATTCCTCTTTTTATATTAGGTATAACAGGACATAAACAAGGTCTATCTATACCTTTTATCCTACCTACTACAAATAATCCTCCTGCAAGCAATGCTCCTGTGTTTCCAGCCGATATAACCGCGTCTGCTCTGCCTTCTTTTACAAGTCTTAAGGCAACAACCATAGACGAGTCTTTTTTAGATCTAATAGCTTTAACAGGCTTATCTTCATTTTCTATTATTTCACTAGTATGAACTATTTCTAACTTACTTCTATCAAATTCATAATTAGAAAATTCCTTTTCTAAAGTATCTTTATCTCCAGTGATTATTAAATCCACATTATATTCTTTTATAGCGTTTACAACGCCCTCTACATTAGATTTTGGTGCATTATCTCCACCCATACCATCTATTACTATTTTCATAACTACTCCTCCTAATCTAATTCTTCAAATATAAATTTTCCTCTAAATATTTGTTCTTGTGCTTTGTTATTAACTACAACTTTTACATAGTGCTTTTTATCAGCTTTTTTGTAAATTTCCGCCTTTGCTATAAGCCTATCTCTTTGTTGTATTAATTTCAAGCATTTTACATTTGCAAATCTCATAATTACCTTTGGCGCGTCAATTATTGCCATAGCTAATGAGTCTGCTAGAGAAAATATATATGTATCCTTTAAAGTATTAGTTTTAGAATAAAGCATATCATCTGTAATTTCTAACATAGATATTCCTAGCTGCCCTACCGATAAGTCAATTATTTCTCCTGTAATTTCCTTAACTCCCAACGTTTTAACTTTTGAACTTTCTGCTTCCGCTATAGATTTAACTCTTTCTCTTAATTCCGGTATGTTTAAACTCATTCTATCTAGTCTTATTGTTTGAATACTAACTTCAAATAAGCTAGATAATTCTTCATCTGTATAGAAAGGATCGGCCTGTAGCATTTCAATAAGCTCTTTTTGTCTTTGGGCTTTACTTTTCTTTTTCATGTTACCTCCAAATTTTTATAGCTGCAATTAGTACCAACTACTAATAGTAGTATATAATAACGCAATAAAATTATCAATACTTTTATTATTATTTTTTAGAATTGATATTAGACTATGCATTTTATTTATTTAATATTTCATTTAATTATCTATTTTTTCCTTTTTAAACAAAAAAAACATGTAGAGTAATCTACATGTTTTTAGAAGTTATTAGTTAGATACAACTTCTTTACCTTTATAATATCCACAGTCTGGACATACTCTATGTGGTAATTTTGGCTCATGACATTGTGGGCAACTTACTATTCCAGTTGCTACCATTTTTGAGTTAGCTGCTCTTCTCATTTTTGTTTTTGATTTAGATGTTTTACGCTTTGGTACTGCCATTTACGCCACCTCCTTAGTCGTTTTTAAATATATCTTTTAATTTAGCAAAACGGGGATCTATAATCTCCTCGTCGTTCGCGATTTTATTGCAAGAACAATCTTGTTTATTTAAGTTTGCTCCACATTTTGTGCAAAGACCTTTACAACTTTCATTACAAAGAACTCTTGCTGGCATTTTGAAATCTAATGTTTGCTCTATTATGTTTACAAGGTTTAATACTTGTCCATCATAAATAAATGCATCATCATTTTCAAAACTATTTTCGTCAAAGTCTTCTTTGACTAAGAAACCTTGTATAGAATATACTATTGGTACTTCTACCTCTTCTAAACATCTTGAGCAATTGTCAAGAACTGTAAATTCTACATCTACGTCTAAGTAGAAACCTGTTTTAGTAGTTGAGACTTTACCGTTTATACTCATAGGTGAAGCTAATTTATAATCTATATCACAATAATTAATAGTATCAATTTTTTGACAAAAATTCAAGTCTATTTTGTCAGTTTCTCTTCTAATTAATCTATCTAGACTTATTTGCATTAAATTCACCTCAATACATTACCAATTTATTATACAAATTTGAAACTTGTTTGTCAAGTATTTTTACTTGATAGATATGTCAAAATAAAATCTAATATAAATTAGACATAATTTAAGGTAGGTTTTACCCTACCTTAAATGTATTATATCCATTTATAATTATTTTACTAAAGCTAATGTATCTCTAGCTATAACTAATTCTTCGTTAGTTGGTATTAATAATATCTTAACGTTAGAGTCTTCTGTAGATATTACTCTTTCTTTTCCTCTAACATTATTAGCTTCTGCATCTAACTTCATTCCTAAGAACTCCATGTTAGAAGCTATGTCAGCTCTCATACCTATACCATTTTCACCCACACCAGCAGTGAATACAACAGCGTCAACACCGTTCATTTCTGCAGCATAAGATCCTATATATTTCTTAACTTTTTGAACATAAGCTTTTAAAGCTACTTGAGCTAATTCATTTCCAGCTTTAGCTCCATCTTCTATATCTCTAAAGTCACTTGATATACCAGTCATTCCGTATACACCTGACTTTTTATTCATTAAGTCTGATAATCCTTTAGCATCTAATCCTTCTTTTTCCATTAAGAATGGTAATATAGCAGCATCTATATCTCCACATCTAGTACCCATTATTAATCCTTCTAATGGAGTGAATCCCATAGATGTATCTACACATTTACCACCATCAATTGCAGCTATTGAAGCTCCATTTCCTAAGTGACAAGTTATTATTTTAGTATCTTCTATGTTTTTTCCTAACATAGCAGCAGCTCTTTCAGATACATATCTGTGAGAAGTTCCGTGGAATCCGTATCTTCTTACACCGTACTTAGTGTATAACTCATGAGGTAAACCATATAAGTAAGACTCTTTAGGCATTGTTTGATGGAAAGCAGTATCAAATACCCCTACCATTTTTACACCTGGAAGTATAGCTTCACAAGCTTCTATTCCCATTATGTTAGCTGGATTATGAAGTGGTGCTAATTCAACACACTCTTGTAATGCACCCATAACGTCGTCAGTTATTAAAACTGATCCTGCGAATTTCTCTCCACCATGAACAACTCTGTGTCCTACAGCTTCAACTTCGCTTATTTCTTTAACTCCACCAAACTTAGTATCAACAACAGCTTCTAATACTAATTTGATAGCATCTTGGTGATTGTTCATTGGTTGTTCTACAACTAATTTACCCTCAACACCGTCTTTTTCTTGCTTAAGTATAGATCCATCTATACCTATTCTTTCAACTAATCCAATACATAAAACTTCTTCATTTGACATATCTATTAATTGATATTTTAATGAAGAACTACCACAGTTTAATACTAATACTTTCATTAGTATACCTCCTTAAAATTTTATGAATAATATGTAACAAGCCTATTAGGCTTAATATTTACAAAGTATTTTACATTGTATACAGTAAACACGTTTCAACATAAATTAATATACCACTTTTCTTTATAAAAGTACAGTATTTAATATATTTATTTGAATAAACATTATTTTTTTATTAACATAGATTATTTTTCTTTATTTGTTATAATATTATAATATAATCATTATATTTATTTATGTTTTGCTAAATATATAATCAATCTTATTATACACTTAATAAAACACATATTTTGAATAAACTAAAGGAGAAATTTCATGAATATACTAGGATTAATAGTTGAATACAATCCTTTTCATAATGGTCATTTGTACCATTTAACTAAATCTTTAGAAGTAACTAAAGCTACTCATAGCGTGGCTATAATGAGCGGTAATTTTTTACAAAGAGGTGAACCTGCTTTGTTTGATAAATATACACGAGCAGAAATAGCTGTTAAAAATGGTATCGATTTAGTTATAGAATTACCAACTATGTTTGCATGTCAAAGTGCAGAATTTTTTGCCCATGGAGCTATCACTACTCTTAATTCTCTAAATTGCATAAATTCTATCTGTTTTGGTAGCGAAGAAGGCAATGTTGATATTCTTTATGTAGTTTCAAATATATTAGTTGAGGAACCCCAAGAATTCAAAGATTTTCTAAAAAATCACTTGGATAAAGGCATGCTTTATCCTACTGCTCGTAGCCTCGCACTATTTGACTATATTGATAAATACAAATTGTTAGATATTTCAAAAGAAAAACTTTTATCACTATTAAATTCCTCTAATAATATTTTAGGCCTAGAGTATATAAAATGTCTACTAAAATTAGAAAGTAATATAAAACCTTTTACAATCTCTAGAGTATCATCTTCATACAATTGCGAAAATATAGATAGTGATATTTGTTCTGCAACTGCAATAAGAAAATCTTTAAAAGATTTTAATGATTTGTCTCTTATTAAAGATGTTGTACCTTATACTACTTATAGTTTCTTAAAATCTAAATTAAACTCTAATTTTTTACCTATGTTTGATGATAAATATTTTGATTTAATCAACTCCATAGTTCTTAGAGATTGTGATATTTTAAATAAATACTTCGATGTTAATGAAGGAATTGAAAATAAAATATATCAAAATGTATTTACATCTACTTCTCTTAAAGATTTGCAGTTATCTGTAAAATCAAAAAGATACACATTAACTAAAATAAAACGTACTCTTAATAATATCTTACTGGGCATAACAAAAGATGATATGAATATTGTTAAAAATATAAAAAATATGCCTTATATAAGAGTTTTAGCATTCAATGATAAAGGACGCGAAATTTTAAAAACCATAAAAAATAACTCTGATATTAATATTATCAATAAGTTTTCAAATATATCATTTAAAATGGATGATGATGTATTTAAAACCTTAATAAACTACGATATAAAAGCTAGTAATATCTACAATATAGTCTACTATCAAAATAATAAACATTTACTAAAAGGTCCTATGGATTACTATACTACTCCTATTTATGTTAGAAATACTATAAAATAATATAAAATTACCTTTAGTATAGACAGAGCACAGCTTAATAACTGTGCTCTATTTTAATTTTATTAAAATATTCAATATATTTTTCCTGGATTTAGAATATTTTTAGAGTCGAATACTGATTTTATATTTTTTATTAATCCCATATATGCTTCACTTTGAGATTCATGTAAGTATTCTTTTTTAGCATATCCTATACCATGTTCTCCTGAAACTTGACCTCTAAGTTCTCTTGATTTTTTATACATATGATCAAAAGTTTCTTTTAATTTCATTTCCCATTCTTTATCGTTCATGTCATCTCTCAATGTGTACACATGTAAATTTCCATCACCTGCATGACCAAAACTCTTTATTCTTACATTTAATTTATTTTGAAGATCATGAGTATATCTTATAAACTCTGCAACCTTATCCCTAGGGACAACAACATCACATTCGTCCATTTCTGTTGTAGATGCCTTTATAGCTTCTAGAAAAGCTCCTCTTGCAGACCAAATAGATTCATTTCTTTCTTGTGTGTCAGATATAAATACATCATACGCTCCATTTTCTAAACAAAGATGCGCTACATTTTCATATTCTTTTTCAATCTCTTCTTTACTATTTCCATCAAATTTTAGTAAAAGATATGCATCTGACGTATTATCCGGGAATTTTTTCCCTAAAAATTCTTCTGCTGCAAGTATTACATCTCTTTCCATAAACTCTATCGCAGTTGGTATAGATTTTGATTTTATTATTTTAGGTACTGTTTCTATAGCCAAAGATAAACCTGGGAAAGGTATTAATAAACTTATATCTTTTTTAGGAAGTGGTAGTAATTTAAGCATAGCTTTAGTTACTATTCCTAAAGTACCTTCTGATCCTACTATTAAGTCTTTTATACTGTATCCAGAACTATTTTTAACTACTTTACCTCCTATATTTATAATTTCACCATTAGGCAATACTATTTCTAACCCTCTTACATAATCTCTTGTTACACCATATTTAACCGCTCTCATACCACCTGCATTAGTATTTATATTTCCTGCTATTGTAGCACTTTTCTCTCCTGGATCAGGTGGATAAAATAAGTCTCTTTCTTGAACATACTGACCTATTGTCATAAGCAATACACCTGGTTCTACTGTCAATGTTAAATTTTCTTCATCTAGTTCTAATATTTGATTCATTTTGCTTAAATTAAGCATTATTCCTCCATGAATTGCTACTGCTGCTCCGACTAATCCTGTTCCTTGACCTCTAGGAGTTACTGGTATGTTATTTTCATAAGCATATTTCATTATTTTAGATACTTGTTCTGTATTGTGTGCATATACAAGTACTTCTGGATATTTTTCAATTCCACCTAATTCATCATGTGAAAAATCTTCACTTATGTCTTTTCCTACAATTATTTCTTCTTCTCCACAAGTGCTTATTAAAAAATCTATATCATTTTTATCAATTTTTTTATACATTTTTATCCCCCCCTATTCTTCTACTGTTAATGCCATCTGTAATTGGTTTTGCTCTATTTTTTCTATTATTTTAGGAATTATCTCATATACATCTCCTACTAAAGATATGTGAGCCACATCAAATATAGGAGCTTTTTCATCTTGATTTATAGCTACTATATAATCTGAACCTTGCATCCCTGCCACAAATTGTACAGCTCCAGATACACCACAAGTTATTATAAGTCTTGGTTTTACAGTTCTTCCGCTAAGACCTATTTGTTTCCTTGCATCTATCCATCCAGCTTCTATTAATGGTCTTGTTCCTGCAATTTGTGCGCCTAATACGTCAGCTAATTTATAAATCATATTCATGTCATCTTGTTTTTTAATCGCTCTACTTGCTACTACTATAACTTCTGCATCTTCAAGACCAACTTCTTTAGTTTTAGCCTTTATATCTAATACATTTATTTTAGAAGATAGATCTTCTTTTTTAATATTACATAAAGTAACTTTTCCAGTTGGATTTTCAACTTGTTCCGCTGCTGAGAATATTTTATATCTAACTGTTGCAAATTGTGGTCTATTGTTTGGTGTATGTATATGAGCCATTATATTACCACCAAATGCTGGTCTAATTTGATCTAAGTCAGTATTTTCTTGTATATCAAGTATTGTACAGTCTGCTGTAAGACCTGTTTTAAATCTAGCTGCAAGTCTTGGAGCAAGAGATCTTCCTAAAGTAGTTCCCCCAACTAACATTATTGTAGGCTTTATATTTTCTATAAAATTTTCTACTGCTTTAGTGTACGGTTCTATTCTAAAGTCTTTAAATTCTATATCATCATAAACAAATACTTCATCAACTCCATAAGACAATAATTTATCACACTTATCTTTTATATTACTTCCTACAAATACACAATAAACTGGATGATTTATTTTTGCTGCCATTTCGCGAGCTTTACCTATAAGTTCATACGTTACAGGATGTATTTCACCTTCATGGTGGTCTACATATACAGTTATTCCCTTCCACTCGTCTTTATTTATTTCTATTTTTTTATCTTCTATAAATTCAAATACTCCTTTTGGACCTTTTTTAACACATAATTTACACATCTTACATCCAGAGTTTATTTCTAATTTATCATTAACCACTTCTATTGCATTAAATGGACATATTTCAATTGCTTCTTTAAAATCTTTTACTTCATCATGATTTATAACTATTTTATCCATTTGTTACTCCCCCTTACACTAATTTTAAATCTTTTAGCTTCCCTACTAAAATATCAGTTGTTTCTTCTGCACTTCCTCTTAAAATTTCCTTTTCATTATTTGAAGCAGGAGGGAAGATTCTTAAAACTTGAGTTGGCGAACCATTTAGCCCATAATTATTTTCATTTTGATCTTCAAAATCTTTTAGACTATACATTTGTATATCTCTGTCTTTTGTTTTTAATCCTAATTTAAAAGAAGGAAGTCTTGGTTGGAATATTCCTTTTTCAACTGTTATTAAACATGGATATTGTATTTCACAAACCTCTAATGTGTTTGGCATATCAACCTCTACAACTATAGCTTCATCTTTAACTTCTATTATCTTAGTTACATTTGTTACATGAGGTATCTTTAAAAACTCTGCTATTTCCGGCCCAACTTGAGCAGTATCGCCATCTGTTGTTTGTTTTCCACATATTATTAAATCAGGGTTTCCTGCCTTTTTAATTCCTTGTGATAATGTGTATGATGTTGCAAGTACATCAGCTCCCGCAAACTTTCTATCACTTACTATCGCGCCTTCATCGACTCCCATCATAAAACTTTCTTCGATTATTTGTTTAGCTTGTGGAGGACCCATAGTTATTACCTTTAAAGTAGCACCTTTTTCTTGTTTTATTCTAAGAGCAGTTTCTAGTGCATATAAGTCATATGGGTTCATCTTAGAATCTACACCATCTCTTTTTAATACACCTGTCTTTTCGTCAACTTCTACTTCACTAGTTCCTGGAACTTGTTTAATACATGTTAAAATCTCCATAGTTTTTCCCCCTTATCTATTTTACTATCACAGATACTCCATCTGGAATAACCACGACTTTTGAGTCTTTCCCTTTAATCTCTAAAGCCATTTTTAAAGCTTCGTCAAAATTATATGCATGCTTCATATGCATATTTTTTATCATTTCAGGATCACATTGGTCTGTAACCATTATTACTGTATGTTTTTCTAATATTCTAGCCAGTATTTGGAATTCCCATTGATCTGGAGCTGTATTTCCTCTTCTAATTTTTCTTACAGATTCTAATATAACAGTTGGTGATTTTGCATTAGCTATGTTGTCATAAAAAGATTGACCTCCATGGCCATCATTACATGCAGAAATCATTATTATAACTCCACCCTCATTACATGTAGCTTCTGCTGCTGTCATTCCTTTTACTGATTGATATATATTTTGATCTAGAGGATAACCCCCATTTGTACTTACCACTATATCAGCTTTATGAGAATCTATTTTAGATAGCTCATTTACGAATTTACAACCTTTAATATGCGCATCTTCTACATCTCCAGCAAAAGATGCTATGACTTTTTTATCTTGGTCTATTACAACATTTACTATAAATGCTAATTTAGCAGTTTTAGCAGCATATACCATATCTTCATGTATAGGATTATTTTTTAAAGTACCTGTTCTTGCATTTTCACTATCTATAAAATCACTACAATGGTTATACATTATAGTTTTTGCTGATGCTATACCTGGAAGTATACTTTTTCTTCCACCTGAAAATCCTGCAAAAAAATGAGGTTCTATAAATCCTTCTGCTATTAGGAGATCTGATTCATATGCAAGTTTATTTATGTAAAAATCGCCTCCAGATGGTAATACCCCTGCCTTAATCATCTTGCTATCATCTGTAGATATATGCATTACAATTTCTTCATTGTTTACTATTTCCTCACCCATTTTATAAATTAATTCTTCTCTTGTACTAGGTCTATGAAATCCAGTAGCAACTAAAATTTTTATATTTATATTTGGATTTGCTTCTCTTAGTCTTCTTAATATTATTGGCATTGTTATTTTGCTAGGTACTGGTCTTGTATGATCACTTGTTATTATTACTATATTTTTTTTACCTTTTACTAATTGTTCTATCTCTTTTGAACCTATTGGGTTATCCATAGATTCCTCTACTATTTCTTGTTGTGTTTTATCTACTTTAT
Source organism: Peptostreptococcaceae bacterium VA2 (assembly GCA_000686145.1). Lineage (GTDB taxonomy): Bacteria > Bacillota > Clostridia > Peptostreptococcales > Peptostreptococcaceae > Romboutsia_D. Next base: position 937,162 of record JMMB01000007.1, on the reverse strand, counting down.
ATTTATGTGCTTTTGATTGTAATATTTTTGATAAATTCTTATCTTCAATATTTAAAATCATTCCCTCTTTTGAATAAGGTACTTTTAAAGTAGCCATTTTTCCACCCCCTATGTATTTGACTAAATTGTAAAGAAATAACTACCAAAATAAACTAGTATTCCTAATATAATTACATATCCTAAGCAAAATTTAACGGTTGAGCTAAAAATCTTACCTTCTTTACCTATAAGACCTGTAGCAGAAGTAGCTATAGCTATGCTTTGCGGAGAAATCATCTTCCCAGCAGTTGCTCCTGCAGTGTTTGCTGCTGCTATCCAATACGGGCTTATGCCTAAAGATGTAGCTGCCTGGGTTTGCAACCCTCCAAACAGTATATTTGCTGATGTATCGCTACCTGTTACAAAAGTTCCTATGGAACCTAATAATGGTGATATTATAGGGTAAAATGATCCTGTTATTGCACATAGCCCAAAAGATATTGAACTTGTCATTCCACTGTAAGACATGATTTTTGAAATTGCTACTATAGATGTTATTGTTATAAACGATTTTGTTAATTGTTTTATTGTTGCTATAAATACATTTAACATCGTTGAAATTTTCACTTTTTGAATTAATCCAGCTATAAAAGTGGAAATTATAATCATCATTCCTGGTGTATTTATCCATGTAAACGATGTCGCTTTAGCTCCTTCTCCAGTATAAATTTGTATTTTACTGGTAAATTGCGCTAAAAATTCATTAATTGAGGGGAATAAAGGGCTAGCTATTAGTATTAAAATGCATAGAAGTATGTATGGAAGCCATGCTAATAATCCTTCTCTAAATGTTACTTTACTTTGAGCTACTACGTCACAATCTTGTGATTCTTCACTTCCTATTTCTAATTTAGATTGCTTTTTGTTCATAGATTTTGCCATAATTACCGTAGCTAACATACTACATAAACTTCCTATTAATGCAGGTAATTCAGCTCCTAAATATTTTGCAACAAATATCTGTGGTACTGCAAACGCTAGACCAGATACTAAAGTTATCCAAAATACACCTTTTATAGCTTTAAAACTTTTTTTGGTTAAGATTACTAACGCAAATGGTATTATTATTATGAATGGTGCTAATTGAATTGATATTAAGTAACTTAACTTCATCACATCTAAACCTGTAACTGTAGCTAATGTAGTAACAGGTATTCCTATTGCTCCAAACGCTGTAGGTACAGTATTTGCTATAAGGCATATTATTGCTGCAAATATTGGATTAAAGCCAATTGAAGCTAGTATACTCGCTGGAATTGCAACAGCAGTTCCATAACCTGCAACAGCTTCTAAAAAACCACCAAATCCCCAAGCTAATATAAGCACTTGTATTCTTTGATCAGTTGTTATACTAGATAACATTTTTTTCATGGTATCCATACTCTTTGTTTCTACAGCTAAATTATAAGTAAATAACGCTGCAACTATAACTAAAAGTATTGGCCATATGGCAATTAAAATACCTTCTATAGATGCTGTAACTGCATTTAAAAATGATATTTTCCAAAATATAAGAGCTATTATAAATGTCAAAATAGCAGTAAAAAGACACGTCTTATGCGCTGGAAATTTTAAAATCCCTAAAGATACTATTAACCATGCAATAGGAATAATCGCTATTGCGAATAATAGATATTCATTCATCAAGCTTCCTCCCCCTTTTTTATTGTTTTATGATGGTCACTTGAATGATGGTAAGTGGTATTACCACTTTTATTTTAATAGTATTCTATAGTATTCTATAGCGCAACTATTGTTTGAAAATTAACAATTTTCAAACAATGTAGCTTCCATATAACTTTTCTCTATAACTTCCATATGCTCTTTCATTTTTTCATAAGCCAAATCTGGATTTTTATCTCTAATAGCTTCATATATTGCGTTATGTTTTTCAAATAACACTTCTTTGCTCCAATATTTACTTATTATTTTATCTCTTGCATCTTCTATGAAATTTTCAAATAACTTTGATGACATAAGAAAAAAACTTTCAATAAGACAATTTTTACTTATTGATACTAATTTATTGTGAAACTTTTGATCTAATAAAACCACTATTTTTTTATTATAAGGAATTTCCGTTTCTTTTCTCATTTCATCTATTATAGATTTTAGCTCCATACAATCTTTTTCTGTAGCTCTTAAAGCTGCAAGTTTAACTATTTGTAACTCAAATACTTCTCTTAATTCTAATATATCTTTCCAAGTACCATCATTTAACTTAAATATCATAGACAATGGCTCTATTAATGATTTGTCTATATTGCTACATATAAAATTACCTTCACCTTGCTTACTATCAATTACTCCCATCGTTTCTAATACTCTAATAGCTTCTCTTATCGAGGTTCTACTGACATTCATCTGTTCTGATAATTCTCGTTCTGATGGCAACTTGTCCCCTTTTTTGAGTTCGCCGTTTAATATTCTTTGTTGTATTTGTTCAATCACTTGCTCATAAACTTTTTTACTAGAAATACTGTTAAACATTTTATTCCCCCTTAATAAAATCTTAGATGTCTGTCTATATTATAGCTCTTTAAACTTTTCATTCATATATATTTTATTAATTTAATATAATTATCTTATACTATAAGTTTATTAGGTGGTAATTATGAAAAAAAGTAAATTAGTAATTTTTTTTATGCCTGTATTCATTGTTTTATTTTTAATCTTAGGAATAATAATCTTTCCTAATGAATCTATAATAGCTGCAAAAGAAGGTCTAAATATTTGGACTAGTGTATTAATTCCATCTCTTTTGCCCTTTGTAATTGGTGCTAACTTAATTGTAGATTTGAAAATAGTAGATATAATCGGTTTTATAATAAATCCTATTACAAGATTCATTTTTAATGTGTCAGGCAAAAGTGCTTTAGTTTTTGCAATTTCAACTGTTTCTGGTTATCCAGTCGGTGCAAAGCTTGCTTCAGAACTTAGAAGCAGTTCTCAAATTTCTAAATACGAAGCTCAAAGATTGGTATCATTTTGCTCCACATCTGGTCCACTATTTATAATTGGAGCCGTAGCAAACGGAATGTTTGAAAATGATTCATTAGGCTATTTAATGATTATTTGTCATTACTTAGCTGCTATATCTGTTGGTTTGTTTTTCAGAAATTATGGAAAAGAACTTATTCCAAGATCATCTAATTCTTTGAAATCAAATATCAAGAATGTAATAAATACTAGATATTACAATAATCAAGGATTCTTTGTTTTATTTGGGAATGCTGTTTTTAGTGGTGTAAATACATTGCTAATGGTAGGTGGGTTCGTAATTGTTTTTTCAGTTATTTTTAAAATTCTAACTTTATTTAACATTATTTCTTTAATCTCATCAATCTTATGTATTCCATTATCTTCATTCGGAGTTACAAAAGAACTTTGCTCTGCTTTTATTAGTGGATTGTTCGAAATGACTATAGGGTGTAATAAAATAGCAGGTTTGGCATCTGCACCACAAGTTCTAAAAACAGTCTTAGCAAGTTTTTTAATAGGTTTTAGTGGATTATCTATACTATCTCAATGTTGTAATTTTTTAGCTAAAACAGATATCAATGTTGGCCTATACATATTTAGCAAGTTTTTACATGGTATTTTATCAGGATTATTCACGTTTTTATTATACCCACTATCTAAATCTACTACTTTGGTATCTAATTTTTCTAGCTTCTATGACGTATTATATGACAATATAATCTGGAACTATTATATTGCAAACTACAAGATACTGCTTCCAATTTTTATAATAATCTATATATTATTATCTTTAATATTTATAGAAAAAACTAGTTTCAAAAGAAAAAAAGAAAGCTAATGCTTTCTTTTTTATCTTTCTGGATTTAACTCTGCTTTATCTCTTGCAACTTCTTCTAAAACACTTTTTAAATTATATTCAACGCTTGATAATATGTTATCTGCATATTCTATAGAACCTAATCTTATTTCATTTGCTACTCTTTCAGCTCTATCTATTATGATTTTTGCTTGTTCCTCTGCTTGAATTACTGGTTCACTTGCTTCTACATATGCTTTTACAACATCTTCGGAGTTTTTCTTTAATTCTTCTATATTACTATTATATTCTTTTCTTACTCTTTCGGCTTCTTTATTAGCTTGTGCTACCAATTCTGATGCTTCTTGTTTTGCATCATTTATTATTTTATGTCTCTCTTTATTTATCCAAGTAGCTTGTTTAACTTCTTCTGGAATTAATGCTTTTATCTCTCCTATAATTCCCAACACTTCACTTTTATCTATACCAGATTTTTGTGAAAAAGGTATTGAAGAAGCATTATTTACTACACTTTCTAATTCTTCAAATAACTCAATCATTTCTAAGTCTACATACATTTTTAGTTCCCCCTATTAGCTTTTCTTTTTAGTTCTTCTAAAACAACTTTTGGTACTAGATTTTTTATATTTGCATCAAAATTTAATACTTCCTTAATTAAAGATGAACTTATAAATGAGTACTTAGTTGCTGTTGGCAATATAATAGTTTCTATATTTGGATTTAACTCTTTGTTCATATGAGCCATTTGTAGTTCATATTCAACATCTGATCCACTTCTTATCCCTCTAACTAAAGTATCAATTCCATTTTCTTCACAATAATTTACTAAAAGCCCATTAAAACTTACTACTTTTATATTATCTAAATGGCTAGTACATTTTTCTATAAGTTCTACTCTCTCTTTAAAATTAAACATCCCACTTTTATTTGGATTATAAAGTACCCCTATTTGAAGTTCATCAAATATTTTCGATGATCTGCAAATTATATCTAAATGTCCATTTGTTATTGGGTCAAAGCTACCTGCAAACATAGCTTTTCTTATTTTCTTTTCCATGTTGTTTTATGGCCTCCACTTTATAAAATTTCACTTCTCTAATAGAGATGCGACTTAATCTATATAGCCAATTACCTTGTCTTTTAATATTCACATTTTACAACCTATAATTTATAGAATGTTAAAGTTGTATTTCCATATTTTTTAACCTTATTCTTTTCTAATCTTTCTATTTTTTCAGGTAAATTTTCCTTACTGTCATGTTCTATTACTATTATTCCTTCTTCTTCTAATAAATCTGCATTATCTATTTTTTCTAAAGCATCTATAAACATATTTTTATAATATGGTGGGTCCATAAAGATAACATCAAATTTATTTTTTTGAGCTTTTAGTTTGCTTATAGCATCTTTAAAGTCTAAATTTAAAACTATACTTTCATTTTCAACTCTTGCTCTTGTTATATTTGATTTTATTATTGATATACTTTCTTTACTTACATCTACAAAGACACATTTTTGGGCTCCTCTAGATAAACATTCTATACCTAAAGAACCTGTCCCTGCAAATAAATCTAAAACATTACTGTCCATTATATATGGGCTTATCATATTAAATAAAGATTCTTTAACTCTATCAGTTGTAGGTCTCACATCTTCATTTTTAGGTGTATTTAATTTTAGTCCTCTTACTTTTCCTGATATTACTCTCAACGTATCTTCACCTCATTGTATATTTTAACATAATTTTAAATTAATTTAACGAAATTTCTTTTACTGAATGTTCAAATTTCTCTATAATTTCTTTTTTTAATATTTTATTCTCTAAATTTTGCAGTTTATGGTCTTCACACACTATATATCTAGCCTCTTGCTGTGCTAACTTTAATATTTTCATATGTTTAAATATATTAGCTACTTTTAGCTCAGGTAGACCATGCTGTCTTGTTCCAAAAAATTCTCCTGGACCTCTTATTTCTAAATCTTTTTCCGATATTTTAAATCCATCATTAGTTTCTTGCATTATCGACATTCTTTGTGTACAAACATCAGACTTAGATGCATAGATTAATATACAATAAGACTTATGTTTCCCTCTTCCTACTCTTCCTCTTAACTGATGAAGTTGTGCTAAACCAAATCGTTCTGCATTTTCTATTATCATAAGAGTTGCGTTAGGAACATTTACACCTACTTCTATAACTGTTGTAGATACTAATATATCAATTTCCTTATTTTTAAAGCTTTTCATTATAGCATCTTTTTCGCTACCTTTCATTTTTCCATGTAAAAGCCCAACCCTAAGGTCAGTAAAATATTCAAGCCTTAATTCCTCTACTAATTCTACAGCAGCCTTTGCTTCTATAGCTTCACTTTCTTCCACTAAGGGACATACTATATATACTTGTCTGCCTTTTTCTACTTCTTTTCTTACTAATGAATTATATGCTCTGTCTCTTTTACTTTTATCTACTGCGATTGTTTCTATTGGCTGTCTTCCTGGAGGCAATTCGTCTATTATAGAAATATCTAAATCACCATAAAGTATAAGCGCTAAAGTTCTAGGTATTGGCGTTGCTGTCATTACTAATATATGTGGATTTTCTCCTTTTTCAGATAGTTTGCTTCGTTGTCTAACTCCAAATCTATGTTGTTCATCTGTTATTACTAATCCTAAATTATCAAATTCTACTTTATCTTCAATCAAAGCATGAGTACCTATCAATATATCTACTTCGTTGTTTTTTACTTTTTCTAATACTTTTTCTTTTTGTTTTTTAGTTAGACTACCAACTAATAATTCTACCTTTATTCCAAAGCCTCCTAAAGTCTCTGTAAGAGAAATATAATGTTGTTCTGCAAGTATTTCAGTGGGAGCCATTAACGCCCCTTGATACCCATTTAAAACACAATTTGCAAGTGCTAACAGCGCTACAACAGTTTTACCAGAACCTACATCTCCTTGAACCAATCTATTCATTGCCTTTTCACATTGCATGTCATCTATAATTTCACTTAAAGCTCTATCTTGGGCACCTGTCAATTTAAATGGCAATGACTTTAGTATACTATTTAGTTTTTTGCTTTCTTCAAATTTTATACCCTCTGCTTCATTAGCTCCATTTTTAAACATGAATAATCCTAATTGTAATATTAAAAATTCTTCAAATACAATTCTATACAAAGCAATCTTTAATACTTCCTTGCTACTAGGTGAGTGAATATTTCTTACTGCATAGTCAATGCTACACAATTTATATTTTTCTATTATCCTTTGAGGAAGATACTCTTCTATTTTAAGTTCCTTATCACTAAGAACATTTTTTATTATGCTTATAATTTCTTTATTACTTACTCCATATGTAAGAGGATATATAGGCATAACTTTACAAGTATTTTTAGGAGAATTAGTTAAATGCTCTACTTCACAACAGCTAAGTTCAACATTCTTAAACTCTTTCTTTATTTTTCCAAAGACTAATATTGTATCGCCACACTTAAAGGTATTTTTTATATATGGCTGATTAAAAAACACTAATTTTGCATATCCAGTTTCATCTCTTACATCTACTTTAGTTATATCCATACCTTTTCTAGGACTAGATGTACTTACACCCGCTATTACAACTTTTATTGTAGCTTTTTCATTATTTCCTAATTGGATTATCTTTTTTAGATTATTTCTATCTTCAAATTGTCTTGGAAAATAATATAATAAATCTTTCAATGTAAATATATTTAATTTATTAAGTTTTTGAGATTTTTTAGGTCCTATACCTTTTACATACTGTATATCTTTATTTAAATCTATCATTTTTATCACCTATTAAATAAAAGTCCTGCATAATTACCCCTAAAAAGTAGTAAAATTACACAAGACTTTTAAAATTCACTTTGGTTTAGTTATGCTTTTACTAAGTTACAAATTTATTATTCAACTGAAACTAAGTAATAGTAAAGAGGTTGACCTCCATAATATAACTCTACGTCTATATCTTCAAACTTATCTTCTAATTCATCACGAAGCTTATTTGCATCTTCTTCATTTACATCTTCTCCGTAGAATAGAGTTATTATAGCACTATCTTCATCTACTAATTTCTCTATAAGGTTAGAAGTTATTTCATCAACTTTTTCTCCTGCACCTGATAATTTTCCTTCTGTTATCCCTATTATATTGCCTTCTTTAACTTCAACATCATTCATAACTGTATCTCTAACAGCAAAAGTTACTTGACCTGATTTAACTAATCCTAAAGAATCCATCATAGCTTCTTCATTTTCTTGTATGCTAGCATCTCCATTAAAGTTTACTAAAGCAGTAAATCCTTGAGGAGTATTTTTTGTAGGTATAACAATTATATTTTTATCACTTAATTCTTTTGCTTGATTTGCTGCCATTATTATATTGCTGTTATTTGGGAATATAAATATATTTTTAGCATTTATATGTTCTATAGCCTTCATAAAGTCTTCTGTACTTGGATTCATAGTTTGACCACCTTCTATTATGTGATCAACTCCAAAATCTTTAAATATCTTTGCAAGTCCCTCACCCATAGATGTAGCTATAAATCCAAATTCTTTTTCTTCAGCTGAAGAAGAAACTTCATCTTGAGATTCTAGTACTATATTCTCATGTTGAACTTTCATATTTTCTATCTTTATTGTTACTAGATGTCCATATTTTAAAGCATCTTGTAATACTAAACCTGGATCATTAGTATGAACATGTACTTTTATTACACCTTCATCTCCTACTACAGCTAAGCTATCTCCATATTTCATCATCATATCTCTTATTTGAAGATCATCAATAGTTTTACTTTCTAATATAAATTCTGTACAATAACTGAATTTTATATCATCTGTATTTATTGGATTAGATGATACTTCTATGCTAGATAAATCAACTGGGCTATAGTCTTTTATATCTATTGGATTGCCTTTTAGGGCAGCATGCATTCCTTCATAGATTAAAACTAAACCTTTTGCTCCTGAATCAACTACACCAGCTTCTTTTAATGCTTTTAGAAGTTGTGGCGTTCTATTTAAAGATTCATTAGCTTCTTTTATTACCATTTCTAAGAACTTAACTAAGTCATGTTCTTTCTTATAAGCTTGTATCGCGTATTCTCCACTTTCTCTAACAACTGTAAGGATTGTACCCTCTACAGGCTTTATAACAGCCTTATATGCTGTGTCAGAACCATTTTTAAATGCTTTAGCTAAGTCTTCTGTATATATTTTATCTTTACCTTCTATAGACTTTGCAAATCCTCTTATTATTTGTGATAATATAACTCCTGAATTTCCTCTTGCCCCCATCAAAGATCCTTTTGACAATGCTTTACCTATATCTGTTATGCTACTATCTTGTGACTTAGATAATTCTTTCATTGCATAAGATATAGTTAATGACATATTTGTCCCTGTATCTCCATCTGGAACTGGGAATACATTTAGCTTATCAACTAAATCTTTGTGATTTTGAAGATTATTTGCACCTGATACAAACATCTCCCTTAATTGTTTTGCCTCTATATATTGAATCATTTTTTTCCTCCTAGTTACTTAACTCTAATTCCTTGTACATTAATATCTATTTTACTTATTTTTATTGATGTCATATTCTCAATTGTATATTTTACTCTATCAATCATATTGTTTGCAACTGTAGATATATTAGTTCCGTATTGTAATATAACGTATAATTCTATAGCTATAGTATTATCTTCAAGTTCTTCTACTAAAACACCTTTAAATGCGTTCTCACCCTTTAATATTTCTACTATACCCTTAGATTTATATGCTAAACCTACTAATCCATAACTTTCCATAGCTGCTCTGTATGCTATTTGTGATATAACTTGTTTATCTATTTCTATACTTCCATATTGATTGTTTACTTTCGCACTCATGGTTTACCCCCTTAAGTTCATTTTTTATTATAGTTTACTTTTCTTAATAATTTACTTTTCTCAAAAAACTTTAAATTTTTCTATTTTTTATAATGCCAATAAATTGTAAATTACACCTTTGTGAATAATAACACCTAAAGTAACAATAGAACAAATTTATCGTTTAAAAAGCCTTTAAAATAAGATTTTATTTATTTATAGAAATTTATATATCCTATAATACTATAAATATGATATAATTTAAACCTACCCAAATTTGTTTTAGTAAATATTTTGTTAAATTTGGATAATTTAAGAAAAGAAACTATTAGTATTTCTTTTTTTAATATTTACTTTATACAAAATTATATATATAATTTTATATGATAACAAGAAATACTTCAACATATGTAATGCAAATATATATTTCTATTGCACGTTTTTAATATTTATGTTAATATAAATATGTTTTTAGTCTTTAATTTTAGTTATCATTTTAAGGAGGTGTGCGTAAATGGCAAAGATATGTAGCGTATGTGGTAAAGGTAAGGTTTCTGGAAACCAAGTATCACACTCAAATAGACATAGCAGAAGAACGTGGTCTGCAAACTTAAGAAGCGTTAGAGCTATAATAGATGGTACTCCTAAGAGAGTAAAAGTTTGTACTAGATGTTTACGTTCTGGCAAAATAGAAAGAGCTTAATTGCTTTTTTAAAAGCCTACTTTATAAGTAGGCTTTATTTTTGTTCTTTATTTATTATTTTTTCATAAAACGTAAAACTATATTAGACATCCATTTCGGTAATTTTATTGTTACCATTTTCATAATATACTCCCCCTATAAATTTATTTTAATTCTACTTATAAAATATATTTTTCTATGGTAAAAAAATCATCCTCATTTGTTAGTATTTAAACTAATATTTACTTATAATAGCTTTTACTTTATATTAATTTTAATATAAGAAAAATAATACCCCACACCCAATAAGAACTAAAGCTGTAACTGTTGTCCATATCCATCCAGGCAATATCATTGATAAAATTACAGCTGACCCTGTAGCTAAGCATAAAACACCCAATAAACCTTTATTGTTTTTCATTAAAAACACCTCCCTGTGTGCTTTTATTAATCTATTCGTTACTTTCTATACTTTAAATTTATGCAAAATAAGATATATTTAGACCTGTCCTACTTTTTTTTTAAAAAAAAAGATGTATCATAGATACATCGTACTTAAACTATATATTTTTTACTAAGATATCTATAGATTTTTTATCACATAAGTCTATTAACTTATCAAAACCTTCTAATACTATTTTATCCTCATCTGTCATATCTGTAATATTTTTTTTAGATATTCTACTTTTTAATCCCTTCATTAATATTTTATCTATTAAGTTTAATCTACTATAATCAAATGCCCCTATAAAATTAAATACATTTATATTATTTATCATATCTTCATCAAAATTCATATCTAAAGTCTTTTTATTTAAATCTATGTTATTTGATTCCATTCCAACGGCAAATACTATTATTTTTTTATTTTTAATTTTTTCATAGTTATCGATTAAAAATTTTATTCCATTTATCTTCCCTATATACAAACCTCCCCCATATATTATGGTATCATAATCATCTAGATCTCTAACCCTTATATCTCTTACCTCATATAAATCAGCATCTAACCTTAGTGCTATCCATCCTGCATAGCGTTTAGTACTACCATACTTTGATTTATATATAACAGCTGTTTTTTTATTCATAAAATACCCCCTTAACTAAGTCTTATATATATCTATATGACTAATATATTGATTTTCCTTTTATATTTTATTTTATTTAAATAAAAAAGATGGCTTATAGCCATCTTTTTTACTTTAAGTATTCCTTATTATAAGAAGACTTCCATCGTTTACTTTTATTTTACATTCTTTATTTAACATAACGTTAGATATGCCTAATGGCAAATAAAATTTCATATCATAATTATTCAAAGGATATTCTAAATTTGTAAGTGTTACTCCTTTTGCATTTCCATTTGTAGGTATAACAGAAATTGTATCACCTTTATTTCCATTTATTATTACCTCTTCGTTTATAGCTATATATAGTTGTTCTTTTTCAGAGATAATTCTAGGAATTATATTTTTTTGTCTTACATAATATAACAAGTTTATATTGGCAATAGTATGGTCAATTCTTCCACCTAAAGCCCCTATAAAGTGAATTTCTTTTGCCTTTAGTTTGTCTGCTAAATAAATGCATAACTCAGTGTCTGTCTCATTTTTCTTAGTTGGAAATTTTTCAAATTTAACTTTATGATTTTTATAATAATCAATTATTTCACTCTTAACAGAATCTAAATCCCCTACTATATAATCAGGAATAATATGCATATTGTACGTATGGTTTGCTCCTCCATCAGCACATATTATGTAGTCATATTCTTCTTTTATCAAGGAGTCTTTTACTTTTTTATATTCTTTTATTTCTCCATTTAATACAATGCAAACCTTCATTTTCATTTCCTATAAAGATGAATTTTTTCTAAATAAATCTACTGTAGATTTTATATCATCACTATTAAATATTGCTGAACCTGCTACTATTATATTTGCACCTGCTTTAACAACTTTAGCTACATTTTCAGGTTTTATTCCTCCATCAACTTGTATGTCTACATTAAGATTTTGGCTGTCTATAAGACCCTTCAACTCTTGTATTTTAGGTACCATACTTTCTATAAATGATTGCCCTCCAAATCCTGGATTTACAGTCATTATAAGTACCATATCAATATCTTGTAATACATTTTTTATAGTTTCTATAGGTGTTGCAGGATTTAATGCTACTCCAACTTTTATTCCATGAGACTTTACATTTTGTATAGTTCTATGTAAATGTCTACATGCTTCTTGATGTACTACTATTAAGTCACATCCTGCATCTACAAAGTCTTTTACATATTGGTCTGGATTTTCTATCATAAGATGTGCATCAAATACCATATCTACATCTTTTCTTAATGATTTTACAATCGCAGGTCCTAAAGTTATATTAGGAACAAAATGTCCATCCATTACATCTATGTGTAAATATTCACATCCTGCATTTTCTACTTTTTTTACATCGTCTAATAATCTTGCGAAATCTGCTGCTAATATTGATGGTGCTAACTTAATCATTTTAGTATCTCCTTTTCCCTTGTCTCATTTCATTTAATAGCTGTATATAGCTTTTATATCTTTGCTTAGATATTTCTCCATTTTCTACAGCTTCTTTTACAGCACAACTAGGTTCATTTTCATGTATACATCTTGATCCAAATTTACAATCATCAAACTCATCAAATTCTATAAAGTATCCTTTAAGTTCAGTTTCTCCTATGTCATCAAGTGTTAAAGAACTAAATCCTGGTGTATCTGCTACCATACCTCCGCATTCTAACTTTAAAAGTTCAGCATGACGAGTAGTATGTTTACCTCTTTTTATTTTATCACTTACTTCACCAGTTTGTAGCTTAAAATTTTTATCTATTTCATTTAATAAACTTGACTTACCTACTCCTGATGGTCCTGCAAAGACTACTACATTGTCTCTCAATTCATCTTTTATTTTATCTACATTTAATTTTGTTTCATTACTTACAGGAATCACCTTATATCCACTAAGCTCATATATTGTTTTTAATTCATTTAATTTATCATCGTCATCTAAATCCACTTTAGTAAGAACTACAACTATCTCTAGATTCTCTTTTTCTGCTAATACTATAAATCTATCTAATAGAGATAAATTAGGCTTTGGATTTTTTATAGCAAATACTATAAGTACCTTATCAACATTCGCTATAGGTGGCCTTACAAGCTCTGTATCTCTCTTTTTAATATCTTCAACAACACCTTTTTTAGTTTCTTCATCAACTACACTTATACTAACTCTATCTCCAACCAAAGGAGTTACTTTTTGCTTCCTAAATATTCCTCTAGCTCTACACTCATAAAGTCCGTTATCTGTATCTACGTAGTAAAATCCCCCTATTCCCTTTATAATTTGTCCATTTAACATTTATTACCTCCTCTAAATTTTAACTAATATAATATTAGTATCTTATTTTTATATAATATCATAATAGCTTTATAATTAATCTAATTTATTTTTATTATACAAAAAAGCCCACCTAATTTAATTAAGTAGGACTTTTTTTATTATTGTTGAGATTGCGTATTTTCTGTTGCTGGTGGTTGACTATTAGAGTCATCCGGATTCGTTGTTGGTTTTTCTGGTTTTTCTGGTTTTTCTGGTTTTTCTGGTTTTTGTTTCTCTTCTTCTTGTTTTCGTATTTCTTCTTCTTGTTTTAGTTTTTCTTCTTCTTGTTTTTGTTTTTCTTCTTCTTGTTTTTGTTTTTCTTCTTCTTGTTTTTGCTTTTCTTTTTCTGCATTAACATCTATCTCTTGTTCTTGCTTAGGAGGCCTTACAACTTCAGCTCCTTTACTTACTACTACATTCACTTTAGAGTCTTGATTAAGGCTATCTGGTCCTGATTTAGGGTCTTGGCTTAGAACTACTCCGTTATTAAAGGAATCACTAAACTCATAGCTTATATTGCCTAGCTTCATTTTATTTTCTTTTAAAATATTCTCTGCTTCTTGTAAGCTTATTCCAACTATATTAGGTATTTCAGATTCTTGTGCACCTTTACTTAGTACTATGTTTACAGTATCCCCTGCTTTAAGTTCTGTACCCGCAGCTGGTGTCTGAGATATTATATAATTTTCCTTTACATCCTTACTAAACTCTTCACTTGATATTGCTACTTTCAATCCTAATTTTTCAAGTTCTTTTTGAGCATCGTCTAAATAAGCACTTTTTACATCTGGTGTAGTAACAGATTCTACATTATCATTACTATTACCAAAGAATTTAAATGCTAAAGCCATTTGTGTCACAAGAATAACCACTAACAGAACTGCAGCTACGATTAATACTTTTTTCACTTTAGGGCTATCTTCTTTAGACTTTTTTTTCTTTTTCTTCTTTTTTTTCTTTTTCTTAGGTTTTTCTTCTTCGTAATCATCTTCATCTTCTTGTTCCATATTAGGAACAATAGGAGATTGTTTCATAGATTTATTTAATTCTTTTTCATCTATTTTTTGTGTAGCATAATTATCATATTCTTTTATAAAATCTAAATCTATATTTTTTTCTATATATTCGATATCTTCTATTACTTCTTCTGCAGTTTGATATCTGTTAACACTAGATTTTTCAGTTAACTTTTTTATTATAGTCCTTACACTTTGAGGTATACTTATTTTTTCCTCAGGTGTAAACTCTATCTCATCATTTATATGTTGAAGAGCTATAGATATAGGGCTGTCACCTCTAAATGGAACTTTTCCTATTAACATTTCATATAAAACTATTCCTAATGAATAAAGGTCAGCATTACTTGTTACAAATTTTCCTTTTGCTTGTTCTGGAGAAAAATAATGTACAGATCCTATTATACTACCTATATTAGTCATAGTTGAATTTGATACAGCTTTAGCTATACCAAAATCTGCAACCTTAACTATTCTACCTTCATTAGATATAAGTATATTATGAGGCTTTATGTCTCTATGTACAATTCCCTTTTTATGAGCTGAGCTAAGAGCCATAGCTATTTGCTTAGTTATATCAAGTGCTGTATATTCGTCTAAAGTTCCTTCATTGTTTATTATTTCTTTTAAATTCTGTCCATCTATAAACTCCATAACTATATAGTGAACTTTACCATCTTCACCTACATCATATACGTTTACTATGTTAGGATGAGAAAGGCTAGCTACGGCTTCTGCTTCTCTCTTAAACTTTCCTAAAAACTCTTCGTCATCTACAAACTCTGGCCTAAGAACCTTAACAGCTACAGTTCTATTTAACAATCTATCTTTGGCTTCATATACAAAAGCCATTCCTCCATCACCAACTTTTCTGATGATTTCATATCTATTGCCTAAAACAGTTTCTCCCACTTTATCACCGTCCTACTTATCTTCTATTAATATAACTGAAATATTGTCTTTTCCAGCTATTTCATTAGCTTTATTTATTAATTTCTTAGTTAAATCTACCATAGGCTCTTTTTCCATTATTGTTTCTTTTATACTTTCATATTCAACAAATCCTGTTAGTCCATCACTTGCTAAGAGTATCCTATTGCCTCTTTCTATTTTATGCTTAAATATGTCTACTATTACCATTTCATCAGTACCCATTGCTCTAGTTATATGATTTCTTCTTGGGTGATTTTTTGCTTCCTCTTCAGTAATAACTTTGGCTCTGACAAGTTCTTCTACTATCGAGTGATCTATAGTAATCTTAGCAAATCCATTTTTATCTAACAAATAACACCTACTATCCCCAACGTTTGCTACATATAAATTATCCTTATATAGTATAGCTGTCGTTAAAGTAGTTCCCATGCCTTCGCAGTCAATGTCATTTTTAGATTTTTCATAGATAATACTATTCACACTATTATAAGCTTGTTTAATTATATCATCAACATAATCTATCTTGATGTTATGACTTTGTAATAAATTTTCTTTTAAAAAAGATATAATATTTTCTACAGCTAGCTCACTCGCAACTTCTCCCTTTTTATGGCCGCCCATTCCATCAGCTAAAGCAAATATTCCTATAGATCCAAAATCTGTATCTATAATCTCCCCCTTACAATAGTCTTCGTTATTTTTTCTAACCTTTCCTATATCGGAGGCACAACTATAAATCATACGACTTCCCCCTTACAGCTACTTATGTTTTCTTCTTAATTGTCCACACGCTCCACCAATATCAGAACCCATAGATATTCTTACTGTAGCTGGAATTTTATTTTTTTCTAAAACATCTCTAAACTTGTAGATATAAGCTTTATCTGGTCTTTCAAAACTTCTTTCTTCTACCGCATTTATAGGTATTAAGTTAACATGGCATAGCATTCCTTTTAATAACTTCGCAATATCTAAAGCTTCTTGTTCCGAGTCATTAATACCTTTTATCAATGAATATTCAAAAGTTACTCTTCTATTAGTTTTTTGTATATAATACTTACATGCATCTATTATATCTTTTACTGAGTATGCTTTTGCAACTGGCATAATTTCTATTCTTTTCTCATCATACGGTGAGTGTAGTGAAAGAGCTAAATTTATAGGTAGTCCTAAGTCTGCCAATTCTCTCATCTTTGGGGCTATTCCGCAAGTTGATAATGTTATGTGTCTATATCCAATATTAAGACCATTTTCATCATTAACAATCTTTAAGAACTGCTTAGTATTTTCAAAATTATCTAATGGTTCTCCGCTTCCCATTAAAACAAGATTAGATACTCTTTTTCCAGTGTCCTCTTGTATTTTTAGAATCTGGTCTAGTATTTCCCAAGGCTCTAAGTTTCTTAATAATCCATCTATTGTAGATGCACAAAATACACATCCCATTCTGCACCCTACTTGATTAGAAATACAAACTGTAACCCTATCTTCATAGTCCATCATTACAGTTTCTATTATATTACCATCATTTAATAAAAACAAATATTTTTTTGTTCTATCAACTTTAGATTCTAATTTTAACTCAATTTCAATATTGCCAATATAAGAAACTTTTTCAAGTTTTTCTCTTATTGATTTGGGTACGTTATTCATATCATCAAAGCTTTTAGCTCCTTTATATATCCATGAAAAAATTTGAGTACCTCTAAAAGCTTTTTCACCTATAGTTTTCATGAATTCTTTCATTTCATCTTCTGTAAAGTTTTTTAATGCTACTTTATTTTGATTCATATTATCACTACCTTACTCTTATTAATTTAGCTATAAAGAAACCATCCATGCCATGTATATGTGGGTATATTTTTAAATATCCTTTATCTTGATTGTCTACATCTACATTTACTGCATCTATTGGAACTAGCTTGAAATTATCATTTTCCTTAAGGAAAGCATTGATTATATCTATATTTTCAACATCTTGAATAGTACAAGTACTATATACTAAAACTCCATCGATTTTAACATATTTTGAAGCATTTTTTAATATTTTGCTTTGTATAGATGGTAATTCTTTAAGATCTGCTTTTTCTTTATATTTTATTTCTGGCTTTCTTCTTATTATCCCAAGACCTGAACAAGGAACATCAGCTAATACATAATCAAATTTATCTATATTATCATTGTCTAATACAGATGCATCAAAACACTGAGCTTCTATATTTGTAAGGCCTAATCTATTTGCAGTCGCGTTTATAAGCTTTATTTTATGTTCAAATATATCTCTAGATACTATATGTCCAGTATTGTTCATAATAGTTGCTAAGTGAGTAGTCTTTCCACCTGGAGCACTACATATATCTAATACACGTGAATTTTCTTTAGGGTTAACTATTTTCCCTACAATCATAGAACTTATATCTTGTACCGTAAATAATCCATCTTTGAATAATTTATTGTTTTCTATATTTTTAAGGTTTTCTACTCTTATTGCTTCTTCTAATGTAGACACCTTAAAGCATTTTATATTCATATCTGATAACTTACTCATAAGTTCTTCTCTAGTAGTTTTTAAAGTATTTACTCTTATATAAATACTAGGTTTTTCATTGTTTGCATCTAATAAGTCTTCTGTAAATTCTTGTCCAAATTTTTCAACCCAGTTTTTTATCATCCATGGTTTATATGAATACTTTGTAGATAAATACATTATGTTATCAGTTATATCTACTTTTGCTATAGTTTCTTTTTGTCTTATTACATTTCTAAGGATTGCATTTACAAACCCTGATGATTTTTTATCAAATTCATTAACTAAATTTACAGTTTCATTTACCGCTGCATAATCCGAAACACTATCTAAAAACAGAATTTGATAAATCCCCATTTCTAAAAATATTCTTACATGCATTTGCATTTTTTCTGCTTTCATTTTTGAAAGTTTATTCATAACGTAATCTAAGTAATTTCTATTTTCTATAACTCCATATATAAGCTCAGTTGTGAATCCTCTATCTTGATCCTTTATTTCTAATTCTTTAAAATGCTTATTTATTGACATATTAGAATAATTTTTATTCTTTTCTATGTCACCTAGTACTTTAAATGCTATTTCTCTTGCGTTCATATAATTTTCTCCTCGAATGTCTATATTCTATTTAGATTTGCGTAGAAAAAGTCCTAGAAACACTAGGACAATCTCTGTTAATCATTATCTCTATTTGCTATTGCTAATAATCTTAATAATTGAAGAACTGATGTAAGAGCTGCTGCTACATATGTTAATGCCGCTGCTGTAAGTACTTTTCTACTTTGACTAGCTTCTTTACCCTCTACAATTCCTAAGTTAGCAAGTTGAGCTACTGCTCTATTTGATGCGTTAAACTCTACTGGTAAAGTTATTATTTGGAAAATTACAGATATTGAAAATAATAATATACCTATCTCTAGAAGTGGTCCTCTAGTCATAAAAAATCCTAGTGCTATTAAAAACCAAGACATATTTGATGCAAAATTTACAACAGGAACTAAAGTACTTCTTAATTGAAGTGGTGCATAACCTTTAGCATGTTGAATCGCATGACCACATTCATGTGCTGCAACTGATATTGATGTTATAGAAGTTCCATAGTATATATCCTGTGATAATCTCACAACGTTACTTCTAGGGTCATAATGATCACTTAAACGACCTTTAACCATCTCTATTGATACATTGTATAAACCATTAGAATCTAATATTTTTCTAGCTACTGCTTCTCCACTATATCCTCTACGTGAATTTACTCTTAAATATCTACTTGTTGTAGAAGTTACTTTAAACTGAGCGTACATTGTAAATAATATTGCTGGCAGTAATATTATCATAGTAGGGTCCCACATAAAATATGGATACATATAAAACACTCTCCTATACAAATTTAATTAGATGTAAAGAATTTTATTGCTTCTTCTATTTCTTTAACATCTATGCTTGTGTCTACACAAGGTCCATTAGGCCTTTTATTGAATACACCTAAAACTGGTATCTTTCTTATATCTTGTACCCCAGCCGTTAAATCTCTTTCACAAGCTACTGCTATAATGGCTTTAGGCTTGTTATCAATAATAATTTTTCTAGCTAAAGTTCCTCCTGTAGCTACAAAAATATTTACATTTGTTTTTTCTTTTAGTTTAACTAAATCACCTATATTACATAACCCACATTTAGCGCAAGTCTCTATATTAGTCGTTACCTTCAATTTACAACTACTCTTTTGAACACAGTGTGGTATAAGTATAAGTATCTCTTCATTTTTAATATTATATTTATTACTATATATATATTTGTTATTTAGCTTTACATATACTTTTCTTATTTCATTTTTTGATATTCCTACTGAATCAGCTACAAAAGTTATTATAGGAAATAATAAGCTAACTATTTTAAAGTTAATTTTCATCCCTAAAATATTAACCTTTTTGTCTTTAATAACCTTATTAGTAATTAGTATAGAAAATATTATTGATAATGAAATAATTACTGCTATCATATCTATAAATATAGTAAATATATCAGTTAAGCTAGATATAAAAATATTAATGGTTACTACACTTACTATTAATATTCCTAAAAGTATACATATTGTTGTCATATATTTTTTTGAATCTATCATATATTTCACCTAGCCTAGTATTTTTCCAGATTCTATATTATTTCCTTTTATATACTCTGATACTAGTACTCTTTTCTTCCCTGGCATTTGTAATTCTTCTATTAAGATAATATTCTCTTTAGTGCTTACTCTCATTCCTTCTTTATCTACTTTAAGCACAGTTCCACAAGGTTTATCACTAGTTTCACTTAATACTTTAGTTTTCCACACTTTAATAGTTTTATCATCATATGTTGTATATGCACTTGGCCATGGATTTACACCTCTTACAAGATTATGTATTTCTTTGGCGCTTTTATTCCAATTTATATTTCCTAGTGCTTTATTCATCATCGGTGCATAAGTGAATTCTTCATGATTTTGCTTTTCTCTAGGTGCACACCCTTTTTCTATTAAGTCTAGCGTTTCTTTTAATGTTTGTGCTCCTATTTCCATCATTTTATCATGAAGTTGCCCTGCATTTATTTCATCATCAAGCTTAAATTCTGTTTTTAATATCATATCTCCAGTGTCTAAACCTTCATCCATGTACATAGTAGTTACACCAGTTTTATCTTCTCCATTTATTATAACCCAATTTATAGGAGCTGCTCCTCTGTACTTTGGTAATAATGAAACATGAACATTTATACATCCCAACTTAGGAATATCAAGTATAGCCTTTGGAAGAATTTGACCAAATGCTACTACTACTATAACGTCTGGATTAAGCTCTTTTATAGTTTCTATAAAGCTTTCTTCTCTGGCTTTTATTGGTTGATATACTGGTATATCATATTTTAGTGCAAGTTCTTTTACAGGTGGCATTCCTAATTTTTTACCTCTATTTTGAGGTTTATCAGGTTGAGTTACAACACCTATAACTTCATGTTTTTCATCTATTATTTTTTGTAAACATCCAGTTGCAATTTCTGGAGTTCCCATAAATACTATTTTCATATTTTCAACTCCTATTACTTTTGTATTTTATCTACAAACAATACTCCATCTAAGTGATCTATTTCATGGCAAAATGCTCTTGCTAAAAGTTCTTCTCCTTCTATTTCAAATAATTGACCTTTTCTATTAAATGCTCTTACTTTTACTTTGTAAGGTCTTTTAACTTCTCCAGCTTCACCTACAACACTTAAACATCCTTCGTCATCTATTTGTTCTCCAGATGTTTGTATTATTTCTGGATTTATAAGTTCTATTATTCCATCGCCTATATCTATCACAGCTATCCTTTTAAGGATTCCAACTTGGGGTGCTGCAAGTCCTACTCCATCGAAGTGATACATTGTATCAGCCATATCTTCTAATAATTGTATTATTTTTTCATCAACTTTTTCTACCTTCTTTGATTTCTTTCTTAGTACTGGTTCTCCTATTTGAACTACTTCTCTTAATGCCATTTTAAATTCCTCCTACTTTTATAATACGCTGTTTGGGTTAATATCTATCGATACATTAACGTCTTTATTAAATACAACATCTCTTTTTGTTATACATATATATTTTATTATACCCTTTAATAAATTTATTTCAATATTATCATCTTTAAATAATATTTGCCATCTATAATTTTGATTTATTTTAGTTATTGAACACGGATTTGGTCCTAATATAAATTCAAAATCATTTATTCCTCTATTTTGTAATAAGTAAATAATAGAATTATACATATTTTCACTATTTTGTTTTACAACTTTTTCATTTTCTCCACTTATAACTACACTTATCATATTGTTAAATGGAGAATATCCAAAAGCTTTCCTTATTTTTATTTCATCTGTATAGAAGCCTTCATAATCATAATTTATAGCTCTTCTTATTGCATAATGATCTGTATCATAAGTTTGAAGTATTACTTTTCCTTCTTTATCACTTCTCCCTGCACGACCAGAAACTTGTGTTATTAATTGGAAAGTATTTTCAAAGCTCTTGAAATCAGGAAAATTCAACATCATATCTGCTGATAAAATACCTACTAAGGTAACATTTTCAAAATCCAATCCTTTACTAAGCATTTGCGTTCCTATTAATATATCTGCTTCTTCATTTTTAAACTTATTTAATATTTCCTCTAAAGATCCTTTTTTAGATGTAGTGTCCTTGTCCATCCTAAGAATTTTAGCATCTGGAAATATAGTTTTTAATTCTTCTTCAATTTTTTGAGTCCCAACTCCAAACGGCTTTATATACTTACTACCACATTCTGGACATTCTTTTGGTATTTCTTTTTCATATCCACAATAATGGCATCTCCCTATATTTTTGCCTTTGTGATAAGTTAATGATATATCACAATTTTCACATTGAAAAACATATCCACATGCTCTACAAGATACAAAACTTGCATATCCTCTTCTATTTAAAAATAGTATTACCTGACTTTTATTTTTAATCGCTTCTTGTATTTCATTTTGTAAAGGCATACTAAATATACTTTTGTTTCCATTGTTCAATTGTTCTTTCATATCTATAACCTTTATTTTAGGAAGTGGTTTATTGTTGGCTCTGTTTTTTATCTCTATAAGTTCATATTCATTATTTTTAACTTTATAATATTCATCTATTGGAGGAGTTGCTGAACCCAATATTAAAGATATATCATTTTTAATAGACATATATTTAGCTATTTCTATTGCACTAAATTTAGGATTTTTTTCTGATTTATATGAAGTTTCATGAAATTCATCTATTATTATAACACCTAAACTATTAAATGGTGCAAATAATGCTGATCTTGCTCCTACTAAAATTCTAATTTTACCTGCTTTTATAGCCTTATATACATCATGTTTTTGGCCTTCTGATAATTGACTATGAAATACTCCTACGATATCTCCAAATCTATTTTTAAATCTGGATATAGTTTGTGGAGTAAGTGCAATTTCAGGAACCAACACTATACTATCTAAGCCTTGCTTTAAACCATAGTCAATAACTTCCATATAAACTTCTGTTTTTCCACTGCCTGTTATTCCATGCAATATATACGGCTTTTTATTTTCCTCAAACATTTGTGATGTTATCTTATTTATTGCATACTGCTGTTCATTATTTAAAGTTATATCTTTGTATGCAGATTTATAAATACTATCAGGATTTCTATAATAATCTTCTAGTTTCAAAGTAATTAAATTTTTATCATATAATGATGTAATACTTTTTTTAGAAGCATTCAACAATTCCATTAAATCATTTATTTCTATATTATTATTATTTTTTAGAAACTTAACTATTTCTTTTTGTTTACTTCCTAAATTTATTTTATTATCTTTTATATAATCATCAAGTTCATTGCTATCCATTGTTAATGCTATATAACATATTTTCTTCTCATTTTTATGGTCTTTGTATTCCCAATATAAGTTTATAATTTGTTTTTTAGCCATTCTATCTAATAAACTATTAACATTTTGAATATCTTTTATTTTTTCAACTTTTATTTTTCCTTTATTGCTTATTATAAGTTCTATTACTTTAGTTTGATTTTCATTTAATGTTAATAAAAATTCCTTAAATTTATGCTCACTTAAATTTTCAATACTTTCATTTAACGTTACTACTTTATAATTATTTAGTTTATATCCTTTTGGATAAATTAAATTTATACAGTCTATATATGTGCATAGATACCTATTTTTCATCCAATTTACTAATTCTAAATCTTCGACTCTAAATATTGGATTTTCATCTAATACATCAACTATTTCTTTTGTTTTTATATTTTCATCTAAATTATCTATAATTTCAAATACAAAAGCTTCTGTTGGCTTGTTCCCTCTTCCAAAAGGAACTAATACTCTGTGCCCTATTCTTAATTCACTTATCAAAAAATCAGGTACTTTGTATGTAAATAAATTATCTGTGTATATAGTGTTACTTCTTACTACTAACTTTGCATATTTTTCCATATATATAACCTCTATTTTTACAAGTTATTTTACTCAGCTGCTTTTAAATTTGATCTTCTTCAATTCAAAAATAAAGCATCTATATTTAATAGATGCTTATCTTTTAAGTAGCATCGTTATTTTATCTAAAATAACATTTGCTACCTCTTCTTTTTTCATTTTAGGATATTCTGTAACATTTCCTTGTTTATCTATAATTTTAACTATATTAGTATCAACGCCAAATCCTGCGCCCTCTTTGGTTAGATCATTTGCTACTATAAAGTCTAAATTTTTCTTTTGAACTTTACCTTTTGCATTCTCTATAAGATCATTAGTTTCAGCTGCAAAGCCAACTAATATTTTATCTTTTTTTATTTTTCCAATTTCATAAGCAATATCTTTATTTCTATCTAACTCTATAGATAAATCATCATTAGATTTTTTTATTTTTTTATCAGAATAATCTTTAGGCTTATAATCTGCTACTGCTGCACTTTTTATTATAACTTCATTTTCATCAAAGTTTTCTATAACTGCATCATACATATCTTTAGCACTTTCTATCCTAATAAGTTTTTTAAGATTTTGTGGTGGTGTTAAGTTAGTAGGTCCAGATATTAAAGTTACGTCTGCACCTCTATTTATAGCTTTAGAAGCTATTGCATAACCCATTTTCCCACTTGATCTATTACTTATAAATCTTACAGGGTCTATGCTTTCCATTGTAGGCCCAGCTGTTATTATTATACTTTTTCCTTTTAAATCTTGTTTAGTACTAAGTAACTTAACAACTTCATCAACTATCCTTTCTGGAGTAGCTAATTTACCTTTACCTATATCTCCGCAAGCAAGTCTTCCGCTTTCAGGTTCAACAAAATTATATCCAAGATCTTTTAATGTATTTATATTCCTTTGAACTATAGGATTTTCGTACATATTAGTATTCATAGCTGGTGCTATTAAAGCCTTAGCTTTTGTAGCCATGACCGTCGTTGTAAGCATATCATCAGCTATACCATTAGCCATTTTACCTATAACATTAGCAGTTGCAGGTGCTATTAAAAATACATCTGCTTTTTTTGCTAAAGATATATGTTCTACATCCCAAGTTTTAGGATCTTCGAACATATCACAAACTACGTAATTTTGGCTTAAAGATTGAAATGATAATGGAGTAACAAACTCTGTAGCAGATTTTGTCATTATAACATTAACATTTACTCCTAGTTTTTTTAATCGACTTATAACATCTAAGGTTTTATATACTGCTATACCACCGCTTACGCCAATTACAACAGTTTTATCTTTAAACATATAAAATTACTCCTGCTCTATAGTTTTTTGTTGCTCTGCATGATGTCTAGCTTCTGCTATTTCTATTTCCTCTTCAGTTAATAGTCTATAGCTTATTTCTCCGTCAGCAACTTCTTGAGTAGCCAAATTAACTGGCTTAGTTTCTTTGTTTCCATTTGCAACATAAGTTTCTGCACCATCTATTAATTCTCTTGCTCTCTTTGAAACAGTCCCAACTAAGTAGTATCTGTTGTCTATTTTGTCTAGTACTTCATTTATTGATGGTTTTAACATATTATAATTCCTCCTTGAATTTATCTATTATATTATTTTTGTATCTAGTGACTTTGTTCTTTTCAGATAATATTATACTTTCTACTTCTTTAGCTGATTTAGCTACATCACCATTAACTACAAAATAATCATAGTTTACTATCTGATTTATTTCTTCAAATGCACAACTGAACCTTTTTTCTATTTCTTCTTTAGTTTCAGTCCCTCTTCCAACTATCCTATTTTTTAATTCTTGTAAAGATGGAGGTAGTACGAATATAAATACACCTTCTGGATATACTTCTTTTATTTGCACTGCACCTTGCATTTCTATCTCTAGTATAACATCTTGCCCATTTTCTAAGCACTCTATTATAGCTGCCTTAGGAGTTCCATAAAAATTATCGTAAATTTGAGCATATTCTAAAAACTCACCTTTACTTATCATATCTTGAAACTTTTCTTTCTCTAAGAAGAAATAATTAACTCCTTCGACTTCACCATTTCTAGGTTTTCTAGTAGTGGCTGACACAGATAATTTTATTTGGTCATTTTGTTTTAACAGTTCTTTGCATATTGTACCTTTTCCAGCACCAGATGGTCCTGATACAACTAATAACAGCCCTTTTCTCTTAAGCATTATTATCTTCCTTTCCAATTATAAAAATGTTTATTATTTCACTTAAACTTATGTTATATTTTCTATTCTATATTTTGAATTTGTTCTCTTATTTTTTCTAACTCAGACTTAACTTCTACTACTAAATTAGTTATATTTAAATCTGAAGATTTTGAACCAATTGTATTTGTCTCTCTGTTCATTTCTTGAATTAAGAAATCTATTTTTCTTCCTATAGATTCATTTTTTACAATAGTTTTTTTAAGCTGTTGTATATGACTTTCAAATCTAACTATTTCTTCAGTTATGCTACTTTTATCAGCATACATTGCTACTTCTTGAGCTAATCTATTTTCATCTACTAAACTTGGATTTTCTAGTATCTCACCTATCCTACTATTTAGCTTTTCTTTATAATCAATAACAACATTATATGAGTACTTTTCTATTTCTTCAATGTGATTTTTAAGAAGATCACATCTATTTATAACATCTTGTGCTAATTTTTCACCTTCTTCAGATCTCATCTCTTTTAACTTACTTAAAGCTTCTTCTAAAGCTTTTTTTAGCATAGACCATAAAATATCTTCATCTTCTTCTTTTTCTTCACTTTTCACGATATCAGGAAACTTAGCTATATTCATAACACTTATATCATCTACCAAATCAAATTTATCTCTTATTTGCTTTAATATATCTACATATTGACTAGCTAAGGCCTCATCAAACTTTAAGTTTACATCCTCATCACCTAATACGTCAAGCTTTATGTATAAATCTACTCTTCCTCTTTTTACATAATCTTTTATTAAATTTCTTGCTTTATCTTCTAAAAATGATATTTTTCTCGGTAGACGAATATTTATATCTGCGTACTTATGATTTATAGTCTTACACTCTATTAAAAAAGAATACTTATCGTCTTTATACTCTCCTCTTCCAAAACCTGTCATACTTATAGCCATATCATACCTCCAAAGTTTCTTCATATATTTTTATAGCTGGTCCTATCATAAACAAAACCATCTATATCTATTTTTACACATCCATCTTGTGATGCTACATTTACACTTTTTTCTGTTTTACCTATATAATTAGATAATACTGCATAAGATATTATTCCTATTACACGCTACTTCTAAATTTTTATAATATCGCCATTTTAAATTTAAATCCCTAACTTAATATTATACAATATATTAGTTAGAAAAGGAAATTATATAATTATTTTTTTATTTTTTTTTATAAAAACTTGATTAAGTTAAGCTACCTATTCACATTATATATATTATATGTAATAATTAATTTACTTACATTTTTATGTGAAAGAAAGGAGTAATTATTATGGCGTTAGATGGTTTAGTTATACATTCTATAGTTGATGAATTAAATTCAAAGCTTTTAGGTGGTAAAATAGATAAAGTTCATCAACCTGAAAATGATGAAATGGTTTTACATATACGTAACAATAAAGAAAATTTCAAGTTAATTTTAAGTGCTAGTGCTTCAAATCCAAGAGTTTATATAGCAAACAACTCTAAAAAGGAAAATCCTATCAATGCACCAATGTTTTGTATGTTATTTAGAAAGCATATTCAAGGTGGTAACATAGTAGGTATTTGCCAAGTTGGTTTTGAAAGAATTATAAAAATTAGTGTTGAGTCTTTTGATGAACTAAAAGAAAAAACTACAAAAGACATTATTATAGAAATTATGGGAAGACACAGTAATATAATTCTTACTCATGCATCTGATAATAAAATAATAGACTCTGCTAAGAGAATTCCACCTAGTATAAGTAGGGTTCGTCAAATACTACCAGGAATGAGCTACATATTACCTCCTGAACAAGATAAAATAAATCCACTTGAAAATATATCTATAAACGAGTTTATAAACAATTTAAATACTTTCGATGGAAATATTTCTAAAGCTATTTATTCTAAATTTCTCGGCATAAGTCCAATTATTTCCAAGGAAATTTGTTTTAGGGCTAATGTTGATGAAAAAAGCAATATAAAAGATATGTCAGATGATGATTTTGAACACTTATACAATGCTTTTTCTACTTTATTTGACGACATTAAATCTAATAACTATTCACCATCCATAGTTATTGATGAAAATATAGATAAAGTTGTAGATTTCAGTTGTGTTAATTTAAGTTTATTTAGTGGTTTATCATTTATAAATAATGATAGTATGTCTAAAATACTAGAAGATTATTATAAAACTAAAGATATAAAAGATAGGATTCATCAGCGTTCTTCTGATCTTAGAAAAAGTATATCTATAAAGTTAGATAGACTCTACAACAAATTAAAAAAACAACAAGAAGAACTTGCAGTCTCTAATAGTGCAGATAAATATAAAATTAAAGGTGAATTACTTACATCATATATATATATAGTTGAAAAAGGAATGGAAAGTATCGAAGTTTCTAACTTCTATGACCCAGAATATAAAAATATAACTATAGCTTTAAATAAAAATCTTACACCTTCTGAAAATGCGCAGAAATACTTTAAAAGATATTCTAAGATGAAAACTGCTAAAGTAGAATTAACTCATCAGGTGGAAATAAGTAAAGAAGAAATAGATTATTTAGAAAACATTATTTTAAGTATAGAAAACTGCGAAAACCTAGCTGAACTTCTTGATATAAGAGAAGAATTAGGAAAAGTTGGATATATAAAAAATAAAAATAAAAATAAAAATAAAAAAGAAGTTAAATTATCTGTAAAACCAAGTAAACTTACTACGAAACCACATGAATTTATAAGTTCTGATGGATTTAAAATTTTAGTTGGTAAAAATAATAAACAAAATGATTTCCTTACATTGAAGATTGCAGAGAATAACGATATATGGATGCATACTAAAAACATTCCAGGCTCTCATGTTATTATAAAATGCGAAGGAAAAGAAGTTCCTGATCAAACTATATTTGAAGGTGGTATGCTTGCTGCTTACTTTAGTAAAGGTAAGTTATCATCTAAGGTTCCTGTTGATTATACTAATAAGAAAAATATAAAAAAACCTAACGGATCAAAACCAGGTATGGTAATTTATGATACTAACAGTACAGTTTATGTAGATCCAAATGAAGAATTAGTTGCTAAATTAAAAATTAAAGAATAAAGACAAAAATGCTGTAGAGAACTTATATAAAACAATTTCTCTACAGCATTTTATTTATTTTGATAATTCTTTGTATTCTTTTTCATTCTTTGGAACTTTTATCTCGCCGCTTATTACTTTTTCAGCTTCTTTATTAACATAATCTATTATCTCTTTAGGTACGTGGCTATTAGTGTTTTCTGATATACCTACTGCGCCTTCTTTTAAGCCATATACCTTTTCTACTCCACCCTTATAGTTTCCTTCAACTAATTCTTTAGCTAAGTCATAAGATGCCACGTTTAACTTCTTTAAAGCTGATGTTATTACATTATCTTTTGCTAAATAGCTTTGATCTCTATCTACCCCTATTGCAAATTTATCATTTTCTCTTGCTGCTTCTATAGCACCTGTTCCTACATCTCCTGCTGCAGATAATATTACATCTGCATTTGATGAATACATTTGTTTAGCTATTGATTTTCCTTTAGCTTGATCACTAAATGAGTTAGCGTATTGCTCTAATACATTAATTTCTTTATTTGTAGATTCTACTCCATACTTATATCCATTTTGATATTTAACTACAGATGGTGCTGGTAATCCACCTATAAATCCAACTGTATTAGTTTTGGTCATTTTAGCTGCTATAATTCCTGTTAAGTATGCTGCCTCTTCTTCTTTAAATACTACTGGTACTACATTTTCTGGTATTTTATCATATGTTTCATCCATTAATGCAAATTTTTGGTTTGGATAATCTTTTGCTGATTCTTCTATAGAATCTTTTAATTGATACCCTACCCCTATTATTAAATCGGTTTCTTCGTCTACTAATGTTTCTATATTTTGTATGTAATCTGATTCTTGTTTTGACTCAAAGTATTTTACACTTATACCAAAATCTTTTTCTGCTTTTTTTAGACCTTCCCATGTAGATTGATTAAATGACTGATCATTTATACTACCTTCTCCTAAAACTATACCTATAGACATAGGTTCTTTTTCACTACTTTTATCTGATGAACACCCTGTTAATACTGATAAACATAATACTGTTGATACTGCTATTGATTTTAATTTTTTTAACTTCATTAGTTCCTCCTAAAATGTCATTTCATTAACTTTATTATTTTTTGACGACAATTTTTTATTGTACAAGATTTCTATATACATGTCTATAGTTTTTATATATAAAATAACATAAAAAAATCCCTTTACTAGATTTATACTTTCAATCTAATAAAGGGTTTTAACTGCATTTCAACTATATTGCTGTAGTTTGTGGAGCTATTGATTTTTTTTCATTTTGAACTTTAAATTCCTTATTGTTTAAAACTCTATTTAATAGAATACCTACTATTGCTGCTAAACTAAGTCCTGTTATTGTTACACTTTGTGTCACAGGTATTCCTATTACAATTCCTTTGTTACTTAAGTATGTTGTTCCTAATCCAATAATCATTATAGTAGCTATAATAATTATGTTATTTTTATTTTGTACACACTCACTGTCTTTTATAGTTTTAAACCCTACAAAAGTTATCATAGAGAATAATAATATACTTATTCCTCCCATAACCGCTACTGGTATACTTTGTAAAAATCCACCAAACTTACCTATACATGCAAGCCCTATTGCTAAAACTGCTGTACGTCTTAATAATGCTGGATCATAATTTTTAGTTATTGCAAGTACTGCTGTATTTTCTCCATAAGTAGTATTTGCTGGTCCTCCTAAAAATCCTGCTGCTATAGTAGCTAATCCATCTCCAAGTAAAGTTTTGTTTAATCCTGGATCTTCTATGAAATTCTTTCCTACAACCGCTCCGTTAGTAGTCATATCACCTATATGTTCCATAAATACTGCTATTACTACTGGTGCTATTAACACTATTGCTTCTAAGCTAAACTTAGGAAGTGTGAAGTTTGGTATTTGGAAGAAACTAGCTTTTGTTATTGTACTAATATCTACTAATCCCATTGATAAGCATATTGCATATCCAGAAAATACGGCTATCAATATTCCTAATTGCTTTATAAATCCTTTACCGAACTTATTTATAGTAATTGCTATTGCTAAAGTTATTATTGATATTAATATATTTGATGATGCCATATCAAATGCAGTTGGTAATAAGTTTAATCCTATAACACCTATCATTGCTCCCGTTACTTGAGAAGGGAAGTATCTTTTAATTTTATCTACTCCTACTATTTTAACTGTAAACGACATAGCTACATATAGTAAGCCAGCTACCATAATTCCACCTTGAGCATATGCTAAGTCTCCATTGAATGCCTCTTTAGCCGCTAATATAACTGGAATAAATGCAAAGCTTGATCCTAAAAATACTGGTACCTTTCCTTCTGTACAAAAGTGGAATATTAAAGTTCCAAGACCAGCACAAAATATTGCTACTAATGGATCAAACCCTGTTAATATTGGAACTAATACTGTAGCTCCAAACATCGCTAGTAAATGTTGTAATGACATTATTGTTTTTTTCATAAAAAAACCTCCCTTGATTTTTTAGGGAGAAATAATTCTCCCTTTCCCAGCATCTCTGCACTGGATTAAAAGGTGCTATACATCTTATATCGTGTACGTTACTACTCTTTTATTGTTACTGAATCTTCGCCATCTGTTTCTAATAATTTAACTGATATAATTTCATGTTTAGATGTTGGAACATTTTTACCTACGTAATCTGCTCTTACAGGTAACTCTCTGTGGCCTCTGTCAACTAATACTGCAAGTTGTATTGATTTAGGTCTTCCTATATCAACTATCGCATCTAGTGATGCTCTTACAGTTCTACCTGTATATAATACATCGTCTACTAAAATAACTATTTTATCATTTATATTAAAATCTATATTTGACCCATTAAGTACTGGATCTATATCTATTTTTTTTAAATCATCTCTATATAAAGTTATATCAACTTCACCTGTATCAATTTTACTACCTTCTATTTGCTCTATTTTCTTAGATATTCTATGTGCAATAGGTACTCCTCTAGTCTTTATACCTACTAAAACTATATCTTCTATACCTTTATTTTTTTCTATTATTTCATGACTGACCCTTGTTATTGCTCTTGATATTGCTTTTTCATCCATTAATTGGGCTTTTTCTCTCATGGGCAACCTCCTAATATATATTAAGTTCATTAATCTAAAAAGCTCCTTATCATAAGACAAGAAGCTTGTATGTACTAAAATTTAAAACTCACTTTATAAGTAATAATACTTATGGTAAGTTAATTTATGCTTTTGCCTTATGATATCGCTGTATCACTTAAAGGTATTTTATTTAGTTGTTAGAAACATTATATACTTTTATGCTAGTTTTTGCAATGCTTATTTAAGCTTGTTGATTATATTTTGAAAATAAGTAGGCAATTGTGAATCAAATTCTACATATGCTTTACTGCTTGGGTGTATAAATCCTAATTTTTTAGCATGTAATGTTTGACCATTAGTTTTAAATTTATTATTTTTAGGCCCATAAACATTGTCTCCTAAAAGTGGATGATTTATAGATAAAGCATGCACTCTTATTTGATGAGTCCTACCTGTTTCAAGTCTAGCTCTCATATGTGTAAAGTTTTCATATCTTTTTACAACTTCAAAATGAGTAACTGCATTTCTACCATCTTTCACTATTGCCATTTTAAGTCTATCTTTAGGATTTCTTCCTATTGGTCTGTCTACAGTTATTTTATCTTCTTTCACTACACCGTGACATATAAACTCATACTCTCTAGTTATAGAATGGTCTTTTAACTGCTGGGCTAAGCTATTATGAGCATTGTTATTTTTAGCTATCATTAATAACCCTGATGTATCTTTATCTATTCTATGCACTATTCCAGGTCTTATAATGCCATTTATAGATGATAAATTGTCTTTGCAGTGATATAATATTGCATTAACTAATGTATTTTCATAATTACCTGGAGCTGGATGAACTACCATGTCCTGTTGCTTATTTAATATAAGCAAATCACTATCCTCGTAAACAATATCTATTGGTATATCTTGAGGTGTAACTTCTAATAATTTCGGTGCTGGTATTTCTATTACTACTTTGTCATCTTCTTTTACTAAATACTTTCCCTTTTGCTCTTTATTATTTACTTTTACTTTTTTCTCTTTTATTATCTTTTGAATGTAGCTTCTTGACATATCTTCAAGTTGAGATGATAAATATACATCTAATCGATCTCCTTCCTCTTCGTCAATAACTAAAAATTCTCTTATCTCGTCCATTACTTCACCTGCTTTTCTTCCTGAAAAAATATTATATATGCACACAGCATTATTGTTCCTACCACTACAAAAATATCTGCTATATTGAATACATATTCCCAAATAAATTTAAAATCAAAATAATCTACTACAAATCCAATTCTTACTCTATCTATAAGATTTCCTATTGCACCTGCTATTATAAGTATGATACTAGCTTTTCCTAAAAAATTTACTTGTTTAGTATGTAGATAATATAATCCAAATACTGACGCAGTTAATGCAACTATTATAAATATACTTTGATTATTTTGCAACATTCCAAATGCTGCACCTCTATTTTCTACATATGTAAGATGAAATACATTTTCAATTATAGGGATACTTCCTATTTCTTTCAAAGAATTCAGTGCCCATATTTTAGAAGCTTGATCTATTCCTATTAATAAAACTATTATCAATTCGTATAACAATATTTTTTCCTCCCAACTTAGTATATATTACTATTATACAAAAAAAAGCTTCCTAATTGGAAGCCTGTTATTTTTATCTATTTTAAAATTTATTGTTTTTGAGTAGGATGGTCTTTATCTATTTTTTCCATAAGCTGAGATACTGTTACAAATTCATATCCCATTTCTTTTAATTTAGGTATTATAATATCTAATGCTTGTATAGTTTGTGACTTTGAATTTCTTAAATTATTATAATCATGTAAGAGTACTATGTTGCCATTTTTAACTTTTGAAGTTATAGTATCAACTATATAATAAACACCTGGATTTGACCAATCTCTAGGGTCTAGATTAGACCATAAAATTATATTCATATTTTTGTTTTTAGCAATACTACACATATCTCTACTTATAGCTCTATATGGTGGTCTAAATAAATTTGGTTCTTTTCCTATAACCTCTTTTATAGCCTTTTGAGTATCACTTATTTCTTTGTCTATTTCTCCATAATTTCTTTTAGATACATTTATATGAGTAAATGTATGATTTCCTATCTCGTGACTTTCTTCATTTTCTCTTTTTAAAAGTTCAGGATTCCATTTCACTTTTTCTCCAACAACAAAAAAAGTTGCTTTAACATCGTATTTTTTTAATATATCTAGTACTTGTGGTGTAAAGTCTGCATCTGGTCCATCATCAAAAGTTAGCGCAATTACCTTTTCATCATCATTGCCCTTTTTTATTATTATATCTTCATAGTCATTTATTATATCTTCTTTTGTATTCATAACTTCATTATTACTTAAGTTTTCTTTATTATTATATGAATATACTCCTATTGCTAAAAATAAAACCATAAGTAATATATTTAATGGTTTTTTCACATTTAATACCTCTTTTCTTTATCAATCTAATTCAGATTCATCATTAGGCATTTTATTCATTTCTTGAAGTTCTAATAGTACTTCATCATAAAAACCAGATCCATTATTTATAAGATTTTGGTTAAACTCTCTACTGGTTATATGTTTTTTGGGTTGATGTTTTGCACAATCGCTACATAAATTAGTTTCTGGAAGTATATCTAGCCTTTCTTCATCTATTTGTTCTTGACACTCTTCACAAATACCATATTTTCCATTCTCTATTTTAGATAATGCATTTTCTATGTTATCAAGCTTTCCTACTTCATGAATAGTTAAGCTATTTTGCATATCTTGCATATAAACTTCTGTACCTATATCAGCTGGATGATTATCATAACTTGATAACTCACCTGATGTATATTTTTCACTAGTATGATCTGTAGTATCTCCAAATACCGTATTATCCTTCATTTCAGAAATTAACTTACTTAGTTTTTGTTTTTCTTCTAACAGTTGTTGTTTGTATTTATTAGCGTCCATATTTATCTACCTCTTTCTATATTCATCTACAATATTCATTAATTTAGCTATATACTCTCCTATTACAGGTAAATCAACCCAGCTACTCATCATATAAAATAATAAACCTGCTAAAAAAGTAAAGCCTATAGCTTGACCAAACCCTTTCCCTAGTCCTGCTACAAAATTTATTAAAAATAACCTTCTTTTACTATCCGTTAACATCATATAATCTCTTATTCTACTTCTTTCTATAGTTAGTAAAAGTCTTTCTAAATATCTTCTCATTAAGCCTAAATCTTCTGACGTTTTTTCACATAAATTTAACTCATTCATAGCACTATCAAGATCTTTCATACTTACAGGATTTTGATTATTAAGGTCATTTTCTTCTTTGTATTTAATATGCGTCACTTCCTTTTGTGAAAAGCTAATACAAAAATAGTATGTGAAGAAATTAATCGTTGTATGTGCTATAATGTAAAAAAAGTAAGGAGGTTTTTTGATGTTTAATTTAGAAGATTGTGTTTGCTTTATAAGCAACAAATGTAATAAAGAAATAATAGAAGCTTTTAACAATAGTTTATTGCCATATAATATTACAAGACCTCAATGGATTGCTATTTATTATATACAAAAAAATGAAAGTATAACCCAAAAACAACTTTCTAATCTTATAGATTCTAAAGAATCTACTATAGTTAGATTAATAGATAGAATGGAAAAAGAAATCTTAGTTGAAAGAAAAAAAGATCCTAATGATAGGAGAATAACAATGCTTTGCTTAACATCTAAGGGTAAATCTATATACAATGAAATATTACCTATTGCAATAAATTTTTCCAAAAATATTATAAAAGATATAGATGAAAATGACTTGATTATATTTAAAAATGTATTTAATAAAATACTAAAAAATAGTAAAACTCTATAATAATAGTTGATGTTATTATAGAGTTTTGTTATAATCATTTTAAATAGTTGCATAGCTAATTATTAGCTATGCAATATACATATTTCAAGGGGGTATTTTACATGTATAATGTAAGAGAAATGTTAAATTCATTTTCACAAGGTTTAGAGAAATTAACAGAAACTAATAAACAAAATGTAGCTGCATTTAGTAGACTTTTAAGTTCAACTTATAAGCCAGGGGCTTTAGACACTAAAACAAAGGAATTAATGAGTGTTGCTATTGGGGTTTATAGTCGTTGTGAATATTGTATCGTTTATCACTGTTATAAGGCTTTAGAATCAGGCGCTACTAGAGAAGAAATACTAGAATCTGCTATGGTTTCTGTAGCTTTTGGTGGTGGTCCTTCTATGGCTTACGCGTCTACTCTTTTAAGTGAGTGTTTAGATGAGTTCGAAAAAGACTTTAAATAAAAAATAAAAAAAATGGAGTTAAATTTAACTCCATTTTTTTATTTAATCTATAAAAATTTACGTTCTATTAATCCTACTTTTTTGTATACTTTTCTTAATGTTTTTCTAGCTTGTTTTTCGGCCTTATTTGCACCTAGCGCGTATACATTTTCTAAATAATCTTTATTATTTAAAAGGTCATTGTATTTTTCTCTAATAGGTCTTAAAGTTTCTACAATCACTTCAGCTACATCTTCTTTAAATACGCCATAGCCCCTACCTTCATACATAGATAACAATTCTTCTATTGATTTATTATCTAATTGAGAATAAATATCTAATAAGTTCTTTATTCCTGGCTGTTCATCAGTATAATTTACTATACCTAATGAATCAGTTACACTTCTTTTTACTTTTCTTCTTATTGTATCTGCATCATCTGCTAAAAGTATAAATGCATTTTCATTAGAATCTGACTTACTCATTTTTTTAGTAGGCTCTTGTAAACTCATTACTCTTCCTACCTCTTTTGGTATATATGGATCTGGTATCTTAAATGTTTCAGAATATCTATTATTAAATCTAGCTCCTAAATCACGAGCTAATTCTAAATGTTGTTTTTGGTCTTCTCCAACTGGAACTAAATCAGTTTGATATAAAAGTATATCCGCTGCCATAAGTACTGGGTATGTGAATAATCCTGCATTTAAATTAGCTTCACTTTTTTGTGATTTATCTTTAAATTGAGTCATTCTGCTTAATTCACCCATGTAAGTCATAGTATTTAATATCCACATAAGTTCAGTATGTGCGCTTACATGCGATTGTATAAATATGGTATTTTTTTCTGGATCTAATCCACAAGCTAAATATTGAGCAAGTAATTGCATAGTGTTAGCTCTTAAATCTTTAGCTTCTTGAGGTACTGTTATAGCGTGTAAATCAACTACACTGTAAAAACAATCATACTCATCTTGAAGCTTAGTCCAGTTTTGTATAGCTCCTAGATAATTTCCTAAAGTCATTTTTCCAGATGGTTGAGCACCACTAAATATTATTTTCTTTTCACTCATTAATTTCACCCCTATATTGATTTTAACATATTAACTACTATATCTTTAGAATTATGAGCTGCATCTTGAACAAATTCATCATATGTTATATCAGCAGTTCCATCAGCTTTGTCAGACATCGCTCTTATTATTACAAATGGTGTAGCATTTAACGAACATACATGAGCAATGGCAGCCCCTTCCATTTCTCCACAATATGCATCAAATTCATTTACTAATTCATCTTTTAATTCTTTAGAGCTTATGAATATATCTCCTGATACAACTCTTCCTTTAACTACTTTATGAGTTTTAGTTTCTGCTACTGAAGACTCATAAGCTGCTTTTACAAGTCTTTCATCTGCTCCGAAAGTTGAACTCTCCATTCTTGGTATTACACCTTTTTTATCTCCAAATACAGTTGTATCAAAATCGTGTTGTATTGCATCTGTTGATATAACTATATCATATACACCTAAATCAGCATGCAATGCCCCTGCAACACCTGTATTAACTATTGCATCTACATCAAATTCACTTATTAATATTTGTGTACATAATGCTGAATTTACTTTACCTATTCCACATCTTACTAAAACTATTTCTTTTCCTTCTAATATTCCTTTGTAAAATTTTAAACTAGCCTTTTCTACAGTTTCCCTAACTTCCATTAGTTGTACTAATATATCTACTTCTTCATCCATTGCTCCGATTATACCTATTCTTTTCATAAGAACCTCCTACATTTTCAAATATTAAAAAATCCGCCCTATATTAAACTATAGGACGGATATATTTCCGTGGTACCACCTAAATTATATATGCTTAAAGCACATATCACTTAATATCTGCTGTAACGTGCAGTCACGATATAAGCTAATCTACAAATGTATTTCACTTTATTCCTCCAAGGTCCATTCACTAAATTCTTTATGTTAAGTTCTCAACATCCTTAACTCTCTGTACTAAAGCTATTTTAGTTACTAATCCTTATCTTAGGATTTAATTATTAATTTCTTATTTTATAATATGCTTTGCTCTAAATTTTGTCAACTATTTATATATAAATATGATTTGTATTTTTAAATAAAATAAACCTACATTTTAAAATTTCTATTTTATTTGTTGTTAGTTAATATGCATGTTCATGGTAATGTACATGTTCCCCACTAAATCCATCTTCGTGAATATGATCATGCCCTACCCCATTTATGTGTTCATGAGTATGCATGAATGAAACTTGTAGTTTTTTATTTATAGGATTTATTCCTACATAAGCATTAACCCCAAAAATATCCTTTAACATACTTGATGTTATTACATCATTAACTTTTCCAAAGTTTATTACTTCTCCATCTTTCATAACAACTAAGTAATCACAATACATAGATGCCATATTCATATCATGTATAGCCGATAAAGTTGTTATATTAAGGCTCTTAATTAAATCCATAAGCTGTATTTGATATCCTATATCTAAATGATTTGTTGGCTCGTCTAATATTAAAAAATCAGTATCTTGAACTAATGCTCGAGCAATTAAAGTTCTTTGTTTTTCTCCTCCTGATAAGTTCGAAAAACTTCTATCACTATAATTATTTAATCCAACTTTTTTTAACATATCTTCAACCATCTTCAAATCATTCTTAGAATAATCTTCAAACATAGATTTATATGGGTATCTCCCCATCTTCACTATTTGCTCTACAGTAAAATCAAATTGAGAATTACTTTCTTGAGCTAAAACTGCAATTTCCTTTGCACATTCTTTATCTTTCATATTAGATAATTCTTTATTATCTAATAATATATTTCCGCTAGATGGTTTGTGAAGTCTATATATATTTTTAAGTAATGTAGATTTTCCACAACCATTAGGTCCTATAACTCCTATAAACGATCCTTTAGGAACATTAAAAGATATATCCTTTAATATCTCTTTTTTATCTATGCTAAATTTTAAATTTTTAACTTGTACTTTAAACATTAGTCGCCTCCTCCAAATGCATAATTTTTCTTAGAAATTAGATATAAGAAGAATGGTCCACCAACTAGTGAAGTTATTATTCCTATAGGTATCTCTATTGGAGGGAATAGCCCTCTTGCACAAACATCTGACGCTATTAAAAATATTGCGCCTACTAAAGATGAAAGTACTATAAGCTTTTTATGATCACTTCCCGCTATAGTTCTGCATACATGAGGAACTACAAGGCCTATAAATCCTATAGCTCCTGTTATTGCAACTAATGTTGATGTAAGTAAGGTTGCTAATATTAATATGATAGATTTTACAAGTTTTACATTTATACCAAGTATTATAGCACTATCATCTCCTAGCAATAATACATCTAGTGATTTAGACATCATAAATGCAACTAAAATAACGACAACTAATGTTATAGCTGGGAGCAATAACACATCCCACTTAGCGCCACCTAAACTACCAACAGTCCAAAATAATGCATTTTTAGCTTGATTAGAATTGTCTGCTGAATATATAAGAAGATTAGTAAGTGCTGAAAATATCGTTGATATTGCCATTCCAGAGAGTACCAATCTTGTTGTAGATGTTGTTTTACCCATCTGCGTCCCTATTGCAAACACTAATATCCCAGATATCATAGAACCTACAAATGCACCAGTTGTTATGCTAGTTATTCCAAGAGTAGATATTCCACCTAGGACTATAACTGCAACTGCACCACATGATGCTCCCGAAGATATACCTAATATGTATGGCTCTGCTATTGGATTTTTAGTTACACATTGCATTAAAACTCCACACAACGCAAGGCCTGCACCACATATGGCACCTAAAATAACTCTAGGCAATCTTATTTCCCATATTATATTTTCAAACATAACATTCCAGTCTACTTTAAAAAACATACCATTTGAAAATTTATTAATCAATACTTTATATACTACTCCAGGCTCTATATAAGTACTACCAATTGCTATCGCTCCTATTATTACAATTACTAAAATAATACTAAGAGCAATTGTCCAAAATAAGAAATTTTTATTTTTAGAAGTTTTCTTATTCTCTTGAATAGTTGCTTGCATTATTTATTTTCTCCATAAAAATACCCATACATTTTTTCTATAAGTTTTGGATTTCTAACACCTGGAGATAAATCTGCTAGCCCTACAACATATATTTTATTATTTTTTATAGCATCTACATTTTTAAGTGCTGGATGATTTTTCAGAAAATCTATTTTTTCTTGTACTGGTTGACCTGCCATAAAATCAGTTACTAATATAACTTTAGGATTTTTTTGTACTATACTTTCCCAAGATACATTTATATAGGGTTTAGTTGCATCTTTTCCAAATACATTATTTCCACCTGCAAGATCTATAAGATTATTCGCTAAACCCGAACCAACTACCATAGCATCATTTTCACCCGAATCAAAAACCATCATATTTACTCTATCCTCTTTTTTTATATCTCCAACTTTATCAGTTACAGCTTTTATATCATTTTTCATCTTATCTACAACTTCATTTGCTTTATTCTCTACTCCAAATATTTTTCCTAATAGTTTGAAGTCTTCATATACAGTTTCTACTGTTGCATCACTAGAATAAGATTTAGCCATAAATGGAGTTATATCTTTTTTTATAAGTTCATCAGGTGCACCTGTAGTTTGTTCGCTTATCGACATATCCCATCCACTAACAAAGTCTGCACCAGTTGCCATAAATCCTTCTTTTGATATAGAATGCCCTTCACCTATTTTAATTTGTGGAACCTTATCATATGCTTCTTTAAATTCTGGCAATATTGGATTATCTAAAAGTGCAGTTCCAACCATTTTATCTCCTAAATCAAGTGCAAGTAACATCTCAGTCATAAATTGAGATAATGTAACAGCCTTTTGACGTGGAGTTTCTACTTTAACATCATAGTCTTTTGCTCCATCTGAATATACAAATTTTACCGGTTCAAAATTATTTTGCTCAACCTTTGTATTTGTATTCTTACCTTTTGGATCTTCTTTACTAGATGTGCATCCCACAACACTTAACGTTAGCCCTGATATTGCTAATATACTTAAAAACCTTCTTAAACTTTTATTTTTTATCATATCCATTTCCCCCTAAATTTTTATTCAAAAAAACCATGAAGTTATATAAAAGAACAATAAATATTCCCCTATAATATAAACCTTCATGGTTTTTGATTAATTTTTCATTTATTTAATTTTTATAAATATGTAACTTCCGCAACAATCTTATCCCCCGATTTTGCATATATATTTATATGCTGATTGTATCGAAACCTCAAACTATTTTTCCCAATATATTACATACCCCTATATGTAATTATTACTTACCTCTTACTCTTTAAGTATATATTCTTACATATATCTTGTAAAGGTTTTCTTATTTTCACAGAAAATTCAATTTAAGCTATTTTTCTACTTTTTTCTACATTTAAAAATACTATAAGTTCATATAAAATAATTTTATCGTATTTTTAAATTTAAATAAGCCCCTATCATACTAAAAATGTATAATAAGGGTTTAATTTAATTTATTTTCTTGTAACTTTTATTCCAGTCATATGATCATTTAAATTATGTTTTTCTAAACTTTCATCTTCAACTCTATTTATTTCTAAAGCTAAAGTCTCAGTTTTTATATAATCATTATAATTTTCTACTGCTTTTGCTATTTCATCATCAGCACAGAACTCTATATCTATATTATCTAATACTTCAAAATCACTTGCTTTTCTTATTTGTTGTATTTTAGATATAAATTCTCTCACATATCCTTCTTCTATTAGCTCATTAGATAATGTAGTATCTAATATAACAAATAAGTTATTTTCCATAGATACATTGAATCCATCTTTAGCAGCTATATTAACTAATACATGTTCTTTATTAAATTCAAAGTTTTCTCCATCTATTAAAACAGTTAAACTTTCTCCATTTTCTAACTTAGGTACAACTTCACTTGAGTTTAATTTATTTAATGCTCCAGCAAAGAATTTCATCTTAGCACCTAATATTGGTCCTAGAACTTTGAAGTTTGGCTTTAAGCTAAAGTTCATATATTCGCCTAAATCTTTAGCAAATACTACTTCTTTAACATTAAGCTCTTCTTTTATTAAATCAACTACATCACTTATAATAGTTTCAAATTTACCATCTACTAATACCTTCTGTATTGGTTGACGTACTTTTATTCTAGTAGCTTCTCTTGATGCTCTACCTAAAGTAACTAAGTTTTTAACTAAATCCATCTTTTCTTCTAATTCAGCATCTATTAACTCTAAATTAGCTTTTGGATAAGAACTTAAATGAACTGATACCTCATCAGTTAAGTTTCTGTATATCTCTTCTGCTATATGAGGAGTAAATGGAGCTATTAACTTACAAAGTTCTGTTAATATTTCATAAGTTGTATTATAAACTGATTTTTTATCTTCTGTTAATTCAGTTGCCCAGAATCTTCTTCTCGAACGTCTTATATACCAGTTAGATAAATCTTCATTTATAAAGTCTTGTATAATTCTTACTGTTTTATTTAATTCAAATATAGCTAAGTTTTCTTCAACATCTTTCTTTAAGTTGTTGAACTTAGATAATATCCATCTATCTAATTCTGGTCTATCTTTGTATTCTACAAAGAACTCTGATGGATTCACTTCATCCATATTTGCATATAATGTAAAGAAGTTATATACGTTTTTGATAGTTCCTAAGAACTTACTTTGAACTTCTTTTAATCCATCAACGTCAAATCTAGTTGGAGTCCATGGTGGAGATACGTATAATAAGTACCATCTTAGTGCATCTGCTCCATGTTGGTCAAATAATTCAAATGGGTTTACTGTATTCCCTCTTGATTTACTCATTTTCTTACCTTCTTTATCTAACACAAGGTCGTTAACTAAAACCTTTTTGTATGGAGCTTTCCCCATAACAAATGTAGATATTGCAAGTAATGAATAGAACCATCCTCTAGTTTGATCTATACCTTCACAAATATAATCTGCTGGGAATAATTCTTCAAAGTTTTCTTTATTTTCAAATGGGTAATGATGTTGAGCAAATGGCATTGAACCACTATCAAACCAACAGTCTATAACATCAGTTACTCTTGTCATTGGCTTTCCACAGCACTCACATTTTAAATGTATATTATCAACATACGGTCTGTGTAATTCTACAGTTTCTGGATTTACATCTTCTATAGCTTTTTCAGCTAATTCAGCTCTTGAACCTACAGAATCTTTATGTCCACATTCACATCTCCATATATTTAAAGGAGT
The DNA here is from genome assembly GCA_000686145.1 of Peptostreptococcaceae bacterium VA2. GTDB lineage: Bacteria > Bacillota > Clostridia > Peptostreptococcales > Peptostreptococcaceae > Romboutsia_D. Next base: position 892,729 of record JMMB01000007.1, on the reverse strand, counting down.
TCCCCAGTATCTACTTCTTGATACTGCCCAGTCATTTAAGTTTTCTAACCAGTTACCAAATCTACCTTCACCTACAAAAGCTGGGTACCATTCAACAGTTTTGTTATTTGCTATTAATTGATCCTTTAACTTTGTCATTTCTATATACCAACTCGGCTTAGCATAGTATACAAGTGGAGTTTGACATCTCCAGCAATGTGGGTAGTTATGAGCTACTTTTTCTTTGCTGTGTAATTTATTTTCAGAATGTAACCATTTGATTATTTCAACATCTAGTCCATCCTCCATAACAAATTTACCTTCCCAAGGAGTAGTAGTAAATTTACCACTTTCATCAACTGGTTGTAACACTGGTAAGTTGTATTTTCTACCTAAATTGTAGTCATCTTCACCAAATGCTGGTGCAGTATGTACTATACCTGTACCATCTTCAGTTGTTACATAATCTCCACAAGTTATGAAGAATGCTTCTTCATCAGTTTCTACAAATGGCATTAATTGTTCATATTTTATATGTTCTAAATCTTTACCTTTCATCTCGTCTAATACTTCATAATCTTCACCTAATACTTTATTAGCTAATGCTTTAGCTACATAGTAAACTTCATCATTTTGCTTAACTTTTATATAGTCTACTTCTGGTCCTACAGTTAACGCAACGTTTGAAGGTAGTGTCCAAGGAGTAGTTGTCCATGCTAAGAAATATTCATTCGCATCAGCTCTTTTAAATTTAGCTATCACTGTATTAGTTTTTACTTCCTTGTATCCTTGAGCAACCTCATGTGATGCAAGACCTGTTCCACATCTTGGGCAGTATGGAAGTATCTTATGACCTTCGTATACATATCCTTCTTTATTAAACTTGTTTAGTATCCACCATACTGACTCTATATAGTTATTATCTAATGTTATATATGGGTTATCTAAATCTATTTCATAAGCCATTCTTTCAGTCATCTCTCTCCATTGCTTTTCAAAAGAGAATACTGATGATCTACATTTTTCATTAAATTTATCGATTCCATAAGCCTCTATTTGTTGCTTATCTGATAAGCCTAATTCTTTTTCTACTTGTATTTCAACTGGTAATCCATGAGTATCCCATCCAGCTTTTCTTTTTACTTGGTATCCATTCATAGTTTGGTATCTACAAACAGAGTCTTTTAGAGTTCTTGCTATAACATGGTGTATTCCTGGATTTCCATTCGCTGTTGGAGGTCCTTCAAAGAATACGAAATTCGGATCGTTTTCACCTTTTTCTAAAGTTTTATTAAGTATATCTATTTCATTCCAATACTTTGAAACTTCTGCTTCTGCTTGCTTAACAGAACTGTCTACTAACTGTTTAAACTTAGCCATAATACCACCCTTTCATATAATTATATATTATGATTTTTATCTAAATTAACTTAGGCTACAACTAAATAGCTAAATAATTTTTCACATAAAAAACTCGCCCCCTAATAAAAAGGGACGAGTATTAATCGCGTTACCACCCTAATTCTATATACATAAATTTAAATTTGATTAAAGTATATAGCACTCCATAGTATAGTTTAACGGCACTAACCGGCTCAGCTTAATTGATATTTATCTTTCAGCTTGCAGCTTAGGAGTGATCTTCGACTTTATAAATTTATTGGTTCTCAGCTTACCCAATTCTCTGTAAAATTATCTAAAGCTTACTGTCTCCATCATTGCTTTTTGATTTTTTAATTATAATATGAAATTTTATAACAAATTGTTAGAATAGTCAATATCTTTTTGTGTAATATTAATCTATTGTAACTGCCGCTTCTGATTCTTTTTGTAAATTATACATTGTTTTAGTTTCAAAATCACTTACATTAACATCATCTACATTATAAAATATTTCATCTATGTTTCTTATTTCATCTTCTAATAATGATTTAAACTTATTTCTAAATATCTTAAATTCCTTAACCATTGTATCGTATTCTTTTCTTATTTCTATAACACGATTATTAGCTATCTCTATAACTTGTCTTGATTTTAAATCAGCTTCTTCTACTATTATTTTAGCTTTTCTATTTGCTGCACTACAAGTATCTTCTGCTGCACTTTGGGCACTTATTAAAGTAGCTTTTAGTGTTTCTTCTATGTTTTCATATTTATTTATTTGGTCTTGATATAACTTTACCTTTTCTTTAAGTTCTAGATTTTCTCTATATATATGTTCAAAGTCTTCTTTTACTACATCTAGAAACTCATCTACCTCTTCTTCTTTGTATCCTCTTAAACTTTTTTTAAATTCTTTGTTTTCTATTTCAATTGGAGTTAGCATATATTTTCCTCCTATACTATTAGCTTAGCTTGAACTTTTATTCTGCCTTTTTTTGTAATATCTCCTATTTGAATAACCATGCATCTTCCTCTACCTCTAACAGAAATTAAAGATTCACTTTTTATTTCTTTAGATGGTGAAGTTATTTTTTCATAATTTACAAATACTTTCTCTCCATTTATGTACTTTATACTTTCTTGTCTAGATATATTATATATACCACTTATTATACAATCTAATCTACCTGATGATATAGTAAATGATACATCTTTATAATTTGGAGGATTGTATATAATTTCACTTTTAGAAATTTCAGTTATACTTACATTATTTTTGCAAACTTTATTTAGATTCATTATTATAAAATCACAAATATCATTACTTACTATAACTTGACAGAAATTATCACGTATAATAATATCTCCTACTTTTTCTCTTTTTATTCCTAAGTTCATAATTGCCCCTAAATAATCCTTGTGAGAAATACTTTTAAATTTAAAGTTCCCTTCTATTTTTATAAATCTAAGATTACTTTCTATTTCTTCATATTCCATATAATATGGATATATAAATATAGCACTTCTTTCAGAATCACTATATCCACCATCAACAGTGTATTTTATATCACTATTTGAATTTAGTATATCTACAGCATTTTTTACTTCATAAGGATTAAGAAAATCAGTTACTTTAACATCGTAATTTTTTATAACACTATTAATCTTGTCTATAACTTTAAACATTTTATTTTTCAAATCTATATCTTTGATATGATTAGTTAATCTTAATTTGTCCATTTACTTGCACCTACTGAAATATCATTAATACAACTCTTTGTAATAGCATCAACACTAATATTGCTATCATCGGAGAAAAATCAACAGGACCACTGCTATATTTATACATCATAGATCTTATAGGAGATTCTATCGGATCTGTTACTTTGCATAATAAATTATATATATTGTTTCCTGCATCACTTGACATCACACTTGGAAACCAAGTCATAAAACTCTTTATAACTATAACCCATACCAATACATCAAATAATTTGTACAAAGCAAACCCTATAGTACTTGTACTCATCTAAAAACCCCTTTACTATTTTATATTTTATTACTTGCTATTTTGCCAAGGGAAAAGTGTTTTACTATTTTCTAATTCTTTTTTTATACTTGCATCTATATCCACATTATTTGGTGCTAATATAAATATAGCTTTTGATACTTTTTGTATAGTCCCATCTAATACATATACTGCTCCATTCATAAAATCAAATATTGATTTACGAGCTATTGCATCATTTAAATTTTCTAAGTTAACTATAACTGCTCTTTTGCTTTTCAAATGGTCTGCTATAGTTGTAACTTCATCGTATTTCTTAGGCTCTACTATTACAACCTTCATCTGAGATGTAGTATGTAATTTAACAATGTTACTATTTCTAATTGCATTTCCAATTTCACCATCTACTTCACTTTCTTCAACAGCAAATTCTTCATCTTCTTCAATATAATCTTCCTCTTCTTCTTCAACCATCCAATTTTTAAATTTAGATAATAATCCATCTCCCATTATTAACAGCCTCCTTAATATTTATTTTCAAATTTATTATTTGTATTCTCTTTTACCAAATATTGACGTTCCAATCCTAACAATATTAGATCCTTCTTCTATTGCTATTTCATAGTCATTACTCATTCCCATAGATAAGTACTCCATAGACACATTTGCTATATTCATTTTATCTATTTCTATAGATAATTGCTTAAGACCTTTAAATACTTCTCTTACTTCTTCTTTATCTTCACTAAAAGGAGCCATAGTCATAAGACCTTTGATTTTTATATTTTTATAATTAGCAGATACATGATTAATAAAATCTACAACATCACTTTCATAAATTCCATGCTTGCTCTCTTCTTTTGATATGTTTACTTGAATTAAGCAATTTATATTTTTATTTATTTTTTCTGCATGTTTTTGTATTTCTTCACACAAAGCTTGTCTATCTAGTGAATGTATCATATGAACCTTATCTATTATATACTTCACTTTATTTGTTTGTAAACTTCCTATTAAATGCCATTTTACCTTATTTCCAATTACTTCATATTTTCTAGCTAATTCTTGTGGCTTATTTTCGCCTACATCTGTCACTCCATTGTCTATAGCTTCTAATACTGCATCTACATCTACAGTTTTGGTAACTGCTAATAAAGTAACTTCTTCTTCACTTCTATTTACCCTTTTTGTACAATCTTTTATACTTTCCCTTATACTAATTAAATTTGCTTTAATAGTATTCATGTTATCACCTACTTTATTTTAATGTTTTTATTTATATTATTAGGTTTTAAAATAATTTCATCGTATAAACTAACAGTTTCTATCCCTTGTATGTTGTTAGTATAATAGTCTATAAATACAAATTCGTCATTTTCATATCCTATTCCTTTCAATTCAATAAATTCTATATCTTGTGTTTGTTCATTTACTGAATATACACCCTTTTTATTTCCCACTTTTTTTATAGAACTTTTAGGTATTTTTAAACCTTCCATTTGCTTATATATTATATCAAATTCTTCTACTCTTGTATCGTAAATTCCTATATTTTGGTTAGTTATTTTAAATATAATTACAATATTTGACTCACTTTTATATATTTTATATACTTTTGCATCCAATTGTACATTATTAGAACTTATTTTAATGTTATTTCCCAGCTTGAAATTTTTAGCTTCTTCTTTGCTTACACATATAGCTAAGTATGATTCATAGTTATTTATTATTTTTGCAATAGGTTCTCCATCTTTTATATTGTTACTTTCTTTAGTCATCGCCTCATAATCATTACTTGTATTTTCTATATCATCTTTAGTTATTTTATCTAAGTTTTCCAAGTTATATTTTTCTTCATTTCCATCAAATTTATATGAAATAATTCCTGATATATCTGTTTTTAAACAAGATGTTATTTTTTCTTTTTCTCCTTCTAGTATTTTCTTTTGCTCATTTTTTGTTTTTATTTGATTTTTAGCTAAATCTTTACTTAATTCATTAGATTTTTTTTCTAACCCTACCTTACTTTTTTTTATTTCTTCATTCAAAATTTTTAGTTGTGAATTTATTTTTTCAATTTTATCATCCTTATATACATACGCTACGTTCTCAGCTTTTTTTACTTTTTCCCCTTCTTTATATATTGTATCTAAAACCCCTTTTTCCGTTGATTTTACAATATCTTCTTCTCTTATAAAAAGGCCTTTAGTTTTTATTTTAGCATTTAATTCTTCTGACTCTAGTGCTAAAGTTTCTGTACTTTTACTTATAAATAATGATCCCACTTGAAATACAATATATACGAATACTCCTAATATTAAAATTCTTGAGCGTTTTATTTTTTTCAATTTTTTATCTCCTTTCTGCAAATAATCTTATATACTATTTCTGCAAATTACATTCTATGTCCTTTTATTCTAATTTACAAAAACAATACATACTTTTTATATATTTATCTCAAATCACCTTGTATTTACAGTATCTTTCATAATACAATTATATTTTTATTAATTATATTTAAAACAAAGAATGTGTCCCTAATTAATTTATAGGGACACATTCTTTGTTTTGTTAATTTAATTTATCAAATTTGCTTTTTATTTTTTTCTACCCAGAAATCAGCATTTTTTATTCCTAATTTAATAGGATCAAATTTAATATTTTCTCTTGGTATTTTATTTTTCTGTTGCTCTTCATAGTCTTTCAATGCTATTAATGCTGGTTTTGCTATTATTAATATAGCTATTATATTTAACCACGCCATAAGACCTACACCTATATCACCAAGTGCCCAAGCTAATGTTGCTGTCTTTATACAACCATAATATGTTGCCATTAATAATACACATTTTAATCCTAATATAACAAACTTTTTAGACCCTTCTTTTCCTTTTAGTATTTTTTTATATAAATATGCTAAGTTAACTTCTGCGATGTAATAGTATGCCATTAATGTAGTAAATGCAAAGAAGAATAATGCTACTGCAACAAATGATGAACCAAATCCAGGAACTAATGTATCAACTGCTGTTTGAGTAAACGCTGGACCAAATTCTACACCCGGTAAGTTTTCTACTATCATTTTGCCACCATTACCTAATACATTATAGCTACCTGTTATTAATATCATAAATCCAGTTGCTGAACATACAAATAGTGTATCTACATATACTGAAAATGCCTGAACAAATCCTTGTTTAGCTGGATGACTTACTTCTGCTGCTGCTGCTGCTTGTGGTCCTGTACCTTGACCTGCTTCATTTGAGTAAACCCCACGTTTTACTCCCCATGCTATTGTTGAACCAAGTATACCTGCAAATGCCTGTTCTCCACCGAATGCCGATCTAAATATTAATGATAATACATCTGGTAATTTTTCTATATTAAAAGCTATTATTACTAGTGCCATTATTATATACGCAGCTCCCATAAATGGAACTATTAATTCTGCTGCAGAGCTTATTCTTTTTATGCCACCAAATATTATTAGTCCTAATAATGCCACTACAAATATTCCTGATACCCAAGTATCTACGCCAAATGCATTTTCTATTCCTATTGCTATTGAGTTAGATTGTACCCCTGGTAAAAATATACCAGTTGCTAAAACTGTTGCTACTGCAAATAAACATGCATACCATTTTAATCCCATGCATTTTTCAATATAATACGCTGGTCCTCCACGATATTGACCATCATCTACTTCTTTATAAATCTGAGCCAATGTTGATTCCACAAATGCCGAACCTGCTCCTAAAAATGCTATTGCCCACATCCAAAATAACGCTCCCGGTCCTCCCATAGCTATTGCCGTTGCAACCCCAGCTATGTTTCCTGTTCCTATACGACCCGCTAATGCTGTACATAATGCTTGAAATGAAGATATTCCTTGTTCTGATTTTTCTCCTTTTACTAAAAGAGCTACCATTTCTTTAACATGCCTAATCTGCAAAAACCTTGTTCTAAATGAAAAATACAACCCTGTTCCTAAGCAAAGTATTATTAACCAATTGCTCCATATTACACTATTAATGGCATTCACTACATTTTCCATAACTTTCCTCCCTTATATTTATTTAGGATTTAAACTCCTTAATTCAATAAATATTATTCTATAAGTACTTGGAATATAGTCCCCTTAATAGATTATATTTATAGTTAAGAATTTTAATGTGTTAAGTTTTGGTTAAATAAATAAAACGACTCTAGAAAAAGAGCCGTTTTATTTATTTTATTAAATTTTATTTTTATTTTTTTGTACCCAGAAATCAGCATTTTTTATTCCTAATTTAATAGGATCAAACGTAATTTGTTCTCTTGGAATTCCTGCTTTTAATTGACTTTCATAATCCTTAAAACATTTCATTGCGGTATTAGATAAAAGAAGTATTGCAATTATATTAAGCCATGCCATACTCCCAACTCCAATATCTCCTAGTGTCCATGCAAGGGCTGCCGTTTTTATACATCCAAATGCTGTCATAAATAATAAAACTATTCTTAATAAATTTACAGCTATTTTATTTATGTTGTTGCCCTTTATTTTTTTACATATATAAGTTACATTTACCTCAGCTATATAATAATATGCCATTAATGTAGTAAATGCAAAGAAGAACAATGCTATTGCAACAAATGCTGCTCCAAAGCCTGGTATTAAACTATTAACTGCCGTTTGAGTATAAATAGGTCCTATCTCTACACCTGGCAGATTTTCAACTATCATTGACCCTCCACTACCCATTACATTATAACTGTCTGTCATCAATATCATAAATCCAGTTGCTGAACATACAAATAATGTATCTACATATACTGAAAAAGCTTGAACTAAACCTTGTTTAGCTGGATGACTCACTTCTGCCGCTGCTGCTGCTTGTGGTCCTGTACCTTGACCTGCTTCATTTGAGTAAACCCCACGTTTTACTCCCCATGCTATTGTTGAACCAAGTATACCTGCAAATGCCTGTTCTGCTCCAAATGCTGATTTAAATATTAATGCTAAAACATCTGGTACATGACGTATATTAACAACTATTATTACTACTGACATTAATATATATATTCCACCCATAATCGGAACTATTAATTCTGCAGCTGAACCAATTCTTTTTATACCTCCAAATATTATAAGAGATAATAATACTACTATAACTACTGCTATTATTGAAGGACTTATTCCAAATGCATTATTTACTGCTACTGCTATAGAATTTGATTGAACTCCTGGTAAGAATACTCCTGTTGCTAATACTGTAGCTACTGCAAATAGTATTCCATACCATTTAGAAAATGTTGTATTACCTAGACCTTTTTCAATATAATATGCTGGTCCTCCACGATATTGTCCTTCGTGTTCTTCTTTGTAAATTTGAGCTAATGCAGACTCTGCAAATGCTGAGCCTGCTCCTAAAAATGCTATTGCCCACATCCAAAATAATGCTCCTGGACCTCCCATAGCTATTGCCGTTGCGACCCCAGCTATATTTCCTGTTCCTATACGACCCGCTAATGCTGTACATAATGCTTGAAATGAAGATATTCCTTCTGCTGATTTTTCACCTTTAAAAAGTAATGTAACCATTTCTTTTATGTTTCTAACTTGAGAAAAACGAGTCCTAAAAGAAAAATAAATCCCGGCTCCTAAGCATAGATATATAAGCCAGTTACTCCAAATCACATTATTAATCGAATTAACAATTCCCTCCATAATACACCTCCTATAAAAAATAAAATATAATAATAAATATTAGTTAAATGTTTAATACATTTAATACATTTAATACCTATTAACTATTATTTCAACAAAAAAATCAATTATCCTTTTTTTATTTTCTGAATATTCAAAATATATTTTTAGATAAAAATATAGAAGGATTAATTTTATATTTTATATAAAATATATCCTTCTTATTTTATTCTATAATAAAATTGTTATTATATTCATACTGCCCTCATTTATAATTTTTTGTAGCGTTTTTTGAATTTTAACTCTTATTTCTTCTGGCATTGTATATAGTTTGCTTTGTAATTGTTCTTTAACTAAATCATGTAAAGATTTTCCAAACATATTTGCTTCCCATATACCATTAGGGTTTTGTTCTAACTCATCTTGTAAATACTTAAGCATTTCTTCACCTTGATTTTGATTTCCAGCTATAGGGCAAATTTCTGTAGATATGTCCGCCTTTATTATATGAAGTGATGGAGCATTTGCTCTTATTTTTATACCGTATTGTTTTCCTTGTTTTGTCATTTCAGGAATCTCTAAAGTAAGATCATTTAAAGATGGTGCCACCATACCATATCCTTTATCTTTAGCTTCTTCTAGAGCAAGTTCTACCTTATCATATTCAGTTTTTACTCTAGACAATTTAGTAACAAGATTTAGTAACTGATGATCTCCTTCTATTTTAAATCCGCTCTTCTCTTCTAATACATTGTAGAATAATCCTTGTTTCGCAGTTAAGTCAATGCTTATAACACCTTCTCCAAGTTCTACATTATCTACCTCTGTATCTTCTAAAAATTCTAGTTCAGAAAATCCTGATACAATACTATCTATATCCCTTATTTTCCCTATTTCTTCTACACTTTGTTTTAGTGTAGATATTATGTTATTTTTTATCCAGTGATTTCTTTCTAATCCTTCTACCCATTGTGGTAAGTTTATTCTTATTTCATTTAGTGGGAAATCATAAAGTACTGTTTCCATCACATTTTCAATATCTTCTTCGTCCATAGCTAAAACATTTAATGGAACTATAGGAGCATCATATTTTTCTTCTAACTCAGTTCTTAATATCTCTGTTTGCTCGCTATCTGGATCTAATGTATTTAATACGATTGCAAATGGTTTATTTAATGATTTTAATTCATTTATAACTCTCTCTTCAGCTGAAAGATAATTTTTTCTATCTATTCCAGTTACAGAGCCATCTGTTAAAACTACTATTCCTAATGTTGAGTGGTCTCTTATAACCTTTTTAGTTCCTATTTCTGCAGCTTTTTCAAATGTCATCGCCTCTTGTGACCAAGGAGTAGAAACAAGTCTTTGCTTGCCTTCCTCTTCATGGCCTAAAGCTCCATCTACTATGTACCCTACACAATCAACCATTCTAACTTTTAGAGATACATTTTCTCTTATTTTTATTTCTACACCATCAGCTGGAACAAATTTTGGTTCTACTGTCATTATTGTTTTTCCTGATCCACTTTGAGGTATTTCATCTTGTGTTCTTTCTCTCTTGAATTCATTTTCTATGTTTGGCAATACCAATTTTTCCATGAACTTTCTTATAAATGTAGATTTACCTGTTCTTACAGGTCCTACTACACCAATATATATATCACCTTGCGTTCTTTTTGCTATGTCCTCATATATGTTGTTCATTAAATTCCCCTCCTGCATATAGTTTCTTAATAAATTATATTGAGGATTTTAAATTATTATTACTAAAATTTAATTTTGTTTTATATAATAAAAAAGCTAGGATTAAAATCCTAGCTTATCATCTACTACTTCTTCCATTTCATGCGTTTTATTTCTCATCATTAATTCTATTACTACTTCATTTGTATTACATCCATTATGTAATACAGAATATATAGCATTAGTTATAGGCATGTCTATGTTTAAGTCTTTTGCAACTTCATGCGCTACTTCAGTTGCAGTTATACCTTCAACTACCATTTTTACTTCTTTAAGAGTTTCATCTAAGCTCTTACCTTGACCTATAAGTATACCAGCTCGTCTATTCCTACTGTGCATACTAGTACAAGTAACTATTAAATCTCCAATACCTGAAAGCCCTGCAAATGTTGAAGCATTTGCTCCCATTGCACTTCCAAGTCTTCCGATTTCTCTAATTCCTCTAGTCATTAGTGCCGCCTTAGCATTATCGCCATAACCTAGTCCATCACATATACCAGCACCAAAAGCTATAATATTTTTTAAAGCTCCTCCAAGTTCTACACCAACTATATCAGGATTAGTATAAACTCTAAATTTAGGACTCATAAATACATCTTGTACCGTTTGAGCTACGTCTAAATCTTTTGATGATACTACTACTGTTGTTGGTATATCTTTTGCAACTTCTTCTGCATGAGAAGGTCCCGATAATGTTACATATGGGTTATTAGGTAACTCTTGTTCACAAACCTCTGATAGTCTAAGCCCAGTTCCTTTTTCAAGTCCTTTTGCTACATCAACAAGTATCTGATTGTCTTTTACAAAAGGTTTAATTTGCTTAGATACACTTCTTATAGCCTGAGATGGAACTGCTAAAACTATTATTTTACTATCTAATACGGCTTTTTCTAAATCCGTAGTTAATGTTATATTATTTGGAAATAAAACTCCAGGTAAATAATCTGTATTTTCTTTAGTTCTGTTTATTTTATTGGCTTGCTCTTCATTTAAGGTCCACATGATTACTTCATAGCCTTTTTTCGCTAGAACTAGTGCCAACGCACTTCCCCAGCTTCCAGCTCCTAGTACACATATTTTTTCCATCTTAAACACCACCTAACCATTATAAAATTTATTGTTTACTTTGACCTATTTTTCTTTCTGTACCTTTTATTAATCTCTTTAAATTTTCTCTATGAGTATATATAACTGATATAGCTAAAAATAGTGTAACTATTATACCTTTTTTATTTTGAACAAAAATCATAATTATAGGAGATATTGATATACCAAATACAGATGCTAATGATACGTATTTTGTAGTTGCTGCTATCAATAAGAATATCCCAAAGCATATTAATGCAATTATCGGATTTACTGCTATCATAGCTCCAAGTGAAGTCGCAACACCTTTACCGCCTCTAAAGCCTAAAAATGCTGGCCAATTGTGACCACAAACTACACCTACAACAGCTATATATCCAGCTGTAACTACGTCAACACCTGCCAATTTAGCTATAAGTTGAGATACGACCACAGCCATAATACCTTTTAATACATCACCTAAAAATGTCATTGCTCCTGCCTTTTTACCAAGAGTTCTAAGTACATTTGTAGAACCTGCATTTCCAGATCCTTGAGTCCTTATATCTACCCCAGTTAATCTTTTAGCAACTATATAAGATGTTGATATATTTCCTAAAAGATAGGCAATTATAATAATTATTATATAGCTAAGCATATTCTTCCCCCTTAAGAAGTACTATTATTTTCTAATTTTTTCTCTGTACTCAAATTGTACAGGTGTTCCTTCAAATCCAAAGTTTTCTCTTATTTTATTTTCAAGATATCTTTGATATGAGAAGTGAGTTAAACTCTTGTTATTTATAAATAAAGTGAATTTTGGTGGTTTAACTCCAGTTTGAGATCCGTAGTAAATCTTTAATCTCTTACCTTTATCTGATGGTGGTTGGTTTAGCATTACAGCTTCACCTATTACATCATTTAATGCTGAAGTTGAAACTCTCTTAGAATGCTCACTTGCTACATATGTGGCTATTTCTAAAACTTTATCCATTCTTTGATTAGTTTTAGCAGAAATAAATATAACCGGTGCGTACATCATGAACGGGAACTTTTCTTTTACTTCTTTAGTGAAATTACCTAAAGTTTTATTGTCTTTTTCTATTAAGTCCCACTTATTAATTACAAATACACAAGCTTTACCTTCATCATGAGCTATACCTGCAACCTTTGTATCTTGCTCTGTGAACCCTTCTGCTGCATCTATTACTATAAGTACTACATCTGCTCTATCAACAGCTGCCATAGATCTTATTACACTATATTTTTCTACGTTCTCATATATCTTACTTTTTCTTCTTAAACCGGCTGTATCTATAAGAAGATATTTTTGTCCGTTTTTTTCTACATAAGTATCGACTGCATCTCTAGTAGTTCCTGCAATAGGACTTACTATAACTCTTTCTTCACCTAATATCTTATTAAGTATAGAACTTTTTCCTGCATTTGGTTTACCAGTTATAGCTACTCTTATCATATCTTCGTCATACTCAGTGTTTAATCCTTCTGGGAAATTCTGAATAACTTCATCTAATAAATCTCCAAGACCCATACTATTAGCACTTGAAATTGCAAACGGAACTCCAAGACCTAATTCATAGAAATCATATACATTATCAAATTGACTTTGACTGTCTATTTTGTTAACTACTAATATTACTGGTTTTTTAGTTTTTCTAAGTATTTGAGCTACTTCTCTATCTGCAGGAGTTAATCCTGATTTTCCATCAACTATGAAAAGTATAATGTGAGCCATGTCCATAGCAAGCATTGCTTGATTTCTCATATGAGATAATATTATATCTCCATTTTCTGGCTCTATACCTCCTGTATCTATTAATGTAAAGTATCTATTTAACCATTCTACCTCTGTGAATATTCTATCTCTAGTTACTCCTGGAGTATCTTCTACTATAGATATTCTTTTTCCTGCTAATTTATTAAATAATGTTGATTTTCCAACATTTGGTCTTCCTACTACTGCAACTATCGGTCTATTATCGCTCATAATTATTTCCTTTCTTATTTTAAAATTTTATCAACAAAATCGTGCCCTTCACTTAAGCATGGTACGACTTCAATTTTCATAAGCTGTTGTAATTTTTCTAGTGTTATATTATCTAGGAATATATCTTCATCAGCCTTAAGCATACTTCTTGGAATATATAAAGTTTCACCTAAATCTTTATCTTTTAGCTGTTGCATTATATCAGTTGCCGTTATAAGACCTGACACAGTTATTGTTTCTCCAAAGAAATCGTTAAGTATTTTATAAACATCTATTTCTATGTTAGGGCATGCATCCATTATCTCTTTAGCCATATTTTTTATGAATTCAAATGCTGAATGTCCTGTTGCTATAGAAACTTTTTTATTTCTTGAAATTTGATCCTCCGATAATGTTTTTACATGATCTTTTATTTCTCTTTCTAACTTACTTATCATTCCTACGCCATTTTCAAATTGTATGAAACCTTCATATTCATCGTATTCTAATAGCTTTCTATTTGCGATTATATAAAATTCATCTGATAAAAATGCAAATCTAGTACCTATTTTATCTAAATACATTTTTTGAATGTCATGTATTTGATCTATAGTCTCATTTGCAGATTTTTCATTAAATATTTCTAAGTTAGGTAAATGACTTCTGTGCTTAGTTATACCTACTGGAACGATCGCCGCACTATTTATATATGGATATAAGTTTGATAAATCATTTATTGTTCTTGTTAGTTCTTCTTTGTCATTGTATCCTGGACATAATACTATTTGACAATTCATCTGAATTTTAGCATCAGCTAAGCGCTTCATTATACTATACAATTTACCTGCAAACTTATTTTTAATCATAGTTTGCCTAAGTTCTGGATTTGTCGTATGTACAGATATATTTATAGGACTTATCCTATATTTTATTATGTTATTTATATCGTCTTCACTCATATTTGTTAAAGTCACAAAATTTCCTTGTAAAAATGATAATCTTGAATCGTCATCTTTAAAATAAAGAGTTTCTCTCATTCCTTTTGGAAGTTGATCTATAAAACAAAATACACATTTATTTCTACAGCTTTTAGCTTGATCTATTATAGGATTTGTAAATTCAATTCCTAAATCTTCATCATAGTCTTTTTCTATTTCATATACGTATATCTCTCCGTTAATCTTTTTTATCTCAAGCTCTAAGTATTCATCACTTAATAAAAATTTATACTCTATTATATCATGTATTGCTTGATCATTTATAGAAATAAGTAAATCTCCAACTTCTATACCTATTTCCTCTGCAATGCTGTCTTTATATACTTTATTTATTATGTTATTTACATTTTTAACATTTACTTCCATAAATTATCACCACTTTTCTTTAGTAAACACATCATATTATAATACCATGTTTTGATAAAAATAGTCAATATTCCCTATAATTCAAAAGGCACCCTTGGGCACCTTTTAATGTTTGACTATAATTAAAGTTCCTGGTGTTATTTCATGAACCATTCCACCTACACATTTAGCTGTAAGCATCGCCTTATGCTGTAGGTCTTTATTATCTTTTGCATAAAATACTGGGCATCCACCACTTTTCATATTTGAATTAGTTGTAATTATTGCTAGAGTATATTCATTTATTCCAATATTCATTCCCATATTTAAGCACTTCCTTTCTTACCTATTGGATAGTTTTTAAGTGATAAATTTTTACCTTTAGCACTAGAAAGAACAGGACATGATTTAACTGCTTGTATAAGTTTATCTATATCTTTTTCAACTGGTATATATGCTATAACTAAACTTTCTTTTTTAGGATTTCTTCTTGGAAGCGGATAAAAAGATGGCTCATCTTTTTCCTTAAGTATTCCTATCCTAGAATATATATTATAAAGTATAGTTTGTCGTTGGCCTGGATCCATTAGTATACCTGCGTTAATATAACTTTTATCTTTAGGGATTATTTCTATACCCAACCCCTTAGAAAGATATCTATCTCTATCAGCTTTTAACCCTATATTTGTTATTCCCTTTAATTCTCCTACTTGCAATATGCATCCATCTGCAAAAGTTATTTCTACAGGTACTACGTCTGCTATATCTCCTATACTGTCTCTTTGTAGTAACTTTTTAAGTATAAAAGCTAGTAACAATCCGCAACAAGCACTTATTATTAAACTAATATTTGAATTTAATTTAACTTCTGAAATAATAAAATAATATAGTCCAACTGTTGATAAGGACGTTATTATACACATATAATTTCTAACTTCATATGTCCTTGCTATTTCTTCTATAAACGCTTCTCCTCTTTGTACAAGTTGAACATCTTCTAAATTTTGTAATGTATTCCTTCTATTTTCTCTTACTTGTCTAAATTGTTCAGCAGCTAGTGATAAAAATGTTATTGATGTGTATGAACGAGCTCTTAAAGCTGGTACAAGTAATGCACCTAATGAAGATGCTACAAACGCTAACACTAACTGAGACAATAATATATTTGGTTGAGTAGGATACTGTCTTCGGTCTAAATTAAGCATTATTATTCTAGATAATAAACCTATTCCTAACCCCACTAAAAATACTCTATCCATAAAATCACCTCTTTAATTTATGATTTTTTTATTTTATAAGCGCTTTGTTTTCCTTTTGATGTTTCTACAATAGGTGTACTTTTAACTACTTCTATCATTGAATTTATATCTTTTAGTATTGGTATAAAAGGTATAACAACAGTGTTTTTTTCTAAGTTGGTTCTTGATATTGCTAGAATATCTTTTTCATCTACATCTTTATTTATACCTAAATGTAAAAAAATATTATGCAAAATAGCATCTCTTTGACCACTATCATTTACTATTCCAAAGTTTCCTATACTCTTAGGTATAATCTCTATTGCTATTCCTTCTTGTAAATACTTTTTTCTGCTTTCTTCTAAACCAATATTAGTTATTATAACTTCATTAACTTTTAAAAGAGGTCCTTCGAAATTTATCTTTGCTTCTACTACATCTGCTACATCACCAATACTATTTCTTCTTAAATATCTTCTAAATAAAAGTCCTACTATTGCTCCCCCTACTATTGCTCCTGCGGTACATCCAAAAAATGTCACATTATATTTTTTTGATAAATATATATATATTATTGAAGCCGCTAAAGATGATAATAGACTTATATAACTTCTTGACTCATATGTAGATGCTATTTCTTCTACATATGCACAACCTTTTTGTACCATTTCGCTTTTGTCAATATTTTCTAGCGTTATCCTTTCTTGTTGCGCTAATCCTTGGAACTGTTGTATAGCTACTGAAAAAAATGTTAAAGCTGCAAATTCTTTGTCTAGTAGAGCTGGAAGTGCTATTGCTCCTAATGATGCTGATAAACCTGATATAATTATTTGTTCTAAATAATCTTGAGGTCTAGATGGATATTGTTTATCAGTTACTCTTAAAACAAGCCCTCTACACATTATTCCTATAACTATTGCTACTATAAATGCTCTTCTAAATACTTCCTCATTCAAAAAACTTTCTTTCATTTTTTCACTCCCTTTGTACAAACTCACTTTAAGTTCTTTATTTTTTCCACTGTAGTTAGTTTGTGCAAAAACAAAAAAAAATCTCCTTTATTAAAGGAAATTTTTTTGAGGTATAGTAACAATAAACTCGCTACCTTTTTCTAATTCACTTTTTACACTTATACTTCCACCTAAAGATTTAACTATATGCTTTGTTATAGCTAACCCTAGACCCGTTCCACCTACATCTCTACTTCTTGCTTTATCAACTCTATAAAATCTTTCAAATATACGTTCTCTGTCTTCTTCTGGTATTCCTACACCTTCATCTTTAACACTAATTATACTTTTACTTTGTCCAACACTAACCTTAATGTGAACATTTTTGTTTTCTGGTGTATATTTTATTGCATTGTCTATTAAGTTTAAAAAAACTTGTTTTATATAATCTCTATTTAAAAATAACACTGCACTTTTGTCGCTAAATTCATACGTTAGATTTATATTTTTTGATTTTGCTAGATAACTAGTCATGTCATATATCTCTATGAAAACTTCATATATACATACACCATCTACTAGTACATTATCTTTATTTTCTATAAACGATAATAATAATATATCATCAATTAGCCTCTTTAGCCTGTTAGACTCACCTTCTATGATACCTAAAAATCTATTTCTTGTATTTATGTCTATATTTTCATTTAATTTTAAGGTTTCTACAAAACCACTTATTGATGTTAAAGGTGTTTTAAGTTCATGACTTACATTTGCTACAAAATCTCTTCTCATATTTTCTAGTTTAACCTTTTCTGTTATATCTTCTATGTTAATAATAGATCCTATTATTATGTTGTTAATCCCTTGAAGATATATTGGGTCTAAACTAATTTTATATACTAAATCTTCATTTATTCTAAGTTCTTTACTTTTATTTATCTTTGATCCTTTAAAAGATACTATTTCTTTAAGTAGTTTTTCTTCATTTATTAATACATTAACATTTACACCTTCTATTGGTTTTTCATAGTTACACTTTAGCATTCTTCTAGCTTCTTCATTTATTAACATTATATTACCATCTATATCTACAGCTAAAATTCCATGAGATATACTTTTTAATATGGATGTCATTTGAAGATGGTTATATTCTACTTCGCTAATTGTACTATCCATTATTTCTATCATCTCGTTAAAGTTTTTTGCCAACTCACCTAGTTCGCCTTTAGCTGATATATTTAGCCTAGAATGAAATTCTTTGTTGCTAATCTTTTTAGAAACATAAATAAATTCTTCTAAATATCGTCTTAATCTTAATGTATATCTAATAGATAGTATTGCAACTGTTACTGATATTAATATAATAAAAAAGATTATAGTTGTTAGTTCTTCCATAAAATAGTTCTCCTAAATCTAATTATTCTAGTCAATTTTGTATCCAACACCTCTTATAGTTTGAATATATTTATCTGCGTTACCGTGTCCTTCTATTTTTTTTCTTAAATACCTTATATGCACATCTACAGTTCTAGTTTCACCATAGTATTCATAACCCCATATTTTATCTAATAAATGATTTCTAGAAAGAACTTTTCCCTTATTCTCTAACAATAGTTTTAATAGTTCAAATTCTTTAAGTGTTAGTTCTATTTTCTCTGCCCCTTTGTATACTTCATGCTTATACAAATCTACTTTTAGATTTCCAGTTGTTAATATAATTTCACTAGGATTAGCATTTACATTACATCTTCTTAGTATTGTGCTTATTCTTGCTAATAATTCTTTTACACTAAATGGTTTTGTTATATAATCATCTGCACCAATTTCTAATCCTTCTACTTTATCATTTTCCATATTTTTTGCAGTTAACATTATTACAGGTATTTTATTTAAAGTTTTATCATTTCTAATTTTCTTTAATACATCGATCCCACTTATATTTGGTAACATCCAATCTAAAAGTATTAAATCTGGTTTAATCTCTTTAGCTTTTATGTAACCATCTACTCCATCATACGCATATTCAACTTCATAATTAGAAATTTCTAAGTTAAATTTAAGAAGCTCTACTATATGTACCTCATCGTCTATAACAAGTATTTTAACTTTCATCTTTGATTAGTCTCCTATCTATTTTATCTCTAGTATCATACCTATTCTCTTAGGTGTTTTATCGTGTTTCCTGTAAGAGTGGAATTCCTCACACCTACAGCTAGTGCATATGTTTAAATTAATAATATTTTCCTCTTTAACTCCTGCACACTTCAGTATATATTCATTTATTTTCCATAAGTCCAAATAATATTTTTCTTCTTTTATTATATAGAACTTTTCTTCTTTATTTGTAACAATTGTGTTAAATTTTTCAATCAATTCTTTTGATACTTCATAGCAACATGGACCTATTGATGGGCCTATTACACATACAACATCTTGTGCATTAGTAAAATAATTATCACTCATGCATTCTATAGTTTTTTGAGCTATTTTATCGTAAGTTCCTCTCCAGCCTGCATGTGCTATACCTATAGCTTTATTTTTTTTATCTATAATAGCTATAGGAACACAATCTGCTGTAAATATTAATAGTGGAACATTTTTAATGTTAGTTATTAATGCATCTCCATCTACCTTTTGTCCTACATTATCCTTATCTATTACGTTAACTATATCCGAATGTATTTGGATATTACTACTTAAATTTTCAAAAGTAAAGTTTCCTGTATTACAAACTCTTAACATGTCTTTTTTTGATTTAGCATCTACATCTTTAAGTGTAATACCTAAATTTATAAAATCTATATTGTCTTTAATATCTTTAACATTTATAAAGTCATTCATACTAATCACCCTTTTCCATAAGTATGTTTTTTAATTCTATTACAAATGTATTTATGTCTTTAAATTGTCTATATACAGATGCGAATCTTACATATGCTACTTCATCTACATCTTTTAATTTATCCATAACCATTTCGCCTATTTTTTGTGTTTCAATTTCGGCTATATAAAATTGATTTATTTTATTTTCAATGTAGGCTACTATTTCATCAATTTGTTCTAGTGATACTGGTCTTTTCTCACAAGATTTTAATATTCCATTTTTTATTTTTTCACCGTCAAAATATTCTCTACTATCATCTTTTTTTATAACCATCACTGGTGTTGTTTCTATTTTTTCGTATGTTGTAAATCTTTTTTTACACAACTCACATTCTCTTCTTCTTCTGATAGATTTACTATCTGTATGTCTTGAGTCTATTACTTTAGACTCTTTATAATTACAATAAGGGCATTGCACTTTTTATTCCTCCTTACGTTAGCTATATATTAAATTCGTCTACGTTAAGTTCTGAACCTATATTTACTATTATAGTATCACATCCTATTTTTAGTATATCACTAAAGAATACGACTTGTCCTTCACCATTTCTAGAAAATAATCCTCTGCCTCCATCTCCAGTTATAGTAAATGACATTATCTTTCCTTCATTTACATCCATATCTATATCTGTTATGAATCCCATTCTTTTTCCATTCTTAACATTTATAATTTCCTTTTCCATTATATCAGATACTCTTATCATTATAATCCCCTCCCTTTAAAAATAAATATGTGCTTGGACAAAAAAAAATGACCTTTATTGGTCATTTTATATATATTTAAAAATTTTCTTTGTATTTTTCTAACATTTCTATAAAACTTTCAACTAATTCAGGGTCAAATTGAAGTCCTGCATTTAATCTTAATTCTTCTATTCCCTCTTCATGACTTCTTCGAACATTGTATGGCCTATTAGAAGTCATCGCATCAAAACTATCTGCAATAGTCAACATTCTAGCCAAATAAGGTATTTCTTGGCCTTTTAAGCCATTTGGATAACCGCCTCCATCGTATCGTTCATGGTGATGTTTTATAAGCGGTACAAATGGTTCAAATGGTTTTATATTTTGTATTAATCCTACACCTACTTCAGGATGATCCTTAAACATTTGAAACTCCACATTTGTAAGTCTTCCTTTTTTATTTAATACTTCTTCTGGTATTTCTAGTTTACCTATGTCATGTAAATAAGCTGCTATTTGAATTTGAGCTTGGTCTTCTTCTTTTAATTTAAGCATCTGAGCAAACCATTTTACATATATTACAACTCTCTCAGTATGACCATAAGTATATCGATCTTTTAAATTTATCATATTAATAAATGTTTTTAGCGATTTTATAGTATCTTCTTTTATATCCATTCGTTTGCATAAATCATCTAAAACACTATGATATGATTCTACTCTATTTTTATTAAATGACTTAGCTCTATATAAAGCATCATCTGCTGTATTTATAAGTTGATGCTTACTTATTGCTCTTGTTGGATAAGATGATACACCTATTGATATCGTAATATTTTTATTAGGCTGATTTTCTTGTCCCACAAATTCTGTGTTTTGTATGGCAGATCTAATTTTTTCACCTACCTCTATAGCATTTTCTTCATCTGTATTTGGAAGTATAGCTGCAAATTCTTCGCCTCCATACCTAGCCACTACATCATTTTTTCTGATGCTATCTTTTAAAATTTTACCTATTTGTTTAAGCAGCAAATCTCCTGATTGATGCCCGTTTATATCATTATAATTTTTAAAATAATCTATATCCATAAATAATAAAGACACTTGCTTATTGTGCTTTTGTGCATCGTCTAAATTATTTTGAAGATACTCTTGAAAATATCTATGATTATAAAGGCCTGTTAACTCATCCTTATTAACTAATTCTTTTAGCTCTTTACTATGTTCTCTCTCAATATCTACATACATACCCAAGATAAATGCAGTCATAAATAAAGCACTTATTAATACTAAGTCATTTTCAAAAAATTTACTTAATAACTTCATATTTGGAGAACTTGATACAATATCTATAAATAATATAGATAATGAAGAAACCACTGCCAATGCTACACTATAGTTTTTTCCAAATTGTATAGCGCCTATTAAAACTATAAATATACTTACAAGTTTATAATAACTTGCTTGCGCTCCTGTGCTTACAACTACTACTACAAATATTATAATTAAAAATAAAGTTTCTATTATATCTAGTAATTTGGGGGAATTATTAATATAGTCTTTTCTATAGTAGTATACCCATGAAAAATAAATAATTATAAGAAATGATATTATACAAGTTCCAACATACAATATTATTATATTGTTCATTTCAAGGGTTAATACATTGTTACTAACTACTGAAACTATACAAAGTAATATATAAACTACTTTTAATGATATTATAATTTCAGAAACTTTTTTATTTCTTATTTTTTCAAAGTTATTCATTATTATCACCTAATATATAATTTAATTAAAACCATAGGGATATATCCCTATGGTTTTAATTATTTATTATTCTTCTCTTAATGATTTTGGTACCTCTGGCTCGAAAAATACCAGTACGCAGAATGTAGAAGCACCTTGTGAAACGCTTGATATCATATTAGATATCGTGTCAAATAAAAAATTCATTTTAAATCCCCCTTTTAATAAAGTTTTATTAATTTATCTTAAGATAATTAAATTATCTTAGAATACAAAATTATGATATCTTCAACTTTCCTAACATAGCATCTAATAATATAATTAACCTTTGACCAAATTTAGTAAGCATTGAAGTTTGCAACATCAATCCTAGCCATATACAACTTATTATATCTTTTAATATATATATATCTTGCTTTTTATATAGTAAATATCCAGCTAATATAGCTATCGAGTATACATTAATTAGTGTAAATGCTTTTTTTCTTAATTTTCTTCTAGTAGATTCTTTTTTTAATGGTTTATTTTTAGAGCCTACAGGACATTTATAATAAAGTACTATATATGATAATATAATACCTATCAGCAATATAAGTAATAACATATTATCTTCTAAAAAAATTATTTCTGTTTTATACAGAAAACAGAATATAAGTGATACTATTATTCCGATTATTAAACATCTATTTGGTGTATTTGCATGGACACCACCTGAATACCTTTTCATCCATGCTGCTGAAAATGTTATTGTCATCATTTCAATTACCATGCCTGTAACTAGACCTGCTATAAATGTTAAAATAATGGCTAAGCTAGTATGTATTATTATAAATAAGCCATAATTCAAAACAGCTTTTTCTTCTTCAGTTTTATCTAATCTATTCCCTAATTTTTCTGATACATCTTTTGATATATGATCTATAGCCCCCATATTACTCTCCTACTATGCAATTTCAGTATTTTCTTTTAACTTTTCTTTTAATATTTTTTTTATTTTATTTTGTATCTTATTAAACAATAAAGATAATCCTAAAAATATTACTAAAGATGGAAGTGTTGTGACAGCTCCTTTTATACCTATATTGTTTATTAGAATATTAAATGGTATTTTTATAATTTTAGTAGCTATCATTATATATATTGCTTCACTTAATGACAATGCTATCCAAATTTGACAAGTTGCTATAATAGAATTTAAAAGTCTATCCTTTGATATTATAAATAATATTACACCCACTGTTATCATAGATAATACTGTATGTATTCCAAAACCAATTGGCAATTTTCTTATTACAGATATAATAATTCCTAATAAAATTCCATTTTTTAATATATATAATTTATCTTTTTTTATACCTAACAAAATTAATCCAGCAAATATTATCATTATACTTTCTGGAATTGTTCTTAATACAGCATAAATAATATCTGAATTAATCATAATTTTTCTCCTTGAGTAAGTTTCTCCTACAATGAATTATACCATATTTTTCCCTTTTTTTACAATAATTACAAAAAAATAAAAATCGTTGATATAATTTTATATCAACGATTAATTCTTAACTTCCTCTACATGTATTTTTTCATATTTTTCAAAGCATTTTTTTCAATTCTTGATACTTGAGCTTGAGATATTCCAATCTCATCTGCCACTTCTATTTGAGTTCGACCTTTATAAAACCTTAAATCTAGTACTAGTTTTTCTCTATTGTTCAACTTTTTAATTGCTTCTTTCAATGCTATTTCTTGTAACCAATTTTCATCTGTATCTTTTTTATCTTGAACTTGGTCCATTACAAATATAGCATCTCCATTGTCTTGATACACCGGATCAAATAATGATATAGGATCTTGTATTGCATCTAGTGCCATAACTACATCTTCTACTGCTAGTTCTAGTTCTTTTGCTATCTCAGACACTGTAGGCTCTTTTGAATTAGCTCGTACTAGTCTTTCTCTAACTTGTAAAGCTTTGTATGCTACGTCCTTTAATGATCTACTAACTCTTATAGGGTTATTGTCTCTTAAATATCTTCTTATTTCACCTATAATCATAGGAACTGCATAAGTTGAAAATCTTACATTTTGGCTTAAGTCAAAATTATCTATAGCCTTTATTAGACCTATACATCCTATTTGGAATAAATCATCTACATTTTCTCCTCTATTATTGAACTTTTGTATCACACTTAAAACTAGTCTTAGATTTCCTCTTACAAACTGTTGTCTTGCTTCTTCGTCTCCAGCTTTTATTTTCACAAAAAGCTCCATCATTTGCTTATTTTTAAGAACTGGAAGCTCAGATGTATTTACACCACAGATTTCAACTTTATTTATTTGCATACATTTCAGTCCTTTCTTAAAAGTTTTATCTATATGAAATTATTTACACATCATATATTTTTATACTTTTAAGAAGAATTTATTTATTTATACAAATTTTTTCATTTCTTTTTTTAATCTTAAAATTATTTTTTTTTCAAGTCTAGAAATGTAAGATTGAGATATTCCAAGCATATTCGCAACTTCTTTTTGAGTTTTTTCTCTTCCTCTTGTAGTTAAGCCAAATCTTAATTCCATAATTTGCTTTTCTCTGTCTGACAACCTATCAAGTGCCATAACTAATAAATCCTTATCTATCTCTTCTTCTATCATTTTATATATCTCATCATTTTCAGTTCCTAATACATCTGATAGTAAAAGTTCATTACCGTCTAGATCTACATTTAAAGGTTCATCAAAAGAAACCTCAGTTTTCTTTTTATTATTTTTTCTAAGATACATTAATATCTCATTTTCTATACATCTTGAAGCATATGTTGCTAATTTTATATTTTTATTTAGCTTAAATGTGTTTACAGCTTTAATTAAACCTATAGTTCCTATAGATATTAAATCTTCTACATCAATTCCTGTATTTTCAAATTTTCTAGATATATATACTACTAATCTTAAATTTCTCTCTATTAAAACAGTTTTTACACTTTCATCATGCTCTAGTTTTTGTAATATCTCATTTTCTTCATCTGGTTTTAAAGGTGGTGGAAGTATATTTACTCCACCCATGTAATAAATTCCTTTTGGCTTTATTATACCTAACTTAATTAATATAGATATAAATTTGTTAAATACCTTTGACATTAATGATCTCATTTTATCTCCCCCTTTAATTTATATATCTAAACCTCTGACAATAAACACGGATTTAATATTGCATTGTACTCACAATCATTAAAATTAGAAATACCTAATATTATATTTCCTATTTTATTTTCATCTACCTCTATGTAATCTGCTTTTAGGCCCAATATAATACTACCTTTACTACTTCCTGCATGTTTGTACGGAATCAACCTTATTCTAGATGAAATTTCATCATCTAATAAATTTATAAGTTCTTCTGCCTTAATCATATCTATATTCTCGTAATTATAATTAACAAGAGCTTCTGGTAATACATCTTTCAATGCACTTGATTTAACAATAACAACATCATTATTGCTCATAGGATCTTTTAATAAATTCCCACTATCTAATAGGGCTTTGCAACTACAGCTTTTATCTAAAAAATTTATATTTACAGTCTTGGTGAATTCTTTAAGCTGCTTAATCGTCTTTATATCGTTATATATGTACTTTAGTAGTTCACAACTTACATATGCACAAATTATTACAAAAGATATTTTCATATGATCTATACCTGTAAAATAAATTATAAAAAAAGTAGTTCCAGATATAAAAATATTTACTAAATAAAAAACAAGAACTATGCTCATATACTCTTTTTTATTTTTATATGTAAATGCTAAAAGAGTTATAATGGTCATAATTAATATTTTAAATGGTATCGTAAACAATATATCTAGCTGGGGATAAATATATGCTACAGAGTAAATAGCCCCTAAAGACGCACCTATACATTTTTTTTTATTGTTATTATATTTTTTTGTTAGAATAGAAGTACAACTTATAATAATATAATTTATTAATAGGTTTTCTATAACGTAGTATTCCATATACATTGCATAGTCCCCCCTTTACCTTTGCTTATATTATAAATTAGTAGTTACAAAATTTTATGTCATTTTTAATGGTCGAAATGCATTTATTTTACTGTAAGAAAACACAAAAAAAGAAAGCATTCAGCTTTCTTTTTAATTTCTAAATTTACATTATATTTTAAATATATTTTTCAAAATGGCTATATTAGAATGTTTCCCTATAATACTTATTCAATAATGTTCATTTTTATACCTATATTTTAACTTTTTTTATTTATACTAATTTGTAGAAATTGACCTCTACAAGTAATATTTGCACTTAATTTAGTGCATAAAAAAAGAAGCCATATAGACTTCTTTAAATTATCTTCTTCTTCTTAAAAATGTTGGAATTTCCATATCGTCTTCTTCAACAACATTTACTTTTTTAGGTTCTTCTCTTGTCATTATTATTTCTTCTTTTTCTTCTTGTTTTTGTATTGGTGCTGTATTTAAAGTAGGTCTTTGTGTTACCTTTGGCTTCTCAGCTATATCAAAGCTCATATCTTTATTATCATCAAATCCTGTAGCTATTACAGTTATCTTTATTTCTTCACCTAAATCTTCTCTTATAGATGCTCCAAATATAATATTAGCTTCTGGGTCACATGACTCATTAACTAAAGTTGATGCCTCATTTATTTCTAATAGTCCTAAGTTAGGGCCACCTGTTATATTAAGTAATACACCTCTTGCTCCTCTTATCGATGTTTCAAGAAGTGGTGATTGTATAGCTAGTCTTGCTGCTTCAAGTGCTCTATTTTCGCCTGATGCGCTACCTAGTCCCATATGTGCTAGTCCTTGTTCTTTCATTACTGAGGTAACGTCAGCAAAGTCTAAGTTTATAAGACCTGGAACTGCTATTAAATCTGATATAGATTGTATACCTTGCTTTAATACATCATCAGCTATAGAGAATGCATCTAGCATAGATGTATTTTTTTGTACTATCTGTAAAAGTCTATCATTTGGAATAGTTATTAATGTATCAACTTTTGATTTTAATTCAGATATACCACTTTCTGCATTTTTCATTCTAACTTTACCTTCGAATACGAAAGGTTTAGTAACTACCCCTACAGTAAGTATTCCCATTTCTTTTGCAAGTTGAGCTATAACAGGTGCTGCTCCTGTACCTGTTCCTCCACCCATACCCGCAGTTACGAATACCATATCTGATCCTTGAAGTACTTTAACTATCTCATCTTTACTTTCTTCTGCGGCTCTTTTACCAACTTCAGGATTTGCTCCTGCTCCAAGCCCTCTCGTTAATTTCTCGCCTATTTGAATTTTATATTCAGCTTTTGATGTAAGTAAAGCTTGCTTATCTGTGTTAACGGCTATGAATTCAACACCTTGAAGCTGAGCTTCAACCATTCTATTGACAGCGTTGTTTCCTCCGCCACCTGCGCCTATTACCTTGATTTGAGCAAGACCATCTGTTTCTACGTCAAAGTTTAGCATCTATTAAACCTCCTTATTTTATGATTGTAAATAAATATATGTATTAATTATATCATTTAATCTTTTAATTTTGTTAATATTTAACTAAGTTATTCCACAAAAATATTCATTTTCCTCTTTTTTTATTCCTCATATTCGTAACAATATATCTCCTAATTGTGGATAAATTGTCAAATATTCTCGATCCGAATACCAATATAGCGACATAATAAAGCGGTATACCCAGTCTATCGCCTATATATGTCAGTATCATAGCTAATAATGCATTGCCTATGAACCCAGTTAAAAATATTATATTATCATATTTGCTTTCAAATCCTGATTTAACTGCTCCAAATATAGAGTCCATAGTTGCAAGTATTGCTACAGACATATATAATGAATAATCTATAGGATAAGTAAATGGAATATAATATCCAACTACAACTCCAAGTGCTAGGCCTGCTAATATCCATATCAAAATAATCACCTTCTTTATTTTACTTTGAAACCCCTACATTTTTCAAGGTTTTTAATGTTTTTTATATAGATTTTTTATATGAGTTTATTGTTATACCATCTTTTTGTTCAACTTTTATATAAATTCCATATCCATCTTTTAACAAATTTGCATAAGATTGCGGTGAAATCATTGATGCCATTAAGATATCTTTATCTCCTATCGCACTTATAATAAAGGGTTGTCCATATGTTTTATCATTTACAGTTATAGTAGCTCCAGAGCATTTTATTTTACTTAAAGGCAAAAGCCTCTCTCCATTTATAGATAACGCTTTCGCTCCAGATTTTTTCAAATCATTTATAACCCTTATAATATCTATATCATGAACAATTAAATCATTTGGATTTTGGCCACTAGCTAATTCTTTATCACTATCCTTTATAGTAATTATAACACCATCTCCGCTTACTTTTGCCATTCCACTCATTTCTTTTAAAGATTTTAATTCTTCTTCCATTAAATCTGGAATAGATTTATTTTCATCTTCCATTACTTCTTTATAATTTTCTAATTTCTTTTCATAACTTATTTTTGTTTCTTTTAGTTTGTTTACTTCTTTTTTAGTTTTTTCTATTTGACTTTCAATCTCTTTTTTGTTTTCTAAAGTAATATATATTTTATTAGAATCTAAAGACTTTATATATGTTGATATTAAAATACCAAATATAAATGCACTAAATATAATTATTTTTCGCTTTATAATTTTATGCATAACTTACCTCTTATCCGCACTTGAATCAATCAATTTACTATGCCCATTTATCTCCATTTTTGTTTCTTTTTTTATCTCAATTTTACAATTATAATACTTCTCCATCTCCCAAATGATACCATATTTAATTTGTAAAGCTGAGGCTAAAGTATCTGGATCTCCAATTGCTTTTACTATTATTGGTTCATCTATTTTTATATCATTTATAAATAAACTATCGCCTTTTAAATGTATATATGTATTAGAAACAACTCTTTCTCCATTTATTGATATTGCATTTGCTTGTGCTGAATTTAGTTTATTTATCATAGATAATATTAAATCGTAGTTATATATTATACTTTGACTACTATTTGATTTTACATCTTCATTTTGATTAATATTAACTTCTATTCCCTTTCCAGATACATTAGTGTATCCAGCTAAAATTTCATATTTCTCTATTTCAGCTTCAAGCTTATCGTCACCCTGATCGCCTTTATACTGATCTATTTTATCTTTTATGGCTTTATTTTCAGCTTTAAGATCGCTTTCTTCTTTTTTTAATCCTTTCAACTCTACAGCTAATTGTTCTCCTTTTTTAGAAGTTGTCATTCCATTGTTTTCTGTATCTATAGTTTTTAACTGTAAACTTATAAGAATACCTAGTATTATACTGCAAATTACTAAGCTTTTATAAGCCTTTTTCTTTTGCAACAAAATCACCCCTTATCTAAATTACTATTTAAGGTCTATATATAGGATTATTTCCAGAAATAAAATCTATCGTTCCTCCATTTACATGTTTTCCTTGTAAATCTGACAAAATAGAACTTATCATCGCAATATTATACTCTATTTTTTTATCATTCGGTAATATTATTTTTATATCATCTTTTGTGTACATATTTATAATATCATTTTTTTGCAAGTTAATTTTATTTATTTTTTTGTAAAGATTATTTTTTTTCATAGATTCTAATAAATATAGTAACCTTTTTTTAATTTCTTCATTCTCAAAATCTATGCTTTGATCATCATTTACTTTATATTTTACTTCTACAACAACATTTTCTTCATTTCCATCTAATTTTTCTATTTTTTGTATTAAGTTTCCTTTAGTGTCTATATAGCAATAATTTTTTTCATCTTTAATAGTTGCAGCTATCTCTTTTTCTATAATTAATATTTTCAATTTATTAGGGATGCTTCTTTTTACTTTTACACTTTCTATGTATTTATTTTTCATCAAAGACTTTTCCATTTCTTTTGCATTATACATAAATATATTTTTATCTTCTTTTATGTCTAATACTTTTATTATTTCATCTTTTGAGACTCTTTTGTTGCCTTCTATCTTTACATTTGTGCTATTAAATAAATTGCTATTTAGAGTTATATATATAAATATTATTATCATTAACATAAAGCTTAGCAAAATCATTAATTTGCTAGTATTATGTTTTTTATATTTTTTCATGTTTATACTCCCTCTCTTATTTTTTTATATAACTAATAAATACAACTAAATATGCACTTTTCCCTTCAAAATAATAAAAGGCTTAATAGCCTTTTATCACTTCTATATCTTCCACTTTTACTATATCAGCACCTAATTCTCTTAATATACTCTCAATATTTTCATATCCTCTTTCAACATGATATATATTTGAGATCTCAGTTTCCCCCTCTATTGTTAACGCAGCTAATATAAGAGATGCTCCCCCTCTTAAATCAGGAGATGAAACATTTGCATTATAGAGTCTATCAACACCTTTTACTATACACATTTTTTCCGTTATATATTTAATATTTGCACCTAATTTAGCAAGTTCACTGCAATGCATAAATCTATTTTCAAAAATAGTTTCATGGAATATAGTACTTCCATTAGATATTGACATAAGCGCCATTAATTGTGCTTGCATGTCTGTTGGAAATCCTGGGTGTGGAGAAGTTTTTACTAAATCTATAGCTTGTATAATCTTTGGTGGTTTAAGTTTAAGACCTTCCTTTGTATATTCTATTTCACATCCAGCAGTTCTCAATTTGTCATTTATAGGCTCCATATGAGTTCTTACTACCTTATCTACTTCCAAACACCCTCCAGTCATCGCAGAGGCCACCATATACGTTCCTATGGCTATCCTATCAGGGATAACATTGTATTCTACTTCGTGTAATGAATCTACTCCTTCTATTTCTATATAACTAGTTCCTGCCCCTTTTATTTTTGCTCCCATTGCATTCAAAAAAAATTGTAAATCTTCTATTTCTGGTTCTCTTGCTGCATTATATATTTTTGTTATACCTTTAGCCCTAACTGCAGCTAACATTGTATTTTCTGTTGCTCCCACACTAGGAAACTCAAGATTTACAGTATTTCCTGCTAATCTATCTCTAAAGCATTTTATGAAGCCATCTTCCTCTTGTATCCTTATTCCTAGTTTTTTTAAAGATTTAAGATGCAAATCTATAGGTCTTGCTCCTATTGCACATCCTCCTGGATGGCTTATTTTTATATAATCAAGTCTTCCTATCATAGCACCCATTATAATTATTGAAGATCTCATTTTTCTAACATACTGTTCTTCTACTTCCATAGAATTTATATTTGAACTATCTATAATTAATGTTCCATTATCATAGCTTGTCTTACATCCAATGCTTTCTAATATTTTTATCATAACGTATACATCAGATATATCCGGTACATTATGGATTGTGCTTATACTTTCATTAAGTATAGTTGCTGCCATGATAGGTAATATGGAGTTTTTAGCTCCTCTTATTGATAGCCTACCCTCTATTTTGTTTTTACCACTAATTATATATTTGGACAAAGTTAACCCCCCTAGTGTTGTATATTAAATCATAATACCTATAATTTAAATATTATGTACTAGAGGGGTTATATGTTACTTTTTCTTTATTCCTATTACTTTAGGTTGTTTTTGTGCTTCTATATTATTTTCACTGTTTTCTATTTCTTCATTCTTTTTAACTGTCTTATTTTCTTTTGATGATTTTTTTTGATTCTCGTTATATATTTTCATAACCTCAGCATATATAAGATCTATTGCTTCTGGCTTTCCTATTTCTTTACTTGCATTAGCCATATCCATTAATTTTTCTTTATCTCCTAAAAGTTTAAATACTGCTTCATTTAATTTTTCTGGAGTTAAATCTTTTTCTAGTATAGCTACCCCACCACCTTGATTTTCAATACTCTTAGCATTGTACTCTTGATGATTCTCAGCAGTATAAGCTTTAGGTATTATTATAGATGGCTTACCAAGCGCTGTTATTTCAGCTAAAGATATTGCACCAGCACTACCAATTACTAAATCACTAGCAGCTAGTGCATTAGCCATATCTTCTAGATACGGAACAACTCTTTGATATGGTTTTAGAGATATATTTGATATGCTGTTTGAAAACTCTTCATAATAATATTTTCCTGTTGCAAATATAAATGCAACATCATCTTTTACCATGTTTTCTATTACTAATTTCATAGCATTATTTATATCTTCACTTCCTCCACTACCTCCGTAGCAAAGTACCATTTTTTTATCTTCACTTATACCTAAAGTTCTTCTAGATACATTTTTTCTAGCATTTAATATCTCTTTTCTAACTGGATTTCCTACAAGAACTAATTTTTCTCTGCTTCCTTCAGGGAATCTTTCATGTGAATCTTCAAAGCTTGTTAAAACTCTAGTTACCATTTTAGACAATATCTTATTAGTAACTCCTGGGAAAGAGTTTTGCTCATGTATAACAGTCGCTACCTTATTCATAGATGCATTAAACAATACAGGTCCACTTACATATCCACCTGTACCTATTACGATATCCGGTTTGAATTTTTTAACTACTTTTCTAGATTGTTCTAACCCTTTAAATAATTTAAAAACTCTTTTTACGTTATCAAAATCTATTTTTCTTTTAAATCCTTGTACTGTAACAGTCTTTAATTCATATCCATACTTTGGAACTATTTCTGATTCTATTCCTTTTTCAGTACCAACAAATACTATTTCAGCGTCAGGATGCTCTTCTTTTATTCTGTTTGCTATGGCTATGGCTGGATAAACATGACCCCCAGTTCCACCGCCTGATAATAAAACTTTCATTGCATTTTCTCCTGTTAATTAATTTTGACATGTTTTGAGATATTTAATACAATACCAATTGCACTCATAAATATTATAAGGGATGTTCCACCATAACTTATAAATGGCAATGCAACACCTGTAACTGGCATTGAAGAAGTTGATACAGCTATATTTAAAGCTGCTTGAATTCCTATTTGAGCACCGATTCCTATAACTACCATACACTCAAATATATTAGAACATTTTAAAGCTATTCGTATACATCTGTAAACTAATATTACAAATAACATTATTACTATTGCGCATCCTACAAGACCCAGTTCTTCGCCTATTATAGCAAATATAAAGTCATTTTGTGGTTCTGGTATGTAAAACCATTTTTGTTGACTTTTTCCTAATCCCATTCCAAATAATCCACCTGATCCAAGTGCATAAAGCCCTTGTATAACTTGGTATCCATTACCTAGAGGGTCTTGGAATGGATCTAAAAATGATAATACACGTTTTAATCTATATTCAGATGTCAGTGCTAAAGCTAAAAATAATGCAACTCCACTACCAAACATAATACCTACAAATTTCATATCCATACCTGCTACAAATATCATAACAAAAGTTACTAATATTATAGTCCCGGCTGTAGACATATTAGGTTGAAGCATTATAAGAATAAAAAATAATGCGGGAATTATTATTAATGGCAAAACACCCTTTGTCAAAGATTTTATATCATCATATTTTTTTTCTATTAATTTTGCTGTAATTATTATTGTTGCAAATTTTGCAATCTCTGCCGGTTGTATAGTAAGCGCACTATAACCTAACCATCGTCTAGCCCCATTTGCTTTTATACCAAGCGGTGTTAAAACCAATATTAATAGTATAAACGCTATAATACCCAGAGACGTAGCATTTTTCTTCCAAAATCTATAATCAATATTAGATATTGTTATCATACAAATAAAACCTAATATTGCAAAGACTACATTTTTCTTTAGAAAATAATAAGCATCATGGTGTTTAAACGAAGATTGAACAAAACTTGCACTAAATACCATGATGATTCCTATAAATACTAAAATCATAGTAGTATAAAATATTACACTATCAAACTCCATCTTTGTTCCCTTGTCAATTCGTTTTTTTAATACTTCCTTGGGCATCCGATAGACTTACCTCCATTCATGAGGTAAGAGGTTATCTTAAATTGTGTACATTATCTTTGAAGTCGTTACCTCTTACTTCAAAACTTTTATACATATCCCAGCTTGCACAAGCTGGAGAAAGAAGTACAACATCTTCTTTATTTGCTATTTTATAAGAAATGTTAACCGCTTCTTTCATATCTTTAACTTTATAAATCTCTTTAAATCCTTTTTCTTTTGCAATAGTTTGTATTTTAGAAGCAGTTTCTCCTAAAAGCACTAATGCCTTAACATTTTCTTTTGCAACATCTAAAAGTTCATCAAAATTACTTTGCTTATCCATTCCACCTGCGATTAATATTATCGGTCTCTTATAAGACTGAATTGCCTTTATAGTTGAGTCTGGATTAGTCCCTTTAGAGTCATTTACAAACATTACTCCATTTAAACTCTTTACAAATTCTTGTCTGTGTTGTACTGCTGCAAAACTTTTTAATACATCTTTTATAACTTCTATATCTACATTAGATACATATGAGATACCTATTGCTGCCATACAGTTTTCTAAGTTATGGTTTCCTGGTAAGCTTAGCTCTTCTTTATTTAAAAGAACTATTTTATCATTTATATCTATAACTATATTATTGTCCTTATTTAAATATATTCCTTCTTCAAGTTGTTTTTTTCTAGAAAAGAATATTTTTTTAGCTTTTATATCTTTACTTATCTCTCTTACTACTTCGTCATCATAGTTTAAAATACAAAAATCTTCGCTATTTTGATTCATAAATATTCTAGATTTTGCTTCTATGTAATTTTTCATAGTATGGTGTCTATTTAAGTGATCTTCTGTAAAGTTTAGTATTGCACTAACCCTAGGTTTGAAAGTATCTATACTCTCTAATTGAAAACTACTTAATTCAGTAACTAAAACTGATTTTTCATTTGCAACCCCTACAGTATCTATAACTGGATTACCTATGTTTCCAACTATATAAGTATCTACATTATATTTTTTAAATATTTCTCCTACTAAGCTAGTTGTAGTCGTTTTACCATTTGTTCCTGTTATTCCTATAAATGTAGGATTGTTAGATAGTCTATAAGCTAACTCTACCTCACCTATTATTTCTATATTTTTTGATTTTAATTTTAATATAAAAGGTAAATCTAATGGCACACCTGGTGATACCACAGCCATATCTATATCATCAACATTTTCTGGATGATATCCTAATATATATTCAACATTATCTAAATTATCTAATTCTTTGAGTATATCACTTAATTTTTCTTTATCTTTTATGTCATTAACTATTATGCTTGCACCTAGTTTATCTAAATATTTAATTGTTGATATACCAGTTTTTGCAAGACCTACTAATAGAATTTTTTTATTTTCTAGGTTCATTTTCCTACCCCCAAGTTTAGAATATTGCTATTATACCTATCCATGCTAATACTACAGTAGTTATCCAAAATACAAATACCACTCTAGTTTCAGGCCATCCACATTGTTCAAAGTGATGATGAATTGGAGCCATTTTAAATATTCTTTTTCCTCTTAATTTGAAAGACCCTACTTGAAGTATTACAGATATAGCTTCTGCAAAATATATTCCTCCAACTAATGGTATTAATAAAATAGAGTTTGTTAATACTGAAAATGCAACAACCGCTCCACCTAGAGCCATTGAACCTGTATCACCCATAAATACTTTTGCTGGGTATGAGTTAAATCCTAAGAATCCTAAGCATCCTCCTACTGTTGCTGCTGCTAGAACTGCTACATCTGTATTAACAGTTACTGTTGCTGCAAGTAACATAAAGAATGTAGCCACGATTAAAGTTACTCCTGATGCTAATCCATCTAATCCATCAGTTAAGTTTACTGCATTAACAATACCAACTATTATAAATGTCATTATAGGAATGTATAACGCTCCTAAGTTTATAACTGCATCTGTAAATGGTATTATAAGCTGTGGTGCACTAGCTGCTGATGTATATTGATAATATGATATATATAAAGCTAGAGCAAATTGAAGTACTATTTTTTGCCATGCTCTTAATCCTAACGATCTTTTTTTCTTTATAATTATAAAGTCATCTATAAATCCTACAAGACCAAATCCTACTATAGACATTAGACCTACTACCATATCTGATCCAACCTTACTTCTAGTAAGTCCCGTTATAAGGATTGCTACTATCATTAATATCCCACCCATAGTTGGTGTTCCATTTTTTGCTAAATGTGTTTTTGGCCCGTCGTCTCTAACTGTCTGACCGAATTTAAATTTTGTTAACATAGGTAAAAATATTGGTCCTAATATAACTACTATTAGAAATGAAATCAATGCTGTATAAGTAAGTTCTGTTATTCCTAACATAATATATCTCCTCTCCCTTGCTGGCTATCTCTTTAGTTTTGTTATTTACTAAGATATTCTACTATTTTTTCTAATTTCATACCTCTAGATGCTTTAACTAATACGATATCTTTTTCATTTAATAAGTTATCTATTTTATTAATAGCATCTTCTTTTGTATCAAAATGATGTATATTTACTTTATCAAGCCCTAAATTTAAGGCTTCACTTCCTATAAATCTAGAATTACATCCTATAGTTATTAATAAATCCGTATTGTTTATAACACTTTCTCCTACTAATCTATGACCATACTCAGCATGCGTTCCCATTTCAAAGATATCTCCAAGTATTGCAACTCTTCTATTTTTATATCTTCCTAAAATTTTCAAAGCTGCTTTCATAGAGTCTGGGCTTGCATTATATGTATCGTTTATTATTGTTAATTTATCAGTTTTAACTATATCTAATCTCATACCAGTTGCTTTAAAGTTTTTTAAACCTTCTTTTATTTCATCCAAAGAAAGTCCTAAACTCATACCCACTAATATAGCACCCATTGCGTTATATATGTTATGTTCACCTACTGTAGGTATAAATATTTCTTCTTTTTTATTGTTTATCATACACACAAATGTCATACTTTCTTCATTCATCTCGTAACTACTACAATAAATATCATTATCTTCATTAAATCCAAATGTCTTTAGCTTATATTCGTGATTTTTGTTTTTTAAAGTAGATAAAAATTTATCATCTCCATTAACTATTAATGTACTCGAAGAATCAAAATTCGATGTTATTTCCATCTTAGCTTTTAAGATTCCTTCTTGTGATCCTAAGTTTTCTATATGAGATAATCCTATATTAGATATAACTCCTATTTGAGGGTTTACTATATTAGCCAAATATTTTATTTCATCAAACCCAGACATACCCATCTCTATTACACCACATTTATGAGATTCATTTAAATTAAATAATGTTAGTGGAACTCCAAGTTGGTTATTTAAATTACCTTCATTTTTTAATGTATTAAACTTTGCTGACACTGTAGCATATATCATATCTCTAGTAGTTGTTTTACCAACACTACCCGTAATTCCGATATATGGTATATTAAATTTCGATTTATAATATTTTCCTATATCTCCCATAGCTATCTCTGTATCTTTAACTTCTATTAAATTTATGTCCGAACTATCTAATTTTATGCTAGTACTTTCATTTTTTATAAAATTTCTACATCCATTTTCATACGCTGATTTAATAAATTCATGTCCGTCTAAACTTTCTCCAACTATAGCTACAAATATATTTTCTTTATTTGCAGATCTGCTATCTATAATAACGTCATTTATACGGTCATTTTCATTCCCAGTTATTAGTATTCCTTTCGTTGCAAGTACTAACTCTGCTATTGTTAGACTATTCATATTCATGCCTCCTTTAAGTCCTTTTTCTATTGTTTATATAAATTTCCAATAAAAGGCAATGTATATCCACATATACATTGCCTACTAATCTTAACTTTATAATTATATACTATATTTTTGTTTTTTTGAAGGTATTTCTAAGTATATATTAATAATCTGTTACTTTTTATTTATTTGAAATATAACATTATACTAGACCCTTCAGATATTTTTATACCAGGTTTTGGAAACATATCTTCAACCTTAGTACCTTTATCTATTTCTATGTCTGTGTCTAAATTCGGTTTTAATTTCGCTTCTTCCAACACTTTAGTAGCTTCTTCTATTGGTAAGTTTCTTACATCAGGAACACTAACTTGTTGTTTTTGGAATTCTTCTTTCTCTTTTTCACTATATTTTGGTTCTACCCCTAAATATTTTAAAGAGTCATTCATTATTTCTTTTACTATAGGTCCAGCTGTTGTACTACCGAATGCTTGAACTCCTGTTGGTTCATCTACTATAGCAAGAACTA
Organism: Peptostreptococcaceae bacterium VA2; assembly: GCA_000686145.1. Classification (GTDB taxonomy): domain Bacteria; phylum Bacillota; class Clostridia; order Peptostreptococcales; family Peptostreptococcaceae; genus Romboutsia_D. The sequence continues at coordinate 853,740 of JMMB01000007.1, read as the reverse complement.
CTATTTGAGGATCATCACATGGGGCCACACCCATAAATGAACATATGTATTTCCCTTGAGCATATTTTCCATCTACAACCTTTTGAGCTGTACCTGTTTTTCCACCGATTCTGTACCCTGGTATATATGCAGCCTTACCTGATCCATCGCTTACAACAGATTCTATTATGTCCATCATCTTTTTAGATGTATCACTAGATATTACCTGTCTTACTACCTTAGGAGGAATTTCATCTACTATATTCGCTTGATTATCTGTATATGCTTTGACTATTCTCGGTGCCATTAAATTTCCATCATTTGCTATTGATGATATAGCCGTTATAAGTTGTATCGGTGTTACTGATATTGATTGACCAAAAGATATTGTAGCAAGTTCTACTGGTCCTACATTTTTTTCATTATATAAAATACCTTTAGCTTCTCCAGGTAAATCTATACCTGTTTTATCCATAAAACCAAAGGCTTCTATATAATCATACATTTTTGCAACTCCAAGTCTACTTCCTACTTCTACAAAGACTGGGTTACATGAATTTTGAACACCTTGTTTAAATAATTGTGGTCCATGAGGTCTATAATGTCTCCAACATTTTATTTTTCTTCCTCCTACCATTACACTTCCTGTACAAGTGAATTTTTCATTATCTTTAATTACATTTTCTTCTAATCCAGCAGATGATGTAATTAATTTAAAAGTAGATCCCGGTTCATATGTATCACTTACTACTGGATTTCTCCACATTTGATAATATCCTTTTAATTTATCTTTTTCCTCATATTTATCTAGTTCTTCTTGAAAGTATGGATATATTGGAGTTCTTGGGTCATTAGGATTGTAGTCTGGTTTTGATGCTAAAGATAGTATATCCCCTGTCTTTGGGTCCATAGTAACTACAGTAACTCTTTTTGCATTATTAAGCTCATATGCTTTTTGAACAGCTTTTTCTGTATAATGTTGTATTACCTCATCTATTGTTGTAACTAATCCATCCCCTTGAGTTGGCTCATAATATTTTTCCATACCTCTTGGTATTTCTCTTCCTGATGCATCGGTACTTACTATTAGTTTTCCAGACTTTCCTTTTAAGTGTTTATCATATTTCATTTCAATTCCAGCTATACCTTGAGAATCTGAAGATGTATGTCCTAATACGTAAGGAGCAAAGTTTCCATATGGGTAATATCTTTGATTATCCTCCGCAACCCATATGCCTGGAATTTTAGCTTCTCTTATTTTAGTTGCTTTATCATCATCTATCCATCTTTCTATTTTAACTAATGCCATGTTCTTTTTACTTACGAGTTTTTGAATATCTTTTTGTTCTTTCCCTAATATTTGTGAAACTTTCTTTGCAGCTTCGTCTTTATCTTTAACCTCTACAGGCTTACACCATACAGTATATTTAGTAACACTTACTGCAAGTTCTTTCATATTTTTATCATATATAGTTCCTCTTTTAGGCTCTATAGGGATTTCTCTAGTTTGTTGGTCTGTAGCCTTAGTACTTAGCCAATCACCCTTTATTAATTGAATATATCCAGTTCTAAATGTAAGGCCTAAAAATAAAGCGCAAGCTAATACGAGAACCATTACTAATCTTTTTTTACTTACTCTTTTTATCTTTTTATTCAATTATTCCCCCCCCTTACTTTTCAACTTCTATGTATCTTGTTTGACTTTTTGTAGGATAGTCCATACCAAGTTCTTCTTTAGCTTTTTTTTCTATTTCTTGTATAGATGTATCAGTATCTACTTTAGCCTTTAGTTCTTCTAACCTAACTTGTTCTTTACGCAAATCTTGCTTTAAATAATGAATATCATATTTAAGGTCAGATACAACTGTATATCCACACATACTTCCTATAAGAATGCCTACTATAGAAATAGATATTAAACATATAAATATTTTCTTTTTAAATTTTACATTTCTTTTCTTTTTATGCTTATTCTTTTTTCCTTTTTTATATTCATTCATGTTTTTAATTTTATTATTTTTTTTCATATATGCCACCTTCACGCTTTATTAAATCTCTATATTATATTTGTGATTTGTTATCAACCTTCCTTTAAACTTTCATCGTAAAATTAATACACTAAATAACAAAATTTTTATTTATTTGTGTTATTTAGCGTACCTTTTAATAAATTAACAGATAATTTTTCTGTAAAAAAATCTCTCTAATTTAATATAACTAAAGTTATAAACACATAAAAAGGACAGATTAATTTCAAAAATTAATCTGTCCTTTTTATTAAATAACATTGCTATATCTATTACTCTATAACTTCTATTTCATCCCCTGGTCTTATCTCTCCAGCTTTTAAAATTTTAGTAAATATCCCTTCTCTAGGCATTACACAATCTCCAACTTGAGATTTTATAGCACAACCTGCATGACACTTTTTACCTATTTGAGTAACTTCTTGAATAGTCTCGCCTATTTTCAATTTAGTTCCTACGGGCAATTTGTATAAGATTATATCTTTAGTAGTTATATTTTCTGCAAATTTCCCACTACCTAAGTCATCAATACCCATTGCTCTTATCTTATCTATACTTTCATCGCCTAGTAAGCTTACTTGTCTATGCCAGTCTCCTGCATGAGCATCTCCTACTAAACCATGGTTTTCTTTAAAGAAACCTACTTCTATTGGAGTTTTTATAACTCCTTTTTCTTTGCTTATATTAATTGCTATTACTACTCCTTTTTTATTCATATATGAACAACCTCACCTATCTTGTCAAATTCATAGCCACCAAGTTTTTCAACTTCACTCTTAAATTTTTCACTTTTTAATATATCTATAAATTTTTTAATTTTCTTATCTTTTAACATTTCTTCTTTAACTAAAAAATCATAACTTTCATATCCTACAGAAACAAAATCTAAATCCATAGCCTTAGCCACAGACATTACTCCAAGACCAGTATCTGCACTTTCACTTTTAACTGTAACTGCTACTGCCATATGAGTATTCATTTCTCTTTCATATCCAATAATTTCATCTACGCATATATTTAATTCATTTAATTTATAATCTAGTAAAAGTCTAGTTCCTGCACCTCTTTGCCTATTTATATATCCAACATCTTTTCTTAGTAAATCTTCAAATTTTTGTATATTCTTAGGATTTCCTTTTTGAACTATAAATCCTTGAAGTCTTCTAAGTCCTTTTATTAAAGCCATTTTTTCATCTTTAAAATATTTTTTAACATAACTTACGTTGTATTCTCCAGTATTCATATCTAATAAATGTATCGGTGCAATATGAGCTTCATCTCTTTTAATTGCCATAATCCCACCCATACTACCAACATGACCTGAAGATAAGTTCATTTTGTTTGCTAATATATCCATCACCATATCATGACTTCCTATAGAAACTAATGAATTTTTTATTTCATTCATAGGTTTTAAGATTTTAACTTTTACAACACTTCCCGCTTCTATACCTTCACAATTTCTAGGTATTTCAAGGAGTCCATCTGCTTTAACTAAACTCATAGTAACCCCTGCACCTCTAGTTAAAGGTGTAGCTACTAATTTTTCATTTATATAACCTAAGTTAACTCTAACTATTTCTTTATGTTTTAAAGAAGAAACTAATCGCTTAGAAAGTATCGCATCATAAGTATCTTCTTGTTCTTTATCTAATCCATTGAATTTTAATATTATTCTTTTAGCAATTTCTTCAAATACTATGTAAGCTGAAACTGGGTATCCAGGTATTCCAACTACAGGCTTATTATTTACTATTCCAAGTATAGTTGGCTTTCCAGGTTTTAAAGCTATTCCATGAACTACAACTTCTCCAATTTCTCTTATAACTTTAACTATAAAGTCTTTGCTTCCTGCTGAAGTTCCTGCGTTTACTACTACTACATCACTATTTTTACTAGCTTCATCTATAGTGTTTTTTAACTTATCATAATCATCTTTTTGTGGTGAATATCTATTTGCAATTCCACCATACTTAGTTACTAAATTTTCAAAAACTCTAGAATTAGTATCTAAAATTTTACCTTTTTCAAGTTCATCTATATTTTCTATTATTTCACTACCTGTAGGTATTATAGAAACTATAGGTTTTTTAAATACTTTTACTTTTGAAATTCCTCCACTAATAAGTGCACCTATGTCTATAGGGCGTATTTTATGATTAGAAGGCAATATCATTTCTCCAGCTACAATATCTTCACCAATAGGTCTTATATGTTGCCAAGGGTATGCAGGAGCTATTATTTGAACTTTATCACATTCAAGTTCCATAACATCTTCAATCATTATTACGCCATTATAATCATCATTTATTACATTCCCAGTATTAACATAAATAAAATCTTTATTTAATTCTAATATTTTAGGATTTACTTCACTTGCTCCCATTGTGTTTTGTGAAATAACTTCAATTCCATCCATTGCAGCACTATTATAATGAGGTGAAGAATTTTTAGCAAAAATACATTCAATAGTTACTCTATCTAAACAATCATAAATATCTATTTCTTCATAAGAATTGTTTTCAAAGTTTATCTTTGAAAAATAACTATCTATAGCTTCATCTAAATCAATATTTGATATATATATATTTCTATCTTCTTTTTTCATAGTAATCCCCTTATAATAAATGAACTTTTACTTCTTGTTCTTTATATAGACCTTCACAATTTTCATCTATAATCACATATCCACAAGATTTTGATAGTAATGTTATCATGGAAGATTTTCCAAACATAGGTCTAGCATAGTACTTATTATCAACTTCTTCTAAACTTACCATTTGATAAGTTCTTTTTCCTGGCGAAGAATGTAAGTTTTTATCTATTATCGCACTAACAGTGTATTTTTTTTGATTAATATCTAGTATCTCACTAACTAAATATTCGATGAATATTTTAAAAACTATTATAGCAGATACAGGATGACCTGGAAGACCTATAACAGGTTTATTTTGACATTTTCCTATTATAGTTGGCTTACCTGGTTTTAGAGAAATTCCATGAACTAAAACACCTTGTCCATCAAACGAATTTATTACATCATAAGTATAGTCTTTAGTTCCAACAGAACTACCTCCTGAAATTAATACTATATCACTGTTGTTTATTCCATTTAAAACTTCTTCTTTTAATAAATCATATTTATCTTTAACTATAGTTCTTTTTACAACACTTCCACCTAATTTTTGTATAAGTGAATAAAGTGCATATCCATTTATATCTCTAATTTTTCCAAATTCTAACTCTTCATCTAAGTCTATAATTTCATCGCCACTAGATATTATCGTGAATTTTATAGGCTTATAAATCTCTACTTCATTCACACCAAGTGCTGCTAAAACACCTATATCTTGAGAAGTTATTTTTCTACCTTTACTTAATACTTTTTCATTTTCTTTAATATCATCACCTTTATAAACCACATTTTCTCTAGTTGATATAGGTTTATGAATTGCAATAGTATCTTCATCTAGTTTTTCAACATGTTCTATCATAATAACGCAATCACTGCTTTTAGGAATCATTCCTCCTGTTGGAACGTATACACATTGACCATTATTTATATCAATGTTTACAGCTTCTCCCATTCTAACTTCTCCTAAAACATCTAAAAAAGAAGGCATAAAATCGCTACAACCATGACTATCTTTGCTTTTTATAGCATATCCATCAACAGTTGAGCGATTAAATTGAGGAACATTAATTTGAGATATTATATCTTTACTTAAAACTTTTTCATAAGAATCTAAAATGCTTACTTTTTCAGTTTCTATTTTTATATTTTTAAAATTCTTAACTAAAATATCTTTAACTTTATCAACAGACATCACATTAAAAAAGTCCATTTAATTCCCCTCCTGTTTATCTAAAAAAATTACATTATCACATAAAGATTTTATTTGTTCTTTATCGTGAGAAACTAATATAATTGTATTATTTTCATTAGTATTATAATTAACAATAATCTTTTCAATAGTTTTTTTATAATCACAATCTATATTTGAGGTTGCTTCATCTAGTATCAATACTTTTGGTTTAAATATTAACGCTCTAGCTAGTGCAACTTTTTGTTGCTCGCCTCCAGATAATTTAGTAGCCTTTTTATCTTTTAAACTTTCTATTTCTAAAAGTTTTAATATTTTTTCAACTTCATTTTTTTTATCTTCTTTTTTAATTTTTCTAAGACTTAATGGATAAGATAAATTTTTATAAACTATACTATTTAAAAGTCTTGGTTTTTGAAAAACTAAAGTGACTTTTTTTAAAATTTCATTATTTAATTCTTTATCATCATAGTAAACTTTTCCACTAAAATTTTGATCAATTCCACTTATTATATTTAATAAAGTACTTTTGCCACATCCATTTTCTCCAACTATTCCAGTTATTTCATTTTCTTTAATTTCTAAGTATGGTATATCTAATATCAACTTATCTTTATAGTATTTTTTTAATTTTTTTATCACTATATTCATACTTAATCCTCCATACTATAAGTATAAGTTATGTTATTAATAATAAATGATATCAAAAGTAAAACTATCCCCAAAGCTATTGCCATAGAATAGTCTCCCATAGAATTATACATAGCTATAGATGTCGTCATAACTCTTGTACATCCTTTTATATTACCACCAACGACCATAACTGCTCCAACTTCTGAAATTGCTCTTGAAAATGCAGTTATAATATTCATTAACATATCTTCTTTTAATTCCTTAATAATAAGAATTACAATTTGTAATTTATTAGCTCCCAGTGTTATTCCCATCTCTTTTATATCCTTGCCCCTAGATTTACTAAGGTTATATGTAAGACCTAAAATTAATGGCGAAATTAAAACACTTTGAGCTACTATCATTACATAAGGTGTATACATCAGGTTTAAAAAACCTAGTGGCCCATTTCTAGTTAGTATTATAGAAATCACAAGCCCAACTATTACAGATGGAATGCTCATAAATGTATATACTAATCTAGAAAATAATGCTTTAAACTTAAAGTCAGTTATACCACTGTATACACCTAAAGGAATCATAATTATAGAAGATATAAAAGTAGCAATACATGAAACTTTCAAAGATAAAAATATTATATCGTATAAATTTTTATCAAAACTTACCAATAGCTCAATACTATTTTTAAATCCTTCTATTATATAATTCATATAAATCTCCTATTTAGCATTTGGGTTGAATAATGATTGTCCGTACTCTGCTTTTTTAAACTCGCTTATATCCTTTTGAGTTTTGTCATCTAATATCCATTCTTCAAACTTTTTAGCATCTTTAGAATTTACATTTTTAAATTTATCTGGGTTAACACACATTACTCCATATTGATTCTTTAAATTTTTATCATTTTCAACTGCTACTTCTAAGTTTAACTTGTCTTTCATAGCTAGGAAAGTTCCTCTATCTGTTATAGTGTATGCTTGTTTTTCACTAGCCATTTTTAATACTTCACCCATTCCAGACCCTGCTTGAACATACCAGTCTCCCTCTGGTTTTAACTCAACACTTTTCCATAATTTAAGTTCTTTTTTATTTGTTCCTGAATCATCTGCTCTTGATATGAACATTCCCTTATCTTCATATATTTTCTTTAAAGCATCTTCAGTTTTATTTTCCCCTGTAATGTCTTTTAATTTTAATGGATCATTTTTAGGTCCAACTATTACAAAATCATTGTACATTACATCATGTCTTTCTTTAGCATATCCATCTTTAACAAATTTTTCTTCAGATTTAGTATCATGAACTAACAATACATCTGCTTCACCTTTTTCTCCCATTTCTATTGCTTTACCTGTTCCAACTGCTATAGTTTTAACTTCAATATTAGTTTCTTTAGTAAATTTTGGTAGTAAATCATCTAAAAGACCGCTATCTTGAGTACTAGTTGTAGTTGCTAATATTAAATTAGAACTTGGTTTTGTTTCTTTAGTTGCTTGATCTTGATTTTTATTTCCACAAGCTGTAATCGATGTAGCTGTTAAAAGTGCTAATGTTAAAATCCCTATCTTTCTTTTTAATTTCATAATCTTTCTCCTTTTATTTAAATATATTTATTGTAGACATTTAATCTGTTTCCTCTAGCAAATCCAATTATTTCAATGTTTAATTTTTTCCCCATATCTATTGCTAGATTGGTAGGAGCAGATCTTGAAATTATACATCCAATTCCAAGTTTTGCGCATTTCAAAACTATTTCAGAAGTAATTCTTCCGCTAGTTATTACTATTTTATTTTCTATATTTATATTGTCTATTAAACAATTTCCAATTATCTTATCAAGTGCATTATGTCTTCCTATATCTTCTTCAAAATATAATATGTCATCATTATCTATTAATCCTACGCTATGTACACCGCCAGTTTCATAAAATAACTCAGACTTTTTATTAAATATTTTCATTGTTTCTAATATTTTTTCATAATTTAAGTCCATCTTATTATTATTTTTTTTACATTTTAAAGAATCTATAACATTGTAAAATACACTTCCTTTTCCACATCCAGTAGTTATAGTTCTTTTGCCATATAAATTTTCTACAAATTTATTTATATTGTATAATTTAACATACGCATATCCTTTTTCTTCGTCAATTCGTATATTTTCAATGTCATTCATAGACTTTATAATACCTTCTGAATGTAGAAAACCTATAACTAGATTTTTTAAAGATTTTGGAGAACATAACAATGTTATAAAATCATTTCCATTTAAAAACAAAGTAAATGGATATTCTGTTACCACTAAATCTTCTTCTTTAGTTATTTTTTCATCTTTATATTTTTCTATAATATATTCTTTAGTAATATCCATTTTTTTCACATCCTCTACATATTTATACAATATTTTTTGATGAAATCCTCTTTATTCTCTCAAAATAAAATATTTTAGACTTATATAAAAAAATAATTATTAATATTTTATATCTATTTAAATAAGTCTACTTTTAATAGTAGTAGAGCTTAAAGCACTACTACTATTTTTCACTTATTTTAATTTTTCAACTTTTATAGCACATAACTTTAAATCTGGTATTTTACATATTTCATCTAAAGTTGTGTTACTTAAATAGTTTGCCGCTCCATCTGCAAAGTGGAAAGGCATAAAGAATATGTCTTCTTCTACTATATCTGTTATTTTAGCAGTAGTTTCTATTTCTCCTCTTCTTGAAGAAATTTTTAATCTTTCTCCATCAACTATTTTTAATTTTCTAGCTGTATTTGGATTTATTTCTATAAATGACTTACCGCTTAATTCATTTAATTCATCAACCTTACCAGTCATAGTTCTTGAATGATAATGGTATAGTACCCTTCCATTTATAAGTAAGTATGGATAATCGCTATTTATTTCTTCATAACTTTTTATGTAATCTGTAGGTACAAAAGTTCCTTTTCCTTTAATAGGCTTATCAGCATGAAGATATTTAGTTCCTTCATGATCTTTAGTTGGACAAGGCCACTGTAATGTTTTCTTTTCTAATCTTTCGTAGCTTATTCCTCCATATTGAGGTGTAAGTCTAGCAATTTCATCAAATATCTCTGATGGTGAATCGTAGTTTACGCAATACCCTAACTTGTTCATAACTTCAGTAAGTATAACCCAGTCAGGCTTAGAACTACCTACTGGTTCTACTGCTTTTCTAACTCTTTGAATTCTTCTTTCAGTGTTTGAGAACGTACCATCTTTTTCTGCAAATGACGCACCAGGTAAAACTACATCTGCAAATTGAGCTGTTTCTGTTAAGAATAGATCTTGAACAACTAGACAGTCTATAGTTTCTAGTGCATGTTTTATATGATTAGTATCTGGATCTGTTATCATTGGGTTTTCTCCCATTATGTATAAGAATTTTATCTTTTCTTCTTCTATTTCATGCATTATCTCAGGTATAGTTAAACCGTCTTCTCTACTTAAACTAACATTCCACTCTTTTTCATATTTGTCTATTACTTCATCGCTATATTTTTGGTATCCAGTTAATACGTTTGGAAGTCCACCCATATCACAAGCGCCTTGAACATTATTTTGGCCTCTTAATGGATTTACTCCTGCAAATTCTTTACCTATATTTCCACAAAGTAATGCTAAATTTGAAACAGCTATAACATTATGAGTACCATTACTATGTTGAGTTATTCCCATGCAATAATAGATGGCTGCTTTATCTGAAGTTGCGTATATTCTTGCAGCTTTTCTTATATCATCTGCACTAACACCACATATTTGTGATGCTTTTTCTGGAGTGTAGTCTTTAACTAATTCAACTAAAGCTTCATAATTTTCAGTATGTTCTTTTATGTATTTCATATCTTGAAGATTTTCTTTTATTATTACGTTCATCATAGAATTTAAAAGTGCTATATTTGATGCAGGATTTAATTGGAAATAAACATCTGCATAATCTGCTAACTCTATTCTTCTAGGGTCTGCTACTATAAGTTTTGCACCCTTTTCTAAAGCCATTTTCATCTTTGCACCTATTACTGGGTGATTTTCTGTTGTGTTTGAACCTATTACGAAAATAACATCATTATTCTCTGTTTCATCTATACTATTTGTCATAGCACCGCTACCTAATGTAGTTGCAAGACCTGCAACTGTAGACGAATGTCATAAACGTGCGCAGTGATCAATGTTATTGTTGTTCATAACAACTCTAACCATCTTTTGGAATAAGAAGTTTTCTTCATTAGTACATCTTGCTGAAGTTAAACCTGCAAAAGCACTAGATCCATGTTTTTCTTTTATAGAATTAAATTTATTTGCTATAAAATCATAAGCTTCTTCCCAAGTAGCTTCTTCAAAGTTTCCATTTTTCTTTATTAGTGGAGTTGTTAGCCTCTCTGGATGATTTACAAATTTATATCCAAATTTCCCTTTAACACATAGTAACCCTTTGTTAGAATCACCATTAGCTGGCTCTACTCCAACAATAATATTATTTTTAACTTTTAAGTCAAGTTGACATCCTACCCCACAATAAGGGCAAGTTGTTCTGACTTTTTTTGTATTATAAAACTCACCTTTTTTAGGTGTTAATGCTCCTACTGGGCAAATTGAAACACAATTTCCACAAGAAACACACTCAGGCTTTCCTATCTTTTCTATAAGTTCATCTCTTCGATTTATTTGATATCCTCTTAAGTCACACTCTATACCATGTGTACTTTGAAGTTCTTCACAAACCCTAAAACACTTTTTACATTTAATACATTTATTTGGGTCATATATAAATAAAGGATTGCTGTCATCGATTGGCAATAATTCTTTTTTAGATGATTCACTTTGAACTCTTTCTTTGTCTATTGAATAAGAATATTCATTTGAATAATCTTGTAATTTACAATTACCGGTTCTTATACAAGTCGTACATTCAAGTGCATGATCACACATAATGTTTTCTAAAACCTTCGCTCTTGAACTTCTTACTTTTCTACTGTTAGTATTTATTCTCATTCCTTCTTCAACTTTTGTTGAACAAGCGTGAACTAATTTATCTTCAACTTCTACTACACAAATCCCACAATAAGCATGTGGAACTAATCTTTCATCATAACAAAAATTTGGTATTTCTATATCTATGTCTTTACAAGCTTCAAGTATAGTTAAGTTTTCATTAACTTGAAGTTTTGTACCATTAACTTTGATGTTTAACACTTAAATCACTCCTAAAGTATTGTTTTTGATATTGAATCTTAAGGTATTGAATTTTGTATACAGTCTTAAATTTTTGTAGTATACTCTCTTTATATTAGATTTTATTTCACAAATATAAAATATCATAATATAGGAGCTAATACAATGAGTTTTATTAATATATTTATAAATGATAAAAACGTTAATATCGATAATAGCAACACAATTCTTGAAATCTCAAAATCTTTAAACATAGATATACCTCATATATGTAGTTTGAAATTTAAAGATATAAATATAGATGAATGTGCGTCATGTGGCGTATGTAAAGTAGATACTAATTTAGGTTTACTTAACTCATGTTCTTCTTACCCAGTTGAAAACATGAAAATATACACTCATTCTGAAAAAGCTACAACCGCTCGTAAGCAAGCTATAGAAAAAATATTAGAAACACATCCACAAGACTGTTTGTTATGTGAAAAGCATAATGATTGTGCCCTACAGTCTATAGCAGCTGACTGTGGAGTGAGAAATTTAAATGTCGTTAAACCAAAATTAAGATATGAAATAGATAATTCTAGTAAATCAATAGTTAGAGACCCTGAAAAATGTATCCTTTGCAGAAAGTGTGAAGTTATGTGTAATAAAATCCAAACTGTTAATTTATTAACAGAGATAGATAACGGGTACAAAAAAGTTATAAGTTCTACTGAAAAATATTTAGAAAAAACATCTTGTACATACTGTGGTCAATGCGTTGCAGTATGCCCAACTGGTGCATTAACAGAAGTTAATAATATAAAAGATGTATGGGATGCTATTGATGATGATGATAAAAAGGTTGTTGTTCAAATAGCGCCTGCAGTTAGAGTTGCTCTTGGTGAAGAATTTGGCATGGAAATTGGTTCTATAGTTACTGGTAAAATAGTTACTGCACTTAAAAAATTAGGCTTTGACTTAATTTTTGATACTGATTTTGCAGCTGACTTAACTATAATGGAAGAAGCAAATGAGTTTATAAACAGATTACAATCTGGCGAAAACTTACCTATACTTACAAGTTGTTGTCCTGCATGGATAAAATTTATAGAACACCAAAAACCAGAACTTTTAAATCATCCGTCATCTTGTAAATCTCCACAACAAATGTTTGGAGCAATAGCAAAATCATATCTTCCTAAAAAACTTAACACAAAACCAGAAGATATGTATGTCGTAGCAGTTATGCCTTGCGTTGCTAAAAAATTCGAAGCATCTCGTGAGGAATTATCAGTTGATAATATTCAAGATGTTGACACAGTAATAACTACTAGAGAATTAGCAAGAATGATAAAAGAAGCAGGTATAAACTTTGATAATTTAGAAGAAAATGATTTTGATCATCCACTAGGAGAATCTACTGGAGCATCTGTAATATTTGGTACTACTGGTGGAGTTTTAGAAGCTGCTCTTCGTACTGCTTATGAATGGATAACTAAAGATAATTTAGAAAAAGTTGAATTTAAAGAGTTAAGAGGAATAAAAGGTATAAAAGAAGCTACTTTAAATATAAATTCAGTTGATGTAAATGTTGCAGTTGTATGTGGATTAGGAAATGCAAGAAATGTATTAGAACAAATAGAAAATGGTACTTGTAAATACCATATAATCGAAGTTATGGCGTGTCCTGGTGGATGTGTTGGCGGTGGCGGTCAACCGTATCACAATGGTGATTTTGATATAATAAAAAAACGTGCACAAGGATTATATAAAATAGATAAAAATAAACCTTTACGTAAATCACATGAAAATCCATCAATAATAAAATTATATGATGAATACTTAAAATCTCCAGGTGCTCATAAGGCCCATCATATACTTCATACTCATTTTGTAAAAAGACAAAAATAATAAATTATATATTATTTTATATTTAATAAATTTAGGCTCTTGGAAATATTCCAAGAGCCTTTTGTAATGCTATAAATATAAATCTCTTTTACCTTCTTTTAAAGAAGCTATATTATTAATTACTATATTTTTTGTATTTTCATTTTCTATTTTATCTATTTCCTTAGCAATAAATTCTTCTCCCATTAATTTTAATTCTTCATCACCATAATCTAATAAGAATTCCATTAACGTTGTAAGTGCGTTTGGAGTACAAACATTATGTATTTCTCCGCTTTTAGCTAATTTCATAAATCTATCTCCAGTTCTTCCCATTCTGTAGCATGCAGTACAGTAACTAGGAATGTAACCGTCCTTTATAAGAGATTTTAAAACCTCTATTGGAGTTCTATGATCTTCTAGCTTAAATTGGTCAACTTCTTTTCCATCTTGTTCTTCTTTATATCCACCAACACCTGTTATAGAACCAGCACTAACCTGAGATACTCCATATTTTAATAGTTCACGTCTCATAGTTTCACTTTCACGAGTAGACATTATTATACCTGTAAAAGGTACTGCTAAACGAGTTATAGCAACTATTTTTTTGAACATATCATCATCAACTAAGTGAGGGAAATCTTTCAAGTCCATACCCTCAGCTTTTTTTAATCTAGGGAACGATATAGTATGGAAACCTACTCCAAATTTTTCTTCAAGATGAGCATTATGCATCATAAGCCCAAGTACCTCAAATTTAGGATCAGCTAATCCAAATAATACACCAGCTCCAACATCATCAACACCAGCTTCCATAGCTCTATCAAAAGCTGTTAAGTGATAATCATAGTTATTTTTTACACACTTACCATGCACTTTTGTAAATGTAGGTTGATGATAAGTTTCTTGGAATAGTATATAAGTACCAATTCCTTTATTTTTTAATTTTTTATAGTTTTCAACTGTAGTTGCTGCAATATTTACGTTTATTCTTCTTATACTTGAATTTTCACTACATGTAGAGTAAATGGCATCTATCGAATCTAGGATATATTCAATAGAACAATTAACAGGGTCTTCACCAGCTTCTAGCGCAAGTCTTTTATGACCCATTTTTTCAAGTATCATTACTTCTTCTTTTATCTCATCCATTGTAAGTTTTCTTCTTTTAAACTTGTTACATCTTTTATATCCACAGTACTCACATTCATTAACACAATAATTAGATACGTATAAAGGAGCGAATACCACTATTCTATTTCCATAAATTTCATTTTTTATTCTTCCAGCTATTTCATACAACTTGTTCAATTGATTTTTATCACTAATTTCAAGAAGTGTCGCTATATCCTTGTAGTCTAATTGCTCTCTATTTAAAGCTTTCTCTAATACCTTTTCTATATCTTTATCTGTAGCATTTTTAGCTTCCTTTAATAAGGAATTAATAAGTTCATGGTTTATGAACATTTAAATACGCCTCCATTCAATATTGTCGCCTCTTGAGTAATCAACAAAAAGGCCTAGTTGTTTTATACTAGCTTCCAAGCTTTTATGATATTCACATGCTTCTTCGCCAACTGACAGTTTATTATCATAAAGAGAATAATTTTTCCTAAATTCATGTGGAGAAAGATTTGGCATAATAACATTACATCCTGCTAATAGCCCTAAATCCCTTCCATTTTCACTTATTGATGCAAGTGCTGTTGTAGCAGGTAATAAACACTTTGGTAATAAAAGTCTAGTAAGTGCTAGTATTATGATACTTTTATTTAAATCACCATGGGGAAAATCTTTAAATTTAGTATCATGATGAGGTATAAAAGGACCTATCCCTACCATATGAGGATCTAATTCCTTTAGGTATATCAAATCACGTACAACATCCTCATTAGTCTGAAAAGGTGATCCAACCATAAAACCAGCACCTACTTGATAACCTATTTTTTTTAAATTCTTCAAACAATTTTTTCGATTTTCAAGACTTAAGTTTTCTGGATGTAATTTTTTATAATGACAATCAGTAGATGTTTCATGCCTTAATAAAAATCTATCAGCTCCACTTAAAAAGTATCTTTCATACGAATTATAATTTTTTTCACCAATAGACAACGTTATAGCACAATCTGGATATTTTGATTTTATACTATATATAATATTACACATGATATCATCATTCAAAAACGGATCTTCTCCACCTTGTAATACAAAGGTTCTATATCCAATTTCATATCCTATATCACAACACTTTAAAATTTCTTTTTCTGTTAATCTATATCTAGTTATATTTTTATTTGAACATCTTATGCCACAGTAGTAGCAATCATTCTTACAGTAATTTGAAATTTCTATAAGACCTCTTAAAAAAACTTTATTTTCATAATGTTTATATCTTGTTTCACGTGCTTTTTCAAAAAGATAATTTTTATCTTCTTGTTTAGATATATTTTCTGTTATATATAGTAATTCATCAAAAGATAGGGAATTAGTTATGTAGAGTTTATTAATCAAATCTTTAATATTCATCATAATTTAAACGGCTCTAAAGTTCTATCTAAGATTCCTTTAGTGTAAGCTATTAATACTCCATAGTTTACAATAGGAACATTTAAAGATTTAGATTTTTCTATTCTTGAAAGCATTGCATTTCTATTCATCATACATGCACCACAATGAACAACAAGTGCGTACTGAGTTATGTCTTCTGTAAAAGTTGTCCCTGATGTAAATTCAAATATTATATTTTTTCCAATTCTTTGTCTGATTAAGTTTGGAATTTTAAATTTACCTATATCATCACTTTGTCTGTGATGAGTACATCCTTCAGCTATAAGAACTTTGTCACCATCTTTTAATTTATCAATATAATAAGCTCCACTTATAAGTTCATCAAGATCTCCTTTTTGTCTAGCAAACAATATAGAAAAAGATGTTAATAGTATATCTTTAGGTGTATCTTTATTAACTTTTTCAAAAACTTGAGAATCTGTTATAACAATACTTGGCTTTTTATTAAGATTTTCTAAAGTATCTTTTAATTCATCTTCTTTAACAACTATTGCTGTAGATCCACTATCTAATATATCTCTTATCACTTGCTGTTGAGGAAGAATCAACCTTCCTTTAGGAGCAGCCTTATCTATAGGTACTACAAGTACCACAAAGTCTTTTGGTTTTATTAGGTCTGAAACTAATTTTAAATCATTACTACTTTGTGGTATAACATTTATAATTTCTTTTTTTAGTTCTTCTATTCCAACTTTATTCCTAGAAGATACACACACCATAGGTGCATTAATTTTATTTTTAACATTCTCTATTAGTTTAGATTCATTAGAAATTTTATCAACTTTATTTAAAACTAAAATATATGGTATTTTTTTTAATTTTAATTTTTCAGTTAAAATCAAGTCTTCTTCACAAATTCCTATACTACTATCTATAACAACTAATGCTATGTCTGTTTTATCAAGAACATCCATACTTTTATTTATGCGAAGTTTTCCAAGATCTCCTACGTCATCTAATCCTGCTGTATCTATAAGAACACACGGCCCTATTGGAAGTATTTCCATTGGTCTAAATACGGGGTCTGTAGTTGTTCCTAAAACATTTGATACTATTGCCGCTTCTTGATTTGTTATAGCATTTATTACACTAGATTTACCAGCATTTCTTTTGCCAAAGATTCCTATGTGAACTCTTACTGATTGTGGAGTAGAGTTTAAACTCATAGTAACGCCTCCTAAAATTTAAATTCGCCTGATTTCCCACCAGTTTTTTCTATTAAATGAGTATTACTTATAACCATTTTTTTATCTATCGCTTTACACATATCGTAAATAGTAAGTGCTGCTATAGAACAAGCTGTTAGGGCTTCCATTTCTACACCTGTTTTTCCAAGTGATTTACATGTTGCATATATTTTTATTGATGAAGTTTCATAGTCCATTTCAAAATCCAAATCACATCCAACTAAATTAATTTGATGGCACATAGGTATGTTTAATGATGTATTTTTTGCTCCCATTATACCTGCTACTTGAGCTACAGATAAAACATCACCTTTTTTTATTTGTCCTTTTCTTATTTTATCTAAAACTTCTTCACTCATTGTAATTGTTGATGTTGCTATTGCAACTCTTTTTGTATCGTCTTTTTCGCTTATATCTACCATCTTTGCATAACCTTTTTCATTTATGTGAGTTAACATTTTTTGCCTCCAGTTTTATATGTATACATATAATTATATACCATTTTTATATCTTAGTAGCACATTCTGTGGCTTCTCCTCTTAAAATTTCTATACCATGAGATAAAGTATCAATAACAAAATCAAGATTTTCTATTGCACCTTTAGGGCTACCTGGTAAATTTATTATTATAGAGTTATTTCTTATTCCGCTTACACCTCTGCTTAATATTGCTCTTTTAGTGATTTTAGATGATTCCATTCTCATATATTCACTAATTCCTGGAATTTCTCTTTCTATAACTTCTTTTGTTGCTTCTGGAGTTATATCTCTCTTTGAAAAACCTGTTCCTCCATTAGTAATTATTAAATCTGCTGTATTATTATCACAAATTTTTATAATTTCCTCTTTTAACATATCTTTATCGTCTTTTATTAATTTATATAAAACGACTTCATATAAGTTTGTATTATTAAAAAATTCTATTAATTTTTTTCCTGTTACATCTTCTCTTTTACCCTCATAGCCTTTATCGCTAAGAGTTATAATTGATACTTTAAACATTTGAATGTCTCCTTTAAATATTTTTTATATAAAAATTAACATCTCCTTGATAGATAATATATCACAACAGATATTAGTTAACAAGTTTTAGAAAGCTTTGATTACGTTTGCATTAAAATATAACTTTTTATATAATACAAAAATAGCTATAACAATAAAATACAATCAATTTTAATGTTATAGCTATTTTTTATTTTATATTATATTCTCTTTGCAACTCTTAACTTAGCACTTCTACTTCTTGGATTAACTTCTATTTCCTCATCAGTTGGTAATATTGGTTTTCTACTTATAACTTTTACAAGAGACTCTTTATCACACTGACATATAGGTAAACTTGAAGGACATACACAATCTAGTGCCAAATGTCTAAATGCATTTTTTACTATTCTATCTTCTAAAGAGTGGAATGTTATTATGCATACTCTTCCATCTTCATTCATTATAGATACTGCGTCTTCAATCATATTAGTTATTACACCAAGTTCATTGTTTACTTCTATTCTTATAGCTTGGAATGTCCTCTTAGCTGGATGTGGGCCATCCATTCTAGCTTTTTTAGGAACAGCCTTCTTAATTACATCTACAAGTTCTCCAGTAGTCTCTATTGGCTTTTCAGCTCTTAATTCTACTATAAACTTAGCTATACGTTTAGCCCAGTTATCTTCACCGTAGTCTTTTATTATTTTAGCTAATTCTTCTTCACTGTATGTATTTACTACATCATATGCAGAAAAATCACATCTTACATCCATTCTCATATCAAGAGGTGCATCTTGCATATATGAAAATCCTCTTTCAGCTTCATCTAATTGATGAGATGAAACACCTAAATCTGCAAGAACTCCATCTATTTTATAAACACCTATATTAGCTAATTCTTCTTTTATATTTTCAAAATTACTATGAACAAACTTAACTCTATCACTATATTCACTTAATCTTTCTTTAGCAGTTTCTATAGCATTTTTATCTTGATCAAATCCTATGAATAATCCT
Organism: Peptostreptococcaceae bacterium VA2; assembly: GCA_000686145.1. Classification (GTDB taxonomy): domain Bacteria; phylum Bacillota; class Clostridia; order Peptostreptococcales; family Peptostreptococcaceae; genus Romboutsia_D. The sequence goes on along the minus strand of JMMB01000007.1, from coordinate 834,452 downwards.
TTTTCTGAAAGTCTTTTTACTATTTCCTTAGAGTGTCCTGCTCCACCCATTGTACAGTCTACATATACACCATCTGGTTTTATGTCTAAATTATCTATGCACTCATTTAAAAGTACGGATACGTGATGAAATTCCATTTTGTTTTCTCCTTAGTTACTTTTTGTCTTCTTCTATTTTACTTTGTTTGTTTCTCTTTGACAAATACATATGTGCAATTATACCACCAATTACACCTACTAAACTTATAACTTGAGCCATTCTAAGTGGCCCTATCATAAGACTATCAGTTCTAAGTCCTTCTATAAAGAATCTACCTAGAGAATATAGAGTTATATAATATACTATAATTTGTCCTTCGTATTTCTTTTTCTTTCTAAGCATCCATAAGAGTACAAATACACCTATGTTCCATATTGATTCATATAAAAATGTTGGATGAACTTTAACCCCATCTACAACTATCGCCCATGGTAAGTTTGTAGGTCCTCCATGCGCTTCTCCATTTATGAAGTTTCCCCATCTACCTATTGCTTGTGCAAGGGGCATACCTATTATAACAGTATCAGCCAATTTTAAGAAATCTATTTTTTTTATTCTACTAAAAATATACCCTGTAAGTATACCTCCAATAAGTGCACCATGAATAGCCATTCCTCCGCCTCTAAAGTTTAAAATCTGAGATGGATTTTGGAAATAATATTCCCAATTAAAGATAACATAATACAATCTTGCACCTAGTAATCCTATTGGTATTGCAAGTATTGCTAAGTCTAAAATATCATCTTCCTTTATTCCTACTCTTTTAGCTTCTCTAAGTGCTATTAAAGTTCCTAAAATCATACCTATTGCCATAAGAATTCCATACCACATAACATCTATTCCAAACATGCTAAATGCCACTCTGTCCATACTATCACCTCTTGTTTTTATAAAATTCATTGTAATTTTGTTTTAATTACTTAGTATTATAACAAAATAAGAGTAGAATTGTAATAATTCTACTCTTATTTATACATTATTTAATAGGTTCTACTATAGACATAACGCAGTATTCTTCTTTTAGATGAGAATTTAATCTCTCTTGTACTTCCTCAAACTTAATATCTTTTAGCACCTCTAAATAATCTAATAGATTTATTCCTTTAAAATTATAAGTTATAAAATTATTAGCTATAAAATCTACTGAATCAAAATATTTTAATAGATTCCCTATTTTTTTCTTTCTAATTCTTTCAAATTCTTGGTTGTTAAGACCTTCTATTTTATATTTTTCTATATGTTCTAGTATTATTTTTTTAACTTCTCTAGGGTCTTTAGAGTCGCCTCCAATTATAGTAAATCCATAATCTACTTGAGAAGAGAACCCTCCTCCAAAGCTATCATTTATAAGACCTTTCATATATAAATCTTCAAACAATCTACTACCTCTTTTAAAAATAATGTCTATTAATATTTCTGTTACTATTTCTTTTCTTAAAAGTTTATTTCCTTTTATACCTACTTTATTATCTTTAAAAGCTATATTAAATGTAGGCATTGATATAGGGAATTTAGCTACAATTTCTTTTTCATTAACGTTATCTGGTTCTTTTGGATAAAATTTTTGTATTTCATTAGATAATTTATCTACATCATAATGGTTAGCTTTTTTAGCTATATCCATAACTTTATCACAATCTAAATCCCCTACAACAAATAACGTCATATTTCCCGGGTTATAAAATGTATTATAACATTTATATAGCTCTTCTTTTGTTATTTTATTAATACTTTCTACACTTCCTGCTATATCAACTTTTACAGGATAATTTACATATAATGCTTTTAAGCAGTTAAAATAAACATTCCAATTAGGATCATCATCATACATTTTTATTTCTTGCTCAATTATCCCTTTTTCCTTTTCTACATTTTCGTCTGTAAAGTAAGGAGTCTGTACATAGTCTATTAAGTGCGCTAAGCTATCGTAAAAGTTTTCAGTAGCTGAGAATAAATATGCTGTCATTGTAAAATTAGTAAACGCATTTGCGCTTGCTCCCCATTTAGAGAATTTATCAAATGCATTTCCTCCATCTGGTTGTTCAAACATTTTATGTTCTAAGAAATGTGCAATTCCTTCATTAACTCTGATTTTTTCTTTTTCTCCAATTGGAATAAATTCTAATTCATTGGAACCATAGTTAGTTGCTAAAACTGCATATTTTTTAGTAAATCCATGTTTAGGCATAAAATAAACATCTAGCCCGTTTTCTAATTTTTCATAATAAATTTCTTCTTTTAATATATCGTTAGTTATTTTTTTCATATATGCCACCTCACTTAGTTTCTTAAGAAATAAACAGTATCAAGTTCTATTGATTCTAAAGCTTTAACTATATCTTCACTTTTAACTTTATCTATATTTTGTATAATATCTTCTATCGTAGCATTTGTTTTGCTCATTCCTTGTGCAAAGTAAAAATCAGACATTCCACCTATACTATCAGAAAGTGACTTCATTGAGTTTATTAATGCACTTTTACTATTTTCTATTTCATCTATTGATATTTCTCCACTTTTTATACTTTCTAATTGCTTTTTAACTAATTCTACAGTTTTTTCATAATTTTGTACTTCTATTCCTGATGATACAAATAATATGCCTTTGTATTTTTCAACTGATGAGTAAATATAGTAACATAAGCTTTCTTTTTCTCTTATGTTTACAAACATCTTAGAATGAGGTCCTCCGCCTAATACGTTGCATCCCACTACTAATGGATAATATTTATCTTCATCTCTAAAGTCTACATTAGTTCTATATCCCATAACTAATTTACCTTGAGTTATATCCATTTTTTCTTCAATTACTTTTACTTCTTTTATATCTGCTTTGTATTCTTCTCTAGGAATTTCTATTATTTCTTCCCTTTCAAAAATAAAGTTTTTACTTATTATATCAACAACTTCATTTTCATCGAAATCACCTTCTACGACTATATCTATAGGAGAAGTTTTTATAATATGTTTGTAGTGTTCATATAAATCACTAGGACTTATTTTATCTAAGTCTTCTTCGTAACCAATTTCACTTATACTAAATCTTTCGCCTTTACACATTTCTTCAAATGTTCTTTCAAGTGCATATCTACCTTTGTCGTTTATTTTAGCTTGAATTCTATCTTTTAAATTAGTTTTTTCTATATCTAAATATTCTTTGTTAAATCCACCATCTACTACTAAAGGTTTATTTAATACTTCATTAAAGAATTCTATAACATCTGTAAATATTTTTTCATCTAAATACTTTTCATTAGTACTTATTATTTTAAATGATATTACTTGACGCTCTCCTCTTTTAGAAACATCTCCCATCATAGATGAACCATATAAATCGTCTAGTTTATTCGATGTTTCCCTTAAGCTAGGATATTTTTCACATCCACTAGTTATTATAGTTGGTAATAACGCATTTTTTGTAGCTTCTTCTTTATCTAATAACCTTTGTATATAAATACTAACAAGATTAGATTTAAACTTCGTAGCACGTATTAATGTTAAGTTAATGTTTTTACCTAAGTTGATTTTTTTTATATCTTTTTCCATTTTATCCTCCTACTTATTTCTTTAATGATATTCTTGTAAAAAGCTCATCTGCTATAGCGTTCTCTTTTTTGTCAGGGTCTATATAATAAAATTTAGTATTTCCCATATCTAAATCCTCAAGTATACTTTTTACTAAATGTTTAGTATACATAGTGTCAATTGTACATGTTGGAGTAACGACATACAAGGTATGTATTCCATATTCTAGCAATTCTTCTCCTGATTTTATTATATCTTTTTTATTATTTTCTAAAAGAGGTAATTTTATTTGAATATCTATATTTTTTTCTTCATACTCTATGTATTCTTTTATTTTTTCTCTAAATAATATGTCTTGTTCTAAATTGTTTTTGTCATATAAGCCTATTAATAGTACACCTGCATCTTCACCTAAAGTTCTAATATTTTTTAATATTTCATCTTTATAAACCATTGCTAAATTGTTAGATTCATAAAACGGCTCTAGTATTTCTATTTGTTCTAAGTCTAATGATAATAAATTTAATTTTTCATATCTTTCTTTAAATACCTCATAGTCTTTTCCTTCGGTCATAAAAAGAGGACAAATTATTATTTTCTTATAGCCTTGTGAAATAATATCTTCTAGTGAATTTTCAAAGTACGGCTTAGTGTACATATACGAATTAACTATTTTGTACTTTTCTCCTAGTTGATTACTTAGTTTTGTAGCAACTTGGTTTGCATCATCTTTAAATGTACTATCTTCTAACTGATTATAGTATGATTTGTAGTTATATAATGATTTTATACCACTTAATATAGATTTATATCCATTTTCATAATTTATTTGAATAGCTCTTTCCTTTAGGTCATAATGTTTAGCTTCTCCTTCTGAAACTAATAGTATTAATGTTTCTTCTTTATCTTCCCCTACTTTTACATTTTTAAAACTTATATCGTCTTTAAAACTAAATGCTATCATTAAATTAACCCCAATAAATGAAATAATAAAAGCATAAAACATATACTTATAATCTTTATCTATTATTACTTGCTTATAAATTATTACTGTTGCTAATACTATAAATATGTTTTCTATGTATCCCTTAAATATAAAACTAAAAGCTATAGATATAAATAAAAGTATTGAAAGTAACATAAAATCAACCCCAATATTTTTTTAATGTAAATGTGTAGTTTACATCTATTATATATATGAGGTATAATCAGTATGTATGTCTATAATAGAATCTTGTAAATTTATAAATTTGGCTTTTTAGCTCAATTTGACGCCTTGATAGGTTGTTTAAATTTATAATATATAACTATGACAAAAGAGAGGACGATGACTATGAAATTAGGTATAGTTGGTTTACCAAATGTAGGTAAAAGTACACTATTTAATGCAATAACTCAAGCAGGAGCAGAATCTGCAAACTACCCATTCTGTACAATAGAACCAAACATTGGTGTTGTTTCTGTTCCAGATGAAAGGTTAGAAAAATTAAAAGAATTATATAATTCTAAAAAGGTAGTTCCTACAGCTATAGAGTTTTGTGATATAGCTGGACTAGTTAGAGGTGCTTCTAAAGGTGAAGGTTTAGGTAATAAATTCTTATCTCACATAAGAGAAGTTGACGCTATTGTTCACGTTGTTAGATGTTTTGAAGATTCTAATGTTGTTCACGTTGACGGTTCTGTTGATCCTTTAAGAGATATGGAAACTATAAACTTAGAATTAATATTCTCTGATATAGAGATATTAGACAGAAGAATACAAAAAGGTTCTAAAGCTGCTAGAGCTAATAAAGCATTAGCTTCTGAGCTTGAATTCTTAAAAGAAATATTAGCTACTTTAGAAGATGGAAAATGTGTTAGAACTATGGAATTTAATGATGATCAAAAGACTTTTGTTGATTCACTAAACTTACTTACTTCTAAGCCCGTAATATACGCTACTAACGTATGTGAAGATGATTTAGCTGATGAAGCACAAAGCAATGCTTACGTTAATATAGTTAGAGAATTTGCTTCTAGTGAAGATGCTGAAGTTGTTGTTGTTTGTGCTCAAATAGAAGCAGAAATAGCTGAACTTGATTCTGATGAAGAAAAACAAGAATTCTTAGAAACTCTAGGTCTTGAGCAATCAGGATTAGATAAATTAATAAGATCTTCTTATTCACTACTTGGACTTATGTCTTACTTAACAGCAGGTCCTCAAGAGGTCAGAGCTTGGACTATAAAGTCTGGTACAAAAGCACCAGCTGCTGGTGGAAAGATTCACTCTGATATAGAAAGAGGATTTATAAGAGCAGAAACTATAGCATTTAACGACTTAATTGGAGTTGGTACTATGAGTGCTGCTAAAGATAAAGGTCTTGTTAGACTTGAAGGAAAAGAATATATAGTTAAAGATGGAGACGTTATATTATTCAGATTTAACGTATAATATAAAAAAGCTTATAGCAATGAAAATTTCATTGCTATAAGCTTTTTTTATTTATACATTTGTTTTATTTAATTATATAATTCAGGTTATCAAGACCTAAGTTATTACTGCTTTTTAGTATTAACTATATACTCTCTTGTCTAATATTTTCTATTATATTTTCCTTGTTTATCTTCTTCATAGGTATATATGATGCAATAAATGTAATCACAAATATTCCTACAACAGATATTAAAACTGCATCCCAAGGAAGTACCATACCTAATTGTATAACATATCCAGTGGTTTTATTCATAAGTACATCTATTCCAAGACCTACAGGAACTCCATATACTAAAGCTAAATCCCCGTATAACAAACTTTCAAGATATATCATCTTATTAAATCCACCAGGTGTTACACCTATTGACTTAATTATAGCAAACTCTCTTTTTCTCAAATTTATATTTGTACTTATAGTATTTACTATATTAGTTATACTTACCAAAGATATAACTGTTACAAAACCATATACAAATACTTTTGTAGCCATAATAGATTGTTCAACCTTTAATGCTTGTTCTACTTCATCATATACATCATATCCATACTTTTTACCTATTTCTTTTAATTCTTTTCTAGTATTTTCTGTTTTATCCGAGTTTATATATATATCCCCACAATTAATATCATATCCTAATTTTGAACCTACTTCGTCATAAGTTATAAAATCTATTCCCATGTAAGTAGCATATTTATTTCCTGGCAGTAAATCCTCAGTAGTAGCTAACACTTTTAATCTAATTGGTTTTCTTACTTCATTACCGTCTTTATCCCTAGAAATATTATAAGCATCTATTGTATCTCCTACTTTATAATTAGTTAGTGCAATCTCAGCTTTTTTACCAAGCTCTTTATAATAACTTTTATTTCTAAGTATTATACCATTTTCTTTTAAAGCAGTTTCTTTATCAAAACTACCAGTTTTTAATTCTAACTCTTCTATATCTTTATCTCCTGTAAATTGGAAAGTATTTTGCATAGGATCAAAATTATATATAGTTTCACCATTCTTATTATTTTTAGAAAAGTTGTTATCTATTAACTCCTTATATTCTTTATTTATATTACTTTCCTTAACATCGAAACCTATCCCATAGGTATTGCTAACACTAATTTTTTTTATTCCATTTACCTTATTTAAATCATTTATTATCTTATCGTCTTCTACAATACCACTTTTCCATAGCCTTACATCATAATTCACTATCCCATTATTAACCTCACTAGCTTTTGCAAACAACTCTATAAATCCACTAAATGATATAAATATCACTACACTAATTATCAATGAAAATAAAGTTATTCTAAATTTCTTTTTATTTCGTCTCAAGTTTTTATATGCTAAAACTCCTTCAGTTTTAAATAATAATTTAACTAATTTAGAATCTTTTACTTTTCCTAATTTAAGACTACCACTATTTTTTATAGCTTCTAGAGGCGGAGTTTTTGCTGCATTAAGTGCCGGAAGTATTGCTGATACTAATATTGTTAATAGTACTATTACCGCACTTCCTATAATTACATAAGGGTTATAAACTATTCTTAAATTCATATCTGCAATCATAGAATTATTAAATAGCACTTTTATTAATTTAAATACTAAATCTATTGCAAAAGTTCCTGCTGCTAATCCTAAAGGTATACCTATTTCACTTACTATAATAGCTTCTATAAATACTAACTTCATAACCTGAGATTTTGTTGCTCCTATAGAGTTTAGTATACCAAATTGTTTTTTACGTTCACTTATAGAAATACTAAAGGCATTGTATACTGTAGCTATTGTACATGCAACTACTAAAGTTATGACTATAAATAGTATTATATTAATTGTTTCATTTATATTAGCATAAGCACTTGCACCTTCTAGTCTTAGTAATTCCTCATTAAATGATAAGTCTTCATAAGCTACACCATTATCAGTACTTACTACTTTTAAACCTAAATTCTTTGATATAGCTGGTGCAATTTTATAAATTTCATTAGGCTTGTTAGCAGATATAGCTACATTTACTGTATCATCTTTAGGTTGTTCTTTTATATCTAAATAAGTTATTCCACTTACAACATCATTTCCAATATCATTTTGTGGTTTATTAATAATACCAACTATCTTAAAATTTTCACTTCTTCCATCTACTATATTTTCATTATCATCCAATATTGTAATTTCTATATCTTTTCCATTTTTATCTACTCTTTTTCCAACGTTTAGATTTATACTATCCCCTATTTTTTTATTAATTAAAGGCATAGCTCTTTCACTTAATACAATTTCATTTTCATTAGTAGGAAACTTACCTTCTTTTAACTTGACTTGATATGCTTCAAAAGCATTTTTATCATAAGCTTTAACTTGAACTAAGTTCCTTTTTTCATTAGTTAACTTTGCATAACCTAAATTATCACTAAGAGAGCTTTTAGATATTCCTGTACTCTTTGTTATAGTATCTAAATTTTCTTTTTTTATATCATAAAAAGTTGCATGGAAATTTCCATTATCAGCTATAGTCTCTCTAATTTGGTAATCCATAAAACTTTCAAATATATTACCAATTCCACAAATTAGTGCAGTAGATAATATTATACCTATTATAGTAACTATCGTTCTTTTCTTATTTTCTTTTAAATATCTTAAAGTTAAAGATGTATATAAATTCATCTATATCACCTCGTTAACTTTAATCATTCCATCTTCTATAGTTATAACTCTATCTGCTTGTAGCGCAATATTAGTATCATGAGTTATCATTATTAAAGTTTGATTATATTTCTTTACTGATAACTTTAACAGCTCTAATACCTCTTTTGAATTTTTACTATCTAAATTTCCTGTTGGCTCATCTGCAAGAACTATAGCTGGTCTATTTATAAGTGCTCTACCTATAGATGTTCTTTGTTGTTGCCCTCCGCTTAACTCATTTGGAAGATGATTTTTTCTTTCTTTTAATCCTAAAGTTTTTAATAAGTCATCCAGATATTCTTTTTCTATTTTTCTATTATCAAGCTCAGCTGGTAATAATATATTTTCCTTTGCACTAAGTACAGGTATCAAATTATAAAACTGATATATAAGTCCTACATTCCGTCTTCTAAATATAGATAAATCCTTTTCTTTTAAAGTATATATATCTACATCATTTATAAATACCTTTCCACTAGTTGGTTTATCAACTCCACCTAATAAGTGTAGTAAAGTACTTTTACCGCTACCGCTTGGTCCTACTATTGCAACAAATTCACCTTTATTTATTGATAAATTTATATTTTTTAAGGCATCTACCTTTGCCTCTCCTTTACCATAACTTTTTGTTAAATTTTCAACTTTTAAAATTTCCATACTACCCTCCATATATTCCTTTTTAAAGAATCTCAACTTCATTTTTCTTGTTTATATTTTATAGTTTACAGACTCATCATTACATTAAAGTGAATTAAATATTACAAATTAGTCACTATAAGTTTTATGGAATACAATATGGAATTCTGCCCCTTTACTTTTTTCACTTTCAACATAGATATCACCATTTTGGCTTTCTATTATAGACTTTGCCATAGCTAGCCCAATGCCTACACTATCCTCTTTTGAGCTACTTTTGCCTTTATAAAATCTTTTAAATATATGAGGTAAATCTTTTTTATCTATTCCTTCTCCACTATCTTTTATAATTATTTCGCAGTACAGTGGATTCTCTTCATAATTAATTTTTAAGCTTCCATTTTGTGGAGTATGCTCTACACAGTTTTTAATTATATTAACTAAAGCTTCACTAGACCAATCTATATCTCCATTGTATGTAGCGCTATCCTCACCACTTATACTAAGTTCTATATTCTTAAGCTCTATAGGAATTAAACTTGGTTGAAGTGCTCTTATTACTAATTCTTTAATATTTACTTTTTCACACTTAAAATCTATAACCTTAGCTTCTACTTTAGAAAGCTTTAACATGCTTTTTATTAGCCACTCCATCCTATTTAGTTGAGATTTTATTTTATCTAAAAATTCTATTTTAGTTTCCTTTGGTATCTCCCCATACATTAAGTCATTAAGTATTATAAGTGAAGTCATAGGAGTTTTTAACTGATGTGAAATATCAGAAATATTATCATTTAAAAATATTTTTTCTTTATTTAATAAATCTACTTTTTCTTTAAGTATATTGGTCATCTTTAAAAGCTCAGTTTTAAGAAGTCCAATTTGCCCTTCTTGATTTTTATTTTTTATTTCAAAATCTCTGCCTTCTGAGCTATTATATACATAATTAGTCATATCTTTTATATCACTATAAATATTTTTAAAACAATACATAACTAAAATAAAAATCAAAATAAATATAATAGCTATAAATAATGTATTTACACTAAATAATTCTTTTATAATCTCACTTATAATTGGTTCATTTCTAAGGCTTATATTTTTATCATAGTTATATTTGCTTAATACTTCTTTTCCTAAACTTATATTATCCTTTGATTTACCCTGAGTTATTACACCTATTATGTCACTTTCTAAATTAGGATTTTGAGAAACTATAGCTCCTACCATAGCTTGATTATTTTCTACTATCTTATCTTTTATAATATTTGCACTTATAAAACTAATTCCTAATGAAAGCATTATAGTAATTATAAATAAGCCTATATAATTTCTTATAAAACTTTTTATCTCAACATTAGATAGAAACATGGTTTTCACTTCCATTCCATTTATATCCAAGTCCTCTTACTGTAATTATGTATTTCGGATTAGTTGAGTCATCTTCTATTTTTTCTCTAAGTCTTTTTATATAAACAGTAAGAGTGTTATCATTTACAAAATCATAAGTAACATCCCATAATTTTTCTAGAATCTTAGTCCTACTTAAAACCACATTCTTATTTCGTGTTAAGATTAATAATAACTTATACTCAACAGAAGTTAAGAAAATCTCTTCACCATTTTTGTAAACCCTAGCTTCTAAAGTATGCATACTTAAATCTCCAAATTTCACTACCTTTTTGCTTTCATTACTATTCCCTCTTCTTCTAAGTACTGCATTCATTCTAGAAATGAGTTCTCTAACTCTAAAAGGTTTGCTTACATAATCATCTCCCCCAATATCTAAGCCTGTAACTACATTCACTTCTTCATCACAAGCAGTTAAGAATATTATCGGCGTATCTATAATTTCTCTAATTTCCTTACAAAATTCGTATCCATTCCCATCTGCTAGCATTACATCTAAAAGAATAATATTGTACTCCTTATCATTAATACTTTTTCTACCACTTTCTAAATCCTTGCATATACCAATATTAAAACCTTCTTGCTCTAGTGCATACTTTACTCCAAAGGCTATTGTACTATCATCTTCTATCATAAGAACGTTTATCATAATTCCCCCCATTTTTACATTTATCTTTTCTATAATTATTATACAACAGCTAAATTAATATAGTAGTCTAAATAAAATCACACCACTTTACAAATAATTTTAAAATTAAATTCAAAAAATAATATAACCGATCTAAACTTGTTAATAATCTTTAATCATCAAACCAAAAATTATATTCAAGAAGCTCAGTTATATTATGATTATTAACGATAAATCAACTTTAAAAACATAAAAAAGTGTATAAAAAAGAGCATCTCTTTTATTTTATTAGAGATGCTCTTTAGTATTTTAAGCTATTTTTTTATCAGCTACATTATTAACTAACTTATTTTTATTTATCATAAATAGTACAAATAGTATAGCCGCAGTAAGTACTCCCACTGCATTAGAAACACTTGCATTTAATCTAAATCCTTCTGGTGCTTGTAATATATATGCCATACATACAGAAGTCATAAATGTTGCTGGTATTAAAGTCATCCAGTAATTCGATTTATTTTTAAGTAGATATACAGTTCCCGCCCATAAGAATATAGTAGCTAGAGTTTGGTTAGACCAAGCAAAGTATCTCCATATTATATTGAAATCTACTGTAGTTAATGCTATACATACTAAGAATAATGGTATTGCTAATATAAATCTATTTTTAAATCCTTCTTGCTTAATTTTAAATGCATCAGCTATCGTAAGTCTAGCACTTCTAAATGCAGTATCTCCACTAGTTATAGGACAAGCAACAACTCCAAGTATTGCAAGTATTGAACCCATTGGTCCTAGTAATTCTCTAGATAAAAGTCCTACTACACCTGATTGACCATTATATTCTGTTAAAGCATGTTGTATAGATAAAGTATCTCCAAAGAATGCTATAGTAACACCACACCATATTAAAGCTACTATTCCTTCTACTACCATTGCTCCATAGAAAACTTTTTTACTTTCAGATTCTTTATGAAGGCATCTAGCCATCATAGGTGATTGAGTAGCATGGAATCCAGATATAGCACCACATGCTATAGTAGTAAATAAGAATGGGAACACAGATAATCCATCTGGATGTAAGTTTTGTAGAGTAAGTTCCATCATTGGTCTAGTTCCATTAATATGACCTACAAACATAGAAATACATAAACCTATCGCCATAAATAATAAAGCTGCTCCAAATACAGGATATACTTTCCCTATAACTTTATCAATTGGTAAAACTGTAGCTAACATATAATAAATTATTATTAATACTACCCAAATATTTTTATCTATTCCAGTCATAGATGTTAATAATCCTGCTGGAGATGTAACAAATACAGTCCCAACTAATATTAATAATATAACTGAGAATACTCTCATAACTACCTTCATTTTATCGCCTAAATATATCCCAACTATTTCAGAAACTGAAGTTCCATCATGTTTCATAGATATTACGCCTGATAAAAAGTCGTGTATTCCTCCTGCAAATATAGTTCCAAATGTTATCCATAAAAATGCAACAGGTCCAAATAATGCTCCCATTATAGCCCCAAATATAGGACCAGTTCCTGCTATATTTAAAAATTGTATTAAAAATACCTTATGCCATGGCATTGGTACATAATCTACACCATCTTGTAATTTTACCGCTGGTGTACAATTTGAATCATCTAAACTTACTGATCTTTCAACTATGTTTCCATAGACAAAGTATCCACCTATAAGAAACGCTAAGCATGCTAAAAATGTTATCATATCGTTTTCTCCTCCACAATATATTCTTGTGTTAATATTTATTATTTCAACAATATAATAGCTTTTTTTCATATTAAATAGACTTATCTTTGCATGAAATGCATAATTTAATACATAAAGTGCACTTATATATGCATAAGTTTTCTGAAATTCTTTATCTTACTTCTGCTAACTGGTATATCACATTTTTTATGCTTTAATTTTAATTTATATGTATTATTAAACCAAGGTATTATTTCATTTATTTTATTAATATTTACTATATAAGACCTATGTGTTTTAAAAAATATATTAATTGGTAAATTTTTTTCAAATTCAGTTATACTACATTTCACTATATATTCATCATCTTTTGTGAACACATAAGTTTCTCTTTCTTTAGCTTCACAATAATATATATCTTTTGTATTTATTACCATTAGTTTTTCATTTTTCCATAAGCTAACGCTAGATACTGAATTTTCATTCTCTAATAATTTATTTTCTATATTTTTTTTATCAAATACTTTAAGCTTATTTAACATAGAAACTATTCTTTCTTCTGAATAAGGTTTTAGTATATAATCAAAAACCTCAAGTTCAAAAGCATCTACCGCATGTTCTTTATAAGCAGTGATAAATACTATTTTAGGACTTACTTTAAAATTTTTTATTGTTTTTGCAAGCAACATCCCATCAAGTAGTGGTATATTAATATCTAAAAATATAACATCTACTTTATTTTCTTGTATAAATTTTAATACGTCTATTCCATTATCAAATTCATTAACAATCTCTATATCACTAAAATTTTTAATAAAATATTTAAGTTCTTCTCTTGCAGGAAATTCGTCTTCAACTATTATTGATTTCATTATATCCTCCCTAATAAATATAAAACTCCATTTTAGTTCCAGGGCTTAATCTATTTATACTAAGACCTTGTCCATAAAGTAGCTTTAGTCTTAAATGAACGTTATAAAGACCTATTTTATTTTCTGGCATATCATCATTATAGACTTTTTTAATTATATCTTCACCTATAGTTATACCATCATTTTCTACCCAAATCTCAGTTTTATCTTCATGTTTTTTTATTCCTATTATTACAGTTCCACAACCACCATTTTTCCTTATTCCATGTATAATTGCATTTTCTACTAGTGGCTGAATTATAAGACTCGGTATTTTTATATCTATGTTTTCATCTATATTATAAACTACATTTAGTTTATCTCCAAACCTTGCTTTTTCTATTTCAATATATGCTCTTACTTGTTCTAACTCTTTTTTTATATTTATAAGGTTATCATTTACTTCTATGTTATATCTCATATATGTAGATAAATTTATTATAAGTTTTCTTGCTTTATCTGGGTCTATTCTTATAAAAGAAGTTATAGTATTTAATGCATTAAATAAAAAATGAGGATTTATTTGAGTCTGAAGTGCCTTTATTTCTGCTTTATTTTTTGCTTCTTTAATTTTTTCAATTTTAGATATTTCCATTAATGTGGATATAATGTATGATAATCCTATTGCTAAAGATTTTTTTGAATAACTCATCTCATATTGTTTTGTATAATATATTTTTAAAGTTCCCATAACGCCTTGAGAGTCTGTTAAAGGTATAATCATCGCTGTTTTTAAACTTATTTTTTCACTTAAAGAATATTCTTCCTTGTCTACTTTTATATTTAATATTTTATTTTCTCTCATTGACTCTTTAGTTGTATCGCTAAGCTCTACATTAGGCTTATCAAATACATCTTGTCCAACACCTACATAAGCTAGTACTTTTTCACTATCTGTTATTGCCACTGCATCTGAATTTATTTCTTCTTTTATTATTGAACATATAACTTTTAAAGATTCTTCATTTATAGATCTAAAATATGGTAGAGTTTTATTAGCTATATTTAGCGCTAACTTTGACTGAAATGCCGCTATTTCTTCTTTTTCTTTTTTTATAACATTTACAACAGATACTAAAAAACCTATTCCAACTTGACCAACTATCATTGGTAGGTATATTTTATTTATTACTACTACAGCTGTGTTGTGTGGATTTGACATTAAAAATATTAAAAACATACTAATACTTTCAGATGCTACTCCACATATAATTCCATAGAACCACTTTTGCTCATCACTAACTTTTTTACTTACATACCCTGATAATAATCCTGCAAATATACTAGATATAAAACAAGGAATACTTGTAATTCCGCTTACATCAAGTATATATCTATGAAAACCAGATACAAATCCCGACGTAAAACCTACTAATGGTCCAAACAATATACCTCCAGACACTATAGCAATTATTCTTGTATTAGCTAATGAGCCATGCACGCTAATACCATTATAAGTACCCAACATAGCTAATAAGCTAAATATTATAGATATAATAAATAAATCACCTATATTATGATTTTCCTTTTGAAATATATATTTAAATCCTTTTATCTTAGTAATCATAATAAATAAAACTATTATTAAACTTGATTTTTCAAGTAATGATAAAAATATTTCACCTTTATCCATAAATTCACCTCTATCCATTTTTTATTATTATAAATAATTTTGTTTTTACATACAGAAAAGAGAAGTAATAAAACTTCTCTTTTCTAATTTATTAATAACTTAATTACTAAGCTTTATATATCATGCTATATGGTTATTATGAAAGTTGTTTTTTGACTTTACTTTCCATAATTCTTTTAGCTGCATTTACAGCTACTTCTGTTTCACTAAAAGGTAGATTTTCTCCTTTTATAAGTTGATATTCTTCATGCCCTTTTCCTGCAAATACTATCATATCACCATCTTGAGCTATTTCTATTGCTTTTTCAACAGCTACTTTTCTATCAGGTTCTACTATATAATCGCAATCTGAGTTTTTAAATGAATCAGCTATATCTTTTATTACATCCATTGGATCTTCAAAATCTGGATTATCACTTGTTAATATGCATAAATCACATTCTCTAGATGCTACATCTCCAAGTTCTTTTCTTCTTAATTTTGTTCTTCCACCTACTGATCCGAATAAACATATTAATCTATTGTGATCATATTTTTTTAATGTTTGTAATATATTCTCTAAACTTACGCCATTGTGAGCATAGTCTATTATTACAGTTGCATAATCAAGAACTGGTAACACTTCTACTCTTCCTTTTACTTTAGCACTTTTTAAAGCATCTAACATTATATCTTGATCAATTTGTAGATATCTACAAACTGATATAACAGCTAGTGCATTATATATACTAAATGTCCCTGGTGAGCATATATATGTATTAAATTCTTCATTTTTAGTTGCTACATCGAAGCTTACACCTAATGAATCTAATTCTCTAGAATATTCTATGTTCTTTGCTACTATATCACCTTTATTTTCTATTCCAAAAGTGTCTATATCACAAGTTGCTTTTTCTATTATTTGATTTGCATATTTATCATCTATATTTACTATACCATGCTTAGCTAACGTAAATAATTTAGCTTTACAATCTAAATAATTTTCAAATGTTGGATGTTCTTTAGGGCCTACATGGTCTAGGGATAAATTAGAGAATATTGCTACATCAAAATTAATATCTTTAACTCTATCCATCATTAACCCACCTGATGATACTTCCATTGATACACATTTAACTCCACTATCTAGCATGTCTCTAAATATTCTGTGTAACTCATAACTCTCTGGCGTTGTGTTGGCCGTTCTTTCTTCTTTTCCATTATAAAAAGTTCCATTAGTTCCTATTACACCAGTATTTAATCCCGCATGATTTAAAACTGTACTTAAATAATTTGTTATAGTAGTTTTCCCTTTTGTACCTGTAACTCCTATAATTTTTAATTCTTTAGAAGGATTACCAAAATAATTTGATGAAATTTTTGATAAAGCTATTCTGCTATCTTTAACGAATAATTTTATAGCGTCTTCATTAAGTTTCACATCATCTTGTAATATAAATACTCTACATCCTTTTTCATATGCATCTTGTGCATATTTATGACCATCTAAACTTTCACCTTTTATAGCTATAAACATATACCCATCTTTACATTTAGAAGAGTTATATGCCAAGTCTTTTATTTCTGTATTTTTTATTTTATCCCAAGGTTTATTAGAATTAAATACTACTTCATTCATCATCTCTAATAATCTCATAACCTAATCCTCCTATTTATTGCTTTTAATTATGTAGTATAACATAATATCTTTGTATTTTTAATTGAATATTATTACCGAACATACAAATATTTTCGTAATAATTTTAGAAAAATAGAGTAGTTTTACCTACTCTATTTTTTGTTTACTTAGAATTTTTGCCGCATAAATTTATAGTTTTTCTAGCTAATACCTCTAGAGAATCTATATAAAATTTATTGTCTAAGTTATTATCATTTTTTAAAATAGAAAGTTCTGTACATCCAAGTATTGATCCATCACAATTGTTTTCTTTTAAATACTCAACAATCTTATTGAATTTTTCCATATCCGCACTTTTTCCACTTTTTATGTCTTTATAAATAATATCCATTATATATTGTTGTTTTTCATCGTCTAATACTAAATAGTCTATTTCATACTTCTCACACATATTTTGATACAATTTGGTTTGTATGTTTCCTGTTGTAGCTAGTATTCCTAGCTTATTGTACCCTTTTTGCTTTGCGTATATAATAGTCTCTTCTACTATATTTATAACTGGTATATTTACACTCTCAGCTATTTTTTCATGAAAGTAATGTGCTGTATTACATGTAAGTACTAAAAAATCTGTTCCATATTGCTCTAATTTTTTAGCATCTTTTACAAGCACATCGACAGGATTTTTTGGAGACTTTCCAATTATATAATCAGTTCTATCAGGTGTTGTTGCACGATTAGTTATTACCATATCAATATGTTCTTGATCAGATTTTGCATCTGTCAGTCTAACTATCATATCATAAAAATAAACCGTAGCCATAGGACCTAATCCACCCATCACTCCAACTGTCTTGTTAGTTTCCATAGTCATCTCACCAATCTATTTGCAGTATTTTTTAAACTTTTTCATTTGATTTATACTGTATAAAAGTATATACCAACGTCTCTTAAAGTTTCCTTTTAAGTCTTTATCATATCCAAATGATGTAGCACTATTTCCTTGGCTAACTAAAGATTTAGCTTTGTTTACTAAAGATGTATCTTTTACATATTTGTACACAACATTATTTGGTATAACATGCCAGAAAAATTCATCTTTTTGGATTTTTAAATCTAACTCTTTATTGTATACTCTATCTTCTACTATATACTTAGCTATGTTATTTCCAGAGCTTGTTACGTAGTAGTTACTTCTACCTTGTCTTAGATTTATTTCAAACACTTTATATGTATTATCTCTAGTATCAAACTTTATGTCAAAGTTTGAATATCCAGTATAATTTATGTCTTCTAAGAATGTTTTGAATTTTTCCATTAAAGGTCCATCATACTCTGTTATTATAGCAGCATGATTTCCTATTCCTTTTGGAGTATGTTCTTCTAATAATACATGTCCTAAGCACATCATCTTTACTTTTCCATGTTGATCTGAATAACAAGTTAAAACTCTCATGTTTGAGTCATCCCCTGGTATAAAATCTTGTATTATCATATTTTTATCATATTTGCCTTTGTATATTGTGCTAGTTATTTCTATAAACTCTTTTTCATTATTAGCTACATATGCTTTTTTCATTCCTTCAAATGGGAACTGCCAGTATAATACACTGTCTGAAGGTTTTATTATAACTGGATAATTAAATCCAAAGTTTTCTATTTTATCACCTTTTGAATATATGAAAGTCTTTGGATAATCTAATCCTTTTTCTTCACACATTTGATAAAATAATTCTTTTTCTATTAATTTATTTTTTAATTCGCTATTTATATAAGGAACTATATATTTTTCTTTTAATGTATCTCTATGGTCTATTATTAATTCTGCATATTCATCAGTACATCCCATTAATATTAGTTTCTTATTAGGTGCTGCTAATTCATCTGCTGTTTTTAATAAAACTTCTATGAATTCTTTTTCTTCTGTTATTTTGGGATCTATTCTAAAATCAATTATATTACTATCTTTAGTTGCTCCTAATGCATATCTTCCAAATGCTATTGACTTAACGCCATAAGCCTCGTGGTATGCTCTGGCAACAGAATAGCAATTTATATCTCCACCGACTAAAACTGGTTGTATTATTGTATTTTCCATACTTTTCACCTCTTAAAACAAAGTAATTTATATCATTAAACTCACTTAATAATTATACTCCTTTTTCTCTTAAATGTCAAAAACCTAGCGAATACGCTAGGTTTTTGTGTTGTTTTATATTAATATTAGTCTCTTCCTAATATTTTGTTTATTTCATGTTTATATGCATCTGCTTTAGCTCCAAAGATTGCTTGTATTCCATTACCAACCTCTACAACTCCTACAGCACCTAATGCTTTAAGTTTAGCTTTGTCTACTTTAGATTTATCTAAAACTTCAACTCTAAGTCTAGTTATACATGCATCTATTGAAACAGCATTTTCTCCTCCACCTAATGCAGCGATTACATGTGGAGCATTTTCAACTATTTCATCTTTAGTATTTGATCCTTTAGCTTCATTGAAATCAGCTTTAGAGTAAAGTTTAGCTTCTTCTTCGTCTCCTTCTCTACCTGGAGTCTTTAAGTCAAATTTTAATATTAAGAACTTGAATAAGAAGTAATAAACAAATGCATAAACTGCACCAACAGCTATTACCATAAACCATTTAGTTGGAACTCCAGCTCCTGCAGGAAGTAATCCAAATAATGAGAAGTCTATAAATCCACCTGAGAATGTCATACCTATAAATACATTAAGTACATCCATTAATAAGAATGAAAGACCTGCCATTAAACAGTGAACTCCATATAATACTGGTGCAACAAATAAGAATGTAAATTCTAATGGTTCAGTTATACCTGTTAAGAATGATGTAAATGCTGCTGCAAGTAGTAAACTTCCAACAACTTTTTTCTTGTTATCTGCTGCTGTATGATACATTGCAAGTGCTGCTGCTGGTAATCCAAACATCATGAATGGGAATTTACCTGCCATAAATCTTGTTGAACCTGATACTATTTTTGACATAGTTTCTGGATCAGCACCAACTATATCTTTCATATGGCTTAATTGAGCGAAGTATGCGTAGTTAGCACCTTGTACTGTTTGCCAAGCTCCATCTGCTAAAACTTGTCCATCTACAAAAGATCCAAACCAGAATGGAGTATAGAATACATGATGTAGTCCAAATGGTATTAATGATCTTTCTATTACTCCGTATAAGAAAGTACCAATTGGTCCTGCATTTTTAACAAATAAAGCTATTAGAGCGATTCCATCTTGTACAAATGGCCATGCATAAGCTAATATAACACCTGTAACTGCCATTGCTAAAGAAACTACGATAGGTACAAATCTTGAACCTGAGAAGAATCCTATAACTGCTGGTAATTGTATTTTGTAATATTTATTGTGTAATGTAGATGTTACCATACCTGTTATAATACCACCGAACACTGACATGTTAAGAGTAAATATTCCTAATGTTTTAGTTACATAAGTTGCATATTGAGCTGGTACTGCATCTGGTGTTAAAACACCTAGTGGAGTAGCACCTAAACCCAATAATATACTTATAACCTGATTCATTATTAAGAATCCAAATACAGAAGCAAGTCCAGCAGTACCTTTATCTTGCTTAGCAAGACCAACTGCAGTACCTACTGCAAATAGTAACGGTAAGTTACCAAATACTATATCACCTATACCTTGCATTAGTTTTAAAATTATTGTTACTGCGTGAATATCAACAAAAGCTATTAACGGCTGATATATTGCTGGTGCATCAGGTAAGTTCGCTATGTTAAGTAGCGCTCCACCAACACCTAGTAATATACCTGCAACTGGTAGTGCTGCGATTGGAAGCATTATTGCTTTACCAATTCTTTGTAAGTATTGAAGCATATTATTATTCCTCCTATTTTATTTAATTTTGTAAGAACGTTTTTACCGACTATACAGTTTATTATTTTCATTTATGCAAAATATTATTAAAATTTTTAAACTCTATTACATAATTCCCCAATAAAAAAGGGCTAAACAATTTATAGTTACACAAGGTATCTATAAATAACTTAGCCCATGCCTGCATTACCAGTAACACGCTATACTTATTTATTAATTTATTTAATTTCTATCTAAAGTATAACATACGACAATTTTTTTGTAAACATTTTCATAATATTTTTTATATTTTTTTTATTCAAATTATTTCGTTATTTCTATTTTATTTAACTCTCCTGCTTTTGCGCTACCTTCTTGTATTTTCACGCTTTCAGTTCCTTCTAAATTAGTAAATATTACTATAGGCATAGATGATTTAGCATTTTTTTCTATAAATTCAATATCCATTTTAACTAATTTATCTCCAACTTTAACATCTTGATTTTCTTCTACAAAAGATTCAAATCCTTCACCTTTTAATTTTACAGTATCAACTCCTAAATGTATTAGAACTTCTCTTCCATCTACAGAGTTTATTGTTATAGCATGTTTAGTTGGGAATACACTTCCTATTTTACCAGCAACTGGAGATACTATTATTCCATCGGTAGTTTTCATAGCAAATCCGTCACCCATCATTTTAGTTGAAAATACTTCATCTGGAACTTCAGTTATTGAAACTAATTCTCCATTAGTTAATGCTGCTATTTCTTCTTTCTTAACTTCCTCTTTATTTCCTTTGAATATATTTTTGAAAAAACTCATATTATCTGTCTCCTTCTATTTGTTGTATAATTTTTTTTATTTTAATATATAAAAAGACCTAAATCTATAAAAATATAATATTATATAGACATAAATATCAATCTTAAAAAAGTATTGTTATAATTTATACCTATTACATATTTTCATAAACCTAAGTCTTGCCTGCCCAACCAGTAACAACTTTAGATAGCTTGTTTCGCATTTATTAAATTTTACGTTATAGCTGATATAACTTTATTAATGTGTAATGTAAGGTATAACAGTTCGTCTTCACTCACTATATACTCATTATTATCTTCTATAAATTGTTTTATTATGCATGAACAATCATAGGGTTTTTTATATTGTAACTTTATTATATCTATAAGTCCATTATTTTTATCTTCTACATGTTCTTTTTTTATTAGTCTCTTTGCAAAGAATTTTAGATGTGTAATTAATCTATCATAGTTAAAATCATCTTCTTCAAACTCAATATTATAATAAGATTTTATTATATCAAGTATTTCATTCACAATATTTGTCATTAAAAACGACTCGCTTATATTATCTTTATAATTTGCGTTTGCTAAATGCATCGCTATAAATCCTGCTTCATCTATTGAAAATTGAACACCAAATTCTTTATTTATGTATTCTATTGCCCATTTACCAACTTCAAATTCTCTTTTATGAATTCTCTTTATTTCATATAATAAATCATTTTTTATTTCTATGTTCTCTTCATGTCTTTTAAATGCAAATGCTATATGATCTGTAAGAGAAGCGTATATATAATCATCTAAATCTGATGATAAGTATTCTTTTGCATAGTCTATTATCTTAGAACTTAAGTTAAATATATTTTCGTCAACTTCACTTATCAATTTAGTTATTTGTTTTTTTAATGTTTCATTTTCAGTTATAAACTTTTTTTCTACTTTATCTTTTTCTACTTCTTCTCCTACTTTTTTCTGAAATCCTATTCCACAGCCAGTGAGTACTAGTTCCTTTTTACTTTTCCTATCTATAACCAATACTACATTGTTGTTATAAATTTTTTGAATAATCATGTCTATTTACTCACACCCTTACCTGAAATTTTATTTATTAAATGATATAAAACAATTGTTATTTGTTAGTTCATTTATACCCTTATATTAAGATATTTATCATATAAAATATAAAATACCTAAATTAAGATACAAAAAATAACTTATATCCTAACTTAGGTATTGCCTGCTCTATCAGTAACAATCCATTTTTTAAATTTATTTTAAAGTAGATTTTTGTATTACCCTTTTATAGTAGATCTTTATATTACTATCTTATAGGATTAATTTTATAATAATTGTATAATCCTGTCAAGTGTTTTGAAAACTCTTTCTTTATGTATTTTTATACGACATTTTTTTTAGTTTTCAAAAGGTGATTTAGAATATAATATAAAATAACCTTGTGGATGAGAACATACTGGACAAGCATTAGGTGCTTCTTTTGAACTGTGTATATGGCCACAGTTTAAGCATATCCATTGTTCTTCTTTATCACTTTTAAATAACATATTAGATTCTAATTTTTGTGCAAAATAACCAAATCTGTCTCCATGAGTTTTTTCAATTTCTGCTATTTTTTCGAAGCTATTTGCTACTGATACAAATCCTTCTTCTTTAGCAGTGTTTGCAAAACTTTTGTAAATTTCTTCCCATTCTTCATACTCATCATGTTGAGCTGCTCTTAGCGTTTGTAATATATCATCATATATTTCTACAGGATATCCTCCATCTATGTGTATAGTTTCACCTGTAAGTTCTTTTAAATGATCATAAAATACCTTTGCATGAGCTTTTTCTTGGTCTGCTGTATAAATAAATGCCTGTTCTATTAGTGCTAATTTTTTATTCTTAGCTTGAGATGCTCCAAAAGTGTATCTATTTCTTGCTTGACTCTCTCCTGCAAAAGCCCTCATTAAGTTTAATTTAGTCTTACTATCCTTTAGTGAGTTCATGTTATACCTCCTCTACAAAATTAATTATTATTAATATTTCCATAATTTTATAATTTTATACAAAAAAGAAGTCTTTCGACTTCTTTTATATTTCCTTTATAATACCTTTTTTATATGCCATTAATAATAGTTTTAAATCTTTCACTTCTTCTTCTAGTTTTTTTCCTGCATCTGTATCTCTTACTGTTTTTCTCTTAGCTTTATGTTCTACTATTTCTGTTGTAGATAATATATCACTTTCATTTACTATCGCTTCTTCTGCACAAGTAAATGGATCATGAGATACTAATTGTAAACTATACGAGTTATATATCAAGGTGTATCCAGCTATTCCAGTTTTCTCTTGGTACGCTCTTGAAAATCCACCATCTATTGCTAGTATTTTCCCATTTGCTTTTATTGGACTTTCTCCATTTTTGCTTTCTACTGGTACGTGTCCGTTTATTATATGTGCGTCTTTACTATCTAAATTAAATTCCCTAAATATTTTTTCACACATTTCTTCATCTTCTCTTAGTTTAAAATACGGATTTTTATTTTCCTTATGAGTTTCTTTTTCTCCTATAAAATATCTTTCAAATGTTGTCATATCATCTTTTCCAAATAACGATGAACATTTCCCAGTCCAAAGATACCACATCATATCCATTCCATATTGTTTTTGAATACTTTTTTCTTCAAAGAAGTAACCTTCTCTAGATAAAGACTCCATTTTATTCATCAATGCTTTTCCTTTATATTCACTTCCTTGTAGCTTCATACTCATAAAACTTGAATCTTCATTTAAAGGTATACATCCATGAATTAATAAATTTGAGTTTGCTGTTAAATAAATGCTTCCTTTAGAAAATAAAAATGAAACATGTTTCTGAAGTTTTTCACTATTTTTAAAGCAAGACACTAATTTATCCATTACTATTTCTTCTTCTTTTGTAAATTTGTATGGATTATTTTTATCTATAGTTGTGAAGTTTGTATCTTTTAATTTGTAGTTTTTTCCTTTTAAATTTATAGTTCCATCTTCATAATTTATATTATTAAGTAATAATCTATGTTTCATGTCAAACTCTGGTCTTCTATTTATTGTATCTCCCTCTAACTTAAACTGAATCACACTTATTGCTTTGTGCATTTTAGCTATTAATGATTTCTCTTTGGTAGATACATCTTGATCACTTATTTTTGGTATAAAACAATTACATGGGTCATCTTTATAAACTTCCATTGCAAATGTAGCTAATGGCAATAAATTTATACCATAGATATCTTCAATAATATCTAAATTTGCATATCTAGCAGATATTCTAAGTGCATTTGCTATACATGCCTTTGACCCTGCTGCTGCTCCCATCCATAATATATCATGATTTCCCCATTGTATATCTACACAGTGATAGTCCATTAGGGTATCCATAACTATATCAGGTCTTGGACCTCTATCGTATATATCACCTATTATATGTAGTCTATCTACTACTAACTTTTGTATAACTTTAGATATAGCTATTATAAATTCTTTTGCTCTATCTATTTGTATTATTGTTTCTACTATACTTTTATAATAATTCTTTTTATGTTCACCATCTATATTTTCATGTAAAAGTTCTTCTATTATATATTTAAAATCTTTTGGAAGTAACTTTCTCACTTTTGATCTAGTATATTTACTAGATGCATATTTACATAATTCTATAAGTCTATATATATTTATTCTATAAAAATCATCTATATTTTCTTCTTCTTTAATTATTAAGTCTAATTTTTGTTCTGGATAGTAAATAAGAGTTGCTAAAGCTTTTTTTTCATTATCTCTCATAGTACTTGAAAATACTTCTTCTATTTTCCTTTTTATAACTCCTGAACCATTTTTAAGTACATGAACAAATGATTCATACTCCCCATGTATATCACTTATAAAGTGTTCAGTTCCCTTTGGTAAATTTAGTATCGCTTCTAAGTTTATTATTTCAGTACTTGCTTTTGATATACTCGGATACTGCTTTGATAGTAACTTCAGATATTTTATTTCACTTTCTACACTTTTCATTTTGCCCCTCCAAACTCATACTTCTTATACTCTTATTGTATCATATTTTTAAATAGTATACACTAATGCACTTATATAGTATATTCTATATATTTTTTAAAATTTTCTTTTTTAAAGCCTTAGTTTGTTATTTATTAGCATTAAAAAAGGATGGACTTTTTAAAAGTCCATCCTTAATTATACTCTATATTTATATTAGAATTGTTCTGCTAATCTTTTATATCCATTGTATCTTTCAGTAGCATCTTCTTCAGCCATAGTGAATAATTCATCAGCCATGTCTGGGAATTGATTAGCTATTGCAGAATATCTTACTTGTTTTAATAAGAACTCTCTAAAGCTTTCTGTAGGTTCTTTAGAATCTAGAGTGAAAGGATTTTTCCCTTCAGCTTTTAGAGTTGGGTTGTATCTGTATAAATGCCAGTATCCAGCTTTAACAGCTTGCTCTATGTTTGCTTGAGCTCTTCCCATTCCTTCTTTTAATCCATGAGATATACATGGAG
Source organism: Peptostreptococcaceae bacterium VA2 (assembly GCA_000686145.1). Lineage (GTDB taxonomy): Bacteria > Bacillota > Clostridia > Peptostreptococcales > Peptostreptococcaceae > Romboutsia_D. The sequence continues at coordinate 807,945 of JMMB01000007.1, read as the reverse complement.
AATAAGCTATTATTAATGATGGTCCGTCATGCTTTTCAGCTTCTATTACAGCCTTCATTAATTGATTCTTGTCTGCACCCATTCCAACTTGTGCTACGTATACATTTCCGTAAGTCATAGCCATCATACCTAAGTCTTTTTTCTTAGATCTCTTACCAGCAGCAGCGAATTTAGCCATTGCAGCCATTGGAGTAGATTTAGAAGCTTGACCTCCTGTATTTGAATAGATTTCTGTATCAAACACTAATACATTTACATCTTCACCTGAAGCTAGTACGTGGTCAAGTCCACCGTATCCGATGTCATAAGCCCATCCATCTCCTCCAAGTATCCATTGAGATCTCTTAACTAAGTAATCTCTTCTTTCATCTATTTCTTTGATTAATGCTTTTACTTCTTCACCTGAACAATCGCAAGTACCATCTAATACTTCTATTACTTTTTGACTTGCAACTTGTGAAGCTTCTGAATCATCCATTCCCTCTAACCAAGCAGTGAATGCTTCTTTAGCACAACCACATATATCCATTTTTACTAATTCTTGCATATTATCAGCTATTTTATTTCTCATTTGTTTAACAGCTAACATCATTCCGTATCCATATTCAGCATTGTCCTCAAATAATGAGTTTGCCCAAGATGGACCTTTACCTTCATGGTTAGTTGTGTATGGAGTTGAAGGAGCTGATCCTCCCCATATAGAAGAACATCCTGTAGCATTAGCTATCATCATTCTATCTCCAAATAATTGAGTTACTAACTTGATGTATGGAGTTTCTCCACAACCTGCACAAGCACCTGAGAACTCCATTAGTGGTTGTCTAAATTGACTTCCCTTAACAGTGTTTGTACCCATTAAGTCTCCTTTTGGAGATACTTTTTGTGTATCAGCTGCAAACGCCCAGTTTTCTACTTCAACTTCTTGAGTATCAATAGGTTTCATAACTAAAGCTTTTTGCTTAGCTGGACATACATCAGCACAGTTTCCACATCCAGTACAGTCCATTGGAGCCACTTGAATTCTGTATTGTAATCCTTCTAATCCTTTACCAATAGCTTTTTTAGTGTTGAAGCTTTCTGGAGCATTTGCAACTTCTTCTTCATTTACTAATACTGGTCTTATACATGCATGAGGACATACATAAGCACATTGGTTACATTGGATACAGTTCTCTAATACCCACTCAGGAACATCTACAGCTATACCTCTTTTTTCGTAAGCAGCTGTTCCACAAGGGAATGTTCCATCTTCTATTCCATTAAATGCACTTACTGGTAAACTATCACCTTCTTGTGCGTTCATTGGTCTTAAGATGTTTTTGATGAATTCTGGTTCAGTAGAATCTGCTGCCATTTCTAATTCTTTAGCATTTGCCCATGCAGATGGTGCATCTATTTTAACTATTGAATTCATACCTGCTTCAACAGCTTCAAAGTTCATTTTAACTATTTTTTCACCTTTTTTACCGTAAGCTTTAGTTATAGAGTCTTTTAAGTGCTCAGTAGCTTGCTCTGCAGGTATTATCTCAGCTAATTTGAAGAATGCAGATTGCATTATCATATTTATTCTTGTTCCAAGACCTATTTCTTGAGCTATCTTAGTAGCATTTACAGTGTAGAAGTTTATATCATTCTTAGCTATAAATTGCTTCATTTTAGCTGGTAAATTTGCTTCTAATTCTTCTTTATTCCATATAGTGTTAAGTACGAATGTACCTTGCTTTTTAAGTCCTTTTAGTAAATCATATTGGTTAACATATGATTGGTTGTGACATGCTATATAATCAGCCTCATCTATTAAGTAAGTAGCTCTTATTGGAGTATTTCCAAATCTTAAGTGAGACATAGTTATACCACCAGATTTTTTAGAGTCATATGCAAAGTAAGCTTGAGCATATTTATCTGTATGGTCTCCTATTATTTTTATAGCTTGTTTATTAGCTCCAACTGTACCGTCAGATCCTAATCCCCAGAATTTACATCTTATAGTTCCTTCAGGAGCTATTTTAACTGGCTCTGATGGAGTTAATGATGTATTAGTTACATCATCTACTATACCTAATGTAAAGTTGTTTTTAGGATTTTCTGAAACTAAGTTATCAAATACAGTTTTTATTTCTGATGGAGTAACATCTTTTGATCCTAATCCATATCTTCCACCTATTATCATTGGTGTTTTATCTAAATCATAATATGCAGCACGTACATCTAAGTATAATGGTTCACCGATTGAACCAGGTTCTTTTGTTCTATCAAGTACACATATTTTTTCTGCAGAAGCTGGGATAGCATTTAATAAATGTTTAGTTGAGAATGGTCTAAATAAATGAACTTTAACTAAACCGAAACTTCCACCATTAGCATTTACGAAGTCTATTGTTTCTTCGATTGTTTCTGTAACTGAACCCATAGCTATTACTATGTTTTTAGCATCTTTGGCTCCATAGTAATTAAATAAACTATGAGGTCTTCCTGTTAATTCACTCATTTGATCCATGTATTTTTCAACTATTCCTACGATATTATCATAGTATTTATTAGAAGCTTCTCTAGTTTGGAAATATATATCTGGATTTTGAGCAGTACCACGAGTAACTGGGTGGTTTGGAGATAAAGCTTTATTTCTGAATTCTTGAACTGCTTCCATATTTAATAAACTTGCATAATCTTCAGTTTCTAATAATTCAATTTTTTGAATTTCATGAGATGTTCTAAATCCATCAAAGAAATGTATGAAAGGTAATTTACCTTCTATAGCAGCTAAATGAGCTACTGGTGCTATATCTGCAACTTCTTGAACTGATCCAGAAGCTAATAATACACATCCAGTTTGACGAGCACTCATAACGTCTTGGTGGTCCCCAAATATAGATAATGCTTGAGATGCAAGAGCACGAGCACTTACGTGGAATACCCCTGGAAGTAATTCCCCTGCAACCTTGTACATATTAGGTATCATTAATAATAAACCTTGAGATGCAGTAAATGTTGTAGTTAAAGCTCCACCTTGTAATGCCCCATGAAACGCCCCAGCAGCACCTGCTTCTGATTGCATTTCTACTACGTTAACCTTTTGTCCAAATATGTTCTTTCTTCCTTGTGCCGCCCATTCATCAACAACCTCTGCCATCGTTGTAGATGGTGTTATTGGGTAGATAGCAGCTACATCAGTAAATGCATAAGCAACGTGTGCTGCAGCTGTGTTTCCGTCAACTGTTTTCATAAATTTAGCCATAATTGTATCCTCCTTGTATATTACTCATATGTACTTAAATCGTTTAAACATAAGTAAATTAGTATTGTTGATACAATGTATAGAAAAATGCATTGTATCTTATCAATGCGTAAATTATTACATAATAAACAAAATATTACATAATAAACAAAATATTCTATACTTTGATACAAAATACCTTCTTTTTTGTTTATATAAATAATATATTTAAGTATTTCGAGAAAAGTTTTTATAATTTAATATCATTATAGTTATTTTAAGATCTTTGTTTTATGTTATATACCCATAAAACTTTAAATTAAATCAGTAAATCTAAATTTTCTTATTAATAGTCGCTTTTTCCTTCTTCACCTATTACTATTGCAATAGATGCACTTGCTCCTATTCTACTTGCTCCAGCTTCTACAATAGCTATTGCATCTTTTTTATTTCTAACTCCACCAGAAGCTTTTACTCCTATGCTTTGTCCTACAGTTTCTCTCATAAGTTTGATATCAGCTGGCGTTGATCCTCCAGTTCCAAATCCTGTTGAAGTTTTTACAAAATCAGTACCTGCTTTAACTGCTAATTCACATGCTTTCTTCTTTTCTTCATCAGTTAAGTAGCAAGTTTCTATTATAACTTTTACTAAAGCTTCTTTGTTAGCTGCATCTACTACTGCTTTTATGTCCTTTTGAACTAAGTCGTAGTTTTTGTCTTTTAATGCACCGATATTTATAACCATATCTACTTCATCTGCACCTTTAGCTATAGCATCTTTAGTTTCAAACGCCTTAACCTCTGAAGTATTAGCACCTAATGGGAAGCCTATAACTGTACAAACTTTTACGTTACTTCCTTTTAGTTCATTTTTTGCAAATTCAATTTGTGTTGGATTTATACAAACAGAGAAAAATTCATATTCTTTTGCTTCACTACATATTTTTTTAACATCTTCTTTAGTTGTTACTGCCTTTAATACTGTGTGATCTATCATATTAGCTATTTTATTACTCATTTATGTATACTCCTTTTTCCTAATTAAGTTTATATTATTCCATAATATGTTATCATATTATAGAAACTATAGAAACTTATTTTTTCCTAGAAAAGTTTTAACATTCATGCTTTTGCTAATTTATATGTTTAACTTGCTTGTAATTATAGTCTTATAATAAACCTTTATTCTTACATTCACAAGTAGGCACTTTATTTATATATAGTATACAAAAGGATACTGTATATCTTTCGCAATGTCTGTGATATTTATTACTTAATTAATATTTTTTTTATGGTATAATTATATTTGATAATCCCACTTAAGGAGAGATGTGAATATGGACAAACCTATAACTTCCCATAATAAGTGTCACATGAGTAGTCGTTGTGCTAAGTACAATACCTGCCCAATGATTTTATTTCATAAATTAGTTTCGGGAAAATGGAAGATTTTAATATTATGGTATTTAAGTAGTGGATGCCTTAGATTTAGTGAAATCAAAAGAAAATTACCTGATGTTACTCAAAAGATGTTAACAAATCAATTAAGAAGTCTTGAAGAGGATGGACTAGTGCATAGAGAAATATACCCTGTTATTCCTCCTAAAGTTGAATATAGTCTTACTGAAATTGGAGAAAAAATGATTCCTTTGCTTGAGCAAATGTATAACTATGGAATTGAATACGGGGATGTTGTTGAAAAAGTAATTGAAAAAGTTGATTAAACACAAAAAAGGTATGTGAAGTTCACATACCTTTAATTTATATATAATTATTGAGCTATTAACTCAACTTCTTGACCGTTTCTAACGCCAGCAGCGTTTCCTTCTTCAACGTCTACGTGCATTTCTAAAGCAAAGTTTGCGTTTGCTCTAACTAATACATTTTCAAATACTACAGCTCTAGGTCCGAAAGTTCTAACCTTCACTATTTGCTTGTCAGCTACTCCAAATTTAGCAGCGTCATCAAGACTCATATGTATATGTCTAGAAGCAACTATAATACCTTCTGCTAATTCTACTTCTCCAGCTGGTCCTACTAATTTAACACCAGGAGTTCCTGCTATATCTCCAGATTCTTTTATTGGCGCTTTAACACCTAAAGCAAACCCGTCTGCTAAAGATATTTCAACTTGTGTATTAGGTCTTGCTGGTCCTAAAACTCTAACACCTTTTAAAGTTCCTTTTGGTCCTACTAAGTCAACTTTTTCATCACAAGCAAATTGTCCTGGTTGAGATAATGGCTTGAAATGAGTTAATTGATGTCCTGCTCCGAATAAAGTCTCTATGTCAGCTTGGCTTAAGTGAACATGTCTGTTAGATAATGCTATTGGTAATTTCATAAAAAAATTCCTCCTAATTTAATTTTGTATACAACATACAATTATACATAATATTTGCTATTAAATCAAATTCTTTTAATAAAATTTGATTTAGCAAACGCATTTTTTTGGTTTAATATCATATTTCTACTAATTTTTCAAAAACCCTTTATATTTTTTTATTACTTAGATAATTCTTTTATTAGCTCAGTGTATCCTGGAAAAGATACATCAATACATTGTGTATTATCTAATTTAACATCTCCATCGCATACTAAATCTGCAATAGAAAATGCCATGGCTATTCTATGATCTTTGAATGTTTTTATATTTGCACCTTTTAAAGAACTTTTTCCTTTTATAATCATACCATCTTCTAGTTCTTTAATATCTGCACCCATAAGTTTTAAGTTATCTACTACTACTTTTATTCTGTTGCTTTCTTTTACTTTTAACTCTTTGGCATCTTTTATTATTGTAGTTCCTTCGCATTGAGTTGCAAGCACTGCTATTGCTGGTATTTCATCTATAAGTCTTGGAATTATGTCTTTATCTATATTTGTGGCATTTAAGTTAGGGCTATATTTTACAAGTAAGTCTCCTACTATCTCTCCACCTACTAGCCTTTTATTTAATATTTCTATATTTCCATTCATATTTTTTACTACATCTATTATTCCTGTTCTAGTCTTATTTAATCCAACATTTTTTATCATAACCTCTGAACCTTTGGTTATCAATGTCCCGACTATTATAAACGATGCTGATGAAATATCTCCTGCAACGTTTATGTCTTGGCTAAACAATTCTTTAACAGGATTTATGTTTATACTTAAATCATCAACATTAATATCTGCTCCAAATGACTTTAGCATTATCTCTGTATGATTTCTACTTCTTACTTTTTCGTGTATAGTACTTTTCCCATCAGCATAAAGGCTTGCAAGTATTAGCGCTGATTTTACTTGAGCTGAGGCAACTGGCATTTTATAATCTATACTATGTAAATTCCCACCATAAATTTTTATAGGTGTATAATTTGCATCGTCTTTGCCCTCTATCCTACATCCCATAAGTCTAAGTGGGTCTGTTACTCTTTTCATAGGTCGCCTAGCTATTGATTCATCTCCAATTAATGTGGACTCAAATTTATTACCTGCTAATATACCACTTATAAGTCTTATTGTCGTCCCTGAATTTCCTACATCTAATATATCTGTAGATGCTTTTAATCCATGTAATCCATTACCCTTTACAAAAACATCTCTACCTTCTATATTAATATCTACACCCATTTTTCTAAAACAATCTATAGTACTTAAGCAATCTTGTCCCATCAAAAAATTACTTATTTTATTATGACCCTTTGATATTGCTGAAAACATTATTGCTCTATGAGATATAGACTTATCCCCTATAAGTTCAAAACTTCCTTTAAGCATTTTTGCACTTCCTTATTATATGTAGTATTTTAGTTTCTTCTATATTATCTATAATTTTAACTTCACCTAACTTAACTGGTAAAACTAAATTTATTTTCCCAAAACTATTTTTTTTATCACTTTTCATTATATTTAAAATTTCATTTATTAAAATATCTTCATCTTTATCTAAGCTACATTCTTTAAAGCTATCATTATCAAATTCTTCTTCATAGTAATCATTTGTTTTGCTTTCAAAATTAAGAGGAAGATTATATAAATTAGAAACTCTTATAAACTTTTCATAATAATCATTTGATATTAAGTTTTCATCTAAGGCTAACTTAAACGCCATGTTCATACCTATGCTAACTGCATCTCCATGACTTATATTGCAAAGTTTTTCTACTCCATGTCCAAAGGTATGTCCAAAGTTTAGTATTTTTCTAAGTCCGCCTTCTTTTTCATCTTTTTCTACTACTTCTACTTTTATACTTGCACATTTTTTTACTATGTAATATAAACATTCATTATCTCTATTTAATATAGCTTCACTATTTTCTATTAAATAATCTAAAAACTCGTAATCATAAATTATAGAATATTTTATTACTTCAGCCATCCCACTTATAAATTCATCTTGTAGTAAACTCTTTAGTGCATTTACATTTATATATGTAAGTTTAGGTTGATAAAAAGAACCTATGATATTTTTTACTTTCCCTAAATTTATACCAGTTTTTCCACCTATTGATGAATCTACTTGTGCTAGTAAACTTGTTGGCACTTGTATAACATCAATTCCTCTCATATAAGTAGATGCTATATATCCACCTAAGTCTCCAACAACGCCTCCGCCTACTGCAATTATAACTGATTTTCTAGATAAGTTTATTTTTACACAGTAATTCATTATTTGCTCATATACATCTAAGCATTTTGAATTCTCTCCTGGCATAACTATATACTCATATATAAATTTAGCTTTAATGCTGTCAACTAACTCATCTACTACATTGTTGTATACATTTTGGTCACTTATTATTAAGATTTCATCGTATATATCATTTATATTAGAATTTATTTTATTATGAAATATACTTAAAGCTTCATTAAAATTTCTATAGCTTTTGTCTATAACTACATTACAAACAGAATTTGTTATTTTTTCCATCCTCTTTCACCTAACCTTTTTAGATATGAATCATAGTTTGACTTTAAATCATTTAAATTATCTCCACCTATTTTATCTAAGAAATGCTTACAAATAACAAAGGCTACTACATTTTCACAAACTACACTGCATGCAGGTACTGCACAATTATCAGACCTTTCAATACTTGCTACATAACTTTCTAGGGAGTTTACATTTATTGAATTAAGAGGCTTATATAAAGTAGGTATTGGTTTCATAGCACATCTAATTATTATTTCATCCCCTGTAGTCATTCCACCTTCTATACCACCTAGTCTGTTAGTACTTCTTTTTATTCCAGATTCTTCATTATAATAAATTTCATCCATAACCTCAGACCCTGGTAAGCTACTAACATCAAATCCTATTCCAATTTCTACACCTTTTATAGCTTGAGTTCCCATTAGATGCATTGCTAGTTCTCCATCTATTTTTTTATCAAAGTGAGTGTATGAGCCTAAACCTGGAATAACATTTTTTACTCTTACTTCTATCACACCACCTAATGTATCTCCTTGAGCCTTTACTTTGTCTATTTCTTTTATTATTTTTTCTTCTAAACTTTTATCTACACATCTAACTTCACTATTATCTACGTTTTCTTTTATATAATCAAAATCATATACATTTTTATGTGATACGCTTCCAATTTGTACAACATGAGATGTGAAATTCACATCAAAATTTTTAAGTATTTGTTTACATATAGCACCTATTGCAACCCTACTTGCAGTTTCTCTTGCACTAGATCTTTCAAGTACATTTCTAGCATCATCAAAGTCATATTTTAAACATCCAACTAAATCTGCATGGCCTGGTCTTACATTGTCTACTTTCTTACTTTCAAAATCAACTTCTTCCATTGGATTCATATACTTTGTCCAATTTTCATAGTCCTTGTTTTTTACTTCTATACTTATAGGTCCACCTAAAGTTATTTTACCTCTAACTCCACCTAATATATTTATTTTATCTTGTTCTATTTTCATTCTTCCACCACGGCCATATCCACCTTGTCTTTTCTTTAGCTCGTGATTTATTTCATCTATATTTAATTCAATATTAGAAGGTACTCCATCTAATATTGATATTAAACTTTGTCCGTGTGATTCTCCACTACTTAAATATCTAAGCATTTTATCCTCCTATACAAAAAAGCCTGATTAATCAAGCTTTTTTATATCTTTTATATAATTTTCTAAGTTTTCACTTAAAATATTTTTGAACTGTTCATTTTCTTTGTAATTTTTCTTATCAGTATTATTTAAATGAAGATTATATAACAACTTGTTGTTTATACTTTTAAAGAAAAAGTCCATTACTATTTGCCCACCCATAAATTGAGTTTCATAAGGTGTAGACCCACCTACTGCAATATACATTCCTATACGTTTTTTGTTTCTATCTATAGATGGTTTATTTAATACGTATTTACTTGCATATATAGCTTGGGTTCTGTCTACAACTGTTTTTACTTTAGCTGATACACAATCAAAATGTACTGGACTTATAACTATTACGCCTTTTGCTTTATCAAACATATCATACATTACAGTCATATCATCTTTTATCTTACAATAACCTGTTTTATCGCAAAAACCACAAGCTGTACAATATTCAATATTCATATCATATATATCAAATGTTTCACTACTTATATTATTTTCACTTAGCTTATTACTTATTTCATTACATAATTGAAAACAGTTTTTATTTTTTCTTGGACTTCCATTTATTATTAAAATCTCTTTATACATTTTATCCCCCCTACTTATCTTTTAACATTACCACTAATATATCATCTTCATAATTATCATTTCTCGCAAATTCTTTTAGGTCTATCTTTAAGTTTTCAAGCACTGCTTGCTTAGTAAGTCTAAAATTATTTTGTAGGAATTTTTCTAACCTATTTATTCCATACTCTTCTTTTTCTTTATTCTTTATCTCAAGTATCCCGTCTGTATACATACAAACCATTGGATAATCTTTTATTTCATGAACATTATTAACGTAATCAGAGTCTTGTATTATTCCTATTGGTATTCCTTTTTTACAATTTAAATTTTCTACCACGAAACCATCTTTTCTTACCATTATAGGACTATAATGACCTGCATTTGATGTTATTAAAGTATTTTCTTTTGTATTAATCATACTTATTAAACAAGTAGTGAAAACTCCCATTTTATCAAATTCATCATATAATATTTTATTTAAATTAGTCATTATTTCACCTGGTGTTTTAAATTGATGACAAAGTACTTTAAAAGCACCTTTTATCATAGCCACTACATAGTTTGATACCATACCATGCCCCATAACATCAGCTACTATATAAACTATATTATCTTCATCAACTCTCATAGCATAGTAAAAATCTCCGCCTACTACCCTTGCTGGCTTGTGATAATAACTTAATTCCTTTTGTTCATTACATTCCATTTTACTTTTATCCATTATAAGTTTTTGCTGTTTGTTTAAAAGGTTAAGCTCATTTGCTAACACCTTATGCTTAACTTCTTCAATATTGTACTTATAAAGTTGCATTCCTAGTGAAACTTGCTTGGCTAATACACTTAATATATTTAAATCATCATTAGTGTAGTTTTTGCTATTTGCACATACTATGCATCCGATAGTATCATTTTTATCTTTTAATTTATAATATATATAACTTTCTAACTTAATTACATCGCTAAATTTATTTTCTATATTATTTAAGTAACCACCCATATCCTCTTTGGATAAAATACTATCTATTATTGGATATACATTTATTTGATTTTTTTGCTCACTATTGTAACAACTTACCGCTCTATTTTTATATTCTTTTTCGTTAATAACTATTATAGCTTCTTTACTATTTGTAATGTTACAAGCTTGTTTACTTAAATGCTCTAAGAATCCATTTATATTTTTATTAAGATATAACTTTTTTGTAGCTTCATTTATAGAACTTATTGCACCTCTTAATTTATGAATTATAAGCTGATTATTGTTGTTTTTAGTAGTTATATCTATTGATAAACTTATTAAAGATGATACAGAAGATATAAAATCTATATCTGGTTGTGTTAAAAAATCTTCTTCAGTTAAAAAACAAGTCATAAATCCTACAACTGTGTTATTTATAACAAATGGGAAAATAATCCTTCCTACATATCCTTCAGCTTTAGCTAATTCTCTTTCTTCTTTAGCTCTATCATCTTCAAATATATTCTCTATATATACTATTTTTTTATCTTTAACAGCTTCATGTATATAAGCAGGATACTCACTAAAATCTATTTTCACACCTCTTGGGCTATTCATCGGAAATACTTTTGGGATGTACTCTAGTGTCTGTGAACATACTAAATAGGCATGTTGATAGTTGTTTTTATAAAATAAATTCACACATGCCTTAGTTGGATGGACCATTTCAAGCATTTTTTCTACTATTTTGTCTTTTATTCTAAAAAAGTCCGTTGACTGTGTTACCATAGTAGATATATCTACTAAGTTTTTCATTTTATAATTGTCATTGTTAGAATTACTCATTTAAGCCATCGCCCCCTAATTTATCAGTTTATTTTATATTACTATATATGTCTTTTATAGTAAACACAAAAACCGTGATAAAACTAACTACTATTATTATGTTAAATTTAGTTATTAAACCAATTAGCAACAATGTTATAAGGACATTTAATCCTGATTTACTTTTTTCACTAATTATGTCTATTTTAGGTAATTCTATATTATTTTTTAGATTATCTATGCTTTCTCTAATTTTATTTTCTAACTTTATTTTGTATATTATGTAAGCTATCTCTAATAAAAACGTTCCTACACCGAATATAGTATTTACATTAAAAGCTAACACAAGTATAATCATAGCTATCATTAGCTTAATAAATTTTAAAAATATACTATCTATCTTTAAGGTAATGTTTCTTATTTCCTTACATTCATCCCTTAGTTTATACTCACAATTTGACATTCCTTTCATTTTTGTTTTTACTATTTCTGAGTAAAACAACTTAATTATTCCGTTTATCATATTAAAATCACTCCTTTTACATATATTTGTAATTTTTACAATTATAATATTTTTTATACTTGTCAATACTAAATAAAGAGAAAATCTTTTAAGATTAACACCAAAGGAGTGGTTTTTATGCAAATTGAACAACTTGATTTAGAAACTCGCAGTAAAATATATGGTTATACAAAGAAAGTTCTTCGTAAATATCAAAAGGGTATTGTTACAGGTAAAATTACTGCTGATAAGTTTGCAGAAAATATTTTGTCTGATGGAATCATCGATGATTTTTTAGATAAAAACACTTTAACTCAACAAGATTTTAAGTTATCGTATATTGACTACATTCAGACATTAATACATATGCAAAATGAAGACTTATCAAATGGCAAAAAGAAAAAAAATAAAACTATTCCCGAGAAACCAAGTATTCCTCAAAAAATCCAGCTTAAAAATTTATTAGCTTCTAATGATTATAGTCTATATATACCTTATCAATACTTAACAGCTAATGATGTAGATATATTAATAAAGTATATAAGTACAGGAGCTATTGATTTAGGAAACGAAAGAATTTATAACTACGTTAATAGACCTAAACCAAATTAAAATTTAATTTTATTAACTTGTAAATAATAATAAGCTACCTTAATCGGTAGCTTATTATTATTTTAAACTTTGTATTTTATCCTAATGCTTTTTCTAATTTGGATAAGTATTGTATTGGATAATATTTTAAAAGTTCTTTAAATTCAGTTACTGACAATCCTTCTGTTGTTGTATAAATACGAATCTTTTCATCTAAGTCTGCATTTATAAATTTAGTTTTTACTTCTTCAAAGTTTATAGTGGACATATGTATCACTCCTTATATAATTTATTCTTATTTATTTTATCCATCTATATTTTTTTTATCCAAACCTATATTTTTTATTTTTCCAATAAAAAAAGGTGTCTTTTAAATCACCTGAGTAATTTAAAAGACACCTTTTTATTTATTTAATAATTTACTATTTTTGTTTTCCAGCCATTTGTTGTTCAGCCATTTCAACTAATTTTTTAGTCATGTATCCACCTACATAACCATTCTCTCTTGCAGTAAGATTTCCTTTATCTGCTTCTTGATAGTTTTGCATACCAAGTTCATTAGCTATTTCTAATTTCATTTGGTTTAAAGCTTGTTTAGCTTGAGGTACTGCTTTTTTATTGTTAGTATTTGTCATTGTTGATTACCTTCTTTCTGATATAATTTTGTTGCTTGATAGTATTATATGAAGTTACAAAATTTTAATCCTTGGTAATTTTTACCACAAACATAATGCTTTATCTAACAATAATATCCTGCTAAATACCCTGTTGAAAATGCTATTTGAAGATTGAATCCTCCAGTATATGCATCAACATCTATAACTTCACCAGAAAAGAATAATCCTTCTACTAATTTAGATTCCATAGTACTTGAATTTATTTCACTTACTTTTACTCCTCCAGATGTTATTATTGCTTCATCTATTGGTCTGTATCTTTTTAATGTGAAAGTTAAATTTTTTAATAAGTGTACTAAATTCTTTCTTTGTTCTCTAGATATCTGATGAACTACGAGTTCTCTATCTATATCACTTAATGTTATTATTATTGGTATTAGTTTTTTAGGTAATAAATCATCTAATGAATTTTCAAATTTCTTATTAGTGTATTTTTGAAAATCTTTTTGTATTCTTTTATCTAACTTTTCTTCATCTAGTGCAGGTTTTAAATCTATAGATATTTTATAATTTTCTTTACTAGTATCTTTCATTCTGCAACTAGCTGATTTAATTACCGGACCATCAAGTCCATATTTAGTAAATTCAAGTTCTCCAAAATCATCGTATACTTTTTTATTTTTACTATTATAAACGCTAATAGCTATATTTCTAAGTGATAATTTTTCTAATTCTTCTACAAACTTTTCTTGTACTTCCATTCCTATTAATGATGGCTTGATATCAGTTACTGTATGACCGACAGACTTAGCAAACTTATATCCGTCACCAGTAGAACCTGTAAGAGGATAACTAAGCCCTCCTGTAGCTACTATTACGGAGTCACATTTTATTTCTTTTTTGTTATTTAAAATAACTTTCTCTATTTTATTATCCCTACATATTATTTTATCTACTTTTGCATTTAATATTATATCTACTTTTTTATTTTTAATTTGTTTTTCTAGTGCATTAGCTACATCGTGTGCTTTATCACTTTCTGGAAATACTCTTTTTCCTCTTTCAGTTTTTGTTTTCACACCTAAATTGTTAAACATAGATATAACATCATCGTTTGTAAAAGTATAAAATGCACTATATAAAAATTTACCATTAGTAGGTACATTTTCTATTAGTTCCTCTATTTCACAATCACTAGTTATGTTACATCTACCTTTTCCTGTTATTAAAATTTTTCTTCCTACTCTATTATTTTTCTCAACTAAAGTTACATCTAACCCTCTATCTGCTGCTACAGAAGCTGCCATCATACCTGCTGCTCCTGCTCCTATTATCACTACTTTTTTCAAAATCGCACCTCTTTTAATATTTTTTATCTAGTTTAAATAATTTAAATAATGCTGGAACTCCTGCTATTCCATAAAATACAAGTACAGTATATCTTATGTAATTAAATATATAACCCTCTGGCATAATATACTTAAGCCCTAAATACATAGCACCTAGTGTTATTATCCCTATCAAAAATCTATATATATTTATTTTTATTTTATTATTTTTTTTATTACTAAAATTAATTTTACCTTTGTTGTTATCATTAGTTTCAAACTGTATAAACTTATCTTCAACTATGTATCCTAATACAAATCCACTTAATAATCCAAGTACTTTTATATAAGTTTCGCTATTTACTAAGAATAATCCTAGTGCAAATAATCCTACTATTAAAAATAAAACCCAATACTTTTTATTTTTATGAACATAATCAAATATTTTCCCAAATAAAATGGCAAATATTATCCCAAATATCCATCCACAAAGCACATCTATAGGCCAATGTACTGCTAAGTATATTCTTGATATACCAACTCCTAAAATCATTATAATCCCAATTAAAGTTACCCAGTTTGTTTTAAATATTGTGATTAAACTCACCCAAAAGGAAGTAGCACTTTGAGTATGTCCACTTGGAAAAGAATATCCAGTTGCAGTTGATACCCTCATAGATTTTATACCTTTTGTTCCTATTGGTCTTGGAGCTTTAAAAAATTCTTTTATTCCTGTATTTACTGTTATATTACCAATTAGTGAAAATAAAATTTTCTGACCATATTCTTTATTTAAACACCAATACATTAATGTAGTAAATAACACAATAACTGGTAATTCAGTACTTATTGTAGATATTAAAAATATAGTATCTAATATCGGAGATCTTACACTTTGAAAAAATTCTAATATACTTAATTGAATATCCATATCTACCTCCTAATTATTTATCTCTTATGCAATTATACCTAAATTTTTTGTTTATTTATACATATTTATTCAACTTATAGCAAATAAAAAAGGTGTACATCACCATTCAAACACATTTGGACATAATGCTATAATGGAATCAGAGTTTGAAATAATGGAAAAAATAAATATTAGAAATAAATGTAGGATATTTATTTTTGGCAAATGGGATGAATTTAAAAGACAAGTTAAGACTTATTTACTGGAAGAATATAAAAGTTTATTTCCTAATATAGACTATTATTATGCAAGTTTTCATTTTCACTATAACATGGATCATCTTCAAAAACATATGAGATATATGGAGAATAAACAAGGTATGTCTTATCAAATAGCAAAAGATAGTATGGAAAGTTTAATATCTAGTAGTTTAGATAAAACAATATATAACACTCATACTAAAGCTAAACAAGAGATACCTTTTATTGCTAATTTAGATGATAAAAAAAGTTATCAAGGAAGTGATACATATATTACCGAGCAAACTTTAATAAAAAACTCTATAATACATCAAGATTACGAAGAAATAAAAATAAATGAACAGTTAAAATTTCATATCGATAATGTAGAAATACCATTCTAATTAAAAAAGCTAGTAGAAATACTAGCTTTTTTAATTACAAGGAAATTATAATAGTTTAAAATCCGTGTTAATGGGAAAAAAATGCTTATATCCCAACCTACGTTTTTTATGCAGATTATCACCAAAGTTGATTCAATGCCTTGATTTACTATGTTTTATTAAAATTTAAAATTAAAACAACCAAAGTCAATTTTTAGACTAATATTTAGGTACATATTTATTTAAATAAACTTGACTACAGTCAATAAATACTAGATTTAGTAATTAATTGACTGTACTTCAGACTTATTTTATAGAGCATATATATTGATGATAATGGACTACCTATTATACCAGTAGCAAAATATCTAAAGTAATAACATAATCATATTATAGATTAATTCGCAATTGTTATATAATGCAAAATAGCTATACATCAGATAACATATAGATAAATAGGAATTTGTGTAACAATAGGAAGGATAGGTTGATGGTTAAAATGAGCAATACAGATGAAATAGTGGAATTCCTATCACAATATTCGTTAGAGGATGTTATGTCGGGAATAATTGAAATGCAGATGCTATTATATGGTAATGGTGTAGATTCATTAATACCTGCATCTGAGTATCTTGCAGCTAATGCATTATTTAGTTGTAAAGATAGTGGTAATAAACTGTTTGAATGGGGGGATTATCTCAAATTAAAAGAATATTGTAAAGAGGCTTTTACTCCAAATATTAAAGAATTATTTACCGAAACTCTAAAGATGGTAAGTGCAACAGATGAAGAAAAAGAAGCCTTTTTACAATCACAGCATATGAAGTTGAAAAATATAGCATTTCGTGGAGATGGATATATCCATCAGCTTATTAGCTTTGCAGAAAGATTGTATTCTCCATTAGATCAAGAAATAAAAGCTAAGCTAGGATTTACTTTTACTTCATACAAGAAAATGATTTTATATATTTTTTATACATATGGAGTTAGAGTTACAAAAGCCCATTCGAATAAATATAAAATCAAAAATATGATAAAAGCATTTTGCGGAAAGATTAATCCACAACTCCCTAGTATAAAAGAAGGATATGTTTTCAGAATAAATAAAGATGATTTACGAAAAGTTATTGATTCAGAAGAGGTAGATTGTATCTGTGATTACTTGAGTGCTAATGCTTTTGTAGGAGAATACAAAAAGGTAGATTTAGAAGAACTTAAAATATTGACATCCAAACCATTTATCGATTTTGGGAAATATATTTATATGCCATTATTATTTTCAACATTAATGAATTTACCGAAACTTTTTCACTATACTTTTATTGCTGAAAAGATTTTTGATAAACAAGTAGTGGGTATATATACAAAAAATAGGGGCCATGTCGTAGAAGAGCTAACTCAATTGTATTTTAAAAGAATAGTTAAAAAAGAAAATATATTAAGTTCGCTGAAATATTCTGATGAAGATGGTGAGGCTGATGTAACTGTATGTATGCCAGAAGGAACATTATTTTGTGAGTGCAAAAGCAAAATTTTAACACTTAATGCGTTAAATGGAAGTAATGATGATATAAAAAAAGATGTATATAAAGCAATTGGTGCGGCGTATGATCAAGGTGTACGTTCAATAAAGCGAGTGCAAGATGGAAAAACCTTTATAAAATATGTAGAGGAAACAGCGCAAGAAGTCCATATTGATGATACTGCTGTGAAATATATTGTTTGTGTAACTGCTGAGAATTTTGGCATTATTCCATCTGAAATTACAAAGTATATTGAGATTGATAAGAATATAAGTGTAGTACCGTATGTTGTAAACATTTATGATTTGGATATTATTACACAGGAATGTAATTCATACGAGGAGTTCCTTGGATATCTTAATTTTAGACAAATAAATCATAATATTATTTCATCTTTAGATGAATTGAACGTGTTTGGCTTCTATAAAGAACATGGTAATATAGAAATCAAAACTAAAGGTGATGAGTTGTATATTACAGATTATACTCAACGGTTTGATAGAAAATATATACATAAGGATAAAGAGTTTTTGCAAAAATACAAATAATCGAAGTAGAACTTCTAATTTGTAGGGAAGTTTTGATGAACAATATTAATATATTACTAATTAAAGTCCAGCAAATTATTTACTGGACTTTATTAATACTACATACTATACATATATAGTATGTATAGATTTAGTTTTTTACAGTTTTTTTAAAATTTATTCTTGATAACATTCCTAGAAAAAGTGGCTATGACTTTGAATTTAAATTATTAGAAATTAAATTCAAGAAAAAATAATCTTTGATTGATTAGAAACTACTACTCTACTCCAATAGACTGTAATTTCTTTACATTGGACGTCATATTTATTGGTGCCCAATAACGTTACTTGTAAAAACTATTAAAAAGGTCTAATACACCTGTAAACAGTATAGAAAGTGTAGAATTAGCTAAACTATAGTGGCAAATGATTTCGGACTTTACAGGTGGAAATATGGATTTACTGCCAAATTTAATGAAATTTAATAATGATATATCTAGTTGGAACTATGAAGTATCTGAAAAGCAGAAAGAGATAAATGATTATTTAGGAGAAATGTTAAGTTACTATTTTGAAGTTAATGAAATAAATATTGATAAAAATTTTTTTAAAAAAGGAGCGTACTTTATGAAATCAATGTCAGATAAAGAATTATATGACTTGGCTAAAAAAAGAGTAGAATCAAAAATAGGTTTTAAAATTCATATAGGAATATATTTTATATTTTCAGTTATATCAGTGGCATTATTATTAATTAATGGTTTTAAATTTGAATACATAGTTCCTGTTTTGGGTTGGGGATTAGGTATAGTATTTCATGCTATATCTTTGAGCTTCAATTTCAATTCAGAAAATGAAATTCAAAAAGAAATAAGAAAGTTAAGAGGAATTTAATAGAATAATTTTTTTATTGCTAATTTTTATATTTAAATATAGTCAAGTAAAGTATAAAATAACTATATATTCTACTTGGCTATTACATTTTTTATTTGTTATTAGTTTTCTTATAAATAATTTATTTCTGTTTGAAGTACCCCTTCGTCTTTTAAAACCTTTGCCCCTCCATCATACTCTTCACCCTAGCCCCTAGTTGTAACGACGACGGACATAATTCGTTAATCAAAAAAGGCTAGTAATGTTAATTTATCTAAGCCTTTTTTTATCATTTAAATATTATTTACTTACTCCCTAAAGCTTTATTTGTATGAGAAATCTTTCAGATAATTTTACTGCTGTTTCATATCTATCTTGTCCAGCAACTCTCTCAATTTGTTTATTCCTAATTTGTTCTCAATATCTTGAAATTATTATATCTTTAACTTTAATTTTTTTATCTCTGGTAGAGTTACGTCATCTACTCTATCTTTTTGAGATAGTAGCACTGTGCATCTTTTTCATTTGCTAATACTGTTGCTGTTATTCATATTGGCAAGGCCGATAAAATTAGCTTAAGTGTAAGGATTGGCAGCAGTTTTCTGAATTATTCCACATTCAATAAAAGCATTATCAGAAGGGTCATAACCAACCAATGATTTTGTGTTTTCAAGAGAAAGTCTTTTATAAGTATTGTTTGATACTGCATTTAATATATAATAAGGTTCTTTCATATTTACTTCTATACATTTATCAATAAGCTGACAAAAATCTTTTGGGCTAAGATATGCACTAAGATCTCTAACCCCAAGATTCTTATTTTGATTTTTAACTTCATCAAAAGCAGCTATCCTTATTGAAATACATTCTAGTTCTTTTTGATAAGAATAATAGGAACAAAGAGCTTCACAAAAACATTTTGAAACCCCATAAAGATTTTTAGGTCTAATAGGATCTGTTGTTTCAATTTGTCTATCAATAGAATAACTTTCAATTGTTTGTGCACTAGAAGCAAAGATTATTCTTTCTATACCATTTATATGAGCTGACTCTAAAACATTTCTAGTTCCTATCATATTAATATTTAGTACATCTTCGAAAGTTGAATCAGGGCTTGGTATTCCAGCAAGATGTATTACCATATCAATATTTTTAATAATGTTTTGACAAGCTGAAAAATCCTCTATATCGAGTACAGTTGTTGTAACATTTTCGAGAGAATCATAGATATTCGAGGACTCTTTACTTTTAACTGTTGCAATTATATCATGTTTTAGATACAAATGTTTAGTTAAGTATTTACCAATATTACCTTCAGATCCAGTTATTAATATCTTCATTTTTTATTTCCTCCATAAAATTTTTTCGTTTTTAATCGTCTTGATAGTTTTCGCGTTTATATGAGCTGGGCACTTCTCTCCATTTATAAACCACTGACAGGTTCTGCATTCAAAACAGGACTTATAGTCGTAATTTTTCAAAGACTTTATTAGGAATGCTGCATCAGCTAAAAACGGCTTTCCATATGCCACAAAATCACATAAACCGTTTTCAAGTAATGCATTTCCCCTGTTCAATATCCCGATATTACTTACAACGGTCACAGGAACGTGTACATGTTTTTTTATCTGAATACCTGTATACACAATCTCATTGAATAGAAAGTCACTTGGGATTTTCGGCTTCCTATCAGTGGGTATACCGGAGGAAATATGCAGCAGTTCTATCCCGATACGTCCCAATGCCTGTGCCGTTTGAACGTTAAGTTCTAAATCATCGTTCCAGCCCATACGGTAGGAAACAATAAAATCATCATTCGCAAATGCTTTGATTTCTTTGACAATCTTTTTTACCAGTAGTAGTCTTCCATTGATATCATCACCGTATTGATCTCCCTGTTTATTTGATAGAGGGGATGCTACCATATTAAGGAAAAAGCTATGAACACCATGTAATTCTATTCCGTCACACCGGACTGTTTACATAGTTCTGCTGTACTAACAAACTCATTTTTGATTTCTTCCATATCATCTTCCGTTAATTGATCGATTGAATCCCCATTATGATAACCTATACTGGGGTAAGCAAGTTGTGCTTCCATTGCTGACATGCTTCTACTAATTTTTTTAGAAAGACTTTATGTGCATCTGAATAGACTCCTGCACCACCATCTAACATTTTCTTAGAAGTGACAAAAAGGGATTGCCAAATCATAAGCCCCATACCACTGGATGCCCTTTGTAAATAGTGCTGTAACAATTCATCTCTCATAACTCCATCTATGCATGGTGGCAACCCAAAAGGAACCATTGGAGACATTACTATTCTGTTCTTAAAGTCAACATTTTTTATCTAAATTGAATTTAATATTTTCACTATTACTATCTTCCAATTAAGCAATATGCATACACTTGTATTCCCCTCTTATTTTAATTATAATTATAATTAAAATAAAAAGAAAGTATGCACTTTTTAGTAGTATACTTACTAAAAGGAGAGTGTTATTGAATGGATACATTAAGTCGGAGTAAACAGACACCTTTTGAATATACAGTCTCTATAATAGGCGGCAAGTGGAAAATGAGAATTATATACGCGTTAGGCTGTGAATCCATATTAAGATATGGAGGACTTAAGCGCAATATTCCCTATATCACACATAAAATGCTAAGTACGCAGCTTAAAGAATTAGAAAATGACGGGCTTATCACTCGTAAAGAATATCCGCAAATTCCTCCAAAGGTAGAGTATTCTTTATCCGAAAAAGGACTATCATTGGTTCCGATTATTGATGAAATGTGTAAATGGGGAGAAGAAAACACTCCAGAATTGAAAACATAAGTTAACTTGAACTAAATACCCAATCCTTGTTATAACTAAGCCAAATTACGCAAGGGACAATGGATTTCAAATAATAAATACGGGTTGTCTCGAACTTATGCAAAAGGATACCATGCTCATTTTTTAACTTTCAGACGCTTATAAACACCAATAAAATAGAAGAATCAAATTCTATAATAGAAGTCAATCCCAAAAATATATTCAATACAATTTTGTCGTTTGGTTACATACAATTATAAGTATAGGATTAAAAAATGACCTATAATGAACTGCACCCTGTCAAGTAGACAGTATAAAAAATAAAAGTTAAGCAGCTAAGGTCTGATTTCGATATTCCATCGGAGTCAGGCCTTTTAGTTTTTTCTGTAATCTTTTATTATTGTAAAATTCTATATAATCATCAATTGCTAATTTTAACTCATCAAAAGTATGAAATTTTTTCAAATAGTACATTTCTGACTTAATAATGCCAAAAAAACCTTCCATTGGCCCATTATCTATACATCTTCCAACTCGTGACATACTTTGAATTGCAGATATACTATCAAGTTTTAACTTAAAAGACTTACTTGTATATTGAAATCCGCGATCACTATGAAATAATGGCTTCGACGTAGGGTTATTCTTAATAGCTAAATCAAATGTATCAAATACCAATTGATTGTTATTTGATTTTCCTAATACATATGAAACTATGCTATTATCACCTAAATCTAATATTCCGCTTAAATAAGCTTTTGTCCCATTAGTTAACTTGAATTCAGTTACATCTGTTAACCATTTCTTATTAGGCGTAGCCTCACTAAATTTCCTATTTAATATATTTTCAGCGGTTATTTGTGGTGTACTTTGAATGTATCTCTTTCTTTTCCTACGAATCACAGCTTGTAAATTAGCAGACTTCATTAGACGATATATTCTTTTATGATTGAATTTATTGCATAAGGTTTTATTAAAATTCATAGTCATACGTCTATATCCATAAATTCCATTTACTTCTTCATAAATTTTAGTTATTTCCTCAAGAATAACTATATTTTCCTTATCTGTATTTGTTTCAACTCTATTTAGCCATTTATAATATGAAGAGCGAGAAATACCAGCTAAATTACATAGTGCTAATATTGAATAACCCTCTTGACTTAGTTCCTTTATTCCAATATATATAGTCTTTTTCTTAATATTATTTAACTTCTCCTCCTTTCTATCTCCTCCAACTTTTTTAAGAAATTATTTTCCATTTCCAAGCGTTTATTTTGAGCTTTAAGTAGTTTTATCTCTAATCCGAACTTTTCTTTTTCACTCATTTCTTCTATATTTTTAGACTTACCACGATTATCAATAAGTGCTTCGAACCCATTTTCTTTATACTTTCTAACCCAAGTATAAACTTGTTGATATGAAACTTTATATTTATCTGAAGTTAATTGGTAATTATCATTATTTTCAATACAAAATGCTACTATTTCAATTCGTTCATTATACGTTGTTTTTCTACCTTTAATCATAATTCCATCCTCTTTTGCGTTATGAGATTTATTTATATTATGATTATTATTATACTTCATAATCCAATCTTGGAGTGAACTCATAGACAAAATACTATATTTGCGGCATATATCATCCATGGATCCTTTACCAGAAAGATAATCATTAATAGCAAGTATCTTAGTTTTATTTGAATAGAATGTATTTCTAGATGGT
Organism: Peptostreptococcaceae bacterium VA2; assembly: GCA_000686145.1. Taxonomy (GTDB): domain Bacteria; phylum Bacillota; class Clostridia; order Peptostreptococcales; family Peptostreptococcaceae; genus Romboutsia_D. Next base: position 784,238 of record JMMB01000007.1, on the reverse strand, counting down.
GCCTTAAGCCCTTCGGCTCCATACATCTTATATTTGTAAACCCAATTTCTAAATGTTGTTTTACCAATACCAAGCATTTTATAGATAGCAGCTGGACCTTTTTCGCCTTTTAGATACATTTCAACTGATTTGATTTTTATTTCTAAATCAATTTTAGGTTTTCTTGACATAAAAATATACTCCCTCCATAGTAACAGTTTTTATTATTTTAACTGTCTACTATAAAGGGAGCATATCATAAATAGGTCACCTTAACTGACACCTAACGGTTGTCAGTTTTTTTGTATTCAAACTTAGATCGACAGTTTGGACAAACTAATTTTGGTATAAATTCCTCTTCCAGCGTAGCTACCGCTCCAAATATTAAGTCTTGCCTAAACTCATCTATTAAGAATTCTGGTATACCTTTTTCAAAGCCACAAGCCTTACACTCATATTCGTACAATTTTTGTCCTATACTCATTTCATCTAATTCTTTTAACATTTTCATATCTCCTAGTTACTATTTTATTATTAGTAATTATACACTATTTGTATATTTGAGTATAGCAAAGCTAGGCTATCGCTTATTTCTTATAGCCATTTTAAAACAATTCTAATTGCTCAATTATATATTCCTCAATTTCTTTTTTTCCTGTATCATCATCTACCACTATTGTATAATTTGATTTGTCTAATGCATCATATATAACTCCATATTTATGATGCCAAACTTCCCATAAAACCATATCTGCGCCACAAGTTGTACACTTAAATGGATTTACTCCAAATGTTTCTATTAATCGTTCTTTAAAACTCATTTTCCTTGCATTATTTTTTTCAATTATCTCATATATATTTCTTTGCTTCATGAAATTGTATAATTTTATTATTTCTATGCTTAGTTTATTTTTAATCCTAGAATACAATCCATATCGTCTTACGACCCTAAAACCCTTCGGGTGTATATGTTGTGTTAATTTACCTATAAATTCTAAGACATCTATAGTTACAGTTACTTTTTCTTTAGGTTTCTTATTTTCATATCGAAATGTAACTGTTTTTCCATCATAATTAGTTATTCTATATTCAGCGATAGCTGGCCTTGATAAATATCTTCCTATATATTTTGAAGCCTGTTTTATATTAGTTAAATCTCTTTCTGCATTTACATAAAATCCTTCTTTATGTGTTCTATATAGTTTATTAATTAATCTTTTAGTTCTTATATCCGGAAAATTCTTTTTTATTATATCTAAAAGTAGTTTTTGCCAAGACTTCCTCAAATACTTATATGGTATATGAGATACTTTCTTAAACCACTTATTATTTTTATCTATCCCACCTTCAGTAAATAATGCATGTATATGTGGGTTCCATTTCAAATCCGAACCAAAAGTATGAACTACTGCTATTAAGCCTACCTCATGACTTCCTTTCACTTTATTTTGATAGTAATTTGATACTACTCCATATACTGCATCTTGCAATTCCTTTAATAGCTGTCGCTTTTGATATAAATAATTCCTTAGTTCTTCAGGTATTGTAAATACAGCATGTCTATGCGTTACATTTAGCATATTATTAACTTGTTTATCTGACAATTTCAAAGAATATAACCTTCCACATTTACTACAAAACTTACTTTTACATGTGAATCCATGAATATACTCTTCATTACATTCAAGACATTTATGCTTAATATATCCCTTCTCTATATTTCCGCAATTTAAAGTTCTTTCTACTATATCAATTATATGCTCACGCATTTCTTTTCTAACTCTATTCCACTTCTTTTCTCTGAATTCTTCGAAGTGATTCCTAAGTATTTCATTTATGATTTTGTCACTTTTATATTTTCTACATCTACTCATATCACTATTATACACAAGTTCTCCACAGATTTTAAAGTATTATAATATCCTTGTAATTAAAAAAGCGCTAATCATTAAATTAGCGCTTTTAGAGATTATATTTTTAAATTTAAATCTATTCTTCTCCTACTATACCTATGTAAGGTAAGTTTCTATATTTTTCTGCCCAGTCAATTCCATATCCAACTATAAATTTGTCTTCTATAACAAATCCTACATAGTCAACAAATATATTTGCTTTTCTTCTTTGTGGTTTGTCTAATAGCGTACATAATTTTAATGACTTAGGGTTTCTAGTTTCAAGTGCTGCAACTAAATTGCTTAAAGTTAACCCTGAATCTATTATATCTTCAACTATTAATACATTTTTTCCTTCTATATTAACATCTAAGTCTTTTAGTATCTTTACAACACCTGAGCTTTCTGTACTATTTCCATAGCTTGAAACACTCATAAAATCTATATTAACATCTAAGTTTATTTTTCTTATTAAATCAGCAACAAATACACTTGCCCCTTTAAGTATACCTACTACTAATAATTCTTCACCTTGAAAATCTTTTTCTATTTGCTTAGCTAGCTCACTTACTTTTGCTGCCAATTGTTCTTCAGATATCATCACTTCTGTAACTTTGAACATATGAATCCTCCTAATTTTACGTATATTATTATAAAGACAGTATAACATAGAACTTGAAATATTAGAATGTTTTTATTAATTTTTTAAAAATAATTCGTTTATATTGATAATATTTAATTTATTTAATTTTATTTTACCCATAAATCAACTTATTCTTTATAAAAAATATAATTTATTAATAGTTTATATTTTATATCATAAGTTCTAATAAAAAATCTATAATATCTAAATACAAAAGTAATATGTATATGGTTATACATATTTATAGATTGCCTAAAGTTGATATAATATACCTATAAATAAACTATCAACAAAAATTTATTTGTATTATAATCTAAGTATACAAACTAATTGAGGAGGTAGCTTTATGAGCATAAATCATGGCGCTAATTTATATGACTTATCTAAGAAATATGGTTTTTCTAAAGATGAGTTTTTAGATTTTAGTTCTAATATAAATCCATTTGGAGCATCTACGCTTGCCAAAGAAACTGTTATTAATAACATAGATCAAGTATCTATATACCCTGACCCTAATTACATAAATTTAAAAAATTCTATATCTAATTACTGTAATTGCCTACAGCAAAATATAATCTTAGGAAGCGGTGCTACAGAATTAATTTCTTCTTTTATAAAAACTATTAATCCTACTAATGCACTTTTACTTTCTCCAGCTTATTCTGAATACGAAAAGGAATTAAGCAAAATAAATTGTAAGATAGATAAATATTATTCTAAACCAGAAAACAATTTTAAAATTGATGTAGCTGACCTTATTAATACTGTTAATAAAAACAATTACCAATTAATAATAATATGTAATCCTAGTAATCCAACTGGATTTACTTTTACAAATACTGAAATTAAATTATTATTAAAAAGCACTAATGCTTTTGTTATGGTCGACGAAACTTATATTGAATTTACTGATAATGCTAAATTTTCATCTACTAAGTTAGTTGATAACTACAATAATTTATTTGTTATAAGAGGTACTTCTAAGTTCTTTTCTACTCCTGGTATTAGACTTGGATATGGATTAATTTCTAATGAAAATGTAAAGAAAAGTATTAATTCTAATTTAGATTTATGGAATATAAATATTCTAGCTTCTTTGATGGGCGAAGTTATGTTTAAGGATAGCGCTTTTATAAATAATACTGTTGAAGTAATGACAAATCAAAGAACTTTATTATTAAAAGAACTAAAAAAATTAAAAGACTTAAAAATTTATGATAGTCAAGGTAACTTTATATTATGTGAGATAGTTTCAAAAGCTTTAACTGCAAGTAAAGTTAGAGAAAAGTTAATCCCTCATAAAATCATAATTAGAGATTGTTCTTCTTTTGATGGACTTGGTGAATATTTCTTTAGAGTTTGCATTTTAAAACCTGAGGATAATCAACTTTTATTAAAATCATTAAATACTATTTTAAAATAAGAAAAATTACATAAAAAATAAAAAAAAGCCTTTGAAAAAATTTAATTTTCTCAAAGGCTTTATCTTTCTTTAGTTTAATTAACTAAGATGCTTTCTTGTTTGATTTTTTATTCATTTTGTTGTTTATATGATCAACAACTGCTGCGATTGCGTTATCCCCTGATACGTTAGCTGCAGTTCCAAAACTATCTTGAGTTAAGTATAGCGCTATCATTAAACTTGCAAGTCCACCATCAGATGGTATACCAACCATTGGTAAGAATGGAAGTGCACTCATTATTGCTCCACCTGGTGCTCCTGGTGCTGCAACCATTGCTATTCCTAACATTAATATAAATGGCATCATAGTCGCAAAACCATAATCCATACCATTCATCATAAGTACTGCAACAGCAAATGATGTAACTGATATTATACTTCCTGATAAGTGAATTGTTGCACATAAAGGTACACAGAATTCTCTTATTTCTTTACTTATTCCATTATTTTTAGCACATTCAACGTTAACAGGTATAGTCGCTGCTGAAGATTGAGTACCTACTGCTGTTAAATATCCTGGTATTTGGTTTTTTAACATCTTTATAGGATTCTTTCCAGTGAAAGCTCCTGCTGCTGTAAATTGTACTGCAAGATATATTAAATGTAGAGGTATTACTACTAAGTAAACTTTCCAGAATACTCCTAATATATCCCAAACTTGACCTGCAAAAGTTATATTAGCAAATGTTCCTGCTATATATAGTGGTAATAAAGGTATTATTACTGTAGATAAAGTCTTTGTAACTACTTCTTGGAATTCTAAAGCCATTCCATATAAAGTTTCGCCTTTACCTTTGTTTCTTAAAGCTGATATTCCAAGACCTAACATAAATGCAAATACTATTGCAGCTGTTACATCTACCATTGGCTCTAAAGGTATACTAAATATTGCTTTTAACATTCCTGCTTCTGGGTCACCTATTTGTGATGCAGCATTTGCATCTATAAATAATGGGAATATTGTAGATGCTACTAAATAAGCTATTGAACCTGCTATTATAGTAGAACCATAAGCTATCCCTGTAGTTATTCCCAATAACTTTCCTGCCCCTGTTGCTAAATCTGCTATACCAGCTGTAACAAATCCTATAATTATAAACGGTATAACGAATTTTAAGAAAGATGAGAATAATGAACTTGCTGTTACTAAAATCTGCACTATTAACTCTGGTGCATAACTACCGATTAATATACCGGCTATGATACCCATAATCAACTTTGGAACTAATCCCATTTTTTTCATGATAAATCCTCCTTGTTATATTTGTCTGTTATAATATATGATAAGGTATTCCCCTTAATTCGTCAACGTTTTCCTTTCTTCTTTGGTGATTAAACTTTATTTATTACCTTTTTTGAGCCTTTTTAATTTATTATTTTAATAATTTTTTTAAATTTTCTCAACTTTCTTTATTATCAAAAGAATGTCAAATATAGTCGATTTTTGTTTTTAAAAATCGAATTTCTATTTCCTTTAACACAAATTTAACATAAAAATAAATAGTGATTAAACATCACTATTCATTTTCATCTTTTATGTCGAATTTTACGCCATCTATAATATTTTTATTTGTATTTTCATTCTCTTTTAATATTTTTTTATATTTTTCTATTTCTTCGCTAACAATACCCAAACTCCAAATAAGTACGAATATGTCATCTATAAATCCAAATACACCAGCTATCATCTCTGGTATGAAATCTATTCCAGATATAATATATAGCATTGCAGTCCCTAAAGAAAATCCTACTTTGAATTTGCTTATTATGCTTACATCTCTGTCGGTAAAGAAATCTGGTAATTTAAATATATTTACAATAAAAAGTAAACCAAATTTAGCTTCTCTAAATCTTACTAATACTTTTTTAAATTTATCTAGCAAAATATCTATTACCTTCACTGAATCTTTCATATTTATCACCTCTTAAGTTTAACTTAAAGTATATTATAACCTATATGAGCGCTTTGATAAATATATTAAAGTTATTTTAATTAAAGTAAGTGTATTCCGTGATTTTTACAACTTTCAATCATATCTTTTGGCCAAATTCCAACTTGAACTTCTCCTATATGTGCTTTGTTTAAGAAATACATACAGATTCTTGATTGACCAATCCCTCCACCTATAGTGTATGGAAGTTCTCCATTTAATAAGGCTTTGTGATAATCTAGGGTTCTTCTATCATCACAACCTGATGCTTTTAATTGTCTATCTAAACTTTCTTCATCTACTCTTATTCCCATTGAAGATAACTCTATAACATTATCTAATACAGGGTTATAGAAAAGTATATCTCCGTTTAATTCCCAATCATCATAATCTGGACTTCTTCCATCATGCTTTTGACCACAACTTAATTCTTTCCCTATTTGCATTAAGAATACTGCTCCATTTTCTTTAACGATTTTATCTTCTCTTTCCTTTGGAGTTAAGTTTGGATACATATCTAATAATTCTTGGCTAGTTATAAAAGTTATATCCTTTGGAAGTATTTTTTTAATTTTTGGATATATATTGTTAATGTGTTCTTCTGTTGATTTAAACACTTCATATATATTTGTAACTACACTTTTTAAAGTTTCTAAATTTCTATCATCTTTATCTATTGTAAGCTCCCAGTCCCATTGGTCTACATATATAGAATGTATGTTATCTAATTCTTCATCTTTTCTAATAGCATTCATATCTGTATATAGTCCTTTGCCAATATCAAAACCATATTTCTTTAAAGCCATTCTCTTCCATTTAGCTAAAGATTGAACTATTTCAGCACTTTTACCTATGTCTGGTACTTGAAAACTTACTGCTTTTTCTATTCCATTTAAATCGTCATTTGTACCACTTTCAGGTAATACAAATAATGGTGAAGATACTCTTGTAAGCTTTAGAGTTTCTCCTAATCTATTTTCAAAAAAATCCTTAAGGTCTTTTATTGCTTCTTGAGTTTGTATAACTCCTAAACTGTTTTTATATTCCTTTGGTATTATTAAGCACATTTTTATACTCTCCTTATATTTTAGTAGTTTCGATTTTTAAAGCTAGCTTTATAATTTGAGTATGACGTCATACATTTTTTATTTGGTCTGGCCATGACCTTTTATACAAAAAGTTTAATTGCATTAAAAAAACCTTCCGTCTCTATATTTAAAATATAGGGACGAAAGGTATAATTTCCGCGGTACCACCCTGATTAACTTGAAAAACAAGTTCTCCTTATAATGTAGCGAATTTCTTCAGTACATTCCAATTTTATAACGGATTGGTTCCGTCTAAGCCTACTTTTTTAATAAAATTTCGGTTAGCAACTCCAGGAGGTTCTTCAATATAGACTTCGTGTTGGACTCTCACTATCACCAACTCGCTGAGACTACATACTATATTTACTCTTCCTTTCACAGTCTTTAGGGTTTATTTTTGTTTGTATTTTATAGTTATATTAATGCATTAAATTGATACTGTCAATACAATTTTTTTTTTACTATTTTTATAGTTTTTAATTATTATGGCTATTTTCTAAATTTTAATTCATTTATATTTATATTTAGAGTTATTTCTTTACTTTATTAGTTAAAATAACTAATATACTATATTTTCTAAAAATTTAAAATTTTCTTAAACTATGTGACCATCATCATCATGGTCATCTCTTCTTATGGTGTTTCCTCTTATTTCATCTGCTGTTATTATTTTGTAGTTTTTAAATATAGCATATCCTATAAATGCACCCAGCACACTGACTAATATACATCCAAGTGCCGCTACTATTACTTCTCCTGCTGGGTTATAAGCAAACATTATAGCCAAACCTGCTATTGGTGTTGCTGTACCTGGAGTGTTATTTATAAGTTGCATATAAGCTACTATTACACCAGACATTGCCCCACCTATGAAGTTTGTAACATATATTGGTATTGGGTTTGCAGATATTATATCTGATTGAGTAAGAGGTTCTATTGCTACTGAGATATTATCTTTATTAGACCCAAATTTCATTTTTGTGAAGAATATATAGTTCATAAAAGATGATCCAAATACTGATAATGCTCCTATTGCCATTGGTAATCCTGTAAGCCCTATAATAGATGTAAGCGCCATAGAACTAAGTGGTGCTGTTGCTACAACTGTTATAAGTCCACCAAGTATTATACCCATAACTATCGGAGAAGCATCTGCTGCTTGTATTAAAACTTGCCCTATTTTAAGTAATGTATTATTAACTATTGGATCCATTCCCATAGCAATTATTCTTGCTAATGGTGCACCAATTATTATTATTACAATTAAGTCAAGTCCTGCTGGTACTTTCTTTTCAAAGAATTTAACTACGAAAGATGTTAAATATCCTGCTATAAATCCAGGAAGTATGCCAAATCCTGATACTGATAGTCCTACTAAAACTGCATAAACAGGAGATACGCCTAATGCTAGTGGAACTAATATAGCCGCTGCAACTCCACCTAATGAACCATTGGCAGCTCCTACACTTTCTAAGAATTTAAATCCTAAAACTTCACCAAAGAAAGAAAAATGGAAAGCTTCAACTAAGAAGCTGGCACAAGCTGCACTTGCTAATGCTCCCATTGCCTTCATACCATGTGGAGCTTTGTAACTAAATAATGTAAACAGTGCTAAGACTAATAAAAGTAGTGCTGTTCCTATTAATATTTGTATCATAAAATTTCCTGCCTCCTATAAATGTCACTTTTCATTTATCTTAGTTTAGTTTTTACACTATTAGTTTACTTATTCATTTTTAAATGAATTTACAATTAAATAAGTTTTTTTATATTATCATAAATATTATTATGGACTAAATAGATATTATATATTGAAAAGCAAATTTTAGATTTACTACTAAAAGTAACAGATTAAATAGACAGTTTTGAAAATAAAATGGATGAAACTACGGAAGATATTACAGATTTAAAATCAAAATAAAAATAGGACTCAATTGAGTCCTATTTTTTTATCTATTTATTACATATTAAAAGTTTTATCTACGTGATTTTTTATTTCTTCTGCAGTTCCCATAGTTAATACTTCACTTGCAAAACTCTTCATATCTTCGTAGTTAACAGAAGTTATGAATTTTCTAGCTGGAAGTATAGATATTGGACTCATTGAGAATTCATCAAGACCCATACCTAAAAGTATTGGTATCATTCTAGCATCTCCTGCTGATTCTCCACACATTCCTGCCCATTTTCCTTCTTTATGAGCATTATCTATTACCATCTTTATAAGTCTAAGTACAGCTGGATTAAATTGATTGTAAAGATAACTTATCTTTTGGTTCATTCTATCAACCGCACAAGTATATTGAATTAAGTCATTAGTTCCTATTGAGAAGAAGTCTACATGCTTAGCTAATATATCTGATATAACGGCCGCTGATGGTATTTCTATCATCATACCAACTTCTACATCCTTAGCATAATCTAAGCCTTCTACATCCATTTCAGCTAATACTTCTTTTATAACTGCTTTAGCACCTAATAACTCTTCTAGGGAGGAAATCATTGGGAACATTATTCTTAATTTTCCATGTACACTCGATCTGTATAAAGCTCTTAATTGAGTTTTGAATATTTCAGTTTTATCTAAGCATATTCTTATAGCTCTATATCCTAAGAATGGATTCATTTCCTTTTCCATCTCAAAATATGGTAATTCTTTATCTCCACCTATATCTAAAGTTCTTATTACTATAGGTTTTCCGTTCATTCCTTCAAGTACCGCTTTATATGCTTCGTATTGCTCTTCTTCAGTTGGGAATGCATCTTCTTTATCCATGTATAAGAATTCTGTTCTATAAAGTCCAACACCTTCAGCATCGTTGTTTATTAATCCTTCTACATCATTAGGACTCCCTATGTTTCCTGCTAACTCAACATGTCTTTTGTCTAAAGTTAAAGAAGATTTTCCTTTTAGTTGTAATAACGATTTTCTGTACTCTTCAAATTCTTGTTTTAATACTGTATATTTAGCTTTAGTTTCTTCATCAGGATTAACTATAACTTCACCAGTATCTCCGTTGAATACTATGTAATCTCCATCTTTAATTTTTTGAGTTGCATCGCTAAGACCTACAATTGCAGCTATTTCTAAAGTTCTAGCCATTATAGCAGTATGTGAAGTTCTTCCTCCGATGTCTGTTAAGAATCCTAATACCATTTTTTTATTCATTGTTGCAGTATCTGATGGAGTTAAATCATGTGCTATTAACACTACTTCTTCTTCAAGTCCTGCTAAATCAACAACCTTAACACCTAATATATGTCTAAGTACTCTGTTTGTAACGTCTTTTATGTCTGCTGCTCTTTCTCTCATGTATTCGTTATCCATAGATTCAAACATAGATACAAACATTTCTTTTATTTCATTTAAAGCAAAATCTGCATTTAATTTTTCGTCTCTTATTTTAGCTATAGCAGAATCAACTAATTCAGGATCATCTAAAACTAACAAATGAGCTTCAAATATTTGCGCTTCATGCTCCCCTAATTCTTTGCAAGCTTTTTCCTTAACCTTAACTAACTCTTTTCTCGATAGTTCAACAGCACTTTGTAACTTTACTATTTCTTCCTCGATATTTTCTATGTTTCTCTTTTCTATAACAAGTTCACTATGTTCTACAACTAATGCTTTTCCTAGAGCTATTCCAGGCGATGCTCCTGTTCCTTTGTACATTGGTTTCCCTCCTATATACTTTAGTTATTTTAAGATTTTAATTATATATATTAAATGTCGTTTATACCAAACAAAACCTCGGCATAAACCGAGGTATATTTTTTTAGAATAAATTATTATTCTCCAAATCCACCGTCAACTAATTCAACTAATGCAGCTATAGCTACTTCTTGATCATCTCCATTAGCAACTATAGTTAACTCGTCTCCTTTAGCTAATCCTAAACTCATTATTCCCATTATAGACTTAGCGTTTACAGTTTTTCCTTTAGCTAATACTTCAACTGTAGATTTGAATTCAGCAGCTTTTTTAACAAACATACCTGCTGGTCTAGCGTGTAATCCGCTTGCATTTTTTATAGTTATTAATTTTTCCATTTGTAAAACCTCCAATAAATTTATTCTTAAAGTATTTTATTTACTTTATCAGCTAATATTTTTTCCTTAAAATTCTATTTTTGGTGGGTTGTTCCATTTGTGTCCAATGGTGCAATTTTTGTCCCACTAAAAGAATATTTAACTAACTTTGATTTTTGAAATCTTTTAAGAAATAATTTGTCAAAATTTTTGACATTTTATTCTTTTGTAAAGATATAATTGGTTTAATCTCAAAGTTTGACGACAAGTTTTTATTATTGTGTATATTTTTATTTACAGTGTCTACAACTTTATTAAAGTCATATAATTGTATTCTATTTATACTATTTTCTTCAAGTTTTTTTTCATATATACCATAGAATAAATCTTTATATGAAAACTCTTTGTTTAAATTTAACATTTCTCCAACTTTAGGCACTATGCTTTCCAATAATGTTCTAAGATTTGGGTCTTTTTTTATACCCAGCAAACTAGAAATGTTTTCTATGCTTTCTTTATCCATTCTTATAAGTTTATCAAAACAATATTGTTCGTCAAACTTATAATCTGCATTAAAGTAATATTTATTACCTTCATATCTATCATATGCTTTCATAGCATCTAAATAACCTAAATTTATGTTTTTTTCAACACTGTCTTTATCTTTATTCAAAGAACCACCTAAATACTCTGAGGGTGTTATAGTTTTTACATTTATTTCTTGATGTTTATTTAGATTTAACTTTCCAAAAAAGTCATCCATCAATCTAATTACAACAATGTCACTATAACCTTTATTTTCCAGTAAAGTTACTGGCATATTATCAAAAAACATTCCATCTAAATAAAGTTTTTCATCCATTCTATCAAGTTTAAAAATTGGCAAACTTGAACTGGCTATTAAATAATCTATAAGTCTACCTTTAGGTATATCTTCTATATATAGAGGATGTGGATTGATTCTTTTATCCCAATAAACAGTTACTAGCCCAAAGTCTTTATTGGTCTTTCTTATAACTTCTTCATTTAAAGTATTTTCTAACAATATTCTTAATGGGCTTATATCAATTCCTTCATTTTTTCTAGCCTTGTTTATAAGTCCTATTACATTATTAATGTTTTTAGCTGTAAAATCTATATTTTTGTATTTCTCGTAATTCTCTTCATCAATATTCATGAAATGAGTATAATCATAGGTTAACCAAATATCTTCCATGACTTCAATATCATTTTGTAATATATAAGCACCATTTAGTGCTCCTATGGAAGTTCCTGTTACTCCTTGAAACTCAAGTCCTAAATCTCTTAAGGCTTTATAGGCACCTATTTGATATGCACCCTTTGTTCCTCCGCCTTCTAATACTAAACCCTTCATATTTATCACCTGTCTTAATACGAAAGATATACACTTTTAGGTTAGTCTAGTAAATATATTTTTTAGAAATTCGATTTCCTAATGTATAAAATCATCAAGTTTTTTATTACTAACTACAACTCAAATTTCCTTTATTAAAATATATTATATTTTGTATCGCTTTTCAAGTCGAAATATAAGTTTTTTTCAAATCATATTATATAATTTCGAATTTAGTTCTATCAAATTTAAGTATATTTTATCATAAAATACAAAAAAAAAGTATATATCTTTCAATTTTTTTATCTTACATCACTAACTGAGGCTATTACTTTAACAGATTTATTAAAAAACTTTTGCTCTATTTTCCCTAAATTCATATTTTCCATTATATGGTTTCTAGGATCTACTAAGTAGATTTTTTTATAACCATTTTTAAAGAAATACATACATATTGATCTTATATCTTCGTTGTTTTCACATTCAAATACAGATGGTGTTACTACCAATTTATATTGAGAAGGTTTAATAGTTCTTGTTATTTTTTTATAATTATTCAAAAAATTTTTAGCATCATTACTAGTTATATAGCCACTTACTTCTACATATACAATTTTTTCAACGTCTGACATATTAATATTAATCATACTTTACCTCCTTAAAATATCTTTTATCTATTTATATGATATTAAGGTTATATTAGTGATTGTACTTGTAGCGAATCCTCTATTAATTTATCTATTTCATCTTGTGATTTTTGTATATTTTCGTATTTGTTTTCTTTTAATTGCTTTATTATAAACTTAGATAGGCTTTCTATTTTTTTATAATTATAATCTTTAAATATTCTTATTTTCATAACTTTATTTGGATAATAATCATAATTTTTTTTGCTAATTTTTTTAGCAGTAAGCTTAAAATATTTATTATATATCTTAGAATTTAAAAGACCGACTAAGTATTCATAAGAAAATTCATCTTTATAATTCTCTTTTATGATAAAAGAATAAACATCAGCACTACAAAAATTATTGTTATAGTCTATCGCAAATCTATTCTCCTTGCACTTGTAAGGGTACATTATTTTTGTCTGTTCAAATAAGTATTTTTCCCTTCCCCATTGAAGTTCATACCATTTTCTTATTTCTTTTTTACATTCTCTTCTATTGCATAACTTTTCTTTATATATACCTATAAATTCATTTATTTCAATAGGATATTTTGCTTCGTCATCTATGTCATTTGAATAAATCAGTTTGTATTCACTGTCACTTACAATGTATTTATTTATATGTTTATTTTTTACCCAAGGTTTTAAAAGTTTATCATTTATATTTTTTATTTTTTCATTTTCTTTATTTAATATAAATGCCCTATCGCATCCACTTATTATACCTTGAAAACTTATTGCTATATCTTGTAATTTATAATTGCATTTACTTTCAATTTTCTTATACAATTGTTCGTCTTTTTTATTTACTATCAGCCACTCTTCACCTAATGCTTGTTGACTAACAGTAAAGTTTTCAAATTCATTACTATTTATTAAACATTTTATACTTTTTATATTTTCTATATTTATATCTTCATTCATACTTCTAAAAACATTTATACTATTAACTAATGAAGATTTCTTTAGCGTAACTATGCAAGCAGAAATACCTATGTTTTTAAATATATTGCATCCTAAAAAATCTACAATTTCATCTATATAAATATTTTCTTTAATATAGCTTCTTAAATATTTACCTGATGGACTTTCTAAAAAGTACCTTGGTGTTATAATACTACTTATTCCACCTTTATTTAAAAGTTCTATTATCTTTTGATAAAAACAATAATATAAATCTGATTTATCTTTATAAACTTTACTATAGTTTTGCATCAAAAAATTTTTATATTCGGTTGTCAATTTTTTCTGCCCTACATAAGGTGGATTTCCTATTATATAGTCAAACTTTGCTTCCCAAGTTTTTTTAAGACTATCACAGTGATACAAGTTAAAATTTGTGTATTTAAAAGTCTTATTTTTTTCTTTTAAACTCTTTTTTAAAATTTCTATAGCATCTTTATCTACATCAGCACCATAAATACAATTACTTATTATATTGTTATGAATACTATCATCATCCCAATATTCTTGTCCATATTTTTGTTTCAATTCATATATATTTTGCTTTATTAAATCATTTATTATGTCATATGCTTCTAATAAAAAATTACCGCATCCACAAGATATGTCTAATACTTTTGGATACGGATTTTTTACTATATCATGTTTTTTTAATGTATTTTCCATAATATACTGTACTATGATTTTTGGTGTATAAAAAACACCACTCTTTTGTTTGGTTAAAATATCTAAACTATCTTCATAATGTTTTGATATTTGAAAATTATCTTCTTTAATTATTCCTAAGTCTAACCCCATATTTTCCCCTCCAAATATGATAAACTTCTTATCCCCATGTTAATTATAGCATATATTATTATTCTATTTATTCCATTTTGATTCTATCCACTGCATATCATTTTCTATATCATAACTTTTAGCTAATTCTTTCAAATAACTTAAAGCTTCACAATCATCCATTCCTATATTTCGCTCAAGCCTTGGATCTATTCTTCTATAATTATCACCTAAAAGCTTTTTAGAAAATATTTGACTCATGATAGCATTACCATCCAATGTCATAGATATAATTGGAAAGTCTGGATTTTTGCTAATTATCCAATCTATTGCACCCCAAGATGTTGTATCTTCTTTTATACTACTAAAATTATACCCAGTACCCATGGACAATAGCCTTATGTTATCACAACTTCTTCCTACCTCATCTCCCATTGCATATATAGTAGAAGCTAAGCTAGGATCTGTTGCCACTATACCTCCATCTATATGATTTTTATATGGTGGAAAAAATATAGGCGCTGCACTACTAGACATAGCTACATCTATGACTCTAGCATTTTCGGTAGGTGAGTTAGGCATATTATTATAAAAAATAGGTTTCCAAGAAGTAGCTTCGTCCCCTATATAAAAACTAGGTATTACAACTAATTTACCTAAATCTTTAAGCTTTAAATTTTCTGGAAATATCCTTAATAGTACTTCTTTTAAATTATCATTATCATACTTTGGTCCTAGTATTTCAGAATGAGGTTTCCCAAATATATACTTTGAATTTTCTATAGAATATAACTCTTTTATTTCATTACAACTTATACCATAAGCTAGACCTAATGCTATCAAGCTCCCTGTTGAAGTACCACCAAATAAGTTTGTTGTTCTAACTAAATCAGGAAATTCTATTTGTAAACGCTCAAAAATACCAATACTCAAAGCTCCCTTTAATCCACCTCCATCAAAAGTTACAATATTAAAAGTAGATTCTCCCATAATTTCACCCCACAGACAAGATTACATACTAGTGTATATTTATGCATAAAAAAATAGGATGTTCCCATCCTATTTATATACGTAATTTATCTTTTTGCATGCTGGTCTAAAAATGATAATACGCCTTGTGCTATACCTTCTGCTAATTTATCTTGATATTTTTCGTCTATTAACTTTTGTTGCTCTTTAGGGTTAGTTATAAATCCACATTCAACTAATACTGCAGGAACACGAGTATCTCTTAATACCTCTAGTACTTGCTGTTTTACACCTCTATCTCTAATTGGTATATACGATGCAATACTTTTTTGTACTGATTTTGCAAGCTCTAATGACTTATCACCTGAATTATTTTCCATTCTGTAATAAGTTTCTGTTCCATAAGCACTATCGTCACCTAATTGTGCATTCATATGTACTGATACAAATGCGTCTATATATGGACTTTGAGAATTCACCATTTTCACTCTATCATCTACGCTTACAGATTGATCATCTGACCTTGTTAAAATAACTTGTATATCATTTTGTTTTGATAATATACCTGCTACTTTCTTTCCAATTTGAAGAGATAGATCTTTTTCATATACTGTTTTTTTAGAATCTCCATCTACTGTATAAGTGCCTAAATTACCTTTGTCTTTTCCACCGTGACCTGGGTCTATTGCTATAGTATATTTTTTATTTAATACATCTTTTTTCTCATTTTCTAAATTGTATTGCTTTTGGGCTTCTATAGCTTTTTGTTTTTCAACTTCTTGTTTTTTCATATTATCTATATTTTGTACTACCTTAGAAACACCAAGTGTAGCTCTATTTATACCGAATATAAATATACCTATAATACAAATTAAAAATACTAGCCTTTTCTTATTTAATTTTTTCTTTTTCAATTTTCTTCTAGTTGTTCTTCTAGTATTATTTGTAGTTTTTTTCGTTGACATATTTATATACCTTTCTGACATTAATTTAATTATATCAATAAATTTATTTTAACATCTAAAAGGGTTTTTTTCAATATTTACAAAGCTACTTAAGTATTTTTTTATCCTCCAAGTGTAACATCTTGCTTATCATACCAATTAAATGCATCACATATATGATTTTCATTAAATGCTGGCCAATAATCATCTATGATATAAAAATCTGCATAAATAGATTGAACAGGCAAAAATCCACTTAAACGCCTTCTTCCACCCCATCTTATTATTAAATCAAGTCTTGATATATCAAAAGACTGTATATGTTGTTGTATATTATTTTTATTAACTTTTTGTGCATCAGCTAAAGTATTCAAATCCCAATGCCATCCATAGTTTACTAATAAATTAGCTTTTATTTGTCCTGGCTTAGCTTGTGCCCTTTGTGTATATGGTAACAATTCTTTAGGAAACATTGGTGAGCTTGTATTTCCTATTACAAGTAGTGCTGCCCCTTCTTGTACTAGCATATTTGCTGCCTCTACACATGCTTTTGTAAATGCTTGTGTTTGGTCTGCTGGTCGCTTTGTGTTGTCTGTAGTAAATCCATAAAACGTTACTTCATCTACTCCCATATCTCTACACTTTCTATATGCATCAAGCCCTGGGTCTAATCCTTTATCATATCCTTTATCTTTTGTCATTCCTTGGTTTTGTGCCCATCTTCTATTTCCATCAGGTATAATTCCAACATGTTTTGGTACTCTCATATACATTTCCACCTTTCTATCTTATCTATGTATAGTTGATTATTTACATTTTTTAGGAATATTAGTCCTCTTTTATCAAATAATATTGTAGGAAATAGAAAGTTCAGAGATATTTACATAAGTAACAATGGTAGATTTATGGAACAATTTATATTTAACAAAACAATCTATAAAATAAACTTTATTAGTTTTATAGATTGTTTTGTTTTTTTAATAATTGTAATACCCAAGTATTTTTATATATATTTTTTCTCCCTCTTTTAAACTTAATGGATAGTCCAATAAATTATAAGTATGTTGGCATATTAAATAATCATCTAAATATTCTCCATCTAACAGTATATCTGTAACTATCATAGTATGATAAGCTCCACCTTCATAAACTAATTGAACAATATCACCTAATTCTAATTCATTATATTTTGCTATTCTTGCATATACTCCAAAATTTTGAGTATCACTTTTATTATTACCTATTATATATCTATAAAAGGGTTGTGCCGCAGTCCAAGTTGGGGTTCTAGAGTTTTCACTATACCAATACCATTTTTTAAGTACATTCTCCCCTTGAGTATCTAGTGGTATTTTTCCAGCTTTTATACATTGCGATATATAATTTGTGCAGTCTCCTCCATATTTTTCATAATTAGCATAAGAAGGATTATACGACAATGCCCACTTTCTAGCATATTCTACTGCCTTTTCTCTATCATATTCTTGTAATACTTTCATCACATACCTCCTTAGTGCGTAACTTTATCTTGATTTTTCCATATATTATTGATAGTGTATTTACTTAGATAATCTTTGTAATCAGAAAACAAAAGCTTAATTTCTATAAAATGAGGTATATCTTTGCTCATTTCATAACTAGAAAAACATATGACTACTCCATCTTCTTCTATATAAAAATCTTGATTATCATATATATTTTTAAATTTATTTCGTTTATCATAATCTTCATAACTATCGCAGTATTCATTTGTAATAATGTTAATTTCATTTGATATATTTTCATTTATTATATCTCTAATATTTGTAGTAGTATCAAAAATATCTCTTAAGCTAATATACTGGCCTAATCCTATATCATAATTGTAACAATTTACATAAGTTATATCATATAATCCTATTAATTGTGAGAATTCTATAGGTATACTTATAATGTCATTTTCATTAAATGCTATTTTATATTCACTAATTATATTAAATATGTCATTAAATCTACACTTACTTAAATCATCATTTGTTGCGTGTTTAAATGATATTACATCTTCATATATTAATTGATTTATTACTGATATTATATTTTTTTTATATTCTTGTTTTTTTATAAATGGATAGTTTAAATTATACTTTACTATTTCGTTATTTTCTTTTATACTTTTGCTGTTAATGTATAACATAGAAATCCTCCTATTTAATTTATATATATTATTTAATATGAATTTAAGTCATATTTTGTTATATGTTATTAATCAAAGTTATGCTAGTGTTTTTTTTGTAATGATTATACTATTGAATATATTTCAATACTACAATATAATAAGTATATTATTTTAAAAAAAAGAAGAAAGAAGGTATTAATTTGTCGACATTAAAAAAGATAGTTATATTTTTATCTATACTAGTCATAGCCTTTCCTGCAGCTGCGTTTGGTTATGTTTATTTTAAGTTAAATAGAATACATGATCCTAGTGTAGATCAAAACATATTAAACTCTACAGATTATAAATCTGAAAATGGCATCACTAACGTACTTTTAATAGGTACTGATGGTAGACCTGACGAAAAAGTTTCAAGATCTGACTCTATGATGATACTTACTGTAGACAGTAAGAATAAAAGCCTTAAGCTTACATCACTAGCTCGTGATACTTACGTTGATATTCCTGGTCATGGTAAGCAAAAACTTACTCATGCTTATGTATATGGTCAAGAAAACTTATTGATTGAGACTATAGAAAAGAACTTTGAACTAGATATACAAAACTACGCTAAAGTTGACTTCTTCTCATTCATGGATATAGTTGATGCTTTAGGCGGAGTTACTGTTGATATTCAACAAGATGAGATAAATGAAATGAATAAGTTCATACCAGAAACTTATTCATGGAGTAAAAATCCTGATAAAGGTGAAATCCAATACATTGAAAACCCTGGTTCTCAAACATTAAAAGGATATCAATTATTATCATACTCTCGTATTAGACATAATGACTCAGCACTTGAGAGAGATAGAAGACAAAGAAATGTTATAGAAGGTCTAATTAATGGAGTTAAGGATTTATCTGTTACTAAATATCCTGGCTTAGTTGATACTATACTTCCTTATGTTAAAACTAATATGAAGCCTACTCAGATTATTGCATTAGGTGGTAAAGTTTTAGCACTTGATGACCTTAGCTTAAAACAAATGGAATTCCCTATAGATGATGAAATCCATAGTACAGGTCATATAATTAATCATCAAACTGGATGGGTATTAGAATTTGATCCAGATACTGTAGATATATTACATGATTTTATATTCTTGAATATATTACCAGAAAACAATGAAAAATTAAAACAAACAAGCCAAACTAATTAAATAAAAAGACTATAGGAATCGTAAATACGATTCCTATAGTCTTTTTTTATAGTTTTATTTTAACAACTCTAAAGTTTTATTGAAAGCTGTTTGATTTATTCCTCCACCAACTTGATATACTAAAGTTGTGTTTTTCTTATCTAGCACACTCTTTTGAAGAGGGCTTACTTCATTTCCTAATATAACTATTGGAGACTTTGATTTAGCTGCTAAAGGTCCTGCAGTTAACGCATCTACCAAAGGGTTACTCTTTGTAATTAATACAGAACTATATTTGCTATCTGTATAAAACTTTTCTATAACTTTAGCATTAGTCTCTTGTCTGTCTTCACCAAATATTCTATTATTTGATACATTATTAGAAGTTACTGAGTTTATTTTTTCTATTACTTTCTCTGATAAAACTTGATTTCCTCCTATAAAATAGGCATCACTTAAATTTTTGTTTTTTAACCAGTTATATGTATCATTGTTAATATTTTCTTTTTCTGATAATATTATTGGTTGCTTTTCTTCTCCAGCTTTAGATGCTATAGAAAGTGAATCAGCTTCACCATAACCACCAGTTACATATACCTTGTTTATAGGTGATGTTATTTCTTTCGCTATTAAAAGAGAAGTTTCATATCTATCTATACCGCCTATTCTCTCCACTTTGGAACTTGGTAATATATTATTTAACTCTTTTAATACATTTGCATCAACTACTGTAGTTCCACCTATTACTACTATATTTTTAGGATTTAATCTTTTTAACTCATCTTTTGTAGCTTCTGGTATTTTTCCTTTTTCTGTAAGTAATATAGGAGCATCTTTAGAAGTAGCAAGAGGAGTTGCTGTAACACCATCTACTACAGAGTTTCCATTTGTTAATACAACACTCTCAGATCCATCTTTCCAGCCTTCTTTGCTTACTGCTACTGCTGTATCATATCTTTCATTTCCTCTAAGATTTCTTATAGGTATATTGCTAGAATACAATTCTTTCATATCACTTTGAAGTTTAGTATTTCTTGTAATATCTCTAGCTGAGAAATACATACTTCCTTTTATTTCACTGTATTGTCTATTTAAATTTATCTGATCTTTTATTTCTGCCGCAATATTTTGATTACCATTGCTAGATTCACCTTGTTTATATACGCCTTGACCTATGTATAAATTAACGTTAGTTCCTTTTACTTCATTTGACCACCAACTAACTAGCTTTGAATAGTCAGCTGCTGAAAATCCTATTGGCCAGTAAACTTGAGGTACTATATAATCAACAAGCCCTTGTTTTATCCAAGCTCTACTATCTGCAAAAAGATCTGAATAACTTTCTTGCCCCCTAGTGTCAGAGCCAGTTGGATCACTTGATTTATTTCTCCATATACCACTTGGACTTACTCCAAAATCTACATTTGATTTTATACTTTTTATAGATGTTTTTACTTCTCTTAATAAAGTGTTAACATTTTCTCTTCTCCAGTCACCTTTATCTTGTCCATTTCCATATTTTTTGTATGTTTCATCATCATTCATACCATCTCTATAGAAATAATCATCAAAATGAACACCATCTATATTATAATTTCTTACTACTTCACTTACAGAGTCTACTATATGCTTTCTAACCTCTGGTAAGCCAGGATTATATGCTAATGCTTGATAATCACCATTTTTATGTTGTATGACCCAACTTGGATTAAGCCTTGCTGGATGATTTGCTGATAGAGTATTTAAATCTGTAGTACTTGTTGTAACTCTATAAGGATTAAACCATGCATGAAACTCCATGCCCCTTTTGTGAGCCTCATCTATTAAAAATGGTAGCGGATCATATCCTGGATCCTTACCCTGAGTTCCCGTAAGATACTCTGACCATGGATTTATACTAGACTTATATATAGCGTCACCCTTAGGTCTTACTTGTACAACTACTGTATTTATACCAGATGCCTTTAACTTGTCTATTAAATCTATGTATTCTTGTTTTTGTTTTGCTTGATTATTTTTAGTTTTTGGCCAGTCCATGTTGTAAACTGTAGATATCCAGGCTGCTCTCATTTCTTCGTCATTACTTAAAGCCGATACATTTAAATTAAATGTTGTAAATATCATAATAAATGATAATACAAATACTTGTATTTTTTTCATTTTCTCCCCCTAATTATTCTATATTTCACATTTTTTCTACAAACTGCTACATTACAAAGTATACATATTCATACTGTAGTAGTCAATTATTAGAGGTAAAAACAAATTTTTCCATTGATTCAGCCTTTTGTTTACATAAAAAAAGCAGTGAATTTTTTATTCACTGCTTTGTATACTATAATATAGATTTAGCTGTTACATAAGTTCTTGAATAGTATGATGAATTAATGTTATCAATTTTAACATTTTCACCTGGTTTTGGAGAATGAATCATCTTCGATCCTCCTATGTATAATCCAACGTGAGTTATTCCTTTTCCCGTTGATGAAAAGAATACTAAGTCTCCCGCTTTTAAATTGTTTTTACTAACTGTTTTACCAACATTAACTTGCTCTGTTGAAGTTCTTGGTAGTTTTACATTAGCTGCATTTTTGTATACATATGATGTAAGTCCTGAACAGTCAAATGAATTAGGACCATTAGCTCCCCATGAATATGGCTTCCCTAATTGTTTATGTGCTAAATCAACTACCTTTTTTGATTTATCTGATACTTGATTATTGTTATCATTTTGTGTTTGTACATACTTTCCATTTACCCAGCCTACTTGGCCGTTTGCTGGCTTTATTTTATACCAACCATTGTTGTTTTTTTCTAATACCTCAACAACATCATTAGTATAAACTTTTGTAACTACAGAATTATTAACACTTGCTCCACTTCTTACATTTAAAAAATCACATGGCTTAATTTTTCCTGTTTGATCGTTTACTCTTCTATATGATTGATTTATCTCATTATTGTTTTCAGCTGCGTATACTTCTTTGTTGCTTCCCCCTGCATAAACACAAGTAAAAAGTATAGCTATAGTTACTACTTTAGATAATATATTTAATCTTTTATTCCCTACTCTCATAATTCACCCCGTCTAATTTTTATTCGTTTAAAACGTATTTGTAATATTATTGTAACACTTTTTACCAAATATTACAAATTTCATTTACAAATTTGTCATTTATATATACCTACATTTCAAATATCTTTTTTATTATAGGTATCTTCTTCAATGTCATTGTTATAAATAAACATATAATAACTATTATAAATGTAAATATTATGTTTACAAATATGTTTTGGTTAAAACTTATTTGTTTATAAATAGGGCGTAAATAAGCACCTACCATACCTTGTAATAGATATATCCCTAGAGTATTAGAACCTATAACCCTTATTACTGGATCTAGTTTTACTAATTTTTCTTCATTTCTAAAAGCTATTATAAAAACTAGTACACATATTGTAAATGTCATTATTGTTCCATAACCATCAAAAACAGTATCATAAATTCTTCCATTACTAAAAGTCATCATTACACCATATAAAAATAACAATAATAGACTTAAGAATAACAATATTCCTATCTTAAAATTACTTATATTAATTTTATTTTCCTTTATTTTATTTATCAATATAGCTCCACCTATAAAATATATAAGTGAATATGCTCTAAAACCTTTGAATGGATTAAATGGGTCCATTAAAATATTAAAGAAGTTTCCCTCTAAATTTATTTTTCCAACGCTCCACTGAACCACATTAGCACACATATTCATAAATACTAGTCCAAATGTAGCTAGTCCAACTATAAATAACATATAGTTAAGTAAAGTCTTATCTTCTTTATCATAAATTTCCTTTACTATCGGAAAAATAATATATAAGCATATTAAAGTTTGTAAAAACCAAAGTGAATCAATTCTTCCTTTAGTCCAATTTAATACCCCATATATAAAACTTTTAATAGTATAAGTATCACCGTATATAATTGCATAAGTTAATAATTGAATTGCTCCCCATATAAAAATTAATACTATTAAATTTATTAACTTTTTTATGTGTACCTTAAAATTATAATCTTTATTTAGCATTAATGCTCCATTTACCATAAAAAATAATGGCACGCAAATACTAGAAAATCCATAAATATAGTAAGTTACATATGCTGTAATAGATCGATCTTCTATAAAGTTAACATTTATAGTACTAAAATGGTAAAAACAAACTAAAAAAATAGCTAGAGTTTTTATGAAATCTAAGCTATAATATCTTTTTTTATTAAATGACATGTCAATTCTCCTAAATTAAATCTAATAAACCATTAAACTTTTATTGTATTTAAAATAATAACTTAATGGTTTTATATGTAAAATTAATTATTTTTTATTAAGTATTTTTTTATATATTTTATCTATATCATTAAAATTTGAATTAACTTCATAATTTTCTTTAATAAAATTACGCCCTTTTTTTCCTGTATCTTTTCTTAATTTATCATCTTCTAATAATTTTAATATAGCATCCTTTATTTCTTGTGGATTCTCTGGATTTATAATAATACCAGTTTCACCATCAATCACAACTTCAGGATGTCCACCTACACTACTAACTATTACAGGTATTTCACATGATTGAGCTTCTATTGCTGCTACTCCAAAACTTTCTCTTAGTGATGGAAATACAGCTACATCAAAAGTATTAAATACATCTGCTACTTGATCTAGATGAATACGCCCCAAAAACTCTACAGAGTCTTTTAAGTCTAATTCATTTACCAAGTTAACCAAGTTGTCCATTTGACTACCTGATCCAGCTATTTTTAAAACTATATCTTCTTTGGAATTGTTTTCTTTAACTAACTTAAATCCCTTTATAAGATAGTCTATTCCATACTTTTTTTCTAAAGTTTTTATAGTCCCTATAGTAAATTTATTTTTTTTATTTTTTTCAATTTTACTAAAGAAATCCATATCAACTCCAAATGGAGTTATGTATATTTTTTTATCTGTGTATTTATTAGTTTCTCTTGCCATATCTTTACTAGTTGAAAAAATATAGTCAGCTTTTTTTAAATTATATCTGATTATTTTATTTTGTATAAACCCGCCATTAGGAAACTCATAAATATCAGTTCCCCATACAGAAATTACGTATGGGTGATAATTTAGTAAGCTTCCTATTAATCCATAGCTACTTGCATAATGTGCATGTAGTATATCTGGTTTAATTTTATTTACTATTTTTTTTATTTCACTTATAGATGTTATGTATTTTACTTTTTTAAAAGGACTTTCATTTTTTAATTCTTTAACATTAAAACTAAATTTATGTACTGTAACACCTTCTATATCTCCATCATTTAATGAAATCACATGGATATCGTAACCCCTATTTTTAAAAAAATTACACCATTTAATAGTATGAGGATTAGATGCGTCAGCTAAATAACATATAGTGCTCATATAATATCCCCCTCTATCTTCCTATAGAATAATAATCTACACCTATATTAGACATATCTTCTACTTTATAGCAGTTTCTTCCATCAAGTAATAATGGATTTTTCATCTTAGATTTATAATTAGAAATATCGTAGTTTACAATTTCGCTCCATTCAGTCATTATAAAGCATATTTCAGAATCAGAAATAGCTTCATCTATAGAACTTGCATACTCTATGCTATTTCCAAAAATCTTTTTAGTATTTTTTACTCCTACAGGATCATAAGCTACAACATTAGCTCCTCTTTCTATCAAGTATTTAATGTTAGGTATAGAAGGAGCCTCTCTTAAATCGTCAGTATCAGGCTTAAAAGTAAGTCCAAGCACTGCTACCTTCATTCCCTCAAAGCTTTCTACTAATTTAGATGCTTTTCTAACTAATCTAAGTTTTTGAGATTCATTTACTTCGATTGCTGCTTTTACTGTTTTTAATTCATATCCATTGTGACTAGATAGCCAATGTAGTGCCTTGGTATCCTTTGGAAAACATGAACCACCATATCCAATACCAGCTTTTAAAAACTTTGAACCTATTCTATCATCATAGCTCATGCCTTTAGCTACATCTTCAATGTTTGCACCTACTATTTCACAAAGATTAGCAATATCATTCATAAAAGATATTTTAAGTGCTAAGAAGTCATTTGAAGCATATTTTATCATCTCAGCACTATTTCTATTAGTTACAACTATTGGCTGATTAAATGGTTGATAAATCTCATCTAATATATCTTTTGCCCATTCACTCTCAACACCAACAACTATTCTTGATGCTTGTAGAGTATCGGCTACCGCAGTTCCTTGTGATAAAAACTCTGGATTTGAAGCAAGTTCTACTTTTACATTATTTTTTAAATTCTTTCTTATATAGCTTTCTATCTTATCATTAGTGCCAATAGGTACTGTTGATTTTATTACTATCAAAGTATCTTTAGTTATAGTTTGAGAAATTTGTTTTGCTACTTGTTTTATATAATCTAAGTTTGCAGAACCATCACTTCTCTCTGGCGTCCCTACAGCTATCATAATTACATCAGCGTCTTTGTATGCACTTTTGTAATCTGTAGTATAATCAATTCTTCCTAATTGATAATTTTTAATCATCAATGCTTCTAAATTATCTTCATGTATAGGTGAAACTCCAACTTTCATAAGATCTACTTTTTTATCGTCTACATCAACACATACCACATTAGTGTGACCTACTTCAGCTAAACATACCCCCGTTACTAAACCTACATATCCAGTTCCAGCTATAGCAATCTTCATGACTCTCTCCTCCAATTGTATCTATTTAACTACGCTCATATTCTTTTCTTTATTGCATTGAATATGTAAAAGCAAAAAACGTAAGAAGTCTTAAATATGTTTAATTTTTCTACATTTCTATAAGTATTCCAAGTTCTTCTTAAGGCTTTTACTTTATTGCTAGATAAAGAATCTCCTACTAATCTATAGTTAACTAAATCTTGTTCTATTCCGTAAGCATATTTTTCATTTCTTAATATCTTTAACCATGTAGCAGTATCTTGTCCTCTTCTAACTAAAGGCATTTGAAAATCCCCAATAATATTTCTATCTACAGCTACAGTAGAACATCCTATTATAGTATTTTTAAGAAGTCCATCATAATTTATTTTAGATGGTGCCTTTGCTACTTTATTAGTTTTGTCTCCATTTTCTTTCATATATCTATACGATGTAAAAGTAAATCCTACTTTTTCTTTTATCATATATTTAATTTGAACTTCTAACTTCTGAGGTTCCCACAAATCATCGCTATCTATAAATGCAACAAATCTACCTTTCGCATTTATGATTCCAGTATTTCTAGATACTGAAGCCCCAGAATTTTTTTCAAGCTTTATATATTTTATTCGGTCATCACTTTTTGCAAATTGTTTTATTATCTTCGCTGAATTGTCCTTAGAACAATCGTCCACTAATAAAAGTTCCCAATTATTATAAGTTTGACGCTTTATTGACTTTATTGTCTCTGATAAAAACTGCTCTGCATTATATACAGGTGTTATTATCGATACTAAAGGTTCATTCATAATTTACATTCTCCTTATATAGTAGCTATCAATTTGTCACTATTAATAAGTTTGTTTATTTTACGTGTTTCTTTTGTTTTAAATATTTGTAGTAACCCAGTGGGAAACATACACCATACATAAATTTATCACCAAACTTATTGATTTCTTTATAATAGCTACTTTCAGATAACAATGAATATCTAGCTAAGTTTATATAATTTTTAACCCACATATATGGATATCTATCTATAGGATAAGTATTTTGGTTTGTCAAATATAAATACTCTAATGCTCTTCCTTTTAAAGAACTTTTACTTAGTACATTTATACTCAACCCTTTCTTTTTAACTCTTTTTAATTCCATTTATACTATAATTAACAAAATAATATACAGATTTGTGTAGTGGCATCTTTTCTATATTTCTATATATATTCCAAGTCCACATAGCAGATTTAATTTTATTTCCACTAAGTGATGTGCTCGATTTTCTATAAAGCGCCAAAACTTCATTTATACCATATGCTATATTACCTTGTTTTAAGATAGAAAGCCATAACACATAATCTTCATGTCTAACTCCACTCAGTCTTATATCAAAGTCTAATCTCGATTTATCAAGTACTACAGTAAGACACCCTAATATATTACCTTTTAGCAATGTATTATAATCAACTTTTTTAGGTGCTTTTATAACCTTACCAAGTCTTTCATTGTTTTCATCCATAAGCTCATATGATGTAAAAGTAATTGCACAATTACTTTCCGTCATAAAACCTATTTGTTTCTCCAATTTATTTTCATTCCAAATATCATCACTATCTAAAAATGCTATAAACTGACCTTTAGCTTGATCTAGTGCTATATTTCTAGCACATGATACACCTTTGTTAGATTTAGCTCTTATATATTTTATTCTAGGATCCTTTTCTATATAAGTCTTAACTATATTAGGACTATTGTCAGTTGAACAATCATCAACAATTATCATTTCCCAATCCTTATAAGTTTGATTTATTACAGATTTTATAGTTGCCTCAATAAATTTTTCAGAATTATACATAGGAGTAATTATAGATACTAAATTTTTTTTCATATTATCTTCCTCGTCACTTATAAATTATTTACTAATTTTACCCAGTATGCAGTTGTATATTCTCTCACAATTATTATTGTCATTATATCTAAAAAACTTATCTCTTTCATTTTTTTGATCTTCTTTTACTTCAAAATCATTTTCAATAATTTCAATAAGTTTGTGAACAGCTTCATCTTTATTATATGCTAATGATCCAAAAATACCATTATCTAAGTCTATATAAGAATCTATTTCTTCCTTATATTTATCTATGTCAAACTGATAAAAAAGTATAGGTCTATTCATATATAAAAAATCTATTGCAACACTAGAATAATCAGTTATATTAGCAGAGGACTTTCTAATTTCAGTTGCTAAAGTAACTCCTTTGTCTAAAAATACAATTTGATTTCCAGTTATATTTTCTTTTATGTCGTCTATAAATTCATGCATAAGATGATGTAGGTAAAACTTTATTTTAACATCTTTTTCTTTCAATATTTTATTTAAATTTTCGTCATTTAAAAAATCCATTATATTCTTGAAATAATCACTATTCGTGAAATTACCACTATCAAACTTTATCCAGTCTCTCCATGTTGGAGTATATAATATGTCTTTGGTTTGAGCTTTTTCGTTTGTTGGCAAATTATCGTATCTAGCATTTCCTACTATACATACACTTTCTTTATCCATGCCCCAGTCATCTACCATAACATCTTCTTCAAACTTAGAACTTGCAGTTGCAACATTATAGCTTTTTATAAGTTCATCTATCTGATTTTTAAAAGTACCATTCATCGGCTTTCTCTTTTTAAAACTTATAGTTCCATGATTTAAATATACTTTTACCACATTTTTGTGGAACACATTTAATATAGGTACTATAAAGTTAAAAGGTGCAATGTCTGCTGATGGAGAGTGTGAAAATATTATTGCCTTTGAATTATAGTAATATAAATAGTTTTTTATACTACCTCTTTCTAGCTTTTCTCCCGGTATCTTATCAAACACCTTACTGTCTTTATTTACAACCCAGTATGTATTAACTTCTTTATGATTATCTAACATATACTCATAAAAGAACTTTGAGTTGTCATTGTATATGTCTCCTGCATGTCCACCTATAAGCCATATATTTTTATTTTTAAATTTTTGCTTGTTAAATGGGTATATTAAAAATGCAATTGCCATATTAATAAAAAATCTAATTTTGTCCATAATGCACCTCCCTTACTTCTTACTTGTACTCTCTAAATCCATTAATTCTACCTTTTATGGTAGCACTATGGTAATCTTTACTTGAACTTAATACTAAGCCACCCACATTTCTTATTAGCTTAGATGTCATTACCTTTAAGAATTTATAATCTTTTCTGTATACTATTTGTTTTTTACAAAGAGCTCCAAACCCCCTACCGTAGTTAAAGTCTCTTTGGTATTTTTCCTTTGATTTAGAGTGTTTTTTTGCTGGATGGTAAATTATATCATCTCCAAAATATCTACCTTTATATCCTTTGCTAAGTAAATCTAGTATATAGTCTATTTCTTCTCCAGAGCCAAATGGTCCGCCTACTCCTAGCTTTTCATCAAATAGCGTATACTCTTCTTTTTTGAAGTTTATAAAGAAAGTTATTGATGTAATAGTATCTAGAACATTTATACTATTAATTTCACAAATTCCATCATGCATTTTCTTAAATGCATCTACTTTATTAGCATCCATAGTCTTGCAACTATATATTCTATAATCTGCATTTTCTTCAAAGAACTTTATAACCTTTTCTAAAGTATCATATTCATATACACAGTCGTCATCAGGAAATGCTATTATTTGGCCCTTAGCTATTTTTATTCCGATATTTCTATTATAGCTTAATCCTATTTTGTCACTTTTTACATACTTTACAACTATCTCATCTTTGTATTTACCTACAATTTCTTCTACCTTATTATTATCGTTTTGATCTATAACTATTAATTCAAAATTTTTGTAAGTTTGCCTTTGTAAACTTTGCATCAATAAATCTATATCATCGTATCTATTTAAGGTTGGCATTACTAATGATACTAACATTTTGACCTCCAGTTTTCTTAACTTTTTCTTTTGAAAATTTCATAAATATTTATCTCTCTTTTATCATTTAGCATAATTTCTTTTATAACCAATATAATCCCAAAACTAAATGCAGCCTCAAGTAATAAATTTTCTGCAAAACAATAAATCAAGAATATAACAATTATTGATAAATACTTTTTCTTATCTTTTTCTATGAAGCTTTTTATTCCCATATACATTATATATGCAAATAATGCAAATGCTACTAAACCTAGCATACATACTATATACACATATGAATTATCTAGTGGATTATTAGATTTTATAACAGAACTATAAGCATTACCAAAAGGATTTAAAAAGTTCCCTTCTTGACTTAAATATACATTCCAATATTTAGGTCTACTTGCTAAAAGTCTATTTAATGCACTATTCTTATAAAATACAGTTCCAATTATTACACTGACAACAGTAAGTAATATAGGAGATACTTTTGCTAAATAAGAAAGTGGCTTTATTTTCTTTATATCTAAAAATCTTATTATTTCTACAAAAACTAATCCTGCTACAACAGTATAAAATCCGGTTCTACTATAAGTGTTTTGATATATTAAGATTGATGTTCCAAATAAAAGTAATCTATCCCAATTATTATACTTCTCAAATCTTAAGAATATATATGCAGTATAAATAGTTACCATATGATAAAACACTGCATTTGGATTACCCAATCCATAATCAAGTCTAGGTACAGAAATATTTAGGGCGTCTATATATCTATAGTGAACTTCATGGTTATATTCTAACCACGGAAAAAGGTTAAATATTAATATACTTATTGTCAAGAAAATAACTGATATAATAAGGTAGTTTTTAACTATATACTTATCATCTATATTTTTTGCAGCAACAGCTAATAATACAATTAGTAATATTGCACCTTCTCTATTTATTATATAAAGAATACTACATCCAGCTACTAATAAAATTTCTGTGATACTTTTTTTACTATCTAATAAAAAAAGTATCCCTAATGTAGCTATTGATCCATAAAATAATATCGACTTAATCAAGCCTATATTTATGCTAGGATCTACAAAAGATATCATATATTTTCTTAAAATAATAGAAAATAATACAAGAGTAAAAATCACATTTTTTACATTTGTTTTTTTACTTAAAGCATTCATATTATTTTCTCCCTTTTAACTTTAGTAGAGTATTGCTTGCAAATATTTTAGAACACTTAAATACCTTATCTGTAGCACTTAAATGCTTGCTCTCTAAGAAATAATCTCTTTTCTTAGCCCAACTTTTTCCCCACCAATGTATTCCGTAAGTATCTTCTTTTATACATTCATCATAAAAATCTTCTTTATAACTAAATGGGTAAAAATATCTTTCATCATAAAGGGCTATATTATCACTATAATTATTTCTATCTATCTTTGTATATTTAGTTTCTATAATATGAGTTATAACTTTTGGTATTGTGAAAAAATCACAACTTAAAATTTCACTTTCATAAAAATCTAGTAAGTCTTTAAGTAATTTATGACCTTTAATAGAACCTATTATAGCTCCATTTACATATTTTTCACATTCATATCCCATAAAGACTTCACTCTTATCTAGTAGCGGTGTTATGTCCTTTAGAATTTGCATATCAGTATCCATGTAAACTCCACCATGTTCATATAAAGACTTTAGTCTTATATAATCAGATATATAAGCCCATAATTTTTTCTTATAACATTCTTCTAAGAATTTTTTGCCTTTTATTACTTTTTCTATATCAACGTTATGTTCATTCCACTCTATTATTTCATAATCTGGAAGTTTTTCTTTCCAAGAATTGATACATATATTTTCTACAGTGCCTTTTGCACCACCAATCCAAACATAGTGTATTTTTTTAGGTATCAATAAAATCCCTCCTCAAACTTAATTATTTAGATATATTCTTTTATATCTCTTTCTTTTAACACGTCTACTATTTTTTTAACATCTTGAGCTTTATCTTTTCTACAAACCATAACAGCATCGTTAGTTGATACTACAATTAAGTCTTTAACTCCGA
This sequence comes from Peptostreptococcaceae bacterium VA2, assembly GCA_000686145.1. Lineage (GTDB taxonomy): Bacteria > Bacillota > Clostridia > Peptostreptococcales > Peptostreptococcaceae > Romboutsia_D. Next base: position 751,448 of record JMMB01000007.1, on the reverse strand, counting down.
TAGTAGTTATTAGCTTGTCATCAGAGTATATTATAGAATTATTAGTATCTATTGTTATATTTTCGCCCCTTTTTATATTGCCCTCTTCATCTGTTGGATATATAGCCCCTAGTGAATCCCAAGAACCGACATCATTCCATCCAAAATCTCCAGGAACAACTAAAACATCATTGCTTCTTTCCATAACACCATAATCTATAGATATAGAAGGTATAGTTGGATATATATTATTTATAGATTCTTGTTCTCTATCAGTTCCCATATCCTCTGCTATTAAAGCTAGTTTTTCATAAACCTTAGGTAAATATCTTTTGAAGTCTTCTAATATTTTAGAAACCTTCCATACAAACATACCACTATTCCATACGTATTTCTTAGAATCAACATACCCCTTTGCTACTTCATAGCTAGGCTTTTCAACAAACTCAAGAACTTCATGTGCATTCTCTACTAAAGTGCTGTCTTTGTCAAAGTTTATGTACCCATATCCAGTAGAAGGGAAAGTAGGTGTTATTCCTATTGTTACTAATTTATCGTTATCTCTAGCAACAGATATAGCTTTATTCAATACATTTCTAAAGCCTTCTTCATCTTTTATATAATGGTCCGCTGGATAAACACACATTATCCCATCTCCGTACTTTTTCATTATATTAAAAGCAGCAAATCCTACTGCAGCAGCTGTGTTTCTAGCACATGGCTCAGGTAATATATTATCAAATATACACTTATCTTTTACTATATCTTTAAGTGCATCAACTTGTTTTTCGTTAGTAACTATAAATAAATCTTCTTTGCAAGATAATTCATCTATTCTATTTATAGTTTCATTTATTAAAGCATCTTGACCACTTAAATTTATCAGTTGCTTAGGAACTTCTTGTCTACTTAAAGGCCAAAATCTTGTTCCTCCGCCTCCTGCCATTATAACATTATATACTTTCATAGTATTTACTCTCCTTAAGGTTTATATAGAATCAACTTTCTCCGTCATAGAAGACATTAATTTAGATAATTTAGATTCTACTTCTTCTTTATTGTCAGAATTCACGCCAAAGTAAAACTTAATCTTAGGCTCCGTGCCAGATGGTCTAACAGCTATCCAAGATCCATCTTCTAATATAAACTTAAGTACATCAGACTTAGGTAAATCATCAACACAATTATTATAATCAAGTACTTTAGAAACATTTATCCCACTTATATTTTCTATATTAGTGTTTCTAAAATGGTTCATAATTTCTTTTATTTTTTCTATTCCTTCTATACCTTTTAAAGTTATAGATTTTAAATCTTCTTTGTAGTATCCAAACTTATTGTAAGTATCAACTAATCCTTCATATAAACTTAGATTTTTAGACATATAGTAAGCTGCCATTTCACATATCAATAAAGCTGCAACAACTCCATCTTTATCTCTAGCATGAGTTCCTACTAAATATCCGTAGCTTTCCTCATAACCCATTATGAAACTTTTAGCATCTTTATTTTTGTCATTTTCAAATTCATTTATTTTTTCACCTATAAACTTAAATCCAGTTAAAGTATCTAAACAATCAACACCATAGTGTTTTGCAATTTTTCCTCCAAGTTCTGAAGTAACTATAGTTTTTACTATTGCAGGATTTTTAGGTAATTTATTTTTCTCAACTAAACTTTCTATTATGTATCTAACAAGTAGAGATCCTACTTGGTTACCATTTAAAACAATGTACTCTCCATTTGCATTTTTAACAACAACACCAACTCTATCACAATCAGGGTCAGTACCTATTATTAAATCAGCTCCACCTTGCTTTGCCATTTCTATAGCTATATTAAATACAGACTTTTCTTCTGGATTTGGATATTCTACAGTTGAAAAATTACAGTCTGGCATTTCTTGTTCTTTGACAACTTCTACATTTTTAAATCCAGCTTCTTTTAATACTTCTCTTACTGGTATATTTCCAGTACCATGAATTGGTGTAAATATAACTTTTAAATCTTTTCCATATTCATCTATTATATCTTGTCTTAATATTTGAGATTTAACTGCTTCTTTAAAAGCTACATCAACTTTAGAATCTAAATTCACTATAAGATTATTTTTTACAGCTTCCTCAAAATCTATAGTTTTTATAGTACTATAATCATCTATTTTATTAACTTCATCTATTATAGAATTAGCCATATCTATACATACTTGTCCACCATCTGGACCATATACTTTATAGCCATTGTATTCCTTTGGATTATGGCTAGCGGTTATAACAATACCCATAGCACAATTTAAATATCTAAGTGCAAAAGAAAGTATAGGCGTTGTTCTTAAATCATCAAATATATATGCTTTAATACCATATGCTGCTAAAGTTTTTGAAACTTCTATACAAAATTCTCTAGACATATATCTACTGTCATGAGCTATTACAACACCTTTGTCTTTACCATTTTGCCCCATATTATTTATTATATAATTTGCTATACCTAAAGTAGCTCGTCTAACAGTATATATGTTTATTCTGTTAGTTCCAGCTCCAATGATACCTCTTAGCCCACCAGTACCAAACTCTAAGTTTTTATAAAATCGTTCTTGAATTTCTTTATCATCGTTTTTTATCCCTAATAATTCTACTTTTGTATCTTCATCAAAATAAGGAGAGTTTAACCACGCCTCATATGCTACTTTATAACTCATAGTCTCTTCCTTTCTTTTACTACCTTTTTAATAATTTATTTTTTGTTTTTTTTATCATATCGAAAATCAAATCTAATTCTTCTACTTTTAATATCATTATTAATACTGTATAAACGCCTGCTCCTAATAAAACAGCTACACTTGTAGATACTATGTCACCTAACTTTCCAATTCCCATAATCGCACTCATATTCTTGAATACAAAGAATGCTACAGCTCCCATAACTATAGATGAAACAAAACTTTTTAGTGCTGTTTTTACTATTTTATCTCCTCCAAAATATCCCACTTTCTTTTTAAGGGATACAAAGAGTAATACAACTGTAATTACAGAAGAAATACTTGTTGAAAGTGCAAGTCCTATATAATCTAAACTTCCTATTAATGCAAAATTTAGTACTATATTTATAAGTAGTGCAATACTTCCATTTATCATAGGAGTTTTTGTATCAGATATCGAATAGAAAACTCTATATAAAACATCTCTTATTCCACTAGCTAATAATCCTATAGAAAAGAATTTCAAAGCCATAGCTGTCATATGAACAGACTGTGCATCAAATGCTCCTCTTTTAAATAATATTCTAACTATAGGCTCAGCTAAAACCATCGCACCTATCGCTATTGGCATAACTACCAATGTTATAGAGTTAGATGATCTAACAATAGTACTTACAAATGAACTGTTATCATCAGTATTTGACATCTTAGCCAATTTAGGGTAAATAACTGTTACTATAGATGTAACAAATAAAGCCATAACAAAATCATTTAATTTACCAGCATAGTTTAGAGCTGACAATTTACCATCTGATAAACCAGTAGCTAATGCTTTATCTACAAATATATTTAACTGATTTATTGCAACACCTATAAGCATAGGCATTGCTAAAATTGTCAATTGTTTAATCGTTTCATCTTTTACATTTAAATACGGTTTGTATTTAAAGGACCTTTTAAGTGCAAAAGGTATTTGGAAAAAGAACTGACTCGCCATAGCAATTAATGCACCTATAGCTAATACATATACGTTTGTTTTAGTACTTATAACAATAGCTATAATTATTATTAGGTTGTGTGGTATACCTAGAAGCCCAGGTATTACAAAGTTATCATTAACCTGTAAATACGAACTAAGTATCTTACTTACTCCTAAGAATAATACTCCTGATATCATGATTTTTGTAAAGTCCACTGCTAAATCAAATTTATCACCACTAAATCCACGAGCAAATACTTTTACAAATTCTTCAGTAAATACTAAACCTAAAATTGCAATTATAACAGTTATAATTGCACAAATATTCATTATATTATTAGTAAATTTTAAGGCTTCTTCCTCACCTTTTTTCTCTTTTAATTCAATATATAACGGTATATAAGTAGTGGCAATAGCAGAACCTACTACTGCAACAATTAACCCAGGTATATTTAATGCTAATAAAAATACATCTGAAAGTTTTCCTGTCCCATAAAAGTTTGCAAACACCATTTCTCTAAAAAATCCCAATACTTTAGAGAGCATGGTAGCAATCATAATCCATAAAGCTGCTTTAGCTGTTTTTGACATTTTATTTTCTCCTTATTTAAGTAAACTTTAAAAGCTATTTTATTCTTTGTTTTTAAGTGCTCTAAAAGCCATAATCAATAATAATAAAATTAACACCATACTAGATAAAAAACTCTTGCTCATGATAGTATTTAGTATGCTATAATCTTTTATATTTGAACCAACTTGATTAAGAGTATCTATATTATTCTTATCTAAAAACTTTTCTTGAGGCTTAGTCAACATTTCATCGCATATCAATATAGGTATATCTTGTTTAGCCGCAACAACACCTAATGAAATATATTCGCTATTTTGAGAATGATTTCCATATTCAACATTTATAGCATACATATTTTTAAAATCGTCTTTTTGTGAATTTTTTATTAATTTAGTATTAGTATCTGCCTTATTTATTTCTTTTAATATTTTAACATTATCGATATTTTTTTCAACATCAGTTTTAAATTTTTTCTCATCACCAACAGCAAAAACTTGTTCGATATTATTTCTTCTTATGTAAGATTTAGGCAAGCTAAAATCCTCATCATCACACCAAATTATTGGAGTATTGTTTTGAGCTGCATAAGAATATCTAGCGAATGCATTTTCAAAACCTGACTTTGAGCTAATTAACATTATACTTTTTACTTCATTAATTTTATTCATTTCATTTGCTAACTTTATAGATGTCTCGTATCTATCTTCTCCACTTATTCTTTTAACTTCATATCCCATATCTTTTAGATATATTTCACTAGTTTTAGATACACCTTTTAAACCACCTATAATTGTTATTTTTTCTACGCCTAATGCTTTTAGGTAATTCTTAGTTTCTTTATCTATTGATTTCCACTTAACCGGAATAATAGGAGCGTTTTTAGCATAAGCCAAAGGTGTAGCGCTTATACCATCTACAAGTGCTTCTTCATTCATAATAATCGCTTCTTTTGACTTTTTAAATGTACTTTTATTAAGCTCCATAGATATTTCTCTAGGAGTACCTTTTATAAGGCTTCTATTGTATTTTTCATTTGCATAAATATCTAATTTAGTTGAAGTAAAACACAACAAACTAACACATAATACAGTTGTAATTTTCTTTATCATATACAATCATATCCTTCTCATTTTTTTGGTAATATAAACTAAAAGGACTCTTTATTATAAAGAGCCCTTTTAATGGTTAATAATCTAATTTTAAAAAATTATCTAGCTCCGTCTCCTGTTAACACGACCTTAACAGTTTTAAAGAGTATCTTAAAGTCTAATAATATACTCCTATTTTTGATATAGTACATATCTTCTATTAGCTTTTCCTTAGGAGTGATATCATAACCACCATTGACTTGTGCCCAACCTGTAAGTCCAGGCTTTATAGCAAGTCTATTGATAAATCCTGGTATATCTCTGTTGAATTCTTCAGTAAAAGATGGTCTTTCTGGTCTTGGTCCTATAACACTCATATCTCCCTTTAATATATTAAATAATTGTGGAATTTCATCAACTCTAGTTTTTCTAATAAAATTACCTACTTTAGTTATTCTAGGGTCATCCTTTGTTGCCCATTGAGCTCCAAATTTTTCAGCATCAGTTCTCATAGATCTTAATTTGTATATATAAAATCGACTTCCGCCTTTTCCCATTCTTTCTTGTTTATAAGTTATCGGTCCATTATCTTCTATTTTTATAAGTATTCCAAATATAAGTATTATAGGTAAACCTACTACTAATCCTATTAATGATAAAACTATATCTAATAATCGTTGATATAGGTTAAAAAACATTGACCCTTTAACTACACTGTAATCAATATTCTCTAATAATTGCATATTTTCTTTATACTCAAAACTACTCGCATTCATTTTTTTGCATCCTTCACTAGTATAATCAGTCATAATTGCCTCCATTTTATCAAGATTCTTAGGAAATGTAATTCGACTTATTTCTATATTATACTCAATATTGATTAGATTATCAATAAAATAAATGTTACTTTGAGTAATTCCTCCTTACAGTCACAACTATAGGTATAGTTGGTAAATTGTACATTTTTTATTTTATATAATCAAAACTAATTTTTTACAGTTTTTTCTATACCTTTACCTATTTGAATTCCTAAATTTTTCCTTTTTTCAGGGGTATTTACAAGTAATTGATCTTGTTCATTATCTATAAATGAAGATTCAACTATTACAGAAGGAGCAACACTCTCTCTTATCATATGATAATAGTCTCTTCCAGAGTCCGTAAGTCTAGTCTTTATCCCTCTATTAGAGAAACTAAATTTTTCTAATATGCTATTTAATATATTAGTTGCTGCAGTTTTACTTGTTCCACCATTTCTATCTTTATACTTATAATATACTTCGCTTCCCTTAGCTTGTGTATTATATGAATTAAAATGTACACTTACAAGTAAATCTGGATTTATTGAATTTGATAAGTCAGTTCTTGCACCTAAAGCCGTAGTAACATCCCTATCTCTAGTCATTACAACATTTACACCATTATCTCTTAAATACTGTGCTGATGCTAGTGAAGTGTCTAAAGTATAATCTTTTTCTTTTATGTTTTTATTAGCTTGATTTAGGGCACCAGAGTCTGTTCCTCCATGTCCTGGGTCAATTACAACGGTGTGACTTCCTGCGTTACGCTCAGATAATTTATATGCTATATCATTTATAACATTATCATTTATTCCTCCACCAACTTGATATACCAACTTAGCACTTTTATTGCTTAAGTTATCTTGATGATATGATGATACATAAGTTTTAGGGTTTATAAGTATTGGAGAATTTAATTTAGCTGCTAATGGTCCTGCTGCTAATGCATCTACTAATACATCTGATTTAGCAACTAAAACAGATTCTAAATCTGCTTGAGGATAAAATCTTTCTATAACCTTAGCATTAGTTTCATGTCTATCAATTCCATACACTCTATTTTTATAAACACTTTGACCTTCCGCTGGCTTTGTTATATCTGCAATTCTGTGTATAACATCTGTTGTTATAACATCTTCCCCACCTATAAAGTAAGCATCAGTTAAATTTTCATTTTTTAACCAACTATAAGTTGAAGTTGGTATCTTATCTTTTTCACTTAATATTATAGGTTGCTTATCTTGACCTGCTTTTGCAGCTATAGTAAGTGCATCTACTTCGCCTTTATATCCATTAGCTATATAAATTTTATTAACATCATGATTATCGTCTATTTCTTTAGCTATCTTTAAAGATGTCTCATGTCTATCAACACCTGCTAAACGTCTAACACTTTGCTTTAAGTTTTTTATAGCATTATTAGATATAACCGTTTCTCCTCCAATTACTATTATTTCACTTGGATTTAAGCGAGCTATTTCTTGTAGTGTACTTGCTGGTATGTTATCTTTGTTTGCAAGAAGTATAGGTGCATCATAAGTTGTAGCTAGTGGTGTAGCTGTTATACCATCTGCTATAGCATTTCCATTGACTAATATTACTTTACTTGCTCCATTTGCCCATCCTTCTTTACTTATCTCAACAGCTGTATCTTGTCTTTCGTCCCCTACAAGTTTTTTAACAGGTGCTGCTGATTTTTGAAGATATGTTGAAAGCGACTTTGGAGTTGTAACTATGTATTCTTGTGTTACCTTATAATCATCTAAATTCAATCCTAAATCTTTTAAATCAGTACTACTTAATACTTTTGGAGTTTCTGAATTTACAGTTATATTTTCAATTTCCCATACGTTTAAGTATTCTGGGTCTTTGTTAAAGTTTATCTCACCCTCATATGAATCGGTTTGTTCATTGTAATCTAGAGTTGTACTAAGTGGCATATCATAACATAAATAATTTAATGTTATACTGTTAGCATTTTGCTTTTCTTTAAAAGACACACTTATTTTTGATTTATCTCCCAATAACACAGTTCTCTTCTCTAGATTTATGTTAATATTTGAATTATTTTCTATTTTTTCAGTTGCCATTGCAACATTTGGCACAACTAAAGTTATTGCCATTGCTCCCATTGCAAGCATTTTCGTTGATTTTCTCATAAAACTCCCCCTTTTTTTTCATTTGCAATATATTATAACATATATAGAGTTTAAAGGACAATTTTTGTAATTTTAGGTAAATTTTTCACAAAAGTAATTTTTCAATAATATGCTTATTATATTTACAAGATATTTTTCAACTTTTTTGTTACTCTTTTTTTGTTGACTAATTTGAATTCATTATTTTTTTATATTTTTTTAATACTATATCACTCGACTTTTATCAATTTATATAGTATAATTTTATTAGAAAAAGGAATTTTTTAAACATCTCTTTTTTCGGTATTTCTCACAGAAAAGACCCTATACATTTGTATAGGGTTTTTTCATTGCTAATTTTATTTTTAAAATCAAATTTTATATTATTCAAATTTATATAAATACTTTACAGTTTCATCCCTTATATGTTTGTTTAGTTCTTCAAACATATCATACCCCTGAATAGCATATTCTTTTACAGGGTCCTTTTGACCAATAGCAGCTAAACCTATAACTTGTCTTAGCTGATCCATAGCATCAATATGTTCTATCCAATAAGAATCAACAACCTCTAATAAAACTTTTCTTTCTAATTCCTTAAGTTTTTCAATACCAATTGACATCTTCTTTAAATCGTAAACTCTTTTAGAAATTTCATAAGTATATTCTATTATTTCATCTAAATTCATTTTATCCATTCCAGGTATTAATAAAGTATTCTCCGGCATAAATGTAGTATATAAGCTCTTTAAATATCCATAATAATCTTTATTTTTATATAAATACTTCTCAGCTGCTTCAGTTATAACTCTTTTAACTATTTCTTGAATTTGTTCATCTAAATTTTCATTATCTAATACCTTGTTTCTTTCAGCATAAATAACTTTTCTTTGCTCATTTATAGTATCATCGTATTTTATAACGTTCTTTCTTATCTCAAAATTACGTCCTTCTATACCTCTTTGTGCTCTTTCGATTGCTTTCATTAAATTCTTGCCTTCTAGAGCTGAATTTTCGTCAGCATTCATTCTTTTCATTATCTTCTCTATACTTCTTCCGCCATATAGTTTTATAACTTCATCTTCTAAACTAACAAAGAATCTTGAAGTACCAGGGTCACCTTGACGCCCAGAACGTCCTCTTAGCTGATTATCTATTCTTCTTGTTTCATGTCTTTCAGTACCTATAACATAAAGTCCACCAAGTTCACATACCTTAGTTTCCTCTTCTTTGTCAGAGTCACCTAAAGATATATCAGTTCCACGACCAGCCATATTAGTAGCTATAGTTACAGAATTTAATTTACCAGCTTTTTTAACGATTTCAGCTTCTTTTTCATGATTTTTAGCATTTAATACTTCATGTTTTATCCCTTTTTTCTTAAGTAAACTTGATAAATGTTCAGACTTATCAATAGATACAGTACCAACTAATACAGGTTGTCCACTTTCATGTATCCTTGCTATCTCTTTAACTACCGCATCATACTTAGCTTCTTCAGTCTTAAACACTAAATCATTTAAGTCTGCTCTAAGTATAGGCTTATTAGTAGGTATAGTAACAACATTCATACTATAAGTAGATTGGAATTCTCCTTCTTCAGTTTTAGCAGTACCTGTCATCCCTGAAAGTTTAGAATACATTCTAAAGAAGTTTTGGAAAGTTACAGTAGCTAAAGTCTTAGATTCTCTTTTTATTTCAACCTTTTCCTTAGCTTCTATCGCTTGGTGAAGACCATCTGAATATCTTCTACCATCCATTATTCTTCCTGTAAATTCATCTACTATCATTATTTCATTATTTTTAACTACATAATCTACATCTTTGTCCATTAATTTATAAGCTCTTAAAGCTTGATTAATATGGTGACATATTTCTATATTATCTATACTATTTATAGTTTCTACTCCAAAGAAAGATTCAGCCTTAGTCATACCATCTTCGCTAAGTGCTACAGTATTTTCTTTTTCATCTAATTCATAATCATCTTCTACTAAAGTCTTTATAAAAGCATCTGCTATATCATATAATTTAGTACTTTCATCTCCAGTACCAGATATTATAAGTGGAGTTCTAGCTTCATCTATAAGTATAGAATCAACTTCATCGACTATAGCATAGTTTAATTTTCTTTGTACTTTATCTTCATTTCTAGTTACCATATTATCTTTTAAATAATCAAATCCATACTCATTGTTAGTACCATAAGTTATATCGCACTCATATTGAGATTTTCTTTGCATAGGATCTTGACCATTTACGATAACCCCTACACTCATACCTAAAAATTCATACACAGGTTGCATAAGTTCTTTATCACGCTTAGCTAAATAATCATTAACAGTTATAACGTGAACTCCCATACCACTTAGTGCATTTAAATAAACTGGAGCCACAGCCACTAAAGTTTTACCTTCTCCAGTTCTCATCTCAGCAATCTTACCTTGATGAAGTACAATCCCACCTATTAATTGTACTCTGTATTGACGCATACCTAAAACTCTCTTTGAAGCTTCACGACAAACTGCAAATGCTTCAATTAAGATATCATCTAGAGTTTCACCGCTATTTAATCTCTCCTTAAAGACATTTGTCATATTTTTTAATTCATCATCACTTAATTTTTGTACAGACTCTTCTACTTCATCTATTTTATCAACTATCTTGTTTAGTATATTTATTTCCGCTTCGTCTGACTTACTTAATATCTTATCTAAAACTGACATATAGTTCCTCCCCTTACTTATTTTACTATCTTATTATACATTAATTTGCATATTATTTGTAATTAAATGTTAGTTTAATTAATCTATATTTTGTATATTTTATAGACATATCACAGCCATTATTGTATAATGATATTACTAAAAAAATGAAAACATCTCTTTTTTTAGTATTTCTCACATTAAAAGGAGCTAGAATTTTTCTAGCTCCTTTTTTCTAATTCCAAAACTACATAACCACTTTGTTTTTTCCAGTGCTTTTAGCTTTATATAAATTCTCATCAGCCCTTTGTATTGTAAGTTCTCTTTCGATACTTGAAAAAGCTATTCCCATACTAACAGTAACTTTAACATCATTTTCCAACAGCATTGCTTCCACATAATATCTAATTTTCTCTGATATTTCAAATACTTCTGCCTTTGTTCCATACTTTATCAATACTGCAAATTCTTCTCCACCATATCTATATAAATCACTATTTTTGTTTAATATGGCTTTAACAACTTTGCACATTTTAATAAGTGCTGTATCTCCAAACCCATGACCATATGTATCATTTATATTTTTAAAATTATCTATATCTATCATTATAGCTGCAAAATCTTTATTTTTACGCAACATCAACTTATAATTTTTATCTAATAAGTATCTATTAAAAACCTTAGTTAAATCATCATGAGTAGTTCTATATTTTATCTTTTTATAAACTATATTTGATATAATTATAATAGATACTATTACAATTAACATTATTCCATAAAATATCTTAACTTTTTTTAAGTTATTGATTGTATCTACTTCATTTTTCATATAATTCATTATATAAAAAGAATAATCCTTATTCCTTGCTTTTTCTTGTTGTTTAGTTACTTCAAGTATTTCATTATAGTATTTTCCCTTTAAATACTCATCTTTATTTTCAATTGATAGTTTTAACAAATCAGATAAAATAGGTTTTATATAAGTATCCTTGTTTCTAGTTTTACATAATTTCAAAGCCTCATTATACAGATCTTCCGACTTATCATAATCCTTAGTCTTCCAGCTATATTTAGCTTGTACTAATAAATACTCTAAATCTTTATCTGCAATATATTCGTACTTATCTCTTTTCATCAACAAACCTATCTGTGATAAACTATCTTTAGCCATATTTAAATTATTTTCATATATATATATTTTTGTTTCTACAATATCTTTTGAAATTTCTATATCCCCATAGTCTTCATCCGAAAAATAATCCTTATACTTAGGTATAAGGGAGCATATTTCTTTAGCCTTATCATAATTTTCAAGTTCTATATTTATTTCTGCTAAATTAATATATCCATAAATTTTCATCTTTGAATCATCTTTTTTATCTTTAATTTTTATCTTTAATGCATCTTCTATAACATTAATAGCTACTTCATATCCACCCATATTTATATATATAACCCCTAATTCTATTCTACTCTTAACTTCACAACATATATCATTTACATCTCTAGAAAATTTTATTGTTTTTATAGCATATTCAGATGCTTTAGCATAATTTTCATTCATCATATATAACAGTTTAAGTTTTTCAGTTATATACAATTTAGCTTCTTTAGATAATCCTTCATCTTTATCTATCTCAGTTAGCATAGTTAAAGCATAGTTTCTTCCTTTAGGTATATTTATTATTGACTTTACTAGATTCCAAATACTCTCATAATTATTACTGTAACTTATACTAGGTATTTTTTTAAAGCTAGATTCTGCTATTTGTAGAGCCTTATCATACTTTTTACAATCAACATTTTTCTTAATTTTTTTTATATTCGTATCAATAACTTCATCAATATATTCTTTGCTCTTAACATTCATCGCTACATTTACTAATAACAATGTAAATATTGAAATTAATACAATGTTTTTTAATTTGAAAATCCTAATTCCATTCACCCCATTTAATAATTGTAGACATCTAACTACTTACTATATATACCCCTATTACATTTATTGTATCTTTTACAACTATCCAAACAAAGTAAATTCTATAAATAAAAAAAGACTGTTTCCGTTACAGTCTTTTTTAATAGGGAGATTGAGAGTCCAAATACAATTCAATTGAATTGAGATAGTATTTTTTATCTATTTAAATTTAATAAGGAGCCTTGAGCTAAGCTCCTTTTATTATATTTTGTCTGTTCTAGTTGTCTATATGTAAAATATAACATTTTTTTACACAAAAATCTATAATAAAAATGCTTTTTTATAAAAAAATATCACTTTATTTTTTTATAAAATATTAAATAAAATTTAATTATCTTTTTCTATAAATCAACGCATTTTTTATGGTGAATTATGTAATACTTAAATTTTAAGCATAATTCCTCCAAATACTAAAATAACCCTTCGAAAACGAAGGGTTATTTCTTCAATTGAGCTTTCTTTTGTTTTAGTTGCTCACACTCTATGAGCAAATCGTCTGATTGTTTTACCAATCTTCTTTATTATATTCCAAAAGAATATCTCTGATACATTTATTATATATTTATAGTTTTTTCTTGTCAATGTTTACAATTACTTCAATAATTTTTTTTTCTAACTACTTTTTATATAGATTTTATCTTATCACTCCGTTTTATATTAATATTATCATTTTACCATAAACGTACTCATTTATGCACAAATGAGTACGTTTATTTCGAAAATATCATGATAAAATACAATAAAACATACTCATTTAACTATAAATGAGTATGTTTATATAACTAAATTTTTATTTATAATTTTCATTTTTTATTAACTTAATGCAAGATTTTTTTCTACTTTATGAATATAAGCCAGTCTTTCTTTTTTAAAACGCTTAAAGTAACGTCTAGTAGAATGATATCCAACCGCATATCTACCAATCTTAGGATTCCAAACTCTATAAGACATCGCTGCCTTTAAAATATCATTATATTCGGCAGTTTTAACTTCCAAGTTAATATCTTTATTTATATTCTTAAACTCATCAATAAAATAAGGCTCAACAAAAAACTCTAAATTCTCAATCTTGCCTTCCATATATAACTCTAGAGCAGCAAGTCCAAGATTTTTATGATCTAAATGTTGACTCTCACACCCAAAAGGAGTAATAGTTCTCACCTTTGCATTTGGGTGCTTTTCTAAATATGAATTTATGATATCCCTAGATTTATCAATACTTAATTCACCATCAATTGTTCTATTTTTATATATATGAATATTTTCATATTTCACCCCTAAGTGCTTACAACTTTCATAAAATTCTTTATCACGAGCTAAAATAAATTCCTCTTCACTTAACTCATATCTATGTATTCCAAAATGATGGGGACATATTTTGTTATTATTTAAAACCCCTCTAACACTAGATTTTGAGCCATCTGTGCAAAGTATAACGTGAGTATCATCAAGCTTTGTACTCTCTAATATTCCAATCCCCATGCTTAATACCTCATCGTCTTGATGAGGTGCAAAATATAAAATTACTTCCTCCATAAAATCTCCTTTTTCTAACTATCTTCATACAAATTATATCATATAATTACATTTTTACCATAAAATAACAAACTGCTTATATATATATATCGACTTTTATAGTAAAATAAACAAGTAATACAACATAATACAAGGAGTAATGATATGTATCAATATGTATGGTTTAATAAAAATAATTATAAAAGTCACAGTGAAAAAATCAAAAGTAATGACTTAGACTTTATACAACCTAAAGATATAGAAAACATAAGAATATCGTATTGGGGAGAACATTGTCTAGAGTGTGCTGCACCGCAGTGCTATGGAAATTGCACTCATTGGGTAGAGCGTTATGACCAAAGATGTCAAAAATTCTTTTATGGAATTTACGATAACCCAGATTTCAAAGAATATCCTTTCTCATCAGAGATAACTTTTAGAAAATGGGGGAAATTAGAAACACATATCTACCCTGGAATAGTCGAAGTAGATACAGCCCTAAGCTTAGATAAAGCAAACAAATACCTTAGCAACTTCGTACTTATATTTTCAAAAATACTAAAACCAATAATACCAAACTGTAAATTAAGTCGTGGTGTAGAATTTATTAAATCTAGATTTTCTAAAAATTATAAAAAAGAGAACGATCTAGATACAGATACTTTCCTTTTCCAAGCATATTCTTATGATGAAAAAGAATACTCGCTTCTATTTGATATATTTACAGAAGAAAAAGTAGTATATTTTAGAGAAAAAATAACTATAAAGCCTGGGTTTAATCAAGTTATAATGGATTTAAGTAGACACATAGACTTAAATACATTTAAAGGATTAGTAAGAATTTATCCAGAGAATGATTATGAAGCAAACATAGTCATACTATTCTCTGAATTTATAAAACTAAAAAATAAAGAAAAATATATTAAAGGTAATATAAGTGAAAAACCAGCAGAAAAAGTAAAATGTGTAATATGGGACTTAGATAATACAATTTGGGATGGAATATTAATAGAAAGTGATCCTAAATCACTAATGCTAAGAGAAAATGTATTACAAACAATTATAGATTTAGATAACAAAGGTATAATACAAGCAATAGCTAGTAAAAACAATGAAAGTGATGTTTTCCCGGTATTAGAAAGGTTAGGAATAGACAAATACTTTGTATATAAACTAATCAATTGGAGTCCAAAGAGTAGTAATATAGAGCAATTATCTAAATTATTAAATATAAATATAGATACTTTTGCATTTATAGATGATTCTATTTATGAACGTAATGAAGTTTTAAGTAAATTACCATGCGTCAGACTATATAATGAAAACGAAATAGCTAACTTGTTAACTTTACCAGAATTTGATGTAGAGGTTACACAGGATAGTAAAAAACGTAGAGAAATGTATCAAACTGAAATCAAAAGAAAAAATATAAAAATTAATTATGCTGGAAGTAACATTGAATTTTTAAAACAATGTGAAATTAAAATTGATATCTCTACTCCAGATGATGAAAAAACTATTACAAGAAGTTATGAATTAGTTCAAAGAACAAATCAACTTAATCTTTCTGGAAATAAGTATTCTAAAGAAGATTTCTTTGAAAAGATAAAAAATGAAAAAGAAACTTCATTTATAGTAAACT
Source organism: Peptostreptococcaceae bacterium VA2 (assembly GCA_000686145.1). GTDB lineage: Bacteria > Bacillota > Clostridia > Peptostreptococcales > Peptostreptococcaceae > Romboutsia_D. The sequence continues at coordinate 735,352 of JMMB01000007.1, read as the reverse complement.
GCAAAGATAAATTTGGTGTATACGGTCAAGTCGGATACTTTACAATAGAGTTTATTGGAAATGATTTATGTGTAACTGAATTTGCTATGTCTTGTAGAGTTGCTGGCAAATACGTTGAAAGTGCTTTAATCAATTGGTTAATAGAACACTTCAAAGATAATAATTTTGAATCTATAGTATTTAAAGGAGTCAATAATTCTAAAAACAAGTTACTTATAGATACTCTAACTAATATTGGTATGAAGGATGAAAGCACAGATAAAGATAATTTATTATTAAAAATTTCTTGTTCTTATAAGCCTTCTAACTATGATATTGTGAAAGTAAATAGTTAATATTATTAAAAATACCCAGACACACAATTTTTACAGTATATAATGTAAAAATCATATTATAAAAAATTAAATAAGGAGAAGTATATGTTATTTAGTAGTGCAATATTTATATTTGGTTTTTTGCCAATATGCTTATCAATATATTATCTTATTCCTAATAAAAATAGAAATTTAAGAAATCTATTCTTATTTTTAGCGAGTTTAGGTTTTTATGCATGGGGAGAACCTGTTTTTGTTTTAATTATGATTATGTCTATTATAGCAAATTATATATTTGGTTTATTGATAGACAAGTATATCGTAAATAAAAAAATCAGTAAAAACATTTTAATAATAATGTTAATATTCAATTTAGGATCACTATTTCTATTTAAGTATACTGAATTTTTCATTGTTAATATAAATAGAATATTTAGCATCGATTTACATGTTCCAAATATATCCTTACCAATAGGAATATCCTTTTTTACATTTCAAGCCATATCATATGTAATTGATGTTTATCGAAGAAAAGATATAGATGGCGATATTATAAGAGCCCAGCGCAGTCTAATTAATGTAGGATTGTATATATCATTATTTCCGCAGCTTATAGCAGGTCCAATTGTAAGATATAAAACTGTTGCTCAGCAAATTAATGATAGAAAAGAAAATTTCGATGATTTTAGTGAAGGTGTAAGAAGATTCATTGTAGGGCTTTCTAAAAAAGTTCTTCTATCTAATAACCTAGCATTAATAGCAGATAAATCATTTTCAATAACACCAGATAATCTATCTCTTTCATTTGCATGGCTAGGAGCAATTGCATATTCACTTCAAATATTTTTTGATTTCTCTGGTTATTCAGATATGGCAATCGGTCTTGGAAAAATGTTTGGATTCCACTTTTTAGAAAATTTTAATTATCCATATATATCAAAATCAGTTTCAGAGTTTTGGAAAAGATGGCATATTTCATTAGGTAGTTGGTTTAAAGATTATGTGTATTTTCCATTAGGTGGAAATCGCAAAGGAAAGTCACGTACAATAATAAATTTATTAATCGTATGGTTTTTAACAGGTTTCTGGCATGGCGCAAACTGGACATATATAGCATGGGGCATGTATTTCTTTGTTTTTATTTCTATAGAGAAAATTGTAGGCAATAAAACTAACAGTTCATCTAAGTTAAATTTATTAAAACACATATATACTATTATTGTTACTATATTCGGGTTTGTACTATTTAGATCAGACTCATTAGCTAATGCAATAGAATATATGCAATCAATGTTAGGAATTAACAGGAATATAATTTTTGATGACCTAACTACACTGTATTTGAATGAAAATGTGTATTTCTTAATAGCTGGGATACTATTTAGTACACCTATTATAGATTTGATAAAAAGAATATATTCAAAATTGTTAAGCAAAAAAAATACTAAATTTGCATTAACTAAGCAATATATTTATGATAGTATCTATACAGTAACATACGTTGGAATATTTATAATTACTATGTCCTATATAGTGAAAGGTGCCTATAACCCTTTCATTTACTTTAATTTTTAGAGGGTGATTACTATGAAAAACATGAATCGAAACAAAGCTATAGCATTTATCTTTTTAGTAATTATAAGTGTATTTACTATACGAACATTAGAAAAAATAGAATCTATCGTAGATTCTAATTTTATAAACAAATTATTAGTCGTGCAAGTAGATGAAAATAATAATAAAATGGTTACAATATCAAATAAGTTAAGGGGAGTAATTGCTAATATAGAAAATACGTACAATGATAATATATTTAATAAGAATAAATTTATTGAAATTAACGGATATACTCAAAAATGTTTAGATAAAAATGTAATAGATGATGTAGAAAAAGAAAGAACGGTTGTTAAAGATGTTAATAATTTTCTGCATTTTACATTAACTGAAGAACTAATAGATATTTCATCTCAAGCAAAAAATATAACAAAACTAAGTGAATTTTGCACTAATAATAATATAAAATTTATGTATGTACAAGCACCATTTAAAGTTACTGGTGAAAAAGGTCAGTTACCTACAGGAATAAGTGATTATTCTAATCTTATATCAGATAACTTATTAAAAGAATTAGAGATAAAAAATATATCATATTTAGATTTGAGGAATTCGATGAAAAAGGATTCTTTGAAATATGAAGACGTCTTTTTTAAGACAGACCATCATTGAACTATAGAATCAGGTTTTTGGGCATATAATAAAATTACAAACGAATTAACTTCAAAATATAATATAACCTTTAATAATACATATACAAATATTAAAAATTATGATATTAAGTCAATGAAAAAAAGTTTTGTAGGATCTCAAGGTAAAAGAGTTGGAAAATATTATACAGACATAGATGACATAAGATTATATATACCAAAATTTAAAACAAATTTAACATATTCACTATTTAACTCAGAAAATAATTTAATCAAAAACCGTAAAGGTGATTTTTATAATTCATTAATAAATGTAGAGGATATGGAGAGTAAAGATGTGTATAAATCTAAATATGAAAGTTTTTTAGATACAGATGATGAAGTACATATAGTAAATAACAATACACATAATACTAAAAAGATATTATTCATAAAAGATTCATTTGCTAAACCTGTAGCTGGATATATGAGCCTTAATTTTAAAGAAACTAGGTTATTAGATTTAAGGTATTTTAAGGGTAACACTTATGATTACATCAAGAAATATAACCCTGATATAGTAGTTATGTTATATAATCCTAGTTCTATAAAAAATGAAGATATGTTTAATTTTGATTATTAAATAAGATACAAGTAATTAAGGATATAAATATTATTGTCATATCCTTAATTACTTAGTCTCTACTAAATATATTTTATTTATTACTATACCTTCTGTTCTAACATATGTATCAAAGCTTGCAATTTGTTTAACTTGGTTTAATTTTATATCAAATATTGCAAAGAATAATCTAGAATATTTTCATTAGAAACTTTATTTATGTTATCATAATTTTCATGAGCTATATATCCTGTATTTAAAGTCATCTTATGCTTAAGTTCCGTAATACGAGAAATGATCATATCCACTTGCTATATCTTCCCATATAGGAGATTGTAATTGGCTATCACACTTTATTTCATTTTAAAAATGCATATGCTTATCTTGTAGTATATGAGACATATCTATCAATTGCACTGATATAAGAGCTATCATTAATATCATTTTACTATTATTAGTTTTTATATATTAATATGATCAATATCCATTAGCTATATTTTTAAGCTGATTCACACTAATACCATACTCACAAGCCAAGCCAACTGCATTTACACCGTTATACCTCTTTACAATATCTTTATTTCTGCTACTTCTAATAGCACTACTATATGTAGGTATATATACATTGTTTCCACCATACAACTTAGTAACCTCCAAAAACTTACCCTCACCAATAATATCAACCAAAGCATCTAACTTATCACTAACCTCTAAATTTTCAATTTTCATAACTTATCCCCCCTTATATTTTAATAATACCGCTCATACAAACCAACTTTCTATAAAACTATTTTTAAAAATATTTTCGTCATAAACATTGAACAATTCCTTTAGCACTACAGATTAAACCTAGCTAGTACTATATAACTATAGAAAGGCAAGAGCCTTACTAAAAAATTTAAAAGGGGGAATTTAAAATGTCAGTAGTAGTAACTAAAAATCCATCAGGATTGAAAATGAGATTTGAATGTGGAGAGGATGAAGTAACAGGTAAGCTTATAATGAAAAATAAAACTTATCCAAACGTAAAAGCAAATGCAACTGATGAAGCAGTACACGAAGTAGGGCTTGCACTAGCATCACTTCAAGGAAACATGTTGGTTGAAATAGCTAAAATTGATAATTCAACATTATCATTATAAAAATTACTAAAAATAAACTTATAAAATTAAAGGGGAATAAGATTTATGGAAATGAAAAAAAGATTATTAATGACTTTTAAGACTACAGGAGACAAAAAAGTATCTATAGGAGTAGACTCACCTAAGGATGATCTAAATGAAAATGATATAAAGATAGCTATGGAAACTATACTTTCAAACAACATATTTGCACCTGGTGGTGAAAACTTAGTTTCATTAATTGAAGCAAAAATTGTTGTAACTGACACTACTGAATTTGACTTAGTATTATAAAATAAGGATATTATTATGGATACTAACTTACAAACTCTAATAGCAAATGTAGGCTTTCCAATCACTCTGTCTATGTACTTACTAATTCGAATAGAAGGAAAACTATCTAAGCTAACAGATAGTATAAATGAGCTATCTAAAAATATATTAAACATTAAGTAACAATAAAGGAGTATGTTAAAATGACTTTAATCATTTTAACATACTCCTTTTATAATCCGCTCAAGTCATATATGTTCATTGCATTAATTTCTTCATATCTATTATATCATTCCAATTTTTGCAGTTATACCTTCAACAGCATTTAAATTAACTCTTATATTTTTTACTTCACCACTTAAATGTGCTATGTCATTCTCTATTTTATCTAACTTAGCAGCGTGTACATCTTTAGCACCTTCTAAAGCTCTTAATATTTGAGTATCTTCCTTTTGTTGAACATCTATAGCATCTACCTTTGCTTGTAAACTATATAATCTTTTATCTATATTTGATACATCTTTTTGCATTACCTTCATAGTTGAATTCATTTCTTGTAATAATTCTAGTATCTTATTATCCATCTGTAATCGCCCCCTATAAACTTAATAACGCTTTAATTATAACACTATAAATTTCAACAAACAATATCTTCTATTATATCCCATTTGTACAACTATCCCTTTATAATATTTTTTACCTGCTCTCTGGTAATACCAAATTCCTTAGCAATATTCTTTATATTATATCCATCATACATAGCCCTAATCTTCCTATTTCTACTACATCTAAGTACGCTGCTTTTCTTTGGAAAATAAATTGAATTACCTCCAAATTTATCACAAATATCAATAAAGATATCTATCCCTATAAAATCAACAAAAGCAACTAATTCCTCTGAAAAATCCTCTAATATAACATCTTCATACATAAAAATCCCCCCTAATAATTTATATATTGAAAATGTAACCTTGGACCATTATAACAATAATGCCTAAACCCAGTTTCCCCGTCCCTACATTTAGCAACAATCAAATCAACCAACTTAATGCCCTTTTTCTTAGCACCTAATATACTTTCCTTGCTCTTATTTATATCCTTAACAGCCTCATCAAAATCACCAAACACAGGCTCGTGAATATACACAACATTATTACTATCATGAAAAATTGCCTTACTATCTCTCATAGGTCGCTCACCCCATGGTCTCAAATCCTTCATCTCATCATTTAACTGGCTAAGCTGAATCAATGGAATATCAAAGTCTAGTGTAATATTTTTAAGCTCCCTTGATAAACTAGCCACTTCTCTTTCCCTATTTTGCATATTACCCTCCACACTCATAAGCTGAATATAGTCAACAATAACCAAATCAGGCTTTAACATTCTAATTCTCTTTCTAAGTGCACTAATAGTGCTAATCCTATCATTAATATAAATTAAATTACTACTATTAAAATCAGCCATAACCCTTAAAATACTATGCCAGCTTTCTTCATCTAAATCCTTATTTTTCATAGACTTTGTACTTACACCAGTTCTTTTGGTGATATTTCTCATAAAAACTTGTTCATTACTCATTTCCCTACTTATAAATAGCACTTTCTTCTTTTGTTCCATACAATTTAACATAATCTGCAAAGCCAAAGCAGTTTTTCCAACTCCACTTCGAGCCGCAATAGTCGTAAGTTCTCCCTTAAACAAACCACCTATTATATCATCTAAAAATTTGACACCAAACCTTATTCCAATTTCTTCATTATTTCCCAAGAAATCTAATATTCTTTCACAAATAGAACTCACGCTATCATCATTTTCTATATAGCCCTCATTCAAAATCTTTTGCATCCTATTATCAAAATTATATATTATAGAGTTGATTTCACCTTCATCGCCCAAAGCTTGAAAAAGATTAGTACAATTCTTAATAATCTCACGCCTTAAATATTTATCTTTTAAAATTCCTATATGAGTATCTATAGATAAACATTGGCTCATAGCTGCTAGATTACTCAAATAACTAACATTAATGCCACTATCCTCACCAATTTTAGCACTTATAGTTTGAATATCTAAACTCATCTTTTCTTTATGTAAATATTTAATAGTATTTAAAATATGTTTATTATAACTAACAGTAAACATATCATCCCTTAACTCATCAAGCTTATAACCCAAAGACTCATCAACTATGAAACTTCCTAATATACTTTGCTCTATATTTATAGCCTCAAAATTTTTCACAACACATATTCCCCTTAAACTAAATTTATAATTTTATGGTAGATGGTTAATTATAAATTTTCCGTAAGTTACCCTTTAATTAAATACTAGTAGTCTTTTAGTTTATTTACAAGCTATTTTTACATTTTTTTCTAAAAATCGAAATTTATATCCCATATTTCAGGTATTTCCTCACTTTTTATAACTACTTCATTCAAATATCCCTCAAACTTATTGCTAAACAAAGTTTCTGGTCTTAGGAACTTTTGCATATCAGTATACATCCATTGAGAAGCCTTAATATCTATCACCTTATAAAAATCATTTTTACAAAATCCTTCCTTAACCCTAGCGTTGATAAAACTCTTAGTTTTTTTGGTAGTAGCTTTAAAATTCTTATTTGTTCTTTTATTTAAATAATCAACTACCACACCATATATATTCTCTTTGTTTAATTCTCTTTTTATATTCTCTTTTTTAGAATTATCAATATCAATACCAGACTTAATTTCAATCACATTACCACTGTCTGTTTCATCTACATTACAATCACTATCTTTTGCTATATCACAATCTATATCATAATCATTACCACTATCCTTATCATATTTCTCATCATTACTTGTAACATATTCATATATAGAATAACCCCTAGCACAACTTGCTTTACTTACACTTTTTATAATCCCAAGCTTTTCAAACTCGCTTATCATCCTTTGAGCCTTGCCATGAGATAAACTCAAATCCTTCATAACAGTACTCACAGTCAAACTAAACTGATTCTTTGGAAACTCATTTTTTATTCGGTTTAAATTTTCTCTTCTCATAACATAATGATTAAACCTAATCCTATCAATATCCTTATCAATATCAAACTTTAACACCTTAGTGTTCATTTTATTAAAACAATATCCCATATAATCCCCCCACATACTATAACTCTAAGCTAATATTTAGCCTCTATACTATGAATAGTAATCCACTATTGGTTTATTTTCAACAAATAACAATAAAATTTCTCTATAATTTTGTTTTTTAGTTTACTTTCGTAAAACATTGTACTATACTTTAGTTATGGTTAGATGGATCAATTATAGTGGGGTGAGTTAGTTATGATTTTTGGACAAAGATTTAAACAATTAAGAATTGAAAAAGGATTAAAACAACAACAATTAGCAGATGATTTTAATAAGATATATGGACATACATTATCAAAATCATCAATATCACAATATGAGCATGGAAAAAAAAGACCCGAAACTGGATCACTTAAGAACTTAGCATTGTATTTTAATGTTTCTATAGATTATTTACTTGGAGTAAGTGAAGATAGAGAGATTTCTTCACCTAGTGAAAAACCTGATTTACAGACTGAGGTTATGACTTACGTTGATAATTTTTTTGGTGATGATAGCATTGATCGAGATAAAAAAGACGAGGTTTTAAAAAAAATACTACAAATATATACTTCAACATTATAGATTAATTACACTTTATAGATATTTTTTATTACTTTTCTAACATATTGTTAAAATTGCAGTAATATATTGTTTGCATTCTTTTGTTAAATTAATTTTTTATTTTATGTTCATTTGTTGTAATTATATAACTTTATAGTTACCTATTATTTTTTATAGGGGGTATTTTTATGATATATGATATATTAGTTAAGTTTGACATAGAGAGTAACAGGGGGAAGGATTATTCTATTATGGATGATTCAGATAAAGTAATTGCGCTAGCTGATAGTGTACTTACAAGCGATAAACTTAGTAGTTTAGAAAAAAAGACTCTTTGTCTAGAGATTCTTAGCTCTTCGCAAAGATTTGATAAAGAGATTAAATAGATTTGAATTTAAAATAGCCCTTCATATATTGAAGGGCTATTTTGAGTATAACATTTATTATTAATTTTTTACTCTATGCTTTTTGTGTCTAAATATTAAATAACCAACAAAAACTACACCTAATATAACTATCAATACATTAGAATAATTTTTCAAAATCGTAGATATTAAGCTCATATTATTCCCTAATATATATCCGATAAATATAAGGATAGTATTCCACACAGCTATACCGATTCCTGAATAAATCGCAAATTCAACTACATTCATTTTGGTTACTCCCGCTACTATTGATATAAATGTTCTTGCTAATGGGACTAACCTAGATAACATTACTGATATTTTTTCATATTTTGATAACCATCTATATGATGCTTTTATTGATTTTTTGGTTTTAGGATATTTGTTTTTTATTAGTGATAATAATGGCTGTCCAAATTTATATCCTAAATAATAGTTAATTATAGATCCAAATAAACCACCTAATATTGATGCTATTATTACTAAGCTTAGACTCATATTAAATTTAAGTGCTAATATTCCTACTAGTGGCAGTACTAACTCACTAGGTAGCGGAGCATTTGCATATTCTAGGGCAACTATAATAAATATACTTATTACCCCGTAGTTTTTTATAAACTCTTCTATTAATAAACTTATTTCCATATTCTTATCCTCTCTAACTTAATTCTAATTTTATCTTTTAAATAATTTAGATAAGAAACTTTTTTTAGTAACAACCTCTGTACAATCTTTTGATAAAACTATATCTTTATTATTTATAATACTATCTGGATTATCTAAAAACAACATGTTGGCTCTAGATTCACCATACTTTTTATAAACATATTCATGTGCATCCTTAATCAAAGGCCTTCTCCTATTAGATCCATGAGCATCACTACCTACAAAATGAACCATATTATGCTTTAGTAATAATTCACACACTTTATTGCATTGGCTTGGACCTTTTCCTAACACACTTGATGCATTAACTTGAATAAGTGCACCTTCTTTTATAGCTTCTTTTATAATATTTGTGTTTTCTTGTACTTCACTATATCTTTCAACATGAGCTAGTATTGGTATATATCCTCTTATTTTAATCTCATATACTATATCACATAAATTTTTAGGGAATCTAGTAGGTGGAAACTCTATCAATATGTACTTACTATTATTTAATGTAAAAAATTCTTTTTTATCCATATATTCTAATAAATCATCACTATAATAAAGCTCATTTCCAATTAAAACATTAACATTTATATTGTTTTCTTTCAACTTATTATTAAAATTATTTAACTCTTCTAAAAGCTTATCTCCTACCACATACTCAAAATCCGGATGATAATGTGAAGTATTAATTATAGTCTTTATACCATCACTCTCAGCAATTCTTGCCATTTCTAATGACTCATATAAATCTTTTGCACCATCATCAACACCAGGTAATATGTGGCAATGCATATCTATCATTTTTTATTCCTCCTGTAGCATTTGTATCGTATTAAAAATCACTCATTATCTATTTGTTATAATCTTTTTCCCATTCAATAACATAGCCTTTTAGTTTAATTTTTTAAATATCCATACTATATTTTACCATATTTATTTATATAAACCTAAAAATATCTAATATTTATCTTACAAGGTTTTTAAGCTTCTAGTTTTACACACTTTTTCTTTTTCATTATATATTCCTTAAGTATATTTCTTCACTTTTCCATCTTATTTTCTATGCCATGATAGTATGGCCAAAAGCCTTCGTCAATGTAAAATTTTCAATCTATTTTGTTGCCTATAAATTCATAAGCCTATCTACAATAAGCTCCTTTAAAGCTTTATTATCATTTATCTTAACCAATGGATAAGCAAACACCTTACCTGACCTTATCTTATCTTTACCATATTGTATATCATAAACATTAAACGCTTCATCAGATATAACATGCTCTATCTCTAACTTAAACCACGAATTCCATAAATCCCAACAGTGATAATTTTTCATATCACCATAATCCATACTACCAACTATAATAATAGGCTCTTCTATACCACATTCGTCTCTCTTCCAAAAACAAATAGTAATCCCCTTAACATTGCCTTGTCTATCTTTATTTTCATAATATCTAAATATAGCCTCTGGTATCCAGTTATTAGGCTTGTATAAACTATAAGACATGTCCATAGTAATCTTAGAGCCATTCATATTATTCCATCCATCATCAACAAAACTATCTAACTTATATATCAACTGCTGGCATTCTCCAAAAAACTGCTGCATATATTCAAAGACTTCACTGATCTTTCTTCCTTTATCACTAACCATAATTAGTTCCCCCTAAAAAATATTTTATCTTCATTAGTTATATCTACATCAAGCTCCTTAAAACCACAAAATGGTGATAATCCTATAACCTCCATATATTCAACTAAATCATCAATTATAGTAGACTCTGCTTTAGATATATCACTATCTCTATATCTTTCAAACACATAAAACAATTCATCCCACTTCAAACTAAAAATCTCAACTAGGTCATGTGAACTCTTAGCACGTTTCTTTATCTCTTCAATAGATTCCTCAATTTCTTTTCCTGCTTCAAACTGAGTCAGATAAATTAAATATCTTAAGCTAGTCTTTAGCTCAGATACTCCTCTATTATTAAAACAATCTATCTTATTATGTAAGTCATCATAATATCTCATCAACTGATCTCTATCACCACTACTACTTTTAGAGGATTTAAACTTACATTCAACAAGTAATACTAAATCCTCTTGATCTTGACTATTATCTTTAAATAAACATATTAAATCTGGTTCATCATATTCCTTAGTTCTAGGCCAAAAATAACACTTCAACTCATCATACTTATTAATATCAATTCCCTTTATTTTTAGATTTTGTTCTATATTCTCACTTGAATGAGAATACAACCTAGCATCTTTAAGAAAAGTTAATATACCTTTATTTATATCCAAATATCTAAATGCACCAAATATAGTAGATGTCAAACAATCCTCAGAATAATCATAATTGCTACATTTATGATTTACAATTGCCTTAAGCACACTCATCGCTCCCTTTAATTTATTTATACTAAATTATATCACATGAATTTTTATCTAACTCATAAGCTATTTTAAACACTTCTATAGCCTCCCCCCTCTAGAATATTCTCATTTTCAAATAATAATTTTCTTATATTTTTCATCTACTTAAAAAATGTATATATTCCCATGTATTGGTCCATATTGTATAATATATATGTATTATAATAGAATGGAGATATTTATGGTTACACTAATGCGTTTTAACATCTTTCTTATATTTGTACTAATCTTTGCTTACCTACTAAGCAACCTATACATATTTATAAAGAAAGATAACATCTTACTATTTAACAACTACCTAAACATAGGATTTTTCCTATCAATATTATTTATAATATCACTAACAATGTTTCCAATATCAACAAACTTAGATATTAAACATGAATTTAACCTAATACCCTTTAAAACAATAACAATGTTTTTTAAAAATGGAAACATAATAAATATATGTGCAAATGTACTAGGAAACACTCTATTATTCATACCTCTTGGATTCTTCTGCTATATAAAATTCAACGGTAACTTTAACAAAACACTAAAACTTTGTATATTCTCTACTATCTTTGTAGAATGTATACAAATATTACTTCCTATGAGGTTAACAGACGTAGATGATTTAATACTTAACACTCTCGGAGGATTTATAGGAATATTAATAGCACATAAGCTTACTTATAAAATAACCCATGCAAAAAAGGTCATAGAATAAATCTATGACTTTTTTACTATATCTTAAACACTATTTATTATCTTTACCATAAATAAACTCATGCCATGCTTTTAAATTAGGCTCTTTATCCCACTCTAAAACCCATCCTTTTTGCTTACTTATAATGTGACCATTTCTATATTCCTCTAATGGGAACTGGAACTGTTCTATATTCATGTCATTAATATTAAACATTGTATACCCTAAATTCATCATCTCTATAGGACTTATATTAGTTTTAGTATTATCTAAAAGTATATCAGCACATCTTTTATATTCCTCTGGACCACTCTTTAAAAATGTCTTATAAACACTCTCTGCAACATCTCTGTGTCTATTATCTCTAGCAAAAGCATCATCAGTGTATCTTATTCTACTAAAAGCAAGAGCTTGATACCCATTTAACTTCTGAACACCAGATTTTGTTATATATTCTTTTTTAACCTCACCTTTTCTATCATAATAATAATCATAACAAGCATCTATATACTTGTTAATTTCCTTAATATCTTTTTCCTCAACATTAACTTCAACTCCGCCTAATTCATCCATAATATCCATAAACGAAACAAAATTAACAGCAACATACTTATCTACCTTAATATCAAAGTTAACTTCAAAAACTTTTTTCAAAAGGTCAATTCCCTCATATCCATAAGCATGAGTTAACTTTTCAGTACTATATCCAGGTATATCAACATAAGTATCCCTAGCTATAGAACTTATCTTGATAGCCTTTTTATTACTATCAATAGTAAGTAACATCACAGAATCTGATCTATTACCTTTTTCAACATACTCCCCATCAGTTCCAACAAGTAATATATTAGTTATTCCTTCAACCATAGTTCCTTCACTTTTTTCACTAGCTTTTTTAGCATCATCTTTTACATAGATTTTATTAAGCTTTGAATACACAAACCCCACTCCAAAGAGCGCAATAATTACTATAATACTAATTAATGTTAATGCTATTTTCTTAAAATTTTTCATATCCTACACCTCTCCCAATCTTACTTTAATACTGTCAAAGCCAAAGGCATATACACCTTCGGCTTTACTTATCATCTATTCAATAGTTAAGGCTACTTCTTTTATAACCTCAGCTTTTTCTTCATTATTAGTATTAGTCTTAATTCTTAAAAACTTCATAAAATCATCCTTAAGCTCATCTCTTTTAAGTGCAAAATCAACAGTAGCTTCTAAGAATCCTAGTTTATCACCCACATCATATCTTCTACCTTCAAAATTATATGCATATATAGCTTCATGATCTGCTAAAGTCTTAAGAGCATCAGTTAACTGTATCTCTCCACCTTTACCAGGTTCTTGGTTTTCAAGTATGCCAAATATAGCAGGAGTAATAATATATCTTCCTAGTATAGCAATATTTGATGGTGACTTATCAATGTCTGGTTTTTCAACCATATCTTTTACTTTATATACTCTATCTTCAATATGCTTAACATCTAAGATTCCATACTTATTAGTATCTTCTTTAGCTACTTCTTGAACACCAAGTACTGAAGTCTTGTACTGATCATAAGTATCTATAAGTTGCTTTAAACAAGGAGTCTCACTATCAACTATATCATCTCCAAGTAAAACTGCAAATGGCTCATTCCCTATGAAACTTTTGGCACAGTGTATAGCATGTCCAAGTCCTTTTGGCTCTTTTTGTCTTATGTAATGTATATTTACCATGTTAGATATATCTTGAACCATATTAAGCATTTCTTTCTTACCTTTTTGTTCAAGTTCTAATTCTAATTCAACACTACGGTCAAAGTGATCTTCTATACTTTTTTTGCTACGACCTGTTACTATTAATATTTCTTCTATTCCACTATTTATAGCTTCTTCTATTATATATTGTAGAGTTGGTTTGTCAACTATTGGTAGCATTTCCTTTGGTTGGGATTTTGTAGCTGGGAGGAATCTTGTTCCAAGACCTGCCGCTGGTATAATCGCTTTTCTTACTTTCTTTCTCATAACTTCCTCCTAAATACCTGACTGAATAATTTACTTAGTGGGGGACTTGCTTCTAAATTTCTTTTTAATCATATCTGTTATTACATTAATTTCTTCTACTTTTAACACTATTACTAAAATACCATATACTACTGCACCTACAGCTACTGATCCAAATAAAGATATAGCTTCAGTTATAAATCCAACACCTAATATCCCACTTAGCAAGTTGTATACTAAATAAGTTGCAGCTCCCATAGCAATTGATGACACTATTGACTTTAATGTAGTTTTTAATATTTTATCTTGTCCAAAGTATCCAATTTTTTTCTTAAGGCTTCCAAATAACAAGAATATACATACAATAGCCGATATACTAGTAGCAAGTGCTAGTCCTGCTAATTGTAAATACTTAACTAATATAAGGTTAAGTACTATATTCATAACCATAGCTATAGCTCCATTTATCATAGGTGTCTTAGTGTCTTGTAGCGCATAGAACACTTTACCTAAAATATCTCTAAGTCCAAATGCTACCATACCAATAGAGTACATCACTAGTGCAATAGCTGTCATGCTAGTTGCTCTAGCATCAAACTCTCCTCTTTGGAATAATAGTTTAACTATAGGAGTTGCAAGTACCATAGCTCCAACTGATATAGGTATAACTAAAAGTATTACACTGTTTATACTTTGAACAACTGAGCTTGTAAACTTTTCTTTATTATCCTCTGATGATAATTTAGATAACATAGGATATATAACAGCTGCAACAGATGTTATAAAAAGTGCCATTACAAATCCATTTAACTTATTTGCATAATTCAGCGCAGATATAGATCCTTCTACTAACGTAGATGCTAATGTTCTATCTACCATAGTGTTTATCTGATTAACAGCAACTCCTATTAAAACTGGTCCTATTAACCATGCTGTTTTCTTTATATATTCATCCTTTATATTTATATATGGTTGATACTTATATCCACTTTTAATTGCAAATGGTAATTGGAATAAAAATTCTGTAGACATTCCAAGCAAAGTCCCCCATATCATTATGTATGGATTATACTTAACGCTAAGTATTATTGAACCTATTATTATAATATTCTTAGGGACACTTACAAGACCCGGTACTGTAAAGTTGTTTTTTATTTGAAGGTATGCTGTCATTACATAACTTAACCCGGTAAATACTATTCCAATTATAGTTATCCTAGTAAAATTAATAGCAACTTTAAGGGTTTGGCCTTCAAACCCCATAGCAAATATCTTTACTAATGGTTCAGTAAAAATAAAACCTATTATTGCTAAAACTATACATAGAACTATTACTATATTAAACACATTGTTTGTGAACTTAAGTGCCTTTTTTTCTCCCAAATTACTATTTACTTCAAAGTACATAGGTATAAGAACTGTTCCAAGCGTAGTCCCTATAATAGTAAATATAACTAATGGTATATTCATCGCTGTGATATATGCATCACTATACATAGAAGCTCCATAAGATGACGCTAGAACTAACTCTCTTCCAAAACCTAATACCTTAGCTATTATAGTAGCTACCATAAGTCCTATTGTTGCTTTAGCTACTTTACTCATTTTATTTCCTCATTTCATTAGTAAACGTCATATTTTTTTCTATACACACCTTAAATTTTCCTTAATTTCTGTAGTTGATATTCCTTCTGTTCTTGATAAATAGATAACTTCACAATATTCTTTTAAATAATCAAACTTGCCTTCCCAATCATCTCCCATGACAAATATATCAATATTATATTTCTTTATATCATCTATCTTTTGCTCCCAATTATGTTCTGGTATAATCTCATCTACATATTTAACAGATGTTAACATATATTCTCTTTTATCATAAGAAAAATATGATTTTTTTCCTTTTAAATCATTAAATCCATCTGTAGATATACCAACTATTAAATAATCACCTAAATCTTTTGCTCTTTTAAGTAAATTTATATGTCCAAAATGCAGCAAATCATAGGTTCCATATGTTAAAACTCTTTTCATTAAAATTCTCCTCTTATTTTTATATTAATCTTTTTATAATTTCTTTATATACATTTTCTGAGTAAGACTTATTATCATATGTTGCTGTGTTAAATATTTTATTTAACCTAATAGACTCATTTTTATATTTATTATAATCTGTATTTAACTCTTCTATTTGATTTATTAATTCATCTATGTTTTGAGCATATTTATAGGATAAAATATTATTGTAGTTCTCATTTAGTCCATTTTCATGAGCTTCATACTCATCATAATCCGGTACTAAAAATAAAACAGGCTTTTCCATAATTAGATAATCTATAAAAACACTTGAATAATCAGTTATTAAAAATTCAGATACTAATAATAATTCTTGTGTACAACTTATTTGTGAATCGTTTACAAACATAATTCTTTTATTATATATACTATTTGCCTCTACTAAGTAATGACCTTTTATAATTAAGTATGCATCCATTTTTTCTAATAAATTTTTCATATCATTACTATTAACCATATCAATTATAATTTTTTCTAATTTTTTTTGATTGCCTAAGTAGCTTCTGTATGTTGGCATATAAGATATTATTTTAGAATTTGATTTTTCTATGTCTTTTATACCTTCTATGTTTATTACATCACTTAAATTTATTTTTTTATTATTGATTAATATGTCATTTCTAGGCTGTCCAGTAATAACTATATTATCATCTAAAATTCCAAATGTTTTTTTCATATGAATTTTAGTAGTTTTAGATGTACATATACTTAAATTTCTTTCTATATCTGAAT
Source organism: Peptostreptococcaceae bacterium VA2 (assembly GCA_000686145.1). Taxonomy (GTDB): domain Bacteria; phylum Bacillota; class Clostridia; order Peptostreptococcales; family Peptostreptococcaceae; genus Romboutsia_D. The sequence goes on along the minus strand of JMMB01000007.1, from coordinate 718,162 downwards.
AAATATTTCGCTTTAATTTCTTTAATTTTTTTTTAAATTCAGAGCAATTTTTATTCCTGTTATCTGCTAAGTATATTCTTTTAAGTGGCATACCATGCCATAAGGCTACTTTGTATGCACTCGTAGATAAGTCTAGATTTCCCAAGTCTATAATACTATTAGTAAATAGCGCAACACCTGCCTCTTTCATAAATAACTTCCCATCTTCACTTGTAGATAAATATGCTTCATATCCTTTTGATCTTACTTTTTCTACAATTTCTTTTTTATTAGATATCCATATCGATCTAATTTCTTTTTTATTTTCATTCATATACTCAAATAAGTATTTAGTATTATCAGCATATTTTTCACCTAACCATGCACCATAAACCCAAATATTGTTTTTTCTTTTATTCCTGATTGTCCATTTTTTTATAGAATTATTAATCCATATCGATTTGCTTCCTAATTTAGTACTTTTCATTTATAAATTAACCCCTTTATGAATTTATTACTTTATTTATAAATTCTTCATATTTACTTCCTATTGTACTCCATAAATAGTTTTTTTCTAAACATTTAAGGCTATTTTTTCTGAATATTTCATATTTATTTTTATCATTAAGTATATCTATACAATAATCTGCAAATTTATTTTCATTATCAGTTACTAATACATCTTGATTATGCTTAAATTCAGTTCCTTCAACACCCTTTTTAGTAGTTACTACTATATTATTTCTTTGTATCGCTTCTATTAATTTTATTTTAACCCCACCACCACTTAGTAATGGAATCACTATTATATCAGCCATATCGAGGTATTCATCTACACTATCAACTATACCAGTCACAATAATATTTTTTTTAGCTAATGAATTTATATATTCAGTAGGATTTTTACCAACAATATAGAACTTAACATTATCCACTTCTTTTTCTATCAAAGGAAATATTTTTTCACAAAACCATTTCATTGCTTGAATATTAGGCTCATAATCCATTTTACCTGTAAATACTATATTATAAGAATTATCTTTGATTTCTTTTGCTTCATAAGACTCTATTCCTGGTGGAAGTAACATTGTAGATTTTGACTTATATTTTGTTTCAAAGTAGTATTTATCATCTTGTGATATAAATGTATATGCATCTATATCTTTGCCTAAATAATATTTTTTTTCAAATATTTTCATCAATTTATATTCTCTTCTATACATTAATTTATGTAATATATTATTAGCATTTTCATACATACTTTCAAATGCCTTGTATTCTATATTATGTTGAGTCAAAATTTTAGGTATGTTATTATTCATATCACAATTTATTATCATTTGAGGATTATCTATAACTACTATATCTATATCACCCCTACTTATTAACTTTGATATATCATTAATCATATCATCAATTTTTCTACTAGCTACAGTAAATGGAAGAGTTATTCCCTTTAAAGCTTTTATAAATTTATCTTTTCTTTTATATGTATGTACTTTTTTACATACTGATTTAACTTCTTTACAATCTAAATACTCAATATCTTTATCATCTATTATTGAAAATAAAAATATATTATTATTTTCACTTAGATACCTAATCCTTTGCCATGTATATATCCTCCCACCAGAATTAGGTGGATAAGGAAATTCTGACGTTATAAATAATATATTCATTTTAATCTTCACTCCATTATATTTTTCTTATTTTTATGTTCACTTAAATATATAATTACACTAAATAACATCCATATTTCATATTTTATATCAAAAGTTATAGATGTTATTAAAAGTAATAATATATTTATATATGCAAATTTAATTATTGTAAACTGTTTATCTTTATTCTTAAATAAATCTTTATATATCCTTATTAAAAATAAACTTATCATAACAGTACCAACAATTCCCCAATATAATCCATATTGAATAAATGCTGATTTAGCAGATATATTTTGAGATGTATTTGTGTTTATAAAAGTATAAATCTCACTTAAATTAAAGGTAAAGTCTATTTTATTAAATGCATATATATATTCTCCCAACATTTTAGGATATTTTAGTAGATATATTGCATTTCCTGTTCCGAATGGATTTAATAAAATATATATTATACCTATTAATACACTATATACTCTTGTTACTACAGACGTGTAATTAGTCAGATCTCTAATTATACTCTCATTTATAATAGGAAGCATTAATGGTAACATAAAACACAATAAACAAATGCTTATTACTTTAGTTTTTAAATTACCATCAAATATAATCATTATAAGTATAGATAGTAATAAATTAAGAATTAATCCTTTAGATGTTGATGTAATCAAAAATATAATAAATATAACAATGCTACATCTACCCATTATTTTACTTTGCTTTATATATTTATAATAATAATAACTCATTACAAAATATATTATTATTATAGAACTCGTCCAACTAGATTCAGCTGTAGTTAACCTTACTCTGTAATAAGGAAATTTATTATGTAATAATGGGAAAGCATTAGGCATGCTTACTAGCTCTATTATTAATATTAAAAATAAAAACATAAATGTAATAACAAATGGCTTAAATACTTGCTCTCTTTTTATTCGTTTTTGCAAGTTATATACTAGTATCATAAATATAACAATATTAAAAAAGTATAAGTATCCTTTTATAGTCTGTAAAATTACATTTTCATCTAATATATTAATACTTCCATTATCTATAATTAAATGTTTAGATAAAAATATTATATTTACAAATGCTAAATATATAGCTAACATTATTAATATTTTCAAATTTTTATTTATAATTATTTTTCTTCTTAGAATAAATATATATATTATGAATAATGGGATAACTATTATAGCTGTTATACTTCTTCCGAATTCGCCAATATAATTAAGCAGAAAAAAGTCTTGAAATACACTTGAAAAAACTAATGTAAAATATATAATATATTCCATAATCATATGCCTCTTTCACATTTTCGCTTTGTTGTATTACTCTTATTACATATTGTTACATATAAGTTTTCGTGTTTATCAATAACATTTTGTATGTTGAATTTTTCATTTACTACTTTTAGCCCATTTGAACCATATTTATTAGAAAGCTCTTTATTCTGGGTTATTTGTATTATTGAGCTTGAAAATTTTTCTACATCATCAGATTCTACAAGTATTCCATTATACTTATCAATTATCAATTCAGGAATTCCACCTACATTAGACGCTACTATAGGCTTCGACGCTGCCATATATTCAGCTAATACAAGACCAAACCCTTCCCATCTAGATGTCAATATTCCAATATCAAATATTGCTAAATATTTTTTAACATCATCTGTCCATCCAGTAATTTTAACTTTATCTTCTAATTTATAGTTTGATATTAAGGACTCTACTTGATCCCTAAGCTCTCCATCTCCAACCAATATAAAATATACATTATCAATTTTACTACAGACTTCATTGGCTATTTCAATAAATTCAATTGGATTTTTTTGCTCAGATATTCTAGCAATCATACCAACAATTAAGCTATCTTTAGGTATATTTAATTCTTTTAAAGTATCTTCGTTTTTATATACTTGATTGTTATATTTATCTATATCTATTCCATTATGTATAGTTACCATTTTTTTATCATTTGCTATTTTATATTTTTTTGCTAACTGATACTCATAATCAGATATATTTACTATATGATTGCAAAATATAGATGTTAATTTTTCTATCAATGCATATACATTTTTTTTCTTTTCGCTTACATTCATAGAAAAAGCCCAGCCATGTGCATTATAGATACAAGGAACTCCATTTAAATATGCTGCTATTTTTCCTAAAATACCAGCTTTAGAGCTATGAAGATGAACTATATCTGGTTTGATGTTCTTTATAAGATTTTTTACCTCTATAAATGATTTCAAATCTTCTCTAATACTTATCTCTCTACTCATTTCTAGTGGATAAACTTTAATACCCATCTTTTCTATTTCTTCTTTCATAGGACCATAGCTAGGACATGCAAGACATACTTCGTATTTGTCCCTATCTATATGTGCAAAGAATAGCTTCAAATACTCTAAGGTTCCACCTATCGTAGCTTGTGTAATATGTAATATTTTGATTTTATTCATTTTCTCATCCTCTATTTCAAATTAAAGATATTTTTTACTATCTTTCTCTTTTAGTTTATCTACGATTTTTTTTACATCTTGCGCCTTATCTTTTCTACAAACCATAATAGCATCTTCCGTTGAAACAACAATCAAATCCTCAACACCTACTGTAGCTATTAATTTGTCCTCAGAGTAAACTATACAATCTTTAGTATCTATGGCTATAGTTTCGCCTCTTTTTGTATTCCCTTCTGCATCTGTTGGATATATAGCCCCAAGCACATCCCAAGAACCAACATCATTCCATCCAAAATCCCCTGGAACAACTACAACATCATTACTTCTCTCCATAACACCATAATCTATAGATATTGAGGGTATAGTCGGGTATATTTGTTGAAGCTTTTCTTGTTCTTTATCTGTTCCTATAAATTCCGATAACTTTTCTAAGTTATCATATACTTTAGGTAAATATCTTTTAAAATCTTCTAGTATTTTAGAAACTTTCCACACGAACATACCGCTATTCCATACATATTTGCCTGAATTGACATAACTCTTAGCTTTTCCATAATTTGGCTTTTCAACAAACTCAACTACACTATAAGCTATATCTTTATATTCACTAGATTTATCAAAATTTATATACCCATATCCCGTAGAAGGGAATGTCGGTGTTATTCCTATAGTAACTAACTTTTCATTTTCTTGTGCTACTTTTATAGCTTTTTTTAATATATTATTAAATTCAACGTCGTTTTTTATATAATGGTCCGCTGGGTAAACACACATGATACCATCACCATGCTTCTTCATTATATGAAATGCTGCATAACCAATAGCTGCTGATGTATTTCTAGCACTTGGTTCGGATAATATATTAGTATATTCACACATATCACCAACAGTTTCTTTTAATAATTCTACTTGCTTCTCATTTGTTACCACAAATAATTTTTCTTTATTCGATAAAGAACTTATTCTTTTTATAGTTTCGTTTATAAGAGCGTCTTCCCCACTTAGATTAAGTAGTTGCTTTGGGTGTTCCTGTCTACTTAAAGGCCAAAAACGAGTTCCCCCGCCACCTGCTATTATTACATTATATATGTTCATATTATTTGCCCCCAATTATATAGAGTCAACTATATTAACTATTTCATTTTTTATATTTTCTAATTTATTATCAACATCTACTTTGTTATTTCCATTACATCCAAAATAGAACTTAATCTTAGGTTCTGTTCCTGATGGTCTAATAGCTATCCATGATCCATCTTCTAGTATAAATTTAAGAACATCTGATTTAGGCAAGTTGTCTATACCTTGACTATAATCTTTTATATTTTCTATTTTTATACTAGATATTTCATTTATATTGGTATTTCTAAAATGGTTCATGATTGTTTTAATCTGTTCCATTCCATCAATACCTTTTAAAGTTATTGATTTTAATTCTTCCATGTAGTATCCGTATTTAGCATGTACTTCTTCAAGCCCTTCATATAAAGTCATCCCTTTATCATAATAGTACGCTGCCATTTCACATATAAGTAGTGATGCTACTACACCATCCTTATCTCTTGCATGAGTGCCTATTAAATATCCATAACTTTCTTCGTATCCCATTATGAATGTAGACTCATTATTTTTCTCAAATTCATTTATTTTTTCTCCTATGAATTTAAATCCTGTAAGTGTATCTATGCTGTCTACTCCATAACTTTTAGCTATCGTTGCTCCTAGCTCTGAAGTTACTATAGTTTTTACTATTGTAGGATTATTCATATTTTTTATATCTTCAGATTTATTTCCTAGTACATATTCAACAAGGAGTGACCCCACTTGATTACCATTAAGTACTACATACTCTCCATCAGTGTTTTTTACAACTACTCCAACTCTATCACAGTCTGGATCAGTTCCTATTATTATATCTGCCCCATCTTTTTTTGCCATATCTATTGCTATATCAAATACTGCTTTTTCTTCTGGGTTTGGATATTCTACTGTTGAAAATTTACGATCTGGTAGTTCCTGTTCTTTTACAACTACAACATTTTTAAATCCAACTTGTTCTAATACAATTCTTATTGGCAAGTTACCCGTTCCATGTATTGGTGTAAATATTATTTTTATATCTTTTCCTACTTTGTTTATTATGTCTTGCCTTATAATTTGTTTCTTTACTGCATCTATGAAAGCTATATCTACTTCTTTGTCTAATGTTATTATTAATTCATTATTTTTATCAGTCGTAGGTATTGTACTATAATCTTCTATTTTATTAACTTGACTTATTATTTCATTTGCATCATCTATGCAAACTTGTCCACCATCTTGACCATATACTTTGTATCCATTATACTCTGGAGGATTATGACTTGCAGTTATTACTATACCTGCTACACATCCTAAATATCTTACAGAAAATGAAAGTTGTGGGGTTGATCTTAAACTATCATATATATATGTTTTTATTCCACATGCTGCTAGTGTTTTAGCTGCTTCTATACAAAATTCTTCACTTTTATATCTACTATCGTATGCTATAACTACACCTTTTTGTTTTCCTTCTTGTCCATATTTTTTTACTATATAGTTAGCAAGTCCAAATGTAGCTCTTCTTACTGTGTATTTATTTATTCTATTGTTTCCGAATCCGATTATTCCTCTAAGTCCACCAGTTCCAAATTCAAGATTTTTATAAAATCTGTCTTCTATTTCTTTTTCATCATTTCTTATATTTAACAATTCATTGTTTGTCTCTTTATCAAAGTATTCATTGTTTATCCATTTATTATATTCTTCAGTGTATTCCATTCTATCTCAACTCCTTTTATGATGCATTTTCATCTCCAAATAAAACAAAAAATGTCTTAAATATTAATTTTATATCAAGTAATAAACTTCTCGTACGTATATATTCTATATCAAGGTCTACCCAACCATCAAAATCTATACTATTTCTTCCACTTACTTGCCATATACAAGTAAGCCCTGGTTTTACAGTTAGTCTTTGCATTTGGTATGGTGTATACTGTTGTACTTCGTGAGGTATGGGCGGTCTAGGTCCCACTAGGCTCATATCTCCCTTAAGTACGTTGAATAATTGCGGTAGTTCGTCTATACTAGTTTTTCTAATAAAACTCCCTATTTTTGTTATTCTAGGGTCCTCTTTTATTTTAAATACTGGACCGGTTTGTTCATTTTGATCCATTAATTCTTCTAGTAGTTCTTCTGCGTTGTGTACCATACTTCTAAATTTATACATCTTAAAAGTTTTTGGATATCTTCCATTTCGCTCTTGTCCAAACAATACTTTACCTTTCGGATCTTCTACTTTTATTAAAATAGCTACTACCAAAAATATTGGCGATAATAATATAATTCCTGCTAGAGACCCTATAATATCTATTATTCTTTTACTAACTATATAAAACATAGAATTATTAGTCTCTATACTGCTTAAGTCAATAGCTATGGCTGATTCATCTTCTTCAAATTTAGTTCTTTGCTCCACTATAAATCCCCCCATAATGCATTTTTATGACATTGCTTTTTCTTTTTTCTTTTTTCTCTTATTCTTACGTTTTTCTGATTTGCCCCTTGAGTCATGCTCTTCATAATAATAGTTATAATAATCATTTCCTGATCTTTTAGCTTCAAATTTATTAAGCACAGTTCCTAATATATTGGCACCAACAGCATCTAATCTCTCTTTCGCTATCTTTGCTTGATTTATATCTACTTCATTTGACGAAACTACAAATACCATACCATCTGTATAAGTTGATATTATTCCAGCATCAGTGATTATCCCTATTGGCGGTGTATCTATAAATATGTAATCATAATATTCTCTTAAGCTATCTACAAAATTTCTCATTCTTTTCGATGACAACATCTCTGATGGATTTGGAGGTATTTGTCCGCAAGTTAGTACATTAAGCTTATTTATGTCTTCTGTAGAGTGAACACAGTCTACAAAATTATGCTTTTCTAATAATACATCTGTAACCCCATGTATATTACTTAATCCAAACATTCTATGTACACTAGGATTTCTAAGGTCTCCATCTAAGATAAGTACTTTTTTTTCTAAAGCCGCAAAACTTACTGCTAAGTTTGCTATTACCGTGCTTTTACCTTCACTTTGTTTTGAACTAGTTACACCTATTACTTTTATTTCTTTATCTAAATTTGAAAATTCTATATTTGTTCTTATTCCCCTATATGCTTCTGATATTGGTGATTTTGGGCTATTTATGCTTATTATTTTATTCACTGTTATACCTCCTTATCTTATTGATTGTTCATTTGGTATTACCCCTAGTACAGATAACCCTAAATGTTTTTCTATGTCTTGAGGTGTTTTTATTTTATTATCTAAATATTCTTTTAAAAATACGACAAATAGACCTATCATTGCACCAAGTACACCTGCTATTGCAACATTCATTAGCTTGTTTGGCTTTATAGGTTCTTCTTGGTTTATTGCTTCATCTATTACTTCTACAGTATTCGCACTTGTTATTCTTTTAACTTCTTTTGAGAATACCTTTGGGATTTGATTCGCTATGTCCATAGCCATTTTAGGATCTGTGTCTTGAACGCTTATACTTATAATTTGAGTATCTTTGACTGGTGATACGACTATTTTTTCTGTCAGTTCTTCATATGTTTCTTCTAAATCAAGTTTTTCTATTACTGGTTCTAATACAGTTCTCGATTTTATTATTTCACCATACGTTACTGCTAATTTTTGTGTAACACTAAATTGGTCTCCTGTTATCATCTTTGTTTCTTTATCTTTGTCAGTATCTACTATTAATGTTGTTGTTGTTTCATATACTGGTTTTAGTACAAAAAAGCTTACTCCAGCACTTACTAATACTGATATGATTGTTATAAGAGCTATTATCCAAAATCTTTTTTTGATAATTGTAAAGTATTCTTTTAGGTCAATCGTTTCTTCCATATTGCATCCTCCATTTCTTTACTATCACTTCTGTTTATTTTATTGCGAAATTTGTCACATTCAAATCCATATATTGGAGGAACATGTCATTTCTTAATATATCATTTTTTCTTCAAATTGTATACACATTTGATAAAATAAGACGTTTTATAACATGATAAAGTTTGCTTTTTTATTACATTTTAATTATCAATATTTCTTGTAACTTTAATAATTAAAATATATATTCTTCAAGAATGATTTTCAATTTATTTTTTATTCATTATTTATAGCTTTTAAATGAAGTCTGATTTTAGGCATATTAAAAGAGGCTTCTCATATGAGAAGCCTCCTTTTTTAATAGATATATAAGTTTATCTTATAATCCTAATATTTTTACTAATTTTTGGATTACGTTAGCATTAACGCCTCCACCAACTTGTGTTAACTTAGTACCAGTTGTTTTAGCTTCTTTAACAGCAGTTTCTTGAGCTTTAGTTACTTCATCAGTAGCTAAAACTATAACACCTTCAGTTTTTGCAGCTAATGGTGCAACAGCTAATGCATCTACTAATAAAGCATCTCCATTGTTAGGAACATATCCACTCTTAGCAGTATATACGTTAGCTAAATTTTTCCCTTTTAATGTAGCTATAACTTTAGCATTAGTTTCATGTCTATCTTCACCAGCTAATCTAGTAACCTTATCATTAGTTTCAGCTTTTATATCTTTTAATACTTGTGTAGAAACTTTAGATTCTCCACCTACAACTGTTGCTTCTGCTTTATTCTCTTCTAAGAATTTCTTAGCGTCTTTAGTTAATCCAGTAGCAGAAGTTACTAATATAGGAGCTTCTTCTCCTTTTTTAGCAGCTATAGAAGCTATACTCATAGCATCTGCTAATCCGTCTCCACCAACTACAAAGTGCTGACTAAAGTTTCCTTTTATTGTTTTTAATTCTTTAGCTATTTTTAAAGAAGTTTCATTTCTATCGTCTCCTGCTAATCTTACTATCTCAGCATTCATTTCAGTTACTAATTGCTTTTCAACATCTTTAGATATGTTAGCTTCTCCACCAACTAAGTATATCTTAGCTCCTTTTTCAACTGATCTCTTTATTTCGTTCATAGTTGAAGTTGGAACAGCATCTTTCTTAGTTAATAATATTGGAGCATCCGCAGCACTAGCTAAAGGTGCAGCAGCTAATCCATCAACTATAGCTTCTTCTCCTACTAATACTATTGCTTTAGCTTCAGACTTTCCTTCTTCTGCTTTATCATTTGTTCCTAGGTAAGCTTTTTTACTTATCTCTACAGCAGTTTGGAATCTATCGTCTCCTACTAATTTAGCAACTTTACCTTCAACGTCTACAACTTTATTATCCTTGTCACCATCAACCATAGCAGTTCTTATAGTAGCTAAGTCTTTTTGCACATCTCCTACTATAGTTACTTTAGTTTTTTGAGCTTTTTCAGGAGCGTCTCCGTCTTTATAAGTATCTAATGTTACTTCTAATTTGTATCCTGCATTTTTTACAACTTCAACATTTCCTATTTGAGGATTAATAACGTGGTATCTTACTCCATTTATAACAGTAGTATTTTTAGCATCTTTAGCATCTATTATCCCATTTACAAGTTTAGCTCCATCTTTTGTGTATCCATCTTTTGTTAATATATCAGAAGCTTTTTTATCTATTTTATTAACTGATTCAGCTGAAAATGTTAATTCAGAAATTTGCTTAGATGGCATATCTTGTGGTTCTTTTGTAGGAGCTTTAAATACTTCAAATCCTGCTATTCTTTTAGCAAGTGAAGAATCTAACTTTTCGTCTTCAACTTTTATTAAGTTTCCATTTGCATCTACTGGCTTCTTCATATCTAATACATAATCACCATTAGCTAATTCTATTTCTTTTCCATTAGCTAATTCTATTGTAGCATATTCAGTTGTACCTTCAACTGATTTTAGAGTAGCTCCAACTTTATCTAAACCGTTTGTTTTATCTGTAAAGTCATTCTTGTAGAATCTTTTAGCAGTATTTTCTTCAGCTACTATTTTACCATCTATTTCTTTATGACCTTTATCTGTCACAGTTAAAACTAATTTTTGATTATTATCACTAAGTTTAGCTTGCTCTATCATTTGTTTTAATACTTTAGTATTTTTAACTGCTGTGCTTTCATTTATAGCTATATTAGATTCTATCTCATATACAGCATTTGTATATTCTCTTCCTTCTGTAGTAGCAGAGTTTTTATCATCTAATCCGTCTTCTTTAGCATCTGAGTACTTAGTTGCTAATAATTTTTCAACTTGAGCTATAAGTGTAGCTTCATCCACGTTTTGTGTTTCAACAGCAGCAAATGCAGGTGCAGCTGTAGTTGCAACTGTAGCAACAGCCATCATTATTGCCATATTTTTTTTCTTTAACATAATTTGTTTCCTCCCAGATATTATATAATTACATCTCTTTTTAATTATATGTAAACCCTTAATTGGTCTTTCATTTCGTATTTCTCACATTAATAATATTATTCTATATCAAATGTATTTTCAATGATTTTATACCTTTTTTATCCATTTTTCGTTCGTCATTATATTACATTTTTCTACATTTTTTTAATATTTATTCATTCATTCGACATATTTTCTTTTTTTGTGACATTTTCTTTTATTTTTTTATATTCATTTTTTTGGAATTTTAATCAAATACTCATTTTTTTATATTCATTTTTTATTTTTTCATTTTTTATTAATATTTTGTCGAATTGATGTTATAATAAAAATACGTTAAAAAAATAAAAATTTATTCTCTTTAACGTATTTCTCACAAAAAAAATGAACTCTAGTCATAGAGTTCATTTTTTTATTATTATCTTGGTATTGTAACTTTTATTACAGTGTCTTTTGGACTCTTATTTGTTTCATATATTCCATCATATAATCCAACTATTATACTACCATCTCTAGTATTTAAATTTAAATCAACAATTCCATTATCTTTCGTACCTGTCACTGTTGCTAATTCTATTTTTAAAGTAGATAATATTAAATCTTCATCTGGATTAAATTTACCATTAAGAGTTCCTCTATCTATAAATAATATAGCATCTCCATGTCCACTTGATGCATTAGTTACGCTCATAAGTACTTCTTGATTAGGGTATCCTTTTACAGTTACTCCTTCAACTACCTTTTTGTAATTATTTTCATCAGTAACAATTCCTGTTGTTTCATTTCCTATTTTAGAATAAGATATATTGAATAAATCTACTATGTTAAATTCAGGCTTACTTGCATTTATTTCTGTTATAGTTGGTATAGTCTTCATCTTAACATTATCTAATACTGGTGTAGTGTCTGATATTCTTACACTTATAGATTTTATTAAACTTTCTCTGTTGTTTGCGTCTTTCTTATATAGTGATACTGTTGTTGATCCTGTTTTAGTTTTATCTGAATTAGTTTCTATTTTTATTTCTCCATTTGAACCTTTTGCAACTTTAATTAAATCAGCATCATATCCTTTTATGATATAGTCATCTGAACTTATATCTACTTGCTCTTTTAGGTTTCCATTACTGTCATAAGTATTAAGCTTTAATGTTAATGCATTATCATTTTTATATTTATATCTATCTAAGTTTGTATCTTTCTTTTCAGCTGGTGCATTGCTCTCATGTTGAACATCTAAACTATAACTTTCACTTTTTGTAGATGCTGCAACAGTTACACTTAAACTTCCTAAGTCTTTAGCTACTCCAGCAACCATTTTTTGCATTCTTACAGTCCCATAGCCTTCTTCACTAAGTGGTGTTATAGTTAATGTTGCTTCTCCATTTGTAAAATCACCTAAAGCTAGATTTGCTATTGTCTTGCCACTTGTTCCTGATGTCTTTACAATATTGTCTTGTAATCTAACTTCATTTTTATCTATACCACCGTTAGCTACAGGGTCTCCGTATTGGTCTACTGCTTTGACTTTAATCTCTGCTGAATTTGAATCAAATCCTACGTCAGGTTTAGTTAACTTTATACTCGATTTTTGCGTATCTCCTGAGTAATATTTTACATTATTAACTACTCTATCATTGTTTGTTGCATTTAATACTTGTATAGTTACGCTTTTATTTACATTTCCCTTTGATACTGTTATTGTAGCAGTTCCTGCCTTTCTAGCAGTTATTTTCTTTCCATCTACTTTTAGTACTGTGTCATCAGAAGATTTTACAGTAGCACTATCTTTTATATTATCTTCTTCTCCATTATTTTTAATTGCTGTTATCTTACTTATATCTACTATTTCTCCTGTTAAAAGCTTATTACTTCTAAATGAGTTACCTTCAGATTTTCCATTTTCAAAATTCATATCAAATGATTTTATACTAGCTAAGTCATTTGCTGTATTAGTTACAGTTACTACTTTTTTATCTTTTGTTGCTATAGTTGTACTTCCTTTAGTTAAAACTATTTCATAATAAAATACTTGACCTTGAGTAAATCCAGTTGTATTTAATTTACCAGTTTTAGAAGTTGTTAAAGGATTTGCTGGATTATTTTCATTATAAAAAACAGGTTGATTTGATTTAAATGTAACTGTCCATCCTAATGATTTTAATTCGTCTACAGTTCTCTTTTGGTTTCCATTTACAGTAAATCCTACGTATTGAACCCCACTTGTTGCTATTTGACTTGTCGTTGCTTCAACACTGCTTATTTCTGATCCATATGCAAATGTATGGTTAGTGTAATTTCCTAAGTTACTTCTTACACTTATGCTATTTGTTCCATTTTTAAATGTATCTCTAAATACTACAGTTGCTTCACTTCCTGAATTATTTGCACTATAGCTTGTTACATAGTTTCCACTCATAGATACATCTGAAGATGATATCCTATTTAACTCTGAACCAGTTAATCTAACTGTCTTATAATCTACTAAAGTTACATTATTAACTCTAGCTTCAGGGTCTTTTTGAGTATCTTTTATACCCTCTATACTTTCACTTGGTATACCATTACCAACTTGAGTTATTTTAGTAAAGTTCTTTTCTCTTAATAAAGTCTTTTGAGTATCTCCTAATGATTTTCCAACTATAACTACTGGATCATCATTTTTAGCTGCTAATACACCTACTGCAAGTGCATCAACTAACTCTTCGTTATTTTTTACGTATCCAGACTTAGCTACATAAATATTATCTAATTCTTTTTGTGTATAGAATTCTCTTATAACCTTAGTATTTGTATCATGTCTGTCATTTCCACCAAGTCTAGTTTTTGACCCTGGTAATGAGTTCATTACAGAATCAGATACTGCATCTTGTTGTCCAACTACATATGATTTGTATATATTTTTACCATTCATAAATGCTTTAGATGCATTCATTCCGTTTTTAGGATCTGATAATAATATTGGCATCTTGTTGTCTGCTGCTGGAGCTGCTATACTTACTGCATCAGGAAGTCCTGTTGCTCCATTTACTACTGCTACTTTAGTTACTGAAGATATTTTATTCATTTCATTTGCTACTGCTACTGCAGTTAAATATCTATCATCACCTTTTATTCTAGTTACTGTTATTCCCATAGCTTTTAATTCATTTTCAACACTTTGAGATACAACTGCCTCTCCTCCAACTATTGAAACATTCTTAACACCTAATTTTGTTAATCTTGCTTTTGTAGTTGGTGTTAACTTATCTTTTTGTGTTATAAGTATTGGGGCATCTTTTAACGAAGCATATGGAGTTGCTGTTAATGCATCTACTAATCCTTTGTCTCCATTAATTATTACTGCATTTGTCGCACTGCTCCATCCATTTTCACTTACTCTAACTGCCGTTTCATATCTGTCATTTCCTGCTAAAATATTACTTGATACTGCTGCAGCTCTTGGCTCTAGCGCACTTGCACTTATTGGAAGTGTTGTTGCTAAAGTCGTAGCTAACATTGTCGTAGCCATTACTTTTGCTATTATTTTCTTTTTTCTCTTTAACATATCTCTCACCTCATGTTATTCTCAGAATATAATTTGTTAATATATTCCTATTATTACATCATTGTACATTATTTTTAATTGTATATCAATACATCTTAATTTACGTTTGTATTTTATTTTGTATAAAAAAAAGACAATCATATATTTTTGATTATCTTTTTTGTTTTATTTTAGATGTAATGCTGATGCTATTTTTTTATTATCTATACTATAACTTATAAAGGCAAATACTGCATATATAGTTATGCTTAAGTTTCTATAAGTAAACCAACAATGTACTTGCGAATGATTTTTAAGTATTATATACCATACAAATGGCATTATAGCTATTAATAGTATTGGTGTTACTTGTATTATTTCTGTTGTATTTTTTCTATAAAGTATCATAGATACTATACCTATTATTAATATAGCTACTATTATTTTTATGGTAAAGTCTGTAAATATTATACTAGTATTGCTTTGTATTACGCTTTTTACTGTAAATACTGTATCGCCATTTGGGTCAGATGTTCTAGATAATATTTGGTTTAGTGCATCTGTTATTACATTTTGTCTTAATATTATACTAGCTATTACCCATTTACTTGCCCAGGTTATTCCGTAGCCTAATCCCCATAGTATGCTATTTTTTATTATTTCTATTATATTATTTATTGCATATTTTGTATTTACAATGTTAGTTCCAATTTTTACGTTTTGTATTAATAGAATATACGTTACTAAAGGTATTCCTAAACTTATTAGTGGAACCGTTAGTAAATCTAAAAAGCTGGTTATACTTCCTATTATGAAAAATATGTATACAGACATTTTGTTTTTTTCTATTTTTTCATGATAAAGCAATACTACTATCATGCTTATAAACGTTACATAAAACATGCTTGAAAATTGTAGTGACATAGGAACTATCGGAAACATTACCATCATCATCGGTAAAAAGAAGCTTATCATCACTTTTGTCCCTAGTTTCTTTTTTATTAAACTATTTACTACTATGAACAACATAAATAATGCACACATATTTATAAATCTTATTTCTGTATAACTAAAAAATATTAATAGTGGTCTTAGTATTCCTAGATATCCATGCCAGTATCTACTATATGATTCTGTTTTAACGTTTTTGTTTTCTAATGATAGTTCTAAGTTTTGTATTTTGTCAATTTCACCCTTATCATATTGTGGAGCTACTCTGTGAGGATTTTCTAGTGATGATCTTAATGGATGTTTATTATCTGCACTTATTGATAAATTTAACATCCATGCATCAGTAAAATTATCTAGCTGTGCTGATGGTGTATTAAAAAATGGTCTTGGGTAAGTTCCTTCTGTTTTTAGTTGTTGCATTGATTCACTTACATGCCAATTTATTCTTTTGTTTGGTATTGTATATGAACATACCATTATCAATAAGAATATAGCCATCATAGATATATATATTATTCCTATGTTAATGCTTTGTTTTTTAAAATCATTTTCTTTATTATTAAATTTCATTTTTACATCTCCTTGTGCTATTTTGATTTGTTCATTTCTAGCATATTAAGTGAGATTTCATAAAATTGATCTGAATGTTTCTTTACTGTGTCTAATATAAGTCCGCATCCTAGTGATACTAATGATGATGTTAATAGTCCTATAGCTACTATTAATGTTGGGAATTTTGCTACTAAGCTAGTTCTTAAATATCCCGATAATACAGGTATCATCATTGCTGCTCCTGTTATAAAAAGTATTCCTGCTATTAGTCCAAAGAATGATAATGGTTTATAGTCTTTATATAAGTTTAGTATTGTTTTTAATACTTTAAATCCATCTGAGAAAGTGTTTAGTTTTGACTCACTACCATCTGGTCTATCTCTATAAGCTATAGGTACTTCTCTTATTAAGAACCTTTTGTCTAATGCATGTATACTCATTTCTGTTTCTATTTCAAATCCTTTTGATAAAACAGGGAATGATTTTACAAATTTTCTATTAAAAGCTCTACATCCTGTCATTATATCTTTTATATCACTTTTGAATATTTTATTTATAAGTGTTCTTACTAATTTATTACCTGTATTGTGAAATGGTCTTTTATTTTCTGTAAAATATGTACTTGATAGTCTATCCCCTATTGCCATGTCAGCTTTGTTTTCTAATACTAATTGAGCTACTCTGTATGCATCTTCTGCTGGATAAGTGTCATCACCATCTACCATTATATAGCAATCAGCTTCTATCTCTCTAAACATACTTCTTACTACATTACCTTTTCCTTGACGGTATTCTGGTACTACTATTGCTCCAAGTTCTTTTGCTATTTGTGCTGTATTGTCTTTTGAATTATTGTCATAAACATATATATCAGCTTCTGGTATTACATTTTTGAAGTCTTTTATTACTGCTTTTATTGTTAGTTCTTCGTTATAACATGGTATTAATACTGCTATTTTTTTCATTAGTTGCCTCCTTACTTCTAGTTTTTTATATAGATACTACTTCTGATGCTATCCATGTCCCAGTTGTGGGGAGTGGAACTCTGACTCAACAAGCACCCTCATTAATATTGAATATAATTTTTTCTTTAATTTGTCCATCTTTTTTATTTACTAAATATGCATTTTTAACTAATGATAACATAGGTAAATCACTTTTTGAATCTGAGTATGCATAAGAGTTTTCAAAGTCAATTTCT
Source organism: Peptostreptococcaceae bacterium VA2 (assembly GCA_000686145.1). GTDB lineage: Bacteria > Bacillota > Clostridia > Peptostreptococcales > Peptostreptococcaceae > Romboutsia_D. The sequence continues at coordinate 700,422 of JMMB01000007.1, read as the reverse complement.
ATATCTAATTTTTTTAATATCTGATTTATTCTAATTATTTTTTCTTGTCCTTTGCAGTTATTGCCAACTATCTTATTTTTATATTTAAAGTTTTGATATTCTAGTTCTGTACCTAGTACTTCATTTGTATATTGATATTTTTTAAAATACTTTATATATGCAGATGGCGATGCAGTTATCATTAATATGAATATATCTTCTTGTTTTGCTTTTGATATTATATCTATCATACTTTTATTTATTTTTTGTTTTATACATTTATTGAAAAATTCTTCTAGCTCTTTTTCACTAAAGTCTACTATTGGATAAAATATAGCTTCTTTTGCCTCTTTTAATGATACTATTTTTAAAGCATGCATTGTTAGCATTAATATTATGTATGGTATTTTTATAATAGTTTTAAAAAATTTTGTTTTCAGGGCATATAAAAGAAAATCTATCATACTATCTGTATTTATTACTGTATAGTCTATGTCTAGTAGTAATACTTTTTTTCTCATTTTGGATTTCCTCTTTCTTTATTTTAAAATAATATTATTACTAAGCAGCTTAATGCCCAAATTAATACGCTTATTTGTATACTTCTATCTTTTAATACTAAGTCTGTTGGATTACCTTCTTCTGTTGTATTTATAACATAGTTATATCTAAGTATTCCGTATACTACAAATATTGTTGTAAACATCATATTAGGATTGTCTGGATTACTAGTTGAGTATAGTGCATAGCATACTATTGTAGAACTAAGTACTACTGTCATCATTTGATTGATTATTTCGTCATTATATTCTTTTAATATTTTTCTATGTTCTCCTGCACCGTCTTTTAACATTTCTATTTCTTTTTTTCTTTTTCCAAGTCCTAGATACAATGATAAGAAGAATGTACATAATATTATCCAGTTTGATAGTGATACCCCTATTGCCACACTACCTGCACAAACTCTTAGTATAAATCCAAATGCTATTGAGAATACGTCTAATAATATTATGTTTTTTATTTTAAATGAATACAGTAAGTTATTTAATAAATATAGTACAAGTATAAAAGTTAGTTTTGTATTTACTAACAATGATACTGCTATTGATAATGATACTAGTATTAATCCTAGTACTATTGCATTGTTCTTTTTTATAGCTCCACTTGCTAATGGTCTCCTACATTTTTTAGGATGTAGTTTATCTTTTTCTATATCCACTATATCATTTAATACATATACTGTTGATGATATTAAGCAAAATGATATAAATGCTATTCCTGCATCTAATACTGATTCTATATCTAATATTTTTGTTGAGAAAATCAGTGCTGCTAATACAAATAGATTCTTTATGTATTGTTTTGGTCTCATTAACTTTATATATTCTTTTATTGATGCTCTTTTAACTTCTACTACTTCATTATCCATAGTCCTTACCCCTTATCTATTCTATTTAGGATATATCGATATTCCTAAATTTAACATTTCTATAAATCCTTGTATGTTGCTAATTATTATTGTACTCAATGTTACAATTAAGAATATATTAAATATTTTAGTTTTTTTAGTATCTAAAGTTGTGGCTAGATAAGCTAGTAATATAATTATTGCAAATGAAAAATGTATCGTCATTATATTTGCATTTTTTAAGTTATATCCTATAACTCCATGAAGAATTATATTTCCTAATAATGTCCCTAAGCATAATTGAGGTATTCTTTGTTTATAGTTTTTTATTCCCCCTATTATGGCACCTATGAATACTATCATAATTATTATCAAAAATATTTTATTTACATCTCCATTTTGATTCATTTGATTATTTACCAGTTCGTGTCCTGGAAAGTATAGTGTTGGATATATCAATCTTAATATAGTCATTTTAAGTTTTTCAAATAAAGATACAGGTGTTAAAAATTGTGTATTATATTGGACTATCTCTCCTACTGAAAATAAGCTGTCGTATGATTTTGTAATTATCAATATTACATATGTTGCCAATGTAAATACCCCTATATGTTTAAGTATTTTCTTTATGTTAAGCTTAAATTGTAATAATAAATTTATAAAGTATAGATATATGTTTGTGACTGTAATTCCAAGTAATGGTATTGCTAATATATCTATTAAGTACGATTCCTTATTTTTTAGTTTACCTACTAGCACTACAAAAACTACTATAGACATTTGAGCATATATAAACCTTTCTATGCTTAATGACATAAAAATTTGAGGGAATGAAGCAGCCATTATCCCTATAATTAGTAGCAGTGTTATTTTACTTATGTTTAGTTTTTTTATGTGATTATATATTAGAGTTATAGATGTTGAACTTACTATTATTTGTAATATTGCTAGCCCCATACCATATGTACTATCAAAGTCGAATCCGTACTTTGTTAATATTTGGCTTAGTAAATATATTGGATATGCTATTATTGACACTATTGGTAAAAATAATATATGTTTACTATTATCAGGTGATACTGCAAATGTATTCCATTTAAATAATACACCTGTGTCTGTATCTAACAATACATCCCATGCTTCATGTGTATCATAAAATACTGTTGTTTTTGTGTAAAACGATATTGTTATTAATAAATATAATATTGTTATCACTGAAAATACTGCTATTTCACTTTTATATTTTGATATTATCCCCTTCAATTTCTATCCTCCTGTTGCCTATTTTTTAATTTTTTTAATAAATTCTTTTATATAAGATGTAGAGATAGCGCAGATACTATTATACCCGCCATCATATTACCTAGTAACACTCCTAAAAATGCATCTTTTATTCTCATTTTTAATATAGATGCTATTGCTGATGCTGTCCATGTTCCTGTTGTTGGGAGTGGCACTCCTACAAAAAGTATTATTCCTAGTATTGATATGTTTTTTAATTTTTTCATTCCTGAAGCTATTTTTCTATCTACTTTTCTTACTAATCCTTCACACATTTTAATATCTCTTAAAAAATGTATTATATGTCTAAATGTTAGTATTAATGGTATTGATACTAATGTTGAACCCACTACACTTGCTATATATACTCCTATTGGATTTAGCCCAAGTGCTATCCCTATAGGTATCGCTCCTCTTAATTCCGTTATTGGAATCATTGATAAAATCATTATTTTTAAATATGCCAAATTTCCCTCCTATGGTATACACTTTTATTAGTCCTTTTTTTAACCTTTTAAGTATATCACAATATTTTCCTATTTTCGATATAAGATAACTTTTTATTACCCTTTCAGTTTTAATTTAATAGTAGATATGGTATACTAAATTGGATTATTTCAATACATATATATATACTAAGGAGGAAAATATGGGCAAATTATCAGTGATAATACCTTCATATAATGAGGATAAAATGATTTGTAAGATTTCAAGTGTAGTATCTTCTCTTTTAGACGATGAGAAAATACCTTATGAGATCATATTTATAAATGATGGTTCTAAGGATAGTACTTGGGAAGAGATTGGCAAAGTTTGTGATAAAAATCCTAATATAAAGGGTTTTAATTTTTCAAGAAACTTTGGCAAAGAGGCTGCTATTTTTGCAGGTCTTACTTACGCAGTAGGCGACTGTTGCGCGGTTATAGATTGTGATCTTCAACATCCCCCACAAGTTTTGGTACAGATGTATCAAAAATGGAAAGACGGATATGAAGTCGTAGAAGGTGTAAAAGCTTCTAGAGGTAAGGAATCATTCCTACATAGATTTGCTGCAAAGTCTTTCTATTCAATCATTAGTTCAGCAACAAAGATTGATATGTCTAAAGCTTCTGATTTTAAATTACTAGATAGAAAAGCCGTTGATATACTTAGATCTATGCCTGAGAAGCATATATTCTTTAGAGCTTTATCATCATGGGTTGGGTTTAAGACTACATCAATTGAATTTGATGTTCAAGAAAGGGAAGCTGGAGATTCAAAATGGTCTACTGCATCTCTTATAAAGTACGCTATTACAAATATAACATCATTTTCAACTGCACCTATGCAAATAGTTACTTTTACCGGAATTATATTCGCAGTTTTCTCAGTTATATTAGGTATACATTCACTTTATATTAATTTCATAGGAAAATCTTCAGAAGGATTTACAACAGTAATATTATTACTACTTATAATAGGAAGTATTATAATGTTAAGTTTAGGTATTATAGGATATTATATTTCAAAAATATATGAAGAAACTCAAAATCGTCCAAGGTTCATTGTTTCTGAGCATGAAAATCACAATGAGCTAGCTTATAAAAAAAGGAACGGTATAAAATATGAATAGTTTATTAAATGTTTATACTAAATATAAGGAAGTTATATTATATTTAGTTTTTGGAGTGCTTACAACTATAGTTAGTTTTGTAAGTTATTATTTTTGTAGTGAAGTTTTACATATACATTACCTTGTAAGTAACATTATATCATGGGTATTGGCTGTTGCTTTTGCATATGTTACTAATCGTATCTGGGTATTTGAAAGTAAAAGTAATAGTTTAAGTGCAACGTTAAAAGAGATGTTTACTTTTGTAAATTGCAGATTACTTTCAGGTGTTATAGATATGGGTGTTATGTTTTTACTTGTTGATGCTTTAGGTATCAATGATTTATATGCAAAACTTTTCACTCAGGTTATTGTAGTTGTATTAAATTATATATTTAGCAAATTAATTATCTTTAAAAAGTAATATTGGCTAAGTAAATAATTTGTGCTTAATTTTAGGAGGTATTAAATGAATAAAAATATATTAAAGAATCCTAGATTCTATATATCGATATTATTAATTTTATTTTTCTTTTTCTTTGCTGTCCAGGTTCCATACAGTCATGATGACTGGCAATGGGGCAGTCATTCAAATTGGATGTTAATGCTTAATGGATTTGCAGATTATAACGGAAGATATTTAGGTAATTTATTTGAAATACTTATAACAAGAAATGTTTTAGCAAAGAATATTTCCTTAGCACTAGGAATGTTCTTTATTATTTTAGTAGTTTATAAGTTAATTATCAAAGAAGCTAAGTCTAAAAATAAAACGGTTTTATTTTTATTAACAGCTGTTTTATGCTTAGCTATACCAAGAGAACTTTTTAGACAAACTTATTCTTGGGTTGCAGCTTTTATCAACTTTATACCACCAGTTATATTAATGGTATTATATCTTATTATTATAAATGATGTATTCGATGATAAAAGTATAAATAAGGTTAAGTTAAAGCATCCTATATGGTTAACTTTACTTATGATTCCTTTGGGAGTATCTACTCAACTTTTTAGTGAACATACTACTGTATATTGCGTGTTGTTAGCAGGATTTATAGTATTTTATACGTTTATTAAATATAGGAGAGTTTCATCGCTTCAAATTACATATTTATTTTCTACTATTGTAGGAGCTTTTATAATGTTTTCTAATGGAGCATATTTTAATGCAGCAAGTAACGTTGATGGTTATAAAAAGATATCTTTTTCAATATCAAGTATTGTTGATTTATATACTAACCAAATGTCAGATACTTTATTTTTAAACAACAGTCTATTAAATACTATATTTGCTGTACTAAGTATCATAATAATTCTAGACTTTTTAAAAAACAATTATAGCAGACATAATATATTAGTTGGTAATGTTCAAATCTTTATATTGTCTACTTATATGATTTATGGATTTTGTAACAAACTATATCCTGCTTGGAATATATTTACTAATGTTCAAAAAACAGGATACTTCAATGCATTTTATTCTTTATTATTCTTTGCATGTGTCTTAAGTGTCATACTTTTATATATTGAGGGTATGGGATTAAAAATGAAAATATTTATGATATATGGATCTTCACTGGCACTAGCTATGCCTTTAGTCATTGCTAATCCTATAGGTCCTCGTTGCTTCTTTGCATCTTATATATTTATGGTTATAGTAGCACTTCAATTATTAGTGTATGTTGTTAATTTTTCTAATTTTAAACTTAATTCTATTAGCTTAGTTATATCTAGTTTTTTAGTTATAATTTGTGTATTTTATGCAAGTATATTTTTAGATGTAGGTATTGCTGAAAAGGCTAGAGTTGAAGCTATAAATGATGCAGTTTCTAATGGTTATAAATCTCTAACACTTTATAGATTACCATACGAAGATTATTATTGGACAACTGTACCACCTAATGAACATTGGGAATCATTTTTCAAAGAGTTCTACAACATCCCTATGGATTTAGAATTAGACTTTAAATAATTTTTATAAATTACAAATAACCTATAAAATGAACTGTTTATATTGTTCACTTTATAGGTTATTTTTTATTAAGCCCCTTATCCTAAGCTTGTTACTATTCCATTTTCATCTATTTCTATTCCATCTTCTACTACAGTATCTCTTGCCATTTTACCATCTTCATAGAAGTAATACTTATTACCATCTATGTCTTGTAATCCTACTTGCACCACTCCATCATTATTGAAGTAGTATTTCTCTCCATTTATATCTTGCCATCCACTTCTTACTCTTCCGTCTTCACCAAAGTAATACATACTACCATCTAAATCTTCCCATCTTTGTTGCATTGTTCCATCACTGTTAAAGTAATATTTATTTCCATCTATATCTTGCCATCCTGTTCTTACTACTTCATCACTTCCAAAGTAATACTTATTACCGTCTATTATGTGCCAGTATCTAAGTGCTACCCCATTATTTAGATTTAAGAAATATCTATTACCATCTATATCTTGCCATCCTGTTTGCATAGCTCCATCACTTCCAAAGTAACTTCTTCTACCTTCTACTATGCTTTGCCATCCTGTTTGCATTACTCCATTTTTATCAAAGTAATATTTATTTCCATCTATATTTTGTACTCCAGTTCTCATTGCCTCATCACTTCCAAAGTAATACTTATTACCATCTATTATGTGCCAGTATCTAAGTGCTACTCCATTATTTGTATTTAAGAAATATTTTTTACCGTCTATATCTTGCCACCCTGTTTTCATTATTCCGTCACTTCCAAAGTAACTTCTTCTACCCTCTACTACACTTTGCCATCCTGTTTGCATTACTCCATTTTTATCAAAGTAATATTTATTTCCATCTATTGTTTGGAAATTTGTTACCTTTTGACCTTTTGAATCATAGTAGTATTTTTTGCCATCCTTAATTTCCCATCCTTTTTTAGCTGGAGGATTTGGTTTATCTGGTGGCTTAGGTTTTGAGTTATCATCTACTGTTATTTTATATCCTGCTGCTATTTGCTTAAAGCTTTGATCTGTGTATTTTAATATTACATCACTTTTATTTGGTATTTGATCAAATAGCCATCTTACATCATTGTTATGCATTCTTATGCATCCACCTGATACGTGTTTACCTATAGAGTTTTCATTATTGTTTCCATGTATCCCATAAGTATCTCCATATGATCCGTTTAAGTTTAGTCCTAGCCATCTATCCCCTAATGGATTTCTAGGATCGCCTCCTGGTATTCCTCCAGAGTAGTAAGGTCTATTTTTTATTTTATTTACTATTGTAGTTTTTCCTGTTGGTGTTGGTGTATTCGATTTACCTGTTGCTACTCTAAATTCTTTTACTAGCTTATTGTTAACATAATACCCCATTGTGTTTTTCTTAGTGTTTATAATTAATAGGTGTTTACTTGCAGCTTGTGATAACACACCCGTACTTCCTATTAGTAGACACATTGTTAGCATTGTTGCTAAATATTTATTTATTTTTTTCTTCACTTACTTTCACCCCCTATGATAGTTACTATTTAGACTAATAGCTACCTGTTTCCTTTAGTTTTATTCACCCTACATCCCTGTAAATATCCCATTTTATACCTATTTTCAACTTTTTAGAAAATATTATTTGTTGTAAAAAAAATAAGCACCTCGCAATGAGGTGCTTTTTAGAAAAAAATAAATACTATATTCTGTTATTTTTTATTTTTGTATCCATCTGGGTTGTTACTTTGCCATCTCCATGAGTCTTGGCACATTTCTTCTATTGTATATTTAGCTTTCCATCCAAGTTCTTTTTCAGCCTTTGATGGGTCTGCATAACAAGTCGCTATGTCGCCTTCTCTCCTTGCAGCTATTTTATATGGTATTTCTATATTATTAGCTTTTGAGAATGCTTTTACTAATTCTAGTACACTATATCCTTTACCAGTTCCTAAGTTATATGTGACTAATCCAGGTTTTTCTGATAATTTTTCTAACGCCTTTACGTGTCCATGAGCTAAATCAAGTACGTGTATATAGTCTCTTACACCACTACCATCTGGTGTATCGTAGTCATCTCCAAATACGTTTAAGTGTGGTAATTTACCTACAGCTATTTTAGTTATATATGGCATTATGTTATTTGGCACTCCATTTGGTTCTTCACCTATTTTACCGCTTTTGTGAGCTCCAATTGGATTGAAGTATCTAAGTATTGCTACATCTAATGATTTATCTGCATAGCATATATCCCTTAGCATATCTTCTATTATCAGTTTTGTTCTTCCATAAGGATTTGTAACTGATAATGGGAAGTCTTCTAGTATAGGGCATACGTGTGGATCTCCATATACTGTTGCTGATGAACTAAATACAAATTTCTTAATATCATATTTTTTCATAAGCTCAAATAATACTAAAGTACTTATTAAGTTATTTGAATAATATTCTACAGGCATATTAACAGATTCTCCTACTGCTTTAAGCGCTGCAAAATGTATTATTGAATCTATCTTATTTTCTTTAAATACTATTTCTAAGTCTTTTTTATTTGTTATATCTATTTCATAAAATTTAGGAGCTTTCCCTGATAGCTCTTTTATTCTGTCTACTACTATTTTGTCACTGTTACATAGGTTATCTACTATAATTACTTCATGATTTGATTCTAAAAGTTCTATACAAGTATGACTCCCAATATATCCCGCTCCTCCAGTTACTAAAACTGCCATAAATTTCACACCTTCCTATAATATATATCTTATATTATTTCTTATCTATCGCTACTTCTTGTACGTAGTCTCTGTCATTTTTTCTTCTTTTTCTATTACTTTTTTCATATAACCTAATAAATCATCTTTTAGATTATCTCTTTTTAAAGCAAAATCTATAGTTGCTTCTAAGAATCCTAATTTATCTCCAACATCATATCTTCTACCTTCAAAGTTATATGCATATATCGCTTCATGAGTTCCAAGAGTTTTAAGTGCATCTGTTAATTGTATTTCTCCACCTTTTCCAGGCGCTTGATTTTCTAATATGTCAAATATAGCAGGTGTTATTATATATCTACCTAATATCGCTACGTTTGATGGTGCTTCTTCTAATGAAGGTTTTTCTACCATATCTTTTACTTTATATACTCTGTCTTCTATATGTTTAACGTCTAATATTCCATATTTATTTACATCTTCTGTAGCTACTTCTTGTACCCCTAATATACTTGTTTTGTACTCATCGTATGCAGTTATTAATTGCTTTAAACAAGGTTTTTCACAATCAACTATATCGTCACCTAATAAAACTGCAAAAGGCTCATTCCCTATGAAACTTTTTGCACAATGTATAGCATGCCCAAGTCCTTTTGGCTCTTTTTGTCTTATATAATGTATGTTTACCATATTAGATATATCCCTTACCATATCTAACATTTCTATTTTCCCTTTTTGCTCTAGTTCTAATTCTAATTCAACAGATTTATCAAAGTGATCTTCTATTGATTTTTTGTTTCTTCCTGTTATTATTAGTATTTCTTCTATTCCTGAATTTATAGCTTCTTCTATTATATATTGTAATGTTGGTTTATCTACGATTGGAAGCATTTCCTTTGGTTGTGACTTTGTTGCAGGTAAAAATCTAGTACCTAGCCCAGCCGCTGGTATTATAGCTTTTTTTACTGTCATATTTTATTTCCTCCATAATTTTATACTATCGTCTATTTAATATACCATATTTATACTTTTTCTTCAATTTTCACAATAAAAAAACACTAGAGTATCTAGTGTTAGTGTCAAAATATTGAGCAAGTCTATAAGCGGAGTTCTGTATTAGATAATCATCTTTCTAGGTCTATTGTCACCAATAGACTCAAGCGACCTACCTACCGGAGGATGCGAGCTACATCCTTTTAGCCCTATCTTGGTCTTGCTCCAGGTGGGGTTTACACATGAAACTAGTCACCTAGCCCATAGTGAGCTCTTACCTCACTTTTTCAACCTTACCACTTGCGTGGCGGTAATTTTCTGTTGCACTTTCCTTAGGATCACTCCCACTAGGCGTTACCTAGCACCCTGCTCTATGGAGCTCCGACTTTCCTCACGTAGCAATGCTACCTGCGATTATCTGGCTTACTTAATATTCAATTTACTTCTACTATTTTAGCATAATTTTAAAATTATGTCAAAAGTTAATTTTAACTATGTATTTTAATTTTATACAAATTTTTTAAGTTATCTATTTATAAAGTATGTTTCATTTCCTTTAAATACCTTGTTGCAATCTTGGTCTAGTATAGTTTGTGCATTTGCTATAACCTCTATATCTTGAAGGTTCCAATCATCATTTACTCCTGCAACGTTAGCTTTTCTAACCCAAAACTTAGTTATATCATTTAAGCTTACAGTTAAACCGTCTTTTGTTTTTAATCTGTAGCTATCTTCTTGACCTTTTTCAAAATCATTTCCTGCATTGTCTAATATCCATTCATATTGCTTGCCATCAGCTGTTTCAAGTCCAAAGTATATATCATTATCTGTACCTGCATAAGTATCATTTCCAGTTTTTATTAATACATCAAATTCATTTATTTTAGTCATATCTGTATTATTTTCTATTGTGCCTGATACTTCATTTAAAAATCTATATATAAATCCAGCTGTACATACTTGAGAATTTTTCATAGATTCTTTTGCTGCATATTCCCAATCATCCCAGCTATTACTCATTGTAGAGTGGCTATAGTATAATTTTTTTGCTTCTTTAGCATACTTTGTAGAGTTTTGAGTCATCCAATTATTAAAGTCTTTGTTTTGTAGTGCATCTGAATATACTCCCTCAAGAGTGTTATAATCCATAGAATTTAGAGCATAGCTTTCTTTTTTTCCTTCAACATAAGTTTCAAATTTAACATGCCCCGGGCTATCAATAGCAGTTACATTAGATGCATGATATGGATTGTTTAAGTCACCTAAGTAATGTAAACCTTGCCCTAATAAAAATGTAGCTTGTTTATAATTACCTTTTGCCCATTCATTTTTAGCTGATGCTGTTAATTTTCTAACTTGTGATTCAGCAGTATCATATATAGGTGATGCTACGTACCAAGAGTTATCTATTGTAAAGTTATTTCCTGTATCTGGATCCCAGAAGTGGTCTTGATATAAATCATATGCATTTGGATTATAGTCAGGATAAGTAGAACCCACTTTTAAGTCTTGTAAATATGTTTTTAGAGTATTTATATTATCTCTAACTATTTGTGGCTGTGATTCATTTAAATCATTTTCTATCATTTTAACTGCTTGATCAACAATCAAAGAATGTGTACCTGTTCCATCTTTTTTACCATCCCATGCATTAGATGTACATCCCATTGATACAAAAATCACCCCGAATAAAAATGTACTTAACGCTTTTTTAAAAAATTTACACCTCATTGTTTATTTCCCCCTTTTAATTTATAGCAACTCTTTTAGTTACTACCTATATTAATTGCATTAATATAGAAAAAAAGCAAGCATTATGGATTGAAATGTCTATTTTTGGGACTGAAATATATGTTTTTGATAATAAAAAAATAAGAAAGATGGTTTGCTTAACCTTCTTTCTTATTTATATATTATTAATCTTTTGTTTTATAATCTAAATATAATGTAGCTATTGATTCAGCGGCTGCTCCAATTAGAAAAGCCACCCAGGCATAAGCCCATCCATCAAATATAAATCCAATCATAAAGAAAATAGAAGTAGCTATTAACCAAATAATATTTGATATAGCAGAGCTTGCTTTATGATTCTTGCTACTCTTTTGCTCATAATTTATATCACGTTCACTCATACATCCTAAATATACATACATACCAATCGAAATTATTAGACATACGAAAAAGAATATTAATCCAATTAATCCGTCACCTGCAAGTGCATCATCTACAATTAGACCTAACACACCTATAAGTATTAACATTGTAGCTAAAGAATACCCTATAGCTCTCTTTTTACGTTTATTATCATCCAATATAAACACCTCAATTTTATAAAATACTTACGTTTCATTATATGCATAAGTATTTAAAATAGAGACATGAAAACAATATATTTTCAAACGCAAAAAAAGATTACGTGGCTACGTCTTACTCTCCCAGGCAGTTGCCCACCAAGTACCATCAGCGCTAAAGAGCTTAACTTCTGTGTTCGGAATGGGAACAGGTGTATCCTCTTTGCTATTATAACCACATAATCTTTATGTTTTAATTAATTTCTTAATTGAATTTTAGAGTTAATACTCTGAAAACTGTATACATTTAGGTTTTAATCATTTAAATTTTGGTCAAGTCCTCGACCTATTAGTATCGGTAAGCTAAATACATTACTGCACTTACACCTTCGACCTATCAACCAGGTAGTCTTCCTGGGGTCTTACCCTTACGGTGGGAAATCTTATCTTGAAGTCGGCTTCGCGCTTAGATGCTTTCAGCGCTTATCCATTCCGTACATAGCTACCCAGCGATGCCCTTGGCAGAACAACTGGTACACCAGAGGTACGTCCATCCCGGTCCTCTCGTACTAAGGACAGGTCTCCTCAAATTTCCTACGCCTGCGACGGATAGGGACCGAACTGTCTCACGACGTTCTGAACCCAGCTCGCGTACCACTTTAATGGGCGAACAGCCCAACCCTTGGGACCTACTACAGCCCCAGGATGTGATGAGCCGACATCGAGGTGCCAAACCTCCCCGTCGATGTGGACTCTTGGGGGAGATAAGCCTGTTATCCCCAGGGTAGCTTTTATCCGTTGAGCGATGGCCCTTCCATGCGGTACCACCGGATCACTAAGTCCGACTTTCGTCCTTGCTCGACCTGTATGTCTTGCAATCAAGCTCTCTTCTGCCTTTACACTCTACGCACGATTTCCGACCGTGCTGAGAGAACCTTTGAGCGCCTCCGTTACTCTTTAGGAGGCGACCGCCCCAGTCAAACTGCCCACCTGACGGTGTCCCAAGACCTGATTCAAGGCCTATGGTTAGGATCCCAGTACTACAAGGGTGGTATCCCAAGGATAACTCCACACAGACTGGCGTCCATGCTTCATAGTTTCCCACCTATCCTGTACATGTAGTACCAAGACCCAACGTCAAGCTACAGTAAAGCTCCATGGGGTCTTTCCGTCCTGTCGCAGGTACCCGGCATCTTCACCGGGATTACAATTTCACCGAGTCTATTGTTGAGACAGTGCCCAAATCGTTACGCCTTTCGTGCGGGTCGGAACTTACCCGACAAGGAATTTCGCTACCTTAGGACCGTTATAGTTACGGCCGCCGTTTACTGGGGCTTAAGTTCACTGCTTCGATTGCTCTAACAGATCCCCTTAACCTTCCAGCACCGGGCAGGCGTCAGCTCCTATACATCGTCTTGCGACTTAGCAGAAACCTGTGTTTTTGGTAAACAGTCGCTTGGGCCTATTCTCTGCGGCCATCCGAAGATGGCACCCCTTCTCCCGAAGTTACGGGGTCATTTTGCCGAGTTCCTTAACAATAGTTCTCTCGCTGGCCTTAGGATACTCTCCTCACCCACCTGTGTCGGTTTGAGGTACAGGCGCCTTTAAACTCGATAGAGACTTTTCTCGACAGTGTGAAATCAGCTACTTCGCTACTTAATTTCGCTCCCCATCGTACCCCAGCATTAATATCAAGACGGATTTGCCTATCTTGACTGCCTCAGTACTTAGCCACACATAACCAACAGTGTGGTTAGCTTATCCTACTGTGTCATCCCATTTCTCAAACGCTTATTGGCGGTACAGGAATATCAACCTGTTGTCCATCACCTACGCCTTTCGGCCTCGGCTTAGGTCCTGACTAACCCAGGGCGGACGAACCTTCCCCTGGAAACCTTGGGTTTACGGCCCGTGGGATTCTCACCCACGTCTCGCTACTCATGCCAACATTCTCACTCGTATACTGTCCACATGTCCTTACGGTCATGCTTCAGCCTGTATACGAAGCTCCCCTACCTATCATTGCTGATATCGTAGCTTCGGTAGTACGTTTTAGCCCCGGAAATTTTCGGCGCAGGATCACTCGACCAGTGAGCTATTACGCACTCTTTAAATGAGTGGCTGCTTCTAAGCCAACATCCTGGTTGTCTGTGCAATCCCACATCCTTTACCACTTAACGTACATTTAGGGACCTTAGCTGACGATCTGGGCTGTTGCCCTTTTGACTATGAATCTTATCACCCACAGTCTGACTCCCAAGTAAAAGAAAACGGCATTCGGAGTTTGATAGTCTTCGGTAAGTGCAATACCCCCTAGGACATTCAGTGCTCTACCTCCGCCTCTCTACGCTTGAGGCTAGCCCTAAAGCTATTTCGGGGAGAACCAGCTATCTCCGGGCTCGATTGGAATTTCACCGCTATCCACAAGTCATCCCCGAGCTTTTCAACGCTCGTGGGTTCGGTCCTCCACGAAATTTTACTTTCGCTTCAACCTGCTCATGGATAGGTCGCCCGGTTTCGGGTCTACGTCAAGTAACTTAAGCGCCCATTTAAGACTCGCTTTCGCTACGGCTCCACACCTTAAGTGCTTAACCTTGCTACTTAACGTAACTCGTTGGCCCGTTCTACAAAAAGTACGCGGTCACACATAAAAAGTGCTCCCACAGCTTGTAAGTGCAGGGTTTCAGGTTCTATTTCACTCCCCTCCCGGGGTTCTTTTCACCTTTCCCTCACGGTACTATGCGCTATCGGTCACTAGGTAGTATTTAGGCTTGGAGGATGGTCCCTCCTGCTTCCCACAGGGTTTCACGTGTCCCGTGGTACTCTGGATCATGCTAGTAGCTTTCTCGTTTCAACTACAGGGCTATTACCTTCTATGGCGGAGCTTTCCAACTCTCTTCGCTTACAATATTGCATCCATGTTGCATGTCCTCAACCCCAACGAAGTAAACTTCATTGGTTTGGCCTGTTCCGCGTTCGCTCGCCGCTACTTACGGAATCGAATTTCTTTCTTTTCCTCCGGGTACTTAGATGTTTCAGTTCCCCGGGTTCCCCTCATTAAGCTATGTATTCACTTAACAATACTTAGACATTACTCTAAGTGAGTTTCCTCATTCGGAAATCTTCGGATCAAAGTTTACGTGCAACTCCCCGAAGCTTATCGCAGCTTATCGCGTCCTTCATCGGCTCCTAGTGCCAAGGCATCCGCCCTGCACCCTTAATAACTTGACCAAGTTATTAAAAGTTATCGTAAATAACAAACTTCACATACGTTCAGTTTATTAAGTACTAAAAGTTGATTTTTAAAGAGTTTATCTTCTCGATGATATTTTTAGAAGTTATCTTCTTCATATATTAAAATGATGTCATATCACTAAATGTTATACAGTTTTCAAAGTACTAGTATGAAAGTTCTTATGAACTCTCAAAATTAAACAGTAGGCAATTCTCCTTAGAAAGGAGGTGATCCAGCCGCACCTTCCGATACGGCTACCTTGTTACGACTTCACCCCAGTTATTGATTTCACCTTCGACAGACGCTTCCAAAAGGTTAGCTATCTGGCTTCGGGCGCCCCCAACTTCCGTGGTGTGACGGGCGGTGTGTACAAGACCCGGGAACGCATTCACCGCAGCATTCTGATCTGCGATTACTAGTAACTCCAGCTTCATGTAGGCGAGTTTCAGCCTACAATCCGAACTGAGAATGGCTTTAAGGGATTAGCTCCGCCTCACGACTTGGCTGCCCTCTGTACCACCCATTGTAGCACGTGTGTAGCCCTAAGCATAAGGGGCATGATGATTTGACGTCATCCCCACCTTCCTCCAGGTTATCCCTGGCAGTCCCTCTAGAGTGCCCAACTTAATGCTGGCAACTAAAGGCAAGGGTTGCGCTCGTTGCGGGACTTAACCCAACATCTCACGACACGAGCTGACGACAACCATGCACCACCTGTATCTCATGTCCCCGAAGGGAAAAATACTATTAGGTATCGGTCATAAGTATGTCAAGCTTAGGTAAGGTTCTTCGCGTTGCTTCGAATTAAACCACATGCTCCGCTACTTGTGCGGGTCCCCGTCAATTCCTTTGAGTTTCACTCTTGCGAGCGTACTTCCCAGGCGGAGTACTTAATGCGTTAGCTGCGGCACCGAGGGGGGTAACCCCCGACACCTAGTACTCATCGTTTACGGCGTGGACTACCAGGGTATCTAATCCTGTTTGCTCCCCACGCTTTCGTGCCTCAGTGTCAGTTACAGTCCAGAGAGCCGCCTTCGCAACTGGTATTCCTCCTAATATCTACGCATTTCACCGCTACACTAGGAATTCTACTCTCCTCTCCTGCACTCAAGTTTCTCAGTTTCAAAGGCTTACTACGGTTGAGCCGTAGCCTTTCACCTCTGACTTAAGAAACCACCTACGCACCCTTTACGCCCAGTAATTCCGGATAACGCTAGCCCCCTACGTATTACCGCGGCTGCTGGCACGTAGTTAGCCGGGGCTTCCTCCTCAAGTACCGTCATTATCTTCCTTGAGGACAGAGCTTTACGACCCGAAGGCCTTCATCGCTCACGCGGCGTTGCTGCATCAGGCTTTCGCCCATTGTGCAATATTCCCCACTGCTGCCTCCCGTAGGAGTTTGGACCGTGTCTCAGTTCCAATGTGGCCGATCACCCTCTCAGGTCGGCTACTGATCGTTGCCTTGGTGAGCCATTACCTCTCCAACTAGCTAATCAGACGCGGGTCCATCCTGTACCGCCGGAGCTTTGATACTTTTGCCATGCGACAAAAGTACATTATCCCGTATTAGCATACCTTTCGGTATGTTATCCGTGTGTACAGGGCAGGTTACCCACGCGTTACTCACCCGTCCGCCGCTCTTCTCCGAAGAAAATCGCTCGACTTGCATGTGTTAGGCACGCCGCCAGCGTTCATCCTGAGCCAGGATCAAACTCTTAAATAAAAGTTTATCTAGGGCTCAGATACTGTTATATATCTGGCTTTATGTTTCTTGGTTGTTTCAAATTCTATAAATTAACCTACTGTTTAATTTTCAAAGTTCATTGTTCATTTTCGATTTCGTCTTGCCCCTTTTCTTAAGGACAAGTATAACTATATCATGACAAAATAATTTCGTCAACACTTTTTATAATTTTTTTTAAAACATTTAAAATTGCATTCATTTTAAAATTCTGTATAAGCACAATTTTCTTAATTTAAAAAACCTAATTATTCTACATAATATTTGTAATCTTCTATATAATCGACTCATTATTTGTACATTATTTGTGCATAAAAATTAATATATTAATAAAAATAAAATAATGATAAACATACGTTTAAAAGTTTGGTATAATCGTTATATTAATTTGTATTGGGAGGTATTTTTGTGAATAGTGAATATAAAAAAGATGTTCTTAGGCTAGCACTATTTATCGGTGAACTTATGTTAACAAATGGTGCTGAAACCTACCGTGTTGAGGACAGTGTTCTTAGAATTTGTAGGTCTAGAGGTTTTAATCACGTAAGTGCTTTTACCGCACCTACTGTAATAATAATTTCAGACGAAAGATTTGATGGTTTATCTTTTATGAAAACTATAAAAAGTAGATCTATAAATCTAAATAAGATTTCACTACTAAATAATTTCTCTAGAGAGTTTGTAAACAATCCAGATTTATCTATTGAAGATGCTATAGCAGAACTTAAGCATTTAGGATCAGTACCGTCTTATCCTAACTATATAGTTAACCTATCTACAGGGCTTGCATCTGCATGTTTCGGTTGTTTATTAGGTGGAAACAATCTAGTAAACTTCTTCTTTACTTTTTTAACATCTATACTTGCAGTTATTTGTTATAAGAAGATAATGAAAGTTAGTTCGATTCCAACATTTTCAAGTTTAATTGCATCTGTTTTGATAGCAACTGCCGGGGTTTTACTTGCTGAATTCGGAATTTTAGATACACCTAGAATGCTTATAGTTGGTTCTATAATGCCACTACTTCCTGGGGTTTCGTTTATAAAAGGAATTCGTGATTTGATATCGGGAGATTTAATTTCAGGGGTATCTCGCGCATTTGACGCAGGGATGACTGCTATTTCTATTGCTTGCGGTGTGGGTCTTATACTTGATATGTGGATTAGGTTAGGAGGTAAATTCTAATGACAGATATGCCAATTTATATGCATTTTATATTTTCTGCATTTTCAACAGTTGGGTTTTCAGTATTTTTTAACGCGCCTACATCATCATTGATTCCTGCTGGAATTACTGGCGGTATTGGGTGGTCTGTGTTCTTTTATTTAATGGGGGTTACTTCTAACTCTATATTTGCTAATTTTTTCGCAGCTGTCATTGTATCTTTAATGAGTGAAATATTAGCTAGAAAGTTAAAGCAACCAGCTATACTATTTGTAATACCAGGTATTATACCTTTAGTCCCGGGTCTTGGAATGTATAATACCATGCTTTATTTAGTTCAAAAAAATTATGATATGGCTATTTCTACTGGTGCTGATGTACTTTTTGTTGGAGGAGCTATTGCACTTGGAGTATTAATTATAACTTCATTAGCTAAAACTATAAGTATATTTAATATCAAAAGAAAAGTTGCTAAATAGCAACTTTTTTTTATTATATAATATAATCTTATTATAGATTACTTAACAGGGAGGATTAATATGGGGTTTAACGAATTTGGTACTGGTTATGGGGGCGGTATTGATTTATTTACTATAGCATTTTATACAATATTTCTTATATTTATTCTTGCTTTTATTATGTTTGTTGTTAAGGGTATCTCTGAGTGGTCTTATAATAATAAGCAACCTATTCTTGATATTGATTGTAAGGTAGTATCTAAAAGAATGCATTTTTCTCAAAATGGAGGATACACTGATGCAAATGGACATAGTCATACTGGAACTAATTCAACTAGTTATTATGTGACTTTTGAGTTTGAGAATAAAGACAGGATGGAGGTTCATGTTAGTGTAAAAATTTATGGCTCTGTTGTTGAAAATGATGTTGGTAAACTTAAATTCCAAGGTACTAGATTTTTAGACTTTAATAGGAATTAATTATAAAAAGGAACTTCTATGTGATTATTGATCACTTAGAAGTTCCTTTTTGTTTATTGATTATATTAATTAAGCGTATTTATTTCACAACCTTGTTTTATTAATACTTCAGTAACAACAGGTATATATTCTCTACTTTCTCTGAATTTAGCGTCGTTTAACTTTAGTATTACAAACGATAATAGCATTAGACCTATTCCAACACTTCCACTTACAACTTCGACATCTACATTTATTTTAGATAAGTTCAACATAAAGTATGTAGCAATAGTTCCAATCAATAGAGCTATTAGTGGTACTGTGTATACTATTGCTGCTGCTTTTAGTACATTTACAGTTTCCATATTAACCTTAACTTTATCTCCTACTTGTGCACCTATAGCATTATCAACTTCAACTACTATATCTTTTTTTTCTGAAGTAGTTGCACACTTTCCGCAAGATGCACATGCTGAGTGGCGTTGCATCTTAAGTTTAGCAGTTTTTTTATCAACGATTCCTACAATATATCCTTGCTGTTCCATAAAAATCCCCCCTTATTTAGTAAACTTATCTATAGTGCTAATAAGTTCATTTATCATAACTTCAGTACTTTCATCGTCTCCATTTTTTAAGCTGTGAGAAACACATCCCTTTACATGATTTTCCAAAATTATAGTTCCTACTTTATTTATAGCAGATCTTATTGCTGATATTTGAACTAATACATCTACACAATATCTTTCTTCATCTACCATTTTTTGAATTCCTTTAACTTGACCTTCTATTCTTTTAAGTCTTCTTATTAGCGCATCTTTATCATTAGCTTCTGATAATTTTTTCTCTTCCATTAATTCACCTCATATTACCTTGTATATACTATTATTATAACTTATTTTTAGAAAACCTTGCATAATAGTTACTTTTTTATTTGTATTTGTTATAAACATTTTAATTTATGTAAATTATACTATTATACTATTATTTTGAAAAGGTGGTGTTTATATGGATATGCAATCTAAAACTAATGCAAAGCAGGCTTTAAATAATTTAAAAATGGAAATAGCTTCTGAACTTGGATATAACTATAATCAAGAAACTAATAAAATAGAAAGTAACGCTCCTCAAGGAACGCTAGAAGGATCTGCTCAGAATGTACTAGCTGGTGAAGAAGTTGGTGGATTAGCTACTCGAAAGTTAGTTAAGATGGGTGAGCAAATTTTAGTAGATAAATATAATTCTCAAAAATAAAAATCTATTATAGTTTAATTACATAAAAAGTCCTATAAGCTTAGAATTTATAAAATCTATGCTTATAGGACTTTTCTTGTTATACATATTTATGTTTTTTATTATTTTCAATAATTAAATATAACATTATCATTAATATAGAAATTGCTATTGCTACACCTAAATTCATTAAAATCATATTAGCACTCTCTCCAAGTACTATATTTTTAAATGCTGTATTTATCCAAGTAATTGGTGAAAACATTGCTATTTTACGAGCTATTTCTGGCATAAATTCAAGGGAAATAAATCCTCCACTTAAAAGACATGCTGGCATAATTATAATGGTAAGTAACGCATAATACATCTCAGATGTATTGGAAATTACTAATACTAATAATACCATTGATGTTGCAACAAATGATAAAACAATGGATAATAATATCATCCAATAAAAATTAACTTCAAATCCTTTATTAAATATATAAAAAGATGCTGCAAAAACTATGCTTTGTACTGACAACAATAAAAAACATCCTATTATATGACCTAATAAATACTCTACTTTACTTACCTTTGACACTAATATTCTTTTATCAATTTTAGACTCTCTTTCTTTTATTAGTGGGCTTAGACCTTTACCTGCTATAAGTAAAAATGCCATACAATAAAATCCAAAGGTCATTAATTTACTCATAACTACAAGGAAATTATTTTCTCCTATATTAAATTTGTATTTTTCATTTTCAAAGTTATCGTGCTGTTTTATAAAGTCTTCCTTATTATCTCCAAAGGATTCTATTTTTAATATTTCATTACTTATAATATTAAATGCTATATCCTTGTTATAATCATTTTCTTTTCCTATAAATTCAAATACATTTTCTTTATTATTTTTTATATCTTCAAAAATATCATCAGTTTTTATTATAAGACCTGCTGATACTTCATCTTCATTTACTAAATCTTTAACTTCTTTCTCACTATCTACAATATACATACTATCAAATTTTTCTTGATTTATTAATTTATCAAATACTTTTGATTTGTCATTAGTAAATATAGCTATACTCGGTTTAGGTGTTGAGCCTTCTTCTTTATTTAATATAACTTTACTTATAACTACATTAACAACTATAGGCAGTAATAATACAATCCAAAACCAATTTTTTATTATACTTTTAATGTTGTGTTTTAAAATAATAAATATATTTTGCATATTATCTTTCCCCTCTTTTTCTCAGTATTATACAAGATATAATAACCAATAAAAGTGCGGTAACTACTGTTGAAATTGTCATATTACTATAGCTTATATTAATACTTCCATCTATAAGTGATGACATGGCTTTACTTATATTAGTAAACGCATTTAATTCAAACAACTTATTCTCTAAACTAAGTTGAGGGTATAATCTTCCTGATGATAATACAAATATTACAGTTAATATAGGTACTATGTTGTCTCCATGTTCCTTTTTCTTAGATATAGCTGCTCCAAATATACCTATTGCTATTGCCAATAAACTAATCATAGCAATACAGTATAAAATACCAAATAAATTATTTGGATTAATATTAACATCATATACAAGGTATATTAATATTAAAGTTACCATTGATTGAAGTACTACTGTTATAAATGTTCCTATTAATTCTAGTTTTATAAGTTTTGAGATTTTAATTGGTGATGAGTATACTCTTCTTCCTATGTTTTGTTTTATATAGAATATATTTTTATATGCATTTATACTTAATGATAATGCTGACATTTGTAACATAACGATTGCAAAGTATTTACTATAATCAACTTCTTCTTTATCAGACTTATAAGTAGTACTTTTAATTACATTTTTATTCACATTATCTAAACTATTATTTTTCATGCCTATTTCATAGATAGATAATTTTTCAAAAAATTCTTTTGTTATATTTTCAATTATTCCTTCGCTCATATTAATAGTACTGTCCTTAGAAGAAAAGTATATATTCTTATTATCTTCATCTATTTTAACTTGTAAGTTATTTGATTTTTCATCATTTAGAGTATATTTAATTTCTACATTTTCATTACTTTTGTCAAACTCTTCTAAAAAATTTATATATTCTTTTGCTACGTTACTATCCTTATTTGCAACTATATTTACTTTACTCGTTTGTACTTCATTTTCATGAGAAAACATCATAGAAAATATAAATGGTAATATAAGTACTAAAAATATAGTTGTAATTATCATATTTTTATCTCTTAAGCTTCTTTTTATAGAAGATATTATTATATTCATAATTTACCTCCTAATCCCTAAGGGTTCTTCCTGTAAGATTTAAAAATACATCTTCTAAAGTAACTATTTTACTTTTTATATCTAGTATTTTAATATTCTTAGAAGATAAATATAATATAAATTCATTTAAAGAACTTAATTCTCTATTTAAACTTACATATATTTTATTTTCTTTAAATTCAATACTATCTACTCCAACTATTTCTAGTAGTTCATTTTTATTAATATAAGTTACATCATCTACTAATACTTCAAACTTATTTTTATCACTTATTATAGCTTTTAAGCTATTTTTATCCCCACTTGCTATTACCTTGCCTTTATCTATTATTACTATATTATTACAAAGTGTTTCAACCTCTTCCATATAGTGAGTTGTATAAATTATTGTGCATCCATTTTTATTTAATGTTTGTATAGACTTCATTATATGATTTCTAGATTGTGGGTCTATTCCAACTGTTGGTTCATCAAGTATTAAAATTTCTGGATTATGAGCTATTGCACAAGCTATATTTAATCTTCTTTTCATTCCTCCAGAGAAAGTTTTACTTATCTTTTTAGTATTTTCTAATCCTACAAACTCTAAGGCTTTAAGTGAATTTTCTTTTAGCTCCCTTCCTTTAAGACCATAAAGGGATGCAAAAAACATTACATTCTCAAGCGATGTCATATCTTCAAATATAGCTAAGTCTTGTGGTACTAACCCCATCTTACCTTTTACATTCCTATCATTTCTTTTAAGTTCTTGATTTAGTACTTTTATACTACCTCTATCTTTATCTAGTATGTTAGTTAATATATTTATAGCTGTACTTTTACCAGCACCATTAGGTCCAAGTAATCCAAATATATCTCCCTTTTCTATTGTTAGATTTAAGTTTTCAAGTGCTACAAAATCTCCAAAGCTTTTATACAAATTATTTATCTCTATATATTTCATATCCTACCCCTCACTTTTTATATTTATATTATATGAGATATCTAATAATTTTCTAAGTACATATAGTCATAACGTATATATGACTAAAGTCATATTTTATATTTTTACTAATCCTTAATTTTCATTTAAAAATAAATAGGCTATATCAAAATATAAGAATTTATTAATAAATTCTTGTATTTTGATATAGCCTTCTTAGCTTATCTTAAATACTCTATAGCTATTTGAGTTCTATGTTTTAAGTTCATCTTAGCTAAAATATTTGTTATATGATTTTTAACAGTACCCTCTGATAAATAAAGTTCATTACTTATTTCTTTATTTGATAATCCTTTAGCTATAAGTTTAACTATGTCACACTCTCTTAAAGTCAATTCATACTTATCTATATTATTACTACTATAATTTTTATTTACTATAAGTTTAGATACTACTTCATTATCATAAACCCCATTGCCATGATAAACAGACTTAATTCCATTTATTATTTTTTCTGGAGTACTAGTTTTTAATATATATCCATTAGCTTTATATTTTATTGCGCTACTTATTAAATTTTCTTCATCAAATGTAGTAAGTATAAGTACTTTAATATCTATATTTCTATCTTTTATTTTAGCTAGCACTTCTTCTCCATTCATAATGGGCATTCTCATATCTAAAAGTATTACATCTACATCATTATTACTTATATAATCTAAACATGACTTTCCATCTTCTAATGTCTTAACTACGTCTATATCTTTATCGCTACTAATTATTATTTTTAAACTTTCTCTTATTAAAATATCATCATCAACTATAATCAACTTTATCATACTATCACCTATTAAATATTATAAGTGTTGAAAACCCATCTTCATTATTAAAATATACATTTCCCCCACTATTAATTACCCTTTCTTCTATACCTATTAGACCCAACCCTTTTTCAATATTTTTGCATACATTGCCATTATCTTTTATATGTATTCTTATTATTTTATTTAGTACACTTATATTTACTGTTATTAAATCTGCATTTGAATACTTTATTGTATTAGTTAAAATTTCATTAATTGAGTTTAATATAACTTTCCAGTAGATAATATTTATTTCTTTCATATCCCCTTCTACATCAATCTTATTTTTTATCTTATATTCTTTTGAAAATTTATCAAGCATTAGTCTTAAATTTTCTATACCTAACTCAGATTGTATTGGCTTTGTTTTTCTCAATGTTGTTCTTATATCATCCATTCCATTTCTTAAATTATCACATATTTTATCTAAAATAAGCTTTGATTTATCAACATCAGAATTCATTATAATTTTAAGTGATTCTATTTGCATAATACTACCAACTATTGTATGCCCTATTTTATCATGTAATTTTTGAGATAAAATATTTCTTTCTTCTATTTTTATAACTTCTTGATGCTGATAATTCAATTTATTTTCAAGCTTTCTACTTTCTTCAATAGTGTATATCTTTTGCTTTAAATCAAAGTTCAACTTTTCTAGATTTTCCTTTTTTAATTCTACATTTATACTTTCATATATAAATATAATTGATAATAACCCTAAAGATATGAGCATGTAATCTAAGTTTATTTTTATAACTATTATGAAATAAATTAAAATCATAAAAAATATATATGACTTACTATTTTTTCTAGTTTGAATATATTCCGTTAATATTGATGCTAATAATAAAATACATGGTTTATAAATAATGGTCAAAACACTCATATATAATATATTTATAATAAACATCTTTTCTTTATTAATCTTTTTAATCTTTAAGTTATTTAATATATATAAAGACAGTCCTATACATATTAATGATAATACAACTGAATTATTTATTTTACCAAAATAAACATTGTTATCTACACCATATAAAAATATATTAAATCCTAAAACAACATTTACTATTATTTTTATATACATAAAACTCTCCTAGTACTTTATTTGTAATCTATTGGATATATGACTTCTACTATTTATTATGTTACTTTTAAGTTTGAAAGTAAAGATATGTTATAGCTTGAATTAATTGATTATGAATATGATATGTTTTGTAAATATATAAATAAGGGTAGAGCTTAAGCTCTACCCTTATTTATATATTATTCTTTATCTTCTATATCAACCTTTATACATAACTCATTTAATTGAGCATCTTCAGCAACTGCTGGAGCATTTGTCATTGGACAAACAGCACTTTGGTTTTTAGGGAACGCTATAACATCTTTAATGTTAGTAGTCCCAGCAAGTATCATTACAAGTCTATCAAGACCAAATGCTATACCTGCATGAGGAGGAGTTCCATATTTAAATGCATCTAATAAGAAACCAAATTTCTCGTTAGCTTCTTCTTCACTCATTCCTAGTGCTTTAAACATTTTTTGTTGAACGTCAGCGTTAAATATTCTAACACTTCCTCCACCAACTTCATATCCATTTATAACTATATCGTAAGCTTTTGCTCTTAGAGATGCTTTGTCATCTCCTTCTAATCTTTCTATATCTTCGTCTAATGGTGATGTGAATGGGTGATGTTTAGCTACCATTCTTCCATTTTCTTCATCTTCTTCAAATACAGGGAATTCAGTTACCCATAACATGTTGTAAACACTGTTATCTAACATATCAAGTCTTCTTGCAACTTCAAGTCTAACTTGTCCTAATGAATCAAATACTACAGTGTTTTTGTCAGCAACGAATAATAATAAGTCACCAGCTTGTGCATCCATTCTATCTAATATTGAAGTTAATTCTTCTTCATTAAAGAATTTAGCTATTGGAGAAGTTACTTCTCTGTTTTCACCAATTCTCATCCAAGCAAGACCTTTAGCTTTGTAAGTCTTAGCATGATTTTCTATTTTACTTAATTGTTTTTTACTTATTGCTTCACTTTGTCCTTTAACGTTTATACCTCTAACACTCATTCCGTCTACTGTTGCATTCGCAAATACTCCAAATCCGCAAGTTTTAACTAAGTCAGATATATCAGTTAATTCAAATCCAAATCTAGTATCTGGCTTATCAGAACCATATCTTTGCATAGCTTCAGCATAAGTCATAACTGGAAGTGGAAGTGGTACTTCTACATTTAAAGTTTCTTTAAATATTGTTTGAACCATTTTTTCCATTATATTCATAACGTCTTGTTGTTCAACAAAACTCATTTCACAGTCTATTTGAGTAAACTCAGGCTGTCTGTCTGCTCTTAAGTCTTCATCTCTGAAACACTTAACTATTTGGAAGTATCTATCCATACCACTTACCATTAATAATTGTTTAAATAATTGTGGTGATTGAGGTAGTGCATAGAATTTACCTTCGTTAACTCTACTTGGTACTAAGTAATCTCTAGCACCTTCTGGAGTTGGTTTTATTAAGAAAGGTGTTTCTATTTCATAGAAATCATTTGAAGATAAGTAGTTTCTAACTATGTTTGCTACTCTACTTCTTAGCATTAAAGTCTTTTGCATAGATGGCTTTCTTAAATCTAGGTATCTATATTTTAATCTTAATTCTTCAGATACATTGTCATCATCTTTTATGTATATTGGTGGTGTTTCTGATTTATTTAATATTCTAAGTTCGCTAGCAACTATTTCTATATCGCCAGTTGGCATGTTAGGGTTTTTAGACGATCTTTCATTAACTTTCCCCTTAACAGCTATAACAAATTCAGAACCTAATTTTTCTGCTTTTGAAAATGCATCTGCATCAACATCAGTATCAAATATTATTTGGCATAATCCACTTCTGTCTCTTAAGTCAACAAATACTAGTCCACCTAAGTTTCTTTTCTTTTGTACCCATCCCATAAGTACAACGTCTTCATCAATATTGCTTTCTCTTAAATCCCCACAGTAGTGAGTTCTTTTTAATCCATTTAGAGTCTCCATTAAGATCTCCCTCCAATTTTTATAATCTATCTTGTAATTCTTTAACTATTTCACTTAATTTTATAGTGATTTGTTCTGATGTAGCCATGTTTTTAAGTGTAGCAGTATCATTAGCTAATTCATCATCACCTATAACTATTGTAAATTTAGAATTTATTTTATCAGAGTATTTAAACTGAGCTTTAATACTTCTATCTAAGTGATCATTTTCCGAACTTATATGATTATATCTTAAGTCCTTAAGTATTTTAAAGCTTTTTGTTTTAGCTTTTTCTCCAATTGTTGCTATATATATGTCAGTAGCTTGTGGATTTTCTATTTCTATGTTGTTATTTTCAAGAGTTAATAACAGTCTCTCAGCTCCTAAACCAAATCCTATTCCACTTAATCCTTTAGGTCCACCTAGTTGTTCTACAAGTCCATCGTATCTTCCACCACCACAAACTGTACTTTGAGATCCTATATCATTAGATATTATTTCAAAAGCAGTTTTTTTGTAGTAATCAAGTCCTCTAACTATAGTTTTATCAACTACAAATTTTACTTCCATTTCAGTTAGGTACTCTTTTACTTTATCAAAGTGAGTACTACAATCTTCACATAAATGGTCTATCATGAAAGGTATATCCTTTATGTTTTCTTGACATGTAGGATTTTTACAGTCTATAACTCTCATAGGATTTTTATCTTTTCTATCTAAGCAAGTTTCACATAATACATCAACTTTTGAATCTAAGTATTCTTTTAACTTAGCATTATATTCAGGCCTACAAGTTGGACATCCAACAGAGTTTATGCTAACTGCTAAATCTTTAAGACCTACTTCATTGAAAAATTGTACAGCTAAAGCTATAACTTCTGCATCTATTGAAGGCTTATCGCTTCCTATTGCTTCTATTCCAAATTGATGAAATTGTCTTTGTCTTCCTGCTTGTGGTCTTTCGTATCTAAAACAAGGAGTCATATAAAATAACTTTGTTGGTTGAGTATCAGCATATAACTTATTTTCGATAAATGCTCTAACTACACCAGCAGTTCCCTCTGGTTTTAGCGTTATATCTCTTTCACCTTTATCTTGGAAAGAGTACATTTCCTTTTGTACTATATCTGTAGTATCTCCTACACTTCTTTTAAATAATTCTGTATGTTCAAATACCGGTGTTCTCATTTCTTCGTATCCAAATAATGAACAAACTTCTCTAAATTTATTTTCTACATAATTCCATTTGTATGCTTCTTTTGGAGTTATGTCCTTAGTTCCTCTTGGGGCTTTAGTTAACATTTTGGTATATCTCCTTTCTCTTTCTTTCTATCATTTCGTCTACCCTATCTATATATTGCTCAACATTTTTAACATTGTCTACTCTTTCGATTCTATCTTCATCAACGTATACAAATTTAGAAATAGAACCTGCTCCTACTGCGTAGTTACTTTGTTTTTCTTCCATGATTTGTATGTTATATATACATTCATATGCTTCTTTAGCATAACCTATGTTTTCTAAGTTACCTAGCATATGCTTTTGACGATACATATAGTATGGATTAAGTCCCATATCTTTAGCGTACTTCATTGATAAATCTATCATTTTTATCATTTCTTCATATTGTGTAAGTTCATAGTTATCAATATCTTCTTTTAGCTTCGATGCTCTTTTTATTGCTAATGTATGAACTGTTAAGCTCTCTGGAGAAAGTTCTTTTATAGCTTCTAAAGTCTTTCTAACCATTTCTAAATCCTCATCAACAAGACCTAGTATAATATCCATATTTATATTATCAAAGCCTAAGTCTCTCGCCATATTAAAGCAATCTATTATTTCAGAAACATTATGATCTCTACCTATTTTTTCTAAGGTTTGATCGTTCATAGTTTGAGGATTTATACTAATTCTGCTTACATTGTGTTTTTTAAGAACCTCTAATTTTCCTTTAGTTATAGAGTCTGGTCTTCCAGCTTCTACTGTGAATTCTTTTATATTGCTTAAATCCATTTCTTTAAATAAAGTAGTTATTAAAGTATCCATTTCTTCTTCGTCTAAAGTAGTTGGAGTTCCTCCACCGATGTATAAAGTTTCTATTTCTTTATTAGTATCTTTTATTATTTTAGCTAGTCCTTTTATTTCTTCTATAAGCTTATTGACATATTCTGCTTTTAAGTGTCCAAAAGTTTTTAGTGGATTTGCTGGGAATGAACAGTAATAACATCTTGTAGGACAAAATGGTATACTTACGTATAAAGAAACTTTATTTTCGTCTATTGGATACATAAATACTCTTTCTCTTTTTGCAATATTAAGAGCTAGATCTATTTTTTCGTCCATTATATAATACTTTTCTTTTAAGATTTGTCTTATACCATCTTCGTCAATTCCCTTATCTAATAAAGTATGAACTATCTTAACCGGTCTTATACCTGTTAGTATTCCCCAAGGTACATAAGTGTTTAATCTATTTTGTAATACCTTAAATATAGTTCTTTTTATAGTTTCTTTAGTAATTTTTTTTAGTGATTGTTCATCTAAATTTTTTATATTTACATGATCTGAAAATTCATATTTTAATTCATAATTTTCATAGTATTTTGTTTTTGCTATTAATGTATCGTTATAAACATAAAGTACATTTTCTAAAATTTTTCCGAAACTTTTTTCTTCTATAAATTCAAATTGAGCAGTGAATAATTTTATTAATTCGGCTACTTCATATTTGTAATCATGTCCTTTTAAAATTACACCTATCATAATTTTGCTCCTTCTTTGACATAGTAATTAATCTAAGTTATCGTAAAATTTTAATAAATGTATAAATATCACTCTATCGTGAATTTTATACATTTATTATTATATATGAGCAAATTTTTAAATTTCTATTTGCTCATATATGGATTACTTGATTTTTCTACTCCTAAAGTAGAGTGAGGTCCATGTCCTGGGTATATTGTTATATTATCTTCGTATTTAGATAATTTTTTAAGTGATTTTTCTATTTGCTTGTAATCTCCGCTATAAAAGTCTGTTCTACCTATACTTCCAGCAAATAATGTATCTCCTGTAAACATTTCATTTAAGACTCTTACACACATGCATCCCTTTGTATGCCCTGGTGTATGTAAGAATGTTAATTTTAAGTTTCCTAATTGTAATTTATCTTTATCATGTACATATATATCTGCATCAAACTCTTGAGGTCCACATTGCATCATATAACTTAAGTTTTTCTTTTTATCTAAAAGTAATTCTTTTTCATCAATATGAGCTACAACTTTTGCATTAGTTTTTGATTTTAGAGATTTTACACAACCTATATGATCTCCATGAGAATGAGTAAGTATTATATATTCCACTTCTAGCTTATTAGTTTTTAGGTAGTTTTGTATTTTTATTTCGGCACCACCTGGATCTATTATTGCACATTTGTTAGTTTCTTCATCAGTTAATATATATATATTTTCACCGAAACTTAATTCAACAAATTTCTCTATTTTCATTTTTTAACCCCCTTAGAAACTCTTGTTTGATTCTAATAATATAGTAACTGGACCATCATTAGTTAAGTCCACCATCATATGTGCACCAAACTCTCCAGTACCTACTACTATTTCTTGTGATTTTGCCTTCGCTATAAACTCTTCATAAAGTTTAGTTGCAACGTCTGGTCTTGCTGCATTAGAAAAACTTGGTCTTTTTCCTTTTCTACAATCACCATATAATGTAAATTGAGAAACTACTAATAATTCTCCACCTATATCTTTTAAAGATAAGTTCATTTTTTCATTTTCATCTTCAAATATTCTTAAGTTTAATATTTTATCTATCATATAATCAACATCTTTAGACGTGTCTTCATGAGTTACTCCTAGTAAAACAAGTAGTCCTTTACTTATTTCCCCAATAACATTATTATCTACAGTAACTTTAGAAGAAGATACTCTTTGAACAACAGCTCTCATAATATTGCCTCCTAGTTTATAACTCTATAAATATCTTCTACACCTGGTATAGATTTTACTTTTTTCATAAGTAAGTTTAACTCTTCTATATCATTTACTTCAACTAATAAATTGACATTAACACTGCTATCCTTGCCTTTTCTTGCATTTATACCGTTTAGACTCACCTTGTCTACTGCAACTATATGAGTTATATCATTTATTATACCTTTTCTATCAACTGCTCTTATTTGTATTTCTGCTTCAAACTTACCTTTATCTAAATTACTCCATGCTACATCTACTAATCTGTTTATAAAGAAATCTCCACTTAAATTAGCATTAGGGCAATCAGTTCTATGAACTGCTACTCCTCTTCCTTTTGTAACATATCCTACTATCTTGTCTCCTGGAAGTGGATTACAACATTTTGCAAATCTAACTAATATATTATCTAACCCTTTTACTTCAATTCCTTGTGATGTATTAACTTTTCTTTTTTTCTTATATTCTTTGTCACTTAAGTTATGCTTTTCAAAATCTTCTATAACGTGTTCCTTTTGAAGTTTTTTAACTTCTTTTTCGTATAAATCTCTTATTTTAGGAACAACTTGTGATGCCATTATACCACCATATCCGATTGTAGCTACTAAGTCCTCTACACTTGGTTGGTTGAATTTTTTAGCTATTTGTTGGAAGTATTTATCTATAGCAGGATCTCTTAAAGGTAAACTATATTTTTTAAATTCTTTTTCTAATATTAAATTACCACGTTCTAAGTTTTCTTCTCTTCTTTCTTTTTTAAACCATTGTCTAATTCTACTTTTAGCATTTGGTGTTCTAACAATGCTAAGCCAGTCTCTACTTGGTCCATTAGAATTTGCTGAAGTTAATATTTCTACTATGTTTCCATTTTGAAGTTTGTAATCAATAGTTACTATTCTTCCGTCAATTTTAGCTCCAACACATTTATTTCCTACGTTTGTGTGGACTCTGTATGCAAAGTCTATAGGAGTTGCTCCTGATGGAAGTTCAATTACGTCTCCCTTTGGTGTGAATACATACACTTGATTGCTAAAAACATCGTCTTTAAGTGCATCCAAAAATTCTTGTGGGTCTTTTAAGTCTTTTTCCCACTCCATCATTTGTCTTAACCATTGAAGTTTTTCTTCAATATTAGGTTGTTTTTCGTCATCATTGCCTTCTTTGTATTTCCAGTGTGCTGCAATCCCGTACTCTGCAATATTGTGCATTTCCTTAGTTCTTATCTGTATCTCTACAGGCTCTCCATCCGGTCCTATAACAGTAGTGTGTAAACTTTGATACATATTAGGCTTAGGCATAGCTATATAGTCTTTAAATCGACCTGGCATTGGCTTCCATAGCGTATGTACCATACCTAGTACTGCATAACAATCTTTAACTGTATCTACAATTATTCTTACTGCTGTTAAATCATATATTTCTTCAAAGTCTTTGTGCTTATCTTTCATTTTGCTATATATACTATAAAAATGTTTAGGTCTTCCATATACATTGCAGTCTATGTCAGCCACTTTAAACTTTCTATTAAGTATACTAAGTACATTTCTGATGTATGCTTCTCTTTGACTTCTCTTTTTAGCTACTTTTTCTACTAAATCATAATAACCTTCCATGTCTATATATCTAAGTGCTAAGTCTTCTAGCTCCCATTTTATAGTAGAAATACCTAGTCTATTAGCTATTCCACCATAAATTTCAAGAGTTTCTTTTGCTTTAGATTTTGCTTTTTCAGGAGGCATAAATTTTAAAGTTCTCATATTGTGAAGTCTATCTGCCAACTTTATAAGTATAACTCTTATATCTTTAGCCATAGCTAAAAACATCTTTCTTAAATTTTCAGATTGAGTTTCTTCTTTGGATTGATACTTAA
This sequence comes from Peptostreptococcaceae bacterium VA2, assembly GCA_000686145.1. GTDB lineage: Bacteria > Bacillota > Clostridia > Peptostreptococcales > Peptostreptococcaceae > Romboutsia_D. The sequence continues at coordinate 666,946 of JMMB01000007.1, read as the reverse complement.
TTTGTCCAAGTTTTGTTACTCCATCTACTAAACTCGCTATCTCTTGTGAGAATTCTTTTTTTATGTCCTCGTATGTATAGTCCGTATCTTCAACGACATCATGTAAAAGTCCCGCAGCTATAGTTTCTATATCTAATTCCATTTCGCTCAGAATATTTGCTACTGCTACTGGATGAATAAAGTAAGGCTCCCCAGATTTTCTAAACTGTCCTTCATGTGCAGATTTGCCAAAGTAATAAGCCTTTTCTACTAAACTAACATCTGCATTTGGTGCATAGTTTCTTATTTTTTCTATTAATTCTTGTAATTCCTTATCATGCATAATACCACCTATTTTAAATATAAGATTCGCTATACTGATTTAAATTAATAATATTAAATATCAATTTAAATTAGCTGCGTTTTTTTTTAATATATATATATTAAAATAGTTGGCAGCTTACCAACTATTTTTATATTATTAGTATTTTAGTAGAGAATTAACATCGTATTTAGATAATTTTTCTCTTCCTTTTAAGAATTCTAATTCTATTAAAAATTGCATAGAAACTACTTCTCCACCTAATTTTTCTATAAGGTGTGCTGTTGCCTCCATAGTTCCACCTGTAGCTAATAAATCGTCTACTATTGCTACTCTTTGGCCTGGCTTTATTGCATCTTTGTGCATTTCTAAAGTATCAGTTCCATATTCTAAGTCATACTCATAACTTTCTGTTTCATGAGGTAATTTTCCAGGCTTTCTAACAGGAACAAATCCGATCCCCATTCCATAAGCTACTGGTGTTCCCATTAAGAATCCTCTTGCTTCTGGTCCTACTATTACATCTATATTTTTGTCTTTTAAGTTTTTTATAAACTCATCAATCGTAAATTTAAAAGCTTCTCCATCTTGCATTAATGTAGTTATGTCTTTAAATACAATACCTTCTTTTGGGAAATTCTCTACGTCTCTTATTACTTTTGTTAAATCCATATTTGGACTCCTCCTAATAGCTTTGTTTATATTCTTTGCTTAATTCATTTAAATTATTAAGTATCTTACTTTCATTTAAATTTAGCTTTTTATCTGGCTTTGGCAATAAATTTATACATATAGATTTTATTTTTAATACTTCATCATATTTAAAATCAAAATCTAATAATGACAGTTCTTTAAAAACTTTTATTATTGTAAATAATTTTAAAGGCGTAGTGTTAAACACCCCTTTGATGTCTACTAAATTTACTTCTAGATTTTTTTGAATCAAAGCTATTTTATAAACTACTTTAAATTCTTCTCTATCTGGAATCAAATTATCTATAACATTATTTAAATATAATAAATCCGATTTATTATAATATTTAATAATTGAGCTTTCATTGTTCGCATTTTTACATAAATAAGAATATTCGCCCATATTATATAAATAATCATAAAGAATAATATTATTATATCTTTTTACGTCTATTTTATCAATATTTGGAGAAAATATAAGTTGAAGTTTGTCATTTTTAGTATTAATAACATTGTAATTTATATCAAATCTGCTACAAACATCTTCATCTATTAGTGATATGTCTGATAGTGCTCTATAAAATCCATTTATAGTGTTGGTGATAACTAACGTATTTTTGTTAAGATAATCAAATATATTTATATTTTTAGTTTCTTTTATGCATTCTTTTATATCTTTATTTTTAAATTTTTCACATATTGATTTTTCATCTATATCACTTAAATTGTATAAGTTGTCTGGGTCAGGAATGATTTTAGAGAATAATTCCACAGTCTTTTCATTAGTATATGGATTTTTAGGATGAGCTAATCTCATATCTTTAAGTAAAAATTGTACGCTTCTTTTTCCCATGAAGTTATTTTCATCCAATTGGAATAATACATCTACTTTATCATCTTGATTATATCCAGATTTTAGATAAGCCATATTAAATCCTATACAACTATATGATTTTTCTTTTTCTATAGTAAATTTTAGATGTTGTTTGTTTTTTCCAATTACATTTATATTTTTTAATAATGCATCTCTTACTATAAATTTAGGGTTAGGGTTACTAAGACCAAATGGTTCTAATTTATGAAGTTCTTCTATCAAATCTAAATCTATAGATTCTTCGCTTAGTTCATATTCTACATTAACATTTTCTATTAAATCTTCTTCATTTAATTCATATTTAGCAAATTGATTTACTTCATATGATAAATCTTCTATTTTGTCACTATCTAAAGCTAGGCCTGCTGCTTGGTCGTGTCCTCCAAATTTATTTAATAAATCTTTAGACTTTACTAACGCATCAAATATGCTAAATCCTTTTATCGACCTTGCTGAACCCGTAGCTTCACCATCTTCTATTGTTAGCAATATAGTTGGTTTGTAGTATTTTTCTGTAAGTTTAGATGCTACTATTCCTATAATTCCATGTTGCCAGCCTTCTTTGGCTATCACTAGTACTTTATCATCTTTGTATTTTTCATTACTTTCTATAATGGCTTCTGCTTCTTGATACATTTTCGCTTCTATTAATTGTCTTTCGTTATTTTTATCTTCTAGCATATTTGCTATTTCTTTTGCTTTTGATTGATTTTTAGTTGTAAATAATTCTACACCTAACTTTGAATATCCAAGTCTTCCACTTGCATTTATTCTAGGTCCTATCGCAAATGCTATATGTGAAGATTTTATTTTATCACTTTCTACACCACAAACTTTAATTAACTCTTTTAGTCCTATGTTATGGCATTCACTCATTAGCTTCAGTCCGTTTTTTACTAGTATTCTATTTTCATCTTTTAAAGGCACTATATCACAAATAGTGGCTAAGGTTACTATTTCTATGTAGTTATATAAGCTAGTTTTAAATTCTTCTTTTGGTGTAAGTGCTTGTATAAGTTTAAATGCAACTCCACATCCACAAAGCATATCAAATGGATAGTTACAATCTTCTTGTTTTTGGTTTATAACTGCATAAGCATTAGGTATTTCACTTTGACATTCATGGTGGTCTGTTATTATAACGTCAAATCCTAATTCATTTGCAAGGTCTATCTCTTTTACAGATGTAATCCCACAGTCTACACTTATCATTAAGTTGCAACCTTGTGAGTGTATGTGTTTTATAGATTCTTCATTTATCCCGTATCCTTCTTCTAGTCTATTTGGAATATAGTAGTTTACTGGATAATTTATTGAATCAAAATATATACAAAGTATTGACGTTGATGATACTCCATCTACATCATAATCCCCATAAATCCATATGTTTTCATTGTTCTTTATTGCTTTTTCTATTCTATCTACTGCTTTTTTCATGTCTTTCATCAAAAATGGATCTCTAAGATATTCTAAAGATGGATTCATAAATATTTCTGCATCTTTTTCATTATCTATTGATCTATTTTTTAGTATCTGACTAATCTGTGGAGAAATTTTAAGTTTTTTACTCAAATCATTATCATTAACACTTCCCATGTGTTTTAACGTCCATTTTTTATTAAAAATCAAACATAATCACCTCTATTTTTTTCTATATTGAGATCTTATAATTTTTATTACTAATAACAATCCAATTATAAAGGATATGAAAAACCCTGAAAAGGCTGTAAGTCTTATCCAAGCATTATTATTTATATTAGGTGATGCAATTATTAAAGATGAACCTACTACTATCGATGCTAATACTAAACTTAAAGATATCTGAGTTGTTAGGTCTGTTATTTTTTCTTCTAGTGAAACAAATTTAACATCTTCTATTTGCATTTTTATATTATTTTTTTCTATATTCCTAAGTATTACCCTCATCTGCTTTGGTATAGTTTTTATATCAAGTAACATCTCTTCTGCAATGTGTTTTGAGCTCATAAATACTCTTTGAGGATTAAATTTATTTACATAATAATATTTCATAAATTCATGTCCCATTGCTGATAGAGAAAAGTCAGGATTTAATTCTCTTCCTGTTCCTTCTAATGTTATAATAGTTTTTGCTAATGTTAATAGTTGTGTTGGGATAGATATTTTGTATTTTCTAAGGAACCTAAATACTTCATTCAATATATCGGTTATATTGATTTTTTCTAGAGGAACATCATAATAATAGTGAATTAAATAAAGCAAATCTTGTCTAATTGCACTCATATCTACTTCTGTATTTACTACATCCATTTCCATTAAGATATAAATTATCCTATCAACATTTTTTTCTACAAGTGCTATAGCAATTTCATTAAGTAAATTTAAACTTTTCTTATCTACTATTCCAATCATTCCAAAGTCAATGTATGATATGGTCTTCTGACCTAAAATAAATATGTTTCCTGGATGAGGGTCTGCATGGAAAAAGCCATGTTCAAAAACTTGCTTTAATAATGACTTTACTCCAATTTCACTAATTACTTTAGTATCCCATCCTAATTTTTTTATTTTATCTACATCACTTAGCTTAACACCTATTATTTTTTCCATAACTAATATTCTCTTAGTTGTGTATTTTTCATAAATTTCAGGTATATAAACATCGTCACTTTTATCAAATATTTTTCTAAATTTCATAGCATTTAGTGCTTCAAAGTTATAATCTAGTTCTCGTATTAACTGAGTTTGAAACTCTTCTACTATTTGGATTAGGTCTATATCAATATCCTTTTTAAAATCTTTAAGAGCTATGGCCATACTTTTAAGTATTTCTACATCAGATTTTATTATTGCTTCGATATTTGGTCTTTGTATCTTTATAATGACTTCTTCTCCACTATCTAGGCTTGCTTCATAGACTTGTCCAATAGACGCTGCACCTATTGGCTTTTCATTAAAGTTTTTAAATACTTTGTCTATATCTAAACCTATTTCTTTTTTGAAAATTGATTTAGCTAACTCTGTATCAAACTCTTCTACATTATCCCTAAGCTTACTAAGTTCGTCTATGATATCTTGGTCTAATAGGTCTTTTCTTGTACTTAATATTTGACCTAACTTTATATAAGTTGGTCCTAGTTCTTCGATAGCTCTTCTAATCTTTTCCCCTGTTGACATATTTTTTATTTCTTCAGGAGGATTTGTTATAGGTATTTTATAAGCTACACCTTCCATATTTAGTTTTTCTACCACAAATGAAAATCCATATTTTATTAATACGTATACTATCTCTTTATACCTTTTTAAGTTTTTATAACTTATTCTCACTATTACCAACTCCACTTTGTGTGATATAAAAAAAGAGCAATTTTAAAGATTGCTCTTTTAGTTTTATTACTTATGATTATTTGCAGTTTCTACATATTTTAATGCTGATTTTTTAAGATTTTCTTTTTCGTCATCATTTAACTCTCTTATTACCTTTGCAGGGGAACCCATAGCCAAAACTCCGCTTGGTATACTTTTACCTGGTGGTACTAGGCTTCCCGCTCCAAGCAATGTATATTCTCCAATTTCTGCATTGTCTAAAACTATAGAACCCATTCCTATTAGAGTATTATCTCCAATTTTACACCCATGTATTAGTGCTTTGTGTCCTACTGTTACATTTTTTCCAATTATAGTAGGGCAGTCGTGACATATATGAACTACACTTCCATCTTGGATGTTAGTGTTTTCTCCTATAGTAATACTATTTACATCACCTCTTATGACTACGTTGTACCATATATTAGCATTTTTTTCTATATTTACATTTCCTATTATATCTGCGCTTTCTGCTACAAAAACAGTTTCATCTATCTTAGGGCTTACATCCTGGTACGATTTTATCATATCTATTCTCCTTCTAACATTAATTTTGCTTGTATCATTATTGAACACTCTGTACGTTTCTTTTGCATCTCGCAACCAAGCTCATATGGCTTCATTACATCATTATTAAAGTTAGTTGCATTTGCATGACATCCACCTGAACAGTAGAATTTATTCCAACATTTTTTACAATCTTCTTTACTATATACGTGAGCATCTCTAAATGAATCTGTTATCTCTTTAGGGAATACTATTTCTTCATCTAATATATTTGCCATCTTGTAATCTTCATTTCCAGCAAATTGGTGACATGGATATATATCTCCATTTGGAGTTACTGAAAGATATTCATTTCCTGCTCCACATCCTGTTATTCTTTTTATTACACATGGCCCTTGATTTAAATCTACCATGAAGTGGAAGAATTTAAAGTCATCGCCTTTTACTTTCATATCTGCATATTGCACTGCTAATTTTTCGTACTCTTCAAATACTTTAGGCATATCTTCTTCTCTAAGTGCATATGGGTTAGATTCATCTCCTACTACTGGTTCAATAGAAGTAAGTTTGAATCCTTCGTTTGCAAAGTGTATAACGTCTTTTGCAAAGTCTAAGTTGTCTCTTGTAAAAGTACCTCTTATATAATAATACTTATCCTTAGGTCTAGTTTCCACAAGCTTTTTAAACTTAGGTAATATTATGTCATAACTTCCTTTATCATTTAAAGTAGGTCTCATGTTGTCATTTATGCTTTTTCTACCATCTAAACTTAAAACAGCATTGTGCATATGCTCATTTATGTAAGCTATTTTTTCGTCATCTAGTAATACTCCATTTGTAGTCATTGTAAATCTCATTATTTTGTTGTTTTCTTTTTCTATACTTCTTCCGTATTCTACTAATTGCTTAACTACCTCAAAGTTCATTAATGGCTCTCCACCAAAGAAGTCTATTTCTAGGTTCTTTCTGTTTCCTGAGTTAGCTACTAAGTAATCTAGTGCAGCTTTACCGATTTCAAAACTCATCATTTCTTTTTCTCCACCAAAGTCTCCTTGTGCAGCAAAACAGTATTTGCATTTTAGGTTACAATCATGCGCTACGTGTAAACATAAAGCTTTTACTACTTTTTTTCTGTTTACAAAGTTTGGATGGAATTGATAAGTATCTTCAGTGTATAAAAGACCTTCTTCTTCTAAATTCTTTATCTCTTCATACGCTTCATTTATTTGTTCAACCGAATATTCTTTCCCTAATTTATCTATTATTTCCTCTTTAGTGTTTTCTTTGTAATCATCAACTAATTTATAAGCTACATCATCAACTATATGTACAGATCCACCATTTACATCTAAAACTATATTGTATCCATTCATCGAAAACTTATGTATCATACTCATATTTGCGTCCTCCTAAATATTATTTTTCCATCTATATCGATATTTTTTTTGATATTGTATTTAAAACTCTACCCTCCATTATATAGGTTATATAAAATATAGGCAATATCAATAAGATGTGTTTTAATTTATTAATTCAAACTCACTTTAGTATATAAAATTAATGTGGAGAAATTATGGATTATATAAAAAAACGTATAAAACTCTTGTTTAATATTTATCAAGAGCTTTATACGTTTTAATTTTTATCATCTATTTTTTTAAAAAATTTAATTATTTCATCATCAGTATCTTTATGATGATTTTTCACTATTTTTAATAACAATTCATCATCAATTATATCTTTAAGAATCTCATAACTATAATCACTATGCTTATAATAGCATTGAACTTTTTTAGATTTTTCAAGCTTCTTTAATTTTCCTTTAGTCAATTTATTTAAAATTACAATTATAGACTTATCAATTACATTTAGTCTTTTTCTTGTTTTACCTATATCGTGTAATAGGGCTACTTTTATTAATAATTTTTTATTATCTACAATTTTTTTATTATCTACTACTAAATTATCAATAGCAGATTCAATATCTTTAGCTATCCTAACACTATGTTTTTGTTCTGATTTTGATAATTTGACAAATAGTTCAAATTCATTTTTATTTATATTATTTCGTACATATTTATAGTCTTCTTTGCTCATAAGGTCAGTTACATTAATATAAAATTGCTTTACTCTTTTAGGTATCATTTTCTTTCTCCTAGTTAAATTTTATATTTATCAAATATATATATCAAAATAGGTATAAAAATAGAGTTGTATTTCTACCTTTATACCGACTTAATACTCTACATATTTATTTTTTTATTTTACCTTTTACTGTATCTAAAATCAAATTAACTTCACTTACTTTAAGAAGCATTACACTTATGCCATAAACTAATGCACCCATACCTACTGATACTGCTAAAGTAATAATTTCTTGTATGGCTCCACTTCCTAATATACTTCCTATAGTGTTATAAGCAAATAAAGTTACTACAGCCATTAGTGCTGCTGATATCATAGATTTTATCATTACTAATGCTATTGATTTTCCACCAAATGGACCTATTTTTCTTCTTAAACTTATAAATAATAAAACTATAGTTACAAGTGCTGATATACTTGTAGCAAATGCTAGACCTGCAAGTTGCATATTAGTGAATTTAACAAATGAAATGTTAAGTATAATATTTAAACCCATAGCTATAACTCCATTTATCATAGGTGTTTTGGTATCTTTTAGTGAATAAAATACTTTACCTAATATATCTCTAAGTCCAAATCCTATCATTCCTACTGAGTAAAACATAAGTGCTATAGCAGTCATATGTGTAGCTCTAGCATCAAACTCTCCTCTTTGGAATAATAGTTTCACTATAGGGTTTGCAAGTATTATCGCTCCCACTGATATTGGTATAACTATCAACGTAACTGCATTTACTGATGTAGATATTGATTTATTAAATTTATCTTTGTTATTTTCTGATGATAACTTTGATAACATCGGATATATAACAGATGATATAGACACTATAAACATACCCATAACAAATTGATTAAGCTTATTCGCATAATTTAGTGCTGAGATACTACCTTCAATTAATGTAGATGCTATAGTTCTATCTACTATTGTATTTATTTGATTAACTGCAACTCCTATAAGAACTGGACCTATAAGCCAAAGCATTTTTTTTAGATATTCATCTTTAAGATTTATATATGGTTTATATTTAAATCCTTTTTTCATTGCAAATGGAAGTTGGAATAGAAATTGGAACAATAATCCAATAAGTGCTCCCCATGGTAATAAATATGGGCTAACTTTTACACTGACTAAGATTGCTAGTATTATAAAGATATTATAAGGTACTGGCATAAGACCTGGTATCATGAAGTTTTCTTTTACTTGTAAATAAGCCATCATAATATAACTCATACCTAAAAACGCCATCCCTAATATCATTATTCTTGTAAAATATATAGCTTGAGTAAGTGTTTCTCCTTTAAATCCTATAGCAAATAGTTTTACTATTTGTGGAGTAAACAATGCTCCTATTACAGAAAATGCTAAACATATTAGTACTACTATATTAAAAACGTTGTTAGTAAATTTAGTTGCTTCTCTTTCTCCCAGTTTAGAATCTACATCACAGTAAAGTGGTATAAATGCAGTTCCAAGAGATGTACCTATAGCTGTAAATATTACTGCTGGTATATTCATAGCAACTAAAAATGCGTCACTCGTTCCTGATGCTCCATATGCTGTGGCTAGAGCTAATTCTCTACCAAACCCTAAGAACTTTGCAATTAATGTTACTGCCATAAGCCCTACAGCTGCTTTTGCTACTTTTGACATAATATCGATCTCCTATACTTTATTGAATTTAATTTTTTTGTGTTCTTTTTCTTTTTCTATAGTAAACTCCTAAACCTAATATTGTCAATGAAATAACTATTATTGAATAATTTTTCATTATATAGGCTATTGAACCTAAATTATCACCTAACATATAACCTAAACTTATAAGTACAATGTTCCATAAACTTATTCCTATAGATGAATATAATATAAATACATATATATTCATTTTGCTTATACCTGCTGGTATTGATATAAATGTTCTAGCTAAAGGAACTATTCTTGTAAACATAACTGATAGTTTTCCGTATTTTTTTAACCATGACATAGATGCCCTAGCTGTTTTTTTGGTTTTAGGATACTTCTTTAATAAATATTTAATTATACCTTTTCCAAAATAAAGCCCTATTAAATAATTTGTAATACTCCCCACAACTCCAGCCACTACTGATACAATAATAGCTCCAATAAAACTTATATTTCCCTTAGCAACCATTATCCCTACAAATGTTAAAACTACTTCACTAGGTAATGGGAAATTAGCATATTCTAGCATAACAATAATGAATATGCTAATAAGTCCATATTGCTCAATAAAATTTTGTAATACATTGTTTATATCCATATTTTTATTCCTTTATAATTTTTTATTATAGTAATGATATAATTTTATTTTATATCATGGAAATTAAAGGAATATTAATAAAAGATTAAAATTTAATTAAAAAACTTAATCATTGCTTATTTTCTTTTTTTGCTTTCTTTATTTTATTCAAATCCATATACATTAATAAATTTTGTGAAGCATTATCTAATTCACTCGGCATACTTAACAAATCACCTACAAATAGATTTCCAAGTATCTCATATTCAGTATTATCTATCTTTTGTTTTTCACCTTTATTTTTGTTTGTATTGTTCATTGATAATCACTCCTTTTGTTATTAATATTCATCTCCTTTTACTCAATTATTCTATATTTTTTCTGAGTTTAATTTATAATTTTATTAATTAAATTTAATTATAATTTTTGTGTATTCTTTTATTTTACTTTGTATGCTTAAACTTCCCTGATATAAAGAAATTATTTTCTTAGCTATAGAAAGCCCTAATCCAAAAGAATTATCTTTTTGTCTAGATTCATCTACTTTATAAAATCTATCTGTCACTTTATATATATTTTTCTCATCAATACCGATTCCATTATCTTTTATCACTAAGCATTTTTGATTTTTATTTAAATCAAGTTCTACTTCTATTTTTACTACCCCTTTATCATTATACTTTATAGCATTGTCTATCATTATTATTAGTAATTGTTTTAAATGTTCCTTACTTATTTTTAACTTAATCATCTCATCTATATTTACTTTAAAGTCTATTTTATTGTTTAATATTTTATAATTTTCTATTGTTTCAAAAATTATATCCTTCGGATATATTTCTTCTACCTCAGCTATGTTTATTATTTCTTTATCAACTCTAGATAAAGAAAGCAAACCATTTACCATTTTTATCATTCTATTTACTTCTTCTAAACATACATTGATAGAATTATCTAAAACTTCTTTATCATTTTTACCCCATCTACTTAGCATCTTTAGATGTCCTTGTAATACTGTTAAAGGTGTTCTAAGTTCATGTGATGCATCTGATACAAACTGGCTTTGTTTCTCAAAAGATTCTTCTATATCATCCATCATAGAATTAAATAATATATTCATTTTATCAAATTCATCATTAGTACCAGATAATTCAACTCTGGAGTTAATATTATTTTGTTTTATATTGCTCATCGTATCTGTTAAGGTATTAAGCCTACTTATAAACTTTTTAGATAAATATATAGACCCAATTATGCTAAGTACTACACTAAGTACCACAGCTAATAGAAATATATGTAAATAGTTTTCTATAAAATCAGTTAAAATATCTGTTTCTTGTAATATTTGAATTCTATAACCATCTATAACCATTGGTCCATCTAATAGTACATACGGTCTAAACTTTATAAATTTTATATTTTTAGTTTCCTTATTATCACTACCCATATTAAGTTTTATATTTTTCCAATTACTTGAATTTGTTGAAAAAAGTAAATCATTATCTTTGTATATTCTAATATTTTCTTTTTCTGTCAACTTCATCATAGACTCTTTTATTTGATTTTTATCTTTTTGTATATTCTTATTCTCAAATATTAAATTTATTTGAGAATATGTTTTTTCTATTAAATCATTTTGGTGGCCTATACTGAATATACTAAAACTTATTAATTGAATTATTGTATATACTATAAGTATTATTGTTATTATGCCTAGAGAAACAAAACTAAATTCTACAGATACTGGTAACTTCTTTTTAGTTTTCATGACTATTGCCTCATTACATATCCAACTGACCTAACGGTTTGAATATATTCTTCTTTATTTTCATTATTTAATTTATTTCTTAAATATCTTATATAAACATCCACTATATTAGTTTCTGGCTCGTAATCATATCCCCATATATTTTCTAATAAAGTATATCTAGAAACTACTTTACCTTTATTTTTCATAAGATATAGTAATAGCTCGTACTCCTTATTAGTGAGATTTAACTCCTCATTATTTCTTCTTACTATTCTAGCTTCTTGGTCAATAGCTATATCCTTAAATATTATAACTTGTGAATCATTAATACTTTCCCTTCTAAACACAACTTGGATACGAGCAAGAAGCTCTTCTATTGCAAATGGTTTAGCTATATAGTCATCTGCCCCAGTTTGAAGACCAGATACCTTATCCATTACACTATCTCTTGCACTTAGCATAATTATCGGTGTATTTTTTTCTCTTTTTAATCTTCTACATATCTCTAGTCCATTCAAACTAGGCAACATTAAGTCTAGTAATATTAAATCAAAATCCTTTTCTATAGCAGTGTCTAAACCTTTTTTCCCATCTTCTTCTACTACTGTGCTATACCCCTCAAACTCTAATTCCATCTTCACAAATGATGATATATTTTTTTCATCTTCTATAATTAATATTTTTTTCATAACGTTACCTCTCTAAAATATCTATTTTTATATTTTAAATTAAACATACTAATATTATATGTAAAATAGGAATATATTTAAATATATTCCTATACCCTATCAATCTATATTATTCATCATCATGGTTATAACTATTCCCAAAGTCAAAGTGTACTATAGCTCCATTGTCTGCATTTACAGTAACTTCCCTTAATACATTTTCTTTATCTTTTATTTTAAATTCATACTCAAAAGTAAGAGTATCTTCATCAAATTCTTTTTTTACCTTTAGTACTTCACCTGGAACTTTATTTAAAGCTATTTCCTTCATTTGCTTTTCACTGTAATTAACCTTTGATTTAGCATGACTAAATAGCGCACCACCTACTGCTCCTACACCTACGATTCCTACTATTAATAATATAGACATTGTTTTTACTATCTTTTTCTTCTTATCTTTTATACTTTGTAATATATCTAATGTTTGTAATTTTTCTATTGTTTTTTTCATTTATGTTCCTCCAATTTATTATCTTAAATATATTATACAATTTATAAATTAGTTTTTTATGAATCTAATATTAAAATTTGATGAAAATTTAGCGAAGAATATAAAAAATAAGACGCCATAATATATGACGTCTTGTTTTTTATATTTATTGTAAGCTTATTATCTCTCACACTCTTGGTTTGCAACTGTGCAAGATGTTTTACAAGCTGATTGACAAGATGTTTGACATTCGCCACATCCACCTTTTTCAGCGCTGTTTTTTAAAGTAGCTTTAGATAAAGTTTTTATATGCTTCTTTTCCATTTTGACTACCTCCTAAGTTAAATTTATCCTATTGATTATATCACAAAATTTAGATATATAAAACTTCTATTTGAAGTTTACGCCTAGAACTCCGCCTATTCCACCAGATAAAGACACTAATAATACTTTATATAACATATCAATTTCAACACTAAATTGATCTTTTGCCAAAAATACTATTAATATAAGACACACTATGTACATTAATCCTACCAAAAGACCATACATAAGCCCTTTTTCTTTTATATGCTGAGATGCATAAAAACCTCCAAATGCTGCTGATATAGTAGTTATAAATGATGATGCCATTGCAATAGAACTTCCTGATACACTAGTAAATGTTAGTATCAAATTATATATAAGTAATGTAGCTAATGTTAATATGTATGCATATCCCAGTCCTTTAAAAATGTGATTAGATTTCTCCATAATAAAACACCTCCCGTATTAATATTTATATTCAATGGGAGGTTTGTACATTACAAATTATTTACTATTTTTGGGTTAATCTATCAATCACACCAACAAGATTAGCTATTTCAGGTTTAGTTATTTGTTCATCCGCTCCAATTGATTTACCTTTAATACGCATTTCTTCACTTATTAATGAAGAGAATAATATTAGAGGAATATCTTTAAGTATATTATCTTCTTTGATAAGTTTTGTTAATCTATGTCCATCCATTAAAGGCATTTCGATATCTGTTACTATACAAGAAACATGATTCTTAATTGGATCTCCAGAAGTTTTAACCTCTTCTAAATATTCCCATGCTTCCTTACCATTATCTGCTTTAATTGTATTTTTATATCCAGCTTTACCTAAACATTCAACAATCATTTTAGAAAGTAACATTGAATCTTCTACTATTAATACAGTTTTATCATTTTTTTTACGTTCACCTAATTGAGCTATATCTTCAAATTGAATACTTGACTCAGGGCTTATTTCTGCAACAATTTTTTCAAAATCCAAAATAGTTATAAGTCTATCTTTATATTCTGCAATACCTGTTGCAACACCTTCGTCACCACCATAGATAACTCTATCTGGTTTCTTTATTGATTCCCAAGAAACTCTAGCAATCCCTGCTACTGATTCAACATGAAAAGCAAAGTTTAACTTATTAAAATGAGTAACAATGAAAATATCAGTACTTGGATTTTGTGATTTAGGAAGATTTAAATATTTACCTAAATCTATTACTGTGATAATTTCATTTCTTGATTTAAATACGCCCTCTACAACATCATGTGAATTAGGCATTTTTTTAATCTCTTGTGCTATCATAATCTCTCTAACTTTAGCTACATTTATACCAAATAATTCACCTGCAATAACAAATTCCATAATTTCAAGTTCATTAGTTCCTGATTCTAAAAGTATCTTTGTGTTACTTGTGCTTTCTGAAAATCCCATAAATAACCTCCTATATTATAAAGTCGTGGCATGAATATAACTCATATCTGTTTTATTTAAAGTCTTCGAAAAGACATAAAATCATTATCACGTCTACTAAAACTTTAGTCTTTAATTTTATTATTTTAAAGTTTTAAGTCTAGTTAGTTAAAACTATATACATTTTAACAAACATGAATAAGAAAACTTATTTATATATACGGATTTTATTTATAACTCTATAGCCTTACTTTAATTAATGCTAAAATTTCCTTATATATTTTTAAAATAAAAAACACCTTATTATTAATATAAGTATTAATAATAAGGTGTTTAAATTCAAAATTATTCTACTGACTCTTTTTCACTTTCAACAGTACCTATAGCCCATTTTTCAAATGGTACCTTAGTTCTGTTTGGTCCTAATTCTAATACTACGAAGTCTTCTTCAATTTTTGCAACGTTAGCTATGATTCCGCCTATAGTAGTTACTTTATCTCCAACTGATAAAGATCCTCTCATTTCTTTTAACTTTTTATCTTTCTTCTTTTGAGGTCTTATTAGTAGGAAGTAGAATACTGCGAATAATCCTGCCCATGTAACTACTGCCATTATCATTTGTGGTGTTTGTGCTTTCATTATTTTCACTCCTTAAATAGTTATAATAATTTTATTTCTACAATCATTATATATTAAAATAATTGTAATTAATAGTAAAATTTGTTCTTGTTAAAGGTATAGTTATAATTATAATTTATATCCATATTTTTCAAAGAATTCATCTTTAAAATCTAATAATCTATCTTCCATTATAGCTTCTCTTACTTGCTTCATTAAGTTTAGTAAGAAATGTAGATTATGTGTACTTATTAGTCTTGAAGCTAATATTTCATTTGCTTTAACTAAATGTCTTATATATGCTCTAGTGTAGTTTTTACAGCAGTAACAATCACAATTAGGATCTAGTGGAGTAAAGTCTCTTGCATAACTTGCATTTCTAACTACCACTTTACCAACACTAGTCATCGCTGTACCGTTTCTAGCTATACGAGTAGGTAATACACAGTCAAACATATCTATTCCTCTTATAACACCTTCAAGTAAGTCATCAGGACTTCCTACACCCATTAAGTATCTTGGCTTATCCTCTGGCATTAAAGGTACTGTGTAATCTAATACTTCATACATTAATTCTTTTGGCTCTCCAACACTTAGTCCACCTACTGCATATCCTGGTAAGTCTAATTCTAAGATTTCTTTAGCTGATTGCTCTCTTAAATCTTTGTACATTCCACCTTGGATTATACCAAATAAAGCTTGGTTTTCTGTGTTTTTATGAGATTCTTTACATCTTTTTAACCATCTTGTAGTTCTTTCTAAAGAGTTTTTAACATACTCTCTATCTGCTGGATATGGAGCACATTCATCAAATGCCATCATTATATCTGAACCTAGGGCATTTTGTATTTCCATAGCTTTTTCAGGACTTATAAAATGCTTAGAACCATCTATATGAGATCTAAAGTTAACTCCTTCTTCAGTTATCTTTCTAAGTGGCCCAAGACTAAATACTTGGAATCCTCCACTGTCTGTAAGTATAGGCTTATCCCAGTTCATAAATTTATGAAGCCCACCTGCTTCTTTAACTAAATCATGTCCTGGTCTCATATATAAATGATAAGTATTACTTAATATTATTTGAGATCCTATTTCTTTTAATTCTTCTGGAGTCATTGCTTTTACTGTTGCTTGTGTTCCAACAGGCATAAATATTGGTGTTTCTATAACTCCATGTGGAGTGTGTAATCTTCCTAATCTCGCTCCACTTTGTTTACATGTTTTTATAAGTTCATATCTTACTGCACTCATTTTTTGTCTCCTTAATATCTAATGTTTTGATTTTGCTTCTTTCAATTTAGCTTCTCTACATGCTTCACATTCATCACAATCTTGTCCTTCTTCACAATCTTCATAATGAATACTGGTAACATTTAGGTTGCTATTATCCTTTATTACTAAATATTTTCTAATTGCAAAGATACCAGCGATTGCTAATACCCCAATTAAAACATCTGCCATTCCTTCACCCTTTGGAAGTAATAACATCTTTCTTGCTATTGCATATAATAATACTTCTAAAAGTGCTCCTGGTATATGAAGTGAAAGCATTACTACAAGCTCTACTCCTATAACTAAAAGTAATATTTGCCCTAACATATCGTTAAGTTGGCTATATTGAACAGGTGTTTGAAATTCAATTATATAGGCCTTCCATATCATTCTTAAAACATCTATAGTTCCTAAAAATACTGCAATTAAAACTACCATTGCTAACATCGATTCAAATATATAGGCTATTCTCAGTGATAAATTATTTTTATCTAAGTTTTTCATACGCCCCTCCTACTTTATGATCATTGCATCTCCAAAACTGAAAAATCTATATCTTTCTGCTACCGCTACATCATAAGCATTAAGTACATTATCTTTACTGCAAAGTGCACTTACCAACATTATTAGTGTCGACTCTGGTAAATGGAAGTTAGTTATAAGTCTATCTACTATTTTAAACTTATACCCTGGATAAATAAATATATTAGTCCATCCACTACATTCTTTTATAGTTTTATCTTCTAAGCTTGCTGATTCTACAGTTCTACAACTTGTAGTTCCAACACATATTACATTTTTTCCATTAGCTTTAGCTTTGTTTATTTTGCTAGCTGCTTCTTTATCAACCACATAATATTCAGAGTGCATTTCATGATTTAATACATCATCAACTTTTACAGGTCTAAACGTTCCAAGACCAACGTGTAGTGTTACAAAAGCAATATCTACACCCTTTTCTTTTATTTGTTTTAATAACTCATCTGTAAAGTGAAGTCCTGCTGTTGGTGCAGCAGCTGAACCACTATGCTTTGAATAAACTGTTTGATATCTTTCTTTTTCTTGTAATCTTTCTGTTATATATGGAGGTAGTGGCATATTTCCTAATTCATCTAAAACTTCTTCAAAAATTCCTTCATAATAAAACTTTATTATTCTAGAACCTTCTTCTGCTAGTCCAACTACTTCTCCTATTAATTTTCCATTCCCAAATGAGAACTTAGTTCCAACTTTAGCTCTCTTACCTGGCTTAACTAATGCTTGCCAAGTATCTTCTTCAGTTCTTTTTAATAAAAGAAATTCTATTTTACCTCCAGTATCTAGTTTTTCTCCTATCAATCTAGCAGGTATAACTCTAGTATTATTAAGAACTAAACAATCTCCTGGATTTAAATAATTTATTACGTCTTTAAAAATTTTATGCTCTATTTTACCAGTTTCTTTATCTAGAACCATTAATTTTGAACTAGATCTATCTTCTATCGGAATTTGAGCAATTAATTCTTCTGGTAGGTCAAAGTAAAAGTCACTTGTTTTCAATTTTCAACTTCCTTTCCAAAAATTTATGCAATTACCATAATAACAAAGAATAAGGTTTTTTTCTATATAAATAGCTTATTTTTTTATTTAGCTGGATATGGTATATTCAAATGTTCATAAGCTAGGGGCATTGCTATTCTACCTCTTGGACCTCTATTTAAAAATCCTAATTGTAATAGATACGGTTCATAAACATCTTCAATTGTATTTCTATCTTCACCTATAGATGCAGCTAGTGTATCTAATCCTACAGGTCCTCCTGTGAACTTTTGAATTATTGTCATTAATAATTTTTCATCTACATAGTCTAGTCCTAAGCTATCAACTCCTAAAAGTTCTAAAGCTTGGTCTGCAACTTCATTAGTTATATCTCCATTGGCTCTTACTTGAGCATAATCTCTAACTCTTTTTAAAAGTCTGTTTGCTATTCTTGGAGTTCCTCTAGAACGTCTTGCAATTTCAATTGCTCCACCAACTTCTATTTCAGCTCCCAAAATTTCAGCAGATCTTATTACTATCTTAGTTAATTCATCTACAGTATAATAATCTAGTTTACATATAACTCCAAATCTATCTCTTAGTGGATTTGTAAGCATACCTGCTCTAGTAGTTGCACCTATTAATGTAAACTTAGGTAAATCAAGTCTTATACTTCTAGCTGATGGTCCTTTTCCAATTATTATATCTAAACAATAGTCTTCCATTGCAGGATATAATACTTCTTCAACAGTTCTATTTATACGATGTATTTCATCTATAAATAAAACATCATTTTCATTTAAATTTGTAAGTATCGCTGCTAAATCTCCAGCTCTTTCAATTGCAGGACCTGATGTTATTCTTAAATTAACACCCATTTCATTTGCTATTATACTTGATAAAGTTGTTTTACCAAGCCCTGGTGGTCCGTATAGTAGAACATGGTCTAATGGTTCATTTCTAGATTTTGCTGCTTCTATAAATATTTTTAATTGTTCTTTAGTTTTTTCTTGTCCTAAATAATCATCTAATGTTTTAGGTCTTAAACTATTTTCTATGTCAACATCATCATTTTGCATTGTAGATGTAATTATCCTGTTTTCATCATCAAAATCATGCATTAAAGTTCCCCCTTCATGTTTGAATAATTTTTAATTTTAATTATCTTAATGATTTACTCATTATATAAGTTAATGATTTCTTTATTATAGCTTCTGTATTAAGCCCATCTTTTTTACATTTATCAACGGCTTCTTTAGCTTCAGAAGGTGAATATCCAAGTGCAAGTAGGGCATCTACTGCTTCATCTTTTGATACTCCTATTGGTGATTGTGTAAGTAATGTTGGCTCAAATTCAATATTATTTTTATCTACTTTATCTTTTAATTCTAAAACCATTCTCTCTGCGGTCTTTTTACCTACACCTGGTGCTTTTGAAAGTTGTACAATATCTTCACTTAAAATATATGCACCTAGTTGTCCAGGTGATGAAAATGATAATATTCCAAGCCCCACCTTAGGCCCAATCTTTGATACAGATGTAAGCAATTCAAACATCTTCATTTCTTCTTTTGATGCAAATCCACAAAGGCTCATATCATCTTCTCTTACAATTAGCTTTGTATATATTTTACACATTTTTCCCATTTGTAAGTCTTTTATAGTATTTGACGATGCATTTATTTTATATCCTATATTGTTGTTTTCTATAACAATACTATCTAAATTAATTTCTTCAATAGTTCCTTTTATATAGCTATACATAAATTACCCCCTAATATTTTTTAGTATTTTTTCTAATTTATTGGCGTGTGCATGAGATATAGCTACAGCAAGTGCATCTGCCACGTCATCTGGTTTTGGAACTTGCTTTAAATTTAAAAAAGATGTTACCATCTGCTGAACCTGTGCTTTTGATGCTCTTCCGTAACCCACAACTCCTTGTTTTACTTGAAGTGGAGTATATTCATATACAGGCTTACCATTGTGTGCACATGCAAGCATTGTTACTCCTCTAGCTTGTGCTACTGTAATTGCAGTTTTAACATTTTTATTAAAGAATAGTTCTTCTATTCCAACTTCATCTACGTTATATTTTTTTATGATAAGGTCTATTCCCTTATAAACAAGTTCTAATCTTTTTAACATTTCCATATGTGCCGGTGTTGTTACAGCCCCATAATCTATTACTCTAAATTTAGAGTTTTTATATTCTATTATTCCAAAGCCTACTATCGCTATTCCTGGGTCTATGCCTAGTATTATCAAGGTGTATTCCTCCTATTGATTTTGCCCCGTACGTACAAAACTTATGTTCTAATATATTATATCATAAGTTTTTATATACAACAAAAAACAACCTCCTATAAGAGGTTGTTTTTATATCTTTAGCTATCGAAATTTTCAAGTTTGCTATAAGCTTCATCTTCTGTATCTACTATTACACTATTTTTAATATCATCTTGTAGTGATTTTGGAAGAGAGTCCATTTTTATTTGTGTCTTTTCTATTAAGTCTTTTTTACCATCATTATCATATCTATAAAGTCCTATAAATCCCTCATCTTCTTCTAGGGAATATTTGTTACTCTTTGAAGGTTCATTAGTTGGTGCTACTTCAGATAGTAATATTTCATGTTTGCTTAAACTGTCTATTTTTCTATCTGGATATTTATCATTTAAGTATGCTACTATTTCTTCTTCACTTTTATCTAATAAAACTTTATCGATTGTTCCGACCATCATAGGCGTTTTGTCTGAATCGCTTCCATCTTCATTTTTCTTATGTACCCAAATTTCACAGTCTTTACTAATTCCAAATACCTCTTTTTCTTTTTCAACAGGCTTTTCAGATTTTTGTTCTACCTTAGCCTGCTTACTTTCTTTGTCTTGTATATCTGTAGTTTTTACACCTAAATAAATCCCACCACTTAACACAACAATTCCTGTTAAAACTAAGATTGGGGCTTTCCACTTAAATGGTTCTTTTTTTTCAAACATAAAAATACCTCCTTCTACATAGCATTTTATCCATCGCATATTTTTTTATACATTTTAGGTAAATTTTAGAATTTATTATATTTGGATTTTTATCCCATTTTAAGATTTTTATACATATTATATAATATCATTTAAAAATTTCTCTTTGGAGGTGATATTTTGAGTTCTTATGTTAGCTTAATTTATGATCGAATTGACTTTTTAGAGTTTAAACAAAATATACTTTTTTTAAAACAACCTCAACATAAAGCATCTATTTTTTCCGACCTTACGTTGGATGATTTCTTAAAAATAAGAGATTTTACATCTTTAGTTGAGCAAAAGATAGATAACGGTGAAAAATATACCGTTAATGACTATGAAAAAGAGTTGTTTGAAATATGGGCACCAATTAAAAGCTATCCTTCATCTTCTACTTTAGTTGCAAGAGCGCTTATGAGTGAGGATAAATTCAATTCTTTGTTTAAGTATTATAATTAATTTTAATTTGTTATATATTTTTTATATGAGGAGAATATATTTTTCCTCATTCTTTTATTGCTTATATAAATTTAATTATTTTCAAATTATATATATAAATAAAAAAAGTATTTCGTTACAATATTCAACGAAATACTTTTTTATAATTATTTATTTCCAGGTTTATAGCTTCCTACTTTACAATCTGTACTTATACCATCTTTAGTAGATGTAAATACTATATCGGAGCATTCATCACTTCTGTGAACTTCTATATTTTTATCTTTTAATAGTTGCATAGTCTCTTTATGAGGATGGCCATACTTATTGCCTTTTCCAGCTAATATGACTGCATACTTTGGATTTACTCTTTCTATAAACTTTTTGCTTGAACTACTATGAGATCCATGATGACCTACTTTTAATAAATCAATATTTCTCTCATTTATCTTTGATTCAATTTCAGCTTCTGCATCTCCCATTAAAAGTACTCTGTCGTTTCCATTGGTATATAAAAGCACCAAAGAATTATTGTTTGGGTCATTACTATTTGCCACTGATAATACTTTAAATGTTGATGTTGCTAGTTTAAATTCACTATTCATCAAAGGTACACTTGGGCTTAGTCCTTTATCTGATGCTGCTTGTATAAAGTCTCTATAAGTTTTAGTTTGAGCATCACCATTACTTACATATAAGTTGTTTATTTTTATTTCATCTGCCACTGCATCTAATCCACCTATATGGTCAGCATGAGGATGAGTTGCAAACACATATTCTAGTTCTTTTATCCCTTGTTTTTTTATGTAATTTACTACTAAATTTTCATCATCATTATCTCCACCATCTATAAGTGCAGCTTTGTTATCTTGTGTTATTAATATTGAATCTGAATTTCCTGTGTTTATAAAATGTATTTGTGCATTAGGACTACTTTGTACAGATACACTACTTTCACTTTTCTTATTGAAAGATTGACACCCAATTTGTACATATCCTACCATAAATATAATTAACAGTGATAATATTTTTTTAATTTTAAAATTCATTTAATTTCCCCTTTTTGATTGCTTTTGTAGTGTTTATTTGTTGCAGTTTATAAAATTAATTTATCACATTTTGCAACCTATTGATAATACTATATATAGTATAAATTATCAATATTGTATAAAGTATAAAATGTATTTACACAATAAAAACACCTCCAAACTATTTATATAGATTAATCTATAATTCTTAATTTAGAGGTGTTTTGATTTATATATTAGTTAAGTAATTATTCAGCCATTTCCCAGTTATGGTATATGTTTTGAACATCATCGTCATCTTCAAGCATATCAACTAATTTGTGCATAAATTTTAACTGTTCTTCTTCAGTTAATTCAGCAGTTGTTTGAGGTATTAACTTAACATCTGCAGATATAAATTCATATCCTTTAGCTTGTAATTCATCTCTAACAGCAGCAAAGTCTTCTGGCATTGTTACTACTTCATATCCATCTTCTTCAGTTATAAAGTCTTCTGCTCCAGCTTCTAGCGCAATTTCCATTAATTCTTCTTCTGATACATTATCATTAGCTTCTATTAATATTTGTCCTTTATTGTCAAACATGAATGATACACATCCACTAGTTCCTAAGTTACCACCATTTTTATCGAAGTAGTATCTTACGTTACCAGCTGTTCTATTTTTATTGTCAGTTAAAGTTTCAACTATAACAGCAACTCCACCAGGTCCGTATCCTTCGTAAACTATTGTTTCATAGTTTTCGTTAGCTCCAGCTCCAGCTCCTTTAGCTACTGCTCTGTCTATATTGTCACTTGGCATATTATCAGCTCTAGCTTTTTCTATAGCTGTTTTTAATGTTGCATTATAGTCTGGATTTCCTCCACCCTCTTTAGCTGCAACTGTTATTGCTCTAGCATGCTTAGTGAATATTTTAGCTCTTTTAGCGTCCTGTTTACCTTTTTTGTTGATTATGTTTCCTATACGACCCATAATTCCACTCCTTACTAAATTTTATTAGTTTATATATTACTTGAGGGTAAATATGTATGGTTTATACCCATTTATTTAGTATATACTTAGTGATTTTATTATCACTCGTAAATTTTAGCACAAATAGTTAAATTAGTAAATTAGAACTTAGGTGGCTTAGGTGCTATATGTCTTTTATGTTCACTAATTGTGTGAAGTCTTTGGATTATTTGAGCGTCTTTTTGAGGAACTTCATCTAGTCTTCCTTCAACAACTGCATCTATCATATCATAAGTTGTTCCCATTTCTATCTCATCAGTTTGACCTTCCCAAAGTCCTGCAGAAGGAGATTTATTTATAACATCATCACAAACTCCCAATGCTTTTGCCCACTCATACACTTCTTTTTTAGTAAGATTTGCAAGAGGTACTAAGTCAACCCCTCCATCTCCATACTTAGTGAAGTACCCTGTATGTATTTCTGCTGCATTATCAGTTCCAACTACTAAATACCCTAAGTTATTCGCAACTGTATATACAGTACTCATTCTTACTCTTGCTCTAAGATTTGCATCTGTCATTTTTAAATAATCTTCTTTATATAAATTATTTTTTTTAAGAGAATCAACTACAGTATCTAATATTAAATTTTGAGGCTCTGTAAGGTCTAAATCTATATATTCTATACTACATTCATTGATAACCTTTAAAGCATCTTCTCTATCTTCAGGATTGCTTTTTATACCCATTATGACACCCATAGAGTTTTTAGGAAATGCTTTTTTTATCAAGTATGCAACTACTGCTGAATCGATACCTCCAGACACTCCTACAACTAAACCTTTACAATTTGCCTCGTTAACTTTATACCTTAGCCAATCTACAGTTTTGTCTATTTTTAATTTTATATCTGTCATCTTTAGCTCCTATCTATATTTTACATATTTTGTATAATTTCATTATATCATATGTTTATAAATTAAAAAAATCCATCTATTTAGAACTATTTAATTACTTAAATAGCAATCTAAAAATAGATGGATTTTTAATTTTAAATTAACCTACTTTTATTGCGTCAACTGGACAACTTTCTTCAGCTTCTTTAGCTGAATCTTGTTCTGACTCTGGAACTTCGGCATTTATTGCTTTTGCTTTTCCATCTTCATCATCCATTGAAAATACTTCTGGGCATATACTTGGACATAATCCACATCCTATACATGTATCTTTATCAACATTTGCTTTCATAATTAAAACCTCCTACATAAATATCTTTTTAGATAATTTTCTGAATTTATCCTTCTAATTGAAGCATTTTCAGTTCATTTAATCATAGTATAACCATATATATAAGTTAAAATTCAATTTTATTTTCTCCTATACATTTCATAAATATAATTTGGCCTTTATGTGAAAACTATATTTAGAGGGTGATAAATATGAAAATTAAACATTCTGATTTTAATATTAAAAATACACTAATCGGTATTTTTACAGGTTTTATTAATGGTATCTTTGGTTCTGGAGGAGGTACTCTTTTAGTTCCAATCTTAAATGATATCATTAAAATTGAAGAACATGAATCTCACGCTACAGCCTTAGCCATAATAATATTTTTAACAGGTGCAAGTTCTGCAATATATATATATAACGGAACCTATGATGTTTCCCTAACACTTAAGGTTGCTGCTGGAAGTATTATTGGTGGTATTATTGGAGCTAAAATTTTATGTAAAGTTACTGGTAGATTTCTTAGAATTTCTTTTGGACTACTAATGATAATAGCTGCATTAAGGATGGTGTTTTAATGTTATTTGTTACAATTGGATTTTTTGCAGGCATTATTGGTGGAATGGGAATGGGTGGGGGCACAATTCTTATACCTGCCCTTATATTATTTGCAAGTATAGACCCCAAAATAGCTCAAAGTATAAATTTACTATCTTCAATACCAATGACTATAATTGCTTTATTTATACATATTAAAAATAAAAAAGTAGTACTTAGTTTAGTTCTTCCTATAGCTTCATTTGGAGTTTTAGGAGCTATATGTGGTTCATTTTTAGCTACTTATTTATCTTCTGAAATTTTAAAAAAAGCATTTGGTGTATTTTTATTAATAGTGGGCTTAATAGAAGTAAAAAAAGGTATTTCTTGCCCTAAAAAAGATACTTGTCCTAAATAGCTAAATTTATTTATTAATTTTCATTAAAAATAAGTGGATAAATATTAAAGTTATTTACCCACTTATTTTATTTTTACTAACCAAGCTATGAATTTTTAATTCTTTTATTTTTTTATTTTAGATTCTCCTAATAAAAATCCTATAGATATACACATAAGATCTCTTAAATGAGATATAGACGGGATGTTTTGAGCATTATCAGTAATATATATTACCAATATACAAGTTATAGATACTACACAAACGACTAGTGCTATAGATATTTGTATAAGATTGCCTTCTTTATAATTATATATTTCTATTTCTTCTTCACATTCTTCTTCATGTATTTCTCTACTCATCGAATTATTAGTATTTGTTTTTTGGGTTTTAATATTTGAACTTAACAAAAAACCAAACACAGATGACAAACTGGATCTAAAAACAACTTCAACTGACTGCCTCATTCCATTATCACCATTACTGTAAAATGTAATAAATATTACAGCTGTAAATAATAACATTCCTGTCATAATTAAAGCTTTTGCTGGAATATTTAGTTTATCCCAATCATTACATAACTCTTCTAATAAAGCACGTCTTCTATCACAACCTTTATTTCTCATACACCTCACACCTTATATATTTTACTTATGATATTTTAGACATATCATATTAGTATAATATTTTTTAATATTCTTAATGGTGCATAAAATATAAGTTAATCTCTACAATATTATATTTCCATCTTGTTCTGATAAATATAATTCTTCTCCTGTTTGTATCTCTGCTTTTGCACTAGTTATGTCTGTTATTTTAGTTATTATATTTTCAACTTCATTACTTCTTGAATATACAATTATCTCAACATTATCTTCATATACAGTGTCTTTAATGAAGTACCCCATATTCATTATTTCATTTTGAACTTTCCCAAGTTGAGTATAATCTATCTTAATACTAACTTCTTTGTAAAGTACCTTTTGTATTACTTGTCCTGCTTCTATACCTATTTTAGCTCCTTTAGTGTAAGCTCTAACCAACCCTCCAGCTCCTAGCTTTATACCTCCAAAGTATCTAGTAACAACAATTACCACGTCTCTTAAGTCTTCTTTTTTTATAACTTCTAATGTAGGAATACCTGCTGTTCCTTGTGGTTCTCCATCATCACTATATCTTTGTATGTTCATATTTTTACCAACTGTATATGACCATACGTTATGTCTTGCGTCTTTATGCTTTTTCTTTATTTCATTAATAAATTCTATTGCTTCTTCTTCACTTTTTATTGGCTTTGCATATCCTATAAATGTAGATTTTTCTATTGTAATTTCATCCATCCCAAATTCATGCAATGTTTTATATGTACTCATAATCTCCTCCAATTTTAAAATATATATATATCAATAAAAATTAATTAAATTATGCTTAACTAAATTTTTTTAATTTTAATAGCTTATATTTATTTACATAATATCTATTATTTATTATATCCAATATAATTGTATAAATCAAAAAAGAAAGGGCTATGCCCTTTCTTTAATTTATCTTCTAATTTATTAATCATTTACAGTACAGCATTGCTCTCTGCATCTTGTTTTTTCAGTTCTTTATATTTTTTATATGATATCTCTACTAAAGATTTCTCTTTGCTGTGTGTTAACATCTCTATGGCATCTTTTACTTTGAAAAAACCGCCATCGACAAGTTCATCCTTTAGTATGTATTGGGTATTGTCAGTTTCCATTATATACCACATTATTGCATTACATACTTTTTGTTGTCTACTTCTTGAAAAAAACTCATACATAGTGTCTCCAGCTACATCAACTACACTAGCATCTATACCTGTTTCTTCCTTTACTCTAAGAATTGCACTATCATATTGAAATTCTTTATCATACATCTTGCCTTTTGGAAGTGTCCACTCAGCTCTATCATTTTTTATCATAAGCACTTTATTTGCATAAAACACTACTCCACCTGCGCAACGTCTTACTATCATTTTAACCCCTCCTATTAACTCTTTTTTTATGTTAACTTCTGGAGATACACCATAGATAAATAGTTAATTTGTTCATTATATGTTAAGTCTTAATTGTTTATGTTATTTATCTGATTTTTCTAATGTATCAATAGCTTCTTCATATGCTCTTAACACATAGTCTTTTTCAAATTGTTTTTTATTCTTAAGCTGTCTTAACATTCTTAAACTATTTTCATTCCCTATCTTAGAAAGTGCTTTTGCACAATACTGTTTAGTTTGTGGATTGGTGTCATATAGGCCTCTTTGTAAGTACTCTCTACTGCTTGGTGATTCTATTTTTCTAAGAGCTGAATATGTTATTCTCCTTACGTCTGAGTGTCTATGACTAGTTAGAGGATGTAGTAGTTTTAAAAACCTATCATCCTTTAATTCGCCAGTTGCCCAAATCAAAATCATAAGATCTTCAGCATTTTTTTCAATTAGTATTCTTTTGTAAAGTTTCCTTTTAAGGTCTATCATTCTTTCACTATTTAATTCACCCATAAATTGTAGTCTATCATGTTTATTCAATACTAGAAATTTATCTATAGTGTCCTTAGATAGTTCTACCTTATCTCTAAGCATTGCCTTTATCTCTAACTTAGCCATTATTAATTGGTCATTAACTTGTGAAATTGATAGATTCCTTATTTTACTGATTTGAGATACTGTTTTTGATTCTTTGTATAGAAGATATGTTACGTAATAGTCTTCCAAGTTGTCTATATTATCCCAACTTATATTCATAACATTACCTACTTATCTAATATATACTCTTTATATATATTATAGTCTGCTTCTTGTAAATTTACATCAAGAGTTATTCCATTTTCTACATATTCAAAATTCTCTACATTATATTTATCTTTGACCTTACTAAATATATCTCCTCTTTCATAAGGTAATAAAAGTTTTACTGCATATGTTTTTTCCATTATTGCATCTTGAACAAGCTTTAATAACTCATCCATATTTGTACCTTTTTTAGCTGATATATATATTGTTTCTTCAGTATTTTTAGGGTATATATCTAAATCTAATCTATCAATTTTATTGTATACTATTATAGTTTGTTTATCATTTGCACCTAATTCTTTAAGTACTGCTTCTGTAGTGTTCTTTTGAAGTTCATAACTACTATTTGTAGCATCTATTACATGTAATATTAAGTCTGCATAATGAACCTCTTCTAAAGTTGCTTTAAATGCATCTACTAAGTCATGTGGTAATTTACTAACAAATCCAACAGTATCTACTACTAAAAACTCTTTTTTATTTGGCAATAAAGCTTTTCTAAGAGTTACATCTAAAGTAGCAAATAACATATCTTTTGCAAATACTTCTTTTTCTTTTTCATAATCTTTATGAGTTTTTATTAACTCATTTAATAAAGTAGATTTACCTGCATTTGTATATCCTACTATTGCAACTATAGGTATATTAGATTTTAAACGTTGAACTCTTTGAGTTTCTCTGACTTTTTTAATTTCTTTAAGCTCACGTCTTATGTCTGCTGCTTTATTAAGTATATGTCTTTTGTCTAATTCTAATTTTTGTTCTCCTGGACCTCTAGCTCCTATACCTGAACCCGTTTTACCCAGTGCTCCACCCATTCCTGAAAGTCTTGGTAGTCTGTATTTTAACTGAGCAATTTCTACTTGAAGTTTACCTTCTTTTGTTAATGCCCTTTGAGCAAATATGTCTAATATTAAAGTAGTTCTGTCTATAACTTTCACTCCAACTACTTCTTCTATATTTCTTATATGTGCACCTGATAATTCATCATTAAAAATTACTACTGTTGCATCTAAAGAATCAGCATATGCTTTTATTTCTTCAACTTTTCCTTTTCCTACATAAAATGCTGCATCTGTAGTTTGTTTATTTTGAATTAAACTTCCTACTACTTCAGCACCTGCAGCTTTTGCTAATTCTTTTAATTCTTCCATTGATTCATTTATATCAATATCATCAATTTTTCTTGCTGTAGAAGTTATATTAAGTCCTACAAGCAGTGCTCTTTCTTGTTTCTCTTCCATGATAACACCTCTTTATTTTTAATACTTATTTAATATTCATTTTAAATTATTAATTTAATACTTTTTATTTTGGATATATAATTTATTTCATATAATAAATTATATTCACTTTAAGTTATATATAAATACTTATATAGAAATCTTTTTTATTATACCACTAATGTAAATATTTAGTATAATTATATTGATAGATACAATTAGGAGGTAAATAGTATGAGTGATGATTATAAGTTCCCTGAACAAAAAACCGATAACTATAAGTTTTTCAACCACAAAGCATGTGAATATTTTCCTTGCCACAAAACTAATAAACCAGATGAATTTAACTGTTTATTTTGTTATTGCCCTTTATATGCTTTAGGTGAAAACTGTGGTGGAAATTTTAAATATAGCAAAAATGGTTTTAAGGACTGTTCAAGTTGTATGCTTCCTCACAATAAAAATAACTATGAATATATTATGGGTAAATTCCAAGATATTATTAAAATTTCAAGTAAAAAATAATATAACATCCTAGATGATAAAATATAATGTTTTTTAAATAACCAAAAGTACATTTATATTTCATTTATATATGAATACAATTTTCTATATACTATAAAAAGAGAACAATATTATTGCTCTCTTTTTATCTTTAACAACCTATATACTACATACATTAATATACTTGATATCAATACAAGTGCCAACATCATAACTCCAGCATGAAAGAAAAACTGTTGAGGCAACATATTTATTACAGGATCTAAGTTAGGATCAAATATCCAGTAATCGTTACTAAACATAAGCTTATGGAAAATAACGAAACTGCTCTCAAAATTTATCACAATAGGAAGTGCTAATATTATAGGTATACTTATTAACGACTTTGAAGTTATATTTAAAAAATTTATATTTTTATATTTTATATTTATAAATAACCCTATTATAGAAATAATTAAACATAAATCAAATAATTTATTTATGTTTTGAAAAATATCTCTAACTTCTTCAAAATGTATTTTCCCTTGTGGTGATGATTTTATACTTGGCATCTCAAAATTTTTATCATCTTTTCTTAAGTTATAATCTATTAAGTAATCATAATTTAATATTATTTCTTCTTCTGATAAATTAGATAATATCGGTATATTTAGTTTATCTATATCATAGTAATAAAGTTCTTTAAATCCTACCGTAAATTTTATTATTCCTGTTATTATTAGTATGCTAAAGCATATCGGAAATATTATATTTAAAAGTTTTTTCATTTACTCAGCGCCCCTAAAGCTTCCTAATTTTTTTTTAATACCCCTTATAATATACCCAAATAAAATATTGTCTATAATTTAAACTATCTTAGTAGTAAAATCTTCTATATTCCATACATCATCAACTATATCCATGTAGAATTCTGGTTCATGACAAACTAAAAGAACTGTTCCTTTAAATTCGTTTATTGCTTTTTTTAGTTCATCTTTAGCTTCTACATCTAAATGGTTTGTAGGCTCATCAATTACTAATAAGTTTATACTCTTTAGCATAACCTTACATAATCTTACCTTAGCCGCTTCTCCTCCACTTAAAACTCTCATTTGACTAGTTATGTGTTCATTAGTTAGTCCACATTTAGCAAGATGTTGTCTTGCTTCAAAGTTAGTAAGTCCTGGGAATTCTGACCATATTTCTTCAATAGGAGTATTGTAGTTTTCTCTTGAACTTTCTTGTTCAAAATATCCAACTTCTAGATAGTCTCCTAGTTTAACTTCTCCACCAAAAGGTTTTACTATTCCAAGTAGCGTTTTAAGTAATGTAGATTTACCTACACCATTCATACCTTTTAATGCAATTTTTTTATTTCTCTCTAATGTAAAGTTAAGAGGACTAGTTAACGCTTCATCATATCCTAAAATTAATTCTTCAGTTTGGAATACAAATCTGCTTGGTACTCTAGCTTCTTTAAATCCAAATGTAGGCTTTATCTTTTCTTTTGGTCTTTCTAAAACTTCCATCTTATCTAATTTTTTTTGTCTACTGTTTGCCATACCACGAGTAGCAACTCTAGCTTTATTTCTAGCTACAAAGTCTTCTAGTTTCTTTCTTTCTTCAATTTGTCTATCATAAGCTTGTTCTTCTTGACGCTTCTTTATATCATTAAGTCTAACAAACTCGTCATAGTTTCCTTTGTATCTACTTAGTTCACCATTTTCCATATGATAAATTACATTACATGTATTGTTTATAAAATCTATATCATGAGATACTAGTATAAAACTATTTTCATATTCTTGAAGATATCTTGTTAACCAAGTTACATGTTCTTCATCTAAATAGTTTGTAGGCTCATCTAATATTAATATTGTTGGGTTTTCAAGTAATAATTTAGTTAAAAGTACTTTTGTTCTTTGACCTCCACTTAAATCGCATACATCTCTATCTAATCCTATTTCACCTAATCCTAATCCATTTGCGACTTCTTGGATTTTAGAATCTATCATATAGAATCCACTATTTTCTAATATAGTTTGTATCTCTGCTGTTTCTTCTAATAATTTTGTCATTTCATCATCGTTAGCTTCACCCATTTTGTCATACATAAGTATCATTTCTTGTTCTAAATCAAACATTGATTTAAATGCTTCTCTTAATATGTCTCTTATAGTATTTCCTTTGCTAAGTACTGTATGTTGATCTAGATATCCTACAGTAGCTCTTGATGACCACTTTATATTACCAGCATCCGGCATAAGCTTTTTTGTTATTATATTTAAAAAACTTGATTTTCCTTCTCCATTTGCACCAACTAGTGCTATATGTTCACCTTTTCTAAGCCTAAATGAAACATTCTCTAGTATAGTTCTCGCTCCGAAACCATGACTTACATTTTCTACTACTAGCATTTTACCACCTCTTTGTTAGTTTTATTGTCTATTTATTCTATATTATAATATATTCTTTTTCGACTTAAATCAAGTATAGTCAAATACACTTTTTAAGTTATTTATTTTAATTTAATAATACAAAAAATAAAATTAGAATATCCATGTATTCTTAATCTATAAAATACATTTATATTCTAATTTTAATTTTATAAATTTAAAATTATAATCTTAAAAATATTCATTATTCTTATCTATATGCATTAAATCTTCAAAAAACATTATCATACAACCAGCAGTAGTTTTTTGAGATAATGTAATACTTTTAACCGCTGTTAAATAAAATTTAGTATTTAAATCTTCTATATTCCTATACATATGGTCTACTCTAAGCGCATGCAAAGAATTATAATCCGCATATTCCTCTATACTATTTAGTACTATCGAATCTTTATGCGATTTAAATCTCTTTATTTTTTTGTAATTTTCTTTTATATAAGTTTCAAATTGTCTATGATTATCTAATAATCTTCCCTTAGCATGCTGTGGAATTGTTAAGTCTTGTATTATATGGCATGCTGCCCCAAAGAAAAACAAACTTCTTGCATAGTTACCCATTGAAAAATATTTGATTGCCTTATTGTAATATGTTTTAGCAACTGTCATTGCATTTTCATCATATCCATATTTACCTTTACCTTCTTTAGCATTATAAAAATGATGATATGATTTAAAATCTTGATCTGCCCAAACTAAACCTTTGTTTATTTCCACTAAATGATCTTTAAAAAACTCATATTCATTGTAATATCCTTCATTTTTTAATATTTCTATTGCATTTTCTTGTATAAATAGATGTACCTCACAGGTTGTTTTAATTACACTTTTCTTAATTGGATTTACTGCTTTAAATGTATTTGATAATGCTTTTGCATAAGCACTTTCTAATTTTTTTTTCATTGCCATCACCCGATTTATTTAGTCATAAAAATTCAATTTGCTCATATATTTAACAATCTATAAATTAGAATTGTTGCCAAAATAAGCTTCTACTCCATCTGCTATACTTTGCATTAATTTTCTTTGATATTCAGGGCTAGACATCATATAGTCTTCATTATAATTGCTCAAAAATCCCATCTCTACTAAAACTACAGGAACTTTAGACCAATTAAATCCTGTTAAATCCCCTCTTTCAAATATTCCATTTACTTCTATTCCTGCTTTTTTCATATGTTCATCAACCGACTTAGCACAATTATTACTTTTTTCATATATGCTAGATGTATGTTTATTGTCTTTTGATGGTATTAAGATTGATGCACCTGTCTTTGATGAATTATCCAAACTATCTGCATGCACCCTTATCACCATATCTACATTCTTTTCATTAGCCATTATTGCTCTTTGTGCGTTGCTTATGTTTACATCATTCGTTTCTCTAGTCATAATAACACGATATCCTTTACCTTCTAATATATGTTTTAAAACTATAGATGCTTCTAAGTTTAACATATATTCTGGTTTTTTAGTAGCTACTCCGCTAGCTCCTGATGATACCTTAGCCTTAGTTTGAGATGAACCTGGTGCAACAGGTTCCAAGCTACTGTCTCCCTTTTCTTGGTGACCTGGGTCTATACATATTAATAAATCTTTTGGATTATTTTTTTTGTTATTTGGTTGTGCTTTAGGATTGATTCCTTTATTAATTAAATTGGTGCTTTTATAAAGATTTGTAATTGGGTTTGCAGTTCCTATGATTATTATTCCCATAGCAATTATAATTGTAACTAATAATCTATATTTTTTCATATTTTATACTCCCTTTATATTATATTTTTTATTAAATACCTATAGTATTATTTCCAATATTTATAAAATTTATATGTATAAGTTTTTATTTTTTTTTACTTACATATATATTTATATAGAACTTTTCTTAGGAAGTATTTTAAAATATGAGTTGTAATGGTATAAATGAAAGTCAAGATACACCTAAATCTAAGCTATGTAGATTACATAGTACTTACATCTACCATCGCAATTGCTGTTGCAGAAGATTTCAGTTCCAATGATTTAAATATATTAGATGCCTTTTTAGCTACTTTGTCAGATGAAATACCTTTAATTGCTGCTGTTGAAAGTTGTCCATCTAATGATGGTGATGAATACGTATTTGTTCCACCAGTTCCTGATGTAGCTATTACCTCTTCGAATTTATCTAACAAAACAAGAGTTGTTAAAAAAAGGACTGTAATAAAAAAAAACAAAAAAAGAAAAAAAGTAAATACAAAATAAAATGCTTAATTTATATTATTATTAATTAAGCATTTTATTTTGTACTTAAATATTACATAAATTCCATTAATCCATTTTATATTTTACTTTTATTTATAATCCATCAATAAAGTAAATAATACAACGAAACATATTCTTTATTTTATTGTTTATATATGTATTCTAATATTAAATTTTCCTATTAAGTTTATTAGTTATTTATTTATGTAAACTAAGGTTTTATTGCTTCACTTTTCCAAGCATCAAAATTAAATTAGTGCACAAAATAGTTTTAAGGCACCGATAAATCACTTAAGTTTTGACAGAAAGAAGGTGTTTTATGAGTTTCCAAATTTCTGCTTTGAAAAAACAAAGATTAATAAAGTTAAATTTTATATTAATTGTATATTTTTTATTATATTTTTTCTCAAATAATTTAATTTATGCACAGTCTAATGAAAAATTTGATAACACTTACTTAATGCCTATTGGTAATGTACTTCAAATTGATGCTGAGTTAAAAAATATAATTGTAAGAAACTCTATAAAAGGATCACCATTTTCTTTGGGAGATGCTATATTAAAGGTAAATAATATTCCTGTTAATAACTATGGTGATTTTTCTAATATTTTATCTTCAACATCTTCAAACGATAAAATATCTATTTTGGTAAAAAGAGGAGAAAATAATTTTATAGTAAATACTAATAAAGAAGATTTAGAAAAAGTTAATTTTAATAACTTGTTGTGTGGATTTGCTACATTAACTTATATAAATCCAGCTACAGGAGAATTTGGTGCTGTAGGACATCCCATAAGTATTGGTTCTTCAAAGAAAATACCAATAAAAAGCGGTCATATTTCTACAACTAAAGATTTAAATATTCAAAAATCTTTTAAAGGTAGTGTTGGTTCAGTAAGTGCCCAAAGAAAAGACTTGATTGGTAAATTTAATACAAACACAGAATTTGGTATAAAAGGAAATGTGATAGGATTTGATACATCTGATTTAAAGTCATATAAAGTTGCATCTTTAAATGAAGTTAAATTAGGTAAAGCTCAAATACTTTTACAAACTACTTCATATGATTGTGAACAATTTGATATAGAAATTGTAGGTATTCAAAACCAAAGAACCCCACAATCAAAAACTTTTAGAATTAAAATAACTGATAAAGATTTGTTGTCTCAGACTGGTGGGATAATTCAAGGTATGAGTGGTACCCCTATAATTCAAAATAATAAAATAATAGGTGCTATATCTCATGCTGTTGAAAACGATCCTACTCTTGGATATGCTATTTTTATTCAGTGGATGCTAGAAGATTAATATTAATAAAGTCAGTTGTGATAATTTACACAACTGACTTTAATTAATTATTTTACTCCATTAATTTTTAATTTTGGTAATATGTTGGGTACATCTTTTTCAGGTATGTTAACATAGCTACCAGGTACATCTCCTACGATTATTGTTTCGCATATAGGTATTTTTGATTTTACTTCTTTAGTTGATGTTGTAAGTGGTATTACTACTTTTACTTGAGTTTTTGCTTCTAAATAAATACTATGTCTTGATTGATTAATCCCAGATGATTCAAAATTAGTATTAAAATCTACGGATACAGTTCCTATCGGTTCTATAGATACTTTTAATTGTGGTCCATATTTAGCTAATATAGGGCTTCCTAATGCAGTTCCTATTGGTATGTATGAAGTTGTTGTCTTTACTTGTTTTAGTTCTTCTTGAATCTTTAAAGCTACATCTGAAGCTATTTTATTCATCATTATAGTATTTGCTTGAATCATTGTTATTTTTCCATCAGAATCTAATTTTGTATGCATTAAATCTGAATAGTCTATTTTGTCTTTAACTATTTCTCCAACAGCTTTGTTTATAGATCTATTTGCAAGTTCAAGTGCCTTGGTTTCTGCTAATACTTTTATGGTTGGTCTTAAACTAGTATCTACATATATAAAACTGCCTATTAATACCGATAATAGAAACATCGCTGATATTATTATTATGTTTTTTTTAAAGTTATTACTTTTATAGTCAATTTTTCTATTTTTCATAACAGTCCCCCTTAATACTTTATGTATCAACTATTAAGTATTTGCTTTTTATATAATAAAGAACAATATTTTATTTTGAGTAGTTAAATATATATATTAAACCACCACATATTTTTTATATTATTAGATAAAAATAGTTATTACACATGTCTTAGTTTATTTTAATAATATTTTTTATGTGAAATATATATAATATGTTACATTATATTCATTTTAATTATCTAGTTAGAAAATTATTCACATATGTGGTATAATATTGCATTAAGTAAGGAGGTTAAACTTAATGAGTAATGATAACAATGAAAATAAAAATAAAATTAGAAGAAAAACAGTTAGTTCTTCTAATAACAAGGCTAACACTTCAAATAAAAACAATAAAAAAAGGCCTGCACCTAGCAAGAAAAAGGATAAATTTAAGTTCTTTAGAGTTGCCGGGATAATATTTCTTGTTTTATTGGTAGTAGGTGTTGCTGGAGGAACAGGTTTGGTATTCGCTTCACTAAAAAATGTAGAGCCAGTTACTAAAGCTCTTTTAGATGAAAAAACTTATCAAACAACTGAAATTAGGTATGCTACAGGTGATTTATTATCTAACGCTCCTAGTATAAACAAAAAAGATCCAGTAAAATTAGACAACATGTCTCCCTATTTGAAAAAAGCGGTTATTGCTATAGAGGATGAACGTTTCTATGAACATAGTGGTGTTGACGTCAAAGGTTTATTTAGATCTGTAGTTAAAACATTGACTGGTACTAAGCAAGGTGGTAGTACAATACCTATGCAGGTATCTAAAATGTTATTAACTTCTAAAGAACAAAGTCTACCTCGTAAAATTAAGGATATATACTATGCTCATGAAATGAGTAAGTCATTAAGTAAAAATGATATACTAGAAGTTTATCTAAACAACTTCTTCGTAGGTAAAGGGCTTGCTGGTGCTGAAGCTGGTGCTCATGGATATTTTGATATGCATGCTAGTGACCTTTCACTTGCACAATCTGCTCTACTTGCAGGGTCAACTAAAAACCCTTCAAGATATTCAGCTTATATGACTTCTAAATTAGATGGAAGTGAGTCTAAAGAAGATGTAGAAAATAAATTATTATTCTTTGTTAATACTTCTGATGACAGTCTTGATGATGCTACTGATACAGAATTAAAGATGGTAGAGAAATTAAACGATTGGGGACTTATTCCTAGCAAAGATACATATAACCAATTAAAGTCAGGAACTGTAGTTGTTAGAAAAGCTATAAATAACCCTGAAGCTAAGAAAAGACAAGAAACTGTTTTAAACAAAATGCTAGAAACTAAAGCTATAACTAAAGCAGAATATGACGCTGCAGTTGCGGAAGAAATAAAAATAAAACTTCCTAAGTCTGCGGATAAAGTATCTTCTTCAGTTGAAGACCTTATAGAATACGAGGTTGTAGATGCCTTGATGAAACAAGGTAGCACTAGAGATGAAGCTTACAACATGTTTTGTAATGGTGGATTGATAATAAATACAACTATTGATCCTAAGATGCAAAATATATTAGAAAAAGAATACAACAATAATGGTAACTTCCCTGGTCATAGGAGTAATGCAGAGATAGATAATATTCCTCAACCACAATCATCAATGGTTATTTTAGACTATAGAAATGGCGGTATTAAAGCCTTGGTTGGTGGTAGACATATAACAGGAAGAAAAGGTACAAATAGAGCTATGGAACCTCAACAACCAGGTTCAACAATTAAACCTCTATCAGTTTATACTCCTGCGATTGATGCTTTAACTCCACAATCAAAAGCATTTAGTGATGCTAAGGGTGGCTATAAATTTGATCATGGAAAATGGAATCCTAATACTACAACTCCTGGTGTAGGAACTATGAGTTTACGTAAGGCCCTTGCTTATTCTTCAAATACTATAGCTATAAAAACAGCAGAAACACTTGGAAGTTCTAAAGAAGAATGTATTGATATAATGATAGATTATTTAAAGAATTTTGGTATCTCAACAGTAGTAGATACTAAAACTAGTGAAGAAGGTAATAATGATAGACAATTCCCAGCTTTAACACTTGGTGGAATGGCAAAAGGTGTTTCTCCACTTGAAATGGCTTCTGCATATGGAACTTTAGCTAATAACGGAGTTTATGTAGAACCTACAATATTTACTACTATAACAAGCTATGATGGACAATTAATAGTTAAAAACACGCCTGAGGAACATAAGGTTGTAGACCCAGAAGTAGCATATGTAATAACTGATATGCTTGAAGCAGTTATCACTGAAGGTATAGGTAAAAAAGCTGCCATACCTGGTGGAATGCCAGTAGCTGGTAAAACAGGTACTACAAATAGCGCATTAGATGCTTGGTTTGTAGGATACACTCCATATTACGTTGGTGCAACTTATATTGGTGATGATGGTGGTAGAAAAAATCCTAACACCGGACAATTTATTTCTCGTAGAAGCGTAGAAGGCGGTAGTGGTACTGCTGCAAGCCTATGGTCTAAAGTAATGAGACAGGTGCATGAAAATTTAACAGTTACTAAATTTAAAGTACCTGATAATATATACTTTACAAGAATTAATTTAATTGATGGTGGTAGAACATCTGGTGGATCAAATGCAGCATTTATAGAAGGAACATCTCCTTCAAGATATACTAGCTATCCATCAGCTCCACAAAAACCAAAAGAGGAAGAAAAACCAGAAACTCCAGTTACTCCGGATGAAGGTCAAGAAACAACTCCTCCAGATAATGGTGGCGGAGAAACAACGACTCCTCCTACTCCTCCAGATAATGGTGGTGGAACAGTAACTCCTCCTCCTACAGATAATGGCGGTGGAACAGTAACTCCTCCTCCTACAGATAACGGTGGTGGTGGAACAGTAACTCCTCCAGTTGCTCCGCCGGAGGCACCAGCTCAGTAGTTTAAAAATCAAAAAATTAAAAAGCTAACTATTTTTAATAAATAGTTAGCTTTTTTTTATGGCTTCGCTTTAGGTGTAAATACAACAGCCATTACATATCCAAAGAATATAGCAGCTGCTACCCCACCTGCTGTTGCAGTTATTCCACCTGTAAATATTCCTAAAAAGCCATCTTTTGCAATTGCTTTAATTACACCTTTTGCAAGGGAATATCCAAATCCTATTATAGGAACCGTTGCTCCAGAAGCACCAAATTCTACAATTGGCTCATAAACACCTAAAAATGTTAAAATAACTCCACTAGTTACATAAGTAACCATCACATATGGCGTTTGCATTTTAAAATAATCCATAAGAATTTGAGCAATTAGGCAAAGTATTCCTCCAACTAAAAAAACTTTTATATAATCTATAAGCATAACATCACTCCTCATTAACTATAACCACCGCATGTGCAACGCATGGTATAGTTTGTTTCTGTAATGTACTTGTAGGAGACAATAACGCTCCTGTTGACACTAACATAACCTTATTAAATTCTTTTTTAATTAATTTATTATAAATATATCCAGCAAATACAGATGCTGAACATCCACAACCGCTTCCTCCACAGTGAACATCTTGTTTTTCTAAATCAAATATTTCTATTCCACAATCAGTATATACCTTAGATATATCAATTCCTTTTTCTTTAAGTAAATCCTCTGTTATTTGTTTTCCTAATTTTCCTAAGTCACCTGTTGCTATTAGATCAAAACTATTTGGGTCATCTTTTGTATCATTAAAGTAAGCATATATAGTGTCTATAGCTGCTGGAGCCATAGCAGCACCCATATTGTTACCATCATCAATTCCTTTATCTATTACCTTTCCTACTGTTACATATTCTACTTTAGGTCCTATTCCGTTAGGTGCTATAAGTACGCTACCAGCTCCTGTTGTTGTCCACTGAGCAGTCATTGGCTTTTGATTTCCTAGTTCTAGTGGAAATCTAAATTGTCTTTCTGCAGTACAATAATGACTAGATGTTCCTGATAAAATTAAATCTGCAAAACCACCATCTACAAGCATCGAGCTCAAGCACATTCCTTCTGCCATAGTAGAACAAGCTCCATATATTCCAAAGAACGGAATAGCTAATTCTCTAGCTGCAAAAGATGCTGGAAGTAACTGATTTATTAAATCTCCGCCTAAAAGGTAATTAACATCTTCTAATTTTTTGCCAGCTTTTTTAACAGCACTTTTCATAGCAGTTTCTACCATCTTGCTTTCAGCAAGCTCCCATGATTTTTCTCCACATAAATCGTCCTCTAAAACTATATCAAAATATTCTTTAAGAGGACCTTCTCCTTCTTTAGGTCCTACAACAGATGCAGCTGATATTATAGTCGGTTTATTTTGTAATTTTACTGTTCTGCTTCCTATTCGTTTACTTTTCACAATTTCACCTCCTTATTTTACAAGAGTAAGAATATAATATGCAAATCCACATAAAATAGATGATCCTATACCATATACTAATACTGGCCCTGCTATTTTAAATAAATTAGCTCCTACTCCAAGCACATAACCTTCTCGTTTGTATTCCATAGCTGGAGATACTATTGAATTTGCAAATCCAGTTATAGGAATTATAGATCCTGCTCCTGCTATTTTTCCTATAAGGTCATATACTCCTAGACCTGTAAGCAATGCTCCTATAAAAATTAAGGTTATAGATGTGGCTCCTACAGATGATAGTTTATCTAGATGCATAAAGTTCATATACAAATCATTTATACCTTGACCTATTACACATATAATTCCTCCAACTATAAATGCTAATGTATAGTTTTTTAAATATTTTGGCTTGGGACTAATTTCATCAACATATTTTTTATAATCTTTATCCAACAATCTAACCTCCTTTTATAATTGTCCATCCTATGAATGAACCTATTACTTTTCCAATTAACATAGATATAATTATATACTTTAGCCCTATTGTAGGTATCTTAAGGCGTCTTGATACTACTGGAATATAATCTAATACCTCCGTAAGTCCAGAACTTAAAAATCCAACAAATACTCCATAACCTATTCCAAA
Source organism: Peptostreptococcaceae bacterium VA2 (assembly GCA_000686145.1). GTDB lineage: Bacteria > Bacillota > Clostridia > Peptostreptococcales > Peptostreptococcaceae > Romboutsia_D. Next base: position 624,893 of record JMMB01000007.1, on the reverse strand, counting down.
TAGGATTGCTCCAAACTTACCTATATCTACATGAACATTTTGGATAGATATAAAACCACCTAACAGTGCGCCTAGTACAAGCAATATTTCATAAATGTGTATATACTCTTTTGTATTACTTACCTGTGCCATTCTTGGTATAATACCTACTAGTATAAGTATCGCAACTACACCAGCTCCAACCATTATTCCTGATGATAATCCAAATAAAATTAAAAATCCTCTCACATAATATCCTCATCATTTCTTTCTTAATTGATTTTGAATTTCTGTATCTAAAGAAATCATTTTTAAATCTAGCGGGCTAGGTTCTCCCTTTGAGTATGTAGGTATAAACTTATTAAAAAATAAGGCTACTCCTATACCTATTCCTATCGAGTATGGTAACTGAAAATATGGCATATACGCTTTAGGATTATCTGTTATTGCATCTACCATCATAAATTGAGAATGAGCCATATTAACATCTGCATGAAAATTCATTATTCCCATTATAGACCCCATTAATACTACTATAGATACTATAAATACTCTTATATATTTTGTTCTATCCTTTTTGCAGTCATCAAAGAATATTATAATATCATCAGGTTTTAAAAAATTAAGATGTAAATTCGGAAATTTATCATTTACAGATTCTATAACTTCTCCTAAATGTATTACATCATAATTAGAAACATTTCCTTTGTATTGTCTTAAACAAATATTTTTCAATTTATTTTCACAATCTTTAGGATATATTGCATAAATATCTTCTAAATAAATACTAGGTCTATTTGTTTTAAAGGGTTTTATACTTTTAGGTATTAAGTAAATATATTCCATATATAATACCTCCTTGTTATTTATTATTTGTTGAATATCAAAAAATAAACCTCTAATTTTTACATAAGGTTTACTTATGTGTATTAGAGGTTCATTTTTAACTAATATATGTTTTTAATTTTGATAATACTTTCTTTTCTATTCTAGAAACTTGTACTTGAGATATGTTGAGCAAATCCCCAATTTCACTTTGAGTTTTATCTTCAAAATATCTAAGCATTATAATTTGTCTTTCTCTTTTTTCTAACTTACCTAATACTTCTTTAAGCAATAAATTATCAATTACTTTTTCTTCTTCACTTTCACCCTTCATACTTATTTTATCTATTAGGCATATTGGATTGCCTTCTTCTTCATGAATTACGCTGTGTAAATATTCTACTGAAAAATTAGATTCCATCGCCATTACTAAGTCTTCTTTTTCTATTTCTAACTCTTTTGCTATTTCTTCTATACTTGGTTCTCTTCCTAATTGTTTAGTTAATATTTCACTTTGTGTCTTAGCTTTTATTGCTATTTGTTTCAAAGACCTAGAAACCTTAACCATTCCATCATCTCTTAAGTACCTTTTTATTTCTCCTAAAATCATTGGTACTGCATAAGTTGAAAACTTAACATTGAAGCTAGGGTCAAATTTATATATAGATTTCATAAGCCCTATTGAACCTAATTGAAATAAATCATCTCTATCGTAACCTATGTTTAAAAACTTTGTAACAACACTTCTAACTAAACCTAAATTATTAGATATTAAAATTTCTTTAGCTTCTTCATCCCCATGCTGAACTTTATCTATTAATTCTAATGTCTTTTCATGACTAAGCAATACCCTTTTCTCTTCTTTTCTTACAGTTATCCCCATAATAAAACCTCTATTCTTTTTGGACTTTATTTAGGTAAGTTTATTTTTTTTGTCATAACTATTTTAGTTCCGTCGCCTTTTATTGAACTTACCGCTACACCATCCATAAAACTTTCCATAACTGTGAATCCCATTCCTGATCTTTCAAGTTCCGGCTTTGATGTATAAAGTGGTTGCATAGCCATTTGAATATCGTCTATACCATTTCCTCTGTCTTCTACTACAATTTTTATTATATTTTCTTCTATTTCACATCTTAAATAAACAAACTTAGATTCATCTTCATCATACCCATGTATGATAGCATTAGTTACAGCTTCTGATACTGCTGTTTTTATATCTGCCATTTCGTCTAATGTTGGATCTAACTTTGCTGCGAAAGATGCAACTATAACTCTCGCTAAGCTTTCATTTTCAGATTTGGCAGAAAATTTAACTTCCATAATATTACTCATAATATCTTCCCCCTTACAAAGAACTTACTACTTCTTCATATGTATCATAAATGCCTATTATCTTATTCATCCCTGATAAATCAAAGACTTTTTTTACTCTATCATTTATGTTTATTACTGATACTTTTCCACCATCGCTAGAAATTTTTTTATATCGTCCTATAATTACACCTATACCTGATGAATCCATAAAGTTAATATTTCTAAAATCAAATATTATATTTTTGACCGATTTTGAAATTAATATATTGTCTATTTCATCCCTAACTTCATTAGTTATATGATGATCTAGTTCTGTAGACATAAACTCTATTAAAAGGTTTTTTTGGTCTAAAGAATATTTTATCATTAGTATGCCCCCTTACTATCTTCAAAAGTAATTAACTTCTAATGAATTCTCCTTATTGACACTTTTATCCTTCAATGAAATTTAGCTAGTTTTGTTTTATTATGTCTACGAATATTTCATTGTATGTAACTTGTCCATCCATATCAGATATTCCACTTTCTATTATAAAGTTTGCATTATCATTCTCTTTCCACCATTTTTATATTTTTGCATCCCATATCCAATATAAATTGTACTATATTTATCAGTATATAGCTTTACTAAATCTCTTATTTCACTCTCCGCTACTCCACACTCATCAATTAGGTATTCTAAATTCAAAGTATCTGTATAAGTTTCAAATTCTTCGTAACCTACTACATAGTCATTAATAAAATCTATATCTTGTAAGTTTTAATCAAATACTATCTTAACCATAGCTAAAGCTAGAGCTCCATCACTTCCTGGATTGATCCACTGCCATATTGTTCATAATACATAATAGATTGTGCTCCAAATTATTCTTTATAATATTTTAACTTATCGCCAATTATCCCTATTGCTTTTTCAAAACTAATTTCTTGCCACATATCATTAATTTTTTAAAGTTGTATATATTCTATATTTATGATTTAGTCTATCTAAATGTTGTTTTTTGCATTATTTATTGATTCTTATTTATTATAGTAAGTTTAACTTAATATTTTGTAAATACTATTTTTATTTTTAACGCAAAAAAGGCATGATTAAATTTAATCATGCCTTATAAATAACTATTTTTTTCTTACGTTAGCTTGCTCTATGTTTATTTTGTTACCTTTTATTTTTATGTCTTTCATTTTTTCTAATACTTTCTTTGCATTTTCCTTAGGAACTTCAACGAAAGTATATTTGTCATATATGTCTATTGATCCAACTAATTTACCTGGTATTCCAGCTTCTCCAGCTATAGAACCTACGATATCTTTAGCTTGAACTCTTTGATTTCTACCTACGTTTATGAATAGTCTAACCATTCCTTCTTGAGCTCCAGTAGATCCTCTACGTTCTCTACGTTCACCAGTACGTTCTCTACGCTCACCACGTTCTCTACGCTCTCTTGGTTTTTCTTCAACTATTTCTTGCTTATCTTCACCTAAAGCTAATTTTAAAAGTGCAGCAGCTACATCTACTGTACTATAATCTGCTTCAGAATCAGAACAGAAACTTTCTATCCATTGTAATTGCTTAGTTAAGTGACCAGCTTCTATAACTTCTTTAACTTGACTAAAGAATGCATTAACTTTCTTTTCTTCAACGTCCGCTATTGAAGGTATCTCATGCTTAACTAACTTAGTTTTGATGTATCTTTCTATATCTCTCATTTTTCTCATATCTTTACCAAATACGAAAGTGAATGATATGCCGTTTCTACCAGCTCTACCAGTTCTACCTATTCTGTGTACATAGTACTCTTCATCTTGTGGTAAATCATAGTTAAATACTGCTTCTACATCATCAACGTCTATACCTCTAGCTGCAACATCTGTAGCTACTAATATATCTATTGTTCCGCTTCTAAATTTATCCATAACTATATCTCTTTGAGTTTGCTTTAAATCCCCGTGTAGCGCATCTGCAAAGTATCCTCTAGCTTGTAAGTCACTAACTAATTCATCTGCTCCTCTTTTTGTGTTACAGAAAACAACAGATAATTTAGGATTGTAAACGTCTACTAATCTACATAATACTTCTAATTTATTAGATGATCTAGTTTCTATATAATGTTGCTTTATGTTAGGAACTGTAAGCTCTTGTCTAACAACTTTTATATGTTGAGGATCATTTTGATATTTTTTAGTTAAGTCTAATATCCCCCTAGCCATTGTAGCTGAGAAGAAAGTAGTTTGTCTTTCTTCCGGAGTTTTACTTAATATCATCTCTATATCTTCCCTGAATCCCATGTCTAACATTTCATCTGCTTCATCTAATATAACCATTTTTACGTTATCTAATTTTAATGTTTTACGATTTATATGATCTATAACACGTCCTGGAGTACCTATTACAACTTGAACTCCACTTCTTAATGATTTTATTTGTCTATCTATTGGCTGTCCACCGTAAACAGGTAAAGTTTTTACTCCGGGCATATATTTACCTATCTTTTTTATTTCAGAAGAAACTTGTATTGCAAGTTCTCTAGTTGGACAAAGTACTATTGCTTGTAAACTTCTATCATTTTGATCTACCTTTTCTAATATTGGTATACTGAATGCTGCTGTTTTTCCCGTTCCTGTTTGAGCTTGTCCTATAACGTCTTTACCTGATAATATTACAGGTATAGATTGTACTTGTATTGGAGATGGTTCTTCAAATCCCATCTCTGCTATTGCTTTTTTTATATCGTCGTTAATTTGTAAATCTTCAAATTTTATTGTGTTCATATATTATTTCCTTTCCGTTATCAATTTGCCTTGATTTATCTATTATATATTGTTTTGGGTTAATATGCAATTAGTATTTTCCCCTCTAAAGCCATATAATATTCACGACGATATAAACTTAAGCCTGATATTACAACGCTATATACATTAAATATAGTGTTATTAAGTATGTAAAATATATACCTATCATTAGTATCCCTTGCCATCTATATAGCTTAGATTTTTTAATAGTAGGTATTATTAATGTAAGCAATACTAAAATCATAAACGGAAAATCTAATTTCATAGTCTGAGCTAATATAGGGATATTATTAGGCATAGCTGAAATTCCAATTACTGATACTATATTTAATATGTTAGCACCTAATATGTTTCCTACACATATAGCATGATGCTTCTTCTTTATAGCAGTTATAGCTGAAATTAATTCTGGTAAAGATGTTCCAAGTGCTATTACTGTAAGACTTATTACACCCTGTGGTATTCCGATGAACTGAGCTATTTTTACTCCATTATCAACAAGTAACTTCGACCCTACCACCATCATTATTAATCCTAATGTAAAAAATATGGCTATCTTAAGTACTTCTTTAAATGTAGTTTTTTCTCTTCTTGCACTTGATTTACTGATCTTTTTATTGTCATCACAAACACTTTTGTAATTAGTATACATATATATACCTAACATTACTAAAAGTATAATTCCATCTTTTTTATCTATCATCCCATCTAATCCGATTAGTATAAGTACTATTACTGATATTAATAACAATGATGACTTTGATAAAAACATATTTTTATCTACTTTAAATGGGCTTATTACTGCTACTAGTCCTAAAACTAATCCTGTATTACATATAATTGAGCCTACTGCATTTCCTAAACTCATAGTTGCGTGCCCATCAAGTGATGCGAATAATGATACTGTAAGTTCTGGCAATGTGGTTGCAAAACTTACTATAGTTGCACCTAATATAAGCTCAGATATATTAGTTTTCTTTCCTATTAATACTGTATAGCTTATAAATATATCTGCTCCTTTACTTATAAGTATAAAACCAATTAAAAATAGTAATACTATAATGAACATAAACATCCCTCCTCTATATATAAATAGGTATTCAAAATTCACAAATATATTCTATATTTTTAAACTTTATCGTGTTTAATACAGTGATACCTGGGTATAAACATAAAAACAAAAAAAGTAAAAAAAGTTTTTTAAACTAGTAATCGACAATTTATTAATAAAATATTGTATACAAAATACTGTTTTTATGTTATGATTATCTTGTTTAAAAAACATCTAGCTAGATTTTATATATATACAATTTTAGAATTTCAAAATAAAAAAATAACAAATCAAAATTGATTTAAAAAAATTTAAACCGGACTTAACAAGGAGGCTATTCACATGAATGCATGGCAAGGATTTAAAGAAGGTAGATGGACTAAAGAAATAGATGTTAGAGGGTTCATCCAAGCAAACTACACTCCATACGAAGGAAATGATTCTTTCTTAGCTGGAGCTACAGAAAACACTAAAAAATTATGGGAAGAAGCTATGTCTTTATTCAAACAAGAAAGAGACAATGGTGGAACTCTAGATGTTGATACAAAAACTGTATCTCTGATCAATGCATATGGACCAGGATATTTAGATAAAGAATTAGAAACAATAGTTGGTTTCCAAACTGATGCTCCATTAAAAAGAGCTGTTATGCCATTTGGTGGTATAAAAATGGTTGAAAACTCTTGTAAGTCTTACGGATACGAATGTGATCCTGAGATAAGTGAGATATTCTCTAAATACAGAAAAACTCATAACCAAGGTGTATTTGATGCTTATACTGCTGAAATGAGAGCTGTTAGAAAATCTGGTATAGTAACTGGATTACCTGATGCTTACGGTAGAGGTAGAATAATCGGAGATTACAGAAGAGTTGCTTTATACGGTATTGACGCTTTAATCGCTGATAAAAACGCACAAAAAGATACTTTAGACGTATCTAATATGGACGAAGCTATAATAAGATTAAGAGAAGAAATATCTGATCAAATAAAAGCTTTAAAAGAATTAAAAGCTATGGCTGCTGTTTACGGATTTGATATATCTAAGCCAGCTACTAACGGTAAAGAAGCTGTACAATGGTTATACTTCGGATACTTAGGAGCTATAAAAGATCAAAACGGAGCTGCAATGTCATTAGGTAGAACTTCTACTTTCTTAGATATATTCTTCGAAAGAGATTTAGCTGCTGGAACTATAACTGAAGAAGAAGTTCAAGAAATAATGGACCACTTCATAATGAAATTAAGAATGGTTAAATTCTTAAGAACTCCTGAATACAACGATTTATTCTCTGGAGACCCAACTTGGGTAACTGAGTCAATCGGTGGTATGGGAATTGATGGTAGAACATTAGTAACTAAAAACTCATTCAGAGTTTTAAATACTCTTTATACTTTAGGTGCTTCACCAGAGCCAAACTTAACAGTTTTATGGTCTACTCAATTACCAAAAGGATTCAAAGACTTCTGTTCAAAAGTTTCTATAGATTCAAGTTCTGTTCAATATGAGAACGATGATTTAATGAGACCTTACTGGGGAGATGACTACGGTATAGCTTGTTGTGTTTCTGCAATGAAGATAGGTAAGCAAATGCAATTCTTCGGAGCTAGAGTAAACTTAGCTAAAACTTTATTATACGCTATAAACGGTGGAGTTGACGAAAAATCATTAGCTCAAGTTGGACCAAGATTCGAGCCAATAACTTCAGAATACTTAGACTACGATGAAGTAATGTCTAAATTCGAGCCTTTCACTGATTGGTTAGCAAACTTATATGTAAATACATTAAACGTAATCCACTACATGCATGATAAGTATTCTTATGAAGCATTAGAAATGGCTTTACATGATAGAGATGTATTCAGAACTATGGCTTGTGGTATAGCTGGTTTATCAGTATGTGCTGATTCATTATCTGCTATAAAGCATGCTAAAGTTAAAGCTATAAGAAACGAGCAAGGAGTAGCTGTTGATTTCGAAATCGAAGGTGAATACCCAATGTACGGAAACAACGATGATAGAGTTGATGCTATAGCTTGTGAATTAGTTGAAAGTTTCATGAACAAAATAAGAAAGAACAAAACTTACAGAGATTCTTACCACACTCAATCTATACTTACAATAACTTCAAACGTTGTTTATGGTAAGAAAACTGGTAACACTCCATGTGGTAGAAGAGCTGGACAACCATTTGCTCCAGGTGCTAACCCAATGCATGGAAGAGATAACAGTGGTGCTTTAGCTTCATTAGCTTCTGTTGCTAAATTACCTTACGAGCATTCTCAAGATGGTATATCTAACACATTCTCTATAGTACCAGGTGCTTTAGGAAAAGATATGTCTGAAAGAGTTAACAACTTATCAGCAATGATGGATGGATACTTCGGAGACGGAGCTCATCACTTAAACGTTAACGTATTTGATAGATCTACATTAGAAGATGCTATGGAACATCCAGAGAAATACCCTCAATTAACTATAAGAGTTTCAGGATACGCTGTAAACTTCATCAAGTTAACTAGAGAACAACAAATGGACGTTATAAACAGAACATTCCACGGAAAAATGGCTTAATTTATAACTTCACATTTTCTTACCTCACCGTAAGAATTATTAAGAATCAACAATCAAAGTATATAATTTTTTTCAGAGTGTAAGTCTCATCAACTTACACTCTTTTTTTATGTTAAAATAAACTTTTTAATTTAAGTTTCAACTATGAAATTATTGGGTATAATTTTAAATATTAGAACATAGTTAGTTCATAGTTTATATGGACTTTATACAGATAATATCATATAATATATTTGTAAATCGTTTTTGTATACAGTATATTATATATTTAAATAAAATTAATTTTAAATTCAACTTACGAGGTGAGCATTATGGTTAAAGGAAGAGTACATTCAATAGAAACATTCGGAACAGTAGATGGTCCTGGAATAAGATTCATATTATTTATGCAAGGATGTCCGTTAAGATGTAAGTATTGCCACAATAGAGATACTTGGGATACTAAGGGTGGAAAAGAATACAGTACTGATGAAATAATAACTCAAGTACTTAAATATTCTTCATATATGAAATTCTCTGGTGGAGGTATAACTGCATCAGGTGGTGAATCTACATTACAACCAGAATTCTTAACTGAACTGTTTGCTAAAGCTAAAAAAAATCAAATACACACTTGTTTAGATACTTCTGGATTTGTAGACATAGATACAGTTGATCCAATCCTTGATAATACAGATTTAGTTTTACTTGATTTAAAACATATGGTAGATGAAAAATCTAAAGATTTAACTGGTGTCGGTACTGAAAAAGTATTAAAATTAGCTAAGCATTTAGATGAAAGAAATATACCTGTTTGGATAAGACACGTTCTTGTTCCTGGCATCACAGATGATGTTGAAAACTTAGAAAAATTAGGGCAATTCGTATCTACTTTAAATAATGTTGAGAGATTAGAATTATTACCTTACCATACTCTAGGGGTTCATAAATGGGAAAGTATGGGTATAGATTATGAATTAAAAGATGTTGAAAATGCTACTGATCAAGATATTCAAAGAGCAGCTAAGATAATTAATAAATTCGGTGTTAAAGTATTTAATAAATAAGCCCTTTAAAATCATTTTAATATGGTTATAAATATATAAAAAAAGAAGTCCAATTGGACTTCTTTTTTTATATTTAGTTGAATTCTAGATCTTCTACTTCTATATTATCTATTGCATCTTGTATTAGTTTTTCAACATCTAATTTATTTTCAGACATTTCTATTCTATCTAATTTAGGCTTAGTTACTGGTTTCTTTGGTGAGAATACACTACAGCAATCTTCTTCAGGTAATATAGATGTTTCAAATGTCCCAATTTTTTGAGCTATATCTATTATTTCAGTTTTATCCATAGCTATAAGAGGTCTAAATACAGGTAAACTTACAGATGCATCTGTACAAGTTAATCCTTGAATTGTTTGAGATGCTACTTGTCCTATACTCTCTCCTGTAACTAAAGCTTCACAGAATCTTTTCTCTGCAACTCTTTGAGCTATTTTCATCATGAATCTTCTTGATATTATAGTAGTTTCTTCTTCTTTACAAGTTACTCCTATTGCTTTTTGTATTTCTAATAGATTAACTTTATGAAGTCTAACTCTTCCACAATACTTAGCTAATATTAAAGCTAAATCTCTTACTTTTTCTTGAGACTTTTCACTTGTAAATGGATAACTATGGAAATGTATACATTCTAATTCCATACCTCTTTTAGCTACCATCCATGATGCTACTGGACTATCTATTCCTCCTGATAATAAAGACATCGCTCTACCATTAGTTCCAAGAGGTAATCCTCCATACCCAGCAACAGTGTCACTGTATGCCATAACGTGATTTTCTCTATATTCACATTTTATTTTTATTTCTGGATTTCTAACATCAACTGCTATTCTATCCTTAACTTGAGATACTAAATATCCACCAATATCTAAACTCATCTCTTGAGAAGTTAATGGTAAGCTTTTATCTCCTCTTCTAGATTCAACTTTAAAAGACTTAGCTCCTTGTCCTATTTTCTCTTCTAGCATATTTAGTGCTAATTCTTTTAATTTATCATAGTCCTTCTCTGCTCTTACTGCCGGGCAAACTCCAACTATACCAAATACTTTTTTTACTTCTTCTATTACTTCTTCATAATCGTAGTCTTCTAAATCTACATATATTCTTCCGTATTCTTTGTAAACATTAAAGTTACCGATTGGCTTTAGCATGTTCTTTACATTTTTTATTAATTTATTTTCAAATATATATCTATTTTTACCCTTTACTCCGATTTCTCCGTACTTAACTATTAGTATATTATACAAATGTATCACCTCTTATTTTATTTTCTTCCTATTATCGATCTTAAATCAGTTACAGACTCTTTTACTATTTTTACAGTTTCTAAAATTTCTTCTTCTGTATTTAAATCACTTAAACTAAATCTTATAGCACCTTCTATTTCATCTTTAGTTAATTTCATTTCATTTAGTACATGGCTACCTTTTTTCTTAGATGAACAAGCTGACCCTGTTGATACATAAAGTCCTCTTTGCTCTAGATAGTGAAGTAAAACTTCTCCTTTTATTCCACTGAATGAAATATTTAGTATATGGCATACTCCATCGTCTGATGAATTTACTTTTATATCTTCTATACTTTTTATTATTTCATCTTTAAGTAAATTTTTTAATTTATCTATCTTTTCTATAGTTGCATCTAAATTTTTGTTAATTATATTTACAGCTTCTCCTAAGCCATATACGCCTGGAGTATTTTCAGTACCTGATCTTATTCCTATTTCTTGACCACCACCTGTTAGCATAGGCTTTAATCTATTAGTTTCCTTAATGTACATAAACCCAATTCCTTTAGGACCATGGAACTTATGTCCACTAACACTCATAAAGTCTATATTATATCTTGATGGCTTAAAATTAATTTTAGAATATGATTGTACAGCATCTACATGTAAATATATTTTTTCACTTAAAGATTTAAGATATTTTCCTATTTCTTGTATTGGTTGAACTACTCCTACTTCATTGTTTACATGCATTATAGTAATTAAACATGTAGTAGGTTTTATTGCTTCTTTTAGTTCATCTAAATTTATTCTTCCGTTTTTATCAACTTTTAAATATGTAACTTCACATCCATCATCTTCTAAATCTTTAAGTGTATTTAGTACTGAAGGATGTTCTATAGTTGTAGATATTATATGATTTTTTCTTTTTTTATGTAAGCTTACTACACCTCTTATTATGGTATTGTTAGATTCAGTACCTCCAGATGTAAAGTATACTTCTTTATCTTTAGCTCCTATTGATCTAGCTATATTTTGTCTTATTAATTTTATATTTTTTTCAACTTCAATACCTTTTCTATGTATCGAAGATGGATTTGCATAGTCTGTATTCAGTGCATAAACTACTTTATCTACTACCTCTTGATATGGCTTTGTTGTAGCACTATTATCTAAATATATCTCCATATACTGCACCAACTTTCTATTTTTTTAACATCTATATACAAATAGTAATTTACTAGATTATTTGTATTTATTGTTTCCAAATCTTAATATTGTATTTAAAACTCACATCATTTTATTATATCACTTTTATATATTTTTTTTAACATTTAATAACCAATATTATAAAATATATAGCAATTATTATTATATTCTACGTCTATTTATCACCCAATGCATTAATTTAGTTTTTTTTGTAGAATTTTATTTTTTTATTAACTGATTTGTTTATATTAACAGTAAAAAATAAAATTATTTTAGTTTTTAATTAAATATGCTTTACTCTATTTTTTAATTGATAATATACTATTTTTTAATTGATAATATACTAAAATATATATTATCAATTAATTCCCAATATTTTTTTTAAAAACTGTTGCTTTTTCTGTCGAAATTTGTTATTATTAATACAGGTTATCCCCCTGATAACCTTAATTAAAATCTCTATTCCCAATACCCCTTTTAAACGGATAGACTTTATATCCATTATATTAAGTTGACAACGGAAGTTAGCTTAATAGAAAAAAAGAGCTTCCCCGAGATCTTTTTTTTCTGCGTTTTTTTAATCAATACTTAAATATTCATTTCTTAATTTACTATTTTTCCATTTAAATTTTTCACAATAGACCTATATAGGTATTTTTTGATATAATCTAACTATAATATAGATTTATATATTTTAAGGGAGGCTATATCTATGAATAAAAAGAAAAAAATTGCTATAGTTTTTACAGGTGGAACTATATCTATGACAGTAGATGAAAAAGTAGGCGCTGCTATACCTACTTTATCTGGTGAGCAAATAATGTCAATGGTGACTAATATTGATAAAGTCGCAGAGATTGAAATTTTAAATTTTGATGAGATACCTGGACCTCATATTACACCAGAAAGAATGATGGAATTAAAAAATTATGTAAATAATTTACTTATAAGAGAAGATGTAGATGGCGTTGTTATTACTCATGGTACGGATAGTTTAGAAGAAACTGCTTATTTCTTAGATTTAACTATAACTAGCACAAAGCCAGTTATAGTTACAGGAGCTATGAGAAGTAGCTCTGAACTTGGATATGATGGTCCTAGTAATTTATCTTCAGCTGTTTGTACAGCTATATCTAAAGAAGCTGTTGGCAAAGGTGTTCTTGTTGTTTTAAATAACGAGGCTATGTTGGCTTCTGAAGCTACTAAAACAAACACTCTAGCTTTAAATACATTTAAAGCACTAGCTACAGGTCCTCTAGGTGTAATAGATTGTAATGAGCTTGTACTAGCTAAGAATGTAGGTCCTAGAACTATAATTGATACTGATAATGTTGAATCAAAAGTTGCTTTATTTAAAGCTGCTGTTGGTATGGATGATGAGTTTATAAAATTAGCTACTGATAATGGATATAAAGGTATAATTATAGAAGCTATGGGTAGAGGAAATATACCTCCTCAAATGTTTGAAGGGGTTAAGTATGCTAGAGAAAATAATGTACCCGTTGTTATAGTTTCTAGATGTCACTCTGGTAGAGTATTTGATAGCTATGGATATTTCGGTTCTGGAAGAGATTTAAGAAACATTGAATGTATATTTGGAGGCGATCTTCCAGGTCAAAAGGCTAGAATAAAGCTTATGTTAGCCCTTGGAAAAACTAATGATTTAAATGAAATAAAAGATTTCTTTGAAAAAGGTATTTATTATTAAACCGTTCAATTTATATAAGCCGGAGTGATGTTATTAAATAACCTCACTCTGGCTTTTTTATTAAACTAAGCTATATCTTCCATATCATTCCTTTAACAAGGCAAACTTTATAATCAAGTGTTCTATCTCCATCTTTAAATTTAACTTTAATAGAATTTCCTTCTTTTTGTATAATAACACCTTCTTTAAATCTTTTATGATATATTTTATCTCCTATCATTGTATCTTGCATTTCTTTATTAGTAGGAGACTTAATATCATCTATAAATCTGGATTTAGATACTTTCTTACCATACTTACTGCTAGGAGAACTTATATATAAACTTTCTTCTGCTCTTGTAATAGCTACATACATAAGTCTTCTCTCTTCTTCTATTTGTTCTACTTTCTTTTCGTCATCACCTATATCATAAGACTTTTCATGCGGAATAGTACCTTCATTAGCCCCTATTATATAAACATTTTTAAATTCTAATCCCTTTGCACTATGCATAGTTGTAAAAATAACACCGTCACTATTTTTATTATTTTTATTTTCTATAAGTTCTGATTTAACTCTTTCTATATGATCCATGTACTCTTGTATAGTTTTAAAGTTCATTGCTGAACTTTCTAATTCATTTAAAATTTCAATTAATCCATTAGTTTTAATTTTTCTATTTAAACAATAATCTAGTATGTATCTATCATAATCTAAACTTGTCCTTATATAAGATATTGCATTTTTAGGATTTAGTGTTTTTAAATAACTTAAATCTATTTCTAAATCATTAATAGTCTTAACTTGTTTAGGGTGAAGATCACATTTATTTATTAATGCATTTATAAAATCAGACTCTTCTTTCACCAAATTCACATTATCCTTAGAAATATATCTAAAAGGCTTATTTATAATTCTAACCCAGTCTTTATTAGATTTTGCATTTAGAGCTATTCTTAAATACGCTAAAATATCCTGAGATGCCCAGTGGTCGTATATTGTTATTACGGAGTCTTTCACTACAAATGGAATTCTCATATCCATAAATATATCTACAAGTGCTCTTGATTGTATATTAGTTCTGTATATTACTGCAAAATCAGTATACTCTGTATATTCTTTTTTCATTTCTTCTAAAATATCTTTAGCTATAAATGTAGCTTCTTCTTCTGAATCCTCTGGAGATACGTAATTTACAGTAGCGCCTTTCCCTTGATCGCACATTATAACTTTTTCATATCTATTTTCATTTTTTTCTATAAGTCTATTAGCTACATCAACTATTTCATTTTTCGATCTATAATTAATGTCCAATAATACTTTTTTAGTATTTTCAAAGTATGATTCAAATTGAAGTAAAAAATCTGGTCTTGACCCTCTAAAACCATATATACTTTGGTCTTCATCTCCAACTACAAATATATTATTTATAGGATTTGCTATTAATTTAAGTACTTCAAATTGTACTTTATTTATATCTTGGAATTCATCTACCAAAATATATTTATATGTATTTCTAATTCTATCTAATGCTGATTTATTATTTTGCAATAAATAATATGTTTTTATTAACATATCATCAAAATCTATTTTATTTATTGTATTTTTATGTTCTTCATAAAGATTATAAACTTTTGTAAATTCATCACTACTTAATATTTCAGATTCAAAATCTATTTTATCCATTAGTTCGTTTTTAACATATGATATTTCATTTATAACTTGACCTATAGTTTCATCATCATCTGCATTTTCTACATTTAAGCTTTTAAGAATTCCTCTAAGTACTAATCTTTTTGATTTTTCATCAAATATACTATCTAAGCTATAGTTTTCAAAATATCTTAAAATCCTAAAAAATACAGAATGAAATGTTCCATATGTAACTTTATTCATTCTATAATCATTACTTAAACTTAAAGCTCTATTTTTCATTTCTACTGATGATGCCTTAGTGAAACTTATTGCAAGTATACTACTCGGTCTTATATTTTTGTTTACTACCATATTAGCAATTCTATAAGTTATTACTCTAGTCTTACCAGATCCTGGACCTGCAAGGACCATGCATGGTCCCTCTATATGATTTACTGCACTTTCTTGATTTTCATTCATTTTACCTATACTTATCATAAACTACCACCTTGAAGTTATATTTATTATTATATAATTGTTTTTCACGCCTTAAATTAAGGCTTTTTATTATTTATGTTAAAGTTTTTTATATTTTTAATTATGTTTTATTTATAATCTTGAAAATATATCCAAATACTATTATAGTATATAATTTTAAAAAGAAGAAATTTTATATAAATAACGGATAACCTATCGGATCAGATTTATAGCTATTTTAAATTTATTTAAATAAAAGTTACCCCTATTTAATTGTAAACTAAAAACATTATAAAAATACATAGAAGTAATCAAATAAATTGTAATACATAAATCAAAATCTACTATTGTACTGATAAGTATTTATTCACAAAATTAAAGAGCTAAAATCCTTCTAATAATAGATTTTAGCTCTTTAATAATTTTTATTTTTAGCTTTCTGCCAGCTCAATTACTTTATTCAATGTCTCTGGAGAACTATTTTGATCTGTCATAACTGTTAAATAATCGCCTGCCATTATTTCAGTTTCACCTTTAGGTAATATTTCAGTATTACCTCTAGTAATTGTAACTACTAAACAATTATTAGGCCAACATACTTCCTTTATACGCTTTCCATCAAGTTTACTATTCATATGAACAACAGCTTCTAATGATGCCTTTTTACTAGAACTGCCTTCATATTTGTGTGTTCCATTTTCTAATAATCGCTCTAACAGGCTTTCATATATGGGGTGTGAATTTAATATATCTGATGTTAATTGAGAAATAATTACAACCATAGAAAGTGCTAATAGATGATCTAGAGAACCAGTCATTTCTGATATTAGTATTATCGCTGTTATAGGAGCCTTTACCGTTGCTGCAAAGTGACCAGCCATAGCTAGAACTACAAAATTCATCATATAGCTACTTGGTACACCTAAATATAGTATTGATATAATTCCTACTACATTTCCCACTAACGCCCCTAGCGTAAGTAATGGGAAAAATATTCCTCCTGGAACTCCTGATCCAAAACTTATAAATGTAAATAAAAATTTAGCTACAATAAATATCATTAACATAATCATAGTGAAATTACTTTCTTTTAAACTCATTATAAGTTCATGACCACCACCTAATAATATAGGTGATACTAACCCTATGATTCCAGCCATTATAAAAGGTATTATTATCTTTACTTCTGTACTCATATTACTTTGCTTAAACATACTTTGTGTCTTTAAAATCCCTCTATTAAATATAACTCCACTTATACCTATTGTTATTCCTAATATTATAAGTACTCCATAATACTTTAATGGTATTGGCGTTAAGTCCCCAAAATGTAGTGATGGTATTATTCCAAAGAATTGTTTAGATATAAAATCAGCAGTTAACGAAGCTATCATAGCTGATAATAAAACTAACGGTGAAAAGTTTTTATGAACTTCTTCTAATGCAAACATAACTCCTGATAATGGCGCACTAAATGCTGCTGCTAAACCTGCACTTGCTCCACTTGTTATTAGATATTTTTCTTCATCTTCTGGTCTATTTAATTTCTTAGCTATACCTTCTCCAACAGAAGCACCCATTTGAACAGATGGACCTTCTCTACCTACTGATAATCCAGCCCCTAGGCATATAAGTCCTCCAATAAATTTATTTATTAAAATCTTAAACCAATTCATCTTAAGTCTTCTCATTAAAATACCTTCAATTTGGGGTATCCCACTTCCAGATATCATAGGTTCCTTTTTAACCTGTCTTGATACAAAATATCCAGCAGCTGTAAGTAATATAAATATAATTGGTATAAATGCTAAATTTTCTCTACCCTTTGAATAAATGCTCATAAATACTTGAGCTAATTTTGATGCAATAATCCTATATGTTACAATAGTTACACCTACTACTATTCCAACTAGAAGAGAATCTCTTACTAGTTTATACTTAAAATTTTGAGCTCCATTTAAAATTTTACGAACTCTTTCTTTGCTGTTTTTCACAAAAAAACATCTCCATTCGTCTGTCTATTTACGTCAAATCACATAAAAAAAACTATCGATTAATCGATAGTTTTTTACTGGCGGAGAAGGAGGGATTCGAACCCTCGCACCAGTTACCCAGCCTATACCCTTAGCAGGGGCACCTCTTTAGCCACTTGAGTACTTCTCCACGTTTTCTTTGTTTATAAATTAATTATATAATATTAATTAAATTACGTCAATATATTTTATGATTTTTTTAATTTTTCATTGTCTCTGTATACTCATAGAGTTTACTGTTAATAGCTAGTACCTTCATTTTAATATTTTAGGTAAACAAATAGATTGAATGTAAAAAAGGTGGTCAAATATGACCACTCTTTAAAATTATTCACTATCACTTACATGCTTGCTATCATGTGATGATTTTTTATCTTTTATTGGCTTACTTTCGCTTGAGTGTTTTTTATCACTTGAGCTTTTACTATCTTTTACAGGCTTACTAACACTTACGTGTTTGCTATCATGTGATGTTTTTTTGTCTTTTACTGGTTTACTCTCACTTGAATGTTTTTTATCACTTGAACTTTTACTATCTTTTACGGGCTTGCTAACACTTACATGTTTGCTATCATGTGATGATTTCTTATCTTTTATTGGTTTGCTTTCACTTGAGTGTTTTTTATCACTTGAACTTTTACTATCTTTTACGGGCTTACTAACGCTTACATGTTTGCTATCATGTGATGATTTTCTATCTTTTATTGGCTTGCTTTCACTTGAGTGTTCTACATCTCTCATATTAATCTACACCCCTTATTACAAAATAATTAATCTAAATTTTTATTCTTCATCCTAATCTTCTTCATATCCATCAGCTTCAATACATCCATCTATTCTGTGTTTTTTCTTTTTACCACAACAACCACAAGTTATATATATATTTATTGGTGTATTAACATTTATAGGTCCTATCTTGTTACATGATTTAGATTGATTATTATTGCTTGCATTAGATTCTGCTGTTGCGTCTGCATCTGCATCTATATCTGCGTCTGCATCTATATCTGCGTCTGCTGTTGCGTCTGCGTCTGCTGTTGCATCTGCGTCTGCTGTTGAGTCTGCGTCTGCTGTTGCATCTGCTGTTGCATCTGCTGTTGCATCTGCGTCTGCGTCTGCTGTTGCATCTGCGTCTGCTGTTGAGTCTGCGTCTGCTGTTGCATCTGCTGTTGCATCTGCGTCTGCTGTTGAGTCTGCGTCTGCTGTTGCATCTGCTGTTGCATCTGCATCTGCTGTTGCGTCTGCGTCTGCTGTTGCGTCTGCATCTGCTGTTGCATCTGCTGTTGCATCTGCGTCTGCTGTTGAGTCTGCGTCTGCTGTTGCATCTGCTGTTGCATCTGCGTCTGCTGTTGCATCTGCATCTGATGTTGCATCTGCGTCTGCTGTTGCATCTGCATCTGCTGTTGCGTCTGCGTCTGCATCTGCTGTTGCGTCTGCGTCTGCTGTTGAGTCTGCGTCTGCTGTTGCGTCTGCATCTGCTGTTGCGTCTGCTGTTGCATCTGCGTCTGCTGTTGCATCTGCGTCTGCTGTTGCATCTGCGTCTGCTGTTGCATCTGCGTCTGCTGTTGCATCTGCGTCTGCTGTTGAGTCTGCATCTGCTGTTGCATCTGCGTCTGCTGTTGCATCTGCGTCTGCTGTTGCATCTGCGTCTGCTGTTGCGTCTGCGTCTGCTGTTGCGTCTGCATCTGCTGTTGCATCTGCTGTTGCATCTGCGTCTGCTGTTGCATCTGCGTCTGCTGTTGCGTCTGCGTCTGCTGTTGCGTCTGCGTCTGCTGTTGCGTCTGCATCTGCTGTTGCGTCTGCATCTGCTGTTGCATCTGCGTCTGCTGTTGCATCTGCGTCTGCTGTTGCATCTGCTGTTGCGTCTGCATCTGCTGTTGCATCTGCTGTTGCGTCTGCATCTGCTGTTGCGTCTGCATCTGCATCTGCTGTTGAGTCTGCGTCTGCTGTTGCATCTGCGTCTGCTGTTGAGTCTGCATCTGCTGTTGCATCTGCGTCTGCTGTTGCATCTGCGTCTGCTGTTGCATCTGCGTCTGCTGTTGCGTCTGCGTCTGCTGTTGCGTCTGCATCTGCTGTTGCATCTGCGTCTGCTGTTGCGTCTGCGTCTGCTGTTGCGTCTGCATCTGCTGTTGCATCTGCTGTTGCGTCTGCATCTGCTGTTGCATCTGCTGTTGCATCTGCGTCTGCTGTTGCATCTGCGTCTGCTGTTGCGTCTGCGTCTGCTGTTGCGTCTGCTGTTGCGTCTGCATCTGCTGTTGCGTCTGCGTCTGCTGTTGCATCTGCGTCTGCTGTTGAGTCTGCGTCTGCTGTTGCGTCTGCATCTGCTGTTGCATCTGCGTCTGCTGTTGCGTCTGCTGTTGCGTCTGCATCTGCTGTTGCGTCTGCATCTGCATCTGCTGTTGAGTCTGCGTCTGCTGTTGCATCTGCGTCTGCTGTTGAGTCTGCATCTGCTGTTGCATCTGCGTCTGCTGTTGCATCTGCGTCTGCTGTTGCATCTGCGTCTGCTGTTGCGTCTGCGTCTGCTGTTGCGTCTGCATCTGCTGTTGAGTCTGCGTCTGCTGTTGCGTCTGCGTCTGCTGTTGCATCTGCGTCTGCTGTTGCGTCTGCGTCTGCTGTTGCGTCTGCTGTTGCATCTGCGTCTGCTGTTGCATCTGCTGTTGCGTCTGCATCTGCTGTTGCATCTGCGTCTGCTGTTGCATCTGCTGTTGCGTCTGCATCTGCATCTGCTGTTGAGTCTGCGTCTGCTGTTGCATCTGCGTCTGCTGTTGCATCTGCGTCTGCTGTTGCGTCTGCGTCTGCTGTTGCATCTGCGTCTGCTGTTGCATCTGCTGTTGAGTCTGCATCTGCTGTTGCGTCTGCGTCTGCACATGCATCTGCGTCTGCTTCTGCGTATGCTTCTGCGTATGCTTTTGCTTCTAATTCCGCTTCTAGCTCTTCTCTTCTTTTAGCTTTTCTTTCTTCTAATTCTTGTTTTCTTTTATTTTTATTGTTTGATCTATCACATTTACTTAATCTTCTCATTTCAATTCTAGGTCTATTATTATACATAATTATCCTCCTATACATATTAGATAGAATAAAGCCTACCTAATATATATATATACTTTTCTACATCAATTTGTTACATATAAATGTATAAAAAACCTTTTTAACTGTTAAACAGTCAAAATCCGAGATAATAAATTTATTTTTTAAATATAGTGTTCATATATATAATTATAATTTTATATATTGTTTCATTTCTTTAGTTGATTTCTATGTTTATATCTCCTACACCTAAATTAAGAAATACGTATTTAATAGAAATTAAGACTGAAAACAGTTAATTTTTTAGTCAATATTCTACTTTCCCCAAAAGTGAGAATCTTATATATTTTAAGATAAATATATTGCCCATCTCTTTCTTTTACCTTTTTTATTAAATATAATGCTACAAATTTACATATAATCTTTTATATTCAAAAAGGATGATCCCATTTAATATTGAAATCATCCTTTTCTTAATTATTTATAAATATAATTTACATATGTTTTTTAGCTTCTACTAACATTTCATTAGCTTGTTTCATATATTCAATAGCCTTTTCTATGTTATTAGCTGTTTCTTCTTTTCCTATTGCTCTAGCTTTTTCTACCCATTCTCTAAATCCTTCTTCATGAGTTTCGTTATGATTTACCCAATGAAGTAATAATATCTTTAAAGTCTTTTCATCTTTGCTTTCACTACTATCTCCATGAGAATGTTGATGAACATGGTCATGTGCGTGCACGTGTTCGTGGTCATGATCATCTGCATGGTGGCATACTACTTTATCATTATTAAATAACATTCTTTTTCCCCCATTATTTTATATTAAATTCTTTTTTGATTACTTTTATACTATCCTTTATAAGAAGTGCTAATGGTTTATTTTCTAATCCTACTATTTCGATATTTTCTGGAATAATCGGTAAAAGTATTTTTAAAGCTTCACAATCCACTACAGCTTCACTCATTTTACAAGTTACTTCCCCCATCATAGAATTTGGCATTACTATAGACATAGGCGCTATAACTATATTAGCTTTTTTAACAGATGTTACAATTGCATTTTCACCTGTCGCTCCTTTGTTAGCATGGGCTTTCATCATCGAGCTTGTAGCAATCGAGTTTGTTCCTAATGCATATATATCTATGTATGTAGGCAATTCTTCTCTAAGATTAGATACTATCTGAGCTCCTATTCCTCCACCCATTGCATCTATTACTGCGATTATCATATAATTATTCCCCTAGTTTATTATTTAGTCATTTGTTATTATTAATTAGATTTCCTCAGATATTATTATCTTATGATCCATTAATCTTATTTCTTTTATTTTTCCATCTACTATCTTTTGTTCCCCTAGTAAATCTGTTAAATAAACTTTTCCTTCAAACGGATCTACATTTACTACATTCTCCATAACTCTCTCTAATTTATCCTCTTTCAAAATATAAGCTGCTGATTCACACATATTAATCCCCTCCATTAACTTTACCTTTTATATTATTTAGTAAAATATTTTTAGATATAGTCAAAAAAAGGCTCCTTCAGGTATTTCAATACACTAAAGAAACCTTCATGATTTCAAAATTTTACTATTTATTTATAGTTTGAGTATAGCACTTTATTTTGTATAAAGTCAATTATTTTATCGTTTTTTGTTATAGTCATCACTACTATATTTTTCATATAATTTTTTAGCTAGTTCATACTCATACTTAGTTAAATCTTCTTCTACAAACTCTATATTAAAATGTGATTGCACACCTTTTGTAATATTTTTTTCTAATTCTTTTATATCTATTTTTTTATTTATTTCATTTTCTATTCCACTAGCTTTTTTATCTGTAAAGTTTATTAATCGTTGTTTTTTTTCTTCATTTTCACTTTTTATAAGCTCAAATAACTTATTAACATCAAAGTGTAATATTATAGAACCATGCTGTAATATTATTCCATCCTTTCTGCTTTGAGCACTTCCTACTACTTTCTTTTTATTTATAGATATTTCATAAGATGCATGTGCATTAAAGCAAGCTGCTGATAAATTTTCTCTGCTTATTTTTTCACCTTTGTTTAAATCATCAGTATATACTCCACACAAATTTAACCCCTTTACCAATCCCTCACTTATAAACTTATATGATTTAGTTATACTGCTATCCATCAACTCATTATCTTCACCAACAATTATGCTATATGTAAGTTCATCTTCATGGAGTACTGCTCTTCCACCTGTAATTCTTCTTACATAATCTACATTAAGTTCACTACATTTATCTAAGCCTATTTCTTCTTCAAGCTTTTGGAAATATCCTATAGTTATGCACGCTGGATCCCAAGTATAAAATCTAAGTGTAGGTTTTACTTTGCCTTCTTTATGTGCAATCATTATAGCTTCATCAATCGCCATGTTCATCGCACCATTATATGATTTACTTTTTATAACTCTCCACTTATCCATAATGCTATCCCCCTAGATTTATTTCCTTTATAGCAAGTAATTTTTCATCTTCATTTAAAGCCCTTGAGTAATTGTAAATTGTACTCCCAGGTCTTTCATTATAATATGGTCTATTACAATTTTTACATCCTCTTATTTCAAATGGATATCCATTTTCTATATCTTTTTTTATTTTACCGTCCATCTTTATATAGTCAATATAACCATTTTTAAAAGTGAAACTTTCTTTTTCATATCCATTGTTAATCATGTACGTCATAAGCTGTACTCTTCTATAACTTTCTATATCTGGTTGACTAATCTTTTCCATTTTAGTTCCTTTTACTGGAGTAAATGCAAACAAACTTATAGTTACATTGTTTAAATTTAAGTATTTATATAAATCATATATATCCTTATGAGTTTCACCTAACCCCACTATTATATGAGTACTAATTTTGCCCTTATATTCTTTAGCCATGTTAGTTATAAACTCTAATTTTTCTTCATAGTTATTGCCCTTTATAGTTTCATATAACTGTTTGTTCGCTGCATCTATCGCTATACCTATTTTATCTACTCCATATGAGAAGAATTTTTCAATATCTTCTTTTTTTTCAAGTTTCGCAGATAAAGATATCGGCATATTTATTTTATCTTTCATATACTCTATAAATTCAGCTACTGTTTCATGTGCATCTTCACTTGCCATAGATTGAATGCACATCCTCTTTATACTTGTTCCTTTATAATTTTCAAATGCACTAAGAATCTCTTCCTTAGAATACTCTGGCCAGATCACTCTGGAAAGTTTATCTTTTCTCGTACTACTTTCTGTTGATTGAGAGCAAAATGCACATTTATTGCTACACTTATTCCCTATCATTATATATGCAGTTGTAGGAGGTATGTCACTTTTTTTGTTTAATAATCCAAGCTCTATTGCAGTCCCCAAAGATAATCTAATCATAATACACAACACTCCTTAGTCTCTTCTATAGTCATATTCATATCTATTGCTTTAGCTTTTGCATTATTTGATGGTAATACTATTTTGTTAATCCCACACATTATAGCTAGTTCATCTAATTCTTTTCTATATTTTCCCCTAGGTCTCATACAACCTAAATTAATTTCCGTATTAGGCAAGTTTATTCTAGCTTCACAAAGTACATCACATACTTTTTGCAAGTCTGGTGGGCTTACATTTTCATATTCAGTATTTTTTGTTGGTATCAAAACTATAAATGTTACTTTTTTAGGAGGATTTTGTGATAAATAATTTATAATATCATACTCTCCTTTTATTTGACCACCTTTTAAGCCTATACATATATGAGGAGCAACTTCTGTAACTTCTCTTATTGCTTCATATGCTTTTATATAATCCTTTTTATTTTTATCTATCTTATATACTTCTTTTATTGTTTCTTTATCAAAAACTAAATCAAAAGATACTATATCTATGTATTTACACACGTTTTCAATACTTTTTTTATCCATAAGGCCTAAATGAGCATTTAATTTATAGCCTTCTTCTTTTAGTTTTTTTATAGTTTCTATATTTCTATTTATCGGAACGTCCCCTTCAAAGCTACATCCTCCACTTAATAAAAAACTACTTATATTTTTTGTTTTTATTTTAGATTTATAATCATTTATAGGAGTCATATTCTTTAGGTAATGTCCATTGCAATGAGCACAACTTAAATTACAATTATCACCTGTAGTACTTATAGCTAATGTCTCATTTGGGTAAGAAAATTGTATTTCATTCCCGAAGTTAGTATTTTTGATTTTCATAGCTTTTTCCATTTTAGGCGTAATATTCATAGTTTAGTCCTCCAATAATTTTTTAACTGTTGGGAATTGTTCTATATTCGTATGTGGTAAAAAACATGCTGATATAAATTCATCCATATATGTTGGATAAACACTTAGTTCAACATATGTCATTTCATTTCCTATTTGTTGAAGTTTTTTCTTTGCATCTTTACTTATCAATGCAAGATAAGAACCAATTAATGAACTGTTTCCTATATAAGCAAATTTTTCTCTTTCTATATCTGGAAGTAATCCTATTAAAATTGAATTCTCAATGTTTAAATTGTTTCCTATTCCACCTGCAATATAAACCTTATCTATAACACTAAAATCCATTCCTAAGCTTTCTATAAGAGTAGAAGCGCCTGAATATATTGCTCCCTTTGTTCTTATAAAATTATCTATATCTACTTCATTTACAGTTATATCATTTTCTAAATTATATTCTTCTTTAAATGCTAGTACGTATTCTCCTATATCATGTTCATTAAATCTTATTCTTTTATTATCCAAATCTCTATATATTTTCCCTCTTCTATCTATTATCCCCGTAAGCAACATCTGGCATATTAAATCAATTATTCCAGACCCACATATTCCTATAGGTTCACATTCTCCTATTATCGTAAGATTTGGATTTAAAGTGGCTTTATCTATGCTTACCTTTTCTATAGCACCGTTTGATGCTCTCATTCCACAACTTATTCCTCCACCTTCAAAAGCAGGTCCTGCTGAACAAGCACAACTCATCATATAATCTTTGTTACCAAATACTATTTCACCATTAGTTCCTAAGTCTATAAATAAAACATTTTCTTCACTAGCCCAAATTCCTGCTGATAAAACACCTGCCGTAATGTCTCCACCTACATAACTCGCTACTGAAGGCGCAAGGTAAACGTATGCACTATCATTAACATTAAGCCCAATATCTTCTCCCATTATCTTTGGCGATT
Organism: Peptostreptococcaceae bacterium VA2; assembly: GCA_000686145.1. Lineage (GTDB taxonomy): Bacteria > Bacillota > Clostridia > Peptostreptococcales > Peptostreptococcaceae > Romboutsia_D. Next base: position 598,784 of record JMMB01000007.1, on the reverse strand, counting down.
TTAAAAACGGTGGTATGAATGGTTCTTGTCTTAAATAATCAGTATAGACTCCTAAAAATAAACTAGACATTGTTGTATTACCTGCTACTACAAGAGTTACTACATTGTCCTTATTTATATCGTTTCTTACGTAAAGAGACTCTAGTAATGGATTTATGGTATCATCTATAACTGCTTGATTTAATTTAGTTAATCCATTTTTCTTTGTTGAATATATTATTCTATGTATTACATCTGCTCCGTATTTTATTTGAGCATTCCCTGATGATGCTTTGTCTATAACTTCTTTTGTATATAAATCTACTAAACAAACTACGACCGAAGTTGTTCCTATATCTATTGCAACTCCGTAAAGTTTATCTTCACTATTTCCTGCTTCTATATTTAATATAGTTATTTTATTTTTCTTTTTTACATATGTTATAGTTACTTTAAAATCATTTTCTCTTAGTATAACAGGCATCCTTCTTAGTAATTCTAATTTAAAATCTATTTCATTAAACCCTAAATTATTTCTTACATGTCTTTCTAATCTATCTACATCACTCAAATTATCATCTAGTGTAGGTTCTTCGATTTCTATATAAGTTTTTACTATGTTTGTCTTAAAATCTAGGTTGTGAGTTTCTATTATATTTTTTGCTCTATCAAAAATTTCTTTGTCCTTTTTCTTGTCACTACCTTCAATTTTCATACCATGCATAGACGATGACAACTTAGATGGAACTTCTATCTCTATATCTTCTATAACAGTAGTATTACATGCTAATATATATCCTTGTTCCCACTCTTCATCCTTTATATGTAGAGTTTTTTCACTATCTACATTTCCTTTTAATAATTTTACTTTACACTTTCCACAAGACACACTTCCATTGCATGGAGCGTCTATAAATATATTTGAATTTCTTGCAACTTCTAATAAATTATCCCCTTTGTTGCAGTAAATTTCTTTATTGTGCGATTTAAAATTAACCTTAACCATATCTATCCCCCCAATATATTTGATACTATAATTTTACCATAAATTAACTTATAAGTATTAAAATTCATAGTATTATCGACTATATTTTTATATCTTAAACTTATAATATTATCAATTTTTATACCCATAAAAAAGAACATAATAGATTTGCGTGCACTCAGATCTACTATGTTCTTTATTTTTATTATTCTAATCCTGCCTCATAAGTATCAGAGTTTAATAAACTTTCAACTTCCTCAGCATCTGATAGTTTAATTTTTACTATCCATGCATCATATGCATCTTCATTTATATATTCTGGTTCATCATCTAATTTTTCATTTATTTCAACAACTTCTCCAGATATAGGAGCGATTAGGTCAGATGCAACTTTTGAAGATTCAACTACTCCAAACTCTTCTCCTGTAGTTAATTCATCTTCAACTTCTGGCATTTCAACAAATAATACTTCCCCTAATTGATCTTGAGCAAAATCAGTTATCCCTATGTAAGCAAATTCCCCTTCAACTTTTACCCAAGTGTGTTTATCTGAATATTTTAAGCTTGGTATAACCTTCATTGTTTTATCCCCCTAATATGCTAAATTACATTACACAATCCATAGATAATGCTGGATGACCCTTTTCTTCTAAGAAAGCTAATACTCCCTCAGAATCATTAGCTATAGTTTCATCACATATCATATCTGTGAAGTTCTCTATACCAGTTAACTCTTTAACACTAGCATTTAATTTTTCAGCTACATATTCTTTCAATTCTTTTGGCATCCAAACTATTCTCTCTGGTCCACCTTCTGCATAAGCAAACTTTTTAGAAGATATGAAGTGTCTTCCGTGACCCATAAATCCTGGAGTTTGAACTCCTCCACCAGTCATAGAAGCAAGTTCACCAAATGTCATACCAACTGGAGTTATTCCTGAGAATTCTCTGTTTACTATAACAAATCCATTAGCTTCTGGCATTATACCGCATATACACTCGAAACATCCACAAGAAGTCATAGGATCTTCAAGTATTGAGTATAATGTAACATTTTCAACAGCACCTTGAGATATTTCACTTACTGTCTCATTTACAGATGCCCATATACCATTTCTATCATCTAAGCATTCACCTTTAACTATTGGTTGACATGGTCCCGTTGGATCTAATTCTTTAGTAGCTTTAGCATCTAACCAACTAACAGCTCCACAAAGTCCAAGTCTTTCAGGAGTAACAACACAAACGTGTGCTGGTGCAAATGATTGACATAAGTTACAAGAATAGAATGTATCAACACTTTCATCTATTAATGAAGCTAATCTTTCATCTCTAGCTTCATATCTAGCTAATGCTTCACCTTTTAATTCTGATACTTTATCAGCATCAGTTATTATAGTTATTTCACATTTGTCAACAACAGATTCGAATTCATCTTTCATCTTAGCATATAAAACTTCTCCAATATGCTCTAATCTGAATCCTTTTTCATAAGCATCTTTAGATATTCTTACCCAAGACATATCTCTTTGACCAACATGCATTATACCTTCTATATAGTTCATGAAGTAATGGAAACGTCTTTCAAGAACTGGTTCAAAATCATCTTCCATAGCTTTACCAGCTATTTTAACTATTACAGCTAATGGTAATCTTACTACTCCATCAACCTCTATCTCATCTATGTTTGGTCCTATTATTTCTATTTTGTGGTCTTCAACTTCACTTAATTCTTTTTTAACAACTAATTCCCAAGCTTCAGTTTTATTTCCACCGAACTCAGCAAACATGTCGTTCTTTCTTATTCTCTCACCTTCAAATGCAGCTGCAAATGATACTGGTATTGGAATTTCAGTAACTTTTATTTTTATTCCTCTAGCTTCTAAAGAAGTAGCTACAAACTTACTATAATCCTTTTGAGTTAATAAGTTCATTGGAACTTCAAGTACTGTTTGATCAGTTATAACTGGGAATCCTAAAGCTATTGCTCCAGCACCACAAGATACAACTAATTCACTTAATGGTCCAAATGCATTAACAAATGCAGGAACTCTCTTAGCAGTATAGTCTAATAATCCAGCTAAATCTCCTGGAGTTAATCCTCCGAATATTAAAGCTGCTCTTATTGCAACAGATACTACATGTATAACAGAAGTTACATCATATCCTAATGGTATAACTCTTAATTCAAGACCCATCTTAACTCCAGCTTCTACAGCTTGATCTATTACTTTTCCAACTAAGAAAGTTAATAAACCTTTAGATTGGTAGTCTTTTATTACATTAGCTGCAGTTTCAGCATCTGGACATTCTCCAAGTACAACTGCAACTCCTGGTATATCTCCAGTAACTAAAGGTACCCCTAGTGATCTTATTATAGGGTCAGTTATATGACCTGCACAAGGCTCACTATATGGAGCTTCTGTATCCACATATTTTAAAGCTTCTATTACTTCAGCTGCAAGAGCTGTAGCAAGACCTGAATTTAGTGCATGTTCTAATAAATGAGTTCTATTTATTAAACTTTCAACTATTGAAAGAGCTGCTTCTAAATCAGCTAAAGTATTCATCTTTTGTCCTGTTGCTGCATATATGCATGGTAATGAATATGCAGTATCAGGGAATGCCACCTTATGATCTCTTCCATGTTTTTCTATAGTTTCTGCTAACATTCCTTTAGCTGCTGCTAAAGCTTGTTCTGAACCATTAAATATTGTATTATATAAATTCACTCTAATTCCCCCTTTTAAGCTTCTTATCTATTTTGTGTAGTACATTAGGAGACTATATATTGCTTTAAACTTACTAAGCATAGTTTCCTAATCTGTACTTTAAAATAATTTTTATCTATTATCCGTTAAATGCAAATGCACCTTCATTTAATTCTAAATAAGAATCTGCGTATAAAGAAGCTCCATTTATTATGTCACAAGATTTTATAGTTTTCATTAATTCTGCATCACATGGATTTATTATAGCTGAGCTAAATCCATTTGCCATAGCCATAGCAAGCCATGCATTATCAAGTATTGGTCTTACATGCTTAGGACATCCATTAGATACGTTAGATAATCCACCTGTAGTTAATAATCCCATCTCAGTCATCATTCTTATAGCTTCTAATACTTCTATTTGCTTATCTTGCATTCCTTTTATAACTAAGCATAATGGGTCAAATAACATATCTTCTGGTTCTAATCCTGCTGTTAAACCTCTTTCTAACATTTCTTGACAGTAAGCCATACGCTCATCGTTATCTCTTGGTATACCCTCTTTAGCACATAAAGCTATAACTCTAGCTTCATATTCCCCTGCTAAATCTATTAAATCTATTCTTCCGCCTGCATCTGCAGAATTTATTATTGGTTTTGCATGAGTTCTATCATATACTTTAAGACCAGCTTCTATAGCTTTTCTATTGGCAGTGTCTAATGCTAATGGAACATTGTTAAATTCCTTTTGCAGTAATTGAACTCCCCAAGCCATTAACTCTTCTCCATCTCTCTCTGCAGGCCCTATATTGAAATCTATATAATGAGCTCCAGCTTCTAATTGCTCTTGTGCTCTTTTTAATATTGGCTGTGGATCTCTTTCAGCTAACGCTTTTCTTATTACTGGTGATATACAGTGTATTCTTTCACCTATAATCATAAATTTTTCCATTATAATTATCCCCCTTGGATTTTGTATAGTATATGTATTTTATTCTCTAAGCGTTTGCTAAAGCTTCATCTTGCTTTGCTTTGTATTCTCTTAAGAACTTAGGTATTTCCATTGATTCTTCTGTACCTATTACTACATTCCATCCTGGTAAGCAATCTTCTATATCGCCTTTAAGAACTGCAACTTTACCTGGTATGATTAAATCTCTATTCTTAGTCATTTCACCAACATTTGATTCTTTTATAAAGTTAGCTATTGAACTTCCTCCAAACTTACCTGCAGACCAAGCTGTAAGAACTGAGTATCCTCCAGCATCTGGTATCGCTAACCATACTGGTACTTTAGATCTTTCTACATCTCCCGATACTATGAAGTAAGTTAATGCAAAGTCAACAGTAACTATTACTGGTGAATTTTCATCTGGGTTATTTATTGGATATATTTTTGGTTCAACTCTCATTGGTTTTTGTGGATCAGTGTATATATTTTGTCTTAATGCGAATAATGGTAAAGCTTTTGCATAATCTATATCATCTATAACTATTATAGAACCGTATTTAACTGTAAATACTGATGATAATGCAACTTCCATATTTGCATTGTCTTGAGATAATTTATTTGCAAATACTATTGATGGGTATCCAAATGTTCTGTCTTGTTCTTTTAAAGCTATTCTTCTAACTTGAACAGCATTTGTAAATGTATCTTTTATATTTTCTCCAGTTACATCTAATATTAATTCTCTGTATCCTGCAGCTTGAATTAATTCAACTGTAGCATATAATTCTTCTAAGCTAGATGCTTTAACCCCTAGAGCTAATTTATCTGCTTTAACTACTTCTATCATTTCTTTGTAGTTTTCTTTAGTAGCACCATATACTACTGGTTTTTTATCTTTTAATATTTCAACAGCTTCTTTAGCTATAGCTGCATCTTCACATACTAATATGTAAGCTAAGTCTAAATTGCTATCTTTAACTCTATTTACTACATTTAAAAATCCTTCTTTATTTTCGAAGTACTCTATAAGCGCCATTTCAGCTTTCATTTCTTCGCCTATTCTTACATAATTAACAGCTTTTATGTTAGCTAGTTTGGCATCTATTTCTTCATTAGTCATACATTCGCAAAATGCTACAGCATATCTATTTCTATTTATTAAAGTTTTTTCATGTCTAAATAATACAGTTTCTGCCCCTAATTCATATTCAGAATTTTCTGCTCCAATTTTTATACCTCTCATTAATGGTGCAGTTGCCTCTGATAATTTTGCTAATGATTCATCAGACATATGTGGACACTTACTTACTTCTACAGCTCCCGAAGCAACTTTCATACAAAAAGCCATACAAGTTGGGAATCCACAATCCTTACAGTTTTTCTTTGGTGTTAATTTAAATATATCTAAAGCTTTTAATGCCATGATTTTTTCCCCCTAACCCTACAATTTAATTAAGCTAATGCGCTAACTAGTTCTTTTACAGTTTCTATTGATTCTGGATGACGAAGTATTACTGCATTTGATCCACCAACTAATGAACTTACTGCAGTTGATATTTCCATCGCGATACCTCTTTTTTCAATACATCCCCAAGCTGGTTCATCTTCCTCGCTTGCTATAGATTCCTTAACATTCCAACTTTCAAATGAAACAGGAGTTATTATAGGCATTTGTAATGTTTTATCATTTTGACCAAATGCAGCTAATCTAATTCTATCCATAGTTGATGCAACATACTCATATCCATAACCTACCGCTGAAGAACCAACATTCATAACTACATTTTCAGATTTTACTCCTAGTTGAGTTAATAAAACGTTTAATTGTTTAGCTAAGTTTATATCAACAGAAGATTCAGCTGATACTTTATGGCTATAAGCCATAGTAGCTGCTGCTCCTACTGCTTTATAGTTATCTTCTGTAGCTGATAAGAATAAACTATTGTATCCATCTATAGTTTGAGCTACTTTTTCAAATAATTTTCCATCTTTGTCGTGATTTCCACAACCAGCTATTACTAATGGTAAGCTAACAGCTTGTGCAACTTCCTTAGCAACTTGTGCACATTCCTCTGGAGTTTTATTTAATCCATTTGGATCTGCACTTTCAAGTTTTAAACATATAAAATCTGCTTTTGTGTTTGCTTCTACATACTTAGCCCACTTAACTGGACAATCAGCAACCTCTTTATACATTTCTTTAAATGAATCAGTCCATCCTTCTGGATAAACATCACTTATTTCTATTCCTACTTTTTGAGTATTTCCAGCTACTCCATCAAAGTTATAAAATGGTAAAGTATTTTCCCCACCTATTTTTATTGCTTTTTCTCCTGTTCCTATTTCTACTTCTGATATCTTACCAGAATATTTTTGAACAGACATTTTAAATGCCATAGTTTTTTCCCCCTTAAGCCTAATTTAATTCTAATTTAGCTATTATATCGCTTATTGCAACTTTAGCTTTTGAATCTTCAGGTAGTTCTACTAATGGTACCCCTGAAGAATCATATTCATATATCATCTCATCCATAGGTACTACACCTATAAGACTCAGATTATGCTTCTCTATTTCTTCTTTTATACCTTTATTTAACTCTCCATTTGGTACTTTGTTTACTATTAAGTATATTTCTCCTACACTTAACTTAAGTTCTCTAGCTAAATCTCTTATTCTCGCTACAGCTTGTACACTTCGTCTTGAACAATCACTAACTAATAATAGTTTATCTATATGCTTAGTAGTTTTTCTACTTAAATGCTCCATTCCAGCTTCGTTATCTATAACTAAATATTCATAAGCATCTGATAGTTTATCTGTCTGCTCTCTTAATATACCATTAACATAGCAATAACAACCTTCTCCTTCAGATCTTCCCATTACCATTAAGTCATATCCTTCGCCTTCTGCTAGACAAGTATTTAATCTATATTGTAAATACTGAGCTTTAGTCATACCTCCTGGAAATGAATTTCCTTGTTTTTCTCTATTACTTACTTCTTCTCTTATAGCCCCTATAGTTGATTCAATTTCAATTCCTAATACTTCATTTATGTTGGCATTAGCATCTGCATCAACAACTAATATAGGACCCTTTTTATTACTTACTAAATTATTAATTAAAAGCCCTGTAAGACTAGTCTTACCAGTTCCACCTTTTCCTGCTACAGCTATGTTATATCCCATCCTAAGATTTCCCCCTTTGTTTAGTCAAGACAGAGCTTTTAAATTTCACTCTGACTTTTATGCTTTTGCTAATTGAGGTGCTGCATGAACACATTCTCCATGTACATCATGAAGAGCTTCCATCAAGCCTTCTGATAACGTTGGATGTGCATGTATTACATCTCCTACTTGCTCTACAGTTAATCCTAAATGAACAGCAAGTGATAATTCTGTCAATAGGTCTGTAGCATGAGGACCTACTATTGAAGCTCCTATTATCTTGTCCTCTTTATCAGCAAGAACTTTTATAAATCCTTGGAAGTGACCAATAGCTTGAGCTTTACCTAATCCCCTAAATTCAAACTTACCTACATTATATTCTAAACCTTCTTCTTCTAACTGTCTTTCTGTTTTACCTACAGCAGCAAGTTCTGGCTCTGTATATACACATCTTGGTACAGCAGTATAGTCAACAGTTTTATTTTTACCAAAAGCGTTTTCTACAGCTATTATACCTTCCTTAGAAGCAACATGTGCTAAGAATGGAGTATTTATTAAATCTCCTATTGCATATATACCATCTACATTTGTTTGTAAATTTTCATCTACTACTACCTTACCTCTATTAAGTTCTATCCCTATATCCTCTACTCCAGAACCTTCAAGATTTGGTTTTCTACCTATTGCCATTAATACATACTGAGTTTTTATCTCTTTCCCATTTGAAAGTGTAGATACAACTTCATCACCTACAACTTCACATTTTTCTACCCCACTATCTATTAATACTTTAATTTTATCCTTTTTGAACTGTCTCTGCAACTGTTTTGCTACATCTTTATCCTCAAAAGGTAATATTTGGTTACCTCTTTGAACTATAGTAACTTCTGTTCCTAATGTTCTTAAAAATTGGCCTATCTCACAACCTATTACGCCTCCGCCAACTATTAACATTGACTTTGGTAATTCTTCTAATCCTAGCACTTCATCACTAGTTATTATTCTTTTCTTATCATATGGGAACATTGGTAAAACTACAGGAACTGATCCATTAGCTAATATTATTTTATCAGCAGTTATCATTTCCTTTGAACCATCTTCCTTAGTAACTTCTATAGTATTTTTATCTACTAATTTTCCGAATCCATTAACTAAGTTTACTCCCCTTTTTTCAAATAGGAATTCTATCCCACTTATTAATTGACTTACTATTTTATCTTTTCTTCCCATTATAGCTTTAAAATCTGGTTTTATTTCGCCTTCTATATTTATACCAAAGTCTTTGGCTTCTCTTATATTCATTAACATAGAAGAAGATGCAAGTAATGCTTTAGTTGGTATACAACCAACATTTAAACAAGTTCCTCCAACTCTTCTTTTTTCTATTACTGTTACTTCTGCACCAAGCATAGCCGCTTTTATAGCTGCAACGTATCCACCTGGTCCTCCACCTATAACCGCTATTCTCATTTTATTTTCCCCCATAATTAATTAGTCTTCAGCTATTTTACTAATTTTATAATCCAGCTTCATCTAATATGGCAGGAACGTTTTCCTCAGCTCCTATTGCCATTATATGAACACCATCACATAAGTCTTCTTCAATTAATTGTCTTATAAATTCTCCTGACATTTTTATACCTTCAGATACCCAGTTTTCTTTTCCGGCAGCTCTTAATCTTTCTATTTGCTCATCTGGAACAAATATACCTGGAACATTTGCAGTCATAAACTTTGCCATTCCTGGAGATTTTAAAGGTACTATCCCTGCTAATACCTTGCAATCCATCGCTTTAGTTAACTTTCTGAATTCTCTCATATGTTCTATATCATACACAGCTTGAGTTTGGAAGAACTTAGCTCCAGCATTTATTTTCTTTTGCATTTTCATTAATTGTACTTCTATTGGAGCATACTCTGGAGTCACTGATGCACCTAAATAGAATTCTGGAGATCCTTTTAATGCGTTTCCAACTAGGTCAGTTCCCTTCATTAAAGTCTCAGCAGTTTGAAGTATTCCAACACAGTCTAAATCAAATACACCTTTAGCTTGTGGATGGTCTCCAACAACTGTATGGTCTCCTGTTAAAGCTAACATGTTATTTATTCCAAATAGTCCAGCTGATAACATTTCACCTTGTATAGCTATTCTATTTCTATCTCTTCCAGTCATTTGTAAAACTGGCTCTAATCCTACATCTTTTAATAACTTGCAAGTAGCAAGTGAAGTTGTTCTCATTACTGCTGATTGGAAGTCAGTTACGTTCGCTGCGTGAACTCTTCCTACTAATGGTTTAGCACATTCTACTAAGTGAGAAAGGTCAGTTCCTTTTGGCGGTGCCATTTCAGTGGTAACTGCAAACTTTCCACTCTCTAATGTTTGTTTTAATAAGCTCATCAATAAATCCCCCTTTTAACCTTTTTAAACTCTCTATGCTTCAACTGTAGCTTCTTTTTCTTTTTCCTTTAAGTTTAAACATCTTGGATTATTTTGTTTAGAATAATCTTTCATTGGTCTTATTGCTACCATATTCTCTAATTGATCTATATCTTTTAGTCTGTTATATATCATTATCCAAGCACAATCATGCTCTGAGTTCACTTCACACTTACCATTTTTAGCTCCACCGCATGCTCCATTTATTAATCCCTTTGCACACATAGTTACTGGACATATTCCGCCTGTCCATCCAAGCTCACATTCTCCACAAGCTTTACAAGACTCTTCAAATTCTCCAACTCTCTTTGTTTCACCTATAAACATAGTGTTGTTAGCTGGATAAACTGGTAATTTTTTAACATTTTTAACTATAGTTTGTGTTCCATCTCCACAAGCTAAAGATAAAAGTGCATCAGCACCTTTGATTTCTTCTTTTAATACTTTTAAATCTTTTTTAGATTTTAAAAGATTACAGGCTGGATCTAGTAATGTATATCCTAAGATATTTTTCCCCTCAGCTTCTAAAGCTTCTTTCATTTTTAAAACTTCTTCTTCTCCACCACTTTTACAAGTCGCAGCACATTGACTACAACCAACTAAAACAACTTTCTCAGAATCCTTTAAGAACCCTAAAATTTCTTGCATTGGTTTATTTTCAGAAATTATCATCCCTATTCCCCCTTAAAACGTATATATTTCTCTATTTTTTATTACTTATTATTTTGTAATTTACAGGCCTTAATTACGTGTTTAGCAAGTACAGATGTAGTTACTGAACCTACTCCTGCAGGAACTGGTGTTATCATAGATGCTTTTGAAAGTACTGCATCAGTATCAACATCTCCACATAATTTTCCGTCAGCGCCTACATTTATACCAACATCTATAACAACTGCGCCTTCTTTAACAAAGTCTTCTTTAACCATTTTAGCTCTACCTACAGCAGCTACTAAAATATCAGCTTCAGCTGTTACTTTAGCTAAATCTTTAGTTCTAGAGTGGCATATAGTAACAGTTGCATTTTCATTTAATAAAAGCATTGCAGCTGGCTTTCCAACTACCATACTTCTTCCAAGTACAGCTACTTTAGCTCCATTTAAAGCTACATCATAGTGCTTTAATATTTCAACTACTGCAGTTGGAGTACATGGTGGGAACCCTGTTGTATCACCTTCCATAACTTTTGCAGAGTTTATTGGACTGAAACTATCTACATCTTTTTCTGGAGCTATTATGTATTTTATAGCTTCTTCATCTAATTGCTTTGGAAGTGGTCTAAAACATAATATACCGTGTACATTATTATTTTCGTTTAATCCTTTTAAAGTCTTAACATATTCTTCTTGAGTAACATCTGAAGGTAATTCTACAACTTCTGTTTGTATTCCTGTACTTTCACATCTTTTTAATGCGCCTCTTTCGTAAGCTAAATCACTTCCATTTGCTCCAACTCTTAATATAGCTAACTTAGGATTTATACCCTCTTTAACTAATTCATTAACTTCTTTTATTAAACTTTCACTTATTTGATCAGCTACTGGTTTTCCTTTTATTATTTGTCCTTTAGTTGCAGTTACTTCCATGTTCAACGCCCCCTAAATTTATTTATATCTAAATACTACACGTAGTATCAATTTTCTTATTTAATATTTATTTTCCTAATGCTTTTTCAACTTTAGCATATACTTCATCACAGATTTTTACACCTTCTGTTACTAAAGTATCTACTTCAGTTTTTACTTTATTAACATAGTCTTCATCTTTTATAGAATTTATGTTAATTACTACATTTAGCTGCCCACTAAGGATTGCAGCTCTTAAACATTGAACCCCAACTCCTACATCACTTATAGCAAGTTTTGATCCCTTGTCCACTAAATCTTCATGTAACTTTATTGCATCATAGCATACTTTAACTATATTTATTGGCACTTCACAAGCTATCTTTAATGCATTTTCCATTGTTTCCTCTTTTATCTTCTTTTCTTCCTCAGTTGATTTAGGAAGTCCATAAGCTTTTGAAAGAGGTAGGAAACACTCTGCATCTTCATCTATCATATTTAATAATCTTTTTTCTATTTGACCTGCTTTTACTAATGTTTCTTTTACACTTTCTTCATACTCAGCATATTTTTTCTTACCTATTGTTAGATTGCATACCATACTACCTAAAGCCATACCCACAGCACCAACTAATGCAGCGGCTCCGCCACCACCAGGTACTGCTGATTTAGAAGCTAATACTTCTACAAATTCAACACAATTTTTTTCTGATATTTTCATTGTTTTTCCCCCTTGAGTACTCTAAAGGTATTATATTATTTATAAGTAGGGTGTGGAAAACCACACACTACTTTAATTTATATATTAGAATAATCCTGCGATTACTCCATTTTCATCAACATCTATCTTTTCAGCTGCTGGAACTTTTGGAAGTCCTGGCATCTTCATTATTTGTCCAGTAAGTGCAACTATAAATCCAGCTCCAGCTGAAACAGTTAATTGTCTTACTGTTATTCTAAATCCTGTTGGTCTTCCTAATTTAGTTTGATCATCAGTTAAAGAATATTGAGTTTTAGCCATACATATTGGCATCTTTCCAAATCCTAAACTTTCTAATCTATCTAATTCTTTTTTAGCTTGTGGAGTAAAGTCTACACCATCAGCTCCATATATCTTAGTAGCTATAGCATTTATTTTTTCTGCTATAGTTACATCATCTTCGTAACAGAACTTAAATTCATTTGGTTCGCTAGTTAATCTTACGATTTCTTTAGCTAACTCAATTCCACCTTCTCCACCTTTTGCCCATACTTGAGATAAGGCAACATTAACACCTAGTTCTTGACATTTCGCTCTTACTAATTCAACTTCTGCTTCTGTATCTGTTGGGAATTCATTTATAGCAACTACTGCTGGTAATTTAAATACTTGAGTTATATTTTCAACATGCTTTAATAAGTTTGGTATACCAGCTTCTAAAGCTTCTAAATTCTCATTATTTAATTGATCTTTTGGTACTCCACCATTGTATTTTAATGCTCTTACAGTAGCAACTATTATAACTGCATCTGGTTTTAAGTTAGCCATTCTACATTTTATATCTAAGAATTTTTCAGCACCTAAGTCAGCACCAAATCCTCCTTCTGTTACTACGTAATCAGCAAAGTGCATAGCCATTCTTGTAGCTATAACTGAGTTACATCCATGAGCTATATTTGCAAATGGTCCACCATGAACAAATGCTGGTGTTCCTTCTAATGTTTGAACTAAGTTTGGTTTTAAAGCATCTTTTAATAATGCTGCCATAGCTCCATTAGCTTTTAATTGTTCTGCAGTTACAGGCTCTCCTTGGAAGTTATATCCAACTATTATTCTTCCTAATCTAGTTTTTAAATCACTTATATCACTTGCTAAACAGAAAGCAGCCATTACTTCTGATGCAACAGTTATATCAAATCCATCTTCTCTAACTACACCATCTGCTCTTGCGCCTAAACCATCAACAATATTTCTTAGTTGTCTATCGTTCATATCAACGCATCTTCTCCAAGTTATAGTTCTAGAATCTATCCCTAATACATTGCCTTGGTGTATATGGTTATCAAGCATAGCAGCTAATAAGTTATTTGCAGCTCCTATTGCATGGAAATCTCCAGTGAAGTGTAAGTTTATATCTTCCATAGGAACAACTTGAGCATATCCTCCACCAGCTGCTCCACCTTTAACACCAAATACTGGTCCTAGAGATGGTTCTCTTAAAGCAACTAATACATTTTCACCTAATTTAGCTAATCCATCTGCAACTCCTATAGTAGTTGTAGTTTTTCCTTCTCCTGCTGGAGTTGGGTTTATAGCTGTAGTTAATATTAGCTTAGATTTTTTTCCACCATTATCTCTTTTTAATAGATTATAGTCTACCTTAGCTTTATATTTTCCATATAATTCTACGTCATCTTCACCTAATCCTAACTTTTTAGCTACTTCTCTTATATCTTGTGGCTTAGCCTCTTGTGCAATTTCTATATCAGATTTGAATCCCATAACTGAATCTCCTCCCAAAAATTAAATATTTTTATAAATCTATATGACACTATGTATACATATTTTTTCATTTGTAAATACTTTATGTGTAATAGTGTTTTTTAAGTTAACCATTAAATTTTATTAATGGTTAACTTGTTAACTTTTTAATTACAGATTTTGCAATTTCATCAACTGTTGTTGTATTGCTTTTACCTGATTTCTGGTTTCTTCACTTGTGTCATATGGAGATTGATTTGATCTATCTGAATTTATAACATCTTGATTGTAATAAATAAATCCTAATGATTCCCCATCTTCTAAATTGGAGATTATAAATTCTTCATCTTCTTTATTTCTGATTTTATTGCCCACAACAAATACTTTTTTAACACCAATATCATTTCCTAGCTTTTTAACTTTTCTATAAGTCTGTAGACTTCTTTCACCTGGCTCAACAACTACTATAAATGCATCTACACTTTCTGCAGTTCCTCTACCTAAGTGCTCAATCCCAGCTTCCATATCCATAACAACTACATCTTTGTTTTGAAGTATTAAATGAGAGCATAGTCTTTTTAATAATACGTGTTCTGGACAAACACATCCTGATCCACCTGAATCTACAGTTCCTAATGTAAGTAATCTAACACCATTGTATTCTTTGCAGAAGTTTTCAGGTATATCATCTACTTTAGGATTTAGTTTAAACATTTTTCCAAATGATCCTACTGATGCAGCAGTTCTATCAGATACAAAATTTTTCATTTCTGATATAGGAACTATTGAATCATATACTTCTTTTGGAAAACCTAGTGCTAAAGCTAAATTAGCATCGGGATCGGCGTCTACAGCAACAACTCTGTACCCGTCATTTGCAAACATTCTAGATAACATTGAAGAAAAAGTCGTTTTACCTACTCCACCTTTACCAGTTATTGCTATTTTCATTATTATACCACCTTTTGTCATTTATAACTTTATTTTATGTTGTTTTTTTTACATTCCCCATTATTTTTTAAACTTTTGTTTTATATTTAACAAATTTACTTTAAATCTTAAGTTTATTTTATATTTTTACATACAAAATAAACTATAGTTAGTTCTTCCTAGAACCTATTTGGATAATTACTAACTTTTCAAAGTAGTATTTATAGTTTTTTTATTTATATATAATTATTAAGCTTCAGCTGGAACCATCATTTTCTCTTCTACTAAATTTTCAAAGTGAATACGTTTCTTTTCTATATCACTTATTATAGTAGCAGCTAATTCATGACAATTTTCATTAACTGTGAAACTTGCTCCAACTTTATCTTTTAATCCTTCAGTTAATATTTCTACTGCTCTTGATGATCCTGTTATTGGAGGCATTATTCCTAAATAAGTATCTATACCAGATGCAACAACATAGCATCCTATAGCTACTGCTTTTTCAGACATCCATTCTGGAGCTATTCCAACTACTGGAATATCAGACATATCCATGTCTAAGTTCTTAGCACATGCTGCAACTAAATCTAATATACGACTTATATCAACGCATGATCCCATATGTAGTACTGGTGGTATGTCTACTAATTCACAAACTGTAGCCAAACCTTTTCCAGCATATTTCTTAGCTGCATCTTTATCCATTAATCCAAACTTAGCTGCTGCTTGAGCACCACATCCTGTAGTAACAACTATTATATCGTTTTTGATTAATTCTTTCATTATAGTTACATGAGCTTCATTTGAAACACCTTTAGCATTGTTACATCCAACAACACCAGCAGCCCCTCTTAATACTCCTGATTTTAAACAGTCTACTAATGGTTTAACTGTTCCGGCTGGATCTATATGAGAGTTTACAACTCTATCTAATTGAGGTATTATAGCTTCTACACTATACCCAACTGTTGCACTTGATTTTAATTCTGGTATTAAAACTTTTTCTTGATCTCTGTTTTTGAAGTTTAGTACTGCTTCTTTTACTATTTCTTTAGCTATTGCTAATGCTTCTTCTTCTTTAAATTCTATATAAGTTGATCCTGTTATTTTTGCTTTTGGAGAAGTTGTTATGAATTTTGTGTGATAGCAATCAGCAACTTTTGCTAATGCTGGGAATATACATTGAACATCAACTATAACTGCTTCTACAGCTCCTGTTATAATTGCTAGTTCTTGTTGATGGAAGTCTCCTGCTATTCTTACACCATGTCTCATTGTAACCTCATTACCTGTACAGCACATACCAGCTAAGTTTATTCCTTCAGCTCCCATTTCTTTAGCTAAAGCTACTAATTCTGGGTCTTCTGATGCTAATACTATCATTTCTGATAATGTTGGTTCATGACCGTGTAATACTATATTGACTTTAGTTTGTTCTAATACTCCTAAATTAGCTTCTGTTTGTCTTGGTATTGGAGTTCCAAATAGAATATCACTAAATCTAGTTCCTATCATAGATCCAGCCCATCCATCTGCCATACTAGTTCTTAATGACATATGTATTAAACTATCTAAATCAGAAGTACATCCTATATGAGTTGAATGCATTATTGTAGCTATTTCTCTATCTATAGCTCTTGGCTCTATTTCGTAATCTTTCCATACTTGTTGTCTTTGCTTTGGTGCATTTTTTAGAAATCTTGATACGCCATGAGGCTTACCAAATTCCATTAAACCTATTTCAGCAACTTCATGAGCTATATCATAGATATCTCTACCTTCTGTAACTACATCCCATTCTTGTGCTAATTCTATTAATTTATCTTCTTCTCTTATTTTGTAGTTTCCATCTCTACTAGCTAAAGCCATTGTATGAGCTAAATCTCTAGCATGGTCAGAGTGAGCTGCTGTTCCTCCAGCAACCATTCTTGCAAAGTTTCTACCTACTATTGTATGTTCGTCTGCTCCACATAACCCTCTTGGAGTTTTTGGTGTTATTCTACATGGCCCCATTCCACATATTCTACAACAGTTACCTTGAAGACCAAAGCCACATTGTGCTTTCATAGCTAACTTTCTATCGTACATAGTCTCTACACCATCTTTTTCAGCCTTGTCTATCATAACCTGGCTATTTAAATCGATAGTTAACATTTTTTTATCCATATTCCTATCCCCTTTTTTATTGATTTTTATTCCCTAGGTGATAAAAAAATTATGTCCGTTTTTAATTGTTATTTTATTAAAATATTATTTTAAGGATGATCATAAACAAATTAGTAATCATCAATTCCTTAGCCTTTATAAAAATTCAAATTACAAATTCCTTAATTTGATTATATACTAATTTTTGATAATTTGGTATTTTTTTATACAAATTCAAACAAAATTATTCATTGAATAATTATTTTAAATCAACAAATTTTAATTTTATCGCTAAAATAATTTTATATAAAATTTTACCAATAAACATTTTAAAAAACGTTTGCCTTTTCCAACTTTATTATAGTACTAATTTAATGATTTGTACATATACATTTTACATATTTTAACTATATTTTATTTCAAATTTTGTGCTATTAGTGCACCATATGCTATAGAATACAATTTTGATTCATGGCTGTCAGCTCTTGATACTAAAACTATCGGTGCTTTGGCTCCCATAACTACCCCTGCTGATTTTGAATTTGACATATATGTAAATGCTTTACCTATCCCATTACCTACCTCTATAGTTGGTACTACTAATATATCTACATCTCCACTTACTTCGCTTTTGAATCCTTTTATTTCACTAGCTTCCTTAGATACTGCAAGGTCAAAAGCTAAAGGTCCTTCAACAATAACATTTTCACCAAATTTACCTTCTTTAGAAGCCCTTTGCAATAAATCTGCATCTACTGTAGCTTGCATTTTAGGATTAACTTTTTCTTTAGCTGCGAGACACGCAACTTTGACAGTTTCCATACCTAATGCTTTTGCTGCTTGTATAGAATTTTTAAGTATTTTTTCTTTTTGTTCATAATCTGGAGCTATATTCATTCCACCATCAGTTAATAATAGTAATTTATGGTATTTTTCAAGTTCATATATCATTACATGACTTAATAAGCTGTCAGTTCTAAGCCCATATTCTTTATTTAATACCGCCTTTAAAAGTACTGCTGTATCTAATATTCCCTTCATTACGAAGTCGGCATCTTTATTACATACTAATTGAACAGCTACTTTAGCACTTTCCTCTATAGTTTCAGTCTTTATTATTTTGATATCATCTAACTTAAAGCCTATTTCTTTTGCTATTTGTTGTATTTTATCAAGATCTCCTACTAATATAGGCTTTATTATTTTTTTTTCTACTGCATCTTTTATAGCTATTAATACTTCTTTATCCTCTGCTGCAGCTACAGAAAGTGTTACTTTATCTTGTCCCTTAAGTTGAGTTAACATATCTTCTAAATTTTTTATCATATTAAAGCCACCCCCTTTTTGTATATACTTATATAGTAGCATATTATTATAAAAAAAGGCCCCTTATTAGGAGCCTTTTTTGGTTAATTAAAATTATTTTTATCTATATTTACTAAGTTCTTTCATGCACGCTATCGTTACTTCATCTTGTGAATCTAATTCATGCGCTCTTTCTACATAATAAATAGCATCGTCTAGATTGCCATTATTTAAATATGCCATTCCTAAGTTACATAATATTTCTGGGTCTTCTTTTATTTTTGCTGCTGTTTCAAAATGTTCAATTGCTTTTTCTAGATTAAAGTTAGCTGCTTCACAAAGACCTAATTCTACCATAGCATCAACTTGATGTGGTTTTATTAATAATATTTTTTCGAAATATTTCTTAGCCTCTTCAATTTCATTCATATCCTTATAAGCTAGTCCTATCATAAATAATAAGTTCCACCAATCAGAATGTTCTTCTTCTAATGGTAATAGTTTCTTTAATCCTTCTTCACATTTTCCTTGGAATACAAGATTATATCCTTCTTCATATTGAACTTTAAAGTCCATTTTACCTATATTTTCTTGTATTTCAGCGATTAAATCTGGATCTAATCCTAATTTAGATGCTTCTTCCCATATCACTCTAGATTTTATATATTGACCTTGATTATAATAATGATATCCTAAATGGTAATAACCTAAAGCAAATCCTTCATCTAATTCTATAACCTTTTCTAATTTAGATAATGCCTCAAGTAAAAATTTATTCATTGCTTCATTTTCCATATCCTTTTGATATTGTTTAGCAACTTCTTGGCATACTATTGCATAGTGATATAAGCCATCTATGTCTTTCGGATACATAGTTATCATAGCTTTTAGATATATTAATGAATCCGTACACTCTCCAATATCAAAGTATTTTCTAGACATATATCCCATATATGCTTTTAAGTCTAAATTTATTTTTTTACTAAATGCACCTAAGAATTTTTTATATTCATCATTGTTTTTAAATTGGCTATCTATACCAATTATAAATATCATTGCATCTGCTATAGACATTGCATTTATATTATCTTGTGCTGTATTTTCTTTTATTCCTTTAACTAATACTTCATTTTTTATAGGTACATCTAATCCACCATTTGGAACACTATATCCTTCAACTTTAAACTCACCATCGTGCTTTATCTTTATAAAAGCTAATTGATCAGCTTTTTTAACTAAATATTTTTCTATTTTAAATTTCATATTAATCTCCTTTTATATTTCTACGCTATGTGCTTTCGATTTTTCAAATATTTTTTTATCATCGTATACAAACAATATCATATTGTCTGTTTTACTTACTGAACTATTTATATTTTCTTTTAGTTTTAATATATCAAACTCAAATGGTTCAAAGTGAACATTTTTTATTATATTTTTAGCTGAAATATTTATAAATTGAGGTAAGTACTCAGATAAATTTTCTTCATTTTGTAAAAATACATGACATCTATTTTTAAAATCTTCTTTTTCTAATTTATTAAAGAAGTTTGGTAAATTAGATGTTTTTCCTAAAGATATATAATCATATTTTAAAATATCATTAAACATATCATTATTCGTATTTATCTTTTCATTATAAAAATCTAGTAATATTTTATATAATTGATTTTTTCCTTGTGCCATATCAAAATATCCATTTTCATCAAAGTATATAGCAAATGCTTCAAAAAACTTAAATGGACTTTCTTTATAATAATTAAATATTATGTATCTCATTGATAATACAAAATTCTTAGAATTATAGTATTTTTCTAATATTTCTTCTATATCCTTTAATTTTAATATTTGTGAGTAGCTGATATAATCGTTATATAAAACTTCATATGGAGTATAATCTTTATATTTATATCCATGTTCGTTGGCAGTATTTCTTATACCTGTTCCTTTTATCATTTTTAAAAATCCTAATTGTAAATGTTCTATACCTAAGTTGAAAACATCATTAAATGAATTTTCAAAACTAGAATAATTCTCATAAGGAAGACCTGCTATTAAATCTAAATGTTGATGTATATTTCTATATGACGCTATTTTTTGTACTACATAAGATAATTTTTTAAAATCATCCCTTCTACCAACAGCATCTAAAGTTTTCTGATTTGTTGTTTGAACTCCGATTTCAAATTGGAATAATCCTTCTTTACAATCTACTAAAAAATCTAGCATATCATCATCTAATAGATGTGCCGTAACCTCAAAATGATATGTAGTATAGTCATTATCATTTTTCATAAGGAAATTCATAATTTCTTTTGCAAAGTTTTTGTTTGCATTAAATGTTCTATCTATAAATTTAATTTGAGAAACTCTAGCGTCTATTAATGCTTTTAAATCTTTTTTTACTCTATCTATACCAAAGTATCTAAGCCCTTTAAGCGTTGATGATAAACAATATTGACAATTAAAAGGGCAACCTCTAGATGTTTCATAATAAACTATTCTATTTTCATATTCTGTTGGATCTAAGTTTTCATATGGGCTTGGTATTTCATCTAAATTTTCTAATAATGCCTTAGGTCTATTAGTTATTATTTCATTTTCATGTCTATAAACTATGCCTTCTACATCTTCTATATTTTTGCTACCTTGTAAGTGCATTACTAAGTCCCTAAAAACTAATTCACCTTCACCACATAATATGTAGTCTACAAATGGATAGTTTTTCATAGAACATTCACTATCGTATGTTACCTCTGGACCACCTAGTGCGATTTTAGTATTAGGCTTAACTTTTTTTATATTGTCACATATCCTAACTATATCATTTACATTCCATATATAAGTTGAAAATAATATAATATCATAATCATTTTTATGTATATCTTTTAATATATAATCTAAATCGTTATTTATTGTGTATTCTTTTAAATCTACATCTACTAAGTCTTTAACAAATGCTTTTAAATATCTTATAGCTAAATTTGTATGAATAAACTTTGAATTTAGCGTTGTTAATAGTATTTTCAATTATTTCACCTCTTTTTAATATTGTTATATATTTTTATGCTATTTTTAGGTTAAAATAGTATGTGTAAAATTCTTTCAAAATTTTTTTTAATAGAAGGTTTTTCCATGTTTTTTGTAGAATAATAGTATTATAAGTATATCTGATTTAGAAAGGAAGTTTTTTATGGAATTAATTGACCAAGTATCTATCAACGCTTTATCAAAAAGAGATTTATTGCTTATTGTAAAGGCCCTAGAGTACACAAACGAAAATACTGGCCTTGAAGATTTTATTGATCTTAGAAACAGCATAGTAAAAGAACTATGTTTTTTAACTAGCACTACCGAAGAACAATTCGTAAATTATTTAGAAACTAATAACTAAAAATTTATGACTTCTTAAATTTTAGTTCATATATACCAGATTTAGATTTTACATTTATATGAAGTATATTATTACTAAAATGCTTTGATACGATTGTTATTTGATTAAGTATATTGTCTAATGTAGTATCTCCAGCTTCTAAATTAATTAAGTTTCGTGGATCTGCATTTTTATCATAAATTTTTTTATTGATTTTATATTTTCTCAATTTAATAATATATTGTGACATTGATAAAACAAAGTCTATATTATCTATTTTTAGGTTTTCTTCACTTTCTAATATAGATAATATAGATTTTTTTATACTTAAAACCCCATCATTATCCACGTCTCTATCTTCTATATATATATCATATAAAATATTTAACATACTTTCTACGATTTTTTCATCATCATAATCTTCTATTTTTAAATCTATATACTTATCAATTGATTGTATAGTTTTTATTCTTTCCATTTGAAATTTTATTGTATTAACTTTATCTAACTCTATAGAAAAGCCTATTATTCTTTGTTTAATATCTTTTAATAAATCTTCATATTTTATATTTTTATCTTCTATGATTTTATGAATTATAATGTTGTAGATGACTGCACCTAAGATATATTCAAATAAATATGCTTCTCTTTTTAAGTATCTTACATATTTTTGAATCAAATCTAAAACAACATCTTCACTTTTTTGAATATTAGTATTTGAAAGTATTGCTGGCAATAGTAAATTTAATATATTTTTATATGCTGGAGTTTCTCCATAATATCTATAATATATCAATTCATCTTTAAGCCTATTATTATCTATATAAACATAACGTTGTGTATTATCATCAATTAAACATTTTGTATTTATTATAATTAAATTTTTTAAATTTTTATCTCCTATATCAAATGCTTGTATATAGGACTTTTTTATTATATCATCTTTCATTAATATTACCTTCCTAAACAAAGCTCTATAATAATTATTTTTATCATCTACTATATTTAATATACTCCTATTGAGTAACTAAAAAAAAGAGGCAGCTTATAAGCTGCCATTTATACAGGGGGATAGTAGTTTACAAGATTTTTGATTATACTACTATCTACTTCTATTATACGATACTACATTTTTAGATGTAAAGTATCAATTTTCGACATACCTGTATTTTTATATTTTATTACATTCTTTCTGGTGCATGCATTCCTAATAACTTAAGTCCGTTTTCTAAAGTTTGCTTAGTAGCTGCAACTAAAGCAAGTCTTGCTTTTCTTAATTCTACATCTTCAACTAATATTGAGTTATCATGGTAGAATTTATTAAATGCTTGAGCTAAGTCTAATACAAATCTAGTTACTAAGTGAGGCTCATTCTTTTTTAACCCTGCTACTATACACTTATTGAAAGATGCTATAACTTTTAATACTTCTGCACTATCAACATCATTTAATAATTCATAGTTTATATTTGTAGTTGCTTCTTCATTAGCTTTTCTAAGTACTGCACAGCATCTAGCATGAGTATATTGAACGTATGGTCCTGTTTCACCATCAAAGCTTAACGTTCTCTCCCATGAGAATGTATAATCTTTTATTCTACTGTTAGATAATTCTTGGAATACTATAGCTCCAACACCTACTTGTTTTGCTATTTCATCTGCATTTAAAGCATCTGCATTTTTTGCAAGTATTGTTTCTTTTGTTTTTTCTATAGCTTGTTTTAAAACATCTTCTAAGAATACTACTCTACCTTTTCTAGTAGACATAGTTCCATTTTCTAGCGCAACCATACCAAATCCAACATGAACTAAATCTTTAGCCCATTCAAATCCCATAAGTTCGATTACTTTAAACCATTGTTCAAAGTGTAAGTTCTGTTGAGATCCAACTACATATATACACTTGTCAAAGTTATAAGTTTCTTTTCTATATATAGCCGCTGCTAAATCTCTAGTCATATATAATGTTGATCCATCATTTTTAGTTATAAGTGCTGGTGGCATCTTGTAATCTTCTAAATCTACTATTCTAGCTCCCTTAGATTCTTTTAATAGATTTTTTTCTTCTAACATTTTTATTACTCTTGGCATTTTGTCAGAGTAGAAACTTTCTCCTGTTAAAGAATCAAATTCTATATCTAATAAATCATAAACTCTAGAGAATTCTTTTAAACTTTCATCTCTAAACCATTGCCATAAAGCTATAGCTTCTTCATCACCGTTTTCTAATTTAGTAAACCATGCTCTCGCTTCATCTTCCATTTCTGGATGAGCTTCAGCTTCATCATGGAATTGTATATATAATTTTAATAGTTCTGGTATTGGGCTTGCTTCTACTACTTCTTTATCTCCCCATTTTTTGAAAGCTACTATTAACTTACCAAATTGAGTCCCATAATCACCTAAGTGATTTATTCTAGTAGTGTTATATCCTTGTGATTCATACATTTTGTATAAAGCATTTCCTATAACTGTAGTTCTTATATGTCCTATATGGAAAGGTTTAGCAATATTTGGAGATGAGAACTCGACTATTACATTTTCATCTTTGCCCATTTCACTACGACCATAGTTTTCCTTTTGTGTTAATACATCATTTATAACAGTTTGTGCTAACTGAGATTTGTTAACGAAGAAATTTACATATCCTCCTAATGGCATAACTTTAGCTATAGAATCTTTAGCTTCTATAGTTTCGCTTAACTCTGCAGCTATCATGTTAGGTGCTTTTCTAAATATCTTTGCTAATTTAAAACAAGGGAAAGCATAATCCCCCATATCTTTATTTGGTGGAACTTCTATTAGTCCTACTATTTCTTCTACCGATAAATCTTCTATCTTTTCTTTTAAGCACTTTGCTACTGCTATTTTAAAATCTTGCATGCTATTTCTCCTCTCTCTTACTCTTATTGTTATGTATTACTTTATGGTAAATCAAATTTCGAGTTTTTTCAAGATATTTACCGTATTTCTCTACTTATATTTTACTATAATTCTTTTTCACTTATCACTTTTATTCCATTGTTTATCAATAGTGCAGTAGTTACTCCTACTCCATCTATTTTTTTACTACTAAATGTTCCATCATATATGTAGCTAGAACCACAAGATGGACTTCCATCTTTTAGGATAGCTTCTTTGCAATTATATATATTAGCTATCTTTAAGGTTTCTTTAGCACCTTCCTTAAATCTATTAGTTACATCTAGCCTTTTATTACTGATTACACTAGTTTGTCCTTTGATAACATCTTCTGTATCTAGTTCAATTATCTCAGATGGATCTCTTGGTGTTGACATACCACCTAATTGTTCTGGGCAAGCAATTATAAACTGTTTATCTTTTAAGTACTGTATTACTTTTTCATTTTTATTATTGTAACCATTATATTTGCAGTTTATTCCAATTAAACATGCTGATACTAATATCATCTATCTTCCACCTTATTGTTAAAATATACATAAATTTATTTGAATTTAACTATGGTTACTCCTACTCCACCTTCACCATATTGTCCACCTCTTTGAGACTTTACATGTTTATTTCTTTTTAATATATCTTGAAGTCCACTTTTTAATACACCCGTTCCTATACCATGTATTATTGTTGCAGATTCTAAGCCTGCTACATAAGCATCATCTAAATATTTCTCAACTTCCATAATAGCCTCTTCTAAATTAAGTCCTCTTAAATCAACTTCACTTCTTACATTTCCTGATTTAGATTTTATTATGCTTCTTGTTGATTTAGTTACTACAGACTTAACATCTTTTTTAACCTTTTTAAGAGATTTAAATGGTAGGTTCATTTTCATTATACCAATTTGTACTACAGCTTCTTTTTTATTTTTATCAACAGAAACTACACTACCTTGTTGATTAAGCGTTATAACTTTTACTTCTTCTCCTACTTTTAAATCCTTTATCTCTTTATTTGCTACTTTAGGAATTATCATACTTTCAACACTTGGTTGAAGTTTTCCCATAGAACTCGCTAATTCTTTTCTAAGCGCTTCTATTTTTTGGTTTTTTTCCTTAGATGCTCTTTCTTCTTCTAGCACTCTAAGTTCTTTTATTATGTTATCAACATTTTCTTTAGCTTGTCTTGTAATACTAAAAGCTTCTGATTTTGCTTTTTCTATCATTTTTTCTTTTTGAGCCGATATTTTTGTTATTTTTTCGTCATACTCTATCTTCAACTTTTCTATTTGATTTTTTAATTTTTCCGCTTCTTCTCTTTCCTCTAAAGCTTTTATCCTATTTTTTTCAACATTTTGAAGTACGTCTTCTAGTGCTATGTTTTCTGTGTCTATAAAGTCCCTAGCTCTTGTTATTACATAATCGCTAAGTCCTAATTTTCTAGATATTTCAAAGGCATTTGATTTCCCTGGAACTCCTATTAGTAATCTATAAGTAGGACTTAGTGTTTCTAAATCAAATTCTACCGCAGCATTTTCTACACCTTCTTTAGTTAGTGTATAATTCTTTATTTCACTATAGTGAGTTGTAGCTATACATTTTGCTCCTACCATATGAACATCTTCTAATATTGCTATTGCAAGTGCTGCTCCTTCTATAGGGTCTGTTCCTGCACCTAATTCATCAAATATAACTAAAGAGTCTTCGCTTACATCTTTTAATATCGATACTATGTTAGTCATATGAGATGAGAAAGTAGATAAACTTTGTTCTATACTTTGTTCATCTCCTATATCTGCAAATACATTGTCGTATACACACATACTACTTCCAAAGTCAGCTGGTATATGTAATCCACTTTGATTCATAAGTGCAAATAAACCTACTGTTTTTATAGTTACAGTTTTTCCACCTGTATTAGGACCTGTTATAACTAAAGTATGGAAGTCTCGCCCTAAGTAAATTGTATTTGGAACAACTTTATCTTTTTCTAATAAAGGATGTCTACCATTTTTTATGTTTATAAATTTATCTTCATTTAAAGTAGGTTCTACACCTCTCATTTGCATAGATAGCTTTCCTTTTGCAAATGCAAAGTCTAATCTACCAAGTATTTCTTGATTAGATATTAAATCTTGACTTATTTCTCCAACCATTGCTGATAATTCCGATAGTATTCTTTCTATCTCTTCACCTTCGCTAAGTCTTAGTTGTCTAAGTTCATTGTTCATATCAACTATACTCATTGGTTCTATAAATAAAGTTGCACCTGATGAAGACTGATCATGAACTATCCCTGCTACTTGCGATCTATACTCTGATTTTACAGGCACTACAAATCTATCACCTCTAACTGATATTATTGCATCCTGTAAATATTTTTGGTAAGTAGTAGAAGATATTATAGAATTTAACTTTGATCTTATCGATTGGTTTTTTTGTACTATTCTTCTTCTAATATCTCTAAGCGTGTTTGATGCACTATCAGATATTTCTATCTCACTTACTATTGCGTTGTAAATAGAATCTTCTACATCTCTGTATGCATATAAAGAATTTGCTAAAGATTGTATTATAGGGTAATTAAAATCCTCTTTGTCACTTGATGATAAGCTATTCTTTAGAGTTCTAGCAACTCTTAAAGTATCACCTATCATAATTAAGCTACCTGGGTCTAGTGATGCCCCTACATTAGCCCTCTTCGCTTTATCTTCTATGTCATGCATTCCTTGAAGCCCAACATATCCTATTTTTGTAAGTATAGCTTGAGCTTCACTAGTTTCTTCTAGCATATACTTGACTTCTTCAAAATCAGAACTCGGATGTAATTTTTCTATATATCTTAAACCTAGAGAAGATGATGATTTACTCTTCAATATGTCTATTATTTTATTGAATTCTAAAACTCTCAATGCTTTTTGATTCATAGTTCCTCCTTAAATAATATATTAAATAATATATTTATTTTCTAACGTGTATTTTGTGTATATTTGTATTATACTATTTATGTAGCTATTTATATATTATACATAATACTAGTTTGTTTGTAATATATAAAAAAGTATTCTATATGAATATTTCTAGAGAAATGCTTTTTTCAAGTACATACAAAGTATTACTTAAGATTTTAAACTAGTAGCTTTTGTACATTATTTACTAAAGATAGCTATTTTAATCTATATTTATTTATAATAAAGGGAGTTGTTCATAATGGAAAACGTATTAAAAGGATTAAAACCTGAGCTTGTATTTAAATCTTTCGAGGAAATATCTCAAATACCTCGTGGATCTGGAAATGAAAAAGCAATAAGTGCTTTTCTTAAAGAATTCGGAGAAAAATTAGGTCTTGAAACTATACAAGACGAAGCAATGAACATAATAATAAGAAAGCCTGCTACAAAAGGTTATGAAAATTGCCCTGGTGTAATACTTCAAGGTCATATGGATATGGTTTGTGAAAAAAATAAAGATACTAATCATGACTTTATTAAAGACCCTATCAAATTAAGAATAGATAACGATATGATATATGCAACTGGTACTACTCTTGGTGCTGATAATGGTATAGCTGTAGCTATGGGTATGGCAGTACTTGCATCTAATGATTTAGAGCATCCTCAAATAGAGCTTTTAGTTACTACTGATGAAGAAGCTGGTATGACTGGTGCTGTGGCTTTAGATTGCAAATCACTTAAAGGTGAGTACATAATAAATCTTGATTCTGAAGAAGAAGGATTTTTACTTGTAAGTTGTGCTGGTGGAGTAACTGCTTGGTCTAAATTAAAAGCTGAGTATACTAATGCTGCATCTGACAAACAAGCTTTATTAATAGATATCAAAGGATTACTTGGTGGACATTCTGGAATGGACATAGTAAAACAAAGAGCTAACTCTAATAGATTACTTGGTAGATTATTAAATTTACTATGTGTAGATTTTGACTTAGCTAAAATTGAAGGCGGATCTAAAAATAACGCTATCCCTCGTGAATCTGAAGCTGTTATAGTCGTTGCTAAAGATGATGTTGAAAAAACTAAGAAATGTATAGAAGAAATAGCAGCTACATTCAAGCACGAATTCAGTACTTCTGATCCTGGACTAGTTGTAGAATGTATTGAAACTACTACAGACAAAGTTTTCACTTGTGATACTAAAAATAATGTTATAAGATTAATAAACTTAATTCCTAATGGAATTCAAAGTATGAGTATGGATATAGAAAACTTAGTTGAAAGTTCTACTAACTTAGGTGTTATTAGATCTACTGATAGTGAAGTTACTTTTGAATGTGCAGTTAGAAGTTCTGTTAAAACTTTAAAAAATGATATAACTACAAAAATGGAATTATTAGCTAAAACTTTAGGTGGTACATTCGAATTAGAAAGTGATTATCCAGCTTGGGAATACTGCAAAGGTTCTAAATTAGAAGATATATGTATTGATACTTATGAGAAATTAACTGGTAAGAAGCCAACTATAATGGCTTTACATGCTGGTCTTGAGTGTGGATTATTATTAGATAAAATGCCTCATGCACAAGCTATTTCTCTTGGACCTGATATGTTTGAGGTTCATACACCTAATGAACATTTAAATATTCCTTCTACTGAAAATGTATGGAATTATTTAGTTGCTTTATTAAAGTCTATGAATCAACATTAATAAATAATGTTTCTTGTAAAACATTAACAAAAGCAGTAAGGATAATATCCTTACTGCTTTTTAATATAAACAATTTATTTTTAATTAAACTCTGCTTTAATAATTATTCAGGCTTCTTAAGTTCGCCCGTGAACATATCTATCTTATGTATTCCTAAGCTTTGCCTATGCGAATGTTCATGTGACTCTGTATCTTCTTCGCTATCTTTTATGTCCATATAAACATCTACTACATATACATGTTCTACAATTTTTATATCCTCTACTTTTGTAGATACATAATCTCCATATTCAGCTCTTAATACATTTATTGCAGTTTCTTTTGAAATAGGATTTACATCCAATTTATGTTTTTCACTACTAGTATTTATACTTTTTTCTTTTTTATTAATTGTTATCACTAAAAATAATGATATTAAAATTAATAATATAATGGTTATCGTGATGTACTTTTTTTTCATATTATGTCTCCAATTTTTTAAATTAACCTATATTGAACTAAATCAAATTTTCTTTACTCTCATTATAAATACTTTTATCCATTTTATCTATCTTTATTAAACAAATAATAGAAACTATTATAAATCCAATTCCTCCAATAATGCCTATTGGAAGTGGTCCAATGAATGGATTTGGATTAGGTATAGATGTAAATATTGCTCCTATAATAGCAAACCCATTTATCATACCATGAAAAATAACTGATGGTATAGGACTTTTAACCTTCAATGTTATATAAGACATAATAGCTCCAACTGATACACAAAATACTATCATAGCTAATATACCACCCCAAGGTGCTGTTTTGTATCCTAAGCCATAATTATGCCCCATAGCAATCATAGGTGCGTGCCATAATCCCCATATGGCACCACTTATAATTGTTGATTTTAAATATGAATACTTTTCGCAAAGTGTTGGAAGTAGATATCCTCTCCATCCAAGTTCTTCTCCTAAGCAAGTTATAAAGTTTCCTATTGGTACTACAAAAATCAATGTAGCTAATTGAATTTTTAATAATGATTTTAATGACTCTGCTGATGGTGGAGTTTGACCCATTGCTGTAATTTGGCTTATGTTAGAATTTATAAATGTATTCATAGTCGAATCGAAATGATGTGGAAATATTAAGAAATAAACTGCTGCACCTACTATTGTAAGTATCGCAGGCAATAACCAAGCAATAAGATAATATTTCATATTGCCTTTGAAGTTTGGTTTTATCCATATATCCTTTAGTTTATTCTTCGTTATTAAACTAGTTAATATTGTTGATATTGCTGGAATTAGCATACATATAGAAAGTACTATTGTAGTATATTTATTTTGATATCCCCCTTGTAACATTAAGCCAAAACATATCCCCCAAGTTAATATAAATGTTATAGCAATAAAAATTTTAACTTTTTTCATAATAAAACCCCCTTTTATTTTTTATTTAACTTTTATACTTTATACTTTTTATAAATAAGATTGTAGCAAATTATAAGTGCAACTAAACCAGGAATAGCAAGGATAATTGTTATAGTAGTACATATAACTTCTCCAAACACAAATCCAATTGGCAATATTAATAAATAGGATAATCCGTATACTATCCACATAATTCCATTAGCTTTATTATATGCATATATATCACTTATTTCTTCAGACTTCACTGTAGTACCAGACCAAAAATGCATTGGTGTTTTTCTTTTAAATGAGTATATTCCTATACCTAGAAATATTATAACAACAGGTATTATAGATACAATTTCTATAATACTATCTTTTTTATTGTATTTAACTTTACTATCTTTACTGGCAACATTTTCTTTAACATTTATAGTTTTACTTATATCGTATTTACTTAATAGCTTATTGTATGTTTCCTTTGTTTCGTTACTATCTTTATCATTATATATTAACACTTTATCCTTAGTCGTAATCCTTATATATGACTTACTCTTGTTGTATACATATACTTTTCCTTTGATATCATCCTTTAGCCTAAATTCACCTCTAAGATATGTAAAAGTATTAGTTCCCTTTATTTTGTCACCTATAAATATATCATCTAATAATTCTACGCTTTGTATGTCATTTATATATATATTGTCTATATTTATTATTATCCTATCTTCTTCAAATTTCATCTTATGACCACTATGGTCTATATTTAAAAATATAATTAATCCTATTGTCAAAGAAACTATTATTCCCAAAAATATTTTTTCATATCTATTCATTTAGAGTGTCTCCCCCTCTTGATATATAAATAAAGATATGTAAATTGTAATTTAATATCAAATTACATACCTTTATATTGTCTTTTATTTTAAATATAGCCCTTCCAATTTCATATCCTCATTGTAAGTAATTGTAAATTGAGCTTTACCATTTTTGAAATTCACTACTTCTACAACAGTTGCTAACCCATCTTTTCCAACAACACCTTCTTTACCTATTGAATCAAATTCTCCATTCTTTTCTTTCATAGGTTCCCATACTTCTTTTAGTTTTTGTGCTGTAATTAATTCTTTCATTTTGTCGCTCATTTTATCTATAACTTTGTCGTATTCTTCATTACAAAACATATTAACTATTCCTTTTGCATCTGATTTTAGTAGTTCTTCATCATAAACATCACTTAATTTTGAAGTGCTACAACCTGCCAATACAGTACCCATTAAGAATACTACAAATAATAATTTTATTTTTTTCATAATCTTCCCCACACATTTTTTAGTAATTTTCATATTTAAAATATATTTAATCTTGTCCCGCTAGCGTGACATTTAAATATTTTATTTATATCGGTATTACAATATTAACTTTAAATTCATCTTTACTATAATCTATTAAAATAGTTCCATCATATCGCTCTAATGATTTTTTTATGTTTGTAATTCCAAATCCCTGATGATTTTCTTTAGTAGACTTTAGTTTTTTTCCTTTATGTATTGGCTTCTCAATCATAGAGTTAGAAATATTTATTACTAAAAAATCATTAAACTTGTCTATATCTAATTTTATATATCCTTCATCCTTAATATTTGTTGTAGCTTCAATTGCATTATCTAATAAATTTGCAAATATAGTTGTTATATCTATTTCTCTTATAAAATCTATATCTATATCTCTAATTCCGTATTCTAATTTTATATTTATATTTTTCATTTGTTCAAACTTGTCATTTAAAATTATGTTTAATACCCTATTGCTACTATAATATTTTTGATTTAATTCATTTAACATACTGTGTATATCATCTGTATATCGTTTTGCATTTTCTGTATCATTACATTTGTACAATTCTTCAATTGTGTTTAAATGATTTCTTATATCATGAGCTAGTTTTCTTGATTCTTGATATTTCCTCTCTAAATTATCATAATATTTATACTGTAATTTAGATTGTTGCATATATAAGTTTATTTCATTCTCTAATATATTATTTTTAGCTATATTATCAAAGATATGTGTTACATATATGTTTACTGCAAATATAGATAAAACATTAAATATAAATAAAATTATGTCTTCTTCTCCAGAATATATCTGTACATAGTTTAATAATGTAAATATATAAAATATACTAAAAAATGGAACCATAATAAAACTAATAAGCTGTATTAATTTTAATCTACTTATTTTATATCTATTCATAAATACTATGGATAGCTTTACATATATAAATTCCATTAATCTTATTGAAATCACAAGTATTATTTGATAATATGCCATTTGTGTAATATATACATCAAATGTAGAAATTATTAAGTTTATTAGTAATGTAGCTAATACATCACAAATAAACAAACAAACTACAAATATAAAATATCGTAATTTATATGATTTTGAATTGTTGTAAGAAAAGTGACCCACTATTATTATTCCTATAACTAAACTCAATAAGTTTAATAACCCATTTCCTAAAAATGATATAAACGTTATTATGAAAGTAAAAATCAAATATATTAATATATAACTTTTCTTACTTTTATAAATATTTCTTTCAACTTTACTCATAAAATAAAAACAAATATATGTTAAAAAGAAGTTACCTATGATTGGTAACAAAAGAAACGCGAATGTATTCATATAATTTTGTATGTCTTTCTACCCCCTTTTGCTTCTTTCAATTTTCTTGCTAATATACATATTTAAGCTACTTCTAAATTGTGTAGACTTCTTTTGTGATAAAGGGATAATACTTTCATCCATCATATAAATATCGTATCCTTTTACAGATTTTACATTATATAAATTAACTGAAAAACTTTTATGTGGCATTATAAATCCATATTGTTCCATGTGTTTACCTATTTCGGATATTTTTTGTTTAATTGTATATTTACAATTTTTTGTTTTCATAACTACTTTTCTTAACTTGTATTCAAAGTAATAAATATCTTTTAAATCAATTCTAATATTTCCTTCAGTTGTATTAAATTCTAATATTTCACTACTTTCTTCATGACTATATGATAAAACTTCATCTAACTGATTATATATTTCTTTTTCTTTCACTGGTTTTAATATATATCCAAAAGCATGAACACTAAAGGCATATGATGTGTAGTCTGTATAATTTGTTACATAAATTATTTTTACTAATTTATCATATTCTCTTATTTTTTTACCTGTTTCTATACCGTTAATTCCATTCATATCTATGTCTAAAAATATTATATTAAAATTTTTAGATTCTTTTATAAGCTCTTCTCCACTTGTGTATGTTTTAATTTCAAATGTTGATTTTGGGTAATTTTGAATTATAATCTTTATTTTATCAACTATATTTACCTCATCATCACATATAGCTATTTTCAACATATTCTCTTTACCTCATTTTCTTTTATTGCTTAGTTTAATTATAAGCTTTAACATATTTTGGTATCAATATATATACCCAAGATACAGTATATACTACATAAGTTACAGGATACATTTTTTTATTGTATATTTCAAAAATAAAAAAAGTAGCACAGTTGTTAGGTTTAATCCCAGCAACTATGCTACTTCTATAAATTATGTTATTTTCTATTCTTAAAATTAACTTTTGTTACATTATTTTTTTTATTATTAACCTTTGGTGATAACATTCCTTCTTTTAATCCTAAAAGCATTTCTATATCTTCAGCGTAAAGACTTATTCCAGAATCAGCTACTGTTTCTACTAATCCTTCTCTAGTCATTACTTTGTTGTCTATTAACATTTCAACAGATTTCTTTAATAAAGCTGGACTTGTAGCTTTTATATTTTCATCTAAAGGCTCTTTCTTTAACCAACCTTGTTTTTCCATCTCTCTCATTAAATACATATATTTTTTATAATTTATAACCTCTAATTGATATGCTCTTAATACCATTGCTGATATCGGAACTATCCATTTTTTCTTTAACTCAACATAATCATTAATTTCATTTACGTTTGCTAAATCTTCAAAGAAAGTTTCCTTTGGTAGTAAAAATGCACAAGCAAATTCATCTTTAGAGAAATTTTTAGATGACATTCCAATCTCAGTAGATACTATATAACCTAACTCATAGGCTAAATCATAATTTCTTATTGTAGCTGATTTTTTATCATTTCCAAGAGATACTAGGTATCTTGAATTTCTTTCTACGCTTTGTTTTTGAGTAAATGATAATGCTCCTCTTTTATCTACATTAAGTCCTGATACAATTATTCCATTAGATTCCAATAGACTTAACATATTTCCTATAGGTCCATCACCTAATCCCCAGCTTCTTCTAACCTTCGTTGCTAGTTCTTCCATATCATCATACTTACTTAAATCATCAGCTATTTTCATTTCTGGGAATTTTATATATTCTTCTATAACTGATACTACTCTATGAGTCATTACAAGTTTCTCTTTGTATGATATCTCTTCAACTCTTGGTATTGGTGATTCTGGTCTTATGTGTGTACTTTCCACGATTACTTTTATATCATCGTTTTGGAAGAAATATTCTCTTGGGAAGTTTAGTGTATTTGATATTTTTAATTCATTTTCAACTACTGGCTTGTACTTATCTTCTTCAAATGCAAGTATATCTTTTTTGTTTATGTTTGCTTCTTTTGCTAATACATCTATTGTTTTTCCTCTATATGTTCTAGCTGCTTTTAATCTTTTTCCATTAAATATTTTTTTTCTACTCATATTCTATATCTCTCTTTCATGTTTCATGATATCCGCTATTTAAATTTAAAATGCTCTGGATACATTTAATACCCAGAGCATTATTTAATCTTATTCTGTCGATAATAATATCACATTTGCTCAATATAGTCAATCAAGTAAAGCGTACGCTATAATCCTAATTTATCGCTTATCCCCTGCATAGCTTCTAATGATAATTGTGCAAATTCATCAAATGGTATACCTATTTCTTCTATACTTCTCATAGCATCTCTATTTGCACCTGCTGCAAATCTTAATTCTTTCATACGCTTAACTATAGATTTAACTTTTACACTAGTTATTTTTTTATCTGGATATACAAGAGTTATCGCAGTTATAAATCCAGTTATAGGGTCTGCTGCATAAATAGCTTTATCCATTATAGTTTTTCTTTTTACTCCATTTGTATACTCATCATGAGCTTTTATAGCTTGATATATATATTCATTACCGAAATTTTCTTTTCTAAGAATCTCTACAGCTTTTATTCCATGTAATCTCGATTCTTCTTCGCTATTTTTATAATCTAATAAGTCAGAGTCTAAATCATGTAATAATCCAGCAATAGCCCATTCGTCAGATTTTTCTGGTTCTAATTTTTCTCCTAAAGCTTTCATAACTACTTCAACAGCGTATGAATGTTTTCTTAAATACTCAGTTTTTAAATATTTATGCAATAATTCAACTGCTTGATCTCTCATTTTCCCATTACCTCCTAGAGTTTATAATTTGTATTTATTCTACACCCCTATAATAATGTCCTGCTGTGACTCCTAAATCATCTAATTCATTATAAAGTTTAGTTGCCTTAACTCCTAATTTATAATCATTATTTATTACTTCTTGATAAGCTTCTATAATTTTTTTAACAGTTTGACCATCTTCTAATGTAAAATCTAATCTAAATGTATTTATACCAATTTCATTTAATTCATATAAGTTATCTAGCATACAAGTTACTTTTGAATTATATATAGTACTTCTACAGAATATATCTTGAGATATTCTATATTGTTCTTCTTTAAAATCCTTTAAAGCATATGTACTTTGTTTACATATAGATGCTCTTTTATCTTTTTTACAATCACGAACGATAACTCCCATTGGGCAATATTCTGTTATCATAAGTGGAGTATATCCATATACCACAGCTTCAGTCTGTAAGTCTGTATATTTTAAAGTTTCTTTTATCTCATATATATTTAATTCTTGAGACAAGCATATATTAGTTGCTCCAGCTTCTTTGAAGTGATTCATTGTCTCACTATTAAAAGCATTTAAATAATAATCAACATTTAAATTCTTTCCTTTAAAGTAATCTAGCGCACCCCAACTTCCAACTTGTACAGAGTTAACTCCAGTTTCTTTCGCTTTATCTAATTGTTTATATTCTTGGTGTCTTATTATTCTTGGTGCAGAATATGATATATTTTTACTAAACTTTATTCCCATATTTAATGCTTCTTGCAGAGTGTTAGCATCTTCATAGTAAATAATATCAATGTTGTTAGATTCTAGTACTGCGTCTAATTGCTCTAAGTTTTTAACTTTTACAGCTATATTTTCTGATGATTCTCTACTTACTTTAGTTGGATTATATTTTACTATTTTATTTTTATAATTTCTATTTTTTATCTTAATTCTTTGTTTATCTAAGATTTCAATACAATCTCTTCTCATTTGATTTATTATACTTACTGGTAAACTAGCATTGTCATCTAATATTATTTCTAGATTTCTAAGTTTGTAAGGAGTATTTCCAAGTTTTTGCATTTGAGTTTCTACTTTTTCTTGGCTTAATGCAACCTTCATTGCAGGTTCAACTATTTTATCTCCTTCTATAGTTGCACTACTACCTTTTTTATCACTTAATGTAAGTATAGGATTTTGTCCTAATTTTATAGTCACTTTTGCATCTATCTCACTTTTTACAAATTCTTTTTCTTGTGTAAAAGTAGATTGAACTCTATCAGTTAATTCACTATCTGAAGTTTTAAATACTACTTGTCCTCTTTTAGCCTCTCCTATAAAATCTAATTCTATAAGCTCACCTTTATGACCTACTGTGTGTATATCACCATTTTTTATAATTCTTCCTATAGTTCCTCCACCAAGGTTTATTCCATCACCTTTTTTAAGAGTATTTTCAAGCATTATTTTAAGTCTTTTAGTTCTTTTATTACAATCTAATACTTTGCCTATATATAATCCTTGGTTATTAGGTATTTCAGAGTTCATAACATCTTTTCCTACTTCTCCTAACAATAATCCTTTTGTAAATTTTCTATTAAATATAGTGTATAAATCACTTATTGTTTCATCACTTACTTGTAATTTATTAGTAGATCTATATTCGTCCACTGCTTTTCTGTATCCATCTACAACTGTTGCAACGTACTCTGGTTTTTTCATTCTTCCTTCTATTTTTAAAGAATGAACTCCAGCATCCATTATTTTATCGATTTCTTCTATAGTATTTAAATCTCTTGGACTTAATAAATAATCTCCGTTGCTGTTTATTACTTCTCCACTATGTACATCTATAAGTTCATATTTCTGTCTACATGGTTGAGCACATCTTCCTCTGTTTCCAGATCTATTTCCTATCATAGAACTCATTAAACATTGTCCCGAATAACATACACATAATGCTCCATGAACAAATACCTCTATATCTGCTTTACAATTATCACAAATATATTTTATTTCTTCTACATTTACTTCTCTAGCTAAAACTACTCTATCAAATCCTATTGATTCTAAGTATTTAACATCTTCTAGGGAATGTGCAACCATTTGAGTACTTGCATGAAGTTCAAAATCAGGCAACATACTTTTTATAAGTTTTGCCATTCCTACATCTTGAAGTATTATTGCATCTACATTTATATCGTATAAAAATTTTGCATATTCCACAAAATCATGTATTTCATTTTGTTTTATTAGTGTATTTGCAGTTACAAAAACTTCTACATCTCTTATATGTGCATACATAACTGCTTGTCTTAATTCTTCTCTATCAAAGTTATTTGCTGATGCTCTTGCACTAAAATCTTTACCTCCTAGGTATACAGCATTTGCTCCATTTTGAACAGCTGCTTTTAATGCTTCAAAAGACCCAACGGGTGCTAATAATTCTATGTCTTTCATAACGTCCTCCTTTAAGGAATATTTATCTTATTTTTATAATATCCCTAATTCTCAAAATTAAAACCTCCAGGTTTTCCTGAAGGTTTAATTATTATTACTATTTCTTTGCTCTAAGGTATTTTACCTCATTTTCAATCTCTATTTTTTCTAGTTGCACTTTATATGCATCATTTTGGAATTTAGAAGACAGTTTTTCTGCTACTACAGCTTTTTCTTCTGATTCTTCAAGCTGAGTTTTAAGTTCTTCTATTTCACACTTATAGCTATTAACTTCTTCTTTAGTAGACTCGGTTCTATTCCCCAAGTCTTTTATTTGTGATTTTTGATTTTCAATCACTTTATTTAATTCTTTAATTTTTATATTGTAATCGTCTTCTTCTTTTTCTTTTTTATTTAATAAAATTTGTAACTTTGTTATCTCTAGTTTTATTTCTTCATCTGAACTTCCAGCTTTGTTGCTTAACTCTTCATTTTTCTTAGTAAGCTCTTCATTTTCATGCGAACATTCAAATAATATGTCTGTTATATTAACAGCAGTAACTATCGCTGCAACAGATGAACTTAATCTAGGATTGCTTTCAATTACCTTACTCATCTCTTTATCAACGTATGATGCTACACTTATCATATGCTGTTCTGATTTTTCTCCCACCATTGGATATTCAGCACCGTTGATTTTTACCATAACTTTATTCATACTAACACACTCCCCTTACGTTAGTTAGTTTGATCTTAAGTTTGCGTTTAGTTTTTCACTTAACTCACTTAATATCTTATCATGTACTTTCGCTACATCTTCATCTGTTAAAGTTTTTTGTGCACTTCTATATGTTATAGAGTATGCTATAGACTTATATCCTTCTTCTATTTGTGACCCTTTATAGACATCAAACAATTGATAACTTTCTACTAGCCCTGCACTGTTAGCTTTTATTATGTCTTCTATTTGCTTAACAATTACTTCATCTTTAACTATTAATGCTATATCTCTAGATGTAGATGGGTATTTTGGTAATGGACTATATTTTTTAACTTTAGTTAAGTTTTCAAATACTAAGTCTACATTTATTTCACTTACGTAAACTCTTTGTCCTAAGTTATAGTTTTCAATAACATCTGGATGTAATTCACCAAAAGCACCTATATATATATTATTATACACTACTTTAGCGCATCTACCAGGATGGAATGTAGAATTAGTAGTTTCTGGCTCAATTTCATAACCATCAAATCCTACATTGTTTAATATAGTTTCTACAACTCCCTTTAATGAGAAGAAATCAACTTCTTTTCCATACATTGCTGTAGCGAATTTTTTAGTCTCAACTGGTAATCCATCTTGTGGTATAAATGTGTTTCCACATTCAAATGCACTTACAGATTCAACTTTATGAGATACGTTTGTAGATATTACATTTAACATATTAGGTATTAAAGTTGTTCTCATTACAGAAGTTTCTTCTCCTAATGGATTTATTATCTTAACAAAGTTTCTCTTTTCATCACTTTCATGTAAGTTTATTTTATCTACACCTCTAGGGCTTACAAATGAATATGTTAATATTTCATTTAATCCTACTGCTATAGCATTATTTTTTACAGTATCTATGAATTTTTGGTTTTCGCTTTTTACACCTGCTGTAGCATTTCCTTCTAAATCTGCTGCTGGTATATTTTCATAACCATATATTCTGGCTATTTCTTCTAATATATCTGCATCTTCAGTTATGTCTAATCTAAAGCTTGGAACTTCTAATTCTAACTTATCACTAGCCACTAAGTTACATTTAAACTCTAAGTTTTCTAATATATTTATGAATTGTTCCATAGATACATTCACACCTAATAGTTTGTTTATTCTTTGAGGGTTAACTGTTAGTGTTTGAACTTCTTCTTTATTTGGATAGTAGTCTAACATCTCATTTAATACTCTACCACATTCTAATTCTTCTATTAACTGAGCAGCTCTATTTACAGCCATTTGTGCTAAGTTAACATCTATTCCTTTTTCAAATCTAGAAGATGCTTCAGTTCTAAGTCCTAATTTCTTAGATGTAGCCCTTATATTTTCCTTAGCAAAACTTGCTCCTTCTAAGAATATAGATATTGTTTCATTTTTTATTTCTGAATTTTCTCCACCCATTATACCTGCTAAGTCTAGCGTCTTATCTTGGTTTCCTATAACTAGCATATCTGATGTTAATGTTCTTTCAACACCATCTAATGTAGTGAATTTTTCACCTTCTTTTGCACATTTAACTATCATTTTGTTGTATTTTATATCATCTAAATCAAATGCATGAAGTGGTTGACCTAACTCTAACATAACGTAGTTTGTTATATCTACTATGTTGTTTATTGGTCTCATTCCAGCTTCTATAAGTCTTCTTTGCATCCAATATGGAGAAGGACCTACTTTAACATCTTTTACTACTTTACCGCAGTATCTTTTGCATAAATCAGTTTGAATATCTATTTCAAATTGCATTTCTTCATTACAACCATTTACTTTTATCTCTGGTAATTTTAATTCAGTTCCTAAAGTAACAGCTGCTTCTCTTGCTATACCTATTATTGATCTACAATCAGGTCTATTTGAAGTTATTTCAAACTCTATTAAAGCATCATTAACTCCTAGAACTTCTCTTACATCCATTCCTAATTCAAATGAATCTTGATGATCTAGTATATATATTCCATCTTTTTTGTATTCCTCAACATATTGAGATGGTATACTTAATTCTTCAGCACCACAGAACATTCCTTCTGATAATACTCCTCTTAATTTACCTTTTTTTATTTTAAAGTCACC
Source organism: Peptostreptococcaceae bacterium VA2 (assembly GCA_000686145.1). Classification (GTDB taxonomy): domain Bacteria; phylum Bacillota; class Clostridia; order Peptostreptococcales; family Peptostreptococcaceae; genus Romboutsia_D. The sequence goes on along the minus strand of JMMB01000007.1, from coordinate 557,059 downwards.
TGGTAATACTGCACCTATTCTTGCAACAGGAACAAAATCTCCAACTTTTATGTTTTTAGCATTAGTTACTATTTGAAGTATTTGCTTATTTGCTACTTCAACTTTTGTAACTGTTAACCTTTCTGCATCTGGATGTTGTTCTATTTCTAGTATTTTACATACCTCAACTCCATTTGTTTCTTTTCCAAATAATTCTACTTTTTCTACTTTTGATCCTGTCATAGTCATCATATCAGCAAATTCTTGTGTATCTTTATCTATGTTAACATAGTCTCTAAGCCATTTTAAAGGTACTAACATTTAAATCCCTCCTAATTAAAATTGATTTAAGAATCTCATATCATTTTCAAATAATAATCTTATATCATCTATTTCGTATTTAAGCATTGTAATCCTGTCTACACCCATACCAAATGCAAATCCGCTATAAACTTCTGGATCTATTCCACAGTTTCTAAGTACATTTGGATGTACCATTCCAGCTCCTAGTATTTCTATCCATCCTTCACCTTTACACATAGGGCATCCTGCTCCATTACACTTAAAGCATGTAACGTCTACTTCTGCACTTGGTTCTGTGAATGGGAAGTTATGTGGTCTAAATTTAGTTTTTGTTTCTTCCCCAAATAACTTCTTAACGAACATATTTAATGTTCCTTTTAATTGAGCCATTGTAATATCTTTTCCTACTACAAGACCTTCTATTTGATGGAACATTGGTGAATGTGTTGCATCTGGAGAGTCAAATCTAAAACATCTTCCAGGAGACACTATCTTTATAGGTGGTTCTTGATTTTTCATAGTTCTAACTTGAACTGGAGAAGTTTGAGTTCTAAGTAATAATTCACTATTTATATAGAATGTATCACTCATATCTCTTGATGGATGGTCTTTAGGCGCATTTAATGCATCGAAGTTATTTGCAACTGTTTCAACTTCAGGACCTTGTGCTATAGAGAATCCCATCCCCATAAATATTTCACTTACTTCATCTATTATTTGAGATATAGGATGTTTTTTTCCTACTAATGCTGGCTTTGCTGGCATAGTAACATCTATAACTTCCTCTGCTAATTGTTTTTGTTTTTCGATTGATTTTAATTCTTCTTTTTTAGAAGATATATTTTCTTCTATAGCTTCTCTTACTTTATTTGCAACTTGACCTATTACTGGTCTTTCTTCTGCTGATAACTTACCCATTTCTTTAAGAATAGATGTTATTTCACCTTTTTTACCTAGGTACTTAACTCTTAGATTTTCTACAACTTCTATGCTTGAAGTATCTTTAATTTCATTTAAAGCAGCTTCTTGTAGATTAAGTAATTTTTCTTGCACATTAATCACCCTTTCGCTTTTTGTGTATTAAAAAAAGCCCTTCATCCCTATCTAGGGACGAAAGACTATAATTTCGCGGTACCACCCTAGTAGCTTAATAAATTAAAATTATTAAACCACCTCAAATAAACTTAACGCGTTTTGACGTTAAAGCCTACTATAAATTTCAGCTTTAATACTCCAGAGGGAACTTCTTTTGAATTCTTAGAAAGTACTTTCAGCCTTGGTACTTATCTCTAAACTAAGTTAAATCAAAATACTTTTCTCTTTCACAGTATTTTAAAATATATTTTTCGTATAATTATAACATATACTATACACTATTTACAATATATTAAGCTTGGTATTTTTTTATTTCATACATTAATATAGCACTACTAATAGCTGCATTTAAAGATTCAGCCTTACCGTATATAGGTATTTTAACCAATACATCTGATTGTGATACTAATTCATCATTTATTCCATTGGCTTCATTACCTATAACTAACGCCGTTTTATAGTTGTATTCTACATCATTATAAAAATTATTTGTGTCTAAATAACTAGATACTATCTCAAAGTTTTTCAATTTAAGTATTCTTAAAGCTTCTTCTTGTGTAGCGTGAATTACTTTCATATCAAAAATCGATCCCATTGTAGATCTTATAACCTTTGGATTGTATATATCTACACACCCTTTTAATGCAATTATAGCATCTATTCCAGCAGCATCTGCTGTTCTTATTATTGTACCCATATTACCAGGGTCTTGTATTCTATCTAATATAAGTACAAATCTATTTTCATCATTTAAATTTTCTTCTATATTTTTTTGTGTGAATTTAACTACCCCAAGTATACCCTGTGTACTTTCTGTATCAACTAAATCATTAAATATTTTATTTGTAGTTTTGTATGTTTTTATATTTTTTTCTTTTAAAGTATTTAAGAACTCTATATGCTCTTCTTTGTTTTCAAAATCTTCGTTTATAAATACATATTCTAAATCTGCACTACATTCAATAGCTAAAGTTAATATTCTATACCCCTCTATTATAAATTTACATTCTTTATTCCTATTTTTTGTTTTCAATAATGATTTTGTATATTTTATTTTTTCATTATCTTTAGCTGTTATCATTATAGACATTGCTATTTTCTCCTAATTACATCTTTATTTTCTGATGCTATACTGCTTATTTTACTATTTTGTCCAATTACAACTAAAATACTACCTGATTTTAATTCTTCTTGTGGTGCTGGAGTAACATTTATGCTTTTACCTGTTTTTATAGCTAAAACAGTAATTTCATATCTTGCTCTTAATTCTAAATCTATTAATGTTCTTCCTACCCAACTAGTTGGTGTAACAATTTCAACTATTGAATATTCTGGGTCTAATTCTATATGATCTAGTATATTATCAGAAACTAGGTTATGTGCAACTCTTACCCCCATATCTCTCTCTGGAAAAACAACTCTATCTGCACCTATTTTATAAAGAACTTTTGCTTGTAACTCATCTTTTGCTTTACATACGATTTGAGATACACCCATCTCTTTAGCTATAAGTGTAGCCATTATAGATGCTCTTATATCCGACCCTATTGCAACTATGGCTACATCAAAGTTCCCTAGTCCTAAAGATCTTAATGACTGCTCATCTGTAACGTCTACTATCGCTGCATGAGTAACTTTATCTGCTATATTTTGAATTATTTCTTCACCTTTATCTATAGCCATAACTTGATGCCCCAAAAGATGCATAGTTGTAGCCACTGAAGCTCCAAATCTTCCACATCCTATAACTATATATTGCTTCATTTTTTTCTTCCTTTCCATACAAAATCATCTCCAATGTCTATTCAATAATATTTATCTTAGTTTTAAATTTTTTATATTTATCCAACTATTATTTTACCTTCTGGATATTTAATAGGTGCATTTTTCTTTATTCCTCTTGATGCTAACGCCATAAATATAGTTAACGATCCTACTCTTCCCATAAACATAAATAAAATTATGAACATTTTACCTAAACTACTTAAGTTAGGACTTCCACCGATACTCGATCCGACTGTAGCAAAAGCTGATACAACTTCAAATCCGGCTTCCACTAATGTAAAATCTGGATCTGTAATTGAAATAATTAAAGTTCCAAAAACAACTACTGTAATTCCTATAAAGAATATACCTAATGATTTTCTAACTGTAGATGTTCCAATTCGTCTTTCAAATATTTCTATATCTTGTTTTTGAAGTATAAACGATTTAACTGTAAGCACTAGTGTTGCTAATGTAGTGGTTTTTACTCCGCCTCCAGTTGAAGCAGGAGAAGCACCTATGAACATCAGTATTATCATTATAAATATACTACTTTGATGCATTATTGCTAAATCTACAGTATTAAATCCAGCTGTTCTAGTTGTAACTGATTGGAATAAAGCTCCAAGTAATTTACCTTTTATTCCCAAAGGTCCTAACGTATCTGGATTATTATATTCTAATAATAATATTAATGCCATTCCTAGAAATATTAATATAGCAGTAGTAAATAATACTACTTTTGAATGTATATTTAATTTAGATATTTTTTTATTTCTAATTACATCTAGTATAACAGGAAATCCTAATCCTCCAAAAACTATAAGTGCGCAAATAGTTACGGATACTGTAAAATTATTAACATAGGATGTTAATGAAGTAAACGGACCCGAATAAGTTCCCATTAAATCAAATCCAGCATTACAAAATGCTGATATAGCATGGAATACACTGTACCATACTCCTTTTATTAGTCCAAATTGTGGAACAAATACCGTAGATAAAAGTAAAGCACCCATACCTTCTATAGTAAAAGTCATTAATAATACATATCTTGTTAATTTAACTAATCCCGATAGATCAATTTGATTTAGTGATTCTTGTAATAAAAGTCTTTCTCTTAAATTTATTTTCTTTTTAGTTATAAGAGCAAATAACGTTGTTATTGTCATAAATCCTAGTCCACCGATTTGTATTAACATTATTATTACAACTTGACCAAATGTATTCCAATATGTAGCCGTATCTACCATAACTAATCCTGTAACGCATACTGCTGATGTTGATGTAAATAAAGCATCTAAAAAACCAATGCTTTCTCCACTTTGAGTTGCAATTGGTAAATTTAGCAATAATCCTCCAGTTAAAATAACTAAAGCAAATCCCATTACCATTGTTTGTGTTGGTTGCATTTTATTTATGAAGGCAGCCAGCTTACTCACTAGTATTTTCATTTAGCACTAGACCTCCTCTATAATTTAGATAATCTATGGTTATATATTATCTAAATATTTAACCCTTATAACCATTATTATATTATATTCCAAAATTTATTTAAAAACAATCATATATGTCGCTAATTACGTTAAATTTGTGTAAAGAATATTATTTACATAAGCTTAATTTTTAATTCTTACAACAATTAAAAATTTCGTTTTTTATATAATCAAAAAGGCCTTTGAATAAAATTCAAAGACCTTTATTATATAAATTAATTATATTTTGATTAAGCTAATTTAGATTTAGCAACTTCTACTAATTTAGCGAAACCTTCTGCATCATGTATAGCCATTTCAGATAACATTTTTCTGTTAACTTCTATTCCTGCTAAGTTTAATCCGTTCATGAATCTTGAGTATGATAATCCATGAGCTCTAGTTCCAGCATTTATTCTTTGTATCCAAAGTCTTCTGAAGTCTCTCTTCTTTAACTTTCTACCTATATATGCGTTCTTTAACGCCTTCATTACGAATGTGTTAGCTGGTCTGTATAATTTACTTCTAGCTCCTATATATCCTTTTGCAAGTTTTAACACTTTTTTGTGTTTTTTACGAGCGTTCATAGCTTTTTTAACTCTTGCCATCGTTATGACCTCCTTTGTTTTCCTCTGTTTTTATGTTTTTTTTAGTCCGATTCTTAGTATGGTAATAATTGTGCTATTCTTCTAGCATCTCCAGCTGTAACTATTCCTGCTTTTCTTAATTGCATCTTAGTTTTAGCAGATTTCTTAGTTAGTATATGTCTTCTGAAAGCTTTAGCTCTCTTTAATTTTCCAGTTCCTGTTTTTTTGAATCTTTTAGCAGCACCTCTATGAGTTTTCATTTTAGGCATGTTAATTTCCTCCTCTCAGTTAATCATCTATTTTTTTGGATCTATAATTACAACCATGTTATTACCCTCAAATGCTGGGGCTTTAGTTGGTTCTCCAAACTCTTTTACTATATCTATGAATTTAAGCATTACTGTTCTTCCGATGTCTTTATGTCCTAGTTCTCTACCTCTGAATCTAAGCTCAACTTTAACTTTGTCGCCTTTTTTAAGGAACTTTATAGCATTATTAGCTTTAGTATTTAAATCATTAGTATCTATACCTGGTCTAAGTCTAACTTCTTTAACAGTTATAATCTTTTGATTTTTTTTAGCTTCTTTTTCTTTTCTAGCTTTTTCATACTTATGCTTACCAAGATCCATTATCTTACATACTGGTGGTGCAGCATTAGGTGAAATCATTACTAAGTCTAAATTTTTACTATCTGCTATTGCTTGAGCTTCTTTAGTTGGCATTACTCCAAGTTGTTCGCCACTGTCCGAGATAACTCTTATTTCTTTATCTCTTATTTGTTCATTGATTGCTTGTTCTTTACTAATGGTAGGACACCTCCAAATTTTTTTATAAATAAAAAGCGAATGATATAAAATCATCCGCTATATAAGTTAACAAATTTAAAAAGTTTTATGCATAATATCTATAAAAACTTTAACTTATATTTACCCAACAACACTTATCGTAAGGTGAGAAGCGGACTTCTTCTTCATTTTTTAATTGGTAGCTCAATTAGCTACTCCATATAATATAACATTATATTAACTTTTTTGCAACTATTTTTTATTTTTTTTTACATTTTTTCATTTTATTTTTTTATTAAATAAGTAATGATTCCCTTGATTTCTGGTTATACTTAAAGATGTTACATACTCTGTGGTTTGTTTATAGAAAATTTTAATAATAAATATTAGCAACTATGGAAACTATAAAAGCAAGTAAACAATTTTTATTATTGAGGTGTATAGCTATGAAAATGTTAGATAATTTTTTAAAGAAGATTAACAAACCAGTACCTGTATTTGCTCAAACTAAAATGGAGAAGGAAAATCCAACTGATGACTCTAGTGCTACTAAACCAAAAACAACATTTTGTGATGTTGCTGGATTAGAAGAAATAAAAGAAGAGTTATTCGAAATAGTAGATTTTATGAAATCTCCGGGCAAATATCAGAAAATGGGTGCAAAAATACCTAAAGGAGTTTTGTTTTATGGACCTCCTGGAACTGGTAAAACTTTGCTTGCATCTGCTATGGCTGGAGAAACAAACTCATCATTTTTCAATGTGACTGGTTCTGAGTTCGTTGAAAAATACGTTGGTGTAGGTGCTAAACGTGTTAGAACATTATTTGAAAAAGCTAGAAAAGAAGCCCCTAGTATAATCTTTATAGATGAAATCGATGCTATTGGTGCTAAAAGACATTCAGAAAGTAATAACGAAAAAGACCAAACCTTAAATCAACTTTTAGTTGAAATGGATGGGTTTGCAAAGGATTCTAATGTAATAATAGTTGGAGCTACTAATAGACTAGATTTACTTGATGAAGCTCTACTTAGACCCGGAAGATTTGACAGACATATACACATTGGTTCTCCTAATTACCATACTAGATTTGAGATTTTAAAAGTTCATACTAAAAATAAACCAATAGACAAATCTGTAGATTTAGAACTTTTAGCTAAAAAAACTCACGGTTTCAACGGTGCTCATTTATCAAACATTGCTAATGAAGCTGCTATATTTGCAGTCAGAGAAAATAGCGACATTATTACAGAACTTCATTTTGATAAAGCAATTGAAAGAGTTATCGCAGGACTTGAGTGTAAAAGTTCTGTATTGGTAGAAAAAGAAAAGAAAATAGTTTCATATCATGAAGCAGGACATGCTATTGTTAGTGATATACTTGGCCTTTGTCCTATTCAAAAAATATCTATAGTTCCAAGAGGTCAAGCTTTAGGATATGTACTTCAACTTCCAGATGAAGACAGATATATATATACTAAAGATGAACTAATGGGCAAGATTAAAATTTTACTAGCTGGAAAGGCATCAGAAGAAATAATATTTAATCACAAATCAACTGGTGCAAAAGATGACCTAAAAAAAGTCACAGATATTGCTAATCAAATGGTATGTGAATACGGTATGAGTAGCTTAGGATTTATGACTATAGATGGCAATATTAAAACATTTATGTCTAAACAAGTCCAAAAAGAAGCTAATAGTATAGTTCAAAATTGCTACAATGAAACATTAAAATTATTACAATCAAATATAAATGACTTACATTTAGTTTCTAAACACTTATTCGACAAAGAAACAATGACACATGATGAATTAAAGTCTTTAATAAAAAAAGAACTTTGTTAAATAATATAAAATTTAAATAATATAAAAGGGTCTGTCGCACTAGAAAATAGTGCTACGCCCTTTTTTGTGTAAAAAAATAAATCCCAAGTTCAAAAGAGCTTGGGATTTTGTATAATAATTGTATATTAAAACAAACTACTAGTTATTTTGTAATTATTAGATTTACACTAATTATCCTTGTATAACATTTGTTCTTTCTTCAACTTCTTTTAACACTGTTGCAATAAATTCATTTAAATCTAGAGTTCCTACTTCTCCGTTATCTCTTGATCTAACAGATATTTTTTTTTCAGCTTCCTCTTTTTCTCCAACTACTAACATATATGGTATCTTTTGAAGTTGAGCTTCTCTTATCTTAAATCCTGTCTTTTCTGCTCTATCATCTATATCAACTCTTATACCTTTTTCAAATAAAGCTTTTTTAACTTCATTAGCATAGTCATTATACTTATCAGATATAGGAAGTATTCTAACTTGAGTTGGAGCTAACCAAACTGGGAATTTACCAGCATAGTGCTCTATTAATATTCCTATGAATCTTTCTATACTTCCAAATGCAACTCTGTGTATCATAACTGGTTTATGCTTTTCACCATCTTGACCTACATAACTTATATCAAATCTTTGAGGTAGCTGCATATCTAATTGTATAGTTCCACATTGCCAAGTTCTTCCTAAGCAATCTCTTAAATGGAAATCTATCTTAGGACCGTAGAATGCTCCATCTCCTTCATTTAACTTATATGGTAAGTTTAACTCTTCTAAAGCTTCTCTTAATCCATTTTCAGCAGTTTCCCACTCTTCATCAGTACCCATTGAATCCTCTGGTCTTGTAGATAATTCTAAGTGATATTCAAATCCGAAAGTCTTATAAACACTGTCTATTAAGTTTACAACACCTTTTATTTGCTCTTTTATTTGTTCTGGCAACATAAATATATGTGCATCATCTTGAGTGAATGCTCTAACTCTCATAAGTCCATGTAACGCTCCTGATAATTCATGTCTATGGACTCTACCTAACTCAGCAACTTTCATAGGGAAATCTCTATATGAATGTGGGCTAGACTTATAGTATAACATTGAACCTGGACAGTTCATTGGCTTTATAGCAAAATCTTGTTCATCTATTTGAACAGTATACATATTTTCTTTGTAGTGGTACCAGTGACCTGAAGTTTCCCATAATTTTTGATTTAATATTATTGGAGTTTCTATTTCACTATATCCATCAGCTCTATGTATTTCTCTCCAGAATTTTAATAATTCATTTTTAAGTTCCATACCTTTTGGTAAGAATAATGGGAATCCTGGTCCCTCTTCTGGTATAAAGAATAAATCTAATTCTCTACCTAATTTTCTATGATCTCTTTTTTTAGCTTCTTCTAGTAAGTGTAAGTATTCCTCTAAGTCTTTGTTCTTCTCAAAAGTTATACCATATACTCTTTGAAGCATTTTGTTCTTTTCGTCACCTCTCCAGTAAGCACCTGCTACACTTAATAACTTAACTGCCTTAACTTTTTTAGTTGAAGGTAAGTGTGGCCCTCTACATAAATCAGTGAAGTCTCCTTGTTTATAAAACGATATTATTTCACCTTCTGGTAAATCTTCTATAAGTTCAACTTTATATATTTCTTCATTTTCCCTAGCCCAAGCTAAAGCTTCTTCTTTTGGTAATTCATATCTTTCTACGCTTAAATCTTCTTTAGCTATTTTTTTCATTTCTTTTTCGATTTTCTCTAAATCTTCCATTGTTAATCTGTACTCTAAATCTATATCATAGTAGAATCCATTTTCTATACTTGGTCCTATTGCAAACTTAGCTTCTGGATATAATCTTTTTATAGCTTGAGCTAACATATGTGCAGATGTATGTCTAAACACATCTTTCCCTTCTACATCATCAAACTTAAATAAGTTTAATTCACAATCTTTTTCTACTTTGTAGTCTAACCCTACAACGTCCCCATTCACTGATGCTGCAACTATAGCTCTAGCTAACCCTTCACTTATAGATTTAGCTATATCCATAACAGATATTTCATTTTCAAACTCTTTTACTGACCCATCTTTTAAAGTAACTTTTATCATTTTTTTGCCTCCTTGATTAATTTTTTATATTAAAAAAACTCGACCCAAATAATGTATTTGGGACGAGTATTAATTCGCGGTTCCACCCAAGTTGGCGTATATTTATACAACCCTCTTGATGACTATAAGGTAGTCAACCGAATACTTTCGCATATATATTAATATATGTTAATAAATTCTGCTCCAAGGTAGTTTTCAAATAGTCATATTTAGATAAGCTTGCAGCCGGTGACTTATCCTCTCTGGCAATTGTTTCTATTTTACTCTTCCTTTTCATAGCTTGTTTTTAAATTTAATATAATTATAGCAGATAGTTATGGGTGTAGCAACAATAAATATATTATATAAATATAATTATTAATCCTTGCACTATACCTATTAAAAATCCTAATACTAAACCTAATATCTCTATATGTTTTAATTCATTTTTTGCTATTCTAAGTATTATTTCCTCTAGTTCATATAAATCTAAGTTGTTTATCTTATCTTCTACCATTTTACCAATATCTATACGCTTATTTGCTTTTCTTATTACTTCTTCACTTAAATCGTCTATACTTTGCTTTATTTCATTTTCAATTGCTTCTGATACATATCCTTGTATGATATTTTTTATAGCACTAGGAGCAAATGCCATTTTTTCATTTATTATAACTTTTATTTTTACCTTTATGTACTCTACTACATTTTCTTTATCTTCTTCTGTGATTATATTTTCTAGTATTTCATCTAATGAAATAAATTCCTTTTGAACTATCTCACCTATGTTATTAGCAATCTCAGTTTTTCTCTTTGGTATTAGCCCTATAATTTCTTTGTTTATTATTGGTATTTTAATAGGTTTTATAGGTCTAAATATTAGCTTAATTGCTACAACATTAGTTACATATCCTATTATTCCACCTATACTTGCTAATATTAATATTTTCAATATGTTACTCATAATAAATTCTCCTCGTCCAAATATAATATATAGTTCATTTTATAACTATTTATTATATTATTATAAGACTTTTATCGAATTTTACAAAGTAATATTTTATTGTTGTTAATATCCTAAACTAAATATTAATACTTATTTAACTTAATTTTCATATACTTTTACTACCTTATTAACAAATATAGATTTTATAGTTTCTATTATTTCTTTAGATGCATTATTATTTAATGTATCTAATATTTCTATTTTTTTAGGACATAGCGTTAATAATGTACTTATTAAAAAATCCTCATAATTCAAATTTTCTTTGATTATCATATTTATAATTTCTTGATTGTCAATATTGTCTATTCTATTGCCATATTTGTCATATAATAAAAATGAATTATCTTTCATTATGTGAACTTTTAATAAATCTATTTTTTCATCCTGCATATCTATAAAATATTTTAAAACATTTATAAACTCATTTTTATCCTTTTTGATTATATATTCTTCTACTGCTATATCAACTATATTTGATATATATTTTGAAAATCCTTTCATTCTAAATTTCACAAAACCTTCTAGATTTATATAGTCATTATTTTGTATATAGTTATATACAGCACTATAAACAGATTGTCTAATTAAATTTTCTTTTTGCGAAAATAAATCTAATAAATGCATATATATTTTTTCATCTTCTTTTAAATATGTATCGTTATATTGTTTTAATAAATGTTCTTTTAACATTTTATCTTTCATTATACCGATTATTAAATCAGTTATTTCTTTAGTTACTTCTTTTTTATTTATTTCATTTTGTTTATCAGAACTTATTTCTATTTCTACAAGTTCATCATCATACGTTAACTCTTTTTTTAAGTTATTGCTATTTAAAAATTTCATAGCATATGCCTTATCTTGTTCTGATAAAGTTAGGTAAATATTTTTCATTGTCAACTACTCACTCCTTTCTTGCTATAAGAGGAAGTATAAAAATCAATTTGATAATTTATTAGTACTTAGAATAGATTTTTTAATCTCATCTACAACAACTCTTTCTTTTATTATATCTATATTTGTTTTATTTAATTCATATTATATGCTTACAAATTTTTTACAAAAAAAAATGATAGCACATGCTATCATTTTTTTATCTTTCACCTTTTTTATATGAGTTACCAAGTGCCGCTGGAGCCTTAGAACTCTTAACAAAGATAACTAAAACTATTAATGTTACAATATATGGTATCATTGATAATAAGTTTTCATTTATGCTAAATGGTAATTCTGGATTACCAAAGTATACTGATAATGCTGTTGAGAATCCAAACAATAAACATGCTGCCATTGCCCATTGTGGTCTCCATTTACCAAATATAACTGCTGCTATAGCTATATATCCTTGTCCTGAAATTAATGTTGGTCTAAATGAAGAAACAACAGCTAAACTCATTGATGCTCCACCTAATCCTGCTAATACACCTGATATTATTACAGCTGAATATCTAGTTAAAGCAACATTTATACCTAATGTATCTGCTGATCCAGGATGTTCTCCAACTGCTCTTACTCTAAGTCCATATCTAGTTTTATATAGTACGTACCATACAACTACAACTAATATAAAAGCTAAAAATACTGTTGCATATGAGTTAAATATAATATCTAATACACTACCAGATGGGAATACTCCATTTAATGGTCTTGGTATCTTATTTTCCATTGGTATAGTTGGTGTCATAGTTGCACCATCAAACATTATCTTAGATGCAAATAACGCTACCCCAGGGGCTAATAAGTTTATTGCAACACCTGATATAGTATGGTCTGCATTAAAACTTATAGTAGCAATTCCATGTATCAATGCAAATATACCACCCGCAATTCCACCTATCATAAAAGCTATCCAAGGATTTCCTATAATAACACCTGCTGCTGCACCTGCAAAAGCACCTATAGTCATCATACCTTCTATACCTATATTAATTATACCTGAATTCTCTGAGAACACTCCTCCTAAAGCTGCAAATATAAGGGGTGTAGAATACATTAAGGTAGTACTAAGAATTAAAGCAAAATCTTCCATTATACGTTACCCCCTTTGTTCTTTTTATCTCTAAATTTAACATACATCATTCTTAAAACACTACTTAAAGCTATAAAGTAAACTATTGACCCTATAACTATATTTATTACTTCTGAAGGTGCTCCTACTGCTTGCATCTTAGTTCCACCATATTTAAACGCTCCAAATAACAATCCTGAGAATATAACTCCTATTGGATTACTATTTGCAATTAAAGCAACAGCGATACCATCGAAACCATATCCCTCTTGCGCTGCAAGTATTGTTACATTACCAGATACACCCATAACTTGTATAGCTCCTGCTATACCTGCAAGTAAACCTGCGATTGCCATAGATTTTAATATTGATGAACTAACGTTTATTCCACCGTACTCTGCACCAAATTTATTGTATCCAACTCCTCTTAGTTCAAATCCTAGAGTTGTTTTAAATAATATAAATGCAATTATTAAAACAAGTATTATAGATATTATTATACCCCAGTTAACTTTTGTTGCTGGTCCTACTAATCCTGTTAACCAATCTATTCCTATACTTGCTGAATCATGTATACTTACTGAAGCTTCACTATTTGGTCTTGCTAACCAAGTACTTTTTATCATAAAATTACTTAAATAGAAAGCTATCCAGTTAAGCATTATAGTTGCTATAACTTCATTTATTCCAAACTTAGATTTTAACCATCCTGCAAATCCACCCCATAATCCTCCTGCCAATCCTGCGACTAAAAGAGTCAGTGGTACGTGTATTATAGCTGGTAACTGTACTCCAGCACCAACTATAGTAGCAACTAATGCCCCTATTATAAATTGACCTTCTGCACCTATATTAAATAATCCTGTTTTAAATGCAAATGCAATAGAAAGACCTGTTAATATAAGCGGAGTAGATCTTATTATAGTCCACGCTATAAATTTAGGCTTTCCAAATACTCCTTCTAACATAGCAGAATATGCTACTATTGGATCTTCACCTGCTAAAAGAAGTGCTATAGCACCAACAATAAGTCCAAGTATTATAGATATTAAAGAAAACAATACTGCATTGTCGGCTAGTGAGATTTTTTTCTTTTTTGTATTACTACTCATGTTCTTCACCTCCAGCCATCATAAGTCCTAATGTATTTTCATCTGCATCTTTTGCATCCATAATTCCTACTATCTTACCTTCATATATTACTGCTATTCTATCTGATACATTCATAACTTCATCTAATTCTAAAGATACTAAAAGTACTGCATTTCCTTCATCTCTTTGTTTAACTAATGATTTATGAACAAACTCTATAGCTCCAACGTCTAGCCCTCTTGTAGGTTGAGTCGCTATTAATAGTTGTGCTTTTTGTGTAGCTGCTCTTGAAATCTCTATATTATCAACCTCTCTACCAATTATAACCTTTTGTTGGTTACCTCCTGATAAAGATCTAGCTTTAGTTGTATGATCCGTAGGTCTTACATCAAATCTTTCCACTATCGCTTCTGCGTATTTATCTATAGCATCTTTATTTAAAATTCCATTTTTAGAGAACCTAGAATCTTTGTAATTTTGTAAAACCATATTTTCAGCTACAGAGAAATCTAATATTAAACCTCTTTTATGCCTATCTTCAGGTATATTTTTTATTCCTGATGTAAACATTTCTTTAGGTTTTTTATTAAATACTTCTTGTCCATTTATTTTTATACTTCCAGACTCAGACTTTCTTAACCCAGTTAAAGCTTCGACTAATTCAGATTGTCCATTTCCATCAATACCTGCAACACCTAATATTTCACCAGCTTTTACTTCTAGTGACAATTCATCTACTACAGATATTTTTCTATTATCTTTTACTGTTAAATCTTTTATTTGTAAAACAACTTCTTGTGGTTTAGCTTCTATTTTATCTACTTTAAAGTTTACTTCTCTACCAACCATCTTAGCAGCTAAGTCATCTTCGCTTGATTCTGAAACTTTTACAGTATCAATATATTTACCTCTTCTGATTATAGTACAATAATCAGCTGCTGCTTTTATTTCTTTTAATTTATGAGTTATTATTATTACAGACTTACCTTCTCTAGTTAAGTTTCTTATAATTTGTATAAGCTCTTGAATTTCTTGCGGTGTAAGAACTGCTGTTGGCTCATCAAGTATTAATATTTCTGCACCTCTATATAGTGCTTTTAATATTTCAACTCTTTGTTGCATACCAACTGTTATGTCTTCTATTTTTTTGTTTGGATCAACATATAATCCATACTTTTCTGATAATGCTTCAACATCTTTCACTGCTTTTTTGATGTCTATAGCTCCCATGCCTTTTGTTGGCTCTGTACCAAGTATTATATTTTGGGCTACTGTAAATGGCTGCACTAACATGAAATGTTGATGAACCATTCCTATACCATTAGATATTGCAACATTAGGATTATCCATACTTACTAATTTTCCGTTTATATGAATCTCACCCGATGTTTGGTGATATAAACCATATAAGATGTTCATTAGAGTTGATTTTCCAGCTCCATTCTCACCTAAAAGAGCATGTACTTCACCTTTGTGCACAGTCAAGTCTATGTTATCATTCGCAACAAAATTTCCGAACATCTTAGTTATCTTTTTCATTTCTACAACTTTTTGACTGTAGTCGATATTACTATTATTCATAGCTCTTCCTTACCCTCCTTAATTTTAATATTCAGTATTTTCATTATACTAAAATACAGTGTCCATAACAAACTATTTAATATATTTTTGAGCAAAAATTTAATTTTTATTGTCTGTTATTTTTATATTTCAACTTTAGACTTATAACACACTAAGTTTACTTTATATATACAGTATAATACTTTATATAGAGTATAATACTTTTTGTATTGCTTTTTCTATCTAATTTATGTTAAAATATCAAACCACATAAAAAGCTATCCTATGTCTTGGATAGCTTTTTATTTTTTATATTCTTTTTTTGTATTATTTTTTATATTTATTTTTTTAATTCTTTGTATTCTTTTTCATTTTGAGGTACTTTTATATCCCCAGATTTAATCTTTTCAGCTTCACCTTTAACATATTCTAATACGTCTGGAGCTACATTTTTCTTACTACTTGGTGCTATTCCAACTCCATCCATATCTAATGTATTAACTATAACTTGTCCACCTTTGTAAGTACCATCAATTATAGTTTTTCCTAAATTTAATACTGCAACATCTATATTTTTCATTGCTGAAGTTATTACATTGTCCGGTGCTAATTTATTTTGATCTTGGTCAACACCTATAGCTTTTTTATTGTTTTCTTTAGCAGCTTCTATAGCTCCTATTCCAACTGCGCCAGCAGCAGAGAATATTATATCAGTTCCATTTTTGTGCATTTGATTAGCTATTGATTTACCTAAAGCAGCATCTGTGAAACTGTTAGCATATTGTACTGATACTTCAGCTTTTGGATTAGCAGCTTCAACTCCAGCTCTAAATCCATAATCAAATCTGCCTATAACTTCTCCAGATATTCCACCTATAAATCCAACTTTATTAGTTTCTGTCATTTTACCAGCTATTAATCCTGTTAAATATGATGATACGTTATCTTCAAATAATAAAGAAGTTACATTTGCAGGTTGCTTTTCGTAAGCAGCATCTATAAGAGCGAATTGCTTGTCATCGTAACTTTTAGCAGATTCTTCTATTGCATCTGCTAATTTAAATCCTACACCTATTATTAAGTCTGTGTCTTCATCAACTAATGTTTCAACATTTGGTACATAGTCTGCATCTTGCTTAGATTCTAAATATTTAACTTGAACTTTGTCTTTACCATATTCTTTTTCTAATTTTTGTAGGCCTGCCCAAGCAGATTGGTTAAATGACTCATCATTTACTCCACCTGTATCAGTTACCATACCTATTTTGAATACCTTTTCACCTTCAGCCTTTTTATCTCCCTCTGAACCAGACTTTGGGCTACACCCAACTAGCATACTTGTACTCATAACTAAAGCTAAACCTAACGATAATAACTTTTTAAGTTTCATAAGTTTCCTCCAAATAATCTTTGATTTTAAATTTTTATTGTTTCCTGATTTAATTTTACACTATGTTCATTTTTTTTTCCATATATAATTTTATTTTTATGGTAATATATATTATATTTTTCGTACTATATAACTATATTTTGCTAAATAGTGTGTATTTATTACTATATTTTTTTACAAGAAAACATTTGCTTTTTTTGAAAATAAAAAAAAGACCTCCAAAATGAAGATCTTTCTTAATGTGACATACTATTTATTTTTTACACATATAATTCCAGTTAAACCAGGTCCAGCGTGAGAACCTACGCATGTTCCTATTTGGAAATACAATATGCCCTTTGGATTAAACTCTTCTTTAACTACTTCTGTTAATTTATCTTTTTCTTTGAAGTCATCACTATATCCTATTGATATAACTTGATTTGTTAAATCGGTTCCGCAGTTTTCTTTTATTAATTCTATCATCTTTGATATAACATTTTTCTTTCCTCTAACTTGACATACTGGCGCAACTAATCCATTTTTTATGTCTAGTATTGGTTTTATATTTAATATGCTTCCTATAGCTGCTTTAGTAGAAGATATTCTTCCACCTTTTTGCAGATATTCTAATGTATCTACTGAAAATAAAACATAAGTTTCTTCTCTTAATTTTTTTATCTCGTCTAATATTTCATCTATATCTTTTCCTTGTTGTGCAAGTTCAGCTGCTTTAACAACTAAAATTCCTATTACATAAGAAAATGTTTGAGAATCATAAATATATATTTCACCATCTATATCATTTTTAGCTAAGACCGCACTTTGATATGTTCCTGTTGCTACTGATGACCCTGCTATGTAGAGTATTTTTCTTCCTTCATTTACATATTTTTCAAAAACCTCTTTAAATTGAGGGTAAGTTGCTTGAGAAGTTTTTGGGTATGCATTTTGTTCTCTAAGTATTTTATAAAATTCATCATTTGATATATCAACGCCATCTTTATACTCTTTATCATCTAATATAACAGTTAATGGTACTACTTCTATATCGTATTTATCTATTAATTCTTTAGGTATGTCCGATAAGCTATCACATATTATTTTTATTTTATTCATTACACATGCCCCCTTATTAAACTATATTCAGGATAATTGGGATTATCTCATATTTGGATATCCTAATTGTCTCAATGCTTCAAATACAACTATAGCAACTGAGTTTGATAAATTTAATGATCTAGCTTTTTCAATATTTATCATAGGTATTCTTATACAAGTTTCTAAGTTTTCGTTTATTAATGTCTCAGGTAATCCTTTTGTTTCTTTTCCAAATACTATAAATGAATTTTCAACAAACTCTACATCTGAATGTGATTGATTAACTTTTGTAGTTGAAAAGAAGAATTTTCCGTCTGGGTTTTTTTGTACCACTTCTTCAAAACTATCATAGTACTGTATATTCGCTATATCCCAATAGTCAAGTCCACTTCTTTTTAAATATTTATCCTCAAGTGAAAATCCTAACGGTCTTACTAAGTGCAATGTTGTTCCTGTCGCTGCACAAGTTCTTATTATATTTCCAGTATTTTGAGGTATTTCTGGTTCTACTAAAACTACATTTAATGCCATATCTATTCTCCTTATCATTTTGTAAATAAATCATTACGTTTATTTTGTTTAAATCAAACTTAAATATGTAAAGTTTAATTATTTTACATTCTAATATTTCTCATTTATAATTATAACAGAAAATCACTTTTCTAAAAACTCACTTTAAAAAACTTATATTTATGCATTTATATAAAAATCAAAATCTCCTACCAACGTTATGTAGTAGGAGACTTTATGTCTTATACAATTTGTTCTTTAAATTCATCATTGTTCTTTTCTTTAATTCCATTTATTATTATTTTATCCATAGGAGGATAATAGCTTTCGTGTATAAGTTCTTTTGTTTGATCTTTATACATTCTAAAAGTATTTATTTTATAACCATCTATTCCTCTTTGATATACAGCTTTTTCTCCTTTGTATAATTCCTTGCTATTTTTTATTTTTACTTTATATGGTATACATTTAACTATTTCTGTTACTATTTCAATTTCTTTTTTATATTCTTCACTTCCATAGATTGTAGAAATAATTTTATTTCCATTTACTTTTTGAACAATAAATATAGGATTTTGAAAATTATTTTTAAATTTTAAATCCACATCTCCACTAGCAATAGTAGCATCTCTCCCTTTTGGTATATATACACTTGGAATACTATGGTTCCTAACATTTGTTATTTGAAGACCTGCATAAAGCGCCGCATTATATAAAGTGCTTGAAACTTGACATATACCTCCACCTAATCCTGGTTCTAATTTTCCATTTATTATAACTGGAGCCTTCTTAAATTTATTTGTAACTTCTTTTGTTTTCACATATGAGTTAAATGAAAATTCTTCATTTGGGTTTAATAATATATTATTTATTGTATTTGCACTAACTTGTATATTATTAACCCTATTTAAAGATTTAGGATTAAAATTTGTCTCATAAGTTCCTAAAATTGAATTCACCTTGCATAAATCATCATATATATATTTTGGCTTAACTATTAATGTAGGGATTTCTGCTTTATCATAATTTATTTCATTAATTTTATTAATTATTATATTTTTAAATCTGCTGTCATCTAAGTCTAACCCATATTCCTCTTTTCCATAAGTTAATGTATCTTTATCTAATTTAATAGTTGCATTTATTGGCTCTTTTTTTATATCATTTTTAATAAAATTAATATATTCATTAATTTTATGTTCATTAATTTTTTTTTCTATATTAACATTTATATGTTCACCTAAATCTAAGTTTATTTTTGTTTTAATATTTAAAATTATGTCTTTACTTCTATCTAGGTTATATGCTTTTTCTACACTTTCATTTATTTTATAAACTACACCTATATCATTCATATCTAGGTTATAAATTTTACCATTGCTAGAAAAACTAATTTTACTATTACCATTGATAAAGGTTTCAATTTTTTCTTGGGCTTTTTGTTTGGTTAATCCTGAAACATCAATGTTTTCTATTGAAATATTTTTGTGTATTGTGCCTTCTTTATTTGTAGCTTGTACTAAACTTGTGTTTCCTAAAAAAAAGATTCCTACTGACAATACTACTGCCATTATTTTAAGTCGTCTCACCGTTGTCATTCCCTTCTTTATAGTAATTACAATCATTTTTTATAGGGCAAATTTCACATTCAGGCTTTCTTGCTTTACAAATCCTCCTTCCATGAAAAATCAAAAGATGATGAGCATGAGACCATCTATTTTTTGGTATCGCATCCATTAGTTCAAATTCAGTTTTTTCTGGTGTTTTAGTATTTACTATGCCTATTCTATTTGAAACTCTAAATACATGGGTATCAACTGCTATAGCATCTACATTAAATACATTGCTAAGCACTACATTAGCAGTTTTTCTTCCAACCCCAGGTAATTTTATCAATTCTTCTAAATCATTAGGCACTTCTTCATTGTAATCATTTAATAGTATTTGAGATGTTTCTTTTATTTTTTGAGATTTACTTTTATAAAGACCGCAACTTTTTATTTCTTCACTAATTTCTTCTATACTTAGTTTTGCAAAAGCTTTAGGTGTGTTATATTTTTCAAATAAACTTTCAGTTACTTTATTTACCCTAACATCTGTACATTGTGCAGATAATATTGTTGCTATTAAAAGTTCAAATGGTGTAGTGTAGTTTAACTCACATTTCGCATCTGGATAAGTCTCTTCTAGCACATCTAATATTTTATTAATATCTTTCATAATAACTCCCCTTTTAAAATTTGTTTTATTAATATATTATCCTTCATATTCAACAATATATAACAAATTTTATTATCATAATTATGTAATTTTTTCTTATTTTTTTTATATAAGGTGTATTAAATTAAAAAAGAAAGCAAAAAATTATATTATTTTTGCTTTCTTCTTATTTTTACCCATTAAATTATTTGATAAAACTATTCTTTTATTTTATTTTGTATATTGCTAAATTCACGCAATTTTTCTGTTGTTATTTTCTTAATTTGTTCAAATTTCATATCTGTTAAAATTTCAAGTGCTTCTTCTATTCTATCAATTTCATAAATTTTAAATTCACCATTTTCAATAGCTTCATTTACTTCATCACTTAAAACTAGGTTTCTTCTATTATTTTTTGGAATTATTACACCTTGATTTCCACTTAATCCTTTTCTTTTACAAATTGAGTAAAAACCTTCTACTTTTTCAACTATCCCCCCTACAACCTGTACCTCTCCTTTTTGATTCATAGAACCTGTTACTGCTATATTTTGCTTTAGAGGTATCTTACTTATTGATGATATTAAAGCATATAATTCAGCACCGGTTGCACTATCTCCATCTACACCACCATAGTTTTGTTCAAAACAAATATAAGCATTTATTGATAAAGGAAATTCTTGGGCAAAGTTTTCTGATATATATCCACCTAATATCAATACACCTTTGTTGTGAATAGGTCCACTCATATTCACTTCTCTTTCTATATTAACTATTCCTTTACTTCCTGGGCTAGTCGTTACTGTTATTCTTGATGGTCTTCCAAAAGAATATTCTCCCATATTTAATACAGATAATCCGTTTATAACTCCAACTCTACGACCTTTCGTTTCCATTAGCGTAAATCCCTTTTCTAATGATTCATCTATCTTACTTTCTATTTTACTTAATCTTTTTCTTCTTTCATCTATTGCCTTTTTTATATCCTCTTTGTCAACATATTCAACACCTCTAATAGTTGCATATGCATCTCCTTCTACAACAATTTCTAATATCTTATTAAATTGAGTTGAAAGTTTATAGTTATCTCCTGTTATTTTTGTACTAAGCTTAATAACCTCTTTTACTGCATTGTAAGTAAAGTGTTTAAGGTTATTTCTATTACATTGTGATGCTATAAATCTAGCTATACCATCTTTATTGCATTCATTTTTATCCATTTCATCATCGAAATCAACAAATATCTTAAAATATTTATTAAAATCAGCATCATAATTATATAATAAGTTATACGTATAGTTATTTCCTATTAAAATAACTTTCATATCTATAGGTATACTTTCTGGTTTTATAGATGTTTGGGTCTCTACACTTATTTTTCTGGATTGAATTGTTCTTTTTAATATATCCCAAGATAATCCATATCTTAATAACTGATCTACGTATAAGACTAAATAACCCCCATTAGCCTTGTGTACTGCCCCTGGTATTAGCTTCGTAAAATCAGTTTTTACATTTCCATTATAATAATCATATTCTGCTTTACCAAATAAATTAGATGGATTCGGATTCATTTCAACAATTATAGGCGCAGTTGAATTATTTTTATCGCTATCATTATCAACAAACAGATTTACTTTATATTTTAAAAAGTGATCTTTGTCATACTTATCTTTTAATTCTTCTTCATCCATGTAAAATAAGTACACATACTCTAATATATTTTTTTTCATATTAGTTAAATATATTTTCACTTTATTATATTCTTCATATTTTTCAGTTAAAGATTGTATATAGGGATCAATTACAAATTTAGCAACTTCTTCTTCTAGTTCTAACAATGCCTCTTTTGCTGCATCTTCTACATCTCTTATTTTATAAACCACTTGAATTGCCATGTTTTCTAATTCTCGTTTTACTTTATAGAATTCTTCACTATCTTCATAACTATCATCTTTATCTTCACTTTTTATAGGTATAAATACCATGCCTACTTTACTATTTTTTAATTTAAATCCTTTTTCTTCTCCATATTTTTTTATTTTTTTCAATAAAGCATCTTTTTGTATTTCATAATCATCAATAAGTTGATTTTTTCCTATCTCAAAATCTTCACTTTCAAATGTATCTTTTAATTCATCTAGAAGTGTTTCTATAAGTTTTTCTATGTCTTTTTTAAATACTTTTCCTAATCCTTTTTCAAGACCAATCACAGCAGGCTCTCTAGGATGTTCAAAATTATATACATAGCACCAATCTTTATGTGCACTTTTTTGGGATGCATATTTTTTCAATGCTTTAATAGCGTATGTTGTTTTACCTGTTCCTGATTCTCCAGCTAAGTATATGTTATAGGCAGGGTTATCAATTTTTAATCCTATCTCCATTGCATCAATAGCTCTTTTTTGACCTAATATGCTTTCTAGAGGTTCTATTTCAGATGTATTTTTATACGTTAACATAAACCTCTCCCCCTTCTTTTCTTTTTTACATTCTATGTGTAATAGCTTGTATATGTTGATAGAATAGAAATAAAATGTTATTGTAGTTCACTAAATTATTGTTTTATTGAGAATATAAAAAAGAAGCCTTTGACTTATTAGTCATCAGACTTCTCTTTTAGTAACTCTAAATTTCTCTTTATTATATTTTTCCCTCTCCAACTAAAGGCTCTATCTCCATATCTTCTCTTAAATTCTTTATTTGATATATCATTAATTTCTTCATACTCTAATCTATATATTATGTCATCCATAAATTCTACTATATCAGTCTTAGATATATTTTTATTATGGGGGCATATATCTTGGCATATATCACATCCAAATATACTCTTACCACTTGTTAATATTTTTATTTCTTCATCACATAATTCTTCTTTCTTTTGTGTTAAATAAGATAAGCATCTCTTAGGGTCCATCTCAAAATTTCCTAAAAGAGCATTTCCCGGACAATATTCTACACACTTGCCACATTTTATACATGTTTTTGGTAAGGGTTCATCAGGATAGAACTCATAATTGTTTATAATATATCCTATAAAAACATATGAACCATATTCATCTGTTATTATGTTATTATTTATACCAAAATACCCTATACCTGACTTATACGCTAAGTTTCTGTCTACCAATGGACCATTATCTACAAACATTTTGTATTCAAATCCTTTAATATTTAAGTCTAAAAAATCACATATTTTTTGCAGGCTATTCTTTGCTACAATGTGATAATCTTTTCCATAACAATACTTAGATAAATTAGAATCTTCTTTTTCTCCTGTATAATATGGAAATGCACATACTATTATAGATTCTGCATTTTCCATTGTATATCTTGGATTTATTCTTTTTTCTATTACTTTTTCTTCCATTCCAGTTACATGTCCATTTGATAATCTACGCTTTACTACTCTTTCTAAATTTTTATCTACTTTAACATTTGTTATGCCTACACATTTTAATCCTAACGATGCACAAAATTCTTTTAATTCGTTTTTGTTCATAAAATATCCTTTCATTAATCTCTCATTAGATTTATAATAACTAAGGTGTAAGGATGGTGATAATTTGATTAAATTAGTAATACCAGGTAGACCTATAAGTAAATCCAATTTCAAACTTCATAATATTCACGGTCAGGCATGGATGCCATCAAGCGGTAAACATTCTAAATATTTAGCTTATGAAAATATGATTGCAGGTTTTATAAATCAGCAATATGATGGTGATACTATTACAGAAGATTTAATTATGATACTAAAATTATATTTCCCTGATAAACGTATGGGAGATTTACACAATTACCCTAAAAGTATATGTGATGGTATTGAAAAAAGTGGCATTATAAAAAATGATAAACAGCTCAAACCAGTTTTATTGTTTGATTTCATAGATAAAGAAAATCCACGTGTTGAGATAGAACTTTATCCACTTTCTAAATATAATGTATCTTATAGCATCGACCCAATATAATTAATTTTCTTTGTACTTTATGTCACGCTAGCGTGACATTTTCAAATAAATAGAACTTAATAATTACTAATGTAATTATTAAGTTCTATTTATTATTATCTTTTTTAATTTTATAATTCTACACTATCCAAGTTTTGCTGCTACATCTTTTAACATGTCTCTAATAGGAAGTTCATATGGACATTTAGTCTCACATAATCCACAATTTATACATTCATTTGCTTTTCCGCTTATTGCTTCATATCTTTCTACTGCCCATTCTTTTAAATTATATCTAGTATAATATCCTTCTAATAAAAAGTTTGTAGGTATATTTACTCCTACAGGGCATGGTAGGCAATATTCACATCTTCTACAAAATCTTTTTCCTAAACTATTTCTTATCTCTTGTATTTTATCATTATCAGACTTTGTCAGTTGTAAGTCTTCTAGTACAGAGACATTTTGATTTACTTGTTCAATGCTATCCATACCTGGTATAGCAACATCTATATAATCTTTTGAAAGTATATATTTTATAGCTAAAGTAGCATCATCTAGTGCCCCTCCTGCTAAAGGCTTCATAACAATAACTCCTATGCCTCTTTCATTCGCTTTTCTAAATACTTCATCTGCTTGGTCTTCTACTATATTGTATGGAAATTGAATTGTAGCAAATTTATCATCTTCTACTACTTTTTTCATCGTCTCTAAGCTATGGCTAGTTATGCCTATGTGTTTTATTTTTCCAGATTTTTTAGCTTCTAATAATGCTTTATAGGCTCTATTATCATCAAATATAGTATCATACTCTTCACTTTTAAGGTTATGAATTTGATACAAATCAATACAATCGGTTTTAAGATTTGATAAACTTATTTGTATATCATTTTTCATACCCTCATAATCTCTAGACATACTTTTAGTAGCTATAAAGAATTTATCCCTTTTTCCCTTTAGTGCATTACCTATATACTCTTCACTTACAGTATATCCTCTTGCTGTATCTATAAAATTTATTCCTTGCTTTTCTAGTTCGTCAATTACTTTAAATGTGTCATCTTGAGTAATTCTTTGTATAGGTATTCCACCAAATCCGACTCTTTTAATATTCATATTAGTTTTTCCTAATAATCTCATTATTTCCCCACCTAACTATTTGAAATATATTTTTACTTGCTTTTTAATATATCTTTTATCATTTTTATTTCTCTTTTATGACCTTCTTCTTCAAGTGGTGTTTCTAAGAAAAATGGAAGATGACTTATGCTTGGATGCGTCATAAAGTTAATTATTGCATCTAATCCTATTTTACCTTCTCCGATTACAGAATGTCTATCCTTTTTATCTCCAAATGGCATCATACTATCATTAAGGTGTATTGCTTTTAATTTATCTAATCCAACTATCTTATCAAATTCTTCTAAAACTCCATCCAAGTCATTTACTATATCATATCCTGCTGAAAAAATATGACATGTATCTAAGCATACTCCCATTCTTTCACTGTGTTCTACTCTATCTATTATTCTTTTAAGATGTTCAAATTCAAACCCGATTTCAGTTCCTTTTCCAGACATAGTTTCAAGAAGTATAGTTATTTTCTCATCACCCTTTATAGATTCATTAAGTGCATTAACTATTCTATCGATTCCAAAATCAACGCCTCCTCCAACGTGACTTCCTGGGTGGAAACATAGATACTCAACTCCTAAAAATTCCATTCTCTCTATATCTTCTTTTATAACTCTTCTAGCAAACTCATATACTTCATCTTTAGCTCCACCTAAATTCATAGTATAAGGTGCATGAGCTAATAAAGGTCCAAAGTTATTTGCTTTTCTTATTTCTTGAAATTTAGCTATATCTTTTTCTTCAAACGCCTTAGCATTTCCTCCTCTTGGGTTTCTGCTAAAAAATTGGAATGTATTTGCTCCTATTTCTATCGCAACTTCTGCTGCTTTTTTATATCCTTTAGCTATCGATATATGCGGTCCTATTACTAACATGTATATTCTCCTTTTATGTTTTATTAATTGTTTATATTATTTAATTATACCCAAAAAAATAAGTATCAACAAAAGTTGACACTTATTATACATTAAATATTTTTTTTTCTAACATAGGTATAGTCAAAAGAGCTATATTATATTCTTCATCTATATCTATATTTTGTCTCGATTTTAAAATTTCATCTATTTTTGATCTCATAATGTTTTTTAGATCATTAATTTCATCTAAGCTTAAAGAAATTTTATTATAGTCAACAATACTATCACTTGATAATTTTTCTTCCTCTGCCGCATAATAAAATAATTCACTTATGTTTTCAAATTTAGATATGCATAATTTTTCCGATTTTTGTTCTTTTTCTAAAGAAAAATCGAGCACTTTTTTTCCTATTACTATATTTTTTGCTTTTGGGTAATAATACTTTTCCACTATTCCTGATTTTACTTTTTCCTCTACCAACTCTAATATACCCACCTTATAAAGAGTTTTTATATGATAGTTAATCTTAGCATGAGGCTCATCTAATAATTGTGATAACTGTTTCGCTGATAAAGGCGATTTGTTAAATGTTTTTAGAATATCAATTCTGCGAGGATGTGCAATAGCTTTTATACATTCTAAATCTCTCAACACAAGTACTTGTTTCATTCCCCCACCCCTAAAAAAGATTTTATTTTAATTTAATTATATATTACCTATATGTAGTTGTCAAAAAATTCTATCTTTTAGAAGATATTCAAATTTAATCTTTTAGATAGGTCTTCTAATATTTTTACTCCCGCAACACTATTTCCTTTTTTATCTAAAGATGGTCCATAAACTCCAATCCCCATTCTATTTGGAACTGATGCCATTATACCCCCTCCAACACCAGACTTAGCAGGTATTCCAACCTTTATAGCAAACTCTCCAGATGCATCATACATGCCACATGTAACCATAAAAGTTTTAACCATTCTAGATACTCTCTCACTTATTACTCTTTCACCATTTTCTACATCAATACCATAAGATGCAAGATTCATACCTATTCTTGCTAAATCTACTGCATCTATTTCTAAAGAACACTGTTTAAAATACAAATCTAATACTTCTTCTACATCGCCATCAATAAATCCATCATTTTTAAGAAGGTATGCCATTGCTCTATTTCTGTCTCCGCTCATTTTCTCTGACTCATACACATCATAATTAATTCCTATATTATCATTTTTGGCTAATCTTCTAAAGAACTTTAACATTCTCTCTTCTTTTTCTTGAGGAGTAGCTCCTTTTATTAATGATGTTGTCACTATAGCTCCAGCATTTATCATCGGATTGCATGGTTTTTTTGTATCATTTGTTTCTAGCTTCATTATAGAGTTAAATGGGTCCCCACTTGGTTCCATCCCAACTTTTGAAAATACATCAATCCAATCATTATCCATCAAAGCCATTGCAAGTATTATAGTTTTGGATACACTTTGGATTGTAAATTTAGTTTCACAGTCTCCCACTTTATATACATTATTATCTTTATCTATTATACATACTCCCAAATCGTCTCTATGTGCATTTTTTAATTGCGGTATATAGCTAGCTACTTGACCATAATTCACATATTTTCTATTTATATCTAATACTTCTTTAAGTATTCTTTCCATATTTACCTCCTTATTTAGTTATATTTCTAAATATATGCTAATTATATAATACAAAAGGTCCTGACATTCTGTCAATATCAGGACTTTTCTATATCTCTAATCTACTATTTTACTACCGCCTATAAACTCTCTCAATATAGATGTGAAAGGTATATCTGATGTGTCTTTCAATTCAGTAAAATATTGGAGAAATTTAAGCAATCTATTAGCTTCTATATATGATGGATTTTCTATTGAAATTTCTTCTAGTAATGGTTTTGCATATGTTTTTAAAATAGATAATTCATAAACACATGCAGAGTTAAATATTATATCTGCCTCTTCTTGATAAGGGAATATATTTTTCTTTTCCCCACGTCTTACAGATTCCCATTGCATTATTGTTTTTTCTGCACTATAACCTCTAAAATTATAATCTCTAACCATTCTTCTTATTAACCTTAAATCAGTTGTCGGGATTCTATTGTGGTCATCTAAATTTATTTGAGTAAGAGCACTTATATATATCTTGAATTTATCACTATCTGGGATAGATTTAGTTAACATAGGATTTAATCCATGTATTCCTTCTAGGATTATTGGCTGATTTTCATCTATTTTTAATTTTTTACCAGTTTCTTCTCTTATTCCTAGCTTAAAATTAAATTTTGGTAAGCTTATTTCTTTCCCATCTAATAAATCTTTTAAATCTTTATTAAATCTTTTTAAATCTATAGCGTCTATACATTCAAAATCAAAATTTCCAAACTCATCTAAAGGAGTATCTTCTCTATTAACAAAATAATCATCTAAAGATATTGAAACAGGATTTAAGTTATTGACCCTAAGATGTATTGATAATCGGTTAGCAAAACTAGTTTTTCCTGATGAAGATGGTGCTGCAATTAGTACTAATCTTTTATCTTTTTCTTTTATTATATCTGCTATTTGAGAAAGCTTTTTCTCATGTAGTGCTTCAACTATTCTTATTACATCTCCGTACTCATCGTTTCCTATTATTTTGTTAAGCGTTGTTACTTTATCTACCCCTATAAGTTTTGACCATTTTTCTGCTTCTTTATATATACTTGCAAGCTTTGGCTGTTGCTTAAATTCCATACATAAATTTTTGTCAAATTCACTTGGTCCTAAAAGAATAACTCCATCATTATATAATTTCAAATCAAATGTTTTTATATACCCTGTTGATGGTAACATGTATCCATAAAAATGATCTATATGATTGTTACATTTATAAAGTTTTACATCGTCATACTCTTTATATTTTAATAGTTCTGCTTTTTCATGAAGACCACAACTTTCAAATATATCTATTGCTTCGCCTACATTAGTTGATATTTTTTCTATTTTATAATTATTTTTTACTATCTCATTCATCCTTTGCTTTATATTATAAATATCATCTTCATCTAATTTTTTATCTATGTGAACTTCACAATACAAACCATTAGATAAAGAATGTTCTATTGTAACTCTACTTTCTTTAAATAGTTCATTACAGGCCATTATAAATACAAATGACATTGTTCTTGAATATACTCTTAGCCCATCTGGTGTACTTGTATCTAAAAATCTTATTTCAGAGTCTTCGTTAATTTGATGGCTTAATTCTCTCAATTTATTTTCTACAATAGCAATAGTTATGCACCCTTTATAACTTTCACTAAATTCTTTTGCTATATCCTCTAATAATACACCTGAGTATCCTTCTTTAATATTATATTGTGTTACTTTCCCATCAATGTTTAAATTTATATTCCTCATATTTCTCCCTTCTCCTACATACAGGAAAAAGAGGTATTTACACCTCTTTCATAATAAAATCTAAATTTTTGATACTATCCTCAATATCTTTATAGTTAATTTCTAATACCATATAATCGGTATCTAAATTAACAACCTCTTTTATATGTTCATTTGATAATATTCCTTTACCAATACCAATATGTATATCATTGATACCATCATTATCACTTAAATGAATTATTTTTATTTTTTCACTTAATTTTTTTATATAATTATCTTTATTTATTAAATTATGTCCTGTATCATAACAAAACCATAATCTACTATTTTTTACCCTCTCAAATATATATTCAAAATCATATGCTATGTTTCCAACATTTGAAAAATCTCCATTATCTGAATATACATTTTCTATAGAAATATTGGTGTCTATGCGATCTGATAATACTTTTAAAAAATCACTACTAATATTTAAATATTTATCTCTACTTTTTTTTAATCTATTACTCATAACATATCCTAAGTGAAGGTTTATATATTTTATATCTATCTCTTTTACATTATCATATAAATTTTCCACAAATTCTATCCATGAATTTCTTATATAATCCACATTTTCACAAGTATTTAATTCCATAGGTAAATGAATCCCTAATGATAAATCTAATTTTTTGATTCTATCTTTATAATCACATAATTTTTCGCATTCATCTAAGTTATCAATACCAATTTCTATATGTTTTATATTTTCTATTTTTTCACATAAATTTAAAGCTTCTTCAATATTAAATAAAAGTGCTGATATCCCTATTCTCATAACAAACCTCTAATTAACTTTTCCTATTTTATTAAATGGGTACAATCTTATCATAACCTTACCCATTACATCTTTTTCATTAACTAATCCTACATCTTCATATCTACTATCTAAGCTCTTTTCTCTATTATCTCCCATGGCAAATATTTTTCCTTCTGGTATGATAATATCTATATTTCCTTCAGTATAATTGTTATGTATATATGGCTCATCTATTAATTTATCGTTTACATATACTTTTGAGTTTTCTATTTTTATATGGTCTCCTGCAACCCCAACAATTCTTTTTACTAAATCTTTGCGATCCCCATCTTCTTGTAATAATTCTGTGCTAAACACTATTATATCTCCATCTTTTGGTTCGCCGATTTTATACGCCATTCTATTGATTATTAAATAATCATTTTCCTCTAGGGTTGGATACATTGATTCCCCTCTTACCAATGTAGGCCTTATAAATTGAGTTATTATAAAGGCAAATATAAGAGCTGTCGCAATTATTTTCATCCATTCTATCGCCTCTTTCTTTATTTTTTCATTCATCCGTACCATCTCCTCTAAAATTAGGTTGCTCAATATATTAATTCGATTTTTTTAAGCTACCTATCATATGTATTGCCATCTCATTAATATTATCATATTTATTCATCTTGATTCCAATGTCTAACAATTCGCACGCTTTAACTAAATCTTGTACTACCTCCATTGGGTTGCCATATAGCTCTTCAATATCTTCTTTGCTTACGCCTTTAAAACCATGCCCCACTGGACTTTCATTTCTTAATCTAATTAAACTTTCTAGTCTCTCACTGTTTAATATTTCTACTACTTTGTCCATTCTTTTAGTTTTTTTTATGTGCTTGTTTATATATTGAGTTACCCCATGTATCAAATTTCCATTATATATATTATACTTCTTTTTTAAAGTATATAAAATGTTTTTCTTAGATACCATATAGCCATGCATACATACTTTGTATGTTTTTGATTCTTTGGTACTAATAAAAATATATTTAAACAAAGCTTCCTTTAATCTATATAGCCTTCCTAGAAAATCTATGTACTCTTCATTCACAATTTGAATTTTCATATTCTCTACTAATTCAGAGAGTACATCTTCAGGTTCTCCTATATTTAAATTATCTAAGTTAGTTATTAATTTCTTTATTTCCTGTCTTGATAGCATCTCGTCACTCATTTTATTTATACTTTTCAATGCTTTTTTAAAATCAAAATTAATCGCATATTTAGATGAATCCATTAGTAAATATAAATCTCCTTCTATAATTCCCGCTTCGTCTAATATATCTAAAACTGCATCATAGTCATATCTTTGTAAAAATTTAGATATAACGTACTCTTGATTTTTATCTAATGAGCTCATAATATACCTCCTATATTATATTTATAAAATTGTCCTTCTTTTATTATTGAACTATATTATATTTAAATATACATTTTTTTGTATTGTCTGATTAGTTATATTATATTTGAATCTCTATTTCTTCTTTCTTTTTTTTAAAAATCTTATTTTAGATTTATCTATATAATGATCTAGCTTGTCTAAATTTATTTTCCATAAAAATACAACGTAAATTATAAACAATACAACAGACCATCTGTATTCTATCATCAATATAAAATCAAAAATTCCATGAAGTAATACTGGTACTAATATAGATAAAGTAAGATACTCTCTTTTTTTTATCTTTTCATTGCTAAATTTATATTTAGATATATAATATCCCATTGTTATTGCAAACATAACATGTGCTGGTATAGATATTACTGCTCTTATAACACCCACTTCAAAAGCTAAATTTCTATTTTCAAACAATATATATATTATGTTTTCTATTGTCGCAAATCCAAGGGATAAAAATATAGAGTAAATAATTCCATCTAATTTTTCATTAAAATTTTTTTCCTTCACTAAGTTAGGTAAGAGGACTATATATTTTAAGCCTTCTTCTGTTAATGCTGCCACTATAAATGACATAAAAATGTAATTAGAGTATCCTTCAAATATTTTTATTTTAATTAAAATTCCTTCTATTATAATTGCTATAACACTTATAAAAGTTCCCATTATAAAAAACTTACATAATAACCGTATAGGCTCTCTATCGTATTTATCCTTTAAATATATCCATAACATACAAGCTATAGTAGGTGCAATAGCCAGTATCAATAAATCTATCTTCATCAAAACACATCCCTTATTTATATTTTAATTTATATTATTTTTAATTATCTTAACAAAATAAGAACTATCTTCATACTATAAAATACAAGATATTATTAAATTATTTGAAAGAAAGGGTGATTCTATGCAAGATGGCTTTTTAACAGTTAGTGTTTTAGATAAAGCCACTAACAGACCTATTGAAAATGCTACTGTAAATATATATTCAATTCCACAAGATGGAGAGCGTGCAACATTAGTTTTAGAAAATTTAAAAACTAATTCCTCTGGTCAAGTAACCGGGTTAAATCTTCCTGCTCCGGACATTAAGTTTTCTCAACAACCTTCTGATGTAAGACCCTATAGCCAATACTCTGTAGAAACTATTGTTGATGGTTATGAAACCATAATTATAGAAGGAACTCAATTATTTCCAACTGTAGAAGCTAGGCAAAATGTTCCTCTCATAGCTAAAACTAGATGTAGAGGATCCTATTCTAGACAAAATGAGGAAGTATATGATATTGGAGATAATACTTTATATGGAACTTATCCACCTAAGATACCTGAAAGTAGCTTAAAACAGTTACCCCCACCTACAGGGTTTGTTGTTTTAGATAACCCTGTTGTGCCTGAATTTATAGTAGTACATGATGGCTTACCTGAAAATACGTCTGCAAACGATTATTGGGTACCATTTAAAGAATATATTAAAAATGTTGCTTCTTCTGAGATATATTCTACTTGGCCTACTCAAACTATTTACTCTAATGTAATAGCTATAATTTCATTTACATTAAATAGAGTTTTTACTGAATGGTATAGGAATAAAGGTTATAACTTTACAATAACTTCTACTACTGTCTATGACCATAAATTCATAAATAATAGGAATTTTTTTGATACAATAAATGTGGTTGTAGATGATATCTTTAACACATATATAAAACGTCCACCTACTTCAAGACAGCCTTTACTAGCTCAATACTGCGATGGTAAAAAATCTCAGTGTCCTAATCAAATGACTCAATGGGGAAGTAAAGATTTAGGTGCTCAAGGTAAAGACTTCGAAGCCATACTTAGATATTTCTACGGAGATGAAATAATATTTGAAGAAGCTCCAATAGTAAGCGGGGTTCCTGTATCATTCCCTGGAGATACACTACAAGTTGGATCTAATAATAAATATGTTAAAACTGTTCAAAACCAACTTAATGCTATTTCCAAAGGATATCCAGCAATTCCTAAAGTAAAAGAAGATGGAATATATGGTGATTCTACTGCTGAAGCTGTAAAAACATTCCAAGGTATATTTGGATTACCTAAATCTGGGGTAGTAGATTTTAAAACATGGTATGAAATCTCTAGAGTATATGTTGCTGTAACTAAAATAGCTTCTTTAAATCCAACTATATAATTCAACTTAAATATTAAAAACCTATAAATTCAGGTCTACTATAACTAAATTTATAGGTTTTATTTTTAAGCTAATTAACTTTATCTAAATATCTCTACATACTTATCTTTTAATATATGATTTATTACGCTTATATTTATTGAAAACTCTGGTTCTCCAGCTGCATAGGGCGCTATTTCATATAAATCAAAATAAATAACTAAATTATCATCTTGTATATAAAATTTATTATTTAATTTGATTCCATTAAATTGATATACTCCTTCATATTCTTTATCATTTTTAACTATATTTTCTATCTTATTTCTTATTTCATTATCTATTACTTTCTTATAATCTATATTTGGTTTAAATAAATCACTTAATGTTAATAACTTTCCATCTTTCATATCAATATTATATGATACAGTTTCATAATATCCATGTGCACCACCACTGTATTTATAGTATCTTACATTTATGCTTAATATATCATCACTATTTTTTTTAACTTCAAAATCAACATTAGCTACAAATTTATTTTCTATATCAGCTAAATTATCCAAATATTTTTTTGCTTCTGCTTGAGATTCATTATAAAATTCCATTATATCCTTTCTTATCTCATCATTTATATATTTTTCAATTTCTTTATTTGATGTCATTATTATTGGTATATTTATTACGCTATTAATATATTTATTATCTTTAGTTATTGTTTGAGTATCTATATTTGCAACAATATTACTAGTGGTAAGTGCTTTTATTTTATTTTTGAAAATTTCTATAGGTATTTTAAATTCATAATTTATATTGCTATTATCTTCTCTATAAGGATTGAAATAAACTATTATACCTCCATCTGCAATAATAAAGTCAGTGTATTTATTTACAACTATTTTTTGTTTATCAATTTTCAAATCTTGTTTTTTAGCATAATTATATATATATTTAGTTATAACTTTTTCATAGTCTAAATTACCTTTTAATAAATTATCTAAGTAAATTCTTTGTCCTGTTTTTAAATCAAATAAGTAACTATCTTTTTCTAATATAAATTCTTTTTTACCTTTATTTATATTTTTATAAATTACTATATTTATTAAATTTCTATCTTCAAATGCTACATTATAGTTTATATTTATATCTTTTTTTTCATTATTATTGTTTAACTCAGTCTTTTGTCTTTGATGATTTATATACTCATTTATATTTCTTCTTATATATGTATTTATATATCGTTTCACCTCACTATTTGAAAAATGTATTTGAGGCATTTTTACACTTATCGCTACATTTTTATAATCTATTTTTGTTTTTTCTTCAGTTATTTTTACGGTTCTTAGACCTTGAGATAAGTTAGTCTGTATTGTATCTTTAACGTTAAATTCATCTTTTGAATTTATTACGGTTATCAATGAAACAATTAATACTAGTGATATTACATATTTTAAAAGCTTGTTTTTATTTTTCATATTAAGTTCCTCCAAAATATAATTCACTTATTATAGTTTGGATTTTTCATATTTTTATTCTAATCAAATTTTGTGATTTTTATTTTTAGTTTAATTAAAATAAGCCTTATTAATAAAATAAGGCTTATTACAAAATTTATTTTAGTTTTCTTTTTTTAAAGTAACTTTTGATTTTGATTTATTTGCTAATGCTGATGCTATAACTCTATATTCAACTGGGAATAAAAATACTATCGCTCTAAATATTAAACTTTTTTGCTTTTGATTGATTTCTATATTATCTAACTTTTTTTAATTTCACTACTGTTTCTACATGAGGTGTATTTGGGAACATATCCATACACTTCACTTTTTCTACCTCATAACCATAGTTTCTAAATTCAACTAAATCAAGTACTAAAGTTTTAGGATTACAAGATATATAAACTATTTCCTTAGAACCAAATCCACATATATCTCTTATAGCATCTTTGTGTACACCTGGTCTTGGTGGATCTACTATTATTAAATCAGGTTTATGCTTTAAATTTTTAACTGTTTTTGTAACATCTCCTGCTACAAATTCACAGTTAGTTAGTCCATTTAATTTAGCATTTTCATTAGCTGCAACTACAGCTTCTTCTATTATTTCAATTCCATAAACTCTCGATGCAGATCCTGCCATAACTTGCCCTATAGTACCAGTTCCACTATATAAGTCAAAAACAACTTTATCAGCATGATCGCCTATAAATTCTCTAGTCATAGTGTAAAGTTCTTCTGCTCCTTTAGTATTAGTTTGGAAGAATGAAAATGGAGATATTTTAAATTTAAGACCTAATATCTCTTCTTGTATATAATCTCTTCCATGCAATATTCTTAATTCATCACATTGAACAGCATCTGCTAAACCATCATTTACAGTGTGTAATATACTTACCATTTTAGCTTCTGTTTCAAGATTTAGTAGCATTTCTTTATATTCATTCATGTCAAAGTCAACTTGAGAAGAAGTTACTATATTTACCATAAGTTCTTTAGTATTTACACCTTTTCTAACTACAAGGTTTCTTAAGTATCCTTTATGGTTCATACCTTTATAATAAGGAAGTTGTTTTTCATTAAAAAATTCAACTGTTGAAGTTAATACTTTTGTGAAATCTTGATCTACTAAAACACATCCATAAACTGTTAATATATCTATGTGTTTTCCTTTTTTATGAAGACCTAAAGTTAATGGTCCATCTTTCATTTCATCACCAAAAGTGTACTCCATTTTATTTCTATATAATTTTTCTTGAGGACTTCCTTGTATTCCTAAAAATTGGAATCCAAATAAATCTTGCTTTAAAAATAAATCCATAACTTGTTTTTCTTTTATTTCTAATTGCTTTTTGTAAGGAACAGATAGTATAGTGCATCCACCACATTCGTTAAAATGTTTACATGTTTCTTCTGTTTCTATTGGTGAGCTTTCTAGTAATTCTATTATCTTAACGTCCGCTTTACCACTTCTAGTTCTCTTAACAGCAGCTTTTACTTTTTGACCGCTTATTCCGCCCTTCATGTGTACTTCTCTGTTTCCTATTAAAGTTACAGAAGTTCCACCGAATTCCATTTTATCTACTTCAAATTCTATAATGTCTTTTTTCTTCACTTAAAATTACCTCCGCTTTTCTATCTTTCTTCCATTAATTTTATTTCTTCTATTGTTAATTCTCTGTATTCACCTAATTCTAAGCTTTCATCTAAGTTTAATTTACCCATAGAAAGCCTTTTTAAATACACTACTCTTTTATTCACGCTCTCAAACATTCTTTTTACTTGGTGATATTTTCCTTCATGTATAGTAAGTTCAATTTCCGATATTTCATCACTTTTTAGTATTTTAAGTTGAGCTGGCATAGTTTCATATCCATCATCAAGTGTTACACCTTTTTCAAAAGCTATTATATCATCTTGTGTTACTATTCCTTCTACTTTAGCATAATAAGTTTTAGGAACATGTTTTTTAGGAGACAACACTCTATGAGAAAGTTGTCCATCATTAGTTAATATTAATAATCCTTCTGTATCTTTATCTAATCTTCCTACTGGAAATGGTTCAAAAATAAGATATGACGGATCTATTAAATCTAATACTATTGGATCATGTTTATCAAATGTAGCTGATATATAACCGTCTGGCTTATTTAACATTATATAAATAAATTCTCTATAAGTTATCTTTTCACCATCAAATAATATTTCGTCAACTTCTGGATCTACTTGAAACCCAGGGTTATTTACAACTTCTCCATTTACACTTATCATCCCGTACTTACAATATCTTTTCAAATCTGCTCTACTTCCACACCCTATAGTTGAAAGTACTTTGTCTACTCTTAATTTCTTAGCCATTAAAAATGATCTCCGTTCTCATAGTATTTTTCTTTTTCAAATACTGTAAATGCTAAATCCATATCTTCTACATCTAAATTATTTCTTATACTATTAGTTATTATATTTGCTACTATATCTTGAACTTCTTGTCCTCTATCAAACCACGCTACTTCTACAAATGGATAAACTGAATCTAGTTTACCATTTCTTATAGCAATTGATTTTATACATTCTATTTCAAAATAATCTCTTGGGCACTTTACAGCTTCCACTAATTCATCTATCATTTTTTCACTTATTTTGCATATATCATTTTCATGTATACCTCTTATTTTTATTTGTGGCATAATCTATTTCCTTTCTTTTTTATCTGTTCATTACTTATTTATACTTGTTATAAATATTATTATACTTTTAATTTGATGTTATTACAATTTACTATGTACTTTTTTTGTATAAACGTTATAATATTAGATGATGGGTAAATTTTAAATTTAATAATTTTTTAACAAATTAACTTATATGGAGGTTTCACTATGTTAGTTTCAGCTACAGAAATGTTAAATAAGGCTAGAGAAGGAAAATATGCAGTAGGTCAATTCAACATCAACAACTTAGAGTGGACAAAAGCAGTTTTATTAACTGCTCAGGAAAACAATTCTCCAGTTATCTTAGGAGTATCTGAAGGTGCTGGAAAATACATGGGTGGTTACAAAACTATAGTTGGTATGGTTAACGGAATGTTAGAAGAATTAAAAATAACAGTTCCAGTTGCACTACACTTAGACCATGGTAGTTATGATGGAGCTTTAAAAGTAATAGAAGCAGGATTCTCTTCTGTTATGTTTGATGGTTCTCACTATGCTATAGAGGAAAATATAGCTAAGACTAAAGAAATAGTTGAAATAGCTCATGCTAAAGGAATATCTGTAGAAGCGGAAGTTGGTTCTATAGGTGGGGAAGAAGATGGTGTTGTTGGAGCTGGAGAAGTTGCAGACCCAGCTGAATGTAAATTAATAGCAGATTTAGGTGTTGATATGTTAGCTGCTGGTATAGGTAACATACATGGTCAATATCCAGAAAACTGGACAGGATTAAGTTTTGATACTCTAGAAGCTATAAATAATCTTACAGGAACTATGCCATTAGTATTACACGGTGGAACTGGTATTCCTGCTGACATGATACAAAAAGCTATATCTTTAGGTGTTTCTAAAATAAATGTTAACACTGAATGTCAATTAGCTTTCGCTGCTGCGACTCGTGAATACATTGAAGCTGGTAAAGACTTACAAGCTAAGGGATTTGACCCTCGTAAAGTTTTAGCTCCAGGTTTTGAAGCTATAAAAGCTACTGTTAAAGAAAAAATGGAGTTATTTGGTTCTGTAAATAAAGCTTAATTAGTTTTTATTGAGAATTATAGTTCTATATAAAATTTAAATTTTTACAAAACAAATGAGACCTTATTGTTTAGTTCCTACTAAATAATAAGGTCTTTTGTTTTAACTATAAAATTTAGATCCACCTGTTAATTGTCTTCGACCCACTAATTTACATAAATTAGTAAGAGATGCTATTTTTATTTCTTTAAAACTTATTAAAAATACAAATTTAAAATCAGTAAATGATTCATCTATATTGTATACATCAAAGAAACATCTTATATTATCAGATAAATATTTATCCTGTAGTTCCTCTTCTATTTCATCTGTAGTATCCTTTAGATACGCTCTTACATCTTCAAAGAACACTTGAAAATATGATTCGTCTATATCTTCTCCCATTTCTTCTATTAGTTCTTCTATATCTTCCATATCAAATACATCTTCAGCTAATTGACAGTCAAATGCCATTATATTTTCTTCTTTCATAGTATTTGATATATCCTTTATGTCCTCAATGTCTTCACGTAATCCTATAATATCTTTTACTTGCTTACTATTTATAATAATGCTATTTTTTTGATTTTTGATTTTTAACTCTATCATAAGATCACCTTCCCCACTCGATGATACTTTAGCTACACGATTCTATAGCTTCTTTTATATCATTCCAGTTCTTAACTCTAGTTATATTCTCATGTTCAATTTCTTTATTGTAGTTAGTATCTATCAATAAAACTTTCATGCCCTCAGCAGCTAACTGCATAGCATTACTAGGATTATCCTCTATAAATACATTACACTGTAATTCTTTGGCTTTCTCTATCTTATAGTCACTACCTAATAAATGTACATCTATATGCGAAAGTCCTTTTTCAGTTAGCCAATTTGTAGTTATATCTGTCAGCTTTGGATTTCTAGCTGTAACAAAATATAAATTATGCTTAGAATATAGTTCATCTATAATATCTTTTGCACCTTCTACAACTTCTGCTTCTGAGTAAGAATACATATAGTTTGTATGGAATTCATTTAGTATTGTGTCCATATCTACTCCATATAACTCATTCCAATTATAAGTATTACACTCATCTTGTGTTATATTTTTACTAAAAATTTCATTTAAGTACGGAATAAAATGATATGGACTAGTAATAGTCCCATCTATATCAATACATATATTTAATTTATCCATATTATCCTCCCTAATTACCTGTTAAACTTCATAATAAGATATTCTATCACAGGTTAAATTATAAATCAAAGCTCGCACTTTAAGTATATGTATATAATACCAAAAAGCCTACCTAAAAGATAAGCTTTAATAAATTAATTATATATACTTTAATTGTTATCTATTTTAACATTTAAGTCACTTATTCTTTCTTTAAATGATGATATCTGCTTATCTGATAAATTTAGATATTGAGTTATTTTACCTACATATTTAGGATTTTTAGTATCTACCAATTTAATTGCTGACTCCATTGCCATAGATCTTAACTCATATGCTTTTTTAACATCATTTCTTGCATTATCTAATTCTTTAATATATTCATCCTTAAAAAGAGTTGGTATTTCCATTTTTTTGTACATAGATATAACTTCTTCACATTTTTCATGTGCATATTCTAAATCTTCTTTTATGTTAGATAATTTTTTTATATTCTCTGATATATTTTTAGTATAAGGCATACAATCTCTCATTGGCATCAGTGCTACGGTTTCTATATCATAGATTTGTTTTTTGAATTCAAATATTATTTCTTTATCATTTTTTTGATTAATCTCTGTTTCTTCTACATTATCTATACTATTTTCATTAACTTCTTTTATTTCTGATTTTTCATCTTGACTAAATTGTTCTTGATCATCTACTATCTTATTTTCAGCCTTGTCTTGATATATATCTTCTTTATTTTTTGGATTAGGATTTCCACTAAAATTAGATGCATAGCTATTATCATCACTTTCTTCAGATACATAATTATGATAATACATTGCTTCTTTTATTTTATTTAATCCACTCATATAAATATTAGTTATAACTATTGTACTTACTAATACAACATAAATACTACTATATATACAAGATCTTTTAAAGTTACTATAATTCCTAAATAAAGCTATCAAGGGAATAAGGTATAGAAATAAGAATACTAATACCCATCTCATTAATAAACATCTCCTTCTTTTGTATATTAAAACAAAATGCCCCAATGTACCTTTTTTAACCATTTAGTTTATAGTATTTACAACTTTATAATTTATTAATCCAATATTTTATTTAATTTAAAATCTATATAATCACATGAAGCTAATATATACTCTACTCCATTTCTAAATCCTTTCAATCCCATTTTAAAAGATTCTTTTCCATGTAAATGACCATATATTACTTTTTCTACATTATATTCTTCAAATAGTTTAGTAAATAGCGATTCTTCCAGTTTATCATTAGTTGGTGGATAATGAGTTATTACTATTAACTTAGTGTATCCTTTTTTACGAGCTGATTCTAATGACAATCTTAATCTATTTTCTTCTCTTTTATATATCTTTGCATCATTTTCATCAAACTTAACATCATTTGGACACATCCAACCTCTTCCACCACAAATAGCATAATCTTTATATTCATAAAAGTTAGTTTGTAAAAACTTCATATTATCATATAATTTATTTAATCCCGTTACTGTTGTCCACCAATAATCATGATTTCCTTTTATAAATATTTTTCTCCCTGGAAGTTTATTTATTATGTCTAAATCTTCCTTTGCTTCATTTAAGTTTATACCCCAAGAAGTATCTCCTAGAACTAATACTAAATCATCGTCTTGTACATTGATTTCCCAACTCTCTATTATTTTAGATTCATGGTCTTCCCAATTATCTCCAAATACATTCATAGGTTTATTAACCGCTGTTGAAAAATGTAAGTCTCCTATTGCATATAAACTCATATCTATATTCCTTTCTCTTATGTCTTTATTTACATATTATTTTCTATAATTTAAAAAAGAAAGTTACCCACTAGTATGGATAACTATCTACTTATTTTTATTATTACTATTATTATATTGCTGCAATAAATTATCAATTTCTCTTTTAAGATGTAGTATTTCTGCTATATCTCTTTCATTATCTATTTTATCTAATCTTCTTTGATATACAAGTGCTTTATGCGTTTCTCCCAAATTATATAGTTCTTGTATTTTATTTAATACATCCCTTACTGTCACAGATTTCACTTGGCACATAACTTGAGCTTTCATTATATCTTCCCTTATTTCACTCATTTCTTGATCTAATAAGAATGCTGCATCAGCGGCTCTTCTTAGCCTAACAGCTAAGTCTTCTGGTATATAATGTTCATATTTATATTTTAAAGAATGCTCTATTGTTGCCCAAAAGTTCATAGCAAGTGTTCTTATCTGTATTTCACATAAAATTTCCTTTGAACCTGCGATTGAGTTTATAGGGTATTTAATTATAACATGATAACTTCTATATCCACTATCCTTAAAATTTTGTATATAGTCTTTTGAATAAACAATCGACATATCTGTTCTGCTTTCAATAAGCTCTATTATAGTGTATATATCTTCAACAAACTGGCACATTATCCTTATCCCAGCTATATCTTCCATTTCAGATTCAATATCTACAATATTAAGTCTCTGTGACTTTGATATTATAGATGCTATCTTTTTAGTTCTTCCTGTTACAAATTCTATTGGAGAGTACTCTCCCTTTGCCATAAATTCTTTTCTTATATTTTTAAATTTCACCTTTAACTCTTCAACAGCATGGTCATAAGGAGCTAATACTTCATCCCATTTTTCGTATTCCATCTCACTCACCCTTTGTTCTATTTTTACAGTCATATCTATTTTAACATAATTCATTTTTTTTTGGTATAATAAAGCAATTCGCCTTTTGATAATATATAATCTATTTCTTGTAAACTTGCTAAATAGCTAATCACAGAAATAAGTGATGACTTGAAAAAGTGATATTCTTTATAGTTATTCTTTAAATTATTTTTTACTATTATGTTTTTTAATAATGCTTCTATACCGATAGGAATATTTAATTCTTCTTTTATTTGATTCATATATTTATATACAGCAGCCTCATGTTTTTCAATAAGTTTTTCACTTTCTTTTTTAGTAATCAAATTTTTACTATGGCCAGCGACTATATATTCAAAGTCTATATTTCTAAGCTTATCTAAAGAATCTATATAATCTTTTAAATCATATAAAAATAGGAAATCATATTTTTCAAGCATGTTTAAACCAATTAATAAGTCTCCTACAAATAATACTTTGTCTTTAGTTAATATGCCTATGCTACCCGGTGTATGTCCTTTAAAATCTATCACTTTAAAATCCACATTATTTAAATTTACAGTTCCATCATTTAATACTTCATCTATATATATCTTCTCTAAAGATTTATTTCTCAACCTCTCATCCATAAATTCATTACTTTTTCCACCTATAATGTACTTAGAAAACAAACTTGGATGTTCTATATATAATTTTGCATATTCTGAACATAGTATATACAAATCTTTGTAATACTCTCTAAATTGATTGCACGCACCATAATGATCATTATGTTCGTGAGTATTTATAATAAACCTTAAATTAATATCATCATTTTCTAATATATGTATTATTTTTTTTGGTCTAAGCCCACTTAGTCCTGGATCTATAATTAACGCTGTATTATCATTATATATATATACACCTGTATTTGTTCCACCTTTTATATAAAAAGTATTTCCTTTTATGTTTATTAAATCCATATAATCACCTAATTATAATAATATTTTTTTCAATCTATTAATAGCTATATC
This sequence comes from Peptostreptococcaceae bacterium VA2, assembly GCA_000686145.1. Lineage (GTDB taxonomy): Bacteria > Bacillota > Clostridia > Peptostreptococcales > Peptostreptococcaceae > Romboutsia_D. Next base: position 512,471 of record JMMB01000007.1, on the reverse strand, counting down.
TCTTATAGCTTCATCTTTAGTTACTCTTATTTTTATATTGTATGACACATCTTCATCAAAAAAATAGTCTATAAAATATTCAACTATTCCTCTATCTTTAAATTCTATATCTATAATTCCTTTAGAATATATATTTGAATCCAATGTCATCAATTCATCTGCAAATCCTAACCTATCAGATTTACTTAAGTAATCATTTTTGGGAATAAAGTCTTCACAATATTTAATTTTATAATTAACAACTTCATTATTTATATCAAATCCATATTTTGACTTTACTATTTTATTGTAGTCTCTATTTCTTTGAGTTACATTGGATAAATTTTTATTATAATCTTCTTTTTTCCAATGTCCAAATAATCTACAATTTAGTGGTCTTACTTCATATATTAAACATCTATTGTCTTCATCTTTAAATGGACATGCACTTTTTTTAGTAAATTCTAAAAAATAATAATCTAGAACCTTACTTAAAGATTTTTTTCTTAATTCTTTATTATCATTTAAATATTCAAATATATTTATAAATTCAATTAAATTTATTCCAACAGACTCCATACAGCAGTTCCCACACCCTGCACAGTCTCCACTTGGTACATTTGAATATACTTTATTTAATTTATCAAATAACTTGTTTTGTTTACAATAATCTATACAATTTAAAATATCTTTCTTTTTTATACTAGTCATTATTATTACTCCTTGTTATAATTATTAAGTTAATACAAACAATTATTATAACACATTTTTTACGACTAATTACAGGAGGCAAATTTTATGAATAGATATACAAAGATAATAAATATGATGGATAGTTATTATACTAAAGATTATGAGAAAACTAAAAAAAACATAACTAAGATTAGAGAAGTTAGAGAAGAAACTGTTAGAAAGTTCTTCTTACAAGGTGATTGTGAAGTTTTAGTAGTATTCGAAGAAACTGGTAAAGAAATTCTTATAGATGATTTTTCATCTGATGATGATATAAAAAAATACCTAGGTTCTAAGTTTATAATCAAAAAAAGATAATTTTAAATATAAATGGGTTGGATAATTAATATATCCAATCCATTTATTTTATAATAATATATTTTTATTTATAATATTTTTCAAAATTAAATGTATAAAATTAATTTATCTGCCCATAATAGTAATATAAAATTAAATATTTAACTCAATCTCCCCCAATTTGAGCTTTCGTTCCCCCAACGAAAGCTCTTTTTATGTTTAATTTATAATCCTAGTTAATAATTATCTTATAGGTTATAATAATTTAATATAAATATCAATCGTGGAATGAGGTATATAAATGATAACAATAGGTAATTTGAATTTAGACACAGATTTTGAATATAGAATAATAAGAGAAGAAGGTGACGATTTAGATTTATTTATAGATATAAATTATCGTAGCTTAGATATAGATAATAGCGGATCAAACTTGTTTAGCTCTAGAATCCAATTTCCTTTTGTTAGGTCTATTATATTAAGGTTAAACAAAGAAACCCATACAATGACGCTACATTTAATGAGAGACATAGATTTATTCTCAGCTTTTGCAAACTTTGAGGTTGATTATACTGATTGTACAATAAGTATAAAAAATAATCTTGAAAAAGTATCTATGTATAAATCATCACTATAATTTTTTGTAATAAGAAGGGGGCCTTAATAGGCCCCTTAATTATATTTATCTATATTTATTTATATTTTAATTATATTACGCTTTAAATCTATAGTCAACACAATTTTCTGAATATTTATATAATTTATTTTTCTTTTCTTTGTCCATATATTGTTGTATATATTTCTTTTAATTCAGATACTAATGGTGATCTTGGATTAGCTCCTGTACATTGGTCATCAAATGCATCTAATGCTAATTTTTCTATTGCTTCAAAATAAGTATTTTCTTCTATTCCGCAATCTTTTATAGTCATTGGTACATTTACTTCTTTCATTAAGTTTCTAACAGCTTGTGCTAAACTCTTAACTCCTTCTTCTGTAGTATTAGCTTTTAATCCTAACATCTTAGCTATTTCTGCATATTTTTTGTCAGCTACAAATGACTTGTATCTTGGGAATGCAGCAAACTTACTTGGCATAGCCGCATTATATTCTATTACATGTGGTAATAATATTGCGTTCGCTCTACCATGAGGTATATGGAACTCTGATCCTAACTTATGAGCTAACGAGTGGTTTACCCCTAAGAAAGCATTGGCAAATGCCATACCAGCCATACATGAAGCATTGTGCATTTTTTCTCTAGCTTCTTTACCTTCTGCAGTATTAGATCCTTTATATGATTTTGGTAAGTAATCAAATACCATTTGTATAGCTTTCATAGCTAAAGCATCTGTATAATCTGTTGCCATTACAGAAACGTAAGCTTCTATAGCATGAGTTAATACATCTAGTCCTGTATCCGCAGTAACTGCTGCTGGTACAGACATTACAAAGCTTGGATCTATTATAGCTACGTCTGGAGTTAACTCATAGTCAGCTAAAGGATATTTAACGTTATTTACTTTATCAGTTATAACTGCGAAAGATGTAACTTCTGATCCAGTTCCTGAAGTAGTTGGTACAGCTACCATTTTAGCTCTTCTTCCTAATTTAGGGAACTTGAATATTCTTTTTCTTATATCCATGAATTTTAATCTTAAATCTTCAAAGTCTGCTTCTGGATTTTCATAGAATAACCACATACCTTTAGCAGCATCCATTGCAGATCCTCCACCTAAAGATATTATAGTGTCTGGCTTGAACTTTCTCATAGCTTCAGCACCATTTAATACTGTATCTACAGATGGATCTGGTTCTACATCAGCAAATACATCTATCATAACTGGATTTCTTCTTTTTCTTAAATGATATTCTAATTTTTCAACATATCCTAATTGAACCATCATTCTGTCAGTTACTATCATTACTCTTTCAACTTCTGGTAACTTTTCTAAGTATTGTATTGAGCCAGCTTCATGATATATTCTTTCAGGTACTTTAAACCATTGCATATTAACTCTCCTCTTAGTAACTTTCTTAACGTTTATTAAGTTTACAGCTGATACGTTATCTGTTGTTGAGTTGTTACCCATAGATCCGCATCCTAAAGTTAATGATGGAGTATTTACGTTATATATATCTCCTATTGCACCATGAGTTGATGGAGCATTTACTAGTAATCTTCCTGTTCTTACTCTATTACTGAATTCTAAGATTACAGCATCGTCGTTTGAATGTATAACAGCTGAGTGACCTAATCCACCAAACTCAGTCATATCTACACATCTTTGTACCCCTTCTTTAGCATCCTTAACTTTTATACAAGCAAGTACTGGACTTAACTTTTCTTTAGATAATGGATGATCATTCCCTACTCCACCTATTTCAGCTACTAACATTTTAGCATCTTTAGGAACTTCAAATCCTGCCATTTGTGCTATTTTGTATGGACTTTGTCCAACTATATTAGGATTTAATGAATTAGTTTCTGGGTTTATAACTGTTTTTTCTAATAATGTTTTTTCCTTTGCATTTACAAAGTAACAGTTATATCCTTTCATTAAACCAACTACTTCATCATATATACCTTCTTCTACTATAACTGCTTGCTCTGAAGCACATATCATTCCGTTATCAAATGTTTTAGATAATATTAAATCATTTACAGCTTGTTTAACATCTGCAGTTTTTTCTATGAAACAAGGTACATTCCCTGCTCCAACTCCTAATGCTGGTTTTCCTGCTGAATAAGCTGACTTAACCATTCCAGGACCTCCAGTTGCTAATATTAAAGAAACTCCTTTGTTATTCATAAGTGCACTTGAAGCTTCTAATGATGGTACTTCTATCCATTGTATACAACTTTCTGGAGCACCAGCTTGAATAGCTGCATCTCTTAATATTCTAGCAGCTTCTGCTGAACATTTTTGAGCTGATGGATGGAAACTGAATATTATTGGGTTTCTCCCTTTTATTGATATTAATGATTTAAACATTGCTGTTGAAGTTGGGTTAGTAACAGGAGTAACTCCAGCTACAACACCTATTGGTTCTGCAACCATCATATATGCTTCTTCTTCGTTTTCTTCTATAACTCCAACTGTTTTTGTATATTTTATACTATTATAAACATATTCTGTAGCGAATATATTTTTAGTTACTTTGTCTTCAAATATTCCTCTTTGAGTTTCATCTATTGCCATTTGAGCAAGTTCTATATGCTTATCAAGACCTGCTTTAGCCATAGCTCCTACTATTTTATCAATTGCTTCTTGGTCTAACTTTAACATAGCTTCTTTTGCTACATTAGCTTTTGCTACTAAATCATTGATCATGTTTTCTACACTGAATTCTTGTTTTACTTCTACTGCTTTAGCTTTCTTTACATCTTTACTCATGTGTTGTCCCTCCAAATGATTATAATTTATATTAAACTACGTTAGTTATTTAACAAACTTGCTATATTTAGATAATACATTAACTGTCTAAATGTGTCAATATTTTTTGTTATTTTTTTATCTATTTAAATAAATGAAAACGTTTTTATTTTATTCAACCCTTAATTTCCTTGTTTTGTAAGTATTTTAATATGATTTCAAACCTTGTTTATATGCGTATTTTAATTTTCAAAATACATAGTTAAATTTTAGTCAATATTGTATACAATATACTAACGCATAAAAAAAGATTTTAAAATTATACTTCTCATAATTTAAAACCTTTTTTTGTTTTAATTTAAATACATTTTTATATTTACCTTATAAAGCTCTCTTTATGCTATTAACCTTTATTTAAAGGTTATAATTATTTCTTTATATCCCATATTTTTTAGCATATTTTTTATACTTGATTTTGTGCTATTTTTTATTTCTTCCATCAAACCTTCCTTTAAAGCTTTTTCTTCATATTCTTTTTTATATTTACTTATGTCTTCTAATACATCTTGAATCTCTAGTTTATTAAATATTGAACTCTTTACATCATACACATATATATTATCGTCATCTATATAATGGTCTAATATTTCACACTTCTCTATTTCTATGAAAATCTTATCACCTGTATTTTTAGATATATTTATATCTTCTGGCTTTACCCCTCCGTTTATTACGCCATTATACTTTATAATAAATGACTTTTCTGTAAATGGTATTTTAATATCATTTATACTTTTATCTTTTTTTACTGTAACTACATTACTATAGCTGTATTTTACTGTGCTTAAATTTAGAACCTGACTTATAGTATCCATTACCTTTGTATTATCTTTATATATGTTTTGATTAGTTTTAAACTTATATATAAAATACGAACCTGTTGTAACTACTATCAAAATAGATAGCAATATAACTATTTTCTTAATTTTTTTTTGCTTTTTGCCACAAATTTGCCCCCCCTTTTGATATAATATTTTTGTGTTATTAACAAATATATTTATAACATCAAGTAAAATATTACATATTAAATTTAAAATGTAATATTTTACTTGCATTGAATCAATATATTCTTAGACTATTATTAATTTAAATATAAGTTTTTTCATGAAAGGAGTATCAAAATATGACATTATTAGTTTTCGGGCATAAGAATCCAGATACAGATTCAGTATGCTCTTCAATTTCACTTGCTCACCTAAAAAATCAATTAGGCGAAAATGCAATACCTTACGCTTTAGGAGATATAAGAAAAGAGGCTCAGTATGCGCTTGACTACTTTAAAGTTGACGCACCTCAAGTATTAAAGGATGTTAAAATACAAGTTAAAGATTTAGGATACGATAAAGTTGAAGCTCTAACAGCTAATTCTTCTATATTAGAAGCTTACAACCTTATGAAAAGTATGCAAGTAAAAACATTACCTATAATATCTGAAGACAAAACATTTGTAGGAATAGTAACTATGCAAGAAATAGCTAAGAGTCTTCTTAACCAACACTTTAATACTGTTCATACTTCTATATCAAATATATGCAAAAACCTTGATGGTTCAGTACTTATAAATTGTAGTGATGATATAAAAGGTAGAGTTGTCACTTTATCATTCGGTATGGATAGCGTTATGGATATACTTAACGAAGGAGACATAGCTATAGTTGGAGACAGATATGACATAATAGAATATGCCATTGACACTAAAGTTAAGCTTTTAGTTTTAACTGGTAATACTAATTTAAACGAGCATTTATTAACTATTGCTAAGCAAAATGGAGTATCTATAGTTTCAGTTAGGTGTGATACTTACAAAGCATCTAATATAATAAACCAATGTAACTACTTAAGCAATATAATCGCTAAAGATGACTTAGTTATTTTCAGTGAAAATGATTATGCTGATGATGTTAAAGAGTCTATGTTAAACACAAATTTCAGAGCTTATCCTGTAACAGACAATGAAAACAAATACTTAGGATTAGTTTCTAGAATACATCTTTTAAATCCAACTAAGAAAAATGTTGTTTTAGTTGACCACAATGAGTATGCTCAGAGTGCAGATGGTATAGAGCAAGCTAATATAGTTGAAATAGTTGATCATCATAAAATAGGTGGTATAGCTACTGACTTACCTATATCATTTAGAGTTATGCCTGTTGGGTGTAGTTGTACTGTAATCTATCAAATCTACAAAGAAAATAATATTGAAGTACCTTATCATATAGCTGGTCTTTTATTATCTGCTATATTATCTGATACATTATTATTCAAATCTCCAACTACTACAGCTATGGATAAAAAAGCTTGTGAAGAATTAAGTAAAATAGCTAAAGTTGATATGGAAAGTTATGCTATGGAAATGTTTAAGACTGGAACATCTTTAGATGAATATAGCATAGAAGAAATAGTTAATATGGACTTTAAAGAATTTACTATGAGTGGAAAAAGAGTTGGTATAGGTCAAGTATTTACTTTAGATATAGATTCTATATTTGCTAAAAAAGATGAATTCTTAGCTTATATAAACTCTACTGACTATGATATATTAATTCTTGCTATAACAGATATAATCAAAGAAGGTTCTTATTTGATATATAAAGCTAATGATAAATTAATAGCTGATGCATTTAATGTAGATGCATCTCAAGGAGTATTTGCTGAGGGTGTTGTTTCTAGAAAGAAACAATTAGTTCCTAATTTAACTACTGTAATTAAAAATATGTAATTATAGTAAAAAGGTGCCAATAATTTGGCACCTTTTTTATATAATAATATTAGTATTTAAACTTACTCTAAAGTTTTTATTTGTTCTATAAAATCTTCACTTTGTACCTGTTTTAAAGCCTTTACTGTTGTTATCATAGTTATAGCTGTTAAAAATGCTATAATTAGAACAATTGCTCCTATAAACTTTAAATTTATCAGATTAATATTTTCAAAGTCTTTTATTATTATATATCTTGTAATTAAGGTCGGCACTACAGCTATCACAAAGCTAATAGCTATATATATTAAACCTTCTAACTTAACAATCTTCTTTATTTCATCTTTTGATATTCCTATACCTCTAAATAATGCAAATTCTCTACTTCTGCTATTTATACTAGTAACTATAGTGTTGCAGCAATTGAATAAAGATAATATAACTATCACCCCAACAACTAATGTCATAACCATAGTTTTTTGATTGTCGCTTTTTTCAATTCCCGCTGCTTCACTTTTATATGGTATCAAGATACCTTTCCCTGATTTATCTATTATTTTATTTAATTCACTTTCAACTTTTTTATTATTGGCAAGCTTACTTGTCCATATATCAAATCTTTCATATGATGAAACCCCTGTAAATTTATTAAACTGATTTACTGATATAACAGCCTCAAATTCTCTACCTCCTCCTTGTGAGCTTATGGGTAAATTTGTTATTATACCTCCAACAATAAATTCTTTAGAAATAGGTTTTTTGTAGTTTCCTGTTTTAGCATCTATATTGTTGAAATCTAATTTTATTTTGTCTCCCTTTTTTATATTAAGAGTCTTACTTGAATGTTCATCTATATACACATATGGACTTTCATTTAACTTACTCAAGTTTTCTTTACCATCTATCAATACATCATTTAATGTATCTGTATCCTCAATTCCTAAAACTTCAAATGGATGCATATATAACTTGACCCCATTTACTACTTCAGAATTTATTTGAAGCGCCTCTTGACTTCTCGGTTCTTTCCAATAATTAGATTTTTTATTAATACTTTTTTCTTCAGTCTTTAAATCAAAAGATTTATCTCTATATGTAGTTACCTTTTTTACCCCATCTATGTTTTGTATTTGTCCAAGTACATTCTTATCATAACTTTTTTCATTAACAGATGTAGATTGTATATTAATATTATGTAATAAATAATCTCCTGGTATCCACCATCTCAATCCACCATCATTTAAAAAATTACTAGTAGATTTTGTATATACCGTTGCCATTAAGAAAATTACTAGCGTCATCGATGCTATAGCTAGGCTAGTACGTTTTTTATTTCTTTGAATATTTTTTGATGCTATGTTCCCATAATCCTTAAAAAATCTAGTCATGATTTTATTTATAAATGACTTTTGGTTTATATTAATCTTTTCTTCATTTCTTCTCATACAAATCATAGGATCAATTTTAGATGTTGTTATAAGTGGCTTGGCTACTGATATTATTATTGTTAATATACTTAATATCATAGAAGTTAAATATGTACTTATATAACTATTACTTTTAATTGAATTTACATAATTCACATCATATATTACACCTATAACATATTCACTGCACAAATTAGCTATTAATCCACCTAATATTAGCCCAATTGGAATACTTATAACTGAATATACAAAAACTTCTAAAATCATTATTTTAGAAACATCAGATGGTATAAAACCTAGTGCCCTCAATGTTCCAAAATCTTTCGTTCTATTATAGACTAATATATAAAAAATATTGTAAATCAATAATATAGTTGCTAAAGCAAGTATCATATTAACTATAATATATGGTATTTTCAAACTCAAACTATCAGACATTGCTAATATTAACGGATTGTTCAATCTTGTGTTATCTTTATCTAAATTCCCATCTTTAACAAGCTTTTCAACTTGTTTTGGTATATTTTTTTCTTTTTTAAATATAAACATAGCTTGATCGTATTTATCCTTAAGAGGTATGTTTTTAATAGCACAATCTTTACTTATAGCCCCTATAGACATTCCTTGAGCTTTCAAAAGTGAATCGCTTTTTAAAATACCTACTATCTTAAACTCTTTTTCTCCAGTATATGAAACATGCCCCTTTTCATCTGGTCTGCTATAATTTAACTTTATTATTTTGCCTATTGGTTCTTTTATATTCTTTTGCTCAATATACCATGTATCTACTGCAATTTCATTTTCTTTAGTTGGTAACTTTCCTTCTTTTAATTTATAGCAGCCATTTACCTCTTTAGCAGTTTTGTCATCCCATAATATTTGTAAAGTTTGCCCTTTTCCTATATCATGAAGCCCTAAGAGCATTGATTTTCCAACCTTATCTATGTTAGGGTTATTTTCTATATATTCTAATTCCTTATTAGTTGGATTATAATATGATGCATGTTTTGTCCCTAACTCTTTTTTAGCTTGGTCAACCATCAAATTTCTAGCATCCTCACTTATTATGTTCATTACTAAAAATAAAGCAGTTGAAATTATAATACTTGTAATTATTAATAATGTGTTTTTCTTATTTTCAAATATATATTTTTTTACTATATCATTAAGTTTCATAATTTCACCTACTCTCTTATAAATCCATCTTCAATTTTTATAATTTTATCTGCATATTTTGCAATCTCCATATTGTGAGTTATCATTATTATTGTTTGATTGTATTTTTTTTGAGATTCTTTTAAAAGGCTTAAAACTTCACCTTCTGTTTTTGTATCTAGATTACCAGTAGGCTCGTCTGCAAATATAATTGCTGGCTTATTTACAAGTGCTCTTCCTATTGCTACCCTTTGTTGTTGACCACCTGATAGTTGGCTTGGTAGATGAGTTTTTCTATCTTTTATACTAAGTAGTTCCATTAGTTCATTAACATATATATCATCTTTGTTATTTGTATTTATTGTTGGTAGTTTTATGTTTTCCTCGACAGTCAATACAGGAATTAAATTATATGATTGAAATATTAGTCCTATCTTTTCTTTACGTAAAAGTGATCTTTGTTTTTCATCAAGAGATGAAATGTTTATATTGTCTATAATTATATCTCCACTTGTTGGAGTTTCAAGCCCTGCCATTATATGCAGTAATGTACTTTTCCCACTTCCACTTTTTCCTACTATTACAACAAATTCCCCTTTGTTTATTTCTATGTTTATGTTGTTTAGTGCTTTTACTTCTGTTTCATCTTTTCCATATATCTTATTTAAATTTTGTATTTTTAATATTGGCATACTACTTCCCCTTTGTATAATTTAATTTTCTATAAATTAAAAAAGATGTTATCTTTATAAGCGCTTATTAAATATTTATCATCTATTTAATCTTCTACTTACAAAAGATAACATCTTTTATTTTATTTTTCAATACAATAGCTACAACTAGGCATTTTGAGAACACAACTGGAAATTTTCTATTCTTAAAGGTATACAAATATTCACTAAAAATTTATTTTCTAAATCATTCACTTCTAAATTTCCATTATATTTTTCTATTGAAGTCTTCATACTGCTAATTCCTACTCCATGTAAAAATTTATCTTTTTTATCGGTAATAGCTAGTCCATTTTTTAATTCTACTTTATTAGTTTTTGTATTTTCACATTTTATAACATATAATTTTTTAACTATAGTACCTTTTATTTTTATTTTCTTTACTATATTATTATTTTCTATTTTTTCGCAAGCTTCTATTGCATTATCTATCATATTAGAAAATATGCTACACACATCTGCAAGATCTATAAAATCACATTCTTTAAAATTTATATCAGCAAATAAGTCTATACCCTTGCTTTGACAAATATTTTTTTTATCATTTAAAATAATATCTAAAATCATATTATTAGTGTTAAATATAGATGTACATTCTTCAAGTTGATTATTTATATTTGTTACATATTCATTTTTACCATATAAATTTTCTATACATATCATATGATTTTTCATATCATGATATAATTTTTTTACTTTTAATTGTGACTGTTGCATATTTGAATAATACTTATATTGCAATTGTATATTTTCTTTTATACACTTATTTTCAGCTTTCAAATTATTATCCTTTATAACTCTTATTATTAGCCACATGAAAAAAATATTCAAAATCAATATACCACTTGAAATTGCAATAATAATTATATCTAAAAAAAGATTTGTTGAAGATTGTGTTGCTTTATATATAATAGTAAAAATTAGTATAGCACTTGCTAAATTTGCTATTATAGAAAAATATATATATTTATATTTTTTTTTATCAATTTGAACTTTTAATTTAAAAAATTTAATTATTGTTACTAAATATATTAATAATAATTTTGATAAAATAATTACTTCTAATGAAACTAATTTTTCATGGTACATCAATGTATAATACCAACCATATTGCATATCTATTAATTTGTTACATAGTATAGATAAGAATGCATAAACTATTTCATTAAATGCCCCTAATATGAAAATATAAGTTACACCTATAATTATACTTTTATATATATTTACATCATAGTTAACCTTTATGAATATAATTATTAAAATTAAATATATAACTGATTTTAAAACTCTATAAACAAATGTATTTAAAGATGCATCTGTAATTGGACAATTCATTTCAAAAATCAAATTTCTTGTTATTAACTCAGATATAGCAATTATAGTAATACAAATAAATAAACTAATATTTAATTTTTTTTTACTATTTTTCAAATTTATAAATTCACATAGCAATACATTTAGAACAATCCCTTCTAAAGATGACGATATAATTACCATAAGTATAAAAATTAATTTATCTTCTAACATATTATTGCACCCAGTACATTTGTTATCTCAGTTTTTAAACTGCTCATTCTATATTTACTAACTGGTATTTCTATATTCTGTATAATAACATTATTTTTGCCTATAAATTCTATATGCTCCATATTTATTAAGTAACTTTTATGGCATCTAAAAAAATTATACATTAAAAGCTCTTTTTCTAAATTTTTAATTCTATTTTTAGTATTATAATCTTTATCTATAGTATGAATTGTTATATCATTTTTTATAATTTCTATATATGTAATCTCTTTAATAGTTATTTTATAATTAATTCCATTTCCTTCTACTATCATAAAATTATCTCTTTTCTTTATAATATCAGATACACAACTTAGAATATTTTCTTTTAAATCCTCATATTTTATAGGTTTTAATAAATATCTATAGGCTCTAACTTTATAGCCTTCTTGTACGTACTCTAATAATGATGTTATAAATATAATTTCAGACGTATCATTATTTTCTCTTATTTTTTTAGCTACATCCATACCTGTCAATTTATCCATTTGAATATCTAAAAAGAAAATATCAATTCCTTCTAAGTTTTCATGTGCTAATAACTCTTCACCTGAGCTAAATTCTAATATCTCTATTTGATCAGATATGTCTTCAAAAGATTTGCATATAAAGTCTTTTAAAATCGCCCTTTGCCTAACCTCATCTTCACATATAACCATTCGATACATAAAAATCCCCCTATTCTTTATAAATAAAAGATTACAGATTTATAAAGATCCATTTTCCGTACTTAAGTCCCCTGCCTACTCTTCCTTTATCAGCAAATAAATAATTATAAAATCTTCTTCTTTACATAAAAAACGCTCCTTGCTTTTAGTGTTACTAAACTAAAAACAAAGGAGTAAGTCGGCCAAAACTTATATTCCCTAGCTATTTTGTTCTCCAATTTTCGATTCATTTATTTAAATTTTAACATAAAACATTATATTAGTATATAACGATTTCATTTAACAAAAACACCCTATAGAGTGACTACAAAATAGTCTACTCTATAGGGTGTTTAAATTAAATTACATTTTTTCTACGTCTGAATAATCTACTCCGAAAGTTTCAACTGTTACATTTTTCATAACTTGTGGAGTCTTAGGTACATCGCCTCTACCAGTTGGTGTTGTAGCTATTTCATTAACTACATCCATTCCTTCTATAACTCTACCAAATCCAGCGTATTGTCCATCTAAATGTGGAGAATTCTTGTGCATTAAGAAGAATTGAGATCCAGCTGAGTTAGGAGCCATAGTTCTAGCCATAGATAATACACCTGGCTCATGCTTTAAGTTGTTAGTGAATCCATTTCCACTGAATTCTCCCTTTATAGAATGTCCTGGTCCACCCATTCCATTTCCATTAGGGCATCCACCTTGTATCATGAATCCTTCTATAACTCTGTGGAATGCTACTCCATTGTAGAATCCTTCGTTTATTAATGTTACAAAGTTCTTTACTGTATTAGGAGCTATATGAGGATATAACTCTGCTACCATTTTCTTTCCATTTTCCATTTCTATAGTTACTATTGGGTTTTTAGTTTCCATTTTAATATTCCTTCCTTATTTTAAATCTTATTTATGTAATGTCACTATATTATTATATACTAACTTTCATAAAAACCTTATAAATTTTTTAATAATATAATAAAATCTTACTCAAGTACAATTATTCACAATATCATAGTTTATAATACACTATCACTAGAAAAATATAGGATACAAGTATATTCTACACTTGTATCCTAATATTTTTTTCACTATATTTTAAATTAATATATAATTATTTTGCTTCATTAACTAATTGTGGTGCTTGTTCATATTCAATATCTAATAAATCTAATATCTTTTTAGATCTTTCTTTTGTTGATCCTTTAACTTCCACATAATTAATATTTTCTGATTTTAAGAAGTTTAATATAGATTCATCTATTTGAATAGCTATATCTTCATCTTGCCATCTTACTCCATCTTGTATATATCCAAATTCTCTTGGAACATACACTATCATATCATAATTTTGTATATCTTCTATTGCTAAGCAGTATAAATCTTTAAGTATTTGTATTTCTTTTTTACTTCTAGCTTTGTTTCCTAACATAAATCTTCCGTATATATAAGGTACAAAAGTAGCGTAATCTGTAAGAGCATAATCAAATACTTCTAATTCATCTTCTATTTTTTTCTGACCTAAATAGATTCCATATTGTTCTGATATAGTTTCTATCATTCCTTTATCTTTCAAATATTCTGTTGAATATTCTAATGCATATCCTACATTTAATCCTGCTATTTTCATTTCTACATATAAATGTTGTATTAATGTAGTTTTTCCACATCTAGGACCACCTAATACTGCGATTCTCTTAGTTGCCATAATTTATCTCAACTCCATATATTATTTTCTCAGTTTAAAGAACCTTTATATTATACTAACATTTAGCAGTTTATTCAATGTTTTTGATACAATTGTAATTGTTCAAACCAAAATATTCGCTTTTTTATTAAATATAGATAATTTAAAACTATATATTTAAAAATTTTCCTATTTCATATCCTTCTTTAAATATATCATTACAAAATTCTTTCTCAAATCTTAAAGTATCATTTTTACCAAATATAGTTTTAGGTCTAGCAATTATTATATTATCTATGTTATATTTACTTTTTATTTCTTCCGGTAAAACATAATCATGAACTGTGGATATAATTATAATTTTATCCACATCTTTTTCAACCAATGGCTCTATTAAAGTGTTATTAACCAAGCCACCATCAAGCTTATATCCATCATATAAACCTTCACTTATGTCTTTATCAAATTGCTTCTTAAAAGATAAAGTTGCATTTGGATTACATGGTAGCAAAGCACTGTACTTAACTGCATTTAAACCTTCTTCTTTATCTACTTTAAGTACATTAACTACTTTCTCACTAACATTTTTATCTTTTATCTCTATATAGTTCACATGGAAATCAATTTCCTGTGTATTTTTATTAATAAGTCGCTTTAGTTCATCGATTACAGGCGAATTATCCACAGTATTATCCACTATTTCAATATTATTTTCAGAACTTGTTTCTATATTTGTCCACATTCTCTCTAGGTTGTCAACATTTCCTGTGAATATGTAATATCCATTTATAGCACCTATAGATGTTCCTGTTATAGCCTCAAATTTATTTATTCCTCTGTCATAAAGACCTTTTATAACTCCGGCTTGGTATGAACCTTTAGCACCTCCACCAGAAAGACATAGTCCTATTCTCACAGTCTCATCTCCTCTCTATATTTCATAAAACTTATTAAATGTTTGGTAAATACTATAATGATCCTCTACACTTCCTAATTCTCTTATAGAATGCATTGCAAGTATAGGGCTTCCTACATCTACAGAAGGTATATCTATATGAGTAGAAGATATTGGTCCTATAGTACTTCCTCCTCTTTCGTCTGATCTATTTACAAATTCTTGATATTTAACATTAGCTTCTTTACAAATAGATTTATAAATAGATATAGAATGAGCATCACTTGTATAAGCTTGGTTTGCATTTATTTTTATAACTGGACCTTTTCCCATAACTGGTCTACTTGTTGGATCATGCTTATCAACCATATTAGGATGAACTGCATGTGCTAAATCTGCTGATATTATAAATGAAGAGTACATTGAATTAAAGAATTCTTCTCTTGATTTTCCTAAAGATAAACATATTTTTTCTAATATATTTAATAGCATATTTGAATCTGCACCTTGCTTAGTTGAGCTTCCTACTTCTTCATTATCAAATACTGCTACTAAATTTACTCCTTTATTACCTTTTGCATTTATAAGAGCGTGTAAACTAGCATGAGCCATAGATAAATTGTCTAATCTACCAGTTGATATAAATTCTTCATTAGGACCTATTAAACTTCCTTTTTCAAATTCATATAAGAATAAATCAAAATCTATTATGTCTTCTACTTTTACATTTAATTTTTCTGATATTTGATTTAATAAGAAATTATCTTTTTCTAAATTATCATTTAAAAGGCCAACTAAAGGTAACATATCCTTTTGCTTATTTAGTGCATATCCTTCATTCACAGTTCTATTCATATGTATTGCTATATTTGGTATTATGCAAACCGGTTTATTTATATTTATAGTTTTCTCTATAGGCTTTAATATGTTATCACTTTTTAGTACTACTCTTCCAGCTATTCCTAATGGTCTATCCAACCATGTATTTAATATAGGACCTCCGTAACATTCTGTATTTAATTTTAAATATGTATCTTCTACAGACATTTCTGCATTCGGCTTTATTCTAAATGTAGGTGAATCTGAATGAGATCCAATTATTCTAAATCCTTCTTTATCTATATTATTAGAGTTAACTTCAAACGCAACTATTGCTGATGAGTTTTTAGTTATATAGTATTTCCCATTTACATCTATCTTCCACTTTTCATTTAATTGAAGTTCTTTAAATCCATTTTGTAACAAAAGATTTTGTGATGTTTCTACAGCTTGAAAAGATGTTGGACTTTCATAAATAAAATCTATAAGATCTTCTGCAAATTTATTTTGTTCCATGGTGTAGCCCCCTCTATTTTTAAATTTATTTATTATAACTGTGACTAAAAGCTATATTTTGTTGATAACTTCTAGCCACAATATTTAATATCAAAAGTTAATTTTATAATATATCTAATGTTGTATATTCTTTATTTATTTTTTTTATCCCTTGCTGTACAAATGCTATTGTAACCTCTGTGCCCATCATACCTACAACAGTACCTACTCCAAATTTAGGATGATGTACTCTTGTTCCTGGTTTTATATCATCTATATTAGTTTCCTTTTTAGAATCTTTAATTGTTGCATTTACATTATGAGCTACGGTTGACTTATTAACATTTTTCATATATTTTTGTTTATATTTATCTAATACATTATAATTTGCCTTTGAATAAGTTAACTCCTTTTCAGCTTTATTAAGCTTCTCTATACACTCTTTAGGTAATTCTTCCATAAATCTAGATGCTATTGATGGATTAGTTTTACCATATAAAGTTCTTTTTTTAGTTAAATTCATGTATAATGTATCTTTTGCTCTTGTTATACCAACATAGCAAAGTCTTCGTTCTTCTTCTATGTCAGAATCCTTCATAGATCTTATTGCCCTAGATATAGGGAATAGACCTTCTTCCATACCTATTAAAAATACAACAGGGAACTCTAGACCTTTTGATGTATGGATTGTCATAAGAGATACTTTGTCATTTTCTTCATCACTACTAGTCTCAGATGTAAGTGCAACTCCAGTTAAGAAGCTTTGTAAATCTTGCTCTTCACTATTTTGCTCAAACTCTAAAGCTATAGATATAAATTCTTTTAAATTGTCTATTCTATCTTGAGCTTCTTCGTTTTTATCTTTAGATAATTCATCTAAATATCCAGTAGTCTCTAATACCTTTTCTATTAACTTACTAACAGGATATACTTCTTTTATTGTTCTTAGTGTCCCTATTATATCAACAAATCCACTTATACTATTTCTTGCTTTCGTTGATATATCTGAATTTGTTTCTATATCTATAAGTACTGAATATATGCTTTCTTGCTTTAAACTAGCTCTATCTTCTATTTTTTCTATAGTTCTAAGACCTATACCTCTTCTTGGAACATTTATTACCCTCTTTAAAGATATATCATCTTGAGGATTTTGAATTATTCTTAAATATGCTACTAAATCTTTTATCTCTTTTCTTTCATAAAACTTAGTTCCACCATATATATTATATGGAGTCTGGCTTCTATTTAAAGCATCTTCAACTGGACGAGCTTGTGCATTTGCTCTATAAAGTATTGCAAAATCCTTATAAGCTCTATTTTGTTCTCTACGTATTTTTGCTATCATATCTGAAACAAAATCAGATTCATCTATTTCATTTTCACATAGCTGTATTTTTATTAAATCTCCTTCTTTTTTCTCACTCCAAAGACTTTTTCTTTTTCTTTCTATATTATTAGATATTACAGTGTTAGCAGCATCTAATATAACTTGAGTCGATCTATAGTTTTGTTCTAATTTAACTACATGAACATCATCATAATCTTTTTCAAACTCAAGTATATTTCTTATATCCGCACCTCTCCAGCCGTATATACTTTGGTCATCATCTCCAACAACGCATATATTTTGATGTTCTCTAGCTAAAAGCTTTATAAGTTCATATTGAGCTTTACTTGTATCTTGATACTCATCAACCATTATATATTTAAATCTACTTCTATAAAAGTCTAGTACTTCCTTGTCTTCTTTTAAAACTTCTACAGTTTTATATATTAAATCATCAAAGTCTAATGCACTATTTCTTTTTAAACGGTCTTGATACAGTGCATATATGTCAGCTATTTTACTCATTCTATTGTCTGATAAGTTCATTGCCTTAAATTGTTTAGGATTATATAGCTTATCCTTAGCGCCTGATATTACGCTTATAACAACCTTTGGTTCAAATACTTTATCGCTTAAGTTTAGTTCTTTTAAACAGTCCTTTACTAAAGTAACCTGGTCTGAACTATCATATATAACAAAACTTCTGTTATATCCAATTCTGTTTATATCTTTTCTAAGTATACGAACACAACAAGAATGGAAAGTACTTATCCACATATCCTTAGTATCAGAACCTAAGGTCTCTTCTACTCTTTCTCTCATTTCATTTGCTGCTTTATTAGTAAATGTTATTGCTAATATATTAGAGGCTTGTACTCCTTTATCTTCTATTAAATGTGCAATTCTTGTTGTTAAAACTCTAGTCTTTCCCGATCCTGCTCCAGCTAATATAAGAACCGGACCTTCCGTTTTCTCTACCGCTTCTCTCTGGGCCGGATTTAATGTATCTAAATTCATATTTTTCCTCCTATTAACAGTGATATACTCTATATTAATCTATATCAAAGATTTATTCAAATTTAAGAAAGCTATATTATAATTTTTTCCAATATAATAGAAATCTAACATATATATACAAATAAATTTTAAATATATCATCACTAGTCTATAGTATATAACTTATCAGTAATTAAAAAAAGATATAAAATAATAGTTTATAACTATATATTTTATATCTTAATCATTTTTATTAATTATTACTATTTAAATTACTACTATTCCAATATTGATATAAGTCATCCTCACTCCTAAATAAAGGTAGCTTCATGTTTTTATGAAGCTTTACTAACCAAGGTAATTCTAGCCCTGCTTTATCAATTTTATCTTCATTAATAAATACATCCTCTGTTAATCCATAATCTGTTATCTCACCTTTATTTAAAACATATATATAATCACATATTTCATATATTAGATTCATATCATGACTTGATATAACTATTTTTACACCTTTGTCTTTTAGATTTTTAATTATATCTATAATTAGCTTTGTACTAATCGGATCTAGCCCTGCTGTTGGCTCATCTAATAATACAATTTCATTTTCCATAGCTATTACTGATGCTATGGCTACTCTTTTTTTCTGTCCATAGCTTAAAAAATGAACAGGTTTATTTATAAACTCTATTCCATTAACCGCTATTAGAGCTTTTTTTACTTTATGCTTTATTATTTCTTCGTCTACTCCAATATTTCTTAATCCAAATGCGATATCATCATATACCCTAGAATAAAAAATTTGTTTTTCTGGGTCTTGAAATACTATTCCAACATCTTTTCTAAGAGAATATAATCCCTTTTTACTATATTTAATTTCCTTATTCTTAAATAAAATATCACCTGATGTAGGCTTAAGTATTCCCATTAAATTCATAAATAATGTTGATTTTCCAGAACCATTAGATCCTATTATTCCGATTATACTTCCTTTTGAAAAATCCATATTAATATTAGACAAAGCTAAAGAATTTTTTTCATATTGATAATTTAAATTACTAATTTTAAACATTCTCATCACCTACTATGTGAAATTTACCATCATATAGTTTCATATCTAAAGATACACACATATCATCATATCTTTTCATCATTCTTTTAAACAACATGTTTCCAAGAAGACCAATTGATTTATATGAGGTTTTTAAATTTATATATCCAAATCTTAATTGTTGTGATTTTCTAATATCTTCTACTTCCTCTAAAAATATAAATATAAATCTATAAACTAGCATTGTTAACTCTATTACTGTATCTGATATATGAAGATTTTTTAATAAATATATAATTTGATTAAACGGTGTCGTTAGTATAAAAAAATACACACACATTAAACAAGAAATAGATCTAAATAGTAAATATGTTGATGTACTTAACGATTCTTTCGATATACCTACATATATATTTGCAATATTTAAGCTATAAATTAAAGCACTTGAATCAAACGATATATTAATTAAATTTACTATTATTCCCATAAGTAAAAAATACATAGGAATCCTAAGTAATTTTATATAACTCTTAATATCAATTTTAGCTATACAAACTACAGATATACTCATTAACATCATTATATCTATTAAAAATAAAATGTTTTTTGTTATCATCGATGCAATTAAAAAAAATAGCCCTACTCCAGTTTTTATCTTAGGATTTACATTTGTTAAGTTATTTGTATATGCATATTTGTCAATTAAAAGCATTTTTACTTTCTCCTCCTACTATATAAACCATATTCTATAAATTAAAAATAAATAATATCCATAAGATAAATTTATTTTTTGACAACTCTAAAAAGCCTAACCTCGGGATTAGACTTTCTTTATCAATACTAATTATATATAAGTATCATAAGAATTATTCTCCTCCCCGAAGAAATTACTTAAATATTATTAGGCAGGTCTCCTGGCTTAGCTTCATCCTACTATTTTACCTTCCCATGACTAAGTCATAGTGGTTAAGTTGAAATTTCGTCAGCTTTACAGTAGCGGGGGCTGCAGAGGCTTTTAACCTCTTTCCCTATTAATCTTACTTTAAGAACCTATAATACTTTTATTTTTTATTATATAAAGTAACTATACTTTTAACTAAATAATCATTTCATTATAATATATTCTCTATTTATTATAATATTCCTTCTTATTTTGACAATATATTATAATTTTTTTAATAAATATGAGTTTAGTTAAATAATAATTTACACAAAAAAAGATTACGTGGCTACGTCTTACTCTCCCAGGCAGTTGCCCACCAAGTACCATCAGCGCTAAAGAGCTTAACTTCTGTGTTCGGAATGGGAACAGGTGTATCCTCTTTGCTATTATAACCACATAATCTTTATGTTTTAATTAATTTCTTAATTAAATTTTAGAGTTAATACTCTGAAAACTGTATACATTTAGGTTTAATCATTTAAATTTTAGCAACTGTTTTTTAGTTGCGATATAAAATCGTTAGATTTTATTTTGGTCAAGTCCTCGACCTATTAGTATCGGTAAGCTAAATACATTACTGCACTTACACCTTCGACCTATCAACCAGGTAGTCTTCCTGGGGTCTTACCCTTACGGTGGGAAATCTTATCTTGAAGTCGGCTTCGCGCTTAGATGCTTTCAGCGCTTATCCATTCCGTACATAGCTACCCAGCGATGCCCTTGGCAGAACAACTGGTACACCAGAGGTACGTCCATCCCGGTCCTCTCGTACTAAGGACAGGTCTCCTCAAATTTCCTACGCCTGCGACGGATAGGGACCGAACTGTCTCACGACGTTCTGAACCCAGCTCGCGTACCACTTTAATGGGCGAACAGCCCAACCCTTGGGACCTACTACAGCCCCAGGATGTGATGAGCCGACATCGAGGTGCCAAACCTCCCCGTCGATGTGGACTCTTGGGGGAGATAAGCCTGTTATCCCCAGGGTAGCTTTTATCCGTTGAGCGATGGCCCTTCCATGCGGTACCACCGGATCACTAAGTCCGACTTTCGTCCTTGCTCGACCTGTATGTCTTGCAATCAAGCTCTCTTCTGCCTTTACACTCTACGCACGATTTCCGACCGTGCTGAGAGAACCTTTGAGCGCCTCCGTTACTCTTTAGGAGGCGACCGCCCCAGTCAAACTGCCCACCTGACGGTGTCCCAAGACCTGATTCAAGGCCTATGGTTAGGATCCCAGTACTACAAGGGTGGTATCCCAAGGATAACTCCACACAGACTGGCGTCCATGCTTCATAGTTTCCCACCTATCCTGTACATGTAGTACCAAGACCCAACGTCAAGCTACAGTAAAGCTCCATGGGGTCTTTCCGTCCTGTCGCAGGTACCCGGCATCTTCACCGGGATTACAATTTCACCGAGTCTATTGTTGAGACAGTGCCCAAATCGTTACGCCTTTCGTGCGGGTCGGAACTTACCCGACAAGGAATTTCGCTACCTTAGGACCGTTATAGTTACGGCCGCCGTTTACTGGGGCTTAAGTTCACTGCTTCGATTGCTCTAACAGATCCCCTTAACCTTCCAGCACCGGGCAGGCGTCAGCTCCTATACATCGTCTTGCGACTTAGCAGAAACCTGTGTTTTTGGTAAACAGTCGCTTGGGCCTATTCTCTGCGGCCATCCAAAGATGGCACCCCTTCTCCCGAAGTTACGGGGTCATTTTGCCGAGTTCCTTAACAATAGTTCTCTCGCTGGCCTTAGGATACTCTCCTCACCCACCTGTGTCGGTTTGAGGTACAGGCGCCTTTAAACTCGATAGAGACTTTTCTCGACAGTGTGAAATCAGCTACTTCGCTACTTAATTTCGCTCCCCATCGTACCCCAGCATTAACATCAAGACGGATTTGCCTATCTTGACTGCCTCAGTACTTAGCCACACATAACCAACAGTGTGGTTAGCTTATCCTACTGTGTCATCCCATTTCTCAAACGCTTATTGGCGGTACAGGAATATCAACCTGTTGTCCATCACCTACGCCTTTCGGCCTCGGCTTAGGTCCTGACTAACCCAGGGCGGACGAACCTTCCCCTGGAAACCTTGGGTTTACGGCCCGTGGGATTCTCACCCACGTCTCGCTACTCATGCCAACATTCTCACTCGTATACTGTCCACATGTCCTTACGGTCATGCTTCAGCCTGTATACGAAGCTCCCCTACCTATCATTGCTGATATCGTAGCTTCGGTAGTACGTTTTAGCCCCGGAAATTTTCGGCGCAGGATCACTCGACCAGTGAGCTATTACGCACTCTTTAAATGAGTGGCTGCTTCTAAGCCAACATCCTGGTTGTCTGTGCAATCCCACATCCTTTACCACTTAACGTACATTTAGGGACCTTAGCTGACGATCTGGGCTGTTGCCCTTTTGACTATGAATCTTATCACCCACAGTCTGACTCCCAAGTAAAAGAAAACGGCATTCGGAGTTTGATAGTCTTCGGTAAGTGCAATACCCCCTAGGACATTCAGTGCTCTACCTCCGCCTCTCTACGCTTGAGGCTAGCCCTAAAGCTATTTCGGGGAGAACCAGCTATCTCCGGGCTCGATTGGAATTTCACCGCTATCCACAAGTCATCCCCGAGCTTTTCAACGCTCGTGGGTTCGGTCCTCCACGAAATTTTACTTTCGCTTCAACCTGCTCATGGATAGGTCGCCCGGTTTCGGGTCTACGTCAAGTAACTTAAGCGCCCATTTAAGACTCGCTTTCGCTACGGCTCCACACCTTAAGTGCTTAACCTTGCTACTTAACGTAACTCGTTGGCCCGTTCTACAAAAAGTACGCGGTCACACATAAAAAGTGCTCCCACAGCTTGTAAGTGCAGGGTTTCAGGTTCTATTTCACTCCCCTCCCGGGGTTCTTTTCACCTTTCCCTCACGGTACTATGCGCTATCGGTCACTAGGTAGTATTTAGGCTTGGAGGATGGTCCCTCCTGCTTCCCACAGGGTTTCACGTGTCCCGTGGTACTCTGGATCATGCTAGTAGCTTTCTCGTTTCAACTACAGGGCTATTACCTTCTATGGCGGAGCTTTCCAACTCTCTTCGCTTACAATATTGCATCCATGTTGCATGTCCTCAACCCCAACGAAGTAAACTTCATTGGTTTGGCCTGTTCCGCGTTCGCTCGCCGCTACTTACGGAATCGAATTTCTTTCTTTTCCTCCGGGTACTTAGATGTTTCAGTTCCCCGGGTTCCCCTCATTAAGCTATGTATTCACTTAACAATACTTAGACATTACTCTAAGTGAGTTTCCTCATTCGGAAATCTTCGGATCAAAGTTTACGTGCAACTCCCCGAAGCTTATCGCAGCTTATCGCGTCCTTCATCGGCTCCTAGTGCCAAGGCATCCGCCCTGCACCCTTAATAACTTGACCAAGTTATCAAAAGTTATCGTAAATAACAAACTTCACATACGTTCAGTTTATTAAGTACTAAAAGTTGATTTTTAAAGAGTTTATCTTCTCCATGATATTTTTAGAAGTTATCTTCTTCATATATTAAAATGATGTCATATCACTAAATGTTATACAGTTTTCAAGGTACTAACGTACTTCGCAAAGGTCACTTCCATTCGGTCGTGCTGCATTGCTCAAAGTACTTTATTAGGGCTACGCCCTATTTTTGAGATTCATTTTTCAACGAACTCTCAAAATTAAACAGTAGGCAATTCTCCTTAGAAAGGAGGTGATCCAGCCGCACCTTCCGATACGGCTACCTTGTTACGACTTCACCCCAGTTATTGATTTCACCTTCGACAGACGCTTCCAAAAGGTTAGCTATCTGGCTTCGGGCGCCCCCAACTTCCGTGGTGTGACGGGCGGTGTGTACAAGACCCGGGAACGCATTCACCGCAGCATTCTGATCTGCGATTACTAGTAACTCCAGCTTCATGTAGGCGAGTTTCAGCCTACAATCCGAACTGAGAATGGCTTTAAGGGATTAGCTCCGCCTCACGACTTGGCTGCCCTCTGTACCACCCATTGTAGCACGTGTGTAGCCCTAAGCATAAGGGGCATGATGATTTGACGTCATCCCCACCTTCCTCCAGGTTATCCCTGGCAGTCCCTCTAGAGTGCCCAACTTAATGCTGGCAACTAAAGGCAAGGGTTGCGCTCGTTGCGGGACTTAACCCAACATCTCACGACACGAGCTGACGACAACCATGCACCACCTGTATCTCATGTCCCCGAAGGGAAAAATACTATTAGGTATCGGTCATAAGTATGTCAAGCTTAGGTAAGGTTCTTCGCGTTGCTTCGAATTAAACCACATGCTCCGCTACTTGTGCGGGTCCCCGTCAATTCCTTTGAGTTTCACTCTTGCGAGCGTACTTCCCAGGCGGAGTACTTAATGCGTTAGCTGCGGCACCGAGGGGGGTAACCCCCGACACCTAGTACTCATCGTTTACGGCGTGGACTACCAGGGTATCTAATCCTGTTTGCTCCCCACGCTTTCGTGCCTCAGTGTCAGTTACAGTCCAGAGAGCCGCCTTCGCAACTGGTATTCCTCCTAATATCTACGCATTTCACCGCTACACTAGGAATTCTACTCTCCTCTCCTGCACTCAAGTTTCTCAGTTTCAAAGGCTTACTACGGTTGAGCCGTAGCCTTTCACCTCTGACTTAAGAAACCACCTACGCACCCTTTACGCCCAGTAATTCCGGATAACGCTAGCCCCCTACGTATTACCGCGGCTGCTGGCACGTAGTTAGCCGGGGCTTCCTCCTCAAGTACCGTCATTATCTTCCTTGAGGACAGAGCTTTACGACCCGAAGGCCTTCATCGCTCACGCGGCGTTGCTGCATCAGGCTTTCGCCCATTGTGCAATATTCCCCACTGCTGCCTCCCGTAGGAGTTTGGACCGTGTCTCAGTTCCAATGTGGCCGATCACCCTCTCAGGTCGGCTACTGATCGTTGCCTTGGTGAGCCATTACCTCTCCAACTAGCTAATCAGACGCGGGTCCATCCTGTACCGCCGGAGCTTTGATACTTCTGCCATGCGACAAAAATACATTATCCCGTATTAGCATACCTTTCGGTATGTTATCCGTGTGTACAGGGCAGGTTACCCACGCGTTACTCACCCGTCCGCCGCTCTTCTCCGAAGAGAATCGCTCGACTTGCATGTGTTAGGCACGCCGCCAGCGTTCATCCTGAGCCAGGATCAAACTCTTAAATAAAAGTTTATCTAGGGCTCAGATACTGTTATATATCTGGCTTTATGTTTCTTGGTTGTTTCAAATTCTATAAATTAACCTACTGTTTAATTTTCAAAGTTCATTTTCAATTTCGTTTTGTCCCTTTTCTTAAGGACAAGTATAACTATACCATCTCAAAATAGTTTCGTCAATACTTTTTTTAATTTAAATTATATTTTTAATTATTATATTTCTTAACATACTTAAATTATTAATATGAATGAGTTCAATATAAAAATAAGTACTTAATAATTATTGAAACTTATCAAGTACTTATTCTTAATTCTATAAGCTTTAATATCAAAATATAAACTTACATACGATTATAAACTCTGCTCTACTTCATTATTTTCATAACTTATCCAATCACTAAAACTTCCACAATAAACTTTGTGTTTAATTCCAACTTCACTAAGTCCTAAGCTATTTGGACAAGCTGTTATCCCAGAACCACAGTAAACTATAACCTCATCATATTTTTTTAAACTTTCAAAATGATCTTTAAGATTTTCTAATGACTTTATATTTAATTTAGCTCCATCTATGTTTAATATATCCATCCAAAAATAATTTAATGCGCTTGGTATATGACCAGCTTTTTTATCTACTGGTTCAAATTCACCTTTGTATCTTTTATTTTCTCTTGAATCAATTATAGCCACGTTATCCTTATATAATCTTTCTTTAACGTATTCCATATTTACTCTCATATCTTCATTGACTTCAACTTTAAAATTACCTTTATTAATAGGACTTACTTCTTGAGTTATTTCTCCACTAATCTCTTTAAAAGCATTCATTCCACCATCTAATACATATGTATTTTCATGACCTAGATATTTCAATATCCACCAAAGTCTAGAAGGTCCAGCCAAATCACCATCATCATAAGTAACTATTATAGAGTCACTACTTATTCCTATGTTTTCAAAAGTATTCTTTAATTTTTCTATATTTGGTATAGGATGTCTTCCTCCATGTTCCTTTACTTTACTAGATAACTCTGTTTCTAAATCTACTCTAACAGCACCTTTAATGTGTCCCTCATCGTAACTTCTTTTTCCATATTGTTTGTCCATTAAGTCAAATCTACAATCTACGATTACTAATTTTTCATTATTTAGATTTTCCTTTAGCCAACTAGCATTCACTAAGTTTATCATAATAGTCCTCCTAAATTTTTTAATTTAATATTCAATACATACTATACTACAGTATAATTTTATAAAACATACTTTTAGAATAATTTTTAAACTACTTTAGCTAAGGAATATAATTTCCTATTTAATATAAAAATATTATAACTATACTTTTTCTGAAAATTTTTAATATATAATTAATTAGGAATTCGTTTTTTTTATGGTAAAATATATCTTAAAATGACATATATTTTTATTTAGCATCTATTTTTATTAAATGTAAAAGATATATGTAAATACTAAGGCTTTAATATATTCAATTTTATACAATACATTAAATAAATTTTAGACCAGGAGGGTTATAGATATGAATATATCATCTAGAATACAGTCCGTTCCAGCTTCTACTATCATGGAACTATTAACTTATGCTGCAGAAGCAAAAAAAGGTGGAAAGAAAGTTTACCATTTAAATATTGGACAACCTGATATTAAAACACCAGACGAGTTTTTCAACGCAATAAAAAACTACAAAGATGAGGTTTTAGAATATGCACTATCAGAAGGATTACCTGAACTTATCGAGGCTATCCAAAAGTACTATCAAGGTTACAACATGAACTTTAATAAAGATGAAATATTAATATTAAATGGCGGTAGTGAGGCTTTATTATTTGCTATGATAGCTACATGTAATGAAGGTGATAATATATTAGTACCTGAACCATTTTATTCAAACTACAACAGCTTTGCTAAAGCAGTAGGTGTAGAAATAAAACCTATTACTACATTAGCGGAAAACGGATTCCATCTCCCTACAAAAGAAGAAATAGTGTCTAAAATAGATTCTAAAACTCGTGCTATATTATTTTCAAATCCAGGGAATCCAACTGGAGTTGTTTACACTAAAGAAGAAATTCAAATGATATCTGATATAGCCAAGGAAAGCAATTTATGGATAATGGCTGACGAAGTATATAGAGAATTTGTTTATGAGGGTGATTACACTAGTTTAGGTAATATAGATGAAGTTGCTGATAGAGTTATAATAATAGACAGTGTATCTAAAAGATACAGCGCTTGTGGAGCTAGAATCGGATCAATAGCTTCTAAAAACAAAGTATTTATGGCTCAAATGTTAAAACTGTGCCAAGCAAGACTATCAGTTCCTACTTTAGAGCAAGTTGGTGCTATTGAACTTTATAAAACACCAAATACTTATCTTGTAGAAGTAAATGAAGAATACAAGGAAAGAAGAGATGTACTGTATAATGAACTTGTAAAAGTTCCTGGAGTTGTGTGTAAAAAGCCTACAGGAGCATTTTATATAGTTGCTAAACTGCCAGTTAAAAGCGCTGATCATTTTGTAAAATGGTTATTAAGTGATTTTGATATAGATGGACAAACAGTTATGCCTTGTCCTGCTGAAGGTTTCTATGCTACTGAAGGACTTGGTATTGATGAAATAAGACTTGCTTATATATTAAACAAAGAAGACTTAGCTAATGCTGCTAAGATATTAAAAGCTGGTTTAGAAACGTACTTAAAATTAAATAAATAAAAATAAGGAGTGTGCTTATGCACACTCTTTTCATTTTATAAAATCTATATATTTATTTAGTTTAACTAAAATAAGAGATGAATATTTTTTATTCATCTCTTATTCTTATAAAATCATTTAATTTTACACATAAAAAAGATTACGTGGCTACGTCTTACTCTCCCAGGCAGTTGCCCACCAAGTACCATCAGCGCTAAAGAGCTTAACTTCTGTGTTCGGAATGGGAACAGGTGTATCCTCTTTGCTATTATAACCACATAATCTTTATATTTTAATTAATTTCTTAATTAAATTTTAGAGTTAATACTCTGAAAACTGTATACATTTAGGTTTTAATCATTTAAATTTTAGCAACTGTTTTTTAGTTGCGATATAAAATCGTTAGATTTTATTTTGGTCAAGTCCTCGACCTATTAGTATCGGTAAGCTAAATACATTACTGCACTTACACCTTCGACCTATCAACCAGGTAGTCTTCCTGGGGTCTTACCCTTACGGTGGGAAATCTTATCTTGAAGTCGGCTTCGCGCTTAGATGCTTTCAGCGCTTATCCATTCCGTACATAGCTACCCAGCGATGCCCTTGGCAGAACAACTGGTACACCAGAGGTACGTCCATCCCGGTCCTCTCGTACTAAGGACAGGTCTCCTCAAATTTCCTACGCCTGCGACGGATAGGGACCGAACTGTCTCACGACGTTCTGAACCCAGCTCGCGTACCACTTTAATGGGCGAACAGCCCAACCCTTGGGACCTACTACAGCCCCAGGATGTGATGAGCCGACATCGAGGTGCCAAACCTCCCCGTCGATGTGGACTCTTGGGGGAGATAAGCCTGTTATCCCCAGGGTAGCTTTTATCCGTTGAGCGATGGCCCTTCCATGCGGTACCACCGGATCACTAAGTCCGACTTTCGTCCTTGCTCGACCTGTATGTCTTGCAATCAAGCTCTCTTCTGCCTTTACACTCTACGCACGATTTCCGACCGTGCTGAGAGAACCTTTGAGCGCCTCCGTTACTCTTTAGGAGGCGACCGCCCCAGTCAAACTGCCCACCTGACGGTGTCCCAAGACCTGATTCAAGGCCTATGGTTAGGATCCCAGTACTACAAGGGTGGTATCCCAAGGATAACTCCACACAGACTGGCGTCCATGCTTCATAGTTTCCCACCTATCCTGTACATGTAGTACCAAGACCCAACGTCAAGCTACAGTAAAGCTCCATGGGGTCTTTCCGTCCTGTCGCAGGTACCCGGCATCTTCACCGGGATTACAATTTCACCGAGTCTATTGTTGAGACAGTGCCCAAATCGTTACGCCTTTCGTGCGGGTCGGAACTTACCCGACAAGGAATTTCGCTACCTTAGGACCGTTATAGTTACGGCCGCCGTTTACTGGGGCTTAAGTTCACTGCTTCGATTGCTCTAACAGATCCCCTTAACCTTCCAGCACCGGGCAGGCGTCAGCTCCTATACATCGTCTTGCGACTTAGCAGAAACCTGTGTTTTTGGTAAACAGTCGCTTGGGCCTATTCTCTGCGGCCATCCAAAGATGGCACCCCTTCTCCCGAAGTTACGGGGTCATTTTGCCGAGTTCCTTAACAATAGTTCTCTCGCTGGCCTTAGGATACTCTCCTCACCCACCTGTGTCGGTTTGAGGTACAGGCGCCTTTAAACTCGATAGAGACTTTTCTCGACAGTGTGAAATCAGCTACTTCGCTACTTAATTTCGCTCCCCATCGTACCCCAGCATTAACATCAAGACGGATTTGCCTATCTTGACTGCCTCAGTACTTAGCCACACATAACCAACAGTGTGGTTAGCTTATCCTACTGTGTCATCCCATTTCTCAAACGCTTATTGGCGGTACAGGAATATCAACCTGTTGTCCATCACCTACGCCTTTCGGCCTCGGCTTAGGTCCTGACTAACCCAGGGCGGACGAACCTTCCCCTGGAAACCTTGGGTTTACGGCCCGTGGGATTCTCACCCACGTCTCGCTACTCATGCCAACATTCTCACTCGTATACTGTCCACATGTCCTTACGGTCATGCTTCAGCCTGTATACGAAGCTCCCCTACCTATCATTGCTGATATCGTAGCTTCGGTAGTACGTTTTAGCCCCGGAAATTTTCGGCGCAGGATCACTCGACCAGTGAGCTATTACGCACTCTTTAAATGAGTGGCTGCTTCTAAGCCAACATCCTGGTTGTCTGTGCAATCCCACATCCTTTACCACTTAACGTACATTTAGGGACCTTAGCTGACGATCTGGGCTGTTGCCCTTTTGACTATGAATCTTATCACCCACAGTCTGACTCCCAAGTAAAAGAAAACGGCATTCGGAGTTTGATAGTCTTCGGTAAGTGCAATACCCCCTAGGACATTCAGTGCTCTACCTCCGCCTCTCTACGCTTGAGGCTAGCCCTAAAGCTATTTCGGGGAGAACCAGCTATCTCCGGGCTCGATTGGAATTTCACCGCTATCCACAAGTCATCCCCGAGCTTTTCAACGCTCGTGGGTTCGGTCCTCCACGAAATTTTACTTTCGCTTCAACCTGCTCATGGATAGGTCGCCCGGTTTCGGGTCTACGTCAAGTAACTTAAGCGCCCATTTAAGACTCGCTTTCGCTACGGCTCCACACCTTAAGTGCTTAACCTTGCTACTTAACGTAACTCGTTGGCCCGTTCTACAAAAAGTACGCGGTCACACATAAAAAGTGCTCCCACAGCTTGTAAGTGCAGGGTTTCAGGTTCTATTTCACTCCCCTCCCGGGGTTCTTTTCACCTTTCCCTCACGGTACTATGCGCTATCGGTCACTAGGTAGTATTTAGGCTTGGAGGATGGTCCCTCCTGCTTCCCACAGGGTTTCACGTGTCCCGTGGTACTCTGGATCATGCTAGTAGCTTTCTCGTTTCAACTACAGGGCTATTACCTTCTATGGCGGAGCTTTCCAACTCTCTTCGCTTACAATATTGCATCCATGTTGCATGTCCTCAACCCCAACGAAGTAAACTTCATTGGTTTGGCCTGTTCCGCGTTCGCTCGCCGCTACTTACGGAATCGAATTTCTTTCTTTTCCTCCGGGTACTTAGATGTTTCAGTTCCCCGGGTTCCCCTCATTAAGCTATGTATTCACTTAACAATACTTAGACATTACTCTAAGTGAGTTTCCTCATTCGGAAATCTTCGGATCAAAGTTTACGTGCAACTCCCCGAAGCTTATCGCAGCTTATCGCGTCCTTCATCGGCTCCTAGTGCCAAGGCATCCGCCCTGCACCCTTAATAACTTGACCAAGTTATTAAAAGTTATCGTAAATAACAAACTTCACATACGTTCAGTTTATTAAGTACTAAAAGTTGATTTTTAAAGAGTTTATCTTCTCGATGATATTTTTAGAAGTTATCTTCTCGATGATATTTTTAGAAGTTATCTTCTTCATATATTAAAATGATGTCATATCACTAAATGTTATACAGTTTTCAAAGTACTAAAATGCTATCGCATATCGCAAATGGTCACTCCCATTCGGTCGTGCTGCTTTGCTCAAATACTTAGCATTAGGGCTACGCCCTTTTTTTGAGATTTCATTGTTAAATGAACTCTCAAAATTAAACAGTAGGCAATTCTCCTTAGAAAGGAGGTGATCCAGCCGCACCTTCCGATACGGCTACCTTGTTACGACTTCACCCCAGTTATTGATTTCACCTTCGACAGACGCTTCCAAAAGGTTAGCTATCTGGCTTCGGGCGCCCCCAACTTCCGTGGTGTGACGGGCGGTGTGTACAAGACCCGGGAACGCATTCACCGCAGCATTCTGATCTGCGATTACTAGTAACTCCAGCTTCATGTAGGCGAGTTTCAGCCTACAATCCGAACTGAGAATGGCTTTAAGGGATTAGCTCCGCCTCACGACTTGGCTGCCCTCTGTACCACCCATTGTAGCACGTGTGTAGCCCTAAGCATAAGGGGCATGATGATTTGACGTCATCCCCACCTTCCTCCAGGTTATCCCTGGCAGTCCCTCTAGAGTGCCCAACTTAATGCTGGCAACTAAAGGCAAGGGTTGCGCTCGTTGCGGGACTTAACCCAACATCTCACGACACGAGCTGACGACAACCATGCACCACCTGTATCTCATGTCCCCGAAGGGAAAAATACTATTAGGTATCGGTCATAAGTATGTCAAGCTTAGGTAAGGTTCTTCGCGTTGCTTCGAATTAAACCACATGCTCCGCTACTTGTGCGGGTCCCCGTCAATTCCTTTGAGTTTCACTCTTGCGAGCGTACTTCCCAGGCGGAGTACTTAATGCGTTAGCTGCGGCACCGAGGGGGGTAACCCCCGACACCTAGTACTCATCGTTTACGGCGTGGACTACCAGGGTATCTAATCCTGTTTGCTCCCCACGCTTTCGTGCCTCAGTGTCAGTTACAGTCCAGAGAGCCGCCTTCGCAACTGGTATTCCTCCTAATATCTACGCATTTCACCGCTACACTAGGAATTCTACTCTCCTCTCCTGCACTCAAGTTTCTCAGTTTCAAAGGCTTACTACGGTTGAGCCGTAGCCTTTCACCTCTGACTTAAGAAACCACCTACGCACCCTTTACGCCCAGTAATTCCGGATAACGCTAGCCCCCTACGTATTACCGCGGCTGCTGGCACGTAGTTAGCCGGGGCTTCCTCCTCAAGTACCGTCATTATCTTCCTTGAGGACAGAGCTTTACGACCCGAAGGCCTTCATCGCTCACGCGGCGTTGCTGCATCAGGCTTTCGCCCATTGTGCAATATTCCCCACTGCTGCCTCCCGTAGGAGTTTGGACCGTGTCTCAGTTCCAATGTGGCCGATCACCCTCTCAGGTCGGCTACTGATCGTTGCCTTGGTGAGCCATTACCTCTCCAACTAGCTAATCAGACGCGGGTCCATCCTGTACCGCCGGAGCTTTGATACTTCTGCCATGCGACAAAAGTACATTATCCCGTATTAGCATACCTTTCGGTATGTTATCCGTGTGTACAGGGCAGGTTACCCACGCGTTACTCACCCGTCCGCCGCTCTTCTCCGAAGAGAATCGCTCGACTTGCATGTGTTAGGCACGCCGCCAGCGTTCATCCTGAGCCAGGATCAAACTCTTAAATAAAAGTTTATCTAGGGCTCAGATACTGTTATATATCTGGCTTTATGTTTCTTGGTTGTTTCAAATTCTATAAATTAACCTACTGTTTAATTTTCAAAGTTCATTTTCAATTTCGTTTTGTCCCTTTTCTTAAGGACAAGTATAACTATACCACCACAAATATATTTCGTCAATACTTTTTTCAAAGTTTTTTATAATATTATTTATTAATATTATTTTACTATTAATTTTAATTCTTCTAAGTTTAGATTTATAAGTTCATTAAGCTTCTTTTTTCTTAATGATATATCTTTATTATTCTTTATAATTTCTTTTCTCATTTGACCTAGAAGATTTATATATTCTTCATAGCTGTCATCATATGTTTCTTCTAATTCTTTTTTTATCCTAGATGCTAGAGATGGACTTTTACCTCCTGTAGACACACTAATAAGTAAGTCTCCTCTTTTAATATATGAAGGAACTGTATAGTTTGATAGCTTAATATCATCTACAACATTAACTAGTTTACCATTATCTCTACAATATATCCCTATAGTTTTATTTACTTCTTTATCATTAGTTGCAGCTACCACTATAAAGCTATTTTTTATATACTCTTCTTTATATATGTCATCTATCATTTCTATTTTACCTTTTAATTCATCAAATTTATCTATAAAGTTATTAGATACTACTTTTAAAGTTTTTTCAAAACGTAAGAAATTTATACATTTTCTATATGCAACTTCTCCTCCACCTATTATTGTAATTTCTAAATCTTGTAATTCTATATTAACCGGATATAACATTTATTTATCATCCCCTTTTTTATAAGCCATCTTTATTATATCATTTTCAATGTGAATTTTATATTTACTAATGCATTATAGAACAATTAATAAATACAATATAGGTTTCTATACACCATAAAAGGAGTAACATAAGTTACTCCCTTGTAAATTTTTTAATTACATGTTATTTTTTAACATTTTAGCTAAATCTTTAGCAAAATAAGTTATTATTATATCCGCTCCAGCTCTTTTTATAGACATTGTAGATTCGTATATAGCACCTTCACTTAATATTCCATTTTTAACTGCAGATTTAAGCATAGCATATTCTCCACTAACACTATATGCTGCCAATGGTAAATCATAGTTATCTTTTACTCTTCTTATTACATCTAAATAAGATAATGCTGGCTTTACCATTAATATGTCAGCACCTTCTGATATATCAAGTTCTGATTCTATTAATGCTTCATTGCTATTTGCTGGATCCATTTGGTATGTTTTTCTATCTCCAAATGATGGCGCTGAATTAGCAGCTTCTCTAAATGGACCATAGAAAGTAGATGAATACTTAACACTATATGACATTATAGCTATATGTTCAAAGCCTTCACTATCTAAAGCTTCTCTCATAGCCTTTATTCTTCCATCCATCATATCAGAAGGAGCTACCATATCTGCTCCAGCTTTTACATGACTTACTGCTATTTTTGCTAAATACTCTAATGTTTTGTCATTATCTACGTATCCGCTTTCTGTTAATATTCCACAGTGCCCATGACTAGTATATTCACACATACATACATCTGTAATTACGTTCATGTTACTGTCTATTTCTTTTATTTTTCTAATAGCCCTTTGAACTATACCATTATCGTTATAACCTTCACTCCCAAATAAATCTTTTTCATGGTCATGAGGAATACCAAATAGTAGTACATGTTCTATTCCTAGTTCTACTAATTCTTTTATTTCATCTTCTAACATATCTACTGAAAAATGATATACATCTGGTAAAGATGATATTTCACTTTTTATATTTTCTCCTTCTACTATGAATAAAGGATATATTAAATCTTCTACATTTAACTTCGTTTCTCTTACTAAGTTTCTTATTGCGCTATTTGCTCTTAATCTTCTAGGTCTTCTTAACATCTTATTTCCTCCATATGTATATATAAGTGCCTATTAAATCATAGCTTGTCTAAGTTTAACAGGTATTCACGTTATCTTTTAAATAATTAACTATCTTTTATAATTGTACTAATCATACCATCTATAGTTGCAACATCTGCTTCTTCATAAACTTTTAAGTTTAGTTCTTTAGCTGTTTGTGTTGTTATAGGTCCTATAGATATAACCTTAATATTTTCTAATTTATCTAAGTTTTCTTTTCCTATAATTTCTACAAAGTTTCTTACTGTAGATGAACTTGCGAAAGTTATATAGTCCGTTTCACCTTGATTTAAAATATCTAAAACTTCTTCTTTTTTAGTCGGATCTACTACAGTTTCATATGTATGTATTTCTTTAACTTCGCATATTTCTCCTATTTTATCTACTAAAAAATCTCTAGCATTTTTAGCTCTTGGCATTAATACTTTGTCATTTGGTTTTAAGATAGGATTTAATTCTTCAAATAAATACTCTGCTATAAATTTTTCTGGAATTATGTCTGCTTTAATTCCTCTATTTCTTATTTCATTAGCTGTAGCACATCCTATAGCACATACCTTTAAGTTTGCTAAAGCTCTACTATCAAGATTCATTTCATCTAATTTATCAAAGAATATATCTACTCCATTTTTGCTAGTAAGAACTAAGTATGTATAATCTTTTATATTTTTTATTTCATTTTCTAATTCTATATTGTTTTCTATTTTATCTATTTTTATAGTAGGAACTTCTATAGGGTTCCCACCTAAGTCCATTATTTTTTCTACTAAACTACTAATTTGAGTTCTAGATCTAGTAACCATAATGCTTTTCCCAAACAAGGGTTTATTTTCAAAGAAGTTCAATTTATCTCTTAAACCTACTACATCTCCAACTGCTATAAGTGTTGGTGGTTTTACACTTTCTCTTATAGCAGTTTCGTATACATCTTCTAATGTAGAAGTTATTACTCTTTGATTATATCTAGTTGCCCAGCTTATAAGCGCTACTGGTGTATCTTTACTTTTACCTTCTAATATTAAGTTTTCGCTAATCTTTTGTAAATTAGCTACACCCATTAAAAATACCAAAGTTCCCTTTGTATTAGCTAGTGCATTCCAGTTTATTTCTGGGTTTTCTTTATCATCATCTCTTAGATGCCCAGTTATTACATGGAAAGAAGATGCATGATCTCTATGAGTTATCGGTATACCTGCATAACATAGCCCACCTATTGCAGAAGTTATTCCAGGCACTACTTCAAAATCTATACCTTGTGATACTAAAACTTCTCCTTCTTCTCCACCTCTTCCAAATACATAAGGGTCTCCACCCTTAAGTCTTGTAACTATTTTTCCTTCTTTTGCTTTATCTGCAATTACTCTATTTATATCATCTTGAGGAAGTACATGGTTGCTAGATGCTTTTCCTACATATATAAATTCACAATTAGGTTTAGCTTCTTTTAAATAATTACTATTTGCTAATCTATCATAAACTATAACGTCAGCTTTTTTTATACATTCTAAGCCTTTTAGTGTTAATAACTTATAGTCTCCAGGACCTGCTCCAACTAAATAAACTTTACCCTTCATAGCTATCATACTCCTTTAAAACTAGTTTTGCTAACTGAGTTCCTAAATCTCTTGGTGAATTTATATCTCCTTGTATTGATTTTACAATCAATATGTTGCCTTCTTCATCTCCAAATAGTCCTGTAAGATTTAATTTATCGCCTTCTATTTGACAGTATGCTCCCATAGGAATATGGCAACTTCCATTTACTCCATCTAAAAACCCTCTTTCAGCAGCAACTTCAATTTCTGTCATTTCATCTCTTAGTGAATTTATAACTTCTTCTACTTCTATATTATCTTTTCTTATTTCTATTGCTAGTGCTCCTTGTGCTGGTGCTGGTATCATTATGTCTGGTGAAAGATAGCAACTTATTTTATGCTCTAAGCTTACTCTTAATATACCTGCTGCTGCTAGTACTACTCCATCTAAGTTCTCATCTTTTATTTTTCTAATTCTAGTATCTACATTTCCTCTTATAGAAACTATGTTTAAATCAGGTCTATGATTTAATAATTGATATTTTCTTCTTTTACTTCCTGTTCCTATAGTAGCCCCTTGAGGCAGATCTTCTAAACTATTGTATCCTTCTTTTAATATAAGAACATCTCTTGGATCTTCTCTTTTTGGAATACCTGCAAATTTCAAATTGTCAGGAAGAGACGATGGCATATCTTTCATACTATGAATTGCCACATCTATTTTTCCATATATTAATTGTTGTTCTATCTCTTTTACAAATAAACCTTTATCGCCTATTTTATCTAAACTTACGTTTTGTATTAAATCACCTTTAGTTTTTATAATCTTAACTTCAAATTCAATGCTAGGATGGTTTTTCTTAAGTTTATCTATTACCCAGTTTGTCTGAGTAACCGCTAATTTGCTCCCCCTAGTTCCAACTACTATTTTCATGGCTCAAATCTCCTTTAGACTTTCCGTTTGCTTATCCTACTTTAACTGTCTTTTTTATTTCTTTGTTAACTAATATAGTTGAGAAATATGATATCTTATCTTCAAGATTTATATCTCTTAAATCATTATATACCACTTCCCCATCTTGAGACGAGTTGCTTACTAATATTGCATAGTCTATAAGATTATTTTTTTCTAATTTTGATACTATTTCTTTGAAATTTTTATAAACTTTCATTAATACTATAGAACTATAATTTTCTAGTGCATAATCTATCTTTTCTTCATCTATTGTGCAAGGTATTATTATTAGCGGCTCTTTATCCATCACTAGTGGGAAGTTTTGATTTGAAGCTATATTAGAAAATGAAGATATTCCTGGTATAGTTTCTACATCTATACTTCCTATAAGTCTTTCCATTATATAAACATAAGTGCTGTATATCATAGGATCTCCCAATGTTACAAATCCTACATTTTTACCTTCTTTTACATCTGCTACTATTTCATCTGCTACTTTGTTCCAAGCTACTATTTTTTCTCCATCATTAAAGCTCATTGGAAAATGTCTTGATTTTATTTCTAATTTTTCTGGTAAATACTTATTTACTATAGATAAAGCTAAACTTTCCCCGCCTTTTTTAGCTTCTGGTGTATATAATATATCTAAATTTTGTAGTGTTTCCACTGCCTTTATTGTTAATAACGAACTATCTCCAGGACCTGTCCCTATTCCATAAAATTTTGCCATTTCAATTTCCTCCTATTTATTAAAAGAATTATATTTGATTTAATTTTTGTATGCAATCATAAGCATGATTCATAAACTTATTTTGTATATGATGATTTTCCCCTAGCCCTTTTAGATGTATCTTAGTATTAAATCCTTGTTCTTCTAAGATTGTTTTCCATGAATCTTTTTCATCTCCTGCCATATCATTTATAGCATGATCACCTGCTACTAGCATAAAAGGCATTAAATTTACTGTTTTTATATTATCTGATTTTAATTTTTTTATTACATTATCTAATTCTGGATAACCTTCAACTGTTCCAACATAAGCATTTATACCACTATCTCTTAGCATATATTCTAATGTTGGGTATGCAGAATGTGATTCATGGAATGTTCCATGCCCCATAAATACAACTGCTTCATCACTTTCCATAGTAGGAATTTGATGTTTTATAGCTTCTACTGCTTCTTTATAGTCATCTATATATGTTAATAATGGTCTACCTAATATAATAGTTTCAAATTTATCTTTATAAGCATCCACTTGTTCTTTTAATTTATTGAATTCTTCTCCACATATTATATGAAGTGTTTGAACTATAACTTCTTTATAACCTTCTTTGTATAATCTATCTAAAGCTTCTATTGGGTTTTCTATATTTATTCCATCTCTGTTTTTCAATTTTGTTATTATCATATTAGAAGTATACGCTCTATGAAAATCATAACCTTCTAATCCATTATTTATTTTTTTCTCACAAACTTCTATTGTCTTTTCTCTAGTTTCTTTGTAGCTCGTTCCAAAACTTACTACTAAAATTGCTTTTTTCATATTCAATCCGCCTTGTTTAAATTATAATATTTTTTCTATCTCATCTATGTCGTTTATAACTTTAGGATAATTTACTTTTTCTCTACTTATAATTATCACTGGTATATCTAGACTTTCACAAGCATCTACTTTTTCTAAAAATCCACCCGCAATGCCACTTTCTTTAGTTATTACAATATCGATATTGTAATGCTTATAAAGTTCTTCATTTATATTTTGACTAAAAGGACCTTTCATTGCTATTATGTTATCTGCATTTAATCCTAATTTTTCACAACCTAATATAACTTCACTAGTTGGCAAAACTCTTGCAATTAAATTTCTATCAGGTATATACTCTACTATTTGTGGTAAGTTTTTACTTCCTGTACCTATAAATATGTTTTTCCCTTTTTGTCTTGCAATTTTACAAGCCTCTTCTATATCGCTTACTATATTTTTATTTTTATAAGTTATTTGTTCAATCAAAGACTTTCTTTCATATCTTAAGTAATCTATATTTTTTTGCTTTGCACACTTTATAGCATTTTTAGATACTTCTATTGCATAAGGGTGAGTAGCATCTATAATTTTTTTTATATTATTTTCATTTATAAAATCCATCATTTCAGTTTCAGATAATCTACCATTTATGACTTTTTTCGCATGTTTAGTCGCAAGATTCTCTCCGTAACTTGTTGTTACGGAAAGTATGTATGATAAATTTTTATATTTATTTATTTTGTCACATATCTCTAAACTGTCAGATGTTCCACCTAAAACTAAAATCATACAGTATATCCTCTTGGTGTTATCATTAAGTCATCATGTATGAATGTAGATTTGTTTCCTATTATAACCATAGTAGTCATATCAACTCTTTCAAAATCCATAGTATCAAAAGTACATACAAATTTTTCTTCTTTTTCTCTTCCTACATCTTTAACTATTCCAACAGGTGTACTTTTGTCTTTAAATTGACCCATTATTTCAAAAGCCTTAGCTAAATGTTCACTTCTTCCTTTACTTCTTGGATTGTATAAACAAATAACAAAGTCAGCATCTGCTGCTAATCTTAATCTTTTTTCTATAACATCCCAAGGAGTTAATAAATCACTTAAACTTATATGACAAAAATCATGCATTATTGGAGCACCTAATATTGCTGCTGCACCTATACTTGCTGTAACTCCAGGAACGACTTTAACTTCTATATCTTGTTCTTCTTTAGAAGTAAGTTCTAATATTAGCCCTGCCATTCCATAAATTCCAGCATCTCCACTACTTATAACCGCAACTTTTTTACCAGTTTTAGCTATCTCGACAGCTTCCTTACATCTATCTATTTC
Source organism: Peptostreptococcaceae bacterium VA2 (assembly GCA_000686145.1). Taxonomy (GTDB): domain Bacteria; phylum Bacillota; class Clostridia; order Peptostreptococcales; family Peptostreptococcaceae; genus Romboutsia_D. The sequence continues at coordinate 471,170 of JMMB01000007.1, read as the reverse complement.
TTGTCTCATTCCATTTTGAACTACTTCTTTATCTTTAATAAACTCAGTTACTAAGTTTATATAAGTTTTATATCCTACGATAACTTCAGCATCTTCCATAGCTTTTATTGATTGAATCGTCATTAATTCTTTACTTCCAGGTCCTATACCTATAACATATATCATTTTGACACTCTCCCCACCGAAATTGTTATTCCTCTATATTTATGCTTTTCTATTATTAAATTTCCATTGCTAAGTATATGAGCTACAGGTTCTGCAACACAATATACACCTACATTTTTCTTTACAAATTCTGATTTATCAAATAGATAGTCGACTTTAGATATCTCCTTAGCACAAATAGTTGTAAACTCTATACCTAGATTTGATGCTAAATCTATAATTGCTTTTTCATCATGCTTTATATCTATACTTCCAATTTGCTTAATACTTTTAACATCTATGTTATATTGATGTAGTAAATCGTTTAAAGACTCTTGTAACAATAAACTATCAGTGTTTCTTCTACATCCTATCCCTACTACTAAATTTCTTGGAATCACTTTTATAACTGAACTTTTCTTAATAATTTCTTTTTTATTAGTTACTATAACTATTTTTTCTAGATCATCTATATTTTCAATACTATTTAAAACTTTAAATCCTCTAGTATCTATATCGTAATCTCCGTCTATATATATTCCAACTTCTTGATTATTGACAAGCATTGCATTTACATCTTTTACATTTTCTCTAAAATCATCTATATGAGCATCTAGTTTTTTAGCTATCATATCCAATGAAGATTTTTTATTTACATCTGTTGCAGTAGTTATAACTGGATTTGAATTTATTAATTTGCTTATATGTAATGTCATTTCGTTAGCTCCACCCATATGACCACTTAACAAACTAATTATATTACTACCTTTTTCATCAGTAACAAGTATTGCTGGATCACTAAATTTACTATTTATGTATGGTGCTATAACTCTAACTACAATTCCAGTTGCCATTATAAAAATAATATATTGATATTCTTTAAATAAATGCTCTACTAGCACACTCAATTTATCTTTAACTAAAAAGACATTTTCTTTTTCATTATCTATATTTAAGTTATTATTTTTATTACTTACTATGTAAACATGACTATTTTCTATAAGATTATTTATCTTTAATGCTAATTTTTTACCATTTTCAGTTATACAAACTAAACAAATCTTAGCTTCTGTATTCATGTTTGAAGTCCTTATCGTATAACTTCGAATTATTATATTCTTTACCTAAGAATTGGCCAACTAATATTAAAGCTGTTTTTGTTATACCATTTTCTTTTACTTTTACTGCTATGTCTTCTAATGTACCTTTTACTATTTTTTCATCAGCCCAAGTAGCTTTATATACAACAGCTATTGGCGTATTCATTGGATACCCACCTTCATTAAGTCTCTCTACAACCTTTTGTATATCTTGTACTGATAAGAATATTGCCATAGAAGTTTGATGAGCTGCATATGACTCTATCGATTCTTTAGATGGTACTGGAGTTCTTCCTTCCATTCTTGTTATTATTACACTTTGAGATATTTCTGGAACTGTGTATTCTACGCCTAATGATGATGCAGCTCCTAAGAATGAGCTAACTCCCGGTGTACAATCATAACCGATCTCTAATTTATGTAAATCTTCTACTTGCTCTCTTATTGAACCATATATAGAGAAATCTCCTGTTTGTAATCTTACAACAGATTTATTTTCTTTTATTCCCTTTTCCATTACTTCTATTATTTCTTGTAAATCCATATGTGCACTATTGTGTATTTCACATCCTTCTTTACAGTATTCTAAAAGTTCTGGGTTAACTAATGACCCTGCATATATAACTACATCAGCATCACTTAAAAGTTTATATCCCTTAAGAGTTATTAATTCTTTGTCTCCTGGTCCTGCTCCTACAAAATGTACTTTATTCATCATATTAATTTTCCCCTTTTTCACAAGATATTATATAAATTGGGTTTAGAGGTTTAAAGTATTCGCCTCTTCCCAGTTTTTCTAACTTAGACACGTTTAACACTGAAACATCTATATTATTAAATCCATATTCTCTTAGTAGTTTTAAAGTCTCATTAAAAGTTTCTACTATTATAAAATTTGCTACTAATCTTCCACCTTCTAATAGCATATCTTTTGACCAAAGTAATATTTCACTTAAATTATTACCTGTACCTCCAAGAAATACTGCATCAACACTTCCATTTAATTCTATCGGTGCATATCCCTTTATTACGTTTACATTGTTTAAGTTGAATTTCTCAACATTTTTACTTATTAAATCTAGTGCATCATCATTTCTTTCTATAGAAATAACTTCTAAGTTTGGATAATTGTAAGCTGCTTCTATACTTACACTTCCTGTACCTGCTCCTACATCTACAAATTTTTTAGCATTTACTAAATCTAATTTCATTATAGATATAGCTCTCACTTCTTCTTTCGTTATAGGTACTTTTCCTGTTATGAATTCACTATTTTCCATATGTAATCCCCATCAATTGTTATGACTTTTAATAATCTTCTAGCAATACTACTACACACATATCAAAATTATCTATTTTTAATATTTCTTCTGGCTTTCCTATACTTATTTTTTCATTTTCATAAGATAGATTTTCTCCCACAATAACAGTTTTACTTAAGCTTCGTTTTAGAATTTCTTTGCAGATTTCTTTCGGTCCTATGTTTTTGTCTGTAACCATACATACTTTTTTGTGAGATAATACATAATCAAAGTCAGGAGTTTTTCCATGACTACTTGTTATATATAAATCATTCATATCAACATGTACTTTTGAAAATATGTATTGCAAAGAACTAATTCCTGATACTACATTTAAATTTTTACGTTCAATATTTTGAGACAAATACTTTCCTATTCCATATATAAATGGATCACCTGAAGCTATTACAGATATTTGCTTTTCTTTATTATTATTTATGTACTGTACTATCTCTTTTAAATTAGATGCTAACTCTATCTTTTCACCTTCAAAATCTTTTATAGATTCTAAGTTTCTTTTTCCTCCGATTAATACATCAGAAGTTTTTATTAAAGTCTCACCTAATTTAGTTATATAATCACCATTCCCTGGACCTAATCCTATGACATTTATCATCTAAACACCTCCACTAAACGCTCTGTGTTATATGATTTTCCCAATAAAGTTTTGTCCATAGAAAACATCATAACTTCTACTTCTATTTTGTCATCACCTAAATACTGATTAACTTTGAATTTACATTTATTGCTTACTAAATCATAAAATTCTTTATAATCACTATTATCTATTATTTCAACAGCTTCTTCTGCACTTAAACATTCACTTATTTTTTCTAAAAATTCATAAGGAGCTTTCATCAATGCTAAATTAGATACTAATATTTCGCTCCTAGCATCTGCTATCTTGCTATGAGTATTAAATATTCCTGCTGATATTTTTATGAATTTACCTATATGACCAGCCATAAGTATTTTTTTATATCCCATTCGTTGGGCTTCTTTTAACATGTATCCTATGAAATTGCTAGTTCTTATAACATATTTCATATCTAATTTTAAATTTTCTCTTATAAATTGTTCACCATGATTTCCGGGTACTAAGATTATTTTATCTAGCCCTTGCTCTTTTTTCATTTGAAGTTCTATTGATAAAGACTTTTTCCATCCCTCATCACTCATAGGCTCAACTATCCCCGTTGTCCCTAAAATAGATATTCCACCAACTATACCAAGTCTTGGATTAAAAGTTTTTTTAGCTATTTCACTTCCTCTTGGAGCAAATATTGTTATTTTTAGTGAAATACCTTTTCCTAAAATTAATTCTGTATCACTGCCTACAACTTTATTTACTTCACTATTTATCATTTTCATAGGAACTGGATTTATAGCATGCTTTCCAACTTCTACACTTAGGCCTTTTCTAGTTACAACTCCTATGCCATCTCCACCACACACTAATATATCCTCAGATCCTTGTTTTTTTACAAGTTCTGCTCTAGCGTAGATATGCATAGTATGAGTGGCATCAATGTCATCTCCACCATCTTTTTGTATTGAACATTCTACATAATCGTCACTCATATTTATGTTTTCAATTTTTAATGTTAGAGGTATACCTTTAGGAGTATCTATATTTATAGTATCTATTTTACTTTTAGTTAATAGCATATGAGTTGCTGCTTTTGATGCACCCGTAGCACAAGAACCAGTAGTATAACCTCTTCTATATTTTTTCCCGTCTATATATACATACTCTTCCATATCATTACCTACATAGTGTATAAAATAGCATTAACTATGGCTGCTGCTAAGTTACTTCCACCTTTTCTTCCTTTTGATATTATATAAGGTATATCAGTTTTTTCTAATTCATCTTTAGATTCCGCTGCTCCTACAAATCCAACTGGAACTCCTACTATTGCATCTACACTAAGTTCTTTAGAATTTCTCATTTCCATAACTTTATATAGTGCTGTTGGAGCATTTCCAAGTACAAATATTTTTCTTCCAGGTTCTTTAGACGCTATTTCAACTGCTGCCATTGAACGAGTTATAGCTTTTTCTTTAGCTAGTTTTGCAGTTTCTTCATCTGCTACTAAACATTTATACTTACATCCTAAATTTTCTAATCTCTTTTTATTTATTCCGCTTAAAGCCATATTTGTATCTGTATATATAGTTGCCTTATTTTTAAGTGCATCTACTATATTTTCTACTACAGTATCTGATATTTTAAGTATATCTAAATATTCAAAATCTGCAGTTGTATGTATGCAGCGCTTTATTATTTTTTCTTCTACTAAATTTTTAAATTCATAATTTGGTCTTATATCATCTATTATCTCTTGTATCATTACAAAACTTGTTTCTTCTATCATCATAGGATTTTTGATGTATTGCATTGTAATTCCCTCCTGATTCCACCATCTATAATATCTAAGGCGTACATTTTATTGTAAACTACATCTAAATTAACTTGTTTTAATAGCTCTATCAATCTAGCATCATTCATACACTTGTCTATTAAAATTCCAACAACTGTACCACTATGAGCAATGTTAACCCCGTATGCACCATAATTTTGTGATATTTCTATAATTTTTTTTAAGCCTTCTTTTTTATCTATATTTTCATTGGCTAAACTACTAAGAGTGCAAGCTTTTCCAATACTATATAAATCATTATTTTTAATCCCTTCTTCTAAAAGTTGAAATGCATTTTTTATAATTTCTTTATTTTGGATTTTAATTTCTTTGTAATTTGGTAAGCTTCTAATCTTCATTGTGTTTAATGTCTTTTTAGGTTCTAAAATTACAACTCTAGAGTTTTTAATGTTTCCTAAATACTTTATTACATCACCATTTAAAGGGTTGAAAATACTGTTTTTTTCTATATATATAGAATCTGTTGGTTCTATCGTAGATGCTAGTTTAGATATTTCTTCACTGCTTAAGCTTTGTTTTAATAGCCCTAGTGTAGCAGCTATAGTAGCCCCTATATCTGCTGTTGAACTTGCCATACCTTTCCCAACTGGTATTTCACTTTTAATATTTAATGAAATATTTTTACTTTCCTTAATCGGTATATTAAATCTATTAAAAACAGCTTCTACTGCTTTTCTAGATTTGCTTGGTCCTCTTTGTATATTTTTTAATCTTTCTTCAACTATTGCTGTTGAATACATATCTATTGTATATGAACTCAAGTATTCATCATTGTCCACCATTCCTTGAACAAACTCTCCGCAAGAACCTGGACAAATGCCATAATATTTCATATTTAATCTCCTAATAAATCTTTCATATATTTTATAAGGATTTTATTTTCTTCATGAGATTTTATAGCTACTCTTATATAACTATCATCTAAACATATAAAATTCGATGCATCTCTTACAAGAATATTCCCTTTTATTAATAATTCGACTTTTATTTCGTTTGCCCTCTTAGTATTAAGTCTAATTAATAAAAAATTTGTATCGCTGTTATATACTACTATATTCTTTATGTTTCTTAACTCTTGTAACATATATTTTCGTTCATTTATATAGTAGTCTTTGCTATCTTTTATATATTTTTCATCTTCAAAAATGTAGTTAGATAACGTATCTGCAAAAGAATTTATTGTCCATGGCTCTTTGTAGTTATAAATTTTTTCTATTATTTCTTTATTGCTAGTTAATCCATATCCAAGTCTTAATCCTGGCATTCCAAAAAACTTTGTGACAGCTTTTAGTATAAATAAATTTTCATATTTATCTATGAATTTTACTAAACTGTATTTTTCTTCATCTCCCACAAATTCCATAAAAGTTTCATCAATTATAAGTAATTTATTGTTTGCTTTCATTAAATCTAATAATTCTTTTAAATATTTAACTTTACCATTTGGATTATTAGGATTACATACAAATAAGCTATCAAATTTTTCTATATTTGATTTTATATAATCTAAATCTATAGAAAACTGATTTTTTTCATCTAACTCTAAATTTATAACTTCTAATCCACTTAATTTAGCACTTCTTTCATATTCTGAAAAGGTGGGATTTAATATAGCTATTTTCTTTCCTATACTTTTCATTAATAAGTAGATTATCTCTGTAGCTCCATTGCCAGGTATTATAAAATCTGATTTTACATTTATATATTTTGATATATTATTTTTTAAATTAGTGTAATTTATATCTGGATAACTTCTACACTCTTCTAATCCTTCTAATATGTATTTTTCTAAATTTTGTATTACTTTTGGATTTATATTTGAACTAAAATCTATTATGTCTCTTGGATTTTTATCGTACAATTTCGCTATATGTTCTACATTAGCACCATGCCCTAAATCTTTCATATATCTCACCCCTCAAATAAACTCACTATATCGTTAATCTGCCAATGTAAGTTTTTATAAAACCATAAACAGCGCTGTAAATATTACTATTGAAGTAATTGAAGTAGCATACATTATTTTATTTGTTCTAACTATATCTTCTATCTCAATTTTTCTAATTTTATCTCCTATAGTTGGCTTATACACTTCTTTACCAAAGTATATATTAGTTCCACCTAATTGTACTCCTAAAGCTCCTGCAACTGCACCTTCTGAGTATGCACAGTTTGGACTTTTATGATTTTTTCTATCTCTAATTGAAATTTTAAAACAACTTTTATAATCATATCCTAATATTAAACTTCCTATTGTGATTAATAAAACAGAAATTCTAGCAGGTATATAGTTTGCAATATCATCAATCTTTGCTGATGCAAATCCCAAATTCATATACTTTTCATTTTTATATCCTACAGTAGAATCTAGTGTATTTATAGCTTTATAAGCCATTGCAAGTGGTGCTCCACCTATAAAAGCATAAAACATTGGTGCAATTATTCCATCAACAGTATTTTCTGCTACTGTTTCTACGGTTGCTCTAATTATTTCACATTCATCTAAACTTGTAGTATCTCTTCCTACTATATAAGATAATTGAATTCTAGATCTTTCTATATCTTTGCTTTTTAACACTTTATATATTTTTACAGCTTCATCTTTTAAACATTTAGTAGCAAGTGTTGTGTAAATTAAAATTGAATTTACTATTAAAAAACCACCTGGAACAAAACTACTTAATTTAACTATTAAATATGTAACTAAGTAAGTTATTCCTACTGTAACAAACCATAATACAAATCCACCTGTTTTTAAATTTTTATCAGTTTTAGCTATTTTTCTTATTTTATTTTCAGTTATTTTTATCAATTTTCCAATGTATCTAACTGGATGAGGAAAAGAATACGGATCTCCTATGATTAAATCCATTACGTAACCTATGTAAATAGATAGTATATTCATATTACTTATTTCCTTTTTCTAAAAAATTCTTTATACAATCTAAGTTATTATAAAAATGTGTGTGTAGATAAGTAGCTAAAGTATTATTTTTGCTATATCCACCTTCCCATTCATCAACTATTTTTTTATCTCTTTCTTTTCTCATTGTATAAGCACATTCTTCTTTAGTTTGAAAAACTGAGTGATGAAACTCATGACCTTTTATGATTTCACCTTTTTTAGATAAAATAGTTTCTACTTTAGATATTCCATAACAATACCCAAATCTTTTTAAAGAAGGTGTCATCTCGCTATATCCTTTAAGTATCCCTACCATACTACATTCTTTATTTTCTTGATCTATAAGTTTTTCTCCTAAATACATTAACCCACCGCATTCAGCGTATATAGGTATGTTATTTTCATGAGCTTTTTTTATAGATTGCCTCATACTTTCATTAAGCTCTAGTTCTTTAGCAAATATTTCTGGGAAACCTCCACCAATATATATGTAATCACAATTTGGTACTTCCTTACCTTTTAGTGGGCTAAAGTATTTTACATTTAGTCCTAACCCTTGTAGTAACTCTATATTTTCTCTATAGTAAAAATTAAAAGCTTTGTCATATGCTATAGCTATTGTTTTATTTTCCAATTTATTTTCTTTTATAAAAGGTAGTAGATCAAAGTCACTTTCAACTTCTTCAGTTTGTGATATTTCTAGTATTCTATCTATATCTATATACTTTTCTATTTCATCTGCTAAATTATCAAATTTAGTTTTTAAACAATCTATTTCTACACTAGGTACTAGTCCTAAATGTCTTGAGTCTAATGAAAACTCATCATTAGGAGGAAAATATCCCAAAACCTCTACATCACAATATGTTTCTATTGATTGTTTTATTATTTCATAATGGGTTTTAGTTTTAACATTATTAACTATTACACCTTTTATATCTACATCTTTATCAATTTGTTTATATCCAAGTACCATCGCTGCACTAGATGCTGCCATAGCTTTACCGTTTATAACCAATATAACTGGTGCTTTTAAAATTTTAGATGTATGAGAACTAGTGCAATTATCTAAATCTATTCCTATACCATCAAAAAGCCCCATTACACCTTCAACTATTGATATGTCTGCATCTTGTGATGATTTATTAAATACATACTTTATTTTTTCATCATCTAACATATATGAATCTAAGTTTCTTGAGTATCTATTAGTTATAAATGTATGATACGAAGGATCTATATAGTCAGGTCCAACTTTATACGGCTGGACTTTCATATTTCTTTTTGTAATAGCCTGCATAATTCCTAAGGATATAGTTGTCTTTCCTACACCACTATTAGTTCCTGCAATCAAAATTTTTCTCATAAATATCCCCTACTATTTAAATTTATTTTTATAATTTTATTTTTTTGTATTTTCATGATCTTCCATTATCTTATAAATTTTTTCTATATCTAAATGTTCTCTTAATAAATCTGCTAATTTGTCGTATTCTTTTTGTTTAAATTCATTAAATGAAGTTACCCTACTTTGTATCTTTTCTAATCCTTTTTTAACTCTTATGTTATTTAATATTCCTCTTGTAAAATCAATATCATCAAATATACCGTGAAGATAAGTTCCTACTACATTACCTTCTTTGTTTACACTTCCTTCTGGATAATTAACATCTTCTTCTAGTTTTTTATTAATCATGTTTAAATCATTTACATTTTCACCAATTTTGCTTTTCCCCATATGTATTTCATAACCTTTTACTTTTTTCCCTCCAAGATTAGCCATATATCCGCTAAGCCCATCATATATTGTAGCTCCTACTTGAGTTGTTACTTTTTCTTTTTCAAAAGTAGTTTCATTATCTAAAAGCCCAATTCCATCAAATTCCTCTACTTCACCTTCTACATGATATGGATCTTTAAGCTTGTTACCTAACATTTGATAACCCCCACAGATTCCAAATATTAATTTACCTCTTTTTTGTAATTCTTTTATTTGATCTTCTAGCCCATTTTCTCTTATGTATTTTAAGTCATCTATTGTACTTTTACTTCCCGGTATTATTACCATATCAGGATTTCCTAGCGCTTCTCCATAATCAACATATCTAATACTAACGTCTTCTTGTGTTTCAAATATATTAAAATCTGTAAAATTAGACATATGTGGTGTTCTAACTATTTCAATATGTACATCATTTTTATCCATTTTAGTTTTGAATTTAGTTGTTACACTGTCTTCATCTTCTATTTTTATATCACTATAAGGAATAACCCCAAGCACAGGAACTTTTATTATTTCTTCAAGCATTTTAACTCCATCATATAAAAGTTCTTTTCTTCCTCTAAATTTATTTATTATTACTCCCTTTACTCTTTTTCTTTCTTCTTCACTTAATAAAAGCATTGTGCCTGCTAAAGAAGCAAATACTCCTCCTCTATCTATATCCCCTACTATTATTACAGGTGCATCTGCTATTTCTGCCATTCCCATATTAGCAATATCATGTTCTCTTAAATTTATTTCAGCACTACTTCCAGCACCTTCCATAACTACTATATCGTGATTATTACTAAATTTTTCAAATATAGTTTTTAATTCTTTTGATAACTCAGGCTTATATGTGTGATAGTCTGACGAAGACATATCTTCTCTTACTTTACCCCTTACTATTACTTGGCATCTATGATTTCCAGATGGTTTCAATAATATAGGGTTCATATCTGCTACTGGTTCAATTCCTGCTGCTTCAGCTTGAAATACTTGAGCTCTTCCCATTTCAAGACCTTCTTTTGTTATAAAAGAATTTAATGCCATATTTTGAGATTTGAATGGTGCAACACTATAACCATCTTGTTTAAATACTCTACATAAACCAGCTGTTAAAACACTTTTTCCAACATTAGACGCAGTACCTTGTAACATTATTTTTTTACCCATAATTTCACACCCTTTATTTAAATTTTCTAATATTAAAAAAGACCCAACTCTATCTAGAGTTAGGTCTTTTATTTTATAATGTATCAAATAAAAACCTTCACCCCGAAGATCTCATTAATCAATTAAATTAGGCAGGTATCCTGGCTCAACTTCATCCTACTCCTATACCTTCCCGTCAAGTGACAGTGGCGTTTATAGTTTCGTCAGTTTTACAGTAGCGGGGGCTGCAAAGGCATTTAACCTTTTTCCCTTTTAATCTATAAGAACCTATTTTAATCTAATATTCGATTTTTGAAGGCTAAATAAAACTTGTGTTATTCATAGTATCTACAACAGTAAAACCATTTTCCACCTCTAAAATTGTAACTGATGCATTATCAATTTTAAAATTCCAGTGATACTCATAACTATTTGATATAAGGTAAGTTATTATATTTCTTATGGTCCCTCCATGAGAACATATAAGTATTGTCTTATCTTTATTTTCAAAAATTATTTCACTTATTTCATTTGCCGCCCTGTTGTAGGAGTCTATCAAACTTTCTCCATTAGGGTATTTATATTCATATCCTTTATCTATCATATCTTGAAACTCTTTTGGGTGATTTTTTTTTATTTTTTCAAAGGTTATACCTTCAAAATCGCCAAAGCTAATTTCCTTTAATGCTTCTTTTTGTATTATATTTATTTTTTTAAAATTTGCTATTTTTTGTACTGTATCTTTAGTTCTTAATGACGTAGTAGTATAAATTTTATCTATATCTACTTTTTCCAAGTAAGTTGTAAGCTTATCAATTTGTTTTTTACCTATCTCACTTACAACACTATCTATATGTCCAGATAATTTGTTATCTTGATTATCAGTAGTCAATGCATGTCTTACTAAAATTAATTTTGTCATAGTCTCACCTCTTTAAGATTAACCTATTATAAAGTATATGTAAAGTAAATATATAACTTCTCCAAGTTCTATACTACATCCTAATATGTCACCTGTTACTCCATCAATTTTTTTATATATATGATTTTTAAATATCTGATTAAATAAAATAACAACTATTATAGAACCAAGTATTTTTATTATAATTTCGAATTCACTTAAAAATATAAATTTCGCTATTAATAATATCATAGCTATTGTGTATAATATAGCACTTATAAACATATTTGTGCTACATTTTCCTATAAACATATTTCCCATACCTTTAGCTCTTGGAGATACTGTTTTATAAGTTAATCTTAGTACACCTAATCTACCTATTACTGGCATAAATACTATCATCCACATACATCCTACATTTACAATACTATATATAAACCCAATTTTAAGTAAGATTACAAATGTTATAGCTAAAAGCGAATTTGTACCTAATCTAGAATCTTTCATTATTTCTAACATTTTTTCTTTATCTCTATAGCTATATATAGCATCAAAAGTATCTCCTAGACCATCAATATGAAGACCTCCCGTAAGTAATACTGATGATAACGTAATAATTATAGATGTTATAAATGGATCAAATATTATCATTGATACTGTCCCCACTAAGAACAATAATACTCCTAATACAAGTCCAACTAATGGAAAATATGTTAAGGATTTATGAAAATCATCATCAATTCCTACATCCATATTTATAGGTATCCTAGTCATAAATTGAAGTATTGCTATAAATCTTTTCATAATCTACCCCTTTATCTTCATAGGTATACCACTTACTACAAAATATACTTCATCACTTTGTGATGCTATGCATTGATTTATTCTACCTACAATATCTGTATATACTCTGCTTAGTTTATTGTCAGGAACAACTGCCATTCCTAGTTCATTAGTCACTACAACAAAATATAAATCTGTTTTTTTTATTTCTCCAAATAATTTATTAACTTGATCTTTTATGTACATTTCTAAATTATTTATTTGATCTTGATTTGCTTTATCTATGTCTATTTCATATGTGAACATCAAATTATTAACCAATAATGTTACACAATCTAATATAACGGTTTTATGTTTGTTAGATATTTCTTCAATTATCGAATAAATATCTTTGTATATTTCATAAGTATTCCAATTTTGAGGTCTACTTTCTTTATGTTTTTTTACTCTATCTTTTAATTCATCATCAAAAGGTATTGATGTTGCTATATATGCAGTCTCATTATTTCTATTTATACATAATTGTTCTGCAAAATTACTTTTACCAGATCTTGCTCCACCTGTTACTAATATAACTTTGCTCATTTTATTTCTCCTATCTTAAATACCTATCTTCCTAGATCTACTTCATCGTATGTAGCCATATTTTGATATGTATAGTTAGATGCTTCTATTATATTAAATGCTAAAGCTGCTCCACTACCTTCACCTAGTCTCATATCCATGTTAAGTACAGGACTTAGATTTATTATTTCTAAAGATTTTTGAGTTCCTGGTTCTGCTGATAAGTGAGATGCTATCATATACTCTCTACATTTAGGGTTTATCTTATATGCTAATAATGCTGCTGCATAAGATATAAATCCATCTAAAACTACAGGTATTCTGTTTGCACTACATCCCAATACAACACCTGCCATAGCACCTATTTCAAATCCTCCAACCTTAGATAATATATCTATCGCATCATTTGGATTTGGATTATTTAATTCTATAGACTTTCTTATTACACTAGCTTTGTGTGCTACTCTTTCTTTCTTTAATCCTGCTCCTATTCCAGTTACTTCTAAAGGATCACAATCACCTATTACTGATATTATAGCACTACTTGGAGTAGTATTACATATTCCCATTTCTCCAATACCTATAACTTTATATCCTTTTTCTATACATTCTTCTGCTACTTCTATACCAATTTCTAAACATTTTATGGCTTCTTCTCTACTCATGGCAGGTCCTTTAGCCATATTTGATGTTCCTTTTCTAATTTTATAATCTAGAACACCTTCTAATTTATGGTCACAATTTATACCTACATCTACTGCTACTACATCAGCACCTACAAATTTACTTAATGTTCCTACTCCACATAATCCTTTTGCAAAATTAGGAAATTGAAGATATGTTATGCTTTGAGGGTCTGGTGCTACACCTTCCTCATAAACTCCATGATCTCCTGCAAAAGCTATTATTGCTTTTTTAGACGTATCAAATTTTTCACTTCCATATATCCCTGCTAATTGCATACAAATGTCTTCTATCTTCCCAAGGCTGCCAACAGGCTTTATAAGTTTGTCTAATCTTTCTTTTGCTTTATTAATATATTTTTCATCTAATGAATATATATTTTTTGATATATTTTCTAGTAAATTCATTTAATTTCCCTCTCATTAACATTCTTAAAGATTGTGTGCTGCTTTTAATGCTTCGTAACTAGCGTTTATAGTATAATCAATATCTTCATTTGTATGAGCATTTGATAAAAACATTGCTTCAAATTGAGTCGGAGCTAAAAGAATTCCTCTATTTATTAACTCTTTAAAGTATTTGTTAAATTTTTCAACATCGCATTTAGTTACATCATCATAATTATTTATAGGACCTTGTGCAAAGAATAAACAAACTAATGAACCAGCTCTATTTATAGTATAATTTAATCCTAATTTTTCTATGTTATTTCTTAGTCCTGCTTCTAATCTTTTAGCTTTTTCTTCTAATTCTAAATATATTTGTGGATTGTCTCTTAGTATTTCTAAGTTCTTTTTACCCATATACATAGCTAATGGGTTACCTGATAATGTTCCCGCTTGATAAACAGGTCCAACAGGAGATACCATGCTCATTATTTCTTTAGTTCCACCATAAGCTCCAACTGGAAGTCCTGCTCCTATTATTTTTCCAAAGCAAACCATATCTGGCTTTATTCCAAAGTATCCAATTGAACTGCTGTAATTTAATCTGAATCCAGTTATTACTTCATCAAATATTAAAACAGTGTTGTACTCTTTAGTTATATCTCTTAATAATTGTAAAAATTCTTGTGTACCAGGAACTACACCCATATTACCTGCTACTGTTTCTACTATTATTGCAGCTATTTCATGACCTTGATTTTTGAATATTTCTCTTACTGCATCTAAATCATTATATCTACATACTAAAGTATCTTTAACAACATCATCTGGTACTCCTGGGCTTGTAGGTACTCCATATGTAATTGTTCCAGATCCTGATTTAACTAGTAAGGCATCTGAATGTCCATGGTAACATCCTTCAAATTTTAATATTTTATTTCTATTTGTGTACGCTCTAGCTACTCTTAAAGCACTCATTGTTGCTTCTGTTCCAGAGTTAACCATACGCACTTGATCTATTGCAGGATAAGCCTCTACTATTATTTTTGCCATATCTACTTCTATTTCTGTAGGCACTCCATAACTTGTTCCTTTAGCTACTACTTCTTCAATACCTTGTACTATTTCTTTTGGGCTATGTCCTAACATAAGTGGGCCCCAAGAACAAATATAGTCTATATATTCATTTCCATCTACATCATATATTCTACTTCCATGAGCGCTATCTATAAAAATAGGGTCTAAACCTACTGATTTAAATGCTCTAACAGGACTGTTAACCCCTCCTGGTATATACTTTACTGCTTCCTCATATATCTTTAGTGATTTTTCATTTTTCATATGTATACCTCCTAAGGTCTAAAGTTCAAATAACTCTTCAACTAATTTTATGTATTCTTCACGCTTACCTTTATCTTTGATTTGTTTTAAATTAATTATAGGCTCTCTTATAAGCCTTTTAAGTGCAGATGTCATCATCTTATCTATTACTTTTTTCTCTCTAGTATCTAGATTTAATTTTCTAAATATATACTCTAAAGTATCTTCTCTTATTTCTAAACACTTATCATTTAATGACTCAATAGTTGGATCTATATGTGTTGAATCTACCCATTCTAAAAATTCATCAATGCTTTCGTTTATCATCTCATACCCTATGTTAGCTAGTTCTTTTCTTTTTTCATTGTTTTCATCATGAATTTTCTTTAAGTCATCTATATCATAAACTTCTGCATTTTCTATATCATTTATTTTTTGGTCTATATCTCTTGGAAGAGCTATATCCATCATATAAACTTGTTTTTGAAGTTTAGGCATTTCTTCATATTTGATTACCATATGAGGAGACGCTGTAGCACTTATTACCATATCTACATCATTAAGTACTTTATATCTGTCTTTATATTCAATTGGAACAATATTTTTATACTCATGTTGTATTTCTTTTATCTTACCATGACTTCGATTTGACACATATATTGTGTTAACCTTTTCTTCTTCTAAGTGTTTCATGGTTAACTTGCTCATTTTCCCTACACCTATAACTAAAGCATTTTTGCCCTCTAATTCACCTAACCTCTTTTCTAAAAACTTTACCCCGATATAGCTTATAGATAATGGTTGTTGTGATATTTTTGTTGTACTTTTCATGTTTTTTGCTGTAGTTATTGCTTCTCTAAATAATTTGTTAAATATCTTTTTACTAGAACCTAATTGCATAGAAAAAACATGGGCATCTTTTACTTGCCCTAGTATTTGGTCTTCTCCTAATACTATAGAATCTAATCCTGATGTAACATTATAAATATGTTCTATAGCCTCTCTACCTGATTTTGTAAATAAGTAGTTACTTACATCTGGACATTCAAAGAAGCTTTCATAAAATTGTTCTATCACTTTTATTTTTTCTTTAATATTTTTGGATTGAATATAAATCTCACTTCTATTACAAGTCGATAATATAACAACCTCTTCTATCTCTTTGTCTAATAAATAATTTATAGCCTCTATTTTCTGTAAATCTGTGAAAGAAACTCCTTCTCTTACACTTATTGGAGCTAAATTATGATTTACACCTACAACCCCTATATTCATTGATATCCTCCAAACTATATTAAGTTTTTTATCTTTACATTTATAGTATACATCTACATCTAAACTTTGTAAATTTAGAACTAGTAATATATTTTTGAACGCAAAAAAAAGATTACGTGGCTACGTCTTACTCTCCCAGGCAGTTGCCCACCAAGTACCATCAGCGCTAAAGAGCTTAACTTCTGTGTTCGGAATGGGAACAGGTGTATCCTCTTTGCTATTATAACCACATAATCTTTATGTTTTAATTAATTTCTTAATTAAATTTTAGAGTTAATACTCTGAAAACTGTATACATTTAGGTTTTAATCATTTAAATTTTAGCAACTGTTTTTTAGTTGCGATATAAAATCGTTAGATTTTATTTTGGTCAAGTCCTCGACCTATTAGTATCGGTAAGCTAAATACATTACTGCACTTACACCTTCGACCTATCAACCAGGTAGTCTTCCTGGGGTCTTACCCTTACGGTGGGAAATCTTATCTTGAAGTCGGCTTCGCGCTTAGATGCTTTCAGCGCTTATCCATTCCGTACATAGCTACCCAGCGATGCCCTTGGCAGAACAACTGGTACACCAGAGGTACGTCCATCCCGGTCCTCTCGTACTAAGGACAGGTCTCCTCAAATTTCCTACGCCTGCGACGGATAGGGACCGAACTGTCTCACGACGTTCTGAACCCAGCTCGCGTACCACTTTAATGGGCGAACAGCCCAACCCTTGGGACCTACTACAGCCCCAGGATGTGATGAGCCGACATCGAGGTGCCAAACCTCCCCGTCGATGTGGACTCTTGGGGGAGATAAGCCTGTTATCCCCAGGGTAGCTTTTATCCGTTGAGCGATGGCCCTTCCATGCGGTACCACCGGATCACTAAGTCCGACTTTCGTCCTTGCTCGACCTGTATGTCTTGCAATCAAGCTCTCTTCTGCCTTTACACTCTACGCACGATTTCCGACCGTGCTGAGAGAACCTTTGAGCGCCTCCGTTACTCTTTAGGAGGCGACCGCCCCAGTCAAACTGCCCACCTGACGGTGTCCCAAGACCTGATTCAAGGCCTATGGTTAGGATCCCAGTACTACAAGGGTGGTATCCCAAGGATAACTCCACACAGACTGGCGTCCATGCTTCATAGTTTCCCACCTATCCTGTACATGTAGTACCAAGACCCAACGTCAAGCTACAGTAAAGCTCCATGGGGTCTTTCCGTCCTGTCGCAGGTACCCGGCATCTTCACCGGGATTACAATTTCACCGAGTCTATTGTTGAGACAGTGCCCAAATCGTTACGCCTTTCGTGCGGGTCGGAACTTACCCGACAAGGAATTTCGCTACCTTAGGACCGTTATAGTTACGGCCGCCGTTTACTGGGGCTTAAGTTCACTGCTTCGATTGCTCTAACAGATCCCCTTAACCTTCCAGCACCGGGCAGGCGTCAGCTCCTATACATCGTCTTGCGACTTAGCAGAAACCTGTGTTTTTGGTAAACAGTCGCTTGGGCCTATTCTCTGCGGCCATCCAAAGATGGCACCCCTTCTCCCGAAGTTACGGGGTCATTTTGCCGAGTTCCTTAACAATAGTTCTCTCGCTGGCCTTAGGATACTCTCCTCACCCACCTGTGTCGGTTTGAGGTACAGGCGCCTTTAAACTCGATAGAGACTTTTCTCGACAGTGTGAAATCAGCTACTTCGCTACTTAATTTCGCTCCCCATCGTACCCCAGCATTAACATCAAGACGGATTTGCCTATCTTGACTGCCTCAGTACTTAGCCACACATAACCAACAGTGTGGTTAGCTTATCCTACTGTGTCATCCCATTTCTCAAACGCTTATTGGCGGTACAGGAATATCAACCTGTTGTCCATCACCTACGCCTTTCGGCCTCGGCTTAGGTCCTGACTAACCCAGGGCGGACGAACCTTCCCCTGGAAACCTTGGGTTTACGGCCCGTGGGATTCTCACCCACGTCTCGCTACTCATGCCAACATTCTCACTCGTATACTGTCCACATGTCCTTACGGTCATGCTTCAGCCTGTATACGAAGCTCCCCTACCTATCATTGCTGATATCGTAGCTTCGGTAGTACGTTTTAGCCCCGGAAATTTTCGGCGCAGGATCACTCGACCAGTGAGCTATTACGCACTCTTTAAATGAGTGGCTGCTTCTAAGCCAACATCCTGGTTGTCTGTGCAATCCCACATCCTTTACCACTTAACGTACATTTAGGGACCTTAGCTGACGATCTGGGCTGTTGCCCTTTTGACTATGAATCTTATCACCCACAGTCTGACTCCCAAGTAAAAGAAAACGGCATTCGGAGTTTGATAGTCTTCGGTAAGTGCAATACCCCCTAGGACATTCAGTGCTCTACCTCCGCCTCTCTACGCTTGAGGCTAGCCCTAAAGCTATTTCGGGGAGAACCAGCTATCTCCGGGCTCGATTGGAATTTCACCGCTATCCACAAGTCATCCCCGAGCTTTTCAACGCTCGTGGGTTCGGTCCTCCACGAAATTTTACTTTCGCTTCAACCTGCTCATGGATAGGTCGCCCGGTTTCGGGTCTACGTCAAGTAACTTAAGCGCCCATTTAAGACTCGCTTTCGCTACGGCTCCACACCTTAAGTGCTTAACCTTGCTACTTAACGTAACTCGTTGGCCCGTTCTACAAAAAGTACGCGGTCACACATAAAAAGTGCTCCCACAGCTTGTAAGTGCAGGGTTTCAGGTTCTATTTCACTCCCCTCCCGGGGTTCTTTTCACCTTTCCCTCACGGTACTATGCGCTATCGGTCACTAGGTAGTATTTAGGCTTGGAGGATGGTCCCTCCTGCTTCCCACAGGGTTTCACGTGTCCCGTGGTACTCTGGATCATGCTAGTAGCTTTCTCGTTTCAACTACAGGGCTATTACCTTCTATGGCGGAGCTTTCCAACTCTCTTCGCTTACAATATTGCATCCATGTTGCATGTCCTCAACCCCAACGAAGTAAACTTCATTGGTTTGGCCTGTTCCGCGTTCGCTCGCCGCTACTTACGGAATCGAATTTCTTTCTTTTCCTCCGGGTACTTAGATGTTTCAGTTCCCCGGGTTCCCCTCATTAAGCTATGTATTCACTTAACAATACTTAGACATTACTCTAAGTGAGTTTCCTCATTCGGAAATCTTCGGATCAAAGTTTACGTGCAACTCCCCGAAGCTTATCGCAGCTTATCGCGTCCTTCATCGGCTCCTAGTGCCAAGGCATCCGCCCTGCACCCTTAATAACTTGACCAAGTTATTAAAAGTTTGATTTTTAAAGAGTTTATCTTCTCCATGATATTTTTAGAAGTTATCTTCTTCATATATTAAAATGATGTCATATCACTAAATGTTATACAGTTTTCAAAGTACTAGTATGAAAGTTCTTATGAACTCTCAAAATTAAACAGTAGGCAATTCTCCTTAGAAAGGAGGTGATCCAGCCGCACCTTCCGATACGGCTACCTTGTTACGACTTCACCCCAGTTATTGATTTCACCTTCGACAGACGCTTCCAAAAGGTTAGCTATCTGGCTTCGGGCGCCCCCAACTTCCGTGGTGTGACGGGCGGTGTGTACAAGACCCGGGAACGCATTCACCGCAGCATTCTGATCTGCGATTACTAGTAACTCCAGCTTCATGTAGGCGAGTTTCAGCCTACAATCCGAACTGAGAATGGCTTTAAGGGATTAGCTCCGCCTCACGACTTGGCTGCCCTCTGTACCACCCATTGTAGCACGTGTGTAGCCCTAAGCATAAGGGGCATGATGATTTGACGTCATCCCCACCTTCCTCCAGGTTATCCCTGGCAGTCCCTCTAGAGTGCCCAACTTAATGCTGGCAACTAAAGGCAAGGGTTGCGCTCGTTGCGGGACTTAACCCAACATCTCACGACACGAGCTGACGACAACCATGCACCACCTGTATCTCATGTCCCCGAAGGGAAAAATACTATTAGGTATCGGTCATAAGTATGTCAAGCTTAGGTAAGGTTCTTCGCGTTGCTTCGAATTAAACCACATGCTCCGCTACTTGTGCGGGTCCCCGTCAATTCCTTTGAGTTTCACTCTTGCGAGCGTACTTCCCAGGCGGAGTACTTAATGCGTTAGCTGCGGCACCGAGGGGGGTAACCCCCGACACCTAGTACTCATCGTTTACGGCGTGGACTACCAGGGTATCTAATCCTGTTTGCTCCCCACGCTTTCGTGCCTCAGTGTCAGTTACAGTCCAGAGAGCCGCCTTCGCAACTGGTATTCCTCCTAATATCTACGCATTTCACCGCTACACTAGGAATTCTACTCTCCTCTCCTGCACTCAAGTTTCTCAGTTTCAAAGGCTTACTACGGTTGAGCCGTAGCCTTTCACCTCTGACTTAAGAAACCACCTACGCACCCTTTACGCCCAGTAATTCCGGATAACGCTAGCCCCCTACGTATTACCGCGGCTGCTGGCACGTAGTTAGCCGGGGCTTCCTCCTCAAGTACCGTCATTATCTTCCTTGAGGACAGAGCTTTACGACCCGAAGGCCTTCATCGCTCACGCGGCGTTGCTGCATCAGGCTTTCGCCCATTGTGCAATATTCCCCACTGCTGCCTCCCGTAGGAGTTTGGACCGTGTCTCAGTTCCAATGTGGCCGATCACCCTCTCAGGTCGGCTACTGATCGTTGCCTTGGTGAGCCATTACCTCTCCAACTAGCTAATCAGACGCGGGTCCATCCTGTACCGCCGGAGCTTTGATACTTCTGCCATGCGACAAAAGTACATTATCCCGTATTAGCATACCTTTCGGTATGTTATCCGTGTGTACAGGGCAGGTTACCCACGCGTTACTCACCCGTCCGCCGCTCTTCTCCGAAGAGAATCGCTCGACTTGCATGTGTTAGGCACGCCGCCAGCGTTCATCCTGAGCCAGGATCAAACTCTTAAATAAAAGTTTATCTAGGGCTCAGATACTGTTATATATCTGGCTTTATGTTTCTTGGTTGTTTCAAATTCTATAAATTAACCTACTGTTTAATTTTCAAAGTTCATTTTCAATTTCGTTTTGCCCTTTTCTTAAGGACAAGTATAACTATACCACCACAAATATATATCGTCAATACTTTTTTATAAACTTTTTTATAAATTTATTATTTCATATATTATAACTAAAGTGAAACTATTACTTTATCTACAATTTACATCATTATTCCTTATCATATTGGTTGTATTATAAACGTCTATTTAAATTTGTCTATGGAGATTTTGTTCTTTAATTTTTATCATCAAAATCATATATACTACATTAATATAGAGTATAATATTAATATACTATAAATATTTTATTGAATTTTCAAATTTATGGTAAGTATATTAATATGTACATTATGTATATATATTTTAAATATTATTATCTATATAATCAAGGAGGTTTTTTATGAATAATTATCTTAGAGAACCAATAAACGGATTTACACATCTTGCAGGTGCAGTTTTATCTTTTATTGGATTGTTAGCATTAGTAATAAAGACAACATTGAATAGCCCTTCTACTATATCACTAACGGCTGTAATAATATTTGGGTTAAGTATGATTCTTTTATATGCAGCTTCTGCAACTTATCATTTAGTAGTTTCTAGTGACAAGGTTATAAGCTTCTTAAGAAGATTAGACCATGCTATGATATTTGTGTTAATAGCTGGTTCATATACTCCATTTTGTTTAATCGCATTAAATGGTACAACTGGATGGATATTATTCGGAATAATATTTATGGCTGCAGTTGCTGGAGTATGTTTTAAATTAATTTGGTTTAACTGTCCTAGATGGATTTCTACAATTATATATGTTGCAATGGGATGGATTTCAATTTTCTTGATAGTTCCATTATATAAAGCTCTTTCTTTACAGGGTATAGCTTTACTTATCGGTGGTGGAGTATTTTATACAATAGGTGCTTTAATTTATGCAACTAAACCAGAATTCTTAAAATCAAAACATCTTGGTTTTCATGAAATTTTCCATGTTTTCATTATGCTAGGTACTTTAACTCACTTTTTCTGTGTATTTAAGTATGTAATATAATAAATATAAAAAAGAAGTATCTTTATAAATGATAAAAATCATTTTAAGATACTTCCTTTTTTTATATCACTATTCTTTCATAGCTCTCATAGCATTTAAAACTGCTATTAAAGCAACTCCCACATCTGCAAATATAGCTTCCCACATAGTGGCAATTCCACCTGCACTTAATATTAAAACTATTATTTTAACACCTAGTGCAAATATTATATTTTGCCATACTATCTTATTTGTCTTACTTGCTATTTTTATTGCTTTAGCTATTTTTATTGGCTCATCTGTCATAAGAACTACATCAGCAGCTTCTATTGCCGCATCAGATCCTAAAGCCCCCATCGCTATACCTACATCTGCTCGAGCTAAAACTGGTGCATCATTTATTCCATCTCCAACAAATATAACTTTTTCTTTTTCAGATTTTCCTTTATATATTTCTTCTAGTTTTTCTACTTTATCACCAGGAAGTAAATTTGAATATACTTTATCTACTCCTAATTCTTTCGCTATACTGCTTGCAACTTTATCGTTATCTCCTGTTAGCATAACAATTTCTTTTATCCCTATAGATTTTAATTGTTTTATAGCTTCTATACTATCATCTTTTATTTCATCTGATATTACTATATATCCTCTATAAACTTGATTTACAGCTATATAAACCACTGTTCCAACTTCTTTAGCTTGAGAATAGAATATGTTCTCTTTTCTCATTAGCTTTTCATTTCCAGCTAATATATGTTCATTGTTATAGCTTATTTTAATTCCATAAGCTGCTATCTCTTCATAACTTGCTATCTTATCTAAATCTATTTTTTCATCATAGTAACTTAATATTGATTTAGCTATAGGATGATTAGAGTTAGCTTCAGCAAATGCAGCATATTCTAATAATTTATCTTCTGAAATTTCTACTGGATTTACTTTAGTTACCTTAAATACCCCTTTAGTAAGAGTTCCTGTTTTATCAAATACCACTGTGTCTACATCTCTTAAAGCTTCTAAATAATTACTTCCCTTTATTAAAATCCCATTTTTAGATGCAAATCCTATTCCACTAAAGAAACTAAGTGGTATAGATAATACTAATGCACAAGGACAAGAAACTACTAAGAATATTAAACCTCTATATAACCAATCACTAAATAAAGCATCTGGTATTATAATTGGAGGTATTACTGCTATTAACAAAGCAGATATAACTACAATCGGAGTATAGTATTTTGAAAACTTAGTTATGAAGTTTTCTGTTTTAGATTTCTTACTACTTGCATTTTCAACAAGGTCTAATATTTTAGCCACTGTTGATTCACTAAATTCTTTACTTACTTTTATAGTTAATAATGCATTTTTGTTTATTACTCCAGATAGTATAGCATCTCCTTTTGAAACTTCCCTAAGCACAGATTCTCCTGTAAGAGCTGAAGTATCAACCATTGACATTCCATCTAATACTACTCCATCTAAAGGTACTTTTTCACCTGGTTTTACTACTATTATATCCCCTACACTCACTTCTTCTGGCGAAATAACTTTTATCTCTGAACCCACTTTTAAGTTTGCGTAATCTGGTCTTATTTCCATAAGAGCACTTATTGATTTTCTTGATTTACCAACTGCCATTCCTTGTAAGAACTCTCCTATCTGATAAAACAACATAACTCCAACTGCTTCTGGGAACTCACCTATTGCTAATGCCCCTACTGTTGCTACTGACATTAAGAAGTTTTCATCAAACATACGACCTTTTATAATATTTTTTACAGCCTTTAATAATACTTCTCCACCTACTATTATATAAGCTACTATAAATAGTAAATCGCTAAATTGATTTTCAAATCCTGTTGCAGTTTGATATATACCAAATATATACACAATTGACCCAATTATTAACTTAGCTAAATCTTTTTTGTCTATATCACTTTTAGCTTCTTTTTTTATGTCTTTATTTATTTTAGTATTTTCATTGTTTATTTGTATATCTAGTCCAGGCTCAGTATCATTTATTATACCTATTACCTTTTCTATTATTTCTTTTTCATTTTCAGATTTTTTTATTTGTATACTTAATTTCTTATTTATAAAGTTTAAATTCGATAACTGTATTCCTTCTAATTTAGATACTTTTTCACTTATAACCTCTGCACAGTGTGCACAATTTAATCCATTTAAAATTATATCTTTTTTAATTATTGCTAAATTTTCTAAAACTTCTATGTTTAATCCTGGCTCTGTTGAATTTATTATATCTATAACTTTTTTTATAACGTCTTCTTCATCTGAAGAATTTATTATGTTTAAAGTTAATTTTTTATTTATAAAATTTAAATTAGCAGATTCCATATCTTCTAATTTCAATACCTTTTCATTAATTACCTCTGCACAATGTGCACAGTTTAAACCACCTAATATGATTTCTTTTTTTATTAAACTAGCACTACTCATAATATTGTCCCCCTATCTTTTATAAGTTTCTTGGATATGATTTAATCCGCAGTCAAAAATTTGACTTATATGACTATCATCTAATGAATAGAAAACTACTTTTCCTTCTTTTCTAAACTTAACTAATCTAGCTTGCTTTAATACTCTTAATTGATGAGATATTGCTGAATGTGTCATTCCAAGTAAATTAGCTATATCACATACACACATTTCATTTGCAAATAGTGCATATAAAATCTTTATTCTTGTCGTGTCACCAAATACTTTAAACAGCTCAGCTAAATCATATAGCATTTCTTCTTGAGGCATCTTATTTTTAGCCTCAACCACTACTTCTTCATGAATTTCTTTACAATCACATACATTTAAA
This sequence comes from Peptostreptococcaceae bacterium VA2, assembly GCA_000686145.1. Lineage (GTDB taxonomy): Bacteria > Bacillota > Clostridia > Peptostreptococcales > Peptostreptococcaceae > Romboutsia_D. Next base: position 445,555 of record JMMB01000007.1, on the reverse strand, counting down.
TCTTCTTTCATATTTAACACCTCCACAATTAATTTAATCTATTTGTTAATAAATATTTTTATAATATAATTCACGCTAACGTGACACTTCAATTTATTAATGAAACATATGAATAGTTATTCATATGTTTCATTATATGCTTGTATACTCTTTTTTGCAACTACTTTTATGTAATTTTTAATAAAATGCACATAATACTATTTTTTCTAATATATATATTATTAGAGTAATTATTAATAGATGGTTAAGTATTCTTAGGAGGGATGATTTAGTATGAGTTTTAATATGTTCTCAAATAAACAAAGTGATGATATGGATCCTAATTATATATACCCTATGCCTTATATAGATCCTATGATGTATTCCAATGCTTATTTAGGTAATGGATCCAACAATCCTGAATATCAAATGGACCCTTATATGACAGTGGGCGGTTATATGACTTATATGAATCCTTATATGTATAACCCTGTGATGGGACAAAAACAAATGGAAGATGATGAATTTGATTTTGATGATATGGAAGTTGACATGGTTATGCAAAATCAAATGCAAGGTATGCCTATGATGCCTCCAGGTATGCAAGGTATGATGCCAATGATGCCTAATGGAATGATGGGGATGATGATGCCTCCAGGTATGATGATGCAAGGTATGCCGGGTATGCAAAATATGATGGGCAATGGTATGATGCCAATGATGCCTCCGGGTATGATGTTTCCTTGTATGATGATGCCAGGTGTGCCTCAAATAAACATGGAGGAATTTGACGAGGAAGAAATGTAACTTTTTTTGTAATAAGTGTTATAAAATTATAATATTTGTCTACACTAATAAATGTATTCATCATAATATTCCCCCAATATTATAAATACAAAATAAAGCCACAGACTTTTATGTCGTGGCTTTATTTTTGTATTTAATTTAAGAAATCTTCAAAATCATTTGACTCTGATTCAACAAAATCATATAAAACATTTTCTTCAAAATATAATTCTTCTTTAAGTTTTATATGCTCCTTATAGTTGCATTGTAATATTTTATTTATATATTTTCTATCATTGTCACTATACGTTCCAACAAACAATTTATCTGAAAGCACATAATATATAGCTCTCATATCATTATTGATAACATATACTTCTTTTTTAACATGATTATTATTAAAATTAAACCTAGTAAAGAATACTCCCGTTTCCATATCACATCTTAATAAAAATGGATTATCTATATAAAATTTTTCTAGAAATTCCTCATTATTATCTAATTCATATATGCTTACTACTTCCGGTTTTGATATTTCATCAAATACTTCAAAGTCATACATAGGTTCTTTTTCTGTTGCTAACATTGAGTTTATTTTAAAACTATCATTATCTTTAGATATATTAAAGGCTATTTTTGATATATAATATCCATCATTATCTTCATATATAGCTTCACTTATAAATTTATTTTCACCTTTTTTAGTTACTGTATTTTTTAAAAATGTTCCATTGATATTAGTAATATGCATGTTAGAAAGTTCTTCACTACCTGAGAAATATTTTAAGCTTTCTCTATCCCATGCTATAAATCTCATTGTCATATAGTTTATAAACTCAATTTCTTCAGTTATTTTTTTACATATTTTCGGATAAATTTCTTCTATTGTAATTTTAGGCTTATAATCTTTAATTATATCTATATATTCTTTTACATCCCCTGGAAGTGGTTTTTCATAATATTCATTTTTATTTCCGTAATAATTTACTAATAACAAGGCCTCGTCTTCTGATATTCTAATTCTATCAGCGCCTAATCCTCCCATCAGTCTTTCTTCTTCTCTATAAACTTCATCTTTTGTAGGATTTTTTAAACTTACATAATCAGCTAATCCTAGTCCTTCTGAATCTAGCAAAAAGTATTGATATATATTTTCTTTATCATTTTCCCAATTTATTAAAAGCCCCATGCTTCCCATAAGTCTTGAGTTTGTTACTTTAGCAAATTTGAATTTCATAAAATCACATCCTTTTTTTATGCGTACTTTATATATAGTATCTTATTTAATATGTTCTAATATAATTATTATTTTCAAATTAAGTATACATTATATTATAAATCAATTTAATATAATTTTTTTAATTATTTAATATATTTTCACAACTTCTATTGAATATAATATATAATAGAATAAATGCTTAATCGAGGTGATATTTATGAAAAAAACAGCAGCTTTTTTTGATATAGACGGTACTCTTTATAGAGACTCTCTTATGGTTGAACATTTTAAGAAATTAATTAAATATGATATAATCGATCAAAAAGCTTGGTATGAACATGCAAGAGATACTTTCATGGATTGGGATAAAAGACAGGGGAATTATGATGATTACCTAGACGATGTGTGTGAACTATATGTAAGTTCTTTAATCGGTCTTGATAAAACTTGTATAGACTTTACTAGTGATCAAGTTATAAAACTTAAGTCTGATAGAGTTTATAAGTATACTCGTTCAAGAATAAAGTGGCACTTAGATAACAATCATATAGTAATATTTATATCTGGTAGCCCTAACTTCTTAGTTGAGAAGATGGCTAGTAAGTATAATGTTACAGATTTTATAGGTAGTGACTATGTATTTGAAAATGAAATTTTTAATGGGACAGTGATTCCTATGTGGGATTCTTCTAGCAAAAATACTGCTATAGATGACTTTGTTAAAAAGTATAATGTTGATTTATCAACATCTTTTGCATACGGAGACACTAATGGTGATATAAATATGCTAAGAAGGGTTGGTAACCCTATAGCTATAAACCCTACAAAGGAACTTATAAACCATATCACTAATGATGAAAAAATATCGAAATGTACTAAGATAATTGTTGAAAGAAAAGACATAGTTTATTCTTTATCATCAAATGTAGATATTCTAGATATATAAATTTAATAAATTAAGATAATAATAATTTTATTTTCTTATAACTTAAAAATGCTATGTGCTTTATGGTAAAGTACATAGCATTTTTCTTTATATTTTTTTAATTCTTTTCTTTAGGTTTTGGTTATAGTAATGTATAAATGAAGTATATACATAATCATATACTATAAATGCAACTTCAAAAATTGCTATCGTTATTAAATTTACAGGTATATATACAAACTGCTTTAATATGAAATAAACTATAACTATTATAATATTTGCAAATACCATCTTGAGTAAATACTCCATATATATAGATTTATTTTGCTCTATTATATATTTTACTATTCCATATAATCCAAAAGTTAATATATATAAAACCCATTGAGCTTTATTTGTCATAACCATAAAACTTAAAATCGTAGAACCCATATAAAAAGCAACTCCACTTTTAAGTCCCAACTCCATTATAACTATAGATATCGGCAGTGATGCCAATCCCATAAGAAATAGAGTATTTATAGGTATTATATTTAAAAGTAATAATATTATTATATTTACTGCTAATAAAATGCCTCCATAGGCTACTTTTTTACTCACGATAACCCCCTAGCAACAACTTACTAAGTCTCCACCAAAACATTCGCAACATGAATCTAAACACCATAATTTAGTGCAGTTTTCACAACAATCATCTCCACAGCAGCAATCATCACAACAACAGCAACAACATCCACCTAAATCTGAACGTCTTCTTCTATTGTATCTGTTTGATCTATCTCTGTAATCATCTCTATAAAAATTGTAGCTTTCTAGTGCTTTTTTGTACTCCATATTTTGAGGTTCCATTGTGTTAGCTTTTTTTATACTTTCTTCGCCTTCTTCATAGTATCCTATATTCATAGAAGAAATGCCGTTTAGATAGTACCATGTTGAACACTTATCACCTATACTTTTTAAAAAGTTATAAGCCTTTTCAAACTCGTTATTTGCAATAAATTTTCTTACATTTATAAAACTTTCATTGTTATATGTGTTGCTGTACATTACTTTCACACCCTTTTTCTAAAATATTTTGATATCTAAGGTAAACTCCCGAATAAACAATATTCTCGATTATACCTGTATTCATCTCTAAATTTAAGTTATCAATTCCTCTACATAACATTCCTAAAGACATACTTATTAGTTTATCTGCTCTTATTTTTAGCTCTTCTCTTTTGTCTATGTATTCTATGAAAGGATTATAACTTCCTTTTTTATAATCCTTATCTAAATCTTCATATGCATCAAGTAAATATATATACTTTCCTACATTGAAACCTATTTGTCTTAAATCTTTTTCAAATTCATCTTGTTTATATGCAAATATTTCTGCCATAAGCTTTCCAAATGTATTTGATACTAAATCTATATTTGTATTTTTTTCTATTTCTAGATTATACAAAATATCTAGTTGTTCCTTTATAACTTGAGCTTTTTTAGGATACTTTTCATATGCTAATTTTAATTTACTCTTATATATATTATATGCTAATTTATCCTTTATGCCCTTATCATCTTTTAAGTTATCTTCTAATTTATAATAAGTTAAAAGAACATTCATACTTGCTGCATATTCTGTTATTTCATTTATTGTTTTCTTTTTCTTCTTAAACGGATTAACTATACATCCTTCTTCAATAACTTTAGATTCAGGTCTATATATAGCTGTTAATACTAATATTAAAAATGTTATATCGTAATTTAAAGACAGCCTTGATATTTCACCATGATTATCTTTTAGATATTTACATAAACCACAATAATAACCTCTGTAATGTTCGTATTCCCTAAATGTTAAATCCATTTTATTTATTTTAACATAACCAAACATATTTTATCCCTTCTTATTATAATTTTTAAATTTACTAATCTCTTTATATTATGATGTAATTTAAAGAGTTATAAACTCAACAAAACATTCTTTAATCTCAAATATATCTTTTGATAAACATTCTTTTGTGTTTTGACCTACTGAACCTAGGTTTATATATATATATTATACCATTTTCTATAATCATATCTTACCACTTTTATTTTAAGTCTACTCTACATAATTTTATTTTTAACTTCATTTATTTTATTTATTACAAAGTCAAGGTCTTCATAATCATGGGTTGCCATCACGGTAATTCTAAGAATTGCATATCCTTTTTTTACAGTTGGATACCTTATAGCCGGTATATATATTCCTTCATCTAATAAATTTTCACTAAATTTAAGTGCCTTATCTTCTTCACCTATCATTATAGGTATAATAGGGCTTTTACTATCAACTTCATATCCAATTAATCTTAATCCTCTACATAAATACTCTATATTATTTTGAAGTTTTAAAATCAGACTATTGTCATTTTGAATTATATCAAAACTTGATATAGCTCCACTTATTACTACCGGAGATAGCGCTGTTGAAAATATAAAGCTTCTTGACCTATTTTTCAAAAAATCTATAATATTTTTATTTCCACATACAAATCCACCTTCGCTACCGATTGCCTTGCTTAGTGTTCCTACTGTTATATCTATATCACAATTAAAATACTCACTACTTCCTTTTCCTAATTTACCTATGACCCCTGTGGCATGTGCATCATCTACTAAAGTAAGTAAATTATATTCTTTAGCTATTTTAACAATCTCTGGTATATTGGCAATATCACCATCCATGCTAAATACACTATCCGTAACTATAATTCCTTTTTTAAATTTATTAGCTTTAACTTTTTCCTTCAAATCATTAATATCATTATGCTTATATATAACTATTTTACCTTTAGATAATTTACATCCATCTATTATACTTGCATGATTTAATTCATCACTAAATATATAGTATTCTTCATCACATATTGCAGAAATAACTCCTAGATTAGCCATATACCCATTATTAAATATTAATGCACCTTCACAGTTTTTAAACTTTGCTATTTTTTCTTCTAATTCTTTGTGTAAATCATAACTTCCTGTAGTTAACCTAGAGCCACCTGATCCTAATCCATATTTATTTATTGCATCTATTGATGCTTGCTTTACTTTGTTATTATTACAAAGTCCTAGATAATTATTTGATGACATTAAAAGCACCTTTTTCCCATCTATTACTGTAATTTTATCTTGAGGTTTACTTAAATATCTAATTTCTCTATATAAATTATTATCTTTAATTTTTTGTAGTTTATTGTTTATATCTAACATAATTATCTCCCTTTTTTATTTTTATTTAAAATAAGAAGGGCTGAAATTCAGCCCTTCTTGTTCATCATTTTAAGTTCTTCATAAGATAAATTTTTATTAAGCTTTATATCATCTTTTATAAGAACTTTTTTGTTTTCAATATAATCTATGCATTTATCTAAATTATCAATAGATGAATCATATAAAAATATTCTTCCACCATTTATATCTCCATATTTTTTTAAATGATTAAATCTAATATATCCATATTTTTTACAAGCTATATATCCAGCTGTATAATCTACATCATCAGAACAGCATATTTCCCCTATTATATAAGGAGAATTTGCAACCTTACTAGCAAGAGCTAGTGCTTCTATAAAATGAGAATTATATTTTTTTTCTTTACTTAAATGATTAATTTTACTATTTTGAAAATCCATATATGTAGCTCTAATCCCTCTATTTTTATCGTACTCTAGTCTCTTCATAGTATGAATATCTAGTAATATGGCACCTCTCATGTGTTTTGTATCTATAAATAAATTTACTATTTTATCTATCTTTTCATTTTCTATTCCTAAGTTATTTAATACAATTCTTACTCCCTTTAATCCTTGTTCATAATTATCTACATCAACAGTTGTAACTTGTAGAGGCTCTATTATATCTATCTCTTCTTTTATTATTTCTTCAATTTTTATATTTATAGAATCAGCACTTCCCTTACAATGAGATAATGCCCGTTTTATCAATAAATTAACACCTTTTTCTAAATCACCTTCGTTAATTATATTTTCAGCCCCAGATATATGATTATGATCTTTTGAGGACCTCATCTTTATACTATATAATTTCATATATTAATCATCCTACTTTTTTAAATTTAATAAAATTCTTATATGGTGTGTTTTTTACTATTTTTTCTATTACTTTATAAATGAAATATGAAGATATCATTGTATAAACCATACCTGGTAATGATGCTATTACTAATACCTTTAATGGTGTTCCAACTATATATGACATTACTATTCTTCCTACAAAAGTTCCCAGAGGACCAGCTAGAGAAACAATTATAATACCAGTTCCTAAATAGCTTATTGTACCTCCTGCAACTATCCTAAACACCATAGCTACAATTACATTTAATACCGTATGAGTTCCCATAATTAAATTTATAAAGCTAGCTATTATCCCTGCTGTTATATATCTTTTAAACCCAAATGTTGCACATATACCTATTGCTATTGGTGCAGACATTTGAAATTCTGTTCCTGGTATTATGCCTGGAAGTTTAAAAGTACCTGATATTGCAATTATAACTGCTAGTAATGATACTAGTGTTATCTCCCTACTTTTATTATTCATAAACTTATTCCTTACCTATAATCTATTTTCATTAAAATATTCTATAATACTATCTTTTGCTACTTCTACCATAAAATCTATTTCTTCTTCAGTTATTACATATGGTGGCATAAAGTAAACTATGTTTCCTAGTGCTCTTAGTAAAACACCTTTTTTTAGAGCTTTTTGGTATATGTTATATCCTACCCTTTTTTCATAATCAATAGGTTCTTTAGTATTCTTGTCTTTTACTAATTCAATAGCACCAATCATACCTGTTTGTCTATATTCACCTACATTAGGTATCTCTTTTAGTACGCTTTCTACTTTATTTCTTAGATATTCACTTTTTATTTTATTTTTATTTATTACATCTTCATCTTCAAATATATTTAATGTTTCCACTGCTATACTACACCCAAGTGGATTTCCAGAGTAACTATGACTATGTAAAAAAGCTTTCATTGTATCGTACTCATCATAAAATGCATCATATATTTTATTACTCATTAATACTAATGAAAGTGGCATATACCCAGCTGTCAGTCCTTTTGATAAGCACATTATATCTGGTGAAATATCTGCATGTTCACACGCAAACATCTTTCCCGTTCTCCCAAATCCAACTGCTATTTCATCAGCAATCATATTTATATCATATTTATCACAAAGCTCTCTTAACTTAACTAAATATTTAGGAGAATATATTTTCATACCTGCTGCACACTGTACTAATGGCTCTATTATTATTGCGCTTACTTCTTGATGTATTTGTTTAATTTTTTCTTCCATATTTATAAAACATTCAGCATTACAAGTATTTCGTTCCTTATTGTATTTACATCTAAAACAGTCTGGACCCTCTACCTTTTCAGAATCTAAAAGTATCGGTTTATATACTTTACTATATAAATCTACATCCCCCATAGATAAAGCCCCTATAGTTTCACCATGATATGCATCTGAAATATTTACAAATCTAGTTTTTTTAGTTTTTCCTATTTGTTGATGATATTGAAAACTAAGTTTTAGAGCTATCTCTATAGCAGATGATCCATTATCTCCAAAGAATACCTTTTGCAATCTATCTGGAGTTAAAGATACTATTCTTTCGCAAAGCTCTATTGCTGGTTTATGAGTAAAGTTTGCAAATATTACATGTTCTAAAGAATTAGCTTGATTGTATAGAGCATCATTTATTCTTTGATTTGAATGTCCAAATAAATTTACCCACCAAGATGAAACTGCATCTAAGTATTTTTTTCCTTCTATATCCTCTAAAAATACTCCTTTTCCTTTTTCAATTACTATAGGTGGGAATTTTTCATAATCTTTCATTTGAGAACATGGATGCCATACATACTTTAAATCTTTTTCTTGTAGTTTTTTCATACTCATAGCTTTATCTCCTTTTAATTAAATAAATTTAAGATTTTTCCTAAATCTAAGTTTCTATACTCACTTTTGATATTTTCTACTGTAGGCTTTTCTATATTTTTGATTTTATGTACAATATCTAATTTAGTTAATTTAGATATTACTTTTATATTATCTTTTTCATAAAATTTATCATTATATTGATTTATAACAATTCCTTTTGATTTTATATTCTTTTGTTTTAAAAACTCAGCTGTAAGTGTCGTGTGATTTATAGTTCCTACTCCAGCTTTAGCTACAATCAATACATCAAGATTTAAATCTTTTATCAAGTCATATATAAAATAATCATTATCAATCAAAGGAACTACAATACCTCCTGCACCTTCAACAATTACATAATCATAATTAGCTAGTAAACTTTTATAATGATTTATTATCTTTTCTTTTGAAATATTTTTATTCTCTATTATTGCTGCTAAATGTGGTGATACTTCTTCTTTTAAACAATATGTATTCATATGAGAATACTCATCTTCTATATCACATATTTCTTTTATATATTTAATATCTGGTGGAATTAAAGCTTTTTTATCATCACTTAAAATTCCACCACTTTGAATCGGCTTAAATGCAATCGCATTGTACCCATTTTCTTTTAGCTTATATATTAAACCTGCTGTTACAAATGTCTTTCCAACATCTGTATCTGTTCCTATTATAAAAATTCCCTTTCCCATAATGCCCTCCTTTTTAAGTAAACCTATTTATTTTTATATCTCAAATCCTAATTCTTTTATCATTTTCACATCATCAACTATTTTATTCCCACAAGTTGTGAGCATATCTCCAGTTATAGTCGCATTTGCCCCACCTTTAAATGCTAATATTCCATATTTAGTTAAAGAGGTTCTTCCCCCAGCTAATCTTATTTGACTATTTGGATTTATAAATCTGAATATAGCTAAAGCTTTTAAAAATTCTTCTTCTGTTATACCTCTCATATTTTCCATGGGAGTTCCTTCAATAGGATTAAGCATATTTAATGGTATTGATTTTATATTCAAATTTCTTAATTCAAATGCCATATCTATTCTATCTTCTTCACTTTCTCCAAGACCCATTATTCCTCCACTACAAACTTCAAGCCCTGAATTTTGCGCCTCTTTTATTGTTTTTATCTTATCATCATATGTATGAGTACTGCATATCTTTGAAAAGTAATTTCTCGAAGTCTCTAGGTTATTATGATACCTTTTTACTCCTGCTTTCTTTAGGCTAATTAAGTCCTCTTCACTTAATAGTCCATGCGATGCACAAGTTTTTATTCCTACTTCATTATTTATTGCTTTATATGATTTGCATATTTCTTGCAATTCATTTTTATTTAATTTTCTTCCAGATGTAACTATTGAGTATCTTTTAACTTCTTTGTCGTGGTGATACTTAGCATCTTTTAAAAACTCTTCTTCGCTTAATAAATCATATACTTCTACATTAGTGTTATGATAAGCTGACTGTGCGCAGAATTTACAATCTTCGCTACATTTTCCACTCTTTCCATTCACTATACAACATAAGTCGAACTTATTTCCCATGAAATACTCTCTTATTTCATTAGCGCATTGTCCTAATATTTTTACATCATATTTTAAAAGTTCAAATGCTTCTTTTTTATTTATCAAATATCCATTTTTAATATCTTCTACTAATTTTTTTATCATATTGTTTACCTCCATCTAATTTTATATTGCTGTTATCTATATTTATTATTGTAATTATATGTTTTATTTTAGTCAACCATTTTATATTTTTAGGTTTACATATATAGCAAAAACACTCTTACAATTTATAGTTTGCAAGAGTGTTTTTATTTATTTTATAATATAAATTTAGTTATATTTCCTTCTGGATTTTCCATTGTAACTACATCTAACCCTTTGTAGTCTTTAAATAAATCTTTGACATCCTTCATAGCTCTATTGACTTGCTTAGAATTTAAGTTATTAATAAAATAATCTTTTCTCATATACTCATAGCTTTTGTCACTCAAGAAATTTCTAATCATAGTAAATGCTATTACATTAGGAATATTATTTGTACTTCCTTTTTTATATCCTTTTTTTCTTAAATACATTTTCATTTATACTCCTCCAATAATTGATTATAAATCATATTAATAAAGTATATATAAATTTAAATGAATCTAGTACTATACTATATTTTAATTAATTCGTATTCTTTACTTCCCATACCCATTTCACAAGCATAGTCTATTATTCTTGTAGAATTAATCTTTGGATGAGCATGCTTAAATACATCATGACCCATTTCCTTACATACTAAGTCATAACAAGCTTGCTCTAGTGCTATTGGGTCTTTTGATGCTAATATACCAATATCATGAGCTATCGGTCTTCCTGACCAAGGTGCACAATCGCAAAGTGGAGTTACGTTCATTACAAAAGTCATATATCCTACTTTATCCTTTTTGTTAGCTACTGCTCCATATGCAAACTCGGCCATTTTTTCTATAAATAAATCTTCATCAGTATCCCATTGAACGTTTACAGCTCTAGTTGGGCAAACCGTTGGACATTCCCCACATCCATAACAAACTTCATGGTCTATAACTGCTTTTTTGTTTACAATAGATATAGCATTTGTAGGACAAGACTTTGCACATTTACTACATCCTATACATGTTTCTTCGTCTATAGTTGGCTTTACATCTGAATGTTGCATTTGCTTTCCAGCAGCAGTTGCACATCCCATAGCTAAGTTTTTAAGTGCTCCACCGAAACCTGCCATTCCATGCCCTTTAAAGTGACTCATTACTATCATTGATGAAGAGTTATAAATTTCCCCGCCTATCTTAACTTTATCAAAATGTTTTTTATTTATTTCTACATCAACGTTATTTCTACTATATAATCCATCAGCTATTATTATCGGTGCATTAACAACTGAATAAGCAAATCCATTTTCTATTGCTGTTGTAATATGATCTACTGAATTTGTTCTACTTCCTGTATATAATGTGTTAGTGTCTGTTAAAAACGGCTTACCACCATATTCTTTAACTTTATCAACTATCTGTCTTACTGCAACAGGACTCATATATGTAGTATTTCCCTTTTCTCCAAAATGAAGTTTTATAGCTACTTGCTGATTATCATTTATTAAATCTTTAAACCCTGCTTTTTCAAATAACTTTCTTACATTATTTGGTACGTTACGACTTTCAGAATCTGAATATAAATCAGTAAAATAAACTTTTGATTTTTCCATTGAATTATCCCCTTTTAAATAAATTTATTGTACCTTATAAGTTTAGCATTTATCGGTAATAATGTAATAATATATTTATAATATTTTAATTATTAGAAAGTAAAAAGCCACTCTAATGATTAAGAGTGGCTTTAAAACAATTAAAGCTATTTATAAAAATTACAACTTATTAAACTAAACTGTAGTATATTTACTATTCATTTCTTAATATGTCTATAAATATATCTGCTATATCAGGGTCAAACTGAGTACTTTTACATCTTATTATTTCTTCTATTGCATCTTCTTTAGTTTTTACCTCATTATAACCTCGGTAATTAGTCATTGCATCATATGAATCCACAATGTTTACTATTCTAGCCATTATAGGTATTTCTTCACCTTTCAGTCCGAGCGGATATCCTTTGCCGTCATATCGTTCATGATGAGTTAGTACACCTCTTGCCACATGTGATAATTCACCAGATGCATTTAATATCCTATAGCCTTTTTCAGTATGTGTTTTTATTTCCTTAAACTCTTCTTCATTTAATTTACTTGGCTTTAAAAGTATTTCTTCACTGATACCAATCTTACCTATATCATGAAGTTTTGTAACTAATATAACTTCATCTAATTGTGCAGTTGTAAATCCTAATCTTACACCTATTTTAATAGCATATTTTACTAGTCTTTTAGTATGTTGATTTGTCTCAACATTTTTTTCATGTAAAGACTGAATTAAAGAAAATATAATCGAACTTCTTATGCTTTTTTCTTGAAGGAATTTCTTCCTGTATAATTTTTCTTCTGCTTCTTTTAAATTTATATATATATCTCCATCTAAGCAATCCTTTATAGATACTCCCAATGAAATACTAATATCAATCAAATTAAAATCACATTTTTTACATTCATTCATTATATTAGATATAACTTGTTCACACTTAGATTCATTACAATTTGGCATTAATATTATAAATTCATCGCCACCCCATCTAAATATAAAATCATCTTTCGAAACCCCATTTTGAAGAATTTTTGCCATGCTTTTTAATAGCCTATCTCCTTCTAAATGTCCAAAAGTATCATTTATAACTTTTAATCCATTAACATCTCCCATAATAATTCCTATTGGAAGGTATTTTTCTTCATTTAATTCTTCTTTCTTTTCTTCAAAATAGGCTCTATTATATACCTCTGTTAAGCTATCCGTATAGCTTAGTCTTATTAATTTTTCCTTGAGTTCTATTCTTTCTGTAACATCACTTGATAACCCTACAATTCCCCAAACTTCCCCATTTTCATTTATAACAGGAACTTTTCTTGTTTCTTCTATACATTCTCTTCCATTTTCATCTATAATTCTACGTTCACTAATTTTCATTTGTTTAGTTTTCATTATATCTTTATCTTGCTCCATAAAATATATAGCTTCTTCTTTTGATAAAACGCCTAACTCAAAGTCATCTTTACCTACTATATTTGAAATTCCAAGTTCTTTATAATGTTCACTCCATTTTTTGTTATACCCTACATATTTACAGTTTTTATCTTTATAAAAAATATATTCTGGCAATGTATCTATTATTGTTCTTAGTATATTTTCTCTTTCTTCAAGTTGCACTTGTTTTTCTTTAATAGGTGTTATATCTATTATCACACCTATTACTCCTAATAAATTGTTATTTTCATCAAAGAACGGATTAATATAGCAATTCTTAATTCTATTTTCTGATTCAAGATCAAACATACACATTTTATTATTTTTGATAACTTCTTTTACTTTAATTTTACAAACTTCAAACATTAAACATTTAGCACAGATATCTTCTTCTATATTAAGTTCTTCATTCATATTAATATGGTGCATTCTAGCAAATTCTTTATTAACAAATGTAAATTTTTCATCCAAATCCTTTATCCATATTGGAAAAGGAATATTATCTATAACGAACTTTTCTGAACTATTTATCATATAGATTTTCCCCACTATCTTATTTTGACCTTACTATTATTATAAAATAGTGTTTTTCTTATTTCCACACTAATTTAAAAGTAATAATTTTATCTTTTATAAAATATTATTAATTAAAGATAAGTAATCTTGAAATAATTATGTATACGAAGGGAATAATTTATTATGTTAAATGTAGTTAGTAGAGATTTAAACGAAAAAACTAAACTAGTTAGAGCTAGAGGTTATATACCTGCTGTAATTTATAGTTCTAAATTAGAAAACAGTATACCTATAGAAATATATAAAACTGACTTTGCTAGAATTATAGAATCTGGTGAAAGTACTGATGTAGTAGAATTAAATTTAAATGGTGATATAAAAAAATGCCTACTTAGAGAAGTTCAAGTAGATGGTGTAAAAGAAGGTTTTTTACATATAGATTTTATGTTAATCGACTAATTTCACTACTATAAAAGGAGTTATCCTATTTTTTTTGGATAACTCCTTTTATCATTATTTTTAACTATTCTATCTTTTTATTCACTATATCTAACTCTATCAATTAATGATTCTTTATTAAAGTTTTTACTTATTAAATAAGTTAATAATAATTGAGCAATCACTACACACACTATCATAATGATAGCTTGAACTATAGGGAAAGTATAAACTGCATATGACATACCAGCTTTTCTACACGCTTGGACTGCTATATATCCTAACCCAGTCCCCAATGTTAGAGAAGAAATCAACATTGTGCCTGTATAAAACATAGCTTCTATATTTAACATCTTAACTAATTGTTTATCAGTCAACCCTATTGCTTGTAACATGCCTAACTCTTTTTTTCTAGTTATTATACTGCTTATCATAGAGTTTATTAAATTCATAAAACCTATTACCCCTATTACAATTACCAGACTATATCCTATTACTTTAGTTGCATCAATACTTAATTCATAAGATTTTAGTTGCTCATCTATATATAGAGATTGTATGTCTTCATTTGATTTATCTAGTTTTTCAATATAAGCTTTTACATCATCATATTTATTTTTATCTATATAAATTCCAATTTTATCTGTAGAATCAATATCTGCTATTTTTTTAAAAGCATCATCATGAATTACAAATGTTGCCGGTGCCGATGTTATAGCTTGAACTTTAAATTCTTTATCTATTTTTTTATTTCCATCATATATAGTTAAAGTTATTTTATCTCCTACTTTTACTCCAGTTTCTTTTGCAAGTTCAACTTGACTTATAATTACTTCTTCTCCTGATTTTAACTTTTCTAAATCTATTTTTCCATCTTCTAAATACAACTGCATATTTTCTAAGTCATTTTCATTTACACTTTTTAAATTATGGTATTTATATTCTGTTTTATAATCTTTCATTTCTACCTTTAAGTCTTTAGAGTTTTCTATTTTTATAACCCCATCTATATTTAGTAGTTTGTTTCTAAAATCTTTACCTAAAGGATTTTTTGTTTGTAGTATATTAATTTTAGTACTAGGGCTATCTTCTTCTCCAAAAGTGTATCCAGCTAAATCTATCTCTATATCATATGGGAAGTGGCTTCTAAGCATTTTTTCTGCATCTATACTATTCATCACACTTGCCATAACTATAAATATTATCCCACTCAATGATAATGATAATATAGTTACATATGTACGCTTTTTATTTCTTTTTAAGTTAGCATAAGAAAGTCTTTTTAAATTTATATTTTCATACCCATTTCTACTTTTATCACTACAATTTCCTTCACCGTTATATCTAATCGCATCTATTATAGAAACTTTAGATGCCACCTTCATAGGCTTTAATAATGATATAAATACAGTTATAAAGCTTATCACAGCTACTCCTATTGATATTGACAACTTAGATATGCTAGCATCTGTTACAGATATTTTTCCTAATATAAATTGATTTATAATATATCCTAAAGCAATTCCTATAGGTATTGCTATTAGTGATAATATCATTCCTTCTTTAAGGACAATAGACTTTATTTGTCTTTTAGTTGCTCCTATTGCTCTAAGTTTTCCAAACTCTTGTATTTTAGTTACTATCGAAAGATAGAATATATTATAAATAACTAGTATACTAGATAATATAACTACTATACTTATCATAGCTCCCCACATAATAACTTCACTATCTGGTTTTAATGTATTTATGTAATCTTCATTTACTCCAACTCTACCCTTAGGTATTTCTAAGTCTTTTGCTATTTTTTCTATTTTAGCTGTTATTTCTTCACCTGATAAATTATCAGCATCTTTGATAGTTATATACACACTTGATTTTTCTTTACTCATATCTCTAGTTGACGTCATAAAATCTTTTGAAACAACGCCAGAAAACATCTTTTTAACCTTAGCCATTTCACTAGCTTCCATAATTCCACTAACTATAAACTCAGAACTTGTGATACCTTTTTTTGTATTATCTTCATAGTCTATCTTTATTTTTTGATTTATTTTTTTTTCATATCCTAACTTTTCTAAACCAATATCATCTATCATTATTTCATTTCTACTATTTGGTGCTCTTCCTTGTATAATTTTCATATTATTAAATTCACTAGCTTTATCGTCTATATATGATATGCCTATTTTAGTTTCATCTTCATATGCTTTGATTCCTAATCCATTTACTATTCCTGTATTTTCAATATCTGCATGAGCTTTTATCTCTTCATATTTTTTTTCATCTATTCTTCCATAAATACCATGTTGAGTTCCGCAGTATTTTATAATACTTTGCTTATTTTGATAGCTCCAGTCCACACAAGTCATTCCCACCGCCGCTAACAAAGTTGTTGATAATAATATTGTTATAATAATTAATATGCTCTTTGATTTATTTTGCTTTAAATTATTTTTGGCTATTTTAGTAGTATTAATCATTTATAACACCACCTCTTACCACCTTACCATCTTCAATATATATTACTCTGTCAGCCATTTGTGCTATAGTCTCATCATGAGTTATCATAACTAAAGTCTGATTATATTTTTTTATCATAGTTTTCAATAAGCTCATAACTTCATCAGAAGTTTTAGAATCTAAGTTTCCAGTTGGCTCATCTGCTAAAATTATAGAAGGTCTACTAGCTAAAGCTCTTGCTATTGCTACTCTTTGTTGTTGACCACCTGATAGGGTATTAGGTAGAGATTGTTTTTTACTTTGTAGTCCGAGTGCTGTAACTATATCATCTACAAATTTATTATCTACATTTTTATTATCAAGACCTATAGGAAGCACTATATTCTCCCATACATTAAGCGATGGTATTAAGTTGTAATATTGGAATATAAATCCTATTTTTCTTCTTCTAAATATCGCAAGTTGCTCATCTTTTAATGAAAATATATCACTTTTGTCTATAAATACTTTTCCCCCTGTTGGTCTATCTAGTCCACCTATCATATGTAATAACGTGCTTTTTCCAGAACCAGATTTACCTACTATCGCTACAAATTCTCCTTCTTTTATGTCTATATTAGTATTGTCTATTGCTTGTACTAAGCTTTCATCACAACCATAATATTTTTTTAAGTTTGCAGTTTTTAATATACTCATTTTTATTTTCCCCTTGTCTTTGTATTATTTATAATTTAATAATACATTTTAAGTCTTACAAAACGCTTACATCATGTCTTACACTCTTGTAAGGAATAAGGAAAATTTACTACCTTGCCCTTTTTGCGAAGATACTATAATATTTCCACCTTGTCTTTCTAATATTTTCCTACTTAAATAAAGCCCAACCCCTGAGCCCTCTACTTCGGCTACTTCTTCACTTCTATAAAATCGTTTAAATATATTATTAAATTCATTTTTATGTATACCAATACCATTATCTTTTATATTAATTTTTAAAAAGTTAATAGTTTTTTCAATAGATACATTTATATCTTTATTTTCATCGCTATACTTAACTCCATTTTCTAATATATTAAAAATACATTCCTCTGTCCACTTTGAATCATGAGGTATATATTCATCTTGAAAATCTTCTAGATTTATATTTATATGTTTTTGACTCGCTTTTACTTTCACACTATTTATTGCTTTATTTAATGTGTTTTTTATACTTTTATTTTCCTTTTTAATGCTTATCATACTGGTTTCCAATCTAGATATATTAACTAGTGAATCTATTAAATTGTGTAATTTATTTATAGACATCTCATTAGTTCGTAAAAATTCTATTCTATCTTCTTCATCCATATCTTCTTCTAGTAATAATGTATTGTATAATTTCAATGATGCTAGAGGAGTTTTTAATTGATGAGATATGTCAGTTACTAATTCTTTTATTTCTTCTTTTTCTTTATCGAGATTATTTACTTTTAAATTTAAACTTCTAGCTAATTTGTTTAAATCCGAATAAATCCTGCAAAAAATTCCTTCTTCTTTAAAATCTTCTTCAATATTGTAGTCATCGTTTATTATCTTCTCTATGTCTCTATTTACCTTCAATAATTTATTAAATATGTATTTTATTGAATTTAATACTATAAACAACACTAAAAAAAGTAATACCACAAAAACTATCAAATTATTTACCAGGAAATAATTCAAATGTTTTTGGAAATTTACATTTTCATGCATGCTATAGCTTTTATTATATCCAAATTTGTCTAAAGTTTTTTCTCCTAACTTTGAGTAATTATTTTCTGGACTATATATAGCTTTTACTATGTCAACTTCTGATTCTGGGTGTATTGTTACCAATGCACCTACTAATCTTTTATTTATTTCATTTTGTTGTAAATATATATTACTTAGGTTCTTATACTGAAAATTTGTAAATATCCCAAACATAGTGATTATACTTATTAAAATAAAAAATATTTGCTTTTTAAATAATGGCTCTTTTTTTATTATATTTATCATTTTTTTGTACACCTCTTTTCAAAAGTATATCCTGCTCCTCTTATATTTTTTATATAGTCTGGAGTAGATGGATTATTTTCTACTTTTTGTCTAAGCCTTCTTATATTTACAGCTACGGTATTTTCATCAACAAAATTTCCATCTATATCCCAAAGAGCTTTCATTAGTTGCTCTTTAGTTACTATTTGGCAAGAATTTTCCATTAAATATTTTAATAATTTAGTTTCATTTTTACTTAATAATATCTCTTCATTTTCTTTATTTAATTTATTTTCTGAGTAATTCAAACTTAAGCTACCACAAGAAATTAAATTTTCTATATTAGATTTTTCTATTCTTCTCATAAATGCATTTATCTTTGATATTAATACTATTAAGCTAAATGGCTTTGTTATATAATCATCTGCTCCAATATCATATCCAGTTACTATATCTATTTCTTCATCTAAAGCAGTTAGCATTATTATATGTACATTGCTACTTTTTCTTATTTCTTCACAAAATTCAAATCCATTTCCATCTGGAAGTCCTACATCTGAAATTATTAAGTTTATATCATTATTTTGAAAAATTTCTTTTGCTTGTTTTATATTAAAAGCTGTATTTACGTTGTAACCTTCTTTTTTTAATTTGAAACTTATCCCTCGATTTAGTGATTTATCATCTTCTAAAAGTAAAATATTCCCCATTTATATTCTCCTTATAATAAATTTTTTCAACTTATAAAATCCATACTATTGTATATACTCTCTTTTAGAGAAACTATATCATATTTATATACATGTTAAAAGACCCTTGAATTACCAAGAGTCCTAGTTCATTTAAATTCTATTTTTAATTTCAAATATGTACTTATTTCTACTAACTAAAAATAATACAACATAGATTAATAAATAAATTAAAAATATGAAAAAACACTTCTTCATTATGGTTTCTACCATAGGATTAATAGAATTTATTACATATAGTAAATAAAACCCTATTCCTCCACCTACAATCATAGGTAAAGTAAAAGTAATTGCCATTTCTTTAGTAAGTATACTAATAATCTCCTTATCTGTAATGCCTATTCTATTTAATGAAACCAGTCTCTGTGTTTCATCTTCAATATCAGATAAAACCTTATAATATAAAACTATTCCTGATGTAGTTGTAAATAATATTCCTATAAATGCCATAGTAAAAAATGCCATTCCGTTATCTTCTATCTCTAAATTAATTTGTTGTTTTTTATATATAGGTCTGTAAGCTTCTTTTACTCCCCTTTTACCACCAATCTTAGTTCCAGTAAGAGTAGCTTCTCTCCAATAAGATTTATCTAGTTTATTAATTTGTCTCAATTTTGATAATAGCGAATTAAAAGTTATTTCATTTATATCTCCTTTTATCAAATGTTGTTGTTTTATTTTACTTTCGCTTGCAGCACTCTTTATTATATTGTAGTCCTCATCATCTAAAATAAATGCATTTCCAGAATAAAATTCACTAGATATCCAAACATTTGTGAAGGACTCTTCAATTTCTTTTATTTTATCTTGTTTAAGTTTTAATATACTTTTATTTTTGTCTATTGCTAATACAGTATCTGGAAAATCAAATTTATATTCTTGCTTCAAAGAAGTTACATTAACAGCTTCACCTTTTTTTATATCTAGTCTGCTATTCATATGTCTATTATAATCACTTTCACTAATTATACTTGAATTATCTCTCCACAAATTTAATTTCCCATTTTTATATCTATATTCTAATATGTCTATGTATTCAAATCCACTATATTTTTGTATCTTCCCACCACTACTCTTTATTAAATCTATAACTTCATTTTTTTTAATCTTGTTAAATTCATTGCTTTCGATAAACAATATATCGTAAGGAAGTCTAACATCTAATTCAGAACGTGTCATTGCATATACAGAATATGTCATTCCTGAAAAAAACACAGCTCCTGCTATTAGTATAGACACCATATATGTAGTATTTTTAAATGCTAAAAATCTATAGGATAAATTTGATAAAACTAAAATGTTATTGTTATATGTTTGAGGAAGTTTTTTAATTATAAATTTCATAATATCTAAACTACTACCAATACTCACATAAAGGCATATTAACATTAGTGCAATTAAAACAAATTCATAATATACTTTTGTGTAAGAATAATAATATAACAATACTTTTGGAAAACAATATGAAGAAATTATAAACACTGCTATCGCTATAAAACCTAACGTTACATTATTTTTACTAATTTCTTTTTTACTTGGAGATTTGAATAAATCTATTATTGATGATTTTTTTATATATATGATACTAAAAATATTATTGCATAAAAATATTATTCCAAATATAAAAAGAGTTAGTACAAGACTTTCAATATTCAACTCAAATTTAACAGGATTACTTACCAGTATTTTATTAATTCCCATATAAAATAGTCTAGAAAATATACTCCCACTTATTATCCCTGATACTATAGAAAGCACTAAAATACTTAAATTTTCAGCAAATATAAGCTTGCTTAAATCCTTGCTTGTCATTCCTAATGTAAAATAAATACCAAATTCTTTTCCTCTATATTTTAAAAATGATAAATTGCTATATGTTATAAATACTACTGAAAATAATATTAGTCCTAAAAGTGCAATATATATATTTAAATACAAAGATGTTTTCAATCTTTGGGCTATTACAGTAGAGTTAAACATTAAACTTCCATACATAAACAACATTGCTACAACTACTGTATTTATAAAGTATATAGATAAATATTTCTTTAAGTTGCAAATTAAATTTTTGCGTATAATAGATGAAAAGTTCATTATTCTCCTCCTATAACACTTTGGACTTCTAGTATCCTATCAAAGAAGTCTTTTCTATTTTCAGAAGATGCTATTTCCATTTTAACTTTTCCATCTTTAATAAAAATAATCCTATTACAAAAAGATGCAGCAAAAGGATCATGTGTAACCATAAGTACTGTACTTTTAATTTCGTTATTTATATTTGATATAGTGTTCATTATATTCCTAGCTGATTTTGAGTCCAAATTTCCTGTAGGCTCATCTGCAAAAATAACACTCGGATTATTTACTAGTGCTCTAGCAACAGCCACCTTTTGTTTTTGTCCTCCTGATATATTGTATGGATATTTATTTGCTAAATCATATATATCAAATAACTTCATAAGATCTTTTACTTTATTTTCTACGTCATTTAGATTTAGTTTATCTAATATAAGTGGTAGTGCAATATTTTCTTTCAGAGTTAAGCTATCTAATAAATTAAAATCTTGAAATATATATCCAATATTTTTTCTTCTAAACAATGCTATTTTATCTTTATTCATATTATTAATGCTTTGATTGTTTATTATAATTTCTCCAGAGGTGGGTTTATCTACGCCTGATAACATATTTAAAAGTGTAGTTTTTCCACTTCCACTTGGACCCATTATCCCAACAAAATCTCCAGCTTTAATATTTATATTTATTCCATCTAATGCTACATCTTCCTTACAATCTTTATAAGCATTATAAACTTTAACCACATTATCTATTTTTATTATTTCCATTAAAATTGTCCTTCCTAATATACTCTACTTAAGTATTATAAAAGGTAAATACATAACTACAAATGCATTTACCTTACAAAACCTTACATTTTGGAAAGGAATGTTATTTTAAATTCTGTCCATTCCCCTTTTTTTGAATTTATACTTATTTTATGACCTAGCTTTTGAGAAATATATTTTACCATATACAAGCCTATCCCCGTTGCATTTCTATCTATCCTTCCATTATTCCCTGTGAAAAATGGGTCAAATACTCTTGGTATATCTTCTGCATTTATTCCCATTCCTTCATCTGTTATACTTAAAATAGTTTCTTCTGCATTTTCATGCATATATATATATATTTTTTTACTTTCATTAGAAATAGAGTATTTTAAGGCATTTGATATTACTTGCTCTATTATATAACTACACCATTTTTTATCTGTATATATTTCTTTATTAGTATCAATATCAACTTTAGGATATATACCCTTATATATAAAGTCTCTTTTTTTTAAATTTATTACATTTGATACAATTTCACTTAAATTAACTCTCTCAGGTATATAATCTGTTGCAAACTCATCTAGTCTTAAAACATTTAAACATTCTTCTAAGTTCTTTTTTAACTTATCATTTTCTTCCATTATGTCTTGTACATATACTTTTGATTTTTCATCTAAACTACATCTTTCACTTGCTAAATCTATTACCGTAATTGAAGTCTTCATATTATGAATCCACTGCGAAAATAACATATTTCTATCTTTAAATTCATTTTTCATTTTATACAAGTTATTATTGTACTCTAAATGTATTTTATTGATTGTACTTAATACCATATTTTCAGTAATATCATCGCTACCTAACTTTAAATTAGGACTGTTTTTAGCATTTTTAAGAATTTCCTCAAATTTATAAAATCTAAATCCTTCAATAAAGATATATATAAACAATATAAATATACTTATTAATGCAGGATATACGATTTCATTACTATCGTAAAGTAGATAATAAAATAGTATAAGTATAATGCTATTTAATAAATATGTAATTAAGAATCTTTTTTTTGCTTTTATAAGCTTACTCGCATATTTTATTAAAGACATAACCTACACCTCGTTTTGTAGTAATCATATTTTCTAGTCCTAGTTCATTCAATCTTTTTTTCACTCTAGTTATGTTTACTGTTAATGTATTATCATCTACAAAAATTGTATCATCCCATAACGCCTCTAATAAATCTTCCCTACTAACTACATTACCTATATTTTTTAATAATATTTTTAAAATTTTATATTCATTTTTAGTTAAATTCAAAATAATATCTTCATATTGCAACTTCATGCTCTCATCAAATAATACCAATTTCCCACAAGTAATATCATTACTTTCAATATCGTTATTTACTCTTCTTAAAACCGCATTTATTTTTGCTAATAATATTCCTACACTAAAAGGCTTAGTCATATAATCATCTGCACCAAGTTCCATCCCTCTTATTTGTTCTCCTTCATCACTTCTTGCCGAAAGTATTATAACCGGTGTTTTGTGATTTTTTCTTATTAATCTTAAAAAATAAAATCCATCGAATTTTGGAAGATTTATATCCAATAATATTATTTGAGGATTAAATCTCTCAACTTGTCCAATCACATCATCAAAATCTTCTATTATACTTACCTCAAAATCATAGACACTTAGATATTCTTTAATATATTTTTGTAGTTTTATATCATCTTCTATTACTAAAATTTTATTCATTCCTATTTTTTCACGTCCTATAGTTTTATTTTTATTTATACCTTAATAATACTATAAATAAAATTTATTATACACTATTATGTGTATTTTAGAATGTGTTATAAATATATTATTTACTATATAAAAACAACCTCTTAAATTAGATTTTATAGGCACTTTTATCCTATATCTATTTTAAGAGGTTTAGTTTATCAACCTTATTTATTAAATTTATATTATTACATAAAGCTACCTATATTTAAGCTAAGCTAGCTAATAAAGTAGGTAATAAAAGAATCCAATCATTTAATACGTGAACAAATAAAGAAATCCAGATGTTTTTTGTCTTAATATATGGGAATGTAAGAACTAATCTAACAACACCTATTCCTAATACTGCTTGAACAATATTCCAATTATAAGTTGGTAAGTGAATAGCTCCGAAGATTATAGCAGATAAAATCCATGCTAAAACTATTGCTTTTTTTCTAGGAAGTTTTAAGGTCTTAGTAGCAAATAGTAAAATAACTAAAAACGGAATAATTGTAATTAGTTCTTCTCCAAAAAGCATAGGAATTATTTTAAGACAAAACACTATATTTTCAACTAAAGAGTTTTCCTGAATTAAATTTGCAACAGGATTTGCATTAGCAACTGTAAATTTACTTATTAAAAGACCAGTTAATATAGTAAGTATAAGATTAAATATTAATACTCCTATTACTAATAATATGTCCTTAAAACGAACTTTTCTAAAAATTTTTGTCCAATTTGATTTAACAACAAGCATAAAAGCACCTAATGGCAAAATGATGTTAAAAACAGGCTGTACAAAAGTAGGTATTGATCCATCAATCTGGAAAAGTATTGCACTAGCAATTGATACTACTAAAAGGAATAATCCTTGCAAAAATGTAAAGCTAATTGGGTCTCCATTATAAAATGGGAAATCATCATTTTTATTTTCAAATTTAAAAAAATCACTTTTTTTCATTTTATTTTCTCCTTTATAAATATAATTTTTTTATAAAGCGTTGTATAGAATTTACAACATAACGCTCTTTTATTTTATTATTTATATAATTTTATAGGCATATCCACTAAAAACTTCTATACTTATGATTAAATTATAAATTAATTTTATATTTTCTCTAATCGATTTATCTTACAAAACCTTACATTTTGGAAAGGTAAAGCAAAAAACCTGTAACCTAAATATTTAAGTTACAGTTTTTTTGCTTGTTTTTATTTATTAATATAAAACGCAACTATCGCTAATAACCATAAGTGGTCCATTAACATAAATATTAGTTCAAAAACTTTTATTTAAAATGCGTTTAATTATATATTTGTCACGCAAACGTGACACAAAATTAAATTTTAAATTCCCATTTGCGTGACACAATCTATTATTATTTTGAATTATTATCGCAATAAACGTTCATAGCATCACTTAAAAATTGTGCTAATCCTTCGCCATATTTATCAATATTTTTAGTGAATCTTTCATCTGCAACATACATAAGTGCTAATCCTCTAAATATTTCTATTTTGCAATCGTAGAAATTATTGCTTATATGATTTCTCCATTTCTCAACTAGTTTTTGAACTTTTTCGTCTTTTGGACTTTTATCCATGAGTTTAGCTAACTCTTCATATATGCTACTCGCTTCTCCCATTATGTTTTCCCAATCATTTTTTGAATAATTAGATGTTTTATCTTGGCTTTCTTTATATGCTTCACTATTTCCATATTTTTTTTGTGTTTCATCTCTATATTTTTCTTGGTGATTTTTTATCTCTTCATAATCAAATGCTTTAAAATTTTTATTACTCATAGTTCCTCCTAAATTTTCAATAGTTTCATCTATTGAATCTATTATTTTTTCTAATCTATTTTTCTTTTCAAATATAAGTTTGCGCTGAACTTTTAGTGCTTCTTCTTTATCAAAATTTTCATCATCTAAAATTTGTTTTATTTTTTGAAGTGGAAATTCTAGTTCTTTAAAAATTAGTATTTGATATAGCCTTGAAATATCTTCATCATTATACATTCTATAGTTTGACTCAGTTCTTTTGCTTGGAACTAGAAGTTCTATCTTATCATAGTGGTGTAACATTCTAACACTAACACCTGTTATTTTTGAAACTTCATTTATCATATACATATTATCCACCGCCTAAATTAATAATAATCTATAACATAATGTCAGTGTAAACAGATTTTTTTAATTTTAAATAAAAAACCCTGAAATAAAATATAATTTATTTCAGGGCTATAATCTTTAAATTAATCTAGCTTTAACACAAACTCTTTTTTTACTATCTTTTGTACATGTAATCATGGTCATTTCTTTCCTTGATAAATCTTGATTTAATACATCAAAATTTTCAGGTTCTATTACTTCTTTTTTATAAATTTTGTATCTAAATTCTCCATTCAATGCCTTTATGATTATCTCTGCTCCTATTTCAACATCTGCTAGACCTTTGAATACTTCATTGTATAAATTATTTCTATGACCTGCTAAAGAAAAATTTCCATAATCTCCAGGCATAGATGTATTTTTAAAATGACCTACATTTTTTTTAATTTGCTCTTGTTCAGTACCTTCAACTATTATATGTTCTATTCCTAAGCTTGGTATTTCAATAACACCAATTTTATCACCTTTATATGTATCTTTGTATACTTCCCTAGCACTAATGTTTTCATTACTAACTTCTAATACATTATTCTTGGCTATGTCATTTTCTAAAAATTCATATACTTCTTTTTTACTTTCACGTTCAAACAAAATTTTTCCACCAACTCTAATTACTACTGTACTACACCCTACTACTATAAGAGTTATTCCAATTATTTTTCTATATTTATTTTTCATTGTAATAATTATTCATCCTTTTTTTTAGTTAAAACTAATCCTACTCCTATCATAGATGTTCCTACTACAGTTATCATTCCTCCATCTATTCCAATACCCGTTTGTGGAAGTTTTGGTTTTGTTGTATTTGGTGATGTTGTATTTGGCTTTTCTGTTGTTGATGATTCTTGTTCAACTTTTAGTGTGTTTTTTAGTAGTTCTACATCATAGTTAATATCTGCCTTTTTAAAATCTAAATAATTTTTAACTTCTATATCTGCATCTAAGTTTGGTATTTCAAATTTAATTCTCATCTTTCCCTTTGCAAAATGCGTTGAAAGTACTTCATGTGATACTGGTTTATCATTTACAGTTATTCTCATATTTGAGTTTGAATCTACACCCTCAATAAAATCAAATATAGCATAAGTCTTATTGTTAATTTCTTCTATGTATGTTGTTTCATTTAATTGCACGTTCCCTATATTTTCAAATTCTTTATTAGAAGAGCTTACTTTATTTTTTATAGAGCTTACTTTTCCATCTGATGATGGTTTTTGTATTGTTGCATTACTTCGAGGTGCTGCAATACTCTTATTTAATGAATTATCTACATTATTTGTAGAAATTGAAGTTATATCTTTAATAAACTTTAAAGTATCTTTTTTAAATATTACATCATATTCAATTTGCTTAACTTCACCTGCGAAAGTATCTACACTACATTTTATAGTAGTTTTTGCATCTATATTTGGGATTTCATATTTAATTATCATTTTTCCATTTTCTACATCTTTAGATATTGTATTATAAGATACAGGATTTCCATTTACCAATATATTCAGTTCTTTATCTTTAGTTAAGCTGTTTACAAATTCTAATTGTGCATATGTTTTTCCGTCAATTTCTTCTATATAACTTATTTTACCCAAAGATTCTCTTGCCATTGATTCTATTAAAGCATCATTAGATACTATTGTATTTTCTACCTCACTTAACTTACCTTTTTGAGTAGCACTATTTTTAGCTTCTACTTGATTTTCCTTAGGTTTTTCTACTTGGTTTTCATTATTTTGCTTTGCTGGTTTTACTAATTGTTCTTCCTTTTGGTTATTTGATATTGTGTTTAGATCTTCTTTAATTGTTTCTTCTAGTAAGTCTACATCAAACTTAGTTTGTACGTTTGTTTCATCTATATTTCTTTTTAAAGTAATTTTATCTTCTACTGCCGAAATCTCAAATTTTATACTAGCTTTTTCTTTATCTAATTCATTTAATATTGTTTCATATTTTATTTCTTTATCATTTATAAATATTTGTAAGTTGCTTTTTTCATCTATTTTACTGTTAAAGTTTAGATTTAGATATAATTTCCCATCTTTCTCCCCTATATAGCTTACTTCATTTAAGAATTCTCTATTTAATGCTTTTTCTTCTTTTGATTCATCTTTCATTATTATATTATTTTTTATTGAACTTATTTTAACCTTTGATTCTTCATTTATATTTCTTAATTCAATAGCTTCCTTATTGCTATTTGTCTTTTCATTAGCATTAACTAATAAAATATTTCCCCCAAGCAAAACCACTGTAAGTGACATGGCTAAGCACTTATTCCTCATTTTTTTGAAACTCATAATTTATACCCCCCTAAATATTTACCCCTTTTAAATATGATCTTGTCTCTAAATATATTATATAGTATTTTTATTTATATTTCTTATAAAGTAAAAAATCCCCAAAAGGGGATTTTTCTATAATGATATTATCATATTCATAAGTTGATTATTTCTTTTTATAAAGTCATCTAATTGTGTAGGGTCTAGTTCTTTATTAGATAACAATGCTATATCTACTATTTGATTACAAATTAATGATACTTGTTCTTTTTTATTCTCATCATCTTTTAAAGAAAGTAATTTTTTAATTATAGGGCTATTGTCATTTACAACTAAAGTTTTTTCTTCTTCAAAACTCATTCCAAGATTCATTCCTACAAATTGTGATTTCATTTCAGACATTCTTCTTGATTGTTCCGAAACTAAAATTATAGCAGATGTATCCTCACTTTTTAAGCTCTCTACAGAGTACGCCTTTATTCTCTCGCCTACTGAGTTTTTAAATAAATTTTCTATATCAGCTTTTTCTTCTGTATTTTCTTTGCTTTCTTTATCTTTTAACACTTCTGATAAGTCAGCATCTATTCTATTAAAATTAACACCTTGATTTTTAAACTCTATCATTGATATAAAATGGTTGTCTATTGTAGCATCTAATACTACAGCATCTAAATCATAGTCTTTAAATAATTTTATATACTGAGATTGTTGCTCTTCATTACTTGCATAGAATACTTTATTTTCATGCTTTTCTTTACATTTTTCTAAGTAGTCATTAAGTGTTATATATTCTGAGTTTATAGTTTTAAATAATATTATATCTTTTACTTTGTCATAGAATCCTTCATCTTTTAAGCATCCAAACTTAATAAATACTTGTATATCATCCCAGAATTTTTCATAATTTTCTCTTTCATTTTTAAATAATGATTTTAATTTATCTGCTACTTTCTTAACTATATGCTTAGATATTTTACTTACATCTTTATCATTTTGTAGAAAACTTCTTGAAACATTTAAAGGTAAATCTGGGCAATCTATTACCCCTTTTAGTAATAGTAAAAATTCTGGTACAACTTCTTTTATATTATCTGCTATGAATACTTGATTGTTGTATAGCTTAACTTTTCCTTCTACAAGTTCAAATTCATTATTCAATTTAGGGAAGTATAATATTCCTTTTAAATTAAATGGGTAGTCTACATTTAAATGTATCCAGAATAATGGTTCATCAAATGTTTTAAATACTTTTCTGTAAAATCCCTTATATTCCTCATCAGTGCAATCCTTTGGTGATTTTAACCATAATGGATTTGTATCATTTATAGGAGTAACTTCTTTTACTTCATTATCTTCACTTTCAGATTCTACGTTTTCTTTTTGTACTTCTTCATTGCTATTTAAATAAATATCTACTGGTAAGAATGAACAATATTTATCTATTATATTTCTTACTGTAAGTTCTTCTAAAAATTCCTTACTATCCTCTTCTAAGAATAACGTAATAGTAGTTCCTCTTGTAGTCTTATTATCACTTTCACTTATTTCGTACTCTGTACCACCTTCACTTATCCATCTTACTGGTTTGGCATCTTCTTTATAAGATAGGGTATCTATTTGAACTTTTTTAGATACCATGAAAGAAGAATAGAATCCTAATCCAAAGTGACCTATTATATCATTTTCCTCATTCATTTTGTCTTTGTACTCATTGAAGAAATCTTCAGCTCCAGAGAAAGCAACTTGATTTATATACTTATTTACCTCTTCTTCTGTCATACCTATACCATTGTCTTCAAATATAAGTGTTGAATTTTCTTTATCTATATATACATTTATTTTATATTCTTCATTTTTATCCCCTGATATTTCTCCTAATGAAATTAGTTTTTTATGTTTGTTTACTGCATCACAACCATTACTTATAAGTTCTCTTATGAATATATCTTTATCAGAGTACAACCATTTCTTTATTATTGGAAAAATATTTTCAGTATGTATTGATATACTTCCTTTTTGATTCATTTTATTTTCTCCTCCTTGTTATAAATTATTTTTTTATGATATCCCTTAGTAATTATTATTGTAACATTTTTGTTAGCAGTGTCAAGTATCGAGTGCTAATTTTTTATTTAGATTTATAATTTTTTTATTTTAATACTATATTATTACAATTTGTGTAACAGTAAAATATTGAAGATTAATCATGATTACGTACATTAGATGCACGAAGTATAAATATAATTGCAATCTTTCATACTAAATTTTTTATTAGATCTATATGCAGTATATAATAAGTATAATCATAAAAATTCATTGACAATATAATTATAATAGTTACTATTAATACTAGTAATGATTACCTATATTAATCACATACAAAATAAATAAAGGCATCATATTATGAACTTAAAAGGAACTAAAACAGAACAAAATCTAATGGTTACATTTGCAGGTAAATCTAAAGCTAAAAAAGAAGGATACAATAAAATAGCATATGTATTTAAATAAATATCAAACAATAAAATAGTACATCCAAAATTAGTAAGAAAAAGACATCATTATAAACGATGTCTTTTTCAAAATAAAATCATTTTTTTAACATACATATTATAGATAAAGAAAATTATAAAATATTAATGGGGGTATAAAATGAATAGTAAATGGATAGGGTTTAAAGAATTAGTATTAGTTGATAGAGTAAAAGAATGTGATGATATAGTATCTTTTTACTTTAAATCAGTAGATGATAGCAAACTTCCAATACATGAACCTGGTCAGTATTTACCTTTTAAGATAAAAACTGATGATGCAACGTATAAAGATGAACTTAGAACTTATAGCTTATCTATGGCTCCTAATGAATCAATCTATAGAATAAGTGTAAAGAAAATACAAAATGGACTTATAAGCACTTATTTACATGATAATTTAAATATTGGAGATAAGATAGATGCTATGGCTCCATGTGGATTATTTACATTAAGAGAAAATAAAAGTAATCCAATTGCGTTAATTTCAGGTGGGATCGGGATAACGCCTTTACTGTCTATGGTATATAAATTATCAATTAATAAAAAAATCAATAGAGATATATGTTTTATACAGGCTGTTCAAAATAGTACACAACATGCTTTTAGATATGACCTTGATAAACTAAGTGAAATTAGTAATATCAAAAATATTGTATTTTACAGTAATCCACTTAAAGGTGATATCAATGGTAAAGATTATGATTTTACAGGGTACATAACAGAAGATTGGATATCAAAAAACGTGCCTTTAAATAGTGAGTTTTACTTCTGTGGACCACCTATATTTATGAAGAGTTTAAATAAGTCATTAATAAATCTCGGTGTAGATAAAAAAGATATAAATTATGAATTTTTCGGGGAACCTACTGATATGGAATAATTTTCAACATTCTAAAAAATAATAGTGAATTGATATTATCAATTCACCATTATTATAAACCTTTAATCTTAGCTAAAATATTTTACTCCACTTTCAAATATCTTCTGATCTTTTTCACCTAAAATATTTTTTATAACATGTTCTCCAACTCTTTCAGAGTGACCCATCTTACCAAATATTCTACCGTCTATACTTGTTATACCTTCAACTCCATAATATGAACCATTAGGGTTAAACTCTATATCATAAGTAGGATTATTATCAAAATCTACATATTGAGTAGCTATTTGGCCGTTTTCTATTAACTGTTTCATAACTTCTTTGTTAGCAACAAATTTACCTTCTCCATGAGATATAGCTATACTATGAGTGTCTCCTACTTGTGTACCAGCTAACCAAGGAGATTTATTTGATGCTATTCTTGTTTTTATAATTTTAGATTGATGTCTTCCTATATTATTGTAAGTAAGAGTTGGTGCATTTTCATCTGTATCTCTTATCTCACCGTATGGAACTAATCCAAGTTTTATAAGAGCTTGGAATCCATTACAAATACCTAGCATCAATCCGTCTTGCTTAGTTAAGAATTCTTGCACAGCCTCTGCTACCTTTGGATTTCTAAATACAGTAGCAATAAACTTAGCCGAACCGTCTGGTTCATCTCCTGCACTAAATCCACCTGGTAACATTATTATTTGAGACTTTCGTATTTCTTTTACTATACTATCTATAGAATCTTCTATATCTTTATATGTTAAGTTTTTAAATACTTTTATATTAGCCTGAGCACCAGCTTTTTCAAATGCATTTGCACAATCATATTCACAGTTTGTACCTGGGAATGCTGGTACGAATACTCTTGGCTTAGCTATGCTTATAGAAGATTTTTTAGTTTCTCCTTGAGCTATAAAGTTTATAGTTTCTATTTTATCTTTAATTTCATTAGCTTTCGTTGGGAATACTGATTCCAAAGTTTCACAATGAGCTTTGTATAATTGATCTAAACTTATTTCTTCATTTTCTACTAATATACTTTGCTTTTCTGTTGTATTTCCAAGCACTATATAATTATATCCATCTAATATGCTTAAATCATTATTATCTAATTCCATTACTATATTCCCATAATTAGCTTTAAATAAATCATCTTTTACATTATTAAATTCAAATCCTATTTTATTACCAAATGCCATCTTGCTTATAGCTTCACATACTCCACCAAATCCTAGTGCATATGTTGATAACACTTGCTTATTGTGTATAAGTTTAGTAACTTTATCTAGGTTTCTCTTTAATATATCAAAGTCTAGAACATCATTTTCTAATCTGTCTGTGCATAACATAACAACTGTTGAATTAGTATTTTTAAATTCTGGTGAAATTACATATTTTGCATCCACAGTATCCACAGCGAATGATACTAATGTTGGTGGTACATCTATATCCTTAAATGTTCCAGACATACTATCTTTACCACCTATTGCAGGTATTCCTAATTTATTTTGAGCGTAATATGCACCTAAAAGAGCTGCAAATGGTTTACCCCATTTAGTTGGGTTATCCCCAAGTTTTTCAAAATACTCTTGTAATGTAAGTCTTATACTGCTAAAGTTACCCCCAATTGCCACAGCTTTACACACAGATTCTACTACTGCATATAATGCGCCGTGGAATGGACTCCACTTTCCTATCTTAGGATTATATCCATAAGTCATTATTGTAGAAGTATTAGTTTCTCCACCAAGTACAGGTATTTTAGCTACCATACCTTGAGTTGCTGTTGCTTGATATTTACCACCAAATGGCATAAGTACAGTACTAGCACCTATTGTATTATCAAACTTTTCTACTAATCCTTTTTGTGAGCATACATTTAAATCAGATAACATATTTATAAATTTATCTTTTATATTAATATCAGATCCTACTTCACATGCTTTTTCTTCAACTTTATCTACATGAATTTTAGTAGTTTGTTTAACACCACTAGTTTCTATAAATTCTCTTTGTAAGTTAACTATAGCTTTATCATTCCAAAACATTCTCATATATCCAGTGTCCGTTACTGTTGCTACATGAGTTGCTTCTAAGTTTTCTTCTCTTGCTAAGTCTATAAATTTATCTTTGTTATGTGCTTCTATAACTACTGCCATACGTTCTTGTGATTCTGATATTGCAATTTCAGTTCCATCAAGTCCATCATATTTCTTAGGTACTAAATCTAAGTTTATATCTAGACTGTCTGCAACTTCACCTATAGCAACACAAACTCCACCAGCTCCAAAGTCATTACATCTTTTTATCATCCCCGCTACTTTTTTATTTCTAAAGAATCTTTGAATTTTTCTTTCGTTAGGAGCATCTCCTTTTTGTACTTCAGCACTACAAGTAAGTAAAGATTTTTCACTATGTTCTTTTGATGAACCTGTAGCTCCTCCACATCCATCTCTTCCTGTTTTCCCTCCAAGAAGAACTACTATATCGCCTTCTTTTGGAACTTCTCTAACTACATTTTCCTTTGGTGCTGCTCCTATAACTGCTCCTATTTCCATTCTTTTGGCAACAAAGTCTTCATCGTAAACTTCTGCAACTTGACCTGTTGTTAATCCAATTTGATTTCCATATGAACTGTATCCGTTAGCAGCATCACGAGTTATTTTTCTTTGCATAAGCTTACCAGGTAGTGTGTCTTCTAATGTAGTTCTAGGGTCTGCACTTCCTGTAACACGCATTGCTTGATATACATAACTTCTTCCTGATAGTGGATCTCTTATAGCTCCACCTAAGCAAGTAGCTGCTCCTCCAAATGGCTCTATCTCAGTTGGATGATTATGTGTTTCATTTTTAAACATTACTAAGTATTCTACTTTTTCTCCATCTATTTCAACATCTACATTTATACTACATGCATTTATTTCTTCACTTACATCTAAGTCTTCTAGTTTTCCATCTTTTCTTAATTCTTTCATAGCAATAGTTGCTATATCCATTAAGCATATATCTTTTTGTTTATCTACATATACCTTGTTTCTTGAATTTAAATACATATTATATGTATCTTTGATTATGTCAGTATATTTTCCTTCTTCTATTTTTACATCTTCTATCGCTGTCATAAAAGTAGTATGTCTACAATGATCTGACCAGTAAGTATCTAAAACTTTTATTTCTGTTATAGTTGGATTTCTTTTTTCAGTATCTTTAAAATAACCTTGAACATGCTCTAAGTCACCTAATGTCATAGCTAGTCCTTCATTACTTAAGAACTCTTTCATCTCATCTATACTTAAGTCTATAAATCCATCTAATGTTTTTACTGTAGTTGGTATTTCAGTTTCCATTTTTAAAGTTTCTGGCTTTTCTAAAGAAGCTTCCTTACTATCAACTGGGTTTATACAATATTTTTTTATTTGTTCAAAGCTTTCATCACTTATGTTTCCACTTAATATATAAACCTTTGCTGTGTTTATTATAGGTCTTATGCCTTGATTTACTATTTGAATACATTGACATGCCCAGTCCCCTCTTTGGTCATATTGACCAGGTAAGTACTCTATGGCAAATATTCTTTCTTTAGTTTCATTACTATCTGAAACAGGTAATGTTTCATGATAAACGACATCTAAATTAGGTTCTGAGAATATTGTTCTGCATGAATTTTTATACACATCTTCTTCTATTCCCTCTATATCATATCTATTTAAAACTCTTATATCTTCTATCGTGTTTATGTGTAAGCTGTCTATTAAATCTTTTTTAAAAGCCGTAGCTTCAAGGTCAAAACCTTGTCTTTTTTCTACTAATATTCTTTTTACACTTGATTGTGAGTTTATAGTATTTAGCATTTTTTGTCTCCCTTTTAGAAAATTTAGTTTCCAATTTTGATATCAGTTCTATAATGCATTCCTTCAAAGTTTATCTTTTTAATATTTTCATATACTTTTTTAGCTGCATCCTCTACATTATCACCTTTTGCACTAATTCCTAAGACTCTTCCACCATTAGTTACTAGGTTGTTTTCCAATGCTTTAGTTGCGCTGTGAAATACTACTATATCTTTATCTAAGTTTTCAAGTCCACTAATTACTTTTCCTTTTTCGTAATCTTCTGGGTATCCTTCAGACGTAAGCATTACGCAAACAGCTTCTTCTTTTTTATATTTTATTTCTATATCTTTTAATCTATTTTCTAAAATAGCTTCCATTATTTTATATAAATCAGTTTCTAATCTAAGTAAAACTGATTGAGTTTCAGGATCTCCAAATCTTACATTGTACTCAAGTACTTTTGGTCCATCTTCAGTTATCATAAGTCCTACAAATAATATACCTTTATAATTCAATTTATCTTTTTTGAAACCTTGTAGGGTCTTAGCTAAAACAGTTTGTTCTATTTCTTTAGCTAATTCATTTGTATATACTTCACTAGGAGAGAAAGTTCCCATTCCTCCTGTATTTGGACCTTGTTCATTGTTGTATATTTTTTTATGGTCTTTTGCACTTACCATAGGAATTATTGTGTCATTGTCTACAAATGCTAATATAGAAGTTTCTACTCCAACTAAAAATTCTTCTATAACTATTTTATCTCCAGCGCTTCCAAATTTTTTGTCACTCATCATTTCTTTTAATGTAGATATAGCTTCTTCTTTATTTTGAGGTATTACTACACCTTTTCCAGCTG
Source organism: Peptostreptococcaceae bacterium VA2 (assembly GCA_000686145.1). Classification (GTDB taxonomy): domain Bacteria; phylum Bacillota; class Clostridia; order Peptostreptococcales; family Peptostreptococcaceae; genus Romboutsia_D. The sequence goes on along the minus strand of JMMB01000007.1, from coordinate 408,674 downwards.
CTAATCCATCCGCTTTTATTACTAGCGGATATCCAAAACTATCTATTTCACTTATTGCAATATCTATGTTTGTATATTCTTTGTATTTAGCTGTTGGTATATCATGTCTTATCATAAACTCTTTGCAATAAGCCTTACTTCCTTCAAGCTTTGAACATTCTTTATTTGGTCCAAATATTTTAAGACCGTGTTTTTCAAATTCATCTACAATTCCCTTAACAAGTGGAACCTCTGGTCCCACTATTGTTAAGTCTATTTTTTCTGTCTTTGCAAATTGTAGTAATTTTTCTATATCGCTATCATTTATATTTAAACACTCTGCTATTTGTGAAATTCCCGCATTTCCTGGAGCACAGTATATTTTTTTCACATTAATTTCATTATTTAATTTCCAAGCGATGGCATGTTCTCTGCCACCTCCGCCTATAATCAATATTTTCATAATTTGCCTCCTAGTGTTTGAAGTGTCTTATACCTGTAACCACCATAGACATTTCAGATTTATCACAAGCTTCTATTGAATCTTTATCATTTATAGAACCACCTGGTTGAACTACTGCATCTATTCCATATTCATGTGCTAATTCTATACAGTCACTGAATGGGAAGAATGCATCTGATGCTAATACTGATCCTTTGAAATCTTTATCTTTATTATTTTCTAAAGCATTTTTTAATGCCCAAATTCTTGAAGTTTGACCACAACCTAATGCTAATGTTTTACCATCTTTAACTATTGCTATAGCATTTGATTTCATGTTTTTAACTACTTTCATACCAAATTCCATATCTTTAAGCTGCTCTTCACTAGGTCTAACCTTAGTTACTACTTCACATTTCTCTACTAATGAATTGTTTTTATCTTGAACTAATAATTTTCCATCGATATATTTCATATCATATGGCTGTAAGCTTTTTTCTATTTTAGCAAGCTTTAACACTCTTAAGTTTTTCTTTTTCTTTAATACTTCTAATGCTTCTTGTGTATAATCATAAGCTACTACTATTTCTAAGAATATTTCACTCATCATTTTTGCAGTTTCTTCATCTACTGTAGATGTTATACCTAATATTCCACCAAATATTGAAACTTTATCAGCTTCATAACATTTGCTGTATGCTTCAAAAGTATCTTTTCCTAATCCAACACCACATGGATTAGTGTGTTTTATAGCTACTGAAACTACTTCTTTGCTATCTTTGAATTCTCTCATTACTTCTAAACATCCGTGTAAATCATTTAAGTTGTTGAAAGAAAGTTCTTTTCCGTTTAATTGTTCGTAATTTAATATTGGATTTTTAGCATTTGGTTGACTATATAAAATTCCATTTTGATGTGGATTTTCTCCATATCTTAAAGTTTGTTCTTTTTGGAAAGTTAAATTAAGTATGTCTGGATAATTGTCCCCTACTTCACCTGCAAAGTAAGTTGATATAAGTGAATCGTATCTTGCCGTAGTTGAAAAAGCTTTATACGCTAGATTTTTTCTATCTTCTAATGTTAATGTATTGTTTTTTAATTTTTCTATTATCATATCATAATCAGCTATGTCCACTATAACAGATACATCTTTATAGTTTTTAGCTGCTGAACGTATCATTGATGGTCCACCGATATCTATATTTTCTATCATTATTTCGTGAGCTTTCCCACTTTTTAAAGTTCCTTCAAAGTCATATAAATTAACTACTACTAAATCTATTGAACCAATTTTATATTCATTTACAGTATCAACATGAGATTTGTCATCTCTTTTGTAAAGTATTCCTCCATGTATGTATGGGTTTAATGTCTTAACTCTTCCGTCTAGCATTTCTGGGAATTTTGTAACCTCATCAATAGTTATTGCATCTATCCCATTTTCTTTTAGTGTCTTAAATGTATTTCCTGTAGATATAACTTCATACCCTAGATTGTTTAATTCTCTAGCAAACTCTACCACTCCACTTTTATCTGTAACACTTATCAATGCTCTTTTACTCATTTATAAAAACCCTCCTACCAAGAATACTTAATTTATTTTCACAAAATAGTTTTATACTTTTCTTTAAAATTCTATGTTCTACTTCTAATACTTTTTTTGATAATGATTCTAAATCATCATTATTATCAACGTATACACATTCTTGCATTATTATAGGTCCTGTATCTGCTCCCTCATCTACAAAATGTACAGTTGCTCCAGTTATCTTCGCTCCATAATCAAGAACGCCTTGATGTACCTTTTGACCATAATACCCTTCTCCACAAAACGAAGGTATCAATGATGGATGAATATTTATTATTTTGTTTTTAAATTCATTTACAAATTTAGGACTTATTATTTTTAAATAACCTGCAAGTACTACTACATCTATGTTATTTTCTTTAAGAATTTCGATTATATTGTCTTCATCAGTTTCATAAACAGCTTTTATATCATTATCTATTGCTCTTTGCAGTCCATACGCTTTTTCTTTATTTGAAATTACTACTTTAATAGTGCCTTGAATTTTACCAAGTTTAGTTTCATCTATGATAGTTTGTAAATTTGTCCCCCCACCAGATACTAAAACTCCAATGTTTAGCATAAATTTACTCCATCATGATTGTCTACTACTTCACCTATGATATAAGCATTTTCATCAGTAGTATTTATATAATTAACAACATCTTGAGCTTTTTCTTTGTCTACTATTAAAACTAATCCAACTCCCATATTAAAACTCTTATGAAGTTCTCTTTCATCTATAGAGTTGAAGTTTTCTATCATCTTAAATATAGCTGGTTTTTCCCAAGAATCTTTCTTTATATCTATCCCTAAACCTTTTGGTATAACTCTTGTTATATTTTCTATAACACCACCACCAGTTATATGAGCTATTGCTTTTATTTCATGATTCTTAATTACGCCTAAAACTAATTTTACATATATTTTTGTAGGAGTTAAAAGTGCTTCTCCTAATGTCATTTTAAGTTCATCTATATATTGGTCTAATTTATAATCATAAGTATCTAAGAATATTTTTCTTATAAATGAGAATCCATTACTGTGTATTCCACTTGATTGAATGCCTATTAATGTATCTCCACTTTTAACATTTCTTCCAGAAACTATTTTTTCTCTATCTGCTATTCCAACTGAAAAACCTGCTAAATCATATTCATCATCACTGTACATCCCTGGCATCTCAGCAGTTTCTCCGCCTATTAATGCACATCCTGCCATTTTACATCCATCAGCTATGCCACCAACGATTTGTTCTACTTGCTCTGCAACTAACTTTCCTGTCGCTATATAATCTAAGAAGAATAAAGGCTTAGCTCCTTGGCATATTAAATCATTTACACACATTGCCACTAAATCTATTCCTACTGTATCGTGTTTATCCATCATTTGAGCTAATTTTAATTTTGTACCAACTCCATCAGTAGATGAGAGTAAAACTGGTTCTTGCATACCTACAAAATCCTTTAAGCTATATAAACCACTAAAGTTTCCTAAATCTCCTATTACGTTGTTATCGTAAGTAGACTTTATTTTTCCTTTTATAAGATCTACTGCTCTGTTTCCCTCGTCTATATCTACACCTGATTGTTTGTATGTTAACATGAAAGTGGTTCCTCCTTATCAATTTTCTTAACTGGATAATCTCCGTCAAAACAAGCTTTACAGAAAGTAGCTTTATTTTCTGTAGCTTCTATCATTGCATCTATATCTAAAAACTCTAAACTGTCACAACCTATATATTCTCTAATTTCTTCTACGCTGTTCTCTGAAGCTATTAAATTAGATCGACGTGGCGTATCTATTCCATAGTAGCAAGAATATTTTACTGGAGGTGATGTTATTCTAAGATGAATTTCACTCGCTCCTGCATCTCTTAAAGATTTTATTATTAATTTTGAAGTAGTTCCTCTAACTATCGAATCATCTACTAAAACAATACTTTTTCCTTTTACTACACTTGATAGAGGATTTAATTTGATTTTAACTCCAATTTCTCTTTCTTCTTGTGTTGGCTTTATAAATGTTCTTCCTACGTATCTGTTTTTTACAAGACCTTCTCTAATTGGTATATTTGCTAAATTAGCATATCCGATTGCTCCTGCCCACCCCGAATCTGGAACTGGAACTACTATATCTGCTTTAGTGTCATCATTTTTAGCCAACATTTCTCCACATTTAACTCTAAAGTCATATGCATTAACATTATCTATTGTTGCATCATTTCTAGCAAAGTAAATATGCTCAAATATACAACTTCTTTTAACTGATTTGTAGTTTTCAGAGTATAAATAAGATTTCATTTCTCCATCTTTTATAACTATTATTTCTCCTGGTTCTACATCTCTTATAACTTCTCCGCCAAGTATATCTATTGCACAAGTTTCTGAAGCTACTATATACTCGTTTCCTTTTTTACCTAATATTAAAGGTCTAAATCCATTAGGGTCTCTAACCGCAACCAATTCATCTTCTCCCATTATTACAAGAGAATATGCTCCTTTTATATAGTCCATAGTTATTTTTAAGCCTTCTACAATATCACCTTTGTAATATCTAGCTAATATATATAAAATCACTTCTGTATCAGAATTTGCTTGAAACATATATCCGTCTTCTTCTAACATATCTCTTAAGTAATTTGCATTTACTAAGTTACCATTATGAGCTAGGGCTAATTTTCTTTTTCTACATCTTCCTACTAAAGGTTGGCAATTAGCTAAGTGACTTCCTCCAGCCGTAGAGTATCTAACATGCCCAATTCCCATATTTCCTTTTAAAGATGATAATTCATTTTCTTTAAATACGTCTCCAACTAAGCCCATATCTTTTTTGTAGTTTATGTTTTCACCATCTGATATAGCCATTCCGCAACTTTCTTGACCTCTATGTTGAATAGAGTATAAAGAGTAATATAATTCTTTTGACATATCTTTATCTGAATAAATTCCTACAATCCCGCACATAAAAATCCCCCTTACTTATTATTCATTCTAGCAAGAACTTCTTCGTATCCTGCTACAAGATCTCCTAAATTCCTTCTAAATCTATCTTTATCTAGCTTTTCATTAGTATCAACGTCCCAAAGTCTACAAGTATCTGGAGATATTTCATCTGCTAAGATTATATTTCCTTCGCTATCTTTTCCAAACTCTAATTTAAAATCTACTAACTTTAAATTCATCTTCAAGAAAAATTCTTTCATTAACTCATTTATTTTTAGGGTTTCATTTCTTAAGAATTGTAATTCATCTCTATTTGCTAATTTCATAGCTACTGCATGGTCATCATTTAACATTGGATCTCCATAATCATCATTTTTGTAACAGATTTCAAATATAGGTTCATCTAAAACTATACCTTCTTCTATTCCCACTCTTTTACAAAATGACCCCGCTGTTATATTTCTCACTATTACTTCTAGTGGTAATATCTCAACTTTTTTAACTAACATTTCTCTTTCTGATAAGCTTTTTATGAAATGTGTTTTTATTTGTTTTTCGTGTAACATTTCAAACATTATTGTAGATATTTTATTATTTAATATACCTTTTGAAGATATTTGTGCTTTCTTTTCTCCATTAAACGCTGTTGCATCGTCTTTAAAATATACGATATACTCGTTTTCTTTCTCTGTAGAATATACTTGCTTAGCTTTTCCTTCATATAGTAACATAATTATTACCCCCTTAAGTTTTTATCAGCTTCTATTACTTTTTCTTCCATTTCTTTTCTGTACGCCATTAAATGTTCTTTTACTTTTGGATATTTAATACTCATTATTTGACTTGCCATTAGTGCTGCATTTAGTCCTGAATCTATTGTTACAGTTGCTACTGGTATGCCTGGTGGCATTTGAACTATTGAAAGAAGTGAATCTAATCCATCTAATGTTGATGATTTTATAGGTAATCCTACTACTGGTATTAATGTTTGTGCTGCTATAACACCTGGTAAATGTGCGGCTTTTCCTGCTGCTGCTATTATTACATCTGTGTCTTCTTCTATTTCTTTTATAAATAAGCTTAATTGATTTGGTGTTCTATGTGCCGATAATGCTCTAGCTACGACTTCAATTCCGAACCTTTCTAAAAGTTCTATTCCTGACTCTAATTTAGGGTAATCTGATTTAGAACCCATGATTACTGCAATTTTCATATTTTACCTCCTTATTTTTCATATATTTAAAATTCAAACTTATTTTTTATTTTTATTATCACGAACTTTATATTTAAATTTTATATTAAAATACGTATTTTTACAAGTATAATTTTAATTTCATTATTAAAATAAATAAAAACAATATTAAATTATGTCTAAAAAGTTTATTTTTTAAAGCAAATAAAAAAAATAACTATTTTATACGAACAAAAATAGTTATTTTTAATTTATTGTTTATTTTTTAATCTTTTTTATTATTTTTAATATTATAGTTCTAAGCTATATTTAGTGTAATATTCTCGACTAAAATAAAAAAGAACCATTTTTATTTTCATAAAAATGGTTCTTTCTTTATATAAATGCACAATACTTAATATTCTTATGCACCAATTTTTTGTTTTGTATCTTTTTTATTTAAATGTTTCTTTTCATATATTGTATATAATATTAAAGCTATTGAACCAAATACAATTGGCCCTGCTGCCATCATTATAGTTTTAAACATATCTCCACCTAAAGCTGGCTCTATTATAGTAAATATGTTTGCAAATCCTATAAATACAGTAACTATTATAGCAATAATAGTAGATAATTTTTGAGATTTATATACCATAAATGGTGTTTCTAGCTTCCCTGCTAATTGCTTTTTCTTAAATGCTGGGAATGCTGCTGATAAGAACATATATGGTATAGTAAGAGCAACATTAGTCATAAGAACTAATAATGTAAAGAATTCTTTTGCCCCGTCACCACCAAGTGATATACCTGCTATCATAACTGAAACTATTATAGCTTGTACTTTCATAGCATTTAAAGGCATTCCATTTTTTATTTCGCCCATTTTTCCTGGCCAAATTTCTTTTGGAGAACCTTGTATTAATGTTTTAAGTGGAGAGTATGCTAATGTGAAGAATGCACCAGTTAATGCAGCAAACATTGATAAACCAGCAAATCTAGCAAACCATTCACCCATTGTTATAGCTGCACTTTGAGAAAGGTGTAAACCTTGCCCTATTTGGAATCCTAAGTTTTGAACTACTACATAAGCTACATTTCCCATATGAACAGTATCTGATGATAATATTTCGTTCCAGTTAGTAAACATACCACATGCAAATATTCCTATTGCATATCCTACAGATATTACTAAAGCTGCTATTCCAAGACCTTTTGGGAAAGTCTTTTCTGCATTTTCTGTTTGGTCAACTAATCCACCTAACACTTCTAACCCACCAAATGCAAATATAGCAAACACTAAGAATGATAATGTTGTTATTGGTGTCCCATATGAAGGATTTGGAGATTGTAAAAATGCTTGTTTTGCATTAGTTAATGGCTCTGCAAAATCACCACCATTAGCTATAAGAACAAATAAACCACCGAAAAGTAATACAAAGTTAAGTGCTAGTATAGCTGTACCACCTATAGAAGTTATCTTAGTTATTTTTTCAACACCTTTACTAGCTACAAATGTTACAACTAATACTAATAAAATTCCTAAAAGACCTAATGTTTGTGTTGATCCTAAACCAAATAAAGACCACGATGCTGTTTTATCAGCACCCATTATAAAGTTAGAGAACGGTATCCATATAGATGACGCTACGTTTACCATCCACACTACATAAGATGCATACCACATGAATGTACCTATAAAGGCAAACTTACCACCTATAGATTTTTCCATCCAAGAGTACATACCGCCTGTTTCATTTTTAAATGATGCTCCATACTCCGCCATCATAAATGCGTAAGGTATAAAGAATACAACCGCACTTATTATGTACCAAGGTATAGCTGCATATCCCATTAAGTAATACGCTCTTGGCATATTAGTAAAACCAAATACTGATGTAAATATCATAAGTATTAATGGCACTAACGTTAATTTTTTTGCTGTGTTATTGTTTCCAGACATAATAATAGCCCCCTTGATTCATTTAATTTTTTATAATTCCGTTAGTAAAATATACATTTACTACGTTAATTAACTATTTATATATATTAACATACGTTAATTAACTATTTATATATATTAACATACATTAATTAACTATCTATCTATATTAACACTTAAACGCTTTCAGGAAAAGACTTTTTTGTACAAATTTTTTATGTTATTATATAATCAATCTTTTTTTATCCCATTTTATAAATTTTGTACAATGTGATTTAAAATAACTATCATTTTATAAATACAATTTATTATTTATATATTTAAAATCACCCTTTTATATAAAAGGGTGATTTTAAATATATTTTTATTAACCTAAGAATGCAAATTTACACACAAACAGTATTGAAAGTACTATTAAAGATACATTAACTTCTTTCGTTCTTTTAGTTGCTATCTTTAATACTGTAAATGATATTATTCCAAATATTATACCGTCAGCTATACTATAAGCTAATGGCATCATAGCAAATGTTAAAAATGCTGGTATTGCATTTGTAAAATCGCTAAAATCTATCTCAGTTAACGAACTCGCCATCATAACACCTACTAATATAAGTACTGGTGCTGTTGCTTGTGTTGGTATTGCTGTAAATACTGGTGCAAAGAATAATGATAATAAGAATAAGAAACCAGTTGTAACTGCTGTTAATCCAGTTCTTCCTCCGTCACCTATACCTGCTGCACTCTCAACATATGAAGTAACTGTAGATGTTCCTAAAAGTGCTCCTATTGTAGTAGCTATTGCATCTGCAAATAATGCTTGTTTAACCTTTGGTAATTTTCCTTCTTCATCTAACATATTTCCTTTAGATGCTACACCTAATAAACATCCTACTGTATCAAATAAATCAACAAATAAGAAAGTAAATACAACTACTACCATATCTAAACTAAATATTTGATCAACCGGAACTGATAAAGCTTGTAAGAATATAGGCTTTAACGATGGTGCAGATGATATTATACCTTTAGGTAGTTCAACTAATCCACCTATCATACCTATTGCTGATATTGTTAACATCCCTATAAGGAATGCACCTTTTACATTTTTAGCTAATAAAACTGCTGCTAATAATAGTCCAAATATTGTTAATAAAACTAATGGATCTTTTAAATTTCCTAATGAAAGTATAGTAGCCCCATTAACAACTATACCTGCATTTGATAATCCTATAAATGCTATAAATAGTCCTATACCCGCTGTAACTGCATGTTTTAAAACTGTTGGTATACAATCTATTATCTTTTCTCTAACGTTTGTTATTGTAAGTAATATAAATATTATTCCTTCTATTAATACTGCACATAGTGCAAATTGCCAACTGTATCCCATTGATAAAACTACTGTATAAGCAAAGAATGCGTTAAGTCCCATACCTGGTGCTAAAGCTATTGGATAATTTGCTAAAAGTCCCATAGCACAACTTCCTATAAATGCTGCTATTGCTGTTGCTGCAAATACTGCGCCTTTATCCATACCTGCATCTGAAAGTATGTTTGCATTTACAACTAATATATATGCCATTGTCATAAATGTTGTTATACCTGCCATAACTTCTGTTTTTACATTTGTATTATTTTCCGATAGTTTAAATACTTTTTCTAAAATTCCTGTATTCACGGATTGAGTAGTTTGCATTTCATCCTCCTAGTTATATTCAAAGTTTTTCAAACTAATTATACCTTTTAAATCAATATAATTCGTACATTAACTAACCTTACATTAATTATTATATTATATTGTACAGATTTTTTCAATACATTTTAGAACATTTAATTTTATTTTTTTATAAAAGTTCGTATTTTATGCAATTATTTTTCCATTTTGTGGTATAAATGCAGTAAACATTCGTAATATATACAATTTACGCTTAAAAACATGCTAAATTCCAATTTTAAATAAAAAAAACTAGAATATTTTTATATTCTAGTTCCTTAAATAATTCATTTTTAAAAACGAATTATTTTTGAGTTGCGTCATAATCTTCTTTATTAGCTGGTACTTTTATTTCTCCGCTTTTAATTTTTTCTACCACACCATTTACATAATCTAATATTTCTTGTGGTACTAATTTTTTTGTTGATTCAGGTATTCCAACACCATCTTCTTTAAGTCCGTATACTTTGTTTTCTCCACCAGTTAATTTTCCATCTACTAATTCCTTCGCAGTATCATAAACACCTACATTAACCATTTTCAAAGCTGAAGTTAATACATTATCTGGTGCTAAATCACTTTGGTCTCTATCAACACCGATTGCGAATTTACCTTTTTCTTTAGCTGATTCTATCGCACCTATACCTGTTCCTCCAGCTGCTGAAAGTATCACATCTATATTATTTCCATACATTTGATTAGCTATAGATTTTCCTTTAGCTGCATCTCCAAATGTTCCTGCATATTGAGTTTTAACCTCAGCATCTTTATTTGCTTCTTTAACTCCTGCCATATATCCATATTCAAATCTTGATATAACAGGATTTTGCATACCACCTATAAATCCTACATTATTAGTCTTAGTCATTTTCCCTGCTATAAGACCAGTTAAATATGCTGCTTCATTTTCTTTAAATAATATAGGCGTTACATTTTTAGGTATTTCATCATAAGTTTCATCGATTAATACAAATTGTTTATCTGGATAATTTTCAGCTTCTTTCTTTATATCATCCTTCATGGTATTTCCAACACCTACAACTAAATCTACTCCATCATCTATAAGACTTTCCATATTAGTTATGTACTCAGATGCTTGTTTTGACTCTATTAGCTTAACATCTATTCCGAAATCTTTTTTAGCTTTTTGGAGACCTTCCCAAGCAGATTGATTGAAAGATTCATCATTTATTCCTCCGACATCTGCTACCATACCTATTTTTAAACTTTTGCTACTTTTTTCATTTGTTGATGATTTTTCAGACCCACATCCAACTAAACTTAACGAAGCCATTACTATTGCCGCACTTACAGCTGTTATTTTTTTTAATTTCATATTTTCCTCCTAAGACATTTAAATCTTTAATTATATCTATATGTTGTATAATATTTTAATTTATATTCATAGTATCGATTTATTTTATATTCTATTTGTAATAGATTTGATTACAATAAAGCAAATTTTAGTATAAATATTATTGTTAAAATTATTAATGATAATTTTACATCTTTTCTTTTATTTGAAAGCAATTTTAATATAGTGTAAGAAATAATACCAAACATAATACCATCTGCAACACTATATGCTAGTGGCATTATTATAAATGTTAAAAATGCTGGTATTGCATCTGTATAATCACTAAAATCAATTCTCAGTATTGAACTCGCCATCATAAATCCTACTAATATAAGTATAGGAGCTGTTGCTTGCGCTGGTATTGATACAAATAATGGCGCAAAGAATAATGATATAAAGAATAAAATGCCTGTAACACAAGCAGTTAAACCAGTTCTTCCTCCAGCTGCAATTCCTGCTCCACTTTCAACTGTTGTTGCTAAAGTAGATGTACCTAATAATGAAGCTGTAGTTGTAGAAATGGATTCTGCCAATAATGCTTTTTTTACATTTGGCATCTTTCCTTCTTCATCTAATAAATTAGCTCTTTGAGCTATTCCTAATAAAAATCCGATTGAATCAAACATATTAACAAATAAAAGTGTAACAACTATAATCAACATATCTAAACTAAATATGTCAGCTTTAGTAACCTCAAATACCTTCATAAACACAGGTTGTATAGATGGAGGTAAATCAATTACTCCATTTGGCATAGGTACTATAGCAAACAGCATACCTAATGCTGATGTTATTATTATAGATATTAAAAATGCACCATTTACATTTTTAATTAATAATGTAGCTGCTATCATCAATCCTACTATAGAAAGAACTACAACTGGAGATTTTATATTACCTAAAGATATTATAGCTCCACCTTGTTGTATAATTCCTGCATTTACAAGACCTATAAATGTTATAAACAGACCAATTCCAGCCGTTATAGCATGCTTTAAAACTTCAGGCATACATTCTATTATTTTTTCACGAACATTTGTTACTGTTAATAAGACAAATATAATACCTTCTATAAACATTGCACATAATGCAAATTGCCAAGTATATCCCATTCCTAAAACTATTGTATAGGTGAAAAATGCATTTATACCCATACTAGGTGCTAATATAATAGGATAGTTCGCAAGTAATCCCATTACAAAACAACCAATTCCTGATGCTATCGCTGTTGCTGTAAAAACAGCACCTTTATCCATTCCTGCTTCACCCAGTATATTAGGATTTACAACTAGTATGTATGCTATAGTCATAAATGTTGTTATTCCTGCAAGTACTTCTATTTTTACATTTGTGTTGTTTTCTTTTAGTTTAAATATTTTTTCTAATAAATTTGTATTAGATTGTGCTTGCGATGTATTTTTTTGCACTTTGTATACCTCCTTACGTAAAATTTTTTATTAGTTCTATGATTACAAAAAATAAAAGGCATTCGCCTTTTATTTTTTGTAATTTGTAAAGTGTTCTATATTTAAGTTGAATTATATTTATATTATTCCCACTCTATAGTTCCCGGTGGTTTAGAAGTTATATCATAAACTACTCTATTTGCTCCATCAACTTCATTTACAATTCTATTAGATATTTTTTCTAATACATCATATGGCATTTTGTACCAATCTGAAGTCATTCCATCAGAAGATGTAACTGCTCTTATACCAACTAAATATGCATAAGTTCTTTCATCGCCCATAACTCCAACTGTTTTCACATCTGGTAATGTAGCAAATGCTTGCCATATCTCTTTGTATAATCCATGTTCTTTTAGTATTTCCATGTATATTGCATCTGCTTCTCTTAATATATCGCATCTTTCTTTAGTTACTTCGCCTATAACTCTTATTCCAAGACCAGGTCCTGGGAAGGGATGTCTAAATATTAAATCTTCTTCTATTCCAAGCTCTAAACCTATTTTTCTAACTTCATCTTTGAATAATTCTCTTAATGGTTCTATTATTTCAAATTCTATATCTTCAGGTATTCCTCCAACATTGTGGTGAGATTTTATAGTAGCAGCTTCACCTTGCCCACTTTCTACAACATCTGGATATATAGTTCCTTGAACTAAGAAGTCCATTTTACCTAATTTATTTGATTCTTCTTCAAATACTCTTATGAATTCTTCCCCAATTACTTTTCTTTTAGCTTCTGGTTCAGTTATTCCTTTTAACTTACCTAAGAATCTATCTTCACAGTTAACTCTTATTAAGTTCATATCAAATCTATCTCTGAATATTCTTTCTACATCATTACCTTCATTTTTTCTAAGTAATCCATGATCTACGAATACACAAGTTAAGTTATCACCTATTGCTCTATGAACAAGTACTGCTGCTACTGATGAATCAACTCCACCACTTAAAGCACATAATACTTTTTTATTTCCTATTTTTTCTTTTAACTCTTTTATTTTGTCACTTATAAATGAATCAGTAGTCCAATCTCCAGTTACTTTACAAACATTGTATAAGAAGTTTTTAAGTATTTTATCTCCTTCTAGGCAGTGTTCAACTTCTGGATGGAATTGTACTCCATATAATTTTCTTTCTTCATTTTCCATAGCTGCAACAGAACAATCATTAGTGTGTGCAACTGACTTAAATCCTTCAGGTAATTTATCTATTAAATCTGTATGACTCATCCATACAGTGCTTGTTGTTAATCCTTCAAGTATAGCTGATTTTTCATATGTTATTGAAGTCTTTCCATACTCTTTTTCGCTGTTATTCCCTTTTCTTACGTTTCCACCTAATATATGAGCCATCACTTGAACTCCATAGCATATTCCAAGTATCGGTACACCTATCTCAAATATTTCTTTTGATATCTTAGGAGAATTTTCTAAATATGCACTGTTAGGTCCACCTGTAAATATTATTCCCTTAGGATTCATAGCTTTTATTTTTTCTATATTTGTAGTATATGGAATTATTTCACAATATACATTATTTTCTCTTACTCTTCTTGCTATTAATTGGTTATACTGACCACCAAAGTCCATTACAAGTACTAATTCATGCTTCATATATTATATATCTCCTTGTGTGCTATAGTTTGGTGCTTCTTTAGTTATTGTTATATCATGTGGATGACTTTCTTTAAGAGAAGCTGCTGTTATTTTTATAAATGTTGCAGTATCCATTAAATCTTGTATTGTAGGTGCTCCACAGTATCCCATACCTGCTCTTAATCCACCTATCATTTGATAAACTATTTCTTCTGCCTTACCTTTATATGCAACCATTCCTTCAACACCTTCAGGAACAAGTTTTTTAGCATCCGTTTGGAAATATCTATCTTTTGAACCTTTTTCCATAGCACCTATAGATCCCATACCTCTATAAGTCTTATATGATCTACCTCTATAAAGAACTGTTTCTCCTGGACTTTCTTCTGTTCCTGCAAATAATGAACCCATCATACATACAGAAGCTCCTGCTGCTAACGCTTTTACAACATCTCCAGAGTACTTTATTCCTCCATCTGCTATTACTGGTACACCATATTTATGTCCAACTTCAGCACAATCCATTACTGCTGTTACTTGAGGAACTCCTATCCCTGCAACTACTCTTGTAGTACATATAGATCCTGGTCCTATACCAACTTTAACACAGTCAGCACCAGCTTTTATTAAATCTTCTGTTGCAGATGCTGTTGCTACATTTCCAGCTACAACTTGAAGATCTGGATAAGCTTGTTTAACTTTTTTAACTGCATCCATAACACCCATAGAATGTCCATGAGCACTGTCTAAAACTATCGCATCTACATTAGCTTTAACTAATGCGTCTACTCTGTCCATAAGATCTGCACTTATTCCAACTGCCGCTCCACATAATAATCTTCCACGAGCATCTTTTGCTGAATTTGGATATTGTATTTTTTTCTCTATATCCTTTATAGTTATTAAACCTTTTAAATGACCTTCGCCATCTACTATTGGTAATTTTTCTATTTTATGTTGTTTAAGTATTTGTTGTGCTTCTACTAAAGTTACACCTTCTCTTGCAGTTACTAGGTTATCCTTAGTCATAGCATCTTCAATACTTTTAGCCATATCTTTTTCAAATTTTATATCTCTATTAGTTATTATTCCTATTAATTTATTATCTTTATCAACTATTGGTACTCCTGATATCTTATATCTCGCCATTATATCATCAGCATCTTGTATGTTGTGATCTTTAGATAAATAGAAAGGATCTACTATAACTCCGCTCTCACTTCTCTTTACTTTATCAACCTCTAATGCTTGTTCTTCTATAGACATATTTTTGTGAATTATACCTATTCCACCTTGTCTAGCCATAGATATAGCCATTTTAGACTCTGTAACAGTATCCATTCCTGCACTCATTAGAGGAATATTTAATTTTATCGTTTTAGTTAAGTATGTTCCTGTGCTAACATCCTTTGGTAATACCTCAGATTTTTGAGGAACTAATAACACATCATCAAACGTTAAACCTTCTTTTAGTATAGTTGCCATAGTAGTGCTCCCTTCCTTAATTTATATTATTATACATTATATATAACGAATTTTTAACTACAGTTTTTATTTTTTGTTCGTGTTTCATATTTGTATAAAAAAAACCTGTATAGTAACTTCATTATTATTCTCATAAAAGTGAAATTACTATACAGGTTTCCAAAATATCGTACTTTATAGCCAACTAATAAGGATATCTAATCAGCCTATTAGTTTACTTTATTTGATATTCTGCTATAATAATTTCACTCATAGTCAAGATATTTACGGTATCTCGGTAGAAACTCTCAGACCTTATTTCCAAGTATATACGAGTGATATATTGTATTCAGTTTATAAATTTTTTCTTTAAGTTAAATCCTAATTTATCAAAATTTTTTGTTTATGTCAACAAGTTTAAGTCAAATTTTTTGTTTATAATATAATTTATTTTATATAGTAGTTGATTTAGTGGGATTTCATGCTTATTTGCAATTTTCTTACAATCTTCATATTCAGGCGTTGCTTTTATTATTTTCCCATCGTAATAACCTAGTTTAACATTTACTAATCCATAAGGGGTATCAATTTCAGTGAATTTTCTAGTTAGTATCTTTCTATTGTATTCATGATATCTCACTCCAAATGTAGTAGTTTCTATAAGTAATAAATCTATAAACTTTTCTAAATCACTCTTTTTACATAAAATTGACAGTTTAGTTGCAGGTCTATTTTTTTTCATATATATACTTTCTGTATATACATCAAGTGCTCCATCTTTTAATATTTTCTCATATAAA
The DNA here is from genome assembly GCA_000686145.1 of Peptostreptococcaceae bacterium VA2. Lineage (GTDB taxonomy): Bacteria > Bacillota > Clostridia > Peptostreptococcales > Peptostreptococcaceae > Romboutsia_D. Next base: position 392,226 of record JMMB01000007.1, on the reverse strand, counting down.
TATGAATATATCTCAGAAGACATATCATCAATGTTCGCATTTATTTCATATATTATTTCTTCTTTTTTTTTAATCCTAAAATAGTCCTTAACATATTTGGTATTTCAAATTTTTTCTGACCCATTCCATATCCAATTTGATTAACCTCAAATTCTAGTTCATCTACAAACTCGTCACACAACGTTTTTATTATCGCTGCACCTGTTGGAGTTGTACATTCACCTTTAACGTTATTTAACTTAATTGGAGTACCTCTAAGTATTTCTATAGTTGCAGGAGCAGGAACAGGCATCATTCCATGGTCACATTTTACAAACCCAGACCCTACAGGTATAGGACTAGAACATATTTTATCTATGTTAAGCAAATCTATTAATATAGATGTCCCTATTATATCCACTATCGAATCTATTGCTCCTACTTCATGAAAGTGTATTTTATCTATTGTAGTTCCATGAACCTTAGCTTCAGCTTCACCTATAGTCATAAATATTTTTTTTTGACATGTCTTTTATATTTTCATTTAAATCACTTTTATCAATTATGTCAAATATGTCTACTAAATGCCTATGTGCATGAGTTTCTTTAGTTATTACGTCTACATTAGTACCTATTATTCCACTTTCATTTTTAGAGCTTATTTTTATTTCAAATTCATCATTCATACTTAGTTTTTTTATTTCTTCTAAAAATAATTCTTTTGGTACTCCTAAGTTTAGTAAAGCAGCAAGTGTCATATCACCAGAAATTCCATTTACTATATCAAAATAAAGTATTCTTTGCTCCATTTTTCTCTCCTTAAATTCAATCTATTTTAATTTATTAATAGTAGCAGCTAAATATCCCGCACCAAATCCATTATCTATATTAACTACTGATATACCTGATGCACAACTATTTAGCATTGTGAGAAGTGCTGATACTCCACCAAAATTAGCACCATATCCTACAGATGTAGGCACTGCTATTATAGGTACGTCTACAAGACCTCCTACTACGCTTGGTAGTGCTCCTTCCATACCTGCGACCGCAACTATTACTCTAGCTTCTTCCAATATATGCCTGCGACTTAATAATCTATGTATACCAGCTACACCTACATCATAAATTCTTTCTACATCATTACCTAAAAATTTTGCAGTATAATAAGCTTCATCCGCAACAGGAATATCTGAAGTTCCTCCTGTTAGCACTAAAATTTTCCCCTTACCTATATTAACAATATCATGATTTTTTATTTTTAATATTTTTGATAATTCTTCATACTCTGCATTATTATAGATTTTTTTAATTTTATCAAACGTTTCTTTTCTACATCTAGTTCCCAATATATTAGAATCTTTTTCCTTCATTTTTTCTATAATCCCTAATATTTGTTCATCACTTTTTCCTTCACAATAAATCACTTCTGGATATCCATTTCTTAACTCTCTATGATGGTCTATATTTGCATACCCTAAGTCCTCATAAGGTAAATTCTTAAGTTTGTCTAACGCATACTCTATATCTATATTGTTATTCTTTACATCTTCTAATATTTTTTTTAAGTCCATTCATTCACCCCTATAGTTAATCATATAATATTTTTTATTTTGATATTAGTATATAATATTTTAACTATATATTGTACATACATATAAAAACAATGTAATTTAATTATTAACGTTATCACATAATGATACATTAATCGCTAAATTAGTTTATTTATTGATATATTTCGCTTTCTATGGTAATATATGGTTAATATTTCAATATTAAAAATCAGTTTCAAACTCACTTAAAACATAAATTATACAATTTTTTCAGATAGTAATCATAGTGCTATTTTACGGCAGAGAATTAACAAATTCACGTTGATACTCTGTCTTTTTTGAGTATAAAATATCATTATATAGTTTAAAGACTATAAATTATATAAGCAATATTAATTTTATAAATTTAATACGTTAAGGAGTTGGGCTTTATGAAAAAATTTAATATTCATTCTTTAAGTTTCAAGCTGTGTATAGCTATTATCGCTTTCGCAATAATACCGACAAGTATTATGTCATATTTTTTATTTACACAATCAAAAGATAACTTACTAGAAGAACAAGAAAAATCTATAAATAGTCAATTATCTTTAGTAAGTAGTAATATCGATAGTATATTTGATAATATGATGGACAATGCTTCTTATTTTGCCAATAATGCTTCATTAAAAAAGGCAGATAGTTCAATAAAATCTTATTTAGATAATACTTCAGATATTGTTATGACGCCTAAAGCAAACGGCAAAATAGAATCTGATATTTTTAACATTTTTGATGAGTTTGGAACTAGTCATCCACTATATCAATATATGTTTATGGGAACAGAATCTGGAGGTTTTGTTTTATATCCAGAGGGTGATTTAAAAGGTAAATTTGATCCACGAGAAAGACCATGGTATCCTAGTGCAAAAAAAGCTGATGGAAAAGCTGTTATAGGTTCTCCATATTACTATGAAAGTGACGATATATCAATAGTTGGTATCTCACAGGCAGTTAAAAATGATGCAGGAGATACTATAGGCGTAATTGGAATTGATACAAGCCTTCAGAAAGTAACAGAGATGTTTGAAAATGTAAGTAAAGATAGTAACGGATATTATATGTTAGTTGATAAAGATGGTACTATAATTGCTGACCCAAGTAACCCTGACAATAACTTTAAAAAAATGTCAAAAGTTTATAATGAAGGTTTTGTTTCATCTGTTACTAAAAATTCTTCTTTCAAAAAAATTGATGTAAATGGTAATTCATCTTATGTAACATCTATAGCTTCACCAAAAACTAATTGGAATTATGTGGCTGTTATTTCTGAATCTAAACTATTAAGTAGTTTAAATGAAATGACAAAAATTTCTTTATTAGCATTAGTAGTTATATTAATAATTTCTGTAATAATTGCACTTGTTATAGCACTTAATATAGCTCGCCCTTTAAAAAAATTAACAAACATAACAAATAATTTAGCTAAAGGTAATTTAGATGCCGAAATTAACGTTAAATCAAATGATGAAATTGGACAATTAGCTATTTCTATGCAATCTCTAGTAAATCGATTAAAGTCTTATATAGAATATATAGACGAAATATCTTATTTATTATCAGAGTTAGGAAAAGGAAACTTAAATCTTACATTTAATCAAGATTATGATGGTGAATTCGAAATAATTAAAAATTCTTTAGTAAATACATCTAATATGTTAAATGATACGCTTTCTCAAATTAATGTATCTGCCGAACAAGTTGCAATTGGTTCAAATCAACTTTCATATGGTGCACAACAACTTTCTCAAGGTGCAACCGAGCAAGCAAGTTCGATTGAAGAGCTTTCTGCTACAATAAACGAGATATCAACTAAAATCAAAGAAACTGACCATAGTGCAACTAAAGCAAAAGAAATATCTTCAGATTCAAACAAAGCTATATCTCAAAGTCAAAAACAAATGCAAGAAATGATTACTGCAATGGATGAAATTAGCAATACATCAAATGAAATTAGCAAAATAATTAAAAATATAGATGATGTTGCATTCCAAACTAATATTCTTGCCCTTAATGCTGCTGTAGAAGCTGCACGTGCAGGTGAATCTGGAAAAGGTTTCGCAGTCGTTGCAGATGAAGTAAGAAACCTAGCTGCTAAATCTGCGGAAAGTGCAAAAAATACAGCAATTCTTATTGAAAATTCAATTATTGCAGTAGAAAAAGGTACAAAAACTGTTGCTGAAACAGCTATATCTCTTGAAAAAATTGTAACAGGATCTAAAAAGTCTGTTGAAGTTATACAATATATTGCAGATATGAGTAATGAACAATCTCAATCTATAGATCAAATAAATATTGGTGTAGAGCAAATTTCAGTGGTAATTCAAACAAACAGTGCAACAGCAGAAGAAAGTGCTGCTGCTAGTGAAGAGCTTTCAGCTCAAGCTGTAATGTTGACTGATTTACTTAGTAATTTCAAGTTAAAACATTAATAGTTTAAGAATAGATACATAGCATTACTTAAATTTCTAAATTAACTAAAAAGTGTACTTAATGATTATAATCATAAAGTACGCTTTTTTAGGTTATATATCCTTTGTATTTTATTCAAAATAAAATAATTCTTCGAAACTTTTATCTAAAGCAATGCAAATAAGTAACGCTAACTTTGCACTAGGACAAAACTGTAAATTTTCAATAGAACTTATAGTTTGTCTTGATACTCCTATATCCTTAGCTAACTGATCTTGCGATATTTTTTTTTCAGCTCTAGCTACTCTAATTTTATTATTTAATACTATTTCATTTTTCATATATCTCCTTATATTGTATCTACTATATAGTTTGCTAAATAAACTATTGAAGTAAATATTCCAAGTCCCGCTGCATATATATATGTTGTATTCTTAGAAGCTTTATATCTTACATATGACTCCATACCTATATATGCAAACATTATTGATAGAAAGCCCATATTTCTAATGCCACTAATAAAATTATATATTATAACTATACTAAGTATACTTAGTATTCCTTTTACCCCCAATTTATTAGCTTTATTATCAATGTATTCTATCCCTTCATCTTTAGGCTTACTCGCTTTATATTTTTCTAGTATTTCCTTCTTATTCATATATAACACCCCTTTTATAATTACCTTAATAGTAAAGTTTGTTTATATAAATGTCAAGTATGTAAGACATTATTGCAAATAAACTTGTCACTTTTTTATTATATTTAGGCATAATAAAAGAGTGATTTTCATCACTCTTTACATAATCAATATTATTTTAATTACATCATTCCTGGCATACCGCCACCCATACCTGGCATTGCAGGTTCTGTAGCAGGTATATCTGCAACAGCAGCTTCTGTTGTTAAAAATACTCCAGCTATAGATGCTGCATTTTGTAGTGCAGTTCTAGTAACCTTAGTAGGGTCAACTATACCAGTTTCTATCATATTTACATATTTTTCATTTAAAGCATCAAATCCTATTTCAGGATCCTCACTCATTACTCTTTGTATTATTACAGCACCTTCAAGACCAGCATTTATTGCAATTTGTCTTAATGGTTCTTCTAGTGATTTTCTTATTATTTTAGCACCTATTTGTTCTTCACCTTCAAGAGCTTCTACTAACTTATCTAGAGCTGGTATTACACTTACTAAAGCAGTACCTCCACCAGCAACTATACCTTCTTCTACAGCTGCTCTTGTAGCATTAAGTGCATCTTCTATTCTTAATTTCTTTTCTTTCATTTCAACTTCTGTAGCAGCTCCAACTTTTATAACAGCTACTCCACCAGCTAACTTAGCTAATCTTTCCATTAATTTTTCTTTATCAAATTCAGAAGTAGTTTCCTCTACTTGATGTTTTATTTGATTTACTCTATTTTCTATAGCAGTTTTATCTCCATAACCATCTACTATAGTAGTACTATCTTTAGTCACTTTAACTGAAGATGCTCTACCTAACATAGTTACATCAGTTTCTTTTAAATCATATCCTAATTCTTCAGATATTACTTGCCCACCAGTAAGTGTAGCTATATCTTCAAGCATTGCTTTTCTTCTATCTCCAAATCCTGGAGCTTTAACAGCAACAACTTCAAATGTTCCTCTTAATTTATTAACTACTAATGTAGATAAAGCTTCACCATCAACATCTTCAGCTACTATTAATAATTTTTTACCTTGTTGAACTATTTGTTCAAGAACTGGTAGTATTTCTTGTATATTAGATATTTTCTTATCTGTTATTAATATGTATGGGTCATTTAAAACAGCTTCCATTTTGTCTACATCTGTTACCATATACGCAGATACAAATCCTCTGTCAAATTGCATACCTTCAACAGCATCTAATTCAGTATGCATAGTCTTAGATTCTTCAACCGTTATAACTCCATCTTTTCCTACTATTTCCATAGCCTCTGCTATTAATTTACCTACTTCTTCGTCTCCAGCAGATATAGAAGCAACTTGAGATATAGATTCTTTAGAATCTATTGTTCTTGATTGATTTTTTAATTCTTCAACAGCTACTTCAACAGATTTTTGTATACCTTTTCTTATTAAAACTGGATTAGCTCCAGCTGTTACATTCTTTAATCCTTCTCTTATTATAGCTTGAGCTAAAACTGTAGCAGTTGTTGTACCATCTCCTGCAACATCATTAGTTTTGGTAGCAACTTCTTTAACTAATTGAGCTCCCATGTTTTCAAATCTATCTTCTAACTCTATTTCCTTAGCTATTGTAACACCATCATTAGTTATAAGAGGTGAACCAAATTTTTTATCTAATATAACATTTCTTCCTTTAGGTCCTAATGTAACTTTTACTGTGTCTGCTAATTTATTTACACCTGTTTCTAAAGCTCTTCTTGTTTCTTCAGCAAATTTAATTTCTTTAGCCATTTCTAACCCCTCCTAAATATTATTCAACTACTGCTAATACGTCGCTTTGTTTTAATATCGTATATTCTTTTCCTTCTAATTTAACTTCTGTACCTGCGTACTTTTGGAATATAACTTTATCTCCAACCTTTAATTCCATAACTATTTCTTTTCCTTCAACAACTCCACCTGGTCCAACTTCAACAACTTCAGCCATTTGAGGTTGCTCTTTAGCTGCCCCTGGTAAAACTATCCCACTTGCAGTTTTTTCTTCAGCTTCTAATTTTTTAATCACTACTCTATCAGCTAATGGTCTTATTTTCATGATTTTACCTCCTAAATGAATTGTTTATATTATAAGGAATATATAAAATTCCACTCTTGGCACTTTATAAACTCAATAATAAATATTTTAAGCTATGTTACTATTAAATTTATGTACAATATATCTAACAAATTAAAATATATCATAACAATTTTATCACTCTATCCATCAGAGTGCTAACAATTATTATAGTATACTAATTACCCGTAAGTTTCAATACTTTTTAATAAATATTTATAATATAGGTGAAAATAATCTAGCTATTGATTCACTAATTTTTTTCATCATTTTTCTATTATTAAAATCAACGTCTTTTATCTCTTCGCTGTTCTTTAAATCTTCAAAAAAATCATCAGTTATTACTTTAACTACTTTTTCATCATATATGAATGCGTTTATTTCAAAGTTAAGCATAAAACTTCTCAAATCCATATTTGCAGAACCTGTCGAAGCTATTTTATCGTCAATTATCATGACCTTAGAATGTATAAATCCTTTTGTATAAAGATATACCTTTCCACCTGATCTTAAAATATCATCAAAATATGAATAAGATGCATTGTTAACCATTTTGTGGTCTGCAATCTTAGGGAAAATTATCCTTACATCTACACCACTTAGTGCTGCACTTTTTAATGCTATTAATAAACTTTCATCAGGTATAAAATAAGGAGTTTCTATATATATACTTTTTTTAGCTTGGCATATAGCAGAAAAATATGCATAATGTATTGCTTCCCAGTCACTATCAGGACCACTCGCAACTACTTGAACCATACTTTCTCCACAATAATCCATTTTTGGAAAATACTCTTTTAAATCAATAGCATCTCTAGTTGTATAATACCAATCTATTAAAAATATCATTTGTAACATATATACTGAAGTTCCTTTTATTCTAATATGTGTATCTCTCCAGTATCCAAACTTTTTATTTCTTCCTAAATATTCATCCCCTATATTTATTCCACCTGTATATCCAATCTTACCGTCTATTACAACTATTTTTCTATGATTTCTATAGTTTAACTTCCCTCCTATAAAAGGAAGCTTCGCTGGTAAAAACGGTATAATTTCTATACCACTTTTTTTCATTTCATTGAAAAATTTTCTATGAAACCAAAATCTCCAACAGCCTACATCATCATATAAAATTCTTACCTTTACACCTTCTTTTACTTTTTCTATAAGTAGATTTTTTATTTTTCTACCTATCTCACTATCTTTTATTATGAAGTATTCTAAATGTATATGATTTTTTGCTTCCTTTATATCCTTTAATAAATTATCAAATTTTTCATTTCCATCTACATATACATCTATTTTGTTATTTGATGTAAATGGAAACATCCCTGTATTTAATAAAAGACCTATAACTCTTTTCTTCGCATATTCTTCTTCTTCATCGTCTTCATCTTCTAATGTTTTTCGTTTTATTGAACTTTGCTCTAATTCTACAAGTTCTTGTATTTCTTTTAAATTTTCAAATAAGTTTTTTTCCTTTATATTGTGCGCTAACTTTTGTGTTTTAAATAACTTTCTTTTTCTTATATTTCTGCCAAAGACTGCGTATATTACTAATCCGATTCCTGGAAGTAATATAAATATTAATAACCATGTTACAGTTCTAGCAGGGTCTCTATTTTCAAGTATAATAGACATTGAAATTATCGCTCCAGCTATATAAGATATTATTAAATAACTTAAAAATAAAACTCCTACAACACTCATGGCCAATCCCTCTTTTACTTATCTTCCTATACCAAGTTCTCTTGCATAATAGAATAGATACTGTTGTGCATACCCAGACAAACCTTCAAATTTATCTATTGCATATTTTCTTATCTTAGGTAAGCTCATATCTTCATTAACATAAAATTCTTGCATAACTCTTTTTACCCATACATCCACTGGGAAAGTATCAAGTTTTGTCATTCCAAACAAGGCAATACAATCTGCTACTTTAGGTCCTACTCCATTGAATTTAGTTAATTCTTTTATACATTCATCAGTGCTTAAACTTGTATATTCAGACATATTTTTATTATTTTCAATTATACTCTCAGTTGTGCTTTTTATATACTTATCTCTAAATCCAGTCTGACATGCTCTTATTTCTTCTTGAGTTGCTTTATTTAATTCCTCCGGTGTTGGAAATGCATAATAATCTTTTCCTTTATATTGACCTATATGTTTACCAAAATTCCTAGATAAATTTTCAATAGCCTTTTGTATCATAGGAATTCTGTTGTTTGAAGAAATTATAAATGAAATTAACATTTCCCATTCATCTTGTCTTAAAATTCTTATTCCCCATCCAAAATCCGCTGCTGTATCTAAATATTTATCCATACTTTTTAGTTTATTTTTTATTTTTGTGTAATTTGTCCCCAAATCAAAATAATTATACCAAATACTATTAAACTCCTCTAAATTAGTGTTATCTAAATAAATTTTATCGTCTATTGTAATTACATTTATTACTTTTCCTTTAGCAACGCCTGTATATGACCCGTCTTCCTGTTTGTGCCATCTAAAACATTGTCCACATTCAAATATATGCTTTGGATCAAAATCTGATACTCCCTCTAGTATAACACTATTATCTTTTTCATAAACATTCATTATTTTTCTCCTTTTTGGGTATATATATTTATTATCAATAGTCTTAATTTACCCAACTTTAGCATATATTAAATAATTTTTTAATATATGCTAACTTAATTTAAAAAGTCTAGGGTAGAATTAAAAATTGTTTTTTGATAGAATACATAAGACATTATTTTTAGAAGGTGATATATATGAATAACGGCGGCGTGTTTATTGCTATAGAAGGAGCTATAGGTGCAGGTAAAACTACACTTGCAACTATACTTAACCAACACTTTAATTATACCCTTTTGAGGGAAATAGTTGAAGAAAATCCTTTTTTAACTAAATTTTATACAGATATTAAAGAATATGCTTTACAAACAGAAGCATTTTTTCTATTTAATAGGGTAAAACAGTTAGAAGATACAGAAAAAAATGAGTTAAGTAAGTCACAAGGCGTTGTTAGTGACTATCATATTATAAAAAATCTTATCTTTGCTGGAATAACTCTTGATAAAATGCAGTTTCATAGATATAAGCAAATGTACAATATATTTGTTAACGATTTACCTCAACCAGATATAATAATATATTTAAATTCAGATACGGATACTTTAATGAAAAGAATAGCTATGAGAGATAGAAGTTTTGAAAGACAAATGGATAGAAATTATATACACGAATTAAGTAATGAATATAAATATTACTTTAATCCCTTATCTATAAAGCATAATTTTATGGGTAAAGAACCTATAGTTATAGAAATTGATAACTCAAAGTTAGACTTTTTAAATAATGAAGATGACAGAAGTTTTATAATAAACAAGGTAGAAGATGCTATAAGTACCTTAGGAGGAAGATCATAATGTTTAATTTAGTAAATAAATGTAATAAACCTTTAAATAGAGATTTATTCATAACAGTAGCAGGAAATGTTGGTGCAGGAAAATCTACTTTAACAAAATTAGTAGGAGAAAAACTTGGATTTGAAACTCATTTTGAAAAAGTTGATGGAAATCCATATTTAGAAGATTTTTATGGTGATCAAGAAAAATGGGGATTCCATTTACAATTATATTTCTTAGCTCAAAGATTTAAGCAGCAAAAAGAAATAGATAGCAACGGATTAAATAATATACAAGATAGAAGTATATACGAAGATGTTGAAATATTTGCTAGAAATCTATTTGATAATAAAAAAATGAGCAAAAGAGATTATATAACTTATAGAGATTTATTTAATGATATGGTTCCTCATCTAAGAAGACCTGACTTAATGATATACTTAGATGGCTCTATAGATACTATAGTTCATAGAATAGGACTTAGAGGTCGTGAAATGGAAAAATCTGTTGACCTAGATTATTGGATAAATCTTCATAATAGATATGAAATATGGATAGGCGAGTACGACCAATCTCCTGTTTTATATGTAAATATAAATGAAACTGATTTAATAAATAATCCAAAACATCTTGATATGTTATGTGATAAAATAAAAAATATATTAGGAATGTAGATATCTACATTCCCTTTTTTATACAAAAAAAGAATACCTAATTAGGTATCCTTATAATAATATTCCTATTAAAATTATCGCTGCTACTACTTGTAATGTCCCTACAAACAATCCATATAATGATACTGATTTTCCTTGTTTTATTAAATGTTTTATATTAACCTTTAATCCTATAGCTGCTAATGCTATTACTTCAAATTCATTACTCAATTGCTTACAAAGTGCTGAAACATCTGGAGATATTATATTTGTAGAAAATAATATACAAGTTATAAAAAATCCTAATACATACCAAGGTACTTTTACAGTTCCTTTTTTAACATCTTTTACTTCTTCTTCTATTATATCGCTATTTGATTTACTTTTTAGATGTCCAAATAAAAATACTACAGCTACTAATAATACAACCCTTACTATTTTAAATATAGTTGATAAATCCTTTACTGGTTCATTAACCATCGCACCACTGGCTACGACTTGCCCTACTGACTGTAATGTAGAACCTATTAAAGCTGAGGTTTGTACAGTTTCATGATTGTATAACTTTCCTGCTAAGAATGGTAATAAAAACATTAAAAATATTCCTGTAACATTAACTATTGTTATAACTATTCCTTTATCTTTATCATCAGCATCAATAACTGGTGCTGTTGCTGCAATTGCTGATGAACCACAAACTGCGTTTCCAGCTGCCATAAGATATCTAAAATCATCTCCAAATCCTAGTTTTTTACCTATATATAAAGCCCCAACTATTGTTACACTCATTTGTAAAATAACAAACAATATCGCATTAAATCCAAGTTCCATTAATGTAGATATGCTTAATGTTGCACCTAACAATACTATTGAATATGATAACAAATCAGTTTCTGAAAATTTATATCCTTTTTGAAATACTTCTTGTCCTAAAAATACATTCCCTACAAACATTCCTAGAAATATAGATATTGTAGCCGCTCCCACATTTGGTACTATATTCGCAAGCATCATACTTGTAAGCCCTACAACTAACGCTACTATAAATCCTGGTATTATTTCTTTTATATCTTTTAAAACTTTATTAGCTTTTATATTATTTACTGACATTTCATCTACATCCTCTCTTGTTTATAATGCTCCTATCTATATATTTAGTATATCTTCTATCTAATCATAAGTAAAATAAATAAATACAATAATAATCATTAACATTTTTAATAATAAGATGTATAATATATATACGGAATATAATTGATTAGGGGTGACTTAATTGTTCGAAGAATTAAAGACTTTTATTGCAGTAGTTGAGTTCAAGAATTTCACTAAAGCCGGTGAACATCTTAACTTATCTCAACCTAGTGTTAGTACCCATATAAAAAATCTAGAAAATGTATTTGGAGTTAGACTAATAAATAGATCTGTCAAACAAAAAACTATTGTTATAACAGAAAGTGGATTTACTTTATACAAAAAAGCTAAAGAGATATTAAATTTAATCGATATTACTCATATGGAGGTTCTAAATACTTCTAATTCACTTAAGGGACATTTAAAAATCGGGGCTAGTTTAACTATTGGAGAATATGTTTTACCTAAATTCTTAGCGATATTTTGTAAAAAATATCCAGATATAGATATTGAAGTCTTTATAGAAAATACTTCTATTATATGTTCTCACTTAAAGGAGCTTACTTTAGACATGGGTCTTATAGAAGGCGCGTCTTCATCTTCATCTTTTACTCAAGAGTATTTTTTAGAAGACAAGATGGTGTTAGCATTTCCATATAACTCAGAGTTAATTACAGATAATTTTTCTTTGGATAAACTACAAAATCAAAAATGGGTAGTTCGTGAGGAAGGTTCTGGTACTAGAGAATTTTTGAATATGTTTTTAGGTACGAATGAGATTGTACCTAATGGTATCATGGTTTTAGGTAGCAACTATGCTGTTAAAGAAGCAGTTAGGAACAATCTTGGTATAACTATTATATCTAACTTTGTAACTCTTCCTGGCGTTGAAAGCAAGGAACTTTCGATAATCGAATTGAATAATCCTTATATCAGACATTTCTCTTATATACTTCCTAAAAATATTACTACATCTAAAGCTTCACAGGTATTTTTAGAGGAATTTAAAGAATATACATCTAGTTTATAATTACTATATAATAGTGTTTACAAAAAATGACCTTGAAAATTCAAGGTCATTTATATTTATTTAACTACATTCCTAATTCTTTAAATTCTCTACTTCCCGGCTTAACTAATGCTATATTTCCTTCTTTACATAATGGACACTCATGTGCATCATGTACTTGTATATCAAGCTTTATAGCACTGTATATTGGCATTCCTATATCATCATTCGTTCTGTTTGCTATACAAGCAACACCTATAACTTCTCCACCTAAGGCCTCTAATGCTTTTTTCGTTTCTATAGTTGATTTACCAGTTGTAACAACATCTTCCGCTATTATTATTCTAGCCCCTGGCTTAACTTCAAATCCTCTTCTTAGTTCCATTACTCCATCTTTTCTTTCAGTAAATACAGTTTCTTTGTTTAATTGTCTTCCTAGTTCATAAGAAACTATAACCCCGCCCATTGCAGGTCCTACTACTAAATCTATATCTAAATCTTTTATTTGCTCAACTACTGTGCTTAATACCTCTTTTGCATATTGTGGAAATCTTAAAACTTTAGCACATTGTATGTATCTGTTGCTGTGCTTTCCTGAAGATAATAAGAAGTGTCCTTCTAATAATGCATCACTTTTCTTTAATATATCTACTACATCTATTTTATTCATATTTATGTCCTCCAAATTTATCTTTTAGTTTTTGATTTTATAATATGCCTCTTATTTCATCTAAGCTTTTTATTCCTTCTTTTATCATAAATTCTTCTATTCCATCTATTATTTCAAGACCAATTTTAGGATTTATAAAGTTGGCTGTTCCTACTTGTATACAAGTAGCTCCTGCCATTATAAACTCTATAGCGTCATTAGAATTCATTATTCCGCCCATTCCCATTACTGGTATTTTAATGTTTTTACAAACTTCATGAACCATTCTAAGTGCTATTGGTTTTATTGCTGGTCCTGATAATCCTGCATATACATTTTCAAATACGGGCTTTCTTTTGTGTATATCTATGGCCATAGCTTTAAATGTGTTGACTAAAGATACTCCGTTTGCACCTTCTTCTTCACATACTTTCGCCATTCCTATTATATCCTCTGCATTTGGTGATAATTTAATTACAAGAGGGAGATTTGTAATATTTCTTACTTCTCTTACTACTTCTCTCGCCACTTCATTTTTTATACCAAATGCCATTCCCCCTGCCTTAACGTTTGGACAAGATATATTTAATTCTATCATGTCTATTGGTTGGTCATTTAATAACTGAACACCTTGTAAGTAATCTTCTAGAGTTCCACCACCTACATTCGCTATTCTTACTAAATCTAAATCTTTGAAAAATTGGAGTTCATTGTCTATAAATCCTTGAACGCCTGGATTTTCAAGACCAACACTATTCATCATCCCAGATGAAGTTTCACAAACTCTAATCCCTGAGTTTCCATCTCTTTTATTTAATGTAAGCCCCTTACTGCTTACACCACCTAATTTTTGTATATCATAAATTTCATTGTATTCTTTTCCAAATCCAAATGTCCCCGATGCCATCACTAGCGGATTTTTAAAATCTATATCTCCGAATTTTACATTTAAATTAGCCATTAAATATCACGTCCTCTCCCCAAAATACAGGGCCGTCTTTACAAGTCTTTTTGTTTCCAAATTTAGTTTTACACGTACATACTAAACAAGCTCCAACTCCACAAGCCATGTGATTTTCTAAAGATACCATTATCTTCGTATTAGTACCCTCAACCATCTTAACTAGTTTTTCCATCATTGGTGTTGGACCACAAGTTAATATATAATCATATTTTTCAACATCTAAGATATCTGTTACAAATGTATTTCCTGTTGCTATATGGACTTCATTACATATTTTTTTATACTCATCTTCTAGTATTGATTCATTTCTAAATCCAAGATAAGCATCACAATTTTCTATATTCTTAGCTACTAAGTATAATGGAGCTACACCTATTCCTCCACCTACTAAAGCTACCTTACCTTCTACCTTTTCATATCCGTTCCCGTAAGGACCTTCTAATTTTATGGTATCATCTATTTTTAATTTACTTAGTATTTGTGTTCCTTCTCCTACTACTTTGTATAAGAAAGTTATACTATTTTCATCTATATCATATATACTTATTGGTCTTGAAAGAAGTGGGAACATATCCCATGCTCTTAACATATAAAATTGACCCATTTTTCCTTCAAACTTACCTTCTACTTTCATAAGATACATATCTTCACCTATATATCTATTTTCACAAACCTTATACATCTAAATAGCCCCCTTTGTCATATGCTGTTTAATTTGAGTTTTATATACACTCTAACATTTTGTTTTGAAAGCTATCTGCTATATCTTTAACTCCTAAAAGTTTCATCATTAATGCCATTCTTACAAACATTCCGTATTTAGCTTGCTTAAAGTACACTGCTCTATCATCAGTGTCTACATCTTCATCTATTTCATTTACTCTTGGAAGTGGATGCATTACTAACATATCCTTTTTAGCATTTTGCATTTTAGCATTATTTAGAATGTAATAGTCTTTTAATCTTTCATATTCTGCTTTATCTTCAAATCTTTCTTGTTGTACTCTTGTCATATATAAAACATCTAAACTTCCTATGACTTCATCTAGATTGTTAGTTTCATAGTACGCATGCCCTTGTTCTTGTATAGATTCTTTTATGTATTCAGGCATTTTTAATTCATCTGGAGATATAAATACAAATTTAGTGTTTTTGTATCTAGCCATAGCTTTAACTAAAGAGTGTACTGTTCTTCCATTCTTTAAGTCTCCACATATTCCGATTGTATGATTTTCTAAGTTTCCTTTAAGGGATTTTATAGTAAGTAGGTCTGTTAGTGTTTGAGTTGGATGTTGATTTCCTCCGTCTCCTGCGTTTATAAAAGGTACATCTGAATACTGAGATGCTTCGTAAGCCGAGCCTGCTACTGGATGTCTCATTGCGATTACGTCTGCATAACATGCTACAGTTCTTATCGTATCACCTAATGATTCTCCTTTTGATACAGATGATGAATTAGGTTCAGAAAAACCTACAACACTTCCACCTAATCTGCACATTGCAGCTTCAAAGCTTAATCTAGTTCTTGTTGATGGTTCATAGAATAATGTAGCCAATAATTTACCTTCACATATACGAGAATATTTTGACGGATTATCAATTATATTTTGAGCTAATGATAATATTTGATCTATTTCGTTCACCGAAAAGTCTTCTGGTTGGATTAAATTTCTTCCTTGTAATAACATATATTTTCCTCCTTTTTCAGCCTCTCTGGACTGAATTTAAAAGTATTTTTTTATTCTGATTGAATTTTAACACCTTTTCTTTTTAATGTCAACCTATTTTATACAGTTGATATTTAAAATAATTCTTAGCTATTTAAATATATTTACCAAAAAGGAGCTATCTTGTAATCAAGATAACTCCTTATAATTCACTATTATATAACTCTTTTAGCTGTTACAAATGCTGATACATAGTAAGAAGAGTTTATGTTTGTAATCTTTACAGAATCACCTGGTTTTGGAGCGTGTATCATGTTACCTCCACCTATGTATATACCTACGTGGCTTACACTTCCAGTTCCATTAGTACTAAAGAATACTAAATCTCCTGCTTGTAAATTCGATTTACTTACAGTTTGTCCGTATCCAGCTTGTGAACCAGATGTTCTTGGTAAATTAACTCCAGCCGCATTTCTATAAACGTATGAAGTAAGACCTGAACAGTCAAAGCTATTAGGACCTTCTGCACCCCAAACATATGGAGAACCTAATTTAGCATAAGCTAAGTTCACTATTGCTTGAGCAGCTGATGTATTAGTTGTTGGTGGGTTGTATGAATCTTCATCTTCTGATGGTTTTTCAACAGGTTTTTGAGTTTCTCCACCGTTATTATTATTATTTGAATTATTATTATTTGAATTATTATTATTCGAATTATTATTATTATTTGAGTTTGTATTGTTGTTTTGCTCATTGTTTGAAGTTTGGTTATCGTTCGAATTTTCATTGTTGTTTACAGTTTGATCATCATTTGAGTTTGCATCATTATTTTGATCTACATTGTTATTTGAATCAACATTGTTGTCTACAGCTTGATTATTATCTGTATTTTCAACAACTGGAGTTTTTTCATCTTCAACAACTGGTGCTTTTTCAACTTCTATAACTGGCGCTTTATCAGCAACATATAATGATCTTATATATCCTTCTTCTTCGCCTTTCTTAACTTTCATCCAACTTCCATTATCTTCTATAACTTTTACAGGGCTTCCTATTTCTAATTCTTCTACTACTTTAGCTTCTGTATTAGCTTCTTTTCTAAAGTTTACTTTATGTTCAGTTGTGTATCCATTAGCTTCTTTCATATCTACGAATCTTGATGGTATCCATCCTTCACCGTCAGCAACTGATACTTTTACCCAGTCCCCTTGAGTTCCTAAAACTTTGAACTCATCTCCAGTGTAAGCTATATGTTGAACAGAACCTTCTTCTCTCACTTTTACAGCTACGCCTTCTTTTACAGTAGCAACTTTATATGTAACATCTTTAAATTCACCTAAATCTATAGTTGTGCTTGCGCTTTTTTCTTTATTTTCTATTTCTTTATTTTCTATTTCATCTGCATTTGCAATCGAGTTCATTGATAACGCCACAACTGACGCAAACATTGGTACTAATATTTTTTTCTTCATTGATATTTTACCTCCAAAAATTCACCATAAGACATCTTACGTGTTATTTTTATAGGTGAAGTTGTCTAGGATAAAATTTTAATACATAAAATATTCCATGAAGTCTTTTGTAACTTTTTTGTAATCTGTCGTAACATTTTATGTAGTATTCTTATATTAAGATATTGTATCCGCAGATATTTACCTTTTATAAAAATATAATAGCTTAAATTAGCTAAACTAATTATTTTATCCAATGTATCACCTAAATATACATTCTTTTATCTAAGTATATATTAAGGAGTACAAAAAGTAAAGTTTTTTGAGGATTTCAATTCCATATTCCGACCATTTCTAAGCATAAATCAACCATTTATGTTATTTTTTACGTTGCAATTTAAACAAAATTCTTTGTTAATTTATTTATATATATATTTACCTTTTCTACATTAATTAGTGTTATTTTTTCTACATTATCTTTTATTATCTTTTGAATTTTATAAATTTCTTTTATTTGTGAAACATCATTAATCTTAATATTTAAATATATATTTATAATATTGTTTGTATTAACCACTTCTAACTTGTTAATTTTTTCTATTTGTTGAATCTTATCTATCTCGTAATATATAATTTGTTCTATAACATTTGGACTTATGTAAAATTTGCCTATATAGCTAAATGTAGGCCTTATTATAGTTTTTTCTATTATTTTATAACTATTGTTATTTTTTCTAAAAAATCGTTTTAGTGAATTTATACTCATCCCACTAGCTATTGATTTTATTTCTATAGTAGGTACTGGTATTATATGATTTCCTTTTTTTCTAGACTCTTTTGCTATGGCTATTTCATTGTTACTACTGATATCTTCTATATTTATTATTTTATGAACTTCTTTCATATCTAGTTTTTCTACTATCTGATTTATCATTTTATTAGATGTTCCGAGTATTAAAATTTTATCTATATTTTCTTCTTGTAATTTTAATTTCACATCTTCTCTATGATTTTCATCATTAAATATAGCCCTTTTTACAGCTCCCATAACTGTTTTAGCCTGTTTTGCAGATATTCCTGCTATTATCTTATTTTTGTGTATCAAAAGACCATCATCAATTATATACTTTATATCATTTTCATAGGCTAATTCTAATGCTTTGTAACTTTTTCCTGTTCCGCTAGTACCAACTAATGCATATATTTCCATATAATTTACCTTCTTTTTAAATTTATAGTTATATAAATTATACCATTATAACTAGTGTAAAATGATAAATCAAAGTGTGAAAGAAAAAATATTGTACTTAGTGATGCAAAACTAAAGCATATTAATACAAAATAAGAAGTAGCTATATAGCCACTTCTTATTCTTTACTTATAATTATTCAGTTGCTAATAAAGCTTTTTCTTCTACTATTTCTGTTTGAGGAGTATCACTATACCATCCTCTCATCTTCATAGCATCTGCTATTCTCTTTATAGACATCATATATGCAGCAGTTCTCATATCTACTTCATATTCTTTTGCTAAACTCCATATATCTTCAAATGCATCTACCATTAGTTTCTTTTGCTTTGTTTGAACTTCTTCAAATGACCAATTATATCTACTTAAATTTTGTACCCATTCAAAATAAGATACAGTAACTCCACCACTGTTAGCTAATATATCTGGAACTAAAGTTGTTCCATTTTTAGATAATATTTTATCCGCTTCTGGAGTTGTAGGTCCATTAGCACCTTCACTTATTATTTTAGCTTTTACATCTCCTGCATTTTTAGAAGTTAATTGATTTTCTAACGCACATGGCATTAATATGTCTACATCCATAGTTAATATATTATCCTCAGTAGCCTCAGCTCCTTCGAATCCTTTTACTCCCCTATTAATCTTATTGTACTCCATTAAAGCTTTTATATTGATTCCATTTTCATTATATATAGTTCCAGTATGATCCCCCACTGCAACAACCTTAGCTCCTGCTTCTTCTATGTACATACCTGCATAACTTCCAACATTCCCAAAACCTTGCAATGCTACCGTTACATTATTTAAATCTATATTTAATTTTTTGGCAGCTTCCATAGCCATTGTAGCAACTCCATATCCTGTAGCTTCTGTTCTAGCTAAAGAACCATAGAAATCTACTGGTTTACCTGTAAATACACCTGGTTGGAATTCTCCTGTAGCTTGAGCATACTCGTCTACCATCCAAGACATTATTTGTCCATTTGTATTAACATCTGGAGCTGGTATATCTTCTTTCTCACCTATAATTGGTGCTATTGCTCTTGCAAATCCTCTAGATATTTTTTCTAACTCAGTTTGTGAGTAATCTCTTGGATCGATAGCCATTCCACCTTTTCCACCACCATATGGAATTCCTACTACTGAACATTTAAATGTCATCCATGTTGATAAGGCTTTAACCTCGTCCATACATACAGCTGGATGGAATCTTAATCCACCCTTAAAAGGTCCACATGCATTGTTATGTTGAGATCTATATCCTGTAAAAGATTTAGTCGTACCATCATCCATCTTAACTGGGAATGATACTTCCATAACTCTCATTGGATTTTTCAATATTTCATATACCGCTGGATCTGCACCTAGTTTGTCGCATGCATGTTTAACCTGTTCTCTTGCTATTTCTAATACATTCAAAGTTTTTTCTGCCATTTTAAAGCCCCCTAAAAATACTATATTATTATTAATCTCTAGTTCAGAAAACCCTTTCCCGAACTTATGATTTGATTATAACATAGTTTTTTTAATTTGGTTAACTTTAAAATTGTTTATTTTTTAACTTTAATTATATAGAATTATTTTTTAATAGATTGATATACATATCTACTTTTTCTACGTTAATTAAAATAATAATATAATTTTTTAAGTTTTATAATGATAGATGGAGGTACTTCATAAAACCTAGACTATAAAAGCATATATTAAAGTATATGGTTTTTAAATAACTTTATATTAACTACTTGATTATCTTGAAAATTTAATGCATTTCTCATCTCCTTTGGTAGAACAAGTCTACCTAAACTGTCAATAGCACGTTCTACGCCTACGGATAAATCTTTAGAATTATTTTTCATTATGACCTTCATAAATTAATTAATCAATTTAGTTTATTTTATTGGATATTTATGTGAAATTAACTGGGAATAATTTCAATTTTTTATATTATTATATAAAAAAATAAATAGTGAATTCATATATATATCTTGCTATATGCTAAATACAAAGGTTTTTATTAATTTTTCATTGTCCTGTTTGCGTGACATTTATATTTAATTTTTTTTATTTTATATAGCAAAATGGAGGGCAACTGCCCTCCGTTACTTATAGATTAACTTTTAATTTAGACGTTATAGCAAAACTCTCCATTTTCTTTAAGAGCTAAGAAATCTGCATAACCTATATCAAATATTCTGTTTTCTAAATCAGATATCTCTATTTTATTTTGTATTAAATAAGCAAGCGTACCAGTATATGATATGTCACCTTGAGCAACTACACCATAAATAACATTATCTTTGTATATGAATTTTTTATAGTTTTCTTTATCACATCTAGTTACTACTTTATAACTATCGTCTATTGGATTAGTTATTCCTAATGATACAGTAGCAATGCCCATAAAATTCATACTGTTTTTATGAGAGAAACTATCTCCTATTTCTCTTTTAAATCCAGCCATATTATAAGCTGCTGTAATACCTTGTTTTACAGCCAATGGCCATATAGCATTTTTGCCTACAACATCGCCTGCTGCATATATGTCTTTTTCTGTAGTTTCACATTTATCATTTATAACTATACCTCTGTTGTAATCTATCTTTGTTTCTTTTATAAAATCTGCATTTGGTTTAACCCCTGTAGCTACAACAATCATATCACACTCTATTATTTCCCCATATTTTAACACAATTCCATCTACATCATTATTTTCTTTTATAGCTATTTCTTCAATAGAAACATTTTGGTATAATTTTGCTCCAGCTTCTATTAACTTATTTTCATATGTCATAGCACAGTGTTTATCTAATTGTTTATTAAGTATAAAATCCCCAGTATTAACTAAACATACCTCAAGATTTTTATATTCTAACAACCCAACAAGTGCATCTATTCCAACTAACCCTGCACCTATTACTGCTACTTTTTTAGCATTGATTGCTTTTTCTTTTATTTTATATACATCTTCTATGTTTCTTAATGGATATACATAGTTTGCATCCCTTAAATTCTTTATAGGAGGTATAAAAGCTGATGCTCCAGTCGCTATTAAAAGCTTTTTATATTCTATTGTTTGATCTTCAATTTCTATTGATTTTGTATTTGAATTTATTTTTTTAACTTCTTTTTTATTTATCCATTTTATATTATTATCACTAAAGAAGCTTTCATCAACAAAGTTAATATCTTCTACATTTTTATGGTTAGATATAACATGATGAAGCATACAGCGAGAATATACTTTTTCATCTTTTGATATAATTACTATACTAGCTTCTTTATCCAGTTCTCTAAGTGTTTTAGCTGCATTTATTCCTGCTGCACTAGCTCCTAAAATCACATAATCAGCAGTATTTTTAGATTTAAATATATTTAAAATTTTATCTAACATCCAGCATCCTCCTTTTGTAACTCTAATGCTCCACTTGGGCAGTTTGCTACACATTTAGGATATTCTTCATCTTTACATAAATCACATTTTAATACTACTTGCTTAGTTCTATCATCTACTTTAAGAACTCCATAAGGACAAGACATTACACACATATAACAAGAACCACATTTCTTTTCATTATATGATACTATTTCACTTTCCTTATCTTTGACCATAGCCCCACTCATACAAGTCAATACACATTCTGGCTCATCACAATGTCTACAAATTATAGGTACAGGTTTATTGTCTTTGTCTAATTCTATATGTCCTCTGCCATCATTATCTATATTTTCTAAATTAAGAGTATATATATCGTCGCTACCACTATGCTTTAACATACAAGATAAAACACAGTTCTTACATCCAGTACATAATTCTTTATTTATCAATATTCTATGCATAGCATTCCACTTCCTTTAATCCTAATTTTTGTCTTCTATCTATTATAATTTCTTCTAATTGATCTGCTGAAGATTTAGGGTCTGGATTAATAATAATATGACCGCCTGTTAAGTCTTTTAATTTTTCTGTTAAAACTTCTGTTACTAATTTTCCACCTGTTATAAATGGTGGCAACGCTAAATGAAGTGGTAAACCTAATGCTAATCCAAATGCTCCATCAGCTAATGCTTGTTCTTCTAACCATTGTGGTGCTGATAAAACTAATGGTAGTTGTGGTAAATCTATCCCAAGTTCAGCCGCTAATTCAGTTGCAACTATCTCTAATCTTCCTATTGCTAAACATGGTCCAAAGTTTAATACCGGTGGTATACCTAGTGACTTACAAACTTCTTTTAAGTTGTCTCCTGCTAAATCTTCCGCTCCTGGAGACATAAGCCCTACATTTTCAAGCCCTCCTGTTGAACATCCTGCTGAAAGAACTAATATATCTTTCTTGATTAAAGCCTTAGTTAATTCAACTGTGTTTACATCGTGACCTCCAGCTGTCATATTTGAACATCCAACTACAGCTGCTATCCCTTTTATTTTACCTTCTGCAATCAATCCTATAAGTGGTTTCCATGAATCTCCTAAGAATGCTTTTAAATTCTTTTCACTTACTCCTGTTAAAGATTGTTCATATCCATGATCCTTTGGTATATCTATTTCCACTACACTTCTTCTTTCTTTGTATGATTCTAATGACTTATTTATTAAATCAGTACTTATTGCTTCTAAGTTTTCTCTATCAAATTTAACATACTCTGCGTTAGCTTTTTTAGCTACATCATCTAAACAAACCATCTTAACTTTGTATTTATCTGCTATTGGTTCAAGTCCTGGTATTGTACAGTTAAACTCTGATAATACTATATCTATCGCCCCAGTTGATAGTACAGCTTCACTTGTAAAGTTGTTTCCTGCATGACCTGCAAATACTTCTTGGTAATGTTCCCCTCTTAATTGTAAATCTTGACCAACACAAGTACATCCTACTAGCTTAAATCCTTTTGCTCCTGCTTCTTTGGCCATAGCTACTACATCTGCATCTTTTAATCTATCTTGGAAATGAGAGAATGTTGAATGTTGATGACCTGTTATCATTATATTAATATAATTTTCATCAATTACATTAAACCCTACTGGAGCCATCCTTATAACTGGTTCTCCTAACATAACATCATTTAAAAGATTTGTTAATGTAAGCCCATATAGACCTGTTGAAATTCCCAAGTTCAAGCAATTAATTAGCATATCTACTGGATCACTACTTAAGTTAGTTGAAGATTTTACTATAGCATCAAATACTTCTGATTTAGCTCCACCTGGCATTATCCCTAATTCTTTCCATTTCTTAACTCTTGGTGCATATGCTATTTTTTCAACAAGTTCCATTTTTTCATCTCTTGGTTTATATAAATCATTTATAACTTTTTCAGCTACTTTTATACACATCTTATGACTATCGTTTTCCTCTATTTCAAACATCTCACCTAAATTTCTTAGAGCATTTATACCTTTTATATTCCCTTTAGTTTCCCCTAGATGCTTTAAGTTTCTTGCTGTATTTTCAACTACATGTAAATAACAAGCTGAACCTGATGCTACAGCTCTTAAAAAGTTTCTTGCTACTATTGTGTCTGCATCTGCTCCACATACACCTCTTGGTGATTTAGGCGTTACTCTACATGGTCCATTTGCACACAATCTACAACATACCCCTTGAAGTCCAAATCCACATTTAACCTTTTGATCTTCAGTTCTGTGAAAAGATGTTTCTACATCCTTAGACGCAACAAAACTTTCTAATCTCTTATCTGCACTCTCACACATTTTACAAGTATTACAAGACATTTTTAAATTCCCCCTTGAATTTTTTTTATTTAATTTTTAGTCTTATTGAATTTTAATTTATAATGATGTGATCTTTGACTAAGTTTTAACTATATAGATTAAATTTATTTATATCATATACTTACCGTATTTTTATTAGGTTCAAACATTTTTATTTGAAAATATTAACATTTTTTTTATAAATATAATTTCATTTCATATTTTTTAAAAAAGTGTTTTCCTAATCATATTTAATACAGTACTTTTTTATTCGATTTTAATATATATTTATAAATTAAATATAATATTCATTTTATAAATTTAGTTTTTATAATTTATAATCAATATGTACATATTTTCCTTAGATTTTTTTGTCATAATATTAACATTACTGTAGAATTATTTAATTTGTTAAATGATAGTATTTTTGTTATAATATTACTGAATAAAATAATTATTTTAAGGGAGGATTTTGAGATGGCTTACATAATAAATGATGCTTGCATAAGCTGTGGTGCTTGTGAACCTGAATGTCCAGTTGAATGTATATCTGCAGGAGATGACAAATACGTTATAGCTGCTGATACTTGTGTTGAATGTGGTGCTTGTGCAGGAGTTTGTCCTGTTGACGCTCCTCAACCTGAGTAGTATTTGTATATAAAAAATGTTCAAATAAAAAGAAGATGCTTTCTGGAAATTCAGAAATCATCTTCTTTTATTTATATATCAATAATTTTTAATTCATTTCTTTAACTATATTAGCTGCCCATTTTTTAGAAAGAGCTCTAGGTACTCCAAAAATAAATTTAACTATTTCTTCTGTGTGAGTAAGTAAAACTAATATATAAATAGGTGCACCATTAAATGCAGCAAAGAACGTTAATGGTATTGAAGCTAACCACATGCATCCTAATTCTAAGAATAGAGCGTATTTAGTGTCTCCGCCACTTCTTAGAACTCCTATTACTATCAATGTATTAAATGACTTAAGTGCCATCATTACTCCCATTATAATAAATATTTTTGTTATATCAGGTGTTAAAGCTTCAGATACACTAAATATTTTTAATAATAATGGAATGTTTATTATCAGTAATGCTCCAAATATTAATCCTGCTATAAAAACAAGACCAGAAAACTTTTTAGCATATAGTACAGCTCTATCTAAATGATCTGCACCAAGTTCATTTCCTAACATTATAGATGCTCCAATAGCTATACAAACAGCTGTCATTATAAAGAAATTCCCAGTACTTGTGGCAATTTGACTAGCTGCAATAGCAGAAGTTCCTGCCTTTGAATATGCAACTGAATATAAAACAGTACCAACAGCCCATGCACTATCATTTAAAAATATCGGTAAACTCTTTGATAAAAATACTTTTACAAATATAGAATCAATAAGTTTTAAATCGACTAAACTAAATCTTAATATATAATCTTTCTTAGCGAAGTAAACATATCCAAGAATTAAAACTAACTCTACTACCCTAGCAATAACAGTTGCTAATGCAGCACCTTTTACACCTAACATTGGAAGCCCTAAATTACCAAATATAAGACCATAGTTAAGTATTATATTTACTACCAAAGCAGCTGAACTACAAAACATTCCAAGCTTAGGATTTCTAACTCCTCTTGATCCCATACTAAATACAGTACTAATAGCAATAAGTGGATAACAGAATATTACAATACTAAAATATTCGCTACAAAGTTTAACTACTTCTGGGTCATATGAAAAAATATTAATAATACCAGTTGGAATAACTAATGCTGGTATGAAAAATAACAAGCTAAGTATAATTGATAAAATTGTACTAAAACCTGTAACCTTACGAATATTACCTACATCACCTTTTCCGAAAAATTGCGAAATAAAAACTCCTGCTCCACCAGTAATTCCAGATAATGACATATTAAATAAAAAGAAAAATTGATTTGCAACACCTATCGATGCTACTGATGCTTCTCCTAAACTACTTATCATTACTGTATCTATTACGTTTACAGAAGTAGATATAAGCTGTTGTATAATTATTGGAATACATAAAGATATAAGGATTTTATAAAATCGCTCATTATCTTTATTTAAAGAAAATAATCCTTGCAAAATATCACTCCTTCATTAAAATATTATGATATAAATCATATCATAATATACTAAATATGTAACTAAGTTAATAAAAAAAGAAGCCATATTTGGCTTCTACATAAATTCTTCCCATTGTTCATAAAGAGAAGAAAGTTTACTTTCTAAATTTGTTTTTTCTAAACTTACTTCTTTAGATCTTTCAGGAACAGAATATACTTCTTCTTGGCATAAAAGTACATCAATTTCTTCAATTTTTATTTCTGTTTCTTCAATCTCTTTTTCTAAATTTTGTATCTTAACTCTATTTTTTTTATCAAGTTCTCTTTGTTCTCTTTCTTTACGCTTTTCATCTTTAATTTGAGTTTTAGTTTTTTCTTCTTTCTCTTCAACTATACTCATTTCAGTAACTTGTTTTTTCTTTTCTATATAATAATCATAGTTTCCAAGATATTCAGTAATTCCTTCTTTATCTAATACTAAAACTTTATCGACTACTGTATTAAGGAAATATCTATCATGTGATATAGTAAATACAGTCCCAGTATACCCATATAAAGCCTCTTCAAGAACTTCTTTAGAGTCTATATCTAAATGGTTAGTAGGTTCATCCAAAAGCAATAAATTTGCATTTGATAAAATTAATTTAAGTATCGCAACTCTAGCTCTTTCCCCACCACTTAATGTAGATATTTTTTTAAATACATCTTCACCTTCAAATAAAAATGCTCCTAACATACTTCTTAACATAGTTTGATTTAAATGAGTATTATTATTCCAAATTTCATCTATTATTGTATTTTCTAAATTAAGAGTTTTTTGTTCCTGATGGAAGTATGAAACGTTTACATTTGTCCCAAACTTAACATCCCCAGATAATGGTATTAATTCGCTTATAATTATTTTAAATAATGTTGATTTCCCAATACCATTTGCACCTATAAGAGCAACTTTTTCGCCTCTATAAATATCTAGG
This sequence comes from Peptostreptococcaceae bacterium VA2, assembly GCA_000686145.1. Classification (GTDB taxonomy): domain Bacteria; phylum Bacillota; class Clostridia; order Peptostreptococcales; family Peptostreptococcaceae; genus Romboutsia_D. The sequence goes on along the minus strand of JMMB01000007.1, from coordinate 364,500 downwards.
TCAAGATTTTTAAATAATGTTCTTTCTCCATATCCCATAGAAACGTCTCTTACTTGTAAAACATCATTTCCACTTATTACAGCAGGATTAAATTCTATCCTAGCTTTTTTTCTATCACCATCTGGTTTATCTAAAACATCTACTTTAGCAAGAGCTTTTTCTTTACTTCTAGCTCTTTTTAAATGTTTTTCTCTACCATAAGCTTTTAGTCTTTCTATTGATTCTTCTTGTTTTTTTAAATCTTTTTGTTGGTCTTCAAATTTTTTCTTTTCTAATTCTTTCTCAACAGCAGACAATTGTATAAAATTAGAGTAATTTCCATTATAAGACTTTAGTTTTTTATTATGAATTTCAAAAACTCTATTTACTACTTGATCTAAGAAGTATCTATCATGTGAAATTAAAATAACAGTACCTTTATACTGCCTTAAGAAAACTTCTAACCATTCTATTGCTTCAGAATCTAAGTGGTTTGTTGGCTCATCTAGTAAAAGAAGAGTTGGCTTTTTTAAAAGAAGCTTACCTAAAAGAACTCTAGTCTTTTCTCCACCAGAAAGTATACTTATAGGTTTATCCATATCAGAATCACTAAATCCTAAACCTTTTAAAACACCTTTCGCTTCAGATTTATATCCATATCCATTCATTTCAGCAAATAATTCTAACTTATGGGAATACTCATTCATAAGTTTATCAAGCTGTGAAGAATTTGGATTTGAACTTTCTTCAGCTATTTTTAATTCTAAATTTCTCAAATAAGATTCCATTTCTATTAAATCTTTAAAAACTTCTAAAACTTCTTCAAATATATTATTGTTTGAATGGAAATTAGTATTTTGCTCTAAATATCCTATCTCACAATCTTTTGAAGTATATATTTCTCCACTATCATAACTATGTATACCTGAAATGACTTTAAACAAAGTAGTTTTCCCAGTACCATTAATACCGATTATACCAATCTTGTCACCTTCATTTACAGTAAAGCTTACGTTTTCTAGTATAGAATCTATTCCAAAACTTTTATTTAAGTTATTACACGACAAAACAATCATAAATTTATCCCTCCTTGAACTACCTAAAATTATAATGTTTTGATATAATATAATCAAGGATATTGCATTATGTTTTGTAAAATGCAGTAAAATATTAATGAGTAATTAAAAAATACGCCTTAGGAGGTGATAGTATGGGATCAAAAAACATATCAATGGCAGTAATAAGAAGATTACCAAAATATCATAGATATCTTGGAGACTTGTTAGATAAGGATATTCAAAGAATATCGTCTAAAGAATTAAGTGATATAATAGGTTTTACAGCATCTCAAATTAGACAAGATTTAAATAATTTCGGCGGATTTGGCCAACAAGGTTACGGATACAATGTAGGTGCACTTCATAATGAGATTGGAAAGATATTAGGACTAGACAAAAAGTACAATGCAGTACTTATAGGGGCAGGAAATTTAGGTCAAGCAATAGCTAATTACTCAGGTTTTAAAAGATCGGGATTTGAAGTTAAAGCTTTATTTGATGCTAATCCAAGAATGATAGGATTAAAAATAAGAGATTTTGAAGTATTAGACTCAGAAAATCTAGAAGAATTCGTTAAAGAAAATGAAATTGATATCGCAATGTTATGTATACCGAAAAATGGCGCTCAAAATGTTGTAGATAGACTAGCTAATGTAGGTATTAAAGGTATCTGGAACTTTGCTCCAATAGATTTAGAAGTTCCTAAAAATATTATAGTTGAAAATGTAAACTTAAAAGAAAGTTTATTTACATTATCATATTTAATGAAAGAAAACGAGTAATATAAAAAACACCGGCATTTGTAATTAATTTTACTATAGCCGGTTTTTTAATAATATTATTCTTTTAATACAACATCCATATAACAAATTCCAAAAGATGCTCCGAGTGCATTACAAATCGCATTAATTAAATCTATATTTTGATTTTTAAATACATACTCAAATCCACAATTTAAAACTATAAACAAAATCAATAATTTTATAAATTTAAATAATTTTTGTCTTTTTTGAGTATATGTAAATCTCTTTAACTTCAAAATAGCAACTACAGGTAAATATATTATAATAAAGAAAGCTAATAATACGTATAGAATTATAAACTTAATATCTATGTTTATATCTATTTCTTTATAAAAAATAAATAACAATATTATAGTTGAAAGTATAAATACTCTACTAATAACTTTAGTAAATAATACTAAATTATTTTTATTACTTTTATACTGCAAAGCCACTCATTAATGTATTCACATAGATAATAAACGCAGTTCCTATTATAGTAAATATATATAATATTGTAGGAAGTATTTTATGTAATTTTTTTGTTTGTACATAATACTTAAGTATCCCAAATAAAATATAAGTTGCCCATAATTTGATAAACAAATTATTTATTGCACTTATCATTACTAGGCTATCACTATTTTTCAAAATAAGTACTGATATTGTACCTAAAATCATAGTAGCTATAGATACTACAATATATCTAAAATATAGAAGACTTTTAAAATATTTCTTTTCTTCAATTTCTTTATTTTCAACAGAACTTATTAAAACTTTATTTACTAAATATAATATATTTACAAATATCCATGCTGTTATCAACGGAAAAACTGTACATCCTATATATTGTAATATAGTAAATACTGTTGTTGGTATTTGGAACACATTCGCTTGTTCTAATTCAAGCTCAGGAATAACCATTTTTTCAACTACAAAACTAAGTACACTAAAAATTATAAGTGCGATAAATAAATATCTTAACTTTATAGGTTCTCTTTTTTGTATTTCTCCCTCTTTACTTTCTTCAAAATACTCATTTGGCTTAACTGCTAATTTTATTAAATTCATAATCTTTCCCCCTAATTATTTTATATCAAGTTTTTAATTATATATAGCTTTTATAGGATCTAATTTAGATGCTTTGTATGCTGGAATTATTCCAAATACTATTCCTACAATAACAGATGTAGATGATGCCCCTATAAATGTTTTAATTGTAATTACCGGCTTAAATGGCATAAATAATCCTGCAAATTGAGATAACAAACACCCCACAAATATACCAATTAATCCTCCTAACAAAGTTACAAATATCGCTTCAAATAAAAACTGTAACATTATAGAATTTGGAGTCGCACCTATAGCACGTCTTATTCCGATTTCTCTTTTTCTTTCTGTAACTGATACATACATTATATTCATAACACCAATACCTCCAACAAATAATGATATTGCTGTTATAAGTGTAATAAATATAGTTATACTTGAAATTATCTTAGTGAATGCCTCAGTTACAGTGCCTGGACTAAAAGCGTTATAAGTTCCATCTATGTCAGGGTGTGAGCTCTCTAGTTTTAATTTAACTTCTTCGCTAACAGATTCAAAATCAAATCCTGGAGATACATATATATCTAAAGATGTTATTTCATTACTTGCATCTTCATTCTTTAAATTATTAATCCTATCTATAGAAGATTTTTGAATTAAATCCCCACTAAATGAAAATATTCCTTCTGATTTTTCTAGTACTCCAATAACTTCAAACATAACTCCATTTATATTTATAGCCTTGCCTATAGCATCCTTAGGTTCATCAAATAAAGCTTTAGAATTTTCATAAGTTAGAACTATCACATCGTTTTTTATATCGCTTTTTTCAAAATACCTTCCTTCTAAAACAGTGTCTGTTTTTTTACCAGAAAATAAATTATTAATGTCTTCTCCATCGTATGCTGATGCCATTATTTGTGCTGTTTTATCTAAGAATTTAGTTTCTGTGTATATTTCTCCTCCTAAATTCATAGCATCTTCCATTTTCGCTTTTTCTACTTTTTCAACACCATCTATTTCTTTTAAATTATATAAATCATCTTCTTTAAAAGGTTGCATAGATGAAATATCTTGTCCAAAGTTTTCTGGCATAAAGTTTATATTTACTTTATTTGATTTTGTTTCTCCTGTATCCTTTGATACTTGAGCTTTAAGACCATCTCCCACAGATAAAACTACTATAACTGAGCTTATTCCTATAATAATCCCTATCATAGTTAAAAAAACCCTTAACTTGTTAGCTTTTAAACTTAAAAGTGCACTTTTTATCAAGTTTTTTATACTCATATCTATACCCCCTCAGTAAATACACCGTCTCTAAGGTGTATAACTTTTGTAGCATATTTTACAAGATCCGGATCGTGAGTAACCATTATTATAGTTTTTCCTTCATCATTTAAACTTTTTAATATATTCATTATTTCATTACTAGTATTAGTATCTAATGCACCTGTAGGTTCATCTGCAAATATTAATTGAGGCTCATTTATAAGCGCTCTAGCAATTGAAATACGTTGTTGTTGACCACCTGATAATTCGTTTGGGAATTGATTTATTTTGTCTATTAACCCTACCATCTCTAAGTTTTTTTTGATTTTTTTTGATCTTTCCTTTTTACCAAATCTGTTATCATAAAGAAGAGGTAATTCTATATTTTGATAGATATTTAAATTATTTATAAGATGAAATTGTTGAAAGATAAAACCTATATTCTTATTTCTAAAATGTGAACGCTCAATTTCTGTTAAGTTTGTTACATTATTCCCATCAAATATATATTGACCGTTATCAAATCTATCAAGAAACCCTAATATGTTTAATAAAGTTGTTTTTCCACTTCCCGACTTACCCATTATCATTACAAAATCACCATGTTCTATATTCAGGCTTAATGACTTTAGAACATGTAATTTATCTTTTCCTACTGAATAATATTTTTCTATACTATTTAGTTCTATAAAATTACTCAATTACTTGTCCTTCTTTCATTTCACTAGTTATAGTTTTTATTATCTCATCTTTTTCTTTTAAGCCTGATATTACTTCACTAAATTTGTCTTCTTTATTCTCTACTTGTATAAATTGTTTTACCAATTCATTATCTTTTATTAGATAAACATATTTTTTATTTCCTTCTTCTTTTATTGCACTTGTAGGTATTTTAAAATTATTATTCGATAGCTTAATATTTATTTGTACATGATATCCATTTTCTATGTTTTCCTTAGATTGCAAGTTTATTTCAATTGGATAATTAGATACTGATGTATTTGTACTAGCTTGCTGATCTAGTGCTATGTCTTGTACTTCAGGTTCATCTGATATTTCTTCAATTGTTCCTTGTGTTTTTTTATCATTAGCTAAAATTAATATATCTACTTTTTGCTCTTCTTTTATTTTTTCTAACTCTCTTTCTGAAACTTGAGATTTTATGTTGAAATCTGTACTTCTAAGCTTTAATAACTCTTGATTTTCTCCATTTGTATCTTTATTTGATATATATGCTCTACCTGTAAAAGGTGCGTACTCATAAGAATATTGTTTGTCTTTTAGTTTTGATAACTCTTTTTGCATATTTTTTATTTCATCTTCAGTAGTTCCTGGCACTAATTCTTTTTCTTTTCCTTTTTTCATATTATCTATTTGATTTTTTGAATCTGATATCTGATTTGTAACTTCTTCATTTTTATATGTTATAAGCAAATCACCTTTACTTACATCTTCTCCATTTTTTTTATGTATTTTATAATTTTCACCTTTTGTAACGTCTTTATAGAAAACTTTAGATTGTGTTGGTTGTACAACTCCATTTAAAAATATTTTCTTTTCTTCTGGAATTATATATCTTTCTAAGTTCTTATCACTTTTAGCTTCCTTTTCTTTTCCTTTACTTTTTATCATTACAAATCCTACTATTCCTATCCAAATTAAAATTATCAATCCAACTATGGCTATCTTTCTTTTTTTCATTATTTACCTCCCCCATACTTATACTATTTACCACCAGTTTTAATTAATGTTAATAAATAATCATATAAAGTTCATATTATCATATAATAGATGTTAATTTTATAAAATGGACTGAAATGTAGTTTATATGGACTAAAATGTAGTTTTTAAGCAATTTTTATATTTTAGTATTTAAATAAGCATAATAATAAATCCCATCTACCATAAAACAGTAAAGGGGATATTTTGTAAAATTAGGATTTAAATATTGAATACCTTATTTATTAAAAGGATAGAAACAAAACATTTGCTTCCGTCTTCCATGAATAAAATTCTTTGTTTTTTATCAAGTCTTATTACTTTATCTTTATTAACAATAAAAGACCTATGACACCTACTAAACCTTTTGTCCAACTTCTCTTCTATCTCTTTTAAAGTTCCTCTAAATTCTATGTAACTATTATTTGTATGTAGGGCTATAGTTCTTTTTTTTGTAGTTTCAAAAAAAATAATATTATCATATTTCACTTTCTCTAAGCACTGATTATTTTCTATTGTTATATACTCATTATCAATCGGCTTTTTTAGATTTTCATCTATAAAAATCAAACATTCTTCTATTTTTTCATAAATACTAACTATATCGTCTTTAACTATATAGTCTACAGCTCTTATATGATATTTAAAAATAAGGTGACTCATATTGGGATAAGATGTAATCATTACTATAATAGCATTTTTATCAATTTTGTTTATTTTTGAAGCTAATTCAATCCCATTTATATCTTGTCCTATATCAATATCTAAAAAATAAACTCCCTTGCCTCTACTTTCGTTCACATAATCTAATATATCATATGCTGAGTTAGTAGATAGCTGTATTTTTCCACTTATATTTTTTTTAATCAATATTTTTTTTATTATTTTTTCTAAATTTTTTCTTTGTTCTTTATTGTCCTCGCATATAAATATGTTCAAATCTATCTCTCCCCTAGCCATATATATCTAGTTTTTGTATGAAATGTTTATCTAATTTAACTGAAAAACAAACATCTTTATAATTATCTAATATCTCATTTAAATTACTTAATCCTATACCTCTATTTGCTCCTTTAGTAGAAATGTCTTGTTTAAATAGATCTGCTATATTGTCTATTTTATTTATGTATGTATTTGAAATAATAAAAGATGTACATTTAGTTTTTTTTTCTATATATATATCTATATTAGATTTTTCACATTCTAAACTAGCTTCTATACAATTATCTAGCATAATTCCTAACACTCTACACAAATCTATAGTATTTATATTTATATTTTCTATATTTCCGTATGCAGATATGTTTATATTTATTCCTAAATCCTCAGCTTTTATTAACTTCGCTAAAATAATTCCCTTTAATTCTAGATTTTTTATATTTGATATTGATGTAATATTTAAATTATATGCATTAATGTCTTTGCTTAAAGGCTCTATACTACAATAAAAAAGTTTTTTTAAACCTTCCATATCATTTTCTTGTATGTACCCATTCATAGAAAGTAAAATATTTTTATAATCATGCCTAAATTTTTTCATTTCATTAGTCATATTTTCTAATTTATTATTATATTCATTTATTTCTTTTAGCCTATTTTCATTATTTATAATACTCACTAAAAGTAAAAAAGTCATAAAAGTTATAAAATACAAAACAAAAAGTATCTTTTGTGATACTTGACTTATATATGGTACTTCCATTAATTTCATTTGCCTCGAAGTCTCAAGGTATATTGTAATAACTAGTATTAAAGTTATCACAAACATTGTTTTAATTTTAACATTAAAATTCCCTAAATTTTTCAATACTAATTTTTTTACATATCTAGCTGATAAAAATAGCAATAAATAAGTAATTGCATAATACACTAATATATTTATTACACTAGTATTTTTATATATGTTAATATCAAATATACCAAAGTGTATGTAATAACAGGTAGTATTAATAATTATACTTAACAAAGTTGTACTTAGCGGAATCACTATAGTAAGCAGCATTTTCTTTGTAACTTTGTATATAATAAATGACATAACAATATTTACTACATACAAAGGTGATATTCCTAAATATTTATATGATATCAACGATAATATGTATAAAACAAAAGAATACACTATTATCAAACGTTTATATTCTTTATTAACATAATGTATATTAATAAACGTTAATATTAATCCTATATATATTAAGATTGTATGAAAACACGTCATTTTTTTCCCCTTTAAATAATATATTGTATAATTTGAATCTGTATAAAAGAAGATACATTGAATTCAAAGTATCTTCTTACTATCTAAATAATATTATCTATCCCCTATTTTCAAATTAGGAACTGCATTTAAACTCATATCATGAATTCTTCCATTTATAAAGTTGTAATATCCTGCACATCCTATCATAGCTGCATTATCTGTACATAAAATCAATGGAGGATATTTTATATCTATATTATTTTCTTTTCCTAACTCTGTAATTTTTTCTCTAAGAGCTGAATTTGATGCAACTCCACCTGCAAGTGCTATTATGTCATATCCTTTTTCTTTAGCCGCCTTTATAGCTTTTTTAGATAAAACTTCAACAGCAGCTTCTTGGAATGATGCACAAACATCTTCAACAACTATTTCTTCATTTTTCATTTTCTTAGCATTTAAATAATTTAATGCTGATGATTTTAATCCGCTAAAACTAAAATCATATCCATCATCTAAAAATGCTCTTGGGAAGTCTATAGCATTTTTATTTCCTTGTTTTGCTAATCTGTCTATTATTGGTCCACCTGGATACCCAAGCCCCATAGCTCTAGCTATTTTATCAAAAGCTTCACCAGATGCATCATCTCTAGTTCTTCCTAATATTTCATACTCTCCATAATCTTTTACTTCTACTAAGTGAGTATGTCCACCTGATACTATTAAAGTTATAAATGGTGGCTTTAAGTCTTTGTGTTCTATATAGTTTGCACTAACATGTCCTTCTATATGATTTACTCCAACAAGAGGCTTGTTTAAAGTAAATGCAAGTGCTTTAGCATGAGATAACCCAACTAATAATGCTCCTGCTAGTCCTGGTCCATAAGTTACTGCTATATGATCTATATCGTTTAATGTAATATTAGCTTCTGTTAATGCTTCTTCTAATACAGCATCTATATTTTCAATATGCTTTCTTGATGCTACCTCGGGTACTACTCCACCAAATTTTTTATGTAGCTCTATTTGAGTGTTAATTATGTTTGATAGTATCTCTCTACCATTTTTTAAAACTGCTACAGCAGTTTCATCACAACTACTTTCTACTGCTAATGTTATTATATCTTTCATACTTACACCGCCTTTACATCATTCCACATTATCATAGCATCTTCTTTATTGTCGCTATAGTATTCTTTTCTAATTCCAGCCAATTTAAATCCATATTTTTTATATAAATTTTGAGCTACTATATTCGTTACTCTAACTTCTAAAGTCATTGATGATATATTATTATTTTTACAAAGTTTAACTAACTCTTTTACTAATTCATCTCCGATTTTTTTTCCTCTATAGTCACTATGAACAGCTACATTAGTTATGTGTCCTTCATCCATTACAAACCATATACCAACATAACCAACTATTTTTTCATCTATTTTAGCTACTAAATATCTTGCAACATCATTTTTCAGTTCTTTTTTAAAAGAATCTTTCGACCAATGATGTTCAAAACAATTTTTTTCTACCTCAAATACCCCATCAATATGTTTTGATGTCATTTGTTCTATAATTGATTTATTTTCCATCATTTAACCTCTTCATCTTCTCCTCATATTCAACTTCAGCTTGAGATTTTCTTATATATATAGGGTTTATATTGTAACAATCGTAAACTCCTATATTTTTATTGTATTTATTCATAGCTAAACTACATAAACTACTTGCCTTACTCACATTATGAGAAGCTGCTGGGATATGTATATTATCTACTAATCTAAGCTTATCTTCATATTTATAAACTGCTTCTCCAACTAAAATCCATTCTTCATTGCTATTTGATAATTCTTCTATTAGTTCATCTATCTCAACAACATCAACATTCTTTATTTCTATTAATTCATTATTTTCAAATTTATATTGTCCCATATAAACTTTAGTTCTTTGTGCATCTAATATTGAACAAATATTTTTATCACACAAGTTCATATTTCCTGCTAATATCTCTACTGAGTTTATTCCTACTATAGGTAATTTATTTACGTGTGCTATCGCTTTAGCTGTAGCCATGCCTATTCTTAGCCCTGTAAATGAACCAGGACCCTCGCATACTGCAACAACATCTACTTCATTAATATTTATATCACTTATATTTAACATATTTTCTATCATTGGCATAAGCTTTTGAGAATGTGTTTTTTTAGTGTTTATTATATATTCACATATTAGTTTATTATCTTCTAATACAGCTACACTTGTAGCCATTGAAGATGTATCTATTGCTAAAATCTTCATTATTTTATCAGCTCCTCAACTATTTTTTCATATTTTGCTCCAACTGGATTTAATATCATCTCTCTAGACATATCTTTATATCTTAGTTCTATATGCAAGTATTCATCAGGAAGTATATCTTCTATTAAATTTGCCCATTCGATTATACATACTCCATCGCCATTTATATATTCATCATATCCTATATCATACATCTCCTCACTATCACCTATTCTATATACATCGAAATGGTACAGTGGCATTTTTCCTTCATACTCATTTACTATTGTAAATGTAGGACTTGTTATATAATCATCAACTTCTAAAGCTATTGCTAAACTTTGAGTCATAGTAGTTTTTCCAGCACCTAAGTCTCCTATTAAACATACAACATTTCCTGGTTTTAATAGTTTTCCTAGTTTATATCCAAGTTCTTTTGTTTTATTTTCATCTTCTAAATATATATTAATCATAGTTTCTCTCCATCATCTTTAGTCAAATACTTTGTTTATATTTATAATTATCAACTAGAATCTATTATAATATAACTAACTAATATCTTAAAGGCTTATGAATTATATAAATAAAATAATTGCTAGATTTTTGTTGACTTTTAAAATAAATTGAACTATATTTGTGATAAGAGTATAAATTCAATGAAACCATGAAGGTTTTTAGCGCCCTATTTTTGGAGCGTTAAAAATCTTTTTTTGTTTTATTCTATATTCCTATAACCTTTTAAGGTTAAAATAAACCCTTTTTTAAAAGCTTATAAAATATTTATAGGCTTTATTTTTTTATCTTTAAATATGTATATTATTCAAGCTTATCGACCATAATTAAAATATAAGGGATGTTTACTCCCCCAAAACATTAAATATTCCTTACTCCCCCTAGGCACTTACTATAAATGTAAGTGCTTTTTAATATCCAAATTTATTATATATACATAAAAATACCGAATATAAATTAATTTAAATTTACATTCGGTATTTGTTTTATTTCACTTTATTTAAAATTTTCTCTGTTCTTTTATACATTGGCAATGTTAATAAAGATATCATCGTTGCTTTTAATAAGTTAAATGGTCCTATTATAAATAGTACAAATGTCAACTTATCCACTATTACAGGATTTAATGCTGCCCCCATTTCTATAACTGCTTCAATCGGCATTATAGTTGAGTAAAATGGAAGTACTATAAAATAATTAGATATACATCCTACTATAGTCATAGCTACAATTCCAAGTAAAAGTCCAATCATAAGACCAGATATGTTTCTTTTCTTTGAATATACAAAAGAAATTATCCATACAAACGAACCACCTATTATAAAGTTTGCAAACTCTCCAACTCCTCCAGTTGTTGACATACCCGTTAAAAATTGAAGTAAGTTTTTAAGTAGCTCTATTGTAACTCCTGCTACTGGTCCTAATGCTATTCCTCCAAGCAATGCTGTTAAGTCAGATATATCTATCTTTAGAAAATCTGGAAACAGCATCGGAATCGGTACAGATATAAACATTAATATATATCCTATTGCTGATAATATTCCTACCTTTACTAATGTAGATGTTGTAAATACTCTCTTTGTTTTAATTGTTTGTTCCATAAAAATTGTACCTCCTAATTTTATTATTAGGAAAAAATAAAAGCCCGAAGAGATCATCTTCGAGCTTATTTTTTGAGTACAAGTTATATAATATACACCTATTTTGTGTATATTAATAAAACAATGCAAAAAATTTGCTTCTTCTCTCATCCAGACTATACTGTCGGCTTTGGAATTTCACCAAATCATGCTACAAATGTAGCTCGCGGGCTATACCGCCGGTAGGGAATCACACCCTGCCCCGAAGACCTATCGTGCTATTTAATTTTCCTTATTATATACTTATATAATATTTAATAATATATTTAATGTCAACTATTTTTTATATACAGTTTTTCCATTAATAATAGTATATAATACATTACTTTGAATTTCTAATGGGCATCCATCCCAAATAACTATATCAGCATCTTTTCCAACTTCTATAGAACCAACTCTGTCTCCTATTCCTAAAGCTTTAGCTGGATTTATAGTTATAGATTCAATAGCTTTTTCTTTTTTCATACCATGTTTTACAGCTATTCCAGCACACATCGGTAAATACTGAACTGGTATTACAGGGTGGTCTGTCATTAATGATACATTAACTCCTGCATTTGATAGTATTCCCGCTGTATCAAAAGTTAAGTTTCTTAATTCTATTTTAGATCTTTCTGATAATGATGGTCCTACTATTACTGGATATCCTTCTTCAACTAATTCTTCAACTATAAGATGACCTTCTGTACAATGATCTAATGTAAGCTGTATATCAAATTCTTTTGCAACTCTTATTGCTGTGAATATATCATCTGCTCTATGTGCATGAACTTTAAAAGGTATTTCTCCTTTTAATACTGGTAATAAACTTTCCATTCTTATATCATACTCAGGCTTATCATGGTCCTCATGTTCCATGTATAATTCCATTTCTTCTAAATATTCTTCAGCTTTTTTAAGATTTTCTCTTAAAAGAGATGCTATAGCCATTCTAGTTTGTGGAGTCTTTTCATCTTTTCCATAACAGCTCTTTGGATTTTCTCCAAAAGCTATTTTAGATGCAACAGGATTTTTTATAATCATAGTATCTATTCTTCTACCATGAGTTTTTATTGCAATACATTGTCCTCCCATTACATTTGCACTTCCTGGAGTAGTACATACTGATGTTATACCACCTTGTACTGCCTCTTTGAAAGTATTGTCCATTGGATTTATTCCATCTATAGGATTTAATTGTGGAGTTATTGGGTCTGTTTCTTCATTTCCATCTGCACCTTCAAATCCCATACCATCTTCCCATAATCCCATATGTGTATGCGCATCTATAAATCCTGGGTATATAAATTTTCCTTTGGCATCTATAATTTCAGCGTCTAATGGTGCTACTATATTTTTTCCTATTTCCATTATTTTTCCATCTTTTATAAATACATCTGCTTCTATTATTCCATTAGTTACTGTGTCTATCGTTCCATTTTTTATAAAAATCATATACTGCTCCTCCTGATAGTGCTTATATCTTCATTGATAAAGCTACTCTTTGCTTACTCATATCAACTCCTATAACTTTTACATCTACAATATCTCCTATTGTAACTACAGTCATAGGATCTTTTACAAATGACTTGCTCATTTGCGATTTGTGAACTAATCCATCATTTTTTATACCAATATCAATAAAAGCACCAAAGTCTACTACGTTTCTTACAGTACCTTTTAATATCATACCTTCTTGTATATCATCTATTTTTAATACATCTGTTCTTAATATAGGCTTTATACCTTCTTCTCTTGGATCTCTTCCTGGCTTTTTAATTTCAGATATTATATCTTTTAATGTTACCACACCTACGTCTAGTTTTTCACTTAATTCTTTTATTCCTATTTCACTTACTTTAGAATCTATATCTTCTATTTTTCTATTTTCTATATCTTTAAGAGAGTACCCAATCATTTCTAACATTTTTTTGCTTATATCATAACTTTCTGGATGTACTCCTGTATTATCTAGGGGATTTTTTGCATCTAATATTCTCATAAATCCTGCACATTGAGTAAATGCTTGAGGTCCTAATCTTTTTACTTTTTTAAGTTGAACTCTTGAAGTAAAATCTCCGTTTTCTTCTCTATATGCTATTATATTTTTAGCTATAGTCTTGCTTATTCCTGCAATATGCTCTAATAAAGAATATGATGCTGTGTTTAAATTTACTCCAACACTATTTACTGAATCCTCTACTACACCACCTAATACTCCTTCTAGTCTTTTTTGATTTAAATCATGTTGATATTGACCTACTCCAATACTTTTAGGATCTATTTTAACAAGCTCTGCTAATGGGTCTTGTAGTCTTCTAGCTATAGATATTGCTCCTCTTATAGATACATTTATATCTGGATGTTCTTCACTTGCAAGCTGTGATGCAGAATAAACTGATGCACCGGCTTCACTTACTATTATGTATTGAATATCAGAATCAATTTCTTTTATCATATCAGATACAAACTTTTCTGATTCTCTTGATGCAGTTCCATTTCCAATTGCTATTATATCTATATTGTGAGTTTTTATTAATGCTTTTAATGTTTTCTTTGCACCTTCTACGTTGTTTTGTGGCTCTGTAGGATATACAGTTGTAGTATCTAGTAGTTTTCCATTCTTATCAACTACTGCTATCTTACATCCTGTTCTAAAAGCAGGGTCAAATCCCATAACTACTTTATCTTTTACTGGTGGTTGTAGTAATAAACTTTTTATATTCTGACCAAATACACTTATTGCTCTTTCTTGCGCTATTTCTGTAAGATGATTTCTTATTTCTCTTTCTATTGAAGGGAATATCAATCTTTTATATGCATCTTCTATTGTATTTACTATCTCTACTTTATTTTTAAAGTTACTATTGTTTACATATTCATTTATTATATAATTTATTATTTTTTCATTATTGATTTCTATTTTTACCTTTAAAAAGTCTTCTTTTTCTCCTCTATTTATAGCTAAAGCTCTATGAGGTGCTATAGTTTTTACTGCTTCACTATAATCACAATACATATCGTAAACTGACTTTTCTTCTTTAGAATTTTTAGTAGTTACCATACCTTCTCTTAACGCAAATTCTCTTATATATTTTCTTATTTTTGCATCCTCAGAAATCATTTCAGCTATTATATCTTTTGCTCCTTTTATAGCTTCCTCTGCTGATTTTACTTCTTTTTCTTCATCTATATATTTACTAGCTTCTATATCTAAGTTTTCTACATTGCTATTTAATATTAATAATGCTAAATCTTCTAATCCTTTTTCTTTTGCAATAGTTGCTCTTGTTCTTTTCTTTTGCTTGTACGGTGCATATATATCTTCTACTTCTTGAAGTGTATTAGCTTTTTCAACATTTAATTTTATTTCATCTGTAAGCTTTCCTTGTTCTTCTATTATTCTTATTACATCTTCTTTTCTACTTTGCAGATTTCTTAAATAAACTAATTTATCATAAAAATCTCTTAAAACAACGTCACTCATTTCACCTGTCATTTCTTTTCTATATCTAGCAATAAAAGGTATTGTATTTCCATCATCTATAAGTGCTATAGTATTATTCATTTGTTCATCTCTAAGATTAAACTCTTTTTTTAGTATTTCATTTATATTCATATATACCACTCTTCTTTCATTAAATTGGTCACAATATCGTGAATTATTTTATATTAATTATATTTAAAAATCACTTTAAAATAAGGCTCGAGAATTAAATTCTCAAGCCCTTATTTGAATTATTTTTTGGATTTATTCATTTTTAAATACTCATTTATAAATAAATCTATATTTCCATCCATAACACTATCTACATTTCCCATTTCTGCATTAGTTCTATGGTCTTTTACTAATTTATACGGCTGGAATACATACGACCTTATTTGACTTCCCCAAGTTATTTGAGAATATTTCCCTTGAATATCTTCAATTTTTTCTTTTTGTTCAAGTTCTTTTAGCTCTATAAGTTTTGCCATAAGCATTTTCATAGCTGTATCTTTGTTTTTATGCTGCGATCTTTCATTTTGACATTGCACTACAACACCAGTCGGTATATGAGTTATTCTTACTGCTGAGTCTGTAGTGTTTACATGTTGACCTCCTGCGCCAGAAGCTCTATATGTATCAATTTTTAAATCAACAGGGTTTATATCTATGTGTATACTATCGTCTAGCTCAGGTATAACATCTATAGATGCAAATGATGTATGTCTTTTTCCTGATGGATCAAAAGGAGATATCCTAACTATACGATGAACTCCCTTTTCACTTCTTAGATATCCATAAACATTAATACCTTCTATAAGTAATGTTGCACTTTTTATTCCTGCTTCAGGGTCTGATATCATATCTAATATTTTAACCTTATAGCCTTTACCTTCGCCCCATCTTATATACATTCTTAGTAACATTTGTGCCCAATCTTGAGCATCTAATCCACCAGTTCCTGCATTTATAGATAGTATAGCATTATTTTTATCATATTCACCACTTAAAAGAGTCTTTATCGTTAAACTGTCTATTTCTTTTTCAAGATTTATTATTGACTCTTCGATTTCTCTTTCAATAGATTCATCATTTTCTTCTAAACCTAACTCTATTAAAACTTCTATTTCTTCTAAAGCATCTTTTAATAGCTGATACTCTTCTACTGTTTCTTTTAATGATTTATTATTTTGAAGAATTTTTTGCGCAAGTTCATTGTCATTCCAAAAATCTTGCTCATTCATTTTTTCTTCATTTTTATTTATATCAATTAATAATGAATCAATGTCAAAGAGAAGCCCTCAATTCTTCTATATTTGAAGATATACCCTCCACACTATTTCTATAATCTTGTAATTTTAACATTTGTATCCTCCAAAACTATTTACCACAACACTTTTTATATTTCTTTCCACTTCCACAAGGGCAGTCGTCATTTCTACCTATTGCATCGTCTTTCTTAATAGTTTTATTTACTGGTTCATCAACTGCATTAGATGATAAATGTTCAACATCTATAATTTGTTTTCTCTCTACAGGTTCTTCTATAGTTATATTAAATAAATATTTTACAGTATCTTCTTTAATATGCTTAGTCATTTCATCAAACATATCAAAACCTTCTATTTTATATGCAGCTACAGGATCTTGCTGTCCTATTGCACGAAGTCCTATACCTTGACGCAATTGATCCATAGCATCTATATGGTCTATCCAGTGGTTATCAACTGATTGAAGTAATATTACTCTTTCTACTTCTCTCATTCTTTCAGAACCTATTCTTTCTTCTTTTCCACCATACATCTTCATTGCTATTTCATAAACTGCATCTATTATTTCTTGTGTTTTGAGTTTTTCTATGTCTGGGATCTCTATGCTCCCCTTTGGCATAAACAAGTTGTATAAATGATCTCTAAATCCATCTACATTAATTTCTGTTTCTTCAGTATATAAGCTTGTAGCTTCTTCTATTAAAGAACTTATCATCCCTTGTATTTGCTCTTTTAGGTTTTCACCTTCTAATACACGTCTTCTTTCAGCATAGATTATTTCTCTTTGCTTATTCATAACATCGTCATATTGAAGTACATGCTTTCTTATTCCGAAGTTTCTACCTTCTACTTTCTTTTGTGCACCTTCTATAGATTTACTCAACATCTTGTGCTCTATTGGCATATCTTCTTCAAGACCTATTTTATCTACTACTGTAGATATTCTGTCACTTCCGAATAATCTCATAAGATCATCATCTAGTCCTATGTAAAATCTTGAACTACCTGGGTCACCTTGACGACCAGCACGACCTCTTAACTGATTATCTATTCTTCTAGACTCATGTCTCTCCGTACCTATTATAGCTAATCCACCAGCTTTAACAACTTCAACTTGCTCTTCACTTATTTGATTTTTATATTTTTCATATAAATCTTTGTATTTTTCTCTAGCTGTAAATAATTCTTCATTACCTTCAACTTCCATACCTTCTAATGGTGAATCTACTTTATTTATTACCGAATCATCATATTTTAATCTCTTCATTTCTTTTTTAGTTAAAAAGGTAGGATTTCCTCCTAAAACTATATCTGTACCACGCCCTGCCATATTAGTTGCTATTGTAACTGCTCCTAATCTACCAGCTTGTGCTATTATTTCAGCTTCTTTATCATGGTGTTTAGCATTTAATACTTCATGCTTAACTCCTCTTTTCTTTAATAATTGAGATAATATTTCTGAGTTTTCTATTGATACAGTACCTACAAGTATAGGTTGTTTAGAAGCATGTCTTTCTATTATATCTTCTACTACTGCATTAAACTTACCTTTTGAACTTTTGTATACTGCATCTGGTAAATCTCCTCTTAATATATCTCTATTAGTAGGAATTTGAACAACATCCATTTTGTATATTGCTTTAAACTCTTCTTCTTCTGTTTTTGCTGTACCTGTCATCCCAGCAAGTTTTTTATACATTCTAAAATAATTTTGGAATGTAACAGTTGCTAAAGTTTTAGATTCTCTTTGTATCTTTAATCCTTCTTTAGCTTCTATCGCTTGGTGTAGACCTTCAGAATATCTTCTACCAAACATAAGTCTTCCTGTAAATTCATCTACTATTACTATTTCTCCGTCTTTAGATACATAATCAACATCACGCTTCATTATTATATGCGCTTTTAAAGCTTGATTTATATGATGATATAGTTCCATATGAACTACATCAGTTATATTATCTACGTTAAAGTATACTTCTGCTTTTTGTACACCTGAATCAGTTAATGTTACTGATTTTTGCTTTTCATCTAATTCATAGTTTTCTGGCTTTAATGTTAATACAAAAGTATTAGCATCTGCATATAAATGTGTAGATTTGTCCCCAGGACCAGATATTATAAGAGGAGTTCTAGCCTCATCAACAAGGATTGAATCGACCTCATCGACTATAGCATAATTTAACTCTCTTTGAACCATTTGTTCTTTATGTATTACCATATTGTCCTTTAAGTAATCAAATCCATATTCATTATTTGTTCCGTAAGTTACATCACATTCATATTGAGCTCTTCTAACTTGAGGGTCTTGACCATGAACTATTACCCCTACAGTCATTCCAAGGAACTCATATACTTTACCCATTTGTTCTTTATCACGTTTTGCTAAGTAATCATTTACTGTAACAACATGTACCCCTTTACCTGTAAGAGCATTTAAATAAACAGGTGCTGTTCCAACTAATGTCTTACCTTCACCTGTTTTCATCTCAGCTATTCTTCCTTGGTGAAGAACAATTCCACCTATAAGCTGTACTCTATAGTGTGTCATTCCTAGTACTCTCTTTGAAGCTTCTCTTACTACTGCAAAAGCCTCTGCTAATATATCATCTACGCTCTCTCCATTACTTAATCTATCTCTGAATATGTCGGTCATACCCTTAAGTTCTTTATCCGACATAGCTTCAAATTTAGGCTGTAATAAATCTATTTCATCAACTATTTTGTTAAACTTTTTTAGTTCTTTTTTGTCTGCCATGTTAAATAAACCATCTAAAAAACCCATGTTCAGCATCTCTCCTCGCTCAATTTTTATACTATTATATATTTTACCATAAAAGTACTATATTTTATATTGTATATTTATCATTGTATTTTTTGTGCTAAAGTGTAAATTTAAACTATGTAATAATAATTAATTTAAAAAAGCTATCGATAATTAAATCTATCGATAGCTTTTTAATTAATTTAAATTATCTTATTCATGTTCTAATAATCCATATCCACCATTTCTACGTTTATATACAATAGATATGTCATCTGTATCTATATTTCTAAACATATAGAAATCATGCTCACTTAATTCCATTTGTAATACAGCTTCTTCTGCACCCATAGGTTTCATTCCAAACTTTTTATTTCTTTCTATTACTATGTTTAGTCTGTCATCTTCTTCAAATTCTGGTTCTACTTCTCCTGAGTCTATACCATGGAATCTTATACTTTCATTACTTTGGTGTTTATCTTGTAATCTATTTTTATATCTTCTTAATTGTTTATTTAATTTATCATATACAACATCTATAGCCGCATATAGATTCTCTTCTATATCTTCAGCTCTTATTATTGGTCCACTTATAGGTATTATTGTTACTTCTATCTTATGTCTAGCTTTTTTAGCACTAACTGTTGCCTTAACTTCTGTTTCAGGGTGAAGGTAATATTCTAATTTTTCGATTTTCTCTTGTATTGCCTCTTTGATTCCATCTGTCAGTTCCATTTGTTTTCCAGATATTATTATGTTCATAAAAACATCTCCCTTCGGTTATAGCAGTTTAAAGTTTTTATACTTTAATAATAAATTCTCTATTAAATTATAAATTCCTTTGTTTTTATTGTTAACTTTTCTAATTAATATATTCAAAGAAAATAACAAAAATTTTAGAAAATTAATGTTATTTTATATACTATATGTGGATTGTTTAAAATACAAATCTGTGGATAGTGTGGATAGTTTTGTTAATAACTCTAGTTTTTGTGCATTTTAAGCTATTCATCTATATCTATATATCCACAAATATCAACAATAGTTGTTATTTATTTGTGAATTAATGTCATATTTTTATACTTTTTATATATTCTTTACACTTTTTTAATTTTTTGTCGTATAAACAAATAGAGTTTTCAAGGTTGAATGTTCAACGTTATATCTTGAATATAAAAATTATGTTATAGCTTTTTAAATTCAACTATAGCCTTTTAAAATATAGACTATTTTAGATTTAAGCAAATCTGTTTTTGATTTTATTAAACAACATATTTACTATATTATTTTTTGTAGAAATTTAATAAAAAATAATCTATAAAATTAATATACATTCTTTATAAAGAGATATACAATTATATTCGTAGGGTAATATTATTAATATGCTTTAATTTAACATAATAAAATCTATTAATAGATTAATATAATAAAAAAAATCTCTTCACTATAGCAATAATATCAGTTATAACTTGCCAGCTTTTGCTGATTAAACCTTTAGAAAATGAAATATCATAAGTACAATCAAAACAGCAACAGCCTATTATTAATGCTAATAATATTACTTTTAAAAAAACACCGAGTTCATAGTGAACTATGATAGGACAATTACATGAAATTTGCAAAAGGTTTTATATGATTGAACTGTTGGCTGTACGTCATCAAAATATTAAATTTCAGACGTAATTAATTGATAAAAAATTAACAAATTGAGATTGATTTTACAAATTTAAATCACACTTAAACTAAGGGGGGCTATTCAAATGAATGCATGGCTAGGATTTAAAAAAGGTAGATGGACTAAAGAAATAGATGTTAGGGGGTTCATCCAAGCAAACTACACTCCATACGAAGGAAATGATTCTTTCTTAGCTGGAGCTACGAAAAACACTAAAAAATTATGGGAAGAAGCTATGTCTTTATTCAAGCAAGAAAGAGACAATAGCGGAACTCTAGATGTTGATACAAAAACTGTATCTCTAATCAATGCTTATGGACCAGGATATCTACACAAAGAATTAGAAACAATAGTTGGTTTCCAAACTGACGCTCCATTAAAAAGAGCTGTTATGCCATTTGGTGGTATAAAAATGGTTGAAAACTCTTGTAAATCTTACGGTTACAAATGTGATCCTGAGATAAGTGAAATATTCACTAAATACAGAAAAACTCACAATCAAGGTGTGTTTGATGTTTATACTGATGAAATGATAGCTGTTAGAAAATCTGGTATAGTAACTGGATTACCTGATGCTTATGGCAGGGGTAGAATAATAGGCGATTATAGAAGAGTTGCTTTATACGGTGTTGATGCTTTAATAGCTGATAAAAAAATACAAAAAGATACTTTAGATGTATCTACCATAGATGAAACTATAATAAGATTAAGAGAAGAAATATCTGATCAAATAAAAGCTTTAAAAGAATTAAAAGATATGGCTGCTGTTTACGGATTTGATATATCTAAACCAGCTACTAATGGTAAGGAAGCTGTTCAATGGTTATACTTTGGTTACTTAGGTGCTGTAAAAGATCAAAACGGCGCTGCAATGAGCTTAGGTAGAACTTCTACTTTCTTAGATATATTCTTCGAAAGAGATTTAGCTGTTTCAACTTTAACTGAAGAAGAAGTTCAAGAAATAATGGACCACTTCATAATGAAGTTAAGAATGGTTAAATTCTTAAGAACTTCTGAATACAATGATTTATTCTCTGGAGACCCAACTTGGGTAACTGAGTCAATAGGTGGTATGGGAATTGATGGTAGAACATTAGTAACTAAAAATTCATTCAGGGTTTTAAATACTCTTTATACTTTAGGTGCTTCACCAGAACCAAACTTAACAGTATTATGGTCTACTCAGCTACCAAAAGGATTCAAAGACTTCTGTTCAAAAGTTTCTATAGACACAAGTTCTATTCAATATGAGAATGATGATTTAATGAAACCTTACTGGGGAGATGACTACGGTATAGCTTGTTGTGTTTCTGCAATGAAAATAGGTAAGCAAATGCAATTTTTCGGAGCTAGGGTAAACTTAGCAAAGACTTTATTGTATGCTATAAATGGCGGAGTTGACGAAAAGTCATTAGTTCAAGTTGGACCAAGATTTGAACCAATAACTTCAGAGTACTTAGACTATGACGAAGTAATGTCTAAATTTGAACCTTTCACTGATTGGTTAGCAAATTTATACGTAAATACATTAAATGTAATCCACTACATGCATGATAAATATTCTTATGAAGCACTAGAGATGGCTTTACATGATAGAGATGTATTCAGAACTATGGCTTGTGGTATAGCTGGTTTATCAGTATGTGCTGATTCATTATCTGCTATAAAACATGCTAAAGTTAAAACTATAAGAAACGAGCAAGGAATAGCTATTGATTTTGAAATTGAAGGCGATTACCCAATGTACGGAAACAACGATGATAGAGTTGATAGCATAGCTTGTAAATTAGTTGAAAGTTTCATGAAAAAAATAAGAAAGAATAAAACTTACAGAGATGCTTACCACACTCAATCTATACTTACTATAACTTCAAACGTTGTTTACGGTAAGAAGACTGGTAATACTCCTGATGGTAGAAGAGCTGGTCAACCATTTGCTCCAGGTGCTAATCCAATGCATGGAAGAGATAACAGTGGTGCTTTAGCTTCATTAGCTTCTGTTGCTAAATTACCTTATGAGCATTCTCAAGATGGTATATCTAATACATTCTCTATAGTACCAGGTGCTTTAGGAAAGAATATGTCTGAAAGAATTAACAACTTGTCAGCAATGATGGATGGATACTTCAAAGATGGAGCTCATCACTTAAACGTTAACGTATTTGATAGATCTACTTTAGAAGATGCTATGAATCATCCAGAGAAATATCCTCAATTAACTATAAGAGTTTCAGGATACGCTGTAAACTTCATCAAGTTAACTAGAGAACAACAAATGGACGTTATAAATAGAACATTCCACGGAAAAATGATTTAAAAATCATTTAAAATCAAAAACCCTATATAGTAGGATGCGTAAGAAAACATTCCTATTTATATAGGGTTTTTGTGCAATATACCTAAGAATAAATACATAAAAAATACAATCTATAAGGATAGCAGCTACACTAATTAATTTAAATTTAAGTTTATAGCAAAATATAAAAATAAAAAAATATCTATAAATTAATAATATTTGTATAAAACTTACTTAAGAACGCAAAAAAAGCACCTATAAAGGTACTTTAGGATATCTAGCTGACCTGGTTTTTGACCCCACACTCGCCTACTGGAGCTTTCGCTTGGGTTCGCCGCACTATTAACTCTCTCGATTTTATTATCGGTAGGTCTTACTTCTAAGCCGCACCATGATCATCAACCCAACTTTTAGGGTTAACTTACGTGGATCCCTTTGCCTGCGACTGGCTTGGACTTTCAACCACAGACCTAAATATCACTTGTTTATTTTAATATTTTCCTGTTGATATGTCAATAGAAATTTATTCTAATACATAACAATCATTACTTTTTGTTAGAAAAGACATAACATATACCTTATTTACACCATTTAATTTAAGAATTTTAGATATTTCATTTACTGTTGTTCCTGTTGTAAATATATCATCTATAAGCAATATATTTTTGTTTTTTAAATTTTGCTTGGTATTTTTCATTATAAATACATTTTTTAACTCTTTTTTTCTTTCTTCTTTACTAAGATTATATAATCTTTTTGTATTTTTTTTTTCTGCCTATAGCATCCACAACTTGGATTTCAGATACTTTTCCCAAATACTTAGCTATTTTTTGAGATTGGTTAAATCCTCTTTTTTTTAAACGTTTTTTATGTAATGGCACAAACAATATGTAATCAAATTTTATACTTTCTATATCTAACTTTTCTTTCATTATATTTGCTATATATTTGCTCATGTAAGTTTTGTTACTATATTTTAGACCAAACACCATTTTCTTACTAAAGTCAGTGTACTCTATGCACGATGTAGATTTATCGAAATAAAAATTTTTACTAAAACAATAACTACATCCAGCTATATCTATTTTTTCTAAAGAATGATTTATTATTGGTTTTCCACATTTAATGCAACCATCTTTTATAAAGTGTAATTCCTTAAAACAATTTTTACACATAGAATATGTATTTTCTTTATTTATAGGTTTATTACATATGATACAAGTTATATTTTCAGGATATATAAACTCTAAAAATATATTTATTATGTTTTTAAATATATCATGTTTTTTATTTAAATCACTTTTCATATTTATTTAACTAACAACCCTTCTTCTCTAAATTTATTTAGTTTATAAGCTAGATTAGAGTATCTATCATTAGTTTTATTATTTTTTATCATATACTCTAAATATTTAACATCTCCAACTAATACAACTAATTTCTTAGCTCTTGTTACCGCTGTATATAATAAATTACGGCTAAGTAACATTGGTGGAGCCCATGTTATAGGAATTATAACTACTGGAAACTCACTCCCTTGGCTTTTATGTATTGTTGTGCAAAAACTATGGTCTAACTCGTCTAATTCATCATATTTATAAGCTACTATTTTGACTTGGTCAAATAATACATATATAGTTCTTTTATCTTTGTCTATATGATATATGTATCCAATGTCTCCATTGTATACACCTTCTCCGCTATCACTTCTATCTTCATTTTCCCATTTTTTAGTGTAATTATTTTTGATTTGCATAACCTTATCACCAACTCTAAAAAGCCTTTTTTGAAAGTTTTCTTCTACTTTAAATTTTTCCGATTTGTTAAGATACTTTTGTAACTCAATGTTAAGATTTGTTACTCCTAAATCTCCTTTTCTCATTGAAGCTAATATTTGTATGTCTTTTAGCTTATCTACATTATAAAACTTAGGTAGCCTTTCATTAACTAATCCAACGATTTCTTGTAATACGTCTTCATTGGTATCTTTTTTTATAAAGAAAAAATCTTTGCCCTTTGAATTTAAGTGTAGAGGCTCTCCATTATTTATCTTATGCGCGTTAACTACTATCATACTTTCCTGAGCTTGTCTAAATATTTCATTTAACCTAACTACATTTATAACATTAGATTCAATCATATCTTTTAATACGTTTCCTGCACCTACTGATGGTAACTGGTCACTGTCTCCAACTAATATAACCCTAGTACCAGGTTTTATAGCTCTTAGTAAACTATACATAAGTAAAATATCTACCATTGATAACTCATCTATTATTATTACATCAGCTTTAATTGGTTCTTCTTCATTTTTCATAAACTTAAGCTCATCACTATCAGTCGCATATCCCATTTCTAACAATCTGTGTATCGTTTTAGCTTCTTTATTTGATGTTTCACTCATTCTTTTAGCTGCTCGTCCCGTTGGCGCTGCTAATATTACTTCTTGCTTATTATTTTCAAATACTTTTATTATAGTATTTATAGTTGTAGTTTTTCCAGTTCCCGGTCCACCAGTTATTATCACTACTCCATTTTCTATAGCTTCTTTAACTGCTAATGCTTGATTTTTAGCTAATTTAATATCTTCTTGTTCTTCCACACGTTCTATTTCTTTTTCTATATCTATATTTAGGTCTTTAAATTCACATTGAGATAATTTTATTATTTGTTTACATACCCCATTTTCAGATATATAATATGGAATTAAGTATATTAAATTTGTTCCATCCATTTTTTCTATATGAATTTTTTGATCATAAATTAAATCCATTATACATTCTTCAATTATTGGTGATTGTACTTCTAATAATTTCACAGATTCTTGAATTAAAATATTTTGTGGTAGATAAGTATGCCCGCTACTTAAAGATTGGTTTAGTGCATATAAAATTCCTTGTGATACTCTATCCTTAGAATTTTTCTCTATTCCTATTTTGCTCGCTATGTTATCAGCTATTTTAAATCCTATACCCCTTATATCTTCGGCAAGCTTATATGGATTTTTATTTATTACTTCAATAGCTTTATTTTTGTATTTTTTGTATATCTTTATACAATAATTAGGAGTAATTCCATATGGAGACAACTCTATAATTATATTTCTAAGTTCTCTATTTTCTTCATAACTTTTTACTATTTGATCTATCTTCTTACTTCCTATACCTTCGACTTCTTTTAATCTTTCTGGCATGTTTTGAATTATATCTAAAGTGTTGACCCCAAACTTGTCCACTATCCTCTTAGCCATTTTTTCACCTATACCATGTATCATTCCAGATGATAGGTATACATAAATACCTTCTAGTGATGATGGTGTTACTGGCATAAATTTATTTACTTCAAATTGAGTACCATAGGTTTTGTGGTTTATCCACTTACCTTCGACTTCTATACTTTCGCCTACTGACAAAGTTGGCATACATCCTACGATTACAACTTCACTTTCAGAATTTACTAAATGAGCTATGGTATAACCATTGTCATCATTTTTAAATACTATGTCACTTATCATTCCTTCTATTCTTTCCATACTTATTCTCCTACAACAAATAATATTTCTATCGTGTACCTAAGTTGTAATTATTATACCTTTTCTAGCAAATTAAATCACCCCTTAAAGTAATGTTATCCAGGTATTTTCCTGTTTATACTTTAAGGGGCTTAGGTATTTAATATATTTTAAATTATTGTCCTAATGCTTCTTTTCTTAATATTTCTGCTTTATCAGTTCTTTCCCAAGTTAAGTCTATATCAGTTCTTCCTAAGTGACCATAAGCTGCAACTTGCTTGTATATAGGTCTTCTTAACTCTAAGTCTCTTATTATTGCACCAGGTCTTAAGTCAAAGTGCTTGTTTACTAAGTTTACTAAAACTTCTTCTGAAACTTTTCCTGTTCCAAAAGTATCTACAAATACAGATAATGGTCTAGCAACACCTATTGCATAAGCTAACTCTATTTCACATTTATCTGCAAGTCCTGCAGCAACTATATTTTTAGCTACGTATCTTGCAGCATAAGCAGCAGATCTATCAACCTTTGTAGGATCTTTTCCTGAGAATGCTCCTCCACCGTGTCTTGAGTATCCACCGTAAGTATCTATTATTATTTTTCTTCCTGTAAGACCTGTATCTCCTTGAGGTCCTCCTATAACGAATCTTCCTGTTGGGTTGATGTATATTATAGTTTCTTCATCAAGTAATTCAGCAGGTATAACAGCTTTTATAACATGCTCTATTAAGTCTTTTCTTATTGTTTCATTATCAACTTCTTCTCCATGTTGAGTTGATATAAGAATAGTATGAACTCTAACTACTTTAGCTCCATCATATTCAACTGTAACTTGAGTTTTTCCATCTGGTCTTAAATATTCTAATAATCCTGATTTTCTAACTTCAGTTAATCTTCTAGCTAACTTATGAGCTAATGATATTGGTAAAGGCATTAATTCTTCAGTTTCATTACATGCAAATCCAAACATTATACCTTGATCTCCAGCCCCGATAGCCTCTATTTCTTCTTCTGTTTCTTGACCTACTTTACTCTCTAATGCTTCATCAACACCCATTGCTATATCCCCTGATTGTTCATCTATTGAAGTTATAACTGAGCAAGTATTGCAGTCAAATCCAAATTTAGCTCTTGTATACCCTATTTCTTTTACTGTGTTTCTTACTACTTTTGGGATATCTACATATGCAGATGTACTTATTTCACCTGCTACTAAAACTAATCCTGTAGTTACTACTGTTTCACAAGCTACTCTTGATAGAGGGTCTTTCTCTAATAAAGCATCTAATATTGCGTCTGATATTTGATCACAAATTTTATCTGGATGCCCTTCTGTTACTGATTCCGATGTAAATAAATGTCTTGCCATTTTTTGTTTCCTCCTTAATTTATAATATATTTTAATTTGCACAGGTCTGAGGTTACCTATACGTTAAACACTATTTTTACTCATAAGGCCCACTTTCAGTATTAATTAGACTTTATAAAGTAACAGTTTAGCAATTTATTATTGAATTAAAAAAACCTCTTCTTATAAAAGAAGAGGTTAATTAGTATATATCAATACGTTAATTAACTAACCTCATCTTCCAAAACTGTATAGTCTCGTAGGATTTAGCACCATTTCCCAACTGGGTGGTTGCCGGGCTTCACAGGGCCTATCCCTCCGCCACTCTTGATAAGGTAATCAAGAAAAATTATTAAGTTTTTTTTTATTATATTTGTTACTGAATAATACTTTACTCTAATTTTAAAATCATGTCAATATTTTTTTATTTAAAAATATATTTTTTTAACTATATAGTATCCTATCTTAACTTAATTTCATATTATATCTTATCTACTTTAAGATAGGTCTTTTTTAAGCCAAATTTTCATATATTTCTTTTGAAGGGGGTGTTCCTATGTACTTAGCCAAGGTAAATTATAAAAACGAAAATATTGTACAAATATTAAATTCAGTACTTAAAGATTTAATTGATGAGAATACAGTTGTGGTTTGTATAGGAACAGATCGGGCTATAGGTGATGCTCTTGGACCTTTAGTTGGAACAATGCTAAAGAATAGTGACTTTAAATTCCCAGTTTACGGAACACTAGATAATCCTATTCATGCTTTAAATATATACGAATCTATTGAACATATAAAACTATCCCATCCAAAGGGTAACTTCTTGGCTATAGATGCATGTTTAGGATCTAGAAGTAGTATAGGTAATGTACAGGTTAGAAAAGGTCCAATTCTTCCTGGAAAAGGTGTAGGGAAAAAACTCCCTCAAATAGGAAATTATTCTATTGTAGGAATTGTAGATAAGATAGATGAAAATAACAGATTTTCTTTTAACAATGTAAGGCTTAGCTTTATATTAGAATTAGCTGAAATAATTTCATTAGCGTTATTACTTTCTACGTAATTTTTTCCTATTTAATCTTTTAAAAATAATCTCGCATCATTTCTTTACATAACTTTCTACTAGTTAAGCGAGTAATATTTTCAAATAAAAAAGTCCTATTACTAGGACTTTTTTTGTTTACTTTTGGACAAGCGCAAACATTAACTCTCCACTACATGCAAGCTCTTCTTTGACATAAGCTTTACCTATAGCTTTTCCAATATTTCTTCTTACAGAGATCATCTCTACTTCCATAGTTAATACATCCCCTGGTCTTACTTCTTTTTTAAATCTAACTTTATCTATACCTGCAAATACACCTAATTTACCTTTATTTTCATTCATAGACATCATAGCTACGCATCCAACTTGAGCCATAGCTTCTATTATTAAAACCCCTGGCATTATTGGATAATCTGGAAAATGACCTTGGAAAAATGGTTCATTTGCACTTACATTTTTTATTCCTACTGCTCTTTTTCCTTCATCTAATTCTATAACTCTATCCACTAATAAAAATGGATATCTATGTGGTATTAATTCTTTTATTTGATCTATATTTAACATTTAAATACCTCCTATTATCTTTTTTTGAAGGTTCCTCCTGTTTCAAGCAAATCTAAAGAACCTAATGCTTTTCCTGTTCCTTTGGCAACACAAGATAAAGGTTCATCAGCAACTATTACTTTAATCCCTGTTCTTTCCTCTATTCTTTTATCTAGTCCATATAATAGTGAACCCCCACCAGTCATTATTATTCCTGAATCACTTATATCAGCAGCTAATTCTGGAGGTGTTTTTTCTAGTACTGAAAGTGTAGTTATTACTATTTGTTCAGCACACTCGTCAAGGGCTTGTAACATTTCTGAAGAGTTTATAATTATAGACTGCGGTAATCCTCCAACTAAATTTCTTCCACTTATCTTCATACTTATTTCTTCTTCTCTTTTGTATGCAGTACCTATTTCTATCTTTATTTTTTCAGCACTTCTTTCTCCGATAAGAAGATTATGTTGTTTTCTAATATACCTAACTATAGCTTCATCAAATCTATCTCCACCTATTTTTATAGATTCACTTACTACAGCTCCTCCTAAAGATATTACAGCTATATCCGAAGTTCCTCCACCTATATCTATGACCATACTTCCATTAGCCTTAGATATATCTACTCCAGCTCCAATTGCAGCTGCTATAGGCTCTTCTATTATATATACTTCTCTTGCTCCCGCTTGGCGTGTAGCTTCTTCTACAGCTCTTTTTTCAACCTCTGTGATTCCAGTTGGAACACACACCATTATTCTAGGCATGAAAAATCTACCAAAGCCCTTCTTATCTACAACTTTGTTTATGAAATAATTAAGCATTTTTTCAGTTACATTATAGTCCGAAATAACACCATCTCTTAACGGCCTTATTGCTACTATATTACCAGGTGTTCTCCCTATCATTCTTCTAGCTTCTTCACCTACAGCTAAAACGGTATTAGTTCTCTTTTCTATTGCTAAAACAGATGGCTCCTCTAGTACAATTCCTTTTCCACTAACATATACAAGTACATTAGCCGTTCCTAAGTCTATACCTATATCAGCTCTCGACATTTTTAAAACTCCTTTTGTATTATTTATTATATTTAAACGTTTGATTATTTTCTTTTTAAAACACTCCTATAATACAAAATATACAAAAACTTTGTTTTAGTCAAGAACAATATAAAAAAATGTAGGCTTTAGCCTACATCTTTTTTTATATCCTTTTCATATTTAAGCTTAGTAGCCATGCCTCCTCTTATGTGTCTTTCGGATTTATTCTTTTCTAAAACCATTTTAACCTCTTTAGCTAAAGATGGATTTATTTCTTCTAATCGTTCTGTTACATCTTTATGAATAGTACTTTTGCTTACTCCAAAAGTTTTAGCTGTTTGACGTACCGTAGTATTTTTTTCTAGTATATATTTTGCCACGACGATTGCTCGTTCTTCTATATGAGATCTCAAAATTTCCCCCCCCCACATACTAGCCTTAATCATATATATGTAAAAATGCAAAAAAATATAACAGATTTAATCAAATTTGATTAAATCTGTTATATTTTTACTTTATTAAACTCATTGGATCTATTGCTTGTTTTCCTTTAAATGCCTCTATATGTACATGAGTTCCATCTTCACTTTCAACTATAGAAGTGTTTCCTACTTTCCCTAAAAGTTCGCCTTCTTTAACTACTTGATCTTTTTTTACTTTTGTATTTTCATTTAAATTAGAATATATTACCACGACATCATTATCACTTTGAACTTTTACTGATGTTCCATTTGCATCATCTTTAAATACATCAACTACTTTTCCTGATAATAAAGATTTGATTGCTTGATTCTTGTCTGCACTAACATCTAAGCCTTTGTGTATTTCCCATACAGCTAATGTTTCTGAGTAACTAGGTTGTTTTTCTGAGTACTCTCTTGTTATTGCTTTTCCTAAAAAACTTAATTTTGAATCATTTTCTTTTACTTGTTGTTTTTCTTGTTGCTTAGCTTGTTGTAAATTTTGTTCTGATTCTGATGTTGTTGGAACGGCATCATTATTTTCTTTTTCTATTAAATGCAATTCGTCATCTTTTTTGCTACTTTTTTCAGTATTATTTACAAATTCATTGTTAGAAGCTAATTCATCTACATTGTTTTTTGTAAACCAGACTCCTCCAATTGCTAGTAAGCAAATGCATGCAAATAATCCCAAGTAAAAACCATCTTTTTCTAATAGCTTTTTCTTCATACAGCACCTCCAAATATATTTATGTATTTATATTGTTGTCTATAGTTTCTATTTTTATACAATTTATGTATTTTTTTGAAACAATATTTATTTAGAGATTATAAAGATGCTAATATAAAAAAATATAGATAAACAACGTAGGCTGTTTATCTATATTTTTTTATGTTAGTACAAATCTTTTATTTGAGTCCCTTTATAGTAATGAGATAATATTTCATAATACTTATGTCCTTCTTCAGCCATACCTTCTGCTCCCCACTGGCTCATTCCTACTCCATGTCCATAACCCTTTACTACAATATCCAAATAATTTTCATTAAATTTTATATCAAAATTAGCCGAGTTTAGATTTAGTATACTTCTAACATCTGTTCCCTTAATTTCTTTATTTCCTATTTTAATTTTGTCTACAGATCCGCCATTACTTCTTTCAAGTATTTTAATTTCATTTTTTAAATCACTTTCATTTACTTGTACTCCACCATAACTTTTCTTGAATTTATCTACGAAGTCTTTATTGCTAATTTGTAGTGCAGACACATATTTAGGTGAATAATTTTTATCATATGGGCTTTCAACTGATTTTAAATATGGATATGCTTTTGAGAATACCTCTTCACAGTTTTCTGTTTTACCTGAAGATGTTGAAAAATATAAAGTAAGTATAGGCTCATTATTATAAGTTATAATGTGACCTTTCGTTTCATTTACAGCATGTTGAATTTTTGAATAAGAATTTTTGATCCAATTTTTTCCGTTTTTTGATTTTAGTTCATCATAACTTTTATATTCTTGACAATGTTTAAAATCTGTACAAACTACAGCATTTTTATGTTTGTTTGAATTGCCTTGATTCTCTTTATACATTACAAAAGTTCTTGCAGCTACAGCTTGAGCTTTTAAAGCCTCTAAATCAAATTCTGAAGACATCTCTCCAGCTAATACGCCACATAAATATTCTTCTATATCCATTTTCTGAGTTTTACCCAACTTATGGTTATACACATTTATGGTCGGTGACTTTTTATTTATTCTTTCATAGCTTGTTAACTTCTTTTCAGTTTTTTTTACCATTTGTTTTGTAACTGTAACAGTTTTTTTATCTTCTTTAGGTGTTGCTTCTATTGAGTCATAAGATACGATACTTGTAAGTATCGGTATCGCTATAGAGCAAACAACTACGCTTGCTAAAACTATTAAAGGGTTCTTCATATACTTTTCCTCCTTAGTTTAATCCTTGTTCTTAAAGTATATGAACAACCCTATTCTTTTATCACAATTAATTTATTAATCTTCTATTATTTCTATGTTTCCACCTAGTGCAGTTATCTTCTTATCTATGTCTACGTATCCTCTTTGTATATGATATATTTCACCTATTTGAGTTTCACCTTCTGCTATAAGTCCACATAATATAAGCGCAGCACCTGCTCTTAAATCCGTTGCATTAACCTTAGCTCCATGTAATTGATCTACTCCATTAACTATAGCGCTTCTACCTTCTATCTTTATGTTAGCACCCATTCTATTGAACTCAGCAACATGCATAAATCTATTTTCGAATACAGTTTCTATAGCTACACCTGTTCCGTTTGATATAGTCATCATAGCCATAAATTGAGCCTGAACATCTGTTGGGAATCCTGGATGTGGTAAAGTTTTTATATCTATTGGTTTTATAACGTCTGGTCCTATTACTCTTACAGCGTTATCAGTTTCTATTATTTCACAACCAGCTTCCTTTAATTTAGCTACTACTGGCTTTAAATGTTCCATCATTACATTTTCTATTGTTATATCACCTTTTGTCATAGCTGCTGCAACCATATAAGTAGCCGCTTCTATTCTATCAGGTATTACTGTGTGCTCTGCACCTTTTAATTCTTTAACTCCGTTTATTCTTATAGTGTTTGTTCCCGCACCTTTTATACTAGCTCCCATTTCGTTTAGGAAGTTAGCTAAGTCAACTATTTCTGGTTCTTCTGCTGCGTTTTCTATTATTGTAATACCATCTGCAAGAGCAGCTGCCATCATTATATTTTCAGTAGCTCCAACTGATGGGAAATCTAGGTATAATTTAGCTCCTGTTAATTTCTTAGTTGTAGCTTCTACAAATCCATGATCCATCTCTATGTTAGCACCTAAGTACTTAAATCCTTTTAAATGTAAATCTATAGGTCTTGTTCCTATAGCACATCCCCCCGGCATAGATATCTTAGTATGATTAAATCTTGCAAGTAATGGTCCCATCACTAAAAAAGATGCTCTCATTTTGCTTACAAGTTCATATGGAGCTTCACATGTACTTATGTTACTTGCGTCTACTGTTAATACATTGTCTGTATAGTCAACTTCTGCACCTAAGTGTATTAATAAATCAGATATAACGTGTACGTCTCTTAAGTTAGGTACACCCTTTATTGTTGATTTTCCATTTCCTAATAACGTTGCTGCTATTATTGGTAATACTGCATTTTTTGCTCCATCTATTTTAACACTACCTCTAAGTGGGTTACTTTTCTTAACTAATATTTTTGCCATTTGATTGACCTCTCCTCATTATTAATAGTCTAATTTTATAATGGGCGTAGCAATATATATGAGAGTTTTCTCATCATCTTCGCTATACCTCATTCCTATATTTAAATTTATCTTATTTCCTAAATATTCTAAGTAGTTTTTATGTAAAACTTCACTATACGCTGTTATCGATATAAAGTTTTCTTCTTCTACTCTATCTATTTCTTCAGCATTCATATTATATAATATTTTCTCTAAAATATCATCATATTTATTTATTTTTAACTTTTTTGTATATTCTCCTGAGATACATGTATTTATATTCAATTGAGAAACATGTTTGTTAAGAGTATTCTCAAGAATTGTATAAATGTCCACTATACTTTTATATACTTTATTCTCTAATATGTCAACTGTTATGTATGACTCTTTGTTATTTTTTTTAGTCGCAATTATAGAAATACTTTTTTCTTGAGTCTTAACTTGAGCATATATTTGTTTTTCGCTTTTATTCCAATTTTCTTCCCATTTTATATTACTTTCTTCTAACCCAAGATTATTAATAACTTCAATACA
Source organism: Peptostreptococcaceae bacterium VA2 (assembly GCA_000686145.1). Taxonomy (GTDB): domain Bacteria; phylum Bacillota; class Clostridia; order Peptostreptococcales; family Peptostreptococcaceae; genus Romboutsia_D. The sequence continues at coordinate 329,280 of JMMB01000007.1, read as the reverse complement.
CATATCTGTCATTTCATTTTTAGATATATCATAGTCTATCTCAGCATTTGCTTTTATATTATAAAACTTAAATTCTGCCTCTGTACTATTAAAGGCTTGTATAAGTTTGTCATATTCATTATCTGATTTTATATCAGCGTATGATATTAGCATTCCTGCTAACATCAGTGCAAAAAAGCTTATTGTTAATTTTACTATATTCATAAAAAAACCCCCCTTAAAATTATCATATTCATACTTGAATTATTGACAATTTTAAGGAGGATATACTTTATATACTCAGTATTTATTTTTTTATTTTTTCTATTAAACTACTTTCAAATTCTTCGATTCCTATCCTTTCTAAAACCTTAGATATTCTTTCTCCAGGTTCCCCTAGTTCAGTATATGTATCTAATATTTTTTGTACCACTTCTTCTATTTCTTCTTCTTGATATAAATCTGTTAATTTGTCTCCAAATCTATATCCTCTTCCCATTCTACCACCAAGATATATAGCCATTCCTCGTTTTTCAACTTCCATAGCTCCAAATGGACAGGCAACAGCACATTTTCCACAATTTACACATTGATCTTGATCCCATACTAATTTTTTATCTATAAATTTAACTGCTTTTTGTCTGCATTGTTCAGTACATATTCCACAGTTTTTGCACTTCTCTTCATTGAATTTCACATAAGCTTGTCCAACTATACCTATATCATTAGTATTTGCTTTTGCACAGTTATTTGGACATCCCACTAATGTTATTTTAGTTTTTGATGGTAAATCATATGCAAAATATTTATCATGTAATTTTCCACAAAGTTCTTGAGTGTCATATATACCGTGTTGACATACAGTTCCTTTGCATGCAACTAAAGGTCTAACCTTTTTCCCTGTTCCTCCATGAACCAATTTAGCTTCTTTTAGTTCTCTTTTTATGTCTTCAATATCTTCATATTTAATCCAAGGAATTTCTACTGTTAATCTAGTAGTAAGTCCTAGATACCCTCTACCATATTTCTTAGACAGTCTAGATAAATCATTTAATTGTTCTGCTGTAAAATTACCCGATCTACTTAATACTCTTATTGCAAAATATCCATCTTGTTTTTGTGCTAATATCGCTTCTCCCTTTAATCTAGCTATTTCATCTTTACTTATCACAATAAACACCACCTATTAATTTATATATATAGGTTATCATACTTAATACCTATCATCTAGAACATTTATTCATTTTATATATTTTATATTATTATGCATATCATTACTTTTTTTAATGGTATATAAATTCAAATAAATATTTTATGTTATTAATATAGTGTTCTTTTTAAGAACATACATACCCAATAAAAAAAGCACCTCTTAATGATTTATTTCATTTAAGAGATGCCTATTTTTAATATTTTTTATTATTCAACTGTTACTGATTTAGCTAAGTTTCTTGGCTTATCTACGTCACAATCTCTTTCAACTGCAACATAGTAAGATAATAATTGAAGAGGTAAAACTGTTAATATACTTGATAATATATCATCTACATTTGGTATATATATTACCTTGTCAGCAGCCTTTTCTACTTCTTTGTTCTTTTCTTGAGCTATAGCTATAACATATGCTCCTCTAGCTCTTACTTCAGCCATGTTAGAAACCATCTTCTCGAATAATTCCCCTTGAGTGGCTATTGCTATTACTGGTGTTCCTTTTTCTATTAATGCTATTGTACCATGCTTTAATTCTCCAGCTGCAAAAGCTTCTGCATGAATATAAGATATTTCTTTTATCTTTAAAGCACCTTCCATAGCTAAGTTATAATCTAATCCTCTACCTAGATAGAATGCACTATGAGCTTCTTTTAACGTCTTAGCAACATCTTCTTTGATGTAAGTTTCTTGCTCTAGAGCTTTTTCTACTTTAGATGGCATTTCTTTTAATTTTTCTATCATATCATTGTAGAACTCTTTAGTTATAGTTTCTCTCTTTATAGCAAAATCTAATGCTATCATATAGAATGATACTAATTGAGTAGTGTAAGCCTTAGTTGATGCAACAGATACTTCTGGTCCTGCCCATGTATAGAATACATCATGAGACTCTCTAGCTATAGAAGAACCTACAACATTAGTTACTGCTAATATTCTAGCTCCTCTTTCTTTAGCATATCTTAAAGATGCTAATGTATCTGCAGTTTCTCCTGATTGACTTACTAATATTAATAATGTATTTTCATCTATAAATGGATCTCTATATCTAAATTCAGATGCTATATCAGTTATTACTGGTATTTTAGCAAACTTTTCTATAGCAAATTTTCCAACAAGTCCTGCATGATATGCAGTACCACATGCAACTATATATACTTTATTTATTTTTTCTAAGTCTTGCTTAGTCATTTTTATGTCATCTAATTGGATTTCTCCATTATCATTTAATCTTCTTATTAATGTTTCTCTAACTCCACTTGGTTGTTCGTATACTTCTTTTAACATGAAGTGTTCATATCCACCTTTAGATGCAGCTTCTACATCCCAAGTTATTTTTGTAACTTCTTTTTCAACAACTTCTCTATTTTCATTTAAAACAGTTAATTTATCTCCAACTATGTGAACAAATTCCCCATTTTCTAAGAAATATACATTTCTAGTATACTTTAATATCGCAGGTATATCTGATGCTATAAAGTTTTCACCTTCTCCAAGACCTACTACTAATGGGCTATCTTTTCTTACAGATACTAATTCATTGTTGTTATCTTTGCATACAACACCTAATGCATATGCTCCTCTTAATCTTTCAGTAGCCTTGTAAACAGCATCTAGTAAGTTTCCTTCATAGTACTTATCTACTAAGTGCGCTACTACTTCTGTGTCAGTTTGAGATAAGAATAATACACCTTCGCTTTGTAATTCTTCTCTTAACTCCATGTAATTTTCTATTATACCATTATGAACAACAGCTATTGTTCTATCCATATTAAAATGAGGATGAGAGTTTACATCTGATGGTTCTCCATGTGTTGCCCATCTAGTGTGCCCTATTCCTAATCCACCTTCTATTGGATTCTTTTCTAAGTCTTCTGCTAATACTGCAAGTCTTCCTTTGAACTTTCTTATCTCTAGTTCATTTCCAACGTTAACTGCAACTCCTGCAGAATCATAACCTCTGTACTCTAACTTAGAAAGTCCTTCTATTAAAACCTCTGTTGCTTGTCTGTATCCTAGGTATCCAACTATTCCACACATATTAAAAATCCTCCTAAAAATATTATTTGTTTGTTTATATTTTTAGAGTTAGGTCATATGTTTAAATAAGCTTCCCTTTGTCCATAGAATTACTTCTATGATTTAAGGAAGTTCTAACGATGGTAAACACACCGCAGAGCATCCGCCGACAATTCGATAAACTCTGACCTCGTCAACTTAACAATTATTTAGTAATAACTAATCAGTTGCTAAGTTCTGGCGCTTATAAAGCAAATACTAATATGTATTAGTATTTACTTTTAATTTACGATAGTTTTTCTTGTATAAGATTAGCTAAATTTGTAGCTAGTTCTTTTATTTGACCTTCCTCTTTACCCTCTAACATAACTCTTACTAATGGCTCTGTTCCTGATGGTCTTATTAAGACTCTTCCACATCCATCTAATAAGCTTTCTATTCTTTCTATTTCACTTTTTATTTGTGGATATTCCATATATCTATTCTTATTTTCGTTTTTTATTCTAGCATTAACTAGTACTTGTGGATACTGAATCATTACTGCTGCTAGTTCTGATAATTTCTTTCGTTCCTCTAATACTATTTGAGCTAGTACTAGCGAACTTAAAACACCATCTCCAGTTGTATTGTAATCTAAGAATATCATATGGCCTGATTGCTCTCCACCTAAGTTATATCCACTATTTTTCATTTCTTCTAATACATATCTATCACCTACACCAGTAGTAGATAGTTTTACACCATGCTCTTTAGCTGCAATAGTAAGACCTATGTTACTCATTACTGTAACTACTAATGTATCTTGTGCTAGCTTACTCTTTTTCTTTAAGTATATAGCGCTTAATATCATTATATGGTCTCCATCAACAATGTTTCCAGCTTCATTAACAGCAATTAATCTATCTGCGTCTCCATCATATGCAAGACCTAAATCTGCTTTATGTTTTAAAACCGCTTCTTGTAATTTTTGTGGATGCGTTGACCCACACTTATCATTTATATTATTTCCATTTGGTTCACTATTTATAGTTATAACACTTGCACCTAATTCATCAAATACTATTGGCGCAACTTTATATGCTGCTCCATTAGCGCAGTCTAAGACTACTTTTAATCCCTTAAAATCTACATTTATTATGGATTTTAAGTAATCTATATAATCTCTTTGTGCATCATGCATGTGTATTTTTTTACCTACTTTTTCTCCAACTGGGTAATAATCTACTTTTTCTATGTTGTCTATATAGTTTTCTATGTTTAGTTCAACTTCATCATCTAATTTATATCCATCTTCATTGAAGAATTTTATTCCGTTATATTCAACTGGGTTGTGTGATGCAGATATAACTACTCCACAATCAGCATCATATTTTTTTATTAAATATGCAACAGCAGGTGTTGGTACTACTCCAACAGTAATTACATCACATCCAACAGACATAAGTCCTGATATTAATGATGCTTCTAGCATATCTCCTGATATTCTTGTATCTTTCCCTACTATTACTTTAACCTTTTCTTTCCCTTGAGCTAAAACGTAACCTCCAGCTCTCCCTAACTTATATGTTAAGTCACAAGTAAGTTCTGTATTAGCTATACCTCTTACCCCATCTGTTCCAAAATATTTTCTCATTAAAAAATCTCCTTTCACGACGAAAAGCTTATCAAATTATAATATATTATTATGCACATATAAATGTTCTTGATTCTCTAGTTTATTCCATAAGGACATTTTAATATATATAAACAAAAAGGACAATAGAAATGTTTCTATTGTCCTTTTTTTGTAATTTTTGAGTATTAATATAATACTATTTTATAGCAGCTCCACCCTTTAATAAAGCGTCCTTATTTAAAGGTACAAATTTCTCTTTACTAGGTCCAAATACTTTTTTGAAAGCTTCTAAAACTGAGTCAACTTCTACTGCTGGCTCTGTTTCTAGGTAAGCTCCTAGCATTATCATATTTGCAACTTTAGGGTTTCCTAAGTCTGAAGCTATATCATTTGCTGGTATATAATAAACTTCAATATCGTCTCTTTGTACTTTTTGCTCTATAAGAGAACTGTTTACTATTATTTTTCCACCTGGCTTAACTTCACTTTCAAATTTTTCAAGTGATGGTAAGTTCATAACTATTGCACAAGTAGCATCTCCTGTTATAAGAGGAGAGCCTACTGGGCTATCAGATACAGTTACTGCACAGTTAGCTGTACCTCCACGCATTTCTGGTCCATACGATGGTAACCAAGAAACTTCTTTACCTTCTAACATTCCTGCATAAGTAAGTAATTGTCCCATAGACATAACACCTTGACCACCGAATCCTGCACATATTACTCTAGCTGTAGACATATTACTTCACCTCCCCATTAAGATCAATATTTTTTATATTTCCTAAAGGATAGTATGGCATCATATTGTCTCTTAACCATTGTAGCGAATCATTTGGTGCTAATCCCCAGTTAGTTGGACATGTAGATAATACTTCTACTATACCAAATCCTAATCCTGCATGTTGAACTTCAAAAGCCTTCTTTATAGCCTTCTTAGCTTTTCTAACATTAGCAGGTGTATCAACGGAAACTCTCTCTACGAATACTGCGCCTTCTAATGTAGATAGCATTTCACTCATTTTTATTGGGAAACCTTGCTTATCTATTTCTCTTCCGTACGGAGCTGTAGTAGCTTTTTGACCAACTAATGTAGTTGGAGCCATTTGTCCACCAGTCATTCCATATATAGCATTATTTACAAATATAGTAGTGAATTTTTCTCCTCTAGCTGCAGCATGAACTATTTCAGCTGTACCTATTGAAGCTAAATCTCCATCTCCTTGATATGTAAATACTGTTTTATCTGGTTGAATTCTCTTTATACCTGTAGCAGCTGCTGGTGCTCTACCATGAGATGCTTCTTGCATATCACAGTTAAAATAATTATATGCTAAAACTGAACATCCAACTGGAGCAACACCTACAGTATCTCCTAATACATCTAACTCTTCTAGTACTTCTCCTACTAATCTGTGGATTATACCGTGAGTACATCCTGGACAATAATGAGTTTGAGCTTCTGTTAATCCTTGAGTTTTCTTAAATACAACTGACATTATCTAACACCTCCTACAGCTAATTCACTTTCTACTACTTCTTTAGCTTTGTTAGCTATTCCATCTGGATCTGGTATCATTCCACCAGCTCTTCCATAGAAGTGTACAGGCAATTTTCCTTCAACTGCTAATCTTACATCTTCTACCATTTGACCCATACTCATCTCAACAGTTAACAAGTTTTTAGCTTCTGGTATTTGATTAAATGCTTCAACTGGGAATGGCCATAAAGTTTTAGGTCTTATAAGACCCGCCTTTATTCCTTCACCTCTTAATATTTCTATAGCATTTTTTACTATTCTAGATGTAGTACCATAAGCTACGAACACTAATTCAGCATCTTCTGTTTTGTACATTTCATAATCAACTTCATTTTTTTCTATTTCTTTGTATTTAGCTTCTAATTTTATACAATGTTGCTCTAATTCTTCTGGTTGTAAATATAATGAATTTATTATATTAGGTTTTCTTTTTCCTTTAGTTCCTGTAGTTGCCCAATCTTTAGCTGGTAATTCTCTAGTTTTAGGAGCTCTAAATTCTACTGGCTCCATCATTTGTCCTATCATACCATCTGCAACTACCATAACTGGTGTTCTATAGAAATCTGCAACATTGAATGCTTCCATTATCATGTCAACAGCCTCTTGAACAGTAGCTGGTGCGAAAACAGGTGTTCTATAGTCTCCATTTCCTCCACCTCTTGTAGACATGAAGTAGTCAGCTTGAGAAGGTTGTATTCCACCTAATCCTGGACCACCTCTCATTACGTTAACAACAACGCATGGAAGTTCAGCTCCTGCTGCATAAGTTATACCTTCTTGCTTTAGTGCTATTCCTGGAGAAGATGAAGAAGTCATAACTCTAGCTCCTGTACCTGCTCCTCCATATATCATATTTATAGCAGAAACTTCTGATTCTGCTTGAACGAATACTCCGCCAACATTAGGTAACTCTTTAGCCATGTATTCTGGTAATTCATTTTGTGGTGTTATAGGGTAACCGAAGAAGTATTTGCATCCAGCTTCTATAGCTGCCTTTCCAAATGCTTCGTTACCTTTCATAAGTATCTTAGCCATTAAAATTCCCCCTTAATTTTTAATTAGTCTCTCTCTACTGTTATTACTGAATCTGGGCACATAGTAGCACAGTTTGTACATCCTATACATTTATCCATATCATTAACTGATGCTGGATTGTATCCCTTTTTATTGATTTTACTATTATCCATTGCTATAATTTTTACTGGGCATGCATCTACGCATAATCCACAACCTTTGCAAAGGTCTTTATTAAAAGATACTGTTCCTTTAGCCATCTTCTTATGCCTCCTTAAATCTTTCTATATATTTGAGCTCAAACTACATCCAATCTTCTCTCATATAAAGCTTTATTGGGAATATTTCCCCTTCTAAATCCTTAGGTAACTCTGGTATAAGGTTTTCCATACACACAACATACTTAACTGGTATATTGCATAGCTTTGATACTTTTGATACCAAGGCTTGTCCTCTTAATATATCTTCTATTGTAGTTGATCTTATAAGATGTGTATTATTTATTAAACCTGTAACTTTAAGTCCTGAAGATTTTTCTATTGCTCTTATATGTTCAATGACTTTTTCAGCAGTCTGAGTTTGCTCTCTATTTGCATTTACTACACAAAACATATCATAATCATTTTCTTTTATTAAATGTTTAAATCTTCCTACTACTCTAGCACCTACATTATCTCCACCAACATCCATGACATAGTCATAAGACTTATCATTTATTGGAGTTGCTATTTGACCTGATAATGCTGGTAAATCTAGTGTCGGAGCATCTATTGAGCTATCTATTGGAAGTATGTCTAATGATTTTAATAATTCTTTTTTCTCTCTTGTTCTAAAATATACGTTTACCACATCTAAATCTGATAAAGCAACTTTATTTTCTACTTCTTTTCTCAACTTAGTGACATAATTTATAGCAAATTCACTTTTTCCACTTCCATAATGTCCTATTATGATTCTTATTCTGTTATCGTTAGTTATCATTATCTCACCCACTAAGTCATATAATTAAATTCATATATGTTATTTGTTTAATGCTATTTTATATGCACTGTACTGCACAACCATATACTTGAGGTTCTTCTTCTTTATTTAAAACTCTAAGTCCACCTTGTGCTAATGCTATCATCTCATCTTCACCTGGGTAAACCTTTACATCAGATATAAAATTAACTCTTTCTTCTATCATTCCTGTAAACATTTTAGAATAAGCTATCCCACCAGTTAAAAGAACTGCGTCTACCTTTCCTTTTAACACTGATGCACAAGAACCTATCTCTTTACTTACTTGGTAAGCCATAGCTTCATAAACTAATTTAGCTTTTTCGTCTCCAGCTTCTATTCTAGCTTCAACATCTCTACCATCATTAGTATTTAAGTATCCTACTAGACCACCGTTTCCCTTTATTCTTTTCTTTATTTCATCTTGAGTATATTTTCCACTAAAGCACATTTTAACTAAATCACCTACTGGTAATCCACCACTTCTTTCTGGAGAAAATGGACCTTCACCATCAAGAGCATTAGCAACATCTACTACTTTACCATTTTCATGAGCTCCTACAGATACTCCTCCACCCATATGAGCTACTATAAAGTTACAGTCACTGTATTCCTTATTTAATTCTTTAGCTGCTCTTCTAGCTGTAGCTTTTTGGTTTAATGCATGGAATATACTTTTTCTATCTATTTCAGGTATTCCTGATACCCTAGCTACCTCATTCATTTCATCAACAACAACAGGGTCTACTATGTATGATGGTATATTAACTTGATCCCCTATTTCTTTTGCTATGATTCCACCTAAGTTTGATGCATGTTCACCTAAAACACCAACTCTTAAGTCTTCTATCATAGGATTATTTACAACATAAGTTCCACCTTGTATAGGTTTAAGAAGTCCTCCTCTACCTACAACTGCATGTAAATCACTTGTCTTAACTCCACCTTCTACTAATGCTTCTTCTATAACATTTTTACGAAATTCAAACTGATCTGAAATTTTTTCATATTTCCCTATTTCTTCAGAAGAATGTCTTAAAGTTTTTTCAAATACCAAATTCTCATTATCAAACACAGCTATTTTAGTTGATGTTGAACCTGGGTTTATTGTTAGTATTTTGAATATATTATTCATATGCCTACCCCCTAATATATTAAGCTTTAGCAGCCATTAGTACACCTAAAGCTATTGAATTTAACTTAGTTTCTTCATTATCTGCTCTTGAAGTTAATATTACAGGAGCTTTTGCTCCTACTATAAGACCTGCATTTTTTGATTTTGCGAAAAATACTAATGATTTATATAATATATTTCCAGCTTCGATGTCTGGAGCTAATAATATATCTGCTTTACCTGCTACAGGATGGTTTATTCCCTTATGATTTGCAGCTTCTATTGATACTGCATTATCTAGTGCGAAAGGTCCCCCTACTATACAACCTTTAAGTTCTCCTCTTTCACACATTTCTTCTAATTCTTTTGCATCTATTGTATCTTGCATTTTAGGATTTACTTTTTCTTTTGCACATAGTGCTGCTACTTTTGGTGTGTCTATATCTAATGAATGTGCTACAGTACATGAATTTTCTATAATTTGTTTTTTAACGTTTACATCTGGTGCCAAGTTCATTGCTGCATCTGTTACTAAAAATAATCTGTCATATCCTTCTATATCAAACACTGCAACATGACTTAATACATTTCCAGTTCTCAAACCAACTTCTTTATTTAATACAGCTTTTAATATTATAGCTGTATCAACTAGCCCCTTCATTACCATATCTGCTTTTCCTTGTGATACTAACTCAACTGCTTTAAGAGATGCTTCTGATAAGTCTTTTATGTCTATTAATTCGTAATTGTTAATATCTATATTTATACTACTTGCTATTTCTTTTGTTTTTTCTATGTCGCCAACCAAAATAGCATTAGCTATTTCTTCTTTTCTTGCCATTTCAACAGCCATTAAAACTTCTTTGTCTTGGCAACATGCCACTGATATAGTTTTAGGTCCCCTATCTCTTGCAAACTTTATTACTTCTTCAAAGTTTCTCATCTAATCCCACCTCATTTTTCGTATGTAAATAAAAAATATTTTTATACTTTCAATTCTAAATAACAATTAATTCCATTTTATTCTAAACAATTTGTTCTTACATTTAAAGTATACACTTTTTAGTATCGTTTTCCCAGTCCATTATAAATTTTTTAATTTTTCAGATTATTCTACTATAAGTTATCTTTACTTTTATAGTATTACTAAAATAAATAAGATGCAACAAAAATATGCGTTTTTATATTTAAAACGGTAATTTCTGCTGCATCTTCAATTCATAATTTTACATTTTATTCTGTTTTACTTGGATTAACCACTATGCTTTTTAGATTATATTTTACATCGTATTTTATATCATACTTATCACCTTCATCAATCTCTTGCTTTAGGTCTATATATAATACTATATCAGATTTTTTTATAGTGCCTATATTTTCTAAATATTCAATGCTAACGTTAATATTAGCCGGTATCTTTAAAGTGCTTATATCTATATTGCTTTCATTATTTCTTATCTCAATATCTTGTGGTGTATACTCAAAATTTTCTTTGATTATATTTATAGTATTAAGTCTTATAGTAATATATTTAGTTTCTGCTTCTAAGCCTTCTGGAAGATTTAAATATATATCCTTAGAAATTCCATTAGCTACTTCATTTATATCTACCGATTGAGTTTCTATAGACTCTGTTTTATCTACAACGTCTTTTTTACCTTTTATTGTTACACTCTCTTGACTTAACGTGTAGTCTTTTAAATTAATTTCTTCATTAAATTTTATTTTTATAGGAACTTTCTTTTCTTTTAGTAAAGTTACATTCACTGCAATTGATGATTGTTCTAATTCTACACCTACTACTTCATTACCTTTTTTATCTACAGGTATTAGGCTTACTTTATTAGAAAAATCATTTGTATTTGATCCTACATCTAATATACCTACCACGCTCTTAACTTCTTTTACCAAGCTTCTAGGACCCGATACGGATATATTCTTTTTGTCTTTACTTATTTCATCTATTTTTGATTTATCTTGTACTTTTATTTCAACAGCTTTCTTTTCTGTTACAAGTTTTTCTAAAGTAACTATTTGTAGATTATCTTTAATATCATGTGTAATCTGACCTGGTGCACTTGCTGTTAAATAAATTTCATTTTTTCCTTCTATTGGGTTCTTTATTTGGCCATCTATATGAATATTTTCTTTTTTAATCTTTTTAAGCTTTGATAGTTTACCAGAAAAATTTATATCAGATGTTATTTCTGTATTTGGATATATCACAAGATCATTCTCTTTTAATTCATTCATATTTGTTATATTTACTGGAATATTTTCAAATAACTTAGTTTCATCTGGATCTACTACTTCCATAACATATAACCACAGTACTAGTGCACTTAACAGGGATATTATTTTTATTTTTGTATTATTTTTAAATTTACCTATCATCTGAATATACCACCTTTAAAAAAACTTTTCTCATCTGTTTTAGGTTTTAAATTACTTCTTAGTATATTTGCCATTCTGTCTTTTGAGATATTTCTATACAGCTTCCCTGCTTTAGCTATAGATACATCTCCAGTTTCTTCAGAAACAATAAGTGATATACAATCTGAAACTTCACTCACACCTACTGCTGCTCTATGTCTAGTTCCTAAATCTTTACTTAAATCTTTGCTCTCAGACAACGGTAGGAAACATGCCGCTGCTTTTACTTGTGAATCCCTAATAACAACTGCTCCATCATGTAATGGCGTATTTGGTATAAATATATTTATTAATATCTGCCTTGATACATCTCCATCTATCTTAGTACCTGTATTTATTATGTCACCTATTTTAGTTTGTCTTTCCATAATTATAAGGGCACCTATTTTTTGTCTTGATAATGAATATAGTGCTTCAACTATTTCTTCTATTGTTTTATCTAGTAGCTCTTCCACGTTATTTTGTGTATTTTTCATAAAGAAATTAAACTTAGTTCTACCTATATGTTCAAGCCCTGCTCTAAGTTCTGGTTGAAAAATAATAAGAGCTGCTATAACTCCAAAATCTAAAGCATTTAGCAATATCCAATAAAGAGTATGTAATTTTAAAATTTCACTTACTTGGGTTGCTACCAATAAAAAAAGTATTCCCTTTAAAACTTGTTCTGCTCTTGTATCTTTTAAAAACATAAATATCTTATAAAATATATATGCAACTATGGATATATCAATTACATCATTTATCGTTATTCTAAAAAGTATTTCTAAAAATCCACTAAAAAAAGAACTTATATCCAACACAGTTTTATCCTCCTGTTCGACAACTTCTTAATTATTTATACTATGTATTATACTATATTAACCAAGCTATATACAATGTATATAATTATATAAAAAAAAAGTTTCACATTAGTGAAACTTTCTTTATTGGTGAGCGCACAGGGATTCGAACCCCGGACACACGCCTTAGAAGGGCGTTGCTCTATCCAGCTGAGCTATGCACCCATATTTAATATGGAGCGGAAAACGAGATTCGAACTCGCGACTTCAACCTTGGCAAGGTTGCGCTCTACCACTGAACTATTTCCGCATATTCAATGGCGGGAATAACAGGACTCGAACCTGTGACCCATTGATTAACAGTCAATTGCTCTACCAACTGAGCCATATTCCCGCGTATTTAATTTAATTTGGCGACCTGGAAGGGACTCGAACCCTCGACCTCCAGCGTGACAGGCTGGCATTCTAACCAACTGAACTACCAGGCCGCATATATATATTGGTGGGACTAACAGGGCTCGAACCTGTGACCCCCTGCTTGTAAGGCAGGTGCTCTCCCAGCTGAGCTATAGTCCCGGGAATTAAATATTGGAGCGGGTGAAGGGGATCGAACCCTCACAGCTGGCTTGGAAGGCCAGAACTCTACCATTGAGCTACACCCGCATATTTAATTGGTGGAGGATGGTGGATTCGAACCACCGAAATCGTCGATAACAGATTTACAGTCTGCCCCCTTTGGCCGCTCGGGAAATCCTCCGTATTTATGGAGCTAGTGATAGGAATCGAACCTACAACCTGCTGATTACAAGTCAGCTGCTCTACCGTTGAGCCACACTAGCATATTTTTGGCGGGAATAACAGGACTCGAACCTGTGACCCATTGATTAACAGTCAATTGCTCTACCAACTGAGCCATATTCCCGCGTATTTAATTTAATTTGGCGACCTGGAAGGGACTCGAACCCTCGACCTCCAGCGTGACAGGCTGGCATTCTAACCAACTGAACTACCAGGCCGCATATATATATGGTGGGACTAACAGGGCTCGAACCTGTGACCCCCTGCTTGTAAGGCAGGTGCTCTCCCAGCTGAGCTATAGTCCCGGGAATTGGTGACCCATAGGGGAATCGAACCCCTGTTACCGCCGTGAAAGGGCGGTGTCTTGACCGCTTGACCAATGGGCCTTACTTATTTTTTCATAAATAAATAACGTGGCTACGTCTTACTCTCCCAGGCAGTTGCCCACCAAGTACCATCAGCGCTAAAGAGCTTAACTTCTGTGTTCGGAATGGGAACAGGTGTATCCTCTTTGCTATTATAACCACATTATATTATATCCATCTATTAAACAAATATTATATTAACATTTTTTTACAAAAGCGTCAATACTATTTTTCTTTATTTTTTATTAAAAATAAGATGATATAATACTTTGAAAACTGTATACATTTAGGTTTTAATCATTTAAAGTTGGTCAAGTCCTCGACCTATTAGTATCGGTAAGCTAAATACATTACTGCACTTACACCTTCGACCTATCAACCAGGTAGTCTTCCTGGGGTCTTACCCTTACGGTGGGAAATCTTATCTTGAAGTCGGCTTCGCGCTTAGATGCTTTCAGCGCTTATCCATTCCGTACATAGCTACCCAGCGATGCCCTTGGCAGAACAACTGGTACACCAGAGGTACGTCCATCCCGGTCCTCTCGTACTAAGGACAGGTCTCCTCAAATTTCCTACGCCTGCGACGGATAGGGACCGAACTGTCTCACGACGTTCTGAACCCAGCTCGCGTACCACTTTAATGGGCGAACAGCCCAACCCTTGGGACCTACTACAGCCCCAGGATGTGATGAGCCGACATCGAGGTGCCAAACCTCCCCGTCGATGTGGACTCTTGGGGGAGATAAGCCTGTTATCCCCAGGGTAGCTTTTATCCGTTGAGCGATGGCCCTTCCATGCGGTACCACCGGATCACTAAGTCCGACTTTCGTCCTTGCTCGACCTGTATGTCTTGCAATCAAGCTCTCTTCTGCCTTTACACTCTACGCACGATTTCCGACCGTGCTGAGAGAACCTTTGAGCGCCTCCGTTACTCTTTAGGAGGCGACCGCCCCAGTCAAACTGCCCACCTGACGGTGTCCCAAGACCTGATTCAAGGCCTATGGTTAGGATCCCAGTACTACAAGGGTGGTATCCCAAGGTAAACTTCACACAGACTGGCGTCCATGCTTCATAGTTTCCCACCTATCCTGTACATGTAGTACCAAGACCCAACGTCAAGCTACAGTAAAGCTCCATGGGGTCTTTCCGTCCTGTCGCAGGTACCCGGCATCTTCACCGGGATTACAATTTCACCGAGTCTATTGTTGAGACAGTGCCCAAATCGTTACGCCTTTCGTGCGGGTCGGAACTTACCCGACAAGGAATTTCGCTACCTTAGGACCGTTATAGTTACGGCCGCCGTTTACTGGGGCTTAAGTTCACTGCTTCGATTGCTCTAACAGATCCCCTTAACCTTCCAGCACCGGGCAGGCGTCAGCTCCTATACATCGTCTTGCGACTTAGCAGAAACCTGTGTTTTTGGTAAACAGTCGCTTGGGCCTATTCTCTGCGGCCATCCAAAGATGGCACCCCTTCTCCCGAAGTTACGGGGTCATTTTGCCGAGTTCCTTAACAATAGTTCTCTCGCTGGCCTTAGGATACTCTCCTCACCCACCTGTGTCGGTTTGAGGTACAGGCGCCTTTAAACTCGATAGAGACTTTTCTCGACAGTGTGAAATCAGCTACTTCGCTACTTAATTTCGCTCCCCATCGTACCCCAGCATTAACATCAAGACGGATTTGCCTATCTTGACTGCCTCAGTACTTAGCCACACATAACCAACAGTGTGGTTAGCTTATCCTACTGTGTCATCCCATTTCTCAAACGCTTATTGGCGGTACAGGAATATCAACCTGTTGTCCATCACCTACGCCTTTCGGCCTCGGCTTAGGTCCTGACTAACCCAGGGCGGACGAACCTTCCCCTGGAAACCTTGGGTTTACGGCCCGTGGGATTCTCACCCACGTCTCGCTACTCATGCCAACATTCTCACTCGTATACTGTCCACATGTCCTTACGGTCATGCTTCAGCCTGTATACGAAGCTCCCCTACCTATCATTGCTGATATCGTAGCTTCGGTAGTACGTTTTAGCCCCGGAAATTTTCGGCGCAGGATCACTCGACCAGTGAGCTATTACGCACTCTTTAAATGAGTGGCTGCTTCTAAGCCAACATCCTGGTTGTCTGTGCAATCCCACATCCTTTACCACTTAACGTACATTTAGGGACCTTAGCTGACGATCTGGGCTGTTGCCCTTTTGACTATGAATCTTATCACCCACAGTCTGACTCCCAAGTAAAAGAAAACGGCATTCGGAGTTTGATAGTCTTCGGTAAGTGCAATACCCCCTAGGACATTCAGTGCTCTACCTCCGCCTCTCTACGCTTGAGGCTAGCCCTAAAGCTATTTCGGGGAGAACCAGCTATCTCCGGGCTCGATTGGAATTTCACCGCTATCCACAAGTCATCCCCGAGCTTTTCAACGCTCGTGGGTTCGGTCCTCCACGAAATTTTACTTTCGCTTCAACCTGCTCATGGATAGGTCGCCCGGTTTCGGGTCTACGTCAAGTAACTTAAGCGCCCATTTAAGACTCGCTTTCGCTACGGCTCCACACCTTAAGTGCTTAACCTTGCTACTTAACGTAACTCGTTGGCCCGTTCTACAAAAAGTACGCGGTCACACATAAAAAGTGCTCCCACAGCTTGTAAGTGCAGGGTTTCAGGTTCTATTTCACTCCCCTCCCGGGGTTCTTTTCACCTTTCCCTCACGGTACTATGCGCTATCGGTCACTAGGTAGTATTTAGGCTTGGAGGATGGTCCCTCCTGCTTCCCACAGGGTTTCACGTGTCCCGTGGTACTCTGGATCATACCTAAAGAATTATCGTTTCAAATACAGGGCTATTACCTTCTATGGCGGAGCTTTCCAACTCTCTTCATTTACGATGACCTCTTCGTTTATAGCATGTCCTCAACCCCAACGAAGTAAACTTCATTGGTTTGGCCTGTTCCGCGTTCGCTCGCCGCTACTTACGGAATCGAATTTCTTTCTTTTCCTCCGGGTACTTAGATGTTTCAGTTCCCCGGGTTCCCCTCATTAAGCTATGTATTCACTTAACAATACTTAGACATTACTCTAAGTGAGTTTCCTCATTCGGAAATCTTCGGATCAAAGTTTACGTGCAACTCCCCGAAGCTTATCGCAGCTTATCGCGTCCTTCATCGGCTCCTAGTGCCAAGGCATCCGCCCTGCACCCTTAATAACTTGACCAAGTTATCAAAAGTTATCGTAAATAACAAACTTCACATACGTTCAGTTTATTAAGTACTAAAAGTTGATTTTTAAAGAGTTTATCTTCTCAATGATATTTTTAGAAGTTATCTTCTTCATATATTAAATGATGTCATATCACTAAATGTTATACAGTTTTCAAAGTACTATTTATTTAAACAGTTAAGTTTAAAATGGTGGAGATGTGGAGGATCGAACTCCAGACCCCTTGCGTGCAAGGCAAGTGCTCTCCCAGCTGAGCTACACCCCCAGGTCATTAACTTTTTTCAACAAAAATATTTTACTATATTTGTCGATTTTTGTCAATTAAGTTTTTAGAAAAAAATAAAAACTTTCAAAGTTAAACAGTAGGCAATTCTCCTTAGAAAGGAGGTGATCCAGCCGCACCTTCCGATACGGCTACCTTGTTACGACTTCACCCCAGTTATTGATTTCACCTTCGACAGACGCTTCCAAAAGGTTAGCTATCTGGCTTCGGGCGCCCCCAACTTCCGTGGTGTGACGGGCGGTGTGTACAAGACCCGGGAACGCATTCACCGCAGCATTCTGATCTGCGATTACTAGTAACTCCAGCTTCATGTAGGCGAGTTTCAGCCTACAATCCGAACTGAGAATGGCTTTAAGGGATTAGCTCCGCCTCACGACTTGGCTGCCCTCTGTACCACCCATTGTAGCACGTGTGTAGCCCTAAGCATAAGGGGCATGATGATTTGACGTCATCCCCACCTTCCTCCAGGTTATCCCTGGCAGTCCCTCTAGAGTGCCCAACTTAATGCTGGCAACTAAAGGCAAGGGTTGCGCTCGTTGCGGGACTTAACCCAACATCTCACGACACGAGCTGACGACAACCATGCACCACCTGTATCTCATGTCCCCGAAGGGAAAAATACTATTAGGTATCGGTCATAAGTATGTCAAGCTTAGGTAAGGTTCTTCGCGTTGCTTCGAATTAAACCACATGCTCCGCTACTTGTGCGGGTCCCCGTCAATTCCTTTGAGTTTCACTCTTGCGAGCGTACTTCCCAGGCGGAGTACTTAATGCGTTAGCTGCGGCACCGAGGGGGGTAACCCCCGACACCTAGTACTCATCGTTTACGGCGTGGACTACCAGGGTATCTAATCCTGTTTGCTCCCCACGCTTTCGTGCCTCAGTGTCAGTTACAGTCCAGAGAGCCGCCTTCGCAACTGGTATTCCTCCTAATATCTACGCATTTCACCGCTACACTAGGAATTCTACTCTCCTCTCCTGCACTCAAGTTTCTCAGTTTCAAAGGCTTACTACGGTTGAGCCGTAGCCTTTCACCTCTGACTTAAGAAACCACCTACGCACCCTTTACGCCCAGTAATTCCGGATAACGCTAGCCCCCTACGTATTACCGCGGCTGCTGGCACGTAGTTAGCCGGGGCTTCCTCCTCAAGTACCGTCATTATCTTCCTTGAGGACAGAGCTTTACGACCCGAAGGCCTTCATCGCTCACGCGGCGTTGCTGCATCAGGCTTTCGCCCATTGTGCAATATTCCCCACTGCTGCCTCCCGTAGGAGTTTGGACCGTGTCTCAGTTCCAATGTGGCCGATCACCCTCTCAGGTCGGCTACTGATCGTTGCCTTGGTGAGCCATTACCTCTCCAACTAGCTAATCAGACGCGGGTCCATCCTGTACCGCCGGAGCTTTGATACTTTTGCCATGCGACAAAAGTACATTATCCCGTATTAGCATACCTTTCGGTATGTTATCCGTGTGTACAGGGCAGGTTACCCACGCGTTACTCACCCGTCCGCCGCTCTTCTCCGAAGAGAATCGCTCGACTTGCATGTGTTAGGCACGCCGCCAGCGTTCATCCTGAGCCAGGATCAAACTCTTAAATAAAAGTTTATCTAGGGCTCAGATACTGTTATATATCTGGCTTTATGTTTCTTGGTTGTTTCAAATTCTATAAATTAACCTACTGTTTAATTTTCAAAGTTCTTATAATATAATTCTATGGTAGCGGTAACAGGAGTCGAACCTGTGACCTTTCGGGTATGAACCGAACGCTCTAGCCAACTAAGCTATACCGCCACATCTAATTGGTGCCCAGAAATGGAATCGAACCATCGACACAGGGATTTTCAGTCCCTTGCTCTACCGACTGAGCTATCTGGGCACAAATGGTGGGCCTAGCTGGACTCGAACCAGCGACCTCACGCTTATCAGGCGTGCGCTCTAACCACCTGAGCTATAGGCCCTTATTCTTGGTCGAGGTGAAGGGACTCGAACCCCCGGCCCCCTGGTCCCAAACCAGGTGCGCTACCAAACTGCGCTACACCTCGAAATAAAGTTGAATAAAGTTTTTAAAATCAAATTGGCAGGGGTGGAGGGATTCGAACCCCCGGCGCACGGTTTTGGAGACCGACGCTCTACCAGCTGAGCTACACCCCTAAAAATCTGGTGGGCCATCAGGGACTCGAACCCCAGACCTACCGGTTATGAGCCGGGCGCTCTAACCAACTGAGCTAATGGCCCCGATTTTTTTATTGGCGGAGAAGGAGGGATTCGAACCCTCGCACCAGTTACCCAGCCTATACCCTTAGCAGGGGCACCTCTTTAGCCACTTGAGTACTTCTCCATATATTTGATTTATAATGGCGGAGAGGGTGGGATTCGAACCCACGGTGCCGTTAAGCATCACTAGTTTTCAAGACTAGCTCCTTAAACCACTCGGACACCTCTCCATTTGGTGATCCATCCGCGACTCGAACGCGGGACACCCTGATTAAAAGTCAGGTGCTCTACCGACTGAGCTAATGGATCATAATATTAATTTGGCTGGGGATGCAGGACTCGAACCTACGCATGTAGCAGTCAAAGTGCTATGCCTTACCAACTTGGCGAATCCCCAATAACTGAATTGCTTTAATTTATAAAGTGGTGAGCGCACAGGGATTCGAACCCCGGACACACGCCTTAGAAGGGCGTTGCTCTATCCAGCTGAGCTATGCACCCACATTATATAATTTTGTTGGAGCGGGTGAAGGGGATCGAACCCTCACAGCTGGCTTGGAAGGCCAGAACTCTACCAT
Source organism: Peptostreptococcaceae bacterium VA2 (assembly GCA_000686145.1). Classification (GTDB taxonomy): domain Bacteria; phylum Bacillota; class Clostridia; order Peptostreptococcales; family Peptostreptococcaceae; genus Romboutsia_D. The sequence continues at coordinate 309,126 of JMMB01000007.1, read as the reverse complement.
TGAGCTACACCCGCATATTTTTTTGGTGACCCATAGGGGAATCGAACCCCTGTTACCGCCGTGAAAGGGCGGTGTCTTGACCGCTTGACCAATGGGCCTTATAATGGTTGCGGAGGTAGGACTCGAACCTACGACCTTTGGGTTATGAGCCCAACGAGCTGCCAACTGCTCCACCCCGCGATGTTATGATGGTGCCGAAGACCGGAATCGAACCGGTACGAGAGGTAAGTCCCGCAGGATTTTAAGTCCTGTGCGTCTGCCAGTTCCGCCACTTCGGCATATCACGTAGCTATGTCCTACTCTCCCAGGCAGTTGCCCACCAAGTACCATCGGCGCTAAAGAGCTTAACTTCTGTGTTCGGAATGGGAACAGGTGTATCCTCTTTGCTATAATAACTACATTATATTGTGTCCATTTCTTGGACAAGTATTATATTAACATTTTTAATAAAATTTGTCAATATTTTTTAAGAATTTTATATCCTCAAAAAATATAATAATACTCTGAAAACTGTATACATTTAGGTTTTAATCATTTAAAGTTGGTCAAGTCCTCGACCTATTAGTATCGGTAAGCTAAATACATTACTGCACTTACACCTTCGACCTATCAACCAGGTAGTCTTCCTGGGGTCTTACCCTTACGGTGGGAAATCTTATCTTGAAGTCGGCTTCGCGCTTAGATGCTTTCAGCGCTTATCCATTCCGTACATAGCTACCCAGCGATGCCCTTGGCAGAACAACTGGTACACCAGAGGTACGTCCATCCCGGTCCTCTCGTACTAAGGACAGGTCTCCTCAAATTTCCTACGCCTGCGACGGATAGGGACCGAACTGTCTCACGACGTTCTGAACCCAGCTCGCGTACCACTTTAATGGGCGAACAGCCCAACCCTTGGGACCTACTACAGCCCCAGGATGTGATGAGCCGACATCGAGGTGCCAAACCTCCCCGTCGATGTGGACTCTTGGGGGAGATAAGCCTGTTATCCCCAGGGTAGCTTTTATCCGTTGAGCGATGGCCCTTCCATGCGGTACCACCGGATCACTAAGTCCGACTTTCGTCCTTGCTCGACCTGTATGTCTTGCAATCAAGCTCTCTTCTGCCTTTACACTCTACGCACGATTTCCGACCGTGCTGAGAGAACCTTTGAGCGCCTCCGTTACTCTTTAGGAGGCGACCGCCCCAGTCAAACTGCCCACCTGACGGTGTCCCAAGACCTGATTCAAGGCCTATGGTTAGGATCCCAGTACTACAAGGGTGGTATCCCAAGGTAAACTTCACACAGACTGGCGTCCATGCTTCATAGTTTCCCACCTATCCTGTACATGTAGTACCAAGACCCAACGTCAAGCTACAGTAAAGCTCCATGGGGTCTTTCCGTCCTGTCGCAGGTACCCGGCATCTTCACCGGGATTACAATTTCACCGAGTCTATTGTTGAGACAGTGCCCAAATCGTTACGCCTTTCGTGCGGGTCGGAACTTACCCGACAAGGAATTTCGCTACCTTAGGACCGTTATAGTTACGGCCGCCGTTTACTGGGGCTTAAGTTCACTGCTTCGATTGCTCTAACAGATCCCCTTAACCTTCCAGCACCGGGCAGGCGTCAGCTCCTATACATCGTCTTGCGACTTAGCAGAAACCTGTGTTTTTGGTAAACAGTCGCTTGGGCCTATTCTCTGCGGCCATCCGAAGATGGCACCCCTTCTCCCGAAGTTACGGGGTCATTTTGCCGAGTTCCTTAACAATAGTTCTCTCGCTGGCCTTAGGATACTCTCCTCACCCACCTGTGTCGGTTTGAGGTACAGGCGCCTTTAAACTCGATAGAGACTTTTCTCGACAGTGTGAAATCAGCTACTTCGCTACTTAATTTCGCTCCCCATCGTACCCCAGCATTAACATCAAGACGGATTTGCCTATCTTGACTGCCTCAGTACTTAGCCACACATAACCAACAGTGTGGTTAGCTTATCCTACTGTGTCATCCCATTTCTCAAACGCTTATTGGCGGTACAGGAATATCAACCTGTTGTCCATCACCTACGCCTTTCGGCCTCGGCTTAGGTCCTGACTAACCCAGGGCGGACGAACCTTCCCCTGGAAACCTTGGGTTTACGGCCCGTGGGATTCTCACCCACGTCTCGCTACTCATGCCAACATTCTCACTCGTATACTGTCCACATGTCCTTACGGTCATGCTTCAGCCTGTATACGAAGCTCCCCTACCTATCATTGCTGATATCGTAGCTTCGGTAGTACGTTTTAGCCCCGGAAATTTTCGGCGCAGGATCACTCGACCAGTGAGCTATTACGCACTCTTTAAATGAGTGGCTGCTTCTAAGCCAACATCCTGGTTGTCTGTGCAATCCCACATCCTTTACCACTTAACGTACATTTAGGGACCTTAGCTGACGATCTGGGCTGTTGCCCTTTTGACTATGAATCTTATCACCCACAGTCTGACTCCCAAGTAAAAGAAAACGGCATTCGGAGTTTGATAGTCTTCGGTAAGTGCAATACCCCCTAGGACATTCAGTGCTCTACCTCCGCCTCTCTACGCTTGAGGCTAGCCCTAAAGCTATTTCGGGGAGAACCAGCTATCTCCGGGCTCGATTGGAATTTCACCGCTATCCACAAGTCATCCCCGAGCTTTTCAACGCTCGTGGGTTCGGTCCTCCACGAAATTTTACTTTCGCTTCAACCTGCTCATGGATAGGTCGCCCGGTTTCGGGTCTACGTCAAGTAACTTAAGCGCCCATTTAAGACTCGCTTTCGCTACGGCTCCACACCTTAAGTGCTTAACCTTGCTACTTAACGTAACTCGTTGGCCCGTTCTACAAAAAGTACGCGGTCACACATAAAAAGTGCTCCCACAGCTTGTAAGTGCAGGGTTTCAGGTTCTATTTCACTCCCCTCCCGGGGTTCTTTTCACCTTTCCCTCACGGTACTATGCGCTATCGGTCACTAGGTAGTATTTAGGCTTGGAGGATGGTCCCTCCTGCTTCCCACAGGGTTTCACGTGTCCCGTGGTACTCTGGATCATACCTAAAGAATTATCGTTTCAAATACAGGGCTATTACCTTCTATGGCGGAGCTTTCCAACTCTCTTCATTTACGATGACCTCTTCGTTTATAGCATGTCCTCAACCCCAACGAAGTAAACTTCATTGGTTTGGCCTGTTCCGCGTTCGCTCGCCGCTACTTACGGAATCGAATTTCTTTCTTTTCCTCCGGGTACTTAGATGTTTCAGTTCCCCGGGTTCCCCTCATTAAGCTATGTATTCACTTAACAATACTTAGACATTACTCTAAGTGAGTTTCCTCATTCGGAAATCTTCGGATCAAAGTTTACGTGCAACTCCCCGAAGCTTATCGCAGCTTATCGCGTCCTTCATCGGCTCCTAGTGCCAAGGCATCCGCCCTGCACCCTTAATAACTTGACCAAGTTATCAAAAGTTATCGTAAATAACAAACTTCACATACGTTCAGTTTATTAAGTACTAAAAGTTGATTTTTAAAGAGTTTATCTTCTCAATGATATTTTTAGAAGTTATCTTCTTCATATATTAAATGATGTCATATCACTAAATGTTATACAGTTTTCAAAGTACTATTTATTTAAACAGTTAAGTTTAAAATGGTGGAGATGTGGAGGATCGAACTCCAGACCCCTTGCGTGCAAGGCAAGTGCTCTCCCAGCTGAGCTACACCCCCAGGTCATTAACTTTTTTCAACAAAAATATTTTACTATATTTGTCGATTTTTGTCAATTAAGTTTTTAGAAAAAAAATAAAAACTTTCAAAATTAAACAGTAGGCAATTCTCCTTAGAAAGGAGGTGATCCAGCCGCACCTTCCGATACGGCTACCTTGTTACGACTTCACCCCAGTTATTGATTTCACCTTCGACAGACGCTTCCAAAAGGTTAGCTATCTGGCTTCGGGCGCCCCCAACTTCCGTGGTGTGACGGGCGGTGTGTACAAGACCCGGGAACGCATTCACCGCAGCATTCTGATCTGCGATTACTAGTAACTCCAGCTTCATGTAGGCGAGTTTCAGCCTACAATCCGAACTGAGAATGGCTTTAAGGGATTAGCTCCGCCTCACGACTTGGCTGCCCTCTGTACCACCCATTGTAGCACGTGTGTAGCCCTAAGCATAAGGGGCATGATGATTTGACGTCATCCCCACCTTCCTCCAGGTTATCCCTGGCAGTCCCTCTAGAGTGCCCAACTTAATGCTGGCAACTAAAGGCAAGGGTTGCGCTCGTTGCGGGACTTAACCCAACATCTCACGACACGAGCTGACGACAACCATGCACCACCTGTATCTCATGTCCCCGAAGGGAAAAATACTATTAGGTATCGGTCATAAGTATGTCAAGCTTAGGTAAGGTTCTTCGCGTTGCTTCGAATTAAACCACATGCTCCGCTACTTGTGCGGGTCCCCGTCAATTCCTTTGAGTTTCACTCTTGCGAGCGTACTTCCCAGGCGGAGTACTTAATGCGTTAGCTGCGGCACCGAGGGGGGTAACCCCCGACACCTAGTACTCATCGTTTACGGCGTGGACTACCAGGGTATCTAATCCTGTTTGCTCCCCACGCTTTCGTGCCTCAGTGTCAGTTACAGTCCAGAGAGCCGCCTTCGCAACTGGTATTCCTCCTAATATCTACGCATTTCACCGCTACACTAGGAATTCTACTCTCCTCTCCTGCACTCAAGTTTCTCAGTTTCAAAGGCTTACTACGGTTGAGCCGTAGCCTTTCACCTCTGACTTAAGAAACCACCTACGCACCCTTTACGCCCAGTAATTCCGGATAACGCTAGCCCCCTACGTATTACCGCGGCTGCTGGCACGTAGTTAGCCGGGGCTTCCTCCTCAAGTACCGTCATTATCTTCCTTGAGGACAGAGCTTTACGACCCGAAGGCCTTCATCGCTCACGCGGCGTTGCTGCATCAGGCTTTCGCCCATTGTGCAATATTCCCCACTGCTGCCTCCCGTAGGAGTTTGGACCGTGTCTCAGTTCCAATGTGGCCGATCACCCTCTCAGGTCGGCTACTGATCGTTGCCTTGGTGAGCCATTACCTCTCCAACTAGCTAATCAGACGCGGGTCCATCCTGTACCGCCGGAGCTTTGATACTTTTGCCATGCGACAAAAGTACATTATCCCGTATTAGCATACCTTTCGGTATGTTATCCGTGTGTACAGGGCAGGTTACCCACGCGTTACTCACCCGTCCGCCGCTCTTCTCCGAAGAGAATCGCTCGACTTGCATGTGTTAGGCACGCCGCCAGCGTTCATCCTGAGCCAGGATCAAACTCTTAAATAAAAGTTTATCTAGGGCTCAGATACTGTTATATATCTGGCTTTATGTTTCTTGGTTGTTTCAAATTCTATAAATTAACCTACTGTTTAATTTTCAAAGTTCTTATTTAGCTAAACCATTTTTAAAAATGATTTTCGCTGTTTTTGTTTGCCCTTTTCTTAAGGACAAGTATAACTATACCATCTCATTTATATATCGTCAATACTTTTTTTAATTTTTTTTTAATTTTTTTTAATTTTATTTTGCTATCTTTGTTTCATATATATATTCATTAGTTACAACCCTAGCTTTTACAACATTTTTGCTTTTTATACGTTCTGTACTATTCAATGTTTTAATTACATCTTTACAAAAATAAACCATAACCTCCATAACTAACAAACTAATACACATTAGACATATCCAATTAATAATTTGAGACATATATTTTACCTCCAACTTTTATTTTATATAAACTTCTCTAGTTTAATGACACTTACCTTTATAAAAATTCTTCTATATAACTCCATATTACAATGCTTTGATTCGTTTTATTTCATCAAAAACTTTTAATCTCCACTATTTCTTAATAATTTTTATTGTTTACTGTTAAAATTTAAATTTTTATCGAAATATTATTTTGAAAATAATTATACGTAAACTATAAATATAAAAAAAGCTTATGTTCTAAATTAACTTTAGAACATAAGCTTTTTTATAGCATATATTATTCTTCTATTTTACTTGAAGAATTTTCTATCGGCTTCATAGTTGGGAATAATATAATATCTCTTATAGATGGAGAATTAGTTAATAACATCATAACTCTATCTATACCTATTCCAAGGCCACCTGTAGGAGGTAATCCTATTTCTAAAGCATTTATGAAGTCTTCATCCATATCACAAGCTTCATCGTCACCTAATTCTCTTTTTCTTAATTGATCCATAAATCTTCCTTTTTGGTCGATTGGGTCATTAAGTTCAGAGAACGCATTAGCTAACTCCCACTTGTTTGCAAAAGCTTCAAATCTATCAGTTCTTCTTGGGTCTTCTACATTTCTCTTGGCTAATGGAGATACCTCAACTGGATGATGAGTTATAAATGTAGGTTGGATAAGTTTATCTTCTCCAAACTCCTCAAATAATGAGTTTATTACTTCTCCTCTTCTCATTCCAGGAGTTATTTCTATTCCTTTTTCTTTAGCTACTGCTAAAGCTTCTTCGTCTGTATTTATAGTTGAGAAATCTACTCCAGTATATTCCTTAACACAATCTTCCATAGTCATTCTTCTCCATGGAGGAGTGAAATCTATTTCAGTTCCTTGGTAGTTTACTTTCATGCTGCCTGTAGCAGCTTCAGCCATATGAGCTATAACATTTTCTGTTATTTCCATCATATCTGTGTAATCCGCATAAGCTTGGTATAATTCTATAGCAGTATATTCTGGGTTATGCTTTATAGACATTCCTTCATTTCTAAACATTCTACCCATCTCATATACTTTATCAAATCCACCAACTATAAGTCTTTTTAAGTATAGCTCATTAGCTATTCTTAAGTACATTGGTATATCTAATGTATTATGGTGAGTTATGAATGGTTTAGCATTTGCTCCACCAACTGAAGTATTTAATATAGGAGTTTCAACTTCTAAGAATCCTCTTGTATCTAAGTATGATCTTAAAGCTTTTAATGCTTTTGTTCTTGTTAAGAAAGCATTTTTAACCTCTGGGTTAACTATTAAATCAACATACCTTTGTCTATATCTTAAATCTTGATCTTTTAATCCATGGTATTTTTCTGGTAATATTTGAAGAGATTTAGATAATAATAAAACTTCATTAGCTTTTATAGATATCTCTTCTTTCTTAGTTTTAAATACTTCACCTTCAATACCTAATATATCACCTATATCATATGTAGAGAATATTGAATACTCTTCTTCACCTATTCTATCTAATCTAACGTAACATTGTATTTTTCCTTCTTGATCTTGTATATCTATGAATCCAGCTTTACCTTGGATTCTTTTGCTCATTATACGACCAGCTATCTTAACTGTTTTACCTTCGAAGTTTTCAAAATTGTCTTTTACTTCCATAGAATTACTAGTTCTATCATATCTACTAACATGGAAAGGATCTCTTCCCATTTCTTGTAGTTTAGTTAATTTATCTCTTCTTACTTGAAGAACCTCACTAAGGTCTTCTTGTGATTGATTATTAACATTTTGTTGATCGTTATTCATTTTTTTCCCTCCCGATTATCTTCTTATTTCTAATATTTTAAACTTTACAACACCATCTGGAACGTGAACATCTACAACTTGTCCTACAGTTGTATCTAAAAGAGCTCTCCCTACAGGAGATTCGTTTGATATTCTTCCTTCATATGGGTCTGCTTCTGCTGAACCTACTATTGTATATTCAACTTCCTCATCAAATTCCATATCATTTAATTTAACTATAGATCCTATAGTAACAACATTAATGTCTATTTTACTTTCATCTATGATAACTGCATTTCTTATCATATTTTCTAATTTTAATATTCTTTCTTCCATTTGAGCTTGCTCATTTTTAGCTTCATCATATTCAGCATTTTCTGATATATCTCCAAAAGATATAGCAACTTTTATTCTATCCGCAACTTCTCTTCTTCTTACAGTTTTTAGAAGCTCTACCTCATCTTCTAACTTTTGATACCCTTCTTGAGTTAACAGTATTTCTTTTTTATCTTCCATAACCCCTACAACTCCTTCTTTTATGTATTTGAGATTTCTCTCCATTTTATTTTAATTTATACTATATTTGTTTTATTATGCGCTATATTATAAGTCACTCTTATTCCAATGTCAAGCAATCGTCCATGTATCCATTAAGCTTAGATACTACTTCTTCATAAGTTTCTATCTTATTGATTTCATCTCTTACTCTTGCTGAATTTCTAAGTCCTTTTAAATACCACGCAATATGTTTTCTCATTTCTCTTACTGCTACATATTCTCCATGTTCATCAACTGCCATACCTAAATGCTTAATAGCTGTATTAATTTTTTCCTCCAGCGTTGGCTCTGGTAAAATTTCTCCAGTTTGCATATAATGGTTTATTCTTTTAAATATCCATGGATTACCTTGTGAGCCTCTACCTATCATTATAGCATCACAGTTAGTTTTGTCTAACATATTTATTGAATCTTCAACAGTAAATATATCGCCATTACCTATAACAGGTATACTTATACTTTTCTTTATTTGTGATATTATATCCCAATCAGCCTTACCTGAATAGTATTGTTCTCTTGTTCTACCATGTATAGCCAATGCGCTTATGCCCGAAGCTTCTGCTATTTTAGCAATCTCCACAGCATTTATATGCTCATCATCCCAACCTTTTCTTATTTTTAAAGTTACTGGTTTCTTAGAGTTTTTAACTACAACTTTTAAAACTTCCTCTGCCAACTTAGGATTTCTCATAAGAGCTGATCCATCTCCATTTTTTATAACTTTAGGAGCAGGGCATCCCATGTTTATATCCAATATTTCATTGGGATAATCGTTCATTATTTCTGCAGCTCGTCCCATAAATTCAGGTTCTGAACCAAATATTTGTACAGCTACAGGATGTTCAGCTTCTTCTATTTTCAACATTTTTTTAGTGTTTTCATCATCATAACATAATGCTTTTGCATTTATCATTTCTGTATAAAGCATCCCACAGTTTTGTTCTTTACATATTAATCTAAATGGAAGATCTGTAACACCTGCCATAGGTGATAAAAAAACTTTATTTTTTAATTCTACATTACCGACTTTTATCATTTTTGTCCTCCTCTAAATTGAAGTTTTTATCGTTCTAATATACATTTGCCTACTATTATAAAAAAGGAACTGGGTATATAACCCAATTCCCTTGTTGCTATTCTTTATTTTTATCATGTATCATCTTTAATCCCTCAAGAGTTAAAAATCTATCTACATTATCTATACTGTCTGTCTCTGATGCTATAAGCGTAGACAATCCACCTGTCGCTACCACTTTAACGTCCTCATAGTTTAATTCTTGTTTCATCATTTCTATTATCTTGTCAACTAATCCTACATATCCATATATTATCCCAGCTTGCATTGCTGAAACAGTATTTTTACATACAGTCGACCCCGGCTTTGCTAATTCAACTCTAGGAAGTTTTGATGCTCTTTGGAATAAAGCTTCACTTGATATCTTTATACCAGGCGCTATCGTTCCTCCTAAGTACTCACCCTTATCGGATATAGCACAGAATGTAGTAGCTGTTCCAAAATCTACTATTATTAATGGATATCCATATTTTTCAATTCCTGCAACTGCATTTACTATTCTATCAGCTCCAACTTGCTTAGGATTATCATATTTTATATTTAATCCTGTTTTAATTCCTGGACCTACAATCTTAGGCTGCTTGTTGCAATATTTTATGCAGAAATTCTCTAATGCATGCATAACATTCGGAACTACAGATGATATTATAACATCATCTATGTATTTCATATCTATATTTTCATATTGAAATAAACTATTTATAAGCATTCCATACTCATCTGATGTCTTATCTTTATCAGTATTAATTCTCCAATATTTTATTAATTCCTTATTTTTATATATACCTAAAACCATATTGGTATTTCCAACGTCAAATACTAGAAGCATATATTTTAACCTTCTTTCTATTTTTTCCTTTTATTAAGTATAACTGCAACAGCTGATACTACAAACCCTCCAACAATAGCTTCAGGTATTCCATTTGTAGCTGCCATTGTAAATATAAGTGTTTTAGCATTAGAAGCACTTCCTCCTAAAGCCTGAGCATATCTCTCTGCGTATAGAATGTATACCATCCCTAAAACACCTATTGTATTGACTAAAGAACCTACCATCCCAGTTATCCAACCAGATACTAATACATTCTTAGTTAATTTCATAACTAAATTATATACATAGTGAGCTATCAACCCTATTAATACCCTTGGTAATATAGATACAATCGGATTCATAAGTACAAATGAAGTTATTGTAGGCATAGTTATAGCTCTAAGCAAACTCGTAGTCCCAAATATTAATCCTATTGCCATACCTACTACAGGACCTTCAATTATCGCACCTATAATAACTGGTATATGCATTATAGTTGCGTTAGTTGGGCCAATTGGAATAAACCCTAATGGCGTCATAGATAACATAATAGATATTGCTGATAGCACTCCTATTATAGTCATTTTTCTTACATTTAACTTTTTTGTTGCTGATGACTGTACATTTATCATAATCTCATACCTCCGTTCCAGCTCATAAAAGATGCCGGACTTCTAATTTTTAATTTCGACTTTCGTCTTTTTAGCTATTGTTAAGTCAAGCTCTAAAATATATTAGATACCAGCTATAACAAAATAATTTTATCAATAGCAAATGACATTGTCAATAATTCTTATTAATAGATTATATGTATCCTTTAATTCCACGTATAGAAACTTCCCCTGACATTACCTCTTTTATGGTTTTGTCTTTAGCCTGTACTACTAAATTTCCATCTTCATTTATATCTAAACATCTTACTAATTCTTTACTATCACCTTTTAATATATATATATCCTTGCCTATTATAGCCGAATATTTTCTACATATATTTAAGGTTTTTTCTTTACAATTATTATTAATATAATCCATATATAATTCTTCAAATTCCATAAAAATATTTCTAACTATATCAACTCTAGATATTTTATAGCCTTCTCTATATAACGAAGTCGCTATATCAGATATTTCCTGGGAAAACTCCATCGTTTTTACATTTATCCCAATCCCTAACACAATGTGATTTACTCTTTCAATTTCAGCAGACAATTCTGTAAGTATTCCTGATATTTTCTTATTATTTAATATAATATCATTAGGCCATTTTATTAAAGTATTAACACCCAGTTTATTTAATGAACTTACTATGCTCGCCCCAGCTATTAAAGTTATAAATGGTGCTTTATACGGTATTATCTCTGGTTTTAATACAATACTCATCCAGATGCCTTCATTAATTTTAGAATGCCAATGCCTTCCTAGTCTGCCTTTTCCTTTGGTTTGTTCTTCACTGATAATTACAGTTCCTTCATCTAAATTTGAAGCTATTTCTTTTGCATAATCATTAGTTGAAGCTATTGTATTAAAGTGTATTATTTTATTCCCTAGCAATTTAGTATTCAATTCATGAGAAATATTTTTATAAGTCAATAAATCTCCAGGTTTCTCTATTAATCTATAACCCTTTTTATTTACAGACTCAATATTGTATCCTTCTTCTCTTAATGATTTTATATGTTTCCATATTGCTGCTCTAGACACACCTAATTGCTTCGACAAAATTTCTCCCGAAGTAAATTCATCTTGATTGTTCAATATAATCTCTATTATTTTATCTCTCATATTACACCTCTATCTAATGTAATTTTTACATCTAACAATTAATTATACCTTATGAAACTTATTTTTGAATGCTTATATAAAAAATCTATCCTATTCTTATTTTTTTAGTTTAAGTTAATAATAGTTTTTTATATTTAATTTTATATACAAAATCCATTTTAAGCAATAATAAACCCTTCCAAATTTAATATTATAATAATATTCAACTTATTTGCAAAAAACACTTCTAATAGTTATCTATCAATTCTCATGATATCATTATATTCATTATTTTCAAATCAATTCTATTATTCCAATAAAAATAGGACCTAAGTTTAGGTCCTATTTTTCTAACTATTTATTTTCATCTGTATCATTTATATCATTTGTTTCTTCTACGCTATTTTCAATACTTTCTTTTTTTACTAAATCTACATTAGATATACTTTCTTCATTTGCTTCTTCTTTCTTATCTAATGTTATAGCTGATGTTTCTTCTTTTATTTCTGGTAATTCTAGTGATAATTCTTTATTAAATGCACTCATAAATTTAGCTGCATCTAGAGTTTCATGAACTAATAAAGCTTGAGCTACATACTCTAATCTGTCCATATTTTCTTCTAATAATTTTTTTGTTTCTTTATATGAATTATCAACAATTTTTCTTATTTCATTATCTATTTGAGCAGCTACTTCTTCAGAATAATTTTGTTTACTTCCAAAACTATTTCCTAAGAATACTTCTTCATTACTATCACCAAATGTCATTGGTCCAAGCTTTGTACTCATTCCATATTTAGTAACCATACCTCTAGCAGTAGAAGTTACTCTCTCTAAGTCATTTGATGCACCAGTAGATATATCATCTAATACTAACTCTTCAGCAACTCTACCTCCAAGTAGTACAATTATATTTTCTTTCATTTCTTTTTTAGTAGCATAGAATTTATCTTCTACAGGAAGTTGCATAGTGAATCCACCGGCTCTACCTCTTGGAACTATTGTAACCTGATGGACAGGGCTTACATTATCAAGTATATGGGCACAAACTGCGTGACCGGCTTCATGATATGCTGTAAGTCTTCTCTCTGGCTCACTTATAACTTTAGATTTTTTAGCAACACCTGCTATTACCTTTGTTATAGATTCTTCTATAGTGTCCATTTGAATTTTCTTTTCTCTTTTTCTAGCTGTTAATATAGCAGCTTCATTCATTAAGTTTTCTATATCAGCAGGAGTAAACCCAGGAGTTCTTCTTGCTAAGACGTCTACCTTAACATCATCTGCTAACGGTTTATTCTTAGAGTGAACTTTGAATATCGCTTCTCTACCTTTAACATCTGGAGCTCCAACAACAACCTGTCTATCAAATCTACCAGGTCTAAGTAACGCTGGGTCAAGTATGTCAGGTCTATTTGTAGCAGCCATTATTATTATCCCTTGGTTTACACCAAATCCATCCATTTCAACTAATAATTGATTTAGAGTTTGCTCTCTCTCATCGTGTCCACCACCAAGACCAGCTCCTCTTTTTCTACCAACAGCATCTATTTCATCTATGAATATTATCGCTGGAGCATTCTTTTTAGCTTGCTCGAATAAATCTCTAACTCTCGAAGCTCCTACCCCAACAAACATTTCAACGAAATCAGAACCACTTATACTAAAGAATGGTACACCTGCTTCTCCTGCAACTGCTCTTGATAAATAAGTCTTACCAGTACCAGGAGGACCCACCATAAGTATACCTTTTGGTATTCTAGCCCCTAAATCAATATATTTTTTAGGATTTTTCAAGAAATCAACGACCTCTTGTAAATCTTCTTTTTCCTCATTAAGCCCTGCTACTTCTTTAAAAGTAACTCTTGTTTTTTCATCATCCTTATGAACTTTCGCTTTTGATTTACCAAAATTCATAACTTTTCCGCCTCCACCTTGAGACTGGTTCATAAATACAAACCAAATTATTACCATACCAAACATTAATAGTAGAGTTGGTAACATTTCTACAAACCAAGGAGCTGACGGTTTAGGTTCTCCACTTAATGATGTTATTTTGCCTTCTTTAGCCTGTTGTAAGACTTCATCAGCAAGTTTATCCCCCATTATTTCTTTTGGTACATATGATCTAAATTTAACACCTGTATCTTTTATCGTACCTTCTACTGCAGTTTCATTTATAAAATACAGTTTAGATACATTTCCGTCTGATAAAGCTCTGTATACTTTAGAGAATTCCATCGACTCTATCTTTTCTGTAGGTTTACCTGAAAACTGAACTATACCTACTATTATTATGAAAATCAGTAGGTAGAAACCAATATTTTTGAAGAATTTATTCAAAAGAAGCCCTCCTTTCATACATTGTTTTATTCTATAGTTTCTTAAAGCTAATCTTTAAGACTTCTTTTGTTTTTGAATCAATTTTATAATTTTCACTAGTTTTATAATCACCTACACACAGTATACCCTCTTCATCTGTTACTACAGGAATTTTGCATCTGTCTTCTCTTGGGATTTTTAAATCTATAAATAATTCTTTGATTTTCTTACTACCTGCAACGAGTTTTATTTTATCTCCTTGCTTTCTACTTCTTACCACTATACCCCCTTTTACTTTGCTAAAATCAAACCCTTTAGATGTCTTATTTGTTTTTATACTTTTATATCTATCTATGTTCATTGTTTGGGTTTCTAAAATTAAGTCTAATTCTTTTATTTTAATAAATCCATTGCTAGGTATATTATAACAAAAATCTATATCCTCACTAACTATTTCTTTAGTAGTTAATATTATGATATTTTTTCTTCTATATGCAAGAATTCCTCTAGGAAGAGTTATCATTTTATTTATTTTATTTTCATTTTCTAATTCAATTAGATCTTCTATGTGCTTTTGATCTATAAAATTAGTATCTCCTAGTATATGCTTTATACCATTTCTTAAAACTCTAGCTTTAATAGCATCATGTAAGTTAGTATACTTTTCTAGATTTATTTCTACAGAGTAAGAATTTAAATCTGAAACCTCTTTAAATTTAATTTTAGCTTCTTGTTCAATATAATCACTATCACTTTTTAGACCCTTACTCATCCTTACTATAGATTCTATTACATTAGGATTAAAATTATCCTTCATATATGGGATAAGTTCTAATCTGATTTTGTTTCTAGTATATATAGTTTCTAGATTTGTTTTATCTATTCTAGGATTTAAATCATATTTTTTACAATAAGCTTCTATCTCACTTCTTTCTATATCTAAAATAGGTCTTATTATACCATTGTCTCTTATATATTCTATGCCTCTTAAACCTTGAAGTCCTGTACCTCTCATAACTCTCATCAAAATAGTTTCTGCTTGATCATTTAAGTTGTGTCCTATAGCTATTTTGTTTGATTTTGTTTTTTGTTTGATTTCTTCAAACATTTCATATCTAAGTGTTCTAGCACCATCTTCTATCGAAACACCCTTTTCCTTGCAATACTGAGGGACATTTATTGATTTGACAAAAGATGTAATTCCTAAATCTTCACAAATTTGAGATACAAACAATGCATCTTTTTGGGCTTCTATACCCCTTATTTGATGATTTAAGTGTGCAGCATACACCTCTATATCTAATACATCTTTTAATCTATAAAGTAGGTGTAGTAAACAAACAGAGTCTGGTCCTCCTGAAAGCCCCAATACTATTTTGTCACCATCTTCTATCAACTTATATTTATTTACAATACTTAGTAATTTTTCAAAAATCATATTTATACCTCTTACATTTAGTTTTTATTAACTTTTATGTATAGTTTCTATAAAAAAACCATAAACCCTTGTATCTTTTTTAAAAGATGCAAAGTTTAGTATAATTATTATAATACCAAATAAACTAAAGAAAAGGTAGTGTTTTAACTACCTTTATAAAATTTATATAATTAAGCATTTATAATAAATTTTTATAAATAAAAATTATTCATTTATTTGTACTGTAATGTTTATTTTATTTTTACCTTTAAACAATTCCATAATTTTTATATCATACTCTATTTCTGCCTTTATACATTTTTTTTCATTTTTATCTATTTTTAGTTCTTTAGTGTTTGTTTCTATTATAAATAGACCCTGAGGTGTCCTATATTTAGTTTCATAAACACTCTTTTTTTTAAAATTCATAGTGAAATTAGTATCCCCAAATCTCTTTATATTAATTTCATTTTCCGATATTTTTATTGTACTTGTTGTTTTATTTCCATCTTCATTTTCTTTATAAACTACATATATATCGTTATTTTTATAATATACATCAGCAGGTGTACTTAGACTTATCGTATCTAGTTTCCCGCTTTCATCATATTGTTTTGTGATTATGCTAACTTTTGCGTTCATTTTTTCCTCCTAAACAAGTATAAACTTTAGGCTATATAGACTAAAGTTTATCTCATCTAACTAATATTTTTGTATTTCTACATTTTTTATATCTTGAATTTCTTTTTTTAGAAATTCTTCGCCTATACTAGCAAATTTTTCAGGTATATCAGAAACATAGTATTCATATGATGCTTTAATGCTATCATCTAATCTAATTAATTCTTTGTTTTCTAGTATTTTTTTTAAGTCTTTAGCTGTTTCTTTAGCTGGATTTACCAGTTTTATATTCTCTCCGACTATTTCACCTACAGTTCTCTTTAGTAATGGATAGTGTGTACAACCTAAAACCAAAGAGTCTATTCCTTGATCTATTAACTCACCTAAATATTTTTGAGCAGTTAACGATGCAATTTCCGTATTTGACCATCCTTCTTCAACTATAGGTACGAATAAAGGACATGCTTTGTCAATTATCTTTATTTCTTTATCTATTTTTCCTATTTCAACGTTATAAGCTTTTGAACGAATAGTTCCTTCTGTACCAATAACGCCTACTATTTTATTTTTAGTAGAATATGCTGCTGTTCTAGCCCCAGCCTCTATAACTCCAATTATAGGTATATCATATTTCTCATTAGCTTCTTTTAAGCTTCTAGCAGTCGCCGTATTACAAGCAATTACTATTGCCTTTACATTCTTAGACATTAAAAAATTTATAGCTTGAAATGTATATTTTATTATTGTCTCTTTTGATCTCGCTCCATAAGGTACTCTAGCTGTATCTCCAAAATAAACTATATTTTCATTGGGTAATATTTTCATTATTTCTTTTAAAACAGTTAGTCCTCCTAACCCCGAGTCAAACACACCGATAGGTCTATCATTCATATTCCACACCTGCTCTACTTTTTAGTATCTAAAGCTAATTGTATAAGACTATCTATGAGGCTAGAATAATTTAATCCTGTTTCTTCCCACATTTTAGGATACATACTTATGCTTGTAAATCCTGGTAATGTATTTATTTCATTTATAAATATTTCTCCTGAATTTTTATCTATAAAGAAATCAACTCTAGAAAGTCCTTTTCCATCTATACTTTTAAATGCTTCGATTGCCATTTTTCTTATATTTTCCATATCTGTTTCATTTATATTTGCTGGTATATCATATGTTGATGAACCATTTATATATTTATCTTCGTAGTCATAGAAATCTTTAGCTGGTTTTATTTCTCCTGCTATAGATGCTTTAACTTCATTGTTTCCAAGTACAGCAACTTCTATTTCTCTTGCATCTATACCTTGTTCTAAAACTATTCTAGCGTCAAATTTTAACGCTTCATTAATTCCACTTAAAAGTTCTTCTCTATTGTTAGCTTTTGATATCCCTACACTTGAACCTAAGTTAGCTGGTTTTACAAATATAGGATAATTTAATTTTTCTTCTATTTTATCTAACTCTTCTTGTGTATATTTATTAAATACACTCTTATGTGTATCTGTATAATCAACTTGTGGTAATCCTATTTGTGTAAATACTTTTTTACATATTAGTTTATCCATACCTACACTTGAAGCTAAAACTCCACATCCCACATATGGTATTTGGCTTATTTCAAATAATCCTTGAATAGTTCCATCTTCTCCATAAGGCCCATGTAAAACTGGGAATAATACATCTATTTTTTCTAATCTTCCATCTTCAAATACGATTCCTACTTCTTTATTTCCAACTGGAACTAAATTAATTTCAACATTTTTATTAGCTAAATTAACCCATTCTCCATTTCTTATATTTTCTTCATTTCCTTCATAATACATCCATCTTCCATCTTTAGTTATTCCTATAGTAAAAATATTGTATTTACTTTTATCAATATGAGTATATATCGAAGCTGATGATGCCAATGAAACTTCGTGCTCTCCTGACTTTCCACCAAATATTAAAGCTACATTAAGTTTATTCATAATTTTGCTCACCTTCCTGCTTTGTATTTATTAATATCAAATATTATATGTATTTTACCATCTAAATGATTATTATAGTTTATTTTAATAAAAAAATAAAGGAGCAAAAGCTCCTTTAATCTAAAATTCTAGTATGTTATGTACTTATTTGGCAAACACATGATTTCCAATTCTCAGGTATGGGTCTAACGTTCTTATCCACTGGCATGTGGCTATATCTGGATTCCAAAAATATATTGCTTCGTTAGTTGGATCTTGTCCATATAACGCCTCTTGAGCGGCCTTGTATGCACTCTCAGTGTATTGCATGTTTATTGATCCATCATTAACTACTGAGAATGCATTTTTTTGGTATATCACATCTTTTATACTATTTGGAAATCTAGAATCTTTCACTCTATTTATAACTACAGCAGCTACGGCTACTTGACCTTCGTAACTTTCACCTCTGGCCTCTCCTGTAATTAATTTTGATAATAATAAAAATTCATCATTACTTATATTTATAACTTCTCTTTTTTCCTGCTTTGCAGACTCTGATGTCACAGTATTTTGATTATTCAAATCTTGACTTAATGCTAAAACTTGGCTACATGGCACTAACACATAAGTTAAAACTAATAATGACACTATAAGCTTATAGCACCTATCCATAGTTAAAATCACTCCTTTTACTTCTTAAAATATTTGTCTAATATTTCAACTACTTTAAATTTAACTTTCATCTTATTCATATCTTTTTGTGTCTTTTGTGTTATTAATTTGTATTCATCTTCAGTTAAAACTTCTTTTAATTTTTTATCTGTAGCCTTATCTATAACTCCATTTGCTTCATCTACAAAACATAATGGAGGAAACATAACACACCACCAGTTTTTACCTTGACCTTTGCCTATAACTATTTTTAATGCTTTATATTCTCCTGCTGGAAGTATAACACTAGAGTATTGTTTAGTAGGAAATGTACTGTTTTTAATACCTACCTTCACGTCATAATTATATCCATTTTTACAAATAATATTTTTACTTATTTTTTCCAATTCATTATATTCATTTTTTATAATCTTTTCACTTTGTGCTATACTAGTTGATTCTATTAGCTTTGGCTGTAAATATGCTATAACTGCATCTCTTACTTTAAGTTTTAATTCTTGATCTTCGTCACTATCACTATTTGCTATTACATGAAATCTTATTAATTTATTTTTATAATCATCTGATATCGAATCTACTTTTTTTACTTCCCCACTTATTGTTATAGTCATGACAGATATAATTCCTATAAGACTTAATATTAATATAATTACTCTAAATTTTATTTTATTCATAACTAATTCCCCCTCAAAATATTTCTATTTTGAGTATATCCAGTCTAATACTTTTTATACCAATAAAAAAAAGAAGGATACCCTTCTTTTTTAAAGATCTTTATTATTCATTGTTCTCTCTATCATAAAATGTTCTAATTTCTCTATATGTTCTGTGGCATATTTCTTCGCCATCTCATTGTCACCTTTTTTTATAGCTTCTAAAATAAGCTTATGATCTCTTGCTATATTTACAGTTGAATCGTAATCAGATATATAAGTTACTCTAAATCTATATACTTGCTCCCATAATGAATTTATTAATTGATGCAGCTTTTTATTTTTAGTTGCCTTAAATATACATTCATGAAATTCAACATCTTTTTTAAGTAAAGTTTCTACATCTGAACCAGCAGCACTTTGTTCAAAGTCTTTAAGTATTGCCTCAAGTTTCTTTATATCCTCTGGGCTTATTCTTTCAGATGCTAGTGATGCTGCTAACCCCTCTACACTTGCTCTTATTTCTAAAACATCGATTATATCTTTTAAAGACATATTAGCTACATAAGCACCTTTTCTAGGAAGCATAATAACCAAACCTTCTAATTCAAGTTTTCTTATCGCTTCCCTAACAGGTGTCCTACTTACCCCTAATTGTTCTGCTAACTGAACTTCCATTAATCTCTGTCCAGGTTTTACTTTTCCTTCTACTATTGCTTCTCTTAAATTTTCAAATACTACATCCCTTAATGGCTTATAATCATCTAAATTTAATTTATTTAAATTCTCCATCAATTTCAACTCCTTTTTCATTACTATTAACAACATATACTTGAGAGTATTTTTCTAATAGTTTTTCTTTACCTCTTAGGGCTTGTTCTTTATTTTCAAATAAACCAAATACGGTTGGACCACTACCACTCATCATAGATCCTAAAGCCTTGTTTTCTATCATAATTTTTTCAATTTCATTTATTTCTTTATGATATTTACTTGTTACAGTTTCAAGAACATTAACCATATTACTTGCTACAATATCTATATCTTCTCTATTGAGACAATCTATTAATAATTTATTATCTGGTCTATTTTGAATATTTTCTAAATCTAATCCACCATAAACATCTTTGGTAGATACAAATAAATCTGGCTTACACACCAATATACTAATATCTTTATGTAATCCTTTTATATAAGTTAGCTCTTCTCCTACACCGCTTGCTAAAACAGCTCCTCCACAAATGCAAAATGGTACATCTGCCCCTAACTTAAATCCTATTTTTTGTAATTCTACTTCTGATAGATTAAGTTTCCATAGCTTATTAAGTCCTACTAAAACTGCAGCTGCATTTGAACTTCCTCCAGCCATACCTGCTGCTATTGGAATATTTTTTTGTATAAATACTTCTACACCTTTATTTATTCTAAATTTATTTTTTAACAAATTAATAGCTTTATAAACAATATTTTCCTCATCTAGTGGTATATCAGAACTATCGCTCTTTATAACTATATCTTCTGTGCCTAATTCTTTTATTTTTATAATGTCATATAAATCGATTGTTTGCATTATCATCTCGACTAAATGGTATCCATCTTTTCTTTTTCCTAGCACATCTATCGATAAATTTATTTTAGCTCTACTTTTCAACTCTATAGAATTCATTGTAGTCTCCTTGTACATAGTATAATGTATTCCTAACTACTAATATTATACTACAAAAAATAAAACAATAGGGGATTATAATCCCCTATTGTTTTATTTTAATATAATGTTAATCTACTAAAGCAACTTTCTTTTCTAATATTAAACACTTACCTGCTTTTAAAGGTTCTTCCATTTTTATTTCATTTATTTCTGCTATTTCACTTTCAGTAGTATTGTACTTTTTAGCTATATTCCAAAGGTTTTCGCCTTCTTTACATATATAAACTATTATACTTGGAGCTTTAGATAAATCATAAACACCTAGGTCATCACCCTTTACTATAAAGCTTTCTGATTTTTTATCTACAGCCTCTGTAAATCTTTTTATTTTTATATTCAAATCTACTTGATCCCTATTTAAATCCACATCTAATTTTTCTATAGAAGCTGTATTAAATACTTTACAAGTATCTGTTAAATTATCTATCGCAACATCATGTTCAAAAGGTATCTCTTCACTTAATTTATAAACTATTCTTAAGCCCTCTACTGGAACATATAATACATCTACTTTTATTATCCCTTGTATTATACTTTTATCCTCTTCTGAATAACTATTTTCTATAGATATAGATGCACATGCACTAACTATATCTTTTATTTGTATATCATCATTAGTATTCTTTATGCTTTCTCTCACCATAAAGTTTTCTGATGAACTATTTAAAGTTTTATTAACTTCTATTGCTCTATGGTCAAATTTAATTATTTTTTGTGGAGAATATGCATCTTGTAAGACTTCTCTTGTAATATCATCTGTTACTTTTACTTTACAACCTATTGTACAATCAATTTCTAATATTCCTGTATTATTATCTTCATTTTTCTTAAATATATAATTAAAGTCTCCCATAGATAATAAAGCTTCTTCTGTCATACCATCACAAGCACCTGGTACTTCTATAAATTGAGTGAAATCTATTCCTATTCTATCTAATTCAACTAGCTCACCATCATATGTACAAGCTAACGGATTTATTTCTAATACTCCACCTATTATAACTTTATTATCAGCTACTCTACTTTCTTTTATCTTAGCATATGGATTTAAGCTTATTATAGATTGGATTTCTTCAGTGTTTATAGTCATAGTATCTCTTATTACACTTTCTGATTTTTCTATTCCTATAATATCTTGATAGCTTATTTCTTTTCTATGCTTTTGTATTCCTTCAACTTGAGATACATCTTTTACTATATCTAATCTTTGTTTATCGAATAGGCTTCCTCTTATATTCATAAGGGCACCAACTCTTATTTTTCTTTCATTCATTATAGTACAATCTATATGCTCAATTTCTGGGAACAACATGTATTCCATGTCCTGAACTATATTATCTTTTTCTATAATTTCATTTATATCTATTTTTCCATCTACGCTCGAAACTGTATTTTTATCATCTGTTATATATATTACGTTGTAATTAAAACTTCCCCTGCAAACTATTTTACCATCTGTTACTTCTATTTTCTTAATAGATATGTACCCTTCTGTTTTTACAATATCATAAACATCTGATTTCTTATCTGGTACAACAGCTTCTGATTCTATAAACGTTTGAAACTTTCCAAAGTCTATTCTATTATCTACTTTTATTACATCTTTAATTAATTCCATGTTTATCCCCCCTGTATTAAATAAAACTATCACACTATATTTATATTTCAGGAACAAAAAAAAAATTACACCTATTTTTAATAGGTATAATTTTAACTAACGTGTAATTTATTTTGATCTTTAAATACTTGCAATTTTACATTAGATGTCAATAAATCAGAATAACTATAAGATACTCTAGAGCATCCATTACCTTCATCATCTAATTTTACAACAAACACACTTGGATAAACTTTTTCTAGTATTCCCTTTTTAGTAACAATCTGCTTTCTTCCCTTGTTCGCCTTAAGTAATATCTTCTTACCTAAGTGTCTTTCCAAACTTGCTCTTATATTATCTAGAGTTTGAACAGTGGCCATAATATCACCTTCTTTAAACGTTTGTATGTTTACATAATATCATATATTTGTTTTTTTGTCAAATGTTTAAACTAATATTTTATATTTTATTTATACAAAAGTCAATAGTATTTTTTAAGATATACAGTATAATATTAATTTTTTTGGTTAATACAAAATTGATTTGGGCATTGCCCATCTAAATTTGCCTCTAGTTTCTGAACCGCCTACACCTTTAACCCCAGTCACAGTCTGCTCTATAACCTCATCTATAGGTACTATAGTATCTATTCTTGAACAAGCTATTTTTTCTACTACAAAAACTGGATCTAGTGCGTGTATCATTATTCTACCTGGTGAACTTGCATAATTTGCACCAGCTTTTATTAATTGTTCATAATTAGATTGGCATGCACCAGCAAATATAACCAAACTATCTAAGTTAGGTTGCCATTTGCGAGCTTGCTTTATAGTTTTTATAAAGTTCATTGAATTTTTATAATTGCTTAAATCAGTTATATTGCCTTTTCTAGACGTCATAGCATCATGACCTGTTATTACAAGTATATCCGGGTTGTGCTTCTCTAATAGTGCTCGTACTTCTTTATATTGATTCGCTTCTGGTATAGCAACTCCCACAGCTGGAATTCCCAACTCTGTATATACATCTAAACATATTTTTAAATATTCTTTATCCCCATCTATTTGCAATACTTTACCTGGCATACCATAAACATTGGTGTTTGCTTGAAGTTTCGGCACTGCTCTATTCATCTTTTTTTGTCTCTCTTGCGCCTTTCTCATAGATTGATTAAGTAAAGTTTCTACGCTCTTATCTAAAAAAACTTCTTTTATATTTGGCATCTCTACTATTTCTAAATCATCTAAATAAGCATCTGCTATTATTCTAAATGCAACACCTTTTAATATAACTATTTTTTCATTTTTTTCATCTATACTAAATCCCACTATCTTAAAAATAATATCCTTATTATATGATTTCCTTGCTACTATGTCTCCTACTTTCATAGATGTCCTCCCTAATAACTTTTATCTTAATTTATACTATGTTTTATATTTATTTTTGTTACTTGAGAGTATAAAACATTTTTTTATTGAAATATTAATAAAATAGTGTTAATATATTTATAAACAAATGTTTACTTGAGTAAACAAATATTTATAACAAGGTGATGAGCATGACTGATAGAGAAAAAGAAATTTTAGAAATCTTAAAAGAAAACCCTATGATTTCTCAACAAGAATTAGCCGACAAACTGTGTATTGCTAGGTCTTCTATCGCAGTACATATAACTAATCTTATGAAAAAAGGATATATAAAGGGTAAAGGATACATTTTAAATAAGAGTGATTATATAACTGTTATAGGTGGATCTAACATCGATATACAAGGTGTTCCTAACAAATCTCTTGTTATGTTTGACTCTAATCCTGGTAAGGTAGATATATCTTTAGGTGGTGTTGGCAGAAATATCGCTGATAACGTATGTAGACTAGGTATAGATACAAAACTTATTTCTGCTGTTGGAAATGATTTATATGGTAATCAAATATTATCAGAATGTAAAAGTTATGGTATAGATATTGATGATTGTTATATTTCAAATGAAATACCTACTTCAATATATGTTTCAATACTTAATAATTCTAATGATATGCAGGTTGCTATATCTCATATGGATATATTAAATAAAATAGATATATCTTATATTAATTCAAAACACCAATACATCAACGATTCATTAGCTATCGTTATTGATACTAATTTATCTAAAGAAGTAATAGATTATATTACTTCAACATATTCTAACATACCGATTTTTGTTGATACTGTTTCAACAACAAAGTGTATAAAAATAAAAGATATAGTAGGCAAATTTAATACTATAAAATTAAACAAATATGAAGCTGAAGCTTTATCTAACATGAAAATAAATACTAAAGATGATTTAGAAAAATGTTCTAAGTATTTATTAGACCAAGGTGTAGAAAACTTATTTATCACACTTGGAAAAGATGGAGTATACTGCGCTAACAAAGAAACTAATATAAAAATTGATAGTGTAAAAGTTGATATCATTAGTGCTACAGGTGCTGGAGATGCATTTACATCTGGTCTTGTTTATAGTCATTTAAATGGCTTTGACATTGAATGTGCTGCTAAATTTTCTATGGCTGCAGCTATAATAGCACTATCTCATAAAAATACAATTAACCCTAATATGTCTATAGACAATGTGGAAAAAATACTTAAGGAGATGATCTTATGTTAGAAAAATATTTACAAGTACACCCAGAGGTTAAAAAGGCTATAGAAAATGGTGAAGCAGTAGTTGCCCTAGAATCAACTATAATATCTCATGGAATGCCTTATCCTAGAAATGTAGAAATGGCTAAAAATGTAAGTAAGATAATAAGAGAAAATGGTGCTGTTCCAGCTACTATAGCAATAATAGACGGTGTGTTAAAAGTTGGTCTTACTGAAGAAGAAATAGAATTTTTAGGAACAAGCAAAGACGTTGTTAAAGCTAGTAGAAGAGATTTACCTTTTATAATATCTAAAAAATTAAATGGAGCTACTACAGTTGCTACCACAATGATCTTAGCTGAGTTAGCTGGTGTCAAAATATTTGCTACAGGCGGTATAGGTGGAGCTCATAGAGGCGCACAAGAAACATTTGATATATCTGCTGATTTACAAGAATTGGCTAATACTAATGTTGCAGTAATTTGTGCTGGTGCAAAATCTATATTAGATATAGGATTAACATTAGAGTATTTAGAAACTAACGGAGTTCCTGTAATAGGATTTGGTGCAGATGAATTCCCTGCATTCTATACTAGAAAAAGTGGATTTGGTGTTGACTATAGAGTAGATTCTTCTATAGAAGTAGCCACTGCTTTAAAAGCTAAGTGGGACTTAAACTTAAAAGGTGGAATGGTTATAGGTAATCCAATACCAACAGAATTTGAAATGGATTATGATAGTATAACTAATGCTATAGAAACTGCTTTAAAGGAAGCTAAAGAAAACAATATAGCTGGTAAAAAAGTTACTCCTTTCTTATTAGATAAGGTTAAAACTATAACCGCTGGTAAGAGTTTAGATTCTAACATAGAATTAGTTTACAACAATGCTAAGGTTGCTGCTCAAATAGCTAAAGATTTAGCTGATATAAATAATATAAGCCAATAAAATTTATTCTTAATTTTAAAATAAATAAAAGAAACTATCTGTAATTTAAATTATAGATAGTTTCTTTTTATTTAATCTTCTTTTAAGTTAGGTATTACTTTTTTAACTTCTTCAATTTCATGCCATGTTTTTTCTAGATTATTTTGACTTATATATTCTTTAACAGTTGTCAAAGAAGTAAATTCTTTAACAGATAAATCATCTTCATCATTCATAAATCTTAAGATAAACATAAACTTACCTTACTTTCCACAACATTTCTTGTATTTTTTACCGCTTCCACATGGACAAGCATCATTTCTTCCAACTCTATCTTCTTTAACTACTGTTTTAGAGTTTTTGTATGATTTTTGTAATTCTTTTCTTGTAGCTTCTGGTAATATATCATTCCATCCTTGTAAGTTATATAACCAGTGAGCTTCTACCGCTACCATATTGTAGTATAATTTTTCCCAGTCTATATCTAATTTTATAGTACTATCAGCTTCTATAGTTTCTAAAACGTCTTCATTCATATCTTCTTTTAAACTCTCGCTTATTCCATCTATGAATCCCATGAAATATTCAACTGAAGCATTGTGGCTAGCTGCTAATTCACTAACTTTTCCTTCTATAACTTGTTTCTTGTTGTTTAAAAGCTCATTGTATATTCCAGCTTCTACTTTTAAGTACTCTTCCCAGAATTTTACTTCTGTTTCTTGACTTTCGTGATTATCACTTAAATTTCTCCATTCAGTATATAAACTCATACTTTTTTCCTCCTAAAATTTCGTTTTTATAGTACAAATAAATTTTGTTTTAATTTTTATAACTCTATATTATACCATATTTTCTTTAAATCAACTCTTACATTATATCATAATTAAATAATTCTTTTAATACTTTTATAGCATACTCTTGGTCTATAAAAAATGGGCTACTTGCTATTGTGATAACTTTAGCTTTCTTTATAAGATTTTGTATCTTATAAATTTTTATTTCATGAGGTATATAGTCCATATCTTTAGAGAATATATCCAAATCTATATCTAATACATATTCTCCTTTTATGTCTAAATCAAATCCATAAGAACTATCTATTATAATAACTTCTGAAAATACATTGTGTTTTAATGCAGGTTGAATAAAGTTTCCTACATTTAAAACTTCATTAGTATATGTAAATACATCTTCTATACTATCTATATTGACATTATAATTCTCAGGTTCCCTCATATCCTTATGTTGATCTACATGCACTAATTTACACCCTTTAGTAAACTTATCTTTTTTTAGACTTTTTGTCCAAAAATAAAGAGCATGATTATGATTATCAAATATATATACATCTTTTTGGTCTACATTATATTTAACCATATTTTTAAGACCTTTTGCTTTTATTTCTTTTTCTTCATCTATTTCATTAAATACAATTTTATCTCCAATCTTAACGTCATCTAAATTGCCTTCTATTAATTTTGGAACATAAATTTTTTTATTTTCTCTTTCTTCATAAGAAAAAATATTATTACCAATAGGTTTTTCAATATAAAATCCTATGTATTTTTCCATATTATCTCCTCTTAACTATAGTTAAATTATATATTAAATATTTATGCTATGTTAATTAAATATTTATTTTGATACTAGTATAGGAGCTATCTTCTATTTTGAAGGTAGCTCCTATTTATTAAAATAAATTCCAAGGATATTCTTGTGGTGGTTCACACGTAAATTCCATTTTTTCTTTAGTAGTTGGATGTTCTATTTCTACTTTATGCGACCATAGAGATATTTGTTGTCCAACTTTATTTACAGATTGCCCGTATCTTTGATCTCCAAATAAAGGATGTTTTCTACTTGCAAATTGGACTCTAATCTGATGAGATCTTCCTGTTTTTAAATCAACCTCAACAAAACTAAATCCATCTTTTTTATTTAAAGTTTCATAACTTAATTCTGCATTTTTAGATTCATTATGGTCTTTTCTAACTACAGTAACCATATTAGTTTTTCTATTTTTATAAAGATAATCTTTTAAAGTATCTTTATCTTTGATCATTGTTCCATGTATAACAGCTCTATAAGTCTTTTTAAAAGTCTTATTTCTCACTTGCTCAGATAATCTAGATGCGGCTTTAGATGTTTTTGCAAAAATCATAACCCCACCTACCGGTCTATCTAGCCTATGTATCAATCCTATATATACATTTCCTGGTTTGTCGTATTTTTCTTTTACATATTGCTTTAAAAGATTAACCATATCTTTGTCGTTAGTATCATCGCCTTGTGATAATATGTTAACTGGTTTTTCTACAACTAATAAATGGTTATCTTCATATATAACCTTTATCATTACTTAGACTCCCATCTTCCAAATATACCACAAGGAAGAACTTTACCGTCTCTAGAAGTAGGTATGCCTATTTCTCCACCATATATTTTTCCGCCTTTTGATTTCTTTTCAACAGTAGCATCTAATATATGTTCTAATATTATTGGAGATAATCCAGTAGTGTATGAATTTATTAAGAAGAATAAAGGGTCATCAGATAATACTTTAGTACATAAATCAACTAAACCATATAATTTTTCTTCTATTTGCCATACTTCACCTTTTGGACCTCTTCCATAAGAAGGTGGATCCATTATTATAGCATCATATTTATTTCCTCTTCTAACTTCTCTTTCAACAAACTTAACAACATCATCAACTATAAATCTTACTTTGCTGTCTTGTAGTCCTGATGTTTGTAAGTTTTCCTTAGCCCAAGTTACCATACCTTTAGATGCATCAACATGACAAACTTCCGCTCCTGCTGCTGCACAAGCTACTGTAGCTCCACCTGTATATGCAAATAAGTTTAATACCTTTATAGGTCTGTTAGCATTTCTTATTTTTTCCATTGACCAATCCCAGTTAGCTGCTTGCTCTGGGAATAATCCAGTATGTTTAAATCCAGTAGGACTTATATTAAACTTCAATTCTTTGTAGCTTATTGTCCACTTTTCTGGATATTTTTTCTTAGCTTCCCATTGACCTCCACCTCTACTACTTCTGTGGTAATGTCCATGAGGATTTTTCCATAATCCGCTTTCTTTTTGTATAGGCCACATTACTTGAGGATCCGGTCTTCTAAGAACTATATCTCCCCATCTTTCTAATTTTTCTCCGTTACCCATATCTATAAGTTCATAG
This sequence comes from Peptostreptococcaceae bacterium VA2, assembly GCA_000686145.1. Lineage (GTDB taxonomy): Bacteria > Bacillota > Clostridia > Peptostreptococcales > Peptostreptococcaceae > Romboutsia_D. Next base: position 279,681 of record JMMB01000007.1, on the reverse strand, counting down.
TCTTTCCATTTATCTGCTAATAATAACATTCACGACCTCCTAATTTTTTAATCTCAATTTATGTATTATACCATATTATCACTGTATATTTTCGGTATTTTCGTTACTTTCTATTCTTTAGTTTTTAAATTATTCTATACTAGTGTCTTCATTTTTTTTTTATTTTTTAACTTTTATAGCTTAGATTAATAATCTGATTCCTAGTACTACCAAACACCAAATTGTCATTGTAAATATTGTTTTATTCCATAAATCAAAAATAAATAGGATTATAATTAGCTATATCGATGTTTATTTTTACTCTATTATAGTATATTAAGTAAATAAAAATAACCTTCCTATAAACAGAATTAAGTGAATTACTTATATCTATTTTGAAAAGGTTATCTTTATTAAAGTATTTTATTATCTATATGAATTATTTACTCTCTTTAGGTCTATATACCTTAGTCATATAGAAATAGAACGGTATAGCTATTAGTAGACCTCCTAGCCCCCAAACAATTTTCATAGGTTCACTCATTCCAGCTTTTACTAATAACCATAAGCTAACTACTACTGCAAATACAGGAATGAAAGTTCCTCCTGGTATTCTAAACTTAACTTGTTTATCTGCGTATTTTTTTCTAAATACTAATACAGCTATACAAGTAGGTATATATTGTATAAACCTAGATATGACACTTATTTGTAATAAGAATGTAAATGAACCCGACCAAGCTATTAAAAGAGTTCCTACAACTGTTATAATTATCGCTATATATGGAGTTCCTTTTTTATTATTTTTAGCTATACATTTTGGAATTAATCCTTGTTCTGCTAATGCAACACCTGATCTTGGTGTAAGGAACGATGCAGCTATATTTATACCTCCAACAGATATTACAGTTCCTGCTGTTATTATATAAACTCCTGCATTACCAAGTATTGCTTTTGCGGCATCTGCAACTGGTGTAGTTGATCCACTTAAATCTGGACCTAATATACCTATACTTATTGCTAGAACAAATATATATACTATTGATACTATTGCCATTACGGTTACCAAAGCTTTCGGAACATTTTCCCTCGGATTTTGCATATCCTTAGCTGCAACTGCTAAAGACTCAAATCCAGTGAAAGCATAAAATAATGATATTGCTGCTGCTACAAATGCTGTCGTTGTAGTTTGACCCGTTGGAACTATTACAAATGGTGTGAAATTAGAACCTTTTATAAAGAATATACCAACTACTATAAAAAATATTAATGGGACAAGTTTTCCAACTGTTATTATATCATTTAAAACTTTAGATGCTTGAACACCCATTATATTTACTATTCCAAGACCTATTAAAATAGCTCCAATTATAACATTTTTAGTAAATGGTTCTGCTGCTTGAGGCCATATAGTAGAGATTGTTATTGCAAAAAAGTTTGCCATCGCTGCCCAAGCTATCATACCTATAGCCCATTTCATAAATCCAACTTCAAAACCTATAAATTCCCCAAACGCTTCTTTAGCATAAAGATAAGGTCCTCCATTTTCATCAAACCAGCTACTTGCTTCTGCAAAGCAAAGAGCTATAGATACTGCAAGTACCATACAGAATACTAATACTAATACACTAGATGGCCCTATCATTTGATAAGCTTGTCCTGGTAAACCAAATATTCCAGAACCTATAATTGCATTTATGCCTAAAAGAACGATACTCCAAAATCCTAATTTTTTACCATTTCCCATAGAATCCTCCATAAATCTATTTTATTTTTACTTATTTGCCTCATCTATTAATGCTTTGAATATCTTTTGCATTATAGAGTAATCTTTAGTCATCATTTCTGGGTGCCATTGAATTCCTATTACAAAATCTTCTCCTTCTTTTTCTATAGCTTCAACTACTCCGTCTTTAGATACTGCTGAAACTATATATCCATTAGCTATTTTATTTGCAGCTAAGTGATGGAAACTATTAACATGAATTTCTTTTTCTCCTAGTATTTTATATAGTTTTGTACCCTCTTTTATAATTGCTGTATGTGTAGCTACATTTGATAAATGCTGTTGATTGTGTTTTATATAACATCCATCTATTAAAGATAAGTCTTGATATAAACTTCCACCACCACATACATTTATAACTTGCTCTCCTCTACATATACCTAAAATCGGCTTTTTCATTTCCAAAGCAAATTTTAATAACTTAAAATCAAAAGTATCCCTCTTTGGTAAAATTCCACCTAGCTTTTGATTTGGTTCTTCTGACCAGTTTAGTGGACTTACATCATGTCCTCCAGATAATATAAGTGCATCTATATTTGCTATTTGCTCTTTTATTATTTCGTCATCGTTAACAATTGGTACAATATAAGGCACTGCCTTACACATAGCAACTGATTGTATATAATCATTGTTTACATATGCTCTTTCATATCCTGGGAACATCCCTCCTTCATCAATTAATAAACTTCCCGAAATTCCTATCTTTGGTTTCTTGATACGTTCCATAAATTAAGTACTCCAATCATTAAATAAAATTCATTTTTAATTCCTAAATAATAATATTTTCTAATCTTTTACTATTATTAAATAATAAGCAACTACCATGCCATTTTAAAAAATAAATGATAATATTTTAATTTATAATTTAAATATATATAATTTAATCTTAGTGTTTTGAGTACATTCATAAATTTCTACAATTATAAATTAAAGTGATTTAACCCATGACGACTAAGCCTTGTCATATGTTAAATCACTTTAGAAAATAGGTTAAATAGGTTTGTTGTTTAACCTATTATATAACCTTATTAATTTGTTTTAATATTTCTAGACCATTACTACTTAATTCACTTCCTTTTCTACCTATTGCCGATATTATAATATTCATCTCCTTAAGTACCTCTAATATATGTCTAGCTTCACCTTCCGTAATTAAAATTCCATTTGCAGTAAGTTCCTTAACTATACTCGTTCTACCACAAGACTTATATATTAAGTTCTGTCTTGCAATACACTCCATTACACATATAGTTTTGTCTATACGTGTTTTACCTATTAAGTAACTAATCTCTTTACTGTAATCTTTTTTTATATTTATAAGATTATATGGCAAATCACTCAAAAGAACTTCATCCCCTGATGACATAGTATTTATATACATAGCTGTATTTATAAGTTCCCTTATGTTCCCTGGCCAACTATAACTATTTATTATGTTTTTTACATCGTTACTTATTTGTATATCTTTATTTATAAAATATCTAAGTAGCATATTTATATCTTCTTTTCTTTCTCTTAGAGGAGGAATCTGTATAGGTAGTACATTTATTCTGTAATATAAATCAGATCTAAATTTCTCTTCCTTTATCATTTTTGATAAATCTCTATTTGTAGCTGCTATAACCCTAACATCAACATCTATTATATTTTGGCCCCCAACTCTCATAACCTGACTTTCTTGGAGAACTCTAAGCAGTTTAATTTGAAGATATATAGGCATATCTCCTATTTCATCCAAAAATATAGTTCCATTATGAGCTTGTTCAAATAATCCTTTTTTTCCTCCCTTTAATGCTCCTGTAAAAGCCCCTTCTTCATATCCAAATAATTCACTCTCAAGTAAGTTTTCAGTCATTGCTGCACAGTTTATAGCTATAAATGGTTGGTTACATCTTTTAGATTCATTATGAATTGATTGTGCTAATAACTCTTTACCCGTACCACTTTCTCCAGTTATTAATACTGTATAACCTGATTTAGATATTTTCTTAGCTAGGTTTTTAGTATTTTCCATACCGCTAGAATTAGTTTTTATATCATCGAATTTATATCTCGCTACGTGCCCTTTATCTTTAAGTATCTTACTTAAATTTTGCTCTAGCTTTTTTATATAAGTTATTTCTTGTATGCAAAAATATATCCCTATTTCTTTTCCAAAGCTACTTATGATATGTTTTTTTACTGTTATATACTTATTTTTGAACTTGAGAACGTAATCATCAAGAGTCTTTATTTCTAATATAGTATCTAGGTCTTTGTCATGTAAATCTTTAATGTTTTTTCCTACTATATCTTCTTTTATTCCTAAAATATTTTTAACGCTTTCATTACAAACTTTTATATATCCATCGTTTGAAACTAATACCACTCCATTTTGAGATAATCTTATAATAGACTTTAATTCATCATTTTCTACAGTAAGATTTTTGTATGTATGATTTACTCCAGAGTGGATACTTATAACATCCTCAGAGTATCTTATTAATCTCTCTGTTATTTCCTTATCGTCTATGTTTAACTTAGTTAATATTTGTAAGAAAGTAGATATATCAATAAATCTATGCCCTATATCTATTATTTCTTCTATATAATTCGGAACTAAATGAACCTCCCCTGGAGTAACACAAACCTTTATATCTGTGTATTCCTTTTCTTTATCATAAGGAATTAAATTTAAATGATTTATTCCTATATGGTATAAAGTAGATATAGTCTCAACTATAGTCTGTTCATTATCATTTACTACTAATACGTCTATACCTTTTGGTAATGAAAATAGTTTATAAATATCATTTTGTTTAACACTTCTACTTATAATAACTATTTTTTTACTATCATCTACATAATCTTTTATCTTTATAGATCTTTCACTAAGCATAACAAGAACTATATCGTCCTTTATTATCTGACCTTTTTTTAGATTGTTAAAAAAATAATTATTAATTTTTAGAGTATCCTTAAAAATCATTTTTATGTTATCATTCAAGAAAACTTCTAATCTAGATATTCCATCTGTAACTACGCCTATAGTCTTCATACTTATATCCCCTTTTATTATGCTATTTATAAATATTTATGATTTAACTTGTCTAATCTATGCATTTCTTTTACTATTATACACAATTTTTCAACATATTTAAGTTCAATATATTTGCATACGATCAAAAAAAATAATTCTGCTATTTAAAGCGTTCTTGAATTTTTTTATATTTCTACTATTTTAGATGAAAATTTTATATCCTCACCTCATTATAGTTGTATCTATAACATAAATATATATTTTATTATTAACTATCTTCTTCCATTTAGCATACTATATTGTAATTAATTTTTTGAATAAGGGGTGAATGATAATAATGAATTTTAGAAGATATGACGGTTGTATTTATAATTTAATTCATATAAAATTCAATGAGGATATGGAGAGATATGGTTATTTTTATTATGATTTGCAGTATCCAACATTCTATAATTTTAACAATACTTACTTTAATGTTAATCCTAATATACTTAATAGTATAAATGATGTAATTAAAACTGATACTTATGTTTTTAAAAATGGCTTACTTAAAGAGTATAATGAAGGCCAACAAACCACTCATTATACAGTACTCTCAAATTACAACGTAAGTTTTAGCAAAAACCACATATTAAGTACCAAGTTAAATCTAATGGCATTTGATGGAAAATCAGTCTCCGAGTACAGTCAAATAAATAATTATAATATTGATTTACTTACTGGAGATACAATTTTACTTAAAGATATTTTCAATCCTGGTGTAGATTATATAAAAATTATTACTGAATATATTAACTATAAAATTCTTCAAAATAAAGAGTGGTATTATAAGGACGTATTTATATACATTCCACAAGATCAAGCTTTTTATTTAACCGAAGATGGAATAATTATATACTTTGAGTTAGACCAAATTGCACCTATGGAGTTTGGTATACCTAAATTTAAAATCCCATTCGAAAAATTTGCTCCTTATATTAATCCTCGTTTTTATTGTAATCCTCAAAATATTTATTCTTCTCCTGTAAGAAAATCAAAACTATATAAATAAAAAAAAGGATAAAGTCACGTTGTCGTGAATTTATCCTTTTTGTTTTTATAATTCAGCTATATTATATACATCTAATCCAGCATTTATTATTTTTTTCTTTTTTACCCCTACTAAAGCTCTTAATGTATCTAGTGATGTCATTATTTCAGTTGAGAACTCTGTTGCTGTTCTTCTTATTTTAAATCCATCCCTTGTAGAATCATTACCTTTAGTAGCTGTATTTATTACTATATCTACCTCTTTATTTCTTATAGCATCTAATATATTAGGTCTAGATTCTTCTACCCTATTAACTATATCTGCTTTTATTCCATTCACTCTTAAAGAATTAGCCGTTCCTTCTGTAGCTATAAAAGTATATCCTAATTCATTCATATCTTTTGCTATTTCCATAAATTCTTCTTTATCATAATTGTTTATAGTAGCTAATACTACACCTCTTTTATCAGACATACTTTTACCTGCTGCTATGAACCCTTTACATAATGCTTCTTCTAAATTTTCACCTATACCTAATACTTCTCCTGTAGATTTCATCTCAGGTCCTAAGCTTATATCTACTTTAGCAAGTTTTGACATAGAGAATACTGGTACCTTTACTGATACTAATTTAGGCTCTTTGTATACACCTGTTCCATATCCTAAATCTTCTAATTTAGATCCTAACATACATCTAGTAGCTAAATCTATTATAGGTACATTACTTACCTTACTTATATATGGTACAGTTCTACTTGCTCTTGGATTAACTTCTATTATATATAATTCATTTTTAAATTCTATAAATTGTATATTTACCATTCCAAGTACATTTAACTCTAATGCTATTTTTTTAGTATAATCTAATATTTTAGCTTTTATTTCTTCACTTATATTTTGACTTGGATACATTGTTATACTGTCCCCAGAGTGAACCCCAGCTCTTTCTAAGTGTTCCATTATACCTGGTATTAATATATCTTTACCGTCACATATAGCATCTACTTCTATCTCTCTACCTACTAAGTACATATCTATAAGTACTGGATTTCTATTATCTCTTTTAAATGCATTTTCTAAGTATCTAGCTAATTTATTTTCGTCATAAGTTATTTCCATACCTTGACCACCAAGCACATAAGATGGTCTAACTAATACTGGATAACCTAATTTTTTAGCTTCTTGTATACCTTCTTCTACTGACCATATAGCTTTTCCTTTTGGTCTGTTTATATCTAGTTTTTCTAGTAGTTCTTCAAACTTTTCTCTGTCTTCTGCTGCATCTATATCCTTAAAATCAGTTCCTAATATTTTTATTTTCTTTTCGTCTAAGAACTTAGCTAACTTTATTGCAGTTTGACCTCCAAATTGAAGTATAACTCCATCTGGATTTTCTTTTTCTATAATGTTTAATACTTCTTCTTCAGTTAATGGCTCAAAGTATAATTTATCAGATGTATCAAAATCTGTACTTACTGTTTCTGGGTTATTATTTACTATTATAGTTTCTATTCCCATTTTTCTTAGTGCTTTAACACAATGAACTGAACAGTAATCAAATTCTATACCTTGACCTATTCTTATTGGTCCAGACCCTAATACTATAACTTTTTTCTTATCACTTATTTCTACTTCATCATATTGCTCATATGTAGAATAGTAGTATGGAGATAGTGCATCAAACTCTCCTCCACAAGTATCAACCATTTTGTATGATGGCTTTATGTTGTATAACTTTCTTAATTCACATAATCTTTCTGGACTTATCTTCATTAAATCAGCTATACCTTTATCAGAGAATCCTTTTTTCTTTAATTGTAGTAGATATTCTTTATTTAAATCTTCTATCTTCATTTCTTTTAATTTTTCTTCTTGTTCTACTATCCACTTAAATTTATTTATAAACCACTTATCTACTCCAGTGATTTGTTCTATCATTTCTAATTTATAGCCTCTTCTTATCATTTCAGCTAAATCAAATAGTCTTTCATCATCAGGAACTACTACACTTGATTTTAATTTTTCTATACTCTTTTCTTCAGACTCTGCATGAACTAAAGAGTATTTCCCTATTTCAAGAGATCTTATACCTTTAAGTAGCGCTGCTTCAAAGTTGCTTCCTATACTCATGATCTCTCCTGTTGCCATCATCTTTGTTCCTAGCTTTCTATTGGCTTGCTTAAACTTATCAAATGGCCACTTTGGTATCTTTACTACTACATAATCTAGTGTTGGCTCAAAACATGCATAAGTTTTCTTTGTTACAGCATTTTGTATTTCATCTAATGTATATCCTAGTGCTATTTTTGCTCCAACTTTTGCTATTGGATAACCCGTAGCTTTTGATGCTAGAGCTGATGATCTACTAACTCTTGGATTTATTTCTATTATTGCATATTCTAGACTATGAGGATTTAACGCTATTTGTACATTACATCCACCTTTAACTTCGATTGCATTTATTATATCTATTGATGCAGTTCTAAGCATTTGGTATTCTTTATCACTTAATGTTTGGCTAGGTGCTACTACTATACTATCTCCAGTATGAACTCCAACAGGATCTATGTTTTCCATATTACATACAGTTATACAGTTTCCATTACCATCTCTCATTACTTCATATTCTATTTCTTTCCAACCTTTTATACTTTTTTCAAGTAATACTTGTTTAACTGGACTTAATTGTAATCCTTGTGTAAGTATTTCTATTAGTTCTTCTACACTTTCAGCTATACCTCCACCAGTTCCACCTAATGTATAAGCTGGCCTAACAACTACAGGATACCCTATCTTATCAGCAAATTTTAATCCGCTTTCTAAATCTGTTACTATATCACTTATTACAACGGGTTGATTTATTTCTCTCATTACATCTCTAAAAGTATCCCTATCTTCACCTTTTTTAATAGACTCTATAGAAGTACCTATTACTTTTACATTATACTTTTCTAATATTCCTGCATCATGTAGTTCAACAGCTAAGTTAAGTCCCGTTTGGCCACCCATTCCCGCTAATAAACTATCTGGTCTTTCCTTTTCTATTATCTTTTCTATAAACTCTATTGTTAATGGTTCTATATATATTTTATCCGCCACTTCTCTGTCCGTCATGATTGTAGCTGGGTTACTGTTTATTAATACTACTTCTATTCCTTCTTCTTTTAAAGCTTGGCAAGCTTGTGTTCCAGAATAATCAAATTCTGCTGCTTGCCCTATTATTATAGGTCCCGAACCTAATACTAACGTCTTTTTTATACTATCTATTTTAGGCATAATTTTTTCTCCTTATCTAAGCGATTTATGATTTATACTAATTCTAAAAACTTATCAAATATGTAATCATTGTCTTGTGGTCCTGGACAAGCTTCTGGATGATATTGAACACTGTATATAGGTAGCTGTGTATGTCTCATTCCTTCTACAGTATTATCATTTAAATTCACATGAGTTACTTCCATGTTCTCTGGCATTTGTGAAACATAGTATCCATGATTTTGAGATGTTATAAATACTTTATTTTGTTCTAAATCCTTAACTGGATGATTTCCACCTCTATGTCCAAACTTTAGCTTAGATGTTTGACCACCTAAAGCTAGCGCTAAAAGTTGATGTCCTAAACAAATTCCAACTATAGGTTTTTTTCCAACTAATTCTTTTATATTTTCTATCACATCATCTAAATCTTCTGGATCTCCAGGTCCGTTAGATAAGAATATTAAATCTGGGTTTATTGATAACACCTCTTCTGGCTTAGTATTTGCAGGAAATACAGTTATATCACATCCACGTTTTGCAAATGATCTTAATATATTTTGCTTAACTCCAAAGTCCATAACTGCTACTTTAGTCCCATCTCCATTTATATGTTCTACTTCTTTTCTAGTTACTGTTTTTACAGCTGTTGTATTTGAGAAACTATCTAATTTATCTTGAACATCTTCTAATGAAGTATTTTCTAAAGTTATTATACCTTTCATAGTTCCATTATTTCTTAATATCTTAGTTAAAGCTCTTGTATCTATACCTTCAAGTCCTATAACTTTATTTTGCTTTAAATATGTGTCTAAGTCCATTTCACATCTAAAGTTATTTGGATTATCACTTTTTTCTCTTACTATAAATCCTTTTACATGAACTCCTTTTGATTCTACATCTTCTAGGTTTATCCCATAGTTTCCTATAAGAGGGTAAGTCATAGTTACTATTTGACCATAGTACGATGGATCAGTTAGTACTTCTCCATATCCTATCATTGAAGTATTAAATACTACTTCACCTATGCTGTCTTTTAAGTATCCAAAAGCATTTCCTTCAAATATTGTTCCGTCTTGTAATATTAATTTCCCCTTCATATACCTTACCTCCTAAGCATTCTCTATTTCAGCTACTATATTAACTGCCGATTCATTTGGATTTTGAGCTTGAGTTATAGGTCTTCCAACTACTAAATAGTGAGCACCTCTTTTTATTGCATCAGCTGGAGTAACAACTCTCTTTTGATCTCCTACTTCTGATGTAGCTGGTCTTATTCCTGGACATACTGTTATAAAATCATTTCCACATGCTTCTACTATTTTATGAACTTCTTGAGCTGAACAAACAACTCCATCTATTCCTGATTCTTTAGCTAACTTAGCTCTTTTTATAGCTAATTCTTCTGTATTCAGATTGCATCCTATATCAGCTAAATCTTGATTACTTAATGAAGTTAAAACTGTAACCCCTACTATTAATGGTTTTTCTATATTTAACTTTGCTGCTTCTTCTTTAGCGGCAAATGCGCATCTTCTCATACCTTCCATGTCAGATACATGTATCGTCATTAACCATACATTATCTCTTACTGCTGCTCTTACTGCACTCTCCATTGTGTTTGGTATATCGTGAAATTTAAGATCTAAGAATATCCTTTTACCCTTTTCTTTTAAATAATCTACTGTTTTACCTCTAGTTGAAACATATTGTTCTAGACCTACTTTAAATATATCCACACTATCTTCTAGTTTGTCTATTAATTCTTTAGCTTTATCAAATTCATTAGTATCAATTGCAACAATTAATTTCTCTTTTCCTTTTATCATATTGAATTCTCCTTTTTAATAAAGCCCAATAAAAAATCCTTACACCAAATAGAGGTGTAAGGATTTTTATCTATACATAGCTTTTATACGTTTTAAGCTATGAGATATCTTTCCCAGCCTCTCTGGACTAGTTTAAAAGACTTTATTCTTTTTTATTTTTATTAAAAAACCCCTAACTAAGATAGCTAGAGGTTATAAATACAAATTTAAACAATCATTTTATATTTAACCTTTTTAGCCTCTCTGGACTATTTTCAAGGAATTTTATTTTTAGTTTAATAGCTTCATACCATCTCTGTGGTAATTTAAAGCTTTATCTTGTTTACAATTATTACATTTATTACTTTTGATGTCAACTATTCTTTTTATTATATATTATATTTTTTCTAATATGCTAATACAATAATTTTTTCCTAACCTTTTTTTGGCATCGCTTTTTTGATACTTAACATCAATATTATATTTTTCACAAGCCATGTCAAAATGTCTTAATGCAATTCCCATACTCATCTTACTCATATCCTCTAAACCTTTTTTTGGTTTTTCTTCATATAAGTCTATTCTATTTTTATAGTTATAGAACATCCATGGCTGAGAATTTTTTATAGATGGTGCTACGGTAACCGAATTAAGAACTTTTATCCACTTTCTATCCATTTTTTTAGATATATGTTTTATTCTTTTTCTTTTTCTATGTGTATCAGTTAATTCAAATAACTTTTCTTCTTTTTCAGCATATCCAAAAGCTATAACCATACATGGCTTCTCAATTTCATCTTCATTTTCATTTTCATTTTCTTCTTCTAGATTTTCATCTTCACATAATACTTTATTTTCATGCAATTTCCCGTATACTCTTTCTTTATCTTCATAATATACAAACTCTGCAATGTCTTCTCTTTTTATATCACACTCTAACCAACATGTTCCAAGCCCTAAAGTAGTTAATTGCAACACTACTTTTTCAATTGCAAATCCTATATTTTGAAGATAGTCTTCACCCTTATTACAACTTACCACTATATAATGTGGTGCTTTCACCTTGCATTCTTTTCCCATTAAAAAATGAATTAAATGACCTCTTTCTATAACATGAGCTGTAATTCTTAAATCTTCATTTAAATAAGTTATGTCGCTACATATTTTTTTTACTTCTTTCATCAAAGGTTCATTTATATTTTTATTTGAGTAATTTCTTATAGTTCTTCTATAAAAAATAGCGTCGTATAACTCCATCTACGTCCTCCTACTTAATTGCATTTGTATGTTAAAAAATTTAAACTATCAAACATAATTAATTCCCTATAATTATACTTATTTAAAATTAAATTCATATGCAAAACTATTTATCTATTATCTGTTTAAATAGTAATTTACTTATTAATAATTTAATAAAATCTATATATTATATTATAAGTTTTTTTTAATTTTTTTGTATAGTTTTACCATAAAAATATATATATTATTATAAATTTATTATAAATTTTATTTTTTTGGCTATTTTTAATTCCAATTATATATTAAAATATATCTAGAGTTAAAATTAGCTAATATTAGGAGGTAAAATTTATGGAATTTGAAAGAAATTTGGATAAATACGCAGAGCTTTCAGTTAAAGTTGGTGTTAATATACAACCTGATCAAACTTTACTTGTAAGATCACCAATAGAGTGTGCTGCTTTCGCAAGAAAAGTTTTAGTACATGCTTATAAATGTGGAGCTAAAAACGTACATATAGAATGGTCAGATGAACAATCTACTTTATTAAAGTACTTAAATGCACCAGAAGAATCATTTAATGAATTCCCAAAATGGACTTCAGATCAATATGTTGATATAGCAAAAGAAGGTGGAGCTTTCTTAACTATATATGCTCAAGATCCTGATTTATTAAAAAATGTAGATCCTCAAAGAGTTGCTAATTTCCAAAAAGCTTCTGCTGTAGCTCTAAAAGAATGGAGAACTTATACATTATCTGATAAGTGTAAATGGAGTATAGTATCTGTTCCAACTGAAGCATGGGCTAAAAAAGTATTCCCTGACGTATCTAGTAGTGAGTCTGTAGATAAACTATGGGAAGCAATATTTAAATGTACAAGAGTTTCTGGACAAGATCCAATAGAAGCTTGGAAAAATCATAATTCTGACTTAAAATTAAGAATGAACTTCTTAAATGACAAAAACTTTAAAACTTTAAAATTCAAATCATCAAAAACTGATATTACTATGGATTTACCAGAAGGACATGCTTGGTTAAGTGGATCTTCTCAAGACCCTAATGGAATTGAATTTAATGCAAATATGCCAACAGAAGAAGTTTTCTCTATGCCTCATAAGTTCAAGGTAAACGGTATCGTTCATAGTACTAAGCCTCTTGTTTATGGTGGTAACGTTATAGACGATTTCTCTTTAACTTTTAAAGATGGAAAAATAGTAGATTTTACTGCACAAAAAGGTGCTGAAACTTTAGGCAAACTTATAGATACAGATGAAGGTTCTCATTACTTAGGTGAGGTTGCATTAGTACCTTTCAAATCACCTATATCTGATACAAACATAGTATTCTTTAATACTTTATATGATGAAAATGCATCTTGCCATTTTGCTCTTGGTGCTGCATACAGAACATGTATTAAAAACGGAGCTGACATAAAAGATGAAGATTGTGATAATCGTGGAGTAAACCAAAGTTTAACTCACGTTGACTTTATGATTGGTTCTAATGACATGAATATAGTTGGACAAACTTATTCTGGAGAAGAAGTTCAAATCTTTAAAGATGGAAACTGGGCTTTCTAGTTTAATCTTTTAATATTAAAAATTTAAGGTATGCAATATGTAGTTTCTTAACTACATATTGCATACCTTTTTGAATTTTAGGTATTTAGATAAAAAAAAGCATCTATTTCCGTTATAGATGCTCATTGGGGGAGATATAGGAGATATTTATTATTTTGGGGAGTAAATATCTTCTATATCTTAATTATGTACAAAAAAAATATTGATATACATTTTAAATGAAAACTTTCAAATAAAATATAAAAAGATTAATAGAATTTTAAAATTCCACTAATCTTTTTATATGTTGACGAAAAATATTTATATTAACTAATCTAAAATAGATTAATTTATATCTTAGTTTTGTTTATCTTATTTTATATAATAAATTTTTATTTACTATATTCTGATTCAGTCCATTCTATATTACCCATATATTGCTCAACTAAATCATCGCACATATCTGGATGTATAGTTTCTTCTGTAGAAATAGTTATAGTCGACATAGCTATTGCATACTTCACAGTATCAACTACATTTATGTTATTCATATATCCATTAGCAATCCCTGCAACGAAAGAATCTCCTGCTCCAGTAACATTAACAACTTTAACATTGTTAGCTTTTATCTTACCTTCATCAATTCCATTATTGTAGTATATTCCATCTTCATCTAATGTTATAAATACATTTTGTATTCCTAAGTCTATAAAATATTGACCCGCTTTTCTTAAATCTTCATCATTGTGTATTTTAAATCCACACATTATTTCTGCTTCATATCTATTAGGCTTTATTGTATGGAAATGACTTATTAAATGTTTTACATTTTTTGCTTTTGTAGCAGATACTGGATCTAATATAAATTTAGTCTCTCCGCTAAATGTTTTTATTATATATTCTACTATATCAGGTCTATCTGAATCTAGTATCATATACTCTGAATTTTTTATTATATCTGCTTTAGAATCTATAAATTTTGTAGTAAACATATCTATTATTTTCATATCTACTACAGCAGATACCATTTCACCTTGTTCGTCTAAAATGGCCATGTATGTAGGTGTATGACCATCTTTAATAATTAAAGATTCGCTCATATCGTACTTCATCTTTTTAGAGTGCTCAATCATTCTATTTCCAGGTTCATCATTACCTAAAATAGATATAAACTTTGTATTGACATTAACTCTTGCCATACATTCAGCTATATTTCTACAAACACCTCCGAAAGAAGTCTTTACTTTACCAGGATTAGAATCATTACATCTATAATTTCTATCTGTAAATCCGCAAATATCAAAAACTGATACTCCGAAAACTAATGCATAAGGCAGTTTTTTTTCAATCATTTTATTTACCCTCCCTAAGAATCACCTACCTATTTTATCATATTTTTATTAGTTTTTTCTATATATTTTGTATATTCTTATCATTTCTACCTATTTTTTTGTCGAACAATGCTATTTTTTCAAAAATTTCTTTTTTCAAAATGTAGTTTAGCTATTTCTACTGCAGATTTAGCATCCTTAGAATAATAGTCTGATCCTATATTTTTTGCATACTCTTCATTAAGTACAGCTCCACCTACAAATACTTTTACGTCCATGTCTTCTTTTCTTAATGCATCTATTGTTTCCTTCATGCTGACAACAGTTGTTGTCATTAACGCACTTAACCCTATTAATTTTATTTTTCTTTTTTTTGCCTCCTCAACTACTACTTCAATAGGAACATCTTTTCCTAAATCTATTACTTCATATCCATAATTTTCAATCATAATTTTAACTATATTTTTCCCGATATCATGAATATCTCCTTTTACAGTAGCTAAAATTATTTTACCTTTATATACAGATTTATCATTTTTTTGAAGCGAGCTTTCTTTTATTACATTTAGTGATACTTTAACAGCTTCTGCACATTGAATTAATTGAGGTAAAAATATTTCACCACTATCATATTTTTTTCCAACTTCATCTAGTGCAGGTATTAAAATCTCATCTAAAATTTTATCTTCAGAATATTTTTGTAAAAGTGACGTTGTTATAGACTTACAATCTTCTTGTAATCCTCTTTCTACAACTTGCTTTAAAGTTAACTCACTATTATTTTCTTTTGATTTATTTATAGTTTTATTATTTGTAATAGCAGTGTATTTATTTATATATTCAACACAATTTTTATCTATATTTTTTATTACCTTAAAAGAATTTATAGCTTCCATCATATTTTCTTCATTAGGATTTATTATTGGTAAATCTAAACCATAACCTAGAGCTAATGTTAAAAATGAACTATTTAAAGCCTTTCTATTTGGCACTCCAAAAGAAATATTAGATACCCCTAATATAGTTTTTACTCCTAGTTTTTCTTTAACCATTTTTATACATTTCAAAGTTTCTATCGCTTCTCCTTGTTGTGCTGATACTGTTAAAGAAAGACAATCTATAAATATATCTTGTTTTTTTATACCACATTCCGTAGCTTTATCTACTATTTTTTTTGCGATTTCAAATCTATCTTGTGCTTTTTGTGGTATTCCATTTTCATCTAATGTAAGACCTACTACACAAGCTCCATATTTTTTTACTATTGGTAGTATACTATTTAGTGAGTCTTCTTTCCCGTTTACTGAGTTTGCTATAGTCTTTCCATTATAATATCTAAGACCTCGTTCTAATGCTTTTATATCTGACGAATCAACTTGTAAAGGTATGTCTATTACTGACTGTATTTCTTTTAAAACCCTTGGCATCATTTTCGATTCATCTATATCTGCTAATCCAACATTAACATTTAAAATTTCAGCTCCTGCATTAATTTGCTCTAACCCTAAATTTATCATATAATCAAAATTTCCATTTTTAATAGATTGCTGTAATAATTTCTTTCCTGTTGGATTTATTCTCTCTCCCATAACTGTAGGTGATTTTATTTCAACACATTTAGATGGTGAACAAACTATACTTTTTATTTCTTTTTCTATATCTACTATTTTAAGTTTATCTAAATTTTGTGATATTTTATTTATAAATGATGGATTAGTCCCACAACATCCACCTATTATTGATGCTCCTGCCTCTATGAATTTTTGTACTCCTTCATAAAAATCATCCTTGTCCACATTATATATAGCTTGTCCATCTATTATATCTGGTAGACCTGCATTAGCTTGAACTATAACTGGTATATTAGCTACCTTGCATATCTTTTTAACTATTGGTAATAGTTGTTTTGGACCTAATGAACAATTCACACCGATTGCATCTACTCCCAACCCTCCAATAGTTGCTACCATACTTTCTGGCATACATCCTGTAAAACTTCTTTCATTTTCATCAAATGTCATAGTACAAAATACAGGTAAATTAGTATTTTCTTTTACTGCTAAAACAGCTGCTTTAGCTTCATATAAATCCATCATAGTTTCTATAATAATTAAATCTACTCCAGATTTTTCCCCTTGTATCGCTTGTCTTTTAAAAATTTCATACGCGTTATCAAAACTTAAAGTTCCCATAGGTTCTAGCATTTCTCCAATTGGACCTATATCAAGTGCTACATATCTAGGTTTTGATTTATCTACTTTATTTATTGCACATCTAGCCATTTTGACTGCATTTTCTACAACTTCTTCTACTGTATATCCAAGCTTATCTAATTTTAATTCATTCGCTCCAAATGTATTTGTAGTAACTACGTTACACCCTGCATCTAAATATGATTTATGTATCTCCATTAATTTTTCTGGATTTTTAAGTGCAAATACCTCTGGATTCTCACCTATTTTTAATCCTTTTTGCTGAAGCATCGTTCCCATTGCTCCATCAAATATTAATATATTATTTTTTATATATTCTATTACATTCATCACTTACATCCCCTTTTTTGTATTTACAAGTTTTATGGTTCTCACAATTTAAGCATGAAGGTTGTACCCTATTTATTGTTTTGTGCGTTATCCCCATTATTGTAACTACTGATTTTCTCGGAATCATTATTCCACTATCATTTATTGTTAATCCTATTTTATTTTGAGCACTTAGCAAATTTAATATTTCTTTATTTAATTCTAAAGGCAAATCTCCATAACCTGGACTATACCTCATGGTTATGTACTTATCCTTTTGATTTAATTCTTTTTCAATATTAGACTGTACTATATCACATACTTCTTCTATTGCTGTAGTTGCACATGCATCCATTATTATACTTTTACTTAATTCACAGTATGAATATTTTCTTATTTCTTTTTCAATTTCTATTCCTAATGTAGCGCTAATAATAATACATTCTTCACAATCTTTTAATATATTATATAAATCTTTGCTTTTTAATTTCAAGTCACTACCTTTTATAGCTATTTTATTATAAAAAGTACTATTATTTTCTATTAATATAGGATAAACCCTCAAAATATATCGAGGGTTTATCTTTTCTTTAGTTATTTTTATACACTCATCAATGCTACTTTTAAGATTATCGCTTATGTATTGCCCCTTATATTCTAAATATCTTAAAACCTCTTTTTCATTTATCTTTATCAGATTATCAAAGTTAAGTAACATATTATCTATTCTCCATAAATATTAAGAGAAAGTCCTTTTTCTAAAGCTTCCCTATCATATTCTTTTGCTCCATCTAATACACAACATTTTCTTATATACGGTGTTTTTACCTTTGTATGGTCTAATTTAAAGCTTTCTACTTTTTGCATTTTTTATCCTCCCCTATTTTAAGTTACATATATTATACTTCAAAATATTGAAATAATCATATATAACATATTTTATAATAAAAATATTGTTTATACTTTTCCAAATAAATTAAATTTAATTATGTATAACTTTAAAACTTAATATTTTAATGTTTCACGCAAAACCTTTATACAAAGCCTTATTGTTTAGTATTAGTAAGTTTGTTATAATATTTTACATAATTTCATAAAAATTTAATTAACTAAAATATAAATACTTATTAATATAGTATTTTTCAACGGAGGATATAAATATGTCTATGAAAAAGCTTCTTAGCAAAGCTCGTCAAGCTATACAAGATTTTGATATGATACAAGAAAATGATAAAATAGCAGTTGGACTTTCTGGTGGTAAAGATAGTTTAACTTTACTTCATATTCTAAAAAACTATCAAAAGTTTTCACCTCAAAAATTTGAACTAATAGCTATTACTCTAAATCCTGGAGGAGTAGATAATTCTCCTTTATACAAATTATGTGAAGATTTAGAAGTTCCTTTTTATGAAATTCAAACAAACATAAAAGAGGTTGTATTTGATATAAGAAAAGAAAAAAATCCATGTTCTTTATGTGCAAATTTAAGACGTGGCGCTTTAAACAGTAATGCAAAAAAATTAGGATGTAACAAAGTTGCTCTTGGCCATCATAAAGATGATGCTATAGAAACTTTTTTAATGTCTATGTTTTATGAAGGAAGGGTAAATTGTTTTTCTCCAAAGAGCTATATGGATAATCAAGATTTAACAATAATAAGACCCATGGTATATATAGAAGAATATATGACTAAAAAAATTACTAAAGATTGCAATTATCCAGTTATAGAAAATCCATGCCTTGCTAACGGACATACTAAAAGACAAGATATAAAAGAACTTATAACAAAATTAAATATAGATATGCCAGGGGTCAAGAACCACATATTTGGAGCATTAAATAATTCAGAAAAATTATTTATATGGGATAAATATAAAATAAAATAAATATCTATTTAAAAATTTATGCATAAAAATAAGTGTCCCAATTTTTGGAAACACTTATTTTTATATTAGATTTATTTTTAGGTTTTATGTAAGATATTATTTTTCTTATTTAATAATCTTTTGTATATATTATCCTAAGTCGGGATTTAAAACATCACTTGGTATAGTGAACTCTACTAATCCCATGTATCCTGGTGCTACTTCATATTTATCAAAGCATATTACTAATTCATTTTTATCATTTATATAGAATCCTTGATCTTTATTTATTTTTGTAAAGTTTCCATCTTTCATTTCTGGGTCATTTAACCAATATGCTTTATCTAGATCGTTTTTCATTTGTTCTTCCATTTGTTTTTTTATGTTTTCACTTATTATATTTACATAATCTTTTCTACTGAACATAGTTTCAAGTGTAAGCGCTGTTTCATTTTTCTTATTTATATTATAGAACTTTCTTGTAGTATTAGATGATCCTTGCGCATCATATCTGTACACAACTAAAGATAATACTTTATCATTATTTGTCATAGTTTCAGACCATGACTTAGCCATTTCTCTTCCTAGTATATTATCTTTTTCTAATTCTTTTGTTTCTTTTACATATTCTTGATACAATTTTTTCGCATCTTTTTCCATTTCTTTATTTATATTTTCTTGTAATTCTTTATTTTTTAATCCCTCTACCTTAGAAACATCTATCGATACTTCAAATCCATTTTCATTTAAATTATAATTTGATAATCTTACTACTTTAATTATATTCCCAACTACAGGTATCTGCTCTAATGTATTTGCAAATGCTGGACTTAAATTAATTCCACCTACTAAGATAGCCATCACTGCTGCACTTGATAACCATTTTTTATTAACAGGCTTTCTCTTGTTTAATGTTTCATTTACTACATAATCTAAGTTCTCTGGAATTTCTATATTGTTGTAGTTTTCGTTTAATTTTTCTAATTTTTTATTTTTCATAACTCTCTCCTTATACGCCCTTGTTTATTTGAACCTTTAATAATTTTAAAGTTTTATAAAGTCTAGTTTTTATAGTATTTTCATTTTTATCTAGTATTGTTGCTATATCAGATATTTTCATATCCTCAAAATACCTAAGTATTACTAGTGTTTTATCTTCTTCGCATAAACTATCTAAAGCTCGTTGTATATCTATTTCTATATCTATATTGTGATCTATGATGTTGTCAGCAGAAACTTCCCCTCTCTCTTGAGTATATTTTTTATTTTTTCTTATGTGATCTATTGATGTATTTATTAATATTTTATAAAACCATGGTTTTATCAGTTCTACATCTTTAAGTGTTTTTATTTTAGACAGTCCTTTACATATAGCCTCTTGAACTATATCTAAGGCGTCATCATTATTTTTTACATAAGTGTATGCTATTTTATAAAATGTTTTTTGATTTTCTATAATGTAATTTTTAAATGTATTTTCTTTCCTTTTCTTATCTAAGCTTAGTAAGTTCATCTTTCTTAAAGGCCTCCTTTTCATCACATATATATAGACGTACTATCTTCGTTAAAAAGTTTTAGATTCTTTTTATTTTTATTAAAATAAAAAAGTATGGATACTTATCCATACTTTTTTTATAATAATCATACCCATATTTAATATTATGAGTATATTTATTTCAACTTATTTTTATAATATCTTCTACTCTATTCATTTTTTTATCTTGTAACTTAGGATTAGTTGATACATATTATTTATATGTATCAACTAATCCCATCTTTTTTTATAATCTTTGATAAAGTTTTACTTCCATCTATTATTACAGATACACCATTTCCAGGATGAGTTGACGAACCTATAAAATAAAGTCCATTTACATTTTCATCTTTTATATGAGGTCTAAAATAAGTGGTTTGGTTTAGTTTATGACTTATTCCAAAGGCTGTTCCATTATAAGAATTAAATCTACGTTTTAATTGTATTGGCGTTAAATATGACTCATATAATATTTCTTTATTTAGATTTTCTAGACCCTTTACATTTTTTAATTGATTTATAATAATATTTCTAAATTTTCTTATGTTTTCTTTGTTCCACTTTATGTTTTCATATTCTAAATTAGGTACTCTCACCATTACATTTAGTATACTTTCAAAAGAACCCGATACAGATTCATCTATTTTACTTGGATAATATAAATATATTGATGGAGATTTTGGTAATTTACCTTTGAACGGACTTTCAATATTTTCTTTGAAATTTTCTCCTATATACATGTTATGTACTTGTAAATCATCATATTTTTTATTAAGTCCTAGGTACATACTAAAAATAGAACAAGAATAGTCTTCTTTTTTTATTTTATTTATCTTATTATTTTTTCCTTTATTGGTTAAATTAGCTATTGCATAAGGATAGTCAACATTACATACAACTATATCAGATTTATAAATTCCTTTATTAGATTCAACTCCTACAACCTTATCCTTATCTATCAATATTTTTTCTACATTATTTTCAGTTTCTATTACTCCGCCTAATTCTAATATTAATTTTTTTAGAGCTTCTATATACTTATAAAAACCACCTTTTATATACCATAATCCATATGTATGTGATATAGCTGGTATTAAAGTGTATAGGTTAGAATTTGTATATGGATTTATTCCTATATACATAGATTGAAATATTAAGTATTCTTTTAATTGTTTGTTAGATATTATATTTGCTACGTATTTATTAACATTAGTAAATGGCTTTATTTGTGATAATACCTTTAGAGATTTACTAATCGATATCTCATTTATATCTGTCATCGGTTTATCTAAAAAATACTTTTTACTATAGATATATTTTTCTAAAGATTTAGATGTAAAGTTCAAATATTCAATAGATAATCCCTCTTGCATACATTCTAATACTCTTACCATTTTGCTTAAATCACTATAAAAATCATATCTATCTCCATTATGATAGTTAACTCTATATATAGGGTCTATTTTTATTAGCTCAAAGTAGTCTTTATAATCTTTACCGACTTCGTCAAAAATTTCAGTGTATATTTTAGGAGTCATTAATATAGATGCTGTTAAATCAAACTTAGCTCCTTCTATATTTTTTATATTAACTTTCCCACCTATTTCTTTTTCTTTTTCTAATATAGTTACTTTATATCCCTGTTTAAGTAACCTTATTGCTGTGCAAAGTCCTCCTACTCCAGCCCCCACAGTAATTACACTTTTCATAATTTACACTTCCTTAAGTATTAATTTTTTGTAATATAATTAGTATTCCTCTTAAGCTTATTATTATTTGTAATTTTTACAAAATAATAGACCTACAAATGCCAAATCCTAAGGTGTTTTGAGGTCTTTATTCTTAACTATATAATTTTTTTATTTAATGGCTTTACTGAGTTATCTATTTTTACATTAAGCTTGTTTTGAACCATATATAATAATACAGGAATATACATATATGTTAGGTATCCCTTAGTATTAAATACTAAAAGTATTAATAAAACAGAAGATATTATTGCCATTATTACAGAAGTTTTATTACTTTTCTTAAATAGTTTAATAGTAATACCAAACATTAGACCAAATAATAATATCATCAATGAAAATACAATAAAAATTCCAAATTGTTGTAAGTTTGCTGGCACTTTAGGAATAAACGAATATCCTATTACAAAAATATATGTCAATATTCCAAATGAAAAATATGTTTTACCCATAGTATTTTTTTTAAATATCAATAAAACTGTAAATACAAAATAAAAAGAACTTAAAAAGCTAACAAGACCCATCTCAATCACCTATCCTTATTTAAAAATAAAACCATAAAGCTTTTATTAAAAGCCTTATGGTTTTTGATTAATTTTATAAACCTAAAAGCATAGGTCCAACAGCTAATATAATTACTGTTGCAATAAATATCATTACTAATAATTTAGTTACAAACTTAATCCATGTACCATATTCTATCTTTGATATTGCAAGACCACCCATAACAACTCCTGATGTTGGAGTTACTAAGTTTACTATACCTGAACCAGCAGAGAAAGCTGAAACTATTATCTCTGGTGCAATATTTAACTTTTGTGCTAATGGTGCAAATATTGGCATAGAAACTGAAGCAAGTCCAGAAGTTGATGGTATTAAGAATGATAGCGCTATGTATATTAAGTATGCCATGTTAGCAAATAACATACCTGATACTCCGCTTAATACTCCTGATGCTTTATCTAATATGTATAAATCTAATCCTGAGTTTGCCATCATGAAAGATACTCCTCTTGATATACCTACAACAAGAGCAACCCCGACCATATCAGCACATCCATTTATAAATGAACCAACTATGTCTTCTTCAGACATTCTGTAAACTAAACCTATTACAACAGACATTAAGAAGAACCATACTGTTAACTCTGGGAACCACCATTTTCCTAATGGAGCTCCGTTAAACCATGCAGTATTATCAAATATTGTTATCCCAAAATCATTCCATGGTATAACACCTAATATCATTACTATAAAAGATAATCCAAATAATACTAATACTATTTTTCTTTTTCCGTTTAATTCTAAAATTTCCTCAGAGTTTTGACTAAATGCTTCATTAGCTGTCTCTAATTCATGTTTAGATAATAAAGTAGCATTTTTGTCAGCATATACTTTTTTAGCATATCTCATAACGTAAGCTATTGCTATTAGTAAAGTTACAATCCATAATACAGCACCTAATGCTATTGTACTACCTTGATTTATCTTTACTCCAGCTGCTCCAGCTGCTGAAACAGCTGCGCCTATAGCAAATGGATTTACTGTTGATCCTAAAACCCCTACTCCACAACCAAGTAACAATGTAGCTGCTCCTACTAATGGATCAAATCCTGCTGCCATCATAGTTGCAGTTATTAGTGCGTAAAATGCTAATGATTCTTCTGCCATTCCGTAAGAAGTACCACCTAATGAGAATAATAACATTAAAACTGGTATTAGCATTAATTCTTTACCTTTTAACTTCTTAACAAGTCCTCCAACTCCAGCATCTAAAGCACCTGTTTTTGTTACAACCCCTAAGAATCCACCTATTATAAGTACGAATAATGCAACATCTATTGCACCTTTAAGCTGTCCTTCATTCGCTACACTCATATAATTAGTTTCTGAGTCATTTATAGTTTTTAGAGCAGCTTCTACTCCGCCTTTATCCATAGATGTACTTATTTGTTCGTCTAAAGCTAAATCTTTTATTCCAACCATACCTGTTACTGGTGCCATAATTAAATCAGATAATTGAGCTTTTTTAACTCCTGGCACAAATTGAGTTATTAGTGCGATTGATATCATTATTGCTAATAATACCGTATAAGCAGATGGGAACTTAAATTTCTTTTTCTTGTCTTTTGACATCTTACATTTCCCCTTTATTTTTTAATTTTTACATTATTTTTAAGAGTTAATCTCTATAAAAATCGTTTAAAATATAACATTCAATTCACTTATATAATAACAGCTTCTGTAAATAAAGAAAATACTATTCTATACAAGAATAATATTTCCTTTTTGTAAACGTGCTTATTATTATGCCTTAAAGATCTATTTATCTTTGCATATTATAGTTCCTGTCTTTCCATGTAAAGCTTCTTTAGCTTTTTCTAGAGAAGTTATTAATGCTTTTCCATTAGTAGATGATGCTACAAAATCTACACATGCTTCTACTTTAGGTAACATAGATCCTTTTGCAAAATGCTCTTCAGCTATATATTTAGCAGCTTCTTCTAAGTTTATAGAAGCTAATTCTTCTTGATTTGGTTTATTGAAGTTTATACAAACTCTATCAACAGCAGTTAATATTACTAACATCTCTGCATCAAGATCTTTTGCTAATTTAGCACTTGATTTGTCTTTATCTATAACTGCTGCTACACCTTCTAAAGACCCATCTTGTTTTTCTATTACTGGTATACCACCACCACCAATAGTTATTACTATACTTCCGTTATCAACTAATTGTTTAACAGTTTCTAATTCAACTATTTTTTGTGGTTGTGGAGAAGCAACAACTCTTCTATATCCTCTTCCTGAGTCCTCTACAAAAGTAAAAGCTTTTTCAGCAGCTATTTTATCTGCTTCTTCTTTAGTATAGAACATACCAACTGGTTTAGTTAAGTTTTTAAATGCTTCATCTTTTTCATCAACTACAACTTGAGTTACTATTGTTGCAACGTTTTTATTAAGTTTTCTAGCATTTAATTCATTTTTTATTGATTGTTGTAAATGATAACCTATATAACCTTGGCTCATTGATCCACATTCTGCAAATGGCATACTTGGAGTATTAGCTCCATTGTTAGCTGCAAAATCCATAGCTAAGTTTATCATACCTACCTGTGGTCCATTACCATGTCCAACTATTACGTTATATCCTTCTTCTGAAAGATCTACTATTGTCTTTGCTGTTTGTTTAACTAATTTTAATTGTTCTTCTGGATTGTTTCCTAGTGCATTTCCACCTAAAGCTATAACTAATCTCTTCATAGTTTGACACCTCTATCTAAATATATTTTATATAAATATAACCCCCATCTACCTTCTCCGATAACAAAATGGGGGTTACATGACTTGCTTAACTTAACTTTATTGCTATAACTTATTGTCCTATAGTAGCAGCCATTATAGCTTTTATAGTATGCATTCTATTTTCTGCTTCATCAAATACAACTGATTGTTTAGATTCAAATACTTCATCAGTAACTTCCATTTCAGTTATACCGAATTTTTCAGCCATTTCTTTTCCTGTAGTAGTTTTTGTATCATGGAATGCTGGTAAGCAGTGCATGAATATTGCCTCTGGATTAGCGTTGTCCATAACAGCTTTGTTAACTTGGAATGGTTTTAATTGAGATATTCTAGCTTCCCAAACTTCAACAGGTTCTCCCATAGACACCCAAACGTCAGTGTATATAACATCAGCATTTTTAGTTCCAGCCATAACATCTTCAGTTAATGTTATTGTGCATCCGTTTTCTTTAGCTATTGCTTCACAAGTAGCTACTAATTCTTCAGCTGGGAATAATTCTTTTGGAGCACAAGCTGTGAAGTTTAATCCCATTTTAGCACAAGCAACCATTAAAGAGTTACCCATGTTGTTTCTAGCATCTCCCATGTAAACAAAGTTTACGCCTTTTAATCTTCCTAATTTTTCTTCTATAGTTAATAAGTCAGCTATCATTTGAGTTGGATGGAACTCATTTGTTAATCCATTCCATACTGGTACTCCAGCATGAGCAGCTAGTTCTTCAACTATTTCTTGCTCAAATCCTCTATATTCTATACCATCATACATTCTTCCTAAAACTCTAGCAGTATCTGCTATAGATTCTTTTTTACCCATTTGAGAACCAGTTGGTCCTAGGTAAGTAACACCCATACCTAAATCCATAGCCCCAACTTCAAATGAACATCTAGTTCTAGTTGAGTCTTTTGCGAATAATATAACAGCATTTTTGCCTTCTAAAGTTTTATTTACTACTCCAGCTCTTTTTAAATCCTTTAAGTTTTTAGATAAATCTAATAAGTATCTTATTTCTGCACTCGAAAAATCTAATAATTTTAAAAATGAACGTCCTCTTAAATTAACTGCCATGGTAAAATCCTCCTAATAAGTTATATTATATTTTTAAAAAATTTAGTTTAATTCGTCATCTAAAGGCTTAGTATTAAACCTTTAGATGACTTTTAGTATGTGTATATTTTAAAGCTATTTTTTAATATTATTACTTAAATATTAATTGTTATACTTCTCTAACTAGAGGCATTGACATACATCTTGGGCCCCCACGTCCTCTTGATAATTCACTTGATGGTATTACGTGTATTTTAATACCATTATCTACTAATAATTTATTAGTTATATAGTTTCTAGAGTAAACAACAACTTCACCTGGTTTTATACATAATGTATTTGAACCATCATTCCATTGTTCTCTATCTGCTATAACTTTATCTCCGCCACCACATTGGATTAATGTAACTTTTTCTACTCCAAGGTATTTAGCTAATACATCTTCTAATTTAGCATTAAGTTCTTCTATTTTTAATTCGCCTTCTACATTACCTTTAGTTATTTCAAATACTTGTAATGGTCCTTGTATTCCTGGATGAATAGTAAACTTATCAACATCTATTTGAGTAAATACTGTATCTAAATGCATCATAGCTCTATTATTTGGAATATTGAAAGCTAATATTGTTTCTATATCTTTATTTTGACTTTTAAAGAATATTTGCTTAGCTATATGCTCTATTGCATCAGCTTGAGTTCTTTGAGATATACCTATTGCTAAAGTTTTTTCAGTTAAGTTTAATATATCTCCACCTTCTATGTGATATTCAAAATCTCTATCGTAGAATCTTTCTACTTGACCTTTAAAGTCCTTATGATATTTGAATATATAATCAGCATATAAAGTTTCTCTATTTCTAGTTACTGAGTACATTTTATTTAAACTTACGCCTTCTCCTATTGTTGCAAATGGATCTCTTGTGAAGTATAAATTTGGCATTGGATCAGCTACAAATGGATAATCATCTTCTGCTAAATCAGATAAACTTCTCTTACCTAATTGTGGTAATTCATGTTTATTTATTCCTGCCATTGTTTTGCTTATTAAATCTTCATTGTTTTTAAATCCTTTTAAGAATTCATAAACATTTTTATGTAATTCTGGACTTGTTATTCCAGCTTCTTTTATAAATTGTTGTATAAATTGTTCTTTTATTTCCTCATCAGCTATAACTTCAGCTGCTAATTCATGTAAATAAACAACTTCTACTCCATTTTGTCTTAATATCTCTGCAAATGCATCATGCTCTTGCTGAGCCACCTCTAAAAATGGAATATCATCAAATAATAACCTTTCTAGATAATCAGGTGTTAAGTTTTCTATTTCTGAACCTGGTCTGTGAAGTAGAACTTTTTTCAACGTTTTGATTTCGCTTGTTACTTTAATTCCCATAACTTTTACCCCTCAATCTGTTGTAAAATTTTGTCTAATAAACTCGTTAACTTATTGACAATTTTATTTTCAATTCCTTAATTACCAAAAATCTATATATTTTTAAAAAATTTATATTAAATAATTAATAAAAACGTTTTTCATAGACTTAAATATCTTTCCCAATATTTTTGATATCAATCAAAATATATTTATTTAAATTTTAAATGTAAATATTTTGATTATATTTTAACATTGAAAACGTTTTTTTAAACCTATGTTTGAACTTCCATTCTATTAAAATATAAAATATAAATTTCATTAAAAAACTAACTAAGATCTTACCTTTTTATACTTTCAAATAGCGCATTACTATTAGTTATATTAATTGCACCATTTTGTTGTATATTCTTATCAATATAAACTTCAAACTCTTTTTTCTTAGTATCTATTACTTCTAAAATGTTACCTGGTATTGAATATATATATTCTAGTATACCCTTTGTATCATTTACTACTAACTCATCTTTATACAAATGTTTATGTATATCAGTAAAGTATTCTTGTAATATATATTCTCCATTATCTAATCCAAATTTATTTGAAAGTTTTTCTTCAGAAATTTTTATATTACTATTAAACTTTATCATAAGTTCTTCTAACTCTTTCATATGGTCACAGCCAATAGTCGAACAATAAAAACGCCCTCCTACTTTTAGAACCCTTTTTATCTCAGAAAGAACTTTATCTAAATCGTTCATGTAAAATAGTATGTGGTTAGCTATTATTATGTCAAAACTTTCATCTTCATATGCGATCTTATTTGGATCTACTATTTTAAAATTAAAGTTTTTATTATATCCATCTAAATTAAGCTTTGCATCATCAATCATATCTTGACAGACATCAGTTAAAGTTACTTCTACTTTATCATTTAGATTTTCTATATTTTTAGCCCATAAAGCTCCATTTCCACATCCTATTTCTAAAACCTTACTCTTTTTTCTTAATTTTATGTTATTAAATGTCCAGTTGTACCATCCATGCTTATTAGAACTAAATCTATCTTGCAGTTTAACACTAGCATTTAAGTTTGATGAATCTACATATTGTTGCAATAATTCTTTTTCATTTTCTAGGATTTTTATTATGTCTATCGTTTTGTTCCAGTCTAAGTTTTCATCATTTTGAATACTAACTTCTGCTGTTTCTATGGCATTTAGCACTGTCTTCATATGATTTATTTTGTTTTTGATAATATTTTTTTGTAATTTCAAAGAATTAACCATATCATCTTTTTCAAAACTATATAATTCAGTGTTCATAACTTCGTCTAATGATAGACCTAAGTATTTTAAAGCTAATATTTTCTTTAGCTTTAGAAAATCCTCATTTGAGTATAATCGATGTCCTGAGCTATTATGATGCGATGGCTTAAGTATACCTTTAGTATCGTAGTATCTAATGGTTCTTATTGTCACCCCAGCCATTTTAGCAAATTCACCTGTAGTGTATAAAAAATTTTCTTTCACTATATCTCCCCCAAGTTATTGCCTAATATCATTTTATAAGATTACGTTACGTAATGGTCAATAAGTATTTTTAATTTTTATTAAGTTCCTTAAAAAATAATATTTTGGCTTTTGAAATCTTATTTCAGCTTTATTTTATAAAGCTTTTATCCTTTTAAAAAAATTAATTAAAACTATTTATTTTATATTATATCATCACTTTTTGTCATAAAACAAAAAATACCACCTATTTTTGGCAGTATTTTCCGTTTTATATGTGATTTTGAAATTTATTGAACTTGTTGAAGCTTTAATACTTCATCTTCTTTTTCTTTTCTTTTCTTTTCTATTTTTGCTATTAAGAAGTCTATTGTTAGTCCGTTAATTACAACTGCCATTAAAGAATATACACCTTTTCCTAAACCAAAAGTAAATCCTCCAAATATAACAACAAATAAATCTACCACTAATAATGATACTCCTATATTAAAATTTGTATATTTATTTAATATTTTAGCAAGTATATCTGTTCCACCTGTAGATGCATTTATTGAAAATGCGATTGCTAATCCTATAGAACATACTATTGTTCCTAACAATACCGCTAATATCATATTGTTTGTCAATGCATATGAATGGAATACTTTTTGCATAATATCCATAGCAACTGATAACATAATACTTGCGTATATCGTTTTAAATCCAAAATCTCCGCCTATTAATATAAATGATATTGTAAATAATATCAGATTACCTATAAATATTATAGTTCCCATCGATAATTGAGGTATATAGTAATTTATTACTATAGCTATACCACTTAACCCACCACCTGCTATCTCGTTAGGAGCATAAAAATATTGTATACCAAAAGCAACTAAAACAACTCCTATTGTTATTAGTATGTAATCTTTTAATATATTTAACTTATTAATTTTTTCCATTTTTTCCATTCCTTTTCCTTAATATAATTATTAAATTTCGAATTATTTCTTAGCTTAAAACATACACATATATCATATATATTACTATTTAAAATACATTTAATCAATAAAAACAGTCTTTATTGCTAATGTTTCATGACAATCTTTATATATAAAAGCTACTAATTAGAGGGGTGATTTACATGACTATATATAGTTCTAAAAATAAGTCTTTATCTATATTTCTATCAAAAAATCTAACAGAATTAAGGTCAAATGGGCTTTATAACAAAATAGATTTACTTCAAAGTTCTAATGGTCCAATTATAAAAATAAATGATAAAAATTTAATAAATTTATCATCTAATAATTATTTAGGGTTAGCTACAGATAATAGATTAAAAAAAGCTGAAATTGATGCAACTAATAAATATGGTACAGGAGCTGGAGCTGTAAGAACTATAAACGGTACTCTTGAAGTTCACGATATTCTTGAGTCTACTATTGCCAAGTTCAAAGGAACAGAATCTGCTATTGCATTCCAATCAGGATTTAACTGTAATATGGGAGCTATTTCTGCTGTTATGGACAAAAATGACGCTATCTTATCTGACGAACTAAACCATGCATCAATAATAGATGGTTGTAGATTATGTGGATCTAAAGTTATAAGATATAAACATTCCGATATGAATGATTTAAGAGAAAAGGCCAAGTTGGCTAAAGAAAGTAATCAATACAATAAGATTATGGTCATAACTGATGGAGTTTTTTCTATGGATGGTGATATTGCTAAATTACCAGAAATTGTTGGAATAGCACAAGAATTTGATTTGATTACATACGTTGATGATGCTCATGGATCAGGCGTTACTGGTAACGGTGCTGGAACATGCAAACACTTTGGCTTATCTGATAAAATCGATTTTCAAATTGGAACTTTATCTAAAGCTATTGGAGTAGTGGGTGGCTATGTTGCTGGTTCAAAAGATCTTATTGACTGGTTAAAGGTCAGAGGTAGACCTTTCTTATTTTCAACATCTTTAACTCCTGGTTCTGCTGCTGCTTGCACCAAATCTATAAATATTCTTATGCAAAATGATTCTTTGGTTAATAAAGTATGGGAAAATGGAAATTATTTAAAAGATAGTTTAAAATCTTTAGGCTTTAATATAGGGAATAGCGAAACACCTATAACGCCTTGCATAATAGGCGATGAAACTAAAACTCAATTATTTAGCAAAAGACTTTTAGAAGAAGGCGTTTATGCTAAATCTATAGTTTTTCCTACTGTTCCAAAGGGAAGTGGAAGAGTTAGAAATATGCCAACAGCATCTCACACAAAAGAAATGCTTGATGATGCTTTAGTTATTTATGAAAAAGTTGGAAAAGAATTAGGAATAATATAAGTTTTTTAATTTAATTTATTAGGAGGAAAATAGATGAAAAAGGTACTTATTACTGGAGCTTTAGGTCAAATTGGTTCAGAACTAACTTCAAAACTTAGAAGTGAATACGGTGTTGATAATGTTGTCGCTACTGATATACGTTCTACTAGCGAAATTATAAATAATGGTTTATTTGAAACACTTAATGTTATGGATGTTAACTCTATGGCTTCAATTGCAAAGAAATATAATGTAGATACAATAATTCATTTAGCTTCTTTACTTTCTGCTGTAGGTGAACAAAATCCACAATTTGCTTGGAAACTTAATATGGGTGGATTAAGTAATGTATTAGAAGTTTGTAAAGAACTTAACTGTAAATTATTTACACCTAGTTCTATAGCCGCATTTGGTTCTAATTCTCCTAAAAATTTAACTCCACAAGATACTCTACAAAGACCTAGCACTATGTATGGCGTAACTAAAGTAGCTGGAGAATTACTATGTGATTATTATTTCAACAAGTTTAAAGTAGATACTAGAGGGGTTAGATTCCCTGGTCTAATATCATATGTAACACCTCCTGGAGGTGGAACTACAGACTATGCTGTTGATATATACTATGAAGCATTAAAAAATAAAAAATATGATTCATTTATAGCTAAAGGAACTCAAATGGATATGATGTATATGCCAGATGCGCTTGATGCTATAGTTGATTTAATTGAAGCTGACAGTTCTAAATTAATTCATAGAAATGCATTTAATATAACAGCTATGAACTTTGATCCAGATAAAATTGCTAATGAAATAAAAAAACATATACCTGACTTTGAGTTTGGATACAATGTAGATCCAATACGTCAATCAATTGCAGAATCTTGGCCTAATTCTATTGATCCAACATGTGCAATAAATGAATGGGGCTTTAAGGCTAAATATGATTTAAGTAAAATGACTATTGATATGTTAGAAAAATTAAAAATTAAGGGAATTGGTTGTAACTAAAAAAAACCCGTATCGATTGATACGGGGGAGTTTTATTGTTTTAAATATAATACTACGCTTTTTTAACAACACTAGATTTTAATTTCATAGCTCCGAAGCCATCTATTTTACATTCTATATCATGTCCATCAGATGCACCAGGAACTAAACGTATACTCTTAACTTTTGTTCCTATTTTTATAGATGATGAACTTCCTTTTACTTTAAGGTCTTTGATTACTGTTACAGCATCTCCATCATTTAATATATTTCCGTTTGCATCTTTTATAATATTTGTGTCTTCACCATTTCCTGATTCTAAAGACCATTCATGAGAGCATTCTGGACAAACAAGAAGACTTCCATCTTCATAAGTGTATTCTGAATTACATCTTGGGCAATTTGGTAAATTTTCCATAATTATATTTCCTCCGTTCATTATTTTCAATTCTCTTTTATAAGCTGTAGAGAACTTATTATAGAATTATATAATATCATATTCTTGTTATATTGACAAATTGCAAGCAATATTATATATCCTCACTAGTTCAAAATATTATTTTTATAGTTTTTTATAACATAAGAACCGTATCACTTTATTGTAATACGGTTCTTATTTATATATTAGATATATTTTTAATCCTAATTAATATACTATTTTTATATGTATTTACATAATTTGTTCACTCTCACTATTGTAATCTATATTATTTTTTGATGGTATGAAATTACCTACTATACCACCAATTAAAACTGGAACTATCCAGTTAAATCCTATACCATTAAAAGGCAATTTATGTATAAATGATATTTTAATTCCCATACTATCAACAACTGTAAGTATACTTACTATTAAAGCTACGTATGTAGCCCATTTAAATGCATTATCATTTTTAATCTGCTTATTAAATAATGTCATTAATACCAATACTATTGTCGCTGGATAAATAACTGTTAATATCGGTGCTGAGAATTTTATTATTGTGCTAACACCAAAGTTTGATACTACTGCACTGAATATACATACACCAATTACTATAGTTTCATATTTTATCTTTCCATTAGAAACCTTAGCAAAATATTGACCTGTTGCTGAAACAAGACCTATAGATGTTGTTAAGCAAGCTAATCCTACTATTAATGCTAATACTATTTTTCCTGGTTGACCCAATAGCTGTTCTGTTATATTTACTATTAATGATGTTTGATTTATATCAGCTGGATTTATACCTTCAAACTGATGTGCAACTGTAGAACCTAAGTATGCAAGTCCACCATATACTATGAATAAAGCTACTCCTGCAACAAGACCTGCTTGTAATGTTAACTTAATTTTTTCAGATTCCTTAGTATAACCTTTTTGTCCAAGTGATATTATTACTACAGCTGATAAAGCTATTGCACCTAATGGATCCATTGTTTGATATCCTTGTTTAACTCCTTCTGCAAATATTGAATCTATAACTGCTGGTTGATTTAAATCTCCAAGTGGTGATACAATTCCCATAACAATTAAAAATATTAATGCAATTAATAATGCCGGTGTTAAGTATTGACCTATGATGTCTACAACTTTGGATGGTTTTATTGTAAGCATAAGCGTTAAACCAAAAAATATTACTGAAAATAATACTGGACTAAATCCTCCAATAATAGGTGCTACACCCATTTCAAATGTTGTTGCTCCTGTTCTAGGTATTGCTAAAAGTGGTCCTAAACAAATCATGATTGATGCTGCTAATATCCTAGATAGAACTTTTCCACTTCTACCTAAAACCTTACTTATGTCACCCTGACATTTTGCTGCTGCTAATATTGCTAATAAAGCTAATCCAACGTCTGCTATAACAAATCCGCTAAATCCTAGTAACCACTGGTTACCTGATACTAGTCCTAAATATGGTGGGAATATTAAGTTTCCAGCGCCAAAGAACATGGCAAATAAGGCAAATCCTACAACTACGGTATCTAGATATTGTTTTTTCATATAAACCCCCTATAAAAATTTATAAGCATTTCCTATATTGAGGTAATTGTATAGATTTTTATTTTCAATTGCAACAATTTTCAAAATATTTAACACAATTTTAGCATTTCTCTAATTACGACTATATTTGACATATTATCTCAGTAGTATTTATTGAGTTACTTTAAACAACAATGCATTTTATAAAATAATGTCTTTTAGTGAGATTTAATCTTTTACATAAAAATATTTCTTTCAAAGTTTGTATTGTCTTTAAATCTAATAAATTTTAGTATCTTTTGTATTTTCCCTTGCGCGCTCTAGCATTGTTTTTAAAATATGCCACTCTCCTTCCGCTTCAAGGCCTCCAATAGATCTGTCCATCTTGATGTATTTATTAAAAAATTTATATTAAGCATCGATTTCTTCTACATATTTTTTTATTTTCTAATTATTCTTCTAATACTACTTTCAAATAAACAGTAGAACTCCATAAGCCCTTTAACCAAATACCTTTTTTATATTTATAATTTTCTAAACTTATGTTGTGGTCTTCCTACTTTCCCATATTCTACAATTTTCTCTAGGTGACCCTCTTCTTTCATATACTCTAAATACCTTCTAACTGTAACCCTAGCAACCTTTATTCTTTCTGACATATCTTCAGATGTAAAGTACTGATTATTCATTTTCTCAATTTCACTCCATAAAGATTTATAAGTATACTTATTAAATCCTTTTGCAAGTCCTTCATCTTTTTGATTTACTTCAGAATTTAAAATTAATTTATCTAATTTGCTTTGCTCAATTTCTTCTACCTTTTTAAATTCATAGTATCTTTCCTTAAACT
The DNA here is from genome assembly GCA_000686145.1 of Peptostreptococcaceae bacterium VA2. Lineage (GTDB taxonomy): Bacteria > Bacillota > Clostridia > Peptostreptococcales > Peptostreptococcaceae > Romboutsia_D. The sequence continues at coordinate 243,657 of JMMB01000007.1, read as the reverse complement.
GGATAAGTGAGTCTTTAAATCTTTCAAAATCAAATGGTTTTATTAAATAATCTATAGCTCCATACCTAAAAGCTTCTTGGACTCTTTCTATTGTCTTGTCTGCCGTAATTAGTATTACATCTGTACCAATTTCCTTGTTTCTTAACCATTTTAAAAAATCAATCCCATTTTCATTTGGTAAAAAAACATCTAATAATATTAAATCAGGCTTTTTATTCTTAATAAACTTTTTTGCTTCAGTAAGGTTACCTACTGCTATATACAAGTTAAACCCATCCACTCTTTTTAAAAATCTCGAATTAATTTCTCTTACCATTGGGTCATCTTCAATAATCATTACTTCAATCAAACTACTCACTCCTTAACATAGGTATAGTAATATCCCAAATAACACCTTTATCTTCCTTTAATTCAATCTTTCCATTTGCATCATCTACTATTTCTTTTACAATACACATCCCATGTCCTCTATCACCTTCTTTAGTAGTAAAGCCTTGTTCATAAATTTTATCTCTATATTTTTCTTCGATGCCAGGACCATTATCCTTAACATGTATTTTAAGATATTCACTTTGTTGTTCTATTTTTATATAAATTTGTCCATCTCCATCATTACTAACTGCATCTAATGAATTTTCTATTAAATTACCTATTATTGAAACAAGGTCTTCAGAAGTCATAAATTGAGGAAGACTGTTAATAATAGAATTTTCATCTATTTTAAATTTAACTCTATTTTCTTCAGCTTTATTGTATTTAGAAAACAGTATTGCAGATAAATATGAATCTTTTATGTTTTTAGTTAAAATACTACTTATTTTATTTCTACTTTTAGCTACATCTGATATAAACTGTATAGCTTCATCATATTCTTCAAGCTGTATTAATCCGGTGATAGTATGAAGCTTGTTCATAAACTCATGATTTTGAGCTCTTAATGACCACGCCATCTTTTTAACGCCAGTAAGCTCTTCAGCCAATTTAGTTAGCTCTGTTTTATCCCTAAAAGTAGCAATAGCCCCTACAATCTTTCCTCTATCATTTATAGGAATTCTATTGGTCATTATTACAGTATTATTTATCCTCTGCTCTCTTTCAAATTCACAATTTCCTGTTTCCAATACTGTAGTCAAATGCGTCGTTGGAAAAATATCTTCTATATCCTTACCTATAATATCATTTTTATCAATCTTGTTTTCATAATGTAATATATTTAGTGCTGAATCATTTATAAGGGTAATCTTTCCTTTATTATCAATAGCTATTAACCCCTCATAAATTGCATCAAGGATTACCATCTTTTCATTATAAAGCCTTGTTATCTCCTCAGGCTCAAGTCCTAGTAAAGTATTCTTTATGTTATTAGCTAGTATAAACGCCCCTACTATGCCTACCGTCAAACTAGCAAAAGAAATTAATATTATATATAATATGGCCGTATGCTCATCTTCTTCAATGCTCTGTATAAGTGTTCCTACACAAACAAAACCTATCTCTCTCTCATTTTCTGTATCATATATTGGAGCAAAAGCCCTTAATGATTTTCCCAGTGTTCCAATAGCCTCAGAAATGTATGCATCCCCCTCTTTAACTACTCTACCTTCATCTCCCCCCACAAATTTTTCACCTATCATCTGTGAATTAGGATGAGAATATCTAATTCCATCATTGTCTACTACTATTATATACTCAATTTCATCTAAGTTTTTAAGTTGATTATCAATATATGGTCTAATTTCTTTATTAGGGTCCTTTTTCTCAAGTGCATCTATTACTTCTCTAGAATTTGCTACCATCTCAGCTACATTCATAACATTAGTTTTTGCTGTACTTTCAATATTTTTAGTCATCCATGAGGCAACAAAAAAAATGATTATACATATAGAAATAAACACTACTATAATAATCAATATAGTAAGCTTTGTTTGCAGCTTCATCTTTTTTTTCAAATTCATCACCTCAACTTTAATATGTGCAAATCTAAATTTTATAATTAAAAAACTTAAAAAACACGGAATCATAGAAGACTATACATACAGATAGAAGGATTAATATAGGAATAGATACTTCAATCCTATTATATAGCACTTCTTTCATTATTGTCTTCCATTTTTCCGTGTTTAATTTAATATCTATTAATATATCTATTTAACCTTACCCGTAGGCTAAATTTAGTAATCATAAACTTACTTTATATTATTGCCACTTACTTATTAAATAATCATTTTTTTATCATGAAGCAGCTTCATTATTTAACTTTTTCATTTTTTTATTTTTCATTAATTTAAATGCATAAGAAACGATAAATGGACAAACGATAGCAGATACTACACATGCTGCTGCAACTTGTGCAGTAGCTACTGCTGCTATAGAAGCTACTGTTGGATCTATTGCTGCAACAGCAGCCGGCGTCGCTACAGCATTTCCTGCAGTTGACCCTGTTGCTAAACCAATTACAGGCTCTTCTTTAAATAATTTCAGTAATATAAAAGCTCCTATTCCAGTTAAAGAAGCTACTATTCCTAATATTATACCAGGAATTCCAGCTTGTATAATAGTTGTAAGATCCATTCCTGCACCTAATGGAAACGAGAAGAATGGGATTAATAATAATTTACTGCTTCCAAGGAAAGCTCTCATATCAGAATCAAGATTTCCTAAAATCATTCCTATTACTATTGGAATCATTACTGCTACAAGTGCCTCAATAGGAACTTGAGCAAGTCCTGATGCACCTAATGCAATTAATGTGAAAAATGGTCCATCTTTTAAAGATAATAAAGCATAAGCACCTACATCAGTTTCATCGCCATATTGTGAAGCAAGAGATGCATATAATCCACCATTGCAATTTGTTAGTGCAGCAAGAACAGCTAATGGTGATAATCCTAAAACTCCAGCAGGTCCAAAAATCTTACCTACAAGTATACCAATTCCAGCACCTACTATAAACTTACCACTGATTAATATTGCACCTTTTTTTAAAGCTTTTGGTGCTAATTTAAAATGAATTTGTGAACCAATTAAAAACATAAAACAAGCTAAAATTGTTGATGATGCTTTTGGTGAAAATAATGCCGTTGTAAAACCACCAATTTCTAGGAATTGTGGGAAAAATGTATTAACTAATACCCCTAGAAAAAGTGGAACAACCATCATACCGCCTGGAATCCTATCAATCGTTTTCTTAATTGGAATTTGCATGTTGATTACCTCCTATTTTTTATTTCTGGCCACGCCACTTTCTATTGCCGCCTTTTTTATTGCTTCAGCTACATTACTTGCAACAGTTTTATCTAATGCATTTGGAATTACATTATCTTCATTTAAATCTTCATCTTTTATCATAGAAGCTATAGCATAAGCTGCTGCTATTTTCATTTCCTCATTTATTTCTGTTGCTCTGACATCTAAAGCACCTCTAAATATTCCAGGGAAAGCTAATACGTTGTTAACTTGGTTTGGAAAATCTGAACGCCCTGTTCCTACTACTCTTGCCCCTGCCGCTTTTGCTTCATCTGGCATGATTTCTGGAGTTGGATTTGCCATTGCAAAGAATATTGAATCTTCATTCATAGCTTTTACCATATCCTGCGATACAATTCCTGGAGCAGATACCCCTACAAATACATCAGCCCCTACTAATGCATCCGCTAAAGTTCCTTGAATATTATCTGGATTGGTAATCTTAGCTAGTTCCTTTTTAGCATCGTCAACATTTTCAATTCCTCTATAAAGAATACCTACCTTATCGCAAACAATTAAATTCTTAACTCCAGAAGATAATAATAATTTTGTTATTGCAGTTCCTGCCGCTCCAGGACCATTTACTACTACCTTAACATCTTCTATTTTCTTTTCAACTACTTTTAAAGCATTTATAAGACCAGCTAAAACAACTATTGCTGTTCCGTGTTGATCATCATGGAACACTGGTATATCAAGTTCTTTCTTTAATCTTTCTTCAACTTCAAAGCATCTTGGTGCTCCAATATCTTCTAAATTTATTCCTCCAAATCCAGGAGCTATAAGCTTAACAGTTTTTACTATTTCATCTACATCTTTTGTATCTAAACAAATTGGGAAGGCATCTACCCCTGCGAATTCTTTAAATAATATTGCTTTACCTTCCATAACTGGAAGTCCAGCCTTTGGCCCTATATCTCCTAATCCAAGAACTGCTGAACCATCTGTTACTACTGCAACTAAATTACCTTTCGATGTATATTTGTATACGTTTTCCTCATCCTCATGAATTTTTCTACAAGGTTCTGCAACTCCTGGTGTATATGCTAAACTTAAATCATCTCTTGTTTCAATTTTTATTTTACTTATTACTTCAATTTTACCAACGTTTTCCTCGTGCATTTTTAAGCTTTCTTCATAATAATTCATATATATCATCCTTCCTTTTCTTATTTATTTTGTGGTTTTATAATATCAAGTATTTATATATATTAAAATATTTCGAAAGTTTAAAATAAATTTTGGTTATAAAGAATACTTTGATATTATATTAACAAATGGTATGAATTAAAAAAGGTAATACAATAGATATCAAACTATTTATATATAATGCTATCAAACTGTACTTTTTCTATCTATCAATTTATAGCTTTAGGTTGTAATTGCACAAGTACACTATTTTCTAAAATAATAATATATGTACTCTTCTCAACAATTTGAAAATACATATTACATTTTTCTTCTTTTAAACTATGAACTTCTTTACTTAAAATCTAATAAATACATTTATTTTCAGTTAAAGAATCTGAAATATAATTTTTTAATATTTCTATCTTTTCATTAAATTTAACATTGTGTGATTCAAATTCAAGTTGTTTTGATTTCTCTATATTTTCTAAAACTCTTCTTAAATACAAAAAGGATGGGTTACCTTGTTCTTCAGGTAATCCATCCTTCATTAAGTATGTTATCACATCATCGTTTATTTGTATTTCTATGCTATCTATTTCTCTTCATTTATTTAATAAATCTATTTAATTTTCAAACTATTACTAAATCAAATCTATTATTAATTACATCTCTTTATATGTTTCTAGCAATCTAATATAATGATTAGCCTCTCTTAGTACATGATCTGCAAGAAGTGGAAGTATTATAGACTTTATCTTGCAACTAGCAATCCCTTGTGTCCCTGCTTGCTTAAATTTCTTAAATTGAATAGTTTGGTTTAAAGTTTCATTTGTAACACTATTTATTGTTGTATTTGTCATAGTCTTCGCCTCTTCAATTAAATCATTAAATTCATCAGCAAATTCATCAGCTATATCAATTAATTCATTTTCAGAAGGATCAAGTAATCCTCTTATAAATAATGCATGTTCCATCATAATTTGATCCCAGAATAACTCCACTTCTCTACTATTCTTTGAATCAATATCAACTCTATTTTCAAGGTCATCTATCAATGAAAGATATAATTTAGCTTCACGAATTATATGTTCAATAAGCATTGGATAATTAACTGTAAATAAATTACAAGATAATACATCATCTAATATATTTTGCTTAAAACTAATAAGTCCTTTAAGAAGTTTTTTTGCATTGGCATTAAGCTGACTTACATAGTTTATCAAATTAGAACTAATCTTAGGATTCATTCCACTATGTAGTTCTGATTCTAGCATAGTTATATTTTGATTTATCTCTATCCCTGTGAAATTTTGAGTCTTTTGTTCTGTTCCCAATGTATAATCGGTTATAATCTCTCCAGAGTCTAAAACATTAGATCTTATTATTCCATTACTAACACTCACTGTGTATGATAATAGTTTTTCAAACTCTTTTTTATAATGATCTGCTTTACTAGCGAGTCTTGAGTCTTTAGGTGTAAATCCAGCTTCTAAAAAAAGAGCATGCTCCTTCATTATCCTCGCAAAAAATAAATGTAACTCCAGTGATAAAATAACATATCTTTGATTGTTCATCATATTCCCTCCTAAAAAATCATTTTGATATATATTATGTATTAGGATATTACTTAGTGACTATTAATTAAACATAATAATTATTTTAGGCTTTTCTAGTGATCCTTTTTATTCTTAATGCTTATAATTTTAATCATATGTAATAAACTCAATTCCAAAATATTCATTTTGGCTATCTATAAATTTTATATCACTATACAGGTGTAATAGTCCTACAGCTGTATATATGCAAAGAAGACTATGAAATAAGTTTCATAGTCTTAAGTGACTTTTTTATCAATTTTAATATAATCATATAAACTTTACAATTATATTTTGAAACTCAATAAGTTAATTTTTCACCTTTTAATTTATACTAAAGGTGCATTAATTTGAGTAGTGAAAAGGAATTGATGACAATGTCCATCAGCAATAGTAGTATTTCCAGATATTAAATGAACGTGCTTATTACTACCTGGTATTGGAATTGCGGGACCAGTTGTAACACATATCATGTGGAAATGGTCCAGAAAATCTGTGTTATCATTTCTAATTTTATGAACATGGCTCGTTCCACCATTTATTGGCATAACTTGACCTGTAACACCTGCAGCACGATGGTTATGTCTATCATCGCATTCTTCAGCTAGTTTAACACTTTCTGAGTATTCATGAACATGTGTCATCTCTTCTTCATGGCATGGGTCCCATTTTTCACATTTATTACGTTTACAATTTTGATAACTCATACTAACATCTCTCCATTATATTATATATTGAGAATTCTTATAAACAATCTCTATGTATAGTATGAAGTAATTGTCAAATAAGTTCCTATCTTGTATTATTTTGAATATTATTAAATTTCATAATTATTTTCTATAAAGATTTTAATCTGATAACTATAAGGTTCTTTAGTCCATTAAAAATATCTTTATTTTATATTACTCTATTTATTCTTTGATAAACCCGTCTATTAAGAGTATACATATATGACTTTGGGTAAACTAAAATCAAAATTTAACGACAAAGGAGCATATAACAATGAAGAAAATTTCAAGAAATTTATTATTATCATTTTTTTTATTAGCTTTAATTTTAGTACCATTCAAAGCTCAAGCTTTAGAAAGTAGCTATTCTAAAGATATACCTTGTAACAAAGCTGCCTGTGATCTAAGAATGGCACAGAGAAGACTTTGGATAGATCATGTTTCATGGACTAGAAGTTTTATTGTAAGTGATCTGTCTTCACTTGAAGATAAAAGTCCTGTATTAGAAAGACTTCTTAAAAATCAAGATGATATTGGAAATTCAATTAAACCTTATTATGGAGAAGAAGCTGGAAATAAACTTGCTGCTTTATTGAGAGAACATATAGAACTTGCAGGGCAAGTTACCGACGCTGCTAAGACAGGAAATAAAGATGCTTTAGAAAAATATAATAAACTATGGTATGAAAATGCTGATAAAATAGCTAATTTTTTAAGTTCTGCTAACCCTAACTATTCAAACAAAATTCTAAAAGATATGCTATATACACATTTACAGTTTGTTACAGATCAAGTTGTTTCTAGATTAAATAAAGACTGGAATGCAGATATTAAAGCATATGACAAAGGTGAAGAGCACATGATTGAGTTTGCAGATATACTTACTGATGGTATAATCAAACAATTCCCTCAAAAATTTAAGTAGTTAGCACATATAATCTTATTTTTAAATTTACAATAAAAACCGTATCACTTATTTATGATACGGTTCTGTGTTATATTTATAAATAATATCTTTTTTGCTAACTTATTACATTAAGAAAATTTTTTAAATTTATTTAAAGTTTCTTAATACTTTAGTTTAATATATTTTCTATAAGTATTAATAATTATAAGACATAAAATGTTTAAAACTACATAGCTCTAACTGGAAATATTACATCTAAAATTCCAATAACTATAGCTGCTAATACTGATCCTATCATAGATACACTCATATTAGGAACTAAAAATTGTGCTAAGTATATTATTACCACTGCAATTACAAATCCTTTTAGTCCCTTTCCAAAAGGAGAGGCATCAACTCCCATAAGTGATTCTACTAAATAATCTAACCCACATATTACAACAGCAGCTATCAAATATGACCATATTCCATAGATTGTAAATCCTGGAGTTACAAATGATGTTATTGTTAATATAATTGCAACTAATATGAATCTTCCTATCCATCTTAATAAACTACTATCGTTTTCTCTTTTTTTATTATCATTTTCCATAAAAACTACTCCTTTAATAAAATATTATTTTATTTATTTTCCACAAAGCTTTCTAACTTACTATCTAATTACTTTATCATGATTAAATATCCATACTAAATGAAGATACATACATTTATATCCTAGTATTATTTCTACCTTACAGTTATATATTGACCACTATATATAAATAATATTCTCTATAATATTATTTATATATCAAAAAACCGTATCACTTACTATGATACGGTTCATCATTTATAAATCTAAATTACGAATTCTTAAATCTAGTTGCATAACCACATTTTTTACATAAATCCTCTACAGCTTTTCTTCTAGAAAATCCGTCATATATATCAGTTGATCTTTTTACTTCTAATATTTCCTTAAGAGGTTTTTCAAATATATTTCCAAGAGATATATTCCCTTCACTATCTAAGCAGCAAGGCACTACAGTTCCATCGACTAAAACGCCCATTTGATTTCTAAGTCCATGACAAAAAACATCTTCTCCAATACTTGCTATTTCAATATCTGGCCATTCAAATTTTTCTGCCATATTTAAATAAACTTTATCCTTAAGCTTAAGCTTATTAACTTCTTGAAGCTTTTCGCCTAAAGAAAAATCTAATCCTAAATTTTCTTCTAACATCTTTAAAATATCACTATTTAATCCATTTGCCCCCTTTAAATCTTCGTTATCAATATTCCATAGTCTAATAGAACAAATTATATCTTTGCCTTCACTAGCTTTATTAACAAATTCCGTAACATTGTTTATATATTCTTCAAGCTCTACAGTTTTTTCATTTGCTTCAAAACTATGAAGTGATATATTAACTTGTCTTAGTGCCTCTGAATTAATTAGTTTATCTGCATTTTTATTTAACAAGGTCCCATTTGTGGTTAAATTAACCTTTAAATCATTCTTAGCACTTTCTTTTAAGAAGTCTTCTATATTTTCATTAAGCAACGGCTCTCCCATTAAGTGAAAATATACCTGATCAGTAAAAGGCTTAATTTCCTCTATTATGTGATTAAACTCCTTTTTGTCCATGAACTTATATTTTCTTTTTGTTTTCGGACAAAAATCACAGCTCAAATTACATATATTTGTTATCTCTATATATACGCTTTTAAATCTTTTCATTTTCACTTCCTACTTTCTGTCTTTATATTAAAGTTTTTTTGCTAAAAATATTAATATACTCTGTTAACCTTAGTTGCATGACTATTAGAAGCAAAGAAAAAAGCACTCCATCCTGTAAAGATCAGTGCTTATTTTTTAAAATTAAATATAGTTTAATTAATCTTATAGCCCTAAAACAAAATAAATGTTCTAAGAATGCTTAGTGTTGACGCGCTAAGCATTTTTATTTATATAATTATTATATCAGATTTCAATCTAAAATAGATAATCATTTCTAAACTTCAATCACTATCACTTATTTGTAATACGGTTCATTATAATTTAATATGATTTTACTAATCAGAGTTAACTTATATTAAATTATATCTTTGTAATAATTCCTCAATTATAGTTCCTGAAATTTCTTTCATAACTGGTTCTAATTTAGCTCTAGTTCCTAATGGTAATTTGATATCTGTCAGTTTTTTTCCATCCATCATCTTAGCAGTTGAATCAAGCAACACCCTAATATCATAACAAGAACCAAATACCTCAGGAACTCCACGGTCAATATCAAGCAATGTATATACAGACTCCATAGCAGTTCTTACAGAATACTCTGTTGTAAATACAGTATCACGAACAGTATCCGCAAATTGACCAATAAATGCAAAATTAACACTTTTCTCTGGTACCACTTTTGGTCTATCTCCAGATGTTCTTGGCATAAAGAATGAAGTAATGTATGGCATCATACAAGGAATACAATGAGTAGAATTCTTCGCCATATCAGGAATTTGATCTACTGGAACTCCTAAATGATATAGCCATTCTTGAGTAATTTCATAACCCGTACACTCTCTCATTGGTTTTTTTATAAAATCTCCATCAACATTAGTAAATAATCCATAAACCCATACAACAAGTTGATTATCTGGTTGACTTTTAAAATGTGGTTGTCTATTCAAAGTATAACTCATTAGCCAAGACGAGTCTTTAACTGTAACAATACCTCCTGTAACAACTTTCCCACTAAATGGATTACGCTTACATACTTTTTCTATATATGGTGGAATTCTATTATCTAAAGTAGTTATGGTAGCCGATTCCCAATTAGTTGCATTTGTATTAGTACAGAATTTATCAGGTCTACCAAAAGAAGGATCTTGTTCTGAAATATTTCTCCAAAGTTTCCAACAACCACCTTCATCAGTATTTAAAGTTGGAGCATGATTATCGTCCCCCAAAGTTGAATTCTCTGTACAGCTACCATTTGTAACAAATACTAAGTCATCTTCTACTAAATCAATGGTTTCTTCTTTTCCATCTTTAATACAAACAATTTGTTTTGCTACTTTTTTATCTTCTGTTATTTCAAATTTCACATTGGTAACAGTTGTATTGTACTGGAAGTGAACTCCATTAGACTCTAGATATTTAATCATTGGTAAAATCAATGATTCGTATTGATTATATTTTGTAAATTTTAAAGTTGAAAAATCAGGAAGTCCACCAATATGATGAATAAATCTTTGAATATAAAGTTTCATTTCAAGCGCACTATGCCACTCCTCAAAAGCGAACATAGTTCTCCAATATAGCCAAAAGTTTGATGCAAAGAATTCTTCTGTAAATACATCTTCAACTTTTTTATCATATAAATCTTCATCTCTTGACATAAATAATTGTACTATTTCCATAGATGCTTTATCTGTTAATGTAAACTTACCATCTGTGTGAGCATCTTCTCCACAATTAACTGTAGCCCTCATTAAAGAATAATTTGGATCTTTTTTATTTAACCAATAGTATTCATCTAATACAGAAACTCCATTAGTCTCTATTGAAGGTATTGATCTAAACAAATCCCATAAACATTCAAAATGGTTTTCCATTTCACGCCCACCACGAATAATAAATCCCTTTTGAGCATCATTAATTCCGTCACAAGCACCACCTGCTATATCCATTTCTTCTAAGATATGAATATGTTCGCCTTTCATTTGCCCATCACGAATTAAAAAACATGCAGCAGATAAAGATGCTAAACCAGCTCCAACTAAATATGCTGATTTTCTATCTACGCCTTCTGGTTTTTGTGGACGTGCAAATGCTTCATAATTTCCATTACTATAATACATATAAAATCCTCACCCTCTACTTAAAGCTTAGTTATGATAAAGCTTTAGTAATTTATTTTATTAATATCATATTCCGATTTAAGGTTTCCTTATATAGACAATATTGAAACTATGTAAAAATTTTAAACATAACTATAAATTTGTAAAAAAATTAGACAAATAATATTATTTGTCTAATTTATATTTTCTATTTATTTTTCTACTAATCCTATTTATCTGTCATATATTGCTCTAAAGCCCCTTCAATATTTCCACAAATCAATGTATTCAATCGACTAATGATATCTACAGGATTTTCTTTCATTCCTTTTTTAATCCAGTCAAGCAAAAGGCCTACAAATGCATACTTATAAAAATCTGCAATAAATTCCTTATCTTTCTCCCTAACTGACATACCTTTTGCCTTTTCTTCTACTACTCCCATCAGAAGTAATTGTATTTCATTATATAAGTAACGTTCTAGGTATTCTCTACTTACAGAATTGAATGTATTTAATACAAAAGATTTATTATCTAATATGTAGTCTAATATCTGTGTAAATCCCTGTTGCCAAGTATCATATGTCTTTTTTCCGTCCAAAGCTCTTGTTGCTTCATTTGTATAAACCCACTCTAATAAATCATAAATATCCTTGAAATGATAATAGAATGTCTGTCTATTTACTTCACAATCTTCTGTAATATCTATGACTTTTATTTTTTCCAACGGTTTTTGAGCTAACATTTTTTTCAACGACACAGCCAATGATTTTTTAGTCATTTGAGACATATGTATCCCTCCATTATTTTAAATTTCATTTCTTAAATTCTTTTTTCTTATATATTCTAATATATATCTTGAATATTGCTGTAGCTGAAATAGAAGAAAATTTACCAGTGCAAATAGTATCTACCGGTCTAACAGATATCATTGTTCCTATCAAAAATATAGAAATATTAAAAGCGATAAAACCAGATTTTGAAAAGGTAGCAGAAATTAGCAAGAAATATAATGCTGTTGGTTATCATATCTTTACACTAGAGTCACTTAATGGTTCAGATGCTCACTGCAGAAATTTGGCACCTCTTTACGGAATACCAGAAGAGTCTGCAACTGGTACATCCAATGGAGCTCTTGCATGTTATCTATTTAAATATGATAAAATCAACCCTAACAATATTGGGTATATAGTTATTGAACAAGGTTATTCAATGGAAAAACCTTCAGAAATAATTATTTCCTTAGCTATTCAAAATAAAGAGATTGTTGAGGTGATGCTAGGTGGAAAATCATTAAATATATCTGAAATTGAAGTTGAAATATAACTCGATTGGTTCATCCTGACAAAAAAACTCTTCCCCATACTGCTAAGGTAAGAGTTTTCAATACTTGTATACTATTTCTTCTTCTCAACATGGAAGTCCATAACTAAGAGATATATTCTTACGTTAACTATTTAATACATATTATACAACTTTTAATTATCAAACCTTACATATTGTTAAATTATTCCTAGAATTGTATTGAAAATAATATATTTTTGTATTATAATCAATGTGTTTTGTTAACTTAAAATCTAACAATATGTATTCTTGTTATATAAGTTTACCATAGTGATAATCATTTAAACTATATAGTCGACAGCATATTTCATCAGGAGGAGTAAAATGGAAAATAAAGAAACTGTATTTTGTTCAAACTGTGGACAAAAAAATCTATCATCTGATAAGCTCTGTTCAAACTGTGGAAACAGTTTAAAATCTATCGAAGATTCAATAAAGAGAGCTACTCACAATATCAAAGATGCTATCACTAGCAATGAGGCTTACAAAGACTTCACTAATTTGAATGGTGAAGGATTTATGAAAGCTGACTGGGATAACAATGACATGATCGACTTCGTTCAAAAAAATAATGAGTACTACATCCCTAAATTCAAGGAAATGCAAGATTTTGAGAAAAATACATCTTGGAACTGGGCATCATTTTTCCTTACTTCAAATTGGTTATTCTATAGAAAAATGTACGGATACGGTGCTGGTTTAATGGTAGCTAACATAATATTTGCTTGCATACCATTTATAGGGTGGCTTTTAAATATAGGTACAAACTTTGTTTGTGGATTTTATGGAAATGCTTTATATTTAAAACATGTTCAAAAGCAATTAGATTCAGTTAAAGGTCTTAGAGAAGATGTTAGACACAGAGCAATACTTACTAAAGGTGGAACTAACTTAGTATTACCACTTGTTCTAATATTTATATTACCTATATTAGTATTTATACTTATGTTCTTTGGAATGACATTCTCTATGATGTCTAATCCATACTTCTATTAATATAATTATAATAAAGGCACTTTAGGGTGAATTTAAATATATTTATCACCTCATAACATAGTATTGATAAAAATAAAAAAGCATAGACATTGTCCATGCTCTAAAGTACTAATCTAATCAAGATTAGTACTTTTTATTCCTAAAATTCTTATCTAAAAATTATTTATTTAATTATTTAGAATTATCTCTTATATGTGCTGCCACCTTAACATCTTCTCTTTTTATATGATTAGTTAGCCAATTAGCAACTTTACTATTAATTTCACCAACCAAAACAATGCTTGGACCATCTGATAAAAGTTTTTTCTGTATACTTTCAACATTGTCTACAAATTGTTTATGGTATTTTTTATGATTATTGTAATCAGGATATTTATATTTCATTTGTAAAACTTCTTCATGCCCAAAATGCGTTTTTGTATAATGAGATAAAAATTTTACTGTTTTTTCTAATTCAGCTCTACCCTTTCCCGCGCTACAAGCTTCTAATAAATCATTAATTGCCTTTATTAGTTCTTTATGTTCTGTATCAATTTGCATGTTGCCTGTTAGTAAATCATCAGACCATTTGTATGCCATTTTTGTCCCCCACAATCTATCGATGTATTATTTTTGGTAAATATTAACAAAATTGTACCACTATATTATACTAAAGTCAATTCTCAAGCATCAAATTTGTATCATTTATATTATGATTATTCAAATTATAACCATACAAAAATTCAATCACGATTCTCTGTGCCTTACTCTATGTAGCGTGTTTTTATTCACTCTTAATATTACCATTTTAAAGCTTATTCAGTTCATTCTAGATAAATGCAAAAAGGAAGCATCCTATATGTTCCTTTGGTGTACTGGCTGTGGGTCTCCCCCGATGATATTTATTGATATTGTATTAAGTAATATTATTCACTTTTTAGTTCTAAATGGAATTTAAAATTATTTTAATCAATATCAGAATTTAATTTATTTTTCTCTTCATAAATCGTATTTAATATCTTTTTTAGAACTGTAAGCGTTTGATCTTTTTCGCACTCCGATAAATCCTTTGTAAAGATATCCATTAATTCTAAAAATACTGATTCTATTTTAGGAACAGTCTCTCTTCCTTTTTGTGTTAAATACAACCTGTGAATACGTTTATCATTTTCATCTCGCTCTACCTTAACATAATTATTTTCCACTAAATTTTTTACTGCTTTTGCAGTAGTTGATTTACCTACATACAGAAAATTACTTAACTCTTTCTGACTTATACCTTCATTTTTTGAAATTACGTAAAAAAATTCCTGTTGACCACTTCTAATATCTAAATCTCTAAGCTTGCAATTTATTATACTTTGAGCATTTCTATGAATTGCTGCATTGAATCTACCAATGTTCCCCATATTAGCTTGTCTCCTTTATATTAGTTCCTTATGGAATAATCTTAATTATATAGACAAATATTTATAGCTACAATCATTAAATATAAATATACTTATTTTTAAATTATATATTATTATTTTAAATTATGTAAATCATATCATTTACTAATTTATATATTTTCGTATAAAAAGAAAGCTCTGTCGTAGATAAAACGCAGAGCTAACTTTGTGTATTTTCTATTGTTTATTTTAATTTATCTTTTAAATAATTTTTTCACTTAAGTTTAAATGAGATTCTCCATCTTCATCTGCGACAATTGTAACCCTTTTTCTACCAATAATGAAGTAAAGGATAAATGCTATAACAGCAGACGTAGCTGCCCAAAGATACATTTCGGAATATCCAACATTTGATGAAACTAATCCTAAAATGATTGAACCTAATCCTATACCACAGTCAAATGCTGTAAGGAACGTAGCATTTGCAGCACCTAAACGTTCTGAAGGAACTCCGGCCATTGACATAGTCTGTAAGCTTGATTGAGTAGCTCCAAAGCCTATTCCGTAAATAAATGCTGTAATTAAAAACATATGCATATTTGATGCCTTAGATAAAAGTCCCATAGCTACAATTATACATATCAAACCTGGAATAATTGTATAGTCAAAACCTAGTTTGTCTATAATTTTACCAAAGAATGGTCTAGAAATAAATAAAGCTGCTGCATAAACGGTAAAGAACATCCCAATATTTTGTATCCCTTTTTCTGCTGCATAAAGAGGTAAAAAACTAGTTAACGCACCATAAGTTACTGCCATGAAAAATACTATAATTGAAGGAGTGATAGATGATTTTTCATACAATGAACCCTTTATTTTGATTTGCTCTTTATTTTCGATGCTTTGTTCTTTATTTTCGATTTTTCTATACTTTAGTTTAAAAGTAGTAATGAAACCAAGTACAGCTAGTATAGTCGATACATAAAATAGTACATTGAAGCTATATTTTGAAATCAGAGATAATCCAATTACAGGAGCTATAGCCATAGCTAAACTACTTGTCAAACTAAAATATCCCATTCCTTCCCCAAAGCGCTCCTTTGGTATATTGTCTGAAGCAATAGTACTAGAAGCTGTACTTACTGCTCCCCATCCAAAACCATGAATAAAACGTATTATAAGAATAACGCTAATAAATGGAAGCAATGAATAAGAAAATATAGATAATATAAATATAAGTAATCCAACTAAAAACACCTTTTTACGTCCTAATTTATCAAGAAGTAACCCTGAAATTGGACGAATTATCACTGAAGATACTACAAAAATTCCAGTTACTAATCCAATAATGGAGTTTGTCCCACCAAGTTTTTTTACATAAATCGGAAGTGTAGGTAATAGCATCTGAAAACTGAAATATATTAATAAGTTTATCACATTTATAATAATGAAGTTTTTTGTCCAAAGCCCTCCATTATTTTGCATATTTTTTTTCATGAACATGTCTCTCCTTTGTTGATATTAGTTTCCTTTGAAACTAATATCAATTTAACATATATTAGTTTCCTTTGCAACTATTTTTGAACGATTTATTTTTTCATTCAAACATTAAAAGATATGCATAATATGTAGTTTTAATTATAAAAAATTAGCTGAGCTATAACCCAGCTAATAATTAACTACTTAAACTTATCTGATAATAATTAGTTTATTCAGTTTGCCTTTACTAAAACTTTTTTTATCTCTTTATTATATTTAATTTACTTATATTCATTTATTAATGCTTTGACTTTTTTCTTACATCTAATTCCACGACATAGTCCACTCGTAGCTTTAGTTGTTTTGTTAACTTCATCTACCGTTGTATCACCATTTTTTATTGCATTAACTATTGTTTCTTCACTTATTTTTTTACATAAACATACTAAATTCTCTTTACTCATAATACTACTCCTTAATCTAATTTATCTATTAAAATTTTTCTTTTAATTTGTAATTTCTTCAGTACTATCCTTTGGCATAACCTTAAATAATAATATAGATGAGAATGTTAACATAATCATATCAGTTATAGGTTGAGCATAAATAAATCCAGAGAAACCAAATAATTTATTTAATATAACTAGAAGAGGCATATATAGTATTCCTTGTCTTGATATAGATAAAATAAATGCCACAACAACTTTACCCATTGACTGAGCTGAAATTGTAGATATCATCTGACCACCAACAAAAGGAAGTGAAATAACTAAGGCTCTAAGTATAGTAGCTCCTTTATTTATAACTTCAGCATCACTTGTAAATAATCCTATTAATGAATTAGCAAACACACCAAATATTAATGCTAAACTCATACCTATAATAGAAGTTATAATTACTCCTTTTTTGATAATCTCCTTAACTCTAGGAATATTACCACATCCATAGTTATATCCAACTAAAGGCTGGCATCCAGCAGAGAATCCCATAAATACAAAAGTACCTATAGTCATTATCTTCATAGCAACCCCCATACCAGCAACAGTTAAAGTACCGTAGCTAATAGCTATATTATTAGCTATAACAGTGGCTACTCCCATTAACATTTGGTTTAATGATGCAGGAACACCTATTGTAAATATTTCTTTGAATATATTTTTATCATATTTAAATTTCTTTAAGTCTATCTTTAAAGTAGTCTTACCACTTAAGAATGCATAAGTAAAATATATTAGTGTTGATGTTTGCCCTATTACAGTAGCTATGGCCGCCCCAGTTATGTCCATATTAAATCCAAATATAAAAATCGGATCAAGCACTATATTTATAACAGTACCTAGTGTAAGACCTATAACTGACTGCATTATATTTCCCTCTGAACGAAGAAGTTGCCCTAGTGCATAACTACACATAACAGGTATTGCACCGATAAACATTATAACTATATATTTGTAAGTATAATCAAAAGTAGCATCATTTGCTCCTAGTACTCTTGCAATATTAGGAGACATAAATATACCACCTATCATAACAATTATGCTCATAATAATTAAAATCCCAGCTGCTATCGAAATAGTATTATTAGCCTCTTCATAATCTTTATCACCAAGACATCTTGATATATATGAAGAAGAACCAGAGCCTACGATCCCCGCTATAGCCATAAGCATCATAAACACAGGAAGTGATATATTAGCTGCTGCTAATTGGTTAGGATCGTTTAACATTCCTATAAAATACGTATCTACTAGGTTATATAAAACTTGAATCATCATACCCATAACCATAGGTATAGATAATTTCAATATAGCTTTTGAAACCTTTTCATCTCTTAAAAGTCTTATTTTTTTGTCTTCCATTTTATCCTCCTATTTAATAGTTTTCTTATTTTTCATACAAAATTTTGATAATAATTTTAATGCATCATTTATTTCTTCTTTTTCTTTTTCATCAATATTATCAAGCATATCATTTATACTTTTGTATAAATTCTGCTCTAACTTAACTGCCATTTGTATTCCCTTTTGAGTCAATTCTAAGTTAGTAAACCTTTTATCTTTTTCATCTTTGATTTTCAATATATATCCATTATCAATCAAAATATCAACAGATGTTGTAAAAGCTCCTTTTTGAATACCTATATACCTATTAATTTTACTCATTTGTCTTTGTTCATGTTTATATACAAATAATAAAATTTTTGCATGTGTTTCATTAAGATTAGAATCTATTTCTTTTATTGACGAATATTTAAATATACTTTTTGTAAAATGATGTATGATCATAAAGTTTTCAATAAAGTTTAGGTTTTTCATAAGCTCACCTCTTCATAGTTTTATTTAAAACTGTTTTGCATTTATAATATACCACTTTAAATAAAACTTAAACAAAAAAAGTTTTATTTAAAACTATTATATTAAAATAAAAAGACACTATATTCATGAAAAATAGTGTCTTGTTTATAACTAATTTAAAATTTTTACTTTTCTATACTTTTCGAATGTATTTAAAATTACATAGCTCTAGCTGGGAATATTGCATCTAAAATTCCAATAACTATAGCTGCCAACACTGCTCCCATAACGGATACTCCCATATTAGGAACTAAAAATTGTGCTAAGTATATTATTATCGCTGCAATTATAAATCCCTTTATTCCCTTTCCAAAAGGAGATGCATCAACTCCCATAAGTAATTCTACTAAATAATCTAATCCGGATATTACAACAGCAGCTATTAAAAATGACCATATTCCATGGATTGAAAACCCTGGAGTTATTAATGATGTTATTATTAAAATAATTGCAACTAATATGAATCTTCCTATCCATCTTAATAAACTACTATCGTTTTCTTTTTTTTTATCATTATCATGTCCCATATAAATCCACTCCTTTAATAAAATAATATTTTATGTGATTTTAACAAAATGTTTAACTTATTATCTAATTATTTTTTAATTATTAAATCTACAAATAAATCCTCAGTAGCAGTTATATCGTTGGATGTCCATAATAAATATACATTTGTATCCTATATTTATTATTTTTACCTTACAGTTATATATTGACCATTATATTAAATAATATTCTTATTATATTATCATTTTAAAACTTATTCCGTTCATTCCAGGTAAATGCAAAAAGGAAGAATCATCTTATTATTTAGACAATCCTTCCTTCATTAAATAACTTATTAAATTTCCATCTATCTGTAACCCTATAATATCACTCTTTATTTACTTTTCTAATACTGGAATATAAATTTCCATAACAGTATCTTTTCTTCCATGACATCTCTCATCATAAAATTCAAAATCCAGCTTACTTTCATCAAATATATATTTACTATCTTTAAACCACTCTTCAAATATATATTTCCAAGTTTCCTTTATTATATTAGCAAATTCTTTTTGCTCTAAATCATTTGATGTATCTACTGCTGGAGTTGTAAATACTGCATATGTTGCTTCAGGTATATCTATTGTCATCATATCATCTGCAACATGTTCAAAATCATCAACTATAACTCCTAGAAGATATATAGTATCTCCATCTTGATTGTTAGATGGTATACACAATCCAACTTCACCATGCTTTGGTGGATTTAAAATTTTATACATTTTACTTTCTAAATTTTCTCCATTGTAATTACTCCAAAATGAAGCAACATCTTTAGTATAATTTCCATTACAAATATTAGTCTTTATACCATATCCTGCAACTTTAAATGCAGGTCTTTTTATAATAGTAGGATTCATAATATAACCTCCAATTTTATATATTGATTCTTTAGAAAAACAGCCATTCATACGTTTTATATATTGTGTAGGAC
This sequence comes from Peptostreptococcaceae bacterium VA2, assembly GCA_000686145.1. Classification (GTDB taxonomy): domain Bacteria; phylum Bacillota; class Clostridia; order Peptostreptococcales; family Peptostreptococcaceae; genus Romboutsia_D. Next base: position 223,210 of record JMMB01000007.1, on the reverse strand, counting down.
TAAATCCATATTCTTTTTTAAATGCTTTTGAAAATCCATTATGTGTATCAAATCCATACTCCAAAGCTATATCTATTATTCTATTTCCCTCAAATAATTTTGTCGCTGCCAATGCCAGCCTTCTTTTTTTCACATATTCCATCAAAGTTATACCTTGATGAATATTAAATATTCTGCAAAAATGAGAAGTCGAATATCCACATTTATTAGCTATTAATTCTGGTGTCAAATCTCTTTTTATATTTTCTTCAATAAATTCAATACATTGTGATATCACTTTACTGTAATTCAATTTATATCCCTACTTTCTATCACGTGATAATTAAAGTATATCAACCAAATTAAATTTATACTGTTCCTAAATTGCTAAGTTTATTTATCTTAAATTTTATAAAAAAAGAAGGAAAGACTTTTTTATTAGCCTTTCCTTCTTTTTTTAATTACTTGATTTTATGTTTATCCATGCTTCGTCATATAATTTTTTAACATCCTTAGGGAAATCATCATAGATTTCACATCTATCCATTATTTCTTTAGGCATATATGCATTAGGATTATTTCTAACTTCCTCTGGTTGTTCTAATCTTGCTTCCTTATTTGGAGTTGTATATCCTATTTCATCAGCTATTCTTAATGCACTTTTCTTATCACTTACAAAATTTATGAACTTTTCAGCTCCTTCAACATTTTTAGCATTATTAGGTATACATAAGCTGTCAATCCAGAAGTTTGCACCTTCCTTAGGTACTACGTAAGCTAAGTTAGGATATTCATCTTGAATATTTAACCCTTCTCCAGACCAAATCATATTTATATCAGATTCTCCTGCTGGAATCATTGTAGTTCCATTATCAACACCATATATTGGATTCACTAACTTTCTTTGACTTAATAGTAATTCTTCAGCTTCTTTAATCTCTTTTAGATTAGTTGTGTTTAATGAATATCCAAGCTTCTTTAAAGCTGCTCCCATTGCATCTCTATATGTATCAAACATAAAAATTTTATCTTTATATTTTTCATCCCATAGTATATCCCAACTATCTACTTCTTCTTTTACTACATCTTTATTATAAATAAGTCCTACTGTTCCAAACATATAAGGAACTGAATATTTATTACCTGGGTCTATTTCTAGATTTAAGTAGTCTTCATCCATTTGAGATATGTTAGGTATATTATTTTTATTTAGCTCTTGAACAAGATTGTTTTTAATAATTCTTGGCATTAAAGCATCAGATACTAAAATAACATCATATTGTCCTGCTCCCTTGCTAATCTTTTGATACATTGTTTCCATATCATCAAAAGTTTCAATATTAACTTTTATACCATATTGCTTCTCAAATTCTTTTACAGTTTCTTCGTCTATATTTTCTCCATAGTTAAAAAAGCTTATTTCTTCAGAATAATTTTTACTACATCCTACGAAAAATATCCCCATTATTACAATGCAAATTGATAAACTCAATAATTTAAATAATTTTTTCATATTATAATTCCTTCCATATATTATACAATTATTGTAATACCCCCAACTATCAGTGGTCAATCTACTTTCTCTTATAGTTTCTAAGTATTTTATAAACAGTCTATTTATACTTTTTATGATATCATTAAATATTTGTGGTAAATTTCTATTTTGCTACGTTACTTATGATATTGTTCACCGTAACCTCTCTAAATGAGGTTTTAGAACCAAATTACATTAGCATAAAACATCATCACTTAACTTTATTTTATTAAAATAGTAATTTGTGAATTCCTCTATTTCTTTTGATTTTTTCATCAATTATTGGTTAAAATAGCATAAGTATTGAATATTTTAGATAAAGGAGATATTTTATATGGACTTTTTACATGGTCAGGAAACACTTAGCACCATTGATTGGATACTTCGTGCTATTATTGCTTTTTTCTTTCTGCTGGCTATTGCAAAACTCTTAGGGCAACGTTCCCTTTCTCAATTAAGACTAATTGATTTTGCTATTACTTTAGTAATTGGTAATATTATTGCCCATCCGCTGTCTGATGAAAAACTTGGATTGGAAGGCTCCATCATTACAACACTTGTATTAGTTATCCTATATCTTGGTGGAGTATTCATCATTCTTAAATTCCCGTCTCTTAGAAGACTTATTAATAGTTCACCAATTACAATTGTTCAAAATGGTGAAATACTTTATAACGGATTAAAAAAAGCAAGAATATCAATTGATGCATTATTAGAAGAATTACGTGAAGAAAAAGTAGATGATGTAAAAAAGGTAGCATTAGCAACCTGGGAACCTAATGGTAAATTTTCTGTTTTTTTACATCCACAATACGAATCAATTACACCTTCATCCTTGAATATAGAAACGGAACCTTTTAATTTTCCAAGAACAATTATTAAAGAAGGTAAAATTAATTTCAAGGAGATAAAAGGACTTCATAAAGATGAAGTCTGGGTTGTTTCCAAATTAGAAAATTTATATCAAATTGAGGTAAAAAACGTTTTGCTTGCCACTCTTGATAATAAAGATAGCCTAAAAGTTTTTTTATATAAGTAATCCATTGAGGCGTAAACATATCCACTTATGTACAGATTAGTTTAAGCCTCTTTTATTCTAAAAACCTCATTTATTTATGGTACGGTTCATCCTATATAATTCTAATTTATTAAATAACACACCTGCATCTACCACAAATAACTTTAATGTAATCTAGCTCTCCTTTCTTTATTAAATCCATATTCTTTTTCTAAATATTCATCAATAGAGTAATGAATTCTCAAAACTTCAAGATACCTATGAATAGCTTATACAAGGAAAAAAAGATGATTTTCAAGGTTGCATACAGTTATTTATTATATCTAAGGAATCTAGAGGTCTTGGGGTTGGAAAGGCTCTAGTAAATTAAGCCTTTGAAATTATTTTCAAGTAATAGTTCATAGTTCATTATCTTTTTCCAATTTTAGAATTAATGTGTGAATGGATGTTATACATATGAGTAACGACGTTTTAATATTACTATTTCAAGGCTGATTATTCTTGATATCACTATTAACATTAATAGTGTTATTTATAGAAAAATCTCAAAAAATAGTAGCTCCATATTCAAATGGGAAGCTACTATTTTTACTTATCCTTAGATAAAACTCTTTAAGCTAATACAGGTGTCATGCCATCGTTATTTTCTAGGTTATTCCTATCTTTTTCATTACCATTATATGCTTTTTGTATAGTTTTATTAATTTCTTTATATCCATCTTTAACTATATTTTTTATATTAGCTGAAACATCACTTATGCTGCCAGATACAATTTTGCTTGTATTTCTAACTTCAGCTGCAACTGTTTTTATTATATCAAGTGCATCCTTACTAACTGATACAACTGTATTTTTAACTTCTTTAATGCAAGACAATGAATTTTCAATATTATTCCTTATATCTTCGTAATGTTTTTTAATTTCATTATATCCTGTTGAAGCTGTATTTCCTATTTCTTTTATTGGTTCTTTTATGGATTCTACTCCATCCTTTACCATTTTACCAGTTTTAGATAATTTATCTACAATGCCACTATTTGAATTGTTCCACTCAGACTTAATTTCATCTACTGATGTTCCAATTTTTCCTACTACTCCCTTAATATTTTCCCCTATTGAAACAGCTGTCTTTACTCCTGTATCTATTAGAGATGTAGCTGAATTTTTAGTATCTTCAGCTATTTTTTTCAAATCGGACGCAGTAGTTGTTACTTGCTTAAATGTACTAGCTATTTGTGATGCAGTATCTTTTATTTTTTTACTTACTGAATCTGACATATCTTTTATAGTTTCTGCTACAACATTAGCCGTATCAACAACAGCATTTGATACTGACTTCACTGTTTTAATGACACTTTCACCTACAGAAACTGATGTCTTAACAAATTTTGAAACCTCACTAGTTACATAAGAAAATTTATCAGCTACTGATCTAAAAAATCCACCTATTGAACTCTTAGTTGTCTTACTTTCTTTAGATGCAACATCTGAAGAGTCTTTAACATCATTAACAATTGAAGATTTATATTCATCTTTAGCTATTATGTTGATAGCTTGTACATCTGAACTCAGATTGTTATTTTCTACCTTTCTACCTCCACCCTTATTATCATTGCTATTGTTGATAACATTTGCATTTAGGTTAACATTGCTAGTTATTTTCATAACCTTTCACATCCTTTTCTTTTTTATTTTCTAAATAATATATAATCACTGCTAAGCGCTTATATATTATAAAGTTGTCTTTATAAACTACTATCTTATTTCTCCTTTTGGCGAATATAACGAATTTTGTAATAATTTAAATTGATCTTCTAATATAAATTCACCGTCTATAAATAATTTCATTGTCCAAGTTCCAAAGGGATATTTACGGGTATTATCCGTTAAATCTATCCAAAACCATAACATTATTGGTTCTTTACCATTTGGTGTCATAAATAAATTATTCTCAGTTACTTGGAATAACTCTCCTACAGGTGTATACCATGCTGTTGTTACAGTGTGTAATCCTGTTACATTAGTAAATTGAAATCTTGTTACTATTTTTTTATCTAAAGCCATATTAAAAACTTTTTTATTTACGATGTTTTCTTGCTCACTTACTGAAGAACCTATATTGTAGTTTTCTATATGCGTTGTATATTGAGTATTATTGTACATTCTCTGATCATTTTCATTAATCTTAACTATAGACCAAAGCTCTTCATTATCATCTGGTAAATATATATTTGCAGCTGGATCATTAATCTTTAATTCCCCATTAATAAGAAACTTATATGGATGCTCACCCGTTTGCAAATCACATTTAAATGTCCATTTGTTATCCTCTTTAATCATAACTCCTTTGTTATGATCATAATTATTAAACTTCCCTATTACAGATATGGTTTCAATTGGTAAATAATTATGTTCTTTATATTGAAAATTTACTTCCATAATAAAAAACCTCCTATATATTATTAAGTCATACAGTTCTTTTAAAAATGTTTTACTTACTTTATATATCGTTAATATTTTTATAAACTTTAGTATATGTACTATGATAAGTTATTTCCTCTAAGTTCTTTGTGGCATTTTATTAGTATTTCTTTATTTAGATGAAGAAGATTAGTATATTTCTTAATAATAAAAACCGTATCACTTACTTGTGATACGGCTCCCCATAGCAAGTATAACGTAGATTTTTGATTGCTTTCACTCTATAATTTTTTCCAATACAAAAAGCTATAGAAATGATAATTTCAACAGCTTTTTATAAAAATTCATATTAGTATATTTAATCTAAATTCATATTTTATTAGGTTTCTTTTTACTATCTATACCTGTTAGCCCATTGTACAGGTGTAATAGCCTTACAACTATATACTTGTTTAAATTGTTCTACTACATTTCCTGTATTTTCTTCTATATTTCTCATACTAAAAAAGATACTTCCTCCAACCTCACAGTAGGTTCTATTTATAGTTATCTCTTTCGCTATTTCTTTTGCTATATCTACATTACCTATATTTTGACCTATATATAACCTAACATCTGTACCCTCTACTAAATCTGACCACCATTTTACTAAACTTTCATAAGGACTATTTTTGTTGTCTATAGTCCAATAAATTTGAGGAGCTATATAGTCTACAATACCTTCTTCTACCCAAGTTACAGTATCCATATATGCATCATAATAACTCTCTAAGTTTTTACTCTCTGACCCCTTAATATCGCTACTTTTATTTTTCCAAACACCAAATGGACTTATACCAAATTGAACACATGGTCTTGTTGATTTTATTACGTTATATACTAATCTAATCATTTGATTTACGGCTTCACGTCTGTTGTTTGCAATTTCTCCTTCTCTATCTTCTCCTTCTGGTAGAGGATAATTATATGGATAAAAATAATCATCAAAATGAATTCCGTCTACACAATAATTTTTTATTATTTCATAAACTGTAACAGCCATATAGTTTATAACTTCTGGATTTTCTGGGTTATAAAATAATGCATTTTCAAAAGATAGCACCCAATCCGGTCTTAATTTTGCTACATTATTATCTGCTAATTTACTTAAATCAGTTCCTTGTGTAGTTACTCTATATGGATTTAGCCAAGCATGAAACTCCATATTTCTTTTGTGTGATTCTTTAATCATAAATTCTAACGGATCATATCCTGGGTTAACGCCTTGCTTTCCTGTAAGATATTCTGACCATGGATTTATACATGATTTGTATAATGCATCTGATACTGGTCTTATTTGTACAAATACTGCATTAAAGTTTAATTCTTTTAAAGTATCTAGTATTTCTATAAACTCTTTCATGTGTGCTTCTGGATTATTTTGTGTCTTAGGCCAGTCAATACCATATACAGTTGCTATCCATACTCCTCTAAGTTCTACGTGTTTACAATTATTTATCATATCCTCACACTCCTATAAAATAGTATGATGATTTATTGTAAAGTGATAATAATACTTAGAGTTTTTATAATATATTAAAAACCGTATCCCTTACTTGTGATACGGTTCGCCATAACAGGTATAACGTAGATTTTGATTGCTTTTTAAATATAAAAAAAGGAATGTAAAATACATTCCTTAATTTTTCATTTAGTATAAAATTGAAATACAAGAACTATAAGATGGTGCAGTTAATTTAGTAAGTGTATATGGAACTGTATAATAGTTTGTATTTAATGTACTGTTTATTGCTTTTACTCTATAAGTTTTTCCAATATATTGTGTATAATTCTTTATTCCTAAACCAAAAGTGCATCCTTTGAAGTATGTTGAGTCATTTGTATAATCTATATCTGACCATGTACCATCTTCATTTTGTACTTGCCAAACAATTTTTCCTGATGAAAACTCTTTAGTATTTGGAATTTTTAATTTTATGTCATTAGAGATAACATCATAGTATATTTGAGTTATTTTTGCATCTGTTTGTTTTTCAATTGGTTCTGTAGCTGCAAATGCTGTTGTACTTAAACATGTTAAAGTTAATGCCATTACCATAAATCTAATAAATTTTTTCATAGAAAATTCCTCCAAAAATATAATATAATTTTTAGATTAAACTTATAGATAATTGAATAATTTACAAATAATGGTTCTCATTTCTATTTATAGATTAACTTCAATAGGCAATCCAGCCATCTTAGACAATTGCTTGCCCTTAGACCTGTCGATTTTGCGTCCCAAATTTTCATAAGGTTTGCCCTTTTCTATTTGTTTAACTCTATTTTTATTATATTGTATATTGCATTTTTAGACAAGTTTCTACAGGTAAAAAATATCAATTTATAAGGACTTTAGTCCCTAAATTGTTAAAAGTTATGATTTTTTTAATAGTTCTTCCTAGAGTTAATTTAAAAACTACTAGTTTTTTGGGATATTTATTGAATATCTATGAGCTTGTTACTCCCTAATGAAGTAATTTATGAAACAATAATGAACGCAATTGTTCTACCAATTTTCTTTTTAAGTACAGCATTATTTCCTATTGAAGGTTTAACTGGTACTTTGAGAACAATCGTATTAATAAATCCTTTTACACATATTATTAATTTATTAGGTAGTTTAATAGTTGGGAATACTACCATATTCTCAGATGTACTACCTGTAATTTTATTATTTGTAATAATGTATTTTGGAAGTTTTTTATTAGCAATGTGGAGATTAAAAAAAGAAACAACTAACTAAATTTTAACAATAATTCAATGTATAAAAACCGTATTTATTTATAGTACGGTTCTCCGTTACGCCTCCAAAGAAGGTCGTTTTTATTCAACTGTAGCTTCTTCCATTATCCATTGACATTGGATTTTTATTTTCAACATATGTACTTAAAATTTCTTCTGCGATTATCCCTTGAAGAAGTAGATGTTCCAGCTCTTTTTTACAAACAACTACTATTGAAAAATCACTTCTAGACAAAATAGAGCTAAAATGTATTCAGCTCCTTTACTAAGCTTAATAGAATTTCTCCTTTAATTTCGGGTAAAAAAATATCAGCAAATTCAACCAAGAATTTATTGCCTCTGATGTTACTGAAAGAGTAGCAGTTATTCAGTTTTTAGATAAGTTAAATAATATTTATCTTTTGGCAGGGAGCATATTGCCACACCTCTTATTGTATAAACAATATTTCTGTAGCCTTAAAATATGCCACAACGAAATAACTTTTTTACTTCCATAGTAGTGTAGCGCCATGTCAGTAAAATTATAATCTCATTTTTTCTACTTTTCCAGTTTACTCGTAAAAAAGCCTACACATTGGATGCATAGTCCTATTTTTTATAGACTTCGTTGTAGGTATATTTATATTAAAATGAAAACTTAGAGCTTTAACTTAACTCCATTAAAACTCTAAGTTTTATTATTTCTATAGAACCTCATTTACTTCTAGTATGGTTCTTTGTTAAACCTCATTGATAGGCGCTTTTATTTAATCTTTCCTCTCCCTAAGCAACTTTCATTCACTTATATAAAAAAGTAATAATACTAGATCTCTATCTAATAGGTATTAATCTCTAAATGGAAAAGATAATAATACTAGTGTGGCTAAAGCTGAAAGTGGAAAAACTCTGCGTCTAAAGCGTCTGAATCTTCTAGGACGTCCAAATTGTCGCTGTTCATCAGATTGATCTCCACAACCTTGATCTATTACATCCTCCCCAACCAATACGATAACGTAATCTCTATCTACACTTTCAATTATTCCATCAAATGTACTTCCATCTTTCATTGTTAAAAAAGTGTGATAGTACATTAACCTTTTACATTCATCATGTAAATACTGTAAATTTCTATCATAATCATTCCTTTTTGAAGTCATTTCTTAAACCTCCCCTTTCTAGTACATAGTATTCATATATAAAGAGCTTCGTGTCACTCTAATGAATAAATATTCATAAAAAATCAATAAATTATAAAATTATGTTAATTTAAAATGTATCACAAATTTACGACCTTAATATATTTTAATTTCCTATAAACTATTGATTATCTCTTCTATAGATTTTATTTTTGTTTGCTCTAGCTTTTTTATGAAATTTATATAGTAATCTTCCCATTCATAATTTGCACTAATTCTATCTAATAAAACTTTTTCTAAATTTAACTTATCCATCCTATACTCTTCCTAGAATACAAACTTACCTAGCATAGCTAACTCTATATAGTCATCCTTATCAGTATATTGATATGTATATAAACTTTCTATAAGCTGTTTTGTAACATTTATATCTAGATCTATTCTTCCATAGCTTTGTAGAGTATGACGTCGTGATTTTATTATTTCTTCACTATCTTCTTGGTTTAAAACTAAACCGAATTTCTCTGATTCACTATTTAATTCTAAAATTTCATTTTCCTGTATAGTTTTTAGGCTTGAGTTTAAACAACTTAATATCGTTGGTGAAATCATTTTTTACCATCTTCTTTTCAAAATAACTCTTGACTTTTATTCATTTTCATATCTAAATATATAGATTTACCTAAGTTGATTATGCCTTTTTATCCAGATTTAGTTAATAGTCTAAATCCTACTTTTTGATTAATACTCTTAATTACTTCACCGGGTATCTTTTTTACTAAAGATTTTGCCATGCTTGTACCTATTTTTATTCCACTTTTCTTTAAAATATCTTCAGCACTTTGTCCTGTTAAAGATACATATACAAGTATCCTTACTTGATCATCTTTTAAAGCATAATCCCAATTTTTTCAATCTATCATGTAGCTCATTATCCGATGTAACAAAAGATAATAAAAAAAGTAATGTGAAATCTGATTCACTAAATACTTCATAATTCATATATAAAATCTCCTAACATAAAAATCAATTAAGTTGACTTTGTTAAAATTCTATTGTAATATATGGAATATGTCCCATCAAGTTGACTAATATTACTTTTATTATTAAATATACAGAATTAGTAAAAACCGGATAATAATTGCAATAAACTACCTATTTTTAACCATTCGTATGACAGCATAAGTATAACAAACAGGAGGAAAAGAAAATGGCACAACTTTATTTATAAAATCAAACAATCGTCCAGCAAATCAGGCCATAAGTGTGAAATTATATGAGACTTTTTTAGCAAGCTATATATTTATAAAATGAGATATTTTTCTACTCTTAATTGTCAGAAAATAAAATCAAAAGAAATTAAATTCTAAAATTATTCATTACAAGATTTGGAATTTAAATTTATATTAAGGAGGAAAAATTTATGTTTCAATTTTCAAGCGAATTAGAAATGATTATACTAAATTTAGATATAATTCAAAGCATTGCATTTACTACTGCTGTGCTTTTAATAGGATCTTTTATAAAAAGTAAAATTTATATATTAAATAAATACTGTATACCAGCACCAGTTGTAGGAGGATTTTCTTTTGCGATAATAGCATTTATATTAAGGCAGACAGGAGTAATTACTATAGTATTTGATACAACTTTACAAGATATATTAATGATAGCCTTCTTTACAACGGTTGGATTTACTGCGAGTCTGAAAGTTTTAAAGAAAGGTGGAACACAAGTAATTAAGTTTTTAATTGTAGCAGTAATATTGATATTAGCTCAAAATATAGTAGGGGTTTTATCTGCTAAGGCGATAGGTGTAGATCCACTATTAGGATTGGTTGCAGGTTCTGTTTCTATGACAGGTGGCCATGGAGCTTCTGGTGCATTTGGACCTCTTATGGAAGCAAATGGACTTGAAGGTGCCCTTAGTATAGCTATGGCTTGTGCTACATTTGGATTAGTATCTGGAAGTATTATAGGTGGTCCTCTTGCAAATAGATTAGTTCAAAAACATAAATTTCAACCAGAGGAAATAGAAGTAAAAGAAGAAGTAATATCAACAAACGCACGTGGAGAAGTATCATATAGCGATATATCTATAGGAAAACTTTCAGAAAGTAAATTAACAAGTTCAGTTATGCAAATAATAATAGCTATGGGAATTGGGACTATAGTATCAAGCTTATTTTCAGATATAGGTATAACAATGCCGGCTTATATAGGTGCTATGATAGTAGCTGCTATTATGAGAAATATTTCAGATGCAAAAGGAATATGGCAGGTAGCAAACAATGAATTAGAAAGCATAGGTTCAATATGTTTATCATTATTTTTATCAATGGCTATGTGTAGCTTAAAGTTATGGGAGCTTGTAGACCTAGCTATACCTATATTAATACTACTAACTTTACAAATATTATTAATGATACTATTTGCTTACTTTATTACATTCAGAGTTATGGGAGAAGATTACACGGCAGCAGTACTTGCAGCAGGTCACTGTGGATTTGGTCTGGGAGCTACACCAAATGGAATATCAAATATGGAGTCTGTAACTTCTAAATATGGTCCAGCACCTGATGCATTTTTCATATTACCACTAGTTGGAGCATTATTTATAGAATTTTTAAACTCAGCAGTTATAACGGCCTTTATGAATATATTATAAATATATTTATCTTAAAAAAATACCGTATATGATGTTATAATATATAGGAATAATGTGTTTAAGATAAGTGCATATTTATTTCAAATATATATAACAACTCACGATAATAACTATCGTGAGTTTAATTTTTAAAATGATATAAAATGCTCCTCTTAATTATACTTATTCGATAAAAGCCTACCTTACTTGTGATACGATTCTCTGTTATCTCTTTAAATGAGATTATTTTTCTAAAAATTGTGCTAATTATATTATTATCGCTGCAATTACAAATCCTTTCATTCCCTCTCCAAAAGGAGATGCATCAACTCCCATAAGTAATTCTACTAAAATAATTACAACTAATATGAATCTTCCTATCCATATTATATTTATCCCAATAATATTAATCTGACTGGTTTTCTTACTAAATTCTATCCTTCATTAAGGCGTTATCACATCATCACTTAACTTTATTTTATTAAAAGAGTAATTTGTGAATTACTCTAATTCTTTTAATTTTTTCATCAATTGTTGGTTAAAATAACATAAGTATTAAATTTTTTAGATAAAGGAGATCTTTATATGGACTTTTTACATGGTCAGGAAACACTTAGCACTATCGACTGGATACTTCGTGCTATTATTGCTTTTTTCTTTTTGCTGGCTATTGCAAAACTCTTAGGGCAACGTTCCCTTTCTCAATTAAGACTACTTGATTTTGCTATTACTTTAGTGATTGGTAATATCATTGCCCATCCGTTGTCTGATGAAAAACTTGGATTAACAGGCTCCATCATTACAACACTTGTATTAGTTGTCCTATATCTTGGTGGAGTATTCATAGTTCTTAAATTTCCGTCTCTTAGAAGACTTATTAATAATTCACCAATTACAGTTGTTCAAAATGGCGAAATCCTTTATAACGGATTAAAAAAATCAAGAATATCAATTGATGTATTATTAGAAGAATTACGTGAAGAAAAAGTAGAGGATGTGAAAAAGGTAGCATTAGCAACTTGGGAGCCTGATGGTAAAATCTCCGTTTTTTTACATCCACAATACGAACCAATTACGCCTTCATCCTTGCATATAGAAACAAAACCTTTTAATTTTCCAAGAACAATTATTAAAGAAGGTAAAATTAATTTCAATGAGCTAAAAGAGCTTCATAAAGATGAAGGCTGGGTTGTTTCCAAGTTAGAAAATTTATATCAAACTGGAGTAAAAAATGTTTTGCTTGCCACCCTTGATAATAAAGATAACCTAAAAGTTTTTTTGTATAAGTAAACCATTGAGGCGTAAACATATCCATTTATATACAGATTAGTTTAAGCCTCTTTTATTAATATACAAATTACAATAAATTTATAAAGTTTCAATCTCAATCTTTATTGCTGTATCACCCTCTAATTGACTCCCATTTAAACTCTGAGTCCACCTTATCTAAATTACATATATTTTCTATTATGCCTTTAGAATTTCCTTAGTACATGATCTGCAAACTCATCTACAGTATCAATTAATTCATTTTCAGAAGGATCTAGTAATTCTCTAGTAACATTAGCCTCTTGAAAGAATAATATAGTTATTAGATAAATAATTTGGAGGATATCCTATGAAAAAAATTATTCACAATATTTTATATAATATAATATTTCCTAATCATAAATCAGCCAAAGTGAAAGTAAAGTCAATAACATCAAGACAGTTTCCATATGATATTGAAGTTATCGCTGACAAATTATATGTACCTTGGGCCATAGATATAAGCAATGAAGGCAAAATATATTTTACAGAAAGATCTGGATTAATTAGAATTATTGAGGATGGTGAACTTAATTCACAACCACTCATCACATTTAGTGATTCCTTTGTAAGTCAGGGTGAAGGTGGTTTAATGGGTATTGCCCTAGACCCAAATTATTCACAAAACCATTATATATATGTTATGTACTCTTATTCAGAAGGTAATAAAATATATAACCGCATTGTCAGATTAATTGAAAACGATAATAGGGCATCAATTGATCAAGTTCTTCTGGATAAAATACCAGGGGGACAAATTCATAATGGTGGAAGAATAAAAATTGGTCCAGACCAAAAATTATATATAACAACAGGAGATGCAGGTAATCCATCATTGGCACAAGATCCTACAAGTACCGCCGGAAAAATTCTGCGAATAGAGTTAGATGGTAGTATTCCTAGTGATAATCCTATTGTTAACTCACCTATTTATAGCCTTGGTCATAGAAATCCTCAAGGCTTAGCTTGGAATTCAAAAAATGTATTATATGCATCAGAGCATGGACAATCCGCACATGATGAAATAAACATAATACAACCTGGAGGAAATTATGGATGGCCTCTCGTTAAAGGAGATGAAGAATCCACACAAATTACAGTACAAAAACCTTTGATACAAAGCAATGAAGTTACATGGGCACCATCTGGTATTGCCTTCGTAAATCAAGGACCATGGCAAGGAAAATTACTCGTGGCTAATTTACGTGGGCAACAACTACTATCTATCTCATTAAATGGAAAAGGAACAGCCATTAAAGATGTAGAACCATGGCTAAAGGATGAGTATGGACGTTTGCGCGAAGTCGTTCAAAGTAAAGATGGATCTATTTACCTAGCAACAAGTAATAGGGATGGTAATGGAAATCCTGATATATCTGATGATAAAATTATCCGCCTTATTCCAAAATAGAACTATATTTATATAATAATAAAACCGTATCACTTACTTGTGATACGGTTCACCGTAACACAAGTATCGGAGGTTTTTTTTAAGGTGGAAACAAAATATAATCTCTTAACTCACCTCAAATCTAATAGCTTAGCTCCTCCATAAGAACCTGATTGAATATAAATGACTCCTGTTAGTATACAAGGAATATTAAAAATTATTTTTTCTTAATTTCCTTATTATCTAAAATAATAACCTCTGACTTATCTTCATTTGCTGCCTCTTTTGTGTGATTTACTAGTTTTATAACGTCCTTGTATGATTGTTTTGCTCCCTTTACAAGTAAGGGAACTCCTATAAAATCAATTTTTAACCATCTAGAAAATAATCCACCTAAGGTCATTGGTAATGGAACTGTTGGCGACGTATTGGAAAATATAATTTTCTCATTTAATAGCTTTTGTTTATGAAGCATAGAAGCTAAATTATATAATCCTGGAATTAAAACCTTTGAACGTCCCCTCCCTACAACATAAACTTCGTTTCCATCTTTATCACTTCCATAATAAAAAAATTCTCCACGATTTCCATATACTAACTTGTTAAAGTTAGGTAAATTCAATATTTCATCCTTAGTCGGTTCTCGAGTTTCATCCAGCATTTCTAAGTGATAAGCAATTGCTAGAATAGATGAATGGGTTCCTCCATAACAATTATATATGTATATCATTAAATCACCTAATTTCTTATTTTTTACTTTATTTTAACAATTATAGTATATGCATTAAATATTGGAACTAAACGATATTTGAACAAGCTCTATCAAAAATCTTCAATATTTCTACAATCCGTTACCACTACCAAACCTAATCTCTTAATAATTTCATTAATGTATGTGCACTTCCATCATCATCTGTAAGGCCTGCGTCGACTGCAATATTATATACTTTACCAAAATCACCTACATCCTCAGATTTGTGTGTATCTCTTACCTACAATGATTTGAAGAAGATAACGTAACGATTTTGATTCTATTCAAAGGTAACTCTAATCCACTTTCGTTTAATCTTTTCTATTTTATCATCAAAAATAAGTCACAAACCACATTTCCAACAAAAAATCCTGTTAAAAAGATAAAATTATCACACCACTGTTGAAAATTTTCTTCTCTATATAGATATTCATTTGTTAAATATACTTTGTTAATCTCTTTAATAGTTGATTCTAACCAAGTGCAATATGGTATTACTATTTATTCTAATTTTTCTTTCTGTGCTTGTATCTTATTCTTTATCCATTCTACTCCCCCCAATATCATTTACTGCAATTCTATTACTTACTTATGATACGGTTTTACGTTTTAAATACACATTTTATCTCAGTTTATATTCTTCACTTAATAAGTTAGGTATTTCATTCCTCTTACTTAAGTCATATACTTTTTTTGACTCTTCCTACAGTAAATATACAATCACTTTCTACTTCTGAATATTGACCTATAAATCCAAAGTTTTTACTTCCTTTAG
Source organism: Peptostreptococcaceae bacterium VA2 (assembly GCA_000686145.1). GTDB lineage: Bacteria > Bacillota > Clostridia > Peptostreptococcales > Peptostreptococcaceae > Romboutsia_D. Next base: position 207,488 of record JMMB01000007.1, on the reverse strand, counting down.
GAATTACATTAGGTCTATCTCCTTTTATATATTCTAAGGGGACAAGTTTTATCATTTTATAATCTATTTATTTTTTATTGTTAGATTATAAGTAAATAGTACATATGGAATTTTTAAAGTAAATTACTTCACATAAATAAGAACCATCTCCTACTATTTACATATGATATATAGAACAATATTTATATCATAAAAAGGGGAATCAGTAATGGAAAGAAATTATTGGCAAGAATATTGGGAAAATTATTATAAGTTTATGGCTGTATATCTTAGGGAGTTACAAAATGCATATCCTAATGTGGATATTACAAATGAATACGTAGAAGCTGCTAACTTATTTGCGCCTTCTATGCCTTTTGAAGATAACGAGAGTTATGATGAATATGACGATGGTGATGGTTATAACTATGCAGAAAATGATAACGATCCTCCTCCTTCTATATCACCTGCTGGTGGGCAATCTACTACTCCTTTTATATCACCTGGTGGTGGGCAATTTACTATAAATAACTGTAGGAGGATGGCAATAGTTAGGATAGAAATGAGGAGAGGTTTTAGCCCTTCTAGTTTCTATATGATAGTAGATAGAGCTGATCGTAGGAGTATTCAGGGGTTTAGAATAGCTTGCGAAGCTGGTAGAGTTAGATTTATACCAATGGCTGTAGAATATAGAAATATTAACCTTATAGAATGTGCATTTTAGATTAAGTCTAATAAGAGGCATCTCAAGTAATATACCTATGTAATACTTGAGATAACCTCTTTTTATTTATTACTTAAACTTTTCAAGGAATTGTTTTATTATTCCTCTAATTAGCACATCAGCAAAGTTTATCATATGATCTTCACCTTTGTCGTAAGCCTCTATATCTGCTTTTCTCATTGTTCCTTCGTATTTCATGCCACATTTCATCATTACTTTTCCAGAGTTTAGATTCAAATGGTCCTGCCTTGATTCAATACGATTTGCTTCAACTTCATTTACAAAGAATTCTATTAAAGTATATGGGATATAAAAGAAATATTATAGATGTTATAGCTAGAACTATTCTAGGGTTTTTATTTATGGGTATATTTGGCCTATTAGCTGGATTTACAGCAAGTAGACTATCGTGTTGTTTCTGTTGAATTTAATGACGAAAATAAAAGTTTAATTAAAATTGATAATAAGAACTTTGCATGTGTTTTATTAAGATTAGAATGTATTTCTTTTATTGACGAATATTTAAATATACTTTTTTTTAAATTAAACATTAAACTTGTGTACACAAAATAATCCATCAAAAAATATCATAAATATTTCAAAATCAAATAAATTTGTTAACATGCTTAATAGTAATTTAAATACTAAGTATCAGATTTAAAGCATAGTTTATTAATAAAAAACTGTATCACTTACTTGTGATACCGTTCTCCGTTACACCTCCAAAGGAGCGTGTTTAGTTAATTATTATTTATTTCCGAGTTAATTCCATTTAAAAGTTTTTCTGTTGTTTTTCTTCTTTTTTCTTTTTCTTGCAATTCTAATTCTTCTTCAATAATAATATAGATACTATTTTCAACTATATTAAAATATTTATTGCAATCTTCTTCTGTTAAACTATGTACACCCTTACTTAAAACTGAATAAATATGTTTATTTTCACTTAGATAATCAGGTAGATATTCTTTTAGTATCTCTATTTTCTCCCTAAACTTTATATTATGTGATTCAAATTGTGATTGCTTAGATTGGTCTAAATTTTCTTTTACATTTATATACTTATCTTCAACTATATATTCTAAAACTCTTCTTAAATATAAAAAACCACCTATAGAAAAATTCTTATGATAACAAATTAAAGCTTTATTTAAGTCATTTCTAACGATTTTATAATTTTTATATTTTGAATATCTCTTGTCTAACTTTCTATTATGTAAATCAACACTTGATGGATCTTGTCCTATCTTTTGTAGACTTAAATTCCCATCTTCTAAAGATAAATTGTAAATCAATGTAAATTTATGATTTTCATCATGTAAACAATGTACCGTTTTAGTAAAGTACTCATAATTTTTCATTAAAATAGTTATTCTATCTTCTAGCTCATATATAGCTATTTTTTCATTATAGTCATCAAACTCATATCCTAATTGTCCATGTAAAGTTTTTTCTTTAGTTTTTCATTCAAATCTACCTTTAATACCTGCATGGAATTTTCTCTTTTGCATTTATTACAATAACTATAAACACGTTCTTCGTATAACAAAAAATCTATAAGAGTATTAAATTCAATTGGGTATTTTTCTTCATATATCTCTTCTACATAATTTAATTCTATCTTTTAGGATTATTTGTACTTTTTCCAAATGTTTATTATCATTGTATCTTCCTCCTTATTTGAAAACAAAATAAGCTAGATGAAGTATTTTTACCTCATCTAGCTTTATCATAGTTATAATATATATTTGAAATTATTTTTTGCTACGTTCTTTTTCTTCTTTATCAAAGTATCTTACATTGTTCCAGTTTAATTCTTGGTTTTGCTTATTCATGAGCCTCTCTAGTACTAGATTATTTAGAAGATTTCCAACTATGTCATCTTCTGTATTCTCATCTGTTAGTTCTATTTCATAGTAGTTGCAATCTTCAAAATGTATTCCTACTATGTATCTATTTTTATCTTCTGTATCATCTATGTAGACAGTAGTTCTTTCACCAAATATTCTATCTACTATAGATTGATAGATTTCTTTACTTTCTCTAAAGTTATTCTTCTCTTTATTTATTTGCTCTATTATAATTTGCTTATATTTTCTTTTCATCTTGCTACTCTCCTTATTTATGGTATTGAAAAAATATATTATTTTTAGCAACATATTCTCTCTCATTATATTTAAAATATTATTCTCTTACCCCTGCACAACTACATGAATAAGAGCTTTTACTATTATAATAATATATATTTATACTTTATCATTGATACATTATATTATGATTAACTTATTTCAGAATAGTAACATATTTAGTCGCAGTTAGATTATGTTTAAGAAAAAGGTGTACAACTTTATAAAGAAGATGCATACCTTTTATATCATTCAGACTTTCTATAGTTAATTCTTTCAAGTTTCTCATTAACATTAAATCTTCTCATTTCCTCTTCAGCGAAATGATAAGGAGTGTATAAACTGAAGAACACCCCTCAGTATTGGGGCTATCCCAAGCCAAATGACATTAGGGAAAAAACTGGTATTAGATAGAAAACATAAGCACCAATACAATTAGTAACCATTGCTGAATTTTGATTTAGGGGGTATCTGTCAGGAGTAGAACTAGGATGTAATACCATATTAATAATTGCTGGTTCACCGCCAGGAAAACCATATTCGTCAAAATCATGAATTAAAAATGCCATAAAGCTGAATATAAGCAGTCTTTGTAGAATAGATACATCACTCCAAGAGAATGTTATTATCATGATGCGATACGATTCTGGTAAAATCGGTAAAAACATGAGTGAAATAGTGGCATACGGAACAGCAGTTGTTGTGGAAAAGCTATAATAACAACATTTTTTGGAATAGGTATATATATCATTTTCACTTAAATCACCACCTTTTTATAAAATAAGAACATTAATATTATGAGTAGTTAGGTTGAAAAACCTCATGGTGAATAAATCCATAATTTATAAAAAAATTCATATGTATACAAAACTACTATTAGACAAATAATAGTTTTGTAACTCTTCAAAGAGAGGAGAATACTATGAATTTAATAACGAAGGGAAGTAAAATTATTATGGCAATTTTAAGTGGAAATCCTCAAGAGGAGCCTTTACATTATGGAGAAGTATTTGGACTATGGAGCTCTTTATCAGTTGCAAAAGGTGCATTAGACGGTTATCAAGTTTATATTAATCATACTGGTGACCAAGAGTTAAAAGCATTTTTAAAACAAGTAATTGAATCATCAATCAAACCATCAATAAAAGAAATAGAAGAAGTATTACTACAAAACGATATCGCGGTTTCACCCACACCAGCAGAACGACCTGAAGCAGACCTTGAACAAATTCCAGTTGGAGCGAGATTGCAAGATGCACAAATAGCTTATATAGTAGCTGCTGATATAGCAGCAGCTGTTGTAGCAAGTAGTCAAGGAATGAGTCAATCAATTCGTGAAGATGTTGGATTATTATTTGGCCAAATGGGTGCAAAAAAAGCAAAAGATGGTGCAGCATTATTACAAATCATGAAAGATAAAGGTTGGCTAGTTCCACCGCCACTTCATCATGAAACAAAGCAACAATAATTAATAACAAGTTCGTAAAAGTGTAGAAAAACAGATACAAATATCTGCTTTCTACTTTTTTTATATTATTTAACTAACGTAAGGCGTTAGTTGTAGAATAAAAGAAGGCGAATCCTAAAAATAATGGATTCGCCTAGAAATTAACCTTATCTTCTTTTTTGTACATTTAAATGGTGGAGTCGAATCTCATTGAACCACTGTATTACAAAGAACCTCCGTTACTTGTGATACGGTTCTCCGTTACACCTCCAACGGAGGTCGTTTTATATAAAATTATTTCAACTTATATTCTAAAGTGGTTTTACATAAATATTCTTAGATAATTCTCTAATTTTGTTTATATCTAATATATATATTTTTTTATCATCATATTTTATAATTGATTTTGATTCCATTCCTTTAAGAGTTCTATTCAAATGTCTATATGTTGTACCTAAAAATTGGGCAATGTCTAAATATGATGAATTCAAAATTATATAATTTTTGTCTGTAAGATGTTCAACTAAATAACTAGCTACTCTATTGATAAGTGGATATACAAAATTATATGAGCTATTATTAATAGTTCCATAAAGTTTTTCACTCAAAGAATCTACCAAATGGTGTAAAAGTTTTACATTGTCAAAATACTTTTCTCTAAGTATAATAGAAGGTATTGCTATCAAAAAAGTATCTTCTACTGCATCAATATTACAAAGTATAGGCATACCTTTTAAAAGTTCTAAATCTCCTATTGTATTAAAATCTTTATAGAACTTTAAAGTCATTGACTTTCCATTCTCAAAAGGATAATAAATTTTAATTTTTCCATCAACAAGTAAATAATAATACTCGAGAATTTCCCCTGACTCTAATATGTACTCTTCACCTTCATAGAAATGCAGTTGTGCATATTTTAATATTTCATCATCAAATATACTTTCTATATTACATTTTTTAATATAGTGAGTCAAAAGCTTACTATCAAAAACTCTTTTCATAATTCCTCCTAACATGACCAATGTCATGTTGTGACTTTTATAAATATATTATTATATTTATATAAACTTGTAAAGGTGGGGGATAACTTTGAATACATACAAGAACTTAGCTGTTTTAAATGGCGTTCTTATCGCTATAATGATATTTTTTAATAGTGTTCTATCAGAAAAGATAGGTTTATATCTTAGTACATTAATTTATCATATTTTAGGATTTATATTGATTTTACTAGTATCAGTAGTAACAAAAAATAAACTTCCAAAACTCAGTAAAATACCTGTTATCTTTTTTATACCAGGCATACTAAGCGTTTTAGTTATATTTTTAAATAATCTATCTTCATACAAGATAGGAATAACACTTACTGCAGGTATGGGGCTATTTGGACAACTTGTAATATCTACATTAATAGACCATTTTGGATTATTTGGTGTTCAAGTTAACAAAATAAGAAAAGAAAAAATATTAAGCTTTTCACTAATCATAATAGGTTTAATTTTTATGATTTTATTATAAGGAGGTGCATATAATGTATATATTTTTTTCATTTTTGACAGGAGTATTAATTGTTACAAGTATGATATTGAATGGAGAATTATCTAAGCGGGTAGGTATTATAAATAGCGTAGTTATAAACTATTTAACTGCTACATTAGCTTCTATTATTTTTTATTCTATTATGTTAAATTTTATATCAAATTCTCCTACTATAGGTAATATTTCTTTAGTTTATTTTCTAGGTGGAGTTATAGGTGTTTTAACCACTTATATATTCAATATAATAGTTCATAAAATACCAACAGTATATACAGTTATACTTCGCTTTATAGGTCAAATGCTTACAAGTGCAATTATAGACTATTTATACTTCAATATTTTTTCTATCGGGAAAATAATAGGATGTGTGCTATTTTTAATAGGTATTATACTTAATGCAAAATCTGATGAAAACTATAAACAAAAGCAAATTAAATTACTTAATAATTAAATTATTTATATAAAATTTGGAGGATATATTATGAAATATGAAGTTATATTATTTGATGCAGATGAAACATTATATGATTTTAAAAAATCTGAAAGAGAAGCATTTAAAAATACAATGCTTAAGTTTAACATAAAATATGATGAAAGTTATCATTTAAAAATTTATCAAGAAATAAATACAGTTCTATGGAAAGAGTTTGAACAAGGACTTATTACACAAGAAAATTTAAAAGTAGAAAGATTTAAAAGATTATCAGATAGATTAGAGATAAATTTTGATGAAACTAACTCTGCAAAATTATATATGGAGCATTTAGCCGATGCATCATTTTTATATGATAATAGTATCGAGCTTATAGAAACTCTAAATAAGTCTTACAGACTTGCTATAGTAACTAATGGTCTTACCTTAGTTCAAGATAAAAGAATCAGAAAATCTACTATATCAAAATTTTTTGAGACTATAGTAATATCTGAAGAAATATTGGTATCAAAACCAAATCCTGAGATTTTTGAACATACTTTAAAAAATATAAATTTCTTTGATAAAAATAAAGTTTTGATAGTAGGGGATAGTTTAAGTTCTGATATACAAGGTGGGATAAACTTTGGCATAGATACCTGTTGGTATAACCCTAACAAGATTATAAATGAAACTTCAATAAAGCCTTCCTATGAGATTTCTAATTTTGATGAGCTTAAGTCTTTGCTACTTAATTCATAAAAATTTTTCATATACACATAAACAATAGTAAAAAGGTATAGAATTAAATCTAATTTTATACCTTTTTAAATATTTGATAACCCGCGCTCCGTTACTTGTGGTACAGTTCTCCGTGCCTTGCTCTACGGAGCGTGTTTTGTTCCTCTATCATCATTTGTAGTATACTTATAAATAATTTTTTAAATATTCCTTATAGATTTTCAGTAGTTTTTGTATACGATTAATAAGTTCTATACGTACATCTTCTGGGGATAAACATTCACATTTATGTCCAAACCCCATTAATATATTATATCCTAAATCATCATCTACAAAAGGAAAGTCAACTAGAAGTTTTATAGTAACAAGCCTTTTATCTATCCATCCACTTCCGTCTAATGGTTTTGATTTAAATTCCCTAAGTGTAAATGTCAATTCTAGTATTTCAAGATTTGATATTCTAGATAATTTAAATACTCTAAAATCTTCTCTTAAAGTGCAATATCCTTGTAAATACCAGCTATTTTCTTTTAGTATTAATTTATATGGTTCTATACAACTCTTATCTTTCTTTCTATTATTTTAGGATTATTCTAATACCCATAACTAATAGTGTTTAATCTATTTTTTCTTATAGTCTTTAATTATATTATAAAGCGTAAATTTTACTACGTAAAGTAAGCTAGATAAAGTGCTTATTCTCTTATCTAGCTTTATTTTAATCTATAATACAAGTTCTCTAACAAAATCATTTGCTGGATGCTTTTTTATAACTTCTGGCTTATTAAATTGTACAATTTCACCTTTATCCATAACTAATACCCTAGTTCCAAGCTTTAATGCCTCTTTTATATCATGAGTTATAAAAATTATAGTAACTTCTAACTCTTTGTGAATTCTAACAATTTCATCTTGTAATTGCTTTCTGGTTATCTCATCTACTGCACCAAAAGGCTCATCCATTAATAATATATCAGGTTGTGCAGCTAGTGCCCTTGCAATTCCAACTCTTTGTTGTTGACCTCCTGATAATTGCTCTGGATATCTATTTAGTATACTTTCTTCTAAACCTACTACTTTAATTAATTTTGATACAGATTTTTTTACTTCATCCTTATCTTTTTTATTAATTAAATTTGGTACATAAGATATGTTTTTTTCTATCGTCATATGAGGAAATAAAGAAGTACCTTGAATTGAATAGCCTATCTTTCTTCTTAGCTCTATTATATTCTCATTCTTTATATTTTCTCCATTTATAAATATCTCACCTCTATCAGGAGTATTGAGTCCATTAATCATTTTTAACACTGTTGTTTTTCCGCATCCAGAACTTCCTATTACAGTAATAAATTCTCCCTTATTAATATTAAGATTAAGGTCATTGATAATAACCTTATTATCATAAGTCTTATTAATATTTCTCATCTCTATAATTGTATTATCACTCATAATAATCCTCCTATTTTAATAAACCTCTTTCAGTTAAAAACTCGTTAGCAACTACCTTTGGTTCCTTACCCTCTACCTCTACTTCATAGTTTAATTTAGACATTTCTTTATTATCTATTTTATTATTTAATTCTAATAAAACTTCTTTTATTTCTGGATGATTTTCTATGATTTCTTTTCTAACTACATTTCCACACATATAAGATGGGTAGAAGTTTTTATCATCTTTAAGTACAACTATATTAGATGTATTTAATTGACCATCTGTTGTAAATATGTTCATAACATCAATATCTTTGTTCTTTATAGCCTTGTACTTAAGTCCAATATCTAGTTCCACATTTTTTTTAAATTTTAATCCATAAGCTTTACTTAAATCATTAAAGCCATCTTCTCTTTCATAAAAATCATATTCAGCTCCAAAAACTAAATTATTAGAATATTTAGCTAAATCAGAATATGTTTTTATATTATATTTATCTGCAATTTCTTTTCTTATTGCCAAACCATAAGTATTGTTAAATCCATACATTCCTATCCATTTAAATTTATAGTCTTTATTATACGCATCTTGTAATTGTAAAAACATAGATTCATTATATATACCTTTCTTTTTCAAAACATTATTCCATGCTGTTCCAGTATATTCTGGGTATATATCAAATTCTTCCTTTTCCATTGCTGGCTGAATATTAGATGTTCCTCCTCCAAATCCTTGAGTTAATTCAACATTTAAATCTGTTTTATTTTCAATTAAGCTACTCATCATTTCGCCGATAATATATTGTTCAGTCATTGGTTTTGTTGCAATTTTTATAGTATTCTTTTCACTTTTAATGTTTAATACTGAAGTTATCATAATTGCTAATATTAATATAGAAGATATTGTGTAAATTATTTTTCTTTTAACTTTGTATTTTTTATTTCCTTTTTTATCTAAGGATTTTTCTATAATTCCAAGTATAGTATCAAATATTAATGCAACTACTGCAATTAATATACTTCCAGCCATAGTCATAGCTTCATTATTTGTTGTAATACCCCTATATATTGCTACTCCAAGGCCACCAGCTCCAATGAATGAAGCAATACCAGCTAAAGCTATTGTCATAACTACCATATTTCTTAATCCTGACATAATTACCGGAACTGCTAATGGTAACTTTATCTTATACAATATTTGAAATCTAGTACTTCCCATTCCCTCCGCAGCTTCAATAATGATAGGATTTATATTTTTTATTCCTGTATAAGTACTTCTAACTATTGGAAGTAATCCATATATAGTTAACGCAATAATAGCAGTGCTGTTCCCTATGCCTGAAAATGGAATCAAAATTCCTAATAAAGAAATTGATGGAATTGTGTAAATGAAATTTACCACTCCCAAAACGAAACTAGACGATTTTTCATACTCACTAATTATTACTCCTAAAATAAGCCCTAAAACCGCCGCAATAATAATAGCCGTCATTGAAATTTCTAAATGCTGAATAGTTAAATCAATGAAAAAATCTCTTCTATCAATATAAATATTTAATATCTGACTAATCACTTATCTTTCCACCTTATGTTTAATTTTTTTATCTCAAATAAGTTTATTTCACCCTTTGCCTCTATGTATATTCTTTACAATTATTTGATAGTACTATTTATAAAATGTCAAAATATCAGCTGTAGGTCTACTTATTTAGATATAGTTTTATTATGTATACCCAATTCTAATAAAAATATCATTTAATTATGATATAGTTATAAGGTTTATCGTTTAATCAATTTTTTATAAAAAATATATTAGCTAAAAGTAATCAGTACTATGTTCTACTTTATAGACTATTTATTTATACAAAAAACCGTATCACTTACTTGTGATACGGTTCTCCGTTACACCTCCAAGGGAGGTCATCTTACTCTATTGTTCTAAATTTGCATTATCAAATCATCAGTATTTCAAAGAATTTTAAATTTCCTTCTACCATCTCAATTACCTTTCACTTTTCAACCATTTTAGCGCATTTCTCAGTTTTACTGGATTTCCATACATTAATGTAGCCATTCTATATATCTTAGCACCACCCATTCCTGCTAATACTGTTGATACTATTAATATTAATGCAGATATTATGAATTCCATTGATGTAACAGCTCCTGTTGCAACTCTTACTATCATTGTCATTGGAGATGCAAATGGTATATATGAACAAACCTTTAGGAGTGTACTATCTCCATTAGTTAATCCAAACATACTAATAAAAAATACTACCATAAATATCATCATTATAGGACCAACACTTGTTCCTATTTCTTCGGTCTTTGATACTAGAGCCCCTAATGCTCCAAATATAAATGAATAGAATAAATAACCTAGTATTCCAAATATAGCAAATGTAACTATTAATTCTGAAGGAATTTTAAATATACTATCTAACATTCCATTCCATACTTCACTATTTACCTTGTATGAAATAAGTGCTGATGACATTATCACTACAACTTGTGCTATACTTGCGATTGCACCTGCAATAACTTTACCAAATATTAAATTATTTGTATTTGTACTCGTAACTAATACCTCTATTGCTCTATTGCTTTTTTCTGCAGTTATCCCCATAGCAATTAATTGACCGTACATTATAATCATCATATATATAATAAAAATTAATATATACGCGTAAAAATAATTATTGGCACTGTCTTTACCTAATATTTCAACATTTGACTCTATTTGATCATTATAAATTTTATCTACCTTATTGAAGTCTATTCCTTCGCTAGTAATTTTATTTTCTCTATACTCTTTTTTCAACAGTTCATCAAATATATTCTTATTTTCATCATCAAACTTAGTATTTTGAACAACATAGTCATATTCAGTTAAACTTTTAACATTGAAACCTGCTTCTACACCTTGATCTTCAACTAACTTATTTAGTTCATCTTGATTTTTTACCACTTTCCAAGTTGAGTTTGGAAAATAAGCATTTAACTTTTCTTGATTAGAAATAATATTCTTTTCATCGTATATTGCAAACTTAGTTTTATCTTCTTCTAAAGTCTTTTCAGCTTTAGTTTCATTTTTATCTTGGTTTGGTAATATAGCTGACATATCTATAAAGTTAGGTAGTGATAAACCAATAATCATTGCTAATGAAATTATTACAGTACTTATTATGAAAGATTTTTTTTGAAAATAATTTGCAAGCTCAAATTTTAATACAGTAAGAAATTGTTTCATTATTCTTCACCTACTTTCTTTACAAATATATCTGTTAAGTCTGGTTCATACATAGAAAATGTTTCTATCTCTATATTTTCTTTTAATATGTTTTCTAATAATTGATTTTTCTTTACACTATCAAATAGCTCTAATATTAAATAATTTTTTTTAACTTCATTTACAATTACTAAATCCTTAAATTTATCTTTACATATAGATTCTAAATCACTTAATGTCAAATTATTTGCGCTTAATATTAATCTATTGTTACCAAATTCTTTTTTTATTTCTTTAAGATTTCCACTTAACACTATCTCACCCTTATTTACTATAGCTATTTCTTCACAAAATTCTTCAACATAGCTCATTTGATGGCTAGAGAATATAACTAGTTTGTTTTGGCTTATTAATTCTCTAACAGTATCTTTAAGTATTTGTGCATTAACTGGATCTAGTCCACTGAATGGTTCATCAAGTATAACTATTTCTGGATTACATACTAAGGTTTGTGCTAATTGAACCTTTTGCTGATTTCCTTTTGATAAACTGTCTAATGTTCTATTTGCATACTCCTCTATACCTAACTTTTCAAGCCATATCTTTGTACTTTCTTTTGCCTCCTTAGTTGGTACACCTCTTAACTGCGCTAAATAAACTATCTGATCTGTAACTTTCTTTTTAGGATATAAACCTCTTTCTTCTGGTAGGTACCCTATTTGATAATTTCTTGGCTCAAACTTCTTTCCATCTATTAATATTTCTCCTGAATCAGCTTTAAAAACATCCATCAATATACGAATTGTTGTAGTTTTTCCTGCTCCATTTCTTCCTAATAATCCAAGTGCCTTCCCACTTTCAACTGAAAAGGATATTCCATGTAATACTTCATTTCCTGAAAAACTTTTCCTTAGTCCTTTTACTTCTAACTTCATATTTTCCCCCTCTTTAAAAAAAATTTACTGTATATTAATTAACATACTACATTAACAACTTTTATATTTCAACTATTTTCCATTTTATGTTAAAATAGTTGAGATAAATTTGTCCTTTACTAACATATAACGTAAATAAGCTAGACAAAATATTTATTACTTCATCTAGCTTTGTTATATTTATAATATATATTATTTTATCCAAGTAACTATTTCGTCTATTCCTTGTCTTAATTTTTCACCTGGATTATTAACTCTATATCCAAAAGCAGCAGATACTGTTATATTAAACTCTTCTGTATCTAATAATCCTCTATCAACTAGTATTTTCTCCACAGCTTTACGGTCTATTCCACCAATAGGGCATGAATCTATTCCAAGAATAGCTGCAACATTCATCATATTAGCTAAAGCAATATGAACTTGGTCTGAAGCATATGCCTCAAGGTCATTATCCTCTTTAAAACGAACTTCTTCTATAGATTTCATAATCCCTTTGTAAGTAGGTGCAACATCCTCTGGAAGATGTTTAACATCCTTTACTAAATAATCTATATAATTTGAATCAAATCTTAATTCTTTAGCGACTCTACTTAAATATAATACTAAGTGGCTACATGTCGGCATCTGTGCTTTTCCACCCCAGCAAACTGCGCCTAATTCATTTTTTAACTCTTGATTTTCTATAACTAAAAATTTCCATGGTTCTATTCCCATAGAACTAGGTGAAAGTCTTCCAGCTTCAAGTATTACTTCAAAATCAACATCACTTATTTTCTTTTTATCATCAAATACTTTACACGAATGTCTAAAGTTTAAAACATCCATTATTTCATTTCTGTTCATATAAATCACTCCTTTTTAATAGCGTACTATAAATTTTAAGTTTTCATACATATATGCTTATGCTAAAATTTACCCCTATTATACTTATTTTAACTGGTAGGTTTGAATAATCATTAAAAAATAGCTTTTAAAAAAATGAGGATTTAACTTAATCATAATATAAATAAATATTGGGCAATATTAGAATAAATAGTAATTTACAAAGGAGTAGGAAGACATATATGATTAAAAAATTAATTATTATTGTTTTAGTTAGTATTTTTATTGTACCTTTTTCTTCTGAATTTGTACATGCACAAGGTAGATATTATCCTAAAGTGGAAAATTTGCAGGGGAAAGAACAACTAATAAAAGAATTAGATGAATTAAAAAGAATCAGAGGAAATATGAGTACAATTAATATTACAGCAGATTTAAGTAAGGAAGGTTTAAGCCGTGTGAATCAGTCTATAAATTTATATTTGACAGAGCTTAATTCAGTGAGAAAGGATCTAGAAAAGCACAGGGTTAATTATAAAGACTCTTTTGCTGATTTGTATTTTTCGGAACAAATTCAATTTATAGCCGATAGTTATATAATAAGTTTAAGACAACAACAAAATTTATTAAAACAGTTAGATAAAAATAACATTGATGCAAAAATATTATTTGAATCTGATTATCTTACTGCAGCATACTACTATATAACATTAGGAGATCAAATGTATTCATATATAGTTGATTATTTCTCTATTTTATAAAAAATTATATTGAACTATAGACTATCTCAAGTTTATGCTAATAAAGTTCATTCTTTGTTGCATAAAATTTGAGATAGTTTTTATATATATTAAATTTATATATTTTATTTAAGATTATTAATAACTTCAGGAACTGCCTTTTTTAATAACAATTCATAAACTTCTATAATATCTGAGGTATTAGTTTTATTAACTCCAATTAAACTTTGTAATATAAGCCCATCGATAGTAGCTAGTAATACGGAGCTTAAAGTATTTACTTTAGATATAGGAATATCCTTATAAGTTAAAGTTAACAACTTTGCAACATCTATCACCCAAGTATTATATTTATCTATCATTTTATTCTTTATCTCTTCATTGCCCTCTATACCTAAAACAGTTAAGTATATAATTGTATTTTATTTTCTGATTCTTTTTCAAATCTATCGATAAAACTTTCCAGTACATTATCTAAAATATCAGAATTCATGTATTCAAACTTTATGGTTTCATTTTTACTATATTCTTCTAAAATTTTATGAGATTCATTAAGTTATATATCCATTACTTCATATAGTATTTCTTTTTTATTTTTATAATGATAATATATGGCTGTTAAATACGTATCAAGTATGATGAACTCCTTCGGAGCAAAAGGTATAGAGAAGGTAGTGATTGAAGGTCACAATAAATTCAGAGATAAAGAAGAAGAAATTATTGCTACAGAGCTTGAAAAGGCTATAAAATTAGCAAGGACGTTCTAATTAACAAAATATTAATATGGGTATAAATATATAGAACATCAAAATATCTTTATATTACATAACAAGGTTATAAAATGAAGATACTAAATAGTAAATTTAAATGTTAGGAGAAATATATATGACACTAGAAATGAACAAATACTTACAAGTTAGAAAGTCTCAAGCACAAGGAGCTAGAACTATTGAAGAGCTTAAAGAAATATCTGATATAGTTATTGAAAATGAAGAAGAACTTAAGGAAGTAGATGCTCTTATAAAAAGTGGATGTAAATGTAAAAATGTAGCAATAGAAACAATCGTAGAGGCAGTTAAAAATGGAGCAGATACTGTTGAAAAAGTTGGAGAAGTTACTAAAGCAGGTACAGGCTGTGGAAGATGTCAAGGTATTATATCAAACATCATAGAAAATAAAAGATAATTAGTTTACAATTTTATTATAACTATAACTAAGGGATATGTTTTAAAACATATCCCTTAGTTATTTATATTAGCTTTTCTTCTAAGATAAACCTTGATGGAAAAAATTCATACAAGACAATACTTTCAATATAACCTGAAAAAGAAGAAAAGTTTTCAGCAACAATTGGTAATGATTTTTGTATCACTTCTGGCTCATCAAGTATCATTGTTGTATGCGCCACCCAGTTGAAATTATTAGGATAGTTGCTATTAAATGGTTCTTGTAAATTCAATAGTTCATGTGTTACAGATGGAGCAATAAAAATCACTTTCATTCCAAATAAACCTATGTTATCAAATGAAACGCGTATCTTTTTAATATTTTTACAAAGTTTTTTTATTTTATCTTTTAATTCATATTCTTTATCAAGTTCAAATGAGCCTAATGTAATATGATTTGGAAAATCAGAGGTTTGATTTCCTTTAATACCAGCGTCAAAAAGGGCTTTTTTTATCTTATTTAATTTTATTTCAGTTTCCTCATCGTACTTTGCCATTACATATAAACGTCGATCTTCCATAAGCTACCTCCTAGATTATACTATTATTATAATATATACCAATAAATAAAGGAAATTATAGTTCTATTATAATCTTTATACATATTAAAATGTTAAGTTTAGTTGACAAATCTCCATTTTTACTTGATAGAAAATATTTAAATGGGAAACTGATCAAACTGTTCCTGAATTAATTAAAGCAAAGTTATTAAGTCAATTGTACAATGTAAGTTATGACTATCTTATTAGTGAAAGTCCTGTTGGTGGTGATTTAACTAGTATTGAGATGATAGTTGATGAAATTGACTGGACTAGTGCATGGAGTAAAAAATATCCAATTTTAGCTTCATATCAAGCTATAAATGGAATAAATACATATTGTGAAAAAATATATGAATTTAACTTTTGTATTAATAATGTTATTTAATACATACTTTATTGCAAAAAATCATAAAGAATCAGATTCAAATGATCTGAAAAAAGCAAATCTAATTTTAAAAATTGTAAGAATTTTACCTATTATCATTTTATCAATAATATTAATAGTAATAGGTGCTTATCTTAAAGCTAAAATTATTAGATCCTAAATGAATGATACTTTATTATATCACAAGATAACTTTTACTCTTAATTTATTCTAATTACAAAGCTTGTCTTCAAAATTACAATAAAATCAAAAATAGCCTTAACTATTTAAATCACTAGATTAAGACTATTTTCTATGCTTTATTTAATATACAAAGCCGATTTATTAATATTAGTATATCTTTCTGAAATTTTATCACTTACTTGTGATACGGTTCTCCGTTACACCTCCAAAGGATGTCGTTTTTTGCTCCAGTTGTATATACACCAAATTTTCTTTCTATTGTCATAGCTTAATGAAACTCCACGTAAAGTTCTTCTACATTTATCAAGTTTTTCATGTGCTTCCTCTACAAACCCAATATCTCCTATAGAGTATATATTTACACTATCATATGATAGTTTTTCAAAATCTATAACTATACCACATTTGCATAAATCATATATATAATCTAATATTTCTTGTGGTAAATTCGCTATATTTTTTTTTCTTCCTTTAAATTCTTTTAGAATCTTATGATTTATAACTTGTTTATAGTCTTCAATATTTTTCATATATATATCAACTATATAATCATCATCATGAGCAAAATATGCGTATTTGTTGTTCAAACTCTCAAATAAAAATGTATCAAATGGTGTACATTTATGATTAAAATATAAAATTTTAGCTAAATCAAACTTATCAATCTTACTTAAATTATATTCTTCTTCAAAATCTATCCAATGGAAATCTCCAAAATCATATACTTCCTCTTTATAAAATTCACTTAAGTTATCATTACTAACATATTCTAAATTCGATTCAATGTCTATTTCACTGTTTGTAGGATCCCCTGATAGAATTAATAAGTTTTTAGGTTTCTCAGCTATACCTTGTATGAATTCTTTAAATTTTATTCCAGATATTTTTATTTTATTATTATCTTCATTAATTTTTATATATGCAAACCAACTATTTTTCAATTTTTTACTCCTCCAGATATCTATCTCTAATATATAACCCCTCTACATTACAAATATATTTTACAATATCTAAGTTCCCATTTAACCCTAAGTATACATTGCTATACAGAGAGTTTATATCTAATGCTATCTCTAGGTCTATCATATATACTGTTAAATTATTTCTTTCCCTTAATGCTAATTTCATTAGTGAACTTATAATATCGTAATCAAAATCAATTTCTTTAAAATGAAATAGAGAGGCTTTTACTTTTTTAAGATATTCTAATTCTTTTTTATACAATACCTCTTTTAGATACTTTTTACGCTCATTACAAAAATATCCATCTGATATTATTATGTCATCACTATAGCTCATTATAAGCAACAATGCTCTTAAAAACTTGTCTTCTTGTTTTAAATATCTTGTTTTATCCTTTTCTAAATCCCAAAAAGTATCTAATACTCCATATGCAGAGTTAGCTTTCATTTGCATTGGAAAGCTATCTACTCCAAAATATCTCTTTTCTAAAACTGCCTTATCTGTTTTGTCTAAATCTATATAAGGACACTCTTCAAACTCTTCGTCAAAATAAAAACCTACAAAAATTTTCTTTAATTTTTCTTTTAAAATATTGTATTTACTCATCTTAATTCCCCTTTAACTTCACTGAACTCTATTATAAATTTCATACGGGTATAATTCAATACTAATATAAACAGTACTAATGATTTTTCTTTTTTATTAATTAAAAATTATTATAATATTTTAAAATAAAAACCGTATCCCTTACTTATGATACGGTTCTCCATATCAATTTTAAGTGAGGTTTTTCTAAATTGGTATGTTTAATTTTTTCTACCAAATTTAAATTTTTTCATAAAAAGAAAAAGCACCTCTAATAAGTACTTCTTCACTACTTAATTTTAATAAAAGTAAATATATACTTTTTTAATTTAAATTAAGAGTCACATCTAGTACAATGTACTTTTCTGTAACACTCTTAAGTAAATTTTTAATTATTAGACTACTATTTACATATTATTTTCAGCGTAATCTAATATTAAAGTTGTAGTATCTTTTCTTTCAAAAGTTTTTCTATCCGAAAGAATTTCATTTATGTCTCCTTTTTTACTAAGACTAGCCTCTATAACTTCAATAGCCTTTTTTAATACTTCGTTAGTTTTGTCATCATCTAAAAGAATCTTTTCTATAATTCTACTATTTTCTTCTGATTTTTTATCTATAGCTAAAGTAAACTTCCCTTTAGGACAACATAAATACTTAAAAAGCATTATTATATGCCACCTAGCTCTTCTAAACCTTTTTCCCTCATCTTGATTTTGAACAAACCTCTCTACCTTATACCACGCTAGTCCACTTACATAATATGAATTAAGAAATGATATATGTGAATCCTCAAATAATAGCCCTCTAGTTTTCTTCTCTACCTTCCCATATTGTCCTGAGACTTCATGTGGCATATCAAAAAATAATGCTGATGTTGCTTTAATTTGAAATGGTATATTAACTATTTTAACTTTAGGAATATTTTCATCTCTATATTGTTCTGTTCTACGTTCATAATATAAGGGATATTTACTCCCTTTAGACTTTGTAACATAATATTGTTCTAGAGTTTTTTGAATAGTAGATAATGAAACTAATTGCTCAGCTTTAAGTGGTGTTTGACTATTTGTGGCTTTTATAATTGAGTGTTTTGTATCTTCGTCTTCTGTACCAATTAGTCTTACTGGAAGATAAATATCATTAACCCCAGAAATTTTTTCTAGACATTCAAATATTACATTACTAGTTTGACATCCATTAACTATTTGATAGTTTGTAAGAGTTAATTCCTCCGAATTTATTGCAACCTAATCTGCAATTATTGTAATTCCATTATTCAATAAGCCAAATAAATAACTTTCCTCACCTAATAATTGTTTTTTCATACTTGAATTAACTTCAAGTTTTTCAGAAGCTCCTAAATAAAATCGTATATTATCATTAAAAATTCCTTTTCTAAGAACCTTTTCTCCATTGATATCTTCCGTTAATAATTTTTCAAATTCTTCTAACTTCATTAACCCATAATATCCATTTTTAATCTTATTATGCATATCCTTAGGATATGGTACCGGTTGCTTCGATAATGTTACACAAACTTCCAGTCCTGATACAACTTTTTCATGCAATTCCATTATCTCTTTTATTCCTAAAAAGTCCGGCTTCCTTACTTCACTAAAAAGACTTTTTTCTCTTAAATCCGCAACCCCCATTGATATCGTTGATTCTAAATGACCATCGTTTAGATTTATCTCTTTTGATGATAAAGTTATAAACTTCATACTTAAATTAGGTGCTTTTTTAAATCTCGAACTCTTTGAATATATATACTTAGTAATTTCCCATTGATTTAAAAGTTCTGGTATTTCACATTTTGAAAAATTGAAAAATCTTCTAATTCCAGTTAAAAAATCTCCAATTTCTGTACGATCAAACTTATCAGAAGTTTTTACTTGGGTAAACATGAAATTCACTTCAAATTTTTTAAGTCCTTCTATAACAGAATCAACATCCTCTATACTTGTTACAATTCTATCAGCTACAAAAATTGCTATTCCATCTATCCCAAAAGCTGTACCAGTCTCCATTTCTTGATATGTAACACTAGGGTCATTAGAATAAACTGATAATATAAGTGAATTGATAAATTGTTCAAATACTGTATGTTGATCCTTTGCTTTATTTTTAGAAATTTCATTTTGCTCAATAAAATTCTCAATATATGATTGTATAACTGGGTGTGAAACATTAGTTATTTTTGACATTATTATTCTCCTTTAATTCTATTTTTCTACTAAATTATACCATGTTAAGTATACTTAAATATATCTTCATACATAGAATACAAAAACCGCACCTATTTATGGTACGGTTCTGCGTAACAATAGCAAGTGAGGTTTTGAACGTTTTATTCCTATTGGACTATTGGTTATATTTCATCATAGTTAGGGGGGTGGTATTGGATATGCTAGAACTGACTATAAAAAGCTTTTTTGCTATTTATATTATTAGATTAGTTTTAAAACATAATCTTTTTATTTCTAAATTAATTATCAAGATTAAATTTCTTGGAATTCATATAGAAGTTAACGGCAAAGAGAAAAAGCACCCATCCGACTAAGAATAGTGCTTTAAACTCTTAAATTCATATAATAAATTTTATCCAATAGCCCTAAAACAACATAAATGTTCTAAGGATTCCTTACCCATAGACTATACATACTTTTCTTTTGAAGTTACATTTCTATTTTGTGCCATAACTCCAACCAAGTTGTGAGGGGCATAAGCTTCTTCCAAGTAATTAATTTCATCATCAGTCAACTTAATATCAACTGCCTTCGCTGCCCCTTCTATATGATGAAACTTCGTTGCTCCAACTACCGGTGATGTTACTTTACAAAGCAACCATGCAAGGGAGATTTCTGTCATAGATACATCATGTTTTGCTGCAATTTCTGCTACTCTTGTTATTATAATGCTGTCTTGTTCCTTAGTATTGCCATATTTAGCTTTTGCGTAACTATCTTTTTCAAGTCGTTTCGATGTTTCAGTAGTATGTTTCGCAAGACGTCCTCCTGCCAGTGCGCTATATGGTGTTAATGCTATATTTTCTTCATTACAATATGGAATCATCTCACGCTCTTCTTCTCTGAAAATCAAATTATAATGTCCTTGAACTGACACAAATTTTGCAAATCCCTCTTTCTCTGCAAAAGCATTGGCTTTCGCAATCTGCCATGCAAAGCAGTTAGATATACCAATTGCTCTGGCTTTTCCCTCTTTTACAACACGATTAAGGCCCTCCATAATTTCACTAAGAGGTGTATTGTAATCCCACATATGATAGATATACAAATCAACATAATCCATTCCTAGATTTTTAAGACTCTTGTTAATCATTGATTCAATGTGTTGTTGTCCACTAATTCCATTTTCAATTTCTTCTGTAGTTCTCGGCAAAAATTTTGTTGCAACTACTATTTCATCACGTTTAGCGAAGTCACGCAATGCCTTGCCTACATATTTTTCAGAGGTTCCACTCTGATATGCAATTGCTGTATCGTAGAAATTGACACCTAGTTCCAATCCACGCTTTATTATCTCACGAGAATGCACCTCATCTAATGTCCATGAATGCTGCCCTTTTGCTGCATCTCCAAAGCCCATGCACCCCATACAGATTCTAGATACCGTCAAATCTAAATTTCCAAGTTTTACATATTCCATATCCAAACCACCTTTCTTTTATACTTCTCATTATAGAAGAAATTAAAGATGATTCCTATTTATAAAACCTTTTGAAATGTCCATATCTTGACTTTTTTATAAAATTGTCAATTCGCTTTATATGGATTACCTTTTATTTCTGCATTCTCAAATAGTTTCTTCATTCCAATGCTTCTTAACTCCGTAATTAAGTCTGCCATTTCTTCACAAGAGGCTGGCATATCCGATAAAATCCAAGATAGGGTCATACTGCTAGATGCCGTGGCATGATATTCTGTTGCAAATCGTAATGCCTCAGGCATTTCTTCCTTTCCATAACGCTTTTGATGCCACTCTAAATCAAAGGTTCGGCAATGTTCAAATATAAAGTCATTTAGGCAATTCTGCCCATGCATCATACAGGCTTGCTTCATAAATACATGGTATTTCTTCATATTTTGAAAAGCCACTAACAATTCATGGCGGAAATTTATTTCTATTGAAGTATCATCAAATCTCGGAATAATTTTTTTCAAATATATATACTGAATCAAATCATTCTTATCTAAAAAATGGTTGTAAAAAGTCTGTCTGCTAACGCCTGTTGCTTCCAACAATTGTTTTATTGTAATTATTTCTAACGGAATCTCTTCACACAACTGCAGTAATCCATCAGCAATTATTTCCTTTACATCTATTGCCATGCCTGATTATACCTCCTCTACAAATCACTATTCGTATATTAATCAAATTTATTCCTACTTTTATTATAACATACTTTATAAATTCACTATTGCTAAAGATATGGTATTTCCACTTACAAAAATAGCCTTAACCAAGTTATATCAATGGTTAAGGCTATAGACCTCATTTACTTATGATACGGTTCTCCGTACCTTACCCTTAGGAGCACGGCTTTTGTTCCAATATCAGTTTTTCTCTTTCACTATTAATTATTTTTAATGTTGACTATTATTATATACTGAATTTAAATCAATGCTTGATTTTTCCAAAAATTAGCATTATGCTTTATTTATAATACATAGGAATCCGAGGTGTTGGTTATAAATAAAGAACTTATAAAAGGAAGTACTGTTACCATTATCTTAAATGCTCTGAAAAAAGAGCCTCTTTATGGATATGGCATGATTAAAGAAATCGAAAATAAATCCAATAGCGTGTTTATTTTTAAAGAAGGAACCCTATACCCTATTCTACATGACCTTGAGAAAAATAAGTTTATTGAATCCTTTTGGCATATGGAAAATGGGAGACGTAGAAAATACTACAAAATCACAACAAAGGGGCTCAAAGAATTAAAGACTAGAGAAAATGAATGGAGAATATTTAGCAAAACAATGGATTTTGTATTGGGAGGATGATGATAATGGCTACAGAAAAAAATGCTATTGAGAAATTTCTACAATCTGTATGTAGATTTGTTTCAACTGAAGAACGTGCACGAGATATAAAAGATGAACTTAGAGATCATATTGATAGCTATATTTATGAGTATACAAATGATGGTTTATCTATTGAAGATGCAACATCAAAGGCATTAAAACAAATGGGAGACCCGTGTACTTTAAGCTCTAAATTTAAAGATAAAATTTCTAAAAAGAACAGAATATTTATAGCAAGTTTAATATCTTTTTTGATGATTATACTTTTATCAATAGATATTTATGCTTATATGACTAATTTCTATACATTTGTAGACTATTTGATACAGATCACTTTTATTATTTGCTCTATACCACTTATTATTCTTCTTATAAGAACATGTAAAAAAAGTAAAGACCTTTATAAAAAGGATCCTCTTTTTTATATTCAAACTTATAAAGAATCTAATTCATATGAAAATGTACTTAAATTTTTAAAATGGCTATTTATATTTTCAATTTTGATAATTATAGTGCCAGACTTAACAGAATTTAAGTACATACATAAAAATGAAATATCACTTAGAACTTTAAGTACCTTAACTATCTTAATCATAGAAATTATTATACTATATTGCTCAAGCCCTAAAAAAACAAATAATATTGTATATACTGATGGGATTCTTACCTTTGAATCTTTTATTCCTTGGGATAGTATTGCAGGATACAGATGGGTTAAAAAACATTCTAAGAGTAAAATTATTTACTCTATTGAGTTAAGGTTTAAGAAAAATTCTTCATTTAACTATTTATTTCGTAGACGATTTATAAAAGTTAGCTCTTATCAAGTTAATTTAATAGATGAAATTTTTAAGGTAAATAATGTAGAACAACGTAAATCTTTTTAATGATATTTTTACCTAAAAATTTTATGTGATTTTTTATATTAAAAACTTTTTTAAAACAATAAAATAACTATATAAAAATGAACCGTATCCCTTATTTGTGATACGGTTCATTGTTATTTATTCTAAATGCTCTATAAACTTGCTCCAAAAGTATCAACTTCATCATCTGGTGTGGAAAAGTCATCTTAGAAAAAGATAACTTATAATCAGCCCTACTTAAAACCTCATCACAAAGCCCTAACGATCCACCTATAACAAAAGTTATATGACTATGCCCTCTAACACCAAGCTTGCTTATAGTATCCGCTAATTCCTCAGACGACAAATTCTTACCATCAATAGCAAGAGCTATAACATAACTATTATTCTTAATCTTACTAAGTATCTTCTTACCTTCTTTATCCTTAACTATCAACATATCTTTTGGACTTAAGTTTTCGGGACATTTTTCATCATCAAGTTCTACTAAATCTAATTTACAATATTTAGATAGTCTCTTAGCAAACTCTTCTATCCCTAACTTTAAATATTTTTCTTTTAACTTTCCTACACTAATAACTGTTATATTCATAAAACTTTCTCCTTAATCCGTTCTTATCTAAAATTACTACTTTATACTATAAACATCCGATATCTGTTCTCTAGATAAAACATCTAATTTAACATCTTGTCCAACTATTATATCGCTTTGACTTAATATTCCCTTAGAAGTTTCATAAGCTAACTCTGGGAAGTTATTCTCTTTACTTAAATGGGCTAATAAAATTCTTTCAGTTCCCTCTTTTATAAGTTCAATACAAAAATTAGCTGCATCTTCGTTTGATAGATGACCTTCCTCAGACATTACCCTCTTTTTCAAAGCATATGGATAAGATCCCATCATAAGCATATTAGGGTCATAGTTTGACTCTAATATAACTAGCTTAGATTTATATAAATGTTTTTTTAAATTTTCTGTTATCATTCCTATATCCGTAGCTATAGACATCTTTTCGTTATCAGCATAAAAATTATATCCTACTGCATCAGATGCATCATGAGATATTGAAAATGGTCTTACTACCACATCCCCTAGTGAATATGTTTTATCATTTTCAAATACCTTCATATTATGGTCCTTAATATCACCTATCTTATCTTTCATAGCACACCATGTTTTTATATTTGCAAATATAGGTAGGTCAAATTTCCTAGACATTATACCCGCACCTTTTATATGGTCTGAATGTTCATGTGTTATAAATATTCCTTTTACTTTATCTATATCTACCTCTATATCGTTAAGCCCAGTTGTTATTCTTTTGCCACTAAGACCTGCATCAACTAATATAGATGTATCCTTATATCCTACATAATGACAGTTCCCACTACTTCCGCTTCCTATTGAACAATATTTTAGCATTCAGTCACCTCATTTTCTCATAATCATAAGATATATTATACCAAAAAAACAGAGCATTAAATAAAAATTTAATACTCTGGGTAAAATTTACTTATATTCTCTTATAATTTTATCTATATCTACACCTTTACTGTTCCACATCTCTACAAACTTTGCACCATTTACATTCTGATACATATATGTACTGTAGTATTGTTTTAATGTATCAAAGAATACCTTATCTCCAACTTTGTTTCTCACTTCATTAAAAGCTACAGCACCTTTAGTATATACATTTAGACTATATTCTGTAGAATCTTTATACTTAGTTGTTGGCTTAAATATATTTTCACAAATTTGATTCTTTGTTTGAATTTCCATAGTTTTAATTAATTTATCTCCAACTTCTTTTCCATATTTCTTTTCAAAATATAGAACTGTTGAATATTCAGTAAGTGCTTCATCTAACCAAGGTTCACTTATTTCATCATTGCCTACTACTGAATACCACCATTGATGAGCTGTTTCATGTGCTATTACATACTCTAATAAAAACTTATCTTTTTTATTATATAACCTTTGGTCTATCATTACTAATGTAGGATATTCCATTCCACCTATATAAAAATCACTAGCCACTACAGAATATGTATCATATGGATATTTGCCAAATAGCTCACTAAAAATTTTAATAGAATCTTTTGCAATTTTAGTAACATCACCTGAAATTTCTTTATTTAAATTATATGTATTTATAGATACATCTTTATATGAGTCTCTGTTTATATCAAACTTAGTACTCAATACAAAAGCAAAATCTCTCACTTTTTTTGCTTCTATTTTATAAAGTGTTTTTTCTTTATCTGATTTTTCATTAACTACTTTGCCTGTAGAACCCATTTTATATTTTTGTGGAATTAGTATATTTATATAAAAATCACTAGTTTCACTATAAAAAGGATCTCCTAAAGTTTCATAACCTTTTAAGTTCCAACCTCTTTCATCTTGAACACACGCTATAGGAAACCAGTTAGTTACATTTATAGTATTATCTCCATATCCAAATCTTCCTTCTGAATTAGGTATCTTAACATTATATTTCATATCTATTGATGTTTTATCCCCTGGCTTTAGTTGCTTATCTAGCTTTATTTCTAATAAATCATTCTTTTCACCTTTTATCTTGTATTCTAATTTTTTATTATTATTTAAAATATTTTTTAAATCTATGTACCCTTCATTAAAACCATTAGGATATGCTTGTTTCATTTCTGATTTTTCAAAAGGAGCAAATTCTTTTCTAGAAAATGCATTAGGATATATGTGGAAGTATATTTTGTCTAAATCATTTTTTGTGTTATTTACATATTCTATATTTTGATTGCACATTAATCTTTTGCTATCATCATCGAAAACTACATCTATAGTATATCTATTTATGCTTTTTTCAGTAACAACATTTGATGTTTGCACACTTTTTTTATCTCTTTGTAAATATAAACCTCCCCCTCCTATCAACAAAGCTAATACTAATATCCTTGATAAGTTTTTTCTTACTTTTTTACTGAAATTTATTACCAAATTATCCCCTCCCATTTAATATGAATAATTTATTTATTTTTATACAAGATAAATTTATAATGATTTTGTGCTATAATTCATTGTTATGACTTATAGCTTACAATTAAAACTATATATTTATGATATAATCTAGAATGAGGTGATAAAATGTTTTTTAAAGAAGTTAATGAAACTGACTTAGGCGAAACTGCTATTGCAAATATCTTTATAGATATATTTATGCCAATGGCGGACGGGTTATACGTCAAAGTTTATCTATTAGCATATAGAATAGTTTGCGACCGAAATAATAATCTTAAATATGATAATAATTCAATTGCTAGAGATTTAAACATTCCTCTTTCTGATGTAATAGCTGCATGGAAATTTTGGCAAAATAAAGGAATAATCAAAATGCATAAAAATGAAGGATCTGATGATTTTGATTGCTCAATAGAATTTTTAGATTTAAAAAGGTTGTGTACTGAAAACACATTAATCAATACAGCATCAATAAAATCTGATTCTGATAGAATTGCTTCTACAGCTGAAAACCCTAGTATGAGCAAAATGTTTTCTTCTATAAGTAAGATAGTTGGGAGATATCTAGAACCAAGTGAAAGCACAGCTATAATGAGCATAATGGAAAAATACAATGTAACTTATGACTTAATGATTTATGCTTATCAATATATAAAGGATTCAACTGGTTCGTCAAAACCAGTTAAATATATGGAAGGTGTAATTAGAAATTGGTATGATTCTAACTTACATACTACTGAAGACGTTAAAAATAGCTTTGCTTTAAAAAGTGAACGTTATAATTTATATAAAACTGTATTCAATGAATTAGGATTTTATAGACAAGCATCTAATCCTGAGAAGCGCACTATAGATACTTGGTTAGATGATTACAACATGGACATAGAATTAATACTTGAAGCATGTTCTAAGGCTAAAAATGTATCAAATCCTTCTATTACATTTATAAATGGTGTAATTAAAAAGTGGAATGAAAAAAATGTTAAAAATTTAAGCGATTTAAAATTATTTGAAGAAGAATATAAGCAAACTAAAACTAACGAAAAAAAATCTTCTCCTTCTCATAATAAAAAATCTATTCCGACCGTTAAAACTAGATTCCACAATATAAATCAGACGTTTAATAAATATAGTCCCGATGAACTTGAAAAAATTCTTCAAGAAAGTCAAAAAGATAAATTTAAGTAGGTGATTAAATGAACGAATTAACTTTAAGAGATATACTGAGATCATATGAAAAAAGAAGAGATTTAGCTAAACTTCAATTAGAAGAAAGGCAAAAAGATGTTTATTCTCAAATTCCAGAAATTAAAGATATAGATGAGGAAATATCTAAATTAGGATTAAGCCTTATAAAACTAGTTCTTCAAAATCCTAAGGATAAAGATTCTATTGTAGCTGATGCAAAAGATAAAATCGATAAACTAAAAGAAAAAAAAGACGCTTTGCTAAATAAATTTAATGTACCTAGTGGTTATTTAGAGATTATATATAATTGTAAGGTCTGTAGCGACAAAGGATTCTTGCAAAGTGGACAAAAATGCAACTGCTTCAAACAAGAAATAGTAAATGAAGCTTATAAAATGTCTAACTTATCTAGAATGCTTAACACTCAAAATTTTTCTAATTTTGATGGTTCTTTATTTTCTGCAAAAAAAGCTGAAGGCTTTAACGTTTCTCCAAGACAAAGTATAAGTGAAATTTTTAATATATGCGATGACTTTGTTAAAAACTTTGAGATTGATAATAACGAGAATTTATTATTTTATGGTGATACAGGCTTAGGAAAAACATTTATGAGTAACTGTATAGCTAAAGAAATTCTAGATAAGGGCCATATAGTTATATATCAGACTGCCTTTAAGATGTTTGAGATTATAGAGGATTATAAGTTTAAAAATGCAGATGAACATATAAGTAAAGATAATTATAATAACATTTTTGAATGTGATTTATTAATTATTGATGATTTAGGTACTGAGCTCGCAAATTCATTCACAAATAGTGAATTATTCAATATTTTAAATACTAGATTATTAAACGGAAAGAAAACAATAATTTCTACAAATTTAACTCCTTCTCAATTAGGTGAAGACTATACACAAAGAATATTTTCAAGAATATTTGATAGGTTTAGAATGGTTAAATTTATAGGAGACGATTTAAGATGGGCTCAACAAATATAGTAGAAGATGTTAACACTATCTTCTACTTTTTTTATTTTAAATTATATATAATTTTCAAATAAAAAAACTCTTAGAAAATCTAAGAGTTTGATTGGAGCTAGTGATAGGAATCGAACCTACAACCTGCTGATTACAAGTCAGCTGCTCTACCGTTGAGCCACACTAGCAAAGTATTTAATTGGCGACCTGGAAGGGACTCGAACCCTCGACCTCCAGCGTGACAGGCTGGCATTCTAACCAACTGAACTACCAGGCCGCATTTTAAATGGTGGGACTAACAGGGCTCGAACCTGTGACCCCCTGCTTGTAAGGCAGGTGCTCTCCCAGCTGAGCTATAGTCCCTGGGAATTTGGTGACCCATAGGGGAATCGAACCCCTGTTACCGCCGTGAAAGGGCGGTGTCTTGACCGCTTGACCAATGGGCCTAAAATGGTGATCCATCCGCGACTCGAACGCGGGACACCCTGATTAAAAGTCAGGTGCTCTACCGACTGAGCTAATGGATCATATCTTAGTTGTCTTTCGACTTGTTTCGCGATGTCTCGCTTACAAATATTATTATATTAGGTTTTTATATTTTCGTCAACACTTTTTTTACATTTTTTTCAATAATATTATAATTTTTTGTTAAAATACACATAAACCGTTGAAATCTAGCTATTTTTATAGTTTAATTTCAAAATAAAAGTGTAGTGAGATTTTATCTCACTACACTTTTTCTTTATCCAAATATGTTTTTTCTGATTATAGTTTGTGTTCTGTTTGGTCCAACTGAAACCATATCAATATTTACATCAACTAATTCTTCTATTCTAGCTACATATTTTTTAGCATTTTCTGGAAGATCTTCAAATCTTTCTACTCCAGTTATATCTTCATTCCATCCATCTAATTCTTCATATATAGGCTCGCATTTTGCTAAGTCTTCTAATGAAGCTGGGAAGTTAGTTATTACTTCATCTCCCATTTTATAAGCTGTACAGATATTTACCTTATCAAATCCACTTAGAACATCTAGTAACATGAATGATATACTTGTTAATCCGTTTACTCTAGCTGCATATTTAACTATTACAGCATCGAACCAACCACATCTTCTTGATCTACCTGTTACTGTTCCAAACTCATGTCCTTGAACTCTTATTCTTTCTCCTATTTCGTTATCTAATTCAGTAACGAAAGGTCCTTCTCCAACTCTTGTAGTATATGCTTTTACTATACCAACAACGTCTTTTATCATATTAGGACCTACTCCAGCTCCTACTGCAAATCCTCCAGATATTGGATGAGATGAAGTAACAAACGGATAAGTACCTAAATCTAAGTCTAATAATGTACCTTGAGCACCTTCAAATAAAACTTTTTTACCAGCTTTTACAGCTTCATAAACTATAACAGATGTATCTGCAACATAATGTCTTATTGCATCTGCATATCCTAAGTATTCATTATATATTGTTTCAAAGTCAAACATTTCTTCTTTTCCATATATATTTGTAACTAATTTATTTTTAGCTTCTATTTGAGGCTTTAACTTTCTAGCAAATATCTCTTTATCCATTAAGTCACATATTCTTATTCCTGATCTCTCAGTTTTATCCATATAACAAGGTCCTATACCTTTTTTAGTTGTTCCTATTTTATTATCTCCTCTAGCTTCTTCAGCTAAAGCATCTAATTCTCTATGATATGGGAATACAATGTGAGCTCTATCACTTATTTTTATATTTTTAGTATCTATACCGTCTTTATTAAGCATTTCTATTTCTTCTAAGAAACCTCTTGGATCAAATACTATACCATTACCTAATACATTTATTGTGTTAGGATTTAAAACACCAGAAGGTATTAAACGTAGTGCAAATTTCTTTCCTGCTACTACTAAAGTATGTCCTGCATTGTTTCCGCCTTGTCCTCTTATTACTACATCAGCTTGTGTAGCAAGATAATCTATAACTTTACCTTTTCCTTCGTCTCCCCATTGAGATCCGACAACTGCAACTGTTTTCATATAATTCACCTCTACTATCGATATTCGAACACTTTACTAATATAGTGTATCAAACATTCGATATATTTTCAAACTTTTTTAATTTAACACTACTTTTAATATGTATTTTTCTATTTCTTGTAAATTACCAATACATATAATGTGTTTCTCTAGTTTTTTAAACTTGTTCATTATGGTATCTAATTGAACTAAATCAGCTACATTACAAATTTCATGAGCTTCTCCAAACATGGTATTAATCATAAATACTTTATAACTATCTTTTTCTTTTAAGCAATAAATTATTATAGTTTCCTTTATATTATTATCAATTATTCTAAATAAATTTATTTCTTTGTTTATTTCTTTTATTTTTGGATAAATATATAGTAGCGTTATATTCAATTTATTTTCCCCCATATAAATTTATATTTATGCACAATAAAAGCAAGCTAATAGCTTGCTTTTATAGTTATCCACATGCTACCTGTGGACAGTGTGGATAACTTTTTATCTATTTTTCAATACTTATACATGTTTTTTGACATGTATCCACAACATTCGAGTGGGTCAAAAGTATGTTCTGTGGATATTTGTAGATATTAATTTACTACATCTCTCTTGATTTGTCTGCAAACTTTTGCACTTCTCCAAGCCATACTAACTCTACTGCTCCAGTTTCACCATGTCTATTTTTTGCTATTATTACTTCACCAATATTCTTTCTATCTGAATCCGGATGATAATATTCATCTCTATATAAAAACATAACTATATCTGCATCCTGCTCAATTGCTCCAGATTCTCTTAAATCCGATAGCATAGGCCTATGGTCAGCTCTTTGCTCAGGAGCACGAGATAACTGAGACAATGCAACTACAGGACAGTTAAGTTCTTTAGCTATTACTTTTAGAGATCTTGATATCTTAGATATCTCTTGTTGTCTACTCTCATTGTTACCTTCACCTTCCATAAGTTGAAGATAATCTATAAGTATTAAATCTAAACCTTGTTCTATTTTTAATTTCCTACATTTCGATCTTAACTCTGATATTTTTATACCCGGAGTATCGTCTATATGTATCTTAGCATTAGATAAAACTGCCATAGCGTCAATTATTCTCGGCCAATCATTTTCACCTAATTTTCCTGTCTTTAACTTACTAAGTTCAACATTAGATTGTGATGATAGCATACGTTGTACTAATTGTTCTTTAGACATCTCTAAACTAAATACAGCTACTGATGCGTCACCTTTTAAAGCTGCATTTTGAACAAGATTTAAAGAAAATGCAGTTTTACCCATTGCAGGACGAGCTGCAATAAGTAATAAATCAGTTCTCTGCATTCCATTTATCTTTTTATTTAAATCTGTAAATCCAGTTGTCACACCAGTCATTTCAGTTTTATTGGTATATAAATGCTCAATCATATCATAAGCATCCATTAATACTGAATTTATAGATTTAAAATCATCACTCGCCTTTTCTTGTGATATATCAAATATCTTTTTTTCTGCTTTATCTAATACATCTTCTATTTTTGTCGATCCATCATAACCTAAATTTATTATATCATTAGAGGCTTTTATAAGCTTTCTAAGAACTGATTTTTCCTTTACTATATCAGCGTAATACTTTACATTTGATGTAGTCGGTACAATCGTAGAAAGGCTGGTTATATAAGTTATTCCTCCAATATCATCTAGGTGTCCTTGTCTTCTTAATTCCTCTGTTAGTGTTATTAAATCTATAGGTTCGTTTTTATTACTTAATTTTATCATACACTCATATATGATTTTATGTGCTTCTTTATAAAAGTCATCTGGTCTTATAGTCTCAGTAACTGTTATCATAGCATCCTTATCAAGTAATATAGATCCTAATATAGATTGTTCTGATTCCACACTATGTGGAGGAATTCTTGTCATATCCTCCATTATTAATCACCTCGAGTGTATATCTATTGTTTCTCTTTTACATCAACTCTTATTTTAGTAACTACTTTTTGATGTATTTTTATTTCTACTATTCTTGAACCTAATACTCTTATTGGCTCATCTAAAGATATTTTTCTTTTATCTACTTCTATATTGTGTTGTCTATTTACTTGTTCTGCTATGTCTTTTGAAGTTATTGAACCAAATAATCTTCCGCCTTCTCCAGCTTTAGAGTATATAACTATATTTAATTCTTCCATTTTTTTACCTAATTCAACTGCTGCTTCGTATTCTTTTTGTGCTCTATTCTCTTTAGCTTTAGCTTTCTCATTTAATTCTTTTACAGCTGTATTATCAGCTATAACAGCTAATTTTTTAGCAAGTAAGAAGTTTCTCGCATATCCATCGCTTACTTCTTTCATTTCTCCTTTTTTACCTGTTCCTTTTACATCTTTTAATAATATAACTTTCATTTTATTCTTCCTCCTCTAAGCATGTGTCAATTATCTCTTTTACCATTGTATATGCTGTTTGTAGTGAAACATCTTTTAGTTGAGCACCTGCTATATCTATGTGCCCACCTCCACCTAGTTTTTCCATAAGTACATGAACATTAATTTTTCCTAAAGATCTCGCACTTATAAATACTTTATTATCTTTCATTCCTAGGACAAAGGATGCTTCAACTTTTTTTACATTCAATAGTTCATCTGCTGCTTGTGCTATTACTATATTTATATTGTCAGCTTCTGTTGATGTATATGCTAAGCATATATGTTCTTCAATTATTTTGGCACTTTGTATTATTTCTGCTTTAGTTACAAAATCGCCTATTTCTGAATTGAATAATTTTTTAACTTCTATTGTATCTGCTCCTACTTTCTTAAGGTAAGATGCAGCTTCAAAGGTTCTTACACCTGTCTTAAATGCAAAGTTTTTAGTATCTAAACATATTCCCGCTAATAAGCCTTCTGCTGTTAATTTATTTATTTTAATGTTATTTTCCATATATTGTACTAACTCTGTAACCATCTCACACGTAGATGATACATATATTTCATGGAATAAAAGAACTGTATCATTAATAAACTCTACACCTCTTCTATGATGGTCTATAACAACAACTTTATCTGATTCAGATAATAGCTCTTGGCATTCTGTAAAGTTTGGTCTGTGAGTATCTACTACCACTATTAATGTGTTTTTTGTACAGTTTTTTATAGCATCTTCATGGTCTATAAATATATTTTTATAATAATCTGAGGTTTTCATCCTTTTTACAAATTCATCTATAGATTCATTAGAACTATTTAGTACTATATTTGCATGTTTGTTGCATGATTTACATACATCATATATTCCAACTGCTGAACCCATAGCATCCATATCAGGGTATTTGTGTCCCATTATATATACTTGGTCGCTTTCTCTTATAACTTCTCTTAAAGCATGCCCTATCAGTCTAGATTTTACCTTAGTTGTTTTTTCAACTGCTTTTGATTTTCCACCGTAAAAAACAAACTTATCTTTAGTTTTTATTACAGCTTGATCTCCACCTCTACCTAGTGCTAAATCAAGAGCTCCAGAAGCAAGTTTTAGATTCTCATTTATCGTATCTCCATCTATACCAATACCCATACTTATTGTTACAGGAAGATTATTTCCATAGTCAATGTTTCTTATCTTATCTAGTATTGAGAATTTTTCACTTTCTAACTTTTTCAATTCTTTTTTGTTCATCACAAAGAAAAATTTATCTTTTGATGTCCTCTTTATACCACCTTGTGAGCTTAATTCTAAAGAGGTTAATATTTGTTCTATTTCTACATTTATTAACGGTCTATTTTCTTCTGGTGCACTTTTTAGTACATCATCATAACCGTCAACCTGTATTAACATCATCGAATTTTTTTCATCATTATATCTTTTTTCTAAATCTAAATACTCAGTTTTATCTAACCAATATAACATCATTAAATATTTAGCATTATTTTCTTGATCATTTTTTATAACATTATAAACGATAGTGTACTCTCTATCTTTATATTTTATATCTGTGTACATTTCTTTATTTTCATTTAATACTTTTCTTAAATCTAGATTTTTTATAATATCATCAATATTTACGCCTAACAAATTTTCTTTTTCTGTCATATTATGAAATTTATTATTATACCATGATATCTTTCCATCAAATTCAAGTATACACAATGGTATAGGTAAATTCATTATAGCTTTTTTTGTTGTTTCATCTATGTCTAAAGACAAGTTTTGAATATACTTAGTCCATTCTTTTTTTCTTATATTAGTTAATGTCCAATTATGATAAACTAAATATAAAAAAATAAAGAAAAGCAGACATCCTAGATAAAAATTATAAAAAAGTAATGACATACTAGCTATACCTATAATTAATATATATAAATTTGCTTCTGGTATATTTATTTTAAAGGTTGGTTTATTCCTCATTTCTAACCTCCTATGTGGATTTATAACTTCTTACCTTTCTAAAGTCTATTATGCTATCTAACATCCCTACAAAAGATATTCCCATAAATCCAAATATACATAAAATAAACCCTGATATAAATACTTTTTTGTTTTCTCTGCCTCTAAACCATTTATTAAAGTAATGTATAGCAACTGCTATTCCTTGAATCATAAACATAAAACTAAATACTAATTGTAAATTCATCATTATTAAGTCTGTATGTAATTTTATTCCCATAACTTCTATAAGCAACACAAGCAAATATAACATAAATGATGTTGCTATAGCATTACCTGGCAAATAAAATTCTCTGAATTTAGGAAACTCTACATTTAATGTTTTTATTCTTTTCAAAATAAATACCTCTAAATAGTACGTAATAAATGCTACTATCATGCCCTG
This sequence comes from Peptostreptococcaceae bacterium VA2, assembly GCA_000686145.1. Classification (GTDB taxonomy): domain Bacteria; phylum Bacillota; class Clostridia; order Peptostreptococcales; family Peptostreptococcaceae; genus Romboutsia_D. Next base: position 171,544 of record JMMB01000007.1, on the reverse strand, counting down.
GAAAATTAGCATAGTTGGGAGCATATTATAAATAGAATCCATAAGATCTTCTATTTTTGCACCTGATGCTAAATTCAGTCCTGAGCTTTTTAAAAGCTCTGTTTGAGAACTAATAGCTTCTTTCATAATGCTCATGAAAGAATCCAGTATATTAGTTTTAAAAACTATATTTGATACTACATAAAAAATAATAATAGATACTACCGCTACGATAGTTCCCATATATATAGGTTCAAACTTATTACATTCATCTGATTTCATGTTAGCTCTAACAACACTACCTATAACTATACCCGGCAATGCACTAACTATACATATACTAACTGAATATACTGGATCAACTCCAAGCATAAGTACAAAGAAAGTTATTATCAAAGATAATATTGAGTATTTATTGTCAGTTAAAGTACCGATTATTGCATAAGGTACTGGTATTACAGAACTTAATATCCCCAACATAGGAACATAGGCTGCTATTACGGCTAACAATATACCAAGCGTAACTATCATCAATGTTCGAGATAGTTTTACTTTATTATTCAAATTAAATTCACTCCTTATTTATCCATGTGTTTTTTTAATTCTGATAGATCTCCATACCATCTTTCAACACTATGATCTTCACTTATTCCTAGTTTTATCTTTTCTTTTACTTTATAATCTATTTCCGTAAAACTTATCCCTAATCTTTTTGCTAAAAGATACGTTATCATTATTATATTCGCTAAAGTATCTTGAAGTGTTTCATCTAACGGTTTTACCCCTTTTAAAATAAGATTAAACAAATCTCCTATACTCATTAGCAACTCTGTCTTCATCCATTCGATTATCTTAACATTTCTAGTCACATCGGAACCTCTATCTAATTTCACAGTTGCCCCCCTCCTTAATATATAAATATTATAACATAAATCATAGCATATTTAAGCAGATAAACAAAAAAACGAGCCACGGGGCTCGTCCTTTTCTTAGTCTAATGTATATGGTAAAAGTGCTATGTTTCTAGATCTCTTTATAGCAACTGTTAATTCTCTTTGGTGCTTAGCACAAGTTCCAGAGATTCTTCTTGGTAATATCTTACCTCTTTCAGTTACGTACTTTGATAGTCTTTGAGTGTTTTTGTAGTCTATTCTAGAATCTTTAGATGCACAGAATTGACAAACTCTCTTTTTCTTACGTCTCTTTTTGTTTATCATAGTAATTTCCCTCCTTCTTAGAATGGTATATCGTCATCATCTATAGCTTGGAATCCTTGAGGATCTAGTCCTTTTGGTTCAAAGCTAGGCTCAAAATTCGGCTCGAACCCTTGATGATTTCCTTTATATGAACTTTCAGATTTATTTTTAGTATCTAGGAATTGTACCCTAGTAGCATTTATTTTAGTAGCTCTTCTAGTTTCTCCAGCTTGATTTTGATAGCTATCGATTCTTATAGAACCTTGTATAGCTACTAAACTTCCTTTACCTATATAGTTAGCACAATTCTCTGCAGATTTGCCCCAAACTTGTATATCTATAAAATCAGTTTCTTTTTTCCCATCTTTACCTGAAAATTCTCTATCTATAGCTATTGCAAAATTTGCAACCGCAGTTCCGCTTCCCGCGATGTATCTTAACTCGGGATCCCTTGTTAATCTACCCACTAATACAACATGGTTCATAATAACACCGCCTTTAACATACTTTTACATAATAAAACTAGTTATTAAGCAACAACTATCATGTGTCTTATTACGTTTTCGTTTATCTTTAAGTTTCTGTCTATTTCTTTAGGTACTTCAATGCCAGCTTTAAAGTTAACTAATACGTAGTGACCTTCGTTGAACTTAGCTATTGGATAAGCTAATTTCTTAGTTCCCCATACGTCAACTTTAACAACTTCACCTTCAGTAGCAACAACTTCCTTAACTTTGTTAAGTACAGCTTCTCTTGTTTCTTCATCAGCGTTTGGCTTTACTACGAAAACTAATTCATAATTTCTCATTATTTTTCACCTCCCTTTGGACTTAACGGCTCTATCTTAATAGAGCAGAGAAATGAGATTAAAATCTCATACTTACACATTTTATCATTACTATTTATAAATGTCAATTTGATTTTAAATCTCTTTTTGTAGTATTACAGATTTTTTTATATTAATACGTATTTAATTGATTTTACTATACCACTAAAAGGGTGGTCCAATGACCACCCTTTTTAATATATGTATTTATTAAGCTTCCACGTTTACTTCCATATGTTGTTTTAATACTGCTCCTAGTCTAGTTATACCTTCAACGATTCTTTCATCAGTCATAGTTGAATAGTTAAGTCTAAAGCAGTTCTCTTTTCCTCCATTAGGGAAGAATGATCCACCTGGAACATACGCAACATTATTTTTTAAGCAATCTTGCATTATAACTTTTGCATTTAAGTGACTTGGTAACTCTACCCAAGTAAATAATCCACCTTCTGGATGAGTGTACTCTAATCCTTCTGGTAATTCTTTAGCCATAGTATCTAACATAAGGTCTCTACGTCTAGAATATACTTCTTTTAATTTTTCAACATGTGCATCTAAATCATATATATCCATAAATTTACTTACTTCTCTTTGAGATATACTTGATGCTTGTAAATCTGCACCTTGTTTTACAAATACAAATTTGCTTAATATTTCCTTAGGAGCACATGTCCATCCTATTCTATATCCTGGACAGAATATTTTAGAGAAACTTCCTAAGAACACTACTAAACCTTTCATATCCATTGATTTTAAAGACGGTAAATTTTCACCTTCAAATCTTAATTCTCCATATGGATTATCTTCTATAACTGGTATTTCAAATTTATTTATTATTTCCATAAACCTTTGACGTCTTTCCATAGGCCATGTTCTACCTGTTGGATTTTGGAAATCTGGAATTACATATATCATTTTTACTCTATCAGTAGTTTCTAATATTTTTTCTAGTTCGTCCATTTTCATACCATGTTTATCTGTTGGTACTTCTATAAATTTAGGAGAATATGCTTTAAATGCATTTAATGCTCCTAAGTAAGATGGACTTTCACATAAAACTACATCATCTTCATCTAAAAAAACTTTACCCGCAAAATCTAATCCTTGTTGTGAACCATTAGTTATTAATATATCATCTTTTGTAATATTAGTTTTATTTTTACTATTCATTCTATCTGCTATATGCTCTCTTAAAGCAGGAAATCCTTCTGTTGTAGAATATTGAAGCGCTGCTGCTCCTGCTTCTTCTAAAACTAATGTTGATATTTTTTTCATTTCTTCTATTGGAAATAATTCTGGTGCTGGTAATCCACCAGCAAAAGATATAACTTCTGGATTTTCTGTAAGTTTTAAAAGTTCACGTATTTCTGATCCCTTTAATCCTTCCATTCTTCTTGCAAATTTAATAGCCATAATTAAAGCACCCCCTGAAATTGTTTTCCTTGCTTTAATTATAACAATTACTTCTATAATTCGATACTCACTTTTAAAATGTCTGAATTTTCTTTTTATTTACCAATTACCTTTTTCATTCTCTTATCTAATGTCTCTCTATCTAACATAATAACTCTTAAACATTGTGTACATTTAATTTTTATATCCATACCTGTTCTTGTTATTTCAAATTCTTTACATCCACAAGCATGTTGCTTTTTTAATTCGACAATATCTCCTACGTTAATATTTCTAGGCATGTAAAATCACTCCTTTATTATCCTATCTTTTTTGCTTCTTTTTTGCCATCATCTAACTTCTTCATATTGTATATTCCTTTATATTCTATGCTATTTGTTTCTAATATTTTTTTTATATTTTCTATATCTTTATATAAAAACCTAATTGATATTCCACAACTCGCAGTTATTTCTCTTGGCGTTGGTAATGTCGTAGATGTTATACCACTTTGCTCAAATAACTTATCTGATCTTATTGCATGATGTGTTGAGTTAAATGATACTATATACATTTCATTCATTTCTTATATCCTCTTTCTACTCTATTATTTTTATAGTCTCTTACTTAAATATTTTTATATACTATTTTATGAAAGTAAGGCTACATAATTAATATGTAGCCTTACCTCATTGTTTTATATAGATATAGTTTGCGATGTATTTTTCATTATATCCACTATATTATACATGTTAGTTACACAACCAACTTCTAAACTTTCTTTTAGTCCGTAATAGTCTAAACATGTACCACAAGATAATATTTCTACACCACATTCTTCAAGTATTTTAAGATTTTCTATTGTTGCTTTATTTTTAGCTGTAAGATTTACCGCTGAGTTTACAAAAACTATGTGTTTAGGATAAGGCTTAACTTCTGTTAGTGTATATATAAATCCTTTTATAAGCACATCCCCTAATTCATCGTTTCCTTGTCCCATTTTATCAGAAGATATAAATATACATTTATCTTCTAATTCCTCATTTTTTTTATTTTCTATTATAACATCTTTTCCTTTTTTTATCTCTAGTACAATCAAATCTTTTTCTTCTTTTATTGTACTCGCCTCACAATTTAATGACTTTGATAATTTTAATATATTTTCTCTGGCTATAGCATTATCAACTGTAACTAATACTATCCCATTTTCTAACTTATCTAACTCTTTTTTTGTATTTATAACAGGCTTCGGACATGCTAACCCTCTTGCATCTATTTCTACTAACATTCGCTATATCATCTCCCTTTTACTATTAATATTTATTCTACCATAGATATAATTTGACTTGCTATAGATTATTTCTATATCCATATAGATAGATATAATAAAGGACTCTTAATAGAGTCCTTTATTATATGATATTTAGAGTTTGATATATAGATACGCCCTTTTGATAATATTCTAGCTCTTTTTCTTTCGATATATTAACATATAATTGACCTAAGTCTATATATATTTTTGCTAAAGTATTTTTATCACCTAGCTCAGATATTATATTAATACACTTTGATAAATATTCTATAGCTAAGTTATTTTCATTTTGTGCTTTGTGAATATCTGAAAATAGCTTTAAAGCTTTGTACTCATTAAATTTATTTTTAGATTTTATTGAAAATGCCAATGCCATCTTGCAATATATTCTAGCAGATTCAAAATCTTTATTTTCTAAATATGCAGCTATTATTTTATATAAACTTTTACTTGCATATTCATCTTCATCATCTTTTTTGATGTTGTAAGCTTTATGTGAGTACTCTAATACCTTATTCATATCACCCAACTCTTTATATATATCAGATATAGTTAAATATACATTTACTATACCAGCTTTATTTTCCTCTATTTCTAATAATTCTAAAGCTTTTTTAAAACACTCTTTAGCATCATCATATTTCCCTATATTAAAAAAATTATTTGCCTTTAAAGTCAGCATATCAACTTCTTCTTGCATATTATTTTGTCTATCTATTTTATTTATTTTTTCTATATATTCTAACGATTTTTTAGACTTATCTAATTTTATATAGCAATTAGCCATGTTACCGTATAAGTCTTTATGTATATCCATATCTTCAATTTGACTTTCTGATAATACTTCTTCTGCAAATTCAAAGTGACTTATAGCGCCTTTATAAAAATCTTCTTTAACATATATCTTCCCTATATTTAAATAACATTTAAATATATTTTCTTTATCATTATTTTTTATGAAAAAGTATAATGCTTTCTCAAAATTATTAACTACTAGAGTATAATTTTCCCTTTTTAAATTTATTGACCCTAATAAGAAATTACATTTTCCGTTTTTATCTATTAACTTATACTCTTTACATATCTGCAATACTTGATTTATCAATTGTTCGGCTTTATCTAATTCATTAGATTTTATATATATTTCACTTCGTAATATTAAATTATCTGTTATCTTTTTAGACTGCATTTCTTTTGTCTCTAACAAATAATCTATACTTACCTCTAATTTTCTTGACAAGTAATCTAATAATTCATAGCTAGTGTGAGATTTGTCTCTTTCAATATGACTTATTTGAGCTGCAGTAATTCTATCTCCCGCCAATTCCTTTAATGTCATATTATTTTCTTTTCTTAGCTTTTTTATTTTCTCTCCTAAACTCAGAATATCCATACTACGCCCCCCTTGAAATCATTTTCTTATAATATGATTATAACTTATATTTATATTAAAAACACTATATATTTTGTAGTATTTTCAGTATTTGTGTAACCATTATCAAATTTTTAACATTCTTTCCATTAAAAATATACGTATTTTATACTATCATGTTACAAATTTAAACACTAAAAAAAAACAAGATTTAAATAGTAATATAACTATTTAAATCTTGTTTTTTTTAATTATTATTAGCTATTTCGATTAGTGCTTTTATAGCTTCATCTATATCACTTTCAGTATTAAAATATCCTAAACTGAATCTAACAACACCTTGTTCTAAAGTACCTAAAGTTTGATGAGCCAAAGGAGAACAATGTATTCCTGATCTAGTAGCTATTTGATATTGGCTGTCTAGCAAGAATGTTATTTCTCCTGAGTCCATGTTCCCAATATTTACAGCTATTACAGCTGCTCTCTTTTTACTATCTTTAGTCCCATAAATAATTATATTAGGAACTTCTTTAAGCTTATTTAACATATATTCACATAATTTTTCCTCATGAATTCTTATATTATCTATACCTTTTTCTAAAATAAACTTTACACCTTCATTTAATCCTACTATTCCTGGAGTATTGTGAGTTCCAGCTTCATATTTATCAGGCACTAAATCTGGTTGAAATAAATCTTCAGACTTACTTCCTGTTCCACCTTCTTTTAAAATATTAACATTTAAACCTTCTCTTATATATAAAATACCTGTTCCTTGTGGACCTAATAAGCATTTATGCCCTGGTGCAGCTATCATATCAACATTAATATCAGATACGTTTATATCATATACTCCAGCTGTTTGAGATGCATCAACTAAATATAGTAAGTTATGCTCTTTTGCTACTTCTCCAACTGCGTTTATGTCTATTAACGTTCCAACTACATTTGATGCATGAGTGGTAACAATTAGCTTAGTGTTTGATTTTATAGCTTTTTTTAAATCTTCAATATTTAAAAATCCCTCTTTGTCACATTGAACTATTGTATTTTCAACGCCATGATTTTCTAATGATTTTATAGGTCTTATTACAGAGTTATGTTCCATACTTGTTGTTATTATATGATCTCCGCTTTTAACTACTCCTTTAATTGCTAAATTTAAAGAATCAGTTGCATTATTAGTAAATATTACATTCATCGGATTATCTATATTAAATAGTTTAGCTATATTTTCTCTAGCATCATATATTTCTCTAGCTGCCCTCATAGCTAATTTGTGACCTGCTCTACCTGGATTTGCACAATAGTTTTTCATGCAATCCATTATTGAATCATAAACTTTCTCTGGTTTTGGATATGTCGTTGCTGCATTGTCTAAATAAATCATGTTAAATGTCCTTTCTCTATGCTTCTTCAAGTAACATAGATACTATATTATTTAAATCATCATCATTATAGTATTCTATTTCTATTTTTCCCTTTTTCTTTCCTTTTGATATATTTACTTTAGTTCCAAATATATTTCTTAATTTTTCTTCTACATCTACTATAAATATATCTTTTTCTTTTTCTTTTTTTATAACTTCTTCAGTACTACTTTCTGATATCCTTTTAGCTAAATTTTCTGTTATTCTAACAGAAAGTTCTTCTTCTACAACTTTATTAGCTAAACTTAATTGTGCCTCTAAATTTGTAACTCGAAGTAATGCTTTTCCATGTCCTGCTGTTAAGTATCCTCTTTCAATCATGTCTATAACTTCTCCCCCAAGATTTAATAATCTTAATGTGTTAGTTATATGAGGTCTACTTTTACCTACAGCTTCTGATATTTCTTCTTGAGTTACACTATAATGTTCTATTAATCCTCTATATGCTAATGCTTCTTCTATACAGTTTAAATCTTCTCTTTGTAAGTTTTCTATAAGAGCTATTTCCATTATATCTTTCATAGGAATATCTTTTATTACAGCAGGGATATTTTTTTGTTTTGCCATGTTAGAAGCTCTATATCTTCTCTCCCCTGCAATTATCATGTATTTTCCTTGATCATCTGGTTTTACTACTATCGGTTGTAATACACCATAATGTTTTATTGATTCACATAATGCATATATTTTTTCTTGATCAAATATTTTTCTTGGTTGGTTTTCATTTGGGTATACTTTACTTAAATCTATAGTTACGATGTCTTTGCTATCTATTGTGTCTTGAGTATCAGGTATTAATGCACTAAGACCTCGACCTAGTCTATTAGTTCTCTTGGGTGCTTTTTTTTCCATACTATATTATATCCTCCTCTAAATCTATAAATTCTTCTGCTAAATCCATATATGCTTCTGTACCTCTACATTTAGAATCATAGTAAATTACCGGTTTACCATGGCTTGGTGCTTCTGCTAATCTTACATTTCTTGGTATTAATGTCGTATAAACACTTCCCTTGAAATATCTCTTTACCTCTTCTACAACTTGTATAGATAAATTAGCTCTTCCATCAAACATACTAAGTACTACTCCTTGTATATCTAATTCCGGATTTAATCTAGACTTTACTAATTTAATAGTTTCCATAAGTTGACTAACTCCTTCTAAAGCATAGTACTCACATTGTATTGGTATCAAAACACTATCTACAGCAGTAAGACTGTTTATAGTTAACATTCCTAGAGAAGGTGGACAATCTATAAATATGTAATCATACTCTTCTCTTATACTTTCTAATGCAGTTTTTAGTATAAATTCTCTATCTTCCATAGTAGTTAGTTCTATTTCTGCACCTGACAATTCTGTAGCTGAAGCTACTATATCAATATTATCAAATTCTGTTTTTATTATAGCGTTTCTTATATCTAATTTATCCAGCATAACTTCATAAATAGTATTTTCTACAGAACTTTTATCTATTCCATATCCACTAGTTGTATTTCCCTGAGGGTCTAAATCTAATACTAATATTTTTTTTCCCATTTTTCCCATACTTGCACTTAAATTTACATTTGTAGTGGTTTTTCCAACACCACCCTTTTGATTAAATACTGCTATAACCTTACTCATAAGCTTTCCCCCCTGCCTATTTCAAAAAAAGATTACTGCAAGCAGTAACCTTTTTTATTTTTTAGGAATCCTTACAACAACTTCCATATAATCACCTTTATCAGTTTCATTATACTTAGCTTCAATTCCTGTTCCTATTATTGCGTCAAATGCTTGCTTCATGGTATTTAAGTATATCCTTATAGCCATAGCACCTTTTATATTCTGTTTTTTTTTCTGGTTCCTGAGTAGCTTGTATACTTTCTAATATATCCTTTATCAACTTTTCTGTTTTCTTTACTGTTAGCTCATTTTTTATTACTTTATCTAAAACATCTTTCATTAATTCTTCATTAGGTAATTTGAGAAGCGCTCTAGCGTGTCTTTCAGTCAGATTATTTTCTACTAAATTAATTTTTATTTCATTCGGTAGTCTTAATATTCTAAGTTTATTCGCTATAGTTGACTGATTTTTACCTAATTTTTCAGCTAATTGTTGTTGTGTAAATTCATGCTCTTTTATCAGGTTCTCATACCCCATAGCTTCTTCTATGAAGTTTAAATCCTCCCTTTGCAAGTTTTCTAACAACGCTAGTACAGCAGATGTTTCATCCGACATATTATTTATAATAGCTGGGATAACTTGGAGATCTGCTAATTTAGCAGCTCTTAATCTTCTTTCCCCCGCGATTAATTCATATTTGTCATCTTTTATTCTAACTGTTATTGGCTGAAGTATCCCATAAAACTTTATAGAATTGCTTAGTTCTTCTAGTGCTGCTTGTGAAAATACTTTTCTTGGTTGATATGGATTTGGAACTATATTTTCTATAGGTATCTCCATAACTCTTTTATCTTCCATAACATCCCTCTCTCATTAGATATAAATATATTTGAATTTCATTAACTACATACAAATTAATACTGTATTAGATACATATGAGTATAATATTTCTGCATTTACTCACATAATCCTTCTATTTTGTTTGATTTTTAGTATATTTTTAGTTATTCTTTATAAAATACTAGATTTTATGTAAAAATAAATTTTATTTTATAGGAGTTTTTGATGGTTTCCCAGCTTTTCTTGGATATTTATCTGGAGTACTCTTAACTTTCTTAAATATCAATATATTATGATTTAAATCAGTTTCTGGAAGTTCTACGTCTATTTTGTCTACAAATTCTATACCTAAAGCTTCCATAGCTGCTTTAGATTCTTCTAATTCTAAATTTGCATTAGGACCTTTTAAGCATACAAAATGTCCTCCAACTTTTATAAATGGTACACAAAACTCCATTAATATAGGTAATCCTGCAACTGCCCTTGCAGTGGCAATATCATATTGCTCTCTATATTCTTCTAATTTACCAAAATCTTCAGCTCTTCCATGTATAAACTCTATATTATCTAATTCTAAACTATTACTTACTTCTTGTAAAAAGTTTATTCTTTTATTTAAAGAATCTAAAAGTGTTAATTTTATATTTTCTAAACAAATTCTTAGCGGAAGCCCTGGGAAACCTGCTCCAGTACCAACATCTATTATTGAAACTCCATCTTTTATATAATTATCTTTTACTGATGAAACAGAATCTAAGAAGTGTTTTATATACACTTCTTTTTCATCTTCTATTCCAGTAAGGTTCATTTTCTGATTCCAGTCGACTAATATTTCCCTGTAAATATTAAAGTTATTTAAAACTTTGTCACTTGCTATTATTCCTAAATCCTCAAGCCCTTTTTTTAATATTTCTCTATTATTCATCTTTACCTCCTCTAGTTCTTCTCATTTGCTCTAAATAAATAAGAAGTACTGAAATGTCAGCAGGAGATACCCCTGATATACGAGATGCTTGACCTATAGATATAGGTTTTATATCATTAAGTTTTTGTCTAGCTTCTATTCTAAGTCCCTCTATTGATAAATAATTTATGTCATCTGAAAGCTTCTTATTTTCTAATTTTTTAAATTGATCTATTTGTTTTAACTGTTTATCTATATACCCTTCATACTTTGTCATTACAACGCATTGTTCTTTTACTTCATTAGATACATTTTCTCCAGCACCTTTTCCTATAGACTCTAATAGACTATAAGTTACTTCTGGGCGTTTCATAAATTCATATAAAGATAATCCAACTTTTATTTCTGATGCTCCCATTTCAACTAATAAATGGTTTACTTCTTTCGGTGTTACTCTATCAGTTTTAAATCTCTCTAATTCTTTTAATACTGCTTCTTTTTTATTTAAAAATCTTTGATATCTGTCTTCTTTAACTAGTCCTATTTCATGACCTCTTTCAGTAAGTCTCATATCTGCATTATCTTGTCTTAAATATAATCTATATTCTGATCTAGATGTCATCATTCTATATGGTTCGTTAGTTCCTTTAGTAACTAAATCATCTATCAGAACTCCTATATATGCTTCTGATCTATCAAGAACAAAAGGCTCTTTTCCATCTATTTTTAATGCTGCATTTATACCAGCTATAAGACCTTGCGATGCAGCTTCTTCGTAACCTGATGTTCCGTTAAACTGACCTGCACTAAATAAGTTTTCTACACCTTTTATTTCAAGTGTTATCTTTAATTGAGTTGGATCTATACAATCATACTCTATTGCATATGCAGGTCTCATTATTTTAGCATTTTCAAGTCCTGCTACACTTTTATACATTTGTAATTGTACTTCATAAGGTAAACTAGTTGATATACCTTGTATATACATTTCCTTAGTATTTAGACCTTCTGGTTCTATAAATATTTGATGCGATTCTTTATCACTAAATCTCACAACTTTATCTTCTATAGATGGGCAATATCTTGCTCCTGTACTTTCTACTTTTCCACTATACATAGCAGATCTATTTAAATTGCTTGTTATTATTTCATGAGTACCTAAGTTTGTTCTTGTTAAATAACATGGTTCTTGATTTGTTTTTAAGTCATCACTTAAGAAAGAGAATGGTGTTATCTTTTCATCACCTTCTTGTATAGACATAACAGAGAAATCTATGCTATCTCTATGAATTCTAGCAGGTGTACCAGTTTTAAATCTTCTCATATTTAATCCTAAATTAACTAATCCTTCAGTTAAGTGTTTTGAATATCCTAGTGCATTAGGACCTTCATAGAAATTCACTTCTCCCATGTATATTTTAGAATTTAAATAAACTCCAGTAGCTAATATAACTGCTTTAGATTCATATACGCAACCTAACTTTGTAACTACTCCGTTGACAATATTTCCTTCATGTAATATATCTACAACTTCATCCATAACTATATCTATGTTAGGTTCATTTTCCATAGTTTTTTTCATTTCAGTATGGTACTTAAATTTATCTGCTTGTGCTCTTAATGAATGTACTGCTGGACCTTTAGCTGTATTTAACATTCTACTTTGTATAAATGTCTTATCTGCATTTATACCCATTTGTCCACCTAGTGCATCTATTTCTTTTACTAATTGCCCTTTTCCAGTTCCACCTATAGATGGATTACAAGGCATTAATGCTATAGAGTCTAAAGACATAGTAACTACTAGTGTCTTTTGCCCCATTCTTGCAGTAGCTAGTGCAGCTTCACATCCAGCATGTCCTGCTCCAACTACTATTACATCATATTTTCCTGCTTCGAACTTTATCATATTTATGTCCTTTCTGTTAAACATTAATGTTTCACGAAAAACATATACAATATTATATATATTATATAGTCTTTTTATTATATATGCTTATAATGTCCGGTTTCAAGCGGCTCTTATATTTGTATTTATTTACCTATACAGAAATTGCTAAATATAGTATCTAGTAAATCTTCTTTTATAGTATCTCCGTTTATATATCCAAGATAATCCCATATATTTTTAAAATCAACCTCTATAAAATCATATGGAAGATTTTGATCTATCGCTTTTATAGCATCATTTATAGACTCATATGCTCTTAATAATGCGTCTTTATGTCTAGAGTTTGTAATTACTACACTAGAAGTATTTTTAACACTACCTTTGTAAACCATTGACTCTATTTTTTCATGTAATTCTTCTATTCCCTTATTTTGTAGTGCAGATATTTTTATTATATTATCACTTGAAACATATTCATTTAATTTATCTTCTTCAATGTTTTGTTCTAAATCTGTTTTATTTAATAATACAATAGTTTTTTTATTTTCTAATTTTTCTAGTATATCTATGTCTTCATCACAAAGCTTTCTTGATGAATCCAATACCATTATAACTAAATCAGCGCTATTAAATGATTCTCTTGATTTTTCTACACCTATTTTTTCTACTACATCTTCAGTTTCTCTTATCCCTGCTGTATCTACTATTTTTAAAGGTATTCCTTTGATATTTACAAACTCTTCTATAACATCTCTAGTTGTACCTGGTATGTCCGTAACTATTGCTCTATTTTCTCCTAGTATAGAGTTAAGTAATGATGATTTACCTACATTTGGTTTTCCTACTATAACTGTTTTTAACCCATCTCTAAGTATTTTTCCACTTTCAGCAGTATCATAAAGTTTCTTAATTTCAGTTTTAAGACCTTCTGCTCTCTCTTTAAGAGTTTGATATGTTATTTCTTCCACATCTTCTTCTGAAAAATCTATTGCAACTTCTAAATGAGCTAATACTTCTGTAACGTTCATTCTTAGATCTTTTATTTTATTAGATAGCGATCCCTCTAATTGATTTTGAGCAACTTCATGGGCCATATCAGTTTTTGCTTTTATTACATCTATTATAGCTTCAGCCTGAGATAAATCTATTCTTCCGTTTAAGAATGCTCTTTTTGTAAATTCCCCTGCATCTGCTAGCCTTACATCTTTAGATAATATAAGTTCTAGTATTTTTTTCACAGAAATAAATCCACCGTGGCAATTTATTTCTATAACATCTTCAGCTGTATATGAATTTGGACCTTTCATATAAGCCAATAAAACTTCATCTATAGTATTTTCATTATCTACAATATTCCCGTATATTAACGTCCTTTGTCTATATTCTTTTATAGTTTTTCCAGACATAGATTTAAACACTTTTTCTGCAACTTCTAGTGATTTTTCTCCGCTAATTCTTATTATACCTATACCACCTTCACCAGGTGCTGTTGCGATTGCTGCTATAGTATCATCTATAAACAAATATATCACCTCTTATTATTTTAATTGTTATTTAATTTCGTTACTTTTAATTGTTTCCTTAATCCTAATATTATATAAAATAAATGACAAAAATAAAACCCCCTATTATATAGGAGGTTAGGTTTTATCTTTTATACTCTATTACTAATCTTCTGTAAGGATCAGTTCCTTCACTGTATGTACTTACATATTTATCATTTTGAAGAGCAGAATGAACTATTCTTCTTTCATAAGGATTCATATAATCTAATTTTTTAGTTTTTTTAGTCTTAGCTACTTCTCGAGCTACTTTATTAGCATATCTTATTAAAGACTCTTCTCTCTTAGATCTATAATTTTCTATGTCTACAAGTACTCTCATATGAGAATCTTTATTTATTTTATTAAGAGCTAATCCAGTTAGAAATTGTATAGAATCTAGAGTTTCACCTCTCCTACCAATTAATGAAGCTGCATCCTTACCTTCTATGCCTACTTTGATTAAATTGTTTTCTTGAGCAACATTTACCTTTGCTTCTATTTTAGAATTTCTAAGTATTGTCTCTACAAATTTCTTAGCTATATCTAATTCTGTTTCAATAACTGTAAATTTGTATAAACCATCTTTAGCCCCTATAAACCCTAAAAACCCTTTAGTTGCTTGTTGTAAAACTTCAACTTCTAAGTCTTTCGAATTCACATTAAGCTTAGCCATTGCTTTACTTATAGCTTCTTCTTTATTTTTACTTTTTATTTCTAGGCTTACTCTCATCTATTACTTCCTCCTTAGAATTAGCCAGTTTAGCTCTTAAAGGATTCATTACTAAGTAGTGTTGAGCTATAGAGAATAAGTTACCTGCAGTCCAATATAATGTAAGACCTGCTGGGAACATGAACCCCCAATATAACATCATTGCAGACATTACATACGTCATAATCTTCATAGATCCTTGTTGTTGATCCTTTGGCATCATTAACATTTGCATTATAAATGTAGTTACACCTGATACTATAGCTAATATATAATCTGGCTTAGTTAGATTCTGTACCCATAAAAATACCATATCTGCATTTGCAAAAGCAGCTTTATCTGCAAAAACTCCATAAGCTACAGGATCTCTTAATACTGCATATAGTCCAAATAATATTGGCATTTGTATTAATAGTGGTAAACATCCTGCTAGTGGATTAATCTTAGCTTCTTTATATAAACTCATTATCTCTTGCTGTTGTTTTTCTGGCTTATTTTTATATTTTTCTTGTATTTCTTTCATTTTAGGTTGTATGTCTTGCATAGCCTTTGTTGATTTAGTTTGCTTTATTGTAAGTGGTAATAATAAAACCTTTACAAATATTGTGAACAGTATAATTGAAAGTCCATAATTATGAATAAATTCAACTATTATTCTTAGCACGTCACCTAATAAATTACTTATAATGCTCAATGTTTATACCTCCTACAGTATCTTTTCTTTTTATTTTAGAGGATCATAACCACCCGGATGAAAAGGATGACATTTTGATACTCGTCTTATCGTTAAATACATGCCTTTTAGTAATCCATATTTCCTAAAGGCTTCTATTGAATATTGTGAACATGTTGGATAGAATCTACAGGTAGGCCCTTTTAAAGGAGATATAAATTTTTGATAAAATCTAACTAAGCAAATACATAATTTCGATAAATACCTATTTAGTTCCTTTAATATAAATTTTATTTTTTTCAATTTAAAGACCTCCAAATTAAATAACTAATGTTCATCTAACTTAATATTTGCTTTTTTTATTAAATGATTCATAGATTTTTCAATGTTTTTATAATCTACATCTTTTATTGCCACTCTAGCTATAAAAACTAAATCATATCCGTTTTTAACTTTTTCATCAATATTTAATCTGTACGCTTCTTTTATTCTTCTTCTTATTTTATTTCTAGTAATAGCTTTTCCTACCTTTTTAGAAACTGATATTCCCACTCGAGTAGAATCTGATTTGTTATCTAGTATATACATTACTAAGTGCTTATTTGCAAAAGATTTGCCGTGTTTATACACTTTTCTAAAATCAGAGTCTTTTTTCAAGCCCTTTGTTCTGTTAAAGTCCATCTTAAAACCCTCCGTAAACACAGCTGATAATTATACACAAAAAGGCCACTTTCGCAGCGGCCTTTTTTAATTATTAATGAGTTAATCTATTTCTTCCTTTAGCTCTTCTTCTTCTTAACACGTTTCTTCCGTTAGACGTCTTCATTCTCTTTCTGAAACCATGTTCTTTACTTCTTTGTCTTTTCTTTGGCTGATAAGTTCTCTTCATCTATTGCACCGCCTTTCAGATTTTTTCCGTTTATAAAAATAATAACTTTACCCTCAAAGTAAACATAACACATACAATTATAAATGCTTTTATATTTGTTGTCAACGTGTTTTTGGACTGCTTAAACAACAAAATAACTTACATTATTATTATATATATTTTGTAAGTTATATATAAAGTATACAAATTAAGATAGCTAATCTTACTAACATTATACCTCTGTGTATATATTATTTTTAAAATGACCCCTAATTGTTGATATTTATAATGTGTACTAATTTATCAACAGGCTTGTGTTCTTGTGGATAAATTAATTATAAAATCTTGAAGTTTGACATTTATTCTGATATTATTAATATACTTGTTGATAATGTTCATAAAAGATATCAACTTATTAACGTTATTCACAAGCTGTGGATATAAATGTGTATAACTTATAATTATTTTGCTAATAATTTAGTTATTAAGCACGTTTATTATATCTTGATACTATTTATAATTTTATATACATGTTGTTTATATCTTTTTTATAATTTAGCAATAAATTATATTCTTAGTATTTTATCCACATGATTATCCATAAGTTTCGTTATTAAATGAAAATAATATATTTTTTTGTCTTTTTTGTTAATAACTTTGTGGAAAATGTTAATTATTCTGTTCGGAGGTTTATATTATGGATATAGTTTCTTTATGGGACAAAACACTACAATTAATAAAAGGTGAGTTATCTCCACCTAGTTTTAATGCTTTTTTTAAGCAAATAGTACCTTTAAAAATATACATGAGCGATTTAATACTTTTAGCACCTAATGATTTTACTAAAGGTATATTAGAAGATAGATATTTAAATCTAATAGAAAGCTCTGTAAATCAACTATCATTAAAAAAATATCATGTTAAATTTGTTTTAAATGAAAAAGATGTAGATGGGTTAGGGGAAGAAGTTCAAAATTCTTCAAATAAAAAAAATCATCCTAATTTAAATCCTAAATATACTTTTGATACATTTGTTATAGGCAACAGTAATAGATTCGCACACGCTGCATGTGTAGCAGTTGCTGAATCTCCTGCTAAAGCATATAACCCTCTTTTCTTATATGGAGGTGTTGGTTTAGGAAAAACGCATTTAATGCATGCTATAGGACATCATATAGTGAGTCAAAAAAAAGATCCTAAAGTTGTTTATGTTTCTTCTGAAAAATTTACAAATGAACTTATAAACTCTATAAAAGACGACCGAAATGAAGAGTTTAGAAATAAGTACAGAAATGTAGATATATTACTTATAGATGATATTCAATTTATAGCTGGAAAAGAAAGAACGCAAGAAGAATTTTTCCATACTTTTAATTCGTTACATGAAGCTAATAAGCAAATAATAATTTCTAGCGATAGGCCACCTAAGGAAATACCTACACTAGAAGATAGATTAAGATCTAGATTTGAAATGGGCCTTATAACAGATATTCAAGCTCCTGATTTCGAAACTAGAATAGCAATACTTAGAAAAAAAGCCCAAATGGAAAACATTGATGTTTCAAACGAAGTAACTACTTATATAGCTAAAAATATAAAATCTAATATAAGAGAGTTAGAAGGAGCGCTTACTAGAGTCATAGCTTATTCTTCTCTTACTAATAGAACAATATCTTTTGAACTTGCAGTAGAAGCATTGAAAGACATAATTACTTCTTCTAAAAATGAGGAAATTACAGTAACAAGAATTAAAGAGAAGATCGCTTCTGTATTCGATTTAAAGATGGAAGATTTTAATTCAAAAAAGAGAACCAGATCAATAGCTTATCCAAGACAAATAGCAATGTATTTGTCTCGTGAACTTACAGATTTATCTCTTCCTAAAATTGGAGAAGCTTTTGGAGGACGTGATCATACAACTGTTATTCATGCCCACGATAAGATCATTAAAAATATAGAAGCAAATGAAGAAATTAAGATAAAAATAGACAAAATAATATCAGATTTAAAGGGATAATTTATAAACAATTGTCTGTGGATATGGTGTTGATGAAATGTTAGTAATATTTTATGTCTAATTTTATGCACAAAATATTATAGTTTAACTAACAAAGATATTAACACTTTATACACAGGTTGATATCTTTGCGTTTATTTTGATTGATATAGTTATACACATTATCAACAGCACCTACTACTATTACTACTATTATTTTTATTTATTTTTTTATATAAATGCCACGAGGAGGTTATCCACATTGAAAATAATTTGTAATCAAAAAGTCCTAGCTCATAAGATAGGTATTTCTCAAAAAGCTATTAATGGAAAAACAACATTAGAGCTTCTAAAGGGAATATTATTATCAGCTAAAGGTGATCAATTAAAGTTAACTGGATATGATTTAGAAATAGGGATAGAAACTTATACACAAGCAGAGGTAATTCAAGAAGGTGAAATAGTAGTAAATGCTAAACTTTTTGGGGATATAATTAGAAAGTTACCAGATTCATTTGTTGAGATAGAGACTGATGATGAAAATAATGTTTACATAAATTGTGTTAACTCAAGATTTAAAATAAAAGGAGATTCTGCAAAAGAATTCCCTAAATTGCCAGATGTAAGCAAAGAAGATTTATACAATATACCTCAAGACTTGTTAAAAAATATGATAAAACAAACTGTATTTGCTATCTCTCAAGATCAAACGAAACCTATATTAATGGGTGAACTTTTAGAAATAGTTAATGGAAATATAAGTTTAGTTGCAATAGATGGATATAGATTAGCAGTAAAAAGTTGCAAAATAGACAATATGATAACTGATGCGAAAGTAATCATACCTGGAAAAGCACTAACTGATGTAAATAGTTTGTTATCGTTAGAAGAAGAAGAGGTTAAAGTTGGATTTGACGATAAAAATGCAATCTTTATTATTAGTGACACTAAAATTATAACAAGGCTTTTGGAAGGCGAATTTATTGATTATAAAAAATTACTTCCAAGAGAACATAATTCAAAAGTAAAACTAAACACAAAAAGTTTATTAAACAGTATTGAGAGAGCATCGTTATTGTCTCAATCAGAAAAAAATAATTTAATAAAATTATCAATAAGAGATAGTGTTATGGCTATAACTTCTAATACAGACAAGGGAAATGTATATGAAGAAGTAGCTTTAGAGTTAGAAGGAGATTATTTAGATATAGCATTTAACTCAAGATATTTCTTAGAAGGATTAAAAAATATTGATAGCGAAGAAATCTTTATAGAATTTACGACAAATGTAAATCCTTGTATAATAAAACCTGCTGATGGAGCTAAGTATACATACTTATTACTTCCAGTTAGAATATCATCAAATATATAACACAGACAAAGGGAGTGTCGCAAAATGATTTCGAAATCATTATATGTAACACTCCTCTTTTAATAGTCTCTAAAAGTGTATGTTTCATGTGAAAATAGTAAAATCATCTTTTATTTTGATGCATGCCGTTGTAAGTAAATTTGTGATATAATATATTTTTAGCGTACTAGAGTAAAATAATAGATAGGAGGAAATAATCATGATTGAAATAAATATCGATTCAGAATATATAAAATTAGATCAATTTCTTAAATTAGCAGACCTTGCTTCCACTGGTGGACATGCTAAATTTTTAATATTAGAAGGTTTAGTGAAAGTAAATGGTGAAGTAGAGATAAGAAGAGGTAAAAAATTAAGACCTCAAGATATAGTCGAACTTGAAGGAAATATAATAAAAGTAGTGTAAAAAGGAGAGCCTTTTATGCGACTAAACAGTTTACAACTAGTTAATTTCAGGAATTACGATAATTTACATCTACAATTTGACAAAAAAATAAATCTTCTTGTAGGAAAAAATGGTCAAGGAAAGACTAATATAGTAGAATCTATATATATGCTATCTTTTGGAAAGTCATTTAGAACTAATAAAGACAAAGAAATTATAAAGTTTGAAAGTGAAAACTTGTACGTTGGAGGTAATTATTCAAAACAACATACTAATGGTATGGTAGAAGTAGCTATTGGCAAAAATAAAAAAGGTATAAAAGTAAATAAAATTCACATCAAAAAAATCCAAGAATTGCTTGGAAACATAAATGTTGTAATATTTTCACCAGAAGATTTAAGACTTGTTAAAGAAGGACCAAAAGAACGTAGGTCATTTATTGATAAAGAAATAAGTCAGATTATGCCAAAGTATTATAGCTACCTTACAAGTTACAATAAAATATTATTTCAGCGCAATCAGTTATTAAAAAGCAAGCATATAGACAGTGATTTACTAGATGTTTATGATGAAAGCCTAGCTAAATATGGAAGTTATATTTATATACTAAGAAGAGATTTCATAAAGAAAATATCTGATATATCTAGAGATATGCATGAAAAATTAACAGATAGTATTGAAAATTTATTAATAACATATAAAAATCAGATTAATATATGCGATGAAGACAATACCACTACGGTATATAATAAATTTTTAGACAAACTTACATCTAATAGAAACCATGATATAGAAACTAGAACAACTAAATATGGGTTACATAAAGATGATTTAAATATTTTTATAAATGATTTAGATGTAAGGTTATATGGGTCGCAAGGACAACAAAGAACAGCTTCAATTTCTTTAAAATTATCAGAAATTGAATTAATAAATAATGAAGTTGGAGAGTATCCAATTTTAATTTTAGATGACGTGTTTAGTGAATTAGATGAGACGAGGCAAAAATTATTGGTAGATAATTTAAGCGTGGTTCAAATGTTTATAACTACGGCTGAAGTTTCACATAAAAATATATTTGATAAAAGTAATACTACTATTTTCAATATAGATAAAGGACACGTTATTAACATAGAGAATGGAGGGAACTAGATGAAACAAGAATACGGTGCAAGTCAGATACAAGTATTAGAAGGATTAGAAGCCGTTAGAAAAAGACCTGGTATGTATATAGGTTCAACTGGACCAAGAGGTTTACACCATTTAGTTTATGAAGTAGTGGACAATAGTATAGATGAGGCCTTACAAGGGTACTGCTCAGAAATATACGTAGCTATAAATGAAGATGGAAGCATACTAGTAAAAGATAACGGAAGAGGTATACCAGTAGAAGTACATCCTCAAACTGGAAGATCAACTTTAGAAACAGTTTTAACAGTTCTTCATGCAGGAGGAAAATTCGGTGGAGGAGGATACAAGGTATCTGGAGGTCTTCACGGAGTTGGTGTATCTGTAGTTAATGCTTTATCTAAGTGGTTAGTTGCAGAAATTTCTAGAGATGGGAAAGTATACAGACAAACTTACGAAAAAGGAATACCTGTATCTGAACTTGAAGTGGTAGGAGAATCTACTCATACAGGAACAGTAACAAACTTTATGCCTGATGAAACAATATTTGAAGAAATTGACTTTAAATATGAAACTTTAGAACATAGACTTAGAGAATTATCTTTCTTAAACAAAGGAATAAGAATAGTATTTGAAGACAAGAGAGTAGAAAGTCTAAAAAGAAAAGAATTCCATTATTTAGGTGGGTTAGTAGAGTATGTTAAATACTTAAATAAAGCTAGAACTGGAATACATGAAGATATAATTTATATAGATAAACAAGTAAAGGATTGTGTTGTTGAGTTAGCAATGCAGTATACTGACGGCTATTCAGAGAACATATATTCTTTTGCAAATAATATAAGTACTCATGAAGGTGGTACTCATTTAGCAGGTTTTAAAGCTGCAATTACAAAAACAATAAACGAATATGCTAAAAGAAATAAATTATTAAAAGAAGGCGAGCCTAATTTATTAGGTGAAGATATAAGAGAAGGTCTTACTGCTGTAGTATCTGTTAAGCTTTCGGAACCTCAATTTGAAGGTCAAACAAAGACTAAATTAGGTAATACAGAAATGAGAGGAATTGTCGATAGTATAACAGTAGAGGAATTGGGTTCATTCTTAGAAGAAAATCCAACTACAGCTAGAATAGTTGTTGATAAGGGTCTTAGAGCTCAGAGAGCCAGAGAAGCAGCAAAAAGAGCTAGAGAATTGACAAGAAGAAAAAGTGTTTTAGAAAGTACATCATTGCCAGGGAAATTAGCTGATTGTGCGGAGAAAGATCCCTCTAAAAGTGAAATATTCTTAGTCGAAGGGGATTCTGCCGGTGGATCTGCTAAACAAGGTAGAGATAGACACTCTCAAGCAATATTGCCACTAAAAGGTAAAATACTTAATGTTGAAAAATCTAGATTAGATAAAATATTATCTTCAGAGGAAATAAAAAATATGATAACAGCATATGGTTGTGGTGTTGGTAATGACTTTGACTTAGAAAAAGCAAGATACCATAAAATTGTTATAATGACCGATGCCGATGTCGATGGAGCTCATATAAGAACATTACTTTTAACTTTATTATATAGATATATGAGACCGCTTATAGATAATGGTTATGTTTATATAGCACAACCACCATTATACAAAGTTAAAAAGCAAAAGAAAGAACACTATGTATACTCTGATGAACAATTAAATACATTGTTAGAAGAAATAGGTAGAACAGGCGTAGAGCTTCAAAGATACAAAGGTCTTGGAGAGATGAATGCAGATCAGTTATGGGATACTACTATGAATCCTGAAACAAGAACATTATTACAAGTATCTGTAGATGATGCAGCTATTGCTGATGAGGTATTCTCAATGCTTATGGGTGATAAAGTTGCCCCAAGAAAAGAGTTTATAGAAGAAAATGCAAGATATGTTAGAAACTTAGATATATAGAAAGGGGATGAGTATCAGTGGAAGAAAATAATAGAATACTCCCTATTGAAATAGCAGATGAAATGAAGAAGTCTTATATTGACTATGCAATGAGTGTTATAGCCGGTAGAGCTCTTCCTGATGTAAGAGATGGACTAAAACCAGTTCATAGAAGAATATTATACTCAATGAGTGAGTTAAATTTAAGCCCAGATAAACCATATAGAAAGTCTGCCCGTATTGTCGGAGATGTTTTAGGTAAGTATCACCCACATGGAGATAGTGCAGTTTATTTAGCAATGGTAAGGATGGCTCAAGAATTCTCAACTAGAGGACTTTTAGTTGATGGACATGGTAACTTCGGTTCTGTAGATGGTGACTCACCAGCTGCAATGCGTTATACTGAAGCTAGAATGAGTAGGTTATCTCTTGAATTATTAAGAGATATAGACAAAGAAACAGTTGATTATATACCAAACTTTGATGAATCTTTAAAAGAACCAACGGTATTACCAGCTAGATACCCTAACCTTTTAGTAAACGGATCTAATGGTATAGCAGTTGGAATGGCAACTTCAATACCTCCTCACAACTTAGGAGAAGTAATAGATGCTACTATACATTTAATAGACAATGAAGATTGTACTATTGAAGACTTAACTCAATTTATAAAAGGACCAGATTTTCCGACTTCAGCAATAATAATGGGGAAAGAAAATATAGCACATGCATATAGAACTGGTAGAGGAAAAGTTAAAGTTAGAGCAAGAGCATATATAGAGGAGTTAGCAAAAGGAAGACAACAAATAATAATTACAGAAATACCATACCAGGTAAATAAAGCTAAGTTAGTTGAGAGAATAGCTGAATTAGTAAAAGAGAAGAAGTTAGAAGGAATATCTGATCTTAGAGACGAGAGTAATAGAAATGGTATGAGAATAGTTATAGAGCTTAAGAGAGATTCAAATGCTAACATAGTATTAAACAACTTATATAAGCATTCTCAAATGGAAGATACATTTAGTATAATAATGCTTGCACTAGTTAATGGGCAACCTAAAGTATTAAATCTTAAGGAAATACTATATCACTATGTAAATCACCAAAAAGATGTTGTAACTAGACGTACTAAATTTGAATTAAATAAGGCAGAAGCAAGAGCACATATACTAGAAGGATTAAAAATTGCTCTTGATAATATAGATGCTGTTATACGTTTAATAAGAGGATCAAAGACGGGGCAACAAGCTAAATCTGAATTGATAGAACAATTTAAACTTAGCGATATCCAGGCTCAAGCTATATTAGATATGAGACTTCAAAGACTTACAGGATTAGAAAGAGACAAAATAGAGATTGAATTTGAAGAATTAATGAAAAAAATTAATGGATTAAGAGAAATATTAGCTAATGAGAGATTACTTCTTAATGTAATAAAAGAAGAAATGTCTGCAATAAAAGATAATTATGCTGATGAAAGAAGAACAGAAATAACGCATGCAGAAGGCGAGATAGATATGAGAGACCTTATAAATGATGAAGAGATAGCTATAACTCTTACTCATTTTGGATATATCAAAAGAGTTCCTGCAGATACGTATAAGAGTCAAAATAGAGGTGGAAGAGGAATTACAGCTCTTACAACAAGAGAAGAAGATTTCGTAAGACACCTTGTAAGTACAACTACTCACAGTAGATTATTATTCTTTACTAATAAGGGTAGAGTATTTAAATTAAACGCTTATGATATACCTGAAGGAAAGAGACAAGCAAAAGGAACTGCTATAGTAAACTTACTTCAATTAGGACCTGATGAAAAGATTGCAACATTGATTCCTATAGATGGAACTGATGATAATCAATACTTATTATTAGCAACTAAAAATGGTATAGTTAAAAAGACTAAACGTGAAGAATTTAAAAACATTAATAAATCTGGTCTTATAGCGATAGGATTAAGAGAAGATGATGAATTAATAGATGTTAAGCTTACTAATGGAAGCAAAGAAGTACTTTTAGTTACTAAAGGTGGAATGTCTATAAGATTTGATGAAAATGACATAAGACATATGGGTAGAACAGCTATGGGTGTAAAAGGTATAAGCTTATCGAAAGATGATAAAGTTGTATCTATGAATCTTTGTGATGAAGGTACAGATGTATTAGTAGTAAGTGAAAATGGATTTGGAAAAAGAACAGATATAGAAGAATACAGAGTTCAAATTAGAGCTGGAAAAGGTATAAAAACATATAACTTAGCTGAAAAAACAGGAGAAATTGTTGGAGCAGAAATGGTGCATGAAGATGATGAAATGATGATAATAAACTCAGATGGAGTTCTTATTAGATTAAGAGTCAATGAAATCTCAATATTTGGAAGAGTAACAAGCGGTGTTAAGTTAATGAGAACTAATGAAGAAGTTAATGTAGTTTCTATTGCTAAAATAAATATGGAGGAAGAATAGGATTATATCCTATTCTTTTTGCATAGCTTAATAAATAAAAACTAAACATTAGAGGAGAGTATAATATGAGTAAGAAAAAAGGGAAATATTTATTAATAGGTGCATTCTTAGGATTTATAGCTGGTTTATTTTTAGCGCCAAAGAAAGGTTCTGAGCTAAGAAAAGAAGCTAAGGACAAAATAGATGAAGTTAAAGAAAATCCTAAGGAAGTTCTACAAGAAACATTTGATGGTGTTAAAGATAAAATAAGTAACATCATAGATGACAATTTTGCTGATGAAGATATAAATATATGTGAAGAAGAAATAGTAATAAGCAGAAGTTTCGATGATGGTGAAGGAGATAATGATTAATGGATACAATGGGGTGGCAAATAGGGGCTGTTTTAATAGGTGCATCAGCGTTAATTGTAGCAATATATATAAGTAAATTATTAAATAGTGCAACTAAAGTTGTTGAAAAAACTTATAAAATAGTAGATTATAACGAAAGATATATACATGAAACTATAGAAAATGCAGCTTCAATTACAAGAAATACTGATGAAATAATAGATATAGCAAGCAGAATAACTAGTATAACAAAAATATTTAAATTTCTAAAAAGATAATTACAAGGAGGTTCATGGATGTCAATGAATATAAGTTCAAATATGGGTGTAGATAATGATTTTTGGAATATTTCATTACAAGGTGAATTAGATGTTTCAACAGCAGATAAATTAAAGGAACATTTACACAGCTTAGCAGATAAAAAAATAATGGATATGAAGATAAATCTTACTAACCTAGAATATATAGATTCAACAGGGTTAGGTGTTATGATAGGAATCTTAAAAAAATTAAAAATTAGTAATAAAGAAATATATATTATAAATCCTAAAAGTAACGTTAAAAAAATCTTTACTATAACAGGTTTAGATAAAATATTTAAAGTGGAGGGATAGGCTTTGATTTATGAAACAATAAAAATGGAGATAACTTCAAACCCTGAATATGTAGGTATTATAAGATTGACTACTTCAGGAATTGCTAATAAAATTGGATTTTCTATAGATGACATAGAAGATATGAAAGTAGCAGTATCAGAAGCTTGTACAAATGCTATAAAGCATAGTAATGATAATGTTTTTTATATAAAATATGAAATGTTAGAAAATGGATTGACTATAGAGATACAAGATAAAGGCAAGGGATACGATATAGAATCTACAATAAAACCAGATTTAAGTAATCCAAAAGAAAATGGACTTGGTCTGTTTATAATACAAACCCTAATGGATGAGGTGAGTATTGAATCAAAAGACAAAGAAGGCACTATAATAAAAATGACTAAATATTTAGGAGTTGATATTTAATGAAGAATGTAGCTAATGCTACAAATTACCTAAATATGGATAACAAAGAGCTATTTAAAATATATAGTAACGATAAGAATAATAAAGAAGTTAGAAATATACTTATTGAAAAACATCT
The DNA here is from genome assembly GCA_000686145.1 of Peptostreptococcaceae bacterium VA2. GTDB lineage: Bacteria > Bacillota > Clostridia > Peptostreptococcales > Peptostreptococcaceae > Romboutsia_D. The sequence continues at coordinate 144,272 of JMMB01000007.1, read as the reverse complement.
ATATCTAGTAAACTTGCTAGCTAAGAAGTATATAAATAAAGGTGTCGAATTTGAAGATATATATCAGGTAGCTTCATTAGCACTAATATATGCGATAGATAGATATGATATAACAAAGGGATTTGAATTTTCAAGTTTTGCAACTCCAACAATAATAGGTGAAATAAAAAAATACTTTAGAGATAAAGTGTGGACACTAAGAGTACCTAGGCGTGTTCAAGAATTAGGTAAAAAAATAAGTGAAGCCAAATTATTTTTAGAACAACAAAATAAAAAGCATCCTAAAGTAAAAGATATAGCTAATTATATAGGGTGTAGTGAAGAAGATGTTTTAGAGGCTATGGAAGCTTCTTATGGTTATAGACCAATTTCCTTAGATTCTTCTAGTAATGATGATTCGGAAGAAAAAGAAATAAAACTTATTGATAAAATAGGACAAGAAGAAAATAGTTTTGCAAATATAGAGCAAAAGGACTTCGTAAACAAATTTATGGAATGTCTTAATGAACTAGAAGTGAAGATATTTAAAGATAGATTCTTTTTAGACAAGACTCAAGCTACTATAGCAAAAGAATTAGATATATCTCAAATGACTGTTTCTAGGCTAGAAAAGAAGATAGTAGAGAAGCTTAGAAAAGAATATGAAAAAAATATTTAATAAAAATAAAAAAACTTTTAAAAAAGTATTGACCTATGTTTAATTAGATGGTATATTATTACTTGTCCTTAAGAAAAAGGATAACAATAATGAACTTTGAAAATTAAACAGTAGGTTAATTTATAGAATTTGAAACAACCAAGAAACATAAAGCCAGATATATAACAGTATCTGAGCCCTAGATAAACTTTTATTTAAGAGTTTGATCCTGGCTCAGGATGAACGCTGGCGGCGTGCCTAACACATGCAAGTCGAGCGATTCTCTTCGGAGAAGAGCGGCGGACGGGTGAGTAACGCGTGGGTAACCTGCCCTGTACACACGGATAACATACCGAAAGGTATGCTAATACGGGATAATGTATTTTTGTCGCATGGCAGAAGTATCAAAGCTCCGGCGGTACAGGATGGACCCGCGTCTGATTAGCTAGTTGGAGAGGTAATGGCTCACCAAGGCAACGATCAGTAGCCGACCTGAGAGGGTGATCGGCCACATTGGAACTGAGACACGGTCCAAACTCCTACGGGAGGCAGCAGTGGGGAATATTGCACAATGGGCGAAAGCCTGATGCAGCAACGCCGCGTGAGCGATGAAGGCCTTCGGGTCGTAAAGCTCTGTCCTCAAGGAAGATAATGACGGTACTTGAGGAGGAAGCCCCGGCTAACTACGTGCCAGCAGCCGCGGTAATACGTAGGGGGCTAGCGTTATCCGGAATTACTGGGCGTAAAGGGTGCGTAGGTGGTTTCTTAAGTCAGAGGTGAAAGGCTACGGCTCAACCGTAGTAAGCCTTTGAAACTGAGAAACTTGAGTGCAGGAGAGGAGAGTAGAATTCCTAGTGTAGCGGTGAAATGCGTAGATATTAGGAGGAATACCAGTTGCGAAGGCGGCTCTCTGGACTGTAACTGACACTGAGGCACGAAAGCGTGGGGAGCAAACAGGATTAGATACCCTGGTAGTCCACGCCGTAAACGATGAGTACTAGGTGTCGGGGGTTACCCCCCTCGGTGCCGCAGCTAACGCATTAAGTACTCCGCCTGGGAAGTACGCTCGCAAGAGTGAAACTCAAAGGAATTGACGGGGACCCGCACAAGTAGCGGAGCATGTGGTTTAATTCGAAGCAACGCGAAGAACCTTACCTAAGCTTGACATACTTATGACCGATACCTAATAGTATTTTTCCCTTCGGGGACATGAGATACAGGTGGTGCATGGTTGTCGTCAGCTCGTGTCGTGAGATGTTGGGTTAAGTCCCGCAACGAGCGCAACCCTTGCCTTTAGTTGCCAGCATTAAGTTGGGCACTCTAGAGGGACTGCCAGGGATAACCTGGAGGAAGGTGGGGATGACGTCAAATCATCATGCCCCTTATGCTTAGGGCTACACACGTGCTACAATGGGTGGTACAGAGGGCAGCCAAGTCGTGAGGCGGAGCTAATCCCTTAAAGCCATTCTCAGTTCGGATTGTAGGCTGAAACTCGCCTACATGAAGCTGGAGTTACTAGTAATCGCAGATCAGAATGCTGCGGTGAATGCGTTCCCGGGTCTTGTACACACCGCCCGTCACACCACGGAAGTTGGGGGCGCCCGAAGCCAGATAGCTAACCTTTTGGAAGCGTCTGTCGAAGGTGAAATCAATAACTGGGGTGAAGTCGTAACAAGGTAGCCGTATCGGAAGGTGCGGCTGGATCACCTCCTTTCTAAGGAGAATTGCCTACTGTTTAATTTTGAGAGTTCATAAGAACTTTCATATTAGTACTTTGAAAACTGTATAACATTTAGTGATATGACATCATTTAAAATATATGAAGAAGATAACTTCTAAAAATATCATCGAGAAGATAAACTCTTTAAAAATCAAACTTTGATAACTTGGTCAAGTTATTAAGGGTGCAGGGCGGATGCCTTGGCACTAGGAGCCGATGAAGGACGCGATAAGCTGCGATAAGCTTCGGGGAGTTGCACGTAAACTTTGATCCGAAGATTTCCGAATGAGGAAACTCACTTAGAGTAATGTCTAAGTATTGTTAAGTGAATACATAGCTTAATGAGGGGAACCCGGGGAACTGAAACATCTAAGTACCCGGAGGAAAAGAAAGAAATTCGATTCCGTAAGTAGCGGCGAGCGAACGCGGAACAGGCCAAACCAATGAAGTTTACTTCGTTGGGGTTGAGGACATGCAACATGGATGCAATATTGTAAGCGAAGAGAGTTGGAAAGCTCCGCCATAGAAGGTAATAGCCCTGTAGTTGAAACGAGAAAGCTACTAGCATGATCCAGAGTACCACGGGACACGTGAAACCCTGTGGGAAGCAGGAGGGACCATCCTCCAAGCCTAAATACTACCTAGTGACCGATAGCGCATAGTACCGTGAGGGAAAGGTGAAAAGAACCCCGGGAGGGGAGTGAAATAGAACCTGAAACCCTGCACTTACAAGCTGTGGGAGCACTTTTTATGTGTGACCGCGTACTTTTTGTAGAACGGGCCAACGAGTTACGTTAAGTAGCAAGGTTAAGCACTTAAGGTGTGGAGCCGTAGCGAAAGCGAGTCTTAAATGGGCGCTTAAGTTACTTGACGTAGACCCGAAACCGGGCGACCTATCCATGAGCAGGTTGAAGCGAAAGTAAAATTTCGTGGAGGACCGAACCCACGAGCGTTGAAAAGCTCGGGGATGACTTGTGGATAGCGGTGAAATTCCAATCGAGCCCGGAGATAGCTGGTTCTCCCCGAAATAGCTTTAGGGCTAGCCTCAAGCGTAGAGAGGCGGAGGTAGAGCACTGAATGTCCTAGGGGGTATTGCACTTACCGAAGACTATCAAACTCCGAATGCCGTTTTCTTTTACTTGGGAGTCAGACTGTGGGTGATAAGATTCATAGTCAAAAGGGCAACAGCCCAGATCGTCAGCTAAGGTCCCTAAATGTACGTTAAGTGGTAAAGGATGTGGGATTGCACAGACAACCAGGATGTTGGCTTAGAAGCAGCCACTCATTTAAAGAGTGCGTAATAGCTCACTGGTCGAGTGATCCTGCGCCGAAAATTTCCGGGGCTAAAACGTACTACCGAAGCTACGATATCAGCAATGATAGGTAGGGGAGCTTCGTATACAGGCTGAAGCATGACCGTAAGGACATGTGGACAGTATACGAGTGAGAATGTTGGCATGAGTAGCGAGACGTGGGTGAGAATCCCACGGGCCGTAAACCCAAGGTTTCCAGGGGAAGGTTCGTCCGCCCTGGGTTAGTCAGGACCTAAGCCGAGGCCGAAAGGCGTAGGTGATGGACAACAGGTTGATATTCCTGTACCGCCAATAAGCGTTTGAGAAATGGGATGACACAGTAGGATAAGCTAACCACACTGTTGGTTATGTGTGGCTAAGTACTGAGGCAGTCAAGATAGGCAAATCCGTCTTGATGTTAATGCTGGGGTACGATGGGGAGCGAAATTAAGTAGCGAAGTAGCTGATTTCACACTGTCGAGAAAAGTCTCTATCGAGTTTAAAGGCGCCTGTACCTCAAACCGACACAGGTGGGTGAGGAGAGTATCCTAAGGCCAGCGAGAGAACTATTGTTAAGGAACTCGGCAAAATGACCCCGTAACTTCGGGAGAAGGGGTGCCATCTTCGGATGGCCGCAGAGAATAGGCCCAAGCGACTGTTTACCAAAAACACAGGTTTCTGCTAAGTCGCAAGACGATGTATAGGAGCTGACGCCTGCCCGGTGCTGGAAGGTTAAGGGGATCTGTTAGAGCAATCGAAGCAGTGAACTTAAGCCCCAGTAAACGGCGGCCGTAACTATAACGGTCCTAAGGTAGCGAAATTCCTTGTCGGGTAAGTTCCGACCCGCACGAAAGGCGTAACGATTTGGGCACTGTCTCAACAATAGACTCGGTGAAATTGTAATCCCGGTGAAGATGCCGGGTACCTGCGACAGGACGGAAAGACCCCATGGAGCTTTACTGTAGCTTGACGTTGGGTCTTGGTACTACATGTACAGGATAGGTGGGAAACTATGAAGCATGGACGCCAGTCTGTGTGGAGTTATCCTTGGGATACCACCCTTGTAGTACTGGGATCCTAACCATAGGCCTTGAATCAGGTCTTGGGACACCGTCAGGTGGGCAGTTTGACTGGGGCGGTCGCCTCCTAAAGAGTAACGGAGGCGCTCAAAGGTTCTCTCAGCACGGTCGGAAATCGTGCGTAGAGTGTAAAGGCAGAAGAGAGCTTGATTGCAAGACATACAGGTCGAGCAAGGACGAAAGTCGGACTTAGTGATCCGGTGGTACCGCATGGAAGGGCCATCGCTCAACGGATAAAAGCTACCCTGGGGATAACAGGCTTATCTCCCCCAAGAGTCCACATCGACGGGGAGGTTTGGCACCTCGATGTCGGCTCATCACATCCTGGGGCTGTAGTAGGTCCCAAGGGTTGGGCTGTTCGCCCATTAAAGTGGTACGCGAGCTGGGTTCAGAACGTCGTGAGACAGTTCGGTCCCTATCCGTCGCAGGCGTAGGAAATTTGAGGAGACCTGTCCTTAGTACGAGAGGACCGGGATGGACGTACCTCTGGTGTACCAGTTGTTCTGCCAAGGGCATCGCTGGGTAGCTATGTACGGAATGGATAAGCGCTGAAAGCATCTAAGCGCGAAGCCGACTTCAAGATAAGATTTCCCACCGTAAGGGTAAGACCCCAGGAAGACTACCTGGTTGATAGGTCGAAGGTGTAAGTGCAGTAATGTATTTAGCTTACCGATACTAATAGGTCGAGGACTTGACCAACTTTAAATGATTAAAACCTAAATGTATACAGTTTTCAGAGTACTAACTCTAAAATTATCAATATATATACATAATATTGTAAAATATTTATAAAATATATTGACATTAAACTTTAAAAATGGTACTATAGTACTTGTCCTAGAGACGAAAAACTAAATTACGCAATATTATGTAGTTATAATAGCAAAGAGGATACACCTGTTCCCATTCCGAACACAGAAGTTAAGCTCTTTAGCGCTGATGGTACTTGGTGGGCAACTGCCTGGGAGAGTAAGACGTAGCTACGTAATGTGCCGAAGTGGCGGAACTGGCAGACGCACAGGACTTAAAATCCTGCGGGACTTACCTCTCGTACCGGTTCGATTCCGGTCTTCGGCACCAATATATTGTGGGCCATTAGCTCAGTTGGTTAGAGCGCCCGGCTCATAACCGGTAGGTCTGGGGTTCGAGTCCCTGATGGCCCACCACAATATATTACTTAAGAACTTTGAAAATTAAACAGTAGGTTAATTTATAGAATTTGAAACAACCAAGAAACATAAAGCCAGATATATAACAGTATCTGAGCCCTAGATAAACTTTTATTTAAGAGTTTGATCCTGGCTCAGGATGAACGCTGGCGGCGTGCCTAACACATGCAAGTCGAGCGATTCTCTTCGGAGAAGAGCGGCGGACGGGTGAGTAACGCGTGGGTAACCTGCCCTGTACACACGGATAACATACCGAAAGGTATGCTAATACGGGATAATGTACTTTTGTCGCATGGCAGAAGTATCAAAGCTCCGGCGGTACAGGATGGACCCGCGTCTGATTAGCTAGTTGGAGAGGTAATGGCTCACCAAGGCAACGATCAGTAGCCGACCTGAGAGGGTGATCGGCCACATTGGAACTGAGACACGGTCCAAACTCCTACGGGAGGCAGCAGTGGGGAATATTGCACAATGGGCGAAAGCCTGATGCAGCAACGCCGCGTGAGCGATGAAGGCCTTCGGGTCGTAAAGCTCTGTCCTCAAGGAAGATAATGACGGTACTTGAGGAGGAAGCCCCGGCTAACTACGTGCCAGCAGCCGCGGTAATACGTAGGGGGCTAGCGTTATCCGGAATTACTGGGCGTAAAGGGTGCGTAGGTGGTTTCTTAAGTCAGAGGTGAAAGGCTACGGCTCAACCGTAGTAAGCCTTTGAAACTGAGAAACTTGAGTGCAGGAGAGGAGAGTAGAATTCCTAGTGTAGCGGTGAAATGCGTAGATATTAGGAGGAATACCAGTTGCGAAGGCGGCTCTCTGGACTGTAACTGACACTGAGGCACGAAAGCGTGGGGAGCAAACAGGATTAGATACCCTGGTAGTCCACGCCGTAAACGATGAGTACTAGGTGTCGGGGGTTACCCCCCTCGGTGCCGCAGCTAACGCATTAAGTACTCCGCCTGGGAAGTACGCTCGCAAGAGTGAAACTCAAAGGAATTGACGGGGACCCGCACAAGTAGCGGAGCATGTGGTTTAATTCGAAGCAACGCGAAGAACCTTACCTAAGCTTGACATACTTATGACCGATACCTAATAGTATTTTTCCCTTCGGGGACATGAGATACAGGTGGTGCATGGTTGTCGTCAGCTCGTGTCGTGAGATGTTGGGTTAAGTCCCGCAACGAGCGCAACCCTTGCCTTTAGTTGCCAGCATTAAGTTGGGCACTCTAGAGGGACTGCCAGGGATAACCTGGAGGAAGGTGGGGATGACGTCAAATCATCATGCCCCTTATGCTTAGGGCTACACACGTGCTACAATGGGTGGTACAGAGGGCAGCCAAGTCGTGAGGCGGAGCTAATCCCTTAAAGCCATTCTCAGTTCGGATTGTAGGCTGAAACTCGCCTACATGAAGCTGGAGTTACTAGTAATCGCAGATCAGAATGCTGCGGTGAATGCGTTCCCGGGTCTTGTACACACCGCCCGTCACACCACGGAAGTTGGGGGCGCCCGAAGCCAGATAGCTAACCTTTTGGAAGCGTCTGTCGAAGGTGAAATCAATAACTGGGGTGAAGTCGTAACAAGGTAGCCGTATCGGAAGGTGCGGCTGGATCACCTCCTTTCTAAGGAGAATTGCCTACTGTTTAATTTTGAGAGTTCATAAGAACTTTCATATTAGTACTTTGAAAACTGTATAACATTTAGTGATATGACATCATTTAAAATATATGAAGAAGATAACTTCTAAAAATATCATCGAGAAGATAAACTCTTTAAAAATCAAACTTTGATAACTTGGTCAAGTTATTAAGGGTGCAGGGCGGATGCCTTGGCACTAGGAGCCGATGAAGGACGCGATAAGCTGCGATAAGCTTCGGGGAGTTGCACGTAAACTTTGATCCGAAGATTTCCGAATGAGGAAACTCACTTAGAGTAATGTCTAAGTATTGTTAAGTGAATACATAGCTTAATGAGGGGAACCCGGGGAACTGAAACATCTAAGTACCCGGAGGAAAAGAAAGAAATTCGATTCCGTAAGTAGCGGCGAGCGAACGCGGAACAGGCCAAACCAATGAAGTTTACTTCGTTGGGGTTGAGGACATGCAACATGGATGCAATATTGTAAGCGAAGAGAGTTGGAAAGCTCCGCCATAGAAGGTAATAGCCCTGTAGTTGAAACGAGAAAGCTACTAGCATGATCCAGAGTACCACGGGACACGTGAAACCCTGTGGGAAGCAGGAGGGACCATCCTCCAAGCCTAAATACTACCTAGTGACCGATAGCGCATAGTACCGTGAGGGAAAGGTGAAAAGAACCCCGGGAGGGGAGTGAAATAGAACCTGAAACCCTGCACTTACAAGCTGTGGGAGCACTTTTTATGTGTGACCGCGTACTTTTTGTAGAACGGGCCAACGAGTTACGTTAAGTAGCAAGGTTAAGCACTTAAGGTGTGGAGCCGTAGCGAAAGCGAGTCTTAAATGGGCGCTTAAGTTACTTGACGTAGACCCGAAACCGGGCGACCTATCCATGAGCAGGTTGAAGCGAAAGTAAAATTTCGTGGAGGACCGAACCCACGAGCGTTGAAAAGCTCGGGGATGACTTGTGGATAGCGGTGAAATTCCAATCGAGCCCGGAGATAGCTGGTTCTCCCCGAAATAGCTTTAGGGCTAGCCTCAAGCGTAGAGAGGCGGAGGTAGAGCACTGAATGTCCTAGGGGGTATTGCACTTACCGAAGACTATCAAACTCCGAATGCCGTTTTCTTTTACTTGGGAGTCAGACTGTGGGTGATAAGATTCATAGTCAAAAGGGCAACAGCCCAGATCGTCAGCTAAGGTCCCTAAATGTACGTTAAGTGGTAAAGGATGTGGGATTGCACAGACAACCAGGATGTTGGCTTAGAAGCAGCCACTCATTTAAAGAGTGCGTAATAGCTCACTGGTCGAGTGATCCTGCGCCGAAAATTTCCGGGGCTAAAACGTACTACCGAAGCTACGATATCAGCAATGATAGGTAGGGGAGCTTCGTATACAGGCTGAAGCATGACCGTAAGGACATGTGGACAGTATACGAGTGAGAATGTTGGCATGAGTAGCGAGACGTGGGTGAGAATCCCACGGGCCGTAAACCCAAGGTTTCCAGGGGAAGGTTCGTCCGCCCTGGGTTAGTCAGGACCTAAGCCGAGGCCGAAAGGCGTAGGTGATGGACAACAGGTTGATATTCCTGTACCGCCAATAAGCGTTTGAGAAATGGGATGACACAGTAGGATAAGCTAACCACACTGTTGGTTATGTGTGGCTAAGTACTGAGGCAGTCAAGATAGGCAAATCCGTCTTGATGTTAATGCTGGGGTACGATGGGGAGCGAAATTAAGTAGCGAAGTAGCTGATTTCACACTGTCGAGAAAAGTCTCTATCGAGTTTAAAGGCGCCTGTACCTCAAACCGACACAGGTGGGTGAGGAGAGTATCCTAAGGCCAGCGAGAGAACTATTGTTAAGGAACTCGGCAAAATGACCCCGTAACTTCGGGAGAAGGGGTGCCATCTTCGGATGGCCGCAGAGAATAGGCCCAAGCGACTGTTTACCAAAAACACAGGTTTCTGCTAAGTCGCAAGACGATGTATAGGAGCTGACGCCTGCCCGGTGCTGGAAGGTTAAGGGGATCTGTTAGAGCAATCGAAGCAGTGAACTTAAGCCCCAGTAAACGGCGGCCGTAACTATAACGGTCCTAAGGTAGCGAAATTCCTTGTCGGGTAAGTTCCGACCCGCACGAAAGGCGTAACGATTTGGGCACTGTCTCAACAATAGACTCGGTGAAATTGTAATCCCGGTGAAGATGCCGGGTACCTGCGACAGGACGGAAAGACCCCATGGAGCTTTACTGTAGCTTGACGTTGGGTCTTGGTACTACATGTACAGGATAGGTGGGAAACTATGAAGCATGGACGCCAGTCTGTGTGAAGTTTACCTTGGGATACCACCCTTGTAGTACTGGGATCCTAACCATAGGCCTTGAATCAGGTCTTGGGACACCGTCAGGTGGGCAGTTTGACTGGGGCGGTCGCCTCCTAAAGAGTAACGGAGGCGCTCAAAGGTTCTCTCAGCACGGTCGGAAATCGTGCGTAGAGTGTAAAGGCAGAAGAGAGCTTGATTGCAAGACATACAGGTCGAGCAAGGACGAAAGTCGGACTTAGTGATCCGGTGGTACCGCATGGAAGGGCCATCGCTCAACGGATAAAAGCTACCCTGGGGATAACAGGCTTATCTCCCCCAAGAGTCCACATCGACGGGGAGGTTTGGCACCTCGATGTCGGCTCATCACATCCTGGGGCTGTAGTAGGTCCCAAGGGTTGGGCTGTTCGCCCATTAAAGTGGTACGCGAGCTGGGTTCAGAACGTCGTGAGACAGTTCGGTCCCTATCCGTCGCAGGCGTAGGAAATTTGAGGAGACCTGTCCTTAGTACGAGAGGACCGGGATGGACGTACCTCTGGTGTACCAGTTGTTCTGCCAAGGGCATCGCTGGGTAGCTATGTACGGAATGGATAAGCGCTGAAAGCATCTAAGCGCGAAGCCGACTTCAAGATAAGATTTCCCACCGTAAGGGTAAGACCCCAGGAAGACTACCTGGTTGATAGGTCGAAGGTGTAAGTGCAGTAATGTATTTAGCTTACCGATACTAATAGGTCGAGGACTTGACCAACTTTAAATGATTAAAACCTAAATGTATACAGTTTTCAGAGTATTAACTCTAAAATTTAATTAAGAAATTAATTAAAACATAAAGATTATGTGGTTATAATAGCAAAGAGGATACACCTGTTCCCATTCCGAACACAGAAGTTAAGCTCTTTAGCGCTGATGGTACTTGGTGGGCAACTGCCTGGGAGAGTAAGACGTAGCCACGTAATCTTTTTTATTTTATTTAAAATATATACCTTATGAAACATGTTTACTATTTAGTTTCTATGGAAATAATAACTATAAATTATTATTTTTATAGAAACTTTTTTTAAGAAAAATTCTCTAGGAGTTAAAATATATGTATATTGTTTTGTTGAATTTTTTAGAAAGATCGATGCTTTTATTTTTTGCATTTTTTTTAGTTACTAGAATATCTACAGTAAAGGAAGTATTGCTAAATGAACAGTATAAATTAAGAGAGTATGTTATTATTTGTATGATATTTAGTATTTTTGCTATATTTTCTACATACTTTGCATTAGATTACCATGGATCTTTAATAAATGTTAGAAATGTAGCTATAATATCTGGTGGAGTTATGTTTGGACCAATAGTTGGAATAGTTACAGGGCTTGTTTCTGGATTACATAGATATTTAATTGATATAAATGGAATAACATCACTTCCTTGTTTAATAAGTAGTTTAATTGCAGGGGTAATTTCTGGTGTTATATATAAAAATGTAGTCAAAAAAAATCGTTGGATATATGGAATATTAGGAGGAATGTTAACTATAATAATTGAAATGGGACTAATACTATTATTCACGAAACCATTTTATCTTGGATATGAAATAGTATCAAAAATATCATTTCCAATGATAATTGGTCAATTTAGTATTGGAATTATAGTAAGTTTAGTACAAAGTATCGAAAATGATAAAGATAGAATAGCAGCAGAACAATCAAAGCTTGCTTTAGATATAGCTAATAAAACATTGCCGTATTTTAGGAATTTAGATAAGTATGGTCTAAATAAGATATGCACTATTATAAAAGAGGATATAAATGCTGATGCTGTTGCTATAACAGATAAAAATTATATACTTGCTTATGTAGGATTAGGTCAGGAAAAGTATACTAAAGATTATGAGCCTATAACAACTTATACAATGGATGTTATTGAAAGTGGAAACATAATGATAAGAAATGGAGATGATGAAGATAAATATAATGATCAAATTATAAAATCTTCTATGATAATTCCTCTTAAGGAGAAAAATGAGGTAGTTGGAACTCTTAAGATATATTACAAAAGAAATCATAAAATAACATACTCACTACGATCATTAGCTGTAGGGCTTTCACAAATTATTTCTACTCTGATGGAGCTATCTAAGATAGAAGAAATTAAGGAGATGGCAAATAAATCAGAGATAAAAGCACTTCAAACACAGATAAATCCTCATTTTTTATTTAATGCCTTAAATGCCATTAGTGCAACTATAAGAATTGATCAAGATGAAGCAAGGAACCTTATAATAAATTTAGCTAATTATTTAAGATATAACTTAGAAATTAGCAATGATTTTATATCTATAAACAAAGAATTAAAGCAAGTTAGAGATTATATACAAATTGAAAAAGCTAGATTCGGTGATAGATTAAATATAGTTTATGATATTGATGATATAGATATAAAAATACCAAGTCTTATAATACAGCCATTGGTTGAGAATGCTATTATCCATGGTATCTTAAAAGCCAAGGGTAGTGGAACTATTAATATAAAAGTTAAAAAATTTGGAGAAAAGGTAAAAATAGAAATTATAGATAGTGGTATAGGAATAGATGAAGAGCTTATTAAAAAGCTTTATCGTGATGATATTCCAGAAAATAAAATTGGTTTATATAATGTTCACAAAAGGTTAAAACTAATTTATGGAGAAGGCCTTATTCTAGAACGTTTAGAAAAAGGAACTAGAATAGCTTTTTTAGTAGAAAGGATATAGTATGCTAGGAATAATAGTTGAAGATGAATTTTTAGCTAGAAGAGAGTTAAAATATTATATAGAAAATTTTAGTGATATTGAGATAGTTGGAGAATTTGAAGATGGACTAGATGTATTTAAATTTATGCAACAAGAAATAGATGTAATTTTTTTAGATATAAATATATCTTCATTAGATGGAATGGCACTTGCAAAAATTATTAGTAGATTTTCTAAAAAACCATATATAGTTTTTATTACTGCTTATGAGGAATATGCTATTGAAGCTTTTGATATTGAAGCTTTTGATTATATATTAAAGCCATATGAAGAATCAAGAATAGTAAGTATGTTAAAAAAGCTTCAAGATAGTTATAATAAAACTAAAATAAAGGAAAAGTACAATAAAGATAGTGTATCGAGAAAAATAAACTTATGGAAAAATGAAAAATTTATAGTAATTGATTTAGAACAGGTTTGTTATTGTGTCGCTCAGGAAAGAATAACTTATGTAGTAACTAAAGATGATGAGTATTCTGTAAATATGGGAATAGCTGAATTTTACAATACGTTACCGAAAAGTCAATTTTTTAAATGTCATAGATCTTATATAGTAAATATAAATAAAATTAAAGAAATAGTTCCAAGGTTTAACAATACCTATGATTTGAGGCTAGAGGATATAGATTATATTGTACCTGTTAGTAGAAGCAAAAGTAAAGAATTTAAAGTGCTTATAAATGTTTAATAAAAATTTTTAGATAACTAAATACATACTATATGTATTTGGGGTAGTATTTAATACCTTTCATTCAATTATCCTAATATATAGTAATAATTATTATATAATTATTATTACTATATATTAGAAGTTTAATATAATTAAAATTAATTAATGGAGGGTATAAGATGCAAAAAAAATCAAACAATAGATTATTAATTCTGTTAGGGACAATAATGACACAATTTGCCCTTGGAAGTGTTTATACTTGGAGTTTATTCAACCAACCACTTAGCGATAAGTTTGGATGGGAAATTAGTCAGATTGCAATAACATTTTCAATATTTTCATTAGCATTAGCTGTTGGGACCTTGTTTACATCAAAACTACAAGAAAAATTAGGAATTAAAAAGGTTACAGGAATTGTAGGCATTGTATTAGGAGTAGGGCTTATATTAACATCAAAAGTAAATAGTTTAATTATGTTATATTTAACTATAGGTTTAGTGGTAGGTATTTCTAACGGAATAGCTTATATGATGACATTATCTAATTGTCTAAAGTGGTTTCCAGAGAAAAAAGGACTTATATCAGGTTTATGTGTAGGTGCTTTTGGTACTAGTAGTATAGTTTTTAAGTATATTAATGGAGCTCTTATATCTTCAAAAGGTGTTTCTGAGACATTCTTATATTGGGGAGTTATTGTTTTAGTTTTAATACTTATAGGATCTCAATTTTTAAAGGATGCACCAGTTGCAGACGTTGTAGTAGATAATACTAAATCTTCAAATGATTTTACTTTTAAGGAATTTTTAAGAACAAAACAAGCTTACTTATTATTTATAGTATTCTTTACAGCTTGTATGAGTGGTCTATACCTTATAGGTATAGTTAAAGATATTGGTGTACAATTAGCTAACCTTACTCCAGAAGTAGCTGCGAATGCAGTAGCCATGGTAGCTATTTTCAATACTTCAGGGAGACTTATATTAGGAGCATTATCTGATAAGTTAGGAAGAATTAAACTTGTAATATTTGCATTATCAGTAACATTAGTTGCAGTACTTGTTCTTAATTTTGCAACATTAAATTACTCTTTATACTTTGCATCAGTTGCAGCTGTAGCGTTTTGTTTTGGAGGAAATATTACAATATTTCCTGTAATCGTAGGTGATTTCTTTGGGTTTAAAAATCATAGTAAAAACTATGGTGTAATATATCAAGGTTTCGGTTTAGGAGCTATTTTAGGTTCAATGATAGCTCAATTAACTGGAGGATTTAAAGCAACTTTTATGGTAATAGCAGTACTTTGTGTAATATCAATAGTAATAATGGCTACAATAAAGCAGCCAAAGATTGATGATAAACAAGATATATTACCACGCGCTAGTTAGAAAACAATTAAATTATATATCTAACTTACTTTAGCTTAGAATTTAATAAATTAATAAAAAAGTACTAATTCTATAAAATGTACCCTTTGTCAGGGACAAATTTAAAAAAGGTATTTCTAATAGACAAGATGATTTCTGTATTGTACAGGAGTCATCTTGTTTAAATTCCATTGATATCTATTATTATTGTAATAATCCATATAATCATCTATTTCATTTATTACTTCATATAAAGTGCTACATTTATTAAGAATAACTTCATCTTTAAAATGCGCAAAGAAAGATGCAAAAACAACAATAGGAATTAATTCTATAGAAAATAATACTGTTCAAATTGTTGGAAGACCTTGGGTTTACACTAATGATTATTGGGAAGTATACTTTGCTGTAATAGAAAGAGTAAAGATGAAATTTGATGAAAATAAAATAATTGTACTATTTTTACATAGGATAGCATATTATACAAATAACTCGAGTAATAACAAGTAATGAAAATATAAAATAAAAATAAATAAAAATATAGAATAATACTATTGAAAGTTGTTAATATATATAATATAATGAATATCAAATAAGACAAATAGTTGAAAAGCTTTGAAGGAAATTAGTAAGAAACAAGTTTGTATTCAGAGAGTGAGTGGTTGGTGAGAACTCATTACAATGGTTTTTGAATCTATTCCGGAGCTTCTAATCGGAAATAACAGTAAGATTAGACGTATACCTACGTTACAGGACTGAGAGGATTATATTTTATATAATCAATTAGGGTGGCAACGCGGATTAAGACTTTCGTCCCTTTTATAAGGGATACGAGGGTCTTTTTTTATTACAATTAACTAAGTTTATAATACATGTATTGAAAAATATTATTAATAATAAAATATAAATTTATAAAAAGTAAGCGCAAACTTTTTATGAGAAAAGGTAAATAAAAGAATTTTACAAGCTGTATTTACTGAATTATTAAGTAAAATACTATATTTTTAAAATAAGTATTAAAGTTAAGAAAAGGGTTTATTAGTACTAATAAGCGAATTTTAACAAATAAAAACGATAAACATAGCGAAAATATAAAATAAATAGGAGGAATAGAAAATGTTAGAGGTTAAAAGAATAAGAGAAAATTTAGAAGATATTAAAAAAGCAATGGATAGAAGAGGAGAAAAAGAATTCGATCTTGATGCAGTACTTGAATTAGATGATGAAAGAAGAGAGTTACTTAAAGAAGTTGAAGTAATGAAAAATGAGTTAAATGTTGAATCTAAGAAAATACCTCAACTTGCAAAAGAAGGTAAAAATGTAGAAGAAGCGAAAGCTACACTAAAAGAATTATCAGATAAAATAAAAGCAATAGATGAAAAAGTTAGAGCTGTAGAAGCAGATATGGAATATAGATTAATGAGAATACCTAATGTTCCTCATCCAGATGTTCCTCAAGGAACAACTGATGATGACAATGTTGAAGTAAGAACTTGGGGAGAGACTCCAAAGTTTGATTTTGAAGAAAAAGCTCACTGGGATTTAGGAACAGGACTTGGAATATTAGATTTTGAAACAGCTGGAAAAATAACTGGTTCAAGATTTACTTTATACAAAGGATTAGGAGCAAGACTTGAAAGAGCTTTAATAAACTTCTTCTTAAACACTCATACAGATGAGCATGGATATACTGAAGTTTTACCACCTTTCATGGCTAACAGAACTAGTTTTGTAGGAACGGGACAATTACCTAAGTTTGAAGAAGATATGTTTAAATTAGAAGGGTTAGATTATTTCTTAGTACCAACAGCAGAAGTACCAGTAACAAATATACATAGAGATGAAATATTATCAATAGATCAATTACCTATAAAATATTGTGCATATACTCCATGTTTCAGATCAGAAGCAGGATCTGCAGGTAGAGATACTAGAGGATTAGTAAGACAACATCAATTTAATAAAGTTGAGTTAGTTAAATTTGTTGCTCCAGAAGAATCTTATAATGAGTTAGAAAAATTAACTAATGATGCAGAAAAAATGTTACAAATGTTAGGATTACCATACAGAGTAGTTAGAATATGTACAGGAGATTTAGGATTTACTGCTGCATTTAAATATGACTTAGAAGTATGGATGCCAAGTTATAATAGATATGTTGAAATATCTTCTTGTTCAAACTTTGAAGACTTCCAAGCTAGAAGAGCTGGAGTAAGATTTAAAAGAGATAAAAAATCTAAAGCTGAATATGTTCATACATTAAACGGATCAGGATTAGCAGTAGGAAGAAGTTTAGCTGCTATATTAGAAAACTACCAACAAGCTGATGGATCTGTAATAGTTCCAGAACTATTAAGACCTTACATGGGTGTAGATGTTATAAAAAAGAATGAATTATAAGATTTAATTTAACATATAGTTTAAAAAATTTAAAAATAATAATTTTTTAAGAAATAGTTTACATTGTTTGGAAAGGTAATTATAATTACTTTAAACAAAAAAATAAAGTTAGATTCTTAGAAAAAGGGAGTAACATTAAATGGATTTTCAGCGAGCTAGGGTTTGGTGTGAGCCTAACAATAAAGCTTATTGTGAAAAGAGATTTGGAAAAGATTACCTGAAAAAATAGTAAGGGAATGAGTGTTCTCGCCTTAAGAGTTTTAGATGGTAAGTATACTTACCAATAAGAGTGGTAATGCGGATAAATTCGTCTCTTGGTTTTTATAACCAAGAGGCTTTTTTTATATAAAAATATATTATTTATATTTAATTTGCGTATCTATATTATTGGTCACTTATCAATAAGAGCGGTACCGCGGATTTATATTTTTACTTAATATTTACAGTAATTTGTAAAATACAAATTACTGTAAATATTAAGTAGTTTAAAGGCTTTAAATGAATCATACTAAAAAATACAAAAGGAGATAACAACATGGGTGGAAATAAAAAATTATGGCATTAGTAATGATTATATTTGTTCCTACATTCTGATTTGGGAATATAGTAAGTAATGCAGTTTATTTGGGCCCAGCAGCCATACTTTCTTGGATTATAGTTATTACCATTATGTGGAACTATGGCAGAAAGGACATCTGTTAACCAAGATAAAGGAAGCGGGCTATATTTTTGGATAAACCAGTTAATTGGGTGAAAATGGGTATTTGTAGGATATTTTTCGGGAACATCTTCTGCTACAAAATTTGCAGTAGAAACTGTAGTGTCTGACTTTGGAGTAAGTTATTTTTCTACATTTTCTTAGCCATTATTTGCTGTTTCAGGATCAGAGGTTACAGGAACATATATAATGCAAATTGAAAATCCTAAAAAAAATTTTCCAAAAGCAATGATAATAGCGACTATATTTATAGCTTTATCGTATATATTAGTATCAGTAGCTATACAGTTAATAGCATCTGCAGAATTACTAGAAAAAGCTGGTATTAAGGATGCAGGATATATAGTTTATGATATAATAGCGAATAACTTTGGTTTAAATGGAAAGATAGTAGTACTTATATATGAATATCTAGTATTTAGAAAAAATAATAAAAATCTTTCTTTTAAATTTTTCAAATCAGATATAGTGGCATATACTTTAGCCTATATAGCGTTAATACTAACGTGTGTAGGATTTTTAGGATATGTAGTTGGTAGTAGTGGCATTGAGGGTGTAATGCTTGTACTAAAGACTTATGCAGGACCGATAATTCTTACACTAGTAGGACTAATGATAAAAAATGCTTCACAAAAATCTTATAAAAATAAATTAAAAGTTCTAATAAAAAAATTAGCGTATACTATATGGACTAATTTTTTTACTGAATATCTATTTATAATAGATTGTATTATTATGAAAAGTAGATATATTATAAGTAAAGGTTTGTATTATTATATAAAGTATATATAATGAAAATATGATATATAAATTACAAAAAATTAAGTTGAATTATAAAATAAACTATGATAAGATAGAGTTGTTATAAGTTTTAGGAGGAAATATGGAAAAAACATTCTATATGAACGAAGCATTAAAAGAATCATATAAAGCATTTGACAAAAAAGAAACACCTATTGGAGCTGTAGTAGTTAAGGATGGCGAAATTATAGGTAGAGGGCACAATCTTACTGAAACATTAAATGATTGTACTGCTCATGCTGAAATACTAGCTATAAAACAAGCAGCACAAAATTTAGGTGGTTGGAGACTTGCTAATTGTGATTTATATGTAACTATGGAGCCATGCATTATGTGTAGTGGAGCTATAGTAAATTCAAGGATAAAAAAACTTATAATAGGAACTAAGCATATAAAAAATTCATATACAGAAAAACAACATGAATTTAAAATAGATTATTATGAAGATAATAACGTAGAAGTTTCTTTTGGAGTTTTAAAAGAGGACTGTTCTAAAATATTACAGGAATTTTTTAAAGGTTTAAGGAAAAGATAACTAAGGAGAGTTGGTCGAGTCGGTCGAAGGCGCTCGCCTGGAAAGTGAGTATACGCCAAAAGCGTATCGTGGGTTCGAATCCCACACTCTCCGCCAGAGGACATTTAAATATGGTTGTAATTTTGCTGTACTAGATGGGGAGGTAGCGGTGCCCTGTAACCTGCAATCCGCTATAGCAGGATTGAATTCCATCTAGAGGCTTATCTTTTGTAGGGCTGCCCTAAATAAGTGGTGTTGATGCTTAGGTCCTGCGCAATGAAAGCTCATAAACCCCGTGAGATCCGGAAGGAAGCAGCGGTAAGTGATCACTTTCGTGTGCCGCGGGGGTGCCTAAGTTGAGCTAACTGTTTAGGTAACGCCTATGGAAGTAAGTCAATAGATGGTGTACAGCATTTAAATATATAAAAAACAAATCTCTTAATTTTAAGGGATTTTTTTTATTTAACAAAACTTTAAAATTCAATAAAACTAATAATAATATAAAAAATATATTAATAATTAATATGATAAAATTATATTATGATAAAATGATATAATATTTGAATATGTTGGAAAAAATAATATATTGAGTAGACTTTTTTATGTTACATGAAAAATTATAATTTATAGAAATATGATTTAAGAAAGTGTTCATTTATAGAGATTCAATAGAATACTTTTTTATTAAGGAGAGATAAAAATGCATAAGGCATTATATAGAGCGTATAGACCTCAGAATTTTGAAGATGTTGTTGGACAAGAGCATATTACAAGAACGTTAAAGAACCAAATAGAAAACAATAATGTTGGACATGCATATTTATTTTCAGGTACTAGGGGAACAGGTAAGACATCTACAGCTAAAATATTTGCTAGAGCTGTAAACTGCATAAATAGTATTAATCAAGAACCTTGCAACGTGTGTGATGTATGTAAAGATATATTAAATGATAATATAATGGATGTCATAGAGATAGATGCTGCATCTAATAATAGTGTAGATGATATAAGAGAACTTAGAGAAAATGTAAAATATTCACCTACGAAGTCAAAGTATAAGGTGTATATAATAGATGAGGTACATATGTTATCTCAAGGTGCATTTAATGCTCTTTTAAAAACATTAGAAGAGCCACCATCATATGTTATATTTATACTAGCAACTACAGAACAGCATAAGATTCCTGCAACTATTTTATCAAGATGTCAACGATTTGATTTTAAGAGAGTTACTGTTAACGATATGACAGATCGTATGAAAAAAATATGTAGCGAAGAAAATATAGAAGTTGAAGATAAAGCACTTAATTTAATAGCTAGAAATTCTCAAGGGGCACTGAGGGATGCACTTAGTATGTTAGATCAATGTATATCTTTCGCAGATTATAAAATAGAATATAAGGATGTAGTAGAGTTACTAGGAACTGTAAACATAGAACAATTATTTGAAATGGCTAAATTTATAATAAATCAAGATACAAAACAATCTCTCCAAATATTAAATGAATTTATTATATGGGGAAAAGACATAAGAAACTTAATAAATGATTTAATAGATCATTTTAGAAACCTTATGGTTTGCAAAGTATCTACAGATCTTGATGAGATTATATCTTTACCAGAGGAAATTATAAATCAATTAAAATTACAAGCTAGTGATGTAGATGTAAATGATATTATTAGAGTTTTAAACATACTATCAGTTACACAAGATACTATGAAAACTTCTACAAATCCAAGGGTACTAGCAGAAATCACTATGATGAAAATTGCTCAACCTATGTTTGATGAAAGTAAAGAAGCTCTTATAAAAAGAATTGAGAATTTAGAAAATAGAATAGAAACTGGAAATATAAAGGTTAATACTAGTGATATAGAGAATAATAGTGGAGTAGAAAAAACTAACGTAGCTGAAGAAGAAATAATATATGAAACAGTAAAGAGTGAAGATGTAAAATTAATAGAATCATCTTGGACAAAAATAAGACAAAGTATTAAAGATGATAAACAAAGCAAGCAAATGCCTGTATATTTCTTACTAGGAGATGTAAGTAGTTTTAATGTTTATGAAAATATGTTATATATAATTTATGGAGACGGGTTTGAGTTTGCAAAGAAAAGATTGAGTGATGCGAATACTATATCATACATAGAAAAAATGATAAGAGAAACTTTAAATAGAAGTTTTAGTATAAAAGTAATATTAGAATCAGAAGTTAAAGATATTAGCTTAGAAATAAAAGATGTTAAAAAAGATAAAGGCGAAGAAATTTTAAAAGAATTAGTAAATGAAGATATATTAGAAATAAAACAAAGTATTGAAGAAAATGAACATAAATAATAAATACTATTATGATATAATATTAAAATAAAATATAAGTTTTTAAGGAGGATTTTAATCATGGCTAAGAAAGGTTTTGGAGGCGGAATGATGCCTGGAAATATGAACAATATATTAAAGCAGGCTCAAAAGATGCAAGAAAACATGCAAAAAATGCAAGAAGATTTAGAATCAAAAGAAGTTGAAGCCTCAGTAGGAGGAGGAGCTGTTACTGTAAAAGTTAACGGTAAAAAAGAAGTTATAAATATAGCTATAAAACCTGAAGTTGTTGATCCAGATGATATAGAAATGTTACAAGATTTAGTATTGAGTGCTGTTAATGAAGCGCTAAGAAGTGTTGATGATATGCAAGCGTCTCAAATGAACAAAGTAACTGGAGGAATGAATATTCCAGGATTATTCTAGTAGGTGATAATATGCAAGTTTATACAGGCCCGATAACAAGGCTTATAGAAGAATTTTCAAAACTTCCTGGAGTAGGAAGAAAAACAGCTCAGAGATTAGCTTTTCATGTTATAAATATGAATATTAATGATGTAGAGTCATTATCTAAAGCTATAGTAGAAGCTAAAAGAGAGATAAAATATTGCTCGATATGCTGTAATATAGCAGATAAAGAAATTTGTAGCATGTGTTCTAATAAAAATAGAGATGATAGTGTTATTTGCGTAGTGGAAGATCCAAGAGATGTAGCTGCTATGGAAAGAACAAGAGAATTCAAAGGTAAGTATCATGTACTAAATGGTGTAATATCTCCAATGGATGGTATTGGACCAGACATGATAAAAGTAAAAGAGTTAATATTAAGGTTAGGAACTCAGGATGTAAAAGAAATAATAATGGCTACTAACCCAACTATAGAGGGAGAAGCTACAGCTATGTATATAGCTAGGCTTATAAAACCAATGGGTATAAAAGTTACAAGAATTGCTCATGGATTACCTGTAGGTGGAGATTTAGAGTATGCAGATGAAGTAACTATCTCTAAGGCTCTAGAAGGTAGAAGAGAAATATAAAAATCGGGGTATATACCTCGATTTTTTGTATTTAAGCTTAAAATACATATGATTTATTGAATAAAAATTTCAATGAGAGTATAATTTAGGATATGTTTAATTAAAAATTTCAATGGGGGTATAGTATGAAATCAACTTTGAATTTAGAAGCGTGTAAAAATATTGAAGAAAAAAAATCAGATAAAACAAATTCAAAAGATAAAAGTAAATATGATAAAAATGATGATATGAGTTTACTAATTGAGAAAAAATTTAAAAACACTCCAAAGAATAAAAATACTGATTTTAGAAATAATTATAAAAATTATCAATATGACTATGAAGAAGACTTTTATGAACCAAGATACTAAAAATAAATATATTTATATTAGTAAATGTTTATTAATTTAAATGATTTTCATAAAAACCCTCTGTTAGATAAAATCTAATAGAGGGTTTTTATGAAAATAAAGGTTTATTTAGGCTCGCTATTTTCTTCTAAAATATCTACAACTAAATTAGCTATGTTTTGAGAAGATTTGAATTTTCTTATAGACTTTATATTGCGTTTAAGCATATCTAATCTAGAAGAGTCATCTATAAGAACCTTTAATAAAACTGATAGAGTGTATTTTTTTGTTGTTCTAAGTGCCGCCCCACAATTAGAAAGAAACTCTAAATTTTCTTCTTCTTGTCCAGGGATATAGTAAGGAATTATCATTGGAACATCTTTTAACAATGCTTCAGTAGTAGTCAATCCACCTGGTTTAGTTATTAAGACATCTATAGAAGCTAAGATATCATTCATTTTTGTAGTATATCCTAAAATACATACATTCTTATTTTGTGGATGAGAATGTAAATTTTTATCTAATTTTTCTTTTAGGCTTTCGTTGCGGCCAGTTACTACTAAAATTTGGAATTCTCTATCTATATCTAGTAGCTCGGCTAAAGTTTCTTTTATATTTCCTGCTCCAAAACTACCTCCCATAAGCAATACTGTAAGTTTATCAGGAGATAGACCTAATTCAAGTAAAATAGTTTCTCTATCTCTGTTAGATAAAAATGATTTTTCAACTGGAATACCAAAAGTTTTAACTTTGGAACTGTCTACTCCCTCAAAGACCAATAATTCTTTTACGTATTCATGGCCAACTATGTAATAATCTATTTCATTTTGAATCCAAGTAGAGTGTGTTGTATAGTCTGTTAATACAGAAATCATAGGGGGAACATTTATGTTGTAATGATGTTTATGGAATGTATCTCCCAAAGTTGTATTATTATTATTATTTTTAGATTTTTTTAAAGTACTTAGAGCAATCATAGGGAATGGATGAGTTCCTATGATTACATCAGGATTAGAATCATTAAGAAGCTTTTTAAATTTTTGAGCCATAAAAGATATAAGTAAATTACCTTTAAATTCATTTTTAGATACTAAACTATTTTCAGAAAATCTGTAGACACTTCCATAAGCTTTAGGTGTGTATATAGCAGATTTTTCATATCCTCTAGATATTATTTTATCCATCGTATTATTAACTAATTTTAAACTATCTATTATTTCACATTGTATAGGTATTCCATCAATTGATTTTTGTTCTAATTCTTCTTTAATTGCTCGAGCAGCTCTGTTATGTCCTCCTCCAGTAGAAGCAGACATAATTAATACTTTTTTGCTCATAATAAAATCCTCCTAAAATGTAGAGTTATATTGAACAATAATACAATTTTTTGTATTATTAATTATACTCAACAAATTTAATTTGTTATATATTAGATTATATACTAATACAAGTTAATAATAATCTAATATAATATAAAAAAAAATACAAGCATTTATATATTAAATGTAAAGGAGATAGAAATTATGCAAAATGTAGAAATATATACAAGTGATTCATGTATTCAATGTATAAAGGCGAAAGAATTTTTAAAAAATAATAATATTGAATATATAGAACATAATATATCTAATAATTCAGAAGATAGAAGAACTTTAATTGGTATGGGGTATATGTCAATACCAGTTACTATTATAAATGGTGAACATGTATTGGGGTTTGATTTAAATAGAATGAAAAAGTTATTGGGAATTTAATGTATTTAACGTAAAACATAAAAAAAATGTAAAGAAGTACAAAGTATTTGTTTATAAGTATTAAATACAATACTTTTTTACATTGTTTTTTATACAATGAACAACATATTTTCAAGTTGTATAAAAAAATATATATTACATATAATAAGCTGGAAACTATGGAATAACTATATTTAAAAAAAAATAAAAAAAAAAATAAAAAAGATTTTGAAAAAGTGTTGACGATGTTATTTAAAGATGATATAGTATTACTTGTCCTTAAGAAAAGGGACAACAAAAAAAGAAGAAATGAACTTTGAAAATTAAACAGTAGGTTAATTTATAGAATTTGAAACAACCAAGAAACATAAAGCCAGATATATAACAGTATCTGAGCCCTAGATAAACTTTTATTTAAGAGTTTGATCCTGGCTCAGGATGAACGCTGGCGGCGTGCCTAACACATGCAAGTCGAGCGATTCTCTTCGGAGAAGAGCGGCGGACGGGTGAGTAACGCGTGGGTAACCTGCCCTGTACACACGGATAACATACCGAAAGGTATGCTAATACGGGATAATGTATTTTTGTCGCATGGCAAAAGTATCAAAGCTCCGGCGGTACAGGATGGACCCGCGTCTGATTAGCTAGTTGGAGAGGTAATGGCTCACCAAGGCAACGATCAGTAGCCGACCTGAGAGGGTGATCGGCCACATTGGAACTGAGACACGGTCCAAACTCCTACGGGAGGCAGCAGTGGGGAATATTGCACAATGGGCGAAAGCCTGATGCAGCAACGCCGCGTGAGCGATGAAGGCCTTCGGGTCGTAAAGCTCTGTCCTCAAGGAAGATAATGACGGTACTTGAGGAGGAAGCCCCGGCTAACTACGTGCCAGCAGCCGCGGTAATACGTAGGGGGCTAGCGTTATCCGGAATTACTGGGCGTAAAGGGTGCGTAGGTGGTTTCTTAAGTCAGAGGTGAAAGGCTACGGCTCAACCGTAGTAAGCCTTTGAAACTGAGAAACTTGAGTGCAGGAGAGGAGAGTAGAATTCCTAGTGTAGCGGTGAAATGCGTAGATATTAGGAGGAATACCAGTTGCGAAGGCGGCTCTCTGGACTGTAACTGACACTGAGGCACGAAAGCGTGGGGAGCAAACAGGATTAGATACCCTGGTAGTCCACGCCGTAAACGATGAGTACTAGGTGTCGGGGGTTACCCCCCTCGGTGCCGCAGCTAACGCATTAAGTACTCCGCCTGGGAAGTACGCTCGCAAGAGTGAAACTCAAAGGAATTGACGGGGACCCGCACAAGTAGCGGAGCATGTGGTTTAATTCGAAGCAACGCGAAGAACCTTACCTAAGCTTGACATACTTATGACCGATACCTAATAGTATTTTTCCCTTCGGGGACATGAGATACAGGTGGTGCATGGTTGTCGTCAGCTCGTGTCGTGAGATGTTGGGTTAAGTCCCGCAACGAGCGCAACCCTTGCCTTTAGTTGCCAGCATTAAGTTGGGCACTCTAGAGGGACTGCCAGGGATAACCTGGAGGAAGGTGGGGATGACGTCAAATCATCATGCCCCTTATGCTTAGGGCTACACACGTGCTACAATGGGTGGTACAGAGGGCAGCCAAGTCGTGAGGCGGAGCTAATCCCTTAAAGCCATTCTCAGTTCGGATTGTAGGCTGAAACTCGCCTACATGAAGCTGGAGTTACTAGTAATCGCAGATCAGAATGCTGCGGTGAATGCGTTCCCGGGTCTTGTACACACCGCCCGTCACACCACGGAAGTTGGGGGCGCCCAAAGCCAGATAGCTAACCTTTTGGAAGCGTCTGTCGAAGGTGAAATCAATAACTGGGGTGAAGTCGTAACAAGGTAGCCGTATCGGAAGGTGCGGCTGGATCACCTCCTTTCTAAGGAGAATTGCCTACTGTTTAATTTTGAGAGTTCATAAGAACTTTCATACTAGTACTTTGAAAACTGTATAACATTTAGTGATATGACATCATTTTAATATATGAAGAAGATAACTTCTAAAAATATCATGGAGAAGATAAACTCTTTAAAAATCAACTTTTAGTACTTAATAAACTGAACGTATGTGAAGTTTGTTATTTACGATAACTTTTGATAACTTGGTCAAGTTATTAAGGGTGCAGGGCGGATGCCTTGGCACTAGGAGCCGATGAAGGACGCGATAAGCTGCGATAAGCTTCGGGGAGTTGCACGTAAACTTTGATCCGAAGATTTCCGAATGAGGAAACTCACTTAGAGTAATGTCTAAGTATTGTTAAGTGAATACATAGCTTAATGAGGGGAACCCGGGGAACTGAAACATCTAAGTACCCGGAGGAAAAGAAAGAAATTCGATTCCGTAAGTAGCGGCGAGCGAACGCGGAACAGGCCAAACCAATGAAGTTTACTTCGTTGGGGTTGAGGACATGCAACATGGATGCAATATTGTAAGCGAAGAGAGTTGGAAAGCTCCGCCATAGAAGGTAATAGCCCTGTAGTTGAAACGAGAAAGCTACTAGCATGATCCAGAGTACCACGGGACACGTGAAACCCTGTGGGAAGCAGGAGGGACCATCCTCCAAGCCTAAATACTACCTAGTGACCGATAGCGCATAGTACCGTGAGGGAAAGGTGAAAAGAACCCCGGGAGGGGAGTGAAATAGAACCTGAAACCCTGCACTTACAAGCTGTGGGAGCACTTTTTATGTGTGACCGCGTACTTTTTGTAGAACGGGCCAACGAGTTACGTTAAGTAGCAAGGTTAAGCACTTAAGGTGTGGAGCCGTAGCGAAAGCGAGTCTTAAATGGGCGCTTAAGTTACTTGACGTAGACCCGAAACCGGGCGACCTATCCATGAGCAGGTTGAAGCGAAAGTAAAATTTCGTGGAGGACCGAACCCACGAGCGTTGAAAAGCTCGGGGATGACTTGTGGATAGCGGTGAAATTCCAATCGAGCCCGGAGATAGCTGGTTCTCCCCGAAATAGCTTTAGGGCTAGCCTCAAGCGTAGAGAGGCGGAGGTAGAGCACTGAATGTCCTAGGGGGTATTGCACTTACCGAAGACTATCAAACTCCGAATGCCGTTTTCTTTTACTTGGGAGTCAGACTGTGGGTGATAAGATTCATAGTCAAAAGGGCAACAGCCCAGATCGTCAGCTAAGGTCCCTAAATGTACGTTAAGTGGTAAAGGATGTGGGATTGCACAGACAACCAGGATGTTGGCTTAGAAGCAGCCACTCATTTAAAGAGTGCGTAATAGCTCACTGGTCGAGTGATCCTGCGCCGAAAATTTCCGGGGCTAAAACGTACTACCGAAGCTACGATATCAGCAATGATAGGTAGGGGAGCTTCGTATACAGGCTGAAGCATGACCGTAAGGACATGTGGACAGTATACGAGTGAGAATGTTGGCATGAGTAGCGAGACGTGGGTGAGAATCCCACGGGCCGTAAACCCAAGGTTTCCAGGGGAAGGTTCGTCCGCCCTGGGTTAGTCAGGACCTAAGCCGAGGCCGAAAGGCGTAGGTGATGGACAACAGGTTGATATTCCTGTACCGCCAATAAGCGTTTGAGAAATGGGATGACACAGTAGGATAAGCTAACCACACTGTTGGTTATGTGTGGCTAAGTACTGAGGCAGTCAAGATAGGCAAATCCGTCTTGATGTTAATGCTGGGGTACGATGGGGAGCGAAATTAAGTAGCGAAGTAGCTGATTTCACACTGTCGAGAAAAGTCTCTATCGAGTTTAAAGGCGCCTGTACCTCAAACCGACACAGGTGGGTGAGGAGAGTATCCTAAGGCCAGCGAGAGAACTATTGTTAAGGAACTCGGCAAAATGACCCCGTAACTTCGGGAGAAGGGGTGCCATCTTCGGATGGCCGCAGAGAATAGGCCCAAGCGACTGTTTACCAAAAACACAGGTTTCTGCTAAGTCGCAAGACGATGTATAGGAGCTGACGCCTGCCCGGTGCTGGAAGGTTAAGGGGATCTGTTAGAGCAATCGAAGCAGTGAACTTAAGCCCCAGTAAACGGCGGCCGTAACTATAACGGTCCTAAGGTAGCGAAATTCCTTGTCGGGTAAGTTCCGACCCGCACGAAAGGCGTAACGATTTGGGCACTGTCTCAACAATAGACTCGGTGAAATTGTAATCCCGGTGAAGATGCCGGGTACCTGCGACAGGACGGAAAGACCCCATGGAGCTTTACTGTAGCTTGACGTTGGGTCTTGGTACTACATGTACAGGATAGGTGGGAAACTATGAAGCATGGACGCCAGTCTGTGTGAAGTTTACCTTGGGATACCACCCTTGTAGTACTGGGATCCTAACCATAGGCCTTGAATCAGGTCTTGGGACACCGTCAGGTGGGCAGTTTGACTGGGGCGGTCGCCTCCTAAAGAGTAACGGAGGCGCTCAAAGGTTCTCTCAGCACGGTCGGAAATCGTGCGTAGAGTGTAAAGGCAGAAGAGAGCTTGATTGCAAGACATACAGGTCGAGCAAGGACGAAAGTCGGACTTAGTGATCCGGTGGTACCGCATGGAAGGGCCATCGCTCAACGGATAAAAGCTACCCTGGGGATAACAGGCTTATCTCCCCCAAGAGTCCACATCGACGGGGAGGTTTGGCACCTCGATGTCGGCTCATCACATCCTGGGGCTGTAGTAGGTCCCAAGGGTTGGGCTGTTCGCCCATTAAAGTGGTACGCGAGCTGGGTTCAGAACGTCGTGAGACAGTTCGGTCCCTATCCGTCGCAGGCGTAGGAAATTTGAGGAGACCTGTCCTTAGTACGAGAGGACCGGGATGGACGTACCTCTGGTGTACCAGTTGTTCTGCCAAGGGCATCGCTGGGTAGCTATGTACGGAATGGATAAGCGCTGAAAGCATCTAAGCGCGAAGCCGACTTCAAGATAAGATTTCCCACCGTAAGGGTAAGACCCCAGGAAGACTACCTGGTTGATAGGTCGAAGGTGTAAGTGCAGTAATGTATTTAGCTTACCGATACTAATAGGTCGAGGACTTGACCAAAATAAAATCTAACGATTTTATATCGCAACTAAAAAATAGTTGCTAAAATTAAATGATTAAAATCTAAATGTATACAGTTTTCAGAGTATTAACTTTTAATTTTTTGAATGATTTTATTCTTTTAAAAATTTAAAAAAGCATTGACTTTTTTTGATGAAAATGTTAATATAATACTTGTCCAAGAGATGGATACAAAAATAATGTAGTTATAATAGCAAAGAGGATACACCTGTTCCCATTCCGAACACAGAAGTTAAGCTCTTTAGCGCCGATGGTACTTGGTGGGCAACTGCCTGGGAGAGTAGGACGTAGCTACGTGATATGCCGAAGTGGCGGAACTGGCAGACGCACAGGACTTAAAATCCTGCGGGACTTACCTCTCGTACCGGTTCGATTCCGGTCTTCGGCACCATCATAACATCGCGGGGTGGAGCAGTTGGCAGCTCGTTGGGCTCATAACCCAAAGGTCGTAGGTTCGAGTCCTACCTCCGCAACCATTATAAGGCCCATTGGTCAAGCGGTCAAGACACCGCCCTTTCACGGCGGTAACAGGGGTTCGATTCCCCTATGGGTCACCAATTAAATAAGCGGGTGTAGCTCAATGGTAGAGTTCTGGCCTTCCAAGCCAGCTGTGAGGGTTCGATCCCCTTCACCCGCTCCAATATTTAATTCCCGGGACTATAGCTCAGCTGGGAGAGCACCTGCCTTACAAGCAGGGGGTCACAGGTTCGAGCCCTGTTAGTCCCACCACTTATATATGCGGCCTGGTAGTTCAGTTGGTTAGAATGCCAGCCTGTCACGCTGGAGGTCGAGGGTTCGAGTCCCTTCCAGGTCGCCAAATTAAATACGCGGGAATATGGCTCAGTTGGTAGAGCAATTGACTGTTAATCAATGGGTCGCAGGTTCGAGTCCTGTTATTCCCGCCAAATATGCTAGTGTGGCTCAACGGTAGAGCAGCTGACTTGTAATCAGCAGGTTGTAGGTTCGATTCCTATCACTAGCTCCATAAATACGGAGGATTTCCCGAGCGGCCAAAGGGGGCAGACTGTAAATCTGTTATCGACGATTTCGGTGGTTCGAATCCACCATCCTCCACCAAAAAAAGTTAAGAATACGCGGATGTGGCGGAATTGGCAGACGCACCAGACTTAGGATCTGGCGCTTTACGGCGTGGGGGTTCGACTCCCTTCATCCGCACCACTTACTTTTAAAAAAATAAATAATGTGGGTGCATAGCTCAGCTGGATAGAGCAACGCCCTTCTAAGGCGTGTGTCCGGGGTTCGAATCCCTGTGCGCTCACCACATTTAAATTATAGGGTATTCGCCAAGTCGGTAAGGCATAGCACTTTGACTGCTACATGCGTAGGTTCGAGTCCTGCATACCCTGCCAAATATGATCCATTAGCTCAGTCGGTAGAGCACCTGACTTTTAATCAGGGTGTCCCGCGTTCGAGTCGCGGATGGATCACCATTTACGGAGAGGTGTCCGAGTGGTTTAAGGAGCTAGTCTTGAAAACTAGTGATGCTTAACGGCACCGTGGGTTCGAATCCCACCCTCTCCGCCACGCCCAGATAGCTCAGTCGGTAGAGCAAGGGACTGAAAATCCCTGTGTCGATGGTTCGATTCCATTTCTGGGCACCATTAATATGGCGGTATAGCTTAGTTGGCTAGAGCGTTCGGTTCATACCCGAAAGGTCACAGGTTCGACTCCTGTTACCGCTACCAAATTAATGTGGGCCATTAGCTCAGTTGGTTAGAGCGCCCGGCTCATAACCGGTAGGTCCGGGGTTCGAGTCCCTGATGGCCCACCACATTAATTTAAAACAACATAGTTCGAGGTGTAGCGCAGTTTGGTAGCGCACCTGGTTTGGGACCAGGGGGCCGGGGGTTCGAGTCCCTTCACCTCGACCATTATATGGTGGGTATAGCTCAGTTGGTTAGAGCGCCAGATTGTGGCTCTGGAGGTCGTGAGTTCGACTCTCATTATCCACCCCATTAATATAATAACAAGGCGACATAGCCAAGTGGTAAGGCAATGGACTGCAACTCCTTGATCCCCAGTTCGAATCTGGGTGTCGCCTCCACTAAAACAAAAGATAATGCCGAAGTGGCGGAACTGGCAGACGCACAGGACTTAAAATCCTGCGGGACTTACCTCTCGTACCGGTTCGATTCCGGTCTTCGGCACCATCATAACATCGCGGGGTGGAGCAGTTGGCAGCTCGTTGGGCTCATAACCCAAAGGTCGTAGGTTCGAGTCCTACCTCCGCAACCATTATAAGGCCCATTGGTCAAGCGGTCAAGACACCGCCCTTTCACGGCGGTAACAGGGGTTCGATTCCCCTATGGGTCACCAATTAAATAAGCGGGTGTAGCTCAATGGTAGAGTTCTGGCCTTCCAAGCCAGCTGTGAGGGTTCGATCCCCTTCACCCGCTCCAATATTTAATTCCCGGGACTATAGCTCAGCTGGGAGAGCACCTGCCTTACAAGCAGGGGGTCACAGGTTCGAGCCCTGTTAGTCCCACCACTTATATATGCGGCCTGGTAGTTCAGTTGGTTAGAATGCCAGCCTGTCACGCTGGAGGTCGAGGGTTCGAGTCCCTTCCAGGTCGCCAAATTAAATACGCGGGAATATGGCTCAGTTGGTAGAGCAATTGACTGTTAATCAATGGGTCACAGGTTCGAGTCCTGTTATTCCCGCCAAATATGCTAGTGTGGCTCAACGGTAGAGCAGCTGACTTGTAATCAGCAGGTTGTAGGTTCGATTCCTATCACTAGCTCCATAAATACGGAGGATTTCCCGAGCGGCCAAAGGGGGCAGACTGTAAATCTGTTATCGACGATTTCGGTGGTTCGAATCCACCATCCTCCACCAAAAAAAGTTAAGAATGCGCGGATGTGGCGGAATTGGCAGACGCACCAGACTTAGGATCTGGCGCTTTACGGCGTGGGGGTTCGACTCCCTTCATCCGCACCACTTACTTTTAAAAACAAAATAAGCGGGAATAGTTCAGTGGTAGAGCGCAACCTTGCCAAGGTTGAAGTCGCGAGTTCGAATCTCGTTTCCCGCTCCAAAAAAATAAATAATGTGGGTGCATAGCTCAGCTGGATAGAGCAACGCCCTTCTAAGGCGTGTGTCCGGGGTTCGAATCCCTGTGCGCTCACCACATTTAAATTATAGGGTATTCGCCAAGTCGGTAAGGCATAGCACTTTGACTGCTACACGCGTAGGTTCGAGTCCTGCATACCCTGCCAAATATGATCCATTAGCTCAGTCGGTAGAGCACCTGACTTTTAATCAGGGTGTCCCGCGTTCGAGTCGCGGATGGATCACCATTTACGGAGAGGTGTCCGAGTGGTTTAAGGAGCTAGTCTTGAAAACTAGTGATGCTTAACAGCACCGTGGGTTCGAATCCCACCCTCTCCGCCACGCCCAGATAGCTCAGTCGGTAGAGCAAGGGACTGAAAATCCCTGTGTCGATGGTTCGATTCCATTTCTGGGCACCATTAATATGGCGGTATAGCTTAGTTGGCTAGAGCGTTCGGTTCATACCCGAAAGGTCACAGGTTCGACTCCTGTTACCGCTACCAAATTAATGTGGGCCATTAGCTCAGTTGGTTAGAGCGCCCGGCTCATAACCGGTAGGTCCGGGGTTCGAGTCCCTGATGGCCCACCACATTAATTTAAACAACATAGTTCGAGGTGTAGCGCAGTTTGGTAGCGCACCTGGTTTGGGACCAGGGGGCCGGGGGTTCGAGTCCCTTCACCTCGACCATTATATGGTGGGTATAGCTCAGTTGGTTAGAGCGCCAGATTGTGGCTCTGGAGGTCGTGAGTTCGACTCTCATTATCCACCCCATTTACGTGATCCATTAGCTCAGTCGGTAGAGCACCTGACTTTTAATCAGGGTGTCCCGCGTTCGAGTCGCGGATGGATCACCATTTATATTTTAATATTACGGCGACATAGCCAAGTGGTAAGGCAATGGACTGCAACTCCTTGATCCCCAGTTCGAATCTGGGTGTCGCCTCCATAAATTGTGCGCCTATAGCTCAACTGGATAGAGTGTCTGACTACGAATCAGAAGGTTAGGGGTTCGAGTCCCTTTGGGCGCACCATATACGCGGGATTATAGCTCAGCTGGGAGAGCACCTGCCTTACAAGCAGGGGGTCACAGGTTCGAGCCCTGTTAATCCCACCAGTAACCTCTAGTGAATTTCACTAGAGGTTTTTTATATTATAACTTTTAATTTAATAAACTCAATAATTTTACATGAAATGGTATATTGCATTTAAAAAATGTCAAGATTCTTAATAAATGTAAATTATGGAGGATGACTATGTCTAATAAAAATAAAATATTGAATAGAGATAAAGAAAAACAAAAAATAATAAAGGAAATAAATAGGGCTCAGCTGGATGTAAAAACAGCACAACTATTTTTTGAATATGTTAGTGATCCAGAATTAGTAGATGTAGCTATATATGAGTTAGAAGCCAAAAAATCTAGATATAGATATTTAATAAAAGTTGCAAAAGAAAAAGGTATAAAAAAATCATTGCAAGAATCACTCATAGAAGCAATGGCTAAGTAATTTCAAGGAGATGATATTATGTATATAGTTTTTGGGAATGAAATAATTGATAGTAGTGAAATAAAAACAGCAATAGAAGATAATAGTAATTTTATAGTTGAAAAAGATATGACTAAAGGAACAAAAAGAGAAGATACACTAGCATACCAAATAAGTATAACTATAGAAGAGCTTAATGAAATAATAAAAGAAAATTATGAGTTAGAAGAGTTAGAAAATGAAGATTTATTTGATGAGTATATGACAATGACCGATGATTTAGCTATGGAACTAGAAGAAATTATGCCTGAAGAGGTTATAATGAATGCTAGAGCTTATAAATGGGATAACTCAGCAAATACTATAAAAGCAATAATAGTTATGGGTCATATAGAATTAGGTGAATTAAAAATTTCAGATATAACTAAGAGATTATTATCACAGACAGATTAATTATATTTATTTAAACTGAATTTTAATTTTAAATATAAAATCATTGTAGAAATTGATTATTTTATAAAGCTTATAAAGATTTAAATAAAATAATCAATTATACAAATAGTAATACTATTTGTATAATTTTTAATGAGAATGAGTTATTGCAAGGGTTATAGTTTGGAATTCAAAGTTAAGAATTTTATTGATAAAAATAAATGAAAAATATGTAAAAGAGTATTGACTAAACTTTATAATGATGGTATAGTTATACTTGTCCTTAAGAAAAGGAACGAAAATAAAAAACAACAAGAAATAAGTTGACAAATCAAAAAAGTTTTGTTATACTGAGTGAGTTGGGAAAATGAACTTTGAAAATTAAACAGTAGGTTAATTTATAGAATTTGAAACAACCAAGAAACATAAAGCCAGATATATAACAGTATCTGAGCCCTAGATAAACTTTTATTTAAGAGTTTGATCCTGGCTCAGGATGAACGCTGGCGGCGTGCCTAACACATGCAAGTCGAGCGATTCTCTTCGGAGAAGAGCGGCGGACGGGTGAGTAACGCGTGGGTAACCTGCCCTGTACACACGGATAACATACCGAAAGGTATGCTAATACGGGATAATGTACTTTTGTCGCATGGCAGAAGTATCAAAGCTCCGGCGGTACAGGATGGACCCGCGTCTGATTAGCTAGTTGGAGAGGTAATGGCTCACCAAGGCAACGATCAGTAGCCGACCTGAGAGGGTGATCGGCCACATTGGAACTGAGACACGGTCCAAACTCCTACGGGAGGCAGCAGTGGGGAATATTGCACAATGGGCGAAAGCCTGATGCAGCAACGCCGCGTGAGCGATGAAGGCCTTCGGGTCGTAAAGCTCTGTCCTCAAGGAAGATAATGACGGTACTTGAGGAGGAAGCCCCGGCTAACTACGTGCCAGCAGCCGCGGTAATACGTAGGGGGCTAGCGTTATCCGGAATTACTGGGCGTAAAGGGTGCGTAGGTGGTTTCTTAAGTCAGAGGTGAAAGGCTACGGCTCAACCGTAGTAAGCCTTTGAAACTGAGAAACTTGAGTGCAGGAGAGGAGAGTAGAATTCCTAGTGTAGCGGTGAAATGCGTAGATATTAGGAGGAATACCAGTTGCGAAGGCGGCTCTCTGGACTGTAACTGACACTGAGGCACGAAAGCGTGGGGAGCAAACAGGATTAGATACCCTGGTAGTCCACGCCGTAAACGATGAGTACTAGGTGTCGGGGGTTACCCCCCTCGGTGCCGCAGCTAACGCATTAAGTACTCCGCCTGGGAAGTACGCTCGCAAGAGTGAAACTCAAAGGAATTGACGGGGACCCGCACAAGTAGCGGAGCATGTGGTTTAATTCGAAGCAACGCGAAGAACCTTACCTAAGCTTGACATACTTATGACCGATACCTAATAGTATTTTTCCCTTCGGGGACATGAGATACAGGTGGTGCATGGTTGTCGTCAGCTCGTGTCGTGAGATGTTGGGTTAAGTCCCGCAACGAGCGCAACCCTTGCCTTTAGTTGCCAGCATTAAGTTGGGCACTCTAGAGGGACTGCCAGGGATAACCTGGAGGAAGGTGGGGATGACGTCAAATCATCATGCCCCTTATGCTTAGGGCTACACACGTGCTACAATGGGTGGTACAGAGGGCAGCCAAGTCGTGAGGCGGAGCTAATCCCTTAAAGCCATTCTCAGTTCGGATTGTAGGCTGAAACTCGCCTACATGAAGCTGGAGTTACTAGTAATCGCAGATCAGAATGCTGCGGTGAATGCGTTCCCGGGTCTTGTACACACCGCCCGTCACACCACGGAAGTTGGGGGCGCCCGAAGCCAGATAGCTAACCTTTTGGAAGCGTCTGTCGAAGGTGAAATCAATAACTGGGGTGAAGTCGTAACAAGGTAGCCGTATCGGAAGGTGCGGCTGGATCACCTCCTTTCTAAGGAGAATTGCCTACTGTTTAATTTTGAGAGTTCATAAGAACTTTCATACTAGTACTTTGAAAACTGTATAACATTTAGTGATATGACATCATTTGAATATATGAAGAAGATAACTTCTAAAAATATCATGGAGAAGATAAACTCTTTAAAAATCAACTTTTAGTACTTAATAAACTGAACATATGTGAAGTTTGTTATTTACGATAACTTTTGATAACTTGGTCAAGTTATTAAGGGTGCAGGGCGGATGCCTTGGCACTAGGAGCCGATGAAGGACGCGATAAGCTGCGATAAGCTTCGGGGAGTTGCACGTAAACTTTGATCCGAAGATTTCCGAATGAGGAAACTCACTTAGAGTAATGTCTAAGTATTGTTAAGTGAATACATAGCTTAATGAGGGGAACCCGGGGAACTGAAACATCTAAGTACCCGGAGGAAAAGAAAGAAATTCGATTCCGTAAGTAGCGGCGAGCGAACGCGGAACAGGCCAAACCAATGAAGTTTACTTCGTTGGGGTTGAGGACATGCAACATGGATGCAATATTGTAAGCGAAGAGAGTTGGAAAGCTCCGCCATAGAAGGTAATAGCCCTGTAGTTGAAACGAGAAAGCTACTAGCATGATCCAGAGTACCACGGGACACGTGAAACCCTGTGGGAAGCAGGAGGGACCATCCTCCAAGCCTAAATACTACCTAGTGACCGATAGCGCATAGTA
The DNA here is from genome assembly GCA_000686145.1 of Peptostreptococcaceae bacterium VA2. Lineage (GTDB taxonomy): Bacteria > Bacillota > Clostridia > Peptostreptococcales > Peptostreptococcaceae > Romboutsia_D. The sequence goes on along the minus strand of JMMB01000007.1, from coordinate 107,027 downwards.
CCGTGAGGGAAAGGTGAAAAGAACCCCGGGAGGGGAGTGAAATAGAACCTGAAACCCTGCACTTACAAGCTGTGGGAGCACTTTTTATGTGTGACCGCGTACTTTTTGTAGAACGGGCCAACGAGTTACGTTAAGTAGCAAGGTTAAGCACTTAAGGTGTGGAGCCGTAGCGAAAGCGAGTCTTAAATGGGCGCTTAAGTTACTTGACGTAGACCCGAAACCGGGCGACCTATCCATGAGCAGGTTGAAGCGAAAGTAAAATTTCGTGGAGGACCGAACCCACGAGCGTTGAAAAGCTCGGGGATGACTTGTGGATAGCGGTGAAATTCCAATCGAGCCCGGAGATAGCTGGTTCTCCCCGAAATAGCTTTAGGGCTAGCCTCAAGCGTAGAGAGGCGGAGGTAGAGCACTGAATGTCCTAGGGGGTATTGCACTTACCGAAGACTATCAAACTCCGAATGCCGTTTTCTTTTACTTGGGAGTCAGACTGTGGGTGATAAGATTCATAGTCAAAAGGGCAACAGCCCAGATCGTCAGCTAAGGTCCCTAAATGTACGTTAAGTGGTAAAGGATGTGGGATTGCACAGACAACCAGGATGTTGGCTTAGAAGCAGCCACTCATTTAAAGAGTGCGTAATAGCTCACTGGTCGAGTGATCCTGCGCCGAAAATTTCCGGGGCTAAAACGTACTACCGAAGCTACGATATCAGCAATGATAGGTAGGGGAGCTTCGTATACAGGCTGAAGCATGACCGTAAGGACATGTGGACAGTATACGAGTGAGAATGTTGGCATGAGTAGCGAGACGTGGGTGAGAATCCCACGGGCCGTAAACCCAAGGTTTCCAGGGGAAGGTTCGTCCGCCCTGGGTTAGTCAGGACCTAAGCCGAGGCCGAAAGGCGTAGGTGATGGACAACAGGTTGATATTCCTGTACCGCCAATAAGCGTTTGAGAAATGGGATGACACAGTAGGATAAGCTAACCACACTGTTGGTTATGTGTGGCTAAGTACTGAGGCAGTCAAGATAGGCAAATCCGTCTTGATATTAATGCTGGGGTACGATGGGGAGCGAAATTAAGTAGCGAAGTAGCTGATTTCACACTGTCGAGAAAAGTCTCTATCGAGTTTAAAGGCGCCTGTACCTCAAACCGACACAGGTGGGTGAGGAGAGTATCCTAAGGCCAGCGAGAGAACTATTGTTAAGGAACTCGGCAAAATGACCCCGTAACTTCGGGAGAAGGGGTGCCATCTTCGGATGGCCGCAGAGAATAGGCCCAAGCGACTGTTTACCAAAAACACAGGTTTCTGCTAAGTCGCAAGACGATGTATAGGAGCTGACGCCTGCCCGGTGCTGGAAGGTTAAGGGGATCTGTTAGAGCAATCGAAGCAGTGAACTTAAGCCCCAGTAAACGGCGGCCGTAACTATAACGGTCCTAAGGTAGCGAAATTCCTTGTCGGGTAAGTTCCGACCCGCACGAAAGGCGTAACGATTTGGGCACTGTCTCAACAATAGACTCGGTGAAATTGTAATCCCGGTGAAGATGCCGGGTACCTGCGACAGGACGGAAAGACCCCATGGAGCTTTACTGTAGCTTGACGTTGGGTCTTGGTACTACATGTACAGGATAGGTGGGAAACTATGAAGCATGGACGCCAGTCTGTGTGAAGTTTACCTTGGGATACCACCCTTGTAGTACTGGGATCCTAACCATAGGCCTTGAATCAGGTCTTGGGACACCGTCAGGTGGGCAGTTTGACTGGGGCGGTCGCCTCCTAAAGAGTAACGGAGGCGCTCAAAGGTTCTCTCAGCACGGTCGGAAATCGTGCGTAGAGTGTAAAGGCAGAAGAGAGCTTGATTGCAAGACATACAGGTCGAGCAAGGACGAAAGTCGGACTTAGTGATCCGGTGGTACCGCATGGAAGGGCCATCGCTCAACGGATAAAAGCTACCCTGGGGATAACAGGCTTATCTCCCCCAAGAGTCCACATCGACGGGGAGGTTTGGCACCTCGATGTCGGCTCATCACATCCTGGGGCTGTAGTAGGTCCCAAGGGTTGGGCTGTTCGCCCATTAAAGTGGTACGCGAGCTGGGTTCAGAACGTCGTGAGACAGTTCGGTCCCTATCCGTCGCAGGCGTAGGAAATTTGAGGAGACCTGTCCTTAGTACGAGAGGACCGGGATGGACGTACCTCTGGTGTACCAGTTGTTCTGCCAAGGGCATCGCTGGGTAGCTATGTACGGAATGGATAAGCGCTGAAAGCATCTAAGCGCGAAGCCGACTTCAAGATAAGATTTCCCACCGTAAGGGTAAGACCCCAGGAAGACTACCTGGTTGATAGGTCGAAGGTGTAAGTGCAGTAATGTATTTAGCTTACCGATACTAATAGGTCGAGGACTTGACCAACTTTAAATGATTAAAACCTAAATGTATACAGTTTTCAGAGTATTAACTCTAAAATTTAATTAAGAAATTAATTAAAACATAAAGATTATGTGGTTATAATAGCAAAGAGGATACACCTGTTCCCATTCCGAACACAGAAGTTAAGCTCTTTAGCGCTGATGGTACTTGGTGGGCAACTGCCTGGGAGAGTAAGACGTAGCCACGTAATCTTTTTTTGTATGAACTTATTTAAGAATTTAGAATATTTTATTCTAGATTCTTTTTTTATTGAAAAATATTAGATTAAACCCTGAGTATAGATTAAATATAATAACAAAATAAACAATGAATCATATAAATTATGTGAGTTATTGTTTATTTTTGAATAAATACTTACTCAAAAGCTCTTAACTTTAGTTAGGTGAAAATGAGTTATATAAGTGATAAGTTATTTACTTTGATGAATTTGTCTTATTTATTAAGAAACTTCATTAAAAGCATTTAAGATTAAAGTAAAATAGTCTATACTCTTTAATAAGATAAGAATAAGGGGGTACAATTCATATTATGCTTAAAAAAATTAATAAAATACTAGTCGCAAATCGTGGAGAAATCGCAATAAGAATATTTAGGGCTTGCTCTGAATTGGGTATAAAAAGTGTAGGTATATATAGTAAAGAAGATAAGTATGGATTATTTAGAACAAAAGCAGATGAATCTTACTTAATTGGAGAAGATAAAGGGCCAATAGATGCGTATTTAGATATAGATAGTATAATTGATTTAGCTAAAAGGAAAAATGTAGATGCAATTCATCCTGGATATGGATTCTTGTCTGAGAATTCAGAATTTGTTCGTAAATGCGAGGAAAATGGAATTATATTTATAGGTCCATCTGCAGATATCATGAATATGATGGGAGACAAGATTAACTCTAAGCAGATATCAAAAGAAGTTGGAGTTGCGACTATTCCTGGAATAGACAAATCTATAAAAACTGTAGAAGAAGCAAAAGAAGTTGCAAAAAAAATCGGATATCCAGTAATGCTTAAAGCCTCTAATGGTGGAGGCGGTAGAGGTATGAGAGTTGTATATGATGAATCTGATTTAGAAATAGAATATAAGACTGCTTGTAGTGAATCTAAAAAAGCATTTGGTGAAGATATTATTTTTATTGAAAAATATATATCTAATCCTAAACATATAGAGGTACAAATTTTAGGAGATAAACATGGCAATATAGTGCACTTATATGAAAGAGATTGCTCAGTTCAAAGAAGGCACCAAAAAATAATCGAATATGCACCTGCTTTTTCTTTAGATAATGAATTAAGAAAAAATATATGTGATGATGCTTTAAAAATTGCTAGGCATGTAGGGTATGTTAATGCAGGTACATTAGAATTTTTAGTAGATGAGAATGGGGAACATTATTTTATAGAGATGAACCCTAGAGTCCAAGTAGAACATACAGTAACCGAAATGATTACAGGTATAGATATAGTACAAAGTCAAATATTAATAGCTCAAGGGTATAAATTAGATAGTGAAGAGATAAATATAAAATCTCAAGAAAGTATTGAAGTAAGAGGATACTCTATACAATGTAGGATAACAACTGAGGATCCTAAAAATAAATTTATGCCAGATACGGGTAAAATTCAAGTTTATAGAACTGGTTCAGGGTGTGGAATTAGACTAGATGGTGGTAATGGATTTACAGGTGCTAATATAAATCCTCATTATGACAGTTTATTGGTAAAAACTATATCTTGGGATAGGACTTTCGCAGGTGCAATAAACAAGACTATAAGATCAATAAAAGAATTTAGAGTTAGAGGTGTTAAGACAAATATAGGATTTTTAGTAAATGTATTAAACAATCCTATATTTAAAGATGGTAAATGCAGTACTAAATTTATAGATGAAAACCCAGATTTATTTGAAATAAGGGAAAGTAAAGATAGAGGAACCAAACTTCTTCAATTTATAGGTAATGCAGTTGTGAATGAAAATAAATGTAGCGAAAAACCATTAATTGATGAATTATATATTCCAAAGTTAAGCAAAGAAATAATAACAACAGAAGGAAGTAGAGATTTATTTAATAGGTTAGGAAAAGAAAAATATATAGAAAGTATTAAAAATCAAAGCAAATTACTTCTTACAGATACAACAATGAGAGATGCACATCAATCACTGCTTGCAACAAGACTTAGAACATATGACTTGTTAAAAGTAGCTCAACCAACTAATGACTACATGAAAGATTTGTTTTCTCTTGAAATGTGGGGAGGGGCTACCTATGATGTTGCATATAGATTTTTGAATGAGTCTCCATGGATTAGATTAGAAAAATTAAGAGAAGCAATACCGAATATAATGTTTCAAATGCTATTTAGAGCTTCTAATGGAGTTGGATATAAGAACTACCCTGATAATGTAATAGAAGAATTTATAAAAGAATCTGCACAAAAAGGAATAGATGTGTTTAGAATATTTGATTCTTTAAACTGGGTTGAGAACATGAAACCATCTATATCAGCAGCACTTGATACAGGTAAAATAGTAGAATCGAGTATATGTTACACAGGGGATATATTAGATAAAACAAAAACTAAATATAATCTAGAATATTATGTAAGAATGGCTCAAGAGCTGGAAAGCTTAGGATCTGATATTATATGCATAAAAGATATGGCTGGGTTACTTAAGCCATATGCTGCATATAGCTTAATAAAAGAGTTAAAGAAAAATGTAAGTACTCCTATACATTTACACACACACGATACAAGTGGAAATGGAATAGCAACTTGTTTGATGGCATCAGAAGCAGGTGTTGATATTGTAGATGGAGCACTAGAGACAATGGCAGGATTAACAAGTCAGCCATCATTAAATGCTATAATAGAGGCTCTTAAAAATACAGAAAGAGATACAGATATAAATTTATATGGATATGAAGAAATAGGAAGCTACTATAAGGATTTAAGGAAAGTATATTCTAAATTTGAAAGTGGATTATGCAATCCTTCTGCTGAAATATATAAATATGAAATACCTGGTGGGCAGTATACAAATTTAAAACCTCAAGCAGATAGTTTAGGGTTGGTTAATAAATTTGATAAAGTAAAAGAAATGTATAAGGAAGCAAATGATATTTTAGGTGATATCATAAAGGTTACACCATCATCTAAAGTGGTAGGTGATTTAGCTATTTTCATGGTTAAAAATAACTTAACAAAGGATAATATATTAGATGAAGGTGAAAAATTATCTTTCCCTGATTCAGTACTTGATTATTGCAAGGGAATGATAGGTCAACCAGAAGGTGGGATACCAAAAGATATACAAACAATGGTATTAAAAGGGGAAAGTCCTATAGACGTAAGACCTGGAACGTTAATACCAAAAGAAGATTTTGAAAGTGTTAAGAAACATTTAGATGAAAAATTCAACATGAATACTAATATAAGAAATATATTAAGCTATACTTTATATCCTAAAGTGTATGAAGATTATCTAAAGCATTTACAATCATATAATGATATATCTAAACTTGAAAGTCATGTATACTTCTATGGATTAAATAAGGGTGAAGAATGTGAAGTTGAGATAGAAGAAGGTAAAGTATTGACTATAAAATTAATAGATATAGGTGAAGTTAAAGAAAATGGAACTAGAACAATATCATTTGAATTAAATGGTATGATAAGAGAAATAGAAATAAAAGATAATAATTATTCTGGTAATATAAAAGATATAGTCAGAGCTGATATGAATGATGTTTTACAAATTGGAGCGAGTATACCAGGAAAAGTAGTTGAAATTTTAGTAAAAGAAGATGAAGAGGTAAAACAAAATCAACCATTAATAGTAATCGAAGCTATGAAAATGGAAACTATAATAGTAGCTAAAACAAATGGTGTAATCAAAGAAATAAGTGTAGATAAAAATGAATTAGTTGGAGATAAACAACTATTAATGACAATGAAAAAATAATATAAATTAATAAAAAACCTCTATATGTTTAAATAAGCATATAGAGGTTTTTTGTATTTTAAGAATAAAATATAAAATGTTTTTCAAGGAACAATATTTTTTAGAACGTTAAGCTATAAAAAATATTTATATATAAAAATAATATAGCATCTAATTAATAAAAGGAATTATATATGAGTTCATGAATATATATTTATAAATATATATATTTTATAGCACCTAAAGAATTACATTTATTTGGAAACTTAGATAAATATAATTTCATAGATGTTTTTTAATAAAATATTTATATATCATATGATTTATGTACTTGTAAAACTATTGTAGGAGATAACTCTATATAAAGAGGAAAAGTATTATTATATGTAGAAGTACTTATTTGAAAGGCTTCATTTTAAATATATATCAATAATTACTTGAAGTAGTTATTTCTTAGGAAATAACTATTAATATAACACTTTAGGACCTGTAGTACAAAAGAAAAGTTACAGACTTATCAAGAGAAAGTTATGAATAAAAATAACTAAGAAATAGAATGTAATATATGAATTTTGTATAAATATTAAAAGGTAGGTGCTTATATGAAGGTTTATGATAACGATATGCTAAGAAACATAGCAATACTAGGCCACAGTGGTTGCGGTAAAACAAATTTAATTGAAGCTATAGCGTATACATCAAATTTAACCAATAAAATACCTAAAATAATGGATAAAGTAAATATGACATATAGTATGGGATTAGTGCCAGTTGAGTATAATGATTATAAGTATAATTTATTAGATACTCCAGGATATTTTGATTTTAGTGGTGAAGTTATATCATCTCTTAGTGCAAGTGATGCAGCTATAATAGTAATAGACGCAACAACTGACATTCAAGTTGGAACAGAAAAATCTTTAGAATTAACTCATAATATTCCTAAAATAATGTTTATAAATAAAATAGATAACGAAAAAGCTAGATATAAAGACACTTTATCTATGCTAAGAGAAAAATATGGAAACAAAGTAGTTCCTATGATTATACCTATATACAAAGACAAAGAATTCATCAAATTACATAATGTATTTGAGAATATGGATGGATTAGAGGGTGAATTTAAAGATGAAGCTGTGAGTGTAAAAGAAGCTTTAATGGAGCTTATAGCTGAAACTGATGATGAAATATTAGATAAATATTTTAATGGAGAAGAATTAAGTTCAAAAGATATCCAAAAAGGTATAACGACAGGTATGCAAAGAGGAGACATAATACCTGTAATATGTGGATCAACAATAAATAATATAGGAACAGGAGAAATATTAGAAACTGTATCTAAATATTTAGAACCAAAATATAATGATTATCAAGGTAAATTTAAAGGGCAAATATTTAAAACGATAGTTGACCCATTTATAGGCAAAATGTCTTATTTGAAAGTTATTAAAGGTGAAATAAATAAAGACATAGAAATATTTAATATAAATAAAGCAGTAAAAGATAAAATATACAATTTGTACACTATAAAAAATAAAGAACTTATAGAAGTAGATAAGGCTAAGTGTGGAGACATAGTTGTAATAACTAAAGTTAATTCATTGCAAACTGGAGACACAGTATCTTTAGATAAAGATGAAGAAGCTTTAACAGATTTAGGGTTACCTAAGCCTCAGATATACTATGCAGTACTTCCTAAAAATAAAGGTGATGAAGAAAAAGTAGGAGCAGCTTTAAATAAAATCACCGAAGAAGATCCAACTGTTAAATGGTATAGAAATTCTGAGACTAAGCAAGCTCTTATAGGTGGGCAAGGTGAATTACACATAAATACTGTGAAAATTAAAATGAAAGAAAAATTTGGTGTAGATGTAGAATTAGAGGATTTAAAAGTTGCTTATAGAGAAACTATAAAAGGATTTGCAGATGTTCAAGGTAGACATAAGAAACAATCTGGGGGCCATGGGCAATTTGGAGATGTTAAAATAAAATTTGAAAGAAGCAAAAATGATTTTGAATTTGCTGAAGCAATTTTTGGAGGATCTGTACCTAAGCAATATATACCGGCTGTAGAAAAAGGATTGAGAGATTCTATGACAAAGGGTATGTTAGCAGGATTCCCTGTTACGAATATAAAAGCAACACTTTATGATGGGTCATATCATGATGTAGATTCTTCAGAGATGGCCTTTAAAATGGCCGCAAATGCCGCATTTAAAAAAGGAATGGAAGAAGGACAGTCAATATTATTAGAGCCAATTATGAAACTAAAAATAATAATTCCAGAAGAATATATGGGAGATATTATGGGCGACATTAATAAAAGAAGAGGTAAAATACTTGGAATGGAATTTGATGATTATGGAAAACAAGTAATTTATGCTCAAGCACCTCAAGCTGAGACTTTTAAATATGCTATAGATTTAAGAGCTATGACCCAAGGCAGAGGGTGCTTTGAAATGGAACTAGAAAAGTATGAAGAAGTTCCATTTCAAATAGCCAAAAAGATAATAGATTGCACACATAATAAGTAGTAAGTAGATAGTAATGGCTCCTGATATTTAAATCTGGAGCCTTATTAAATTTCAAAATAATAGCAATAGAAAGTTAAACTTTAAAGTGTAACTTTAATATAAAAAATGCATATATATTATATATTAACCAAACATTTTATAATGCTCATAAATATGACATATAAGTAGTTAAACATATAGAGAGGAGGAGATTGTGTGTATTTTAATAGATTTACTCAAAAGGCTAAAAAGGCAATAGATCTAAGTTTAGAGTCTGCACATAAACTAGGTCATAAGGTTGTTGGAAGTGAACATATATTATTGGGCCTTTTAAAAGAAAAAGAAGGTATAGCATCAAAAGTTTTAACGAATCTAGGATTAACAGAAGATGTATTAGAACAAAAAATAATAGAAATAAAAGGAAAAGCAGATTTACCTATAGCTGATATAACACTAAGTCCTAGATGTAAGCAAATATTAGAGCTTTCAGGTATGTTTGCAAATAAATTAAAAAATAATTATATAGGAACAGAACATATATTACTTGCAATAGTTCAAGAAGGTGAAGGAATAGGTATTAAAATATTACAGGCACAAGGGATAGATGAAAAAGATATAGTTCAATTGATAATAGATATGATGGGACTAGATGAATATTCTGTTCAGCAGGAGCAGGAGATTACTCATTCAAATAAAGTACAAGAAGCTTCAACAAAATTATTAGATAAATATGGAAGAAATCTTACTCAGTATGCGTCTCAAAATAAAATAGATCCCGTTATAGGAAGAGAAAAAGAAATTGAAAGAATAGTACAGATATTGAGTAGAAGAACAAAAAATAATCCAGTTTTAATTGGAGATCCAGGTGTTGGAAAAACATCTGTAGCAGAGGGATTAGCTATTGATATAGCAATGGGAAATGTACCGGAAAATCTTAGAAATAAAATATTATATACATTAGATATGGGATCAATGCTCGCAGGAGCTAAATATAGAGGTGAGTTTGAAGAAAGAATAAAACAAGTTGTAGATCAAGTAATAAAAAATGGGAATATAATTTTATTTATTGATGAGCTACACACGATAATAGGGGCAGGGGCAACCGGAGAAAGTACAATAGATGCTTCTAATATACTTAAACCAGTATTAGCTAGAGGAGAGATACAAGTAGTAGGAGCGACAACTATAGATGAGTACAGAAAACATATAGAAAAAGATGCTGCTTTAGAAAGAAGATTTCAGCCTGTTATGGTAAATGAGCCTACCAAAGAGGATACAATAAAAATATTAGAAGGTCTTAGACCTAAATATGAAGAACATCATAGGGTTAAGATAAGCGATGAAGCTATTCATTCAGCAGTTGAGTTGTCTACAAGATATATTAATGATCGATATCTACCAGACAAAGCCATAGATTTAATTGATGAAGCTGCATCAAAAGTTAGGTTAAGAAAAAGTACTCCTCCAGCTGAAATAAAAGGACTAGAAGAGGAAATTCAAATAATAATTAAAGAAAAAGAAGAAGCAGTTAAATACCAAGACTTTGAGAAAGTAGCAAAAATAAGAGATGAACAAGAAACTCTTAAAAATCAATTAGAGGAAGTTAAACATCAATGGAATAAGTTGTCTAAATATAGAGATACGGTAGAGGCAGATACGATAGCAGAAGTAGTAGAGTTATGGACAGGGATACCAGTAAACAAAATAGTAGAAGAAGAGTCTGACAGATTATTAAGGTTAGAAGAGATACTACATGATAGAGTTGTTGGCCAAGAACAAGCTGTAAAAGCTATTTCTAATGCTATAAGAAGGTCAAGAGCGGGACTTAAAGATCCTAACAGACCAATAGGTTCATTTTTATTTCTAGGTCCAACAGGGGTTGGTAAAACAGAATTATCTAAAGTATTAGCAGAAGTTCAATTTGGAGACCAAGATCAAGTTATAAGAATTGATATGTCAGAGTATATGGAAAAGCATGCTGTATCAAGAATGATAGGCTCTCCTCCTGGATACATCGGCTATGATGAAGGTGGGCAATTGACTGAAAAAGTTAGACGAAATCAATACTCTGTTGTTTTATTTGATGAAATAGAAAAAGCACATCCTGATGTTTTTAATATTTTATTACAAATATTAGATGATGGAAGACTTACAGATTCAAAAGGGAGAACGGTCGATTTTAAGAATACTATAATTATAATGACTTCAAACGTTGGTGCAACTACAATAGGAAAAGAAAAATCACTGGGATTTGCTACTATGAAAGATAAAGATGAAGAAGCTAAAACAAGTTATGAAAAAATGAAAGAAAATATAATGGTAGAATTGAAAAAAGGGTTTAGACCAGAATTTTTAAATAGAATAGATGATATAATAGTATTTCATTCATTGTTAGAATCACATATAGATAAAATAGTAAAATTAATGACTAAAGATGTAATCAAAAGATTAAAAGAGATGGATATAGATTTAGAGATAAGTGAAGATGCAGTAAAATTAATAGCAAAAGAAGGTTTTGATTTAGAATATGGAGCAAGACCATTAAAAAGAGCAATACAAAAAGAACTAGAAGACCAGTTATCTGAAGCTATATTGAGAGGTACTGTGAAAAAAGGAAGTATTGTTATAGCAGAAGTTAAAGATAATAATATAGTATTTATAAGTAAGTAGTAGTAATATATAAAGGGGGGGAGGATTACCCCTTTTTATTGTATTTATAGTAAATTTGACTATTAACTTTACATAATATACCACACATATGTTAAAATTATATAGAACTATAGAATTGTAGAAATTAAGGATGAGTTAAAAATGGCGAAAATAAAAACAAAGTATGTATGTCAGGAATGTGGTTATGAAACATCTAAATGGCTTGGAAAGTGTCCAGAATGTACAAAATGGAATACATTTGTAGAAGAAGTAGAACAAAAAGGATTAAAAAAAGACGTATTTATAATAGATAAGTCTTCTTCTAAACCAGTAAAGATAAATTCCATACAAGCGAGAGAAGAAGAAAGATTTTCAACATGTATAAACGAACTAGATAGAGTACTCGGAGGAGGAGTTGTAAAAGATTCTTTAGTACTTGTAGGAGGAGATCCTGGTATAGGAAAATCAACTCTTTTAATACAGGTTTCAAGTAATGTTGCTAATTCAGGGAAAAGAGTACTTTATATATCAGGAGAAGAATCAGAGTCTCAAATAAAAATGAGAGCTCAAAGATTAGGTATTAGTTCTGATAATTTATATATATTTGCAGAAAATAATTTGAGTTTGATAGAAGCGCAATTGGAAAGTATAGATCCGCAACTTATAATATTAGACTCTATTCAAACCGTGTATAGTCCAGAAATAGCATCAGCCCCTGGTACTGTTAGCCAAATTAAAGAAGGAACTTCTAAATTCATGAAGATTTCTAAAAAAATGGGTATATCAACCTTTATAGTTGGACATGTAACTAAAGAAGGTTCGCTGGCAGGGCCTAAGCTTTTAGAGCATATGGTTGATACTGTATTATATTTTGAGGGTGAGAGATATAATACGTATAGATTAGTTAGAGCTGTAAAAAATAGATTTGGATCGACTAATGAACTTGGAGTATTTGAGATGAGAGATTTAGGATTGGTTGAGTTAGAAAATCCATCAAAAATACTTATATCAGAAAAACCAAAAGACGTAGCTGGGTCAGTAATAATATCTACGGTAGAAGGAACTAGGCCGATGTTGTTAGAATTACAAGCATTAGTATCTCCAACAAGTTTTGGTATTCCAAAGAGAACAGCAACAGGTGTAGATTATAACAGAGTATCTATGCTTTTAGCAGTTTTAGAAAAACGTGTTGGGTTACAAATTCAAAATCAAGATGTATATTTAAATATAGTAGGTGGAATAAAGATAAATGAACCTTCTATAGACTTAGGCGTAATTATTGCAGTAGCATCTAGCTTTAAAAATATTACTGTAGATGAGAAGACAGTAGTTACAGGCGAGGTTGGTTTAACTGGAGAAGTAAGGGCTGTTAGTTATATTGAAAAGAGAGTTTCTGAATGTAAAAAGTTAGGTTTTACAAAAATGGTAATTCCAAGAAATAACTATGAAGCAGTAAAAGATATAAAGGGCATAGAAATATGGCCAGTTGATAACTTAAGACAAGCTATAAACATAGTATTAGGGGGGAATAAAGAATAATGGAAGATATCTTAAATAACAAGAATGTATTGCATGCATTAAAAATGATATCTCCGGGAAGTCCATTAAGGAAAGGTTTAGAAAACGTCCTTAAAGCGAAAACAGGGGGACTTATAGTTATTGCAAATAGTGAAGAAATTATGAAAGTGGTAGATGGAGGATTTAATGTTAATGCAGAATATTCACCTGCATTTTTATATGAATTAGCCAAAATGGATGGAGCTATAGTGCTTAGTGGAGATATAAAAAAAATATTATTTGCAAATGCACAGCTTATTCCAGATTACTCTATTTCAACATCAGAAACAGGAACAAGACATAGAACAGCTGAAAGAGTAGCTAAGCAAACCGGAGCTATTGTAATAGCTATTTCTCAACGAAGAAATGTAATAACTGTGTATAGAGAAGATCAAAAGTATGCATTAGAAGAAATCTCAAAAATATTTACAAAAGCAAATCAAGCTCTTCAGACTTTAGAAAAGTATAAGTCAGTATTAGACCAAGCTGTAATAAATTTAAATGCATTAGAATTTAATGATTTAGTAACTATATACGATGTAGCAGTTGTAATTCAAAAAATGGAAATGGTAATGAGAATTACAAATATAATTGAAAAATATGTAATTGAGCTAGGAAAAGAAGGTACATTAGTTAGCATGCAATTAGAAGAATTAATGGGAACTACTAGAAGTGACCAAAAATTAATATTCAAAGATTATAGTAGACAAAATGTAGATATATTAGACTTTAAGAAAAAAATAAAGAGTCTTTCTCCAGAAGAACTGATAGATTTACCTAATATGGCTAAATCATTAGGATATAGCGGTTTTTCAGAAAATTTAGATATGGCTATAAGACCTAGAGGATATAGAATTCTTAATAAAATACACAGGTTACCAGCAGCAATTATAGATAATTTAGTTAATTATTTTGATAATTTCCATGAGATACTAAACGCATCTATTGAAGATTTAGATTATGTTGAAGGTATTGGTGAAATTAGAGCAACTTATATTAAAAATGGACTTATAAAAATGAAACAATTGGTATTATTAGATAGACACATATAATATGTTTTACAACTTTGTTCTTGAATAATTTAGGTATTATGGATTATAATAAAAAAATATATAAATAAATATATAACCAGGGGGTGAAGAGTTGATACAAAAAATAACAAGGATTGTGATTGGGATACTTGGACTTACTGTAGGTATTACTACATATTCCACATTAATGAAACAATTTCCAGTTCTTACGTTTGGAACAGATGTAAATGGCATCATAGCATCTGTATCAGTTGGAATAATTATAGGGCTTATATTCTATGCAATAGAGCCTTGGGTTATAAATAAATTTAAAGATTTTGCTAAAATTATGGATAAAGAGATATCTAAATATCCTCAAACAGATATATTACTTGGTGCTATAGGGCTTATAGTAGGATTTGTTATAGCGTACTTAGTAAGTGGATTAATAAATTCAGTTCCAATAGTAGGAGGATTATTATCATTAGTTACATATGGATTTATGGGTTACCTAGGAATTAGGGTAGCACTTAAAAGTAAAGATGATTTATTTAACTTAAATAAGCTTGGAAGATTGACATCAATGAAAGAAAAAGGAACTAAAAAAGAAATTAAGGCTATACCACCTAAGGTACTAGATACTAGTGTAATAATAGATGGTAGAATAGCAGATATATGTAAAACAGGTTTTATTGAGGGAAAACTTATTATACCAGAGTTTGTATTAGATGAGTTAAGACACATAGCGGATTCTTCTGATGATTTAAAAAGAGTTAGAGGAAGAAGAGGTTTAGATATATTAAATATAATAAAAGAAGAGCTACAAATAGAAGTTGAAATAAGCAAATCTGATTTTAATGATATAGCTGAAGTAGATATGAAACTTTTAAAATTAGCTAGTGTTTTAAATGGTAAAGTAGTTACTAATGATTATAACTTAAATAAAGTAGCTCAAGTTCAAGGTGTTGAAGTTTTAAATATTAATGAATTAGCTAATGCTGTTAAGCCGGTTGCAATACCAGGAGAAGAAATGATAGTGCAAGTGGTTAAAGAAGGTAAGGAAAACAGTCAAGGTATTGCATATCTTGATGATGGAACAATGATAGTTGTAGACGGAGGAAGAAAGCATATGGGTGAAACTATAAGAGTTTTAGTTACATCAGTGCTACAAACGCCTGCAGGAAGAATGATATTTGGAAAACCAAAAAATTAGTATATTAAGAAGTCTCCGTATTCTCGGAGACTTTTTATAGTGCCTTTTTATAAACATTAAAAAATCATAAAATAATTATTTAAAAATATTTTTTCTATACAAAGAATTATTAATATGATTTAATTTTATAGTAGAAGAAGGTAAAGATATAATTTACGAAGAGGTGAATATATGAATGGGGTTGTTATAGTAGCAGCAGGAACTGGAAGCAGAATGAAAATGGAAATAAATAAGCAATTTATAAAACTTAATGAAAAAGAAATAATTGCTTATACAATTGAAAAATTCTATAAACATAAAAATATACAAGACATAGTTGTTGTAATAAAAGAAGAAGAAGCTGAATTTTTCAATAAAAATATATTAAAAAAATATAAATTTGAAAATATAAAAATAGCATTTGGTGGAAATGAAAGACAAGATTCTGTATATAATGGATTGAAATTGCTAGATGATAAATGTGATACAGTATTAATCCACGATGGAGCAAGACCGTTTGTTTCAGAATGTACTATAGATAAATGCATAGAAGAAGCTAAAAATCATAAAGCTGTAGTAGTAGGTGTTAGGGTTAAAGATACAATAAAAGTGATAAATGATGAAAATGATATAATTGATACGCCTGATAGAAGTAAGCTTTGGGCAGTCCAAACACCTCAAATATTTGATTATAATATACTAGTAAAATCTTATGAAGATGCATTTGAACATGGATTTTATGGTACAGATGATGCTATGTTAGTAGAACGTATAGGATATAAAGTTAAAATGATAGAAGGGTCATACAATAATATAAAAATTACTACGCAAGAAGATATAAATATAGGGACTCAAATATTAAAAATTCAAGATTAATAGGAGGTAGGAAATGAGAATTGGATCAGGATACGATGTACATAAATTAGTTGAAGGAAGAAAATTAATAATAGGTGGAGTTCATGTTCCACATGAAACAGGATTATTGGGTCACTCTGATGCAGATGTATTAGTTCATGCAGTAATAGATTCAATATTAGGAGCGCTAGCATTAGGCGATATAGGTAAACATTTCCCTGATACAGATGAAAAATATAAGGGTGCTGATAGTATAAAATTATTAGAATTTGTTTATAATTTAATAAAGGATAAGGGATATGTTATAGGAAACATAGATTGCACAATAATAGCACAAAGTCCTAAAATGGCACCTCATATACAAAATATGAGAAATAATATGTGCAAAGCTTTAAATGCAGATATAAATAATATAAATGTCAAAGCAACTACAGAAGAAGGACTTGGATTCACAGGAAGCAAGCAAGGTATTGCAGCGCAAAGTATATGTTTGTTAGTTAAAGTTGACAACTAATATTAAATAATATATTATTATATTTAATAAGATAATTTATATAAAATAGTAAACTTATTTATATAAATGTATATACTAAATTATAATAAAAAGCTATGATAAAGAAATAGTAAAAGGTTAAAGCTTCACAGAGAGGAAACGTTGGTGAGAGTTTCTAGGAATAAATCTTTGAACCAATCTTTTAGCATAAAAGCGTTAAAAAGCTTTTACGGTAGAGACCGTTATATCTCCTAAAGAGAGCCTTATGGCTAACTAGAGTGGTACCGCGGAAATTCAACCTTTCGTCTCTATACTATGTATAGAGGCGAGAGGTTTTTTTAATTTATAAAGCAAAAACAGCAATAAAAAATAAAAATTATAAAAATAGGAGGAAGTTTAATATGAAAATGTCAAAGATGTTAATGCCAACGTTAAGAGAAGTTCCAAATGATGCAGAAATAACAAGTCATCAACTAATGTTAAGAGCAGGTATGATAAAGAAAATGTCTTCAGGGGTATACAACCAATTACCAATGGGATTAAGAGTTTTCAAAAAAATAGAAGCTATAATAAGAGAAGAGTTAGAAAAGAAAGGTTGCCAAGAAATACTATGTGCAGGATTAATACCAGCAGAACTTTGGAAAGAATCTGGTAGATGGGATGTAATGGGAGCTGAAATGATGAGATTAAAGGATAGAAATGCAAGAGATTTCTGTCTTGGACCAACTCATGAGGAAGTATTTACAGACATAATAAGACAAGAGATAAATTCATATAAACAACTTCCATTAAATTTATATCAAATACAAGTTAAGTATAGAGATGAAAGAAGACCAAGATTTGGGGTTATGAGAACTAAGACTTTTACAATGAAAGATGCATATAGCTTTGATGTAGATGAAGCAGGATTAGACAGATCATACCAAGATATGTTTGAAGCTTATACAAGTATATTTGCTAGATGTGGATTAGAAAATAGTCCAGTTCAAGCAGATTCAGGAGCTATAGGTGGTTCAACTTCAGCTGAGTTCATGGTTAAATCAGAAGTTGGAGAAGATGAAATAGTCTTCTGTAGTGGTTGTGATTATGCTGCTAATATTGAGAAGGCAGAATCAGTAAATACAGTTCCAGCAAAAGAAGAAATGAGAGAATTAAATCCAGTTCATACTCCAGGAGTTCATACTATAGAAGAATTAGAAACATTCTTTAATGTATCAGCAGACAAATTTGCTAAGACATTAATATATGAAGCTGATGGAAAAACAGTAGTAGTTTTAGTAAGAGGAGATAGAGAAGTAAATGAAGTAAAAGTTTGCAATGCTATAGGTGAAGTTATAGAATTTGATCTTGCAAGAGAAGAAATTGTAAATGAATTAACTAATGCAGAAGTAGGATTTGCTGGTCCAATAGGAATTAAGGCAGATTATATATTTATAGATAAAGAAGTAGCAGAACAAAGTAATATAGGTGTAGGTGGAAATAAAACAGATTACCATATACAAAATGCTAACTATGGAAGAGATTTCGATGGTGTTGTAGGAGATTTTAGAAATGTACAAAAGGGTGATAAATGTACTTGTTGTGGGTCTGATTTAGAGATAGCTAGAGGAGTAGAAGTTGGTCATATATTTAAATTAGGGACTAAGTATTCTGAAACTATGGGAGCTAATTTCATAGACAATGACGGTAAATCTAAGCCAATAGTAATGGGATGTTATGGAATAGGTGTAGAAAGAACAGCTGCAGCTATAATAGAACAACACCATGATGAAAATGGTATAGTATGGCCATTAGCTATAGCTCCATATCAATTAGTAGTTGTACCAGTAAATATAAAGAAGGCAGAACATATGGAAGCTGCACAAAATATATACAGTGAATTACAAGCTATGGGTGTAGAAGTTTTACTAGATGATAGAGATGAAAGAGCTGGAGTTAAATTTAAAGATGCTGAGTTAATAGGGATACCAATGAGAATAACAGTTGGTAAAGACATAACTGAAGGTAAAGTAGAATTTAAATTAAGAGATGCAGATGAAAAAGAATTATTAACTTTAGAAGACATAAAATCAAGAGTGGAATCTGAGTTTGTAAAGAATAACGTAAAGTTAGGTTAGTATAAATTAAAAATAGTATATATAATCCACGAAGTTATTAACATATTCAATTAAAATGTGGATATATATACTATTTTAATTATGTCGGAAATTAAGTTATCCACAAAATGAATGTAGAAAATAATAGATTTTTATCATATAATAAATTATATTAATTTGAAAATATCGATAATTATTATTAAAAAATAGTTCTTAAGGAATATCCAATAGAATATTTTATTGCATTTACTGGATATAATAAAAATAAAATATACATTATTTTGATATTATAAATATAGACGATAATTATAGGAGGTAACAAAATGAGCGTAAGAGTAAGATTTGCTCCAAGTCCAACAGGATTTGTTCATATAGGTAGTTTAAGAACAGCTTTATATAACTATTTATTTGCAAAAAAAATGGGTGGAGAATACATATTAAGAGTTGAAGATACAGACCAAACAAGATTAGTTGATGGTGCAATAGAAAATATGCTTACTGGTATGGCTTGGGGTGGAGTTAACCACACTGAAGGTGTTGTACTAGACGAGAATGGAAATATAACTCAAAAAGGTGAATATGGTCCATATATACAATCAGAAAGATTAGATATATATAAAGATTATATAAGTCAATTATTAGATAATGGACAAGCGTATTACTGCTTCTGTACAAAAGAGAGATTAGATGAAGTAAGAGAAAAACAAAAAGAAGCTGGAGAAACTCCAAAATATGATGGTCATTGTAGAGACCTTACAAAAGAGGAAATTGAAGCTAAGATAGCAGCAGGAGTTCCTCATGTTATAAGACTAAGATTACCAGAAAACCATGTTATAAAGTTTACTGACTTAGTTAGAGGAGAAACTGAATTCAATACTAATGATTTAGATGATCAAGTTTTAATAAAAACTGATGGGTTCCCAACTTACCACTTTGCAGTTGTAGTTGATGACCATTTAATGAAAATAACTCATGTTATAAGAGGAGAAGAATGGGTTTCTTCAACTCCAAAGCATGTTTACTTATATGAAGCATTCGGATGGGAAGCTCCAACATTTGTACATTTACCAAACATACTTAATAGTGAAAAGAAAAAATTAAGTAAAAGACATGGTGATGTTGCAGTTGAAGACTTCAAGAAAAAAGGATACTTACCAGAAGGATTAATAAACTATGTTGCATTAGTTGGATGGTCTCCAGAAGATAATCAAGAAATATTCTCTATGGAAGAATTAGAAAATGCATTCTCTGTAGAAAGAGTATCTAAGAGTGGTGGAGTATTTGACACTGAAAAATTAAACTGGGTTAACCAACATTATATAAAAGATGCAGATGATGATTATTTAACAGATTTAGCATTACCATTTTTAGTTGAAGCTGGATTTATAACAGAAGAAGAAGCTACTACTAAGTACGATTTCTTAAAAGGAATGGTATCAGTTCTTAAAGAAAAATTACAATATGTAAAAGAAATAACTGAACATGCTAACATATTCTTTGGAAATGAAGTTAACTTAGAAACTGAAGAATGTAGGGAATTTTTAAACTTAGAACATATGCCGACTTTAATAGATGCATTATTAGCTAAGATAGAAAGCACAGAAGTTGTAGATGAAGCATTTGTAAAAGCTATGTTTAAAGAAATACAAAAAGAACATGGTATAAAAGGTAAAAATTTATTCATGGGTTCTAGAATAGTATTAACTGGACAAATGCATGGACCAGATTTACCAAAAACTATGGAAGTATTAGGAAATCAAAATTGTTTAGATAGAATATCATACGTAAAAAATAATATTTTATAATAAAAAAATCCACCTATTTTAAAGGTGGTTTTTTTGTCTTTATATATCTAAAAATTTAAACATATCTTTAATGAATTTAGTATTTGAAATGTTTTAAATACTAATTAATTCTCAAAAAATAGGTGTCTATCTTATAAATCATAATATTTGTTACATTTTATCATTAATTAGTGAATTAAACTTTTGTGTAGTTTTTTGATGAAAATATTTAGATGGCTAAGTAAAGGAATTTAGATTAATTAATGTAATATATTAACACAGAGAAAAATATTGATTAGAAAAATAACTATTATAAATAGATTGAATTGGTTTTAATATAAGGGGGATAATTATGTATAGTAGCATAGATGATGTTAAAAAAGAATTAAAAGAATTATGTAGCGAGTATATAAATATACTTGAGGAACTAAGACAGGAAGATATAATAACTAAAGAAACTTTTGAAATATGTAGTTCAAATAAAAGTTCATTTTTAGAAGAATAAAATTATTTTAATAAAGAGGGCATAATACTAATACTATTAATTGTTTGTATTTTAAACTATAATATATTATAGAATATTTATTAAAAGATATAACAATCAGTGAGGTGATGAGTGTGAAATTATATAATACATTAACTAGATCAAAAGAAGAATTTGTACCACTAGAAGAAGGAAAGGTAAAAATGTATGTGTGTGGTCCTACAGTATATAACTATATTCATATAGGAAATGCAAGACCATTTATAATATTTGATACTTTAAGAAGATATTTAGAGTACAGAGGTTATGATGTTACATATGTACAAAACTTTACAGATGTTGATGATAAAATAATCAGAAGAGGACACGAAGAGCAAATATCTCCAGAAGATGTTGCAAATAAGTATATAGATGAATACTTCGTAGATGCAGATGGACTAGGAATAAAAAGAGCAAATGTTCATCCTAGAGTAACAGATAATATACAGCAGATAATAGATTTTGTTAAGGAATTAGAGAAAAAAGGATATGCATATGAAGTAAATGGAGATGTTTACTTCGATACTAAGAAATTTGAAGGATATGGAAAGCTTTCTAAACAAAACCAAGATGACTTAGAAGCTGGTTCAAGAATAGAAGTAAATGATCAAAAAAGACATCCAATGGACTTTGTTCTTTGGAAGTCAAAGAAAGATGGAGAACCAGGATGGGAAAGTCCTTGGGGAGAAGGTAGACCAGGATGGCATATAGAATGTTCAGTTATGTCTAATAGATACCTAGGTGAAACTATAGATATACATGCTGGAGGACAAGATTTAGCATTCCCACATCATGAAAACGAAATAGCACAAAGTGAAGCTAGAAGTGGAAAGACATTCTCTAATTATTGGGTTCATAATGGCTATATAAATATAAACAATGAAAAAATGAGTAAATCAAAAGGAAATTTCTTCACAGTAAGAGATATATCTAAAGCATATGATTTAGAGATAGTTAGATTCTTTATGTTATCAGCTCATTACAGAAACCCAGTTAACTTTAGTGATGAAATGCTTGCACAAGCTAAAGCTGGACTTGAAAGATTATACAATGCAAAAGAAAAATTAGAGTTTACTATAAATAATTTAAAAGAATCTAATACATCTGAAACAGAAAAAAATCTTGAAACAGAATTAAATACTTATAGAGCTAAATTTATAAGCGCTATGGAAGATGATTTAAATACAGCAGATGCTGTAAGTGTTATATTTGAATTATCTAAATTTATAAATTCTAATATAGATGAAAATTCTTCTTTAGAATTTGCTAAAAAATGTTTAGAAGAATTTAATGAATTAGCTTCTGTATTAAATATAGTAAATAAGAAAAATGAAGATATAGTAGATGAGGAAATAGAAAACCTAATACAAAAAAGAGTAGATGCTAAAAAGAACAAAGATTTTAAATCAGCAGATGATATAAGAATAGAATTGCTAGGCAAAGGCATAATCTTAGAAGATACTAGACAAGGGACTAAGTGGAAAAGAGCATAATTATGAATAAAATAGAATTGATTACTATGTCTCCATTAGTGTTAGCTTATATAGGAGACACTGTGTATGAAACACAAATAAGAGAATACTTAATAACAAAAAATATAAATAAAAAAGTTAATGATCTTCACAAGTCAGCAGTTAAATATGTTAAGGCAAAAGCCCAAGCAAGTATAATGCATGAAATAGAAGAACAATTAACAGAAGAAGAACTTAGAATTTACAAGAGGGGAAGAAATCAAAAGTCACATACTTCTCCTAAAAATGCAGATATGATAGATTACAAACAAGCAACTGGATTTGAAGCATTAGTTGGATATTTACATTTAGGAAATGAACATGAAAGACTACAGTATATAATTACTGAAGGTATAAAAATAATAGAAAAAAATATGTAATAAAAAAGTATTGCTTTTAATAAGCAATACTTTTTTATAGCATTAAAATTAATATGTTTTTATTGAAATAAGTTACACCTAAATTAAAAAATAGTGTTATTATAAATTATATTATAAGTGATGTATAATATAATTTATAAATTATGAAGAGAGAGAGGATTAGGAAATGAAAATAAAATTATTATCTCATACACCAGAGCCAGAAAAAGTTATATCTATGGCTGCTAAGTTATGTTACTCAAGTGTTGGAGTTGAAGAAATAGAAGAAAATTTGACAGAAGAAAGTGTTAATAAATTCTTAAATATGTTAATAAACATAGGTCATGAGTCTCCTCTAGAACATGTTTCATTTACATTTGCTGTAGAAGGGATATCTAGAGCTTGTTCACATCAAATAGTTAGACACAGAATAGCTAGTTACTCTCAACAAAGTCAAAGATACGTAAAGTTAAATCAATTTGAATACATAATTCCTCAGGAAATAAATGAAATAAAAGAAGCTAGAGAACTATTTATAGATTCAATGAAGAAAGATCAAGAAGTATATGACAAGTTAGTAGATATATTATTTGAAAAACATTATAATAATTTAATAAAAAATGGAAAAAATGAAAAAGAAGCTAAAAGAGATGCTGAAAAAAAGGCGATAGAAGATGCTAGATATGTATTCCCAAATGCTTGTGAAACTAAAATGGTATTTACTATGAATACAAGAAGTTTATATAATTTCCTAGATCATAGATGTTGTGAAAGAGCACAATGGGAAATAAGAGAGTTAGCAACAGAGATGTTAAAAGAATTAAAAAAAGTAGCTCCAATATTATTTAAAAATAGTGGACCTAACTGTGTAAAAGGACCTTGTCCTGAAGGAAATATGACATGTGGGAAGATACTTAGCGTAAGAGAAAAATTTAAGAATTTGTAGGCGGTGGAAGAATTGGCAATAATAGAAGGAAGAAATCCAGTAATAGAAGCAATAAAAAATGACAGAGAAATAGATAAGATAATGGTAGCAAATTCTGCTAAAGAAGGTTCTATCAAGAAAATAATAGGTATGGCTAAAGAAAAAAATATAATAATACAGTATGTTGATAGAAATAAATTAGATGAAATAAGTACTAGCCACTCACATCAAGGAGTTATGGCACAAGTAAGTGAACATAAATATCATGAATTAGATGATTTAATAGCAAGTGTTAAAGAAAAAGGGGAAGATCCATTCTTTATAATATTAGATGAAATAACAGACCCTCACAATCTTGGAACAATAATAAGAACAGCTGATGCAGTAGGTGCTCATGGTGTAATAATACCTAAAAGAAGATCTGTACATATAACACCAACTGTAGTTAAAGCTTCAGCAGGAGCTATAGAATACGTGCCAGTTTGTAAGGTTACTAATATAGTAAACACTATAAAAAAATTAAAAGAAGAAGGACTATGGATAGCAGCAGCAGACATGGACGGAGAAGCTTTCTACAAACAAAACCTTACAGGAGCATTAGGATTAGTTATAGGAAGCGAAGGATTTGGAATATCTAGATTAGTTAAAGAAAATTGTGATTTTACAGTTAAAATGCCTATGATAGGGAATGTAACATCATTAAATGCATCTGTAGCAGGTGGAATTCTTCTTTATGAGATATTTAAGCAAAGATCAGGTCTAAAGTAAATTAATGAGAAGAAATATAAAAAGTTATCTGATAGTTGATGGCTACAATATTATAAATGCATGGGATGAGTTAAAATATATAGCTAAGACAGATTTAGAAGATGCTAGAGAGAAATTAATAGATGTTATTATTGAGTATGCTGAATTCACAGGAAGAAAAGCTATAGTGGTTTTTGATGCTTATAATGTTAAGAATAGTAGAGAAACTGTGGAGAATAGAAAATATATAACTGTAGTTTACACAAGAGAGCATCAGACAGCAGATAGTTACATAGAGAAATTTATTACCTCATTATCTAAATATGACGATGTGAAAGTTGCCACTAATGATTATGCAGAACAACAAATAATATTAGGCAAAGGGGCAAGTAGAATATCGGCTAGAGAGTTAAAATTAGACTTAGACCAAGCAAAAAATAGGATGAAGGAAAAAAATAGTAGTGATTCTAAAAAAATTCAGCGAAATTGGTTAGAAGAAAGGTTAGATAAAGAAACATTGTCGAAACTTGAGAACATTCGTAGAATGCATTGAAACTACTACATCTATTGGTTTATAATATAGCTATGAAAATGTTTTATGGGGGAGATATACATGTTGGTAGCTAATGATAAAGGATATGAGTTAATAGACAATTGTCAGCAAGATGAATACGAGATAGTATTAAAAGCAAGTGATGGGGATAAAATAGCACTAGAATACATTATTACAAAATACAAAAACTTCGTAAAAGCTAAAGCAAAGTCATATTTTTTAATAGGTGCAGACAAAGAGGATATAATTCAAGAAGGTATGATAGGACTTTATAAAGCGGTTAGAGATTTTGATGGAAGTAAGACTAATTCATTTAAATGCTTCGCTGAGATATGTATAACGAGGCAAATAATAACAGCTATAAAGACTGCTACAAGACAAAAGCATATACCACTTAATTCTTATGTGTCTTTAAATAAACCTATATACGATGAAGAATCAGATAGAACGCTTTTGGATATAATCGCTACAAGTATAGTAACTGACCCAGAGGAACTTATAATAAGTAAGGAAGAGTTAAAACGCATTGAATCTAAAATGAATGAATTGCTAAGTGACTTAGAACAAGAGGTACTAGAGCTGTACCTAAATGGAAAGTCATATCAGTACATAGCGGACAAGCTTGAAAGAGATGTAAAATCAATAGATAATGCTCTTCAGAGAGTTAAGAGAAAATTAGAAAAACATCTTGAAAACAGAAATGATTAATAGTAAAATACTTACAATAAGCTTATTATAAGCGTATTAATTTATATCATAAAAATAGGAGGTACTTCAAAATGGCTAAAGCTAAATTTGAAAGAAATAAACCACACGTTAATATAGGAACTATAGGACACGTTGACCACGGTAAAACTACATTAACTGCTGCAATAACTAAAACGTTATTCGACAGATATCAATTAGGAGAAGCAGTAGACTTCGCTAATATAGATAAAGCTCCAGAAGAAAGAGAAAGAGGAATCACAATATCAACAGCTCACGTTGAGTATGAGACTCCAAACAGACATTACGCTCACGTTGACTGTCCAGGACATGCTGACTACGTTAAGAACATGATAACAGGAGCAGCTCAAATGGATGGTGCTATATTAGTTTGTTCAGCAACTGATGGACCAATGCCTCAAACAAGAGAGCATATACTATTATCAAGACAAGTTGGGGTACCTTACATAGTGGTATTCTTAAACAAATGTGACGTAGTAGATGATGAAGAATTATTAGAGTTAGTTGAAATGGAAGTAAGAGACTTATTAAATGAGTACGAATTCCCAGGTGATGACACTCCAATAATCCAAGGATCTGCTTTAATGGCATTACAAGATACTTCTTCTGTATGGGGAGATAAAATAATAGAATTATTTGAACAAATAGATACTTATATACCAGAGCCAGAAAGAGATGTTGATAAAAACTTCTTAATGCCAGTAGAAGATGTATTCTCTATAACAGGAAGAGGAACAGTTGCTACAGGTAGAGTAGAAAGAGGAGTATTAAAGGTTCAAGATGAAGTTGAATTAGTAGGTTTATCTGAAGAGCCAAGAAAAATGGTAGTAACAGGAGTAGAAATGTTCAGAAAATTATTAGATCAAGCACAAGCTGGAGATAATATAGGAGCATTAATAAGAGGGGTACAAAGAAACGAAATCGAAAGAGGACAAGTATTAGCTAAGCCAGGAACAGTTAAAGCACATACAAAATTCATGGCAGAAGTATACGTTCTTAAAAAAGAAGAGGGTGGAAGACATACTCCATTCTTCGATGGATACAGACCACAGTTCTACTTCAGAACAACAGATGTTACAGGAGCTTGTAAATTACCAGAAGGAATAGAAATGGTAATGCCAGGAGATAACGTAACTATGGCAGTTGAGTTAATAAACTCAATATGCGTTGAAGAAGGATTAAGATTCGCAATAAGAGAAGGTGGAAGAACAGTAGCATCAGGTGTTGTTGCTTCTATAGTTGAGTAATTTCTTATATACGATTAATCAATAGATAAAAGAGGGGGCTCATACTCCTCTTTTTTTAACTTGAAGACTACAAAAACATTGACACGACTATTATTTTGTGATAACTTATACAAGGTAATACTCAGGAAGGTAATAGTACCTTAATGATACTAATTAAGGTATTATCTTAATAATATATATTATTGTATTAACAAAGTTGGAGGTGTAGCAGATGAGAGTTAAAGTAACTTTAGCATGTACAGAATGTAAGCAAAGAAACTACAATACTACTAAGAACAAGAAGAATAACCCAGACAGAATAGAATTACAAAAATACTGTAGATTTTGTAAGAAGCATACTGCGCATAAAGAAACAAAATAGTTTTTTATAAGGATGTGAGTGTGAGTGGCTGCCCAAGTAAATCAAGGCATAAAAACTAAAAAAAGATTCAGTTTAATTTCATATACAAAAGAAACTAATCAAGAATTAAAAAGAGTTTCGTGGCCAACAAAACAAGAATTACTTAAAAATACAGGGGTGGTTTTAACTGTAGTTATTTCATCTACTATATTAGTGTGGGTTTTAGATAGTGTATTATCTGGTGCACTAGGGCTGATACTAAAATAGACAAAAAGGAGAAAATAATATGTCGGAATTACAAGAACCAAGATGGTATGTTGTACATACTTATTCAGGACATGAGAATAAAGTTAAAGCTACCATAGAAAAAGCTGTCAAAACAAGAGGTATGGAAGATTACATTACTCAAGTGGTTGTACCAACTGAAGATGTAGTTGAAACTACTAAAACAGGAAAAGAAAAAACTAGACAACGTAAGGTGTTTCCTGGTTATGTCATAGTTAAAATGATAATCACTGATGAATCTTGGTATGTTGTAAGAAATACTAAGGGTGTTACTGGATTTGTTGGACCTGGGTCTAAGCCGGTAGCGTTAAGTGAAGACGAAGTTATAACTATGGGTATAGAATTAACTGAACCTAAAATAGCAAGTAACAATATCGATCTAGAAATAGGGGATACTGTAGAAGTTGCTAATGGTCCATTTAGTGGACAAATAGGTACAGTTGAAGAAATCAACCTTGAAACAAAAGAAACAAAAGTTTGTATAGATGCATTCGGTAAGAAAACTCTATTTGTTGTAGAGTTCGATAGCATACAAAAAATTTAATTGCTATATTAATTATAGAAACAAAATAAGGAGGTCCGCAAATGGCTAAAAAAGTTATAGGTCAAATAAAATTACAAATACCTGCAGGGAAAGCTACTCCAGCTCCACCAGTTGGACCAGCATTAGGACAACACGGTGTTAACATAATGGGATTCACAAAAGAATTCAATGCTAAGACTGCAGATCAAGCTGGAATGATAATACCAGTTGTTATAACTGTATATCAAGACAGATCATTCTCATTCATAACAAAAACTCCACCAGCTGCAGTATTATTAAAGAAAGCTGCTGGTTTAGATTCAGCTTCTGGAGAACCAAACAAGAAGAAGGTTGCAACTTTATCTTCTGCTAAAATAAGAGAAATCGCTGAATTAAAGATGCCAGACTTAAACGCTGCATCAGTAGAAACTGCTATGAGTATGATAGCTGGTACTGCAAGAAGTATGGGTATCGTTGTAGAAGACTAATTAAAATAATTAGACACTTCTTTATAGAAGTGGGAGGTTTAATAAACCGAATAAAACCACAAGGAGGACATTTAAAATGGCTAAAGTAGGAAAAAAATACGCTCAAGCGTTAAGTAAAATAGATAGAACTAAGTTATATGATGCTACAGAAGCATTATCATTAGTTGTAGACGTTGCTACTGCAAAGTTTGATGAAACTGTAGAAGCACACATAAAGTTAGGTGTTGACTCAAGACATGCTGACCAACAAGTAAGAGGTGCGGTAGTATTACCTCACGGAACTGGTAAAACTAAAAGAGTTTTAGTTTTTGCTAAAGGTGAAAAAGCTAAAGAAGCAGAAGCTGCTGGAGCTGACTTTGTAGGAGCTGAAGATTTAGTTCAAAAAATACAAGGTGAAAACTGGTTTGAATTTGATGTAATAGTTGCTACTCCAGATATGATGGGTGTAGTAGGTAGATTAGGTAGAGTATTAGGACCTAAAGGTTTAATGCCAAACCCTAAATCAGGAACTGTTACTTTCGATGTAGCTAAAGCTATAGACGAAATAAAAGCTGGTAAGGTTGAATACAGATTAGATAAAACTAATATAATTCACGTTACAGTAGGAAAAGTATCTTTCGGTGGAGAAAAATTAACTGAAAACTTTGCTGCATTAATGGACGCTGTAATAAAAGCTAAGCCATCTGCTGCTAAAGGACAATACTTAAAGAGTGTTGCAGTAACATCTACTATGGGACCTGGAGTTAAAATAAACCCAGCTAGAATAGCAGAATAATAAAACTGTTGACATAGATAATCATAAATGTTAATATAACATTTGTTGATATAAAAAAGAATAGATTTGCCGTAGACAGTAGGTGCTGTAAAGCTTAAAATCCCTACCGAGGTTTTAGATAAATTGAAATTACTAAAGCTTTTGTTGTCTTATTTTGACTCAGAAGCTTTTTTAAATGAGATTGCGGCGAATACTAAACCTATTAGGTGAAGGAGGTGCACAATTAGATGAGACAAGCTATAGAAGTTAAATCACACGTTGTTACTGAAATAGTTGAGAAGTTACAAAAATCTTGTGCTGCTGTTATAGTTGACTATAAGGGATTAACAGTTGAAGAAGTAACTGAACTAAGAAAGAAAATGAGAGACGCTGGTGTTGAATATAAGGTATACAAAAACACTTTAGTAAGAAGAGCTGCTAAAGAGGTTGGTATAGAACAATTCAATGACGAGTTATTAGTTGGAACTAATGCGATAGCATTCGGATACGAAGATCCTGTTGCACCAGCTAGAATATTAAAAGAATTTATGGATTCTCATCCAAAAATGCAATTAAAGATGGGTGTAGTAGAAGGAGAATTCTACAACGAAACTCAAATAGTTGAGTTCGCTAACATACCATCAAGAGAAGTTCTTCTTGCTAAATTACTTGGAAGCTTAAAAGCTCCAGTATCAAACTTTGCATACTTAGTAGATGCAATAGCTAAGAAAGCTGAAGGACAAGAAGCTTAATTGTCAATTTAGTGAAAATTATTATATAATTTTACATTAATATTATTAAAACGAAAAAAATGCGGAGGTGCTTAAAATGACAATAGAACAAATATTAGAAGCTATAGAAAACATGAAAGTTTTAGAATTAAACGAATTAGTTAAAGCTGCTGAAGAAAAATTCGGTGTATCTGCTTCAGCTCCAGTAATGGTTGCTGGTGCTGCAGGTGCTGCTGCTGAAGAGAAAACTGAGTTTGATGTAATATTAACTAACTGTGGATCTTCAAAAGTTGGAGTTATAAAAGCTGTTAGAGAAATAACTGGATTAGGATTAAAAGAAGCTAAAGAAGTAGTTGATAACGCTCCTAAAGCTGTTAAAGAAGGAGCTTCTAAAGAAGAAGCTGATCAAATGAAAGAAAAATTAGAAGCTGCAGGTGCTTCAGTAGAAGTTAAGTAGTTTTCTTTAAAAAGATGTCCCAAGGGACATCTTTTTTATTCTAAATGATTTTTATAAAATTAAGTTATATATTTATAATAGATAAGATGTTTGATAACATATTTAAAGATATATTAACTTGAATAGATGGAGTCTTTTGACTTCTTTTTTTATGTAATAAGAAAATATGTGAAAAAAAAGAATTTTACATTGGTATTTTGTGCATAATAAATAATGCATATTTTGTATCGAAAGTGAAATAAAAAGATTAGATGCAAGTTACATATTGAAAAATACTTGACATTATGATAAAATTGTTAGATGCGTTAGAATAAACTATGGTTTTATTTTTAATTATTGAGAGGTGAAAAGTGAATGCCACATCCTGTCACGATAGGTAAAAGAACTAGAATGAGCTTTTCTAAGATAAAGGAAATAGCTGATGTACCAAATCTTATAGAACTACAAGTAGATTCTTATAAGTGGTTTATTGAAGAAGGTTTAAAGGAAGTATTTGAAGACATTTCACCAATAGAAGATTATACAGGTAATCTTATATTAGAATTTGTTGATTACTCTTTAGACGATAAACCTAAATACGATATAGAAGAATGTAAAGATAGAGATGCTACATATTGTGCACCTCTAAAAGTTAAAGTAAGACTTATAAATAAGGAAACTGGCGAAATCAAAGAGCAAGAAGTTTTCATGGGAGACTTCCCATTAATGACAGAAAGAGGAACTTTTGTAATTAATGGTGCTGAAAGAGTTATAGTAAGTCAATTAGTTAGATCTCCAGGCGTTTATTATGCCCAAGAAAGAGATAAAACAGGTAAAAGATTAATATCATCTACTGTTATTCCTAACAGAGGTGCGTGGTTAGAATACGAAACTGATTCTAATGATATTATATCTGTAAGAGTTGATAGAACTAGAAAACAACCAGTTACAGTTTTATTAAGAGCTTTAGGAATAGGAACGGATGCAGAAATAATTGATCTTCTAGGTGAAGATGAGAGATTAGCTGCAACTTTAGAAAAAGACAACACTACTACAGTTGAAGAAGGTTTAATTGAGATTTACAAAAAATTAAGACCAGGCGAACCTCCTACAGTAGAAAGTGCATCATCATTATTAAATGCTTTATTCTTTGATCCAAAGAGATATGATTTAGCTAAAGTAGGTAGATATAAGTTTAACAAAAAACTTGCTCTATGTTACAGAATAATGAATAGAGTATCAGCTGAAGATATAGTTAACCAAGAAACTGGTGAAGTATTCGTTAAAGCTGGTGACAAAATAAGTTATGAAGTAGCTAAGGATATACAAAACTCAGGCATTAATGTAGTTACTTTATTAATGAGTGATGAAAAAACTGTTAAAGTTATAGGGAATAATTTTGTAGATATCAAATCTCATATTAGCTTTGATATAGACGGATTAAATATAAAAGAAAAAGTTCACTATCCAACTTTAAAAGAAATAATAGAAGAGTATAGTGACGAAGAAGAAATAAAAGAAGCTATAAAATCTAGAATAAAAGAACTTATACCAAAGCATATATTATTAGATGATATAATCGCGTCTATAAGTTATGAATTTAATATATTCCATAGAATAGGAAATATAGATGATATAGACCATTTAGGAAATAGAAGAATAAGATCAGTTGGTGAGTTATTACAAAACCAAGTGAGAATAGGTCTTTCAAGAATGGAAAGAGTTATAAAAGAAAGAATGACAGTTCAGGATATGGAAGCTATAACGCCACAAGCTTTAGTTAACATAAGACCTGTTTCTGCAGCTATAAAAGAATTCTTTGGAAGCTCTCAGTTATCTCAGTTCATGGACCAAACAAATCCATTATCTGAATTAACTCATAAGAGAAGATTATCAGCATTAGGACCAGGTGGACTTTCAAGAGAAAGAGCTGGATTCGAAGTGCGTGACGTACATCACTCTCACTATGGTAGAATGTGTCCTATAGAAACTCCAGAGGGACCAAATATCGGTCTTATAAACTCATTAAGTACTTATGCTAAAATAAATGAGTTTGGTTTTATAGAATCACCTTACAGACAAGTAGACAAAGAAGCTGGAAGAGTTACTAATGAAATACAGTACTTAACAGCAGATGAAGAAGATTTATTCATAAGAGCCCAAGCAAATGAGCCATTAGAAGAAGATGGAACTTTTGTAAACAACAGAGTAGTGTGTAGAACTAAGAACGGTGCAGTAGAATTAGTTTCAGTTAACAAAGTTGATTTTATGGATATTTCTCCAAAACAAGTTGTCTCTATAGCAACAGCTATGATACCATTCTTAGAAAACGATGATGCCAACCGTGCGCTGATGGGATCAAACATGCAACGTCAAGCGGTACCTTTAGTGAGAAGAGAAGCTCCAATTATAGGTACAGGGGTTGAGTATAGAGCTGCTAAAGATTCAGGAGCAGTTGTAGTTGCTAAGAATTCAGGTATAGCTGAAAGAGTAACAGCAGATGAAATGGTAATAAAAAGAGAAGATGGAAATAGAGATAGATATAAATTACTTAAATTTAAACGTTCTAACTCAGGTACTTGTATAAACCAAACTCCTATAATAGAAAGAGGAGATCACATAGAAAAGGGTGACGTAATAGCAGATGGACCAGCTACAGACTTAGGTGAAGTAGCATTAGGAAGAAACTGTTTTATAGCATTCATGACATGGGAAGGTTACAACTACGAGGATGCCATCTTAATTAACGAAAGATTAGTTAAAGAAGATAGATTATCAACAATTCATATTGAAGAATATGAATCAGAAGCTAGAGATACTAAATTAGGACCAGAAGAAATAACTAGAGATATACCGAATGTTGGAGAAAGTGCTACAAAGAACTTAGATGACAGAGGTATAATAAGAATAGGTGCTGAAGTAGATTCAGGAGATATATTAGTTGGTAAGGTAACTCCAAAAGGAGAAACTGAGCTTACTGCTGAAGAAAGATTACTTCGTGCTATATTTGGAGAAAAAGCTAGAGAAGTTAGAGATACTTCACTTAAGGTTCCTCATGGAGAATCTGGTATAATAGTTGACGTAAAGATATTCACTAGAGAAAATGGAGACGATTTATCTCCTGGTGTTAATGAATTAGTTAGATGTTATATAGCTAAGAAGAGAAAAATAAAAGTTGGAGATAAAATGGCTGGACGTCATGGTAATAAAGGGGTTATCTCTAGAATATTACCTGAAGAAGATATGCCATTTATGGAAGACGGAACTCCTCTTGATATAGTTCTTAACCCTCAAGGGATACCATCTCGTATGAACATCGGACAGGTGTTAGAAGTCCACTTAGGACTTGCAGCTAATACTTTAGGATGGCATGTTGCTACTTCAGTATTCGATGGAGCTAAAGAAGCAGACATAAGAAGTGCTTTAACAAAAGCTGGATATCCAGATGATGGAAAAGTAACTTTATACGATGGTAGAACAGGTGATACTTTTGACAATAGAATAACAGTAGGATACATGTACATGCTGAAACTACATCACTTAGTTGATGATAAGTTACATGCAAGAAGTACAGGACCATACTCATTAGTTACTCAACAGCCGCTAGGTGGTAAAGCACAATTTGGTGGACAAAGATTTGGAGAGATGGAGGTTTGGGCTCTAGAAGCATACGGAGCTGCTCACATACTTCAAGAGATACTTACTGTTAAGTCTGATGACGTTGTAGGTCGTGTTAGAGCATACGAAGCAATAGTTAAGGGAGAGAATATCCCTGAACCAGGAATACCAGAATCATTTAAGGTTCTTATAAAAGAACTTCAAAGTTTATGCTTAGATGTAAAGGTATTAACAGAAGAAGACCAAGAAATAGAAGTTAAAGAATCTTTAGATTTAGATGACTCTACTGGTGAATTTGAGTTAGATATTATAGATAATATCCAAGAGATGGAAGAAAATCATATAATAGAAGAAATCGAAGATGATTTCGAAAAAGTAGAAGTAGAAGTAGAAGTAGAAGCAATAGAAGAAGCAATAGAAGAAGCTGAAGTAGTAGAAAACATAGACTTCGAAGAAGACATAGTCTATGAAGAAGAAATAGACTTTGAGGATACTGAAGACTTTGATGCATAAATTTTATTAATGTAAATATCAAATAGAAGGGAGAGAACTCCTTGTTTGAATTAAACAATTTCGAGTCGATAAAGATAGCATTGGCTTCTCCAGAAAAAATAAGACAATGGTCTAGAGGAGAAGTAAAAAAGCCTGAAACTATAAACTACCGTACACTTAAACCAGAGAAAGATGGTCTTTTCTGTGAAAGAATATTTGGACCTCAAAAAGACTGGGAGTGTCACTGTGGTAAATACAGAAGAGTAAGATACAAAGGTGTAGTTTGTGATAGATGTGGAGTAGAAGTAACAAAAGCTAAAGTAAGAAGAGAAAGAATGGGACATATAGAGCTAGCAGCTCCTATGTCTCATATCTGGTACTTCAAAGGGATACCAAGTAGAATGGGTCTTTTACTTGATATGTCTCCTAGATCTTTAGAAAAAATATTATACTTTGCATCATATGTTGTAGTTGATTCAGGTGAAACTGGATTAAATACAAAGCAACTATTAACAGAAAAAGAATATAGAACTGCTGTTGAAAAGTATGGATACAATACTTTCACTATAGGTATGGGTGCTGAAGCTGTAAAACAATTATTACAAAATATTGATTTAGAGCAAGAAAGCAAAGATTTAAGAGCGGACTTAAAAGATAGCACTGGACAAAAAAGAGTTAGAACTATAAGAAGATTAGAAGTAGTAGAAGCATTCAAAAAGTCTGGAAATAAACCAGAGTGGATGATAGTAGAAGCTATACCAGTTATACCTCCAGATTTAAGACCTATGGTACAACTTGATGGAGGACGATTTGCAACTTCTGATTTAAATGATTTATATAGAAGAGTTATAAATAGAAATAATAGATTAAAGAGATTATTAGAGCTTGGAGCACCGGACATAATAGTAAGAAATGAAAAGAGAATGCTTCAAGAAGCTGTAGATGCTTTAATTGACAATGGTAGAAGAGGTAGACCTGTGACAGGACCTGGTAATAGACCACTTAAGTCATTATCAGATATGTTAAAAGGAAAACAAGGACGTTTCCGTCAAAACTTACTTGGTAAGCGTGTTGACTACTCAGGACGTTCAGTTATAGTCGTTGGACCAGAACTTAAATTCTATCAATGTGGTCTTCCAAAGAAAATGGCACTTGAATTATTCAAACCATTTGTTATGGATAAACTAGTTAAAGAGGGGCATGCACATAATATAAAAAGTGCAAAGTCTATAGTAGAAAAAGTTAAACCAGAGGTTTGGGATGTTCTAGAAGACGTTATAAAAAGTCATCCAGTACTTCTTAACCGTGCACCTACTCTTCATAGATTAGGGATACAAGCGTTCGAACCAATATTGGTTGAAGGAAAAGCTATAAAGTTACATCCACTTGTATGTACAGCATACAATGCTGACTTTGATGGTGACCAAATGGCAGTTCACGTTCCTTTATCAGTTGAAGCCCAAGCGGAAGCAAGATTCTTAATGTTATCTATTAACAATATACTTGCACCTAAAGATGGTACTCCAATAACTACTCCTTCTCAGGATATGGTTTTAGGATGTTACTACTTAACTATAGAAGCTCAAGGTGGAGAAAAAGGAACAGGTACAACATTTAAAGACTTCAATGAACTATTACTTGCTTATCAAAATGATGCAGTTGAATTACACTCATTAGTAAAGATGAGAATAGTGCTTGAAGATGGTAGAAGAGCAATTGTTGAAAGTACAGTTGGTAGATTTATATTCAACGAACAGATACCTCAAAACTTAGGATTTGTTGATAGAGAAAAAGATCCATTTGGATTAGAGGTTGACTACTTAGTTGATAAAAAATCTTTAGGTGTAATAATAGACAAATGTTTTAGAAAACATGGAAATACAGATACTGCTGTATTACTTGATTATATAAAATCACTAGGATTTAAGTATTCTACAAGAGGTGGATTAACAGTTGCCGTTGCAGATATGACAATTCCAGAAGCTAAACAAGGTTATGTAACTTTAGCTGAAGAAAAAGTTGATAAATATGAAAAAGCATATAGAAGAGGTCTAATATCTAACGAAGAGAGATATGAAAGAGTTATAGAAACTTGGACAGAAACAACTGAAAGAGTTACAGACGCTCTTATGGAAGGTTTAGACAGATTAAATAATATATATATAATGGCTCATTCAGGAGCCAGAGGTTCGAAAAACCAGATAAGACAGTTAGCTGGTATGCGTGGACTTATGGCCAATGCATCTGGTAAAACAGTTGAAGTTCCAGTTAAATCTAACTTCCGTGAAGGTTTATCAGTAATGGAATACTTTACATCTTCACATGGTGCTAGAAAAGGTCTTGCCGATACTGCACTTCGTACAGCCGATTCAGGTTACTTAACAAGAAGACTTGTTGATGTCAGTCAAGATGTTATAGTAAGAGATGTAGACTGTGGAACTACGGATACAACAGAAATCTTTGCAATAAAAGATGGAAATGAAGTAATAGAAGTACTATACGATAGAATGGTAGGAAGATACACTATAGATGCTATAGTAAATCCAACTACTGGAGAAGTTATAGTAGAAGCTGATTCTATGATTCAAGAAGATGAAGCTGAAAAAATAGTGGCATCAGGAATAGAAACAGTTCAAATAAGAACAGTTCTTAACTGTAGAACAAACCACGGAGTTTGTTCTAAGTGTTACGGTAGAAACCTTGCTACAGGTAAGGAAGTAAACATAGGTGAAGCTGTAGGTATAATAGCTGCTCAATCAATAGGTGAGCCAGGTACACAGCTTACAATGCGTACATTCCATACAGGTGGGGTTGCCGGTGGAGATATAACTCAAGGTCTTCCAAGGGTTGAGGAATTATTTGAAGCCAGAAAACCAAAAGGTTTAGCGCTAATTACTGAAGTTGCTGGTAGAGTTGAAATAGATGAAACTGGTAAGAAGAAGGAAATAGCTATAGTACCACAAACCGGAGAAACAGAAATATACGCAATACCTTACGGATCAAGATTGAGAGTTAAACAAGGACAAAAGGTTGTAGCTGGTGAGGCTTTAACTCAAGGTTCTATAAACCCTCATGATATAGTAAGAGTACAGGGTATAGGTGGAGTTCAAGAGTATATAGTTAAAGAAGTACAAAGAGTTTATAGAATGCAAGGTGTTGACGTTAACGATAAGCATATAGAAGTAATTGTAAGACAAATGCTTTCTAAAGTTAAGGTTGAAGATCCAGGAGATACAGATTTATTACCAGGTGGATATGAAGATGTATTAACATTCAATAAATGTAATGAAGAAGCTATAGCTCAAGGATTAAGACCAGCTGTTGCTAAGAGAACTTTACTTGGTATAACTAAGGCTTCTCTTGCTACAGAATCATTCTTATCAGCTGCATCATTCCAGGAAACTACAAGAGTATTAACAGAAGCCGCTATAAAAGGAAAAGAAGACCATTTAATAGGTCTGAAAGAGAATGTTATAATAGGTAAGTTAATACCAGCAGGAACTGGTATGAAGAGATATAAAAATATAGCTGTTGAAAGAATAGAGGACTAGAATCGAAAGTTAAGCCTTTATACTTATAAAGAAATCTTGACATAGATTATGTCTGGTGATAAAATGTAAAAGTGTGCAATTGAAAGTCGATTAAGAGCTTATATAAGTTCTTAATTACTTTCGATTGAACTTTTAATAAATAATAATAGTAGCACCAAACTGCAAAGAGCTAAAACCACATAAAATGTGTGTTAATAGACATTTAATTGTAAAGTAACATAAGTTACTATAAATACTCAATATGATTTCATATTGATGTAGTTGGCGGTCATAAAGATCGAAAATTTTAAAAAAGGAGGTGCATGTCATGCCAACGATTAACCAATTAGTTCGTAAAAAAAGACAAGCAATAGAGAAAAAATCTACTGCTCCAGCATTACAAAAGGGATATGATTCTTTACACAAGAAGTCTACTGATGCAAGTGCTCCACAAAAAAGAGGAGTTTGTACTTCAGTAAAAACAGTTACTCCTAAGAAACCTAACTCAGCTTTAAGAAAAGTTGCAAGAGTTAGATTAACAAACGGAATAGAAGTTTCTGCTTATATACCAGGTGAAGGCCACAACTTACAAGAGCATAGTGTTGTTCTTATAAGAGGAGGAAGAGTAAAAGACCTTCCAGGGGTTAGATACCACATACTTAGAGGTACATTAGATACTGCAGGTGTTGATAAGAGAATGCAATCAAGATCTAAATACGGTGCTAAGAGACCTAAACCTGCAAAAAAATAGTAAAAAATAACAATTGATTATATGTGCGGTGCTTTAAATATAGAGATATTTATGGCATCACGGCATTTTAGTTATGTCGAGTACCTATGATTTAAGATTTAATAATTAAGGAGGGAAGCAAAATGCCAAGAAAAGGTAATGTTCCAAAGAGAGAAGTATTAGCTGATCCAATGTATGGAAGTAAAGTAGTTACTAAGCTAATAAACAATTTAATGATGGATGGAAAAAAAGGAAAGTCTCAAGCGATAGTTTATGATGCTTTCGCTATAATAGCTGAAAAAACTGGTGAAGAGGCTGTTGAAGTATTCAACAGAGCTATGGAAAACATAATGCCAGTTTTAGAAGTTAAAGCTAGAAGAGTTGGTGGAGCTAACTACCAAGTACCTATAGAGGTTAGACCTGAAAGAAGACAAACTTTAGGTTTAAGATGGTTAGTAAACTACACTAGAGCTCGTGGAGAAAAAGGTATGGTTGAGAAGTTATCTAAAGAGATAATGGACGCTGCTAACAACACAGGAGCTTCAGTTAAGAAAAAAGAAGATACTCATAAAATGGCAGAAGCTAATAAAGCATTTGCTCATTATAGATTCTAATTGTAAGGTACAGATACCTTTAAAAGGATATCGTAAGGAGGAGAACCATGGCTAGAAAGTTTCCTTTAGAAAGAACTAGGAATATAGGAATCATGGCTCATATAGATGCAGGAAAAACTACTACTACAGAAAGAATCCTATTCTATTCAGGGCAAACTCATAAAATCGGAGAAACTCATGAAGGAGCTTCTCAAATGGACTGGATGGAGCAAGAGAAGGAGAGAGGTATAACAATTACTTCTGCTGCTACTACTGCTACTTGGAAAGACCATAGAATAAATGTAATAGATACTCCAGGTCACGTAGACTTCACTGTTGAAGTTGAAAGATCTTTAAGAGTTCTTGATGGTGCAGTTGCTGTATTCTGTGCTAAAGGTGGGGTTGAACCTCAATCTGAGAACGTATGGAGACAAGCTGATAACTACGGAGTGCCTAGAATGGCTTTCGTAAACAAGATGGATATCATGGGTGCAGATTTTTATAATGTTGTACAAATGATGAAAGATAGATTAGCTGCTAATGCAGTTCCAGTTCAATTACCAATAGGTAAAGAAGACTGGTTAGAAGGTGAAGTTGACCTTGTAGAAATGTGTGCTCACGTTTACAAGGATGACTTAGGAGTAGAAATAATAAGAACTGAAATACCAGAAGATATGAAAGAATTAGCTGCAGAGTGGAGAGAAAAGCTTGTAGAAGCTGTTGCCGAAACTGATGAAGAATTAATGATGAAATATCTTGAAGGTGAAGCGTTCACTACAGAAGAAATAAAGGCTGCATTAAGAAAAGCTACTATAGCTTGTGAAATCAACCCAGTATTCTGTGGATCTGCTTACAAGAACAAAGGTGTTCAGTTATTATTAGATGGTGTTGTTGAATACTTACCAGCTCCAACTGATATAGCTGCTATAAAAGGTGTATTAGAAGATGGAGAAGAAGCAGAAAGACATTCATCTGATGAAGAGCCATTCTCAGCTTTAGCATTCAAGATAATGACTGACCCATTCGTTGGGAAGTTGGCATTCTTCAGAGTTTACTCTGGAGTAATATCTAGTGGATCTTATATCTTAAACTCTACTAAAAACAAGAGAGAGAGATTAGGACGTATACTACAAATGCATGCTAATACTAGAGAAGAAATAACTGAAGTATATGCAGGAGATATAGCTGCAGCTGTTGGATTAAAAGAAACTACAACTGGAGATACTTTATGTGATCCAGCTAATCCAATAATACTTGAGACTATGGAATTCCCTGAGCCAGTTATATCTGTTGCTATAGAGCCTAAGTCAAAAGCTGCTCAAGAAAAGATGGGTGTAGCTCTTCAAAAGTTAGTTGAAGAAGATCCAACTTTCAGAGTTAGAACTGACGAAGAAACAGGACAAACTATAATATCAGGTATGGGTGAATTACACTTAGAAATAATAGTTGATAGATTATTAAGAGAATTTAAAGTTGAAGCTAACGTTGGAGCTCCACAAGTTGCTTACAGAGAAACTATAACTCAACCAGTAGATATTGAGTACAAGTATTCTAAGCAATCAGGTGGTAGAGGACAATATGGTCACGTTAAGATCAGAGTTAACCCTCAAGATCCAGGTCTTGGATATACATTCACAAACAAAACTGTTGGTGGATCTGTACCTAAGGAATATGTTGGACCAACTGATGCAGGTATACAAGGAGCTATGGCTGCTGGTGTAGTTGCTGGATTCCCAGTTGTTGACGTTGCTGTTGAATTATATGATGGTTCTTACCATGATGTCGATTCATCAGAAATGGCATTCAAAATGGCTGGATCTATGGCTATGAAAGAAGCTTTAAGAAAAGGTAACTCTATATTACTTGAGCCTTACTTCAAAGTTGAAGTTGTTACTCCTGAAGATTACATGGGAGACGTTATGGGTGGATTAAACTCTAAGAGAGGTTTAATACAAGGTATGGAAGCTAGATCTGGTGCACAAGTTATAAATGCATTCGTTCCACTTTCAGAAATGTTTGGATACTCTACTGAGTTAAGATCATCTACTCAAGGTCGTGCAACTTACACTATGATATTTGATCATTATGCACAGGTTCCAGCTTCAGTTGCTAAGAAAATATCTGAAGGTAAATAATAATTATAAAAAAATAAAATAAGTAAGGCGAGGTATACCTCGTCTTACATAAATATATATAGGAGGTATTTCAAAATGGCTAAAGCTAAATTTGAAAGAAATAAACCACACGTTAATATAGGAACTATAGGACACGTTGACCATGGTAAAACTACATTAACTGCTGCAATAACTAAAACGTTATTCGACAGATATCAATTAGGAGAAGCAGTAGACTTCGCTAATATAGATAAAGCTCCAGAAGAAAGAGAAAGAGGAATCACAATATCAACAGCTCACGTTGAGTATGAGACTCCAAACAGACATTACGCTCACGTTGACTGTCCAGGACATGCTGACTACGTTAAGAACATGATAACAGGAGCAGCTCAAATGGATGGTGCTATATTAGTTTGTTCAGCAACTGATGGACCAATGCCTCAAACAAGAGAGCATATACTATTATCAAGACAAGTTGGGGTACCTTACATAGTGGTATTCTTAAACAAATGTGACGTAGTAGATGATGAAGAATTATTAGAGTTAGTTGAAATGGAAGTAAGAGACTTATTAAATGAGTACGAATTCCCAGGTGATGACACTCCAATAATCCAAGGATCTGCTTTAATGGCATTACAAGATACTTCTTCTGTATGGGGAGATAAAATAATAGAATTATTTGAACAAATAGATACTTATATACCAGAGCCAGAAAGAGATGTTGATAAAAACTTCTTAATGCCAGTAGAAGATGTATTCTCTATAACAGGAAGAGGAACAGTTGCTACAGGTAGAGTAGAAAGAGGAGTATTAAAGGTTCAAGATGAAGTTGAATTAGTAGGTTTATCTGAAGAGCCAAGAAAAATGGTAGTAACAGGAGTAGAAATGTTCAGAAAATTATTAGATCAAGCACAAGCTGGAGATAATATAGGAGCATTAATAAGAGGGGTACAAAGAAACGAAATCGAAAGAGGACAAGTATTAGCTAAGCCAGGAACAGTTAAAGCACATACAAAATTCATGGCAGAAGTATACGTTCTTAAAAAAGAAGAGGGTGGAAGACATACTCCATTCTTCGATGGATACAGACCACAGTTCTACTTCAGAACAACAGATGTTACAGGAGCTTGTAAATTACCAGAAGGAATAGAAATGGTAATGCCAGGAGATAACGTAACTATGGCAGTTGAGTTAATAAACTCAATATGCGTTGAAGAAGGATTAAGATTCGCAATAAGAGAAGGTGGAAGAACAGTAGCATCAGGTGTTGTTGCTTCTATAGTTGAGTAATCTCTTATATACGATTAATCAATAGATAAAAGAGGGGGGATTAGCCCTCTCTTTTTTTGTTTTAATTAAAAACTTTAAATAGTAATAATATACTAA
This sequence comes from Peptostreptococcaceae bacterium VA2, assembly GCA_000686145.1. GTDB lineage: Bacteria > Bacillota > Clostridia > Peptostreptococcales > Peptostreptococcaceae > Romboutsia_D. Next base: position 63,901 of record JMMB01000007.1, on the reverse strand, counting down.
TTATATTTTGTTGACATTTGTCACTAAATTTTATATACTAAGTTAGTGCCTTAATAGATAAGACAATCAAGTTTGTAAAAAAATCTACATAATAAAATAAATTTTGTAAATTCATAAAAAAAACTTGAAAAAATGTAAATAATGATATAAAATATAATAGTGTGCTTGAGAGATACGAAATAAACTAAACAAATCTTAGTTAAGAGCGACCGAATGCCGGTTGTAGAAATACAACACACCCGGAGCAGTGTATCGGCAAAAGTCGTGCGTAACATATAAGATAAACGTGCGATAAAGGAGGGAAATTACAATGGCTAACAATGAAAAAATAAGAATAAGATTAAAGTCATATGACCACAAATTATTAGATTTTTCAGCTGGGAAAATAGTTGAAACTGCTAAAAAGGCTGGATCACAAGTTTCAGGACCTGTGCCATTACCTACAGAAAAGCAAATTGTAACTATATTAAGAGCTGTGCATAAGTATAAAGACTCTAGAGAGCAATTTGAAATAAGAACTCACAAGAGATTAATAGACATAGCTAACCCAACACCTAAAACAGTTGACTCATTAATGAGATTAGACTTACCAGCTGGTGTTGATATAGAAATAAAGTTATAATAGCAACCTAAGATACGATCCTATAAGGTAACTATCTTAGAATGATTATATAAAATATAATCCGCTGTAAGATTATAGGAGGTGCTAATATGAAAGGCATATTAGGAAAAAAATTAGGTATGACTCAAATATTTACTGAGCAAGGTATAGTAATACCTGTAACAGTTGTTGAGGCAGGACCAATCGTCGTAACTCAAATAAAAACAGTTGAGAAAGACGGATACAACGCAATACAAATAGGATTTGTAGATGCTAAAGAAAAATCTTTAAACAAGCCTCAAAAAGGGCATTTAGCTGCTGCTAACGTTTTAAAGAAACACTTAAAAGAATTTAGAGTAGATTCTGTAGAAGGATATACAGTTGGACAAGAAATAAAAGCTGATTTATTCACTACAGGCGAAAAGATAGATGTTTCTGGAACAAGTAAAGGTAAGGGATTCCAAGGTCCTATAAAAAGACATGGACAATCAAGAGGTCCTGAATCTCACGGTTCTAGATACCACAGAAGACCAGGATCAATGGGAGCATGTTCTTTCCCTGGTAGAGTTTTCAAAAACAAAAAATTAGCTGGACACATGGGTAGCGTTAAAGTTACTGTTCAAAACTTAGAGGTTGTTAAAGTAGATACTGATAAGAACCTTATATTAGTTAAAGGTGCTATACCAGGACCTAAAGGTTCAGTAGTAACTATAAAGGAAGCAGTTAAGTCTTCTAAATAATGACTAACCTAAGAAAGGAGGAAGCACAATGCCAAAATTAAATGTATTAAATATTAATGGACAAAATGTTGGAGAAATAGAATTAGTAGATTCTATATTCAATATAGAAGTTAATGAACATGTTTTATATGAGGTTGTTAAAAACCAATTAGCAAACAAAAGACAAGGTACTCAGTCTGCTAAAACTAGAGCAGAAGTTAGAGGTGGCGGAAGAAAACCTTGGAAACAAAAAGGAACAGGTAGAGCTAGACAAGGTTCTATAAGAGCTGTACAATGGGTTGGTGGAGGAGTTGCTTTTGCACCTAAGCCAAGAGATTACAGTTACACATTACCTAAGAAGGTAAGAAGATTAGCGATGAAGAGTGCTTTATCTGCTAAAGTACAAAATGGTGAAATAATAGTATTAGACGCTTTTAATATGGAAGCTCCTAAGACTAAAGAATTCGCTCAAATATTAAAGAATGTAAATTCTGCAAAGAAAGCTTTAATAGTAACTGCTGAAAACAATACTAACGTAATAAAATCAGCTTCAAACATAGAAGGTGTTGCAACTGCTACAGTTAACACAATAAATGTTTATGATATATTAAAGTATGATTCATTCATAATAACTACAGACGCTGTTAAAAAAGTGGAGGAGGTGTACGCATAATGACTAATCCACATGATATAATAATGAAGCCAGTTGTAACTGAGCAAAGTATGGCCGAAATGGTTGAAAAGAAATACACTTTTGTTGTTGCTAAAAAAGCAAACAAAACTGAAATAAAAAAAGCTATAGAAGCGATATTCGGAGTTAATGTAGAAAAAGTAAATACAATGAACTACGATGGAAAAGTTAAAAGAATGGGTAAACATGAGGGAAGAACTGCAAGCTTTAAGAAAGCAGTAGTTAAATTAACTACTAGCAGTAAAGAAATAGAATTCTTCCAAGGAATGTAACATCCTAGCAAACGAAGGAGGGAAAACAGATGGCTATAAAAAAGTTTAAACCAACTTCTCCTGCCTTAAGACAAATGACAGTTTTAGTTTCTGATGAAATAACTTGCAACGAACCAGAAAGATCTCTTTTAGTATCTCTAAAAAAGAACGCTGGTAGAAATGCACACGGAAAAATAACTGTTCGTCACAGAGGTGGAGGAAACAGAAGAAAATATAGAATAATAGATTTTAAGAGAAATAAAGACGGTGTACCTGCTAAGGTTGCTACTGTTGAATATGATCCAAATAGAACAGCTAACATAGCTTTATTACACTATGCAGATGGTGAAAAGAGATATATATTAGCGCCTGTTGGATTAGAGGTTGGAAGTACAATATTATCAGGACCAACAGCTGACATAAAGCCAGGAAATGCATTAGCATTAAAGGACATGCCAGTAGGTACTGTAATACACAACATAGAGTTAAAGCCAGGAAAAGGCGCTCAGTTAGTTAGATCTGCTGGAGTTTCAGCTCAATTAATGGCTAAAGAAGGAAAGAAAGCTTTACTAAGATTACCATCAGGTGAAATGAGATTTGTAAGCATAGATTGCAAAGCTACAATAGGACAAGTTGGTAACATAGAGCACGGTAACGTAGTTATCGGTAAAGCAGGTAGAAAAAGACATATGGGTATCAGACCAACTGTAAGAGGATCTGTAATGAACCCTTGTGACCATCCACACGGTGGTGGAGAAGGTAGAACTTCAATAGGTAGACCTTCACCAGTTACTCCATGGGGTAAACCAGCTCTTGGATACAAAACTAGAAAGAAAAATAAAGCTTCTGATAAGTTAATAGTATCAAGAAGAACTAAGTAATATATTTACTTTTTGCTCGGAAAGGAGGATTTTAAATGTCAAGATCAACTAAAAAAGGACCTTTCGTCCACGCGAGACTTTTAAAGAAAATAGAAGCAATGAACGCTGCAGGAAATAAAGAAGTTATAAAGACTTGGTCAAGAACTTCAACTATATTCCCTCAAATGGTAGAACATACTATAGCTGTTCATGATGGAAGAAGACATATACCAGTTTTCGTAACAGAAGATATGGTTGGACATAAATTAGGTGAATTCGTTCCTACAAGAACTTTCAAGGGACATAAGGACGATGAAAAATCTAACAAAAGAAAATAATAAATTTCTGACTAAGGAAGGAGGAATAGCAAATGGAAGCAAAAGCTACTGCTAAATATGTACGTGTATCACCAAGAAAAGCAGGACAAATCTGTGACCTTGTTAGAGGAAAAAATGTTGATGAAGCATTAGCAATATTAAAGTTTACTCCAAGAGGAGCAGCTTCAATAATAGCTAAAGTTGTTAAATCTGCTAAAGCAAACGCTGAAAACAACCATGAAATGGATGTTGAGAATTTATATATCGCATCAGTAGTTGCAAACCAAGGGCCAACAATGAAGAGATTCATGCCTAGAGCTATGGGACGTGCAACAATGATAAGAAAAAGAACTTCTCACATAGAGGTTGTTGTAAAGGAAAGAAAATAATTTATAGATAGGAGGGAAAATAATGGGTCAAAAAGTTAATGCACATGGATTAAGAGTCGGTGTTATAAAAGATTGGGACTCTAGATGGTTCGCATCTGATAAAAAAGAATTCGGAAACTTATTATTAGAAGACCATAATGTACGTAAATTCTTAAAGAATAGACTTTACTCTGCAGGAGTTGCTAAAATAGAAATAGAAAGATCAGCAAACAAAGTTAAAATAGACCTACACGTTGCTAAGCCAGGTGTAGTTATAGGAAGAGCTGGTGCTGGTATAGACGCTTTAAAAGCGGAATTAGAAAAAATGACTAAAAAGACTGTAATAGTTAACATAGTTGAAGTTAGAAACCCAGATAAAGACGCTCAATTAGTAGCGGAAAATATAGCATTAGCTATAGAGAGAAGGGTAGCTTTCAGAAGAGCTATGAAACAAGCTATACAAAGAGCTATGAAGTCAGGTGTTAAAGGGATAAAAGTTTCTGCATCAGGAAGATTAGGTGGAGCAGAAATGGCTAGAACTGAAGGATACAGCGAAGGAAATGTACCTTTACAAACACTAAGAGCTGATATAAACTACGGTTTTGCAGAAGCTAATACTACTTATGGAAAAACTGGTATCAAAGTTTGGATATGCAACGGTGAAGTTTTACCAACTAGAAACGGTGTAAACCCAAGAGAAGATAGAAGAGATAACAGAAGAGACAATAAGAGAAATGATAGAAGAGATAATAGAAGAAACGATAGAAGAGGAAATGATAGAGGGCAAAGACCTCAATCAGCTCAAGGTTCAAGACCACAAGGTTCAAGACCACAAGGTGCTCAAGGTTCAAGACCACAAGGACAAAGACCAGCGAACACTCAAAACAAAGGAAACTAATATTAGTAAGGTTTGAGGAAGGAGGAAATACTCATGTTAATGCCAAAGAGAGTAAAGCGTCGTAGAGTTCATAGAGGAAGTATGTCTGGAACAGCTCAAAAAGGTAACAAGGTTACTTATGGAGAGTTCGGACTAGTTGCTTTAGAAGCTTCTTGGATAACTTCTAATCAAATAGAAGCTGCCAGAATCGCGATGACTAGATATATAAAAAGAGGCGGGAAGGTTTGGATAAAAATATTCCCTCATAAGCCGGTAACAAAAAAACCAGCTGAAACTCGTATGGGTGCTGGTAAAGGATCTCCAGAATACTGGGTAGCAGTAGTTAAGCCAGGGAGAGTTATGTTCGAATTAGCAGGTGTTGATGAAGCAAAAGCTAGAGAAGCAATGAGACTTGCGATGCACAAATTACCAATCAAGTGTAAGTTTGTAAAACGTGAAGACTTAGAAGTAAAGGGTGGTGAATAGGATGCAAGCTAAAGAATTAAGAGATTTAACAGGCGAAGAGCTAATGAATAAGTTAAATGACTTCAAGAGTGAATTATTTAGCTTAAGATTCCAATTAGCTACTGGTCAATTAGAAAATACAGCTAGAATAAAATTCGTTAAAAAGGATATAGCTAGAGTTAAGACTGTCCTTGCTCAAAGAAATTTAAACGAAACTAGAGCGTAATTTGGAAAGGAGGCTTTTTAAACATGGAAAGAGGAAGAAGAAAAGTTAGAATAGGCCGTGTTGTAAGTGATAAAATGGATAAAACTATAGTAGTTGCTGTAGAAGATTTCGTACGTCATCCATTATATAATAAGCAAATTAAGAGAACTAAGAAATTAAAGGCTCATGATGAGCAAAATATATGTACAACTGGAGACAAAGTTAAGATAATGGAGACTAGACCTTTATCAAAAGATAAGAGATTTAGACTAGTTGAAGTTGTTGAAAAGGTTAAGTAGTTTTTTGGAAAAGGAGGGATTATGATATGGTACAACAAGAGTCACGTTTAAGAGTTGCTGATAACTCTGGTGCTAAGGAAATACTATGTATACGTGTACTAGGCGGAAGTAAAAGAAGATATGGTAATATAGGCGACGTAATAGTTGCTACTGTTAAAAGTGCAACACCTGGTGGAGTTGTAAAAAAAGGTAAAGTTGTTAAAGCTGTTATAGTGAGAACTAAGCAAGGCGTAAGACGTAAAGATGGAAGTTATATATCTTTCGATGATAACGCTGCAGTTATAATAAAAGATGACAAAACTCCAGTAGGAACTCGTATATTCGGGCCTGTTGCTAGAGAGTTAAGAGATAATGAGTTCATGAAGATAGTTTCTCTTGCTCCAGAAGTACTATAATAAGGAGGTGCAATAGGACATGATGCGTGTTAAAAAAGGTGACACTGTTGTAGTTATAGCAGGTAAAGATAAAGGCAAAAAAGGTGCAGTTTTAAAAGTATTCCCTAAAGCTAATAGAGTATTAGTTGAAGGTGCAAACGTAATAACTAAACACCAAAAGCCAAGTGCTATGAACCCACAAGGTGGAATAATAAATAAAGAAGCTTCACTTCACATATCTAACGTAATGCCATTCGATCCTGAAACAGGAAAAGGTGCAAGAGTTAGATTCGAAATGAAAGATGGAAAAAAAGTTAGAGTTTCAGTAAAGAGCGGAAAAGAATTATAATATAGCTTGAAAGGAGGGACCTTAAATGGCTTCTAGATTACAAGAAAAATACATGAAAGAAGTTGCTCCTGCTTTAATGGAGAAATTTGGATATAAGAACGTTATGGAAATACCTAAGTTAGACAAAATTGTTATGAACATGGGTGTTGGTGACGCTAGAGAAAATGCCAAAGGATTAGAAAAGGCAGTTGAAGAGATGTCAATGATATCTGGACAAAAGCCTGTTACAACTAAAGCTAGAAAATCTGTTGCAAACTTCAAATTAAGAGAAGGTATGCCAATAGGTGCAAAAGTTACTTTAAGAGCTGATAAAATGTTCTACTTCATGGACAAATTAGTATCAGTATCATTACCAAGAGTTAGAGACTTCAGAGGAGTTAATCCTAACGCATTCGATGGTAGAGGAAACTATGCTTTAGGTGTTAAAGAGCAATTAATATTCCCTGAAATTGAATACGATAAAGTAGACAAAGTAAGAGGAATGGATATAATATTCGTTACAACTGCAAAGACTGACGAAGAAGCGCGTGAATTATTAAAATTATTAGGAATGCCGTTTTCTAAGTAAGTTTAGAAAAGGTCATTTTCTAAGCTAAAACGAAGGAGGGATTCCAGTGGCTAGAAAAGCGATGGTTGTGAAACAACAAAAGAAGCAAAAGTACGCTACTAGAGAATACACTAGATGTACTATATGTGGTAGACCACATTCAGTTTTAAGAAAATTTGGTATATGCCGTATATGCTTTAGAGAATTAGCTTATAAAGGTCAAATACCTGGTGTTAGAAAAGCAAGTTGGTAAAACTTCGCTAAAAATGGAAGGAGGGTTTCAATATGACAATGACAGATCCAATCGCAGATATGCTAACTCGTATAAGAAATGCTAACATGGTTAAGCATGAAACTGTTGACGTTCCTGCCTCTAATATGAAGAAAGAATTAGCTAGAATCTTATTAGAAGAAGGTTTCGTAAGAGGTTATGATGTTATAGAAGATGGAAAACAAGGAATAATAAGAATACAATTAAAGTACGGACAAGTAGGCGAAAGAGTTATAACAGGACTTAAGAGAATATCTAAGCCTGGTATGAGAGTTTACGCTGCTAACCATGAAGTACCTAAGGTATTAAATGGATTAGGAATATCAGTAATATCTACTTCTAAAGGAATATTAACTGATAGACAAGCAAGAAAAGAAAATGTTGGTGGAGAAGTAATCTGCTACGTTTGGTAATATAAACGAACAATGTAAGGAGGTGCGACTATGTCAAGAATAGGTGTTAAACCAATAACAGTACCAACAGGTGTTGAAGTAACTATAGCTGAAGGAAACTTCGTTACAGTAAAAGGACCAAAAGGAACTTTAACTAAGCAACTTGATGGTGCATTAAAAATAAAGCAAGAAGAAAATACTATAACTGTTGAAAGACCAACAAACAATAAGCAACACAGATCTTTACACGGATTAACTAGAACTTTAATAGATAATATGGTTGTAGGTGTTACTAATGGTTTCGAAAAGAAATTAGAATTAGTTGGTGTTGGATATAGAGCTCAAAAACAAGGAACTAAATTAGTTATGAACTTAGGATTCTCTCATCCAGTAGAGATGGAAGATCCAGAAGGTATAACTGTTGAGTCTCCTAACCAAACTGAGTTAGTAGTAAAAGGTATCGATAAGCAATTAGTAGGAAACTACGCTGCTAAGATAAGAGACTGGAGAAAGCCAGAGCCATACAAGGGTAAAGGTATAAGATACGCTGGTGAAGTAGTAAGACGTAAAGAAGGTAAAACTGGTAAGAAGTAATAATACCAAACTTAAAAGCTAGAAAGGAGTGAGCCTTATGATAAAGAAAGCAAATAAAAATGCTAATAGACTTCAAAGACATAAGAGAGTACGTAGTAAAGTAGCTGGAACTACTCAAAGACCTAGATTATGTATCTTCAGAAGTGCTAATAATATATACGCTCAAATAATAGATGATACAAACAGAGTAACTGTTGTTGCTGCATCTTCTTTAGACGCAGAAATAAAAGGTGCTGTTAATCATACAGGAAACAAAGAAGCAGCTAAAAAAGTTGGCGAAATGATCGCTAAGAAAGCTGTAGAAAAAGGAATCACTGAAGTTGTATTTGACAGAGGTGGATACTTATATCACGGTAGAGTACAAGAGTTAGCTGAAGGTGCTAGAGAAGCTGGACTTAAGTTCTAATTAAGAAACAAAGGAGGGAAATGCACATGTTACGTCGTAAACTTATAGACGCAAGACAACTTGACTTAAAAGAAAAAGTTGTTGAAGTAAGACGTGTTACTAAAGTTGTAAAAGGTGGTAGAAACTTCAGATTTGCAGCATTAGTAGTAGTTGGAGATGAAAACGGACACGTTGGTGTAGGTACTGGTAAAGCAATGGAAGTACCTGACGCTATAAAAAAAGCAATAGAAGATGCTAAAAAGAATCTTATAAACGTACCTATGGTTGGTACAACAATTCCTCACGAAGTAAACGGACACTTCGGAGCTGGAAAAATATTAATAATGCCTGCTAAAGAAGGTACAGGAGTTATAGCTGGTGGACCTGCTAGAGCGGTACTTGAATTAGCTGGATTAACAGATGTTAGAGCTAAGTCTCTAGGATCTAACAACCCAAGAAATATGGTAAATGCTACAATAGAAGGTCTTAACTCTCTAAAGACAGCTGAAGATATAGCTAAACTTAGAGGTAAAAAAGTTGAAGACTTACTAGGGTAAGGAGGTAGTGAAAAATGGCTAAATTACAAATAAAGTTAGTTAGAAGTACAATAGGAACTACTCCTAACCAAAGAAAAAACGTAGAAGCGTTAGGATTAAGAAAAAGAGAACAAGTAGTTGTTAAAGAAGATAATGCCCAAACAAGAGGTATGATAAATAAAGTTAAGCATTTAGTACAAGTTACTGAAATAGCTGAGTAATATTTTTAAGAAGTGCGATAAGGAGGTGCAATCCATGAAGTTACATGAGTTAAAACCTGCTAAAGGTGCAGTGAGAGCTAAAAAGAGATTAGGTAGAGGTACTGCAACTGGACAAGGTAAAACTGCAGGACGTGGACAAAAAGGACAAAAGTCTCGTTCAGGTGGTGGAGTTAGAATAGGATTCGAAGGTGGACAAATGCCACTAGCTAGAAGACTTCCTAAGAGAGGTTTCAAGAACATATTCAAGAAAGTTTATACTGAAATAAACGTAGCTGCTTTAAACAGATTCGAAAACGGAACTGAAATAACTGCAGAGTTATTATTAGCAACTAGAGTTATAAGTAAAATAGAAAAAGACGGCGTTAAGATCTTAGGCGAAGGAAACTTAGAGAAAGCTGTAACAGTTAAGGCAACTAAGTTTACTGCTTCAGCTCAAGAAAAAATAGAAAAAGCTGGAGGAAAGGCAGAATTAGTTTAATCTAATCTGCTAACTCTTAGCCATTACAGGCGGGGTGAGTTAACGTGCTGTCACAGTTAAAGCAAGCTTGGAAACTTAAAGACGTAAGAAGAAAAATTTTATATACTTTGATGATGATTGCAGTATTCAGAATAGGTGCAGTAATACCTGTTCCTGGAGTTAAAACAGATATTATAAGGGAGATGGTAGGCGGTAATAGTCTTCTGTCTCTATATAATATGTTTACTGGAGGTGCTTTTAGCAACTTCACGTTATTTGCTTTAGGTATAGGACCATATATAACAGCATCTATAATAATACAACTTTTAACTGTTGGTTTTGAAAGTTTGGAAGAACTTCAAAAATCTGGTGAAGAAGGTAAGAAAAAAATTAACAAATATACTAAGTATATAGCGCTAGCATTAGCGTTCGTACAAGCAATAGCTATTACGCTAGGGGTTGTGCGAAATGCGTTAAATTCAGATAGTATATTTTTTATAGTTACAGTTATATTGACATTAGTATCAGCTAGTATGTTATTAATGTGGATAGGGGACAAAATTACTGAAAAAGGATTAGGTAATGGAAGTTCTATTATAATATTTGTTGGTATTATCTCAAGAATACCAGTAGATATTATATCAACTGCAGACTTACTAAAAAGTGGTAAAATAAATATGTGGTCAGCGATATTATTAGGAGTAGTAATACTTTTAACAATAGCAGCAGTTACATACATACAAGAAGCCACTAGAAAAATACCTGTACAATACGCTAAAAGAGTTGTTGGAAGAAAAATGTATGGAGGACAAAGTTCTCATATACCTATGAAAGTTAATCAGTCGGGAGTTATACCGGTAATTTTCGCTAGTTCACTTTTAGCTTTCCCTCAAACTATAGCAATGTTTATGGGTGCAGATGCTCAAGCGTTCGTTCAAACTTACTTAAATCCAGTAGGATCTCCGGGAGTTTGGATATATAGATCACTTGAAGTTCTGTTGATAGTATTCTTCTCTTATTTCTATACTACTGTATCATTTAATACAGAAGATATAGCTAATAACATGAAAAACAATGGTGGATTTATACCGGGCATAAGACCAGGAAAATCTACTATAGATTATTTAAATAGAATATTATCAAGATTAACTCTAGCTGGGGCTTTATTCTTAGCATCGATAGTTATGGTATCGGCTATAATAATGTTCTTTATGAAAATCCAAATTACATTAGTAGGGACATCTTTACTAATAGTTGTAGGAGTTGCATTAGAACTTAAGAGACAGTTAGAATCAAATTTAGTTATGAGAAGCTATCAAGGTTTCTTAAAATAAATTGGAGATGATAATATGAGAATAATATTACTTGGACCTCCTGGTGCTGGTAAAGGTACGCAAGCAGCAGGGATAGTAGAAAAATACAACATACCTCATATATCAACAGGAGATATATTCAGAAAGAATATAAAAGAAGGAACAGATCTTGGAAAAAAAGCTAAAGAATATATAGATCAAGGATTATTAGTTCCAGATGAGTTAACTGTAGGTTTAGTTACTGATAGAATAACTCAAGATGACTGTAAGAATGGATTTATGTTAGATGGATTCCCAAGAAATGTTGCTCAAGCTGAACATTTAGATGCGTTTTTACATCAAGTTAATATATCTTTAGATAAGGTAGTTAATATCGAAGTTGATAAGAGCATATTAGTTGGAAGAGCTGTAGGAAGAAGAATCTGTAAATCTTGCGGTGCAACGTATCATGTTGAGTTCAATCCTCCTAAAGTAGAAGGAGTATGTAACGTATGCCAAGGAGAGTTATACCAAAGAGCAGACGATACAGAAGAAACTGTATCTAAAAGAATACAAGTTTATTTAGATGAAACAAAGCCATTAGTTGATTATTATAGTTCTCAAGGTATAATAGCTGACATAAATGGACAACAATCTATAAATGCCGTATTTGAAGATATAGTAAATGCTCTAGGATGTGAACAATAATGATTATTTTAAAATCAAAAAAAGAAATAGAACTTATGAGAGAGGCAGGCAAAATTGTCGCTGAAACTCATGAGATATTAAGAGCAGCTGTGACTCCGGGAATATCTACTTTAGAGTTAGATAAAATAGCTGAAGAGAATATAAGAAAATATAATGCAATACCATCTTTTAAAGGATATGGTGGATTTTCAGGTTCTATATGCGCTTCTGTAAATGAAGAAGTCGTACATGGAATACCAGGAAAGAACATATTAAAAGAAGGCGACATTATAAGTTTAGATGTAGGAGCCTATTATAAAGGATATCATTCAGACTCTGCGAAAACTCATGGAGTAGGGGTAATATCTGAAGAAGATAGGAAATTAATAGAAGTAACTAGAGAAAGCTTCTATGAAGGCATAAAATTTGCTAAACTAGGATATAGATTATCAGATATCTCACACGCAGTACAAGCACACGTTGAAAAATATGGTTTCTCTGTAGTTAGAGATTTAGTAGGTCATGGAGTTGGCTCAGAACTTCATGAAGATCCTCAAATACCTAATTACGGTCCAGCAGGCAAAGGACCAAGACTTCAAGAAGGAATGGTTTTAGCTATAGAGCCAATGATTAACGCTGGTAAATATCACGTTAAAACATTAGTGGATGGATGGACTATTGTCACAATAGATGGCAAAAAATCAGCTCATTATGAGCATACGATAGCAATCACTGAAGATGAACCGCTGATATTATCTGCGTTATAATCATAAAAGTAGGTGGAAAAATGTCATCAAATAATTTAAGTGTAGGTCAAGTTGTAAAAGCTACCTCTGGTAAGGAGAAAGATAAACTATTTTTTATAATAAAAATAGTGGATCATCAATATGTTCTTATATCAGATGGAAAGAAAAGAAAACTTGGTAAACCTAAACTAAAAAAAGTTAAGCACTTAGAAATATATAATGTTATTAATAATAAAGTTAACAACAAGATATCGTCTGAACAAAATGTTACGGATGTTTTTTTAAGAGTTGAACTTACTAAGTTAAATGATTTAGTTTAACTTATTGAATGGAGGTTTGGTTAGTTAATGGCCAAAAAAGATGTTATAGAGTTTGAAGGTGTAGTTTCTGAAAACTTACCGAATGCTATGTTTAAAGTAAAACTAGAAAACGGGCACGAAGTATTATGTCACTTATCTGGAAAGCTAAGAATGAACTTCATAAGAATTCTTGAAGGAGATAAGGTGAATGTTGAACTTTCTCCATATGACCTTACAAGAGGAAGAATCACTTGGCGTAAGAAGTAGACTAATTTTGAAATAGTCTAAGGAGGGATTAACAATGAAAGTAAGACCATCAGTAAAACCAATGTGCGAAAAGTGCAAAGTAATAAAAAGAAAAGGTAAAGTAATGGTTATCTGTGAAAATCCAAAGCATAAACAAAAGCAAGGATAATAAATTATTACTAGTAATTTGTTAACTTCTATAGTATAATATTTAATTGTGATGTTAACAGAGAACATTTAAATCGTTAAGAAAATCTGGTTTCGGATTTTAAGATATTAAGATTTTAACACTAAAAACTAAGTGTAGGAGGTGCGATTAATGGCAAGAATAGCTGGGGTAGATTTACCTAGAGAAAAAAGAGCGGAAATAGCTTTAACTTATATATATGGTATAGGGAAAGCAACTGCTAATGAAGTATTAGCTAAAGCTGAGATAAATCCAGATTCAAGAATAAAAGACTTATCTGAAGAGCAAGTTAACGACTTAAGAAAAATCATAGATAGTGATTTCTTAGTTGAAGGTGACTTAAGAAGAGAGATAGCTTTAAACATAAAGAGATTAAGAGATATAAAATGTTACAGAGGTATAAGACATGCTAAAGGTCTTCCACTAAGAGGACAAAGAACTAAGACTAACGCTAGAACTAGAAAAGGTCCTAGAAAAACTGTATCTCGTAAGAAAAAGAAATAATAACTAGATAGGAGGGAAAACAATGGCTAAACCAAAAAAGAAAGTTACACGTGTTAGAAGAAGAGAACGTAAAAATATAGAGCGTGGTCAAGCACATATACAATCAACTTTTAACAATACAATAATAACTTTAACTGATGTTCATGGAAATGCTATATCAGCTGCAAGTTCAGGACAATTAGGATTCAAAGGATCAAGAAAAGCAACTCCTTTCGCATCTCAAATGGCTGCAGAAACAGCTGCTAAAGCTGCAATGGAGCACGGTTTAAAAACTGTTGAAGTATTTGTAAAGGGACCAGGTTCAGGTAGAGAAGCTGCTATAAGAGCACTTCAAGCTACTGGATTAGAAGTAACTATGATAAAAGACGTAACTCCAATTCCTCATAACGGATGTAGACCGCCAAAGAGAAGAAGAGTTTAATTATATAAACGAGTAAATTAGGAGGTGTAAAGACATGGCAAGATACACAGGTGCATCATGCAGACAGTGTCGTAGAGAAGGAATGAAATTATTCCTTAAAGGTGACAGATGTTATACTGATAAATGTGCTATAGTTAAAAGAAACTATGCTCCAGGACAACATGGACAAGGAAGAAAGAAAGTTTCTAACTATGGTTTACAATTAAGAGAAAAGCAAAAAGTTAAAAGAATATACGGAGTTTTAGAAACTCAATTCAGAAACTTATACGAGCGTGCTGAAAAAATGGCTGGTATAACTGGAGAAAACTTATTAAGTTTATTAGAAAGAAGATTAGACAATGTTGTTTACAGAATGGGATTAGCTTCATCTAGAAAAGAAGCTAGACAATTAGTAGGACACGGTCATTTCTTATTAAACGGACATAAGGCTGATATAGCTTCTATAACAGTTAAACCTGGTGATGTTATAACAGTTAAAGAAAGATCAAAAACATCTGCTAAGTTCAAAGCTTTAGTAGAGAATAATTCAAGAATAGCTCCTAAGTGGTTAGAAGCTAACTTAGAAGAAATGTCAGTTAAGGTTGTTGCATTACCAACAAGAGAAGATATAGATCTTGAAGTAGCAGAACACTTAATCATAGAGCTTTACTCTAAGTAATAAGCATATTTTAAAACTTATTTTAAAATTTTGTTTACCCTCAGTGGATTAATAAATTTGAAGGAGGGTTTTGTCCATGATAGAAATAGAAAAACCAAAAGTAGATATAATCGAACTTAGCGAAGACTATAGATATGGAAAATTTGTTATAGAACCTCTAGAAAGAGGCTATGGCATAACTATAGGAAATGCTTTAAGAAGAATATTATTATCTTCTTTGCCAGGTGTTGCAGTTAACTCTATAAAAATAGATGGAGTTCTTCATGAATTCTCTACAGTACCAGGTGTTAAAGAAGATGTTACTGAAATGATATTATCATTAAAAGAGCTTTCAGCTACTATAGACGGTGAAGGAAGTAGAACACTTAAAATAGATGCTCAAGGACCATGCACTATCACAGGAGCAGACATAATATGTCCTCCTGATGTTGAAATATTAAGCAGAGATTTAAAGATAGCTACGCTAGATGAAAATGCTAAGTTTAATATGGAAATATTTATAGATAAAGGTAGAGGTTATGTTTCAGCTGAAGAAAACAAAACAGAGCATATGCCTATAGGTGTACTACCTGTAGACTCAATATATACTCCTGTTGAAAAAGTGAGCTACCATGTAGAAGATACAAGAGTAGGTCAAAAAACAGATTACGACAAATTAGTATTAGATGTTTGGACTAATGGAAGTATAAACCCTCAAGAAGGAATATCTCTTGCAGCCAAAGTACTAGTAGAGCATTTAAATCTATTCATAGACTTAACAGAGCATGTAAGCAATGTTGAGATAATGGTAGAAAAAGAAGAAGATCAAAAAGAAAAAGTTCTTGAAATGACAATAGAAGAATTAGATTTATCAGTTAGATCATACAACTGTTTAAAGAGAGCGGGAATCAATACAGTTGAAGAATTAGCTAATAAGTCTGAGGACGATATGATGAAGGTTAGAAATCTAGGGAAAAAATCTTTAGAGGAAGTAATCCAAAAATTAGAAGAACTTGGACTAGGTCTTAAACCAAGCGAAGAATAGCGAGTGAAGGAGGGATAGTATGGCTACTTACCGTAAATTAGGTTGTGAAACTGCTCACAGAAACCTTATGTTAAGAAACTTAGTAACTAGTTTACTAAGACATGGAAGAATAGAAACTACAGTAACTAGAGCAAAAGAAACTAAAAGAATGGCAGAAAAGATGATAACTCTTGGTAAAAGAGGAGATCTTCATGCTAGAAGACAAGTTTTAGCTTATGTTATGGATGAAACTGTAGTGAATAACTTATTCACTGAAATAGCTCCAAAGTACGCTGAGAGAAACGGTGGATATACTAGAATAATCAAAAAAGGACCAAGAAAAGGCGACGCTGCTGAAATGGCTTTTATAGAATTAGTATAGTATCAAAAGGATTAAGCTTTATAGCTTAATCCTTTTTTTATTTAATCAATAAACTTTAATAAGACATATATTAATAAAACATTTGTATATAAATTAAATTGTTTCTTAAATTATTGATTAATTGATTATAACAAATAAAATTATAATTAGTATTTAATCCAACTATGATTTTTATGTTAAACTATGATATAATACTATTTAAAATGATTTTCATAATGAATAAAAATTTGGTAATCTTGTATATTTAATACTATATTAAAATTTATTAAAACGTGATAAAATTTAATATACTATATTTAATATGAAATCAAAATTATGAGGAGTTTATTTATAAAAATATTATTTTTATAATGAACTTGGGTTAGCATAGATACATTTTTATACTACTTATGAGAAGGAGTAAATTAGTGGATAATATAATAAAGGTCAATAATGTATCATTTGAGTATATTACGGATGAAAGCAAACTTAAGGCTATAGATAAATTAAGTTTGGAAGTAAAAAAAGGTGAATTTGTTGCAATAATAGGACACAATGGTTCGGGCAAGTCAACTTTATCTAAAAATTTAAATGCTATTTTACTTCCTAGTGAAGGAAATATACTTATAGATGGGCTAGATACGAGAGAAGAAAGTAAATTATGGGACATAAGACAAACAGCGGGAATGGTTTTTCAAAACCCTGATAATCAAATTGTTGCAACTGTAGTAGAAGAAGATGTAGCATTTGGACCTGAAAATTTAGGTATTGATCCTATAGAAATAAGAAGAAGAGTTGAAGAAGCTCTTAAAAATGTCGGAATGTATGATTTAAGAGATAGACAACCACATTTATTATCTGGAGGTCAAAAGCAAAGAGTGGCCATAGCAGGTATAATAGCAATGAAACCAAAATGTATTATATTTGATGAAGCAACTGCTATGTTAGACCCATCTGGGAGAAAAGAAGTAATGAAAACTATAAAAAGGCTCAATAAAGAGGAAAATATTACTACATTACACATAACACACTTTATGGAAGAAGCGGTTGAAGCGGATAGAGTTATAGTTATGGAAAAAGGTAAAAAGTTATTAGAAGGTACTCCAAGGCAAGTATTTAGCAATATAGAAATGCTAAGAACTATAGGTCTAGATGTACCTTGCATGACAGAATTATCTAGCTTATTAAAAAAAGATGGCTTAGATATAAGTAGTGATATATTAACTGTAGATGAGATGGTGATGAAATTATGTCAATTGTAGTGAAAAAATTAACTCATATATATAATGAAGGAATGCCTTTTTGCAGTAAAGCACTAGATGAAGTTACTTTTGAGATAAAAGATAGAGATTTCGTAGGTTTGATAGGGCACACTGGATCTGGCAAATCTACATTAATACAACATTTAAATGGAATATTAAAACCATCTTCGGGTGAAATATTTATAAATGATTTTAAGATAACTGATCCTAAGTTAAACTTAACTGAAATTAGAAAAAGAGTAGGTGTTGTGTTTCAATATCCTGAGTATCAATTGTTTGAAGAAACGATTGAGAAGGATATAGCTTTTGGACCGTCTAATTTGGGTTTGGAAGCGGATGAGATACATAATAGAGTTAAAACATCTATGGATGCTGTAGGATTGAATTATGAGGAATTTAAAGATAAATCACCTTTTGAACTATCAGGAGGGCAAAAGCGAAGAGTAGCTATTGCTGGAGTAATAGCTATGAAGCCAGAAGTTTTGGTATTAGATGAGCCTACTGCTGGTCTAGATCCTGGAGGTAGGGATGAAATATTCAATCTTATAAAAAATCTTCATAAAGAAAATAATATGACTATAATACTATCATCGCATAGTATGGATGATATGGCAAAATTAGCAAAAACAATAATTGTAATGAACCATGGTAAAATAGAATTTATGGGGTCTCCTAGAGAAGTATTCAATACAAACACTAATAGATTAAAAGAAATAGGATTGGATATACCACAAGTGCTAGAATTAGCTATAAGGTTAAGAGAACAAGGTTTTGATATAAGAGAAGATATCTTAACTATAGAAGAGGTAAAAGAAGAAATTTTAAGAGTTATGAAAGGAAGAAAACAATGTTAAAAGATATAACTATAGGGCAATACTATCCAGCTAACTCTATTATACATAGATTAGACTCGAGAATAAAACTTATAGCTACTTTTGTATTTATGATTTCTTTATTCATAACAAATAAATTTTGGCCATATGCTATAGTTTTATTATCTCTAATTTCTGTGGTAAAATTATCGAGTATACCCATGAAATACATTTTAAAAGGTATTAAACCTCTTAGGTGGATTATACTATTTACATTTGTTATAAATATATTCTTCCTTCCTGGAGATGTTATTTGGTCATTTGGATTTCTTACTATTACAAGCCAGGGAATACAACAAGCTATATTTATGGCAGTAAGGCTAGTATTTTTAGTTGTAGGTACGTCAATACTAACATTGACAACTTCTCCTATAGAGCTTACAGATGGAATAGAAAGACTTTTAAATCCATTTAAAAAGATAGGACTACCAGTACATGAATTAGCTATGATGATGACTATAGCTTTAAGATTTATACCTACATTATTAGATGAAACAGATAAAATAATGAAGGCTCAAATGTCTAGAGGTGCAGATTTTGAAAGTAAAAATCTTATAAATAGGGCTAAAAATTTAGTTCCACTGTTAGTACCTTTATTTGTAAGTGCATTTAGAAGAGCAGATGAACTTGCTATGGCTATGGAAGCTAGATGTTATAGAGGTGGATACAATAGAACAAAGATGAAAGAAGCTGTTATAACAAAAAATGACTATATAGCCAGTGGGATACAGGCTATATATTTAGCTATAATTATAGCTACTAGATTTATGTAAAGAGGTAGACTATGAGAAATTTAAAGGTTACAATACAATACAATGGTGAAAACTATTGTGGTTGGCAAAAGCAACCTGATACTTTAGGTATACAAGGTACAATACAAAATGCTATTTATGAAATAACTAAAGAAGAGGTACAACTTAATGCTTCAGGTAGAACTGATGCAGGAGTGCATGCATTAGGTCAGGTAGCTAATTTCAAATTAGAATCAAAGATACCTGCATATAAAATACCGAGTGCGTTAAACGCTAAATTGCCCAAAGACATATCTATAATTGCTTGTACTGAGGTAGATGATGAATTTCATTCTAGATATAGTGCTAAAGGGAAAAGATATAGGTATTTAATATATAATAATATGTATAGGAGTCCTATATACAAGGATACATCATATCATGTTAGATATGACCTTGATTTTGAAAAAATGTGTGAAGAAGCTAAGCATTTAATAGGAGAACATGATTTTAAAGGATTTATGAGCTCTGGATCATCTGTAAATGATACTGTAAGAACTATATATGATATTACTTTAGAAAAACAAGAAAATTTAATTATTTTAGAAGTAGAAGGTAATGGATTTTTATATAATATGGTAAGAATAATTGTAGGGACGTTAGTAGATATAGGCAGAGGAAGGATAAATGAAAGCTTAAAAGATATAATTAACTCTAAGAATAGAGGTAAGTGTGGTCATACTGCACCACCTCATGGATTATTTCTTAAAAAAGTTGATTATTAGCTTGACACACTAGGGGGCATGTATTAAAATGAATTAGAGTGTGTTAATAAGTCCACTTGCCCCGGACTTGACATAAACGGTAAAATATTTATATGAAAATAAGTTAAGGAGGGACAACTATGAAAAGTTATATAGCTAAGCCAGCTGATGTACAAAGAAATTGGTATATCGTTGACGCTGAAGGAAAAACATTAGGTCGTGTAGCAACTGAAATAGCGACAGTATTAAGAGGGAAGCACAAGGTTACTTTTACTCCTCATGTAGATGGTGGAGACTTCGTTGTTGTTGTAAATGCAGAGAAGGTAGTTTTAACAGGAAAGAAATTAGATCAAAAGATGTACAGATACCACACTGGATATGTAGGTGGATTAAAAGAGATCTCTTACAGAGAAATGATGGCTAAAAAGCCTGAAGAAGTAGTTTCTCATGCAGTAAGCGGTATGTTATGTAAAAACAAATTAAGAAGCAGAATGATGACTAGATTAAGAGTATTTGCAGGAGCAGAACATGATCATGCAGCTCAAAATCCAGAAGTTTTAAACTTTAAATAATAATTACGGGTGAAAGGAGGAGTTATCATGGCTAACGTTCAATATTACGGAACTGGAAGAAGAAAAAGCTCTGTAGCTAGAGTAAGATTAGTTGCAGGTGAAGGAAATATAGTAGTTAATGGAAGAGCAGTTGAAGAATTTTTCAACTACGAAACTTTAATAAGAGATGTTAAACAACCATTAGTTTTAACTAATAATGAAACTAAGTACGATGTTATAGTAAAAGTTGAAGGTGGAGGATTCACTGGACAAGCTGGAGCTATAAGACACGGTATATCTAGAGCTTTATTAAAAGCTGATTTAGATTTAAGACCTGCTTTAAAGAAAGAAGGATTCTTAACTAGAGATTCTAGAATGAAAGAAAGAAAGAAATATGGATTAAAGGCAGCAAGAAGAGCTCCACAATTCTCAAAGAGATAATTTTTATATGTTTGTACAAAGACTTTGGAATATTCCAAAGTCTTTTTTAATATAAATATACAGGGTGATATTGTGAAAAAACACATAAAACATATAATTTTTAGTGTCATAACATTAGTAATAGTTGCGCTATCCATATTTGAAATTAAAGATGTATCTGATGATGTTATGGAATATATGCCTGTAACAAATAAGACTATAATTTTGGATGCAGGTCATGGGGGTATAGATCCTGGAGCTATGACTAAGGACAAGGATACAAAAGAAAAAGATGTAAAT
Source organism: Peptostreptococcaceae bacterium VA2 (assembly GCA_000686145.1). Taxonomy (GTDB): domain Bacteria; phylum Bacillota; class Clostridia; order Peptostreptococcales; family Peptostreptococcaceae; genus Romboutsia_D. The sequence continues at coordinate 42,818 of JMMB01000007.1, read as the reverse complement.
CTGTCTATTACTCTTAAAATAAGGGAGTTACTAGAAGCTAGTGGAGCGCTTGTTATATTAACTAGAGAAGATGATAGTAGTTTATATCAAGAAACTGGAGATAAAACTATTAGGCAAAAGTATAATGAAAATTTAAAAAACAGAAAAAAAATAATACAGGAATCGAATGCAGATATGTTTATGTCTATACATTTAAATGCATTTGAACAATCTAAATATTATGGGGCACAGACTTTTTATCCTAAAGGAAAAGAAGAATCAGTTCAATTATCTAAATATATACAGGAAGAACTTAAGAGGGTAGTTGATAAAACTAATAACAGAGAGATTAAGCCTAGAGATGATATATATTTATTGAAAGAAAATGAAATCCCATCAGTATTAATAGAATGTGGATTTTTATCTAACGATAAAGAAGCTAAACTTTTGGTAGATGAAAAGTATCAAGAAAAAATAGCATGGTCTACATATGTTGGAATACAAAAATATTTTAGTGAAAATATGAATAAAAAGTAATTAAATGAAGATAATAGGTTATATCGGTAATGTTTAAAATTAGCTGATATAACCTTTTATTTACTAAATTATAAAAAAAGTAAAAAAAGTATTGACTTAAAATAGGACAGGTGTTATTATTATAAAGTACTCAAGAGGAGTACAAAAGAACTTTGAAAATTAAACAGTAGGTTAATTTATAGAATTTGAAACAACCAAGAAACATAAAGCCAGATATATAACAGTATCTGAGCCCTAGATAAACTTTTATTTAAGAGTTTGATCCTGGCTCAGGATGAACGCTGGCGGCGTGCCTAACACATGCAAGTCGAGCGATTCTCTTCGGAGAAGAGCGGCGGACGGGTGAGTAACGCGTGGGTAACCTGCCCTGTACACACGGATAACATACCGAAAGGTATGCTAATACGGGATAATGTACTTTTGTCGCATGGCAGAAGTATCAAAGCTCCGGCGGTACAGGATGGACCCGCGTCTGATTAGCTAGTTGGAGAGGTAATGGCTCACCAAGGCAACGATCAGTAGCCGACCTGAGAGGGTGATCGGCCACATTGGAACTGAGACACGGTCCAAACTCCTACGGGAGGCAGCAGTGGGGAATATTGCACAATGGGCGAAAGCCTGATGCAGCAACGCCGCGTGAGCGATGAAGGCCTTCGGGTCGTAAAGCTCTGTCCTCAAGGAAGATAATGACGGTACTTGAGGAGGAAGCCCCGGCTAACTACGTGCCAGCAGCCGCGGTAATACGTAGGGGGCTAGCGTTATCCGGAATTACTGGGCGTAAAGGGTGCGTAGGTGGTTTCTTAAGTCAGAGGTGAAAGGCTACGGCTCAACCGTAGTAAGCCTTTGAAACTGAGAAACTTGAGTGCAGGAGAGGAGAGTAGAATTCCTAGTGTAGCGGTGAAATGCGTAGATATTAGGAGGAATACCAGTTGCGAAGGCGGCTCTCTGGACTGTAACTGACACTGAGGCACGAAAGCGTGGGGAGCAAACAGGATTAGATACCCTGGTAGTCCACGCCGTAAACGATGAGTACTAGGTGTCGGGGGTTACCCCCCTCGGTGCCGCAGCTAACGCATTAAGTACTCCGCCTGGGAAGTACGCTCGCAAGAGTGAAACTCAAAGGAATTGACGGGGACCCGCACAAGTAGCGGAGCATGTGGTTTAATTCGAAGCAACGCGAAGAACCTTACCTAAGCTTGACATACTTATGACCGATACCTAATAGTATTTTTCCCTTCGGGGACATGAGATACAGGTGGTGCATGGTTGTCGTCAGCTCGTGTCGTGAGATGTTGGGTTAAGTCCCGCAACGAGCGCAACCCTTGCCTTTAGTTGCCAGCATTAAGTTGGGCACTCTAGAGGGACTGCCAGGGATAACCTGGAGGAAGGTGGGGATGACGTCAAATCATCATGCCCCTTATGCTTAGGGCTACACACGTGCTACAATGGGTGGTACAGAGGGCAGCCAAGTCGTGAGGCGGAGCTAATCCCTTAAAGCCATTCTCAGTTCGGATTGTAGGCTGAAACTCGCCTACATGAAGCTGGAGTTACTAGTAATCGCAGATCAGAATGCTGCGGTGAATGCGTTCCCGGGTCTTGTACACACCGCCCGTCACACCACGGAAGTTGGGGGCGCCCGAAGCCAGATAGCTAACCTTTTGGAAGCGTCTGTCGAAGGTGAAATCAATAACTGGGGTGAAGTCGTAACAAGGTAGCCGTATCGGAAGGTGCGGCTGGATCACCTCCTTTCTAAGGAGAATTGCCTACTGTTTAATTTTGAGAGTTCTTATTTTTTTATAAAAAAACTAAAAACTTTGTTGAAAATATGGGGGTGTAGCTCAGCTGGGAGAGCACTTGCCTTGCACGCAAGGGGTCTGGAGTTCGATCCTCCACATCTCCACCATTTTAAACTTAACTGTTTAAATAAATAGTACTTTGAAAACTGTATAACATTTAGTGATATGACATCATTTAAAATATATGAAGAAGATAACTTCTAAAAATATCATCGAGAAGATAAACTCTTTAAAAATCAACTTTTAGTACTTAATAAACTGAACATATGTGAAGTTTGTTATTTACGATAACTTTTGATAACTTGGTCAAGTTATTAAGGGTGCAGGGCGGATGCCTTGGCACTAGGAGCCGATGAAGGACGCGATAAGCTGCGATAAGCTTCGGGGAGTTGCACGTAAACTTTGATCCGAAGATTTCCGAATGAGGAAACTCACTTAGAGTAATGTCTAAGTATTGTTAAGTGAATACATAGCTTAATGAGGGGAACCCGGGGAACTGAAACATCTAAGTACCCGGAGGAAAAGAAAGAAATTCGATTCCGTAAGTAGCGGCGAGCGAACGCGGAACAGGCCAAACCAATGAAGTTTACTTCGTTGGGGTTGAGGACATGCAACATGGATGCAATATTGTAAGCGAAGAGAGTTGGAAAGCTCCGCCATAGAAGGTAATAGCCCTGTAGTTGAAACGAGAAAGCTACTAGCATGATCCAGAGTACCACGGGACACGTGAAACCCTGTGGGAAGCAGGAGGGACCATCCTCCAAGCCTAAATACTACCTAGTGACCGATAGCGCATAGTACCGTGAGGGAAAGGTGAAAAGAACCCCGGGAGGGGAGTGAAATAGAACCTGAAACCCTGCACTTACAAGCTGTGGGAGCACTTTTTATGTGTGACCGCGTACTTTTTGTAGAACGGGCCAACGAGTTACGTTAAGTAGCAAGGTTAAGCACTTAAGGTGTGGAGCCGTAGCGAAAGCGAGTCTTAAATGGGCGCTTAAGTTACTTGACGTAGACCCGAAACCGGGCGACCTATCCATGAGCAGGTTGAAGCGAAAGTAAAATTTCGTGGAGGACCGAACCCACGAGCGTTGAAAAGCTCGGGGATGACTTGTGGATAGCGGTGAAATTCCAATCGAGCCCGGAGATAGCTGGTTCTCCCCGAAATAGCTTTAGGGCTAGCCTCAAGCGTAGAGAGGCGGAGGTAGAGCACTGAATGTCCTAGGGGGTATTGCACTTACCGAAGACTATCAAACTCCGAATGCCGTTTTCTTTTACTTGGGAGTCAGACTGTGGGTGATAAGATTCATAGTCAAAAGGGCAACAGCCCAGATCGTCAGCTAAGGTCCCTAAATGTACGTTAAGTGGTAAAGGATGTGGGATTGCACAGACAACCAGGATGTTGGCTTAGAAGCAGCCACTCATTTAAAGAGTGCGTAATAGCTCACTGGTCGAGTGATCCTGCGCCGAAAATTTCCGGGGCTAAAACGTACTACCGAAGCTACGATATCAGCAATGATAGGTAGGGGAGCTTCGTATACAGGCTGAAGCATGACCGTAAGGACATGTGGACAGTATACGAGTGAGAATGTTGGCATGAGTAGCGAGACGTGGGTGAGAATCCCACGGGCCGTAAACCCAAGGTTTCCAGGGGAAGGTTCGTCCGCCCTGGGTTAGTCAGGACCTAAGCCGAGGCCGAAAGGCGTAGGTGATGGACAACAGGTTGATATTCCTGTACCGCCAATAAGCGTTTGAGAAATGGGATGACACAGTAGGATAAGCTAACCACACTGTTGGTTATGTGTGGCTAAGTACTGAGGCAGTCAAGATAGGCAAATCCGTCTTGATATTAATGCTGGGGTACGATGGGGAGCGAAATTAAGTAGCGAAGTAGCTGATTTCACACTGTCGAGAAAAGTCTCTATCGAGTTTAAAGGCGCCTGTACCTCAAACCGACACAGGTGGGTGAGGAGAGTATCCTAAGGCCAGCGAGAGAACTATTGTTAAGGAACTCGGCAAAATGACCCCGTAACTTCGGGAGAAGGGGTGCCATCTTCGGATGGCCGCAGAGAATAGGCCCAAGCGACTGTTTACCAAAAACACAGGTTTCTGCTAAGTCGCAAGACGATGTATAGGAGCTGACGCCTGCCCGGTGCTGGAAGGTTAAGGGGATCTGTTAGAGCAATCGAAGCAGTGAACTTAAGCCCCAGTAAACGGCGGCCGTAACTATAACGGTCCTAAGGTAGCGAAATTCCTTGTCGGGTAAGTTCCGACCCGCACGAAAGGCGTAACGATTTGGGCACTGTCTCAACAATAGACTCGGTGAAATTGTAATCCCGGTGAAGATGCCGGGTACCTGCGACAGGACGGAAAGACCCCATGGAGCTTTACTGTAGCTTGACGTTGGGTCTTGGTACTACATGTACAGGATAGGTGGGAAACTATGAAGCATGGACGCCAGTCTGTGTGGAGTTATCCTTGGGATACCACCCTTGTAGTACTGGGATCCTAACCATAGGCCTTGAATCAGGTCTTGGGACACCGTCAGGTGGGCAGTTTGACTGGGGCGGTCGCCTCCTAAAGAGTAACGGAGGCGCTCAAAGGTTCTCTCAGCACGGTCGGAAATCGTGCGTAGAGTGTAAAGGCAGAAGAGAGCTTGATTGCAAGACATACAGGTCGAGCAAGGACGAAAGTCGGACTTAGTGATCCGGTGGTACCGCATGGAAGGGCCATCGCTCAACGGATAAAAGCTACCCTGGGGATAACAGGCTTATCTCCCCCAAGAGTCCACATCGACGGGGAGGTTTGGCACCTCGATGTCGGCTCATCACATCCTGGGGCTGTAGTAGGTCCCAAGGGTTGGGCTGTTCGCCCATTAAAGTGGTACGCGAGCTGGGTTCAGAACGTCGTGAGACAGTTCGGTCCCTATCCGTCGCAGGCGTAGGAAATTTGAGGAGACCTGTCCTTAGTACGAGAGGACCGGGATGGACGTACCTCTGGTGTACCAGTTGTTCTGCCAAGGGCATCGCTGGGTAGCTATGTACGGAATGGATAAGCGCTGAAAGCATCTAAGCGCGAAGCCGACTTCAAGATAAGATTTCCCACCGTAAGGGTAAGACCCCAGGAAGACTACCTGGTTGATAGGTCGAAGGTGTAAGTGCAGTAATGTATTTAGCTTACCGATACTAATAGGTCGAGGACTTGACCAACTTTAAATGATTAAAACCTAAATGTATACAGTTTTCAGAGTATTAACTCTAAAATTTAATTAAGAAATTAATTAAAACATAAAGATTATGTGGTTATAATAGCAAAGAGGATACACCTGTTCCCATTCCGAACACAGAAGTTAAGCTCTTTAGCGCTGATGGTACTTGGTGGGCAACTGCCTGGGAGAGTAAGACGTAGCCACGTAATCTTTTTTTGTTATATAAATAAAGCTGTAGAATAGGTTATAATACCTAAATTCTATAGCTTTTATTTTTGACAAAATATATTTATATTATAAATAAAACATATGTGAATGTAATAATCTGAATTAAAATTAATTTAAAGAATTGATGATAGTTTATATATAGTTAAATATTTACTATAAAAGGATATATAGGAACTATTATATGGCTTGAAATTTTAGAATAAGCAGTGATTATTTACAAAAATATAACTTAATATTATTGTAAATAAATACATAAATTTATAATATAAATATATTTATTGTAAGTTTACGTATAAAAATAATAGACTTAAATGTATTATATAATGATTATAAAAATTAACCTATAAAGTTAAAAACTTGTATAAAAATATATAAAAAAACATTTGTTTTTTTATAAGTATTACAAATACTTAGGTTCAAATTATCCACATAGCATTTGCAAGCTTTAAGGTCTGTTTGACTATTATGTACAAATTTGGTAATCTAATTAAGTGCCAATTTAGAAATCCCTTTAACTTTGTTAAAGGGGATTTTTTTAAAGTTAACACACTATATGTAGTGGTTTAGACTTAAGTATAGTACAATATATAGTAACAGGGGGAGATTTTTAAATGATAAATTTTGTAAAAAAAAGAGATGGAAGAATCATACCTTTTAATGAAGACAGAATAACAAGAGCTATATTTTTAGCAGCAAGTAATGTTGCTGAGAAAGAACATAAGGTTCCTGATTATAAACTTTCAGAACAATTGACTCGAGAAGTTGTGAAATTATTAAATCATAAATTTAGCAACTTATTACCAGGAGTAGAGGATGTCCAAGATACAGTGATTAAAGTTTTGATAGAAACAGGACATGCTAAAACTAGTGAAGAATATATAATCTATAGAACTGAAAGAAATAGAATAAGGAATTCAAAAACTAGATTAATGAAAGCAATTGAAGAGATAACATTTGAAGATGCAAATGATGCTGACATAAAAAGAGAAAATGCTAATATAAATGGAAACACAGCTATGGGTACTATGCTTCAATATGGAAGTACAGTATCAAAAGAATTTTGTAAAACACATTTATTAAAACCTGAACATTCATTTGCACATGACAATGGAGATATACATATACATGATATGGATTTTTTAAATATGGGAACATTGACTTGTTGCCAAATAGACCTTGAGAAATTATTCAAAGACGGATTTTCTACAGGGCATGGATTTTTAAGAGAGCCAAATGATATAATAAGTTATGCAGCTTTAGCGGCTATAGCAATTCAAAGTGATCAAAACGATCAACATGGTGGTCAAAGTATACCATTCTTTGATTATGGGTTAGCGCAAGGAGTATATAAAACATTTAAGAAGTTTTATATAAGCAATCTTTCTAAAGCATTAAAGCTATTTAAGGGATTAGATAATAATGATGAAATAAAATCTATAGTTTACAAAACAGAAGAAGAAACAAATACAAAAGTAGGTATAACAAAAAATGAAGCATATTTATTAAAAGAAAGTAGCGAGCTTAAAGAAAAATTTAATTTAGATGATGATTTTGTTAAAATGATACAAAACTTTGCATTTGATGAAGCATACAAGGAAACTGATAAGAGAACTTATCAAGCTATGGAAGCATTTATTCACAATTTAAACACTATGCACTCTAGAGCTGGAGCTCAAGTCCCATTTTCAAGTATAAACTTTGGAACAGATACTACGCAAGAAGGAAGAATGGTTACTAAAAATGTTCTTTTATCATTAGAAAAAGGATTAGGAAATGGAGAAACTCCGATATTCCCTATATTAATATTTAAAGTAAAAGAAGGAATAAGCTTAAACCCAGGAGACCCTAACTATGACTTATTTAAACTTTCATGTAGAGTATCAGCTAAAAGGCTGTTTCCTAACTTTAGTTTCTTAGATGCACCATTTAATGCTCAATATTATAAAGAGGGTCATCCAGAAACTGAAGCTACATATATGGGATGTAGAACTAGAGTTATTGGTAATGTATGTGGAGAAGAAATAGTTACTGGAAGAGGTAACTTATCATTTACTACAATAAATCTTCCTAGATTAGGAATAAAGCATGGATTAGCAAATAATGAAAAAGTAAATTTAGAAGAGTTCTTTGAAGATTTAGATGAGAAAATAGACTTAGTTATAGAACAGTTATTAGAGAGAATGGAAATTCAAGGTAATAAAAAAATGAAAAACTTCCCATTCTTAATGGGTCAAGGCGTATGGCAAGGATCTGATAAATTAGGACCAGAAGATAGTTTAAAGGAAGTTATAAAACAAGGTACGCTGACAGTAGGATTTATAGGGTTAGCGGAATGTCTTATAGGGCTTATAGGTAAACATCATGGAGAAAGTAAAGAAGCTCAAATATTAGGTCTTAAAATAATATCTCATATGAGAGATAGAATGGAACAAGCTAGTAATCAATATAAATTGAACTTCTCATTAATGGCTACACCAGCAGAAGGATTATCAGGTAGATTTACACGTATAGATGAAAAGATGTATGGAGAGATAAAAGGAATCACAGATAAAGAGTATTATACAAATTCATTCCATATACCAGTTTATCATAATATAAGTGCATTTGATAAAATTAGGTTAGAAGCACCATACCATGAATTAACTAATGCAGGACATATAACTTATATAGAATTAGATGGAAATCCATCAGACAACTTAGAGGCATTTGAAACTATTATAAAAGCAATGAAAGAACAAGGAATAGGATATGGAAGTGTAAATCATCCAGTTGATAGAGATCCAATCTGTGGATTTTCAGGAGTAATAGAGGGCAATGTATGTCCAATCTGTGGAAGAGATGAAAATGAAAGTGATATAAAATTTGAAAGAATAAGAAGAATAACAGGATACTTGGTTGGAACTGTAGATAGATTTAATAATGCAAAACAAGCAGAAGTTAGAGATAGGATAAAGCATAAATAAATTGTAATAGGGGGAGATTAATTATGAAAATAAGAATATCATCTTCGACTACATTTGATAGCATAGTGGATGGTCCAGGGCTAAGAATGGTAATTTGGACACAAGGATGCATTCATAACTGCAAAGATTGTCATAATCCTCAAACTCACGATATATGTGGAGGCGATGAGGTTGAAATAGATAATATAATAAACAATATAAAAAAATTAAAACTCCAAAGGGGTATAACATTATCTGGAGGAGAACCATTTTTACAACCAGAAGCTTTGGAGGTAATAGCTAAAGAAGCTAAAATTAACAATTTAGATGTTTGGTCTTATACTGGTTTTACATTTGAACAACTTTTAGATAGTAAAAATCCAAATCGTTTTAAAAATTTAAATTTATTAAAACAAATAGATGTATTAGTAGATGGAAAATTTGAATTAGATAAAAAGGATTTTAACTTGAAATTCAGAGGATCTTCTAACCAGAGGGTAATAGATGTAGTAAAAAGCTTAAAATATAAAAAAGTTATGTTAGTAGAAGAATATATGCAAGGTAATTTATTTGAAGCTAGATAATTAAAAGCGAGTATGACGTAAAAAGTCATACTCACTTTTTATATTATAAATGAAAATAAACATGAAAATAGTTATAGGTTTAATTATATGTATTAACAATTGTATTTATATAAAATTTAATTGATGTTGATAAATATGTTGGTAATGTGGATAAAAAAATTAAAATTAAGCATATTACATGTTTATAACATGTTAATAATGTGGATAAATATTGGTGATAAAAGTAATGATATAAATATATGTTTTAAAATAAAAAAAATATTTTAAAAGTATTGACGATATTAATTTAAGATGATATAGTTATACTTGTCCTTAAGAAAAGGATACATAAATAAAAAAACAACTACGAAAATTTGACAAATTAGAAATGTTTTGTTAAAATAAAGAAGTTGAAAATATGAACTTTGAAAATTAAACAGTAGGTTAATTTATAGAATTTGAAACAACCAAGAAACATAAAGCCAGATATATAACAGTATCTGAGCCCTAGATAAACTTTTATTTAAGAGTTTGATCCTGGCTCAGGATGAACGCTGGCGGCGTGCCTAACACATGCAAGTCGAGCGATTCTCTTCGGAGAAGAGCGGCGGACGGGTGAGTAACGCGTGGGTAACCTGCCCTGTACACACGGATAACATACCGAAAGGTATGCTAATACGGGATAATGTACTTTTGTCGCATGGCAGAAGTATCAAAGCTCCGGCGGTACAGGATGGACCCGCGTCTGATTAGCTAGTTGGAGAGGTAATGGCTCACCAAGGCAACGATCAGTAGCCGACCTGAGAGGGTGATCGGCCACATTGGAACTGAGACACGGTCCAAACTCCTACGGGAGGCAGCAGTGGGGAATATTGCACAATGGGCGAAAGCCTGATGCAGCAACGCCGCGTGAGCGATGAAGGCCTTCGGGTCGTAAAGCTCTGTCCTCAAGGAAGATAATGACGGTACTTGAGGAGGAAGCCCCGGCTAACTACGTGCCAGCAGCCGCGGTAATACGTAGGGGGCTAGCGTTATCCGGAATTACTGGGCGTAAAGGGTGCGTAGGTGGTTTCTTAAGTCAGAGGTGAAAGGCTACGGCTCAACCGTAGTAAGCCTTTGAAACTGAGAAACTTGAGTGCAGGAGAGGAGAGTAGAATTCCTAGTGTAGCGGTGAAATGCGTAGATATTAGGAGGAATACCAGTTGCGAAGGCGGCTCTCTGGACTGTAACTGACACTGAGGCACGAAAGCGTGGGGAGCAAACAGGATTAGATACCCTGGTAGTCCACGCCGTAAACGATGAGTACTAGGTGTCGGGGGTTACCCCCCTCGGTGCCGCAGCTAACGCATTAAGTACTCCGCCTGGGAAGTACGCTCGCAAGAGTGAAACTCAAAGGAATTGACGGGGACCCGCACAAGTAGCGGAGCATGTGGTTTAATTCGAAGCAACGCGAAGAACCTTACCTAAGCTTGACATACTTATGACCGATACCTAATAGTATTTTTCCCTTCGGGGACATGAGATACAGGTGGTGCATGGTTGTCGTCAGCTCGTGTCGTGAGATGTTGGGTTAAGTCCCGCAACGAGCGCAACCCTTGCCTTTAGTTGCCAGCATTAAGTTGGGCACTCTAGAGGGACTGCCAGGGATAACCTGGAGGAAGGTGGGGATGACGTCAAATCATCATGCCCCTTATGCTTAGGGCTACACACGTGCTACAATGGGTGGTACAGAGGGCAGCCAAGTCGTGAGGCGGAGCTAATCCCTTAAAGCCATTCTCAGTTCGGATTGTAGGCTGAAACTCGCCTACATGAAGCTGGAGTTACTAGTAATCGCAGATCAGAATGCTGCGGTGAATGCGTTCCCGGGTCTTGTACACACCGCCCGTCACACCACGGAAGTTGGGGGCGCCCGAAGCCAGATAGCTAACCTTTTGGAAGCGTCTGTCGAAGGTGAAATCAATAACTGGGGTGAAGTCGTAACAAGGTAGCCGTATCGGAAGGTGCGGCTGGATCACCTCCTTTCTAAGGAGAATTGCCTACTGTTTAATTTTGAGAGTTCTTATTTTTTTTTGAAAAAAATGAAAACTTTATTGACATAAATCGACATTTATAGTAAAATATTTTTTGTTGAAAAAAGTTAATGACCTGGGGGTGTAGCTCAGCTGGGAGAGCACTTGCCTTGCACGCAAGGGGTCTGGAGTTCGATCCTCCACATCTCCACCATTTTAAACTTAATTGTTTGAATAAATAGTACTTTGAAAACTGTATAACATTTAGTGATATGACATCATTTGAAATATATGAAGAAGATAACTTCTAAAAATATCATTGAGAAGATAAACTCTTTAAAAATCAACTTTTAGTACTTAATAAACTGAACATATGTGAAGTTTGTTATTTACGATAACTTTTGATAACTTGGTCAAGTTATTAAGGGTGCAGGGCGGATGCCTTGGCACTAGGAGCCGATGAAGGACGCGATAAGCTGCGATAAGCTTCGGGGAGTTGAACGTAAACTTTGATCCGAAGATTTCCGAATGAGGAAACTCACTTAGAGTAATGTCTAAGTATTGTTAAGTGAATACATAGCTTAATGAGGGGAACCCGGGGAACTGAAACATCTAAGTACCCGGAGGAAAAGAAAGAAATTCGATTCCGTAAGTAGCGGCGAGCGAACGCGGAACAGGCCAAACCAATGAAGTTTACTTCGTTGGGGTTGAGGACATGCAACATGGATGCAATATTGTAAGCGAAGAGAGTTGGAAAGCTCCGCCATAGAAGGTAATAGCCCTGTAGTTGAAACGAGAAAGCTACTAGCATGATCCAGAGTACCACGGGACACGTGAAACCCTGTGGGAAGCAGGAGGGACCATCCTCCAAGCCTAAATACTACCTAGTGACCGATAGCGCATAGTACCGTGAGGGAAAGGTGAAAAGAACCCCGGGAGGGGAGTGAAATAGAACCTGAAACCCTGCACTTACAAGCTGTGGGAGCACTTTTTATGTGTGACCGCGTACTTTTTGTAGAACGGGCCAACGAGTTACGTTAAGTAGCAAGGTTAAGCACTTAAGGTGTGGAGCCGTAGCGAAAGCGAGTCTTAAATGGGCGCTTAAGTTACTTGACGTAGACCCGAAACCGGGCGACCTATCCATGAGCAGGTTGAAGCGAAAGTAAAATTTCGTGGAGGACCGAACCCACGAGCGTTGAAAAGCTCGGGGATGACTTGTGGATAGCGGTGAAATTCCAATCGAGCCCGGAGATAGCTGGTTCTCCCCGAAATAGCTTTAGGGCTAGCCTCAAGCGTAGAGAGGCGGAGGTAGAGCACTGAATGTCCTAGGGGGTATTGCACTTACCGAAGACTATCAAACTCCGAATGCCGTTTTCTTTTACTTGGGAGTCAGACTGTGGGTGATAAGATTCATAGTCAAAAGGGCAACAGCCCAGATCGTCAGCTAAGGTCCCTAAATGTACGTTAAGTGGTAAAGGATGTGGGATTGCACAGACAACCAGGATGTTGGCTTAGAAGCAGCCACTCATTTAAAGAGTGCGTAATAGCTCACTGGTCGAGTGATCCTGCGCCGAAAATTTCCGGGGCTAAAACGTACTACCGAAGCTACGATATCAGCAATGATAGGTAGGGGAGCTTCGTATACAGGCTGAAGCATGACCGTAAGGACATGTGGACAGTATACGAGTGAGAATGTTGGCATGAGTAGCGAGACGTGGGTGAGAATCCCACGGGCCGTAAACCCAAGGTTTCCAGGGGAAGGTTCGTCCGCCCTGGGTTAGTCAGGACCTAAGCCGAGGCCGAAAGGCGTAGGTGATGGACAACAGGTTGATATTCCTGTACCGCCAATAAGCGTTTGAGAAATGGGATGACACAGTAGGATAAGCTAACCACACTGTTGGTTATGTGTGGCTAAGTACTGAGGCAGTCAAGATAGGCAAATCCGTCTTGATGTTAATGCTGGGGTACGATGGGGAGCGAAATTAAGTAGCGAAGTAGCTGATTTCACACTGTCGAGAAAAGTCTCTATCGAGTTTAAAGGCGCCTGTACCTCAAACCGACACAGGTGGGTGAGGAGAGTATCCTAAGGCCAGCGAGAGAACTATTGTTAAGGAACTCGGCAAAATGACCCCGTAACTTCGGGAGAAGGGGTGCCATCTTCGGATGGCCGCAGAGAATAGGCCCAAGCGACTGTTTACCAAAAACACAGGTTTCTGCTAAGTCGCAAGACGATGTATAGGAGCTGACGCCTGCCCGGTGCTGGAAGGTTAAGGGGATCTGTTAGAGCAATCGAAGCAGTGAACTTAAGCCCCAGTAAACGGCGGCCGTAACTATAACGGTCCTAAGGTAGCGAAATTCCTTGTCGGGTAAGTTCCGACCCGCACGAAAGGCGTAACGATTTGGGCACTGTCTCAACAATAGACTCGGTGAAATTGTAATCCCGGTGAAGATGCCGGGTACCTGCGACAGGACGGAAAGACCCCATGGAGCTTTACTGTAGCTTGACGTTGGGTCTTGGTACTACATGTACAGGATAGGTGGGAAACTATGAAGCATGGACGCCAGTCTGTGTGGAGTTATCCTTGGGATACCACCCTTGTAGTACTGGGATCCTAACCATAGGCCTTGAATCAGGTCTTGGGACACCGTCAGGTGGGCAGTTTGACTGGGGCGGTCGCCTCCTAAAGAGTAACGGAGGCGCTCAAAGGTTCTCTCAGCACGGTCGGAAATCGTGCGTAGAGTGTAAAGGCAGAAGAGAGCTTGATTGCAAGACATACAGGTCGAGCAAGGACGAAAGTCGGACTTAGTGATCCGGTGGTACCGCATGGAAGGGCCATCGCTCAACGGATAAAAGCTACCCTGGGGATAACAGGCTTATCTCCCCCAAGAGTCCACATCGACGGGGAGGTTTGGCACCTCGATGTCGGCTCATCACATCCTGGGGCTGTAGTAGGTCCCAAGGGTTGGGCTGTTCGCCCATTAAAGTGGTACGCGAGCTGGGTTCAGAACGTCGTGAGACAGTTCGGTCCCTATCCGTCGCAGGCGTAGGAAATTTGAGGAGACCTGTCCTTAGTACGAGAGGACCGGGATGGACGTACCTCTGGTGTACCAGTTGTTCTGCCAAGGGCATCGCTGGGTAGCTATGTACGGAATGGATAAGCGCTGAAAGCATCTAAGCGCGAAGCCGACTTCAAGATAAGATTTCCCACCGTAAGGGTAAGACCCCAGGAAGACTACCTGGTTGATAGGTCGAAGGTGTAAGTGCAGTAATGTATTTAGCTTACCGATACTAATAGGTCGAGGACTTGACCAACTTTAAATGATTAAACCTAAATGTATACAGTTTTCAGAGTATTAACTTTGAAATGTTGATGTTTAAAATATTTTTTTGAACTATTGACAATGATCTCTTATAGTGATAATATATTACTTGTCTTAGAGACGAAAACTAAATTACGCAATATTATGTAGTTATAATAGCAAAGAGGATACACCTGTTCCCATTCCGAACACAGAAGTTAAGCTCTTTAGCGCTGATGGTACTTGGTGGGCAACTGCCTGGGAGAGTAAGACGTAGCTACGTAATGTGCCGAAGTGGCGGAACTGGCAGACGCACAGGACTTAAAATCCTGCGGGACTTACCTCTCGTACCGGTTCGATTCCGGTCTTCGGCACCAATATATTGTGGGCCATTAGCTCAGTTGGTTAGAGCGCCCGGCTCATAACCGGTAGGTCCGGGGTTCGAGTCCCTGATGGCCCACCACAATATATTACTTAAGAACTTTGAAAATTAAACAGTAGGTTAATTTATAGAATTTGAAACAACCAAGAAACATAAAGCCAGATATATAACAGTATCTGAGCCCTAGATAAACTTTTATTTAAGAGTTTGATCCTGGCTCAGGATGAACGCTGGCGGCGTGCCTAACACATGCAAGTCGAGCGATTCTCTTCGGAGAAGAGCGGCGGACGGGTGAGTAACGCGTGGGTAACCTGCCCTGTACACACGGATAACATACCGAAAGGTATGCTAATACGGGATAATGTACTTTTGTCGCATGGCAAAAGTATCAAAGCTCCGGCGGTACAGGATGGACCCGCGTCTGATTAGCTAGTTGGAGAGGTAATGGCTCACCAAGGCAACGATCAGTAGCCGACCTGAGAGGGTGATCGGCCACATTGGAACTGAGACACGGTCCAAACTCCTACGGGAGGCAGCAGTGGGGAATATTGCACAATGGGCGAAAGCCTGATGCAGCAACGCCGCGTGAGCGATGAAGGCCTTCGGGTCGTAAAGCTCTGTCCTCAAGGAAGATAATGACGGTACTTGAGGAGGAAGCCCCGGCTAACTACGTGCCAGCAGCCGCGGTAATACGTAGGGGGCTAGCGTTATCCGGAATTACTGGGCGTAAAGGGTGCGTAGGTGGTTTCTTAAGTCAGAGGTGAAAGGCTACGGCTCAACCGTAGTAAGCCTTTGAAACTGAGAAACTTGAGTGCAGGAGAGGAGAGTAGAATTCCTAGTGTAGCGGTGAAATGCGTAGATATTAGGAGGAATACCAGTTGCGAAGGCGGCTCTCTGGACTGTAACTGACACTGAGGCACGAAAGCGTGGGGAGCAAACAGGATTAGATACCCTGGTAGTCCACGCCGTAAACGATGAGTACTAGGTGTCGGGGGTTACCCCCCTCGGTGCCGCAGCTAACGCATTAAGTACTCCGCCTGGGAAGTACGCTCGCAAGAGTGAAACTCAAAGGAATTGACGGGGACCCGCACAAGTAGCGGAGCATGTGGTTTAATTCGAAGCAACGCGAAGAACCTTACCTAAGCTTGACATACTTATGACCGATACCTAATAGTATTTTTCCCTTCGGGGACATGAGATACAGGTGGTGCATGGTTGTCGTCAGCTCGTGTCGTGAGATGTTGGGTTAAGTCCCGCAACGAGCGCAACCCTTGCCTTTAGTTGCCAGCATTAAGTTGGGCACTCTAGAGGGACTGCCAGGGATAACCTGGAGGAAGGTGGGGATGACGTCAAATCATCATGCCCCTTATGCTTAGGGCTACACACGTGCTACAATGGGTGGTACAGAGGGCAGCCAAGTCGTGAGGCGGAGCTAATCCCTTAAAGCCATTCTCAGTTCGGATTGTAGGCTGAAACTCGCCTACATGAAGCTGGAGTTACTAGTAATCGCAGATCAGAATGCTGCGGTGAATGCGTTCCCGGGTCTTGTACACACCGCCCGTCACACCACGGAAGTTGGGGGCGCCCGAAGCCAGATAGCTAACCTTTTGGAAGCGTCTGTCGAAGGTGAAATCAATAACTGGGGTGAAGTCGTAACAAGGTAGCCGTATCGGAAGGTGCGGCTGGATCACCTCCTTTCTAAGGAGAATTGCCTACTGTTTAATTTTGAGAGTTCTTATTTTTTTTTGAAAAAAATGAAAACTTTATTGACATAAATCGACATTTATAGTAAAATATTTTTTGTTGAAAAAAGTTAATGACCTGGGGGTGTAGCTCAGCTGGGAGAGCACTTGCCTTGCACGCAAGGGGTCTGGAGTTCGATCCTCCACATCTCCACCATTTTAAACTTAATTGTTTGAATAAATAGTACTTTGAAAACTGTATAACATTTAGTGATATGACATCATTTGAAATATATGAAGAAGATAACTTCTAAAAATATCATCGAGAAGATAAACTCTTTAAAAATCAAACTTTTAGTACTTAATAAACTGAACGTATGTGAAGTTTGTTATTTACGATAACTTTTAATAACTTGGTCAAGTTATTAAGGGTGCAGGGCGGATGCCTTGGCACTAGGAGCCGATGAAGGACGCGATAAGCTGCGATAAGCTTCGGGGAGTTGCACGTAAACTTTGATCCGAAGATTTCCGAATGAGGAAACTCACTTAGAGTAATGTCTAAGTATTGTTAAGTGAATACATAGCTTAATGAGGGGAACCCGGGGAACTGAAACATCTAAGTACCCGGAGGAAAAGAAAGAAATTCGATTCCGTAAGTAGCGGCGAGCGAACGCGGAACAGGCCAAACCAATGAAGTTTACTTCGTTGGGGTT
This sequence comes from Peptostreptococcaceae bacterium VA2, assembly GCA_000686145.1. Classification (GTDB taxonomy): domain Bacteria; phylum Bacillota; class Clostridia; order Peptostreptococcales; family Peptostreptococcaceae; genus Romboutsia_D. The sequence goes on along the minus strand of JMMB01000007.1, from coordinate 25,482 downwards.
GAGGACATGCAACATGGATGCAATATTGTAAGCGAAGAGAGTTGGAAAGCTCCGCCATAGAAGGTAATAGCCCTGTAGTTGAAACGAGAAAGCTACTAGCATGATCCAGAGTACCACGGGACACGTGAAACCCTGTGGGAAGCAGGAGGGACCATCCTCCAAGCCTAAATACTACCTAGTGACCGATAGCGCATAGTACCGTGAGGGAAAGGTGAAAAGAACCCCGGGAGGGGAGTGAAATAGAACCTGAAACCCTGCACTTACAAGCTGTGGGAGCACTTTTTATGTGTGACCGCGTACTTTTTGTAGAACGGGCCAACGAGTTACGTTAAGTAGCAAGGTTAAGCACTTAAGGTGTGGAGCCGTAGCGAAAGCGAGTCTTAAATGGGCGCTTAAGTTACTTGACGTAGACCCGAAACCGGGCGACCTATCCATGAGCAGGTTGAAGCGAAAGTAAAATTTCGTGGAGGACCGAACCCACGAGCGTTGAAAAGCTCGGGGATGACTTGTGGATAGCGGTGAAATTCCAATCGAGCCCGGAGATAGCTGGTTCTCCCCGAAATAGCTTTAGGGCTAGCCTCAAGCGTAGAGAGGCGGAGGTAGAGCACTGAATGTCCTAGGGGGTATTGCACTTACCGAAGACTATCAAACTCCGAATGCCGTTTTCTTTTACTTGGGAGTCAGACTGTGGGTGATAAGATTCATAGTCAAAAGGGCAACAGCCCAGATCGTCAGCTAAGGTCCCTAAATGTACGTTAAGTGGTAAAGGATGTGGGATTGCACAGACAACCAGGATGTTGGCTTAGAAGCAGCCACTCATTTAAAGAGTGCGTAATAGCTCACTGGTCGAGTGATCCTGCGCCGAAAATTTCCGGGGCTAAAACGTACTACCGAAGCTACGATATCAGCAATGATAGGTAGGGGAGCTTCGTATACAGGCTGAAGCATGACCGTAAGGACATGTGGACAGTATACGAGTGAGAATGTTGGCATGAGTAGCGAGACGTGGGTGAGAATCCCACGGGCCGTAAACCCAAGGTTTCCAGGGGAAGGTTCGTCCGCCCTGGGTTAGTCAGGACCTAAGCCGAGGCCGAAAGGCGTAGGTGATGGACAACAGGTTGATATTCCTGTACCGCCAATAAGCGTTTGAGAAATGGGATGACACAGTAGGATAAGCTAACCACACTGTTGGTTATGTGTGGCTAAGTACTGAGGCAGTCAAGATAGGCAAATCCGTCTTGATGTTAATGCTGGGGTACGATGGGGAGCGAAATTAAGTAGCGAAGTAGCTGATTTCACACTGTCGAGAAAAGTCTCTATCGAGTTTAAAGGCGCCTGTACCTCAAACCGACACAGGTGGGTGAGGAGAGTATCCTAAGGCCAGCGAGAGAACTATTGTTAAGGAACTCGGCAAAATGACCCCGTAACTTCGGGAGAAGGGGTGCCATCTTCGGATGGCCGCAGAGAATAGGCCCAAGCGACTGTTTACCAAAAACACAGGTTTCTGCTAAGTCGCAAGACGATGTATAGGAGCTGACGCCTGCCCGGTGCTGGAAGGTTAAGGGGATCTGTTAGAGCAATCGAAGCAGTGAACTTAAGCCCCAGTAAACGGCGGCCGTAACTATAACGGTCCTAAGGTAGCGAAATTCCTTGTCGGGTAAGTTCCGACCCGCACGAAAGGCGTAACGATTTGGGCACTGTCTCAACAATAGACTCGGTGAAATTGTAATCCCGGTGAAGATGCCGGGTACCTGCGACAGGACGGAAAGACCCCATGGAGCTTTACTGTAGCTTGACGTTGGGTCTTGGTACTACATGTACAGGATAGGTGGGAAACTATGAAGCATGGACGCCAGTCTGTGTGGAGTTATCCTTGGGATACCACCCTTGTAGTACTGGGATCCTAACCATAGGCCTTGAATCAGGTCTTGGGACACCGTCAGGTGGGCAGTTTGACTGGGGCGGTCGCCTCCTAAAGAGTAACGGAGGCGCTCAAAGGTTCTCTCAGCACGGTCGGAAATCGTGCGTAGAGTGTAAAGGCAGAAGAGAGCTTGATTGCAAGACATACAGGTCGAGCAAGGACGAAAGTCGGACTTAGTGATCCGGTGGTACCGCATGGAAGGGCCATCGCTCAACGGATAAAAGCTACCCTGGGGATAACAGGCTTATCTCCCCCAAGAGTCCACATCGACGGGGAGGTTTGGCACCTCGATGTCGGCTCATCACATCCTGGGGCTGTAGTAGGTCCCAAGGGTTGGGCTGTTCGCCCATTAAAGTGGTACGCGAGCTGGGTTCAGAACGTCGTGAGACAGTTCGGTCCCTATCCGTCGCAGGCGTAGGAAATTTGAGGAGACCTGTCCTTAGTACGAGAGGACCGGGATGGACGTACCTCTGGTGTACCAGTTGTTCTGCCAAGGGCATCGCTGGGTAGCTATGTACGGAATGGATAAGCGCTGAAAGCATCTAAGCGCGAAGCCGACTTCAAGATAAGATTTCCCACCGTAAGGGTAAGACCCCAGGAAGACTACCTGGTTGATAGGTCGAAGGTGTAAGTGCAGTAATGTATTTAGCTTACCGATACTAATAGGTCGAGGACTTGACCAATTTAAATGATTAATTCTAAATGGTATACAGTTTTCAGAGTATTAACTCTAAAACTAAATGCGGGTGTAGCTCAATGGTAGAGTTCTGGCCTTCCAAGCCAGCTGTGAGGGTTCGATCCCCTTCACCCGCTCCAAATTAAATAAAGATTATGTGGTTATAATAGCAAAGAGGATACACCTGTTCCCATTCCGAACACAGAAGTTAAGCTCTTTAGCGCTGATGGTACTTGGTGGGCAACTGCCTGGGAGAGTAAGACGTAGCCACGTAATCTTTTTTGTGTTTAATAATAAGGTCTTCATTTGAAGGCCTTATTATAATTTGTCAATAAATTAAAATTTAAAATTAGGGAAAACTATATGCTAGGATTAAATTAATTGACCATAAAATAGTAGTTAACTAAAAAAACTAAAACCTAAGGAGCGATACAGATGAAGAAAATTGCATTAATTTTAGTCATAGTAGGAGCACTTAATTGGGGTGGAATAGGCGTTTTTGGAGTCGATTTACTAGGAAATGTTTTTGGTGGAACATATGAAATTGTGAGTAGGATGATGTATTTCGCAGTAGGTATTGCTGGAATATATTTATCTTTCTCATTTAGTCAAATAATTAATAATAATTCTTAGAAGTTAAATAAAAGTCGTTGATAAAATGCTATAATATCAACGACTTTTAGCTATATAAAATATAATAATTAATTTTAAAATAATAAAATTCAATATAAAAAGTATAGTGTTAGGCTTAATACAAGTTTCTAAAATTCATATTAATAATAAATATAATTAATTTTAAAATAAATATAATTTTTTAATTAATATAAAATTTATAGAAATTGCGTTTGATTTAGTTATAATAAGATATATTAACAAATGTAAGGAGATTAAAATGGACACTTCAATCATAGATAAATTAAAAGAAATAGTAGATACTAATTTAATATCATTTCATATGCCAGGTCATAAATTAGGTAAAGTTTATGATAAGCTAGGATATTCAGATATATTAAAAAACATATATAAAATGGATACAACAGAGATAGATGGAACAGATAACTTACATTCACCAGATGGAATAATAAAAAAATCACAAGAACGCGCTTCTAAGGTGTTTAAAAGTAAGTATACATATTATTTAGTTAATGGAAGCACATGTGGCATACAAGGGGCAATAATGGCATCGTGTTTGCCAAAAGACAAAATTATTGTAAATAGAGACTGCCATCAGTCAGTTATAAACTCTTGTATATTAGGCGACATAGAACCTGTATATATAAAACCTAAAATAAATATACAAACAAATATAATAGAAGGTATAGAAATACAAGATGCTATAGATACAATAGATAATAATTTAGATGCAAAGGCCATTTTGGTAACATATCCAACTTATTATGGAAAAACGTATGATTTAAAAAAAATATGTGACTATGCTCATGAAAAAAATATGGTGGTTATAGTAGATGAAGCACATGGATCTCACTTGGGGTTAAGTGATAAATTGCCCAAGACTGCATTAGAACAAGGTGCAGATATAGTTATACAAAGTACTCATAAAACGTTACCTTCATTTACTCAATCATCGATGATACACATACAAGGAAATAGGGTAAATAAAGACAATATAGGGCAAATTCTAAGAATTATTGAATCTTCAAGCCCGTCGTATGTGCTTATGTCATCATTAGATTTAGCAGTAGATATATATGAGAGCAAAGGCGAATTACTAATGAATGAACTTTTACTAAACATAGATATATTTAATAATGATATGAAAGATAATGAATTTATAGATATGTTTAATGAAGATGATAAAACAAAAATATTTATTTCAACAAAAAGAATAGGTATAACAGGATATGAATTAGAAAAAATACTAAGACAAAAATATAATGTACAAGTAGAATTAGCTAATTATTATGGTGTATTATTAATATGTACTATAGGAAATGAATTAGAAGATTTTAATATAATAAGAAAAGCATTAGATGATATTAGTAAAAATTTTCATAGTGAAAAAACTATAGAAACTATTCAATATCCAATGAGTATACCTCTAAAAGTACTAAGTCCTCGAGAAGCATTTTATAAACCTAAAAAACGTGTTAAAATATATGAAAGCATAGGAAAAATTTGTGGAGAATATGTGATACCTTATCCACCGGGAATAAGTTTATTATCTCCAGGAGAGATAATAACAAAAGAAATAATAGATTATATAGTACTATGCAATGAAAAAGGAATGCATGTAAGTGGCATAAAAGACTCAAGCTTACAGTTTATAGAGATAGTAGTAAATTAGAAAATATATAGGAGGTGAAAATCTGATTTTAAAATTATTATTTTAATCAGGACATAATTATGAACGGAAAGTTAATAATCATAGAAAGTGGATCAGATGCAAGCGGAAAAGCCACTCAAACCAAAAAATTGTATGAAAGGCTCTTAGAAGATGGGTATAAAGTTAAAAAAGTTGAATATCCAAACTATGAATGTGAATCTTCAGCTTTAGTTAAAATGTATTTAAGAGGGGATTTTGGAAAGAAAGCTTCTGATGTAGACCCATATATTGCATCAACATTTTATGCGGCTGATAGATATGCATCGTTTAAAATGCAGTGGGAAGAGTTTTATAATGATGGTGGAATAATACTTGCCGATAGATATACAACGTCTAATATGGTTCACCAAGCGTCTAAAATGGACAAGTCAGATAGAGATAAATATTTAGAATGGTTGTGTGATTATGAGTTTAACTTATATAAGATACCTAAACCTGACTGTGTTGTATTTTTAGATGTTCCTGTAGAGTTTAGTAAAAAGCTTATGGAAAATAGAAAAAACAAGATAACAGGAGAATCACAAAAGGATATTCATGAAAGTGATATAAAATATCTAGAAAAATCTTATAATAATTCGCTAGATATAGTAGATAAATACAATTGGAACAAAATTAATTGTTTAGAAAATAATAATCTAAGAAGCATAGAAAGTATACATGAAGATATTTATAACGTAGTTATAGATACAATTAAATCTTCGGAGAGGTAAATATGTATTTTGAAAATATAATAGGGCAAGAGTTTGCTAAAAAATATATAACAAATTCAATAAAAAATAATAAAATAAATCATGCGTATATGTTTGAAGGTATAGAGGGAATAGGGAAAAAAAGATTTGCAGATGAATTATCTGAAATATTATTAGATAGCCACGATATAGATAATAGTCCTGACTATATAAATATATATTCAGATGGGAATAGTATAAAAATAGCACAAATAAGAAAACTACAAATAGACATAATAATAAAACCACATAAGGATTATAAAATATATGTAATAAATGATGCACAAAAAATGACAGTAGAAGCACAAAATGCATTATTAAAGACGTTAGAAGAACCGCCTAAGTATGCTATAATGATTTTAATTACGAATAATAAAGAAGTGCTACTAGATACTATAAAATCTAGATGTGAGATAATTAAGTTTTTACCTATATCTTTAGTAGAGTTAAAAAATTATTTAGTGAAAAATGGTATAGATGATAAAAGAGCTCAATTATTAGCAACATTTTCAAGAGGAAGTATAAAAAGAGCATTAGAGTTATCTGAATCAGTAGAATTTGCAATTATGAGAGAGGATATACAGTCATATATACAAACAATACTTGATAAAAATATAGTAGATATATTAGAAATACCATCTAGCATGGATAAATATAAAAAAGAGATTGCTAGTGTATTAGATATGATGGTAAATTATTTTAGAGATATAATTCTTTTAAAAGAAAAAATAGATAAAAGTATGATAATAAACTCAGATAAAATAATATTCCTACAAAATATGGGTAAAAAAATTACATATTCTCAAGTATCTAAAATTATTGATATAATAGAAGAAACAAAGAAAAAGATAAAAAGCAATTGTAACTTTAATATAAGTATACAAGTTATGGCTTTAAATATATATGAGGTGATTAAATGATAAAGATAGTGGGTGTTAGATTTAAGAGCGCAGGAAAGATATATTACTTTGATCCAGTTGAATTAGAGATAGAAAAAAATATAGATGTAGTAGTTGAAACTGCAAGGGGACTAGAATACGGAACAGTAGTGGTTGGGCCAAAAGAGATAGAAGAAAGTGAATTAGTTTCACCACTAAAACCAATTATAAGAATAGCAACAGAAGAAGATACTAAGACATACCTTGAAAATAAAGAAAAGGCAAAAGAAACTTTTGAGTTATGCCAACAAAAAATAAAAGATCATGACTTAACTATGTATTTAATAGATTGTGAATATACATTTGATAGAAATAAATTAATATTCTACTTTACAGCAGAAGGTAGAATAGACTTTAGAGAACTTGTAAAAGATTTAGCTGCCATATTTAAAACTAGAATAGAGTTAAGACAAATAGGAGTAAGAGATGAAGCTAAATCAATAGGGGGATTAGGACCTTGTGGAAGAAGTCTTTGTTGTTCTTCATGGCTTGGAGATTTCCAACCTGTATCAATAAAGATGGCTAAAGATCAAAGTTTATCATTAAATCCTACAAAAATATCTGGAATATGCGGAAGATTATTCTGTTGCCTAAAGTATGAACATGATGTATATACTGAAGCTATAGATGCAATGCCTGTAGTAGGTTCTTTAGTAAAAGTTGAAGAATTGAAGGGAAAAGTTATAGAGATAAATCCACTTCTAGAGCAAGTTAGAATAGAATTTAATGACAAGACTATAAAGATATGCCATAGAGAAGAAGTTAAAGTTCTTCAAGAACCTAAAAAATGTAATGGTGGTTGTGGTAATCTTAAAGAAGAAGGTTTAGATGCAGCAACAATAAGGGAATTAAAGAAACTAGAAGATTAAATATAGTTTAAATAAGAGAATTAAGGAGGTAGGATTTTTCCTACCTTTTTATGATATAAGACAATTTAAGTCATAAGACATGAAAGGAGATATATATGGAAATACAATTAAAAGAAAGTGAAAGAATAGATGACTTGCAACTAAAGGGTCTAAAACTAATACAAGATACTAATGGATTTTGTTTTGGAATAGATGCGGTATTATTAGCTAATTTTGCAAAAGTAAAAAGAGGTGCTAATGTAGCAGACTTAGGAACAGGAACGGGAATAATACCAATATTAATAGCAGGTAAAAGTGAAGCTAAAAAAATAGTAGGTGTAGAGATACAAGAAGAAGTTTATGAAATGGCTACTCGTTCTATAAAGTTAAATAATTTAGAAGATAGAGTGCAAATAGTAAATGCAGACATAAAAACAATAGATAAAGAACTAGAAATACATGGATACCACGTAGTAACTTCAAATCCTCCGTATATGCATATGGATGGAATAAAAAATCCTAATGATAAAAAAGCAATATCAAGACATGAAGTAAAATGTAATTTAGAAGATGTTATAAGAGCAGCTTCGAGATTAACAATGCCTAAGGGTAAATTTTTTATGATACACAGACCTACTAGATTAGTAGATATAATTGAATTAGGAAGAAAGTATAGATTAGAGCCTAAGCAACTACAATTTATACACCCAAGAGCAAATAAAGCACCAAATTTAGTTCTTGTAGAATTTGTAAAAGATGGAAGACCGGAGCTTAAAATATTAGATCCATTATATGTATATGGAGAAGATGGAAATTATACCGACGAATTAAGAGCAGTATATGCAAATGAAGATATAGGAGAAAATTAAATGAGTGGAAAATTATATATATGTCCAACACCTATAGGTAATTTAGAAGATATGACCTATAGAACAGTAAGGATATTAAATGAAGTAGATGTAATAGCAGCTGAAGATACAAGACACAGTATAAAACTTTTAAATCATTTTGAAATATCAAAGCCATTAACTAGCTACCATGAACACAATGAAGAATCAAAAGGTGGATATTTAATAGAAAAATTATTAGCTGGAGAAAACATAGCTATAATAAGTGATGCAGGAATGCCAGGAATATCCGACCCAGGAGAAGTAATAATAAAACAAGCTATTGAGAATAATATAGAAATAGAAGTTTTGCCAGGAGCAACAGCATCTATAACAGCATTAGTAGGTTCTGGACTTCAAACACGTAAATTTGTATTTGAAGGGTTTTTAGATAGAGACAAAAAAGTAAGAAGAAATCAATTAGAAGAAGTAAAAGAAGAAGCAAGAACTATAATTTTTTATGAATCACCACATAGACTAAAAGAAACTCTAAAAGATATGCTAAAAATACTAGGTAATAGAAAAATAGCTGTAAACAGAGAACTTACAAAAAAATATCAAGAAATAATAAGAGAAGACATAGAAACAGTTATAAATATTTTTAATGAAAAAGATGTAAAGGGTGAATTTGTATTAATAGTAGAAGGTTTTACAGGAGAAAAAACTGTAAAAAATAATTATGATGACCTTAATGAAAGAGAATATGTAGTAGTTTTAATGAAAGATGGTATGGATAAAAAAGATGCAATTAAAGTAGTATGTAAAGATAGAAAACTTCAAAAAGACATAGTATATAAACAAGTATTAGACTTATAAAACATAAAACTTGAGGTGATGTAGATGAAACTACAAAATATATTAATAGATATCTTATCTTGTGATGGTACTTATAAAAAAATTATTGAATTAGATGAAAATAAAACACTAGAAAAGATAATACCTAAAACAAAAGATATGAAACTAAATGGAGAGTGTAAATATCATGTAGTTAATGTATATAATCACTCATTAAATGCTTTAAAAGAATTTGAAGATATAATTGATGAAAAAAACTTTTTTTCATCTCATTTAAGGAACTATATAAAAGATTACTTAAATAGTGATGCAGGTACTAACTTAAATAAACTTCAATTATTAAAACTAGGAATATTTTTACATGATATAGGAAAGCCAGATAGCAAAACTGTAGATACTGAGGGCAGAGTTCATTTTAAGGGACATGAAATAGTAGGAGCAGATATAGCTGTTAATTTAGGCAAAGATTTAGATTTACAGGAAAAGACAATTGATTTGCTTAATATATATGTAAGACATCATATGATACTTTTGGTAACTTACAAAATCAATAATATGAGTCAAGAAAAATTATTTGAAATATTTGAGACATTAGAAGACGATGTTATAGGCGTTTTATTATTAGGATACTGTGACATAGTTGCTACCAGAAAACTATTAAATCCTAATGAAGATACTGGTGTGATAAAAACATATATGGAATACGCTTTAACCAACTATATATATAAATATAAAAAATAAAAAAATATAGATTACTTATATTCATAAGTAATCTATATTTTTTTATATATCGTAAAAAGCACTCTATCAATACTTTTTAAATAACATGTACATAAATACATTTTAATTTCTATAATATAGCTTTTGCATGTATAGGAGTTGATAGTATAACGGACGTTTTTGTTGAACCTATTTTCTTTATAGAATCAATAACGTTTTCAAGTTCATACATATCTTTAACAATAACCTTTAGTACAGAACAATCGTTACCAGTTATATGATGGCATTCTACTATTCTATTATCATTACGAGCTTCTTGAATAAAATCTACATACTTATTGCTAGGGAGAGATATGTGTATAAAAGCTTTGATAACTCTTCCTAAAGCATCAGGATTTACTATAGCCTTGTAACCTTCTATTATTCCTGCCTCTTCTAATCTCTTAACCCTTTCAGAAACAGCTGGAGAAGTTAATCCAACTATTTTACCTAAGTCTTTCATAGAAACTCTGCCGTCTTTTTGTAGAATGTCTATAATTTTGTGATCTGTAATATCCATTTTTGAATCCCCCTTAATTAAGATAATATATTATAAAAACTTTTTAGAATCTATCATTTCATTTTTTAAATTCCAAAGATCATCAGATAAATCAACTTTATAAGTTTGAGGATTTGAAAGTCTTCTATATTCTTCCCATAAAGTATTTAATTCATCTTTTACATAATCTCTTATTTCCATAACTGACTTATGTTCATGTTTACACTCCCCATTTATGAATAAAGGTTTGTGAAGTTCTTTTACTTTGTAATTAACAAAAGTTTTAGCTTTCCAATTATAAATAGGATGGAATAACGTTAAAGGTTCAGATTCGTCTATAACCTCATTATGTAGCATTATTAAATCTGCTTCAGCTTTGTGACTTTCATTGTATATCCTAACAACTTTTTTATATCCTGGATTATTAATTTTTTCAGGATCTTCAGATAATTTTATTTTAGGCTCGATTGTATCACCTTTAAAAGATGCAGCCAATTTATAAACACCACCAAGAGATGGTGAATCTGAAGAAGTTATTAGTTTTGTACCAACACCCCAAGAATTTATAGCAGCACCCTCTGATTTTAGTGAAGATATAGTATATTCATCAAGATCATTAGAAGCTGTAATGCTAACATCCCCGAACCCTTCTTTATCTAAAATCTTTTTACATTCTTTGGATAAATACTGTAAATCCCCTGAATCTAATCTTATTCCTAAAGGTTTATAATCATTTTCTTTTAGTTTCTTAAAAACCTTTATTGCATTAGGAAGACCGCTATTTAATACATTGTAAGTATCAACTAATAAAAGGCACCTATCTGGATATATATCAGCGTAAGCCTCAAATGATTCTAATTCTGTATCAAATTTTTGAACCCAGCTATGAGCTTGGGTACCTATTAAAGGTATATCAAATAGTTTGCCAGCTAAAACATTTGCAGTAGCGTTACAGCCTCCTATTATAGCAGCTCTTGCACCATATGTACCGGCATCAGGACCTTGTGCACGACGTAAACCAAACTCTAGTACAGGATCTCCTTGAGCAGCAAAGCATACCCTAGAAGCTTTAGTAGCTATAAGCGATTGGAAATTAACAATCGTAAGTAATGCAGTTTCAATAAGTTGAGCTTGGTATAATGGAGCCTTTACAGTAAGTATAGGTTCATTAGGGAACATAATAGTTCCTTCTTCAACGGCATATATATCCCCAGTAAATTTGAAATCTTTTAAAAATATTAAAAATTCATCAGAAAATAAATTTAAACTTTTAAGATACTTTAAATCATCATCTGAAAAATGAATGTTATTTATATAATCAACAAACTGCTCAATACCACACACTATGGTATATCCACTATTGCATGCATTTTTCCTAAAAAACATATCAAATACTACAATATCCTCATGAATATTTTTTTCGAAATATCCATTTAACATAGTAAGTTGATATAAATCAGTAAGAAGTGTTAAATTTCTCATTGTATTTCTCCTTAAATTAAAAATTATATAAAACCCCACACATATACTAAAACATAATATAGTACAACTTTCAAGTATAAAGTGTTATATGTGTATCATAAAATTATTTAGGAGGTGTGGTACTTAATGGGAAAAATATGGTTTTATATGCTTTCGATAGGAATAGTAGGAAGTATAATTTTTGATAATTTAGGAGAATTAAATAAAGTTATATTAACAGAAGCATCAAGAGGTGTTGAATTTGCTATAAGTTTAGCCGGAGTTATGGCTCTTTGGATGGGAATAATGAATATAGCTAAAGATTCGGGTTTAATAGAAAAAATTGGTCACAAGCTCAATCCTTTAATGAAAAAATTATTTCCATCTGTACCCTCAGGGCACAAAGCAATGTCTTATATGGTTATGAATATAGCTTTGAATATGGTGGGGGCGGGTAATGGAGCAACAGCATTTGGGCTAAAAGCTATGGGTGAATTACAAACACTTAATAATAAAAAAGATACCGCTAGTAATGATATGGTAATGTTTTTGGTAATAAATATATCATCAATTCAAATAATACCATTTACAATGCTAAAAGTTAGGATGGACTTAGGCTCACAAAATCCAGGAGAAATAATACTAACAACTTTATTTGCGACAATAGTATCTACAATAGTTGCTATAATAACATGTAAAATGCTACAAGGTAATAGGAGGTGTAAGTAGTGGACCTATTTTCTAATATACTTATACCACTTATAATACTTTACATAATAGTTTATGGAAGATATAAAAAAATAGATATATATGATAGTTTTATAAAAGGAGCAATCGATGGATTAAAATCAGCATGGTCTATAGCTCCGTACATAATCGGAATATTTTTAGCTATAGGTATATTTAAAACAGGAAAAGGAATAGAGATGCTAGAATTTTTATTTAAACCTATAGCACAGCTAATGAGTATACCAAAAGAGCTTATTGGATTGATTATAGTCAAGCCATTATCTGGAAGTGGAGCATTAGGAATGTACACTGAATTAGCTCAAAGAGTAGGTGTAGATACATTGATAGAAAAAATGGGATCTACTATGGTAGGTGCATCAGAAACTATATTTTATACAATGGCTATTTACTATGGAAGTTTAAAAATAAAAAATACAAGACATACTTTAACTTGTGCTATGATCTGTCATATAGCTGGGGTAATAGCATCTGTATTTGTTTGCTATGTAATGTTTGTTTAAAATAATATTTATATGATATAATAAATTAATATATAATAAAGCATAAATTTATCAAATTAAGCTTAAATATTAATTAAATTTGAAGTATAATAATATGTATAGAATATATTGATTTAGTAAAATATAAAAACATATAATAAGCTAAGAAGAGAAGAGTAAATAAGGAGTTTTTCTACAGAGAGCTAGGTTAGGTGAAAGCTAGTGATAAATAAATTATTGAAGATGGTCTCAGAGCTTTTTATCCGAATGATAGATTATCTATCTTTAAGATAAGACGGTTAGACTCGTTATAGTCTACTAAGATATCTAAACATAATTATTTAAAATAAAATAGTTTATATAGTTTCTTGTAAAACATTATAAATTATATTTATAGATATTAGAGTTTAGGTAAATTAGGGTGGTACCGTGATTAATCTCGCCCCTATGTTTAATAGGAGGCGAGTTTTTTAATATAAGGAAAATAAAGTGGAGGTAAAATTATGACTAAACCAAGTTTTTATGTAACAACACCTATATACTATCCAAGTGGAAACTTACATATAGGGCATACTTATACAACAGTTGCAGCTGATGCAATAGCAAGATTTAAGCGTTTTTGTGGATATGATGTAAAATTTTTAACAGGAACTGATGAACACGGAGAAAAAATACAAAAAACAGCTAAAGAAAAAGGTATGACTGAAATACAATACTTAGATGGAATGATAGCAGATATAAAAAGCTTATGGGATACTATGGATATATCATATGATGATTTTATAAGAACTACTGAAAATAGACATGAAGCGATAATACAAAAGATATTCACTAAGTTATATGAACAAGGCGATATATACAAAGGTTCTTACGAAGGAAGATATTGTACTCCATGTGAGAGTTTCTGGACAGAGTCACAATTATTAGAAGGGAATAAGTGCCCAGATTGTAAAAGAGAAACTTATATAGCAAAAGAAGAAGCTTATTTCTTTAAATTATCTAAGTATGAAGATAAATTAAGAGAATTATTCGCTGATCCTAACTTCTGTTTCCCAGTATCAAGAAAGAATGAGATGGTCGCAAACTTCTTAGACAAAGGGCTAGAAGATTTATGTGTAACTAGAACTACTTTTGACTGGGGTATAAAAGTACCATTCGATGAAAAACATGTAATATATGTTTGGGTAGATGCTTTATGTAACTATATAACAGCGCTTGGATATATGAGTGAAGATGATAGTGAATATAAAAAATTCTGGCCTGCAAATGTTCATATAGTAGGTAAAGAAATAATGAGATTCCATACAATAATATGGCCAGCAATACTTATGGCATTAGGTGAGGAAGTTCCTACACAAGTATACGGTCATGGATGGATATTATTTGATAATGATAAAATGAGTAAATCAAAAGGAAATATAGTATATCCTGAGCAAATGATAGAAAGATACGGAGTAGATTCACTTAAATACTTCTTATTAAGAGAATTTGCATTTGGTCAAGATGGAAACTATACTCATAAAAACTTTGTAACAAGACTTAACTCTGACCTTGCAAATGATTTAGGAAACTTAGTAAGTAGAACAGTAGCTATGGTAGAAAAATATAATGATGGAATAATACCAATGGTCAAAGTAAATACTGAATTTGATGCAGATTTAAGAGAAGTTGCGAGAGTTTCAGTAGAAAACTTTGAAAAAGAAATGGACAAACTTCAATTTAATGAAGCACTAGAAAGTGCTTGGAAATTAATAAGAAGAACAAATAAATATATAGATGAAACTATGCCTTGGGCTTTAGCTAAAGATGAAGCTAAAAAAGATGTATTAGACACAGTATTATATAATTTATGTGAATCTATAAGAACAATAGCAACACTTATAAATCCAGTAATGAACGATACTGCTAGGAAAATATATGCTCAATTAGGAATAGTTGATGAAAACTTAACTACTTGGGAAAGTATAAAGAGTTTTGGACTAATAGGTGAAAATACAAAAGTTCATAAAGGGCAATCTTTATTCCCAAGATTAGAGGTTGAAAAAGAAGTAGAAGAATTAAACGAATTATTTTCAGAAAAGGAAGATGAAGTAGTGGAAGAAACAATAGAGCACAAAGAAAATATAACAATAGAGCACAAAGAAAATATAACAATAGATGAATTAGATAAAGTAGAGCTAAGAGTAGGAAAAGTACTAAGCTGTGAAAAACATCCAAAAGCAGATAGATTATTAGTATCTCAAATAAAAATAGGACCAGAAACTAGACAAATAGTATCTGGAATAGCGGCTTGGTATAAGCCTGAAGATATGGTAGGAAAAGAAGTTATAGTTGTATGTAACTTAAAACCAGTTAAATTAAGAGGTGTAGAATCTCAAGGTATGATATTAGCAGCTGGAGATGATGGAGATGATTTAGTAGTTCCAATCGCAAGTGGTGCTAAAGATGGATGCGAAGTTTGTTAATAAGTTAGGAGAATAAAAAAATGTTATTTGACTCACATGCACATTTAAATGATGCAAGATTTGATGAAGATAGAGAAGAATTAATTAAAACTCTAAAAGAAAAAAAAGTAGATTTAGTTGTAAACCCAGGTGCAGATATAGAAAGTTCTATAAGCAGTGTTAAACTATCTAATAAATACGATTTTATATATGCAGCAGTTGGAGTACATCCACATGATGTAGGGCAACTGGATGATAGTGCTATAGATACTCTAAAAAAATTAGCTACTGAAAATAAAAAGGTAGTTGCAATAGGTGAAATAGGGTTAGATTATTTTTATGATAATGCACCTAGAGAAATTCAAAGAGAATGGTTTAAAAAACAAATAGAATTAGCTAATGAATTAAAATTACCAATAATAATACATGATAGAGATGCACATGCTGATACTTTTGAAATAATCAAAAATACTAAAAATCCAGAAATAGGATGTGTGCTTCATTGCTATAGTGGAAATGTAGAATTAGCTAAAGAATATATAAAAATGGGATGTTATATTTCTATTCCAGGAACAGTTACATTTAAAAATAATAAAAAAACTAGAGAAGTAGTAAGTGAAATACCACTAGAATATTTATTAATTGAAACTGATTCACCATATATGGCACCAGAGCCACATAGAGGAAAAAGAAATGACCCTTCTTTAGTAGCTTTTGTTGCTGATAAGATAGCTCAGGAAAAAGGAATATCTTATGAAAAAGTATGTGAAGCTACAAAAGAAAATGCAAAGAGATTCTTTAATATAAAATAATAAATAATTTTTTATAAAATATTATAAAAATAAAAGCTATAGTGCATAATTGTACTGTAGCTTTTATTTTTCTTGATAAAATGTCATAAAAAACGTAAAATATAAAGATGTAGGCTAAGACGAGAGATTAAAAAATAGATAAAAAGGTGAATTAATAATGATAAAAGAAATTATAGTTGTAGAAGGACGAGATGACGTTACAGCAGTAAAAAGAGCTCTTGATGCAGAACTTATAACAACTGGTGGGTTTGGATTTCCAAAAGGCACTATGGAACGTATAAAATCAGCTCAAGAAAGACGTGGAGTAATAATATTTACTGACCCAGATTTTGCAGGGGAAAAAATAAGGAAAAAAATAGCAGCTGAAGTTCCAGGATGTAAGCATGCATTTTTACCAAGAGAAGAAGCTAAAAAAGATGGAGATATAGGAATCGAAAATGCTACTCCAAAGAGTATAATAGCAGCTCTTGAAAAAGTAAGAACAGAAAGTACGGATAAAAGAGATGAATTTAAACAAGTAGATTTAATAAGAAACGGACTTATAGGAAATGAAGATGCATCTTTTAGAAGAGATGAGCTTGGAAAAATACTTGGAATAGGTTACGGAAATGCAAAACAATTCTTAAATAGATTAAACAACTATGGAGTAAATAGAGAAGAGTTTGAAGTAGCATTAAATAAAATAGAATTAAGTTAAAAAAGTCACGCAAGCGTGACAAAAATAATTCACAAAAAACGTGAAAATATAGTAAAATAGGAGAAATTAAATGGATAGACTTTCATCACATAGTGCAACCAAAGACGTAGTTCAAAAACATGGATTTAAGTTTTCAAAGTCTCTAGGACAAAACTTTTTAATAGACGATAATGTAATAGATAGCATATTACAAGGTGCAAGACTTTCAAAAGGCGATCAGATAATAGAGGTAGGCCCTGGAATAGGAACTCTTACTCGTGAGATGGGAAAAGTAGCGGATAAAGTAGTTGCTATAGAGATAGATAAAACATTAATTCCCATACTAAAAGAAACTTTAGATGATCTTGATAATGTAGAAGTAATAAACAAAGATATATTAAAAGTTGATGTTCAAGAATTAGTAGAAGAAAAATTAAATGGAGGTCCAGTTAAATTAGTAGCTAACCTTCCATATTATATAACTACACCAATAGTTATGAAGTTTTTAGAAGAAGATATTCCAGTAACTGATATAGTAGTTATGGTACAAAAAGAAGTTGCAGATAGAATGAATGCAGTACCAGGTACAAAGGATTATGGAACTTTATCAATAGCAGTTCAATACTACTGTGATACAGAAATAGTGGCAAAAGCACCAAGACACATGTTTATACCACAACCAAATGTAGATTCAACAGTTATAGGACTTCATGTAAGACCAGAAATAAAATATCCAGTAGATAGCGAAGAAATATTCTTTAAAACAGTTAAAGCTGGATTTAGTCAAAGAAGAAAAACTTTACTTAACTCATTAAGTACATTAGGTTTCTTAAGCAAAGAAGAAATCAGAGAAGTATTATTAGAAGCTAATATAGATGAAAAAAGAAGAGGAGAAACTCTTAGCATACAAGAATTTGCTACTCTTTCAAATAAAGTAAATGCAAAGGTACCTTCAAAATAGAAGGTACTTTTTTTATGTGTTTAATCATATAATATTTAGAGAAATTATGTTAAGGGGGGATTAGAAATGGCTTCCAAAAGAA
Source organism: Peptostreptococcaceae bacterium VA2 (assembly GCA_000686145.1). Lineage (GTDB taxonomy): Bacteria > Bacillota > Clostridia > Peptostreptococcales > Peptostreptococcaceae > Romboutsia_D. The sequence goes on along the minus strand of JMMB01000007.1, from coordinate 7,422 downwards.
AGTTTAAAAGAGATTATATAATTCTTGAAGCTAAAGATACTAATTTTAGATACAAAGAGCGCATTTTACCAAAAGCATTTGCTAAAGTAGAAATAAATGATGAAAAATCAGTAGTTTCACTTTATGTAGAAAATCTTAAATGTGTAAAAGATGGATATAGAGTAATTGCGATACAAAGTGATTATGAAACTTTAGATTTAGGGAAAGTTGTTTTAAGTGAGCAAGGAAAAGGTGAGTTTGTATTAAACCTAGATAGAGATGACATAGATTTAAAAGGAATAGCTCTACTTTATGAGAAATCTGTTCCACTAATAGGCTTTAAGGGAAGTAAAATAGAAAACTACGAAGATATATTGTTCACTGTTGATGATGAAGAATTTGAGGAGTATGAAGAAGTGGAATATATAGAAGTAGATGATGATGAAGATGAAGAATTTGATGATGAGGATTACGAATATGAAGAAATAGAGTATATAGAGATAGAGGAAGAAGATGACGAGGGTTACGAAGAAATAGAAGATAATGATGGATATATAGAAATACAAGAAGATGAAGAAGAAGAAGAAGAAGAAGAAATAGAAGATGAGTATGAGGAGGATGAAGAAGAGGATGAAGAACAAATTATAGAACGTAATTTATACAAACAAAAATCACAACCACAAAAAACTAAACAACAAAGAAAACCTAAATATGCAAGCCAATATCAAGAGCCAAAACCTCAAAATATACCATATCAATCATATGAACAATATCAACAAAAATCTCGAAATTCTAACGCAGCAGGTGCATTGTTAATGCCAAGACAAATTAAAAAGGGATTAAAATATTTCAACGAAGTTAAGCCATTTGTAAGTGATGATATAGAAGATACTAGATGGTGGAAAGTAGAAATAAGTCCAACAACCCTATGTGGATATACAATGCCACACTTAGGATATGTAAATTCGTTAAATTACACAATGTATAGTGATGCTGTAATGCATTCATATAAATACAGACATTATTTATTTGGTGTTCAATATGATGAGTATAATAAGAGAAAAAGTTATATATATGCAGTTCCAGGAAATAAGAATGAGCAACCAGATAAAGGTCATACTGGATTTAATACTTATCAAGCATGTGATACTAGAAATGATAGCTTAGGATACTGGCTATGTTTTATAGATTCTAGAAGTAGAAGAATCTTAAAATAAAATATATTACCTTTCCTATTGATAATATTATGATATTAATCTAAAATATATAAATATACTATAATTTGGGAGGAAATATCATGATAAACAAACAAAGATTAATAAATGAATTTTTAGAGTTAGTACAAATAGATAGTCCATCTTCAAAAGAAGGTAAAGTAGCACAAGTTTTAGTTAAAAAATTAGAAGCAATAGGCTGTGAAGTTTCAATAGATAATGCAGGGGAAAAGGTTAACGGAGAAACTGGAAACGTAATAGCTACATTAAAAGGAAACAGACCAGGAAAGAAATTATTATTCAGTTCACATATGGACACAGTTAGCCCAGGAGTAGGAATAAAACCTATAATAGATGAAGCTACTGGAATAATAAAAAGTGATGGAACTACAGTATTAGGTTCTGATGATAAAGCTGGTATAGCTGCTATATTAGAGGCTTTAAGAATGATTAAAGAAAACGATATTGAGCATGCTGATATACAAGTAGTATTCTCTATATGGGAAGAAGGCGGATTATTTGGAGCTAAATACTTAGACTACTCTAAAGTAGATGCTGATTATGCATTTGTACTAGATAGTGGTGGGGCTCCTGGAGAAATAATAATTCAAGCACCAGCACAAGATGCTATAAACGTTAAAATAACAGGAAAACCAGCTCATGCAGGTCTTCAACCAGAAAACGGAATAAGTGCAATAATGGTAGCTTCAAGAGCTATGGAAAATATGAAGTTATTAAGAATAGATGAAGAAACTACTGCTAATATAGGAATAATTAAAGGTGGTATAGCAACAAATATAGTTATGCCAGAATTAGAAATAGTAGCAGAAGCTAGAAGTTTAAGTGAAGAAAAATTAGATGTTCAAACAAATCATATGGTAGAAACATTCAAAAAAACTGCCGACGAGTTTGGAGCTAAAATAGACATAGAAGTTAATAGAGCATATGCACCTTTTAATGTATGTGAAGATGATGAAATAGTTAAACTTGCTAAAAAAGCTTTCTCTAACATGAATATAGAAGGACATACAGCTTCTACAGGTGGAGGTAGCGATACTAACATATTAAACAAAAACGGAGTAAAAGCAGTTAACTTAGGAATAGGTATGAAAAATGCTCATACATTAGAAGAATATATAGCTATAGAAGACATAGTTAATTCTGCAATAATGGTAAAAGAAATAATAAAAGAAGCATAATATAATATTGCTTAATTAAAATCACCTAGCAAAAGTTAGGTGATTTTTGATATTTATAAACATATAAAAAAATATATATTATTGTCGAATCGTGAAAAAATTTCCTGGGAAATATTAATATAAAATAAACATACTTACAAAATATTGATAAAAGTATATAATTATCTTATAATTATATAGCCTTAGGGGGGATTTTTATGGCAAAAAGAAGAAAACTAAAAAAAGGTACAATAGTAATTATTGGAATTGTTTTATTTTTTGTAGTTTATTTTTTAACTTTTAATACTGCAAGGAATATGGAAGAGGACAGTACACAACCAGTAAAAGCAGAATTAGATAAAGAAGATACAAGATCGCTAATAAAGCAAATAAGTTCAAAAGAAAAAATATATATATCAGATTCAAAAGTAGAGAAAGTAAGAGTAGAAGAATCTTACTGGTCTAATGTAAAAATTTTATTCAGTGAGTTCACAAAGATAAGAAAACCAGAATCGTATACTCCGGTATATAATGGATATTCAGATGATGGAATAAGATTCTCTACAGATTTGAATTACTTTAGAGTATATACTGTAAGTAGCGAAGAATACTATAAAGTTCCAGTAGCTACAAAGAAAGAATTTGAGAAGCTTTTAAGTGAAAGTATTTACTTATCTTTTGATTTTGTGAAGCAATATAAAAGTTGGGAAACTGTAGAAATAAAATATAAAAATGAAACTAAAAAAATACATAAGTGGAAATTCGATGATCTTTCACTTCAAATGATTCAAAAGAGAATCGTAGGAAAAGTTCAACCTGAAAAAAGTAAAGAAAGAAGTGAATATAACTTCCAAATAAATATTAAGGGAGAACACTACGATGCAATTGTAGAAACAATGGGCAAGGATTATATAAAAATATCTCAAAAAGGAAAAAATGAAAGTAAAGCAGAAGCTTATTATGAAGTACATACAAAACTTTATGACTATCTTGTGTCAGAGATATTTGAGATTGGAAAAAGCTCAAAATAATTATATTTAAATAAAAAAGTGCCTTTTATAATGATAAAAAATCATTTATAAAGACACTTTTTTATTTGAATTATTTTTGAATCAATGCTTCAGCAACTTGGTATATAGGACCTGCACCAGCAGTTATAACTAAGTCATTATCCTTAACATTATCACGAAGATAATCAGTTATATCTTCGAATTTGCTTATATAAGTTACATCGACATTATTTTGATATAATTTTTCAACTAAATCTTTAGAATGAATATCACCAGGATCTTGCTCTCTAGCAGCGTAGATATCAGTAATAATAACTTTGTCTGCAGCATAAAAAGCTTCAGCAAATTCATTTAAAAGAGATTTTGTTCTAGTATAAGTATGAGGCTGGAATATGCACCATAACTTAGACTGTTTCATTTTTTTAAGCAGCAGATAAAGTAGCCTTTAGTTCTGTTGGGTGATGAGCATAGTCATCAACAACTAAAGCGCCATTATAATTACCTTTAACCTCGAATCTTCTACCAACTCCACCATAAGCTTTTATATTAGCTCTTATAAGTTTCTAAATCTATAGAAGATACATAAGCTGTAAGAATAGCAGCTGCAGCGTTATATATGTTATGAAGACCAGGAACAGAAAGTTCGAATGTTCCTAAATTTTCACCTTTAAATTCTAAATCAAACACTCCGTGACCATTTTCATTGAAGTTTATATTTTTTAAGATTGCGTCATTACAAGCATCTGTTCCGTATTTTATTACTGTAGCTTTTAATCTCATGTAATATATCTTCTGTGTTTTCATCATCACCGTTGATTATGAAATAACCATCTTTAGGAAGTAATTTCCAAATTTATTGAAAGATGCTTTTATTTCATCTATACCTGAGAAATAATCTAAATGATCTTCCTCGATATTTAATACTATAGCTATTTGAGGGTTAAAGTTAAGGAAACTATCAACGTACTCACAAGCTTCTGTAATGAAATGATCAGAATTACCTATCTTAACATTTCCACCAATAGTGCTTAAATTTCCTCCAAACTAATATAGTAGGGTCTAAATCTGCATATTGGAATATAGTAGGACAACATAGAAGTTGTCGAAGTTTTACCGTGAGTTCCAGAAACTGCTATTGAGTTTTTATATTCTCTCATGATTTGACCTAAAAAAGCAGCTCTATTCATAGTAAGTTTATTTTTTTCTTTAGCAGCTATCATCTCTGCATTGTTCTTTATGTACAGCTGCAGTATAAATAACCATATCTATATTTATCAGAGATATGTTCTTTTTTGTGACCAATAAATATATTAGCACCTTGAGATCTAAGTTTCTCCAATAGATATGATTCGTTTGCATCTGAACCAGACACTTTATATCCTTTATTAATACATATTTCAGCTAAAGCACTCATGCTTATACCGCCAATTCCAATGAAATGTATATTCATAAGAAAACCACCTTTCTTTTTAATTAAGTCCTACAATATGAACTATGTTTGTGGTATAATAGTATAATGTTCAATATTTTATGGCAAAATATACATATACTAGATTATATATATAATATATTTAAAAACTAATTAAAACATAACCATTATTATATCATAATAAAATATTGTTGTGCATTACATAGTTTAAGTAGTAAGGTGTTATAATCCTAGGAGGAAAATTTAATGAAGTTTAAAAGAACGGAGAGAATTGGAGCTATAGTAAAAAATACTATCAGATAATCCAAACAAAATATTTACGCTAAGTTATTTCACAAATCAATTCAATGCAGCGAAATCAACAATAAGTGAAGACTTGATAGTTGTAAAAAAATGTTTTTGAAAAGCTACAATTAGGGAAAGTTATAACTATATCAGGAGCAGCTGGTGGAGTTAAATACATACCAAAAACTTCAAAAGCAGAAAATGAAGAATTCTTAATGGGATTTATGTGAAAAAATAGGCGATAAATCAAGAATATTATCAGGTGGATTTTTATATTTAATAGATTTAATATATGATCCAACCAATAGCGGCTAAAATAGGCAAAAATATTTGCCTCAAATATAGATTATATAGATGCTGATTATGTAGTAACAATGGAAACAAAGGGAATTCCAATGGCACTAATGACAGCAAAAGCTATGAATTTTACCATTAGTTATAATAAGAAAAGACATAAAAGTATCAGAGGGTCCGACACTTAGCATGACTTATGTAAATGGAAATAATTCTAAAGTAGAAAGCATGAGTTTACCAAGAAAAGCTATAAAGCCAAACAGTAAAGTTATATTAATAGATGACTTTTATGAGAGGTGGAGGAACTATCAAAGGGATGGTAGACCTTATGAATGAGTTTTGGAGCACAAGTTATAGGAACTGGAGTGTTTATATCTACAATAGAGCCACAAGAAAAAATGGTAAAAGATTACATATCTTTTAATAGAATTAGATGTAAATGGTTGAAAGTGTTAAAGTAGAGCCAAACCTAAAGACATTTAAAGATGAATATCAAAAATGAAGAGGTACAAGGGGAGTGCCAAATTGATGATATGATAGAGGATATTTTTAGAAGAGGAAGAATAATCCTACAAAAAATAATAAAATTTGTAAAAATAAAAAAGGATATTCAAAAGATTCCTAAGAATTATATAAAAAAACAGTCCAATATTAAATATATTAAATTTGTTAAATATAAAAGGGGGATACAAGGGTATGAAGATAACTGACGTAAGAGTAAGAAAGATAACTGGATGAGGGCAAGATGAAGTGTATAGTTTCATTAACTTTTAATACCTATTTGTAGTACATGATATAAAGGTTATAGAAGGGCAATAATGGACTATTCATAGCTATGCCAAGCAGAAAAGTAGGGGAAAGGTAATTTTTAGAGATTATAGCGCATCCAATAAATGCTGAAATGAGACAAGTATTAGAAGATGCAGTTTTAAAAGCCATAATCATGAAGCGGTAGCTCAATTAGAAGTTGCAGCTGAGTAATTATAAATATAGGGAATTTATTGAGAGTCCGAACTATTCGGGCTCTTTTTTTGTATTTAAAATTTTTGTTATAAATGTATACTTTTTTGTAAAAAAAGTGCTATATTATTAGTGATAGCAAAGACATTAAATATAAACAATTAAAATATAGAATAATATAGGAAATAAAATAAAAGAATGGAGTGGAGAGATGAACTTTAAAGCTATAATCCTTGCTGCAGGCAAAGGTACAAGAATGAAGTCTAAATTTCCAAAAGTAATACACAAAGTGTGTGGAAAAGAAATGGTTAACCATGTAATAGATGTTTGTAAAAGCTCTGGGGTTAACGATATAGTAACAATATTGGGACATGAAAGTGAAACAGTAAAAGAGAGATTACCTAAAGGCACTATGATAGCAATGCAAACAGAACAATTAGGAACTGGGCATGCTGTTATGATGGCTAAAGAATATATAAATGACGAAGATACGAATAGTAGTATTATGTGGAGACACACCTTTAGTAAAGGAAAGATACATTAAAAAAAATTATTTGATTATCATTTAGAAAATAGATACCATGCTACAGTACTTACTACATGTGTATCAAATCCTACAGGATATGGAAGAATAATAAGAGATGAAAATCAAGATTTACTAAAAATAGTGGAGCAAAAAGATGCTAGTGAGGAAGAGAAGCAAGCAAAAAGAAATTAATTCGGGTATATACTGCTTTAATGGAAAGAGCTTAAGGGAATCTCTAGACTTATTAGATAACAATAATGCCCAAGAAGAGTACTATTTAACAGACACTATCAAGATAATGAGAGATAAAGGTCATAAAGTAGGTGCTTTCAATGGTTCCACAATAGAAGAACTAATGGGAGTAAACTCAAGAGTTGAATTATCAAAAGCAGAAGAAATAATGAAAAAAAAGAATCAATGAATCTCATATGGTAAATGGAGTTACAATAATAGATACTAACTCAACATATATAGAATCAGGTGTTGAAATAGGCAATGACACTATAGTATATCCAGGAGTTATGATAAGAGGAAACACAAAAATAGG